>OY970244.1:0-3122500 GCA_963715485.1 uncultured Gammaproteobacteria bacterium
AATGTGTCACGTTCGACGCGGGCGTGATGCACATCAGGCCGTTCCTGTCGGTCACCGTGGGCATCCTCGCGCTGTTCGCCCTGGTGTTCACCCTCGCGTATTTCCTGCTCGGCACCGAGGTGGAATTCGAGCTCACGGCGCGTGACGTGCTGCTGGTCTACTTCTTCACGACCATCGGGCTCAACGCCCGCGTGGCCGACATCCGCAAGGGCGGGAAGCCCTTGCTGACGCTGCTGGCCGTGATGGTGGCCTTGATGGTGGCCCAGAACGCGACCGGCACCGGCCTCGCTGCCGCAATGGGCTACCCCCCTGCGGCCGGCCTGCTCGGCGGCAGCGTCTCGATCGACTACCTGTCGTTCCTGTGGGCCATCCTTGCGATCCACCTGGCCGGGATCGTGGGAATCATTGCCTACGAGGCACTGGAAAGCATCGGCTTCCGGCTGCCACTGTTCGTCACCTGCCTGCTCGGTGGGATCCTGCTGACCAACCTGCAGCCGAGGCTGCTGCCGCGCCTGCAGTGGCCGACGCGCACCCCTGCCATGGCCCTGATCGCCGAAGTCTCGCTGGGCGTGTTTCTCGCCATGTCGCTGATGAGCATGAAGATCTGGACGGTGGCGTTCGCCGCCGGGCCGCTGCTGCTGGTGCTGGCGGTGCAGCTCGCGATCGCGGTGGTGTTCGCACTGCTCGTTGTCTATCCCGCGCTGGGACGCGGCTATCAGGCCGCCGTCATGTCAGCGGGCTTCGTCGGTATCGGCCTCGGGGCGACACCCGCCGCGGTTGCCAACATGACCGCCGTGACACAACGTCATGGCGCCTGCCACATCGCCTTCCTCATCGTGCCGCTGGTCGGCGCCCTGTTCATCGACCTGACCAACGCGATGGTGATCCGCGCCTTCCTGGCATTCCTCTGAGGAAGACCGCAGCAGGACGGACAGGACTCAGGCAGTGTTGCGCGCCGACAGCGCCACGACCTTCGATGCGCGCGGCTCGACGGCCGGGCTCGCCGGCGCGGGATCGTCCGACCGGTTCTGGTACATGTGACCGACGGCACGATCGACCAGCGCCCCGGCGTCGAGCGACCGGCCGCGAGGCGCGGTGGTCCAGCCAACGCTGCAGGTCAGGTCGTGGCCCTGCGTCAACAGCCACTCGGTAAGCACGCCGGACAGCTTGGCTGCAACGGTCTCGGCAGATTCCGCCCCGGTGCCCCGCAGCAGGATGGCGAACTCCTCCTCCGCCAGCCGCCCGACGGCATCGGTGCGGCGCGCGCTGGTGCTGAGGGCCGTGCAGAAGCTGTCGACGACTTCTTCCGCCCGCTCGGCACCGTGCTGGCCAGCCAGCTTGAACACGCCATTGAGGCCGACGGCCAGGATGCTGGTCTCGCCGCCGAAGCGCTCCGTCCGCACCAACTCGTCGGCCACCGTCCCGAGCAAGCCATGGCGGGTGAAGAAGCCGGTAGCCGGGTCGATGCGCGTGAGCTTCGCGATCTCGCGGCGCTGCTCCCGTGCCATGTGCAGCAGCCACGCCGGCAGGGCGAACAGCATGAGGCGGGCGAGGAAGTTCCAGAGCAGCGCCCCGGGACCGAACACGGCGCCGACGATCGTCTCCGCCACCAGGGCCGCGACGGCCGCCGCCAGCGCAGCACCGAGCCCCCAGGACAGGCCGTAGTACCACGCCACGGCGAGGACCGCCGGCAGGTAGAACGGCTCGGACAGCGGGACCCAGGCCACGGACGCCGCAAAGGCGCCGCAGCCGAGGATCCACAGCGCCGCCACCAGCAGCGGGTAGCGGGGGGGGTCTCGCGACAGCGAAATCGGACTGGGAATGCGCAAGAGTCCCTCCTGGACCCTGACCGACACCATCGATCGGCACTATGTCCGTTCCACCGGGCGGAGACTGCCGACCAGCGCACATCGCCAGGAGGACCTGCCGGGATTCTGTCAAAGCGGCTGGCCGCGGCTTTCACCGATTCCGGCGACGGCGCAGCCAGCCTAGGCTCGCCCCGGGTCGGCGCGCGGCAGATCGTTGCTTGCGCCGGTCCCGGCATCACCCGACGAGGAGCCCAGCCATGACCACCCCTGCCGGAAAGCACGACCGTCGCCCCGCTCACCGCTCCTGGGCCGAGCCGTGGAAGGTCAAGGTGGTCGAACCCATCAAGGTGATGACCCGCCCGGAACGGGAGCGAGCCATCGAGCAGGCCGGCTTCAACACCTTCCTGCTGCGCTCCGAGGACGTGTACATCGACCTGCTGACCGACAGCGGCACCAGCGCGATGAGCGACTGGCAGTGGGCGGGGATGATGCTCGGCGACGAGGCCTACGCGGGCAGCCGCAATTTCTACCACCTCGAGGACGCCGTCCGGAAGTACTACGGCTACCGCCATCTCGTCCCGACCCACCAGGGTCGCGGCGCCGAGAACCTGATCTCGCGGATGCTGATCAAGCCGGGCGACACCGTGCCGGGCAACATGTACTTCACGACCACCCGGCTGCACCAGGAGCTGGCCGGCGGCACCTTCGTGGACGTGGTGATCCGCGAGGCACACGACCCTTACGCCGAGCATCCGTTCAAGGGCAACGTGGACCTCGACGCGCTGGAGTCGTTGATCCGGCGCGTAGGCGCCGAGCGGATTCCCTACGTCTCGCTGGCAGCGACCGTGAACATGGCCGGCGGCCAGCCGATCTCGATGGAGAACGTACGCGCGGTACGCGAACTGACGGGGCGGCACGGGATCAAGGTCGTGCTTGATGCCACCCGTGCGGTGGAGAACGCATGGTTCATCAAGCAGCGCGAACCGGGCTACCGGGAGAAGAGCTGCGCCGAGATCCTGCTCGAACTGTGCTCGTATACCGACGCCTGCACCATGAGCGGCAAGAAGGACGCGCTGGTGAACATCGGCGGCTGGCTGGCATTGAACGACCGAGACCTGTACGAGGAAGCCAGCAACCTCGTGGTGGTGTACGAGGGCCTGCATACCTACGGCGGCATGGCCGGCCGCGACATGGAGGCGATGGCCCGTGGCATCGTCGAGTCGGTGGACGACGAGCACATGCATGCACGTATCGGCCAGGTGGAATACCTCGGTCACAAGCTGATCGACATGGGCATCCCGGTCGTGCGGCCGATCGGTGGCCACGCCGTGTACCTCGACGCAAAGGCCTTCTACCCGCATCTCTCGCAGGACGAGTTCCCGGCCCAGGCGCTCGCGGCCAACCTGTACGAGGATGCCGGCGTACGCGCCATGGAGCGCGGCATCGTCTCGGCCGGCAGGGACCCGGCGACCGGGGAGCACCACTATCCTGCGCTGGAGCTGGTGCGCCTGACCATCCCTCGCCGCGTCTACACGCAGGCGCACATGGACATCGTGGCCGAGTCGGCCGCGGCTGTCTTCGAGGAGCGCGAGACGGCGCGCGGCCTGAAGATGGTGTACGAACCACGCTACCTGAGGTTCTTCCAGGCCCGATTCGAGCGGCTCTGAGCGGGCCGGGGCAGGAACGCCTGTGTCCGACCCGGCCGGGTTTCCCGTGTCGTGGCGGCGGTGGCTAAACTAACCCGGTCAAGCCGACGTGAGGACGCCCCGTTGGAACCCGCGACGCTGCTGTGGATCCTGGCCGTGATCCTGGTGCTGGCCGGCTTTGCCGGACTGCTACTGCCCGCCCTGCCCGGGCCGCCGCTGATCTTCCTTGGACTCGTCGCCGCCGCCTGGGCGGAGGACTTCCGCTACGTCGGGTTCTGGCTGCTGGCCGTGCTGGCGATGCTGACGCTGGTGGCCTACTTCGTGGACTTCGCGGCCACGGCCTTCGGGGCCAAGCGATTCGGCGCGACGCCACGAGCGGCGATCGGCGCCGCGATCGGCACGCTCGTCGGGCTGTTCTTCGGCCTGCCGGGCATCATCCTGGGGCCGTTCGCAGGCGCAGTCATCGGCGAACTGTCCACTCGCCGTCCCGTCCACGAGGCCGGGCGGGCGGGAATCGGGGCGACGCTCGGCATCGCCCTCGGCGCCGCCATCAAGATCGCCCTGGCCTTCGTGATGGTCGGGGTGTTCATCCTCGCCCGCTTCATCAACGACGGCGTCTAGACACCAGCCTGTCACGAACGGATCGAAGTATCGTATACAAGTGGCGACGGACCACGAGATCGCAGGGAGGCCGGGAACGCGAACCATGGAGCGGACCACCAGCGAAGCGCCAGTGTTCGAATTCGGGTCCTTCCGGCTGGACACTGCAGGCGGCGCCTTGCTGCGCGATGGCGCCGAGGTCCACTTGCGTCCCAAGTCGTTCCAGGTACTCGAGTACCTGGTCAGGAACCCCGGGCGGCTGGTGACCCGCCGCGAACTGATGGACGCGGTGTGGGGGGAGGCCGCGGTCACCGATGACTCGCTCACGCAGTGCGTGATCGAGATCCGCCGTGCGCTGGCGGTGGAAGGGCCCGAGGCCGTACGGACCGTCCCACGCCGCGGGTTTGTGTTCGAGTTACCGGTCACCGCAACCAGCGGAAGCACGGCAGGCGGAGGCGGATCCGGCGACGCACCAGCGGAGCCGGGATCATCAGTGGAGATCACTCCCCCGCCGTCCTCCTCCCCAGTGCTGCCGCCGCCGCGACGAACCTGGACGGTCCCGATCATCATCGGGCTCGCGGCCTCTCTGGGCGTCGTGGCCTGGGGGATCCTCGGTCGCTCGCCGCTCGACACGGCGGGCAGCCCTCCCGCTGCATCGGTCGACGCTGCGCTACCCAATTCCATCGCCGTGCTGCGCTTCGCGGACCTCAGCCCAGCCGCGGACAAGCAATACTTCGCCGACGGGCTGGCCGAGGAAGTGCTGCACCGCCTCGCCCAGTCGCCGGAGCTGGTGGTAATCGCGCGCTCGTCGTCCTTTGCGGTCGATCCCGCCTCGGCGGACATCCGCGAGGTGGCGGCGCGGCTCAACGTCGCGCACGTGCTCGAAGGCAGCGTGCGCAGTGACGGTGACGAGCTGCGCGTCACCGCCCAGCTGATCGACGCCCGCACCGGCGCCCACGTCTGGTCGAAGCGCTTCGACCGGACCGCGTCGGACCTGATCGCACTGCAGGACGAGATCGCGGCATCGGTCGCCGAGTCGCTGCATGCCACGCTCGCCGCGCGCGTGCCGGACGCAGCGCCCGGCACGGACCTGGTGGCACAGGATCTGTTCCTTCAGGGAATGTTCCTGTACAACCGCCGTGGCCCCGCCGACCTGGCACTGGCTCGCGACTACTTCGAGCGCGCAATCGCTGTCCAGCCCGACCATGCGCGCGCACTCACGGCCCTGGCCGGAGCGGTGTTCATGCTGGCCTTCGAAGGCGAGATGGACTGGGAGGAATCCCTGGCCGCGCAGCAGGCGCTGCTGACGCGGGCGCTGGCCGCGAATCCTGACCTGGCGGAGGCGCACGTTCGCCTGTCCAATGTCCAGTACGCCCTCGGGGACGTCGAAGGCGCGCAGGCGACCTTCCAGCGCGCGGTAGAACTCGGCCCGGAAAGCCCCCTGGTGCTGGGGAGGCGCGGCGGGCAGGCGTTGCGCGAGGGTCGCGTCGAGGAGGCCGTCGAGCTGTTTCAGCGGGTGGCCCGGCTGGATCCTCTGTCTGCCGTCTCGCACGGCAATCTCGCGTATGCGCTGCTGTCATCAGGCCGGCTGGCGGAGGCGGAGTCGGCCTGGCAACGGGCCAGCGACCTCGGCCTGCAGGGGAACGCCTTGCTGAACATTGCGCTGGTCCGCATCCTGCAGGCCCGTTTCGGCGACGCGGTCGAGCTGGCGAACCAGGCCCCCGACGAACTCGCCCGCGATCGGGTGCTGGCCATGGCCGCTCCGGTGGCCGGCACGCCCGAGCAGGCCGCCGCCGCGATGCAGCGCCTCGAGTCGGCGGACACGCGGACCTCGAACGCCATGCTGGCGGAGGTGCTGACGTTTCAGGGCCACCACGACGAGGCGTTTGCGGCGCTTGAACGTGCCATCGCGGCTTCTTCCAGCGATCGACTCAGCAACGACTGGCGCGAGGCAGCGCAAACCATCCGGCTCTCGCCTTTTCTTGCGCCATTGCGCAGCGACCCGCGGTGGGAGGGCTACAGGAACCTGGCCTGGTAAGAAGTAGTGGGCCCCGTTGCCGCGCTGTGATCGGCGACGGCGCGGCGTCCCATCCACGGCACCGACACCACCTCCTGACAGGCAGTCCGGCCTTCCTGTGAACAACGCGACAGGAGCCGTGCCCTTTGGGAATCAGCCAATCAACAAAAAGGGCCTCCTCTTGCGAGGAGGCCCTTGAAGATCGCTTCTTATCGCTTACGGGCGATCGATGGTCACGACCGGCGAAGTCCAGATCTGCCAATGATCCGGATTGTTCGGGTTACCCAGCGCCTTCAGCGCACGTACGTTGATCCGGTACTGGCCGTCCGGAACGAACTTGCGGTGGTCGAGCGTGCCCTTGCCCCTGTCGTGGCTGCGCGTGCCATCCCACGAGAAGGCGTAGAACAGCGTGCGCGTGCCGTTGCGGCCCAGGTAGTCGATGTCGAGCACGTTGGAGAACACCGGGTGCACACGCTTGCCGGTGGCGGCGTCGACGATCTCCATCTCCAGGCGCTGCACCGGATGCCCGGCGTGGACCAGGAAGTAAGGCACGTCATCGCCGACCAGAGTGTAGGTCGCACCGTCAGGCTGGTTGTTGTAGAACCCGCCTTCCAGCTTGGCCAGCCACGGGAAGGTCGGATTATTGTTGAACCCGTCCAGCGGCTGGATCGCCTGGTAGTCGCCGACGAAGCCCGCGAACGGCACCCGGTAGGGCGCGCCGCCGTCGGCCGGGGTCATCACGACGAAGCCGCCGTAGAGGCCACCGGCCGGTCCGGCTGCCGGCGTGACGGTCACGTCCACCGTCGCCTGCCCGCCGGCCGGCACCGTCACCGTTGGCGCCGAGAAGTCGACGGCCGCGCCGCCCAGGAAGTGCCCGAGGGTGAACGCAGCCGGCGCGTTGGTCGTCCCCGACGGCGCGATGGTGCGTGACGTCGACAGCGCGTTGGTCGACGACAGCGCCAGCGTCACCGCCGCGCTGCCGCGGTTGGCGATCGTCAGCGTGCGGGTCTGCGGGCCGGCCTCGCCCTCGCCCAGCGAAAGCTTGCCCGGCGCCACGGACACCGCGCTCAGGATGGCGTCGTCGATGTCGAGCATGCCCGCACCCTGGCGATGCACCGGCTCCAGGAAACCCAGCTCCGGTAAACCGGACCATACCTTCGGATCGGCGGTGTTCTGCAGCAACGCACGGACGTCGCCAGCCTTGGTGCCTGGCCGCGCCTCGAGCAGCAGCGCCACGGCGCCGGCCACGTGCGGCGAGGACATCGACGTGCCGCTGAGCACGGCGTACTGGCCGGCCTCGATCGGGTAGGTCGAGTAGATACCGCCGCCAGGCGCGCCCACGTCGGGCTTGAGCGCCAGGTCCGGCGACAGGCCGTAGGAGCTGAAGCTGGAGATCAGGTTGGCCGTCGGGTTCGGGAACGAACTCTGCTGGTCGGTCCAGGTCATCGTCACCGGAGGCGCCTGTGCTGCGATGAACTGGCCGTCGGCCTGCGAAATGCCGACCACCGGCACGTCGGAGCCGATCGGCCCGCCCAGCGTGCCGTTCACGATCCCCGGCGCGTTGTTGTAGATCACCACCGCCGTGGCGCCGGCATTGATGGCATTGACCGCCTTCTCGGCGAACGAGCAGGCCCCGCGCACGATCAGCGCCGCCTTGCCGCTCGGGTCGCCGGTCAGGCCATCGACGTTGCAGGCGCGGCCGACGTCGACGATCTCGGTCGAGCCCGAGGTCGGCGCCGGCGCCGAGAAGGACATCGTCCGGTAGCCGACGGCCGTGCCGTTGACCGTGAAGTAGGGCAGGAACACGCCGGCGTTGTCGAACGAGGCGACGCCGATGACATCGGTGCCGATGCCGGGCGCGCCGCCCGAGAAGGTGCCGGTGGCGCCGTTGTTGCCGGCCGAGGCGACGACGACGACGCCCTTCTTCACCAGCCGGTCGCCGACGGTGCGCCGTCGGGTACTGCGGCCACTGGAAGGCCGCGCCCAGGCTCTGGTTGACGACCTGCATGCCGTCCTTGTAGGCACGCTCGAGCGCGGCAATGATGACGTCGGCGCTGGAACTGCCCTCGCAGCCGAACACCCGGTAGGCGCCGAGCGTGACCTCGGGCGCCACACCGGTGACGCCGCCGGCGCCGGCCGCCTTGGCGCCCACGATGCCTGCCACGTGCGTGCCGTGGCCGTTGCAGTCATCCGGATCCGGATCCGGCACGGCCGGCGCGCCGGTGGCGGCATTGTAGTCGTCGCCGACGAAGTCGTAGCCGTAGGCGACCTTGTAGCCCGGGCCGAAGCCGCCGCCGAGATCGGGATGGTGGTAGTCGATGCCGGTGTCGATCACGGCGACCTTGATGCCCTTGCCTTCCAGGCCAAGCTGGGAGCGGGCGATGTCCACGCCGGTTTGCGTGATGGCAGTGAACATGTCGGTGCCGACTTCGCCGTCCTGCTCGGCCCGCTGCGGGGCCTCGATGTCCACCACCGGGTAGATCGCCTTCACGCCGGGCAGCCGTTTCACGCTGCTGATGTCGCCCTCGGCCAGTTCAACCGAGAAGCCGTTCCAGAGCGTGTCGAACGCGTACCGCTCGTTCAGGTTGATGCCCGCTGCACGCGCGGCGTCACGAAACGCCTGCTTCTCTCGTGCCAGGGACCGTGGGTTGTTCCCGTCCGCCGACGGGCGTCCTGCCAGTTCGATGAACCAGCGCGATTGAACCTGCGACTGGCTGACGGGGACGAACCCGGAATCAGCGCTGCCTAGTGCAACCGGAGCCACGCCGCCCGAGAGCGCGGTGACTACAGCTACCCCGAGCAGCGCACCAAGCGACTTGATGCGCATCTGTCTTATCTCCTGCGAATGGATGAGATTCAGCCACCGCAGGTAGCTCGGCCCTCTTGCACTTGGGCTGTGCAAGAGCCGTCAGCTTTGCGTCCCCGTCTCGCGACGGGTTTGCCCTCCGACCGGTGCGTGGCCGAAGTTACGGAGGTCAGCCAATGATTGCAAGCCGCAGTTGATTCCGGTCTGCATTCCGAAAAGCCTTCTTCAGCCGCAGGCCATCTGAATTGAACATAAGGTTCATGGCGCTGCGCAGGAGGGCCGCTGCGACATTGGCACGCCTGAACGCGTTACCTGTGTGTCCGGAACGGACCAGGGGGAATTGGTGGGCCTGCTTGGATTCGAACCAAGGACCAAGGGATTATGAGTCCCCTGCACTAACCGCTGTGCTACAGGCCCCGATCTCGATGCTGACCGGGCAGCGCCGCCCGGTCGGGCTCAGCCCGCCGGCGGCTCCATCATGCTCTGCGAGTAGTTCTCCAGCCCGACGCGCTGGATCAGCTCCAGCTGCGTCTCGAGCCAGTCGATGTGCTCTTCCTCGGAGTCGAGGATGGCCGCGAACAGGTCACGGCTGACGTAGTCGCCGAGCTGCTCGCAATCGGCAATCGCCGCCCTCAGGTCCGGATGGGCCCTGCGCTCGAGCGCAAGGTCGCACTCGAGGATCTCGACCACGGTCTCGCCGATCAGCAGCTTGTCGAGGTCCTGCAGGTTGGGCAGCCCCTCCAGGAACAGGATGCGCTGGATCAGCACGTCCGCGTGCTTCATCTCGTCCACAGACTCGTGCTGCGAATGCTTGGCGAGTTTCCCCAACCCCCAGTTCTCGAACATGCGCGAGTGCAGGAAGTACTGGTTGATGGCGGTGAGTTCGTTGCGCAGGACCTTGTTCAGGTGCGCGATGACCTTGGGGTCGCCCTTCATGGCCCCTCCATTCGGATCGTTGATTGAAGACGTGCCCCGGGGGGCAAGTTAGGCAGGTTGCACTGCGAGCGCGCCAGGATCAAGTGCGCGGCAACGACGGCCGAGGGCCTCGTCGACGATCTCCCGCGCCATGGGCTCGCAGCGGCCGCAGCATGTGGCCACCTTGGTCAGCGACTGCACCTCGCCGAAGGAGCTGCAGCCGGACGACGCGGCCTTGCGCAGGTCGCGGTCCTTTACGGCATTGCAGACACATACGTACATGGCGCTAAGGATGCTTGTCGGATGGGGAGTCGACATCAGTATAAATGCTAATCATTCTCATTTGCAACAAGTCCTGTTGGCTCAGTGACTTAGGTTGCTGAGGCGATTCGAACTTGCCACGATGATCCCGGTCGAACGGTCGGGCATCGTTCGAGACCAGACCTTGTGCGGCCCGCCGGATTTCCCCAAGGAGTTAAACAATGAGTGAAGTCAGGATTTCGCGTCGTAGCCTGCTGAAGGGCGCGCTGCTCACGGTGGCCACCGTGCCGGCGGCATCGCTGCTGTCCCGCCAGGCCTTGGCCGCCAACCCGCTGGTCGACCCGAACGACGCACAGGCCAAGAGCCTCGGCTACGTGCATGACGCCGCCAAGGTGGACGCCAAGGCGAACCCGAACTACAAGGCCGGCCAGAAGTGCGACAACTGCATCCAGTACACGGGGAAGGCAGGCGACGCGGAAGGCGGCTGCAACCTGTTCCCGGGCAAGAACGTGAAGGCCGCGGGCTGGTGCAAGGTGTGGGTACTCAAGCCCGGCGCTTCGCTCGGCTGATACGTCGCCACGTTTCCATGTCGGGGCGGCCCGGCGGCGCGCAAGCGCCCCGGGCCGTCTTGTTTCCGGCACCCGCAGTGTCCGCGATGCCGTCCTTCATGCGTAGTCCAGCGGCAGCGCCGTGGTGTGCTTCATCTCCTCCATCGAGAAGCTGGAGTTCACGTCGGCCAGTTCGATCCGTTCGATCAGGCGCTTGTACACCGCGTCATAGCCGGCGATGTCGGGCACGACCACGCGCAGCAGGTAGTCGATCTCGCCGCTCATGCGATAAGCCTCGACGACCTCGGGAATGCCTTCCAGCGCGCGCCGGAACTGCTCCAGCCACTCGGCGCTGTGGCGGTTGGTGCGGATGGCCACGAACACCGACACAGGCACGTTGAGCGCTGCCGGATCGAGCAGCGCGACACGGCGGCGGATCACTCCCTCCTCCTCCAGCTTCTGGATCCGTCGCCAGCACGGCGTGGTCGACAGTCCGATGCGCTCGGCAATCTCGGCCACGGGCGTCATGGCGTCCCGCTGCAGGATGGCCAGGATCTGCAGGTCCCTGGCGTCTAGTTCATTTTTCTGTTTCATCGATCATTTGTAGCATTATTTTCTTTTTCTTACTTCAATAGCGACACCGAAAGCAAGTCCTTGGCTCTCCCCGGGTGTTACCGTTCCAGCACCATCCGGGTCGGAGGGGGGAACCCTGTCGTGCTGCCCTGTGAGCTGCGGCTCGAAAACCTGCGGGACGAGATCATCGGGATCGACTCACCCATCGACACGCCCTTCGGCGAGCGACCGATGGTGTACTGCGACTACACGGCCTCCGGTCGCTCGCTGCTGTTCGTGGAGCGCTACCTGCAGGGCCTGCTGCAGACCTACGCCAACACGCACACCGAGGACGACGTCACCGGGCGCAGCACCTCGCGCCTGCTGCGCGAGGCCGAACAGGCCATCAAGCGCGCTGTGAACGCGGGGCCGCACGGTCGCATCGTCGCCTCCGGCACCGGCGCGACGGGCGCCATCGCCAAGCTGCAGCAACTGCTCGGCGTGGCGATCCCGCCGGCAACGAGGGACCTGCTCGACCGGCAGCTCCGCGAGTTCCTCGGGGAAGGGCGTGCAATGGAATTCCAGGCCTGGCGCCGGGATCACCAGCCGGTGGTGTTCGTCGGACCCTACGAGCACCACTCGAACGAGATCTCCTGGCGGCAGGGCCTGGCCACGATCGTGCCGGTGGATCTGGCCGCGGACGGCAGCATCGACCTCGACCACCTCGAACGGTTGCTGCAGGATCCCGCCCATGCCGGACGGCTGCGCATCGGGTCGTTCTCCGCCGCCTCCAACGTGACCGGCATGAAGACCGACGTGCAACGCATCGCCTCGCTGCTGCACCGGCACGATGCGCTCGCCTGCTTCGACTATGCAGCCAGCGGCCCCTACGTCGAGATCGACATGAACCCGGGCGGCGACAGCTGGCTCGACGCCATCTTCGTCTCGCCCCACAAGTTCCTCGGCGGGCCCGGTTCCAGCGGCATCCTCGTGTTCAACGACCGACTGTACCGGCGCGACCTGCCGCCCAGCGTCGCCGGCGGCGGCACCGTCGACTACGTCAGCCCGGACGACCAGGACTTCATCGAGGACATCGAGGAGCGCGAGAAGGCCGGCACGCCCGGCATCCTGCAGACCCTTCGCGCCGCGCTCGCCTTCGAGGTCAAGCGTGCGCTGACCACCGATGTCATCGAGGCACGCGAGCAGGCGCTGCTGGAGCGGGCCCTTTCCCGCTGGACGGCACCCGACGGTATCGACGTCCTCGGCAACCCCGACCCGGGCCGGCGCATCGGGATCGTATCGTTCAACGTCCGTGACCCGCGCGGCAGCTACCTTCACCCCAAGTTCGTCACGGCGCTCCTGAACGACCTGTTCGGCATCCAGTCGCGGGCCGGCTGCTCCTGCGCCGGGCCTTATGGCCACCGCTTGCTGGGTATCGGGCTCGACGTGTCGGAGCAGTACCGCGAGTGGGTGCGCAAGGGATACCACGGCATCAAGCCCGGCTGGTGCCGCATCGGCTTCCACTTCACCATGGACGACGCCGACGCGGACTACGTGATCGATGCCGTGCGCTTCGTCGCGCGGGCCGGCCATCACTTCCTGCCGCTCTATCGATTCGACGCGATGACCGGCGCCTGGCAGCACCAGGCTGCCCGGGATCCAGGGAACGTCCTGTCGCTGACTGAAGCCCTCGCGGCCGGTCCCGTGCTCACGACCGCGCTGCCGGCCAAGGAGCGCGCACGCCGTTATGCCAGCCATCTTGCCGAGGCGGAGAAGCTGGCCGGATCGCTGGAAGCCACGCCCGGGCAGCCTGGCCGCGTCCTCGACGGCCGCTTCGGCGCGCTGCAGTTCTTCTCGACCTGAACGGCAGGCGGATCGAAGCAGCGGGCCGCTGCAAAAGAAAAACCCCGCTTTTCAGCGGGGTCAGGTCCCTCTTGGTTCGTCGTCGGGCCGGTGGTCCGGCGTTTTATCGTTGTCTTTATGCTGGGCCACGCTCACGGCGGCCCTTTTTCCCCTGGCGTATCGACCTTCCCTCGTCGCGCCGACCCTGCCGCGCCTGCCGCGGCTGCCGGGCGCTCGCATCCCCAGCTCTCACCACCGGACAATCAAGTTACGTGCCAGACTTGTGACAGTGCTTAGAAATCATCAGGTTGCGGCAGCCGTCCGTCCGGCGGGCCGGCAGCTTATGTTCAAACTGTAAGAAATCTCGACAGGTCGAGTCTGGCCCGAAACGCGCACGGCCCCGCGGCCGCGCACCGCTAGAATCGTCACACCATGAGCAAAGACGAAGACCCGCGTTTCCGCCAGGCGCCCCCGCCGCGGAATCGTGCACCCAGGCGGCGGGCGAAGCCGGCCGCGCCGGCCCAGGTACCGGAGGGACCGCCCGGCACCGAACGGTTGCAGAAGGTGCTGGCCGATGCCGGCGTCGCGTCACGGCGCGACTGCGAATTGGCCGTGCGCGCCGGCCGCGTCCGTGTGAACGGCCGGACCGTGCGCGAACTGCCGTGCTGGGTCCGGCCCGACAACGACCTCGTCGAGTGGGACGGTGACATCATCGACGTCAGCCGGCGCCGGCGCCTCGACCAGTCGTATCTGTACTTCGCGGTCAACAAGCCCAAGGGCGTCATCTCGACCGCGCGCGACCCACAGGGCCGGCCGCACGTGGTCAGCCTCGTGAATGCGGCATTACCGCGCGGCCAGCGCGTCTACCCGGTCGGACGCCTGGACGCGGATTCGACCGGGTTGATGCTCCTGACCAACGACGGCGAGCTGGCGCACCGGCTGGCCCACCCGCGCTACGAGATCGAGAAGGGCTACCGCGTCACGGTCGAGGGCGTCCTCGACGCCGAGGTGATCGCGACGCTGAAGCGGGGCATGTACCTCGCCGACCCCAAGGCGATCGCGCACAGCAAGGGAGGACGGCGCAGCGGCAGCGCCAAGCGTGCAGCGATGGAATCGCTTCGGGTGCTGCGTTCCACCAAGGACCGGCGCAGCGGCGGCCTGTCGCTCCTGTCCGTGACGCTGAAGGAAGGCCAGAACCGCGAGATTCGCCGCCTGCTGGCCCGTGTCGGGCTGAAGGTCCGCAAGCTCGAGCGCGTGTCCATCGGGCCGCTGCAGCTTAAGGGCCTGAAGCCCGGCAGCTTCCGCGCGCTGACCGCCGCGGAGGTGACGGCGCTCAGGCGCTCGGTCATGCTCTGACCGGGGACATTCCTATCTTCCTTTTTTCAAGGAAAACAGGAATGTCCCCCATTTCGTCGCTGCCGATTGCACCACTGCTGCCGACGGTCGTCGGGACGCTGGGCGAGGCCGGCGCCGCAGTGCTGCAGGCCCCGCCGGGTGCCGGCAAGAGCACGGGCGTGCCGCTGGCGCTGCTGCAGGCGGACTGGCTGCGCGGCCAGCAGGTCCTGATGCTAGAGCCGCGGCGTCTCGCCGCCCGCGCCGTTGCGATGCGCATGTCCGCCATGCTTGGCGAGGCGGTCGGCGGGCAGGTCGGCTATCGCACGCGCCTGGACACCAAGGTCTCCGCAGCGACGCAGCTGACGGTGCTGACGGAAGGCGTCCTGACCCGCATGCTGCAGGCCGACCCGGCGCTGGAGGGCGTCGGGCTCGTCATCTTCGACGAATTCCACGAGCGCAGCCTGAATGCCGACCTCGGCCTTGCGCTCTGCCTCGACGCACGCGCCACGTTGCGCGAGGACCTGCGTCTGCTCGTGATGTCGGCGACGCTCGACACCGCCCCGGTCGCCGCATTGCTCGGCGGCGCGCCGGTGCTGACCAGCGAGGGCCGCGCCTTTCCCGTCGAGACGCGCCACCTCCCGCGGCCGGAGGCCCGGGCGCTCACCGCTGCAACGGCGCGAGCCGTGCGCACGGCGCTCGGCTCCGACGAGGGCGACCTCCTCGTGTTCCTGCCCGGCGCAGCCGAGATCCGGCGCGTGGAGCGGCAACTGCAGGAGGAGGCGCTGCCGCGCGGCGTGGCGGTGCACACCCTGTTCGGCGACCTGCCCGCCGCGGCACAGGATGCCGCGCTGGCGCCGGCCGCCTCGGGACGGCGCAAGGTCGTGCTCGCGACGGCGATTGCCGAGACATCGCTGACCATCGAGGGCGTGCGGGTAGTGATCGACGCCGGCCTTGCACGCAGCGCCCGCTTCGATCCGGTGACGGGGATGAGCGGACTGGTGACCACGCGCGTCTCGCGCGCCGCGGCCGACCAGCGGCGCGGCCGCGCCGGTCGCACTGCAGCGGGCGTGTGCTACCGGCTGTGGCCGGAGCACGAGACCCGCAGCCTGGAGCCGGCCGCGCCGCCGGAGATCACGAACGCGGACCTCGCCCCGCTGGCTCTCGACCTCGCTGCCTGGGGTGTCGCCGACCCGGCCGACCTCGCATTCCTCGACCCACCGCCCGCCGCCAATCTCGCCCAGGCCCGCGACCTGCTGGCCCGCCTCGGTGCACTCGACGCCGCGGGCCGCATCACCCCCGAGGGACGGATCATGGACCGGCTCGGGGCGCATCCCCGGCTGGCGCACATGCTGCTCGCAGGGGAACGCCTCGGCGCGGCAGGGCTGGCCTGCGACCTCGCCGCAATACTCTCGGAGCGCGACCTGCTGCGCGGTCCGGGTAGTGTGCAGGATGCGGACATCGCGCTGCGGGTCGACCTGCTGCATGGCCGCGGCCAGCCGCCGGCGGGGAGCGATGTCGACCGCGGCGCGCTCTCCCGGGCGCGCAAGCTGGCGGCCGCCTGGCGCCGCCAGCTGCGCGCCGCCGACGCAGCAGCGACCGGCCCGCGCCGTGAGGGCCTGCTGCTCGCCGCGGCCTATCCCGATCGCATCGGTGCCGCGCGCGGGGACGGGCGCTTCCTGCTCTCCGGCGGTCGCGGCGCACTGTTCCGGGAGCCACAGGGGCTCTCGCGCAGCCCCTACATCGTCACGGCCGAGCTCGACGCGGGCGAGCGGGAGGCGCGGATCTTCCTCGCCGCAGCACTGCTGCGCTCCGACATCGAGGCCCACCTCCCGGAGCTGTTGCGCAGTGAAGAGGTGATCTGCTGGGATGCGGGTGAACGCGCCGTCATGGCACGTCGCGAGCGACGGCTCGGCGCCATCCTGTTCGACGAAGCGCGGCTCGAGGACGCAGACCCCGCGCAGGTCACTGTCCGCCATGCTCGAGGGCGTTCGCCAGCTCGGTGCCTGCGCGCTGCCGTGGTCGGCAAGCGCCAGGTCCCTGCAGCAGCGGTCGGAGTTCCTTCGCCGGCACCTGCATGCCGACGATCCTCAGTGGCCCGCCCTCGACGATGCGACCCTGATGCGCGACCTGGAGGCCTGGCTCGCACCGTGGCTCGATGGCGTGACGCGTCAATCGCACCTCGAGCGCCTCGACCTGCGCAACATCCTCGCGGCGCGCTTCAGCTACGGGCAGCTGCAGGAGATCGACCGTCTCGCCCCGACGCAGCTCGAGGCGCCGAGTGGCTCGCGCATCCCGATCGACTACTCGGATCCCGACGCGCCGTTCGTCGCGGTGCGGCTGCAGGAAGTCTTCGGGCTGATGCGCACGCCAGCGGTCGCCGGCGGGCGGGTGCCGCTGACGCTGCACCTGCTGTCGCCCGCGCGCCGGCCGGTACAGGTCACCCGCGACCTGGAAAGCTTCTGGAGCCGGGGCTACGCGGAGGTCCGCAAGGAACTGAAGGGCCGCTACCCGAAGCATTACTGGCCGGAGGACCCGCTCACGGCGACGGCGACCCGACGCGTCCGCCCGAAGTAGGCTGGCGAAGCCGCTGGAACAGCTCTGGGCCGACACCGGGGCGACCAGGCCGCGAGCCCCTGCAATCGGCGCGATTCCAGGGACAGCCAGCTGCGCTGAGCGCGGCGGGACGCCGTTACCGCAGGCTGCGCCAGGATCCGGCGTTCACCACCTTCGTGAATCCCAGGCCCTTCAGCCTGTGCCGGGCCATGGCGCTGCGCGTCCCCGAGGCGCAGAACACGACCACCCATTTCTGCGGGTCGAGCTCCGATGCGCGCCGCGCGATCTCGTCCATCGGGATGTTCACGCTGCCGGGCACGTTGCCGCCGGCGAACTCGGCGGCGCTGCGCACGTCCACGAGCTGCGCGCCCTCCTTCACCAGGTCGGGAAGCCTTCGCCGAACGAGCCATGCAGAACCGAAGCGCCAGGCGATGTAGGCGACCGCCAGCAGCAGGATCAGGTAATCGATGCGCATGCTCTCACTCCGTCAACGACCGGCATTGTGCGGGCGGGATGATAGCGGATGAGGGTGGGCGGCACCGGCCGCTTGCCAGCCACAAACCGCCGGTTCGCCGGCCAGCATGAACGGTTATGCGATTGTGGTTGCGGCGGCGCGCGTGAAGCCGCTACTTTCGTCAGCCATCCCTTTCACGACCAGGACACCCTCAATGCGCCCCGAGACCCTCGCCGTCCACGCCGGCTACTCGCCGGACCCCACCACCAAGGCGGTCGCGGTGCCGATCTACCAGACCACTTCGTACGCCTTCGACGACACGCAGCACGGTGCGGACCTGTTCGACCTGAAGGTCCAGGGCAACATCTATACCCGGATCATGAACCCGACGAACGCCGTGCTCGAGGCGCGCGTCGCGGCTCTCGAAGGGGGCATCGGTGGCCTCGCGCTGGCCTCTGGACAGGCTGCGATCACCTACTCGCTGCTGACCATCATGGAGTCGGGCCAGAACGTCGTGTCCAGCGCGACCCTCTATGGCGGCACCTACAACCTGTTCGCCCACACGCTGCCGCAGTACGGTATCACGACGCGCTTCGCCGACCATCGCGACCCGGCCTCCTTCGAGAAGCTCATCGACGACGGCACGCGCGCGATCTACTGCGAGTCGGTCGGCAACCCGCTCGGCAACGTCACGGACCTTGCCGCGCTGGCGGACATCGCCCATCGTCACGGCATCCCGCTGATCGTGGACAACACGGTACCGACACCCTACCTGTGCCGGCCCTTCGAGCACGGCGCAGACATCGTCGTTCACTCGCTGACCAAGTACCTCGGCGGCCACGGCAACAGCATCGGCGGCATGCTGGTCGATTCCGGTCGATTCCCCTGGGCGAAGCACGCTGACAAGTTCCCGCGCCTGAACACGCCTGACGTGTCCTATCACGGCGTGGTGTTCACCGAGGCCCTCGGTGTCGCGGCCTATATCGGGCGCGCGCGGGTGGTGCCACTGCGCAACATGGGCGCGGCACTGTCGCCGTTCAATGCGTTCCTGATCCTGCAGGGGATCGAGACCTTGGCGCTGCGGATGGACCGCACCTGCGAGAATGCGCTGGCGATCGCGCGGCACCTGCAGGCCCACCCGAAGGTGCGCTGGGTCAACTACGCGGGGCTGCCGGACTCGCCATCGAGGCCGCTGGTGGACCGCTACATGGGCGGCCGGGCATCGGGCCTGGTCACGTTCGGCGTCGAGGGCGGCCGGGAGGCCGGGGCTCGCGTGCAGGATGCGTTCGAGCTGTTCACCCGGCTGGTCAACATCGGCGATGCCAAGTCGCTGGCCTGCCATCCGGCCAGCACCACCCACCGGCAGCTGTCGCCGGCCGAGCTGGAGCGGGCCGGCGTGAGCGAGGACATGATCCGCCTTTCCATCGGTATCGAGCACGTGGACGACCTGATGGAGGACCTCGACCAGGCGCTGGCCGCAGCCTGAAGAGGGTTGCGGACCCTCTTTCGTGGGAGAATCCGCCGATGAGGCGGAGCATCCGATGACGGCCCGGCACGACAGGCACCTGGCGGCATGGCTGCTGCTAGGCGTCATGTTCCTGATCGTGTACGCGTCGCTGTATCCCTTCCGCTTCGCCTCGATCGAGGTGCATGGTCTCGCGGACCTGCTGGACCGCCTGCCCTGGGGGCGCACGACCCGCAGCGACATCGCCGCGAACGTGCTGCTATACCTCCCGTTCGGCGCCTGCCTCGGCTGGCTGCTGGCCTCGCGCCTCGGCGGTCCGCTGGCCCTGGCGGGTGCGACGCTGGCCGGCGTGCTGTTGTCCACCGGGATCGAGGTCGCGCAGATCTTCGAGACGCGCCGGGTGGCCAGCCTTGCCGACTTGACCTTCAACGGGCTCGGCACGCTCGCCGGCGGCGCGCTGGCCCTCGCGCTGCGCTCGGCCCGGCACGGCTTCAGCCGTCATCCCCTCGCGCGCCTGCTGGCCCAGCCGATTCCCGCAGCCTTGCTGCTGCTCTGGCTGGGCTATCGCCTCGCACCCTTCGCGCTGACCCTGGACCCTGACCAGTGGCTCGCCGCCCTGGCGCCGCTCGGACAGTCTCCGCGCAGCTGGGCCAGCCCGCAGGCCGCGTTGGGCTACCTGGTGGGCTGGCTCGTCGCCGCGCGAGCGCTGGCCGAGCTGTACCCGCGCCGCGCCCCGGCGGTGCTGCTCGCGATCACGATGGCGGTCGTGCTGGCAGGCTCCGTGCTGGTGTCCGGCAAGGCACTGGACCCGAACGAGCTGCTGGCCATGGCAGCCGCGCTGCTGCTGTCGCTGCCGCTGTCGCGCGTCGGGCCCCGGCAGGCTGCGGGGTTGCTGGCGACGCTGCTCGCCGCGTGGATCCTGCTCGACGGCCTGGCGCCATTCGACTTCCGCCTCGATCCGGACGCTTTCGGCCTCGTTCCCTTCCGCGACGCGCTGACCCGGTACCGGTCAACCAACCTGGTGGACATGTTCGAGAAGTGCTTCGCCTACGGCGCGCTGGTGTGGCTGTTGACGCGGTCCGGCCTCCGTGTGCTGGGTGCCACCCTGGCGGCCGTCGGGCTGCTGCTGGCGATCGAGCTGCTGCAGGCATGGCTGCCGGGCAAGGCGGCGGACATCACGGATCCGCTGCTGGCCCTGGTGGCCGGTGGCCTGATCGGTGTTTTCGATCCGGCACGGGACCGCGGCAGCGGGCTGCAGCTGCGGCTGTAGGGGCCGCCCCGAATCCGGGCCCGGTGCCAGCCCGAAAAGGCTGTCTGTAACGCATCCGCAGGAGGAGCCTCCATGACGGCCCGGACCGGCCTGAAACTGCTGTTTTCATTCATCCTGGTGTCGCTGGCCGCCTACACGAGCTGGGCCAGCACGCAGCAGGCCGTGTGGGACTGGCAGGGCCTCGTGAATGAGCCGGACCGCTGGTGGACCATCGCCACGCTGGTCGATGCCTACTACGGCTTCCTGACCTTCTACGTGTGGGTCTTCTACAAGGAGGCCCGGGCTGCCGGCCGGATCGGCTGGTTCGTCGCGATCATGCTGCTCGGCAACATGGCCATGGCTGCCTACGTCCTGCGTGAACTGGCACGGCTGCGCGATGATGAGCCCCTGCAGGCGCTCCTGTTGCGCAGGACGCTCCCCACCCCACAGGATGCACGGACATGACGACTGCCACCGACTTCGCTTCCGATCCCGTCGCCGAGTCCCTCTCCACCCGCCTGCTGGAACGCGACGTCCTGCCGGACTGGCTGGTCCGGGCGGCGATACGCAGGCTGGTCGGGCAGCGGCTGGCGGAGGAAACACGCGGCAGCCTCGAGGAACGCCAGCGCCGGTTGCAGGACCTGCTGGCGCGGCTGCGGGCCAGTCCTATCGCCATCAACACCTCCGACGCCAACGAGCAACATTACGAGGTGCCCACGGAGTTCTTCGCCCATGTGCTCGGCCGGCACATGAAGTATTCCTGCTGTTACTACGGGCCGGGCGTGAACGACCTCGACTCGGCGGAGGCCGAGATGCTGCGGGTCACGGCCGAACGGGCCGGGGTGCGCGACGGCGAACGGGTGCTGGAACTCGGCTGCGGCTGGGGTTCGTTGTCGCTGTGGCTCGCGGAGCGCTTCCCCGGCGCACGCATCACGACCGTGTCGAACTCGCGCTCACAGAAACAGTACATCGACGCGCGCGCCGCGGAGCGCGGCCTCGGCAACCTCGAGGTCCTCACCTGCGACATCAACCGGCTCGAGCTCCCGGCCGGCGAGTTCGACCGCGTGGTCTCGGTCGAGATGTTCGAGCACATGCGCAACTACGAGCAGCTGCTCGGCCGGGTCGCCGGCTGGATGAAGCCGGGCGCCACGCTGTTTGTGCACATCTTCACCCATCGCGACTGCGCCTACCCCTTCGAGGTGCGCGACGCGTCGGACTGGATGGCGCGCTACTTCTTCACCGGGGGCATGATGCCCTCGGACGACCTGCTGCTGTATTTCCAGCGCGACCTGCGCATCGAGTCGCACTGGCAGGTCGACGGCACCCACTACCAGCGCACCGCCGAGGACTGGCTGGGAAACATGGACCGCTCACGCACCCAACTGATGCCGATCCTCGCCTCCACCTATGGCGCCGACCGCGCACGGAAGTGGTGGGTCTACTGGCGGGTTTTCTTCATGTCCTGCGCCGAACTGTGGGGCTACCGCGACGGGACCGAGTGGCTTGTCTCGCACTATTTGTTCCGCAAGCCGCGCTGACCCTTGCCAGCGGGCGCTGCCCGCGAGATCCTCGGGGCTGATGAACAAGTCAATCCTTGCAGGACTCGCGGCGGCGTTGCTCGTCCTGCATTCCTTGCCCGCGACCGGCCAGGCACCCGACGAAGACCCGCAAGCTGCCGAGCGGCAGGCCGTCTACGACGCCTTCCGCCAGGAATTCGCGGGCGGCCACTACGAGGCGGCGCTGCCCCTGGCCCGGCAGCTCGTCGACCTGCTCGAGTCGCAGGCTCCGACGGACGAACAGTTGCCCACCGCCTACAACAACCTCGGCGCCGTGCAGTGGCGAACCGGTGACCTCGACGGAGCGGAAGGCAGCTTCTCCCGGGCGCTGGAGCTGCTGGAGCAGACCCAGGGCATCGCCTCGCGGCGCCTGATCGCGCCGCTGGCGGGCCTCGCCACCGTCTACTTCGAGCAGGGCCAGCACGCGCTCGCGGCCGAGACCTTCCAGCGCGCCATCGCGGTCAGCCGTCGCGCCGAAGGCCTGTTCAACCTCGGGCAGCTCGAACTTCTCGACCCGCTGGTGCGAAGCCTCGAGGCGCTTGGCCTGCTTGATGAGGTGGAACGCGAGCTGAGGTTTTCCCTGCAGGTCGTGCAGAAGCGCCACGGGATCGACGATCCGCGCTCGCTCCCGGCCACCGTACGGCTGGCGCGCTTCTACGAGCACACGGGCCGCTACCCCGCAGCGCGCGCACTCTGGGCCCACTCCGCCCGGATCGGTTCCAGGGAAGCAGGCGGCCTGAACGCTGCCACCATCAACGGGCTTCTCGGTGTCGCACGAACGCACCGGCTGCAGTATCTCGAGGATCCGGAGTCGCTCGTGGATCCCCTGCAGGTCGACCCGGTCACCGGACGGCCAGACCTGATGGCGATCGTGCCACACAGGCCGCGGGTCGCCAGGCTCGACCCGGACGGAGAAGCCGCTGCGCTGCGCGCTTACGAGCTTCTCGGCACGGCGGCAGATCCGCCCCGGCAGCTGGTGATTCGCGCGGCGCTGGAGCTGGGCGACTGGTATACGACGGGACGCGAACCCGCCAAGGCGTTGCCCTATTACGAAAGGGCGTGGCAAGTGCTGGAAGAATCGCTGGAACCGGGCCAGACGAATCCGCTGGCAGTGCCCCGGCCAGTGGCGTACCGGGCCCCGTCATACTCGTACCACCACTTGTCCAATCCCGACCTGCGGACCATCGCACTCGAGATCGAGCTCAACCTGACGATTGCCGAGACCGGCGAGGTCACGAATGTCGTGCCGTTGAGCGCAGAGGCGACCGAGAACCAGGTGGAGGCCGTCCAGCGGGCGCTGCGAAAGGCATGGTTCAGCCCGCGCTTCGAGGATGGCCGCGCAGTGCCGACCGAGGGCTTCCTGTACACGGAGCACTGGCACGAAATCGCGCCACCGCAGTCGGAGGCGGCTCCAGCCGAGGAGGCCGGGTCAACCGGGCAGGAGGCGGAGGAGAACCCGGGATCCTAGGTCGCCGGAGGTGGCGTGTCCCGGGCGGGCTCGCCGCCCGTTGTTTCGGCCTCGGGCCCGGGGCTGCCGCCGGGGGCGCCGGTTGCACTCGCTTCGCCCTCGCCTGCGGGCACACCCGGCGCGGCCGGGGGCGGCCCGAAGGACCCCAGCGCCTCCTGCACCTGCTGCGCCTCGGTCGCGACCGGCTCCACGTCGTCCCCGTCCAGCAGCCGTCGCACCGTGTCCTGGGAGGCGAGTTCGACCGCCAGCTTCGCCCCGGCATCGCGCATCGCCCGCTGGGTCGCGGCGCTCAGCGGCGCCGTGTTGCCGCCGAGCGTGCTGGACTTCTCCCTCCCGAAGCCGGTGAACACGTAGCCATCCACGCGCTCTCCCTCCGGACTGTAAAGGTCGAGCCGGTAGCGGATCGTGACCGTGAAGTAATCGCCGGCCATGTCCTGCGGCGTCAGGAACGCGTAGTCCTCGAAGCGGGGCTCCAGCACGAGCCGTATGTCCGGCGCCACGGCGCGCGCCTGCTTGGGGTCCTCCACCTCGACGACCTTCGCGAACATGGCCTCCAGCAGCCGCTGCAGCTTCACGACATGCGCCGGGCCGAGCAGGAACTCGTACTTCATGCCGTAGCGCTCTTCCCGGTACAGGAACTCGCGGAATTCCGCCGGGTAGTGAACGGCCACGGCCTGGGGCAACTGCTCGATCAGCGGTGGGGGCAGCTGGGGCTTCGCCTCCATGCGCACGGCGGTGCAACCGGACAAGCCGGCCAGCAGCAGCAACCCCAGCAGTCCCGTCAGCCAGCGCGTCATCCCCGAGTCCCGGTCCGGAAGGCTTCGTCGGTCAGTCCCACGAAGGTACCACCGTTGCGCGCGCAGAGGATGCGCATCAGCGTGGCGTAGCGGATGCTGGTGTACTGGGGAACATTCGGTCCCAGCGGGAAGCCGATCGCATGGATCCGGACGAGGGGCTGTCCGCTGCGGTCCTTGCGGTTGATGCGCTCGACGACGTCCACCACGTCCTGGATGGACGAACCGGTGAATTCGTCGCCGAGCACGTAGATGCTGATGCGCCGCTCGGGCGAGTAGAAGGTGCGGATGGCCGCGACGATGCCCTCCACGGGGCTGGAATTCGAGAACGACTGCCAGCGGCGGAACACCTCGAGGATGGCGCGGCGGCGGGCCGGGGAGTCCGGGATCCACTTGCCGCGGTACTCGGGGAACATGTACCCGCCCTCGTCGTCCATCACCTGGATGCCCTTGACCTTCGGGTAGATCTCCAGCACCTCGCGCATCTTCTGCTGCGCCCGCCGCCAGCTGAAGGTCTGCATCGAACCCGAGGTGTCCACGATGAAGATGACGTACTCGCTGTCGACCGGGATGCCGCCGATCGGCTGGTCGGCGCTGCGGCGGAAATCGGCGCCGAGCAGGCGCTTCATCTCCTCGGTCAGGGACTGGCGCGCGACGGTGAGCGTGCCCTCGAGGGTGTTGATGGTATCGGCCTCCGCCTTGCTCGCTTGGAACTCACCCTCGATGTTCGACAGGTCGCCGCGCAGGCGCGCCACGCGGCGCTTCTCCTCGGACAGCTGCTCGACCCGCGCCTGCAGCTCGCGCTCCAGCACCTCCGAGGTGCCACGCAGGTCGAACAGCTCCTCCTGGAGGCGCGCGATCTGTCCCTCGAGGTCCTCCTTCGCCTGCTCGAGCTGCAGCGGCTCCCCGACTTCGTTGAGCACCAGCAAGAGGATGATCGCGCCGAAGCCGCAGCTGATCACGTCCAGGAAGGACATGCTGAACACGTCGGTCTCGCGCCGCTGCCGCAGCTTCATGGCCAGTCCCCCGGCGGGCTGAGGAACGCACCGCCCGTGACCTGCGCCAGCCGCCAGAACCAGGTCGGCGCAGCCGGGTCGCCTTCCATGGGCAGCAGCACCACGTTCATCGGCGGCGGAGACTTGCCCAGCGAACGCACCGCCTTCTGCATGAAGTCCTCGCGGTCACCGGAATCCACCAGCTTCTTGATCGCGGGCGGTTTCTCGTCCTGCGTCGGCAGCCCGTCGGTGACGAGGATGACGTTGTCCGGCGCGGGCGACAGCCTGCCGATCACCGCGAAGGCGTTGACCAGGCTGGTGCCACCGGCCGGCACGGTCTGGCGCAGCGCCGTGAGCGCGCCGGCCATCGCCTTGCTGTCCTTGGCGTTCACCCAGCGCCCGTCGCTGCCCTCGACCAGCGTCCATGGGCGCGTGTTGAAGGCATAGATCTGGAACTGCGATTCCGCCGGCAACTGCGCCGACACCCAGTCCACGGTGCCGATGGCCTGCTGCCACTTCCCGGAACGCAGCTTGCGGTCCGTCGACATGTTGCGCATGCGGATGATGTTGACCAGCGTCTCGTCGAGCATGCTCGCCGAGGCATCCAGCAGGATCAGCACGCGCTTGCCGCCGACCTTCAGGCCCGTCAGGTACTGCCGGTCGCCGTCTCCGGCGACGCTGCGTACCTGCGACCCGGTCTGCACGCGTTCGGCGGCCGCCTTCAGGCGCTGCGTGTCCTCCTCCAGCGACTTCAGGTCGGCCTTCAGCCGCTCCAGGCTCTCGCGCCGCGCCAGCGTGTCGAACTCGTAGCGGGCGAGCTCCTCCTCCGTGGAGCTGATCTTGTCCAGCACCCGGCGCGCCAGGCCTTCGGCCCGGACCTTCTCCTCGTCCGTGGACGCCATCGCATTACGCAGCTCGGCGAGGTGCTTGTAGCCTTCCAGTACCTGCTGCTCGAGGCGGTTCGTCTCCGCGTTGAGGTCCTCGCTTTCCTTGATGCGTGACAGGCCCGCCTGGGCGCTGATGATCGTGTACAGCAGCACCACTGCGCCGAGCCCGCAGCTCATCACGTCCAGGAAGGACATGCTCCAGGCCTCGGCCCTGCGGCGTGCCATGTCAGCCCACCGCCACCAGCTCGAGCAGGACGCCGGGCGTCCCGAGCCGCAGCCGGTCGCCCGCAGCCAGCGCGGCTTCGCCCGTCACGCGCGCCCCGTTCAGCCAGGTACCGTAGCGGCTGTGGTCGCGAACCCGGACCCGGCCGTCCTCCGCGATCAACGTGCAGTGCTCCTGCGAGATACCGGCGTGTGCCTCGCCGACGGCCAGCGTCCGCTCGCCCCGGGGTGCCCGGCCGACGCACAGCGGCTCGCTCCCCAGCGCATGGGCCTTGCCGCCGAAGACGACATGGGTGGGCGCCGTTCCCTGCACAGTGCCGGCTCGTCTCGCGGCCTGGCGCGCCAGCCCCGTGCGCGGCAGCGCCGTGACCAGCGCCGGTGCAGCGCGTGATTCGATCAGGTCCCGGCGCTCGAGCGCGCCGATCGCGGCAGCACCCTCGGCCAGGGAGACGACCTCGACCTCGGCCCCTGCGGCACACCGTGCGGCGAAACCGGGCAGCAGCGTGGCCCGCGGCGAAAGTACGAGCGTCGCCGCCTCGCCGGCGCGGCGCGCCGACTGCACCAGGTCCAGCAGCTGGCTGTAGTAGGCCTCCGCCGCGAACGCGAACTGGTCACGCCGCAAGGACACGCTGAAGGTGCCTGCAGATGCCTCGATTTCGACATCCACGGCCTCCGCCCCGGCAAGCGTGGCAAGCCAGGCAGGCAGGCGATCGTGCAGCTGCTGCTCGGTGACTGCCTGGTGCAACGGGTCGAAGCGCGTCCGGCGCACCATGGCCTCGGCCACCAGCTGGGCCCATGCGGACTGCAGCGCACGCAGCCCGACCCTCGGGGCCGCCTCGAGGCGCAGGCGCCCGATGACCTCGTCGCCGCCGAGCTCGGTCAACACGGCCTGGTGCAGCTGCAAGTCGAGGTGCAGTACCGATGCATGCGCCTGCAGTGGGGCGCAAGCCGCTACCGCAAGGTCCACGTAGCCCGCGACGGGAATGCCCGCAGCCTCCGCGATGCCAGCCAGCAGCCCCAGCTCGGGGGAACGCAGCGTACCCGGCACCACGAACAGCGCCTCGTCACCCTCGGCCGCCACCTCGGACCAGAGCCGGGCGAGATGCGCGTGCGCGAGATCTGCCCGCGAGCGGGCGGCCGGCACCGGTCGCGGCAAGGGATCGATCGACAGGTCGGACCAGAAGCGGTCGAAGGCCTGCACCGGCTTCAACCGCATCTGCGCCGCGGCCTCGCGCCCGACGACGATGCCACCCACATCGAGCAGGGCCACGCCCGGGCTCGGCTCCGCGACCGTGCCGTCGCGCGCCGGGACCAGCCCGGCATCCACGACCTCGATCGCGACGGCAGTCATGCTCAGCGCACCTGCAGGTGCCGCAGCAGCCGCTGGTCGAGGTAGGTCTCGGAGTCGAGCACCAGGCGCTCCTGGGCGAGCTGCAGGTTGTGCAGCAGGAACATCAGGACCAGCGACAGCATCAGCGCGAAAAACGTCGAGTTGAATGCCACGCCGAGGCCCGCGGTGACGCCGGCGATGTCGCCGGTCACGGCCTTGTGCGCCTCTGCCAGCGCGTCGCCGATGCCGCGCACCGTGCCGATGAAGCCGATGGCCGGGATCGCCCAGGCGATGTAGCGAACCATGGCGAGTTCCGAGTCGAGCCGCTCGGCTTCCGATTGCACCACCGAGTGCGCGGCGTCGGACACGTCCTGCACGTTGCGCGTGGCGCCGAAACGCGCCAGCGCGGCCTTGAGCGCACGCACGGTCAGCATCTGCTGGCGCCCGGGCGGCAGCGACTCGAGCTGCCTCGAGTACTCGCGGGTGTCCTCCGGCAGGATGCGCATGCCTTCGGGCACCTGCACCAGGTCCTCTTCGAGGGCGGCGCGCTCACGCAGCGTCGCGCGGGCCTTGTAGGCGATGATGCCGATCGCCCACAGCATCAGGATCAGGCAGGCCTCCTGCTCGTAGTCCTTCACGATCACCCACAGTGACCGCTCCGGCACGTAGTCGGGATCGGCCTTCATCGCCTCGGCCTGCGCGGTGAGCACTGCCTGCGCGTTCGGCCTCACGACCGCCACCCAGAAACCATGCACGACGATGGTCGCCGCGAGCAGGGTGAACAGGCTGTACAGGAACTCATTCGGTTGGTGCTTCTTCATGGATACCGCCGGCGGTGCGTAGTCCGCTCAGATGTCGATGGGGAAAGATACAGGGAAATCCGCGCGCACCTTCTCGCTTGGATCGAAGCGCTGCGGTGTGGGACCCGTGCTGCGGGACTCGGCCGCAGGCGGCACTTCCTCCTCCGCAGGCTCGTCTGGCGGTGCGTCGGCCTCTTCCGGGGCCGCCTGTTCGACAGCGGGCGACTGCTCCGCAGCTGCTGGCGATTCGGCGGTGGGTGTTGGAGCCGGCGGCGGTTGGGGCGGGTCGAGCGCCCAGGCCGCCCCTGCGAGCAAGGCCGCCACCAGCCACCAGGCAGGATGTCTCATCGTCAGCGCTCCTGTTCGGCGTAACGGGCCAGGCGGAAGCCCAGGTCCGGCTTGCCGCCCGAGCCTGTGTCGCGCCAGGCCGTGCGCAACTCGGGCGTGCGCCCGGTCAGCCAGCTTGCACCACGCACCACC
Source organism: uncultured Gammaproteobacteria bacterium (assembly GCA_963715485.1). GTDB lineage: Bacteria > Pseudomonadota > Gammaproteobacteria > Steroidobacterales > Steroidobacteraceae > SG8-30. Next base: position 28,584 of record OY970244.1, read on the forward strand.
CAGGTGTCCCCGGCCGAGGGGCCCGTCGGGTCGGTGAACACCTTGTCGGGATCCGTCAGGTGGATCGAGTATCGATCGGTCGTCCACTCCGACACGTTCCCGCCGAGGTCGAACAGCCCGAGCGCGCCGGGCGCGAAGCTCCCCACCGGCGCGGCGACACGGAATCCGTCGTCGTAGCCGGCGATCACCACGGGTGTCAGGTAGATCGCCGACTGGTCGGCGTAGTTCCCCGAGCGCGGGGCCACCGGCAGCGCATCACCCCACGGGTACTTGCGGGTCGCCTCTCGCCCGTCGAAGCGCGCCACAAATTCCCATTCCGCTTCCGTCGGCAGGCGGTAGCCGGTCGTCACTGGCTCCTTCAGCACCAGCCGCCCCCCTTGCTCCGCGTAGGCCGGCGGCAGTCCATCCCGCGCGGACAGCCAGTTGCAGAACGCCGCGGCATCCTGCCAGCTGACGCGCACCACCGGTTGCCGGTCGAGGTCCAGCGACTCCTCCTTGAAGATGCCCGAGGCATGCGAGGCACGAAACTGCCGGAACGCCTCGTTGGTGACCTCGCGCAGGCCCAGGTAGAACGGCCGCTTCAGCTCGATGGTCCGCTGCGCCTCGTTCGAGCGACGGCCCGGCTCGCGGCGCGGGCTGCCCATCACGAACCGGCCACCGCGGACGAGCTTCAGTTCCTGGCCGAGGCCGGTCTTCACCGTCGACGGCAACGCCGCCATCCTCGCCTCTTCGGCCGTGGTCAGCCTGTACTCGACGACCTGCGGCAACCCGGGCTTCGGCGTCACCGTCGCGCTGAACGTCGCCAGCCCCGCCTTGCGCACTTCGAGCCGGTGCGGAGCGGCCGGCAGCGACAGCGTCTGGGGAGCCGGGCCCCTGGACACGCCATCCACGAACAGCTCGGCATCGGCCGGCTCGCCACGGATCGAGACCTCGCCGAGGATCGCTGCGAGCTCCAGGGACAGGCTCGATCGCTCGCCGGATTTCACGGAGACGGTGCGCGTAGCCGCCTCATAGCCTGCCCGGCTGGCGACCACTTCGTGCGGCACGCCGGGTGCAAGGGTCAAGGTCAGCGGCGCGCGGCCACGATACTGCCCGGCCACGCTGACGTCGGCGCCCTCGGGATCGGTCCGCACCGACAACCTGCCGTCGGGCAAGCCGAGCTCGACCGGACCGATCCGTAGTGGCTCCCCGGACTTCACGGTGATCGGGCTCTCGAAACGCCGGTACCCGGGGTGCTCGATCGCCAGCGTGTATCGGCCCGCGTCGAGCGTGGCCTGCAGTGGCGTGACGCCGATCGGCGCCCCGTCCACGCTGACCGTCGCACCGACCGGTACCGACTCGACCGTCACGCCGGCGAATGCCGGCTCCAGGGTAACGGAGACCGCCTGTGACTCGCCGCCGCCGATCACCTCCAGTGTCAGCCGCTGTTCCTCGTGGCGCGGTGCGCGCACGAGCAGCTCGCGCGTTCCCGCTGCAAGCTCATGGGGACCGGGGACGGGACCGACCTCGCGGCCGTCGACCGACAGCGTCGCCTCGATGCCCCCCGTATCCACGCTGACGAGGCCGGGCAATCGCGCCAGTGGCACGATCACCTCCTGCGGCCCGTCGCGGGTGATGGTCGCCTCCACCCGCCCGGTCTCGAAGCCCGCCGCCTCGACCTCCACCGTGTAGCGGCCCGGCAGGACGAGCTGCCGCCCGCCGATCCTCAGCTCCAAAGGCGTTTCGAGGAAGTCCACGGCGTCCGGGTCGACCTCCGGCGTGGTCCGCACGGTGACCGCCACGGCGGCGAGCAGCCAGCCGAGGATCGCGAGGACCACCACACCCGCCGCGGCAGCCGCCAGCTTGCCCCAGCGAGGGCGACGCCGGACCGTCTCGGGCCGGCCTGACGGCGGCGAATACGGCACCGGTTCGATCGGCACCCGGTCGACGCCGGACGGTAGCGAGTCCGACGGACGGCCTTCCAGCAGCGGCGGCAGGGTGGCATTGGGAAGCGCCTCGTGCTCGACCACCAGCGCCTCGCCATCGTCGCGTGACTCGAGGCGCATGAGCGCCGTGCCCAGGTCCACGACGCTGCCCGACTGCAGCCAGCCGGACCCGTCCACGCTGCAACCGTCGAGACGCAGCGTCGCGCCTTGTCCCGGCTCGACGAACAACCGGCCCCCGCTCACGCCGAGCGTGGCAAGGCACACTCCCTCGGCCGCGCCGGGCACGACGACCGCGCAGCCCGGCCCCCCGATCGTCAGCGGCAGGTCCGCGTCGGACAGCGAGCGCTCGCCGAGCGGGTCGACCAGTCGCAGGGACTTCAAAGGGGCTCCTCGCACTTCACCGTCACGGGTTCCGGCACGCTGCCCGGCACGATCTCCACGTCGCGACGTACATCACGATAGCCTGGCCGTGTCCCGACCACTGCGTAGCGACCGGGGATGACCTCCACCTCGTGACGCTGGAAGGTGCCGATGCGCCCCACGCGATATATCACGACCTCGGTCTGGCCGTCCGACTGGAGCTTAAGCCGCACCGGTGTGCGGGCCGCTTCCAGCAGCGACGCAAGGCGCGCCGCGTGCCCTGCTAGCGCGGCATTGGGCGAGGGTGCTGCCGCGGCCGCTGCAAGCGTCGCCTCGGCCTCGGCCTTGCCCGACTGCGACCACAGCTTCTGCGGCTCCCCGAGCAGTCCCTCGATGCGCGCATCGAGTTGCGCACGCGGCGCGCTGCGCTCGAGGCCGGCACGCGCCGGCTGCAACGTGGGCTCGATGGCCAGCGCGTCGGCCCACGCCACGCGGGCAGCTTCCCAATCCTCGGCCCGTTCCGCCGCCAGCGCCTGCTCCGTCAATGCCTGCAGCCCGCTCGCCTGGCGGACGCGCGCCAGTTCGTCGAGTGCCTCCTGCACCGCCGTAGCGCCGGGCCGCATGCCGCGCGCCTGCTCGAAGGTGGCGGCGGCCTCTTCCAGGCGTCCTGCCGCCATGGCGGCCATGCCTCGCGACATCACGCCCGCAAACGCCTCCTCTGCACGCCGGGCATCGATCCGCGCGATGGCCTCGGCTGCGCCGGGCGCGTCCGCGTCGAGCACCAGCGCCTGCCGGTAGCCGTCCAGCGCTGCATCGGTACGACCAGCCTGCTCTGCGCGAGCCGCCTCATCGAGCAACGCGAACACCTCGTCCAGCCTCGCCGTGCGTTCCAGCCCGCGCTGCGCCGCCGGGTTGCCGGCATCGATGGACCCGGCCAGCTCGAAGGCGCTGGTGGCGGCCTCGGCGTTGCCGCGTCGTATCGCGTCCTCGCCCGCCGCGAGCGCGGCCTCCAGGGCCGCGGAACGGCCGGACTCGATGGTTGCCAGTTCCGCGGTCGCCGCTTCCCAGTTCGCCTGCGCCGCGGCGTACTCGCCCAGGTCGAACTCGCGTGCGGCCGCCTGTGCCCGCTCGCGTACGGCCGCGAGCGGCGCCGTGGCCCAGACCGCGGCCGCCTGCTGCTCGACGGACACGAGCTTCGCAGCGAACGCCTCGCGTGCCGCTGCTGCGGCCGCGCGGGCCTGCGCGACGCCCTCCGTCCGGGCCTGGGCCTGGCGAGCGCGCTCGGCATCGGCGAGCGCGGCTGCCGTGGCCTGCTGCTCCCCCGCTGCGCTGCGCTCCGCCACCTTCTCAGGCAGCCACAGGAACACGAACGCGAGACCGGCGACCACCGCCGCCGCCACCGCAACCAGCAGCATTCGCGACGAGCGTCGGCGAGACGGCTGGTCGGCGGCGGCCTCGCCTGGAGGACGCGGCGCAACCGTCGCCGGCAGTAGCTCGGTATCCTCGGGCTCCTGCAGCGCCGCCTCCAGCTCGGCGCCAACCTCCTCCATGCCGGCGGGCCTCGCATCGGCGGACTTGGACAGCAGGCGCAGCGCCAGTTCCCGCGCGCGCTGCGGCGCCGGAAATCTCGGGACCAGGGGCGGCACTGGTTCGTGCAGGACACGCTCGCGCGTGATGTCGGGATAGAACGGCGGGTGTCCACACAGCAGTTCGTAGAGCATCGCGCCGAAGGCATAGAGGTCGTCGGCCGGCGTGGCCGGCTCGCCCCGCAGCTGCTGGGGCCCCATGTTGTACGGCGAGGATGCCGTCGCCGGGGCGCCGGCCAGTGCGGCAAGCCCGAAATCTGCCAGGCGTACTCGACCAGCCTCGTCGAGCAGGACGTTGGCGCACTTGAGGTCGCGGTGAACGATTCCCTGCTCATGGATCGACGCCAGCGTGGCAGCGAGTTCCACCAGCGGCCGCGCGAACACGGCGAAAGGCCGGCCCCGAAACTGGCCGAGGTCACCTCCCGACAGGTACTCCATGGCCACCGCCACGAGGCCGTCCAGCTCGTGCAGGCCGAGCACGCCCACCACCTGGCCGGGGTCGACGCGGGCCGCCAGGGCGAGCGATTCGCGCAGCCGCGCCATCGCACCGGGCGCCGACAGCGCCGCAGCGTCGAACAGCTTGAGCGCGACACGGCGGCTCGCCTCGCGGTCCTCCGCCAGCCAGACCTCGGCCGTGGCACCTTCGGCGATGCGGCGCACGAGCACGAAGCGCGCGCCGAGCTCGAGCCCGGGCGTGAGCGAATTCATCGGGCGGGATCAGCCCGGGCCGGGCGCCGAGGCAGCCGGGCCGGCGGCATCGCCTGTCACGAGGCCGGTCTCTTCCACGTATAGCTCGTGCAACAGCCGGCGCCACTCCGCGTATTGCTCCTCGGCGGTGCCGGTGAGCCTGAGCGTGCGGCCCTCGACGTCCACCACCAGTGGCGCTGCCTCCGCCTCGAAGGAACCGGACAGCTCCTTGAGGACGTCGGTGTGCATCTTCGACTCCTCGCGCTTCTTGAGGCCACTGGTGATGGCCATGACGCCGCCGGCTGCAGCACCGTAGCGCGCGGCGTCCACCACCCGCGCGCAGTCACTGCTGCCGCAGCTGTCCGGGACCAGCACCGCGGCGGCCACGGCCAGCGCACCGAGCGCCATGCGCGTGCGCGCCTGGGCCTTCAGCTTCTCCTCGGCCATGATCTCGTCGTAGGTATAGCGGCGCCAGTTCGAATAGGGCTCGGCCATGCGCTCGCTGAACGAGGCATAGCCGTCGCTGACGGTGTCCACGAGGTTCGCATCGCGCTCGCGGATGGCATCCACCCGCTGCAGCACCGGGTCGTTCTCCGCCGGCAGGCGCGTCACCGAATAGAGGCCGCTCTTCGGGTCCCTGGCGAGGTAACCCTCGAAGGCGGATGGTGCGAACTCGCTCGCGAAGCGCAGGTCCGCGACGCGACGCACCTCGACCAGCTCTTCTGCCGCCAGCTTTCGGCGCGCCTCGAGCAGATCGTTGGCGATGTTCACGTACACGTTCTGGAACGGGTCGCGACCGAGGTTTCCGCCCTCCTTGTAGGAACGGGTGTCCGCCGCGCCCTCGTACTCCTTGTCGAGCCAGACGCGGCCGGTCGAGTCCACGGCATGGATCGCGAGCTTGAGCTCCTTGCCGGTCGAATCGAGGATCCGGCCCTCGACCGTGACATCGGTCGAGTCCACCAGGTCGGGCACGACCCGGACGACGCCCCACTGGGCGGTGCCGGCCAGCGTCTCGCGCAGGCGCGTCGGCATGTACCTCGCCTCCGCACGCCGGATCTCCGGATAGACACGCTCTTCGTCAGCGAGGTCCGGATTCTCCTCGACCTCCTTCGGGATGCCCGGGTCGAAGACGTGGATGCCGACGTCGAGCAGGCGCTCGTCGGGCACCTCCTCGGTGGCCTGCACCGCCTGCAGCTGCGGCAGTGGCCGGGTCTCCTTCACGACGCAGCCCGCGGCCAGGCCGGCCAGGCAGAGCATCGCAAGTGATCGAATGACAGTGCGCTTCATGATCCTGAATCCTGCGGGGCCTCACAGCCCCTTCTTGTACTTGCGGTACTCCTCCCAGAGCGCCTCACGCAGCTCGGGATCCGTTTCCTTCATGGCCGCCTCGCGGATCTGCCGCGCGACGACGTCGTCGTCGCGGCCGTCGGGAACGTCCGGCGGGATGGAGCCGGGGCCCGCGCCGCCCGAGCCACCCCCCATGCCGCTCTGGGTTCCGTCTCGGCGATCATCGCCCTGCTGGCCACCCTCCGCCCCGACCGACTCCAGTCCGCCGCCGGTGCCGGCGCCGGATTCCCCGGCCGCTTCGCCCTCGGCGCCTTCGCCCATGCCACTGGCGCCTGGATCACCGCCCGCCTCGGCACCGGCCGCCTCCTGCGCCGCCCGCTCGTTGGCGATCTGTTCCTGCGTGGCACGCACGGCGGTATCGAAAGCGCCGAAGGTCTCGTCAAGCCGGCGATCGATCGCCGCGCGGCGATCACCGCCGCCCGGCACGCTCGGACCGCTGCCCGGACCCTGTCCGCCGGCCGCCGCGCCGCCGCCGGCTGCCCCGGCCGATCCCGACGAGCCCGCTGCCCGGGCTCCCTCGCCGGTGCCGGCCTGGCCCGCCTGGCCCGCGCCGCCACCGTCGCCCCGTGGCGCGAACGGATCATCTTCGCCTTCGCCTCCGCCACCACTGCCGCGCGGTGCGAACGGGTCGTCCTCCTCGCTGCCTCCGGCGCTGCCGGTCCTGGCATAGGGATCGTCACCCGACGCTGCGCCGGACTCAGGCGCTTCGCCACCGCCGCCCCCTGCGCCCGCGGCCTCGGCCCCGGCCTGTGCGCCCTGTGCCGCCGCTGAGCCACCGCCCTCTTCCCCCGGCGCCGCACCCTGTTGTCCGCCGGCGGATGACGCGCCGCCGGCCGGGCTGCCCTGGCTTCCCTCTGCTCCCGCTTCACCGCCCGCGGATCCGGACGCGCCTTCGGATCCCTCGCTGCCGGCAGGTTGCGGTGCCGAGGCGGCGCCGCCTCCGCCGGAGCTCGAGGACGGGACGCTCGAGGACGAGCCCCCGCTGCTTCCAGACGGGAATGAACTGGGCGAGGAGGAACTCCCGGGCGAGCCGGAAGACCCGCTGGGGCTGGAACTGCCGCTCGGCGGTGAGCTCGGCACGGGCATGCCGGGACTGCCCGGCTGGCTGACCGTCGCCTGCGTGAGGCAACCCGACAGCAGCGTGGCGGCCAGCGCGGCGACAGCGGTACGTGTCCTGCTATCTGGTCTCATGCTGGTTGCCTCCGGTAGAGGACCTGCGGGCATGCCGGGCTCTCCGACCGCAGGCTCTCATGACTTTTCGACGCGATGCACCGGCCCAGGTTCCACCCGGCCCTTGCTACGCACCGCCCGCCGTCGACCAGTCCGTGCCCTGCAGGAAGCCGCCAAGCTGTTCCGCCAGGCGGTCACAGGCGGTGCCCTGGACGCGCGCTATGAAAGGCAACGGCACGATCGCCCCGACAATCGCCGAGGTCCCCGTGACGTTGGTGGACACCGAACCCGCAGACTTGTACTCCAGCAGGTCCCAGACGATCGCCTCGTAGTCCGATTCCTTTTCCCACCAGCCGAAGCCGATGCACCCGCCACCGCCCGGCCCGATCGCGCAGCTGATGCTGCCGCCGCTGTCGGTCTGCCGCGTCAGGCCGTCGACCCACACGATGTAGCGAACGCCGCTTTCCTCCATTCGTTGACGCACGGCCGGCCGGGCCAGCAATTGCGCCATGCCTTCCGGCCTTTGCGGGGCCGTGGAAGGCTCGAACCAGGGGAACATCGAGTCCTGGAAGTCATTGTTCGGCTGGACGCGGATCCCGGAGCGCCGCGCGATCTTCTCGCCGACGCAGTCCATGAAGTCGTCTTCGGCGGATGTGCCCTCGACATGTGGCTTGGCCAGCAGGACCACCGCCTCATCGTCGGCGATATGGGTTGCCAGCGAGCGGCTCTCCTCGAGGTGCGCGGTCATGCAGCCCGAGGCGAGCACCAGGCTCATCACCCCGGCGGCTGTACGGAGCGGTCCGCCCCGGGAACACGACATTGACGCTGCCGCCATGGCTGGGCACCTCGACGGTAATCGCGGCCAGCGAGCAGCCGGCCGCCTGTCAGGAACTATACCCCAGCGCCCGGCGACCGGAGCGCACAGGACGCGTCTTCACCATAAGTCCAGCTGTCCACTCTTCGGACGCGGTGGCCTGAAAGATCGGGTATCGAGCGGCCTGCCCTCCTGTCGGGGCAGGCCCGCACGCCGGCAGGCCGTCTCGAACCGGGCCTTGAGCAACTCGGCCCAAGGCCCGGACCCCCGCATGCGGGACCCGAAGCGCGGATCGCTGTCCCGTCCTCCGCGCATCTCGCGCATCCGGTTGCGCACGCGAGTCAACCGGTCAGGGAAGTGCGTCTCCACCCACTCGTAGAACAGGTCGCGCACCTCCCGCGGTAGCCTGAGCAGGATGTAGGCCATCGACCCGGCCCCGGCAGCCGCCGCGGCCTCGACCACCGACTCGAGCTCGTGGTCGTTGATCGCGGGAATGACAGGCGCATACATCACGCCGACCGGCACGCCCGCCCGGGACAGCTCCCGGACCGCCGCGAGCCGGGCCTGCGGCGAGGCGGCCCTCGGTTCCATCCGCCGCTTCAGGTCGGGATCGAGCGTGGTCACGCTCAGGTACACGCGCGCAAGCCCGCGGCGCGCCAGTGGCACGAGCAGGTCGAGGTCGCGCAGGACCATGGCCGACTTGGTGACGATGCTCACCGGGTGATCGCACTCGACCATCAACTCCAGGATCGAGCGCGTGACGCGATGCTGCCGTTCGATCGGCTGGTAGGGGTCGGTATTGGTGCCCAGGGCGATCGGCGAACAGCGATAGCGTGGCCTCGAAAGTTCTTCACGCAGCCGCAGCGCCGCATCCTGCTTGTAGAAGAGGCGGGTCTCGAAATCGAGCCCCGGGGAGAGATTCACATAGGCGTGTGCCGGGCGGGCAAAGCAGTAGATACAGCCATGCTCGCAGCCCCGGTAGGGATTGATGGACTGGTCGAACGGCACGTCCGGCGAATCGTTGCGCGTGATGATCGACTTCGCCGGCTCCGGACGGACCACGGTCTCAAGGTGAGGAAGCGGGGCATCGAGGCTGCCCCAGCCGTCGTCCTCGACTACTGCATGAGTCGCGGCGTACCGGTCCGGGGGGTTCGAGAGTGCCCCGCGGCCAATCCGATTGGGTTGGGATCCGTTCATACCTGTATATTTGTACAGGTATGCTGACCAGCGTCAACGGGTCAGCGCCGCTCCTGCCCCGGGAACCGCTCCATCTCGCGCAGTTCCGGAAACCAGCGTGCCCAGAGCCCCGCGATCGCAACACTGGCGACGCCGCCGACGATGACGGCCGGCCGCAGGCCCCACCACGCGGCGGTGACGCCCGACTCGAACTCGCCGAGCTCGTTCGAGGCTCCGATAAAGACGGCGCTGACCGCACTGACCCGCCCGCGGATCTCGTCGGGCGTCTCCAGCTGCACGAGCAGGTGACGGATGTAGACGCTGACCATGTCAGCTGCGCCCAGCACGGCCAACGCCGCCAGCGACACCATGAAGGAATCGGACAGGCCGAATATGACCGTCGCCAGCCCGAACAGCGCCACGCCCCACAGCATCGCCGGGCCGACGCGCCGGGTCAGTGGCTTCCAGGCGAGGACCAGTGCCACCGCCGCCGCGCCAATGCCCGGCGATGCGCGCAGCAACCCGAGCCCGTCCGGACCGACGTGCAGGATGTCGCTGGCGAAGGCCGGCAGCAGCGCGGTGGCGCCGCCGAACAGCACGGCAAAAAGATCGAGGGAGATGGCCCCGAGGATGGTGCGGCGACGGAACACGAACCTCAGCCCCTCGAGCAGGGAATCAAAGCCGACCGCGCCGGCCGACCGGCGAGGCGCCGGCGCACGCACGCCCAGCATCAGCAACACGGCGGCGGCGAGCAGCGCCGCGACTGTCCCGTACACGACCGGCGCACCGAGCAGGTACACGATGCCGCCGATTGCCGGGCCGACGATGGTGGACAGCTGCCAGGTCGTTGAATTGACCGCCACCGCCCGTCCGAACAGCGCCGGCGGCACGACGTTGGGCAGCAGCGCCTGGCCGGTCGGCATGGCGAAGGCACGCGCGATCCCGAACAGCACCATGACGGCAAACACGGGCCAGACCTCGGCCAGGCCGGACAACGAGAACGCAAGCAACAGCAGGGCGCAGAGCAATTCCAGCCCGTAGCAGGCCGACAGCAGCTTCTGGCGGACATGGCGGTCCGCGAAGTGCCCAGCCGGCAGCACCAGCACGACGAAGGGAAGGAACTGCGACAGACCGATCAGGCCGAGGTCGAGCGGGTCGCGCGTGATCTCGTAGACCTGCCACCCGACCGCGACCGTCTGCATCTGCACCGCCACGGACGTGGCGAGGCGCGCCGACAGGAAGCGCACGAATCCCCCGTGCGCGAGCAGCGCACGCAGTTCCTCGCGGCCGCCGTCCCCGCCGTCGCTATGGCCGGTGTCTATGCGGTCACGCCTCGAGCAGGATGCGCAGCATGCGCCGCAGCGGCTCGGCCGCGCCCCACAGGAGCTGGTCGCCCACGGTGAAGGCCGACAGATAGTCGCCGCCCATCGCGAGCTTGCGCAGGCGCCCGATGGGCACCGCCAGCGTGCCGGTGACCGCAGCGGGCGTGAGTCGTTGCAGTGTGGCGTCGCGCTCGTTCGGCACGACCTCGACCCAGTCGTTGGCGCCGGCAAGCAGCGACTCCACCTCTGCCAGCGGCACGTCTCGCGTCAGCTTGATGGTCAACGCCTGGCTGTGCGAACGCATCGCGCCGACCCGCACGCACAGCCCGTCGATGGGCACAGGACGATGGCTGCGGCCGAGGATCTTGTTGCCCTCGGCGCCCCCCTTCCACTCCTCCCGGCTCACGCCGTTGCCCAGGTCCTTGTCGATCCACGGCAACAGGCTGCCGGCGAGCGCCTGGCCGAACTGCTGGTGCGGCAGCGATTCGGAACGCAGCGCGGCCGTCACCTCGCGGTCGATGTCGAGGATCGCGCTGGCCGGGTCGGCCAGCAGGTTCGCGACCGCGGCATGGGCATGCCCCATCTGCGCCAGCAGTTCCCGCATGTTCTGTGCGCCGGCGCCGGAAGCCGCCTGGTAGGTCATGGACGTGACCCACTCGATCAGCCCGGCGCGGAACAGTCCGCCGAGGGCCATCAGCATCAGGCTGACGGTGCAGTTGCCACCCACCCAGTCGCGCGCGCCGGCTGCGATGCCCCGCTCGATGACCTCGCGGTTGACCGGATCGAGCACGATGATCGCATCGTCATGCATGCGCAGCGCGGAGGCGGCATCGATCCAGTGCCCGTTCCAGCCCGCCGCACGCAGCTTCGGATGGATGGTGCCGGTGTAGTCGCCGCCCTGGCAGGACAACAGGATGTCGCATCCGGCCAGCGCATCGAGATCGCTGGCATCCTGCACCGTCCCGGCTTCGCGACCGATGTCCGGGCCGCGGCCACCCGCCTGGGAGGTCGAGAAGAAGACCGGCTCGATCAGCGGAAAGTCCTTCTCCTCCCGCATCCGGTCGACGAGCACCGAGCCCACCATGCCGCGCCAGCCGATCAGTCCCACCCGTGGCATAGACAAGTCTGCAACCTTCATACTGCACTGCAAGATGCTCACTATAGCGCGCCGCGGAAACGGTTGCGCGCTGCACCCGGCACCGAATCACGGCATCCTTGCCGCGGAGGACCCGATGCCGAGCCCCGTCACCCGCCATTTCGTGACCATCCCGGACGGCCTTTTCGGACCGCGGCAGGTGCATTACCGGCGTGCGGGCCGGGGGCCCTGCGTGATCCTCTTCCACCAGTCCCCGATGTCCTCCCGCGACCTGCTGCCGATGATCGGCCGCCTCAGCGACCGGTTCACCTGCATCGCGCCGGACACGCCGGGGTACGGCCTGTCCGATCCCTTCGGCCCGCCCGAGGTGACCATGGAGGCGATCGCCGACTCGGTCGTCGAGTTCGCCGATGCACTCGGCATCGGCCGCTTCGCCGCCTACGGCTTCCACACCGGCGCAATGATCGCGGTGGCCGTCGGCCACCGCCACCCCGATCGCGTCACCGGGGTGGCGGCCAACGGTTTCGTGGTGCCGACCGACGCGTTGCGCGAGGAGATGCTGTGCCATTACCTCCCGCCGTTCGAGCCGAAGTGGGACGGAAGCCACCTCGCCTGGCTGTGGGCCCGGATGCGCGAGCAGACGATCTTCTTCCCCTGGTACCGCAAGGACCTGGCGTCGCGGATGGACTTCGACGTGCCGCCGCCGGAGAAGCTGCAGGAGAACGTGCTCGAGTTCCTGCGCGCGGGGGACCAGTACCGCGTGGCCTATCGCGCGGCATTCGACTTCCGCGGCGATGCCGCACTCGCGGCGACCCGCACGCCGACGCTGGTGACGGCCACGGCCTTCGACCCGCTGCGCGAGGACCTGGTTCGCATCCGGCACAAATCACCGGCCGTCGAGGTCGTGCCCGGAGGCTCGGTGGACGAGACACTGGCGCTCTGCGCTGGATTCCTCGAGCGGCACCCGGCACCGGCGCCGCCACCGGTGCCCGCCACGGCGCCACTGATCGGCCGCACCTGGCAGCAGATGCTGGAGGTGCCCGGCGGCCAGTTGCGCGTGCGGCGAAACACTGACGCCCAAGGCCGCGTGGTGCTGGTGCAGCACGACGCCGCCTCGAGCTCTGACCAGGTCGAGCCGGTCGCCCGGTCCTTCATCGGGCGCAGGCCGGTGCTGGCCATCGACCTGCCGGGGCATGGCGAGTCGGACAACACCATCGGCGAGGAGGGCGTCACGGTCGAGCGCTACGCCGCGGTGCTGCGGCATGCCCTCGACGCACTCGACATCGCGGATTGCGACTTCCACGGCATGTGGGGCGGCGGCCTCGTCGGCCTGGAGCTCGCGCTGCAGGATGTGCGTGTCCGGCGGCTGGTCATGAGCGACGTGCTGTGGCACGAGCCCGCCCTGCGGGAGCAACTGAAGGAGCACTACACGCCGGCGATCGAGCCGGTCTGGTACGGCGGGCACCTGCTGCAGGCCTGGCACCTGCTGCGGGACCAGGGACTGTTCTGGCCCTGGTTCCGCCGCACGCGGGACGGGATCCTGTGGAAGGAGCCGCACGTCGAGCCGGCCATGGTGCACGCGCGCCTCGTCAGCCTGTTCAAGGCGCCGCGCATGTGGCGGCTCGCCTACCAGGCCCACTTCGCCTATCCGGTCGAGGAGCGGCTGGCCGTGGTGAAGCAACCGACGCTGCTGTGCGCACCGGCGTGGGACCCGCAGCTCGAGGAGACCCGCACCGCGCAGGCGGCCAACCCGCGCTGCGCCTTCCTGCAGCTGCCCGATTCGATGACCGACTGGGGCCCGGCGATGATGTCCTTCCTCGACGGCGACGCGTGACCGTGTTCCCGGCCCGGGTCGCGACGTTCAGGAAGCGGAGGGAACGAGGCTCGGCACCATCAGCGCAAGGCCCATCGAGGCGATGACGCCGAGGGTGAGCCAGCGGCGCAGGGCCAGGTAGTCCGCCGGCAGCACCGCAGTGCCGAGCACGCGGTGCTCGTACAGCCAGAACAGGCCGAAGCCTGCGACGAGGACAGCGGCAGCCTGCTCGAACGGCAGCAGCAATGCGACCCATCCGACGAGCGAAGGCACGACGCCCGCGGCCATCAGGCCCCCGGCGCGTTCCGGGGAAGCGCCGCGCAGCACCATGCCCCAGTGCACGCCGCCGAGGAAGGACAGGATCACGGCGCCGTAGCCGAGCAGTGCGCGGCCGGCGACATGGCGCGTATCGGCATCCGGCACTGCCAGCATGACGAGCGCGCAGGCCACGAACGGGATCAGCCCGCCGTAGCCGAGCGGCTTTGCCCAGGCCGGTAGTTCCTGCCGCGACTTGTCGTCCATCCGCACTTCCCTCAGCCAGCGCTCGGCACCAGCGCCACCGGCACCAGTGCCAGCAGGCGCGGGTCGCGCATGACGTCCTTGGCCGACTCGATGTCCGGTGCGAAGTGACGATCATGATCGTAGAAGGCCACCTGCTTGCGCAGCAGGGCACGGGCCTCTTCCAGCGGACCGGACGACTTCAGCGGACGGCGGAAGTCGATGCCCTGCGCCGCGGCGAGCAGCTCGATGGCGAGCACGCCGCGCGTATTCTCGGCCATCGGCAGCAGCCGGCGCGCGGCGAAGGTCGCCATGCTGACGTGGTCCTCCTGGTTGGCGGAGGTCGGAAGGCTGTCCACCGACGCGGGGTGCGCCATCGACTTGTTCTCGCTGGCGAGCGCCGCCGCCGTCACCTGCGCGAGCATGAAGCCGGAGTTGAGCCCGCCCTGCTCCACCAGGAACGGCGGCAGCTGGCTCAGCGATGAGTCGATCAGCATGGCGATGCGCCGCTCCGACAGCGCCCCGATCTCGGCGATCGCCAGCGCCAGGTTGTCGGCGGCGAAGGCCACCGGCTCGGCGTGGAAGTTGCCGCCGGACAGCACCTCGCCCGCCTCGCCGAAGACCAGTGGGTTGTCCGAGACACCGTTCGCCTCGACCTCCAGCACGCGCGCGGCGTCGCGCAGCTGCTGCAGGCAGGCGCCGGCGACCTGCGGCTGGCAGCGCAGGGAGTAAGGGTCCTGGACCCGGTCGCAGTCCTCGTGCGACTGCTCGATCTCGCTGTGCGCCAGCACCGCGCGGAACGCGGCGGCGACGTCGACCTGTGCCGCGTGGCCGCGCGCCTCGTGGATGCGCGCATCGAAGGGCACGCGGCTGCCAAGGGCGGCGTCCACGCACATCGCGCCGGTGACGACCGACCCGAGCAGCAGGTCCTCGGTCTCGAACAGGCCCTCCAGCGCCAGGGCGGTGGAGACCTGCGTGCCGTTCAGCAGCGCCAGGCCCTCCTTCGGTCCCAGCTCGATCGGCTCGATGCCGGCCTCGGCCAGGGCCCTGGGCGCCGGCAGCACGCGGCCACCGAAGTGCACGGTCCCTTCCCCGATCAGCGCCAGCGAGAGGTGGGCCAGCGGCGCGAGGTCGCCGGAGGCACCGACCGAGCCCTGCGACGGCACCCGCGGCAGCACGCCGGCGTTGACCATCGCCATCAACCGCTCGATGACGACCGGGCGCACGCCGGAAAAGCCGCGGGCGAGGCTCGCTGCCTTCAGCACCATGACCAGGCGCACCGTGGAGTCGCGCAGCGGTTCGCCGACACCGGCCGCGTGCGAGCGGACGATGTACAGCTGCAGCTGCGCCAGCTCCTCGGCCGCGATGCGTGTCTTGGCCAGTCGCCCGAAGCCGGTGTTGATGCCGTAGAGCGCCTCGCCTGCATCGAGGCGCTGGCGGACGGCCGCCACCGCGTGCTCGACGTCGGCCCGCCAGTCACCGGCAAGCTCGATGCGGTCGTGGCCGCGCACGATGCGGCGCAGTTCGGCGAGGCGAAGTTCGCCCGGGATCAGGCTCAGCGTGGTCATGGCACTCAGTCCAGGGAGGGCAGGTCGAGGCCCTGCGCGTGCGCGCAGGCCACGGCGCTTTCGTAGCCGGCGTCGGCGTGGCGCATCACGCCGGTGCCCGGGTCGTTCCTGAGCACGCGTGCGATGCGCGCGGCAGCCGCGTCGGTGCCGTCGCAGACGATCACCACGCCGGCGTGCTGCGAGAAGCCCATGCCGACACCGCCGCCATGGTGGATGGACACCCAGGTCGCCCCGCCCGCGGTGTTGAGCAGCGCATTGAGCAGCGGCCAGTCCGACACCGCATCGGAGCCGTCCAGCATGCCCTCGGTCTCGCGGTTGGGGCTCGCCACCGAACCCGAGTCCAGGTGGTCACGCCCGATCACGACCGGCGCCTCGAGCTCGCCCTTCGCGACCATCTCGTTGAAGGCAAGCCCGAGCCGCGCGCGGTCCTTCAGCCCGACCCAGCAGATGCGCGCCGGCAGGCCCTGGAAGTGGATGCGCTCGCGGGCCATGTCCAGCCAGCGATGCAGGTGATCATCGTCCGGGATCAGCTCACGGACCTTCGCGTCCGTCCGGTAGATGTCCTCCGGGTTGCCCGAGAGCGCAACCCAGCGGAACGGTCCCACGCCCTCGCAGAACAGCGGCCGGATGTAGGCCGGCACGAAGCCGGGGAAGTCGAAGGCGTCCTTCAGTCCCTCGTCGAAGGCGACCTGGCGGATGTTGTTGCCGTAGTCGAACACGATCGCGCCGCGCGACTGCAGGTCGAGCATGGCCTGCACGTGGACCTTCATCGAGGCACGCGCCTCGCGCTCGATGCGCTGCGGGTCGCGCTGCCGCGCCTCGGCGGCCTGCTCCATCGTCCAGCCGCGCGGCAGGTAGCCGTTGCGCGGATCGTGCGCCGAGGTCTGGTCGGTGACGGCATCGGGCACGACGCCGCGCGCCACCAGCTCCGGATAGACGTCCGCCGCGTTGCCCAGCAGGCCGACCGACAGCGCCTCGCGCCGGCTGCAGGCCGCCTCCATCAGCGCCAGCGCCTCGTCCAGCGAGGTGGCCTTGCGGTCGAGGTAGCCGGTGCGCAGACGGAAGTCGATGCGTGTCTCGTCGCACTCGACCGCCAGCATGGAGAAACCCGCCATGGTCGCGGCCAGCGGCTGCGCGCCACCCATGCCGCCGAGGCCAGCCGTCAGGATCCAGCGCCCGGCAGCGTCGCCGCCGAAGTGCTGGCGCGCGCAGGCGCCGAAGGTCTCGTAGGTGCCCTGCACGATGCCCTGCGAGCCGATGTAGATCCACGAGCCCGCGGTCATCTGCCCGAACATCATCAGGCCCTTGCGGTCGAGCTCGTGAAAGTGATCCCAGGTCGCCCAGTGCGGCACGAGGTTGGAATTGGCGATCAGCACGCGCGGCGCGTCCGGGTGCGTGCGGAACACGCCGACCGGCTTGCCCGACTGGATCAGCAGCGACTCGTCCTCCTTCAGGCGCTTGAGCACGCCGAGGATGCGATCGAAGGCGTCCCAGTCGCGGGCCGCCTTGCCGATGCCGCCGTAGACGACCAGCAGCTCGGGGTGCTCGGCGACCTCCGGGTCGAGGTTGTTCTGGATCATCCGGAACGGGGCCTCGATCAGCCAGTTCCGGCAGGTCAGCGTCCGGCCGCGCGGGGCGCGAACCACTCGCGGCCCTGCGATCTCCGGCGAGGGTTGGGTGCTCATGGCGGGAAAGGATACCCTTCCAGCCGGGGGCGACCCAACCTGATCCGCCCTGCGACACGCGCCGGCTGCCGGGCGCGGACATGGAGACACATGGACCCTGCACGCTGGACGAGGGTTTTGACGCACGCGACGGTGGCGACCTGCGCCCCCGACCGTGGCGAGCCGTACGGGCTGCTGCCGGACAGCGCCGTGGCCTGCGAGGGAGAACGCATCGCCTGGGTGGGCCCGGCTGCCGACCTGCCGAAGGCCCGGTCCGCGCACGGATGTCCTCGACGCTCGCGGGGCGCTGCTGACGCCAGGGCTCATCGATTGCCACACGCACCTGGTCTTCGCCGGTGACCGCTCGCGGGAGTTCGAGCAGCGCCTGCAGGGCGCGAGCTACGAGGACATCGCACGAGCCGGCGGCGGCATCCTGTCCACGGTGAAAGCCACCCGCGGCGCCAGCCTGGACGATCTCGTGGCGGCAACGACCGCCCGCGCACGCGTGCTGCTCGCCGAGGGTGTCACCACAATCGAGATCAAGTCCGGCTACGGGCTCGGGCTCGACGACGAGCTGAAGCTGTTGCGCGCGGCACGGCGCGTCGGCGGGGCGCTTGCCACTGACGGTGCACGCCACCTTGCTCGCGGCCCACGCAGTGCCGCCGGAGTACACGGGCCGCGCCGACGAGTACGTGTCGCTCGTCACCGGGCAGATCCTGCCGGCCGCGGCGGCCGAGGGGCTCGTCGACTCGGTGGATGCCTTCTGCGAACGCATCGCCTTCACGCCGGCGCAGGTCCGTCGCGTGTTCGAGCGCGCCCGCGACCTGGGCCTTCCTGTCCGGCTGCACGCGGAACAACTGTCCAACTCGCAGGGCGCTGCGCTTGCGGCCGGTTTCGGCGCGCTGTCGGCGGACCACCTCGAGTGGCTGGACGAGGCAGGCGCGGCAGCCATGGCCGAGGCCGGCACGGTGGGGGTGCTGTTGCCGGGCGCGTTCTACTTCCTGCGCGAGACGCGGCTGCCGCCCGTGGAATTGCTCCGTGCCCACGGCGTGCCGATCGCCATCGCCAGCGACTTCAATCCCGGCAGCTCGCCGCTGTTGTCGCTGCGCCTCGCGATGAACATGGCCTGCGTGCTGTTCGGCCTGACGCCCGAGGAATCCCTCCTGGGTGTCACCCGCCATGCGGCCCGGGCACTGGGACTTTCCGACCGGGGAATCATCGCGCCCGGGCTGCGCGCCGACCTCGTGCTGTGGGACACGCGGCAGCCGGCCGAGACTCGCGGCGCAATTCGGCGACGTGCGGCCGCGGCTCGTGCTCTGCGGCGGTCAGCCTGCGGCCTGACCGGCTCCCTCGGCAATGCGCGCCACCAGCCGGGCCGCGAGCCGGGCGGTGCGCGCGTCGATGTCGTGGCGCGGGTTGAGTTCCGCGACATCCGCCACCCGCAGCCTGCCGGTCGCGACCACCACATCGACGAGCCGTTCCACCAAGCCGGGCTCGACACCGAGCGCCGCCGGCGCGCTGACGCCCGGCGCCGCGCCGGCCGGGAAGACGTCGAGGCAGACCGTCAGGTAGAGGTGATCCACGCGCCTTGCCAGTCCCGCGATGTCCTCTCGCAAGGCATCGAAGCGCTCGGCGCGTACGTCCCCGTCCTCCACCCAGCGCACACCCAGCGCGCGGGCGCGCTCGAACAGCGCCGCCGTGTTCGAGAAACGGCTCACGCCGATGCACAGGTACTCGACACGGCGGCCGGTCGCGATGCCATGCTCGAGGATCTGCCGGAAGGGCGTGCCCGAGGTCGCCTTCGTACCACCCCGCAGGTCGAAATGCGCGTCGAAGTTGACGATGCCGATCGATTCGCCCGGCGGCACGGCCCCGGCAAGCCCGAGATAGCTGGCGAAGGCGATCTCGTGTCCTCCGCCGAGCCCGATGGTCAGGCTGCCGGCAGCAATGGCGGCAGTGACGACCTCGCCGTAATCGGCCTGTGCCTGCTCGAGGGCATCGCCGTCGCAGGTCACGTTGCCAAGGTCGTCGACGCACCCGAGACGGTGGACCGGCACATTCGCCAGGGCCTTGCGCAGGGCCATCGGCCCTGCAGCCGCGCCCGGCCGGCCGAGGTTGCGCACCACGCCGGCGTCGCAGGCGAAACCGAGCAGCGACACTGGCGCCCGGGGCAGGTCACCCGGGCGGACCACATGGTGCCAGCGACGCGCCTGCTCGCCGTCGTCCGCGTCGCTGCGGCCCGACCAGTCCGCCCTGACGGCCGGTCTCCTCATGTCTTGCCCTCGATCATCCGGCCGGCGGCGTCGGCCCGCCGGGGTCCGGCTTGCGCCAGGGGTTGTAGTCCTTCATGCCGTTGACCAGGCCATTGGCCGCAGCCTTCACGCGGCCCAGCCAGCGCCGGGCCCAGGCGAACTCCAGCCCGAGGATGCCGAGCCCCAGGGGAATCACCACCAGCGCGGGGCCCGGCAGCACGATCATCGCGATGCCGATCAGGCAGACGGTTCCGCCGATGACCGTCACCGCGATCCGGCGCGCCCACTTGTAGGTGATGGTCTGGCTCCACCGGGGCTCCGGTCCGTCCACGGATCAGCTCCGCACCACGCACACGGCCACCCGCCACCCGTCGGCGCTGCGCACGACCAGGTAGGAAGCACGCGTCTCCGCGATGACACGACCCGCAGCACCTTCGCGCGAGAACCTGCCATCCACCCACGCGGCGCCCGGACCGACCTCGCGTGCCGCCAGTTCGAGGATTCGCCCACCGGTCACGCCCATGTTCCTCAGGTCAGCCAGGTACCGGTCGTTCGACTCGCGGCAGGCCGCGGGGTTCAGCAGGGCGTTCCACTGCCCGTCCGCATGGACGCAGGCCGGATAGACCCACTGTGCTGCGTAGGCGTCCGAGTCGCCACGCTGTACGGCCGCGAAGTATTCGCGGACGCGATCGAGCGCGGCCTCGGTGGTGGGCGTGTTCACGGTGGGGTCGGCGCGGGTCACGCTTCATTCTAGCCGTCCTGCGCGCTCACAGGCCGGTCGCTCCTCGCCGCGCCTGCGCGAACGGTGCCACGAGGTCGGCGGGGTCACCGGGAGTCGAGAGGGCTGCCCGCGGCTCGATGCCGGACCGGCCGACCGCGGACCGCGCCGTGACGCCGCGGAGTCAGCCGCGCAGCAGGCGGGCCAGCTGCCGGTCGTGGAGGCCCGAGAGCGTGACGAGCGCGAGAATTGCGCCGCAGGTCGCCAGGAACATGTCCCACTGCGTGTCCCAGACGTCTCCCTGCGTCCCGAGGAAGTCCTCCGCCGCGAGGCCGCCGATCAGCGCTGCCCACCACTCGATGAATTCGTAGCTGACGCTGATCGCCATGCACACGCAGACGACCAGGAAGGGCAGCCAGCCCTTCGGTCCCAGCGGCGAGGTCCGCAGCAGGATCTCGCGCGCGACCATGGCCGGCACGAAGCCCTGGGCGAGGTGACCGAGGCGGTCGTAGTGGTTGCGCGCCAGGTCGAACAGGTCCTGGACCCAGAAACCCAGCGGCGTGCGCGCGTAGGTGTAGTGACCGCCGTACATGAGGATCAACGCGTGCACGGCGATCAGGCCATACAGCAGCGGCGTCAGCGGGAATCGACGAAAGGTCCACAGCAGCACGGGCACGGCGATCAGCACCGGTGCGACTTCCAGCCACCAGGTGACGCGTTCGTACGGGCCGATCCCCGACACGACCAATGCGGGAAGCACGATCGCCAGCATCACCCGCAGTGCGCGCCGCGATCGCGCACGTTCTTCCTCGCCGGGAGTCCCGGAGGCCACGTTCACGGTTGCCCGCCCGGCAGCTGCTCCTCCAGCAAGTCGATCAGGAGGCCCTGGTAGAAGTCGCCGTCCGACTGCGTCCGCGCCGCGGCGAGGAAGCCGCGCATCTCGCCCGGATCGCGCCGGACCGGGCAATCGTCGAAGGTCCCGTCGAGCGCCCAGCGCACGAAGCCCAACTGCCCCGCAAGGCGCCCTTGCAGCGCCGACCGGCGGATCAGCTCGGCCGCCCGGCAGGTGTCCTGCGGCTGCTCGTTCAAGCCGTAGAGGTGCAGGAAGCCGACCACGAACAGCGCCTGGGGGTAGTCGGCGTCCACGGCGACTGCGCGGTGGGGAATCGACTTCTCGCCCATGCCGGAATAGCCGTAGACGCGCGCGAGCTGGTAGCGAAGTCGCGGATTGGCCGGGTCGCTGCGGACCGCCTGCTCGCAGGCGGCGATCGCGGCAGGCAGGTCGATGGCGTTCCTTGACAGCCCGGGCGCGACTCGAAACGGATCCTCCGGGTGCGAGGCGAGCCGGTCGCACTCGGTGACTGTCCTGCGAGTATCTCGCCGGGTCGAACGGCTGGAGCGCCCGTAGCGCCAGCCGGCGACAGCGACAGCAGGGCGCAGCCTGCGATGAGCCAGCGCATGTCCTTCCCCTCCCGTCCGGAACCAGCGGCAAGTGTCGCCGTGGTACCGTTACCGGCGCAAGCCGCGGATCACGCCTCGAGGAAGGCCTCGACGATCTCCGCCACGGCCTGCGGCCGCTCGTGATGCAGCATGTGGCCGGCATCCGGCAGCATCTCGACCCGGATCTGCGGAAAGGCCGCGCCCAGGGCGGTCGGATCGCCGTCGCCGTCCAGGCGCCGACGGTAGTCCGAGTCCTCGCCCATCAGCAGCAGCGCAGGCGCTGCGATCCTGCGCCAGATGGCCTCGGCCTCGTCGCGCCGATAGCGGTAGGGATTGATGAGCTTGTGCGCAGGATCGGCGGCGATCCGCAGCTTGCCGTCCGGCGTCTCGACCGCCCAGCTTCGCGCGATGAAGTCCGCGCGCGCACGGTCCAGCCGCGGATTGCGGCGCACCAGGTAGTGCGCAAGGTCGTCGAACGAGTCGAACTCGCCGAAGGCCGGCGGCTCGCGCAGCTGCTTCAGCCAGTCCCGATATCGCCCGGGCGCCTCGTCGACCGCGGTTCGCGGCAGGCCGAAGCCTTCGAGGCTGCAGACCCGCCGCACGCGCTCCGGGCGGATGCCGGCATAGAGCAAGCGCCACGTTCCCGCCCATGCTGTGACCCACGAGGCGCGCAGGCCCGGCCGGGACACAGCCGGTCGAGCATCGCCTCGAGGTCGGCGAAGTAGTCGGGGAACCAGTAGCCGCCCTCCTGCCAGCCGCTGCGGCCGAAGCCGCGCCAGTCGAAGGCCGCGAGCGGCCAGTCCCGCTCGAACGCGTCGACCATGAACTGGAAGGTGTCGGCCGTGTCCGCCCAGCCGTGCAGCAGCAGCACCGGGTCGTCGCTGTCCGGTCCCCAGCGCACGACGTGGTGCTCGATGCCGCGCACGGTCATCTTCTCGTGGCGCGGCGCGCGTGTCGGTCGATAGCTCATCGGTTCGCCCTGTCCTCCGCGTCGGCCGCGCGAGTATACGGTCGGCCGGTCCTGCTTGTGCCTGACGCGGGCGCGTGGCCGGGCGGGTCCCCCGTCGCTCGCTCGGCTCCGCTTCGCTCCGCAAGGCAAAACTCGCTCGCTCAGGGGGACGCCGTCCTCCGCTGCCCGCGCCTGTACGACCTGTGGCACGACCGCACAGGCGGGGCGAGGACGACCGGTGGGTCCCTGCGCCGCGACTATCCGGCTTTCGGAGCAAGCAGGGACCCACCGGGAGTAGAGAGCCCCGCCGGGCAGACGCGGGGAGCGCCTCAGTCCGGCCGGAAGACGCGCTCGTGCTCCAGGAAGGCATAGCGGTCGGTCATGCCCGCGACGTAGTCGGCGACCGCCCGGGCGCGGCCTGCCGCGCCGCGCTCCGCCTCCCAGCGCAGCGCGGTGTCACGGTGCTCGGCGGGCATCAGCGCCACGTCGGCGAAGAACGCGCCGAACAGTTCCTCCAGCGTCCTGACCGCCCCTTCCCGCATCGCCGCCACCCGCTCGTGCTCGTACACGTGCCTGCGCAGGAAGCGCTTGAGCTCGTAGTGCTCCTGCTCGCGTTCCGCCGAGAAGGCGACCAGCGGGCCCGGGCCTGCCCGCACCGACTCGATGTCCGCCGGGGCCGCCGCCTCGAGCCGCCGCCGTGTCTCCTCGATCAGGTCGCTGACCACGTCGTCGATCATCCGCCGGATCGTCTCGTGGACCAGCCGTCGCGGGCCGATCGACGGATAACGCGCGCGGACCGCATCGTGATGCCGGCGGAACAACGCGACCTCGGTCAGCTGCCCCGTGCTGACCAGGCCGGCGCGGATGCCGTCGTCCACGTCATGGTTGTTGTAGGCGATCGCATCGGCGAGGTTGGCCAGCTGCGCCTCGAGCCCCGGCTGGCGCCGCTCGATGAAGCGTCGCCCCAGCTCGCCGAGCTGCCGCGCATTGGAGAGCGAGCAGTGCTTGAGGATGCCCTCGCGCGACTCGAAGGTCAGGTTGAGCCCCTGGAACTCGGCATAACGCTCCTCGAGCTCGTCCACGACCCGCAGCGACTGCAGGTTGTGCTCGAAGCCGCCGTACTCGCGCATGCACTCGTTCAGCGCGTCCTGTCCCGCGTGGCCGAACGGCGTGTGCCCGAGGTCGTGCGCCAGGCTGATCGCCTCGCTGAGCGGCTCGGACAGCCCGAGGACGCGCGCCACGGTACGGGCAATCTGCGCCACTTCGAGCGAGTGGGTCAGCCGGGTACGGAACAGGTCGCCCTCGTGGTTGACGAACACCTGCGTCTTGTAGACCAGCCGTCGGAAGGCGTTCGAGTGCAGGATCCGGTCACGGTCGCGCTGGAACTCCCCGCGATAGCCGGCCGGCGGCTCCGCGTGACGGCGCCCGCGCGACGTTCCCTCCAGCGCTGCATAGGGGGCGAGCGGCCCGTCGTGCGAGGGCGCCTGCGTCATGTCGCGGCGCCGGGTGCCCCGAGCATCCCCGCCAGGACAGCGTCGTCGTAGTCGCCGGTGCACACCGCCTCGCCGATGCGCCGCAGCAGCACCAGCCTGATGCGGCCGGCCTGCACCTTCTTGTCCATGCGCATCAGTTCCAGGAAACGCTCAGGGCCCAGCACCGGCGGGTCGGTCGGCAGCCCGGCGCGCGCCAGCAGGCTGCGGACCCGGGATACATCCGCCTCGTCCAGCCAGCCGAGACGCCGCGACATCTCCGCCGCCATCGCCATGCCGGCCGCCACGGCTTCGCCATGCAGCCAGGTGCCGTAGCCCGAGCCGGTCTCGATGGCATGGCCGAAGGTGTGGCCCAGGTTGAGCAGCGCGCGCTCGCCCTGTTCCCGCTCGTCACGGGACACGATCCCGGCCTTGCACTCGCAGCAGCGTCGTATCGCATGCGCGAGCGCCTCGGGGTCGCGCCCCAGCAACCGGTCGAGGTTCTGCTCGATCCAGGCGAGGAAGGGCTCGTCGCGGATGAGCCCGTACTTGATGACCTCGGCCAGGCCGGCCCGCAGCTCCCGGTCCGGCAGCGTATCCAGCGTGTCGGTGTCGGCCACGACGGCGACCGGCTGGTGGAAGGCGCCGATCAGGTTCTTGCCGCCTGCGATGGTCCACGCCGGTCTTGCCGCCGACCGAAGAGTCCACCTGCGCCAGCAGCGTCGTCGGCAGCTGCACGAAGTCGACGCCGCGCTGGTAGCAGGCCGCGGCGAACCCCGCGATGTCGCCCACCACGCCGCCGCCGAGCGCCAGCACCGCGCAGTCCCGGTTCATGCGCGCCGCGACCAGCGCGTCGAGCACCCTGGACATCGTCGCGAGCGTCTTGTGTTCCTCGCCATCGGGCAGGATGCACTCCCCCACGCGGAAGGCGGCGAGCCCACCGCGTAGGCGCGGCGCCCACAGCGGCGCCACGGTGACGTTGCTGACCAGCATCACGTCGCGGGCGGAGATGCTGCCCTCGAGCAGCGCCGGATCGGCGAGCAGCCCGGCACCGATCAGGATCGGGTAGCTGCGCGCGCCGAGGTCTATGTTCAGCGTGTCCATTCCAGTCCCTGCGTCCTCAGGCGGTCTCGCCCGTGGTGAGCCGCCGCTCGATCTCGTCCACCACCGAGCCCACCTTGCGGCCGTCGGTCCTGACCGTGATCGCGGCGATCGAGCGGTAGAGCGGCTCGCGCTCCGTCATCAGCGACTCGAGGCGGCCGCGTGGGATCCTCGGTGAACAGCAGCGGCCGGTGGCGGCCGCGGCGGGTGCGCGCGAGCTGCTCGTCGACGGTGGCCTCAAGATAGACCACCGCGCCCCGCTCCGCGAGCCGCCGTCGGCTCTCCTCCGCCAGCACCGCCCCGCCGCCGGTCGCGAGCACGATCCCCGCCTGTCCTGACAGCTCGTCGATGACCTCCCGCTCGCGCACGCGGAAGCCCGCCTCGCCTTCCTTCTCGAAGATGAAGGGGATGTCCACCCCGGTGCGCCGCTCGATCTCGGCGTCACTGTCCACGAACCGGTAGCCGAGCCGCCTCGCGAGCTGGCGCCCGACAGCCGTCTTGCCGGATCCCATGGGCCCGACCAGGAAGACGCTTCGACCCGGCTGCATCGGCATCCGTTACCCCGTGAACGCGGACGGCCGCCCGAAGGCGGCCGTCCGACTTTGCCGAGGCGGCGTCCGGCGCGCAAGCCGGACCCGGCACATCACTCGATGTTCGAACCCTCGCGCAGGATCTTCGGGGTCACGAAGATCAGCAGCTCGTCGCGCTGGTTCGACTTGCCCGAGGTCTTGAACAGGTAGCCGAGGCCCGGGATGTCGCCCAGCCACGGCACCTTCTTCTCGGTGTCGCGTTCCTCGGTCTCCATGATGCCGCCGAGGACCACGGTCTGGCCGTCGTTGACCAGCACCTGGGTGGTGATCGAGCGGGTGTCGATCGACGGCACGAAGCCGCCCGTCGCGCTCGGCACCAGCTGGCCGACGCTGTCCTTGTTCACCTCGAGGTCGAGGATGACGCGGTCGTCGGGCGTGATCTGCGGCGTGACCTTGAGCGACAGCACTGCCTTCTTGAACTGCGTGGTGGTCGCGCCGCTGGAGGCCGATTCCTGGTACGGGATCTCGACACCCTGCTCGATGACCGCCTCGCGCTGGTTCGCCGTGATGACGCGCGGCGCGGACACGATCTTGCCCGTGCCCTCGGCCTGCGCGGCCGACAGCTCCAGGTCGATCAGGAAGTCGTCGAAGTCGAGGATCGCCAGCGCGATCCGCCCGGCCGGGTTGTTGACCGGCATGTTGACGTTGTAGCGGTCGAAGTTGCCGAAGGGCACCTCCACCGGGAACGGGTTGCCGGTACCCGCCAGGTTGTCCAGGGCGGAGCCCATGATGGTGTCGGTCGCCTGCGAACTGCCGCTGACCGCCATCAGGTCGCCGAGGTCGTCGGAGATCCGGGTGAAGCCCCAGCGGACGCCCAGGTCGCGCGAGAAGTCGTCGCTGACGATGACGATGCGCGACTCGATCAGCACCTGGCGGACCGGGATGTCGAGCGTCGCCACCATGGAACGGATCTGCTCGAGCTGCTCGGCCGTGTCCTGCACCAGCAGCGTGTTGGTGCGCTCGTCGATGCTGACGTTACCGCGCGGCGACAGCAGCGAGCCGCCGCCGCCGGCCTTCAGCAGCTTGGCGATGTCGGCGGCCTTGGCGTAGTTCACCTGCAGGAACTCGGTGCGCAGCGGCGCCAGCTCCTGGATGTCCTTCTGCGCGGCCAGCTCGGCCTTCTCGCGGGCCGCGATCTCGGCCTGCGGCGCCACCAGGATCACGTTGTCCTTCTTGCGCATGTCGAGGCCCTTGGTGCGCAGGACGATGTCCAGCGCCTGGTCCCAGGGCACGTTCTGCAGCCTCAGGGTCACGCGGCCCTTGACCGTGTCGCTGACCACGATGTTCTGGCCGCTGGTGTCGGCCAGCAACTGCAGCACCGCGCGCACGTCGATGTCCTGGAAGTTCAGGGTCAGCCGCTCGCCGGTGTAGACCTTCTCGGCCTCGGTCACGAGGGCTTTCTTCGGGCGCTCCTTGACCTCGACCACGTAGGTGTCGTCGGTCTGGTAGGCGACCTGCTCGAAGTCGCCGCTGGCGGTCACGACGATGCGCGCGCTGTCACCCGACCTGGTGGCATCCACGGTGGACACCGGGGTCGCGAAATCGAGCACGTCGTAGCGCTTCATCAGGTCCTCAGGCAGCCGGGCGCCGCTGAAGTCCACCACGATCCGGTTGCCTTCCTGGCGCAGGCTGGCAGGGGTGCGCACGTCGGAGAGCTTGACGATCACGCGCCCGGCCCCGTCGGCCGAGCGGCGGAAGTCGATGCCGGAGATGCTGCGCGGGCCCGCGGGGGCCGTCGCAGCCGCTGCCTGCACGGCCGCCGCCTGCGCGGCAGACTGGCCGCCACCGAGGGTCACGATGACGGCGTTCCCCTCGGCCCGGGCCGCGTAGGGCACCAGCGCGTCGAGGTTGAACACCACCCGCGTCCGGCCACCGGCCTCCGCGGCCACGATCGAGTCCACGCCCCCGGCGTTGACGTCGATGCGGCGCTGGTCCATTGCCAGCCCCACGTCGGGCAGGTCCACCGACAGCCTGGCCGGCTGGTCGATGGTGAAGGTCAGCGGCTCCGGCGCTGGCCCGCTGGTCTCCAGCCTCACCTGCAGGGCGTTGCCCGCAAGAGACTGCACGTCGACCGCGGTCAGCGTCGTCGTGGGACCCTGTGCCTGCGCGGCGCTGACCCAGGCGAGCGCCAGGGTGGCCGCGAGGCCGCCCAACGCGCGCAGGGTGAGGCGTCCGCCCCTGTTAGAAACCGTAGCCCGGTCATTGCCAGCCATCAGAGGTTCTCCCACGAATCAATCGCTCACTGCGAGGGCCGCCTGGCGCTCGATGTATCCGCCCAGCCCGTCCGGCACGATCTCGACCAGCGCGATGCGCGCGTCGTTGACCGACGTGATGCGGCCGTCGTTCTGCCCCAGGTGGTTACCCGGGAGAACGCGATGAATGAGGCCGTCCTTGGTCTGCACGAGCCCGTAGTTGGCACCGCCGAGGCGCAGCGTGCCGACCATCTTCAGCGTGTCCAGCGGGAACTGCTCGAGGTATTCGCGCGCCCGCTTGCTGTCCGGCCGCGGCCCCGCGCCCGACTCGCCTGCAAGGCTCTGCAGGAACGGCGACCGCTCCCCGGCCTGCGAATAGTCGTAGGACTCATACGGGACGACTTCCGGCAGCGGCTCGATCCTCCCGCCGGGGCGTGCCTTGGCCTTCTCGATCTCGCCGCGAAGCTCGTCCATGCCGCTGCTGCAGCCCGTCAGGGTCAGCGCCGCGAGGAGGCCGCCGGCGATCAATGCTCTGCTTTTGCTTGCGTCGCTCATAGGGGTCTACTTGCGCTTGCCTTTCTGGGCCTTCGCCGCCGCTTCCTGCTCGGCCAGCTCGGATTCCTCGAGGTAGCGGTAGGTCTTGGCGGTCACGTCGAGGACCAGGTCGTCGCTCGGCGCGGCCGTGCCGCGGCCGCCGCCACGACCCTTGTCCTGGCTGATCTGGATGTCGTGCAGCGTCACGATCCGTGGCAGCGCGGCCACGCCGCTGACGAATTCCCCGAACTCGTGGTAGCTGCCCGTCAGGCGGATCTTGATCGGCAGTTCGGCGTAGAAGTCGCGGCGCGTCTCCTGGCCCGGCTGGAACAGCTTCTCCTGCAGGCCGGCCGCGAGGCCGCTCTGCGAGATGTCCACCAGCAGGCTCGGCACCTCGGTCTTGCCCGGCAGCTGGCGCAGCATGGCGCCGAAGGTGCGCTCGATCTCGGCGAGCTGCTGCCGGTAGGCCTCGAGGTTGGCGGCCTTGCGCTGCTTCTGGTCGAAGGTGGCCCACAGCGACTGCTGCTCCGCCTCGGCGGCACGCAGGTCGGGGATGTTGCCCTGCGACTCGCTGTAGACGAAGTACCAGACGAGCAGGCTGGTGGCGACCGCGAACACGAGCACGATGGCCAGCGCCCGGAACAGGAACGGCCAGCGGCCGACGTCGCGCGCATCGAGGTTGCGCAGCTGTTCGAAGAAATCCTTGAGGCCGTTCATCGGCTGGCCTCCTTGACGCGCCTGGGCTTCGTCGTCTCCGGCTCAGCCTGCTGCTCGGCCTCCGGGCTCTTGAGCTGGGCGAACAGCGTGAACTTCGACCCGGCACCCGGTGCGCCGGTCTCGATCACCTTCAGGTCCGGCTTCGCCAGCACCTCGGAGGAGTCGATGTTGCGCATGAAGGCGGAAACGCGCGTGCTCGATTGGGCCACGCCGTTGAACTCCAGCCTTCGTGCGCTTTGCTTGACGCCCGTGAGGTACACCCCCTCCGGCAGCGTCGTGACCATGTCGTCGAACAGCTTGACCACCTCGGGGCGGCTCTTCTGCAGCTTCTCGATGACTTCCATGCGGGCAACCATCCGCGCCTTCTCTTCCTCCAGCGCGATGATCTCCTCGATCTGCTTGTCCAGCAGCGCGATCTCCGACCTGAGCAGGTCGTTCTTCGCCTGCTGCTGGTCGATCATCGTGCTGACGGCGAAGTGGGCAGCCAGCGCCAGCACCACCGCCAGCCCCAGCGCGCCGCCGAGACCGATGAGGAATTCCTTCTGGCGGCGCTTGCGAAGTTCTGCCCGCCAGGGGAGCAGGTTAATACTTGGCATCGTGGTCAAAGCTCCGCAGTGCCAGCCCGCAGGCCGTGAGCAGCGCCGTGGCATCCCGCGTCACGCCGAGCGCCTTGGCCTTGGATGATATGCGCATCTGCCCGAGCGGGTCGCCCCGCTCGGCGGGAATGCCGACCCGGCTGGCGATCACGTCCGCCACGCCCGGGATGTTCGCGCAGCCGCCGCAGACCAGGATCTGCTCGGGCTGGGTGCGGCCGCTGCCCGAGGCGAGGTAGAACTGCAGCGAGCGGCTGACCTGCTGGGTCATGTCGTCGATGAAGGGATCGAGCACCTCGGGCTGGTAGTTGGACGGCAGGCCGCCCTCCTTCTTGGCCCGGCCCGCCTCCTCCATCGAGAGGCCGTAGGTGCGCATGATCTCCTCGGTGAGCTGCTGGCCGCCGAAGGCGAAGTCGCGCGTATAGACGACATGCAGGTCGCGCAGCACGCTGAAGGTCGTGGTGCTCGCGCCGAAGTCGATGACGGCGACGGTGCGGTCGATGCCACCATCGGGCATCTGGTGGGTCATCAGGCGGCAGGCGTTCTCGAGCGCGAAGGCCTCGACGTCCACGAGCTTCGGCACGAGGCCGGCAGCCGCGACCGCCGCGACGCGCTGGTCCACGTTCTCGGTGCGTGTGGCGACCAGCAGCACGTCCTGCATCTCGGGGTCCTTCTCCGACGGCCCCAGAATCTGGAAGTCGTAGCTGACTTCCTCCATCGGGAAGGGAATGTACTGGTCGGCCTGCATCTCGACCTGCTGTTCGAGTTCGGCTTCCGACAGGGAGCGAGGCATCGGGATCGACTTGGTGATCGCGGCGTCGCCGCTGATCGCCACCGCGCAGTCCCGCGTGCGCACACCGGAGCGCTTGATCGCGCGGCGGATGGACTCACCGACCGCATTCGCGTCCACGATCGCCTTGTCGTTGACGGCATTGTGGGGCGTCGGCTCCGCGGCGTAGGCCTCGACACGGTACTGCCCACCCGACTCGGCAAGCTCGATCAGCTTGATGGAGGAGGTGGTGATATCCAGGCCCAGCAGGGACCTTTGCCCCCCGCGCAGCGAAAATTGAGGCAGCTTCAGCACAGATGTTTCCTTTTCAGGTCAAGCGCTTGCGTCGCCTAGCGCCACGCTCAATTAACTTTGTCGGCCAACTATATAGCAAGCAACTGTTAAATTGAACGTGATTGCTATCGCAGATTACTGCCGCGTCGGGCGCCTGTCCTCCCCGCTCCTGCCAATCGTCCTGCCGGGGAAGCCGCCCCGGTGTCACTGGCCCCTCGCCGCCGATCGCCGCGTCGGGCCCCACGGGAACCGATGCTGCACGCACCGCGCGATCGTCTCCGTGCACCCCGTCACGAAGTTGACAGGTCACCACGCCACGGACCTGCGCGCGCTTTCGCCGGTCAAATGGCCGCACCGTTAGGCATAATCCCCCTCTCCCTCGGCCAAACGACGACCGCACCCCCTTGAAGAAAGGCATCTCGCGACTGCTTCTGGCCGGCGGCGCCGCGTTCGTCACGCTCGCCGCGCTGGTCTGTTTCGCCTTCCTCGCGACCTATTACTACCTCAAGCCGACCCTGCCCGACGTCGCGACCATCCGCCAGCTGAAGCTGCAGGTGCCGCTGCGAGTCTACAGCCGGGACGGGCTGCTGATCGGGCAGATCGGCGAACAGCGCCGGCTGCCCGTGGCCTACGAGGACGTGCCCCAGCGGGTGATCCAGGCGTTCCTGGCCGCCGAGGACGACCGGTTCTTCGAACACCCGGGCATCGACTGGCAGGGGTTGTCGCGCGCCGTGCTGGTCGCCGCGGGCTTCCCCGGGCCGCGCCAGGGCGGCAGCACCCTCACCCAGCAGCTGGTGCGCACGACCCTGATCGAGAACGAGCGCACGATGCGCCGCAAGCTGCGCGAGATCTTCCTCTCGGTCACGCTGGAGAGGCAGCTCAGCAAGCAGGAGATCCTCGAGCTCTACCTCAATACCGTCTTCCTGGGCCAGCGTGCTTACGGGGTGGGCGCCGCGGCCGAGACCTACTTCGGCAAGCCACTGGCCGAGGTCAGCATCGCCGAGGCGGCGCTGCTCGCTGGCATTCCGCAGGCACCATCGCGCTTCAACCCGGTCGCCAGCCGCGAACAGGCCGAGCGCCGCCGCGCCTACGTGCTGCGCCGGATGCACGAACTCAACTTCATCGGCGACGCCGAGTACGAGTCGGCGCAGGCGCAGCCGGTCTCCGGCGAGCTGCACGGCCCGCGGGTCGAGCTCGAGGCGCCCTACGTGGCCGAGCTCGCCCGGCAGGCCCTGTTCGAGAAGTTCGGCGAACGCATCTACAGCGAGGGCATCCGGGTGTTCACCACCGTGGACAGCAGGCTGCAGCGCGCCGCGGACATCGCCCTGCGCTCGGCGGTGATCGAGTACGACCGGCGGCACGGCTTCCGGGGGCCTGCAGCCCGCATTGAGCTTCCACCCGTGGAGGGCCCGGAGGCGATCGAGGCGGCGCTGTCTTCACAGCCCGTGGTCGGCGGGCTGCTCCCGGCGTTGGTACTGACCGTCGACGACAAGGAGGCCCTGGTCGCGACCCGCGGTCGCGGCAATTTCACGCTGCCTTTCGACGGCATGCGCTGGGCCCGGGAACCGCGGCCGGACCAGGGCGTGGGACCGGCTCCGAAGAAGCCCTCCGACGTCCTCGCCCGCGGCGACATCGTCTACATCCTGCCGAAGGGCGGCGACAGTGCCTACCTCGCGCAGGTCCCGGACGCCCAGGGCGCGATCGTGTCGCTCGACCCGGTGGATGGCGCGATCGTCGCGCTGTCCGGTGGCTTCGATTTCTACGCCTCCAAGTTCAACCGGGCCACGCAGGCGCGGCGGCAGCCGGGATCCGGCTTCAAGCCGTTCATCTATTCCGCCGCGATCGAGAACGGGTTCTCGCCGGCCTCGATCATCCTCGATGCGCCGGTGGTCTTCGAGGCGCCCGAAGGCACGGCCGAGAAGGACTGGCGCCCGGAGAACGACGACAGCCGCTTCTACGGCCCCATCCGGCTGCGCGACGCGCTGGCCCGTTCCCGCAACCTCGTGTCGATCCGCCTGATGCGCGCAATGGGCATCGACGTGGCCCGCGAGTACACGCTGCGCTTCGGCTTCCCACCCGAGCACGTGCCGGCAGACCTGACCGCGGCCCTGGGCACCGCCCAGTTGACGCCGCTCGAGGTAGCGACCGGCTTCGCGGTCCTGGCCAACGGCGGCTTCGGCGTCGCGCCTTACTTCATCGACCGCGCCGAGGGCCCGGACGGCGAAGTGCTGTGGCAGGCCGAGCGCCGGCTCGCCTGTCCCGAGTGCCTCGAGCAGGAGACGTGCCACCGCCTCCGGTGCACTGTACGGCTTCGCGGCGTCCCTGCGTTCCATCGTCCCCGACGGAGCCGGCGCCGCGACCTGGATGTCCGACGTCGGCGGTTCGCTCGAGGTGCCGACCGAGGAGCGGGCATCCGCTGGTCATCAACCCCGCCAACGCGTTCATCGTCGCCGACATGATGGGTGACGTGATCCGGTTCGGCACCGGACGCCGCGCGCTCGCCCTCGAACCGTTCCGACCTGGCCGGCAAGACCGGTACCAGCAACGACATCCGCGACACCTGGTTCTCCGGCTTCAACGCCGACCTCGTGGCGACTGCCTGGGTCGGCTTCGACCAGGAGCGCACGCTGGGCGGGCAGGAGCAGGGCAGCCGTACTGCGTTGCCGATGTGGATCTATTACATGAAGGAAGCCCTGCGGGGAGTGCCCGAGCACAGGCTCCCGATGCCGGAGGGCGTCGTCACGGCCCGCGTGTCGCGCACGACCGGCGCCCCGGCAGGTCCCGACGATCCGGACGCAGTGTTCGAGTACTTCCTCGAAGGGACCGCGCCCGGCGAGGTGCTGTCGGACAGCGAGCAGGCGACACCACCGGTCGTCACCACACCGGCGCCCGAGGAGCAGATCTTCTAGGCCCTGCTGACGCTGCGGCAGTCGTTGCGTCAACGGGCCCTGGCGAGGCGGAGGCGATATGGCCAAGCGGTCCGTCCGGGGAGACATGCTGCGCCACGCACTGGCGCAGGAAGCCGCCCGCATCATCGTCGAGCACGGCGTCGACGATTACCTGATGGCCAAGCGCAAGGCAGCGGAACGCTTCGGCGTGACCGACCATGCCGTGCTGCCGAAGAACACCGAGATCGAGGAAGCCCTGGCGACCCACCACCGCCTGTTCGGCGCCGCCTCCCACGAGGACGAGCTGGCCGGGCTGCGCCGGCACGCCGTCAGGGCGATGCACCTGCTCGAGGAGTTCGAGCCCCGGCTGGTCGGCCCCGTGCTGTCAGGCAACGCCTCGGCCCACAGCGCCATCCAGCTGCACCTGTTCGCCGACACGCCCGAGGCGGTGGCGCTGCGGCTGATGGAGGCGGGCGTGAAGTACCACGTCGGGCAGCGGCGCGTCAGGGTGCTGCGTGAGGCGACCGAACCGTATCCGACCTTCGAATTCTCCAGCGAGGATGCCGAGGTGGAGGCGATCGTCTTCCCGCGCGACGGCATCCGGCAGTCGCCTTTCGGACCGGTGGATCGTCGGCCCATGCGCCGCGCGACGCGGCAGGAAGTGGAGGCGCTGCTGGAAGGACTGGAAGGAGAGGGGACAGTCCCCATTCGGGGACAGTCCCCCTGAACGGCCTGGGGACAGTCCCCGTTCGGGGACAGTCCCCAGAGTATTACTTGCGCTTGACCAGCGGTACGTAGTCGCGCTGGGTCGGGCCGCGGTAGAGCTGGCGCGGCCGCCCGATCTTCAGCGTCGGGTCGGCGATCATCTCCAGCCAGTGCGAGACCCAGCCCGCGGTGCGGGCCAGCGCGAACATCACCGTGAACATCGAGCGCGGGATGCCGAGCGCGCTGTAGATGATCCCCGAGTAGAAGTCCACGTTCGGGTACAGCTTGCGCGACACGAAGTACTCGTCGGCGAGCGCGATCTCCTCCAGCTTGAGCGCGAGCTCGAAGGTCGGGTCGTTCGCGTCGCCGAGCTGGCCGAGCACCTTGTGGCACATCTCGCGGATGATCTTGGCGCGCGGGTCGAAGTTCTTGTAGACGCGGTGGCCGAAGCCCATCAGCCTGACGCCCCCGTCCTTGTCCTTGACCTTCTTCAGGAAGGTCGGCACGTTCTTGACGTCGCCGATCTCGGACAGCATCTCCAGCACGGCCTCGTTGGCACCGCCGTGGGCCGGGCCCCACAGGGCCGACACGCCTGCCGAGATGGCGGCATACGGGTTGCAGCCCGTGCTGCCGGCCAGGCGGACCGTCGAGGTGGACGCGTTCTGCTCGTGGTCGGCATGCAGGATGAACAGCAGGTCCATGGCCTTCGCGTGCAGCGGGTCCACCGTGTAGGACTCGCAGGGCACGGAGAAGAACATGTTCAGCATGTTGGCGGTGTAGTCGAGGTCGTTGCGCGGGTAGACGAAGGGCTGGCCCTGCGCGTGCTTGTAGGCGGCCGCCGCGATGGTCGGGATCTTGGCGATGATGCGATGGGCGAAGATCTCGCGATGCCGCGGGTCGTAGATGTCCAGGGAGTCGTGGTAGAAGGCCGCCATCGACGCGACGATGGCCGACACCATGGCCATCGGGTGGGCATCGTGGTGGAAGCCGTCGAACATCTTGAGCAGCGACTCGTTGAGCATCGTGTGGCGGCTGATCGACTCGTGGAAACCCTTGAACTCGGCCGCGCTGGGCAGGTCGCCGTACATCAGCAGGTAGGCCACCTCGAGGTGCGAGCTGTGCTGGGCGAGCTGGTCGATCGGATAGCCGCGATACAGCAGCACGCCGGCGTCGCCGTCGATGTAGGTGATGTGGCTCTCGCAGGACGCCGTGGCCATGAAGCCCGGGTCGAAGGTGAACACACCGTGCTCCTTGTAGAGCGGCGCGATGTTCACGACGTCCGGGCCGGTCGTACCCGACAGTGCGTCGAGTTCGCAGGATTTGCCCGTCGCGAGGTTCGTAAGCTGGAACTTCTTGTTACTCATGGTGTTTCTGCCCATATTGACGGCCGCCGGCCCATGCCGGCGAACGCGCCGAGACTGTCACGATGAAATGGCGGAATCAAGGCGGTTTACCACCAGTAAAAGGCCTCTCATGACGCGCCCGATCGCCGTCTACGTGCACTTGCCCTGGTGCGTCCGTAAATGTCCTTACTGCGACTTCAATTCGCACGCGGCGCCGTCGTCACTGCCCGAGGAAGACTACGTCCAGGCGCTGCTCGCCGACCTGCGCGGCGACCTCGCGATCGCGGCCGGCAGGCGTGTCGAGTCGGTCTTCTTCGGCGGCGGGACGCCGAGCCTGTTCAGCGCCCGGGGAATCGGCCGCATCCTCGATGGCATTGCCGCCGCCCTGCCTCTGGCGGAGGGCGCGGAGGTCACGCTGGAGGCGAATCCCGGCACCCTCGAACGCGGCCGGTTCGCGGACTACGCCGCGGCGGGCGTCAACCGGGTCTCGCTCGGCGCGCAGTCTTTCTCGGCGGCGCGGCTGCAGGCGCTGGGCCGGATCCACTCACCCGGCGACATCGACGCAGCCGTCCTCGACCTCGAGGCGGCGGGCCTCGACAACTTCAACCTCGACCTGATGTATGCCCTGCCGGGGCAGGACGTCGACGCGGCGCTGGCCGACCTGCTCAAGGCGTTGTCGCTCGGCCCGGCGCACCTGTCGCTCTACCAGCTGACCCTGGAGCCCGGCACCGCCTTCTTCCACCGGCCACCACAGCTGCCGGACGAGGACACGGCGCTCGGGATGCAGCTGGCCTGCCAGGCCGAGCTGGCATCGGCAGGCTTCGGGCACTACGAGGTCTCCGGCTACGCCCGGCCAGGGCGGCAATGCCACCACAACCTGGCCTACTGGAACTTCGGCGACTATCTCGGCCTCGGGGCCGGCGCACACGGCAAGCTGACGCTGCCGGACGGCGTCTGGCGCACCGAGAAGCCCCGCATGCCGCGCGAGTACATGGCGACGGCGGGCAGCGGCGGCCTGCGCCGCCGCGTAGACCCCGCCGACCTGCCGTTCGAATGGGCACTGAACGTCCTGCGGCTGACCGAAGGGGCATCGCTCGAGGCGTTCGAGACCGCCACGGGCTTGACCGCGAAGGTCCTCTCCCCGACGCTGGAATCCCTGCAAGCCCGTGGACTGATTGAAGAAATCGAAGGTCGCGTCCGGGCCTCCCCCCTCGGGTTCCGGTTCCTCAACGATGTCCAGGCAGCGTTCCTGCCGACCGTCGCCCCGTGACCGGTCGTCGCTGGACTCGCCGCAGGGCTCCTCACGAATCGTTGTACACAGCCCGGGCATGCCTCACACAGGGCAGGGACTTTCGTGACATTGTTACCACCCAGCCTTAACTGCTGGCGCTTAAGTCATTGATAAGAACAGCGTAAAATGGCATGGTCAAAATTTAATCAAACTGACATTTAAGCCATTTTGCTCGCGACCCCGCCCCCGGGAGCTCGCGCCGTCCACAGAGTTATCCACAGGATTTGTGGATAAGGAAAAAACCCCCTTAGATTCGACGGGTTAGCCGAAGAAGGCGGCCGCGGTGACCCTCGTAACCGCACCCGCCGCACAAGCGTTTCGCGTCCCGACCTTGTGTCGATGCCTGCGCCCCGCTAGACTGCGCGCCCGATTTCTGACGGCCCCGCAAGGCGGGGCGTGGCGTAGGAAAGTTACATGAAGGCCGAAATCCACCCCAAGTACCAGCTGATCACGGTCACCTGCACTTGCGGGAACAGTTTCCAGACCCGCTCCACGCTCGGCGAGGACCTGCAGGTCGAAGTGTGCTCGAATTGTCACCCCTTCTACACCGGCAAGCAGAAGATCATGGACACCGGCGGCCGCGTGGACAAGTTCCGCAAGAAGTACGGCCTGTCGGCCTGATCCGGCTTGACCCGGGACGAGCGAAACAGGGCGCCTTGGGGCGCCCTTTTTCATGGGTCTCGCGACCGGCCTCCGGCGGCGGGGGTTCCCACGAGCGACAGGAGTCAACTTTTCGGGCCCGGTGGCGTCTCATTCCTTGCAGGACGACTTGAGCGTCCGGCACCGCGCTGGTTATATGCGGACGACAGGAGACCCATCGCTCATGAAGTTCCTCAAGGCAAGCCTGCTCGCCGCAGCGGCCGCCGCGATCGCAGCGGTCGCCGGTTGCGCCACGAACCCGGTGACCGGCGCTTCCGACATGGCGTTCATGTCGGAGGCGAGCGAGATCAAGCTCGGCAAGCAGATGCACGTCCAGATCACCCAGTCGATGGGGGTCTATGACGACTATGCCCTGCAGCAGTACGTACAGCAGCTCGGCGAGAGACTCGCGCGGGTCAGCGAGCGGCCGGACCTGGAATGGAAGTTCACCGTGCTGGACACGGACGACGTCAACGCTTTCGCCACGCCGGGCGGTTTCGTCTACATCTCGCGCGGCATCCTGGCCTACCTCGCCGACGAGGCCCAGCTCGCGGCCGTCCTTGGCCACGAGATCGGCCACATCACGGCCCGCCACTCGGTCCAGCGCCAGAGCCAGTCGACGATCGCCGGCGTGCTGGGCGCGGCGGCGACCATCTTCACCGGCCAGCCCGCCCTCGGCGATCTCACCAACATCGCCGGCGCGGCGATCATCAGTGGCTACGGCCGGGAAGCCGAACTCGAAGCGGACAGCCTCGGCGCACGCTACCTCGCCAAGACCGGCTACAAGCCGGAGGCGATGATCGAGGTCGTGTCGGTGCTCAAGGACCAGGAACAGTTCGAGCGTGACCGCGCGCGCGCCGAGGGCCGGGACCCGCACATCTATCACGGGGTGTTCGCGTCCCACCCGGACAACGACACGCGCTTCCGCGAGGCCGTGGCGTCAGCCGGCCAGGTGGAAGGCACCGCCACCGGGCAGGCCCAGGAACGCGACCGTTTCCTGAGGGCGATCAATGGCCTGGCCTTCGGCTCGAGCCGCCGCCAGGGCATGGTTCGGGACAACCGCTTCTACCATGCCGATTTCCAGCTGACGATAGCGTTTCCCAGCGGCTGGGCCATCCAGAACGACCCGCAGCAGCTGCTGGCCGCGTCGCCGGACAGGCACCACACCATGATGATGACCGCGCAGGCGCCACCTGCCGGCGTCACACGTCCGAAGGACTTCGCGCTGCGCGGACTCGGCGACCGCCGCCTCGAGCGCGGCGAGGAGCTTGAGATCAACGGTCTCGATGCCTACACGGTCGTGGTGCGCGGTGACCGGTCGCCGTATGGCACCAGCTCCAACGTGCGCTACGTGGTGATCAGCCACAACAACCTGATGTGGATCCTGCGCGGCGCGAGCCGCGCGGGCAGCCCGGTGCCGGAGGCCGACGTGCTGTTCCTCTCCGCGGCAAAGACCTTCCGCCCGCTACGGTCCAGCGAGTTCAGGCTCGCCGAGCCTTACCGGCTGCGCATCGTGCCGGCGCCGGAGGGCATGACCATCGAGCAGATCGCGGCACGCTCGCCGCTGCCGAAGTACGCGCTCGAGCAGCACAAGCTGATCAACGGCCTGTATCCGTCGAAGCAGCCGACGGCGGGCGAGCCGATCAAGTTCGTCGGGGACGGTTGAAGAGGGGCAGAGGGGACAGTCCCCTGCGGGCGTCCGCGCGCGCCTCACTCCTCCCGCAGCGCCTCGACCAGCGCACCCAGCGCCTGGGCGCGGTGGCTGACCCGGTT
This sequence comes from uncultured Gammaproteobacteria bacterium, assembly GCA_963715485.1. Taxonomy (GTDB): domain Bacteria; phylum Pseudomonadota; class Gammaproteobacteria; order Steroidobacterales; family Steroidobacteraceae; genus SG8-30. The sequence goes on from OY970244.1 coordinate 67,867, forward strand.
CTTCTCCCCGGCCGGCATCTCGGCCGCGGTGCGCGTGTCGCCGGCCACCAGGAACAGCGGGTCGTAGCCGAACCCGCCGGCGCCCCGTCGCTCGAAGCCGATCGACCCCTCCCAGCGTCCCTCGCGCACGATCGGCGCGCGGTCCCCGGCATCGCGCACGAACACCATGGCGCAGTGATAGCGGGCACTGCGGGACCCGGCCGGCACGTCCGACAGCTCTGCCAGCAGCCTGGCGTTGTTGTCCTCGTCGCTGCAGTCCTCGCCTGCGAAACGCGCCGAGTGGATCCCCGGGCGGCCCGCGAGGGCATCCACGGCCAGCCCGGAGTCGTCGGCAATGGCAGGCAGGCCGCTGAGGCGGGCCGCGTGACGCGCCTTGATCAGCGCGTTCTCGACGAAGCTCGAGCCGTCCTCGTGCGGAGGCTCGATGCCGAACTCGGACTGCGGCAGCACCTCCAGGCCGCAGCCGGCGAGCAGCGCGCGCATCTCGCGCAGCTTGCCGGCGTTGCCGCTGGCGAGAACGACCCTGCGCACGGCGTCCTCAGGGGGCCCGGCCGCCGCCGAGTGCCTCCAGCTGCAGGGCACACAGCCGCGCGACGCCGCCTGCCGCGAGGTCCAGCAAGCGGTCGAGTTCCTCGCGCCTGAAGGCATGTCCCTCGGCGGTGCCCTGCACCTCGATGAAGGCGCCGCCGGAATTCATCACGACGTTCATGTCGGTCTCCGCGGCCGAGTCCTCGGCGTAGTCGAGGTCGAGCACGGGCACGCCGTCGACGATGCCCACCGACACCGCCGCCACCTGGCCGTGGACCGGGCTCGACGCGCAGCTGCCCGCCGCGCACCAGCGCCCCGACGGCATCGGCCAGCGCGACGTAGCTGCCGGTGATGGCCGCCGTGCGCGTCCCGCCGTCGGCCTGCAGCACGTCGCAGTCGAGCGTGACCGTGCGCTCGCCGAGCGCGCGCAGGTCGATGCAGGCCCGCAGCGAACGGCCGATCAGGCGCTGGATCTCCTGCGTGCGTCCCGTCTGCTTGCCGCGCGCCGCCTCGCGCGGCATGCGCGTATGGGTCGCCCGCGGCAGCATGCCGTACTCGGCGGTGATCCATCCCTGTCCGCTGTTGCGCAGGAAGGCGGGGACGCCGTTGTCCACGCTGGCGGTGCACAGCACCCGCGTGCCGCCGAACTCGACCAGCACGGAGCCTTCCGCATGCGCGGTGTACCCGCGCGTGAAGCGCACGGGCCGGAGTTCGTCTGGCGCACGGCCGCTCGGTCTCATGGTGTCCCTTTCCTCAACCGAGCCAGCGCAGCGCGGCCGCGGTGGCGTTGTCGCTGTGCGGCGCGGATGCTGCGACCGCCTTGTCCACCAGTGCCGACAGCGCCTCCGCCAGCGGCGGCCCGTCCGGCGACCAGAACGCGCCGATGTCCGGGTCCCTCAGGTTGGCCCACAGGCCGTCCGAGCAGGCGAGCAGGATGTCGCCGGGCTGCAGCGGCCGGCGCAACGACAGGCTCATCTCCGGCTGCGCCAGCTCGCCGCCGATGCAGCAATCCACGTAGTTGCGCATCGGGTGGCCGTGCACCTCGTCCTCGCGGATCGCCCCCTCGCGCAGCAGTTGTTCCACGTGCGTGTGGTCGCGCGTGCGCGCCAGCACCGCGCCATGGCGGATGTGGTACAGGCGGGCGTCGCCGAGGTGCGCCCACCATGCGGCGCCGTCCTGCACCAGGCAGACGGCGCAGGTGGCGCGCGGCCGATGGCTCGATCTTCATGTCCCGGCCCGCAGCAGCGACCGCGCGTGCGCCCGGCCCAGCGAGAGATGCAGGAACCCGAGCGGATCGAAAACCGGATGCGGCTCGGCGGCGAACGACTCGAGCAGGACCGTCCGGCCGATCTCGGCGGCGCGTGCGCCGTCCGCGTGCCCGCCCATGCCGTCCATCACGACGAGCATCGCGGCCGCGTTGTCGATCGGCGATCGCGGCCCGGTCCTGGTTCTCTTCGCGGTGCCCGACGTCGCTGACGTCGGCGTACTCGATGCGCAAGCTCCCTCCCGCGTGCACGTGCAAGGCATCTGTTATTCTGGGCGCACAGCTTACACGACGGTTACGGCGACCGTGAGCGCCGCTCCGGTCGGATGCAGACGCACTCGGGGACGACATGATCCGCAGCATGACCGGATTCGCCCGGCGCGAGACCAGCGCCGCCTTCGGCGATCTCGCATGGGAACTGCGCACCGTCAACCACCGTTACCTGGAGGTCGGCCTGCGCCTGCCCGAGGACTTCCGCGCGGCTGAGGGCGAGTTCCGCCAGGCCATCTCCGCTGCCGTGCGCCGTGGCAAGGTGGACGCGACACTCTACTTCCGTCCCGCGGTGGCCGGCGCGCGGGAGCTTCAGCTCGACGACGAACTGCTGGACCAGCTGGTCGCGCAGGTCTCGCGCGTTCGCGGCCGGCTGGGCGACGTTGCCCAGGTCAACGCCGTCGACCTGCTGCGCTGGCCCGGCGTGGTGCGCGAGGCCGAGCGCGACAACTCCCCGCTCGTCGCCGCCGCCCAGGAGCTTCTGGCGGATGCGCTCTCGGCGCTCGGCGCCTCGCGCGAGAGCGAGGGTGGACGCATCGCCACGCTGCTGCAGGCGCGCTGTGACGGCATCGAGACGTTGTCCAACGACCTGACCGCCCGGCTGCCCGAGGTGCGCGAGCGGATCCGCTCGAGGCTGAACGAGCGGCTGGCGCAGGTCGCCGTCGAGCCGAACCAGGACCGGCTCGAGCAGGAGATCGTGATTGCCCTGCAGAAGATGGACGTGGACGAGGAGCTCGACCGCCTGCGCAGCCACGTGATCGAGGTGCGCAAGATCCTCGCTCCGGCGAACCGGCTGGGCGGCAAGCTCGACTTTCTGATGCAGGAGTTCAACCGCGAGGCGAACACCTTGTCGTCGAAGTCGCAGGACGTCGAGACGACGCGCGCGGCCGTGGACATCAAGGTCCTGGTCGAGCAGATGCGCGAGCAGGTGCAGAACGTGGAGTGACGCCCCGTGGAGGCATTCCGTCAGCCCCCGAAGTCGGCGTACACCCCCAGCCCCACGAATGCCGCGGTGTCGTAGCCGTCCGCATCCGTGGCGCCGACCGTCAGCTCGAGCGTCATGTTCGAACCGACGTCGTAGTCGAAGTAACCGAGGAGCGTGTTCGCGTCGACCGGCGCGAACTCCTCGACCTCGTGGTAGAACTCGACGCCGAGCAGGCTGCGCGAGCCGACCTCCACGCTGGCGCCGAGCATGACGCTGGACTCGAGCAACGCAGACTCCCGCGGCAGCAGGGTCGAGGTGTATCCGGCCAGCGGTATCGCCGTCGCAGTCACCAGCCGCTCGGCCGCCGGACCCTTCACGCCGCCCTGCCAGCCCGGGCCGGGCGACCCGCCGTTTCCGCCGCCCCCGCCGCCGCCATCCACGATCGAGCTGATCTCCACCTTGCAGGAGTACGAGTCGTAGTCGTAGGCCATCGCGGAGGCGTAGAAGGACCACTTCTCCAGTGTCGCGTCGAGCGCGAGACCGTAGCCCAGGCTGTCCACGCTGCACTTCGAGGTTCCCGACACGCTGACCACGTCCTCCAGCCCGAGGTCCTCGCCGCTGGCGGTGAAGGAGGTCGCATCGAAGTCGGTGCTCCGGCCTTCGAACCTCGCCGTGAGACGTACCTGCTCGAAGTCCACGAAAGCCGCGCCGACGAGGCCGAGGGTCTCGGCGTAGTCCTCGTTGCGCAGGTAACGGCCGCCGAGCCCCAGCCCGAAGCGGCCGAAATCGTGGGTCACCAGGCCGAAGACGTGGGTGGAGGACAGGTCGCCGCTGTCCCAGTCGGTATCGGTCCAGGCCGCGACGAGGTCGAGCCCGGTGCCGCCGTCCGAAAGGGTCGACAGCGCAAGGTCGATGCGCTGGCTGTCCTGGTCATCGACTTCGGCGCCGGCGTAAACGGTCGTGCCCGGGCGTCCTTTCCGCCAGGGCTGGGGTGGCCAGCACCGTCAGGATGCCGGCCGTGATGAGCGACGCCGCGGACCGGGCGCCGGGTATTGGGGATGGTTCGCATGAGGGCCTCCTGGTGCAGGCGCGCCGTACCGGTCCCCCTCACCCCTGACGTAACGCAGCAAGCCGGGTGACGTTGACCCAGCTAACGCCAGACATCTTAAGGAACGGTTAAGGAGCGGTTCGTGATGCCGCAACCGCCGGCCGGCGCACGGCGCGTCAGTCCCTGTCGGCTTCCGCCCCGGCGCTCCCGCGGTCACGGCGTCTGGACTTGTTGCGACGCGCCAGGAACAGGATGGCCAGGATAAACAGCGGGACGATCATGCCGATCAGGGCCTCGGGACCGGCTCCCTGCAGGGCCTCCAGGGCACCCGACACCAGTATGAAGGCGACGATGCCGATCGCGACCAGGTTACGCATGCCCTCGCGAGCCGGCCGGGTGGCCGGATCGCGCCCACGCGGCTTGCGGATCGACACCATGCGCCTCGCCGGCTGCGGCGCACCCGAGGTCTGCCACGGGTTGGCATCACGCGCCGTCGGCGCCGGCGGCGGCGGCAGCTGGGTGATCTCGTCTCCGGACGTCTTCGTACGCACGGCGGCCTCCTTGCCCGGATGATACATCCGCCGCATCGCCCGGCGCGGCCCGAGGTGCTAGCCTTCCGGCAAGGACGGCCGCTCCCGAGCCGGCCCGAAGGGGACTGACATGGGCATCATCAATACGGGCCGCTGGATCGCCGGCGGCGTCATCGCCGGCATCCTCATGTGGATCATCGAGGGGGCGGCCAGCCAGCTGTACTTCGCCGACATGATGGCGGCGCTCGACAAGGCCGGCCTCAGCGTCGCAATGAACGCCGGCACGATCGCGACGACCTTGCTGGTCAGCCTGCTGGTCGGGCTCGGCGTCGTCTTCTTCTATGCGATGGCACGCCAGCGCATCGGCGCTGGCCCGCGCACCGCGATCATCGTCGGCGTGGCGGCGTTCGTCTTCTTCTACCTGCCGGGACTGCTCGGCTACCAGATGATCGGCCTGTACCCGGGCTCGCTGATCCTGAAGTGGGCGGTCGTCGGTTTCCTCGAGATGATCGTCATCTCGCTGGTCGGCGCCTGGATCTACCGGGACTAGCCGGCCGGAGCGCGACCCGCGAGAATCTTCCTCGTGTCCATCCTCTCCCTGCGCCACCGGTCCGTCGCCGGCGCGTTGCTGTTGCTCGGCACCGCCCACACGGCCGCCCTGGCGGCGCAACCCCAGCCACTGAGTGAAGGCGAGGCCCAGGTCGCCCATTTCGCGTTCGCCTCGCAGCTCGGCAGCGGCATCTATTCAGTGTCTGGACGGACGATCCAGATCTACAGCCTGCCGATCGGCTGGCAGCTGGCCGAGCCGGGGGACGGCGCCCCGGCCTGCGCCTGAAGTTGCCGACGACCATCGGCCTGTACGACTTCAAGGCCCGCGACGTCATCGAATCCGGCCTGCCCGAGCAGCTCGACACGCTGACCCTCGCGCTCGGCGTGGAACTCGACTTCCCCGCAGGCGACTGGCACCTGCTGCCTTACGTCGAGGCGGGTCGCGCCTGGGACGCAGGCGGCGATGCCGACGCCACGCTTTACTCCGCCGTCGTTCCATGCCCGCCGCGACTGGTCGCGGGAGGAACACCTGTGGCGGTTCAGCGCCGGCGTGGTGTATGCCGGCTTGAAGCTGGACGGCTCCGGCGACGACGCCGACCTGGTCAAGCTCGAGGCGGGCTTCGAGGCGCGCCGACCGGTCGGCTTCGACATCGCGGGCCATGCCGCCGAAGGCGGCGCCTACCTGCTGGCCGAGTGGTACGCCGACCGCGCGGAGGAAGCGATCGTCCGGTCCGCCGGCGGGAGCGAGGTCCCGGCCCAGGCCGAGGTCGGGCTGACGCTGGGCACGCGCCCGGTGCTGCGGCTGTGGGGCCTGCCCCTGCCGCGCATCGGCCTCGCCTATCGTTTCGGGGACGGGGTGCGCGTCTACCGGCTGGTGTTCGGCTCGCCGTTCTGACCGGCAGGCCGCGGTTGATTCGTCGCGCGCCGGCCCCATACCCCTGTTTCCCGCCGCCTCAGGACATCCACTTGGTCCCCGTCCGCCTCGCCGCCCGACTCCCGCCGCCGGTCGCGCGCGACTGGTCGCTGGTGCTGACGGCCGTCGGCATCCAGCACCTTCGCGAGTCGGTCCCGGAGGGCGAGGAGCTGTGGGTGGATGCAGACGACCAGGCGCGCGCCGCGGCGGAAATCGGCCGCTACCTGCGCGAGAACCACGAGCGCGCCGCGGCACCGGTCCACTTTCCGCGCTACGGCCACGCGGCCTGGGGTATCGCCGCCTACGCGGCAGTGCTGATCGCCGTGACCGGCGCCGCGCTGTACCGCGTCTTCGACCGCAACTGGGTCAACCGGGGCGTGCTGGAGATCTCGCTGCTGCGCGATGGAGAGTGGTGGCGCGCATTCACCGCGCTCACCCTGCATGCCGACCTCGGCCACCTGCTCGCCAACCTCGCCTTCGGGATGCTGTTCGCCTACCCGGCCAGCCAGTTCGTCGGCGTCGGCGTCGCGTGGCTCGCCATCGTGCTCGGGGCTGGCGCGGCGAACGTCGTGGACATGGCGCTGCATCCGCCGGAGCACTCGATCCTCGGCGCATCGACGGCGGTGTTCACCGCGCTCGGACTGACCTCCGCCTTCACCTGGCGCCGCCGTGCCACCGGCTCGCTGACCTGGATGCAGCGGCTGGCGCCGCTGGTCGCGGGGATCGCCCTGCTCGCCTTCACCGGCACCGGCGGGGAGCGCACCGACGTGCTGGCCCACCTGCTGGGTTTCATCGTGGGGGTGGGCGCCGGCTCCGCGCTCGCCCACGTGCGCCTGCCGTCCCCGGGACGGACCACGCCCCAGTGGATCGCCGGCGGGTTCGCCCTGGCCATCCTCGCCGCCGCCTGGTGGGCAGCGCTGGTGCACGGCTGAGACGGCGCCGACGGTCATCAGGCTGTCATCGCGAGCGACTACGATCATGCGACGCAGCGGAAGAAAATCCCGGATCTGCTTCTAAATTCGCCTATCTACTGTCTAAGAGCAGGCGAATAGTCATGAAAAGCGCCCTTCTTCGTCGAACCGACAACTGGATTCCGCCCATCCCATACTGGCTCGAGTCAGGTCGGGCCGACGCGGGACTCGCTTGGCAGCGGCGAGTTCATCGCGCATCCTTGCCGACCCCCGCGGACACGCACGTTCCACGATGCCTGAAGCAACGCCCCGGCGCGGCCGGTTGTTCGTCATCGCTGCCCCCTCCGGGGCGGGCAAGACCAGCCTCGTCCGCGCGCTGATGGAGCGCGTGCCCTCGCTCGCCTTCTCCGTCTCCTTCACCACACGACCCCGGCGTGCCAACGAGCAGGACGGCCGCGACTACCACTTCATCGACGAGCGTGAATTCGAGGCGATGAGAACGCGACGGCGCCTTCCTCGAGCATGCCGAGGTCTTCGGCAACCGCTACGGCACCGGCCGGGAACAGGTCGAGCAGGCCCTGCAGGCCGGGCAGGACCTGATCCTGGAAATCGATTGGCAGGGCGCGCAGCAGGTACGTGCGCGCCTGCCGGAGGTGCTGGACATCTTCATCCTGCCCCCGTCACGGGCGGTCCTCGAGCAGCCGCCTGCGCAACCGGCGGACCGACAGCCCCGAGGTGATCGCGCGCCGGTTGCGCGAGTCGGTGGAGGAGATGGCCCACTGGTCGGAGTTCCGCTACGTGGTCGTCAATGACGAGTTCGACACGGCGCTCGACGAGCTGCTGTCCATCGTGCGCGGCGAGGGCGCGCCCCTGCGCGCCGACCGGCCCGGGTTGGCCGGTTTCGCGCGCGGCCTGCTCGACTGATCGTCGCCTCTGGCCCTTTGGGCCGCTGATCGGCTATCCTGTCAGGCCGTTTGACTGACTTTCACCGGTTTACCCATGGCCCGAATCACCGTCGAAGATTGCCTGCATAGCATCGACAACCTGTTCGACCTCGTGCTCCTTGCCTCCAAGCGCTCACGCCAGCTGGCGAACGGCGCCGAGGCCCGTGTGGAGTGGGAGAACGACAAGCCGACGGTGGTGGCGCTGCGCGAGATCGCCGCAGGCGAGGTCACCATCGACCTGCTCGACGAGCCGGATCCCGAGCCGGAGGCTGGAGCCGGACCTGATCCCGGACAACCCGCTCGACCTGGCCGCGGAGTTCCGCGCACCGCAGCTGGGCCTGGGGGACTGACCCCGGGGGCAGCAGCCCCATGAGTTACGCGACCACCCTGCTAGGGCTGCTGCCGGGGGGTCGTCGCGCTCCGGGAATCGCGCAGCTCGTCTCCAAGCTCGAGACCTACCTGCCGCCGGACCAGGTTGACCGGGTCCGCGAGGCCTACGACACCGCCGAGTCCGCCCACAAGGGTCAGAAGCGCCGCTCCGGCGAGCCCTACATCACGCATCCCGTGGCGGTGGCCGACATCCTGGCCGACCTGCGCATGGACGGCGCGACGATAGCGGCCGCCATCCTGCACGATGTCGTCGAGGACACCGGCGTCTCGACAGCGGAGATCGCCGAGCGCTTCGGCAGCGAGATCGCCGAGATCGTCGACGGCGTCACCAAGCTCGACCAGATCCAGTTCAAGAGCCGCAAGGAGGCGCAGGCCGAGAGCTTCCGCAAGATGCTCCTGGCCATGGTGCGCGACATCCGCGTCATCATGGTCAAGCTCGCCGACCGGGTGCACAACATGCGCACCCTGGGGGCGATGCCGCCGGCCAAGCGACGGCTGGTGGCACGCGAGACGCTAGACATCTACGCCCCGATCGCCAACAGGCTCGGCATCCACTCGATCAAGCTCGAGCTCGAGGAGCTCGGCTTCAAGGCCCTCTATCCCCGCCGCTACCGGGTGATCGAGCGCGAGCTCAAGCGCTCGCGAGGGAACCAGAAGGAGTTCCTGCCGAAGATCACGCGCAACCTCAAGCGCGCGCTCGAACGCGCCGGGATCGACGGCCGGGTCGAGGCGCGCGAGAAGCACCTGTTCAGCATCTACGCCAAGATGCGCCGCAAGAAGGTGGCGCTGAACGAGGTCGTCGACGTGTTCGGCGTGCGCATCGTCGTTGCCACGGTGGACGAGTGCTACCGCGCGCTCGGCCTCGCGCACGGCCTCTACCGCCCGATGCCGGGCCGCTTCAAGGACTACATCGCCATCCCGCGGGTGAATGGCTACCAGTCGCTGCACACCTCGCTGTTCGGGCCGAACGGCATGCCGATCGAGGTGCAGATCCGTACCCGCGAGATGCACTCGATGGCGGAGTCGGGGATCGCGGCCCACTGGACCTACAAGACCGGCGAGACCGACGGCGGCGAGCGCCAGGCGCGGGCCCGGGAGTGGCTCAAGAACGTGGCGCAGCTGCAGGACGCCACGGCGGAAGAGGTCCTCGAGAGCGTCAAGGTCGACCTGTTCCCGGACAAGGTCTACGTGTTCACGCCGAAGGGCGACATCATGCGCATGCCGCGCGGCGCGACCTGCGTGGACTTCGCCTACGCGGTGCACACGGACGTGGGCAACCGCTGCGTCGCCGCCAAGATCGATCGCCGCCTGGTGCCGCTGCGCACGGTGCTGCGCAACGGCCAGACCGTCGAGGTCATCACGGCCCGCGGCGCCCAGCCGAACCCGGTGTGGGCCAACTTCGTCGTGACGGCGAAGGCGCGCGCCGCGATCCGCCAGTACCTGAAGGGCCTGAAGCGCGGCGAGGCCATCGAATTCGGCACGCGCCTTCTCAACCAGTCGCTCGAGGAATTCCGCCTGTCGGTTCGCGCCCTGCCAGCCGGCCGGCTCGACGAGGTCGCCGCGGCACTGGGGCTGAGGGAAGGCAAGCAGCTGCTGGAGGAGATCGGCCTCGGCGAGCGGCCGGCACCCCTGGTGGCGCGACGCCTGCTGCCTCGCGAGGCCGACATGCCCGCGCCCGGGCAACAGGCCCCGGTCTCGATCGCGGGCACGGAAGGCCTGGTGGTCTCCTATGCACGCTGCTGCTTCCCGTTGCCCCCGGATCCCATCGTCGCCTACCTCTCCAGCGGCCGTGGCGTGGTCATCCATCGCGACAACTGCGGCAACGTCTCGGGGTTCCGCAAGCAGCCGGAGAAGTGGATCCCGGCGGTGTGGGAGAAACAGCCCAACCGCACCTTCAGGTCCGAGATCAAGGTCCACGTCAGCAACCGCATGGGCGTGCTGGCGCAGGTCGCCGCCCAGATCGCGGCGCAGGAGACCAACATCGACCACGTCAACGTGACGGCCGAAGGCGACGACACCTCGCTGATCACGCTCGAGATCGAGGTCCGCGACCGTTCGCATCTCGCCCGCGTGCTGCGCGCGATCAAGGCGATGCCGGAGGTGCTCGAGGTGCAGCGCTCGCTGGCCTGAACGGTCTCGCCACGAACAGTTCCGGGCAGCCCTCCCTACTCCCGGTGTCCCTCCGGTCGCTCCGAAAGCCGGATAGTCGCTCCCGAAGGGACACCGGTCGTCCTCGGGCTGCCGCGACCGTGCTGCTGGACGCAACGCGCCAGCCACTAGCCACTAGCCACTCGCCGCCATCCGCTAGAATCGGCGCAACCCGAACCGCCCGCGAGGTCCCGCCCCCATGCCCCGCACCATCATCTCCACCGACCGCGCGCCTAAGGCCATCGGACCTTACTCGCAGGCCGTGCGTCACGGCGATACCGTGTACTGCTCGGGGCAGATTCCGCTCGACCCGACCACGGGCGACATCGTGGCCGGCGACTTCGAGGCCCAGGCACGGCGGGTGTTCGACAACCTCAAGGCGGTGGCCGGGGCCGCCGGCCTGTCGCTCGATGATGCCGTCCGGGTCACGATCTACCTCGTGGACCTCGGCCGCTTTCCGGTGGTCAACGGCATCATGGCGGAGTACTTCAGCGAGCCCTACCCGGCGCGGGTGACGATCGGCGTGGCGTCGCTGCCCAAGGGCGCGCAGGTCGAGGTGGACTGCGTCCTTGCCGGCTGACGCCTCCTTCGAGTCGAGGCCGGTCACGGAGCTGAAGGGCGTCGGCCATTCGCTGGCGCAGCGGCTGGCCCGGCTCGGGGTCCAGTCGGTGCAGGACCTGCTGTTCCTGCTGCCGCTGCGCTACGAAGATCGCACGCAGGTCGTTCCCATCGGTTCGCTCAAGCCCGGCGACCGTGCCGTCGTGGAGGGCGAGGTCCAGCTGGCCGAGGTCGTGTTCCGCCGCAAGCGGGTCCTGCTGGTTCGCCTCGCCGACGGCACCGGCTTCCTGACGCTGCGCTTCTTCCACTTCTCCGGCACGCAGCAGGAGCAGTTGCAGCGCGGCGTCGCGCTCCGCTGCTTCGGCGAGGTCCGTCGCGGCCCGGTGGGCCTCGAGATCGTGCACCCGGAATATCGCCGCCTGGATCGCGGCGACGCCCAGGCCGTGGAGGACGTGCTGACCCCGGTCTACCCTGCCACCGAGGGCGTCCAGCAGGGTCGGCTGCGCGTCCTGACCGCCATGGCGCTGAAGGAAGCCGCCCGCCACAGCGTGCGCGACTGGCTGCCGCCCGACCTGCTGGAAGACCTCGAGCTGCCGGAACTCGCCGCGGCGCTGGAATACGTGCACCGCCCGCCGCCCGATGCGCCGCAGGAGCAGCTCGCCGCGGGCCGTCATCCGGCCCAGCGCCGGCTCGCATTCGAGGAACTCCTCGCCCATCACCTCTCGCTGCGCCAGCTGCGACGCGAGCTGCAGCGGGATCCCGCCTGGCCGCTGGCCGGCCCGGGCGTGCTCGAGGCGAAGCTGCTCGAAGCGCTGCCGTTCGAGCTGACCGGGGCGCAGCGGCGCGTGCTTGCCGAGGTACGCGCCGACCTCGGCCGCGCTCATCCGATGCTGCGGCTGGTGCAGGGCGACGTGGGCTCCGGCAAGACCGTGGTCGCGGCGCTGGCCGCGCTGCGAGCCATCGAGGCCGGCTTCCAGGCCGCGCTGATGGCCCCGACGGAGCTGCTCGCCGAGCAGCACTGGCAGAATTTCGAGCGCTGGCTCGCCCCGCTCGGGCTCGAGATCGCCTTCCTCTCGGGCCGCCTCACCGGCAAGGCGCGGCAGCTTGCGCTGGGGCGCATCGAGCGGGCCGAGGTGCCCATGGTGATCGGCACGCACGCGCTGTTCCAGGAGGGCGTGCGCTTCACCCGCCTGGCGCTCGCGATCGTCGACGAGCAGCACCGCTTCGGCGTGCACCAGCGGCTCGCGCTGCGCGAGAAGGGACTGTGCGAGGGGCGCTTTCCGCACCAGCTGATCATGACCGCCACGCCGATACCCCGCACCCTGGCGATGACCGCCTACGCCGACCTCGACGTCTCCGTGATCGACGAACTGCCGCCGGGCCGCACGCCGGTCGCCACCGTCGTGCTGCCTGAATCGCGCCGGGCCGAGGTCGTGGAACGCATCCACGCTGCCGTGCGCGAGGGTCGCCAGGCCTACTGGGTCTGTCCGCTGATCGAGGAGTCGGAGGCGCTGGAGGCCCAGGCCGCCGAGGACACCGCCGCGGTCCTCGCCGAGGCACTGCCAGGCGTCACGGTCGCCCTCGTGCACGGGCGCATGCCCGGGCCGGAGAAGGAGCGCACGATGGCGCGCTTCAAGGCAGGGGAGATCGCGCTGCTCGTGGCCACCACCGTGATCGAGGTCGGCGTGGACGTGCCCAACGCCAGCCTGATGGTGATCGAGAACGCGGAGCGGATGGGGCTGGCGCAGCTGCACCAGCTCCGCGGCCGGGTCGGCCGCGGCGCGCATGCCAGCAGTTGCGTGCTCATGTATCGCCCGCCGCTCACCGAGATGGCGCGCGAGCGACTCAAGGTGCTGCGCGAGACGACGGACGGCTTCGAGGTCGCCCGCCGGGACCTGGAGCTGCGCGGGCCGGGCGAGCTGCTCGGCACCCGGCAGACGGGCCTGATGCAGCTCAAGGTGGCCGACCTGGTGCGCGATGCGGACCTGCTGCCGCGGGTGCACCGCGCGGCGGAGGTGATGCTGGAGCGGCATGGGGATAACATTGCTCCGCTCAAGCGCCGCTGGATTGGCGCCGGCACCCGATACGGCAAGGTATGACCCCCAGCCCCATTCCCACCCCGCCGCTGTTGTCCCCGGCTCCCCGCTGGACGCCGGACCCCTCGACCCTCGAGGCCGATGCGGTCGCGTTCGGCTGGCTGACGGAGCCCGGGCTCCTGACCGAGCGGGTGCGGCGCGGCTGCAGCGGCGAGTTCGGCTTGCGGGTGGTGGACGAGCGGCACGACCTGCTGGCGCCGCAGGATGCCGAGGCCCTGCGGGTCCGGGACCTCTCCGCCTTCGTGCGGGAGGTCGAGCTGACCTGCGACGGGGCTGCCCGGGTCTTCGCGCAGACCCTCGTGCCCGCGGCGACGCTGGTCGCCGAACCCTGGCTTGCCCTGCTCGGCAACGACCCCCTTGGCCCGCGGCTGGCCATGCTCGGCGGCGCCCTGCGCGATCCGCTGGAATTCACGCTGCTGCGTCCGGACGATGCCCTGTTCGCCCGTGCCTGCCGCGAGACGCCGGTCCCGCCCGAAGGCCTCTGGGCGCGGCGCGCGCGCTATCGTCTCGCCACCCACTGCCTGATCGTGCAGGAAGTGTTCCTGCCGGACGTGCTGCAATGAGCAGCGAGTTCCGTCCGGCGCCCCCGCCGCGCCCGCGGCGCGACCCCGATTACAAGCCCTCCTACCAGCCGACGCCGGTCCGGGACAGCGCCAGCGCGATGAGCCGCACGCTGGCGGACTACGCGCAGCTGATGCGTCTGCACCGGCCGATCGGGATCTGGCTGCTGATGTGGCCGGCGCTGTGGGGCCTGTGGATTGCCGGTGGCGGGCACCCGGACGAAGCATCGTTCGTGATCTTCATGCTCGGCGTCGTGGTGATGCGCTCCGCCGGTTGCGTCATCAATGACTATGCCGACCGCGACTTCGATCCGCACGTGCGCCGCACGGCGGAACGGCCACTGGCGGCCGGCCGCGTCAGCGCGGGCGAGGCGCTGCTGCTGTTCGTCGGCCTCGGCCTCATCGCTGCGGGACTCGCCCTGCAGCTCGAGCCGCTGGCCCAGCTGACGGCGGTCGGCGGCGCGTTGCTCGCCGTCACCTATCCCTTCGTGAAGCGCTACCTGCACGTGCCGCAGTTCTACCTCGGGCTCGCGTTCGCCTGGTCCATCCCGATGGCCTTCGCGCAGCTCACCGGCACCGTGCCGCGGCTCGCCTGGCTGATGGTCGTCGCCGTGGTGCTGTGGGCCGCCGCATACGACACGATGTATGCCATGGTGGATCGCGAGGACGACCTGAAGATCGGGCTCAAGTCCACGGCGATCCTGTTCGGTGACCTCGACCGGCTGATCATCGGCGCGATGCAGGCGATGGTGCTGTTCGCGCTGTACCTCGTCGGGCGAGGAGGCGGGCCTCGGCAGCTGGCACCACGCCGGCCTGGCCGCAGGCGCGGTCATCTTCCTCTACGAGCAGTGGCTGATCCGCGACCGCGACCCGGCGCGGTGCTTCCAGGCCTTCAACAACAACCATTATTTCGGCATGGTCGTGTTCATCGGGATCGCGCTGGACTACCTGTTCCGATGAAGCGCCTGCTGCTCGGGATCCTGCAGGTGGCCGCGCTGCTCCTGCCCGCACTGGCGATCTACGCATGGCAGACGCGCGACCTGCTGCCGGCGGGCGAGCGCGTCGAGGCACCCGCCTTCGAGCTGGCGGGCGTGACCGGGGACCGACTCGACATCGCCACGCTCGAAGGCCGCCCGACGGTCCTGTACTTCTTCGCGCCGTGGTGCCGCGTCTGTGCCGTGAGCGCACCGCAACTGCGCTGGTTCGATCGCTGGTTCAGCGGCTCGGCCCGCATCGTGCTCATCGCGCAGGACTACGGCTCGGCCGAGGAGGTCGCCGACTGGGCTGGCAAGCACGAACTGGACATGCCGGTCCTGCTGGGCGATGCAGGGACCGCCGCCGACTACCGCATCCGCGGCTACCCGACCTACTACGTGCTCGACGCCCGGGGCCGGATCGCCGCGCGCGATTTCGGCGTCTCGACCGTCGTGGGCCTGTGGTGGCGTACCCGGGGGCTCGGCGGATGACGGCTCGAAACCCCGCTGCACCACGCGGCTGTCCTGGCAGGGCTCTGCCTGGCGGCCCTGTGCGTCCTGCCGCCGGCGCAGGGCAGCGGACGGCGCCGAGGAGCAACGGCGTGCCTTCCTGGCAGCCTACGAACAGGCCGAGGCCGGGCTGCCGCCACCGCCGGAAGGCGACGGGCCGGCTCTTGCAGGCTATCCGCTCTATCCCTATGTCGTCGGGGCGCGACTGCGCGCCGCGATGGACCAGCAGCCCGCCGCGGACCCGGCGCTGGACGAACGCGTCGAGGCCTTCCTGGCACGCCACGGGCAGGAGCCGGTGGGACGCTGGGTGCGCAGGCCGTGGCTCTCGCGCCTGGCCGACCGCGCAGAGTGGGAAGCGTTCCTGCATACCTACGCGCAGGCGGACAATCCCGGCCAGCGCCTGCGCTGCCAGGCGCTACGGGCACGGATCGCCCTCGACCGCCGGGAAGGACTGGCCGAGGACGCCGTCGCCGAGTGGTTGACGCCGCGCAGCGCCGACGACGCCTGCGATCCCGTGTTCGACTGGATGCGCTCCAGGGGCCTGCTCGACGAGGCCCTGATCGAGCGCCGCGCCCGACTTGCCCTCGCCGAGGGCGAGGAGGGCCTCGCCCGCTGGCTGGCCAGGTCCCTGCCCGAGGAGACCGCGCGGCCCCTGCGGGACTGGGCGCTGCTGCTCAGCAACCCGGCCGGATCCATCGACGCGCTGATCCGCTCGCCCGGCACGCCAGTGGAGGAGCAGGCCCTGCTCGACGGCTGGACCCGACTGGCGCGGCGCGACCCGCGTGCTGCCGAGGCGCGCTTCTCCGCGCTGGTCGAGGCCCGTGGAGGAGAGCCTGCGCTGGCCAGCCGGCTCGCCCGACCGCTCGCGCTCGGCCTGTCCTGGAGCCGGCTGGACGGCGCGGTGGACTACTTCGATCGCATCGCGGCCGCGGACTTCGACGAGACGACCCACGAGTGGCACGTCCGTGCCGCGCTGTGGGCCGGGCACTGGAAGCAGGCCGCTGCAGCGATTGCCGCCATGCCGCCGGACCTGCGGGAGAGCTCGCGCTGGCGCTACTGGGAGGCGCGCACCGCCGAGGTCGCAGGCGACGAGGCCCGTGCACGCACGCTCTACGAGGCCGTCATCCCGACCGACAACTGGTTCGCAGTGCTCTCCCGGCAAGGCTCGATCGGCCGTTCGAGCCGCATCACCGCCCGGCCGGGCTGGATGCCGCGCTCGCCGAGTCGGTGGGCAGGTTGCCGGCGCTGGTTCGCGCCAGGGAATTGTTCGCCGTGGGCCTCGTGCCGCTGGCGCAGTCGGAGTGGAACGCCGCCTACGAGGCACTCGATGCGCCGTCGAAGCGCGCGGCGCTTCTTCTGCCCAGTCGCTGGGGCTGGCACTTCCTGACCATCGCCAGCGCGGCACAGCAAGGCCTTTTCGACGACTACGAACTGCTGTACCCGACCCCGTTCGACGAAGGGGTCGAGACCGCCGCCAGCCGCAGCGGCGTGATCCAGGTCCCTGCTCTACGCCGTGTTGCGCCAGGAGAGCCTGTACCAGCCCTGGGCCGTCTCCTCGGCGGACGCGATCGGGCTGATGCAGTTGCTGCCGTCCACGGCGAGGATCACTGCGAGGCGCGCGGGCCTGCCGCGCCCCTCTCGCGAGAGCCTGCTCGACCCGGCGGTCAACCTGCCGCTCGGCGCCGAGACGCTCGCGGAGCTCGTCGAGCGCTTCGACGGGCAGGTGCTGCTGGCGCTGGCCGGCTACAACGCAGGGCCGGGCGCAGTGCGTCGCTGGCTGCCTGCCAGGCGCATGGACGCCGACGTGTGGGTCGAGAACATCCCCTATAACGAGACCCGCGCCTACGTGCAGCGGATCATGTGGCACAGCGTGGTGTTCCAGTGGCTCCGGGACCGCGAGCCGGAAGATGCGACCCCGTGGCTGGTCGAGGTCACCCCGGCCGGTTGAAAGAGGGTCGTGAAAAGGGTCCGCAACCCTTTTTCCAAAAGGGTTGCGGACCCTTTTCTTACGCCCTCGCGACCGCCCAGACCTCTACCCAGTCGGCGCCGGCTCGCTTCAGCACGCGGGCGAATTCTTCCGCCGTGCTGCCGGTGGTCATCACGTCGTCCACGATCGCGACGCGCCGGTACGAGAGCGGGCGCACGAGATCGAAGGCACCGCGCACGTTGTCGCGCCGCCCGCCTGCGTCGAGGCCGGCCTGGCCGGTCGTGTCGCGGCAGCGCCGGCCGACGTCGCTGATCACCGGCAGGCCCACCTCGCGGGCTGCGGCTCGCGCGATCTCGATCGCCTGATTGAAGCCCCGCTGTGCTTCGCGTGCGCGATGCAGCGGCACCGGCAGCAACGCCTCGACATGCATCGGGTGCGCGCGGTGCAGCCGGCGCCCGAGCAGGGTGCCGAGCACCCTGGCGGTGGCGATGTCGCCCCCGTACTTCATGCGGCGGACCAGCCAGTCCACAGGATGCTCGTAGCGATAGGCCGCGAAGGCCGCATCGAACGTCCGCGGCAGCTGCAGGCAGTCCGTGCACAGGAAGGCGTCGGGCCGGGGCAAGGGCACCGCGCAGCCCGTGCACGCGGGCAGGTCCCGCGGGAGGTCCAGCTCGCAGGCAGCGCACAGGTCCAGGGCCGGTGGCTGGCCCCGGTCGAGGCACAGGATGCAGCGCGCCGGAAACAGGCGTGCCACGGCGAGTTCCACCAGCCCGTAAACCCTCGGGGCCGCCTCAGGTTGACAGCCAAAAACACGCTCCCAATACTTGCCGCTCGACATGCCGACCAGCCTGCGCGCCCCGCGGCCGGCTGGGTGCACGCAAATCCGGCCCGAAGGAATGAATTCCCATGAGCCTCGACCTCCAACGCCTCGGCGAGGCCCGTGCCGACTGGACGCCGGACGAAGTCCGCGCGCTGTTCGCGCTGCCGTTCGCCGACCTGCTGTTCCACGCCCAGTCGGTGCACCGGCAGCACTTCGACCCCAACGCGGTCCAGGTCTCGACGCTGCTGTCCATCAAGACCGGCGCCTGCCCGGAAGACTGTGCCTACTGCCCGCAGAGCGTCCGCTACGACACCGGGCTCGGGCGCGAGGAACTGATGGCGGTCGAGGACGTCCTCTCACGCGCCCGCGCCGCGCGCGATGCCGGCGCGACGCGCTTCTGCATGGGCGCCGCGTACCGCAGCCCGAAGGACCGGGACCTGCGCGTCGGTGCTCGAGATGGTCCGTGGCGTGCGCGAGCTCGGCCTCGAGAGCTGCGCGACGCTCGGGATGCTGACGCGGGAACAGGCCCTCGCGCTCAAGGAGGCGGGACTCGACTACTACAACCATAACCTCGACACCTCCGAGGCTTTCTACGAGCAGATCATCACGACGCGGACCTTCCAGGACCGGCTGGACACGCTCGAGGCCGTGCGCGAGGCCGGCATCAACGTCTGCTGCGGGGGCATCCTGGGCATGGGCGAGACGGTCGAGGATCGCGCCGCCATGCTGCACACGCTGGCGACGCTGCCGCAGCATCCGGAGAGCGTGCCGATCAACCAGCTGGTGCAGGTCGCGGGCACCCCGCTGGCGGGCCGCGAGCCCCTCGACCCGTTCGAGTTCGTTCGCTGCATCGCGGTGGCGCGCATCCTGATGCCGCGATCGCACGTGCGGCTCTCGGCCGGACGCACGGAGATGACCGACGAGATGCAGGCGCTGTGCTTCCTCGCCGGCGCCAACTCCATCTTCTACGGGGAGAAGCTGCTCACCACCGGCAACCCGGACGTCGAGCGCGACCGGCAGCTGTTCGAACGACTGGGCATCCGCCCCGAGCCGCAGGCCTGCGGCCGCGTGGAATCCCCGGCAGGGGCCGCCGCCCCGTCCGGGGCCGGGCAGGTGGAGGCGCGGCATCATGGCGCCGGCGAACGCGCCGGTCACTGACGCCGGCACCCGCCTCGAGGCGCTGGAAGCCGCGGGCCTGCTGCGGCGCAGGCGTGTCGTCGGGACGGCCGTCGGCAGCCGCCTGGAGCAGGTGGGTGGCCGCGCGGTCGTCAATTTCTGCTCGAACGACTATCTCGGCCTGGCCCGCGAACCGCGCCTCGCGGAAGCCTTCGCCCGCGCCGCGCGCGAACTCGGCACCGGCAGCGGCGCCTCGCACCTGGTCAGCGGTCACCACCCCGCGCACCATGCGCTGGAGGAGGCCCTGGCCGACTACACAGGTCGCGAGCGCGCGCTGCTCTTTTCCACCGGTTACATGGCGAACCTCGGCCTCGCCTGCGCCCTCGCCGGGCGCGGTGACACGGTCCTCGAGGACCGCCTCAACCACGCCTCGCTGCTCGATGCGGGATTGCTCTCCGGTGCGCGGTTCTCGCGATTCCCGCATGCGGACGTGGCCGCGCTGTCACGACGCCTCGAGCGGGCGGGCGGCCGCAAGCTGGTGCTGACCGACGGCGTGTTCAGCATGGACGGCGATCTCGCGCCCCTTGCAGCGATGGCGGCAACCTGCGCCCGCCATGCTGCACTGCTGGCGGTCGACGATGCCCACGGCCTCGGCGTGCTGGGCCCGACCGGTGGCGGCACGCTCGAGCTCCTCGGGCTCGGGCCGGAAGAGGTGCCCCTGCTCATCGGCACGCTCGGCAAGGCCTTCGGGTGCTTCGGCGCGTTCGTGGCCGGTGAGCGCGACAGGATCGAGCTGCTGCTGCAGCGGGCGCGCACCTACATTTATACGACCGCGCTGCCGCCCGCCGTGGCGGCGGCGACGCTGGCGGCGGTGGAGATGGCCCGCGCCGAGCCCTGGCGGCGGGACAGGGTGCAGGCACTGGTGCGCCGCTTCCGCGCTGGCGCCACGGCCGCGGGCCTGCCGCTGGCGGAATCGGCCACGCCGATCCAGCCGGTGCTGTTGGGGACACCCGAGGCCGCCGTCGCGGCGAGCGAGGCGCTGCTCGAGCGCGGGTTCCTGGTCGCGGCGATCCGGCCCCCGACCGTGCCCAGGGGCGGCTCCCGGCTGCGCGTGACCCTGTCGGCGATCCACGAGGACGACGAGGTGGACCGGCTGGTGGAGGCGATGGCGGACCACCATGGCGCCTGATCACCTCCCCGTGGTTCTGCTGCACGGCTGGGCCCTGCATGCCGGCCTGATGCAGCCACTCGCCGCCCTCCTGGAGCCGACCCGCCCGGTGACCTGCCTCGACCTGCCGGGCCACGGCGGGCGGCCGTACGAACCACGGTTCATGGACCTCGACGGACTGGCGGGAGCCATCGCGCGTGACCTGCCGCCCGCCTGCGCGCTCGTCGGCTGGTCGCTCGGCGGGATGGTGGCCGCGCGCCTGGCGGCCACCGGCCATCCATCGGTCCGAAGGCTGGTGCTGCTCGCCTCGACGCCGCGCTTCGTCGGCGGTGATGGCTGGCCCCACGGTCTCGGGATGGAGGTGATCGAGGAGTTCGCCGCGGAGCTGGAGCGGGACTACCGGGGCCTGGTCCACCGCTTCCTGTCGCTGCAGGCACGCGGCGACGAGCGCCAGGGCGCACTGCTGCGCACGCTGCGCGCCGTCGTCTTTTCGCGCGGCGAGCCCGATCCTGACGCGCTGCGCGCCGGACTCGCGGTCCTGATGCAGTCGGACCTGCGCGGCGAAGCGGGCCGCATCGCCGTGCCGACACGGGTGATGGCGGGTGAGCACGACCGCCTGACGCCGCCGCAGGCGGGGGCATGGTGGGCCAGCCGGATCCCGGGTGCCGCGTTCGAGTCGGTCCAGGGCGCCGGCCACGCGCCATTCCTGTCGCACCCCGAGGCCGTTGCACTGCGGCTGGCCGCCTTCCTCGACCAGGACGTCCGGTCACCGGTGCACGCATGAACCGCGAACCCTTCGTCATCGAGCAGGCAGCCGTGCGGCGGTCCTTCGACCGGGCCGCGGCCCACTATGACGAGTCGGCGGTGCTGCAGGCCAAGGTTCGCGCGCAGCTGCTCGAGCGCCTGGACTATGTGACGCTCGAGCCCTCGGTCGTGCTCGACGTGGGCTGTGGAACCGGCCACTCGAGCCGGGCGCTCAAGGACCAGTATCCCGGTGCCCGGGTGGTCGCGCTCGACCTGTCGGAAGGGATGCTCCGCGAGGCGGGCAGCCGGCAGCCCGGGGGCGGGACATTCCTGCGCGTCTGCGGTGATGCGATGCGCCTGCCGCTCGCCGACGCCAGCGTGGACCTGGTGTTCTCCAACCTGACGCTGCAGTGGTGCACCGACCTGGATGCGGCCTTCGACGAGTTCCGCCGCGTGCTGCGGCCGCGCGGGCTGCTGAACTTCACGACCTTCGGCCCCGACACGCTGCTGGAGCTGCGCGAGGCCTGGGCCCAGGCGGACGGCTACCGCCATGTCAGCGACTTCGCCGACATGCACGATCTCGGCGACGGCCTGTTGCGGGCCGGCCTCGCCGAGCCGGTGATGGACGTGGAGCGCTTCACCCTCACCTATGCGGACGTGTTCGGGCTGATGCGTGACCTCAAGGCCATCGGTGCCCGCAACGCAGCCGCCAGCCGCCCGCGGGGCCTGACCGGCCGCGCCCGGCTCGCCGCCATGCGCTCCGCCTACGAGACCCGCCGGCGCGACGGCGTGCTGCCGGCCACCTACGAAGTCGTCTTCGGCCAGGCCTGGGGCCCGGCGGGCGAGCCGCAGCGCGGCCGCCGCAGCGGGGAATTCAGCGTTCCGGCCGGCGCCATTGGCCGGCGGCAGGTCGCGGGAGGTTGACGATGCGGCGGGACTTCTTCGTCACCGGGACGGACACGGGAGTCGGCAAGACCCTGGCCAGTGCGGCGCTGCTGCGGGCCTGGCGCCGACGTGGCCGGTCCGTGGCCGGGATGAAGCCGGTGGCCTCGGGCTCGATCATGACCGCCGCGGGCCTGCGCAACGAGGACGCGCTGGCCCTGCAGGCGGAGTCTTCCCTGGCCTTGGGACTACGAGACGGTGAACCCCTACGCCTTCGAGCCGCCTGTCGCACCGCACATCGCCGCGTCCGAGGCGGGTACCGAAGTCCGGCTCGAGAGAATTCTTCAGCTATTTCAGAAACTTCAGAATGACTCGGAGCGCGTGGTCGTCGAGGGCGCGGGCGGCTTCCTGGTGCCGCTCGGCCCGCAGCATTCCTTCGCCGACCTGCCGCGGGCGCTGGGGCTCGAGGTCATCCTGGTGGTGGGCCTGCGGCTCGGCTGCCTGAACCACGCCTTCCTGACCGCCGAGGCGGTCGTTGCCCGGGGGCTTCCGCTCGCCGGGTGGATCGGCAACCTCGTCGATCCCGGCTTCGGGCGAATCGAGCAGAACCTCGAGAGCCTGCACGCCGGGATTCCCGCCCCTTGCCTCGGCGTGATCCCCCACCTTCCAGTCCCTCGACCTCGAGCCGGGCGTGGCCGCCCTCGGCGGCATCGAAGTGCTCGACCCGGCACCGCTCAGCCGCCTGACCCGTCCTGCCGCCGCCTGCGAGATACGCATAGTTTCGTGGGCTTTATGCGTATTGCTGCACTGTGGCACGCCGCTCACGATCGGCGGCAAGCGCGGAGGAGGGTCCGCGCGAAACTTGTGCAGGCGGGCGCGGCAACAGCCGGTTCGCGTGCGTCGGGTCAACAGAAGAAGCAGACCCAGGTCGGCGCCGTGCCGAGTGGCCCCCCTCCGGGCCGCGCGGATCCAGGCATGTCGCCGGCCCCAACGGGAGGTCCCATGGCAGACACCTTCTATGACGTGATGCGCCGTCGAGGCATCACGCGCCGTAGTTTCCTCAAGTTCTGCAGCCTGACGGCAACGTCGCTCGGCCTCGGCCCCGCGTTCGTGCCGCGGATCGTCCATGCGATGGAGACCAAGCCGCGCATGCCGGTCATCTGGCTGCACGGCCTCGAGTGCACCTGTTGCACCGAGTCCTTCATCCGCTCCGCGCACCCGCTGGTGTCGGACGTGGTCCTGTCGATGATCTCGCTGGACTACGACGACACGATCATGGCGGCCGCAGGCCACCAGGCCGAGGCGATCCTCGAGCAGACCATCGAGAAGTACGACGGCCAGTTCGTGCTCGCCTGCGAGGGCAACCCGCCGCTGAACGAGGACGGCATGTACTGCTTCCAGGGCGGCGTCCCGTACCTGGAGAAGCTGAAGAAGATGGCCGACCATGCGGCCCACATCATCGCGTGGGGCTCCTGCGCTTCCTGGGGATGCGTGCAGGCCGCCAAGCCGAACCCGACGCAGGCCGTGCCCATCCACAAGGTGCTGTCCAAGCCCGTGATCAAGGTGCCGGGCTGCCCGCCGATCCCGGAAGTGATGACGGCCGTGGTGACCTACCTGCTGACCTTCGGCATGCCGGAACTGGACCGCCAGGGCCGCCCGAAGATGTTCTACAGCCAGCGCATCCACGACAAGTGCTACCGGCGTCCGCACTTCGACGCCGGCCAGTTCGTCGAGAAGTTCGACGACGAAGGCGCGAGGAAGGGCTACTGCCTGTACAAGGTCGGCTGCAAGGGCCCGACGACCTACAACGCCTGCTCCACCACGCGCTGGAACGAGGCCGTGTCGTTCCCGATCGGCTCGGGCCACGGCTGCATCGGCTGCTCCGAGGACGACTTCTGGGACAAGGGCTCGTTCTACGACCGCGTCACCGACATCCAGCCGCAGATCGAGAGCACGGCCGACCGGGTCGGCGGCACGCTGGCCGTCGTGACCGGCGCCGCGATCGCCGCCCATGCCGCAGCTTCCGCGATCAAGCGGGCGCGCGACACCCGCGGCTCGCGGACTACTGAGAAGGGAGGAGCCTGATCATGGCCGCCAACGTACAAGGCTTTGAACTCGACACCGGCGGCACGCGCGTCGTCGTCGACCCGATCTGCCGCATCGAGGGGCACCTCCGCATCGAGGTCAACCTCGACGACAGCAACGTGATCCGCAATGCGGTGTCCACCGGCACCATGTGGCGCGGCCTCGAGGTCATCCTCAAGGGACGCGACCCGCGCGATGCCTGGGCGTTCGTCGAGCGCATCTGCGGTGTCTGCACCGGCGTGCACGCGCTGGCCTCGGTCCGCGCGGTGGAGAACGCGCTGAAGATCGACCTGCCCAAGAACGGCAACACCATCCGCAACCTGATGCATGCCACGCTGTATGCCCACGACCATCTCGTGCATTTCTACCACCTGCACGCGCTGGACTGGGTGGACGTGGTCAGCGCGCTGTCCGCGGACCCGGTGAAGACCGCCGAGCTGGCGATGTCCATCTCCAAGTGGCACACCAACACGCCCGGCTACTACCGTGACCTGCACTCGCGGCTGGCCAAGTTCGTGGAGGGCGGGCAGCTCGGGCCGTTCACCAACGGCTACTGGGGCAACCCGGCCTACAGGCTGCCCCCGGAAGCCAACCTCATGGCGGTCGGCCATTACCTGCAGGCGCTCGACTTCCAGAAGGAGATCGTCAAGATCCAGACGATCTTCGGCGGCAAGAACCCGCACCCGAACTGGATGGTCGGCGGCATGCCGTGCTCGATCAACGTCAACGAGACCGGCGCGGTCGGCGCGATCAACATGGAGCGCCTGAACCAGGTCAGCAAGATCGTCAACGAGACGATCGACTTCATCGACAACGTCTACATCCCGGACCTGCTGGCCATCGCCTCGTTCTACAAGACCTGGACCTTCGGCAAGGGCCTGGCCGGCATCAACATGCTGTCCTACGGCGACTTCCCGGAGATCGCCAACGACTACACGGCGCAGAGCCTCGCCTTCCCGCGCGGCGCCATCATCGACGGCGACCTCAGCACGATCCACGAGGTGGACCTGGACGACGAGAGCCAGATCCAGGAGTTCGTGGACCACAGCTGGTACACCTACGGCGAGGCCGGCAAGGGCCTGCACCCGTACAACGGCGAGACCAACCCGAAGTTCGAGCTGGGCGCCGGCGTGAAGGGCAGCAAGACGAAGATCGAGAACCTCGACGAGAACGCCAAGTACAGCTGGGTCAAGGCACCGCGCTTCAAGGGCAAGCCGATGGAGGTCGGGCCGCTGTCGCGCTACGTGATCGGCTACCTGCAGGGCAAGCCCGAGTTCAAGGAGCCCGTGGACAAGGTGCTCACCGACCTCGGCCTGCCGCTGGAGGCCATCTTCACCACGCTCGGCCGCACGGCCGCGCGCGGCCTGGAGGCCTCGTGGGCGGCGCACAAGATGCGCCAGTACACCGACGAGCTGATCGCCAACATCAAGGCCGGCGACACCGCCTGCGCCAACGTGGACAAGTGGGAACCCGCGACCTGGGACAAGCAGGCCCGCGGCCACGGCTTCGTCGAGGCGCCGCGCGGCGCGCTCGGCCACTGGATCGTGATCGAGGACCAGAAGATCAAGAACTACCAGTGCATCGTGCCCACGACCTGGAACGCCACTCCGCGTGACCTGCAGGGACAGATCGGCGCCTACGAGGCGTCGCTGCTGGACACGAAGATGGAGGTGGCCGACCAGCCGCTGGAGATCCTGCGCACCATCCACAGCTTCGACCCGTGCCTGGCGTGCGCGACGCATGTCATGTCACCGGACGGCAAGGAACTGACCTCGGTCAAGGTGCGCTGACGGCGCAATAGCGCCTGGGAGGCAAGCATGGCATCTGCAAGGAGCGAAGCGCTCCGCGAAGCAAGGGCCCTGGACGGCGCACCGGAGCATCACGTCGAGGGTCTGGTCGACCACGCGATGATGCGCGCGGTGTACGTCTACGAGGCACCGCTGCGGCTGTGGCACTGGGTGACGGTGGTGGCGATGATCGCGTTGTTCGTCACCGGCTACCTGATCGGGAAGCCGCTGCCCTCGGTCGGCGGCGAGGCCAGCGATCACTACGTGATGGGTTACGTCCGGATGATCCACTTCATCGCGGGCTACGTGTTCGCCATCGCTTTCGTGCTCAGGATCTACTGGCACTTCGCCGGCAACGCCTGGGCCCGGGAGCTGTTCACGCCGCCGCTGTTCTCCGGCAAGTTCTGGGGCGGGCTGATCCACCAGATCAAGTGGTACCTGTTCCTGACGAACGAGCCGCGCAGCTACGTGGCACACAACCCGCTGGCGAAGCCTGGCGATGTTCCTGATGTTCGCGCTGGTCGGCCTGTTCATGATCTTCACGGGCTTCGCGCTCTACAGCGAAGGCCTGGGGATCGACAGCTGGGCCGGGAAGATGTTCGGCTGGGTCATCCCGCTGCTGGGACAGAGCCAGGACGTGCACACCTTCCACCGGCTGGGCATGTGGATCATGCTGATGTTCGCGATGGTGCACATCTACATGGCGTTCCGCGAGGACATCCTGTCCAAGCAGAGCATCGTGAGCACGATGGTGAACGGCTACCGGTACTTCAAGGACTAAGAGAGGAAGGCGGATCGCGGATTGGTGGTTAGTGGTTAGTGGTTAGTGGCTGGTGTCCGGCCGGAGTGGCAACCCTCCGGCGCGTCACCAACCACCAACCACCAGCCACCAGCCACCTTTTCCGATCCGCTGTTTTTTGTGGCGCAAACCGAAACGATTCTTGTACTCGGTATAGGCAACCTGCTCTGGGCCGACGAGGGCTTCGGCGTCCGCGCGGCCGAGGCGTTCGACCGCCGGTACGCCTGTGGCGAAGGAGTCACCGTGATGGACGGCGGCACGCAGGGCATGTACCTGCTGCCGCACGTGCAGGAGGCCTCGCGCCTGATCGTGTTCGACGCCATCGACTACGGGCTGGAACCCGGGACGATGAAGGTGGTCCTTGACGGGGACGTGCCTTCCTACATGGGTGCCAAGCAGATGAGCCTGCACCAGACCGGCTTCCAGGACGTACTGGCCGCGGCCCAGCTCACCGGGCAGTGCCCGTCGCACATCGTGCTGATCGGGGTTCAGCCCGTCGAACTCAAGGACTACGGCGGCAGCCTGCGCGAACCGGTCCGGGCCCAGATCGGACCGGCGGTGGAAACCGCGGTCGAGTGGCTGCACCGCTGGGGCGTCGAGGTCACGCCCCGTGACAGCCGCCGCACAGGTCGCGGTCAACGCCTCGGCGCTGGATCTCGACGCCTACGAGAGGGGCACGGCCCTCGCAAGAGGAAGCCTGCCGGGTGGGCGATCCCCGCTTCCTGCCACGGAGGGACGATTGATGTGCCTGGGCATCCCGATGCGCGTGACCGACACGGAAGGCGCCCACGCCTGGTGCGAGGGACGCGGCGAGCGTCGGCGGGTGGACACCCGGCTCATCGACTCGCCGGCGCTGGGTGACTGGCTGCTGGTGTTCCACGCCGTCGCGCGCGAGCGCCTCAGCGAGGAGCGCGCGCGCGGACGTCGGCAACGCGCTGGACGCCCTGGAGGCCGCGCTGGCCGGCGAGACCGACCTCGACCGCCACTTCGCAGACCTCGTGAACCGCGAGCCGGAACTGCCCGAGCACCTCAGGAAGGAACTCAAGCGTGGCTGAAGCCCCGCGCCATCCCCTCCTCGAGCGCCTGGTGCGCGAGTGCGGCGTGCCGGAGGTCGGCAGCGAGGGAATCGACGAGTTCCTGGCCGCGCCCGGGAATGCCGTGCTGTTCTTCACCGAGGACCCGAAGCAGTATCCCGAGTCCGCCGACGTGGCCGTGATCCTCCCCGAACTGATGCAGGCGATGCCCGGGCGCTTCCGGACCGCCCTCGTCGAGCGCGCCTCCGAACGCGCCCTGCAGAAACGCTTCGGCTTCGCCCGCTGGCCGGCCCTGGTCTTCGTGCGCGACGGCGAACTCGTCGGAGCCATCACCGGCATGCACGACTGGGATGAATTCATCCAGAAGGCCGCCGCGCTGCTCGACTCGCCGACGCGGCGCGAGATCGCGGCAGCAGAGGTCCGCGAGAACGCCCGCGCCGCGGGCCCGCAGGAGCTGCCATGACACAGCAAGGACTTCCCCATCCCGGTCGTCTCGATCGGCCCCGGCAGCCAGGACGAGGGCGAGGAGCAGCTGTCCTACCTCGAGATGCCGCGGGAGATGAGCACGTTCCAGATGCCGCGCCTGCCGGGACCCGGCGAGTTGCGCGGCACGAAGGAGGCGCAGGCTGCGCTGCGCTGGCTGCACGCGGCCACGCGGGACTGGGCGCCGGGCGCCAGCGCGTCTCGCCTTCGACACCAGCGTGCTCGAAGGCGCCGACCGCGAGATCATGGACCAGATCCTGGGCGAAGGCGAAGTGTCGGTCATCGTCTCCGGCGAGCACGAGACCCGCGCGCAGGAGTCGGTCTTCGCCGGGGTGTGGCGCGTCAGGACGCTGCATCCGGACGGATCTCGCGCCACCGACACGATCGAGGTCGGCCCGGTGCCCGCCGTCGTGATGGAAGCGGCGCGCGCCGCGGCATCGCGCCGGGGTACCAGCCATCGAGCCGCCAGCCGAGGCCTTCGGCGCCCGGCCGATCCTGGAGGAAGTCGCCCACCAGGTGTCGGCACGCAAGGCAGGAGACCCTGCCCACGTCATCAACCTGTCGCTGCTGCCGATGTCTCCCGCTGACGCGGCCCACCTCGGCAACGTCCTGGCAGCCGGACCCGTGCGAGTCCTTTCGCGGGGCTATGGCAATTGCCGCATCACCAGCACCGTGGTCCGGGACACCTGGTGGGTGCAGTACGTCAACGGCTACGGCAACCCCATGGTGGACTCGATCGAGATCACCGACGTGCCCGAGGTCGCGGTCGCATCGCCCGAGGACATCGAGGAGTCCGCCCGGCGTATCCAGGAAGCCCTCGAGTGGCTGGAGCGGGCCTGAACGATGACCGGTCCGCGCTTCGAAGGCTCATTCCTCGGTGACGCCGGGCGCATCGCCGACGACACGCGCCTCGAGTGCAAGATCTGCTGGTACGTCTACGACCCTTCCGTCGGCGATCCGGTCTGGCAGGTGCCGGCCGGCACGCCGTTCACGCAACTGCCCGACCACTGGAAGTGCCCGGAGTGCGACGGGGCCCGCGACCAGTTCATGGTGATCCGCGATGACTGACGCAACGGCCGGTCCGCGCATCGCCGACGCGCCCGAGGCGGCGGCACGCCTCGAGCGAGCCTTCCGCGACATCCTCGAGACCCGGATGCAGGGCGTGCCGATCCTCAACGCCGCGCTGTCGGTCGAGGCCGTCGGCCTCAGGGACTGGCAGGGTTGCTGGCTGGGCGCCCTCGTCACGCCCTGGTTCATCAACCTCATGGCGCTGCCGGGCGAAGGCCGGTGGCAGTCGGCACCGGACCGCGACTCGGTGTGGTACGCCTTCCCTGCCGGACGCTTCGAGTTCATCGCCGGCAGCGAACCGGGACTCGGGCCCTACCACGCCTGCTCGCTGTTCTCGCCGGTACAGGAGTTCGGCGACCAGGAGACGGCCCGTGAGACCGCGCGCGTGGCGCTCGAGTCGTTGTTCGACCCGGCCCTGCTGGGGGAGTCCTCCCCGTCCAGGGATCCGGATGGCTCCCCGATGAGCCGGCGCGACTTCCTGCGCGGAGCTGCCGCGACCCGGACATGAACGTCGAGGGCCGGGTCCGCGTCTCCGCCAGATTGGCCGACGGCCGGCTTGCAGACGTGCGCGTCGTCGCCGACCGGCCGCTGCTGGCTCGGCGCCTGCTGGTCGGGCGCACGCCGGCAGAGGCGCTCGACCTGCTGCCATCGGTCTATTCCCTCTGCGGCCGGTCCCAGGCGACCGTGGCCGGGGCGGCGCTCGATGCCGCGCTCGGGGAACTCCCGGGCCAGGCGATCCAGCGCCGGCGGGCGCGGGAGATGACCGCCGAGACCGCGGGCGAGCATGCTTTCCGCCTGCTGCTCGACTGGCCCGCGCTGGGCGGCGACCCGGGCGACGTGCCGCTGCTCAGCCGCGTGCGCTCACTGCTGGCCGGCGCCGCGGTCTCCGAGGGCTCCTGGGGTGCGGCCCGCGATGCACTGATCGTCATGACCGAGGCCCGGATCCTCGGCACCGGGATGGACTCCTGGCTGGAGCAGTTCTCCGCCGCAGAGTGGATCGAGTGGGCGCGGGCCCGCCGCACCGGTTGCGCCGGCACGATGGCGATGCTGGCCTCGCTGACCGAGTGGTCTGCGCCGGACACGCCGCAGTTGATGCGACCGCAACATTCCCTGTTCGTCGAGCAGATCGCGCTGCGCGCACTGGAGGACCCGGACTTCGCCGCGGCGCCCGTCCTCGACGGCGAGCCGGCCGAATGTGGTCCGCTGGCCCGGTGCCTGTCCCACCCCGCGGTGCGCGACCTGACCCGCCGCGACCGCATCACCGCCCGCGCCTTCGCGCGCCTGGCGGAGTTCACGCTGATGTTGCGCGAGGACAGTCGCGCGGGTCACCTGGAGTCGGCCATGCCGGCGCCGGGCGTCGGTGCCGCGATGGGCGAGATGGCCCGCGGCATGCTGGTCCATGCGGTCCGGCTCGACGGCGGCCGCATCGCCGACTACGTCATCGTCGCGCCCACCGAGTGGAACTTCCACCCACGTGGTGCGTTGTTCCGCGAGCTGTCCGGCAGGCCGGTGCGCGACGAGGGCGAGGCCAAGCGGGCGCTGGCCTTCGCCGCCGCTACGCTCGATCCCTGCGTCGCGCTGGAGACCGGCCTCGCGGACGGGGAACCTGGCAGTGCATGAGATGTCCCTTGCAGAGAGCATCGTGCAGATCGCGGAGGAGACGGCGCGCTCCAACGGCGCGTCGCGGGTCAGCCTGGTGCTGCTCGAGGTCGGCAAGCTGGCCGGGGTCGAGATCGACGCGCTACGCTTCTGCTTCGACGCGGCGAGCCGGTCGAGCCTCCTGGAAGGCGCGACGCTCGTGATCGAGCAGCCGGACGGGAGCGCATGGTGCCTGCCCTGCGGCGGCACGATACCGTTGTCGAGCCTGGCGGACCCGTGCCCGAACTGCGGCAGCCACCAGCTGCAGGTGACCGGCGGGACGGAGCTGAAGGTCCGCGAACTGGAAATACACTGAGGAGACGAGGGCATGTGCACGACCTGCGGCTGCGGCACGGATCACGTCCACATCGACGGTGTGGGCCAGCCGCTGGCGCGCGGGTCGCAGGCGCCGCTCGACGGGCAGGAGACCTTCGCCCCTGCGGCGCAACCTGTCGGCGAGCTGGCGATCGGCGCGGCGGCCGTGCACGCGCACGGCACCACCGCCAGCCGCATCGTGCAGGTCGAGCGTGACCTGCTGGCCGCCAACGACTCCTGGGC
Source organism: uncultured Gammaproteobacteria bacterium (assembly GCA_963715485.1). Classification (GTDB taxonomy): domain Bacteria; phylum Pseudomonadota; class Gammaproteobacteria; order Steroidobacterales; family Steroidobacteraceae; genus SG8-30. Next base: position 99,094 of record OY970244.1, read on the forward strand.
GCAGCGCAACCGCGAGCGCTTCGCCGCAGCGCGCACGCTCTGCCTCAACCTGGTGTCGAGCCCCGGCTCCGGCAAGACGACCCTGCTCGTGCGCACGGTCGCAGCGCTCGCGCCCGGGATGTCCGTCAGCGTGATCGAAGGCGACCAGCAGACCTCGAACGACGCCGACCGCATCCGCGCCACCGGCGTGCCGGCGGTGCAGGTCAACACCGGCAAGGGCTGCCATCTCGAGGCGCCGATGGTGGCAAAGGCGCTGGAGAGGCTCGACCTGGGGCCGGGCGGGGTGCTGTTCGTGGAGAACGTCGGCAACCTGGTGTGCCCGGCGCTGTTCGACCTCGGCGAGGCGCACAAGGTCGCGATCCTGTCGGTTACCGAGGGCGAGGACAAGCCGCTCAAGTATCCCGACATGTTCCGCGTGGCGGACCTCGTGCTGATCAACAAGGTCGACCTGCTGCCCTACCTGGACTTCGACGTGGACCTTTGCGAGGCGAATGCCCGCCGCGTGAACCCGTCGGTCGAGGTGATCCGGGTCTCGGCTCGTTCCGGCGAAGGCTTCGACGACTGGCTGGCCTGGATCGCGCGCCACGCCGCCGCACAGCGGCCCCCGTCGGGCGCAGCGGGGGACGAGGCCCGCCCGTGAGCGAGGCGCCCGCGCGGCGCCACCTGCGTGTCCGCGGACAGGTCCAGGGCGTCGGCTTCCGCCCCTTCGTGTACCGCATCGCGGTGGACTGCGGCCTCTCCGGCTGGGTGCGCAACGACAGCGAAGGCGTGGAGATCGAGATCGAGGGACCGGCCGGCGCGCTGCGCCAGTTCGAGGACCGCCTGCAGCGCGAGGCCCCACGCCTGGCACGCATCGTGTCAGTGGAAGCCGAAGGGCGGCCGCCTGCCGCGGACCGCGACCCGTTCAGGATCCTCGCCAGCGGCGGCGGCGGCGGCGGCGCGCACGTCACGCCGGACACGGCGGTATGCCCGGACTGCCTGGCCGAGCTGTTCGACCCGTCAGACCGGCGCTGGCGCTACGCCTTCATCAACTGCACCCACTGCGGACCGCGCTACACGATCACGCGCGCCCTGCCCTATGACCGCCCCAACACCAGCATGGCGGCATTCAGGATGTGCGATCCCTGCCTGGCGGAATACCGCGACCCGCTGCACCGCCGCTTCCACGCCCAGCCGAATGCCTGTCCGGCCTGCGGACCATCCCTGTCCCTGGTCGATGCCACGGGCCGCGCCCTGGGCGACGAGGACCCGGTCACCGCGGCCCTCCGGCGGGTCCGCGAGGGCGGCGATCCTCGCGGTGAAGGGCCTCGGCGGCTTTCACCTGGTCTGTGACGCACAGCATCCGCGCACCGTCGCCGAGCTGAGGCGGCGCAAGCACCGGGAGGAAAAGCCCTTCGCCTTGATGGTCGCCAACGTCGCTTCCGCCACCCGTCACGCGCGCGTCGGCGCCGCCGAACGGGTCGCGCTCGAATCCGCCGAGCGGCCGATCGTGCTGCTGGAACGGCACGACCCGGCAGCGGACCTGCCACCCGGCGTGGCGCCGGGCCTGGCGGTGCTGGGCATCATGCTGCCCTATACCCCGCTGCACTACCTGCTGTTCCACGAACAGGCCGGCCGCCCGGCGGGAACCGCCTGGCTGGACGCGCCGGTGGACCTGACGCTGGTCTGCACCTCGGCCAACCCCGGTGGCGAGCCGCTGGTGATCGACAACGACGAGGCGCTGGCCCGCCTCGGCGGCATCGCGGACGCGTTCCTGCTGCACGATCGCGAGATCCTCGTGCGCTGCGACGACACGGTGGCCCAGGTGCGTGGCGAGCGGTTGCGGTTCATCCGCCGGGCGCGCGGGCAGACCCCGCGGGCCGTGCGCCTGGCGCTTGGCGGCCCACCGGTGCTGGCGCTAGGCGCCTACCTGAAGAACACCGTCTGCGTGACGCGCGGTGACGAGGCCTTCGTCTCCCAGCACGTGGGCGACCTCGACAATCGCCCGACCTGCCGTGCCCTGGAGGAGACCGCAGCGCACCTGCTCGACGTGCTCGACATCGTCCCCGCCGCGGTCGCCAGCGACCTGCACCCGGACTTCGAGAGCACGCGCCTCGCAGAACGCATCGCCGCCGGACGCGACCTGCCACACCTGCGGGTGCAGCACCACCATGCCCACGTCGCCGCCGTGATGGCGGAGCATCGCGTGGCCGAGCCGGTCCTCGGGCTCGCGCTCGACGGCGTCGGGCTCGGCGACGACGGCGGAGCCTGGGGCGGCGAGCTGCTGCAGGTAGGCCCGTCAGGATTCCGCCGGCTGGGGCACCTGGCGCCGATCGCGCTGCCGGGCGGGGACCGGGCGGCGCGGGAGCCGTGGCGGGTGGCGGCCGCGGCGCTGCACGCGCTGGGTCGCCCGGAAGAGATCGAGCGCCGCTTCCAGCATGCGGCCGCACCCGCGGTGCGTGCGATGCTGGAACAAGGCGTGCGCTGCCCACCGACGACCAGCGCCGGGCGGTGGTTCGACGCTGCGGCAGGACTGCTGGGCCTGAAGGAGGTCATGCGGTTCGAGGGGCAGGCAGCCATGCTGCTCGAGGGGCTCGCCGCAGCCCACGGGCCGGTCGACCCCTCGCCCGATGTCCGCCTGGCGGACGACCTGACCCTCGACCTCCTGCCTCTCTTCAACCGCCTTGCGGATACTAGCGATGCCGGATTCGGTGCCGCCCTGTTTCATTCGACCCTGGCGAACGCGCTGGCGGAGTGGGCGGCGGCGGCCGCCGACCGGACCGGCCTGCGCCGGGTGGTCCTGTCGGGAGGCTGCTTCATGAACCGTATCCTCTCCGCGGAAGTCGGGCGCCACCTCGAGGGCATGGGCCTGACGGTGCTGGAGGCCGGCGAACTGCCTCCCAACGACGGGGGTCTCGCCGCCGGGCAGGCCTGGGCCGCCCTCATGGCCAGGATGGAGTCGTGACATGTGTCTTGCATTGCCCGTGAAGGTGGTCGAACTCAAGGACGCTGACCTGGCGGTCGTGGACCTCGGCGGTGTGCGCAAGGAGATCTCGCTCGCGCTCGTCGACGGCGTGACGGTCGGTGACTACGTCATCCTGCACGTCGGCTATGCCCTGACGCGTCTCGATCCGGCCGAAGCCGAGCGCACGCTCGCCACCTTCGCCGAGTCCGGCCTCGCGGAAGCGGCCTCCGCATGAAGTACATCGACGAGTTCCGCGACGGGGCCCTGGCGCGCTCCCTCGGCGCCGCCATCGCGCGCGAGGCGCGGCCGGAACGCCGCTACAGCTTCATGGAATTCTGCGGCGGGCACACCCACGCCATCGCGCGCTACGGCGTCACCGACCTGCTGCCGGCCAACCTGCGCATGATCCACGGTCCGGGCTGCCCGGTCTGCGTGCTGCCCGTGGGCCGGGTGGACATGGCCATCGAGATTGCGCGCCGACCGGGCGTGATCCTCGCCACCTATGGCGACACCATGCGCGTGCCGGCCTCCGGGCGGCTGTCGCTGCTGAAGGCCAAGGCGCAGGGCGCCGACGTGCGCATGGTGTACTCGACCGCGGATGCCGTGCGGCTCGCGGCGGAACATCCCGACCGCGAGGTCGTGATGTTCGCCATCGGCTTCGAGACCACCACGCCGCCCACCGCGCTCGCCATCAAGCAGGCCGAGGCGAAGGGCCTGAAGAACTTCATGGTGTTCTGCAACCACGTGCTGACGCCGTCGGCGATCTCGCACATCCTGGAATCGCCGGAGGTGCGCGAGCTCGGCACCGTGCCCATCGACGGCTTCGTCGGCCCGGCGCACGTCTCGACGGTGATCGGCAGCCGGCCCTACGAGTTCTTCGCGGAGGAATACCAGAAGCCCGTGGTCATCGCCGGCTTCGAGCCGCTGGACGTGATGCAGGCGATCCTGATGCTGGTGCGGCAGGTGAACGACGGCCGCGCCGAGGTGGAGAACGAGTTCACGCGCGCGGTGACGCGCGAGGGCAACGCCAAGGCCCAGGCGCTGGTGGCGGAGGTGTTCGAGCTGCGGCGCGAGTTCGAGTGGCGCGGCCTCGGCGCCGTGCCCTACAGCGCGCTCCGGCTGAAGGAGAAGTACGCCGCCTTCGACGCGGAGCGCCGTTACGCGCTCGCCGACCGGCAGGTCGCCGACCACAAGGCCTGCGACTGCGGGGCCATCCTGCGCGGCGTGAAGGAGCCGGCCGACTGCAAGCTGTTCGGCACGGCCTGCACGCCGGAGAACCCGCTCGGCAGCTGCATGGTGTCCTCCGAGGGCGCCTGCGCCGCGCACTACACCTACGGCCGCTTCCGCGACGTGTCCCGCAGGACGGCGGCCGCGGCCACATGAGGCGGGGCTTCACGCGCGCGCTCGACTTCCGCCACGGCCAGGTCGAGATGACCCACGGCAGCGGCGGGCGGGCGATGGCACAGCTCATCGAGGAGTTGTTCGTCGCCGCCTTCGACAACGAGGCGCTGCGGCGCATGGACGACCAGGCGCAGGTCGAGGTCCCGCCGGGCCGGCTCGTCGTCGCCACCGACTCGCACGTGGTCTCGCCGCTGTTCTTTCCGGGCGGCGACATCGGCTGCCTGTCGGTACACGGGACCGTGAACGACGTGGCCATGGCCGGGGCCCGGCCGCTCTACCTCGCCGCGAGCTTCATCCTCGAGGAGGGCCTGCCGCTCGCCGACCTGAGGCGCATCGTGGACTCGATGGCGCGGGCCTCGCGCGAGGCCGGCGTGCCGGTGGTCACCGGGGACACCAAGGTGGTGGAGCGCGGCCACGGGGACGGCGTGTTCATCACGACCACCGGGGTCGGCGTGGTGCCCGCGGGCGTGAACGTCTCGGGCAACCGCGCGCGCCCGGGCGACGTGGTGATGGTCAACGGCACGATGGGCGACCACGGTGTCGCAATCATGTCGCTGCGCGAGAACCTTTCCTTCGGCACGACCATCGAGTCGGACACGGCCGCGCTGCACGGGCTGGTCGCGGCCATGCTCGAGGCCGTGCCGGGCATCCACTGCCTGCGCGACCCGACGCGCGGCGGGCTGGCCACGACGCTCAACGAGCTGGCGCGCCAGTCCGGCGTCGGCATCGTCATCGGCGAGGACAGGATCCCTGTGCGCGGCGAGGTGAACTCGGCCTGCGAGTTCCTCGGCCTCGACCCGCTATATGTCGCCAATGAGGGAAAGCTGGTGGCGATCTGCGCCCCTGCCGACGCGGTGCGGCTGCTCGAGGCGATGCGCGCCCATCCGCTGGGGCACGACTCGGCGATCATCGGCGAGGTGATCGAGGACGAGCACGCCTTCGTGCAGATGGACACGGCCTTCGGCGGGCGGCGCGTGGTGGACTGGCTGACCGGCGACCAGCTGCCGCGGATCTGCTAGGAGACCCGCCCCGCCGTGCGCATCCTGTTGCTGACCCATGCCTTCAACGGGCTGGCGCAGCGTCTCCATGTCGAGCTCGCCTCGCGCGGTCATGTCGTGTCCGTCGAGTTCGACATCGCCGACAGCGTCACGCGCGAGGCAGTCGGGCTTTTCCGTCCGGACCTCGTCGTCGCGCCGTTCCTGAAGCGCGCCATCCCGGACGACGTGTGGCGCCGCATCCCCTGCCTGGTGGTGCACCCGGGCATCGTCGGCGACCGCGGGCCGTCGGCGCTCGACTGGGCCATCCGCGAGGGCGAGCGCGAGTGGGGGGTGACGCTGCTGCAGGCGAACGCCGAGATGGACGCCGGCGACGTCTGGGCGGCCGAGACCTTCCCGATGCGCGTGGCCGCCAAGAGCAGCCTCTACCGGCGCGAGGTCACCGACGCCGCCGCGCGCTGCGTGCTCCAGGCACTGGAGCGGGCGGCCGACCCATCGTTCCGGCCGACGCCGGTGAACCCCGCCGACCCGGCGGTCCGCGGCCGCGCTCCGGCCGTTGATGCGACAGGCGCAACGGCGCATCGACTGGACCGGCGGACGACAGCGAGACGGTGCTGGCCAAGGTCCACGCCGCGGACGGCTTCCCGGGCGTGCTGGACGAGGTGGCAGGACTCGCCTGCCGGCTGTTCGGCGCCTGGCCGGAGCCCTCGCCACCGGCCACGGGAACCCCTGGCTCGGTCCTCGCGACCCGGGAAGGCGCCATCCTGCGCGCCACCCGCGACGGGGCGATCTGGATCAGCCACCTGAAGGCCGAGGACGACGAGACGGCCATCAAGCTGCCGGCGGCGCGGGTCCTCGGCGGCGCATCGACGGAGTCCCGGAGTGGCCGATCAGGCTCGATGCCCCCTCGGCGGCCGGCGGCTTCCGCGAACTCGGGTACTTCGAGACAGGGACCGGCGGGTTCCTGTCCTTCGACTTTCACAACGGTGCGATGTCAACGGCGACAGTGCCAGCGGCTGGCGGCGGCCTTGCGCGAGGTGCGCAGCCGACCGGCAACGGTGCTGGTCCTGCTCGGCGGGTCCGAGTTCTGGTCCAACGGGATCCACCTCGGGACGATCGAGGCGGCCGCCAATCCGGCGGATGAATCCTGGGAGAATATCAACGCGATCGACGACGTTTGCCTCGAGATCCTGTCTTTTAGGGACAAGATGGTCGTTTCGGCCCTGCGTGGAAACGGCGGAGCCGGCGGCGTCTTCCTGGCGCTGGCGGCCGACCTGGTGTGGGCGCGCGACGGCGCGATCCTGAATCCCCACTACAAGAACATGGGCAACCTCTACGGCTCCGAGTACTGGACCTACCTCCTCCCGCGGCGGGTCGGCCAGGACGGCGTGCAGCAGGTCATGGGCAACCGGCTGCCGATCGGGGCCCGGCAGGCGGTGGAACTGGGACTGGTGGATGGCCTGCTGGACCCGGTGGATCCGCTCGCGGACGCGACAGATGAAGGCGCTGGCCCTTGCCACGGCGGACGACTTCGCGGCACGGCTGGCCGCCCGCAACGCCCGGCGGGACGCGGACGAGGCGGAGAAGCCCCTGCGAGCGTATCGCGAGGCCGAGCTGGAGCGCATGCGCCTGAACTTCTACGGCTTCGACCCGAGCTACCACGTGGCGCGGCACCGATTCATGTTCCGGACGCCCCATTCCTGGACCCCGCGCCACCTCGCCACCCACCGCCGACTCTGACGGGGACATTCCTATTTTCCCTTTTGGCGCCAGGTGCCCAGGGCAGGAGCAAGGCTGGCGAAAAGGAAAATAGGAATGTCCCCATTTCCTTGTCTCTCGTTTATATTAGCGCCTTCTAAATTACGAAACACGATGCATCATTCGTGTTTCGCGGTGCGCGGCGGGCCTCCGGGACCGGCATGGCACGAGGGTCGGCCACGGTCATTCCCATTGACTTGCCAACGATTTTTCGTGTTGCGGCGCCTGTCCTGCTCCCTTACGATTCGCGGTCTTCACGCTGTCGAGGACTGAAGGGCCGTGGTGGGAGAAACGGCGGGGGACGCTACACGCCCCAGCCTGGCAATTGAACTCGTTCCCAATTGCTCGCTGACCCCCCGGCAGGCTCTGGCCTTCTTCGCGTCCCTGTGCATCGTGTCGTTCGCGATCGCCGGCTACTTCGTCGCACAGGGCCTGTGGCCCGTGCTGCCCTTCGCGGGGCTCGAGATGGCGGTGCTCGGCTGGGCGCTGAATGCGTCGCTCAAGCGGCGGCGCTACGCCCAGACGATCACGCTGACGCAGGACGAGGTGCAGGTGGTGACGCGCGATGAACAGGGCGCCCGGTCCGCCGCCTTTCCGCGGCACTGGGCGCGGGTCCGGCTGGTGCGCGCCCGCGGCTGGCATCCCAGTCGCCTGTTGATAGAGTCGCACGGCCGGTCCTGCGAGGTCGGGGGGCTGCTGACCGAGGAAGAGCGGCGCGGGTTGTTTGCCCGGTTGTCGCGCCTGATCGGGACGATGAACGAGTCGCCATCGCTCGAGGCAGCGGCGGCAGCTTGAGCCGGATACAAGCCAAGGGAGTACATGCGTCGATGGCCAACCTGAAGAACTTGCTGGCGGCATCCGCGGGGGCAGTCGCCGCTGCGACAGCGCTGCCCGCGCAGGCGGACTGGAGCCTGCTCAACATGCCCGAGGGCGTCAGCGAGTTGTCGCGCGACATCTACGGCCTGCACATGCTGATCCTGTGGGTCTGCGTCGTCATCGCCGTCTTCACCTTCGGCGCGATGATCTACGCCATGGTGAAGTTCCGGAAGTCGAAGGGCGCCGTCGCCGATACCTCGTTGCTTCACAGCACCAGGCTGGAGATCGCGTGGACCATCGTGCCGGTGTTCATCCTGGTCGGCATGGCCATCCCCTCGGTCGAGACGCTGATCAAGATCGAGGACACCTCCAACTCCGAGCTGACCATCAAGGTCACCGGCTACCAGTGGTTCTGGCAGTACGAGTACCTCGACGGCGGCGTGTCCTTCTTCAGCCGCCTCGCCGAGTCCAGCAACGTCACCCGCCAGCTCGACTCCGGCCTCGACCCGGAGTCGGTCGAGAACTACCTGCTCGACGTCGACAACCCGATGGTGATCCCGACCGGCACCAAGGTCCGCCTGCTGTTGACCGCGAACGACGTCATCCATTCCTGGTGGGTCCCGCAGTTCGGCATGAAGCGCGACGCGATTCCCGGCTTCATCAACGAGATGTGGATCTCGGTCGACGAGGACAAGCCGGGCACCTATCGCGGGCAGTGCACCGAGCTGTGCGGCCGCGACCACGGCTTCATGCCGGTGGTCGTGGTGGCCAAGCCCAAGGCGGAATTCGAGGCCTGGCTGGCGGAGCAGCAGGCAGCGCGGCAGGCTGCTGCGGGGGCGGCCACCACGGCCGCGGTCGATGCGGGGGCCGGGCAGGCCGCGAAGCTGGCGAAGGCGGAGTAATCAGGACATGGCACACCACGAGCACACGGCGGACCACGCCCACCACGACGAGAAGCCGGCCGGCATCAAGCGCTGGCTGACCACCACCAACCACAAGGACATCGGGACCATGTACCTGGTGTTCTCGCTGGCGATGTTCCTCATCGGCGGCCTGATGGCGCTGGTCATCCGCGCCGAGCTGTTCCAGCCTGGCCTGCAGTTCGTCGACCCCGGTTTCTTCAACCAGATGACCACGATGCACGCGCTGGTCATGGTGTTCGGGGCGGTGATGCCGGCCACGGTCGGCCTCGCCAACTGGATGATCCCGATGCAGATCGGCGCGCCCGACATGGCGCTGCCGCGAATGAACCTGTTCAGCTTCTGGCTGCTGTTCTTCGCGTTCATGCTGCTGCTGTCGACGCTGTTCCTGCCGGGCGGCGCCCCCGCCGCGGGCTGGACCCTGTACCCGCCGCTGGTGCTGCAGACGGGCGACGCCTTCCCGGTGGCGGTGTTCGCGGTGCACCTGATGGGCGCGTCCTCGATCATGGGCGCGATCAACGTGATCGTGACCATCATGAACATGCGTGCCCCGGGCATGGGCCTGCTGAAGATGCCGCTGTTCTCCTGGTCCTGGCTGATCACCGCCTACCTGCTGATCGCGGTGATGCCCGTGCTCGCCGGCGGCGTGACCATGCTGCTGACCGACCACTTCTTCGCCACCAGCTTCTTCAACCCGGCCGGCGGCGGCGACCCGGTGCTGTTCCAGCACATCTTCTGGTTCTTCGGGCACCCCGAGGTCTACATCATGATCCTGCCGGCCTTCGGCATCGTGTCGGAGATCCTGCAGACCTTCTCCCGCAAGCCGATCTTCGGCTACGAGGCCATGGTGTATGCGATCGCCTCGATCGCGTTCCTGTCCTTCATCGTCTGGGCGCACCACATGTTCACGGTCGGCATGCCGCTGGCCGGGCAGATGTTCTTCACGCTGTCCACCATGCTGATCGCGATCCCGACCGGCGTGAAGGTGTTCAACTGGACCGCCACCATGTGGCGCGGCTCGATCAGCTTCGAGCCGCCCATGCTGTTCGCCATCGCGTTCCTGTTCCTGTTCACGATCGGCGGCTTCTCCGGCCTGATGCTGGCGATCGCGCCGGCCGACTTCCAGTACCACGACACCTACTTCGTGGTGGCGCACTTCCACTACGTGCTGGTGCCGGGCGCGGTGTTCGCCATCATGGCGGCCGTGTACTACTGGCTGCCGAAGTGGACCGGCCACATGTATGACATGAAGCTGGCGAAGTTCCACTTCTGGATGTCCACCATCTTCGTCAACGTGCTGTTCTTCCCGCAGCACTTCCTCGGCCTGGCCGGCATGCCGCGTCGCATCCCCGACTACGCCACCCAGTTCGCCGACTGGAACATGGTGTCGTCGATCGGCGCGTTCGGCTTCGGCCTCTCGCAGCTGCTGTTCGTGTACATCATCATCAAGGCGGCGCGCGGCGGCGAGAAGGCCACCGCCGAGGTGTGGGACAACCCGCCGGGACTCGAGTGGACGGTGCCCTCGCCGGCCCCCTACCACACCTTCGACACCGCGCCCGAGGTGAAGTGAGGCAGATGAACGCTCCCCACGACAACCCGGCACAGCGCAGGCGCAACCTGCGCCTCGCCGTGCTGCTCGGCCTGGTCGCCGTGGCGGTGTACGTGACCTTCTTCCTGGTCAAGGGCATGGCGGGAGGCTGAACGGATGCGCGGCACCCGACACCAGGAACGCAAGCGTGCCAATCTGGGCCTGGCCGGCAAGCTGCTGCTGATGGTGGCCGGCAGCTTTGCCTTCGGCTACGCGCTGGTGCCGCTGTACGACATCTTCTGCGAGGTCACCGGCATCGGCACCCGCGAGCAGCTCCTGCAGGCCGCCGCGGTCGCCGACACCGGTCCCGACCTCGGCCGCACCATCGTGGTCGAGTTCGTCTCGTCGACCCCGGGATCGGGCGAGTGGGAGTTCCGGCCCAACACCAGCAGCATGGAAGTGCACCCGGGCAAGCTCTACGAGACCACCTTCCACGCGCGCAACCTCGCCGGGGTGGAGCTCACCGGCCAGGCCGTGCCGAGCGTCTCGCCGGCCCGGGCGGGGCGTTACTTCCAGAAGACGGAGTGCTTCTGCTTCACGCCGCAGCACTTCGCAGTGGACGAGACCAAGGAGATGCCGGTGCGGTTCATCGTCGACCGCGACCTGCCAGCCGGGGTGGATCGCGTGACGCTCTCCTACTCGTTCTTCGACACCAGCCGCCTGGCGCAGAACCCGGCGGCGGACAACGGCTGATCAACGGCGGCCGGCGGCCGCCATAACGGGGACACTCATCGATGGCACACGCTCACGCGCACGACCCGGACAAGTACTACATCCCGCACGGCAGCAACCTGCCGTTCTTCGGGTCCGTGTCGCTGTTCATCCTGATGATCGGCGCGGCGCTGTTCCTCAGCGGCGTCTCCGGCAGCGGCTGGATCCTGACCGTGGGGCTGGTGCTGCTGTTCGCGCTGTTCTACCTGTGGTTCGGCAAGGTCATCGAGGAGAACCAGGCGGGCCTCTACAACATGCACGTGGACCGCTCGTTCCGCATGGGCATGATGTGGTTCATCTTCTCCGAGGTGATGTTCTTCGCCGCCTTCTTCGGCGCGCTGTTCTACGCCCGGCAGATCTCGATGCCCTGGCTGGGCGGCGAGGGCGCCAAGGCCATCACCGGCCTGCTGCACCCGGGATATGAGGGCGTCTGGCCGTTCGGCGGCACCGGGCCCGAGCGGCTGGGGCCGAACGCCGGCGGCGAGTTCGAGATCATGCCCGCCTGGGGCCTGCCGGCCATCAATACGGCGCTGCTGCTCACCTCGGGCGTCACGCTGACCATCGCGCACCATGCGCTGAAGGACAACAAGCGCGGCATCCTCAACCTGTTCCTGGCGCTGACCTTCATCCTCGGCTTCATCTTCCTCGGCGTGCAGGCCTACGAGTATCACCACGCCTGGACCGAGCTGGGCCTGCAGCTGGGCACCGGCGTCTACGGCTCGACGTTCTTCATGCTGACCGGCTTCCACGGCCTGCACGTGACCGTCGGCGCGATCATGCTGTTCGTCATCTGGCTCCGGTGCCTGAAGGGCCACTTCACGCCCGAGCGACATTTCGCCTTCGAGGGCGTGGCCTGGTACTGGCACTTCGTGGACGTGGTCTGGCTGGGCCTGTTCATCTTCGTGTACTGGCTATAACGGCCGATACCACAGCTCTACACAAGGCGCGGTCTTCGGTCGGCCGGTCCCGCTCGTTCGCTCGGCTCCGCTTCGCTCCGCAAGCCAGACTCGCTCTCTCGGGGGCCGGCCCTCCCTCGACAGCGCCTCATCGGTCGTGCCACGGGTCGTTCCTGCGCGGCGAGGACGACGGGGACCTCCCTGCGAGCGACTGTCTGCCTTTCGGAGCGAGCGGGGAGGTCCCCGGAGTAGAGAGCCGCTTGCCGCGACCCGGGGACCGGCCGACCGGGACACGCCGGGCAGCCATGAAACCCCCGAAACCCCCGACCCGGCACCGATCTCCATCCGCCACGATCCGCCGCTACACTCCCCCCATGCCGACCAGGTTCATCGCTGTCGCGGGCAACATCGGCGCGGGCAAGACCGAGCTGACCGAGTTCCTGTGCCGGCGCTACGACCTCAAGCCGTTCTACGAGCCGAACGACCAGAACCCGTACCTGGCCGACTTCTACGCCGACATGCGGACCTGGGCGTTCCGTTCCCAGCTGTTCTTCCTGACCCACAAGTTCCGGCTGCATCAGGCCCTGCAGGACGACCCCGGCGCCGTGATCCAGGACCGCACCATCTACGAGGACGCGGAGATCTTCGCCCGCAACCTCCACCGCCAGCGCCTCATCGACAAGCGCGACTTCGGCACCTACTGGGAGCTCTACCAGAGCATCAAGCGCGCACTGCGGCCGCCCGACCTGATGATCCAGCTGCGCTGCCCGGTCCGCACCCTCAGGCAGCGCATCTGCGCCCGCGGCCGCTCGTTCGAGCAGGACATCCCGGCAACCTACCTGCGCCGGCTGAACCGCCTCTACGAGGCGTGGTTCGCCACCTACAGCCTGTCGCCCGTCCTGGTGCTGGAAAGCGACCGGCTAGACTACGTCACCGACCTGGTCGACCACGTCGAGTTGCTGGACCAGATCGAGACCCATCTCTGAACGAGGCGAGTCATGTCCGACCACAAGCTGAAGACCACCGACGCCGCAGCCACGGAGCCGCAACAGCTCACCGTCAAGGCAGCGCGCCCCCCGAAGGGCGCCGTGACCGAGCACAGGATCTCGACGCCCGCCGGGCCGATGTCGTTCAGCGCCACGGCCGACTGGGTGGTGTTGCGAAAGCTGGAGAAGCCGGTCGCGGAGGTCTTCCACATCTACTACCGCAGGCTCGACGAGGACCGCGAGGGGACGTCTTCGACCGACCGCCCGGTGACGTTCGTCTTCAACGGCGGGCCCGGCGCCGCCTCCGCCTACCTGCACGTGGGCGCACTCGGTCCCCGCCGGGTGCAGTTCGCGCCGGACGGGACCCTGCTGCCACCGCCCGTACGCCTGGTGGACAACGAGTCGACCTGGCTCGCGTTCACCGACCTGGTCTTCGTCGACCCGGTCGGCACGGGCTTCAGCCGCGTGATCACGGACGATGCCACGCCCGCTGCGGCCGCAGACAAGCCTGCCGCCGCGAAGCCCGCCGCGGACGACCAGAAGGACAAGGAGAACGACGAGTTCTTCAAGGTCAATCGCGACCTCGAGTCCCTTTGCGAGTTCATCTCGAAGTTCCTCTCGAAGCACAGGCTCTGGTCGCGACCGGTGTTCATTGCCGGGGAATCCTATGGCGGGTTCCGCGTCGGCAAGCTGGCGCGCAAGCTCCAGGAAGGCTTCGGCGTCGGCCTGAACGGCGCGATCCTGATCTCGCCGGCGATGGAGTTGTCGCTGCTCGACGGGTCGGATTACGACGTCCTGATGTGGTCGGACGTGTTTCCCTCCCAGGTCGCGGCTGCGGTCCACCACGGACGCTCGCGGGCTTTCGAGGCCGGCTCCGCGCCGGAGACATTCCTCACCGAGGTGGAGCACTTCGCCAGCGGCGACCTGTTGCGCCTGCTGACCCTCGGCGAGGCGATGCCCGCGGCCGAGCGGCAGGCCACCGTCTCACGGGCCGCCGCGTACCTCGGCCTGCCCGAGGCCTATGTCGACCTCAAGGCGGCGCGCATCGCCCATACCCACTTCGCCCGCGAACTGCTGCGCGAGGAGAGGAAGGTCATCGGCCTCTACGACTCGACCATCACCGCCCACGATCCCTTCCCCGACCGGGACCTGTTCGAGGGTGCCGACCCGACGCTGTTTGCGCTGGACCGTGTCTTCAGCAGCGGGATCAACACGCTGATCCGCGAGCAGCTCGGCGTGGAGACCGACCTCGACTATCACCTGCTGAGCCTCAAGGTGAACGAGTCCTGGAAGGTGGACAACCGCAAGCACGCCTTCGAGTCGCAGCTGGGGGCCACCGACGACCTGCGCTACGCCATGGCGCTCAATCCCCACATGAAGGTGATGATCACGCATGGCTTCCACGACCTGGTGACCCCGTACTTCGCGTCGAACCGGCTCGTGGGCCTGATGAAGCTGGCTCCCGAGCTGCGACAGAACCTCACCCTGCGCCACTTCGGCGGCGGCCACATGTTCTATGCGTGGGAAGCGTCCCGCGGCGCCTTCCACGCCACCGCTCGCGACTTCTACCGGTCGGCGCTGGCCGGGACGACGGCCTGAGAAGGACCGTTGAGGGCATCGTTGGCACCCCGGCGAGGCGCCTGACGGCGTAAAATCGCCGGATGACTCCCGACGCGACCTCCCCCGAGGCCGGCCTGGCGCTGCCGTCCGGCTCCACCCTCGTCGTTCCCGAAGCAGAGATCCAGGCGGCCCTCGACCGGATCGCCCGCGAGGTGACCGCCGACCTGGCCGACGCCCGCCCGATCGCCATTGCCATCATGAACGGCGGGCTCGTCTTCGCCGGCCAGTTGCTGACCCGCCTGCCGTTCACGCTGGAGTGCGACTACATCCACGTCCGCCGCTACGGACGGATGACCATCGGCGGCGAGCTCGAGTGGATCGCCGGGCCGCACGTGGACGTGAAGGGCAGGACCGTGCTCCTGCTGGACGACATCCTCGACGAGGGCCGCACGCTGGCGGTGGTCAGGGAAGCGCTGCTCGCCCGCGGTGCGGCCGGAATCCGCATCGCCGCGTTTGCGCGAAAGGAACGCGGCGAGCCCCCGGCGATCGAAGCAGACTACGTGGGTGTCGCGGTGCCCGACCTGTTCGTGTTCGGCTTCGGCATGGACGTGGACGGCGCCTACCGCAACCTGCCCGCCGTCTACGCGCTGCCCGCCGGCTGACGCAGGGGGTCAGGGCCTCAAGCCGTGCGGCTCGATCCACCCGGCAGCCCAGGCGATGAACAGCAGGATGAACAGCGCGACCGACAGGCTGATGCGCACCGTGAGCGCCCGGACCATGCTCCTGGTCTCGCCCTTGCGATCGTGCACGAGGTGGAACAGCGCGGAGCCGAGGCTCACGAGGATTCCGATGAGGATGGCGACGACCAGCAGCTTGAACGGTTGCACGGGCGGGCTCCGCATTCGCGGGTGGGCGCGTATCGCCGCCGCGGGCAGGGGAGTATAGCGTGCCGCAGCTGTTCCCCGGCCGGCGCCTCGCGCCGCAGCTGCACTGGTCACTGCTGGCCCTCGCAGTCATCGCGTTGTTCGTCTCGCTCGGTCGATGGCAGCTGCATCGTGCGGAGGAAAAGCGCGTCCTGTTCGAGGGCTTTGCCGCCGGCAACCTCGAGGCCGTGGACCTTCCCGGAGGGCTCACGCCGGTCGAACGCTATCGCCGGGTGCGCGCCAGCGGACGCTACGACGCCGCGCGACAGTTCCTGCTGGACAACATGCCGCGCGAAGGCGTTCCGGGCGTGCACGTGCTGACGCCGCTCGTGCGCGACGACGGCAGTGTCGTCATCGTCGACCGCGGCTGGATCGCGATCGGCGGCGACCGTGCGGCCGTGCCTGCCCTGCCGGTCGACGGGGCGCCGCGCAGCGTCACCGGTCGCGCCAATGCCCTGCCACGCCCCGCCGTGGAACTCGAGGCGCCGCCCGGCAGCGGCTGGCCGCGGCTGGTCAGCTTCCCGACGACGCGCAGCTTTCGGAGGCGCTCGGTGCCAACGTGCATCCCCAGGTGCTGTTGCTCGACGAGGGGCAGCCGGACGGCTTCGTGCGCGACTGGCGGCCGCCGGGCATGACGCCGGAAAAGCATGTCGGCTACGCGATCCAGTGGTTCGGCCTCGCCACCACGGTGGCCGTGACCTGGCTGGTGCTCAGCTTCAGACCGAGGAAGGAGTCGAAGTGAACGTCCCTGCAGACGCCCGTCGCCGCTCACGGCTCGGATTGATCGGACTGGCCGCGCTGTTCTTCCTGCCCTTGCTGCTGGCCTTCTGGCTCTACTACGGCACCGACTGGCGACCGGTCGGCGGCGCGGAACACGGCGCGCTGGTCGACCCGCCCCGGCCGCTGCCGGACGTGTCGCTCGTCGGCGCCGATGGAACGCCGACCGGCGCCGGCTTCCTGCGCGGCGACTGGCACCTGGTGTACGTCGGCAGCGGCGCCTGCGACGCGGACTGCCGCGAGGCGCTGGTGAAGGCACGCCAGGTGCGGCTCGCCCTGGACAAGGACGTGAACCGGGTGACCCGCGTGTTCCTGTATGCCGGCAGCGCGCCGGATCCCGGATACCTCGCGGCCGAGCATCCCGATCTGGTTGCCGCCGGGCTCGACGACGAGGCCGGCCGCAGCGTGCTGGCCGTCTTCCCGCAGGACCCCCCGCCGATGACTGCGGGACACCTGTATATCGTCGATCCGCTGGGAAACCTCATGATGCGCTACCCGGCGGACGCCACCCCACGCGCGATCCTGTCGGATCTCGAGCGCCTGCTGCGACTTTCACACATCGGCTGATGGACCAGCGGACGGCACGACCGAGCGGAGCGACCCCATGGCTGAGAGCAAGAGACTGACCTGGTTCCGCCGCGTCGCCCGCGTGGCCACGCTGCTGGCGCTGATCGTCGTCGTCGTCGGCGCCTGGGTGCGCCTGACGGACGCCGGCCTCGGCTGCCCCGACTGGCCGGGCTGCTACGGCCACGTCCACCCGGCCCAGGTCACCGGCAAGGTGGAGGCGATCAACGCCGCCAACCCGGACCGGCCCTTCGACTACCAGAAGGCCCTGAACGAGATGGTGCACCGCTACATCGCGAGCACGCTCGGGCTGCTGATCATCGTCCTGGCCGTCATGTCGGTGCGCAACCGGCGGGACCGGGCGCAGCCAACGGGTGCTGCCGTGGATCCTGCTTGCCACGGTCATCCTGCAGGGCCTGCTCGGCATGTGGACCGTCACCCTGCTGCTCAAGCCGCTGATCGTGACGCTGCACCTGCTCGGCGGGCTGACCACGCTCTCGATGCTGTGGTGGCTGTCGCTGCGACCGGAGCAGCGGGACCTGAAGGCGGCCGAGCGCAAGGTACGCCGGCTGGCCGTGGTTGCCATGGCCTTCGTTGCGCTGCAGGTCGCCCTCGGCGGCTGGACCAGCACCAACTACGCCGCCGCGGCCTGCCCGGACTTCCCGACCTGCCAGGGAACCTGGTGGCCGCAGATGGACTTCAAGGACGCCTTCGTGCTGTGGCGCGGACTGGGGATCGACTACGAAGGCGGAGTGCTCGACGCGCCGGCCCGGGTGGCCATCCATTACGTGCACCGACTCGGCGCCTACGTGGTCGCGATACTGCTGGCCAGCCTGGTGGTCGCTGCGCTCTACCGCGCCCAGACGAGGCCGCTTCGCTGGGCGGCCATCGGGGTGATGATCGCCCTGACGCTGCAGGTGCTGATCGGCATGAACCTGATCTGGCAGGGCTGGC
This sequence comes from uncultured Gammaproteobacteria bacterium, assembly GCA_963715485.1. Taxonomy (GTDB): domain Bacteria; phylum Pseudomonadota; class Gammaproteobacteria; order Steroidobacterales; family Steroidobacteraceae; genus SG8-30. The sequence continues at coordinate 116,887 of OY970244.1, forward strand.
CGCTCTGGCTCGGCACGGCCCACAACGCCGGGGCAGCGCTGCTGGTGCTGGCCATGGTCACCTTGCTCAGGTACCTGGCGCCAGGCAGCAGCGGCCCGCGTTTCGGCTCAAAGCTGTAGCAGCACGGGCATCGCCGCCACCATCAGGGCAATCAGCACGGCCAGCAGGGATCGCTTGAAAAGAAACATGGCCCACCTCCTTTGAATGCGGGTCCGGGGCCTCGGCGCTACCCTCTGCCGATTTCCTAGGGACCTCGCCCTAACCAGCCCGGACTGTTGCGGGGGTCACATTGCCCTGTCCTACTGTTCAGAAAAACAGGCATTTATTGAAATTATTGTTCGCTCTTAGTAGATAATTGGCGTATGGACCAGCTGGCCGCCATGCGTGTCTTCGCCCGTGTGGCGGATCTAGGCTCCTTCACGGCCGCCGCCGAGGCGCTGGGCCTGTCCCGTGCCATGACCAGCACCCAGGTCGCGGCCCTCGAGAAGCGCTTTGGCGTCCGGCTCCTGAACCGCACCACCCGCAAGGTGGCGCTGACCAGCGAGGGAACCCGCTTCCTGGAGCATTGCCGGCGGGTATTCGCGGAACTCCAGGCGGCCGAGGATGACCTCAGCGGCGCACGTGAGCGGCCCGGCGGCCGGCTGACCGTGGATGTCCCGGGCGCCTTCGGGCGCCACCTGCTGATGCCTGCGCTGCCGGAGTTCCTGGCCCGCTACCCGGAGCTGACGCTGGACGTGAGGATCAGCGACCGGGTCGTCGACCTCGTGGCGGAGCAGGTGGACGTGGCGGTGCGCGGCGGGACCATCACCGATCCGAACCTCGTGGTGCGCAAGGCCGTCGGCAGCCGCTGGATCACTTGCGCATCCCCCGCCTACCTCGACCGCAAGGGATGGCCTCAGTCACCGGCCGACCTGACGGCCCACGACCTGGTCGGCTACCGCAGCCCGGGGGCGCCACAGGGAAGGGGCTGGGTCTTCCAGGACGGCCAGCGACAGCTCTCGGAGGCCCCGGCGTTCCGCGCCACCTGTGACAGCCCGGAGGCCCTGCTGGTGGCGGCAGCGAGTGGCGCCGGGATCATCCAGACCATGGACCTGCTCGCGGCCCGGCCGCTGCAGCAGCGCGAGCTCGTGGTGCTGCTTCCGGGCACGGCGGTGCGAGGGCCGCCCATATCGGTCGTCTATCCGCAGGCCGGACAGCGGCTCGCGAAGGTCCGCGTGTTCACGGAATTCACCATCGCGCTGCTGCGCCGCTGGCAGCGCCGCGTGGCCGCCTCGACCGGCCTGCTGGACTCGCCCTGAGGCGGGCCTGTGCTAGGATTCGCCCCCATTTCGTCCATGGGATCGCGAGGCCGACCTTGAGCGCCACCGAACAGTCCGTCCGGCAGCAGACCCTCGCCGCCTCGCGTGCACGGGACTACCTGGCACTGACCAAGCCGCGGGTGGTGTCCCTGATCGTGTTCACCGCCGTCGTGGGCATGTTCCTGGCCGTGCCGGGGCTGCCGCCGCTGTCGGCCCTCGTCTGGGGCACGCTCGGCATCGCCCTGGCCGCCGCCTCGGCCGCGGCCATCAACCAGGTGCTCGACGCACGCATCGACGCCGAGATGGCGCGCACGCGTCATCGCCCGCTGCCGCAGGGCGCGCTGCCGGAGTCCTACGCGCTGTCCTTCGCCTTCGTGCTCGGCTCGGCCTCGATGCTGATCCTGGCCTTGCTGGTCAACGGCCTCACTGCCGTGCTGACCTTCTTCTCGCTGATCGGCTACGCGGTGCTGTACACGGTGTGGCTCAAGCGCGCCACGCCGCAGAACATCGTCATCGGCGGCGCGGCGGGCGCCGCCCCGCCCGTCCTCGGCTGGACGGCGGTGACCGGTTCGCTGCACCCGGATGCATTGCTGATGTTCCTGATCATCTTCGCCTGGACGCCCCCGCACTTCTGGGCGCTGGCCATTGCAAGGCGCGACGAGTACGCCCGCGTGCGCATCCCGATGCTGCCCGTGACCCATGGCGTCGCCTACACCAAGCAGTTCATCTGGTACTACACGGTGCTGCTCACGGTGATCACCGTGCTGCCCTACCTCAGCGGCATGAGCGGGCTGATCTACCTGGCCAGCGCGCTGGTGCTCGACGCCGTGTTCCTGCGGCATGCCTGGCTGCTGCTGCGCACGGGTCGGGCCGACCTGCCCATGCGCACCTTCAGGTACTCCATCCAGTACCTCGCGCTGCTGTTCGCTGCCCTGCTCGTCGACCACTACCTGCTCATCCGGCCGTGACCGGCTGACCCCGGGGGCAGGATGGCGACCCTCGCGAACCGCATCCGCAGCCTGCGGCGCGACCGTTCCGACAAGGTCCTGTTCGCCAGCGCCGAGGCCAATCCGGGCCGTGTGCTGGCCTTCCGCGCCCTGGTCATCTTCGGCCTGTTCGCCCTGGTGACCGGTGTACTGTGGCTGGACCGGGACGGCATCAGCGACCAGATCGACGGCGAGCTGTCGTTCGTCGACCTGGTCTATTTCGTGGTGGTGAGCCTGACCACGGTCGGCTACGGCGACATCGTTCCCGTCACCGAGCGCGCTCGCCTCATTGATGCCATCATCATCACCCCGGCCCGCCTGCTGGTCTGGCTGGTGTTCGTCGGTACGGCCTTCGAGCTGTTCTTCCACAAGGGACTGGAGCGCATCCGCATGGCGCGCCTGCAGCAGCAACTCAAGGATCACATCGTCATCTGCGGCTATGGCCACAGCGGCCGCACCGCCGCAGCCGAGCTCGTGCGCCGCGGCACCCCGCCGCAGCAGGTCATCGTCGTGGACCAGAACGAGGAACTGCTGCAGGAGGCGGCGACCGCGGGATACATCGGCCTGCGGGGCGATGCCACCATGAACCGCGTGCTCCGCGATGCAGGGGTGGCGAACGCCGGGGCGGTCATCCTGTGTACCGGGCGTGACGACACCAACGCGCTGGCAGTGCTGACGGTGCGGCAGATCAACCCGCGCGCCCGCGTCATCACCGATGCCCACGAGGAGGAGAACGCTCCGTTGCTGAAGCAGGCTGGCGCCGACGTCACCGTGTCGCCGTCGCAGATCTCCGGCTTCCTGCTGGCAGACTCGGTCTCGCACCGCCACGTCACCGACTTCGTGCTGGACGTGCTGAGTTCCGGCGGCCGGCTGCTGCTGAACGAGCGGCCGGCGCGCGAGGAGGAACTGGGCAAGGCCGCGGGCGTGGTCGGCGACGCGATGATCGTGCGCATCTACCGCGACGGCAGGCCGGTCGGCTTCTGGGAGGCAGAAGGCCAGGTGATCCGCGCCGGCGACGTGGTGCTCGCCCTCGAGTCCGAGGCGGCCCGGGACGCGGCCCGCGGCTGACGCCGATGCCTGACCTGTTCGCGATCGACTGGCACGCCGTCGCGGTCCTCGGGATCGCCGGGCTGACGTTCTGGCTGTTCGCCAGCGAGCGGCTGCCGGTGCAGACCTCGGCGCTGCTGGCGGTGCTGGCACTGATGCTGATCTTCGGCATCTTCCCCTACAAAACCGGCGACAGGCAGCTCGGTTCCGAGGTGTTCCTCGCCGGTTTCGGGCATTCGGCGCTGATCACCATCTGTTGCCTCATGGTGCTCGGCCGCGGGCTGGTCACGACCGGCGCGCTGGAGCCGTTCGCGCGACTGCTGGCACGGATGTGGAACTTCTCGCCGCAGGGCGCGTTCCTGCTGATGCTGCTGTTCTGCCTCGCCGTGAGCGGCGTGATGAACGACACGCCGATCGTGGTGCTGATGATGCCCGTGCTGCTCTCGGTCGCGGCGCGAACCGCCACCACCGCCTCCAGCACGCTGCTGCCGATGAACTACGCCGTGCTGATCGGGGGCATGGCGACCACGATCGGCACCTCCACCAACCTGCTGGTCACCGGCATCTCGGCCGACCTCGGCGTGCCGGTCTTCGGCCTGTTCGACTTCACGAAGATCGTCGCTGTCGCTGCCGCCGTGGCGTTGCCCTACCTGTGGCTGGTGGCGCCGCGCCTGCTGCCCAAGACCGAGACCGGGCCTCAGGAGCGCCTCGCCGCTGGCCTTCGACGCCGTGCTCGACGTCCGCAAGGGCAGTTTCGCCGACGGCAAGGAGCTGCGCACAGTGCTCAAGCGCGCCACCGGCCTGCGAATCCTGAAGATCCTGCGCGCCGGCAACGACCTGATGCGCCTGCCGACCCAGCACCTGCTGGCCGGGGACCGGCTGATGGTCGCCGACACGGCGGAGCGCCTGCGCGAGCACGCGGCCACGATCGGTGCCGCGCTACGCTCGACCGCGCCGCGCGATCCAGGGGACCCTGCCTCGCAGGTCCTCTCGCAGGTGCTGATCACCCAGGAATCCGAGTTCACCGGCACGCCGACCGGCGTGGCCCGCTTCGTCAGCGAGCACCGCGTGGCGGTGATCGGCCTGCACCGCCCCAGCCGCGAGGCCGCGCTGGACCCAGCGAGCACGCTGCTGAAACCAGGCGACGTCCTGCTGGTGCAGGGGCCAGCCGAGCGGATCGACCAGCTGAAGTCCGCGGCCGGCGTCCTGGTGCTGGACGCGAGCCTGGCACTGCCGCACACGCAGCAAGGCCCCGATCGCGCTCCTGATCATGGCCTGCGTCATCGCCCTTGCCGCGACCAAGCTGCTGCCGATGGTGCTGGCCTCCGCGCTCGGCGTGGCCTTCATGCTGCTCACCGGCTGCCTGCGCTGGCAGGAGGCCACGGATGCGCTGGCCTCGAACGTGATCATGATCGTGGTGGCCAGCCTGGCGCTGGGAGAGGCCCTCACCGCCACCGGCATCATCGCCAAGGCCGGCGAGGGCCTCGCCGTGGCCGGCAGCTACCTGCAACCGGTGGTGATCCTGGCGGCGCTGATGCTGTTCATGGCCATGGTGACGAACTTCGTCTCCAACAATGCGGCGGCGATCATCGGCACGCCGGTCGCGGTGGCCATGGCCACCACGCTGGGCGTTGATCCGCGCCCCTTCGTCCTGGCGGTGCTGTTCGGCTGCAACCTCAGCTACGCCACGCCGATGGGCTACCAGACCAACCTGCTGGTGATGGCCGCTGCCGGCTATCGCTTCAACGACTTCGTCCGGGTCGGCACGCCGCTGCTGGTGATCATGTGGGTGACGCTGACGTACCTGCTCGCGGAGACGTACGGGCTGTTGTAGCGTTCGCCTGCCGTCAGGCGCGGGGACCGTGTCGCGCAAGGCAGCCCTCTCTACTCCCGGGATCTCCCCGCTCGCTCGGAAAGCCGACACTCGCTCGCAGGGAGACCCCGGTCGTCCTCGGGCTGCCAGTGACGAACGGTGGCTCGACCGTCCGGGCGCGGCCCGTCACCGGCCGTCCCCTACGAACGGGTTCGTCCTGCGCTCTTCCCCGAAGGTGGACATCGGCCCGTGGCCCGGAACGAACCGCACGTCGTCGCCGAGCGGAAACAGGTTCTGGCGGATCGAGCGGATGAGCGTGTCGTAGTCGCCGCGCGGGAAGTCCGTGCGCCCGATCGAGCCGGCGAACAGCACGTCGCCGACGAAAGCCAGCTTCGCATCCGGGTCGTAGAACACGACGTGCCCCGGCGTGTGGCCCGGGCAGTGGCGCACCTCCAGCGTCACCTCGCCAACCGACACGGTGTCGCCCTGGTCGAGCCAGCGCGTCGGCTCGAAGCTCGACGCCTGCCCGACGCCGAACATCGACCCCTGTTCCGGCAGCTGCTCGATCCAGAAGCGGTCGCCCTCGTGCGGGCCCTCGATCGGCAGTCCGAAGCGGCTCGCCAGATCGGCCGTCGCGCCGGCGTGGTCGATGTGGCCGTGGGTCAGCAGGATCTTCTCGAGCTGTACGCCATTGGACTTCACCACCTCGAGGATCCGCTCGATGTCGCCACCCGGGTCGATCACTGCCCCCTTTCCCGTCTTGTCGCACCACACCACCGAACAGTTCTGCACGAAGGGCGTGACGGGGACGACGACGGCGCGCAGCGTCATGGCAGGAACTCCGGCAGGTGAATGGAACGGCTAGCGGGGAAGGGGGCCGGACGGGTCGTCGGCCAGCCGGCGCAGCGTGACGCCCATGCGTCGTGCGGCGCTCGCGACTGCCACCCCGCGCATCACCCAGGAAGTGACCGGATGCCGGCGGAACACGACGAGGCCGACCACCGCGGCGGTGATCACCAGCGGGCTGCGACGCAGGTTCTGCACGACGGACACCGCCCGGTCCACCAGGCCGAGCGAGTTGCCGATTGCGGAGAGGTCCAGCCTGAGCGTCTCGCGCTCGACGGCGCTGCGGGCCAGCAGCAGCCTGCGCCTCGCCGCGAGCTCCTCGACGCGGGAGGTCACTCGTGGTCTCCCAGCGCCTCGCGGTCGCGGCGGATCTCGTCGATGGTCGCCTCCAGCAGCTTCGGGCGCGCCCGCGCCTTGGCGCGCACGACCAGGGCGGCGACGCCGGTGATCGCGAGAAACCCGAGGGCGGTCAGCGAAGCCGCGAGGGTGCGATGGTCATCCCAGAAGACGACCACGATCACGACGGCCAGCATCAGGATCGTGAGGCCGGCGAAGAACACCACGATGAACATCCACAGCAGGATCTCCGCGACGCGGTGCAGCTCCTCCTCGATCTCGGTCGTGACCAGCTCGAGGCGCGTGTGGACGATGGCGAGCGCGGTCGCCAGCAGGTCACGCGCCGATGCGAACAGGCCCGACGCGGGCTGGGCCCGTGCCGGCCCCTCGGCTTCCCCGCGCATCTGCTTCAGCGGCGCCCGGAGAGCAGGCCGAGGATGAAGCCGATGCCCGCTGCCATGCCGATCGCCCCCCAGGGGTTCTCGTGCACGTAGCGGTCGGTGGTGCGGGCCGCCTCGCGGGCGCGGACCCGGAGCTCGCCGTCGAGCTCGGCGAGGCGCTCGCGGGCCGCCTTCACCGACTCCTCGGCGCGGTGCCGCGCCTGGTCCACTTTCTCGCCGGCCTGGCCGGCCGTGGCCTTCAGCAGCGTCTCCGCATCCTCCACGACAACCCGCAGGTCCTCCATGAGCTGTGCCGTATCGGCTTTCTGGGTCGACATATGCATCCTCCTTGCTTCTACCTTGGTTCATCCTACGCCCCCCCGATCGCAGCGCAATAGCGGGTTTGTGAGCGCCGCAGGGCGGTTCGGCACGCCCGGCGGCCTGTGCTAGATTCCGCTGGCTGCTGGAAACCGGGAGCGAACGCGGCCACAGGAGGGTATCAGGATGGGCTGGCAGGGACAGGAGCGGGGCACCCACATCGAGGACCGCTGCGGCATGGCGGGGCTCCTCGAGGCCGGCGGCACCTTCTCCGCCGGCGACCCGTAGGTCGGCGACCGATGGCGCAACCTGCGCCGGCACTGCGGGTCTACTGGCAGCCCGGCTGTACCAGTTGCCTGCGTGCGCGGGAATTCCTCCGCGGGCATGACATACCCTTCGTATCGGTGAACGTGCGCGACAGTGACACCGCCAGGGCGGAGCTCGAGGCGCTGGGCGTGCGAACCGTGCCGGTGGTGGCCCGCGGAAAGGAATTTGTGCTTGCGCAGGACCTCGACGAGCTGGCCCGCTTCGTCGGCATCGCAGCCCCTCGCCCTCGGCTGTCGCCCGACGAGCTGGTCGGCCGGTTGCAGGCGCTGCTCGCCGCGAGCGAGACCTACCTCGCGCTGATGCCGCCGGAGCGGCTGCACCAGCGCCTGCCCCAGCGCGAGCGCCACTGGCTCGACCTCGGCTTCCACGTGTCCATGGTCGTCCAGGCGCTGCTCAGCGCGGGCGGCGGCAGCAAGCTGGCCTACGAGTTCTACGAGATGCGCGCGCCGGCTGGCTGGACCAGCGCGGAGCCTGCGATACAGTTCTGCCGCGCCACCCGTGCCGGGCTGTCGTACTGGTGGGACGGCGCACGCTCCGGCCCAGACGCCCTGCTCGACACTTACTGGGGCGAGCGTCCGCTCGCCGACGTGCTGGAACGTTCTGCCTGGCACGTCGCGCAGCACTGTCGCCAGCTCGAGCACCTGCTCCGCGAGGTCGCGGGGGTGGAATCCGCGCCGGTCCTCCCGCCCGCGGCGCTGGCGGGCCTGCCCCTGCCCGAGGCTGTGTGGGACCCGGAGGTCGTGCCGGCGTGAAAAAGGGGAGCGAGGGCACAGCCCCCGCTCCCCGTGATCGAGCGTCTTCTTCTTGACCGCGCCCTAGAACTTGTACCAGGCGCTGAACGACAGCTGGTTGCCCTCGCGACTGTCCGTGGGGCAGCTGACCTGGGTGCACACGTCGGTCGAGTACTTCAGGTCCGAGTTCATCCACTCGACACCGAACAGGTAAGGACCCGTCGTATAGATCGCCGACAGCGCCATCTGCTCGTTCTTCAGGCGGTTGTTGCCGCTGGCGAGCACGTCCTTGTCCTTCGGGTCGTCGAGGCCGTAGAACGCGTTCAGGCTCCAGTTCGAGCCGATCTTGAAGCTGCCCTGCAGCCAGCCGCCCCAGCCGGAGATGTCGCCGAACTGGGTGATGTGGCCGAACTGCTGGCCGATCGCCGAGCCGCTGTAGGCGTTGCCCTGCAACGTGAACGCGCCCATCGTGACCTTCGCGCCGATCGCGATCGCCTCGCCGGTGAGCGAGTCGTTGGGTGCCGAGATGCCCGGCCCGGACAGGTCCTTCTCGTCCCAGTGGCCGACGAGGTAGACGTTCCAGTTCTTGCCGGTGAAGTCCAGGCGCGCCTCGATCTGCGGCGTGCCGGCCTCGCCGGACCGTTGTTGTTGATCGAGCCGGTCCACGAGCCGCGCATCGCCGCCAGGCTCAGCTTGGTCTTGACGCCGTCGCCGCCAAAGGTGTGGTAGTAGGCCACACCCGGGAAGCGCCAGCCCACCGTGCCGGCGGAGCCGTAGCCCAGCGGGAAGGCGACGTGCGTCGGCGAGGCGGGCACGTTGCCGAACAGCGGCGACCAGAACTGGCCGATACGCACGGTGGACTTGCCGAAGTTCATGTCGGCGTAGGCGAGGCGCAGGCGCGGGGTCTGCTGCTCGTCGCTGAAGGCGCCGGCGCCGTTGAAGCCGCCGAAGAAGTCGAGCTCGACGAGGCCGGCGAAGTTCATGTCGCCGACGGCCGGGCCCTTCCAGTCCAGCGTGATGCGCGTGTTGCGGACGTCGCCGCCCCAGGTCCACTCGTCCTTGCTGAACTCCGTGCTCGGGAACTGGGCGTTCTGGCCGTTGCCGAACGTGAAGTCCGCGTCCTGCGTGAACAGCGTGGCTGCCACGAAGCCCTTGACCGTCAGGGAGCCCTTGTTGGCCGTCTGGACGGTCGGCGCCGGCGGCGCCTCCTTCTCGACCTCCACGGCGACGGCTGGTGCCTGCATCTCCCGGACCAGCTTCTCGAGCTCGGCAATGCGGGCCTCGAGCTCCTGTTCCTTTGCCGTCTGCGCCATCGCAGCACCCGGCAGGGCCAATGCCGCCGCGACGGCCATTGCGATTGCGCTTCGCTTGATCCTCGAATCCATGGTGGGACCTCCCCCGTTGGGCTGTGTCGCGAGAATGCGCCGCACGTGACCGGCGGCTCCATTGGCGGATGGTCTAAGCCGGGCGTGGCGCGCACGCAACGACCGGCCGATGGCGAGCATTCCTTCCGGGGTGGCTAACGCCTACGACCAACGTCCAATTCATGCCGGGGCGGGTGCGTAAAATGCTTCGGGTATCTCGCAACCGGGCGTCCAGGGTGGGCGCCGCCGACGGGGGAAGGACCATGCAGGTGAAGACTTATCCGGTGCCCGAGTCGTTCGCGACCGGTGCCGTCGTCAAGGCGGCGGATTACAAGGCAATGTACGAGGAGTCGGTGAACGACCCCGACGCGTTCTGGGGGCGGATTGCGAAACGCATCGACTGGATGCGCTTCCCGAAGAAGATCAAGGACACCTCCTACGACCCGGACAATTTCCACATCCGCTGGTTCGAGGACGGCGAGCTGAACGTCTCGGTCAACTGCCTCGACCGGCAGCTGGCCGAGCGCGGCGACAAGGTCGCGTTGTTGTTCGAGGGCGACGACCCGTCCGTTTCCTATGGGGTCACCTATCGCGACCTCTACGAACAGGTATGCCGCTTCGCCAACGCGATGCGCGAGCTCGGGGTGGGCAAGGGCGACCGCGTCACCATCTACATGCCGATGATCCCGGAAGCGGCCGTGGCCATGCTCGCCTGCGCCCGGATCGGCGCCATCCACTCGATCGTCTTCGGCGGTTTCTCGCCCGACTCGCTGGCCGGGCGCATCCACGACTGCGACTCCAAGCTCGTCATCACCACCGACGAAGGCGTCCGTGGCGGCAAGAAGATCCCGCTGAAGGCGAACGTGGACGCGGCGCTGGCCAAGCACGACCTGCCCTGCGTGGAGAAGGTCGTCGTCGTGAAGTACACCAAGGCCCCGATCAACTGGGTCGAGGGCCGCGACGTGTGGTACCAGGACATCGTCGCCGGGCAACCGGCCGAGTGCGATCCGGAGCCGATGAACGCGGAGGACCCGCTGTTCATCCTCTACACCTCCGGCTCGACGGGCAAGCCGAAGGGCGTGCTGCACACGACCGGCGGCTACCTCGTCTACGCCAATTTCACCTTCGCCACGGTCTTCGACTACAAGGAAGAGGACATCTTCTGGTGCACCGCTGACGTCGGCTGGGTCACCGGCCACAGCTACGTGGTCTACGGCCCGCTGTCCAACGGCGCGACGAGCCTGGTGTTCGAGGGCGTGCCCAACTACCCGAGCGTCAGCCGGTTCTGGGAGGTGGTCGACAAGCACAAGGTCACGCTCTTCTACACCGCGCCGACGGCCATCCGCGCGCTGATGCGGGAGGGCGACGAGCCGGTGAAGAAGTGCTCGCGCGCCAGCCTGCGGCTGCTCGGCTCCGTCGGCGAGCCGATCAACCCCGAGGCCTGGGAGTGGTACTACCACGTCGTCGGCGACGAGCGCTGCCCGATCGTGGACACCTGGTGGCAGACGGAGACCGGCGGCATCCTGATCTCGCCGCTCGCCGGGGCCACGCCCCTGAAGCCGGGATCGGCGACCAACCCGCTGCCCGGCGTGCGCCCCGCCCTGGTGGACGGCGACGGCAAGTTCCTCGAGGGCGCCGCGGAGGGCAACCTGGTGCTGCTGGACAGCTGGCCTGGCCAGATGCGCACGGTCTACGGCGATCACGAGCGGTTCATCCAGACCTACTTCACCACCTTCCGCGGCATGTACTTCACCGGCGACGGCGCGCGCCGCGACGAGGACGGCTATTACTGGATCACCGGTCGCGTGGACGACGTGATCAACGTGTCCGGCCACCGCATGGGCACGGCCGAGGTCGAGAGCGCGCTGGTGGCACACCCGAAGGTCTCCGAGGCCGCCGTCGTCGGCTGCCCGCACGCGGTCAAGGGCCAGGGCATATACGCCTACGTGACGCTGGTGGCCGGCAGCGAGCCGACCGAGGCGCTGCGCAAGGAACTGCGCGACTGGGTGCGCACCGAGATCGGCCCGATCGCCTCGCCGGACTTCATCCAGTGGGCGCCCGGACTGCCGAAGACCCGCTCCGGCAAGATCATGCGCCGCATCCTGCGCAAGATCGCCGCCGACGAGGCCGACCAGCTCGGCGACACCTCGACGCTCGCGGACCCGACGGTCGTCAAGGAGCTGGTCGAGCACAGGATGAACACAGGGAAGTGAGAGCCAGAGCGAGGGGGGCATGGCCCGCGAAATACTCGTAGCGGACGACCATCCACTGTTCCGGGAGGCGCTGCGGCACGCGCTCGGCCGCGCGGTGCCCGACGCCGACGTGGTGGAGGCCGATACGGTCGCCGCGCTGCTGGAGGCGGCCGAGAAGCACCCCGACGCCGAGCTGCTCCTGCTCGACCTCAACATGCCCGGCGCGCAGGGGTTCAGCGCCCTGGTGCAGATGCGGGCGCACTTCCCGTCGCTGCCGGTGGTGATCATCTCCGCCAACGAGGACCCGATCGTCATCCGCCGCTCGATCGGTCACGGCGCCGCCGGCTTCGTTCCCAAGTCGTCCACGGTGGACCAGATGGTCGAGGCGCTGCAGGCGGTGCTGGACGGTGATTCCTGGATCCCGCCCACCGTGGACCTGGAGGCCGGTGGGCTGGAGGCGCCGGAGGCGGACATCGCCGCCCGCCTCGCGAGCCTGACGCCCCAGCAGTTCCGGGTCCTGACGATGCTCTCCTCGGGGCTGCTTAACAAGCAGATCGCCTACGAGCTCGGCGTCTCCGAGGCGACGGTCAAGGCCCATATGACGGCGATCATGCAGAAGCTCGGCGCGACCAACCGCACCCAGGCGGTGGTGCTGTCACAGCGCCTCGCGCTGGACCAGCAGGGGCTGGCCGCCCGCGACGACGCTCAGGCCGAGGCGTCCAGCGCCTGAGCCACCGCCATCGTGGCAGCACCCGCTCCCTGGCGACGCACCAGTGCCGCCAGCAACGCCCGCAGCGCGGCCGGCTTGACCGGCTTGCGCAGGACCTGGAAGCCGCCTGCGCGGGCCGCATGGGCCAGCGCCTCGCTCGCATTCGCGGTCACCAGCGCTCCCGGGCAGTGCCCGTTCGCGGCGACACAGGCGCTGCAGCAGGTCGAGCCCGTTCTCGGGCTCGCGCAGGTGGTAGTCCGCAAGGATGACGTGCGGCCGGTGCACCGTCAGCACCGACTCCGCCTCTGCGATCGTCCGCGCCGGCATGGCCTGCACTCCCCAGCGGGCCAGCAGTGCACTCATGCCATCGAGGATGTCCGGGTCGTCGTCGATGCACAGCACCTTCATGCCCTTCAACTGGGTGCCGCGCATGCGTGGATCGGCCGGCGCCCGCCGCACGGGCGTCGCGCTGCTGCGCGGCACGCGGATCGCGAACAGGCTGCCGCGGCCGTGGCGTGAGTTCACGACCAGCCGGTGGTCGAGGATCCTGGCGATCCTGTCGCAGATCGAGAGGCCGAGGCCCAGTCCCTTCTCGCCCCACGGGGAGGGGTGCTCGAGGCGGCGGAACTCCTCGAAGATCACCGCAAGCGCATCCGGGGGGACGCCGGGCCCGGTGTCCCAGACCTGGAACTCGACGTCGTCGCCGCGGCGCCGGCAGCCGACGAGGACCCCGCCGCTGCGGGTGTAGCGCAGCGCGTTGGCGATGAAGTTCTGCAGCACGCGCTTGAGCATGCGCGGGTCGGTGCGCACCGCCAGCCGCGTGGGCAGGACGTGCAACTCCAGCCCCCGGTCGGCCGCCAGCGGGGCGAACTGCTCCGCCAGCGGCTCCAGCATCTCCGCGGCGGCGACGTCGCGGATCTCCGGCTGCACCGCGCCGGAGTCGAGCTTGGAGATGTCGAGGAGCGCATCCACCAGCTCCTCGGCGGCACGCAAGGAAGTGTCCACGCGCTCGGCCAGGCCACTCACGTCGGGATCCCGCAAGTCGCGCGAGCGCAAGGCCGAGACGAACAGCCGGGCGGCGTTCATCGGCTGCAGCAGGTCGTGGCTGGCGGCGGCGACGAACTTGGTCTTGCTCTGGTTGGCCTGCTCGGCCTCCAGCTTCGCCTGGCGCAGCTGCTCCGTTCGCTCCTCGACCCGCAGCTCGAGCGTCTCGGCGATCTCGCGCAGCTCGGCCTCGACCTTCTTGTAGTCGGTCACGTCGGTGAAGGTGGAGACCATGCCGCCGTCCGCCATCGGCTGCACGCGCGTCTCGACCACCCGTCCGTCGGGCCGGCGCCGCTCGGAGACGTGCGGCGTGCCGCTGCGCAGGTGGGCGACGCGGCGTTGAGCCAGCGTGACGGGGTCGCCGGAACCGCAGAGGCCACGCTCGGCGTTGAGCCGGATGATCTCGGCGATCGGCATGCCGACGTAGAGGAATGCAGGCGGGAAGTCGAACAGCGCCTCATAGCGCTGGTTCCAGGCGACGAGGCGCAGGTCGCGGTCGACCATGCTGATGCCCTGCGCCATGTTGTCCATCATGGCCTCGAGCAGGCCGCGATTGAGGCGCAGCTTCTCGGTGGTCTCGTCGAGCAGCGCCACCACCTGGTCCAGCTTGAGTCCGGCGCCGCGCAGCGTGCTGGTGAGCATCAGCCTGGCCGAGGCGGACCCGATCGCACCGGCGATCTCGCGCTCGACCGCCTGCACGAAGCCCAGGTCGGCACGCTGGTCCACCTTCAGGTCGCGACCGGTGGCGCGCGCGTACTGGGCGAGCAGGCGCGCTGCCGCGCGAGGCCCGACCACGTGCTCCGCCAGCGTCATCAGGTCGCCGACCGTCGTGTTGCCGGGCAGCGGCATGTCCCGCAAGCCGCGCCCGGACTCGGTCGGTGCGAGGAAGGTCGCCGCCTGAAGCTGGGCGCCCAGGCTGGGACGGTACTTGAGCGAGAACGCGACCAGCGCCGTGACGTTGCCCACCAGCGACCAGAAGACCCCGTGCGACAGCGTGTCCGGCGCGGTCCAGCCGAACAGCGCCTGCGGTGCCAGGAAGGCCCAGCCAAAGGGGCCGCTCTCGACCCACGCCGGCGGCACGCCGTCGATCGCCAGCAGGCTCGGCAACAGCAGCGTGTACATCCAGACCGCGTAGCCCGTGACCAGGCCGGCCAGGATCCCGGCGCGGCTGGCGCGCTGCCAGTACAGGGCGGCCACGAGTGTCGGGGCGAACTGCGCCACCGCGGCGAAGGACAACAGTCCGATGGATGCCAGGCTGGGGGCTTCCGGCACGCCGCGGTAATAGACATAGGCCAGCAGCAACACGCCGACGATCGCGGCACGCCGCACCCACAGCACCAGGTGGGTCATGTCCGGCCGCGTGGTCGCCGTGTCGGCACGATAGCGCCAGACCAGCGGCAGCAGCAGGTCGTTGCTGACCATCGTCGCCAGCGCCACGCAGGTCACGATGACCATGCCGGTGGCAGCGGAGAAGCCGCCGACATAGGCCGCGAGCGCGAGGGACTCGTGTCCCGCCTGCAAGGGCAGCCACAGCACGTAGCTGTCCGGCACCACGTCCGGGCCCGCCGACGAGAGGCCCAGCGCGGCGATCGGCACGACCAGTATGCTGATCAGCAACAGGTAGCCCGGGAACATCCAGCGCGCCTTGGCCAGGTCGCGCGGGTCGGCGCACTCGACCACGCCGACCTGGAACTGCCGCGGCAGGCAGAAGATCGCCGTGAAGGCGATCAGCATCTGGGTGACGAACCCGGTGAAGACGGACTCATGGACCGGCAGCGACCGAACCGCGGACAGGTACTCGGTCGGCCCGCCGAGCGAGAGCAGCGCGAACAGGCCGATGGCCGCGAAGGCCAGGAGCTTGACCAGCGACTCGACGGCGATGGCCAGCATGAGGCCCGGGTGGTGCTCGGCGGCATCGATGCCCCGCGTACCGAAGAGGATGGCGAACAGCGCCAGCATCACCGCGACGTAGAAGGCGCTGTCGGCCAGGAAGGGCCCCGCGGGACTGCCAGGGTCGGTACCGGTCAGCACGTCGATGCTCATCGCCACGGCCTTCAGCTGCAGCGCGACGTAGGGCACCGCGGCCGTCAGCGCGACCATGGTGATCACCGCCGCGATCCGCGACGACTTGCCGAAGCGCGAGGCGATGAGGTCGGCGATCGACGTCGCGTTCTGCCGCTTGGCGACGCGGACCAGCCGCTCGAAGAACGGCATGCCGAAGACGAACAGGATCATCGGGCCGAGATAGATCGGCAGGTAGGCGAGGCCGTCGCGCGCCGCACTGCCGACGGCGCCGTAAAAGGTCCAGCTCGAGCAGTACACGGCCAGCGCGAGGCTGTAGACGGCCGGCCGCAGGCTGCCGCGCGACGGGTAGATCGTCCTGCGGTCGCCGTACCAGGCGAGCGCGAACAGCGCGCCGACGTACGCGAGCGACACGAGCAGGAGTCCCCAGCCTGGGACCATGCCTCCTCCCCCGGTGGCCACAGCGGCCTTCTAGTTGGAATCGAACCGCTGCAGTGTGCCCCAGCGCCATCCTGGATGGAACTCGCGACCCGCCAGCCGCTGCCAGCCGCTAAGCTTGTGTCCCCTATCCAGGCCCGGAATGCCCCCATGACCCGACGTCGTGCGCTGCCGCGCAGCCTTGCCGTGACCCTGCTGGCACTGTCGGTCGCCGCCTGCGCGCAGGCCGCACGCAGCGGCGACGTCGTGACGCTGGCCACCTGGAACGCCGAGTGGCTGATCGAGCCTGCGACATTCGATGAACTGGCGCGGGTGTGCATCGGTCGCGGCGGCCGTGCCGGCGGCGACCAGCGGACCATTCCCTGCGACCTGGTGCCGGGACGCCGCTGGACCGATGCGGACCTCGACCGCCTGCGGGACTTCGCCGCGACGATACAGGCCGACGTCGTGGCGCTGCAGGAAGTGGACGGCCCGGCCGCCGCCGCGCGGTTGTTCCCGGGGTGGTCCTTCTGCTTCACCTCCCGTCGCCACGTGCAGAATGTGGGCTTCGCCGTGCGCCCCGGCCTGCCCCACCGCTGCAACGCGGACTATCGCGAACTCGGCCTCGCGGAGAACGACGTGCGCTGGGGTGCGGACCTGAGCCTCTACCCGGACCAGCCGCAGGAGGTCCGCCTGCTGGCCGTCCACCTCAAGTCCGGCTGCAACCGCGACCCGCTGACCGCCGACTCGGATAACTGCAGGATGCTGCAGAGCCAGGTCCCGGTGCTGGAGGCCTGGATCGACGCGCGTGCGGAAGAAGGCATCCCCTTCGCGGTGCTCGGCGACTTCAACCGCCGCTTCGACCGCGAGTTCGCGCCGGGAAGGGACGGTCGCGGGCAGATCATCGCCATGTGGCCGGAGATCGACGACGGCCAGCCGCCCGAGGCCGATCTCGTCAACCCGGACGACGAACGTCCCACGGTCGCGTGCCGGCAGCAGGACCCGGTCCGTCCCGCCATCGATCACATCCTGCTGAGCGCGACCCTCGGCCGGGCGTCCGTCCCCGGGTCCTACCGCATGTGGACCTACCCGCGGGGCGGATCCGGCGCGCGCTGGCCGGATCACTGCATCCGTTCGGTCAGCGTGGAGATCCCGCCGGGCGGGTATTGAGCCCGCAACGCGCTGGTATCCTAGGAACGGGCGCCCGCCCCGCTACCGACGAGACCGGAGCATCGCATGGCCTACGACCCGACCAACATCTTTGCGCGGATCCTGCGTGGCGAGATTCCCTGCCACAAGGTTTACGAAGACGAGCACACGATCGCCTTCATGGACATCATGCCGCAGGCCGACGGCCATACGCTGGTGGTCCCCAAGGCCGAAGGCGAGGGCATCTTCGACCTGCCGCCGGAGGCGCTGGTGGCCACGATCCTGACGACGCAGAAGATCGCGAGGGCCGTGAAGAGGGCTTTCGATCCGCCCGGCATGATGATCACCCAGCTGAACGGCCCGGCTGCCGGCCAGAGCGTCTTTCACCTGCACTTCCACGTCGTGCCGCGGTACGCGGGCACGGACCTGCGGCTGCACGCCGGCGACATGGCCGACCCGGAGGCCCTTGCGCAGCACGCCGCCCGGATCCGCGCCGCCCTGGACTGATCAATGCGGCGCCGGTGACGCAGCCTCTGCTGCTGGCGGCGGCGGCGGAGCCGGCCTCTCCACCGGTCGTTCGGCGCCGGACCATGCCTGGAAATCGCCATCGAGGTGATACAGGCGCTCGAAGCCGGCCTTTGCCAGCACTTCGAGCGCCAGCTCGGAGCGGCGCCCGCTGCGGCAATAGACGACCACTTCGGAGCCCCGTTCCGCCTCCAGCTCGTCGAGGCGCGAGCCGAGCTCGTCGTGGGAGATGTTCACCGCCCCGGGCACGTGCCCGTCGGCGAACTCCCCGGCGGTGCGCACGTCGAGGACCAGCAGTTCGTCGCTGCCGGAGCTCATCTTCTCCAGCAGCGCCTCCTGCCCGATCCGCGGGAAGTCGGCAGCCCACGACGTCACGAGGAACAATGCGGCCACGGCCGCCAGCAACAAGCGGGTCATGGGATGCAGGTCTCCGGCGGGATCAGATGAGGACGAACGTCACCTTCATGCGGACCTTGTAGCTGGTGATCTTGCCCTTCTCGATCACCACCTCCTGGTCCGCGATCCAGGCGCCGGTGACGTTCTTGAGGGTCTGGTTGGCGCGCTTGATGCCCTTTGCGATCGCGTCCTCGAAGCCCTTGGTGGACGTCGCGGTGATTTCACTGACTTTGGCAACCGTCATGGTCGATCCTCCTTGTCCAGCCTTCCGCAGTGCCGGCATTCACCAGCGTTGCGGTACCTTTTCGATCCGGGATACATCGTAGCCCAGTTCGGCCAGCCGCTGGATTATCTCGCGATAATCAGCCTCCGCCATCCGCGGTTCTCGCGCCATGATCCATGCATGGTCGGGCTTGCTGCGACCGATGATCGTCTTCGAGTAGTCCTCGTCGCGGAAGGTGAAGGTGGTCGCGATCGTGACCGTCCTCGTCCAGCCGCAGGACTCCACGGCGTTGCGCGCTCCAGGTCGACGGTGTGCATCTGCGGGTGGTCGGGTGGTGCATCCGGTCATGGCAAGCGTCAGGCAGGCGGCCTCCCGTATCATGCGCCGCGGTCACGGTGACCGCGATGCCACCGGCAAGGGGAGGCTCACATGGTCAGGAAGCTCTGGAACGCGCTGGTGCGAGGCCTCGTCGTGGTGCTGCCGATGGCGCTCACCGCATGGCTGCTCTGGTGGATGGGGACGTCCGTCGAGTCCCTGCTGCATCGCGTCATCGTGCTGCTCATCCCGGAGGAACACTACCGCCCGGGCATGGGGATCGCCGCGGCTGTCGTGCTGCTGATCGCTGCCGGAGTGCTGGTCAACGCGTTCATCGTGCGCCGGCTGCTGGCCGCCTGGGAGCGGGTACTGGAACGCATCCCGATCGTGAAGAGCGTCTACGGCGCCGCGCGCGACTTCGTGCAGATGCTGCCGGCTTCCGGCGAGCGTCGCGAGCTGCACCGGGTGGTGTCGGTGACCTTCGGCGACGCGACCGCGATCGGCTTCGTCACGCGCGACGATGCCGGCGAACTCGGACTCGGTGACCTCGGCCACGGGCGGGTGGCCGTGTACTTCCCCATGAGCTACCAGATCGGCGGCTACACGCTGCTCGTGCCGCGCGAACGCGTCGAGCCGATCGAGATACCGATCGAGACGGCCATGCGCCTGGTCCTCACGGGAGGGATGTCGGGCGCACCCGCGAAGCCCTGACGGGAGCAGGCCCGGGCGGTTGCGGCAGGGCCAGCTCGACTTCCAGCGGAAAGTGATCGGACCCGACCCAGGGACCGCTGCGCAAGCCGAGGATCCCGATGCCAGGGTCGGCGAGGCAGTGGTCGATCTGCAGGTACAGCGGCGGGAACTGCGCGGGCCAGGTCGTATTGAGGCCCTGCCCCGCCGCGCAATCGTGCAGTCCCGATCGCGCCAGCAACTCCACGAACACCGGCGAAAAGGCCGTCACATTGAGGTCACCGAGAACGACGACCGGCGTCGGAGCGTCCCGTGCCAGGTCCGCGAGCTGCGCCAGCTCCTGGTTGCGGTGGGCGGCCATCCTGGCGCCCAGCGGCCAGTTGGCGTGGGCGGCGATGACCGTAAGCTCCCCCTGAGGCGCCTCGAGGCCGAACACCACCGCCACCGCCCCGGACGCCTCGTCCAGGGGCACCGCGCGCAGCCTGGCCAGCGGCATCCGGCTGGCGACGAGTACCTCCGCGGCCTGGGCCCGGTAGGGCAGCTGTTCGTCGAGATGCCGTAGCGCGTCGCTCCAGGCGGGAGTCACCTCCAGGAACACCACGAGGTCGGGACGCACGTTCCTGACGTAGTCGAGCACCCGATCGTGACGATCGTTCCTGAACCAGAGGTTCAGCAGCACGGCCTTCACGGTGGCCGCCTCCGGCACGTCCTCGCCGGTCGGGCCGAAGTAGTGCAGGAGAGGAATGGCATTGGCCGCTGCCAGCGCCAGGGCGGCCACACCGAGGCCGGGCCGCCGTAGCGCCACCAGCCCGAGACCGCACGTCGCAAGCAGCGCCGCGTACTGGGCACGAAAGTGCGAGAACAGTTCCAGCCACCAGGCCAGGTGCGCGAGCGAGGCGAGGATCCCGGCCGCGGCCGCTGCCACCGCGCCGGCGAGCAGCAAGGGGAAGGCGCGCTGGAGCCGGCGGCCGTGGCGTTGCATCAGGCTATGCTACGGTCCCGCCTCGAGAAAGGAACGCGACCGATGTCACGCCAGAACATACCGGGCACCTCCCCCTGGGAGCCGCGCGCCGGATACTCACGGGCCGTCCGGGTCGGCCCGCACGTGTGGGTCGCGGGGACGACCGCCACGGATGCCAACGGCGAACTGGTCGGGATCGGTGATGCAGCCGCGCAGGCGCGACAGGCTTTCGCCAACGTCGCCCGTGCGCTGGAGACCGCCGGGGCCCGGCTGGACCAGGTCGTGAGGACACGCATGTACATCACCCGGATCGCGGATGCCCCGGCCGTGGCCGCCGCGCACGGCGAACTGTTCCGCGACATCCGTCCTGCCTCGACGCTGGTCGGCATCGGCGCCCTGGTCGCGCCGGAGATGCTGGTGGAGGTGGAAGCCGAGGCCTATGTGGCCGATTGAGGTCCCGGTTCAGGCGACGGCGACCTCGGCGCGCAGCCGGCTCTGTGAATACAGCAGTTCGACATGGCGGATGCCGGAGGTGCGGCGCGCGATGCGCCGGACGGCCTGAACCAGCCGCAGCAACAGGTGCTGGCCGGCGAACGGACCGCCCGCCGCGTACTCTTCGGCCACCACGAGATGAAGCACCGTGATGCGCTCGAAACTGTCGCGCGTGTAGAGGATGACACCCACCGGGCGGGTCGCGCCCCCCGTCCGCTCCAGGGCGAACAGGCATTGCACTTCCGCCGGCCCCGACACGCGCACCTTCAGGCCGCTGGGCGTGCCGTGGATCTCCGGCGCCCCGTAGCGGCTGATGGCATCGACGATGCCGGGCAGCACGCTGTGCTGGCGACGGTTGAAAAAGAGCAGTGACTCGAGCTGCAGGTGATGCTCCTGCGGAAGGCTCGAGACGAACGTGATTTCGCGCGCCTGATTGCGTTCAACGCTCATGCAACAGCCCCCTCGACGAGTCTGGCCTGCCTTGGCAAGACGTGCTCCGAGCGCCTGCCCCGGCGCCCTGGGCGCCCGGTGGCGAGCAACATACGCCGGCCTCCGAGCACTTGTCGAGTTTCACATATTGCCCCCGATCACCCGGGTGCCCACCCCGCTGAGGCAGATCCGCAACAAGCCCCCGGCCCCGATCGTCAATCAGCTGCAGAGGCGCCGTAAGCCTCTCGAAATAACAACATTTTCCGAGCCCGTTCACAGGCCAGTTGGCCAAAACGCGACGTGTGTCTCGCCTGCCACGCCGGAATTTGTCAAACAATCCGCGTGTAGGGCCTGCGCCGTACGCGATCCGCCCAGCGGACGCCCTTTGCGCAGGCGCCAGCACGTGAATGGGAGCAGCTACGTGGCCTCGATGACGACCGCAATTGCCCGGCCTGACGGCGAGGGCCATGCCACGGAGGGCCGCGGGACGGGCCCCGCCCCGACGAACGTGGTCGTCATCGCCAACGACGCGACCCTGCTCGAGGTCCTGAAGCATGCGCTCGATCGCCGGCAGCGAGTCTGGCGGGCGGACGATGCGCTGCACGCGGCTGACCTGCTCGTCGCGGCCCAGTCCGGCGTGCTGTTCGTGGACGTCGCGGTCACGGGCCTCGAGACGCCCGAACTGGTGGAGCGGCTGCATGCACAGTTCCCCGACCTGCCGATCGTGGTGGCCGGACGGCGCGATGACGAGCTCACGCTGGGCCAGCACATCTCCAGCGGCGCCGTGTTCCGGTTCCTGCACAAACCGGTGTCGGCCGAACGCGTCCGCCTGTTCATCGATGCGGCGGCGCGGCGTGCCGGCCCGATCAAGGCAACCCGACGGCAGGAGGAAGGAGTCCAGGGGAGGCGCGACCTGGTCGCTGCGGCTGCCGAAGTGGCGGATGAGTCCGGCCATCGCCATGGGCATTGCGCGTGCCCTGGGCTTGCTCGGCCTGGCGCTGGCACTGCTGTGGGGAATCAGCGAGGTCGCCGAACGGCGCCCGTGGCAACACGTCTCCCTGCCAAGCGTGGAACTGCCGGCCGTCGAGCTGCCAGGGTCGGACGGATCACGCGGGACCGGAGCCCCCTCCGGGCAGGGGTCCGCCGACCTCACGCGGTTGCTCGGAGCCGCCGGCATCGCCTTGTCGCAGGGCCGGCTGACGGAGCCCGAGGGCCAGAACGCCATCGAACTCTACCGGGCCGTGCTGCTGCGGGACCCGGGCAACCCGGAGGCGCGCGAGGGTCTCGCGCGCACGGCCGAGGAGTTGCTCACCCGGGCCGAGGAGGCGCTCCTCGCCGAGGACCTCGGCGCCGTGGCCAGCGCGCTGGACTCGGCCCGCAGCGCCGATCCGTCCAACCCGCGGCTGGATTTCCTTTCCACCCAGCTGCAGCGAGAACGCGAGCGGGTGCAGGCGACCGCCACCGTCGCCGGTGCGAAGCGCAGCGGCGGACCGCGCGCTCGCCGAGCAGACCGGCCGGCTGCTCACGCTGGCCGATGCCCGCATGAAGCAGGGCCGCCTCGCCGGCAGCGCCGACGCGGCCGAGGCCTACGTCCTCGCGGCAAGGGGCCTGCAGCCGGACGACCCCGGCGTGAAGCAGGCACTCAACGCTCTGTCGGGCCGCATGCTGCTGGCCGCAACCCAGGCACTCGGCGCCGGGGACGGCGCGACGGCCCGCAACTGGCTCGATCGGGCCGATGCGCTGGGCATCGATCCGAACGCGGTGGCACGACTGCGCGCCGAGATGGAGTCGGCCCGCATCGCGACGGTACAGGAAGACCAGTCGCGGCTGCTGGCGCTGGCCAACCAGCGCGTCGCCCAGGGCCGGCTGGTCGAGCCCGCGACCGACTCGGCACGTCATTACGTCGACCTGCTGCGCGCCGCCGATCCCGGCTACGAGGGCCTGGCAGAGACCGAGAAGCTGCTCGCCTCGCGCCTGCTCGAGGACGCCCGCAGGCTGGGAGCGGAAGGACGCATCGCCGAGGCCGAGCGGATGCTCCTCCATGCCGAGGCGGCGGGCGCTGGCCAGGCCGACCTGTCTTCCCTGCGCAACCAGCTCGCCACGACCCGCCAGCTCGACCAGTCAGCCAGCGAGACCCTGGCCGGAGAGCACGCTCAAGAAGACCGTGCACCGTCCCGCGAACTACCCGCTGCGTGCACAGGAGCGAGGCATCGAGGGCTGGGTCGAAGTCGAGTTCACGGTGGCAGCAGACGGCACCACGCGCGACCCGGTCATCACCGCCTCCGAACCGGCCGGCGTCTTCGACGAGGCGGTGCTCGAGGCGATCGGCGCCTGGCGCTACGAACCGCGGACCGTCGCCGACCGCGCGGTGGACCAGCCGGTGCGGGCCCGCATCCGCTTCCAGCTCGCTGGCGGCTGACCCGCAGCCGCTCGCGCCGGCGCCTAGCCGGCGTCCGCTGCCAGCCCCGCAAGGTCGATCGCGAAAGCGTACTCCTCGGCGATCTCGCGATACCGGCGGTAGCGGCCGGACTTCCCGCCATGGCCCGCGTCCATGTTGGTGCGCAGCAGCAGCGGATTGTCGTCGGTCTTCATCCGGCGCAGGCGCGCGACCCATTTCGCCGGCTCGAAGTACTGGACCTGGCTGTCCCAGAGACCCGTCGTGACCAGCATGGCCGGATAGTCGCGCGCCGCCACGTTGTCATAGGGCGAGTAGGACAGCATGTACTCGTAGTCGTCCCGCTCGCGCGGGTCACCCCATTCCACGTATTCCAGCGTGGTCAGCGGCAGCGACTCGTCGAGCATGGTCGTGACGACGTCCACGAAGGGCACGTGGGTCAGGATGCCGCGGTAGTCGCCGTCCGAGAGGTTCGCCACCGCGCCCACCAGCAGGCCGCCCGCGCTGCCGCCCCGGGCGAACACCCGCGTCGCATCGGCATAGCCCTCGCGCACCAGGAACCGCGTGACGTCGATGAAGTCGGTGAAGGTGTTGAGCTTGCAGCGCAGCTTGCCCTCGTCGTACCAGCGGCGGCCGAGCTCCTGCCCGCCGCGGACGTGGGCGATGGCGTAGACGAAGCCGCGGTCCAGCAGCGACAGGCGCGCAGAGGAGAACTCCGGGTCCATGGACAGGCCATAGGCACCGTAGCCGTACTGCAGCAACGGTGCCGTGCCGTCGAGCAGGCAGTCCTTGCGGTAGACGACCGACACCGGCACGCGCGTGCCGTCGCGGACCTCGGCCCACAGGTGCTCGCTGCGATAGTCCGAAGGATCGAACCCGCCGAGCACCGGCTCGCGCTTGAGCAAGGTCCTCCCGCCCGTGGGCACGTGGTAGTCGTAGGTCGTCAACGGCGTGGTCAGCGACGTGTACGTGTAGCGGATCGTGTCGCTGTCGACCTCGAGGTTGGCTCCCAGTTCCGCCGTGAACGCCGGCTCGTCGGAGGCGATGCAGGTCTCCTCGCCGCCCTCCCATGGCCGGATGCGGACGCGCAGCAGCCCGCCCGAGCGTTCGTTGATTGCGAGGAACCGGCTGAAGACGCTGAAGTCCTCGAGCGACGCGTCCTCGCGATGCGCCACCAGGTCTCGCCAGGCACCGCGATCACCCTCCTGCCCGACCGCGACCTCGACCAGGCGGAAATTCGGGGCGTGCCAGTTGCTGCGGATGATCCAGCGCCCCTCGAGGTGGTCCGGGTAGTACTCGTGACCGTCCTCCTTCGGCAGCATCAGCGTGAAAGGAGTCCCGGGTCCGCTGCGTCGGCATAGCGCACTTCCGTGCGCGTCATGGCCGGCGCCGACGATCAGCAGGTAACGGTCGTCCTTGGTGTGGTCCACCGAGAGGTAGAGGCTGTCGTCCTCCAGCTCGTAGACCAGCTCGTCCTCCTCCACGGGCGTCCCGAGCCGATGCCGCCGCACCCGGCATGGCAGCAGCGTCTCCGCGTCCTTCTCGACGTAGAGCACGGTGCGGCCGTCGGCGGCCCATGCGACGCCCGGGTCGACATTGTGGATCTCGTCGGCGAGGATCGTGGAGGTCGCCAGGTCCTTGAATCGCAGCGAGTACTGTCGCCGCCCGACGCGATCCTCCGTGTACGCGATGATCCGCTCGCCCGGCGCCACGGCTATGGAGCCGACCTCGAAGAAATCGGAGCCGGTTGCCAGCACGTTGCCGTCCAGCATCACTTCCTCGGTTGCCTCGAGGCTGCCCTTGCGGCGTGCGTACACCGGGTAGTCGAGACCGGTCTCGTGGCGCGTGTAGTACCAGAATCCCCGCCGCCGGTACGGGACGCTCGAATCGTCCTGCTTGATGCGTCCGACGATCTCCGCGAACAGCGCGTCCTCGAGCGGCTTGAGGGGCGCAAGCACGGCATCCGTGTAGGCGTTCTCGGCCTCCAGGTAGGCGACCACGTCCGGCGCGCTGCGCGAATCGTCGCGCAGCCAGAAGTACTCGTCGCGCCGTGTCCCGTGCGGAGCCGGCACCTGGTGCGGTCTTTCGGCCGCCACCGGCGGACGCGCCGCCGTGTCCCGGCGCATCAGGGTGCGTCCTTCCGGCCGGCCCTGACCCTTGCTGCGCTTGCCCATGGCCGGTCAGTGCAGCGATGGCGCGAGCGTCTCGCGCAGGTCTTCGACGGCGGCACGCACGCCATCGAGATGGGGATGGATGGCGAGGGCCACCTCGAAGGCGGTCAGCGCAGCGGCCCGCTCGCCGCGGCGCAGGCAGACCTGCGCGAAGCCGCAGATCGCGCCGAAGTGCCGCGGCTCCAGCTGCAGCACCCGCCAGATGTCCTCGAAGCACTCGGCGTCCCGGCCCTCGAGGTAGGACAGGGTCGCGCGCTTGTTCCAGGGCTCGGGCCAGGCCGGGAACGCCTCCACCAGCGGGTCGAGAAGACCCCGCGCGCGCGCAAAGTCCTCGCGTGCGATGGCGCGCGTCGCCAGTTCGAGGCGGCGCTCGATCGCCTTGTCCGGATGGCTTCCCCAGGCAGACCAGATCGTGGTCTCGATCTCCTGCGGCGAACGCCTCGGCCGGGTCATCGCCAGCTCCCGAAACAGCGGGCCGAGATCCGGCGACCACTCACTTTCGGGCCGGCGGCCGCCGAGCATCACGATCGTCTTCAGCAGGTCAGCGACCGGGGTCATGAGCGGCTCAACCGGTGGCCCACTCGGCGAGGCTCGCACCCAGCGCATGCCCTGACTCGAAGGCCGCCTCCACGCGAGCGTCGAGGCACCAGTCGCCGCACAAGCCGAGGCCTTGCGAGGAATCGAGCAGGCATGGCTGCCCGAGCGGCTGCACGACGCGCGCATGGCGCCAGCGATGCGCTTCCGTCAACGCGATGGCCGGCAACGGCATCGCGAGCCGCTCGGCGAAGCGCGCCAGCAGCGCGCTGCGGACCGTCGCCGCCTCGGCCTCGAGATGTTGCCGCGACCAGTCTGCGTCCGCGTGCAGCACCCAGGCGTCGAGGCCGCTGCGGCGCGGCTTGGCCGAATTGCGTGCGAACCAGGGCAGCACCGGGTCCGGCGACCAGTCGGCATCCAGCGGGGCGTCGAGACGCTGCTCGAAGGCGACCATCAATGCCCAGCACGGCGCCATCGCCACCGTCGCCAGCCTTTCAGCAAGCGCGCTGCGGTCGCCGACCAGCCCCAGTGCCTGCGGGGCCGGAAGTGCCAGCGCCACGGCATCGAAGGCTTCGTGGCGCCCGCCGGTATCGTCCCTGAGGTGCCAGACCCTCCCCTGCCGCTCGAGCGCGATGATGCGGATCGCGAACTGCACATCGACGGGCCCCGCCATCCACCGGGGCAGGGCGTTGATTCCCGGCACCCCGACCCACAGCTCGCGCTGGTCCTGTTCGCCGCCGGGCCAGCGCGGCGTCCAGGCCGCCACGTGCCCTGCCCGGCGGGCCTCTTCGACCAGCGCACCGAAGCCGGCCTCGCTGACGGTGAAATACTGCGCGCCGTGGTCCCACGTCGCCGCCTCGCCGCGCCGTGTAGCCATCCTGCCGCCGGCGGTGCGCGCCTTCTCGAAGACACGCACGGCATGGCCAGCCTCCTTCAGCCTGCGCGCACAGGCCAGCCCGGCCACACCTGCTCCTATGACGGCGATGTTCCTGCCCGACATCCTCACCCCGGCGGCAACCGGCCGCCCAACGCAATTCTAAGCCCCGTCGCGCGGGCCCGCGCGACCGCGTCGCGCGCGGCCGGGCGTCACCCGGCCCCCATGACATGTTAGCCTCCTCGGCCTCGTGCTCCTGCACGTTGCCGAAGACGACGACCCGCCGATGCGGCAGATGTCCTGTTTCCTCGCGGCGGCTGCCACGATGCTGGCCGGCTGCGCCTCCACACCGCCACCTTATCCGCGGGATGCCGACGCGCGACTCGCCGTGTACGCAGCGTCACCGCCGTGCTGCGAGGATCCCGCTGACTTCGACTACACCGACCTGCCGGCGGCCGGGCGGATGGAGTTCGTGATTGGCGACGCGGATCCCGCCTTCGAGTTCCAGAGCGGGATGAGCCGCTTCGCTGCGTTCAGGCTACCGGGCACCGGCGAGGCGTATCGCGTGCAGGTGAAGAGCTACTTCGACGGCCGTAGTGCGCCGGGCCAGAGCGTGTTCTACCCGGTGCTGGCGATGATGGACGACGCGTTCATCGTCACCCGCGTGTCGAACCTGGAGAACCTGCGCCTCGACACGGAACTGGCGACGCCGGGCGGACAAAACGGCCTGACCGTCACCGCCCCGTTCGACCCGAATTTCAGTCCCGAGCGCTACCTCGTGGTGTTCACGCCGGCCGTACTGCTCGGTTCACCACCGCCGGAACGGCGGGACGGGGACGTGCTGACGCTGCCGACGCTCGACTGGCTGCAGCGGCGCGAAGACGCCATGGTGAAGCCATCGCCCTTCGGCCGGCTGCGCATCATCATCGTACCGGCGTCGTTGCCCGAGCCGGGCTAGGCGGCCTCGCGCGGCGGAGGCCGTGCACGTACCGCCGTCAGGCACGAATTCGCGCTCCAGGGTGCCGCGGACGCGGCCCGCAGGGTTGCCTCGGGCAGTCACGGGCTGGCGGGCGGCAGCGACCTGTGGTCATCGTCGCGACCGTCCAGGATGAAGCCGGTCACCGCCGCCACCACCGCCGCGTCGGCGAGCAGGTCGCGGTGTCCCAGGCCCGCCGTGTAGAGGAATTGCGCCTCCGGCCAGGCCGTCTCCAGCAGCCGCGCCTCCGCGACAGGTATCACGTCGTCGTCCCGGTCGTGAACGACCAGCGCGCCGACACCGGGCGGCAGGGCGAGCGCGAGGACATCGAGCTGCGCGACCGGCCTGCCGGCATGTGCATCGAAGCGCGCACCGAGCGCCGCCCGCGCGCGCGGCGGCAGTCCGATGCGATCGGCGAACCCGGAGATCATGAGGCTGGGCCGCGACGGGGCGCCCAGCAGCACGAGGCACCGCGCCTGGAGGCCGAACTCGAGCGCGATCGCCGCCGCAGCACCCCCCATCGAGTGGCCGATGACGGCGTGGACCTCCTCTCCCAGCACCCCGGCGGCCCGCAGCATCGCATCGGCGACCAGGCGCGGCGTGGCGCGCCGGCCGGGCGTGGCGCCGTGTCCCGGCGCATCGAGGGCCACGAGGCGCAGGCCGGCCGCAGCGAGCGTCTCGGCGATCCGCCGGAACTGTGTCGGGCGCCCGCGCCAGCCATGCGCGGCCAGCACCACCGGCCCCGGGCCACCCCACGCCAGCGCATGCAGGCCCCCCGGAAGGCGCAGGGCCTCGGGCGCCAGCACCGACCGCTCCAGCTCCCATGGCTGGGGCGGGTTGCGGCCGCGCGGCCGGGTCAGGAGTTCGTCAGCCGCCAGGGCCGCGAGGCGGGGCGACAGCGTTCCCGCCAGCCCGAAGGCCCGGCGCAGCCAGGGAGGGATCTCATCCGCCATGCCGGGGGCCGCAGGTGCCTGGCAGGACGGTCACGGTAAAAGCGAGGGCCGGCGTGGTCACCCGCGCCGGCCCTCGTCTCACGCTCGTGCTAACCGGCCTCAATTGCCCGGGGCAGGTGTCTCGCCTTCCTCGGACGCTGCGCCCTCATCCGCGGGCACCTCGTCCTCGCCCGGCATGCCGACCGTCGGCTCCGACATCTCGGCGGAACTCGGCGGACCGCCGCAGCCCTCGACGCCGTCGATGAAGATGATGCCGAGGTCGCCTCCCGCCTGGATGTCGCGCTCGCACTTGTAGGTATCGGAACGCAGCGGTGCGCTGAACTCCCAGACGCCGGGTGCCATGGGCAGGGACTCTCCCTGGCCGCTGCACATCGGGGCCCCGTTCTCGTCCGTGGGGCCGGTGGTCTCGATCTCCGCCACCATCATCGAGTTGTTGGCGTACTTGTTCGCCTGGCCGCTGAGGGCCTTGGGCGTCATCCGGACAGGCACCGTCTCGCAGGTGCCGCCGTAGGAGATCGTCTTGACGGTGATCTGCGCGCGGATCAGCGGCAGCTCGTCGTTCTTGCTGCCGCCGCATCCTGCAGCCAGCGCTGCGGCCGTGACCGCGATGATGAGCCCGCTGCGGGAACCGGACAGAATATTCATGACTCGCTCTACCCCCTGTTTGCTGCAAGCAAACGGCGGGGGTGGGCACCCCCGCCGCGGCAATGTATCCGCACAGTTTTTGCCAGTCCGCCCACCGTACGTCAAGCGCAAACGCATGATCATGCTGCAAAAGGCCTGCAGCATGGCGGCGGCGAGGCCGCAGCACGAGGCTGCGGGCCTCATTGTGCAGGGCGCGATCCGCAGCATAGCGCAGCATTTTTTGTCTGAGGACAGGCTTGTTTTTCAGAGACTTATCCCGGAACCGGCGCAAAAGCGCAGCAACCGGGACGGTTCGGCAGACGTCCGGGCTCCGCCGCTGCCGCCGGGGCGCGGCTCAAGCTCGCTTGCTGCGGCCTACCAGGCCGCGGGTACGTGCCGCCGGCCAGCAGCGCTCCATTTCCCACAGTACCGGCGAGAAGCCACGCCGCACCAGCATGCCGGCCCCGACGGGCCGGAACGATCGACCGCAGCCGGCTGCGATACCACTCCGCCGGCCTGAGGTGGACACCGCCGTCGCTCCGCGCCCGATCGGCGCTGGATCGCCAGTCCTCTGTCGTCAGGGCGGTGAGATACAGCGCCCCGCGGCTGATCCGGCCGAGGTTGGCGATCGCCCGGGCGGCTGCACGGTCGTCGAGGTACTGCAGCACGTCGTGGCACAGGATCAGGTCGAATGCAGCAGCCGGACGGTAGTCTTCCAGCCGCTGAAACTCCCATCCATGGCGCTTCGCCAGGTATTCGCTCACTTCCAGGCCAATGTAGCGGGCGCGGGGGAAGAACTGCCCGACCGAGGCCCGCATGTAGCCGAGGCCGCAGCCCGCATCGAGCACCCGGCGGACCTTGAAACCGAGCTGGGAGGCGAAGGCGCAGGCGAAGTCCGCGATCCGGCGCTGCTCTGCGGCGGTGGCCACCCGCGTGGCTGGATTGCGGTAGTAGCGGCGGTAGAACTCTGCGTCGAAGTGCATGGTGCGCCCCGGACGGTCAACGACCACCATGATCCCATGATGTTCACTGGCGGGTCAGCGCGCTAGGCTTGTTTGATGGACTCCCACGACCTTTCAGCAGGCTGGATCGTCGCGACCTGGATCGGCGCCCTCGTGCTGCTGGCACGGGCCGTGGCGACCGCGCCCTGGCGGAGCTGGCTGGGCGACAGCGAGAGGCAGCACGTCTGGATGGGGTCGGTCGTCATGGCCCTCGCGTTGTGGGCGATGAAGGCCGGGCTGACCCCCGGCCTCTCCTTTCACTTCCTGCTGGCCACTGCACTGACGCTGATGCACGGCTGGCAGTTGGCGCTCATCGGCCTGGCGATCGTGCTCTCCGTCCTGGCGCTCATGCAGCCGGACCACTGGCCAGCCTGGGGCCTCTACCTGCTCGCGGAAGGCGCCGTCCCGGTCCTGTTCGTCACCTGGCTGCACGGCCTGGTGCAGCGCCGCCTGCCGCACAACTACTTCGTGTACTTCTTCGTGACGGTCTTCGCAGGGTCCATCGTCGCGTTCAACCTGGCCGGTGCCGCCCGCATCGGCCTGCTTTCGCTGGCCGGTGCGCTGCCATCCGCGGACCTGGCGGGTGAGTGGCTGGCATTCCTGCCCATGATGAGCTTCGGGGAGCCGTTCCTGAACGGCATCGTCATGGCCGTGGCCGTGGTCTATTTCCCCCACTGGGTCTCGAGCTTCGACGACCGCCTCTACCTGGCCCGCCGCAACCCGCCCTGAGGCACCCCCGGCGATCCTTTCCCGCCGGGGAGACGGCCCGTTGCCGGGACCGCGTCGCGCCTCCACGGGCCCTGCCCGAATGGGGCCCGCAAAAGTGGCTAATCCCTAGGTAAATCCCCGGTTTTGAAAAGATTTTTCGCCATGGAACATACCCGGGGGAGGGGGCGCGCTGCGCACCCCTTTTGGTGATGGCCATGGGCAACCGGCCCGACAAGCGAGAGGATCGCCACCCGGCCGTCGGCGGCATCGCCGAGGCGATGAACAGGGTGCTGGCGGCCGAGCGCGACGCGCTGGCCGAGGTCGAGGCCTGCCGGACGGAGGCCGAGAAGGACCCTGGAGGCCGCCCGGCGCGAGGCAAGGGTCATCCTCGAGCGGGCAGAGCGCGTTGCCCGCGACATTCACGCCCGCACCGGCAAGCTGGCCGAGACCCGGGCCCAGCAGCTGCGCGAGCGCTGGGCCAGCGAACACGATGCCGCCGATCCCGGCGATCGCCTCTCCGGGGCCGTGCAGCGCCTGGCCGACCGGATGACGGGCAACAGCCATGCGTGACTCGGCGCGCATCGCCTATGCACAGGCCCGGGCGCAGGCTCGTTTCGGCGGCCGTCCCGAGGAGGCGCTCTGGCGCGAACTCGAGGCCGGTCGCGAACTTCCACACCTCATCGAACTCCTGCGCGGCAGCCCGATGCGCGGTGCCGTCGAGTCGCTTCCGGCATCGATCGAGCCGCACGAACTGGAATCGCGGCTGCGCGCGCACTGGGAGGCCGCCTGCGCAGAGGTGGCCCGCTGGTACCCGGCAGCATGGCAGCCGTCCCTTCAATGGCTCGGCACGTTGCCGTGGGTCGCGCCACTGGCCTGGGGCGAACGCCGTCCCGAGGACCCCAACTGGGCCGAGGAGGATCCGCTGCTGGGCAAGACGGCTGCCGCGGCAGCGCTTTCAGCGCTGGCGGAGGGCCCGCTTCATCCGCTGGCTGCCGCTGTCCGGAAGAACGCACCGATTGCACAGGCCTGGCACGCACACTGGCGGGAGACCTGGCCCTCGCCCGGCCCGCGGGAACGGCGTGCGCTGGAAAGACTCGCCGGGGCGCTCGCCGGGTTCCTGCCCGGAGGGGCGGACACGGAGCCCTTCGACGCCCTCGTCGACCGTACCGAGCAGTCCGCGACCCGG
Organism: uncultured Gammaproteobacteria bacterium; assembly: GCA_963715485.1. Classification (GTDB taxonomy): domain Bacteria; phylum Pseudomonadota; class Gammaproteobacteria; order Steroidobacterales; family Steroidobacteraceae; genus SG8-30. The sequence continues at coordinate 149,316 of OY970244.1, forward strand.
GTCTTCAGGCGACAGGCCGGCACCGCGCTCGCGGGGCTGGCCCTGCTCGTCCTGCTCGGCCTCGACCACCTCAGGCTGCGTGCCGCCCTCGCCGTGGCGCGCTCCTTCGGGCCCGCGAGGACACCATGACCCTCCGGCCTGCCGCCGCCCGCTGGTTCGAACTGCTGACCGACCGCGAGCACCTCGGCCGCGTGCTGAGCTGCCTCGCGGACACCGGGCTGGTGCAGCTCGAGGCCTACAGCAGCGCGGATGCCACGGCAGTGCTGCCGGACTACGCGAGCGTGCTCGAAGGATATAGCCAGGTCGCGCGGCGCTATCGTGCCTACTGGCCGCCCGTGCGGGTGGACGCGGACGCGGCTGCCGAACGCTCGGTGGACAGCGTGCAGGCCGATCTCGCACGCCTGCAGGCCTGGGCAGCGGAAGCCGACCCGCTGATCGAGCGTCTGCAATCGCTGGAAGGCGAGACTGCCGGCCTCACCGAGCTGGCTGCGCTGCTGAGCCGACCGGATGCCGATCTGCCGGACCTCTCGCTGCTGACCGGCTGTGGACCGGCACTCGTGTCGAGGCTGTACGCCCTGGCGGACGACATCGGTCCGATCGCGCTGCCTCGCAGGCGTGCTTCACAGCTTCCTCAACGGGCGAGTCGGGTCGCTACCTGCTGCTGCTGGGCCCGAGCGGCGAGCTCGATGCGCTCGAGCCGCACCTCGCTGCCGTCAAGGCGCGAGAAGTCGCGCTGCCGCGCGGCCTGCCCGCTGCACAGCCGGAAGCGGCCGCGACGATCTCGCGCCGCATCGAGTCGCTGCAGGAGCAATCCGGCAGCGTGCGCACCGAGCTGGACGCGCTGTCCGGAAAGCACCGCCTGCCCGCCATCCTGGCTGAATTCGCGTTCCTGGACTGGCTGGTGACCCACGTGCCACAGTTGCCGGCGACCCAGCACTTCGCCTGGGTCACCGGCTGGACCAGCGACCTCGACGGCCAGCGGCTCAACGAGGCCTTGCAGCGCATCGGCCTGCCCGGGCTGCTGCACTTCCCTGAGGCGCCGCGAACCTTCGACGCACCCGTCGTGCTGGCCAACCCTGTCTGGGCGAGGCCGTTCGAGCTGTTCGTGCGGCTGCTGGGCACCCCCGGCTCCGCCGAGGCGGACCCGAGCGCCCTGGTAGCGCTGATCGCGCCCCTGCTGTTCGGTTTCATGTTCGGCGACGTCGGCCAGGGTGCCGTGCTGCTGATCGCCGGGCTGCTGCTGCAGCGTCGCTACCCGGCACTGCGGCTGCTGGTGCCCGGCGGCCTGGCTGCGATCGCCTTCGGCTTCGCGTTCGGCAGCGTTTTCGCCCGGGAGGACCTGATCCCGGCGCTGTGGCTGCATCCCCTGGAGCAGCCCCTGACCCTGCTGGCCGTCAGCATCGGCCTCGGCGTGGTCATCATCACCCTCGGGCTGGTCATGGACGGGGTCGAGCATGCCTGGCGCGGCGCCGGGCGCAGCTGGTGGCTCAGCCGCGCGGGCCTGCTGGTCACCTACCTGGGACTGGTCAGCACCCCGTTCTTCCCCGGAGGCGCGCTGGTGGCGCTCGGCGGACTCGTCTGGTTCGTGGCGGGCGCCGCGATCGTCGCCGGCGGACTGCCCGGCGCCGGGACGGCGCTGGCCGAGCTGGTCGAGACCGGGCTGCAGCTGGTCGTCAACACGGTGTCCTTCGCGCGCGTCGGCGCATTCGCGCTCGCGCACTCCGGCCTGTCCGCCGCGGTGGTGGGCGTCGGCGAGGCCACCGGCAGCACGATCGGCTACTGGGTAGCGCTGGCCTTCGGCAACCTGCTGATCCTCGCGCTGGAGGGCCTGGTGGTCGGCATCCAGACCACCCGACTGGTGCTGTTCGAATTCTTCATCCGCTTCCTGCGGGGCGAAGGCCGGCCCTTCAAGCCGCTACCTCCCCCGCAGGGCCGGGATTCACTTCGCCACTAGGAGACGACCATGAAACTCTGGACTGCTGCCGTAATCGCCGCGACCTTGCTGGTCGGGGTCCTGGCAGGCGGCGCCACGATCCTCGGCCTCATGGCGCCAATCGCCGGCGCTGCCGAGGCCGCCACGGCCGGCGTGGATCCCGAAGTCGTACGCTGGGCCTTCGCGTCCGCCGCCGCGGCCGCGGCACTTTCCGCGCTGGCGGCAGGCTATGCCGTCGCCCAGGTCGGCACCGCCGCCGTCGGCGCGCTGGCGGAGAAGCCCGAGCTGTTCGGCCGCATGCTGATCCTGGTGGGGCTGGCCGAGGGAATCGCCATCTACGGGCTGATCGTCGCCGTGCTCATCTTCAATCGCGTGAGCTGAACGTGGCCGCGGTCGCGTTCATCGGCGACGAGCTGACGGCCACCGGATTCCGCCTGGCCGGGGCGCGGGTATGGATCGTGCCGCCCGAGGAGACGGCCGAGGCGCTGCGCGCCGCACGCGAGGAGGCCTCGCTGGTGCTGATCTCGCCGGCCCATGCGCAGCACGTACCGGGCGATGAACTCGAGGCCGCATCGCGGTCCTTCGATCCCCTGTTGCTGGTGGTGGACGACGTCCTGGAGCGCGAGGCGCCACCGGACGTCGAGCAGGCGATGCGCAGCGCCCTTGGCGTGGAGGCCGCATGAGCGAAGTCCTCGACATGCAGGTCTATTCGCTGCTGGCGCGCATGCACGAGACTCGCGACGCGGGCTGCCGCCAGCTGCGCGAATCGGCCGCGGCACAGGCCCGCGAGATCGTCGCCGAGGCGCGGCGTCGCGCCCGCCAGCGCGTCAAGGAAGCCGTGCTGGAGAAACGGCGCCAGGTCGAGGAGCACTGCCGGCAGGCACGCGTCGAGATGGAAACGCGCAGCCGCGCCGATCGCTTCGCGGGCCTCAGCCGCCGGCTGGAGGAGGGCATGGCTGCGCTGCCAGGCGCCCTGTCGGAACGATGGTCCGACCCGGCGGCGCGGGACAGCTGGTGCCGGTACGTCCTCGACGGCGCGGCGGTGGCACTGCGCCCGGGACGGTGGACCCTTGCCCTGGCGCCGGGCCTCGGCGCGGCGGAACGCGAGGCGCTGGCAGGGTCCGCGTCCGAGGCAGCAGGCGAGCCGGTCGAATCGCAGGAGGATCCTGCGCTCGAGGCCGGCCTGGTCGTGGTGCATGACGGCGCGCGCTACGACGGGACGATCCGCGGGCTGATGGCGGACCGAAACCGCGTGCAGGCGGCGCTGCTCGCCGAGCTTGCCGCCCTGGAGACCAGGTCATGAGCAAGGCGGTCATACGGTGGGCGGCCGGGCCGGTCATTCGCGCACGCGCCGAAGGGCGTGTTCCATTCCTACGAGGCGCTGGCCGTCGGCCACGACGGGTTGCTCGGGGAGGTGATCCAGCTCAACGGCGAGGAGATCGTGGCCCAGGTCTACGAAGACACCACCGGGCTTCGTCCCGGCGACCCGGTCACCGGGACCGGCGCGCCGCTGTCGGTGCGCCTCGGTCCGGGCCTTCTCGGCGGCATCTTCGATGGCCTGCTGAGACCGCTGTCCGGCCTCGATGATTTCCGGCTGTCCGCGGGCATCCCGCGCGCCACCGGGCGCCGGTTCGCCTTCACGCCAGCGCTGGGGGCTGGCGACGAGCTCGCCGCGGGCGCGCCTTTCGGGCACGTCACCACCGAACGCAAGCAGCCCTGCCTCGCGCCGCCGGGCGTGGCCGGGCGCGTGCTCGAGATCGTCGCTGCGGGCGAGTACGCGGAGGACGATCCCCTGGGCGAGGTCGAGGACGCCGCAGGCGGGCGCCACGTGCTCGCCATGGCCCATGAGTGGCCGGTGCGCACGCCGCGGCCGGTCCATGAACGTCTCCGGCCCAATGCGCCGATGATCACCGGCCAGCGCATCCTCGACACCCTGTTCCCCGTCGCGCGCGGCGGACGCGCGGCGCTGCCCGGCGGCTTCGGCACCGGCAAGACGATCCTGCAGGAAGCGCTCGCCAAGTGGTGCGACGCCGACGTGATCGTGTACGTCGGCTGCGGCGAGCGCGGCAACGAGATGGCCGAGGTGCTCGACGAGTTCCCGGGACTCGAGGACCCGCGCAGCGGCCGGCCACTGATGGAGCGCGCCGTCATCATCGCCAACACCTCCAACATGCCGGTGGCGGCGCGCGAGGCCAGCATCTACACGGCGATCACCGTGGCGGAGTACTTCCGCGACCAGGGCCAGCACGTGGCGCTGATGGCGGACTCGACCAGCCGCTGGGCCGAGGCCCTGCGCGAGGTGTCGGGAAGGCTGGGCGAGCTGCCGGGCGAGGCGGGCTATCCCGCCTACCTGAGCGCGCGGCTCGCCGGCTTCTACGAGCGCGCCGCTCGCGTGCGCACGCTGGGCGGCGAGGAAGGCTCCGTCACGGTGATCGGCGCGGTGAGCCCGCCGGCCGGCGACTTCTCCGAACCGGTGACGCTGCACACCAAGCGCTTCGTCCGCTGCTTCTGGGCGCTGGATCCGGAGCGGGCGCGCGCCCGCTTCTATCCCGCGATCCATCCCCTGACCTCCTACAGCGAGGACGCTGGCAGGGTCGCGCCCTGGTGGCAGGCCCACGGCAACAGCGAGTGGGCCAGGCACCGGGAACGCCTGCTGACGCTGCTGGACCAGCAGGCCCGGCTCGAGCGCATGGCGCGCATCGTCGGCAAGGACGCACTGCCTCCCGCACAGCAGGTCACGCTCACCTGCGCCGAACTGGTCAACGAGGCGCTGCTGCGCCAGTCCTCGTTCTCTCCCGTCGACCGCTACTGCTCGCCCGAACGCCAGGCGGCGATGTTGCGGGTGGTGGTGCACTTCCTGGACCGTGCCGAGGCGGCGGTCGCCGGCGGCGCCGACCCCGAGGGAATCGCGGCGCTCGAGGTGCTGGCCACGCTGCGGCGCCTGGGCGAGGAGTTCGGCGAGGATCGCATCGGGGACATCGAGCAGTTGTGGAACGAGGTGGACGATGCGTTCCACGCGCTGGAGGAGACGCAGGATGCCGTTCGCTGAACTGACGGTCACCGGCGCCGCACGAAGGCTCGAGGGGCCCCTGCTGTTCCTCGAACGGACGGTCCGCGTGGGGCTGAATTCCGCGGTGGAGGTCATCGGCGCAGACGGTGCGGCGCGGACCGGCCGCGTGGCGCTGGTAGACGAGGATCGCATGGTGGTGGAGGTGCTCGAGTCCACCGCCGGCCTCGGCCTCGACGACACGCGGGTGCGGGTGCACGACCGGCCACTCACCTTCGGCGTCGGGCCCGGCATGCTCGGTCGCGTGTTCGACAGCATCGGCCTGCCGGCCGACGGCGGCCCGCCGGTGCCGGCCCGGCAGTTCCTGCCGGTCAGCGGCTGGTCGATCAACCCGGCGGCTCGCGCGCTGCCGCGCGACTTCATCGAGACGGGCGTCTCGACCATCGACCTGATGAACAGCCTGGTTCGGGGCCAGAAGCTGCCGATCTTTTCCGGCGGCGGCCTGCCGCACGACCGGATGGCCACCGAGATCGCGCAGCGAGCACGCCTGATCGGCGAATCGGGCGGCGGCTTTGCGGTGGTGTTCACCGGCATCGGCGTGTCGCACGACACCGCCGGGGCGTTCCGGGAGGCAATGGAGGAGAGCGGCGCCATCTCGCGCACGGTGATGTTCCTCAACCTCGCCGACGACCCCAGCGCACAGCGACTGCTGACCCCGCGCTACGCGCTCACCGCGGCCGAGTACCTTGCCTTCGTCGAGGGACTGCACGTACTCGTGGTGATGACCGACATGACCAACTACTGCGAGGCGCTGCGCGAGGTGTCCGCCAGCCACGGCGAGGTGCCGAGCCGCAAGGGCTACCCCGGCTACATGTACTCCGACCTCGCCTCGATCTACGAACGCGCCGGCTGCATCCGCGGCCTGCCGGGTACGCTGACGCAGCTGCCGATCCTGACCATGCCGGCCGACGACATCGGCCACCCCATTCCGGACCTGACCGGTTACATCACCGAAGGGCAGATCGTCCTCGACCGCGAGCTCGACCGGCGCGGCATCTATCCCCCGGTGCGCGTCCTGCCCAGCCTCTCGCGGCTGATGTCCTCCGGGACCGGCAAGGGGTACACCCACGAAGACCACCCGGGGCTCGCCAACCAGCTGTTCGCCGCCTATGCCAGGGCGACCCGGGTGCGCGTGCTGGCCAGCGTGATGGGCGAGGAAGGACTCACCGAGGTGGATCGGCGCTTCCTCGCCTTCGGCGACCTGTTCGAGACGCGCATCGTCGCCCAGGAGGCCGGCCGTACGCTGGAGGAGTCCATGCGCATCGGCTGGGAATTGCTGCGGACGCTGCCGGCCACCGAACTGACGCGGCTCTCGCGCGCCCAGGTCGAGCGATACCTCAAGGCTGCGGATGCCCGAGCGTAACCTCACCGCGACGCGCATCGCTTTCCTCGAGCTGGGCGACGAGCGGCGCATGGTGCGCGAGGGGCACGCGCTGCTCGACGAGAAGCGCATGCTGCTGGCGGCCGAGATCCTGGCCGGGGTGCGGCGCTATACCGGCCTGCGCAGCGAGTGGCTGGGCCTGCTGCGACAGGCCCGCGAGGCCCTGGCCGCCGCCGTCCGCCGGCACGGCCTCGACGGGGTCACGAGCCATCCGGGACGCCAGGAGCTCGGCACCGTGGCGATCGAGCCGCGGCGGCTGCTCGGGCTCCACCTGGCCGAGGCGGCCATGGAAGTCGCGGGGACGGAACTCGAGTTCCCGCCAGCCGAGACGTCGCCGGAAGCCGCGGAGTGTGCGCGCCGGTTTGCCGCGCTCGCGGCGGCTGCGGCCACGATGGCCGCCCTCGCCGCGTCGCTGCGCGTGATGGCCCGCGACTACGTGCGCACCGAGAGGCGCGCACGCGCGCTGGAGAACGTGATCCTGCCGGAGATCGAGTCGGACATCCGCTTCGTGGAGTCGCAGCTCGAGTCCATCGACCAGGAAGAGTCGATACGCGTGCGAGAGGCGCGCAGCCGGACCTGAGCGACGCGGGGACGGGTGCCCGGCAGCCGCCGGGCACCGCTGCAGTTCGTTACTCCCCGGCTTCCTCGGCCTTCGGGCCGCCGAAGCGATAGCTGAACGACAGCCCGATGACGTTGACCGAGTAGTCGTACGGGTCCGGGCTCATGCTCAGCAGGTTCGTGACGGTCGCCGGCTCGACGCCGCCGATCTGCCAGTCGCTCGAGCTGTAGTCCTCCCAGATCCAGGCCACGCCGACCGAGAGACGCTCGTTCACGTCGTAGTCCGCGCTGACGCGCAGCGAATTGAGTTCCGTCTGCAGCCTCGGGAAGGCGCCGGACGCGGAGGCAGGCACGGCAACGGTATCGATCGTGCCCTCGGACTTCGCGTAGGTGTAGTCCAGGGCGAGGTCCACCTTGCCGGCGACGTCCTTCCACACGACGCCACCACCGAGGGTCGTGAACTCGTCCTCGTGGGAGACCGACCACGCGTTGGACGTCGTGGGATAGGACTCCTCGCCAGCCTGCTCCGTGGCGATGTTCTGGTAGCTGCCGGCGAAGTACACCGACACGTCATCGGCCACCGCCCAGGCCACCGTCCCGGCGTAGCGGTAGTCACGTCCAGACTCCAGGCCGAGCAGCGACAACCGGTAGGCATCGAAGGCATACGCACCCTCGAGCGTGACCGACAGCTTCCAGGGCGACCAGGCGAAGCGCGCCTCCGCATAGTCACGATCGCGGTTGGACTGGTTGAACTTGGCGAGCAACGGGTTCTCGCCGCTCACTCCCTCGTAGGAGGGGTTCTCGTCGGCCTCGATGTGCGACTCGCCATAACGGGCCGACAGTTCGATGGAACCCCAGGGCCGCATGCGCAGCTGCGCGTAGCTGCCCTCCTCGGTGGTCCGCTTCGCCGCCTGGTTGCTGCGCTCGACCTCGTCGAACTCGCCGCCGACACCGAGGAACAGCCAGTCGAACACCCTGACCTCGCCGTAGCCGTCGTAGCGGGTGCGCTCGTAGCCGTAACGCAGCGATTCGCGCTCCGGCGACGGATACGAGTCGCTCTCGACGTAGCTGGCGAGGTACGGGCGGGTGCCATCGTCCCGTTCGTCGTAGCGGTAGCCGAAACGCGCCCGCAGACGCGACAGCGGCCTCAGCGACAGGGCCGCGCGGTAGTGCTTCGTGTCCACCTCGCCGCGGAGGTTCGAGCGCGGCAGCACCGCGGTCGCGGACAGGTCCGCGCTGGTCGAGAACGGCAGGAAGGTCTCGTCCTGCTCCATCGAGCCCTGGGCGAGGCGATAGCTGACGACGCTCTCCCACCAGGGCAGGAGGACGTTGCCGTCCAGGGAGTAGGTGTAGGCCTTGTTGTCGGGACCGGCATCCTTGCGGCCCTGTACGGTATCGCCCGGGATCGGGATGTACGGGTTGTCGAAGGTGAGCCCGGCGAGACCGTTGTCGTACATGGAGCTGAACCAGGCCAGCCGGACATAGCCGCCCTTCCAGCGGTAGCGGGCGCCGAGCTCGACCTGGTCGTGCGTGCCGTCCACCTGCTGCGGAAACTGCAGCGCAGAGAACAGGAAGTTGGCGGAGCCGAGCCTGCTTCCCTCGATTTCCTCGCGGCTGTAATCGGCGAACAACTCGAGGCCGGAGTTCACGAGGAACCCGAGTCCCGCGCCATACTTCGTCCGCTCCGTGCCGAGGTCCACCTCGCGCAGGGACCCTTCGAGGGAGGTCATTCCGCCAGTGGAATTCGCGCGGACCCATCCGGAGGGCAGTTCCACCGCGCCGCTGCCGGCGCGCCCGTAGGGCGTCACCGTGGTGTCCCACAGCTCGTGCGGGATGGTGTCGTAGAACAGGTTGGCCTCGTAGAGTCCTTCCTTGCCGAAGACGACCTCCGCCTCCGGGGTCACGCCGAGGCCATCGAGCGTGTAGTCGTAGTAGTTGCCGGACTCGCTGCGGCTGCCGCCGCGGGCATCTACGTCGGCATAGGCGCCCTTCTCGTTGAGGCCGTTGTACTCGCCGAACTTGGCGGAGTCCTCATCCACGTACAGGACGCCGGCCTCCACCTCGGCCTCGTACTCCTGCTGGAACGGGCAGGATTCGCACTCCCATCCGGAGGTATCGACCCCGGCGGCATTCTCGGCGCGGGCCGTCGCCGCGGCGAGCGCGCCGGCGACCGCGAGGAACAGGATCAGGTTTCGGTTACGCATGGTGACTGCCTCCTCAGCGGGTCAGGCGCGCGCCGGAGGGATGGTTGCTGCCATGCACCTGCGAGTGGCAGTTGGTGCAGCCGCTGCCGAGCAGGTAGGCGGACGGCGTACCGTCGGGAAGGCCGGACGGCAGGCCGGGCACCGACGGGTGGCCCTGCGAAGCGTGGCACTGCTGGCAAAGGAAAGGCGCCCGCTGCTTGAGCATCGCGGGATGCGCGGATCCGTGCGGCCTGTGGCAGTTGGCACAGTCCTCGCCGACCGGCTGGTGCTCCCACAGGAACGGTCCGCGCTTGTCGGCGTGGCAGGTGTAGCAGGTCTCGTTGATCGTGTCCTTCTTCAGCGACGCCTCGGCGAGCGAGCCATGCGGCGAGTGGCAGGACGCGCAGGCCATCTGCCTCTCCCGCAGCGGGTGCGCGAACGGCAGCAGCGAATCCGCGGTCTGCAGCTGGTGGCAGTCCTTGCACACCTCGCCCTGGGTCGCCCGGACGAGCACCGGGTCGCGCGGCTCGTGGCTGGAATGACAGTCCGCGCAACCGACCTCGTTGTCCTGGTGGGCCGACACGTGCCAGTCGCCGAGGTTGGCGTTGTGGCAGCCGAGGCACATCGCGTTCTGCTCCGGGATCGTCGAGGCCTTGCCGCGACCGAACTGCACCACCGGCGTACGCTCCTCGCCCTTCTTGGGTCGCTTGGTATGGGCGCCGCCCGGGCCATGACAGGCCTCGCACTGCAGCTGCCCGTGGCCGAACGGGGAACGCGGGTCGCCCGGCCGGGCGTGCTTGGTCTTGAAGATGCCGATGACGGCCTCGTCGTCGCCATGGCAGTTGAGACAGGTGTCCGCCCCGCTGCGGCTGTAGGCCGGCGCTTCCTCGTCCTTGTCCTGGGCGGCCGCCATGAACGGCAGCAGCCCTATCGCACACGCCAGCGCCATCAGCGCGGGCCAGGTCCATTTCGTCATCTCGGCGCCCCCGTCCTGCAGCGTCGCGGCCGGTTCACCCGGCCGCCGCGGAGCCTGCATGTCGCAACCTCAAACCGGCTCGTGCGGGCGGCGGCACGCTGGCCGCCGCCCACCTGTCTGGCCGATGCTCACTCCCTCGAGTTGAAGACCTCGAAGGCCCCGATGCCGTGCATGTCGCGGATGTCCGCGCTCCTGCCCGGCCCGTGGCACAGCGCGCAGGTCTCCACATCGGCGCCCGGCAGCATCTTGCCCGTCTCGGCGTCCTTGACGCCCTGGCGCATGAAGTAGCCGCCGTTCTGCTCGATGTGCGCCCTGGCCAGCGAGCTCATGTGGCAGCTCGAGCACACGGCCGCGTTCGGCGAGGTCACCACGTCGTCGCCGAAGGTCGTCGGGTCGTTCGCGTCGAACGTCGTGCCCGAGACCAGCATCGAGTCGACCGGGTAATAGCCGGCCGGCTCGTCGTCCGTCGATGGCAAGTGACAGCCTTCGCAGTTGTTGATCTTGCCGGGATAGGTGACGTCGAACAGGTAGCCGTTGTTGCCGAAGCCGCACACCCCGTAGGGCACGGTCGCACCCGAGGCATGGATGCGGTGGATCATGTACTTCATGTCGATCGCCTGGTCGTCGAGCGTGCCGGTCACCGTCTCGCAGTTCGAGCCCGCGACGCGCCGGTTGACGTCCGTCGCGTTCGGGTTGTGGCAGGCCACGCAGACCTCCGGCGCATCGGTGCGGTTGTTGCCGTGCAGCGAAAGCTGCTGGTGGCACTCGTCGCACTTCTCGATCGCCACCTTGCTGCGACGCGGTTGTGCGGTAGCGTCGGTGATGGCTGCATACAGGAAGTCGTTGGTGACCGCGATGCGTTCCGGACCCGGGGAGTCCGGATCGACGTCCACCGCAGGGTGGCCTTCGAGCGCCGCGACCAGCGACCCGGTCTCCCAGGCCGGCACCGCGACCGGCGAGGTGACGCTGAACGTGCCGTCGCCGTTGTCGGTGGACGTGCCACCACAGGCGTTCAGCGGATTGAGCTGCACCGGCTGGCCGGGGTTCACGCCGGTCCCACCGTTGGTGTAGTCCTGCGTGGTCCAGGCGATGTCGACCGACAGGCGGCTGGCGCCGCCCGCGCACTGCGTGAACGGCGCGTCCGCATGGATGTCGTACGGCGCGTTGCCGTTGGTCGGGTCCGTCACGGAGAACGTCACCACCGGGAACTCGCCCGGCGCCGTGTTCTCGACCGACAGGACGTTGAACTGGAACTTCTTGCCAGCCTCGACCGTCGGGATCACGTGCACGACCGCGGTCCGCCACTGGCCGCCACCGGCGGTCGCATTCGGGCCGTGGCAGTCGTCGCAGGACGTGTCGTCCGGGAATCCGCCGGCCAGATGACCCTCGCCGGTGCGGAAGTTCACGTTGCTGTGGTGGCAGGTGCCGCAGGATTCGGAGTTCACCACCAGGCGCCAGTTGCTGGCGTCCGGCGTGTCCTCGTCGGATTCCTCGTGGCAGGTCTGGCAGTTGCGCAGGTCCTGCGTCCAGTGGACTTCCGAATAGTCGTACACGGTCGACCGGTAGCCGACGATGTAGTAGCGGCCGCCTTCGAGCACGACGCCACCGTTGGCACCGGCGTGGATGTTGTGGATCAACGCCTTCATGTCCACGGTGTTGGTGCTCTCCGGGTCCGTCGAGCCCGGGTTGTGGCAGGTCACGCAGTACTGCGTGTCCTTGCGCCCGCCACCGTGGAACGCCAGGCCGTCATGGCAGGCGTTGCAGGTGTCGTTGTCCACGATCTCGCGCGAGAAGATGCCGCTGATCGCGCCGGAGGACGGCTGCCAGGTATAGGAGGCATTGTTGTCCACCGGTACGTCACCGACGCTCAACTGCATGGCGACGCGATGGGTCAAGGTCGCGTCATAGGCCACGTCGGCGACCGAGGCAATGTCGAACGAGAACTGGTAGGTGTAGGTCCCGTCCCCTTTGTCAGTGAACGTGCCCGCCGTGGCCGTCTCGGTGTTGGCCTGCCTGGCGGGGTCGACGCCGTCGAAGCCGGGCGCCGGGGCCACGGTACGGCTGATGTAGGACTTCCACTGGCTGGACTCGCCGGCCGTACCCGGCTCGAGCTGGGCGATCGCGAAGCGCACCTGGCTGGCCTGCAGGCCCTGCAGGGGCAGGCCCTCCGAGTCGACCAGCTGGAACGACACGACCGGCGGCGAGGCGATGCTCACGCCGGTGATGGTCGGGAAGATGACGTCGGCATTCGCCACGTTCGGGATTCCCGGCGTTCCCGGGGGTCCCGGGGGTCCCGGAGGTCCGACGCCGCCCGGGCCTTCTGGGCCTTCCGGGCCCCTGTTGCCGTCGTCACCCGCGCAGCCGGCGAGGCCGACCGCCATGAGGGCCGCCAGCGCAAGGCCGGTCAACCCGTTGATTCTCCCTGTCAACATCTGTGGCCCCCTACGAGACTCGTATGACCCCCGAAGCAGAAAACGTGAATGCGGCAGACTGTCCGCCGCATTCGACCCGTACGTTAGCGGCGGTCGTCCCGACCGCCTATAGGTAGTTTTGTTGCGGTGAACCGGGGTGGAACTACGTAATTACCGCAGTTTTGTGCGTAGCAGCATCGGTTGCCGAACGAGTCCTTGTTCCGCCGCGGTGCCTATGCCCGTTGCGCCCACCGGGTGATTCGTTCCAAAGCCACCGCCGAATCCTCGACATCCTCGTCGCGCTCGAGCTCCTCACGGATGTGGGCCCGCATCTTCTCCCGGAAAACGTTCACCGACTCGAAGAAGGCGGACATCATCAGGACCCACAGGTACATGCCGCGGTCCGTGAGGCGGTAACCTGCCTCGTCCTCGGCGACCGCACCGGCGAGCTTCAGCGCCGCCAGCTCGGGGGCCATGCGGCGCTGGAAGCGCCCGCCGAAGCGCTCAGCCAGCCAGGCATGGTCCATGCGCAGCCCGAACAGCCGCAGCAACATCTCGTAGCGCATCTGCTCGTGCTCGCTCATCGCCCGGCGCTGGGTCACCGCCGCCAGGCCCCGGCCGATCCGGTCGGCATAGGCGTTGAGCGAGAACGTGGTCGCGTACATGGTGCCGTCGACGTAGCTGAACGCGCCGCTGCCGACGCCCACATAGTCGGAGGCATCGGCGATGTACTCGTCCACGCCGCTGCCCGCGCCGCGGGAGAAGCACCAGGCAGACGACGGCGTGAACGCGCCCTGCAGCCGCCCGCGGATGCGGGAGTAGTACTCGCGGACACGCGCCCGGTCGAGCCGGCCCATGCGCGCCGTCATCTTTCGCCGCACCTCGTCGGAGGTCATCAGCGGGTAGAACGACACCTGGTTGGCCGGGCTGGCGATGACCGTCGCGAGGTCGTCCTCCAGGATCGCGGGGGTCTGGTGCGGCAGGTTGAAGATCATGTCCACGTTGAGCGTGGTGAAGCGGCCCGCCGCCCGCTCGAGCGCGCGCAGGATCTGCTCGCGGCTGCCGTACTTGTCGTAGCGTTCCATCTCGCGCAGCAGCCCGTCATCGAAGCTCTGCACGCCGACCGACAGCCGGTTGACGCCGCAGGCCTGCAGCATGCCGAGGATCCCGGGCGTCAGGTCCGAGGGATTCGTCTCGACGGCGATCTCGCGGACCGGGAAGGACTTCGTGACCTGTTCCAGCGTCGCGGCCAGCTCGCGCGGGGCGACCGTCGGCGTGCCGCCGCCGACGTATACGCCGCTGAAGCGGAAGCCCGCGTCACGGTACGTCTCGATCTCGCGCTGCAGGGCGGCAAAGTAGCGGCTGGCCTTGTGCTCGCGATACTCCACGCGGTGGAAGGAACAGAAGGGACACAGCACCTGGCAGAACGGTACGTGTATGTACAACTGCGCCTCGCCGCCCCCGGGAGGCGCAGGCGGCGCCACCGGCCCGGCGTCGAAGGCCATCGCGTGACGCGAGGCGTGCCGGAAGAATGGCAGGATGACGCGCTCATACAGCATGACCAATCAGCTAAGACCGCCCGGCCCGGCGAACGCATGGGGAGAGGTACGTACGAGCCGGGGCAGGCCCGGGCTAGTCGTCCATGTCTTCGCCGGTCATGCCCAGCATCCGTGCCGGGTCGTTGTCCCGGCCGGCCGGCCACCAGGTCTGGCGGTCGAGGCCCTCTTCCCGGAACGTGGCAACGGCTGCCTGGGCCGGCGGTGAAAGCAGATAGTCCTGGAGTGCCTTCGCGCCCTCGGCGTTGACGCCGGTCACCTTCGCGGGGTTCACGACGATCGCCACCATCACGCGGTGGAAGACCGGCGTGTTCCATACCATGACATCGAGGTCGGGGTCGTGCTTGCGGCGGAATTCCTCGAAGGGGTAAGAACCCCAGAGGGTGTAGGCGCCTTTCTCGTCCGCCAATTGCATCGCGCGCCCCCTGGCCTGGTCCGTCTCGATGTACCAGGCGCCCCGCTGCGGGTTGCCGGCGCCGGCCATGAGCACCTGGGAGAGATAGCGCGCGCCGGGATTTCCCGTGACGAGGAACGGAGAGCCGCTGCCGGCGATCTTCCTGATCGCCGCGAACGGGTCGGACATGCCGCGGATCTTCGCGGGATCGGCCCTCGGCCCCACCAGCACCAGCTGGTTCGAGAATACGGGTCGCGGCCACAGGCCCTTGCCGCTGGTGACGAACTCCTCGACCGGCGACTTGCCGTAGTGGGAGATGACGAGATCCGCACCGCCCATCTCCGCCCGCGAGTAGACGTCGTTGCCGCCGTACACCTCGACGCGATAACCCGACGCCTGCTCGAAGGCCGGCAGCAGTGCGGCCAGGAGTCCCGATCGGTGCGGGGTGTTGACCACGGCCATGCGGACCACCGGGCGCGCCTCCTCGGCATTCGCCGTTTTGGCGGCGGGCGGCAGCGCCAGCATCATCGCAAGCAGGCAAGTGGCCAGGATCCAGGTGGCGGTTGGCAAGCGAACGAATCCCACGAAACCCTCCATCCGGACGGGGCCGGTCACTCGCGGAAGTAGACCATCTGGTGCGAGCTGGCGAGCAACTGATTGTCGTCGCTCCAGATCTCGGCCGTCTGGTCGAAGTAGCCGGGGTGGGTCGCACCGCTGAAGCGGTGGCCGCCGAGCGGGTCGAGATGGATGGCCTGGTCGAAGGGATGCATGAGCCTGGGAAAGCCGCCAGGGAAGCCCTCATTCTAGCCGTATGCGCTGGAGCCGGACTCCTCCAACGGACACTCTCAGCGACGCGAATCGGAGCGTCGAATCGCCGCCGCAGTGCAATACTCGCGCACCCGGATTCGCCATCGGGGCGATGCACGCCCCGACCCTACATTGACAGGAGGTCTGCCGTGAATCGTGTCTCTTCCCTCATGTTCGCTTCCGCCGCCATCGCGATGGTCGCCCTGTTCCAGCCGGCCGTCGCCGGCGAGCAGGAGGCGATCGATGGCTGCATCGACCGGCTCCGCACAGTCGGCGGGCCGGATGGCCGGGCGGCGGCGAAGTGCTCCATTCCGAGTTCTCGCAGGCCGGTACGCTGGTCATGTTGCGCGATGCCGGCGGCACGGTCTGGCGCTGCCTCGCGTACTCCGACGGCACGGTCGGCGAGCTCGCGGTCAGCCAGGCCGCCGACGATGGCGGCGGTGCCATGGCCGGCGCGCAGGGCCAGGGCCAGGCGGAACCCACCACTTCCACCGAGCGCGTTCGCTTCGACCGTGGAACCAGCGGCGCCGAACTGACCGGGACGCTGACACCGGGGAGCTCCGTGCGCTACGTGCTGTCGCTGCGAAACGGGCAGGACTTCTACGTCCGCGTCGCCGCACAGGGACCGGACATGTACTACCAGATCTTCAATCCGGACAGGTCATTCCTGCTCGACCAGATGACCTCCGCCAGGGAGTACCGAGGCCAGCTTTGGCAGTCCGGCGACCACGTCGTCGAGGTCATCAACCGCGGCAACCGGAATACGTCCTACAACGTGATCTTCGGGGTCGACTGACCCGCCCCGCAGTGCCCCGGTGACCACCCGCCGTGAGGGTCCCGGCGGGTGGTCAGCTGCGCAGGTAGGACGCCCCGTTGACGTCCACGATGCAGCCGGTCATGAACTCGGATCCGGGTGCGGCCAGCAGCAGCACCGTCCAGGCGATCTCCTCCGGCTTCGCGACACGCCCCAGTGGGCTCTCTCCGCGGATGAGATCGCCACGCGGCCCGGCCAGGATCTCCGCGGCCATGTCGGTCTCGATGAAGCCGGGCGCGACGGTGAACACGTAGATGCCTTCTCCGCCGAGTGCCTTGGCCAGCGACTGGCCGAGGGCATTGAGGCCCGCCTTGCTCGCCCCGTAGGCCGGCGCCGTGGGCTCGCCCCGGAAGGCGCCGCGTGAGGAAACGTTCACGATTCGGCCGCCGCCGCGCTGCCTCATGTGCTGCGCCACGCAATACGAGAGGTTGGCCGGCCCCAGCAGGTTGGTTCCCAGCGTCCGATTCCACGATGCCTGCCACTCTTCGTAGGTGGCGGAAGAAACCGGATGGTCCTCGTAGACGCCCGCGTTGTTCACCAGGACATCGATCCGGCCGACCGCCCTCGCCGCGTCGGCAACCAGGTTTCCGATGGCTGCCGGATCGCACAGGTCGGCACACAGCAGGTGATGAGGTCCTTCCGGCAGGCTGGCCATCGTCTCCTCGGCCGCGTCGCGATGGGTGCCGTAGTGCACCAGGACGCCCGCGCCCCGTTCGGCAAAGGCCTGCGCGATCGCGCGCCCGACGCCACGTGATGCCCCCGTGACCAGCACGTTCTGTCCGGAAAAGTCCAGGCTCGGCTTGTTCATGCCACTCCAACGGGGTCTACGAATGCGAGTGCATGATATCTTTCCCGAAACTGGTCCATGCGCTTGAAAGCCAGGTCACACGTGGCGCATCGAGTACACATTCGACAGCCGTGCCTGGCCGACATGAAGCCGTTCCTCGAGGCCGTCGGCGAGAGCAAGTTGCTCCACCGCCCATGGGTCCGTGCGCCGGACACTCCCGCCTCGTTCCGCGGCTACCTCGGGCGCATGACCCCGCCGGCCCATTACGCGTTCGTCGTCTGCCGCAGGGACACAGGCGCCCTCGTCGGCGTGATCAACCTGTCCAACATCGTCCGGGGTCCCTTCCAGAGCGGGTACCTCGGCTACTACGCGTTCGCCGGTCACGAAGGCCAGGGGCTGATGCGTCAGGGCCTGCAGGCGGTGCTACGCCACGCGTTCAGGTCGCTCCGGCTTCACCGCCTCGAGGCGAACATCCAGCCCGGCAATGTGGCATCCATTGCGCTGGCCGCGTCCTGCGGCTTCCGCAAGGAAGGCTACTCGCCCCGATACCTGAAGGTCGGTGGCCGCTGGCGCGATCATGAGCGCTGGGCCATCCTGGCCTCGTAGGTGCACCCCTGTCTCGCCGCTGGGCGACAGATCGTCCGGATGAACCTGCATGGAGACGATCTCCTCCCTTATGTCACGACATGCCCCGTCTGCCGCTCTTTCGTGACAATCTGACCATCAGACGACGGCGTCCCAGGCTACGGCCCGGTCGACACCCTGCCAAAGTCGCCGGGCTGGCACTTATGGCGCTTGTCGACCGGTGCCGACCACGTCGACGATCGTCGGGTTTCATGGCGTACCCGATGTGAGCCAGGCAGAGTCGAACACAGTGCCCGAGCGCGAACAATTTCGTGATTCCACTTGCGGATCGCCATCGGAGCGGCGCCGGCGCCCTCGCGTGGATGGCGATCCGCTGGATTGGGAAACCAAGGTCGTCAAGCGAGTAGAGCGTCACGTTGAATCGCTGACCATCAGCCCGGCTACCAAAAGTGATGTGACGCAGTACGGCTGGGAAGAAGCCTCGCTGATGGTGCTACATCGCCGGGTGAAGAGCCTGAAGAGCAGGTAGCCTGCCTGATCGCTGATCGTTCTTGCCCCGGTCAACGCCCGGAGCTCGACGTGGCCGAAATCGCCTTGTCCGGACAGAGAACGTCGGGCACGCGAAGGTCGTCGACGGAATGCATCCTGGTGTGGTCGTTTTCCCGGAGGCTGCGGCCAACAGCACCCGGGACGTTAAGGGATTGCCTGATGGAATTCAGTCCCGACTGACGGCAGGATGCGCGCCACAAGAATCAGAATCCATCGGAGACGGTACCGGCATTAGGCCTACCGGTGCAGTCTTCGCCCTCGCAGGCCCGTCTTTACGGGTCTTTGTTTTCCCGGCAGATGCTCATCCGCGCGAATGGGTCATCACGGCCATTGCGGCGCGACGCCCAGACTGGCAGCACCTGGCGTAATGCCATCGGGCTGGCGGGATTCCCGCTGCGCATGACACGGATTGCGTTTCGCCCGGATGTTCGTGGACCGCTTCCGGGCATAGCCTGTCACTCATGGGACGCGGGGGCTTCTCGCTCGGATATTGGCCGGGGGCGCCCAATGACCCGCGCGGCAGTGGTAGGTGCGCTGTTGTTCTGCGGCGGAATCCTCTTGGCTGGAGCAGCGGTCTGGTTGCTGGTCACCCTTGTCTTTGGCAGGCAATCCCACCCTCATTGACGCAGTTCCAGCCGCATCGAGTGTTCGTGCCGACCCGGAGCAGGCATCCTGCCGCGCCGCAACAGAGTTTCCGCTGAAGTTCCGAGGCTGATTCTTGCCCCGGCAGCCAGGTCCCTGTTGGAGGCTGGTCATCGATCTGGTCGCTGGTCCGATCCACCTGACGTGGGGCCCGGGCGCCTTTACAGCTTCCAGACCAGGTAACCGATCCCGAGCGCCGCGAACGTTGCCCAGCCGAGACCATCGATATAGCGCCGGATGTGGTGCTCGATGGGTGCGCCGCCCCAGCGCACGAGGCCGGCGACAAGCAGGAAGCGTGCACCGCGGCCCACCAGCGAGCCGAGCGTGAACGGCAGCAGTCCCATATGCGCGGCGCCAGCCGCGATGGTGAACACCTTGTACGGTATCGGCGTGAATCCCGCGGCCAGGATCGCCCAGAAGCCGTAGCGCGCGAACCATGACTGCGCCGTCTGGAAGTGCTCCCAGTAGCCCACGCGGTGCAGCAGCGGCGTGACGGCCTCGATGGCTGCGTAACCGATCAGGTAGCCGAGCAGCCCACCCAGCACGGAAGCGATGGTGGTGAGTACTGCGAAACGCCACCAACGATCTGGCCGCGCGAGGGTCATGGGTGCCAGCAGCACGTCCGGCGGGATCGGGAAGAACGACGACTCGCTGAAGCTCACGCCGGCGAGGTAGCGCTCCGCGTGCGGATGCCGGCTCCACCGGAGGGCACGGTCGTAGAGGGGTGAGAAGATCTTCACGCACGAATTCTACAGGCCGGAGTCCCGTGTGTGTCGTGACGTGGAGCGCAGGCGCGGCGCAAAGACGCGGCTCGTGCCCGCCTCCCATGCGTGGAGGTCAGTCGAACGATCCGGGTAACATGCCGGGTGTCTTCAGGTCGCAGCCGGTCGCGGAGTCGGCCCGTGTCCGGCGAGGGGATCACAATGGGAAAGGCGGTCCTGTGCCTCCTCGTCGCCCTGGCCAGTTCGATGGCCGGCGCTGCGACGGATACCCGCTACCTGCAGGGTCTCGGTGACGCCCGTTACCACCACGTCGAGTCTGCGGCCACAGGGCGCGCGTATCACATCTACGTGATGCTGCCGGACGGCTACGAGCAGACGGGCGAGACCAGGTATCCGACGATCTACCTGCTTGACGGCGGCGAGCTGTTTCCGCTTCTGACCGCCTACTACCGCTACCTGAATTTCGCCGAGGAGATTCCCGACAGCATCATCGTCGGAATCTCCTACGGCAGCGACACGTTCGAGGAGGGAAACTTCCGCAGCACTGACTACACGGCGCCATCGGCCGAACGGGATTACTGGGGCGGTGCCGATCGATTCCAGAAGTTCCTAAGCGACGAACTCATGCCGATCATCGAGGACCGCTACCGTTCGGACTCCTCGCGACGCATGATCTTCGGCCAGTCGATCGGCGGGCAGTTCGTGCTGTACAGCGCCCTGACAAGACCGAGCCTGTTCTGGGGACACATCGCCAGCAATCCTGCCCTGCACCGCAACCTGCCGTTCTTCATGCGGGAGCACGCGGAGCGCGCATCCGGCGAGAAGCGTTCCCGCCTCTTTGTCGCCGACGGGACATTGAATGATGCGCGGTTTCGGGAGCCGTCGTTGAAGTGGATAGCGCACTGGTCTGCAGTGGAGAACCCGCCGTGGGACTTCAAGGCGATGGACCTGGAGGGACATAGCCACATGTCGGCGCCGCCCGCGGCCTTCCGACAGGGCATGCGCTGGCTCTTCTCACTTGATTGAATCGCCATCCGGGCAGGTGCGGGGCGGTACGGATCTGGCCATGTCTGGTTGTCAGACAGCACCGCTTTTCGGACCGCCCGTCTACTCGACCGTCACGCTCTTCGCCAGGTTCCTCGGCTGGTCCACGTCGGTGCCCTTGAGCACCGCAACGTGATACGCAAGCAGCTGCAGCGGGACGGTGTACACGGCCGGCGCCTGGAAGTAGCTGATGTGGCGCGGCATCGTGATCACGTGCACGCCATCCGACGGCTCGATGCCCTGACTCCGGGTCGGCGAACACGTAGAGCTCGCCGCCGCGCGCGCGCACTTCCTGCAGGTTCGACTTCAGCTTCTCCAGCAGGTCGTTGTTGGGCGCCACGGCGATGACGGGCATGTCCTCGTCCACCAGCGCCAGCGGACCGTGCTTCAGCTCGCCGGCGGCGTAGGCCTCGGCGTGGAGGTAGGAGATCTCCTTCAGCTTCAGCGCACCTTCCATGGCGATCGGGAACAGCGCGCCACGGCCCAGGAACAGCGCGTGGTGCTTGTCCTTGATCTTCTCCGCCATGTTCCGCACGTCGGCGTCCAGGGTCAGGGCCAGCTCGATCATCCCCGGGATCTCGAGCAGGCGACTGACCAGCTGGTGCTCGCGCTCGCGCGTCGTGCCATTGTGCTTGGCCAGCGCGATGACCAGCATGCCGAGCGCAGCCAGCTGCGTGGTGAACGCCTTGGTCGAGGCGACGCCGATCTCCGGGCCGGCGCGGGTCAGCATGACCAGCTCCGACTCGCGCACCAGCGAGCTTTCCGGCACGTTGCAGATCGCCAGCGTCGAGAGATAGCCCACCTCCTTGGCCAGGCGCAGCGCGGCCAGCGTGTCCGCGGTCTCGCCGGACTGCGAGATGGACACGAACAGCGTGTTCTTCGGCACCACCGGCTGGCGATAGCGGAACTCGCTGGCGATATCCACCCAGCAGGGCAGCTTCGCGATCTGCTCGATGAAGTAGCGCGCAACCGACCCGGCATGGAAGCTGGTGCCGCAGGCGACGATCTGCACCGCCTCGGTACTGCTTCAGCACGTCCATCGCCGCCGGGCCGAAGGCGGCCTCCAGCAGCTTCCCGCCGACCGCGCGTTCCTCCAGCGTCTGCGCCACCGCGCTCGGCTGCTCGTGGATCTCCTTCAGCATGTAGTGCGGGTACTCGCCACGCTCCACGGCGTCGGCCGACAGCTCGCTCTCGCGAACCGGGCGCTCGGCAGCCTGGCCATGCTCGTCAACCACCTTCACGCCGGTGCGGTGGATCGCCGCGACGTCGCCCTCCTCCAGGAACATGAACCGGCGCGTCACGGGCAGCAGCGCCGAGACGTCCGAGGCGACGAAGTTCTCGCCCTCGCCCAGGCCCACGACGACCGGGCAGCCTGCGCGTGCCAGCACGATGGTGTCCGGGTCCTTCTCGGACACGACCGCAAGCGCATAGGCGCCGTGCAGCTCGCGCACGGCCGCCTGCACGGCGTCGAACAGGCCCTTGCCCGCGTCGAGGTGCATGTGCACCCGGTGCGCGATCACCTCGGTGTCGGTCTCGGAGCTGAACTCGTAGCCACGGCGCTTCAGGTCGTCGCGCAGCGCCTCGTGGTTCTCGATGATGCCGTTGTGCACGATGGCGACGCCGTCGCGCGAGATGTGCGGGTGGGCATTGCGCTCGCTCGGCACGCCGTGGGTCGCCCAGCGGGTGTGCGCGATGCCGAGCTCGCCGTGCACCGGGCTCTCGTCGAGCGCGTCGCGCAGTTTCTGCACCTTGCCGACGGTGCGCAGCCGGCGCATCTGCTGGCTACCGTTCAGCACGGCGATGCCGGCGGAGTCGTAGCCGCGGTACTCGAGGCGCTGCAGCCCCTCGATCAGGATGGGGACGATGTCGCGGTCAGCGACCGCACCGACGATGCCGCACATGGTGACCTGCCTTGGTCTCCCGCCCCGGGGCCGGCATGCGCGCCTGCCCGGCCGGGATCTTGAATGACGAACCCTTCCAGTCTTCTGCCGCCGCCACGGGAGGGGCTCCGGGACGGCCGATGGCGACATTCTAGTCCAATCGGGCCGGTGGGGATCCGCGCCTCATTTCACAGAATCTGGCCGGCGCCGGTCACGGCTGCTTCTTGACCGGGCGCTTCCAGCCGTCCAGCGACACCTGCTTGCTGCGCTCGAGCGTCAGCTTGCCGGGGGGCGCGTCCCTGGTGATCGTGGAGCCCGCCCCGATGGTCGCTCCGTCGCCGACGGTGACGGGCGCCACCAGCATGCTGCCGGACCCGATGAAGACGCCGTCCCCTATCGTCGTGCGGTGCTTGTTGGCGCCGTCGTAGTTGCAGGTGACGGTGCCGGCGCCGACGTTGACCTTGCTGCCAACGTCCGAGTCGCCCAGGTAGGTCAGGTGGTTGGCCTTGGTGCCCGGGACCGAGCCGGCTGTTCTTCACCTCGACGAAATTTCCGACGTGGACGTCGTCCGCAAGCCGGTTGCCCGGACGGAGGCGGGCATAGGGACCGATGCTGCAGCCCGCGCCGACGCTGCCCTGCTCGACCATGCTGTTCGCGTTCACCATCGTATCGGCGCCGATCTCGCAGTCCCGCAACACGACGTTCGGCCCGACCCGTACGCGGTCGCCGAGGACCACGCGCCCCTCGAGCACCACGTTGACGTCGAGCACCACGTCCCGGCCGTGGGTCACCTCGCCGCGCACGTCGAGCCTGGCCGGGTCGACCACGGTCACGCCCGCCAGCATCAGCCGCTCGGCCTGCAGCCGGCGGTACTCCGCCTCGACCTGCGCCAGCTGCAGCTTGTCGTTCACGCCGAGGACCTCGGCTGCGGTCGGGGCCACGACCGCCTGCACCTTCACGCCGTCCCTCACGGCCATGGCCACGATGTCGGTCAGGTAGTACTCGCCCTGTGCGTTGTCGTTGGACAGCCTCGACAGCCAGCCCTTGAGGTGCCCGGCCCCCACCGCCATGAGGCCGGTGTTGCACTCGTCCACCGCCTGTTCCTTGCGGGTCGCGTCCTTCTCCTCGACGACGCGATAGACGCTGCCGGCGTTGTCGCGCAGGACGCGGCCGTAGCCGGACGGGTCGGGCAGCCGCACGGACAGCAGCGCCAGCCGGTCGCTTCCCGCCACCTCCAGCAGCGCGCGCAGCGTCTCCGCCTGCGTCAGCGGCACGTCCCCGTACAGCACCAGCACCGTGTGGCCGTCCGGGATGGCCGGCACCGCCTGCATCACCGCATGCCCGGTGCCATGCTGCTCGGCCTGGAGCACCCACTGCACGGGCTCCTCCGGCAGCGCCTCCCGGACCCGCTCGCCGCCATGGCCATAGACGACGTGGATTGCGTCGGGCTCCAGCTCCCGGGCACAGCGGATGACGTGCGCCAGCATCGGCCGGCCAGCCACCGGCTGCAGCACCTTCGGCAGGTCGCTCTTCATGCGCTTGCCCTGGCCCGCCGCCAGGATCACCACGGTAAGGGGCATCGGATCCCTCCTCTCTGGCAGCGATTCTAGCGGAACCGCGGCCGGGGCCGGCGCAGCGCCGTCCATGCTAGTCTCGAATGCGACAGGTCACTGGGCCAGGAAGGGCATGCAGGGCAGGCGTTACTACTCGGTCCCGGCGTTCGCGGTGTCCTCGTTCTTCGGCGGTCCACTGTCGGCGGTGGCCTTTGCGGCCATCGAGGCGCACGCCCTCGGTCGCCTGCAGCGCGACCTGCCGTGGCTGGCGCTCGGCCTCGTCGCCGTCCTGGCGGCCTCGCTGCTGGCCGCGAACTGGGGCCTGCTCGACCTTGCGCTGCGCGACCTCGGCACGCGCGCCGTCCCCACCTGGGAGCACGTGGCCTATCGACTCGTGGCCGTCGGGTATTTCCTTGCCTACTGGTGGCTTCACCGCGACCAGCGGCGCGAACTGGCCGACGCTGGCATCCCGCCGGTTCCGGGCTATGCCGCCGGGCTCGTGGCGCTGCTGATCGGGCTGGTCGCCGGCACGGTCCTGCTGCTGCTGCTGAGGTAAAACAGGGTCCGCAACCCTTTTCGAGAGACACGCGCCCCGGGCGCGTGTCTCTCGAAAAGGGTTGCGGACCCTTTTTCCTTTTTCGGGGTCAGCGGCGGGTCTTGCGCAGCTTCTGGATCGCCTGCAGCTGGGCCGAGATGGCAGCCAGCTCCGCCTCGGCGGTGGCGATTTCCTGCTTCTCCTTGCGCGCCGCGATGGCCGCCTCGGCGGCCTTCTTGGCCTCGAGCACCTTGGCCTCGTCGAGGTCGGCGGCCCTGATGGCCGTGTCCGAGAGGACGTTGATGTGGTGGGGCTGCACCTCGAGGAAGCCGCCCTGGACGAAGACCATTTCCTCCTCGTCCTTGCCCGGCACCTTGATGCGCACCGTGCCCGCGTTGATCTGCGTGATCAGCGGCGCGTGGCGCGGGTAGATGCCGAGCTCGCCCATGATGCCCGGGAGCACCACGAACTCGGCCTCGCCCGAGTAGATGGACGCCTCCGCGCTGACGACATCGATGCGCATGGTAGCCATTCTTCCGCCTTTCCCTTACTGGAGGGTCTTCGCCCTCTCGACGGCCTCTTCGATGGTGCCGACCATGTAGAACGCCTGCTCCGGCAGGTGGTCGTACTCGCCTTCCACGATCGCCTTGAATCCGCGGATGGTCTCCTTGATCGGCACGTACTTGCCGGGGCTGCCGGTGAACACCTCCGCGACGTGGAACGGCTGCGACAGGAAGCGCTGGATCTTGCGCGCCCGGGCCACGGCCAGCTTGTCCTCCGGCGACAGCTCGTCCATGCCGAGGATCGCGATGATGTCGCGCAGTTCCTTGTAGCGCTGCAGGACGGCCTGGACCGCACGCGTGGTCGAGTAGTGCTCCTCGCCGATCACGTTCGGGTCGACCTGGCGCGAGGTCGAGTCGAGCGGGTCCACGGCGGGGTAGATGCCGAGCGAGGCGATGTCGCGGGACAGCACCACCGTCGCGTCGAGATGGGCGAAGGTAGTCGCCGGCGACGGGTCGGTCAGGTCGTCCGCAGGCACGTAGATCGCCTGCACCGAGGTGATCGAACCCACCTTGGTGGACACGATGCGCTCCTGCAGCTTGCCCATCTCCTCGGCCAGCGTCGGCTGGTAGCCCACCGCCGACGGCATGCGGCCGAGCAGCGCCGACACCTCGACGCCCGCCAGCGTGTAGCGATAGATGTTGTCCACGAAGAACAGGATGTCGCGGCCCTCGTCGCGGAAACGCTCGGCCATGGTCAGGCCGGTCAGCGCCACCCGCAGGCGGTTGCCCGGCGGCTCGTTCATCTGGCCGAACACCATCGCCACCTTCGACTGGCTCAGGTCGTCCTGCACGATGACGTTGGCCTCGGACATCTCGTGGTAGAAGTCGTTGCCCTCGCGGGTGCGCTCGCCCACGCCGGCGAACACCGACAGGCCGGCGTGCTGCTTCGCGATGTTGTTGATCAGCTCGAGCATGTTCACGGTCTTGCCGACGCCAGCGCCACCGAACAGGCCGATCTTGCCGCCCTTCGCGAACGGGCAGATCAGGTCGATGACCTTGATGCCCGTCTCGAGCAGCTCGACCGACGGCGACAGCTCGTCGAACTTCGGCGCCGGCTGGTGGATGGAACGGAGCTCGTCGGCGTTGACCGGGCCGCGCTCGTCGATCGGGCGCCCCAGCACGTCCATCACGCGACCCAGCGTGGCGGGCCCGACCGGCACCGAGATCGGCGCGCCGGTGCTGCGGACCTTCATGCCGCGCTGCAGGCCGTCCGTGGAGCCCATCGCGATCGTGCGCACCACGCCGTCGCCGAGCTGCTGCTCGACTTCGAAGGTGAGGCCCTGCTCGATCAACGGGTTTTCGGCCGCCTCGAGGACGAGCGCGTCGTAGATCCTGGGCATGGACTCGCGCGGGAATTCGATGTCGATGACCGCGCCGATGGTCTGGACAATGGTTCCGAGAGCTTGTGACATGACGTTTGCCTGATCTTCTGTAGCGTGAATTCGTTAAGCGTTAACCGGGCCGGCCCCTGCGCCGCCGTCCTCAGACGGCCGCCGCGCCGCCGACGATCTCGGACAGCTCCTTGGTGATGCCGGCCTGCCGGTTCTTGTTGTAGATGAGCTGCAGCTCCTCGATGATCGTCTCCGCGTTGTCCGAGGCGGCCTTCATGGCCACCATGCGCGCGGACTGCTCGCAGGCGATGTTGTCGGCCGCGGCCTGGAAGACGACGGTGTCGATGTAGCGCACCAGCAGCTCGTCGAGGACCGTCTTGGCATCGGGCTCGTACAGGTAGTCCCAGTTGCCCGAGCCCACCTCGTCGTCCTTGCCCAGCTGCTCGCCCTCCGGCGTGCTCCAGTCGAGCGGCACCGGGACGATCGTTCCCTGGATCGGCTCCTGCCTCATGGTGTTGATGAAGCGGTTGCTGAAGACGTGCACCTCGTCGATGCGCCCTTCCAGGTAGCCATCCACCAGCATCTTGACCGGTCCGATCAGTCGTTCCAGCGACGGGCGATCGCCGTAGTTGACGACCTGCGAGACGATCTTTCCGCCCATGCGGTTGACGAAGCCGAAGCCCTTGTTGCCGATGGTGCAGTACTCCGCCTCGACGCCCTTGGCGATCCATGCCTTCTGCTGTGCGAGGACGAGCCGCAGCAGGTTGGTGTTGAGGCCGCCGCAAAGGCCCTTGTCCGTCGTGATGACCACGACCCCGACGCGCTTGACCGTGTCGCGGCGCGTGAGCAGCGGGTGCCTGTACTCCGCGTTGGCCTGCGCCGCGTGGATCATGATCGACAACAGGCGCTGGGCATACGGCCGGCCAGCGCGCATGCGCTCCTGCGCCTTCTTCATCTTGGAAGCGGCGACCATCTCCATCGCCTTGGTGATCTTGCGCGTGTTCTGCACGCTCTTGATCTTGAGGCGGATTTCCTTGGTTCCTGGCATATCGGCTCCCGGCCGCGGCTCAGTACGCGCCGTTCTTCTTGAAGTCCTCGATCGCCGCCGCGAGCGCCTTCTCGTCGTCCGCGGTCAGGTCCTTGGTCTCCTCGATCTTCTCGAACACGGCCTTGTGCTGGGTCTTGACCCACTGCCGCATGGCGGTCTCGCAGGCCAGCGCCTTGTTCACCTCGACATCGTCGAAGTAGCCCTTGTTCACGGCGAACAGCGTGATCGCCTGCTCGGCGACCGAGATCGGCGAGTACTGCGGCTGCTTCATCAGTTCGGTGACCAGCTTGCCCCGGTCCAGCTGCTTGCGCGTGGCCTCGTCCAGGTCGGAGGCGAACTGCGCGAACGCCGCCAGCTCGCGGTACTGCGCCAGCGCCAGTCGCACGCCGCCGCCGAGCTTCTTGATGATCTTGGTCTGCGCCGCGCCACCCACGCGCGACACGGAGACGCCGGCGTTGATGGCCGGGCGGATGCCGGCGTTGAACAGGTCGGTCTCCAGGAAAATCTGGCCGTCGGTGATCGAGATGACGTTGGTCGGCACGAACGCGGACACGTCGCCAGCCTGGGTCTCGATGATCGGCAGCGCGGTCAGCGAGCCGGTCTTGCCCTTGACCGCGCCCTTGGTGAAGCGCTCGACGTATTCCTCGTTGACGCGCGCGGCGCGCTCCAGCAGGCGCGAGTGCAGGTAGAACACGTCGCCCGGGTAGGCCTCGCGGCCCGGCGGGCGGCGCAGCAGCAACGACACCTGGCGGTAGGCCCAGGCCTGCTTGGTCAGGTCGTCATAGACGATCAGCGCGTCCTGCCCTCGGTCGCGGAAGTATTCGCCCATCGTGCAGCCGGAGTAGGGGGCGATGTACTGCATCGCGGCCGACTCGGACGCCGAGGCCGCGACGACGATGGTGTACTCCATCGCGCCGAATTCCTCGAGCTTGCGCACCACGTTCGCGATCGTCGAGGCCTTCTGGCCGACGGCGACGTAGATGCAGATCAGGTCCTTGCCCTTCTGGTTGATGATCGTGTCCACCGCGACCGCGGTCTTGCCGGTCTGGCGGTCGCCGATGATCAACTCGCGCTGGCCGCGGCCGACCGGCACCATCGAGTCGATGGCCTTGAGGCCGGTCTGCACGGGCTGGCTGACGGACTTGCGCCAGATGACGCCCGGGGCGACCTTCTCGATGACGTCCCGTTCCCTGGCCTCGACCGGACCCTTGCCGTCGATCGGCTGGCCGAGCGAGTTGACGACGCGGCCGATCAGCTCCGGGCCGACCGGCACGTCGAGGATGCGGCGGGTGCACTTGACCGTGTCGCCCTCGGTGATGTGCTCGAAGTCGCCCAGGATCACCGCGCCGACCGAGTCGCGCTCGAGGTTCAGCGCGAGGCCGAAGGTGTCCTTCGGGAACTCGAGCATCTCGCCCTGCATCACGTCCCGGAGGCCATGGATGCGGCAGATGCCGTCGCTGACGCTGACCACGGTACCGACGTTGCGCGCCTCGGTGCCCGCCTGGAAGTCCTCGATCCGGGCCTTGATCAGTTCGCTGATTTCGGAAGCCTTGATGGACATTGACCTTTATCCTCTTAAGCGTTCATCTCCGACGCCAGCCGCTCGAGGCGGCCCTTGAGCGACCCGTCGATGACGAGGTCGCCGGCGCGGACGATCGCACCCCCGATCAGGGAGGCGTCTGTACGGGTGTGCATGCGGATCTCCCGGCCGAGCCTGGCGCGCAGGGCCCTGGCGAGCCGCGCCTGCTGCCCCTCGTCGAGATCCATCGCGGAGACGATCTCCACGTCGGCCACCTGCTCCGCCTCGCGACGCAATACCTCGTACTGCGCAGCGATCTCGGGCAGGTAGGCCAGGCGGCCATTCTCGGCCAGCAGGTCGACGAAGTTGCGTACCGGGCCGGCGGCCCCGGCTGCCTCGGCGATCAGGCCCGTGACCGCCGCGGTCGGGACCTGGGGGTTCGACAGCAGCGGCTCGACGCGCGGGTCGGAGGCGACCTGCGCGGCCGCAGCCAGCGCCGCCGACCAGTCGGCGAGCGCGCCCTGCGCGTTCGCGTAGTCGAACGCGGCGCGGGCATAGGGCCGTGCAATGGTGGCCTTCTCAGCCATGTCTCACCCCTTGCTGCGCTCGATCTCGGCGGCCAGCTGCTCGAGCAGGTCGGCATGCGCCTTGGCGTCCACCTCTCGCCCGAGCAACCGCTCGGCGCCTGCGACGGCCAGCTGCCCGACCTCGCGGCGCAGCTGGTCGCGGGCCTTGGTGCGCTCGCCGGCCACGTCTGCACGGGCCGCGGCGACCAGGCGCTCGCCCTCGGCGATGGCGGCGTGCTTGGCCTCGTCCATCACCTCGGTCGAACGCTTGTGCGCCTGCTCCAGGACCTGGGCGGCCTTGTCACGGGCCTCGCGCACGGCCTCGTCGGCCCTGCCGCGGGCCTCCTCGAGGTCCTTCTGGCCGCGGTCGGCCGCGGCGAGGCCGTCGGCGATCTTCTTCTGCCGCTGCTCGATGGCACCCAGCAATGGCGGCCAGATGAACTTCCAGGTGAACCAGACGAGGATCAGGAAGCCCAGCACCTGGCCGATGAGGGTCGCGTTGATATCCATGGCGACGTCCCCCGGACGTGCTTGAGTTCAGTACGGGCTCAGCCTTCGAGGCGTGCGAGCAGCGGGTTGGCGAACGCGAAGAACATCGCGATGGCCACGCCGATCAGGAACGCCGCGTCGATCAGGCCGGCGAGCAGGAACATGCGGCCCTGCAGCGTCGGGATGAGCTCCGGCTGGCGGGCGGCGGCTTCGAGGAACTTCGAGCCCATGATGCCGATGCCGATGCAGGCGCCGATGGCGCCGAGGCCGATGATGATGCCGAGGCCCAGTGCGGTGTAGGCCTGAACCAACGCAATGTATTCCATCGAGAGTCTCCCAGGTCAGCGTCGAGTTGAAGGTCAGTGGTGTTCCTGCGCCATCGAGATGTACACGACGGTCAGCACCATGAAGATGAAGGCTTGCAGCAGGATGATCAGCACGTGGAAGATCGCCCAGGCCGCGGTCAGCAGCACCTGGCCGATGAAGCCCACGGCGAAGCCGAAGATGTTGCCGTCGTGCAGCGCGCCGGCCCAGGCGAACCCGAGCAGTGCGATCAGCATGAACACGAGCTCGCCGGCGTACATGTTGCCGAACAGTCGCATGGCCAGCGACACCGGCTTCGACAGCAGCTCGACCACGTTCAGCGCGAAGTTCGGTACCCACAGCAGCGGGTGGTTGCCGAAGGGGGCGCCGAACAGCTCGTGCATGTAGCCGCCCGCACCCTTGGCCTTGAAGCTGTAGACGATGACCAGCACCAGCACCGTCAGCGACATCGCGAAGGTGGTGTTGGCATCGGCGGTCGGCAGCACGCGCCAGTAATGTGCGCCGGCCGAGCCGGCGACCATGCCGGGAATGTCGATCGGGATCAGGTCCATCGTGTTCATGAAGATCACGAGCACGAAGATGGTCAGCGACAGCGGCGCGAGGAAGCTGCGGTCGCCGTGGAAGACTTCCTTGATCTGGCCG
Organism: uncultured Gammaproteobacteria bacterium; assembly: GCA_963715485.1. Classification (GTDB taxonomy): domain Bacteria; phylum Pseudomonadota; class Gammaproteobacteria; order Steroidobacterales; family Steroidobacteraceae; genus SG8-30. Next base: position 180,175 of record OY970244.1, read on the forward strand.
TCCACGAACTCGACCACGAGTTCTATGAACGCCTGGAACTTGCCCGGGACGCCGGTCGTCGCCTTGCGCGCCGCGGACCAGAAGATCCACAGGAAGATCAGCCCGAGGATCGCCGTCATGACCAGCGTGTCGACGTGCAGCGACCAGAAGCCCTCGCCGACCTTGAGGTGCGTCAGGTGATGCGGAATGTATTCGGTACTCGATCCGGCCATTTCTTGTTCAGTCCCGAGCCCCCAACGGGGTCCAAGCCTCCCAGTGTTCCCTCATCGCCTCGGCAAGGGCAGCCGCGGGGCCGCCCAGTAGCCGGCGAAGGTCGCCACGTAGGCGACCAGCAACGCCAGCGGCACCACGCCTTCCGTCCCGAACGCGACGACCAGCAATGCGATCGACAGCGCCACCTTCAGGAACTGCCCGAGGTAGAAGCCCCAGGCGATCCGCGCGGCGCTCGCGCCCTCCGGGTAGCGGAAGACGGCCAGCAACATGAAGGCCGCAGCCGCTATCCCGATACCGCCACCCCAGAGCGCCGACCGACTCGCCGCGGTGCCCCAACCGAGGGCCGCCACGGCTGCCACCCCGAGGGTGATCGCCACCTGGGCGAGCACCACTCGGAAGGCCGCCTTGCGCTCGGCCTGAACGCGGGTCAGGCGCAAGGTCACGCTCCCAGGCAACAAAAAAGCCACTTCCGCGACGTACAAGGCGCCCGATAGTGGCGACGTATCTCTCTTTGTATGTCCCAGGCTACCCCGGGCCCTGCAAAGCCACCGTATGTTAGCGGCCTTTTTGCACTGCTTCAACGCCGCCGGAAACCGTGATTTCCACAAGCCGGAACAGGGTCCGCAACCCTTTTCGGGTGAAAAAGGGTTGCGGACCCTTTTTCAGTTGATGTGGCCGAGGATGCCGTCCAGTTCGTCGAGGCTATGGTAGCTGATCACCAGCTTGCCCTTGCCCGAGGCGCCGTGGCGCAGTTCGACCCGGGCCCCGAGCTTCTCGGCGAGGTCGGTCTCGAGCCGGGTGATGTCCGGGTCCTTGCGCGGTGGCTCGGCCTCCCCGCCCGGGGCCGACGCCCTGACCAGGATCCGCCGGACCAGCGCCTCGGCCTCGCGCACCGACAGGCCCTTCTTGGCGATCAGCCCGCCCACCTCGACCTGCTGCCGCCGCGCCGGCAGGCCCAGCAACGCGCGGGCGTGGCCCATTTCCAGCGACCGCTGCTCGACCAGCGCCTTCACCTCGTCCGGAAGATCCAGCAATCTCAACAGGTTACTGACGGCCGCGCGGGACCGGCCGACCGCCTCGGCCGCTTCCTGGTGGGTCAGGTTGAATTCGGTGATCAGGCGGTCGAGGGCACGGGCCTCCTCCAGCGGGTTCAGGTTCTCGCGCTGGATGTTCTCGATCAGCGACATGGCCACGGCCGCCTCGTCGGGCACGTGGCGGATCACCGCGGGGATGTCCGCGAGCCCGGCCATCTGGGCCGCCCGCCAGCGCCGCTCCCCGGCGATGATCTCGTAGCGCTGGGACGCACCGGCGGCCGGCGTGCCCACCGGGCGCACCACGATCGGCTGCACCACGCCCTGTGCCCTGATCGAATCGGCCAGTTCCGCGAGGGACTCCTCGCGCATGTCGAGGCGCGGCTGGTACTTGCCGCGCTCCAGCAGGTCCAGCGGCAGCTTCGCCAGCTCGTCGCCGCCGGCCGGCCCGCTCGCCGGGGCCTGCGCGGTAGCCGGCCGGGGCGTTGCCTGCCCCAGCAGCGCCTCGAGCCCGCGCCCGAGTCCCCGTTTCTTGTCAGCAGCCATGGACGTCCCCATGCGGTGAGGCGGGAAGTTTAGCCACCGCAGCCGGGAATTATCACGCCGGAATGACCAGGGAGGCGATGCAGCCGGGCCCATCGTCGCGGTTGGCGAGGCTCAGCGAGCCGCCATGGGCCTCGGCCACCTGGCGTGCGAGCACCAGCCCGATGCCGCTGCCGCCCGGCTTGGTGGTGAAGAAGGGCACGAACAGGTTGTCGGGGTTGGCAACGCCCGGTCCGCGGTCGCGGACCTCGAAGGCCACCTCCGCGCGCCGCCGCCTCGCCTCCAGCTCCACCGGCTGCCCGTCGCCGGCGGCCTCGACCGCGTTCTTCACCAGGTTGATCAGCGCCTGCTCCAGCTGGTCTGGATCTGCCCTCACGGTCAGGCCCTGCGACGGAAAGGCCCGGACGGCTCCCGGCCGATGGATCGCGACCACGCGCTCGAAGAGAGCGGCCACGTCGCAGTCGCCGAGCACGGGATCGGGCATCCGCGCCAGCTCGCTGTAGCGGGACAGGAAACGGCGCAATGCCTCGGACCGCTCGGCCATCAGCGCCAGGCCCTGCGCCAGCTCCAGGCGTTCTTCCTGTTCCAGCGGACCCGCCGACAGCGCGTCACGACTCGTCTCGATGACGGACTTGATCGGCGCGAGCGAGTTGTTCAGCTCGTGCCAGATGACGCGGATCAGGCGGCGCCACGCGCGGCGTTCCTCCTCCCGCAGCGCCTGGCTGAGGTCGGTGACCACGACCAGCCGGAACGCCCGGCCGCCCTCGCGGAAGCTGTCGCGCATCACCTGCCAGCGCCCGCCGCGGGCCGGGAAGACGTGCGACTCGGCGCGCAGGGCCGGCCCGTCCAGCAGGCCGGCCACGCCTGCTTCCTCTGCGCTGAGGCCGACCAGCGCGCCATGGTGCCGCTTGAGGAGCTCGCCCGCGGCGCGATTGGCGAGCCGGATGCGGTCCTCCTCGTCGAAGGCCAGCACGGCCACGTCGATCTCCGTCAGCACCTTGTTGAGCAGCGCCGAGGCTTCCAGCGCCTCGAAGCGTTGCGCGCGCAGGGTCGCCCCGAGGCGGTTGGCCTCCGCCACCACGTCGCCCAGCGCATCGCCCTTGCGAGGATGCCGGCCGCGGATGCCGAAGTCGCCGGCACGCAAGGCCTCGAGGACGTTGGCGATCGAGCGCAGCGGCTCCACCGCCGCACGGTAGAGGGCGACGGCGAACCCGATCCATGCCCCCAGCACCACGAGCCCGAGCAATGTCAGCACGGAGCCCGGCAGCTCGAGTCGAGGCAACAGGACCAGCGCCAGCACGACCGCCGGTGCGCCGCCGGCCAGGGCGAGCAGGACGATACGTCGCTGGAACAGCATGCGCGACCGGCCCGTCACCGGCCTGGTGCGTAACGGTGCCCGGGTCGTCTTCGGCTGCGTGACGGTGCCGGAATCCGCGCCCTGGTCCAGCCGCGAGCCCGCCACGTCAGTAGTCCTCGGGCTTGAGCCCAAGCTTGTCGAGGCGACGGTACATCGCGCTGCGCGACAGGCCGAGGGCTTCCGCGGCGGCCTGTGCGTTGCCTGCATGGCGGCGCAGCGCCGATCGGATCAGCGCCCGCTCGGCATCCTCGAGGCTCATGTCCTCGAGCGCGGGCGGGCCGGCGGCCTTGCCGGTCGACAGCCGCAGGTCGGCCACGGTGATCAGCGGTTCCTGGGCCAGCAGGAGGCTGCGCTCCACCACGCTGTTGAGTTCCCGCACATTGCCGGGCCAGGCGTACTGCAGCAGTGCCGCCATGGCGGCCGGCTCGAAGCCGCTCACCTCCCGCCCGTACTGCGCAGCCTTTCGCTCCAGCGCCGCCGTCGCCAGTGGGGTGATGTCCTCCCGGCGCTCGCGCAGCGGCGGCAGGCGGATCTCCACCGTGTTGATCCGGAACAGCAGGTCCTCGCGGAAGCGCCCGTCGGTCACCATCGTCGGGAGGTCGGCGTTGGTCGCACTGACAATGCGTACGTCCACGCGCTGCGTGCGGGAGGAGCCGACCCGCTCGAATTCGCCGGTCTCCAGCGCACGCAACAGGCGTGCCTGCTGGGCCGGCGGCACGTTGCCGATCTCGTCGAGGAACAGCGTGCCGCCGTCGGCCATCTCCAGCCGGCCCGCGCGATCGGTCTTCGCATCCGTGAAGGCGCCGCGCACATGGCCGAAGATCTCGCTCTCGAACACCGATTCCGACAGGCCGCCGGCGTTTACCGACACGAACGGCCCGGTGGCGCGGTCGGACCAGCCATGGATCATCGAGGCCAGCAGGCTCTTGCCGGTGCCGGGCTCGCCCGTGACCAGCACGCTCGCACTGGACGGTGCGACCTGCTTCGCCAGCCGGCACACCCCGAGCATCGCCGGCGAACTGGCGATCACCTCGGCATCGCTGCCGCGTAACGCAGCGTTCACTTCCGCCAGGGCCCGGCCCTGGCGCCTCGCCCGGGCGAGGGCGACCTGGTTGCGCAGCACCGACAGCAGCCGCTGGTTGTCCCAGGGCTTCTCGATGAAGTCGCCCGCGCCCTGGTGCAATGCCTGCACCGCCAGGTCCACGGTCGCCCAGGCCGTCATCACCACCACGGGAAGGTCCGGGTCCCCGGCACGGAGCTGCGCCACCAGCTCGAGGCCCTCGGCCCCGGAGGTGGTGTCGCGGGCGTAATTCAGGTCGATGAGCGCCGCATCCACGGGCTCGCGGGCCACGATGTCGAGCACCCCGGCAGGCGAGGTGGCCGTGGCCACCTCGAACCCTTCCCGCTTGAGCAGGAGCCGGAGCGCGGAGAGGATATCTGCCTGGTCGTCGGCGATCAGGATCCTGGGCTGCATGGCCCGATCGTGACCCGCCGTCACTCGTAGCGCAATGCCGCCGCCGGGTCCACGCGCAGCGCCCGCAGCGTCGGCCGGAGTATCGCCGCCGCCGCGACGACCAGCATGACGACGAGGACACCCAGGTATATCGCAGGGTCGAACGGGCTGGTGTCCACCAGCACCGGCGACAGGATACGGCCCAGCAGCGGCAGCAGGACCAGGCCCAGCAACAGGCCGATGGCCACCTGTCCGCCGCTGGCCTCGGCGATCATCCGCAGGACGCTGCCATCGCTCGCACCGAGTGCGCGCCGCACCCCGATCTCGCGGGTGCGCTGGCCGACGTGGAAGGACAGCACGCCGAACAGTCCGGCCGCGGCCAGGACCAGTGCGATGACGCCGAAGATGGCGAACAGCGTGCCGATGATGCGCAGGCCCAAGGTCTGCTGGGCAACGCCCTCGTCGAGCGTGCGGACCCAGTAGATCGCCAGGTCCGGATCGCTCTCGGCCAGTGCCCGCCGCATCGCGGCAGCCAACGTCTCCGGGCTGCCCGTACCCCGCACGGCGATGCTCACGAACCGCTGCACCTCCTGCGCCAGCGGCACGTAGATCGCGGGTTCGATCTCGCCGCCCTGGTCGTACAGCACGTCCCGAACCACGCCGACCACCGTGACCCAGCGAGCCTTGTCGCCAGTGCCCCAGCGCAGGCGCTGGCCCAGCGCCGTGCCGTCAGGAAACGTCTCGCTCGCCAGCGCCTCGCCGACGACCGCTACCGGCAGGCTGTCTGCGTCGTCGGTCGCCAGCAGCGGGCGGCCCGCCAGCGCCGGCAGGCGGAACGTCTCGAAGAAGGACGGCGTGACCTGCAGCATCCTGGCCTGCGGCATCGATGCTTCGTCTCCGTAGCTCCGCCCGTCCACGGCAAAGGCGCCCATCCAGGCACCGTGCACCGGCAGCGACTGCGTCAGCGCGGCAGATTCGACCTCCGGCTGTGCCTCGAGCCGCTGCTGGAATCGCTCGAAGAAGCGGACCTGGTCTCCGTTGTCCTCGTAGGTGCCCAGGGGCAGGCCGACGCGGGCCGTCATGATTTCCTGCGTCGCCACGCCCACGTCCCTGTGGGCGAGTGCCAGCACGCTGCGGGTCATCAGCGCGGCGCCGCCGAGCAGCGCGCAGGCGAGCGTGATCTCGACCACGACCAGGGTCCACGCGATGCGCCCGATCGCCAGCCCGGTCCCCGTGCGTCCCCCGTCGCGAAGCAGGGCATCGAGGCTCGGCCGGGTGGCCCGCACGGCGGCCGGCAACCCCGCCAGCAGCGTGGCTACGAAGCCGAGCAGCACTGTTGCCAGCGCCACGCGGCCGTCGATGTCGAAGTTCAACCACTTCGGGGACCCGTCCTCCATCCTCTCCATCGCGAGGCGCATCACGTCGAGCCCGATCGAGGCGAGCAGCAAGCCGAGCGCCGTGGCGATGGTCGTGATGAACAGGCTCTCGGCCAGCATATGCACGACCAGCCGCCCCCGGGTCGCGCCCAGCGCGGAACGCACGGTCGCCTCGCGCGTCCGGTACGCCGCGCGCGCCAGCAGCAGGTTGGAGACATTGGCGCAAGCGATGAGCAGTACGAAGCCCACTGCGGCAAGCAGGGTCAGCAGCAGCATGCGGCCGACCTGCCCGACCCAGGACCCGGCGAACGGGATCACCTCGAAGCTGCGCCCGGTCAGTTTCTCCGGATCCGCCGCCGCGGTCGCGGCCGCCGCAGGCGCCAGCGAGGCCTGCACCTCGTCAGGCGACACGTCGGGTTTCAGCCTGAGGTAAGTGCCGACATCGACGCCTCCCTTGCTGCCCAGGGCCGCGGGGTCCTGCGTGTCGGCCAGCCACAGCACCTCCTGCCCGGGGAAGTGGAAGTGCTCCGGCATCACGCCGACTACCTCGGTCGGCTGTCCGTTCAGCTGCAGGGCGCGGCCGATGATGCCCGGGTCGGCGCCATAGCGCTCCTTCCACAGTGCGTGGCTCAGCACCACGACCGGGGCCGCGCCGGGCAGCGTGTCGCGCTCTTCGATCACCCGCCCGAGCATCGGCTTGACGTCGGCCACCTCGAACAGGCCGTGCTTGACGAAGCCGCCGTCATAGCGCTCCGCCGGCCCGTCGCCGGTCAGGTAGACCGTACCGGTATAGATCGAACCGACCGCCTCGACCCCCTCGACGGCGTCCTTGACGACCAGGTAGTCCCCTGTCGACATCGAGGGATCGAACTCGGTACTGCGCTCCCAGCGTTCGACCACGAGGTGGATCCGCCCGGCGTCCGGGTACGGGGGTGGCCTCAGGACCAGCGCGTCCACGACACCGTACATGAAGATGGTGGCCCCGAGACCAAGGCCCAGGACGCACACGGCCAGCGCTGTGAAAACCGGCGCGCGCGCCAGGCCGCGCACGGCGGCCAGCAGTTCGTCGAACAGTGCCTGCATCGCGATCGCTCCCTAGCGCGCCAGCGCGCGGCGCTCGGCGAGGTCCACCAGCGTGCCCTCGTCCACGATGCGCCCATCGAACAGCCGCACCTGCCGGTCTGCGTAAGCGGCATAGCGCGGGTCGTGGGTCACCATGCAGATCGTCGCACCTTCCCGGTGCAGGTCGCGCAGCAGCTGCATCACCGCCTCGCCGTTGCGCGAGTCGAGGTTCCCGGTCGGCTCGTCGGCCAGCAGGATCGACGGCTGGCCCGCAAGCGCGCGTGCGACCGCCACGCGCTGCTGCTGGCCGCCGGACAGCTGCGACGGGTGGTGGTTGAGCCGGTGGTCCATGCCGACCAGCTCGAGCGCCTCGCGCGCGGCCACTCGCCGCGCGGCAGCATCCATGCCGGCGCGGTAGGTCAGCGGCAGCTCGACGTTCTGCAGCACGGTCAGGTCGCCGATCAGGTTGAAGGCCTGGAAGATGAAGCCGATCCGCTCGTTGCGGACCCGCGCCCGCTCCTTCGCGTCGAGTTCCGTGACGTCCCGTCCCTCGAGCAGGTAGCGCCCCACGGTCGGCGTGTCGAGCAGGCCGAGCAGCGCGAGCATCGTGGACTTGCCGCAGCCGGAGGGACCGGAAATGGACAGGAACTCGCCCTGCCGGACGTCGAGGTGCACGCCGTCCAGCGCGTGGCTTTCCAGCTCGTCCGTATAGAACACCTTGGTCACCGCCTCGAGCCGGATCATCGCTTGCCCTTCAATCATCGTCTCCTCCCGCTTCAGTCGATCACCAGCCGTTGCCGGCCGCTCCATTGCGTGGTGTCGGCCAGCGCCACCACGTCGCCCGGCTCCAGGCCGTCGACGACGACGACCTGGTTGACCGATGCCTTGCCGAATCGCACCGCGACCCGTTCCGCCACGTTGCTGCCGGGCCTCACCCTGAACACCGTGCTCTCGCTGCCCGGCTGGATCCCCACCGGACGGCCGACGAACATCACGTCCGGCAGCGTCTCGATCGAAATCATGCCATCGACGCTCAGGTCGACCCGCGCGGACGGCGGCAACGGCTCGTCGAAGCTGACCTCCACACGCACCGCGCCACCAACCACCGCCGGGTCCACGCGTTCGACACGGCCACGCACCACGCGCTCCCGCGTGTCGATCACCGCTGGCAGACCCGGGGCCAGGTCGCGCGCCTCCATCTCCGGAATCCGCAGCTCGGCGAAGAGGAGATCGGGCCGGGCCACGCGGGCGACATTGGCCCCGGCCGCGAGCTGCTGACCTTCCTGTACCGGCACGCTCTGTACGATCCCTTCCATGCCGGCCCGGATTCTCAATGATTCGGCCGCCAGTTGCCGCTCGTCGGCCTCGCGTTCCAGCTGCCTGACCCTGGCAATGCGCGCCTCGAGTTGCGCCTTGACTGCTTCCTCCAGCGCCGCGAGGCGCTGCTGCTCGATGCGCACGCGCTCGGCGAGCTGCTCGGCCTGGATCCTCGAGCGCGCGGATTGCAGTTCGGAGACGGCGCCGGCCTCGAACGCGCGCCTCTCCGCGACCGCTTGCAGCCGCGCGGACTCGGCCTCCGCACGGACCGCGGCCAGCGCGGCGCGGCGGTCCAGCCGCTCGCTCTCCAGTTCGAGCTTCATCGCGGCGAGCTCGGCGCGGGACGCCGCGACCTCGAGCCGGGCCGCATCTGCCGCGCGCTGCACCTCGGGATTCGACAGCTCCACGATGACGGTGTCGGCGCCCACCACTTCACCGGGCCGCACGATCACCCTGTCCACGCGCGCCCCGACGCGGGTCGCCAGCCAGCGTGCCTCCCGCGGCTGCAGCTGGCCGGCCCCGCGCACCTTGCGCTCCAGCACGCCGTATCGAACCTCATCGAGGTACAGCTTGTCCCGCGACACCGACGGCGCGCCGGGCTCGAGCCGGGCGATGCCCCAGGCCACGCCGGAAAGCGCCAGCAAACCGGCCACGGCGATCGCCGGGGTCAGCCGCTTCCTGGACGAGGCACTGCGTGGACGATCCATATCGATGACCTTCAACCGACCCAGCGGGGTCCGCGGACACCCGCGGCACCGTCCTGGCGCAAGGCGGACGCCGCCGCACAGTAGACCTCGCTCACGACGCGTGCGACCGGCTCGGCTTCCCGGGCCAGCGCCACCGGGCCCCCGGCCCGGGCCACGCCGTAGAGGACCAGGAAGGCGATGGCGACCGCGCCGAGGGCCCGCGCCCACTGTGGATCCGAGTACCAGCCTGGAACTGTCATGGAACCGACCTCCCCGCCCGCGTTGCGAACCTTCAGCCGGCCGAATCGCCACCGGCTGTGTCGTTGGCAGCCAGTCGCGTCGCCTGCTCGGGCAGGTCGCGCGGCCCGGCGTCGGCCGGCAGCCGCGAGGCAGTGATGACGAGGCCGGGCAGCGTCACGTCGGCGAGCTGCTCGAGGTTGATCGGCTGGAGCTCACCAATCTCGACCGACCCGGCCGGCAGCGCCCCGGCGTGGCCGAACTCGAAGGCCAGGCCGGCGACGGCCATGACGCACACCGCAGCGACCGCGCCGAGGCTGTGACGGAGCTTTTCGTTGGTGGTGGTGAACATGGCGGTCTCCTTTGCTTGCTGTTCCGTGGCGGCCCCTCGCCGCCTCCTGGTCAAGACAAAGCAAGAGGCGTGCCAACTCCCTGCGGCATAAAAAAATGCTTTCTATTCAGCCGGTTGGAAAACGTCTGGAAAACGGAGACACCGGCGGTGGCCGATACCGTCCCGATCGCGGGACGGCGAACCGGGGCCAGGTCCCGCAATCGGGATGCGCGGGCTCAGGTCGGGGTCGGGAGCGTGTCGTCCTCGCGGCGGAGCATCTCGCCGGCCAGTGCGAGGTAGGCCAGCGCCCCGCGCGATTCCTTGTCGTGGAACATCACGGGGATACCGAAGCTCGGCGCCTCGGCGAGCCGTACGTTGCGCGGGATGATCGTGCGGAAGACCTTGTCGCCGAAGTGCTCGATCAGCTGCGCCGAGACGTCGTTGGTCAGGTTGTTCCGCGGGTCGAACATCGTGCGCAGGATGCCCTCCACGGTGAGCCGCGGGTTCACGCTGTCGCGCACCTGCTCGATGGTGGACAGCAGTCCCGACAGGCCTTCGAGCGCGTAGTACTCGCACTGCATCGGGATCAGCACGGAGTCGGCGGCCGTCAGCGCGTTGAGCGTCAGGATGTTCAGTGCCGGCGGGCAGTCGATGACGATCATGTCGTAGCGATCGCGCACCGATGCCAGTGCCTGCTCCAGCCGGTGCTCGCGTCCCGCCGGTGCGTTCAGCAGCTGCACCTCCGCCGCGGTCAGGTCCTGGTTACCGGGCAGCAGGTCGAAGCCGCCCGGATCGACCTCGACGATGGCCTCCGCCGCGGCGCAGTCGCCGAGCAGCACCTCGCAGGTCGAGCGGTCGAGCATGCGCTTGTCGACGCCGCAGCCCATGGTCGCATTGCCCTGCGGATCGAGATCCACCAGCAGCACGCGCCGGCGCGTCGCCGCCAGCGAGGCAGCGAGGTTCACGGCCGTGGTCGTCTTGCCGACCCCGCCCTTCTGGTTGGCGACAGCGATGATGCGTTTCATGGGGAGGCGCAGATTACCCCTGAGCCCGTGCCAGTTCCACCACGTGGCGCGCGGCGTCGAGTCCGGGCACCGTCACCGGGTGCACCCCGGCCAGCGTCCAGCCTTCCGCCATCGGCTCGAGCTCGGCGCCCGGATGCTGGCCCTTCATCGCCAGAAGTCGCCCGCCGGGCGCACACAGGTGGCCGGCAATGCGCAGGAACTCGCTCACCTTGCCGACCGCCCGGCAGATCACGGTATCGAACGGCCTGCGCGGCCGGTAGGCCTCGGATCGCAGGTTGGCCACCTCGACGTTCGACAGCTCCAGCACCGCCGCCGCGTGGGCGACGAACCGCGCCTTCTTGCCGGTCGACTCGATCAGCGTGAAGTGACGTTCCGGGTCGACGATCGCCAGCGGCAGCCCTGGGAAACCCGCCCCGGTGCCGACGTCAGCGATGCGCCGGCCGTGCAGCCAGGGCCGCACCGACAGCGAATCCAGCAGGTGCTTGACGACCATGTCGCGGGGGTCACGGATGGCGGTCAGGTTGAAGCGCGTGTTCCACTCGAGCAGTTCATCCAGCAGCGCGAACAGTTGCTCGCGCTGCGCGGCCGTAATCCGCAGCCCGAGCGTGGCCGCCCCCGACTCCAGCGTCGAAGCCAGCGCCTGGTCGTCCCGCACGGACTCAGGAGGCAAGGTGGGCGCAGGAATCGTCGTGGAAGGTCCGCAACTGGCGGATGTCGCCGGTCACGGGCAAGCCTAGCCGGGGCGGTGGGCCGACATGCGGCGGACCAGGTTCTCGACCTCCAGGGCGCCCTCCTCGGTCCGGGCCAGCTCGATCGGGATCTTCCCGCCGAGGTCCGGGTTCGGGGTCATGAGGAACTGCTCGATGCCGTCCTGGTCCTCCCAGATGGACTCGACCAGCTCGATGACGCGTGCAACCGGGCCGGTGGCTGCGATTTTCTCTTCGCGGTACATGCGGCACCTCCAGATCTGGTTCGTCAGGCGATCCTGACCACGGTCCTGCCGACGACGCGTCCCTCCAGGTAATCGGCGAATGCGCCGGGCAGTTCGTCAAAATCTATTGTACGCGTCACCAGCTGGTCGAAGTGTCGCGGCCGCAGGTCAGTAGAAATACGGTTCCATACCTGCAGGCGCATCTCCCGCAGGGTCGCCGACGAGTTGATGCCCAGCAGGTTCACGCCACGCAGGATGAAGGGCATCACCGTGGTCTCGAGCTTGTGGCTGCCGGCCAGCCCGATGCTCGCGATGCTGCCCCAGAAGTCCATCGTCCGGGTCAGCCAGGTGAGCATCTCTCCGCCGACATTGTCCACGGCACCGGCCCAGGTCGCCTTCTCCAGCGGCCGCTTGCCGAAGTCGATGTCCTGCCTGCGCAGGATGTGCGCGGCGCCGAGCTCGCGCAGGAACTGGTCTGCCTCCGGCTTGCCGCTGATCGCGGTGACCTCGTAGCCCCGTCCCGCCAGCATGTCCACGGCGATGCATCCGACGCCGCCGGTCGCCCCGGTGACGACGACCGGACCCTTGCCCGGCGCCAGGCCGTTGTGCTCCATGCGGTGGATGGCGAGCGCGGCGGTGAACCCTGCCGTCCCGAGCGCCATCGCCTCGGACAGGCTGATGCCATCGGGCAAGGGGATCACGGAGTCGCCCGCGACCCGCGCGTACTCGGCATAGCCCCCGTCGAAGGTCTCGCTGAGGAAACAGCCGGTGACCAGCACCGGCTGACCCGGCGTGTAGCGAGGGTCGGTGGAACTCTGCACCTCGCCCGACAGGTCGATCCCGCCGTTCAGCGGGTACTTGCGCAGGATCTTGCCGGCACCGGTCGCGGCGAGCGCGTCCTTGTAGTTGATGCTCGAGTAACGGACACGTATCACCACCTCGCCGGCGGTCAGTTCGTCCACGGCCATCTGCTCGAAACGCGCAACGATGCGGCCGTCTTCTTCATGGATGCGGTATGCCTTGAAGGTGCTCATGGTGATCGTCCGGGGTCGTGGGGCCTGCTGCCAGCGTTGCGGCGCGGGCGCGGGCTGTCAAGGCGCGGCCGTCGATTGGCCAGTCCTGGCTCGTGCCTGGCACCTATCGCGGCACGACATGAGCGGGTTGGCACCGGTCAACCCGTAATGCGGCGGGCGCGTCAGCCGGTGCGGTCGAGCCAGACCTCAAGGCCCTGGACGTTCAGCTCCACGTCATCGTCGAGCAGCCGATGGCGCTCGGCGAGGTCGCCGCGATATCCGTGCTCGTCGAGCCACCCGCACAGCCGCCGGAACATCTCCGCCTTCATCGCAGCCGTGCGATCCGGCGCCGCTGCGGACTGCCGCGCCAGCTCGACGAACGCCCCCACGCGCTCCTTGAGCTGCGCGGCGAGCCGCTCGAGGTCGAGCACCTCGCCGAAGTGCGTCAGGTACATCGCCAGCGGCGCATAGGACATCAGCCGGTCGACCGAGGCGATCATCGCCTCGGGATCGAAGTGCACGGGTGTCGTGGTCGGCATGATGAACTCGGCACCGTCCACGTCGAAGTCGCGGTAGGAAATGCCGAAGTTGTCGCCGGGAAAGATGCAGTGGTGGTCGAGGTCCACGATGCAGTAATGGTGCAGCGCATGCCCGGGCGTGTGGATCAGCTCGAGCGTGCGGCTGCCAAGCGTGATGCGCTCCCCGTCCTCCGGCACCAGGATGCGCTCCTCGGGGATGGGCACGATGTCGCCGTACAGTTCCCGGTAGCGCGCCTCGCCGTAGACGGCAATCGATCCTGCGATCAGCTTCGCTGGATCGGCGAGGTGCCGGGCGCCGCGCGGGTGCACGACGCAGCGTGCGTTCGGCAGGTGGCGCATCAGCTCGCCCGCGCCGCCGGCATGGTCGAGGTGCACGTGCGTGGTCAGAACCCAGTCCACCTGCCCGGGGTCGAGGCCGCGGGTCGCCAGCGCCGCCAGCAGGTTCGGCACGGATCGCGTCGTGCCCGTGTCGACGAACGCGGCGCGCCGGCCGTCGACGACGAGGTGACTCGCCGCCAGCCCTGGCCGCACGTAGTCCACGTCGATGGCCGTGATTCCGCCGGCGTAGTCCGTCAGCTTGCCTTCCATGTCCATGCCGAAAGCCTACACCGGCGACGCCGGAACCGTTCATCCCGGACGTGCAAAGGGCCGGGTCCTTGCGGCCCCGGCCCTGGTGCGTGAGTGGTGCGTCCGGGCTTGGCCGGTCAGCGCTTGGTGGGGGTGTACAGGCCCGGCTGCGCGGCGTAGTGGGCAGCCACCGCCTTGATGTCGGCGTCGCTCAACTGGCTGGCGAAGCCGTTCATGATGGCGTTCTGGCGCTTGCCGGAGCGATAGTCCTTCAGCGCCTGCTTGATGTAGTCGCCGTGCTGCCCGGAAATCGTCGGGTACTCCGGCAGGATGCCGACGCCGTCCGTACCGTGGCAGGCTGCACAGGTCTGCACCACCGGCGGCGGCGTGCCGACCGTGTCGCCGCTGGAGACGACGGGCTCGCCCTGGAAGAAAGCCGCGATGTCCGCCTTGTCCTGCGCCGAGAGCGTCATGGCCAGGCCCTGCATCGTGGGGTGCCAGCGGGCCTTCGCCTCGTACTCGGCCAGCGCGGCCATGATGTACTCGGCGTGCTGACCGCCGAGCTTCGGCACGGAGTAGTTCGGGTAGGCGTTCTTGTAGTTCTCGATGCCGTGGCAACCGTGACAGGTGTACGCCAGCTGGCGGCCCCGCTCGGGGTCACCGGCTGCATCGGCCGCCACGGGCACCAGCAGGGAAGCCGTCAGGACCACGAAGGTCAGGCCGAACGCAGCGAATCTCGATGCCATCACTGAAACACCCTGGTCATCTCGGGCCCCGGCCGCCGGGGCGAAGCGGTCGGCAATACTACGGGCGCACAGGCCAAATTGCCAACCGCCGCGGGTCCCTGCCCCGGGCCGGGGCGCCCCCAAGATCACCGGCCGCCGTCCGCTGGCCTCCGGCCCGGCGGCCCGCGGCCAGCGGACGCCTCGACCGGGTCAGGTATCCGCCTGCAGGTGCGCCTCGAGCAGCCAGAGCTGCTTGTCCATCTCGCGCGAGACGCCGGTGAGCAGGTCGGCCGTCCCTTCGTCACCGAGCTTGTCGGCCTGGCCGATACCCTTGCGCAGGTTGGCCGCGAAGGCGCCGACCGCCCCCGCCAACGCCTCGACGTGTTGCATACCGGCAATGACTTCCGCCGGGTACGGGTCGAGGGAGGTGCGCCGGGCAACGAGGCCCACCGTGCCATCGGCCGTACCGCCAAGGGCGGTGATGCGCTCGGCAATCTCGTCGATCGGAGCGTCGAGCGAGCCGGCCAGGGCATCGAACAGCTCGTGCAGCGCAATGAAGCGCGGGCCCTTGACGTTCCAGTGGGCGTGCTTCGCCGTCAGGCTGAGGTCGATGGCATCGGCAAGCCGCGCGTTGAGCAGGTCCGTCACCTTGCGGCGGGCTTTCTCGGGAAGGTCGATACGGGTCTTGTGCATGGGCTGTCTCCGTCGTGCTGTTGTCTTGTGATAGACAATACCACTCGGATAGTCCTTTACCTATCGTCTCTATCTATGCTTGACAGAGGCTCGGGCTTTGGTCCCGTGTATCGTGCCGGGGGCTGCCCGGTACGGTTCGTGCAGAGACAGGTGCCTGGCGCGCCACGGGTCGTTCCTGCGCGGCGAGGACGACGGGGACCTCCCTGCGAGCGACTGTCTGCCTTTCGGAGCGAGCGGGGAGGTCCCCGGAGTAGAGAGCCGCGCGATCAGGGCACCGTGCGGATCCGGATCGAACCCGACCCCGTGTCGACAACGCCGCGGAAGCCTCCCTCGCCGATGCGCACGACGCTACGCCGGTCGTCATCGAGCTTGATGTTGGCGCCCGGTATGTCGATTGAGGTTCCGCCGGAGCCGCTGTCCACCACCAGTTCCATGGCCGGCCATGCGCTCGACTCCAGCGTCACGCTGCCCGAGCCGGTGTCGATGTCGAGTCGCCGCAGACCGGAGAGGTCCCCGCCGACGCGCACGCCACCGGATCCAGTGTCGGCGACGAGCTCGGTCGCGCCGCTCAGGCCCGACACCTTCACGCCGCCGGAACCGGTATCGACCCGGATCGAACCCTTGAAGCCCTTCACGTCCACCCCGCCGGAGCCCGTGTCCGCATCCAGCTCGCCCTCGCCACCGCTGACGGAGACCGAACCGGAGCCGGTGTCGGCAGAGATGCGGCACTGGCAGTCACGGATGCTCACCGCCCCGCTGCCGGTGTCCGCGCGGACCTCTCCCGCGTGGGTGGCCACCTCGACGGCCCCGCTTCCCGAGTCCAGGTCCAGGCGGCCGCTGCCGTTGCTGGAGGCCAGCCGGCCGCTCGTGCCGTCGAGCCGGAGGTCGCCCGCGAAACCTTCCGCGGTCGCGTCGCCGAAGACGTTCCGCACGTCGAGGCGCGCGCCGGCCGGCGCGCGGACGAGGATGTCCACGCGCACGTTGACGCCTTCATCCGGGTCGCCGGTGATGCGACGCTTCTGGCCGAGATAGTCCACGTACATGCGCCCACTGAACCAGCCCTCGGGCGCTCCCTGGCGGTAGATCATCGGAAAGCGCGCCTCGGGCAGCAACACCTGGAAGGCCGAGGAGGAGCCCGCGTCCGCGGCGTTGAACTGCACGGCCCCGGCGATTTCGCGGGCTTCGCGATCGCTCTTTGCCTCTGCCGTCACCTTTACGCTGACCTCGAACCCGGCCTGTGCAACGCGCTCGATGCGCACGTCGCCCACGAGGTTTTCCACCTTGAGCACGGCCGGGTCCGCGCCATCGAACTGCCAGTCACGGGTGGTCGTCGCCGTGGCAGCGCCCGCCTGTGCCGTGACCAAACACAGCACGGCCGCAGCCGTGCCGGCATGCATGAATCTCATCATCTGGACTCCCTTGAAAAATCCGGGCCTCGCATCTTGGATGCGGGGCCCGGGGCAGGGGTTTAAATCGACTCGTCGCGGTAGCGACGCACCCAGATGGCGGCGACCAGCAGCGCAGCGGCAGCAAGCAGGCCGAGGATCATCCCGGGGGAGAGCAGCAGCTCCGTGATGTTGGCGACCAGGTCGGTCGGGCCCAGCTCGGAGGCCTTGATCTTCTCCTCGCTGTCGAACATCGCCTTGAGCGGCGCGATGGCCCGGTCGCCGAGGAAGGCGGTGACGTGCTCGCTGCCGAACGCGATCTTCTCCAGCATCGCCAGCGCGGCGGGCGGCAGCACCGCCCACAGGAACGGCGACTTCGGCGCCCAGCTCGAGGCGAGCAGCAGATAGGCCACGATCGGCGCGTACCAGAGGGCGCAGACGATCGCGAGCATCACCGGCCCCCAGTGCACTGCCGGCCAGGATGTCCGGTGCCCACATGACGCCGGCCGGGCCCGCCGGTGAAGGCCAGCTTGGCCGACCCGCCGGCGGCGATGACCAGCTGCCCGATGATCGCCGCCGCCGCGGCCAGCAGCGGGATAGCGACGGCCGCAACGGCGAACTTGGAAAGGACGGTTTCCGTGTCCGACAGCGGCAGAGACTTCCAGAACAGGACGCTGCGGTCACGCCGGTCAGCGTACAGCGCCTCCAGCGAGTAGAAGAACGCGATGATCCCCATGACGAAGAACATCAGGACGGCGATGCTGGCGTAGACCAGCAGCAGGATGCCGCGGCGTTTCTCGGGCGCGACCATGCGCCATCGCCTCGCCCGGTGACACCACGCGCATTTCCTTATGCTCGACGTCCTCGAGCTTCTCCAGCCGTTCGAGCTTGTGCAGGTCCTCCGGTCCGCGGATCGACGCCAGCTCGTCCTTGTCCTCCTGCGTCAGGCCGGATTCCGTGGCGGAGTCGCCGCCGATGCTGATGTCCGCGTCCACCTGCACGTCACCGAGGAAGACGTTCCCGGTGATGGCGCCGAGCAGCAGCAACGCGAGCACCACGCCGGGCGCCATCCAGATGGCGCGGTGTTCCCAGAATTCCCGCCGCATCAGCCAGGCGAAGCGGTTCATTTGCGATCTCCCTGCATCAGGGCGACGAACAGGTCGGCCACCGAGGGCACGCCCACGTCGCCGAGGTCTTCGAGGCGCTCGTGCGGCGCGCCGGCGAACAGCATGTGGACCCGGCCGAGCCCCTGGCGCGTGGCAATGGGCTGCAGCGCACGGGCCGCTTCGACCTGGTCCGGCCGGACGGCGACCTGCGTATAGCGTTCCGCGACCTCCTCCATGGAGGCGTCGAGCACGATGTGCCCGCGGTTGATGAACAGCAGGTCGGTCAGGATGTGTTCCACTTCCTCGACCTGGTGGGTGGTGACGAGGATCGTGCGCTCACCGTCGAAGTACTCGTTGAGCAGCGTCTCGTAGAACTGCTTGCGCATGAGGATGTCGAGGCCGAGTGTCGGCTCGTCCAGCACCAGCAGCTTCGCATCGATGGCCATCACCAGCGCCAGGTGCAGCTGGGTGATCATTCCCTTCGACAGCTCGCGCACGCGGCTGCCGCGCTTGATGTCGGTGCGCGTCAGGAACTGCTCGCACACCTCGCGCCGGAACCGCGGATGCGTCGCAGCGACGAAGTCCACGACCTGCTGCACCCGGATCCATCGGGGCAGCACGGCGACGTCGGCGATGAAGCACACGTCCTGCATGATCTCGTGCCGCTGCCGGAAGGGATCCCGGCCGAGCACTGCCAGCGACCCCTGGTAGCGGGTCAGGCCGAGGATGGCCTTCAACGCGGTGGTCTTGCCGGCGCCGTTCGGCCCGATCAGGCCGACGATGCGGCCCTCGGGGATGGAGAACGACACGTCGTCGAGGGCTCGGGTCGAACCGTAGAGCTTGGACAGTCCGCGGGCTTCGATCAGGTTACTCACCCTTGGCCTCCTCGTCGGGATCCTCGGCGCGCATCGGCGCCAGCGTCGTCGGCTCTGCGGCCGGCGCGTTGCGGGCTTCCTCGAGGAGATCGTCCACGCTCAGCCCGAGGCGCTGGATGGTGGCGGCGATCCGCGGCCACTCATCCTCCATGAAGCGCTGCCGCTCGCCCTTCATCAGGGCCCGGCGCGCGCCGTCGCTGACGAACATCCCGCGGCCGCGCTTCTTCTCCACCAACTGCTCGTCCACCAGCTGCTGGTAGCCCTTGAGCACGGTCAGCGGGTTCAGGCGGTACTCGGCAGCCACGTTGCGCACCGAAGGCAGCGGATCGCCGTCGTTCAGGACCCCCTCGAGGATCATGGCCACGACGCGATCGCGCAGCTGTCGGTAGATGGGCTGGCTTTCGTTCCAGTTGGTTTCCATGGTGGCGCTGCCGCTGGTTTAGCCTGCTAGAGGACTACTTTAGCAGGACACTGGCCTTGGACGCGCTGTCCTTGGCCGGGTTGTTCTGGCCTTCCAGCACCGCCTTGCCGGCCGCAGCCGCGAGGCCAGGGCAGCAGGGCAGGCTGGGCGGTCCTGGCGCGCCGCGCACCGGCCTCGATGCGCTCGCCGGTGACCACGACCTCGGGGAGGGTGACCATGGCCAGCTGCATCAGGTTGACCGGGGTCATCTCACCGACCTCGACCGTGCCTTCCGGCAGCGCACCCTGGTGACCCTGGTCGAGGGTCAACCCTGCAAACGCCACGACCGCCACCGCTGCCACCGCGCTCGTCACTCGCCGGGTGTTCTCAGTCAGCATCGTGAACATGTCCTTCTCCTTGCGTCCTGCAATCTCGTCCTGGACCGGCGCGGGATCAGCCCTGCGCCGACGTGTCGGTCGCGGCCTCGGCCAGCAGCGTGCTGCGGCTGCCATAGACCACGATTTCCGGTAGTTCGGTGATGGCCGTGGCGACCGCACCGGCCTCGATGCGCTCGCCGGTGACCACGACCTCGGGGAGGGTGACCATCGCCAGCTGCATCAGGTTGACCGGGGTCATCTCACCGACCTCGACCGTGCCTTCCGGCAGCGCACCCTGGTGACCCTGGTCGAGGGTCAACCCTGCAAACGCCACGACCGCCACCGCTGCCACCGCGCTCGTCACTCGCCGGGTGTTCTCAGTCAGCATCGTGAACATGTCCTTCTCCTTCCTTTCCTGGCCGGCCCTGCCGGCTTTCCTTCGAACCCTGCACATCGAACTGAATCAGTGATGTGCTCCTCTGGTGTTGTAGTCAACTATAACACCCATCCGAATGCAAGCCCTTTTTGACTTCGGATTGCACGTAGTCGATCGAGACTTTAAATTCAATGACTTAGATGGCCCATGCGACGGGTGGAACGGCGTCCAGGCGCGCGGGAGGGCCCGATCGGGGACGATTTTGCGCAACGGCTATAACACCGCGGACCCTCGGCGGACGTTCAGACAGGGATGAATGGAGCAGGAACACCGCTTGCGCTGGCGGAACCCTTTCTTATCCTGCGGGGCGTGGACGCCTCGACACCTGACGATGGCCAACTGATGTGCCGCTACGCCGATGGCGACGTCGCCGCATTCGACACGCTGTATGAACGTCACCGCGTTCCGCTCTGGCGCTTCCTGCGGCGCCTGCTCGCGGATGAATCCGTCACCGCCGACGTGTTCCAGGAGAGCTGGGCCCGGGTGGTGGCCGCGGCCGATCGTTACCGGCCCACCGCGCCTTTCGCGGCCTGGCTTTACCGTATCGCGCACAACTGCTGTGTGGACCACTGGAGGCGCGCGGGTCGACTGGCGCAACGTGAAGTCGCTGCTGAAGACGAATGGCTGGCTGCGATGCCTGACTGCGACCACCCGGGCCCTGCTGCGCTGGCCATGCGGCAGCAATCGATGGAATCGCTGTCGCGCGCACTGGACCAACTGCCCGACGAGCAGCGCACCGCCTTCCTGATGTACGCCGAGGCCGGCCTGTCGCTGGCGGAGATCGCTTCCGCGACCGGCGTCGGGCCGGAGACCGCCAAGAGCCGACTACGTTACGCGACGGCCAGGCTCCGCCGCGCGCTGCACGATGAAGGACGGGGGAACGGCCCATGACCGAGCGACCCGTTGAGGGACTGGAACCGATCGCACAGGCATACAAGCGCCTCGGTGAGGGCGAGCCGCCCGCGGCCGTGGACGCTGCGGTGCGTGCCAGGGCGCGCGAGGCTGCGCGCCGGCGACGCGCCCCGGCGTGGACCTTGCCGGCCGCGCTGGCCGCCACCGTGCTGATCGCGTTCTCGCTCGTGCTCAACCTCCAGCAGGACGAGAACGCAACGCTGCCCCAGGAGCGGCCGTCCCGGGACGAGCCGGCCGCCGCAGCGACCATGCAGGACGCCGCTCCTGCGGCCCCGCCGGCAGCCGCGCCGGCAGTCACGCCAGCGGGAGCGCCGATGGCCGACGGTCCCGCACAGAATTCGACCGCCCGCGCCGCGGCAACCGCCGAAGAGCTGGCGGTGGCGCCGCTGTCCGCTAGCGAGGAGACCCCTGAGGAGTGGCTCGAGCGTATCGAGGCACTCGAGGCTGCCGGCCGCCAGGACGAGGCACGAGCCGAGCTCCAGCGCCTCGAGGCGGCCCACCCGGGCTGGCTTGCGCAGCACGCCAGCGAGCGCGATTAGCCACGATCTCGACCGCGGAACCCCGCTGCTAGAATCCGGCCCCGTCAATGGCTGCGGGCCGGGCCCGCGGTCATCGTTATCCTCAATCTGCGGGGAATCGAAGATGAAGAAGCCCGTTACCGTCACCATCACCGGCGGCGCCGGCCAGATCGGCTATGCGCTCGCCTTCCGCGTCGCCTCCGGCCAGTTGCTCGGCCCGGACCAGCCCGTCAGCCTGAACCTCCTGGAGATCACACCGGCCCTGGACGCGCTGAACGGCGTGGTGATGGAACTGTCCGACTGCGCGTTCCCGATGCTCGAGAAGATCGTCGCCACCGACGACCCGAAGGTCGCGTTCAAGGACTGCGGGGTCGGCCTGCTGGTCGGCGCCCGGCCGCGCGGCCCCGGCATGGAGCGCAAGGACCTGCTGCTGGCCAATGCGCAGATCTTCTCGGCCCAGGGCAAGGCCATCAACGAGGTCGCCAGCCGCGACATCAAGGTGCTGGTCGTCGGCAACCCGGCGAACACCAACGCACTGATCGCCGCCGCCAATGCGCCGGACATCGACCGCGCGAACTTCACGGCGATGACGCGCCTCGACCACAACCGGGCGCTGTCGCAGCTGGGCGCGAAGACCGGCAGTCACGTGACCGGCATCAAGCAGATGATCATCTGGGGCAACCACAGCGCGACGCAGTACCCCGACATCGGCGCACTGCACCGTGGCCGGCAAGCCGGCGAAGTCGCTGGTGGACGACGCCTGGTACAAGGAGACCTTCATCCCGACCGTGCAGCAGCGCGGCGCGGCCATCATCAAGGCACGCGGCGCGTCGTCCGCCGCCTCGGCCGCCTCGGCCGCGATCGACCACGTGCACGACTGGGTGCTCGGCACGCCCGCAGGCAACTGGGTCAGCATGGCCGTCCCGTCGGACGGCAGCTACGGTATCGCGGAGGGCGTCATGTATTCCTACCCGGTCACCTGCGCCAACGGCCGCTACTCGATCGTGCAGGGACTCGCCGATCGACGAGTTCAGCCGCGGCAAGATGGACGCCACCCACAAGGAACTGATGGAGGAACGCGACGGGGTCAAGGACCTGCTCTGATCGCGGCATCTGGCCTGTGCATGAAGGAAGGGCCGCCCGCGGGCGGCCCTTCGCGTTCAAGGGCCTGCAAGGCGTGGCGCAAACCTACCCGATGAGGTCGCGGTAGGCGTGCCACGTCGCGTGCCCGACCAGCGGCATCAACACCACCAGTCCCAGCAGCAGCGTCGCGAAACCAGCGGCGACGATCGTGGTGATGAGCGCCGCCCATAGCAGCATCGGCGCCGGGTTCGCGGCCACCGCCCTGAGGCTGGTGCGCACCGCCTGGCCGGCCGACGCGTTCGAGTCGATGATTGCGGGGACGGTCACTGCCGAGAGCGCGAAGACCAGGAGCGCCAGCACCGCTCCCGTCCCCAGGTAGGCCAGCAGCTGCGCGCGGCTGGCGGTGTCGAGGAATCCATGCCAGTACGTATCTGCCGGGTCCTGGTAGGCGATGTCGAAGAGGCCGGCGAGCATCGCCTCGGATGCCACGAACCATGCGACCGCCGCGATCGCCAGCACCGCGCCGAAACGCAGCAGCTCGCGACCCGATCGTCCCAGCACCACGAGCGAAGCATCGAAACTCAGCGGTTCGCCCCGTGCCCGCAGGCGCGAGAGCTCGCACAGGCCCGTGGACATGACCGGCGCCACCAGCAGGAAGCCGGACACCGCGGCCGCTACGTAATGCGGATGCCTGCCGAGCATCAGCAACATTACCCAGCCCAGCGCCACCATCGTCACGCCGTGGGCCAGGTTGGCCGGTGCGCAGGCCGCCAGGTCAGCCGCGCCGCGCCGCAACCAGTGCAGCGGGCGCGTCAGCGGGACCTTGCGGGGCGGGCTGGGCAGGTTCGTGGCATGGGCTGTCGTGTGAGTCGTCGCGATCATCGTCTACTCCCCCGTGCCGGCGGGGCAGCGACGACCGTGCGGCCGCGCCGGCACGTAATTGCGCGTTGTTTTTGGTTGGACAGTCTGGAGGGGTGATCATTCCCCGGATCGGCGTCGGCGGCGTGCTGCATCGCGTCACGCCGTCGCCGAAAGGGAAGCCGGCCTGCGCCGTGATAACGACGCGCAGCGGCTCAGAAATCCGGGTTCGGCGCGGACTCTTCCAACAGCTCGATTTCGCGCTGCGGCGTCTCGCCACCGGCCTCGCGTCCACGCCGGCGCTTGCCGTCCTGCATGGCCCCTTGCGCCTGGCGGATAACGTCTTCCGCGCGGTTGCCCTCACCACCGAGGGCGCCGCCGATGCTCACCGTCACCTTGACCGGGCCGGCCCGTGCGCGAACGACCAGTGACTGCGCGCGTCCCTTGACGCGATCCATGATGTCGCCAAGGTGGTCGGGATCCACGTCGGGGATGAGCAGGAGGAACTCGTCTACGCCGAAACGGCAGACGATGTCGCCAGGCCGGACGCTGTCGACGATCGCGGCACCGAGCTTGCGCAGGACCGAGTTACCCACGGCCTCGCCGTGCTGGTTCCCGAGCTGCTTGAAGCCGTCGACTCCCATGACGCAGACGCCGATGGAGACGTCGGTCTTTCCCCCTTCGAGCGCCTGTTCCAGCAACAGCATCGCGCCGCGCCGGTTCCAGAGACGTGTCAGGTCGTCGAGCAGGCCCTCGCGTCCGCTGGCGTCGAGCGTGGCCAGCAGCCGCTGCTGGATGCTGCCGAGTTCGGAAACGCGCAGCTCGCGCCGCGCCAGCTCGCCGGCATCCGACAGCGCCTCGAGGAGGTCGCTGGTGATCTTGTGAGGCTCGGTGTCGTAGGCCGCCAGCACGCCTGTCGTCATGCCGCCGCGGTCCAGGATCGGCTGGATGGCGCAGAACCGGAACCGCGGCGAGCCGGCGACCAGCGGATGGTCGCGGGTCCGCGGATCCTCCGCCATGTCCGGGATGGCGACCGGCCCGCGGTCGACGCTGAGTGCCGCAGCGAGGCTTCGCTCCACCGGCAGATGGCTGACGTTCCAGCCGGTCACCGCCTTGAACCACTCGCCCTCGGCATTCAGGAAGCTGATGGCGGCGACGCGTGTCCCGATCGCACGGCGTGTCAGCCGCGCGAGGCGGTTGAACCGCGCCTCGACCGGCGTACGGATCAGTTCGTTCAGTTGGGTCTCGGCGAGCTGCGGGCCCCCGGCTTCAAACAGCTGGTTCGTGCTCACGGCATCAACCCGGGGATCCTCGTTGCCCGGTCGTGAGGTCGACGGGCTGGGAGGAGAAGTTATGACAACCCGGGATGCCCGGGTGGAACTGCGTCACAGACGCGCCTGGCGCAACCGGCGCTCGATCGGAAGCCGCGCGAATCGTGACGCCACTCCCGTTTACCGGGAGCGTGGCGCGGGGGCCTTGCTGTTGGCAGCGCAACATTAGCAATGTCTCATAGGTTTGACGTGACTGGTCGATACGCGTTCCCATGCACCCACACCGGCGCTGGCCGGACCAACAAGAACTGTTCCCGAAGGGGGGAAATGCCAATGAAACTGATGGCTTGCGGCCTGCTGGCCGCGTTCGCGCTCGCAACCGTCCCGATGTCCCAGGCACAGGAACACATGACCAACGGACCGGTCTGGGTGCTTTCCTGCTACCAGGTCAACGACGGACAGTGGGACAACTACATGAAGTGGTTGCGGACCCACAACCTGCCGCTGGCGGAGGCCCGCAAGAAGGCCGGCCTGATCCTCGACTACAAGATGTTCATGTCCGGTCGCGAGGGACCGAACGACTGCGACCTGACGTTTGCCGAGATGTATCCGTCGGCCGGCGCGGCATTCGACTACTCGGCCGACGACGATGCCAAGATGGACGAGATCGGCAAGGCCCACTGGGGCAAGTGGAGCGACGAGGACGCCAAGAAGGCGAGGGAGTCCCGCTTCGAGATGCGCCGGTTCATCCGCAACAGCTGGGCCCGCGAGGTCACGCTGAAGCCGATGCCCTGAACAGCATCGGCGCTGACGCAGAAAGGCCGGCTATAGCCGGCCTTTCTTTTTGCGGCGCAGCAAGTGCGCATCCGCTCAGAAGGACACCAGCGAATAGTTCACTGACGCAGATCGCAGCGGAGTCGCGCTAGGGTGTTCACCCTAATCCGTGCCTCCATGCTGGCAGGAGATCGTGTCGAGGGGCCCGCGGGGCGGCCGACAGGGCCGCTGCGGCGGGATGGCGTGCAAGGAGTCGAGCCATGATGGTGTCTTTCATCCTGTTCCTGCTGTTCGTCGGCATCGTGCTGTGGGCGGCCTATCGCAAGGTCGGCCTTGGCGCGACCACGCTGGCCCTGGCGGCGGTGCTTGCCACGTACACGGTCACCGGTGCAGCCCCGGCCTGGTGGAAGGTCCTGCTGTGGATCGCCTTCGCGCCGCTGGCGCTGCTCAACATCACGCCGCTGCGCATCCGTTTCCTGAGCCGGCCTTTCCTGCGCGTGTACAAGCGCATGCTGCCGTCCGATGTCCTCGACCGAGCGCGAGGCGCTCGAGGCCGGCACGGTGTGGTGGGACGGCGAGCTGTTCACCGGCCACCCCGACTGGAAGAAGCTGCTCGACGCCGCGCCGGCGAAACTGACGGCCGAGGAACAGGCGTTCCTCGACGGCCCCTGCGAGGAGCTGTGCCGCATGCTCGACGAGTGGGACATCACCCACCGGCGCGCGGACCTTCCGCCCGAGGTCTGGGACTTCCTCAAGAAGAAGGGCTTCTTCGCGATGATCATCCCGAAGAAGTACGGCGGCCTGGAGTTCTCGGCCTACGCGCACTCCAGCGTGCTGGTGAAGATCGCCAGCCGGTCGACGGTCGCCTGCTCCACCGTCGCGGTACCGAACTCGCTCGGCCCGGCGGAGCTGCTGCTGCACTACGGCACCGAGGCGCAGAAGGACCATTACCTCCCCAGGCTCGCTCGCGGCGACGACATTCCCTGCTTCGGGCTCACCGCGCCGCGCGCCGGCTCGGATGCGGCCTCCATTCCCGACACCGGCGTGGTCTGCAAGGGCGTTTACCAGGGACGCGAGACCGTCGGCATCCGGCTCAACTTCTCCAAGCGCTACATCACCCTCGCGCCGGTGGCCACGGTGGTCGGCCTCGCCTTCCGCCTGTTCGATCCGGACAAGCTGCTCGGCGGAGACAAGGACGACTACGGCATCACCGTGGCGCTGATCCCGAGCGCTACGCCGGGACTGAAGATCGGGCGGCGGCATTTCCCGCTGAACGTGCCGTTCCAGAACGGGCCGGTGGAAGGCAAGGACGTGTTCGTTCCGCTCGATGCGATCGTCGGCGGGCCGAAGATGGCTGGCCAGGGCTGGCGCATGCTGGTCGAGCAGCTGTCGGTCGGCCGCTGCATCTCGCTGCCGTCGAACTCCACCGGCGGCGCCAAGGGCGGGGTCTACTCGACCGGCGCCTACGCGCGCATCCGCCGGCAGTTCAACACGCCGATCGGCAAGTTCGAGGGCGTGGAATCGGTCATCGCGCGCATGGCCGGCATGGCCTACATCATGGACGCCGGGCGCTCCGTCACCGCCGCGGCGATCGATGCCGGCGAGAGACCAGCGGTGCCTTCGGGCATCCTGAAGTACCACTGCACGGAGATGAGCCGCGTCGTCGTCAACGACGCCATGGACGTGCAGGGCGGCAAGGGCATCTGCCTCGGGCCGAAGAACTACCTCGGCCGCGGCTACCAGCTCACGCCCATCGGCATCACCGTCGAGGGCGCGAACATCCTGACCCGCAACCTCATCATCTTCGGGCAGGGCGCGGTGCGCTGCCACCCGTGGGTGCTCAAGGAAATGAACGCGGCGCGCGACACCGACCGGCAGCGCGGGCTGGCGGACTTCGACCAGGCGCTGATGGGCCACATCGGCTACACGGTGTCCAACGCGGTACGCTCGCTGCTGCGCGCGCTGACGCTGTCGCGGATCGTCAAGGCGCCGGTGAGTGGCCCGACCACGCGCTACTACGAGCACATCAACCGCTTCAGCGCGTCCTTCGCCTTCGCCACCGACGTCGCCATGCTCTCGCTCGGCGGCTACCTGAAGAAGAAGGAGAACCTGTCCGCGCGCCTCGGCGACGTGCTGTCCTGCATGTACCTCGCCTCGATGGTGCTGAAGCACTACGAGACGCAGGGACGCCGCGAGGAAGACCTGCCGCTGGTCGAGTACGCCTGCCGCATGTTGCTGTACAAGGCGCAGGAGCAGTTGCACAGCTTCCTCAGGAACTTCCCGGTGCGCTGGCTGGCCGGGTTCATGCGGGTGTTCATCTTCCCGCGCGGCCTCACCTACTTCGCGCCCGGCGACCGCCTCGGCCGTCGCGTCGCCGAGCTCGTCACCCAGCCGAGCGAGGCGCGCGAGCGGCTCTGCGGCGGCATCTACAAGACGCTGGAGCCGACCAACCACCTCGGCCTGGTGCAGGAGGCGATGGTGCTGACGGTCGCCGCCGAGCCGCTCCTGAAGAAGATCCGCGTGGAGGGCGAGAAGACCGGCCGCGTGACCGCGCTCGACCTGCCGGGCCAGATCCGCGAGGCGGAGGCGGTCGGCATCCTGACCGCCCAGGAGGCGGCCCAGCTGCGCGACTACGACCGGAAGGCCATGGAAATCATCCACGTGGACGATTTCGACCCGGCCGAGCTGCAGGCGGGGGTCGTCTCGGCGCCTCGCACGGCTCCCAAGGCCCAGGTGGCCTGAAGAACCGGCAAGACCGGAGGACCGCCCCCACCGGGGCGGTCCCCTGGACGGTGTCCGACCGTCCGAAAACCCCCGAATCCCCCGTCCCGGCACCATCCCCGGATCCCCGTGCCGGTCACGATCCCCGGATCCCCGACCCGGCACCGGGATCTCCATACCTCTTTTCGGGAAGCGCTAACGATAATCGTTCGCAATTTCGGTTAATCTCCGCGCCTGGAGACACTCCCGATGATCAGCCGAGTCCCCGATCCGCTCACCACGCTGCCCGTTTCGCTGTCGACCCTGCGCAAGGGTGAGACTGCCGTGGTCGTGGGCGTCCGGGACGATCACCTCGACGTCGGTGACGAGGTTCGCTCGACGCTGGCGCAGCGGCTGCTGGAGCTCGGCTTCATCCCCGGGGAAGCGCTGACCGTGATCGGCGCCATCTGGCCGGGGAGCGACCCGATCGCCGTGCGTCTCGGCAGGAGCATGTTCGCGCTGCGCCAGCGCGAAGCCGCCGCGGTGATGGTGACCCGGCCCGCCGGCGCCTTGCCATGACCGCCGCCGCCGCGACGACCGGCGAGCTGCGGCTCGCGCTCGTCGGCGTGCCCAACTGCGGCAAGACCGCTCTCTTCAACCGCCTGACCGGCAGCCACCAGAAGGTGGCCAACTACGCCGGCGTCACGGTCGAGCGCAAGGAAGGCCGGTTCACCGGCGCCAGCGGCCGCAGCTACCGCATCCTGGACCTGCCCGGCACCTACAGCATGACGCCGACCTCGCTCGACGAGGCGATCACGCGTGACGCGGTGCTCGGCCGGCTGGCCGGCGAGCCGCCTCCCGAGGTCATCGTGTGCGTCGTGGACGCCACCAACCTGCGCCTCAACCTGCGCCTGGTGCTGGAATTGCGGCAGGTCGGCGCGCCGATGGTGGTCGCCCTCAACATGAGCGACGTCGCCCGGGCGCGCGGCTTCAGCCTGGATGCGGCGGCGTTGCAGCGCGAGATCGGCGTGCCGGTGATCGAGACCGTCGCCGTCGCCGCGGGCGGGGCGCACCAGCTGATCGAGCAGCTGGAGAAGGGCCCGGTTCCGGCAGCGGCCAGAAGGGCAGCCGGGTATCGAGACCCGACGCCGGAGGA
Source organism: uncultured Gammaproteobacteria bacterium (assembly GCA_963715485.1). Lineage (GTDB taxonomy): Bacteria > Pseudomonadota > Gammaproteobacteria > Steroidobacterales > Steroidobacteraceae > SG8-30. The sequence continues at coordinate 209,125 of OY970244.1, forward strand.
AGTGCTCGACACGCAGCGTGAAGCGCGCCGGATCCTCGATAGCATCGGCTATCGCGAGCCGGCCCGGCAGCGTGTGCTGGAGCGGCTCGACGCCATCGTCATGCACCCCGTGCTCGGGATCGTGGTGCTCGCGGCACTGCTGTTCGCCATCTTCCAGGCGGTGTTCAGCTGGGCCGCGTGGCCCATGGAAGTGATCGACGCCGGCGTCTCCGGCCTCGGCGAGTGGCTGCACGCAACGTTGCCGCCGGGACCGCTGCGCAGCCTGCTGGTGGACGGCATCATCGCCGGCGCCGGCAGCGTGCTGGTCTTCCTGCCGCAGATCCTGATCCTGTTCCTGTTCATCCTGGCGCTGGAGGAGAGCGGCTACCTGCCGCGCGCCGCCTACCTGCTCGACCGCGTGATGGGCAGCGTCGGCCTCTCCGGCCGCGCCTTCATCCCGCTGCTGTCGAGCTTTGCCTGCGCCATCCCCGGGATCATGGCCACGCGCACCATCCCCAACCTGCGTGACCGCATGGCGACGATCATGATCGCGCCGCTGATGACCTGCTCGGCGCGCCTGCCCGTGTACGCCCTGCTGATCGGTGCGTTCATCCCGGCGCGCGAGGTCGGGCTGTTCAACCTGCAGGGGCTGGTGCTGTTCACCCTCTACGTGGCGGGCGTGCTGGCGGCGCTGGTCGTCGCGGTGGTGATGAAGCGTACCGCCCTGAAGGCGAGCTACCACCCGCTGCTGCTGGAACTGCCGGAGTACCACTGGCCCAACCCGCGCAACCTCGCCATCGGGCTGTGGGAGCGGGCGCGGATCTTCATCCGCCGCGTCGGCACGATCATCCTCGCGATGATGGTGCTGCTCTGGTTCCTCGGCAGTTATCCCGCGCCGCCACCGGGCGCCACCATGCCGGACATCTACTACAGCTTCGCCGGCATGATCGGGCGCGCCCTCGAGGTCGTGCTGGCCCCGATCGGCTTCAACTGGCAGATCTCCATCGCGCTGGTGCCCGGCCTCGCCGCCCGCGAGGTCGCGGTCGGCGCACTCGGCACGGTGTACTCGCTGGCCGCGACCGACGAGTCGGTGGCAGCGACGCTGACGCCGATGATCGCCGGCACCTGGAGCCTGGCGACAGCACTGTCGCTGCTGGCGTGGTACGTGTTCGCGCCGCAATGCCTGTCCACGCTCGTGGTGGTCAAGCGCGAGACCGCAGGGTGGCGCTACCCGCTGGCCATGGCCGTTTACCTGTTCGGACTGGCCTACCTCGGCGCCTTCCTCACCTACCGGATCGCGCTCGCGCTCGGAGCCGGCTGACATGTGGCAGTGGCTCGTCATCGCCCCGCTGGTCGCCGCGAGCGCAGCCTACGCGGCGTGGCGGCTGGTTCCCGGCACCACGCGCTTGCGGTTCGCACGGTGGGTCTCGCGCCGCGCGGCAGACGGCGCCGCCTGGCTGTTCCGGCTCGCGGCCCAGCGACTCGAGCGGGCTGCCGTGCCTGCCGGCAGCTGTGACTCCTGCCCCGCCACCCGCGTCGCGCCGGGAGCCCCCCGCCGGCCTGCCGGACGCTGATCCGCCCGTATACTGGAGCTGCGGTAACGCGGCCGCGCGGATCGTGCCCAGCATGAGCGTCACGCCACCGGAACAGGACGGCCCGGCCAGCACGTCGGATGCCGAACCGACGCAGCCTGTCTTGGCGCCGGCTCCGGTCCACCGCCGTTGCGTTGCCAGGACTGCGGCAGCGTGCTGACCGGCCACTATTGCGCCGAGTGCGGCCAGCCGGCCGAGGTTCGGGTGCTAGCGGTGCACGACGTCTTGCACGACGTCGTTCACTCCGCCCTGCATCTCGACTCTCGCGTGTGGCGAACGCTGCACGCGCTGGTGCTGAAGCCGGGCGAGTTGACCAACGCGTTCATCCGCGGGCAGCGCCAGCGTTACCTGCCGCCTTTCCGTCTCTACCTGATCCTCAGCGTGATGTTCTTCGCCGTGTCCGCCCTGCTGCCTTCCGGACAGTGGCTGCACGTGAACGAGCAGGGCGACACGGTCGTCGCCTACGGCCCCTCCAGCCCGGAGGGGGACGGCGCCCCCGTGGAAACCCCGGAGGCCGGAGACGACCTGCAGATCGACGTGCCCGGGGCCGATTGGCTCGAGTCCACGGCTGGAAGCCGCGTCGCAGAAGGTGATGGCCGACGGTGGCCGCCGCCTCGGGAACATGTTCATCCAGACGGCGCCCAGGCTGATGTTCTTCTTCCTGCCGCTGATGGCGGCGGTGGCGCTGCTGTTCTACTGGCGGCCGCGCCGATTGTATGCCGAGCACCTCGTCTTCTTCCTGCACGCGCACGCCTTCGTGTTCCTGTGGCTGGCCACCACGTCGGTGATCAACGCTGTCGCCACGCTCGACCTGCCGCTGGTCGGCCTGCTCGGGATCGTGACCCTCGTGCTGATGGCCTACCTGCCGTGGTACGTGTTCCGTGCGATGCGCGTCGTCTACGGCGAAGGTCGGCTGCGTACCGGCCTGAAGTTCACCACGCTGTCCTTTGTCTATTTCGTCCTGCTCGGCATCACCATGCTGGCCGGTGTGGTCTACTCGATGCTGTCGCTGTAGCCGCCGGGCTCGGCGCCCCGGCCGCCCCGCTTCGGCCCCTTTCTGGAGCCCGGACCCGCTTCGCGACCGCGGGGTATGCTTGGCACATGAACGGCCGGGCGATCCTGCACGTGGACATGGACGCCTTCTACGCGTCGGTCGAGGCCCACGACGACCCGTCGCTGGCGGGAAAGCCGCTGCTCGTCGGCGGCACCGGAGGCCGTGGCGTGGTCGCCGCGGCGAGCTACGAAGCGCGACGCTTCGGGATCCACTCCGCGATGCCGATGCGTGAGGCCCTGCGGCGCTGTCCGCACGCCGTCTGCGTGCGGCCGCGGATGGCGCGCTACAAGGAGGTCTCGCGCGAGGTGTTCGCCGTCTTCGGTGAGTTCACGGACCTGGTGCAGGGGCTGTCCCTGGACGAGGCCTTCCTGGACGTCACCGGAAGCCGATCGCTGCACGGCTCGCCCGAGACGATGGCACGCGAGATCAAGCATCGCATCCGGTCCCGCACCGGGCTCACCGCGTCCGTCGGCGTGGCGCCCAACAAGCTGCTGGCCAAGCTTGCCTCGGAAATGGACAAGCCGGACGGGCTGACCGTGATCCGCGCGGAAGGAAGCGCAGGCGATCCTGGACCCGTTGCCGGTCGGGAGACTGTCCGGCATCGGGAGGAAGACGGCCGCCCGACTGGAGGAACAGGGGATCTTCACGCTCGGCCAGCTGCGCGCCGCGCCCGAGTCGGTCCTGTGGCCACTGTTCGGGCGCGACACCCGGACCATGCGCGACCGCGCCGCCGGCATCGACGAGCGCCCGGTCGTGGCGGAGGTCGAGGAACAGCAGATCAGCTCCGAGGAGACCTTCGACACTGACATCACGGACCGCGACGCCCTTCGCGGCCACCTGGCGCGCCTGGCGGACCGGACGACGGGGCGGCTTCGTGCAAAGGGCATGCAGGCCGGGCTGGTCGTGATCAAGGTCCGCCAGCGCGACTTCACGACGTTCACGCGACAGAAGAGCTTCAGCCCGCCGACGGACGAGACGCGACTCGTCGTGTCGGTCGCCACCGCGCTGCTGGACACGTGGTTCGAGGAACACCCGCGCGTCGCGGTGCGCCTGCTCGGGGTCGGCGTCGGACATCTTGCACCGGCAGACCAGCTCGATCTCTTCGCCGCAGGCCCGGGTCCGGCCCGCACCGGACTCGACCAGGCCCTCGACGGCATCCGCAGCCGCTTCGGCACGACGGCAGTCCGCCGCGGATCGGCGCTGCACGACGACCAGGACTGATCCACGACCGGATCCTGTTGCGCCGCAACAGCAGTTTGGCCGCCGGCCCTCGACTCGGGCAAACTGTCGGACCCGGATACCGGGAAGCCGCAACGAGACGGCATGTACGAAAAGTTCTTCGGGCTCAGCGAGAAGCCCTTCGCCATCACGCCTGATCCGCGCTACCTGTTCCTCAGCGAACGGCATGCGGAGGCGCTGGCGCACCTGGCCTATGGCATCCAGGAAGCGGGCGGCTTCGTCCAGCTCACCGGCGAGGTCGGCACCGGCAAGACCATGGTGGTGCGCAGCCTGCTGCAGCAGCTGCCCGCCAACTGCGACATGGCGCTGATCCTGAACCCGCGCATCACGCCGGCCGAGTTCCTGCTGGCCATCTGCGACGAGCTGCACGTGCGGGTCCCGGAGCGGTTCGAGGCCAGCGTGAAGGGCCTGGTGGACCTGCTGACCCGCTTCCTGCTCGACGCGCATGCACGCGGCAGGCGCGTCGTGGTGATGGTGGACGAGGCGCAGAACCTGAGCCCCGACGTACTGGAGCAGGTGCGGCTGCTGACCAACCTCGAGACCGCGACCCAGAAACTGCTGCAGATCATCCTGGTCGGCCAGCCCGAGCTGCGCGAGGTGCTCGGCCGCTCGGAACTGCGCCAGCTTGCGCAACGGATCACCGGGCGCTACCACCTCGAGGCGCTGACGCGTCCCGAGACCCTGGCCTACGTCCGCCACCGCATGCGCGTCGCGGGCGCGACCTCGGACATCTTCACTGCGGGCGCCCTGCGCGAGGTGCATCGCCTGTCCGGCGGCATCCCGCGCATCGTCAACGTCATCTGCGACCGCGCGCTGCTCGGGGCGTTCACGCGGGAAGAGCACCGGGTCACGGGCGCGCTGGTCCGCCAGGCCGCCTCCGAGGTCTATGGACGGCCGATGATGGCGCCGTGGGTGCGATGGGCCTCGGGCGCCGCGGCCGTGGCGGGCGTCGTGCTGCTGGCCACGGTGCTGTGGAAGGTCTGGCCCTCGGAGGAGGCCGCTGCGCCCACCGTCGCGACCGCCGCCGTGCCCGAGCCGGCCGGAACCGCAGCCGGACCCGTCCCGCCGGTCGCCGGGGAGGCGGTGCCACCTGATGAACCGACGCTGCAGGACCTGGCGGCGATCCTGGCCCTGGCGCCGGGCGAGACGACGACCGACACGGCCTTCACTCAGCTGCTCGGCCTCTGGGGCGCGAGCTACGATCCGGCGGCAGGCCGTCCCTGCGACCAGGTCGCGGAGCAGGGCCTGCAATGCATGGCGGACTTCGGCAGCTTTGCGCAACTGAAGCTGATCAACCGCCCGGCGATCCTGTCGCTGACCGACGCTGCCGGCGCAGAGCACCAGGTCGTGCTCGAGTCGCTGTCCGGGGACCAGGCGCGCATCGCCGTGGGGGAGGCTCGCTACGACATCAGCATGGCCGAGCTGGCCGCGCACTGGTTCGGCGAGTACCTCGTCGTCTGGCGCCCGAGCATCCCGATGGCCAGGCAGCTCAGCCTCGGGATGCGCGGTGACGAAGTGCGCTGGCTGCGCGAGGCGCTGTCGCAGCTCGAGGGCACGCAGGTGAACGCCGCCCGGCCCGATGTGTTCGATGACGGCCTCGTCCGGCTGGTCGAGGACTTCCAGCGCAGCCGCAGGCTGACCGCGGACGGGATTGCCGGCGTAAAGACCCAGCTCGTGCTCGACTCCGCGCTCGGTACACCGGGAACCCCGACGCTGGATGCCGTCGGCAACGGAGGCGCAGCTTGAGCTTCATCCTCGAGGCACTGCGCAAGTCCGAGCACGAGCGCCAGCGGCAGGCCGGTCCGGCCGTCGCGGAGATACCGATCGTCCGGCCGCCGTCGCGCCTGCCGGTGGCGCTGATCGCCATCGGCTTGTTGCTTGCGATAAACCTGGCCGTACTGCTCTTCTTCCTGCTGCGCAACGACGCACCGCAAGTCATCCGTGAGGAGCCGGTGGCCGTCGAACCCGGGCCCGGATCAGAAGCCACGGATCGCCCTGCCCCGGTGGTGCGCTCGATCCAGCCGCCGCCGCCCCCGGCCGTCGATGCGCCCCCCTCGCGCGAAGTCCGGCCGCTGGCCGATGTGGCAGCCCCCGAGCCGGAAGCAACACCGATGCGCGATGCGCCCGAGGCCCCGGACCCGATGCTGTTGCCGCCCGCGCCGACGCCGCAAGTCACTTACGCCGAGCCGCCACCCGCCGTCGGAAGCAATGCGCCGCCTCGCCTCGACACCCTGCCAGCCCAGGCCACCGCGGGCCTGCCGGCACTCAACCTCGACCTGCACATCTACGCCGACGACCCCGCGCAGCGCGCCGCCTTCATCAATGGCCGACGCTACCGCGAGGGCGATACCCTGCCCGAGGGTGTCGAGGTCCGGTCGATCACGCCCGAAGGCGCCGTGCTGCAGTACCGCGGCCAGCGCTTCCTGCTGTCCAGGCAATAGCGCCGGGGATGAGTGCGATCGTCGCCCCTGCGGACGCACTGGACGGCGCGCGGCTCGCACTGGCGCTGCGCGCGGGCATCCTGCGCCTGCTGTCGCGCGAGGAAGTGATCAACAAGATCAACGTGTTCCCCGTGCCGGACGGCGACACGGGCACCAACCTCGCCCTGACCCTGCATGCGGTGCTGACCAGCCTGCGTAGCCAGCCGGACGACCATGCCGGGCGCCTGCTGGTGCGGGCCGCCGACGCGGCGCTCGACGGCGCGCGCGGAAATTCCGGCGCCATCCTCGCGCAGTTCCTGCTCGGGGTCGGTGACCGCGCCGGGCACCTCCAGGCACTCGACACGGAACAGTTCGCCGCGGCCGTCACGGACGGGGCCAGCTATGCCCGGGATGCGATGAGCGAACCGCGCGAAGGCACGATCCTGACGGTGCTCTCCGACTTCGCGCACGAGGTGCGCGAGCAGGTAGCCACGCACGGTGTCAACGACTTCCGCCGCCTTTTCGGGCAGGCACTGCAGCGGGCGCGCCGCTCGCTCGAGGCCACCACGGGCCAGCTTGAGGCGCTGCGCAAGGCCAACGTGGTGGATGCCGGCGCGCTCGGCTTCGTCGAGTTGATCGCGGGCATGTACGACTTCCTCGAGACCGGCGCAGTCGCAGCCGATGACGCGATCGTGCGCGTGCTGCACGAGGAACAGTCGGCGGCCGGCGAGGAGCAGGACCTGACCCACCGTTACTGCACCGAGTGCATCGTCTCCGGTGAGCAGATCGACCGCCGGCACCTGCGCGAGCAGCTCTCCGCCATCGGATCGAGCCTTGTCGTCGCCGGCACCGTGACGAAGGCCAAGGTGCACGTCCACGTCAACGACCCGGCGGAAGTGTTCCGCATTGCCGCGGAGTTCGGCACCGTCAGCGGCGAGAAGGCCGACGACATGGAACGCCAGCAGGACGCCGCCCACCACGGCTCCCGCCGTTCGGTCGCGGTCGTCGTCGACTCCGCGGCCGACCTGCCTGACGATGCGCTCGAGCGGCTCGACATCCACATGGTGCCGGTGCGCATCCACTTCGGTCCGCACAGCTACCTCGACAAGGTCAGCCTGACCGCGGAGCAGTTCTTCCACGAACTCGCCACCAACCCGGAGCACCCGAAGACCTCACAGCCCCCGCCCGGCGACTTCCGCCGGGCGTTCGAGTTCCTCGGCTCCCACTACGAAGGCGTCGTCTACGTCGGCCTGACCGCCCGTGCCAGCGGCACGTTCCAGTCGGCGCTGTCGGCTGCCGACCGGTGCCGCAGCCACGGCCGGGTGGTGTGCATCGACTCGATGAACGCCTCGCTCGGGCAGGGCCTCATCGCGATGACCGCGGCTGCCGCTGCCGAGCGCGGCGGCAGCGTGGAGGAGGTGGAGCGCGCCGTCGTGGCAGCCCGCTCGAAGACGCTCACCTTCGCCAGCCTGACGACGCTCGAGTACGCGGTGCGAGGCGGCCGCGTGCCGGCCTGGGCGAAGCGCGTCGCCGACCTGCTGCACGTGATGCCGCTGCTGGCCGTGTTCCCCGACGGACGCGTGTCCATCGGCGGCGTGCTGTTCGGCCGGCGCGACCTCACCGCCAAGTTCGCCCGCTTCGTGCGCAAGCGCATCGCGGCAGACCGCCGCTGGCGGCTGGCCGTCGGCCACGCCAACGCGCCGCAGGAAGCCGAACGGCTGCGCGCGCTGATCCGCAAGGGGCTCGACAACGTGGACGAGGGCTTCATCATCCCGATCGGCACCGCGCTCGGCGTGCATGGCGGCCCCGGCTGCCTGGTCGTCGCCGTGCAGGAGCAGGACACGTGAAGGACCTGCGGCCGGAGACGCTGGCGGTTCACGCCGCACGTGCCCCCGATCCCGGCACCGGCGCGGTTGCACCGCCGCTGCACCTGTCGACGACCTTCGAGCGCGCGCCGGATGGCGACTATCCCCACGGGTTCCAGTACGGCCGCTCCGGCAATCCGACCCGCGAGGCGCTGGAGCGGGCCATCGCCGTGCTCGAGGGCGCCGCCGAGGCGTTGTGCTTTGCCTCCGGCACCGCCGCTTCCATGGCAGCGTTTGCGTTGCTGCGGCCCGGCGACCATGTCGTGGCGCCAACGGAGTGCTATTACGGCACCATCAGGCAGCTGCGCGAACTCGTCGGGACGATGGGCGTGAGCATCACGCTGGCTGACGCCTGGGACCGCGAGGCGCTGGAGAATGCGTGGACCCCGGCCACCCGCATGCTGTGGATCGAGACGCCTTCGAACCCGCGGCTGCGGATCACCGACATCGCGGCCGCCGCACAGATGGCGCACGCGCGCGGCGCGCTGCTTGCCTGCGACAGCACCTTCGCGACACCGGTCCTGCAGCAGCCGCTGGCGCTCGGCGCCGACATCGTGATGCACTCCACCACCAAGTTCCTCGCCGGCCACAGCGACGTCACCGGGGGCGTGCTGGCCGTACGGGAGCGCGGTGAGACGCTGCAGGCGCTGCGGAACTACCAGCATCAGGCCGGCGCGGTACCTTCGCCGTTCGACTGCTGGATGATCCGGCGCAGCATCATGACGCTGCCGCTGCGCGTACGCGCGCAGTCGGAATCTGCCGCGCTGGTGGCCCGGTTCCTGGCCGGGCATCCCGGGGTCGAGCAAGTGCACTACCCGGGCCTCGAGTCCCACCCCGGCCACGACGTCGCCGCCCGCCAGATGGGCGGCTTCGGCTCGATGCTGTCGTTCGAGGTCGCGGGCGGGGCACCATCGGCCATGCAGGTCGCAGCCCGCATGCGTCTGTTCACCCGCGCAACCAGTCTCGGCAGCGTCGAGAGCCTGGTCGAGCATCGCGCTTCGATCGAAGGGCCGCACACTCCGCACGCCGCAGGGATTGCTGCGGCTGTCGATCGGCCTCGAGCATCCCGACGACCTGATCGCCGACCTCGCGCAGGCGTTGCCCTGAAAAAGGAAAACAGGGACATTCCTATTTTCCCTTTCTCTGAAAACGGCGCTGACCCAGTCATTTAGCCGAGAAGGGAAAATAGGAATGTCCCCTGTTTTCAGGTTGCGGACCCTTCTTGATCGACTCTTGGCATCGCCGGGCGCGATCGTTTAAGGTGTCGGCAGCCGGGGGGGCGTTCCGGCCGCATCCAGACCACACAAGATAAAGCGGCATCCATGCATCCAGCTGCGCGACAAGCGCTCGAGGAAGCAATCGTTCATTCGTTTGCGGTGGCACCCGCCGACGCGGCGGCCGTGCTGCAAGCGTTGCATCCGGTCGTGCTCGCAGGCGGCGAGTGGCTGTTCCGCCAGGGTGATGACGGGGATTCCCTCTTCCTGCTGGCGCGCGGACGGCTGCAGGTCTGGATCGAGGGCGACAACGGCGCTGCGGGCAAGCCGGTGCTGGTCGCCGAGGTCGGCCCGGGCGAGACCGTCGGCGAGATCAGCCTGCTCACCGGCGGCCCGCGCTCCGCCAGCCTGCGCGCCGTGCGTGACAGCCTGTTGCTGCGCATGGACGCCGCCGCCTTCGATCGCCTGGGCCGGGAGCGCCCGCAGATCGTGCGCCAGGTCGCCGGCGGCATCGCTTCGAGGCTGCGTGACCGCAGCCTCGGCAAGACCGGCGTGCGCCGCGGGTTCCGTACCCTCGCCGTGGTGCCACTCGACCCGGGAACGAGCGACCTGGCCCATCGTCTCGGCGAGGCGCTGGCGCATCGGGCGCCGACGCAGGTCCTCACGTCCTCGGGCCTGCGCGCGCTCGGTGCGCCAGCGCTGCCCACCGAACACCATCACGAGGTGTCCCTCGGCCTGACCGAGTGGCTCGCCGACCAGGAGGAACGGCATCGCTACGTGCTGTTCGTGGCGGACGGGCACGACACCGTCTGGTCACGGTTGGCGCTGCGCCATGCGGACGCGGTGCTCTGGCTCGCGCGGGCGGACGGGGACCCCGGCCGCAGGCCGCTCGAGGAATCCCTGGCGGCGACCGGCAGCGACCACGGCGCACTGCATGCCCTGGTCCTGCAGCACCCGGGACAGCCGCCGCGCCTCGACGGGACGGCACGCTGGCTCGCCGGGCGCAGCGTGGACCATCATTTTCACGTCCGCGACGGCGTGCCCGGCGACCTCGCCCGCCTCGCGCGGATCGTGATGGGCGAGGCCGTGGGCCTGGTGCTGGGTGGCGGCGCCGCGCGCGGCTTCGCCCACATCGGCGTTTACCGGGCGCTGCACGAGGCCGGGATCCCGGTCGACTGGGTCGGCGGGGCCAGCATCGGCGCGGTCTTCGGCGCGCCGATGGCGATGGGCATGCCCCCGCGGGAGATCGAGGACCAGGCGCGCCGCGCCTTCGTCGACGGCAAGCCATTCAGCGACATGACCGTGCCGGTCCTGTCGCTGCTCCGCGGCAAGCGCATGGAGCGACTGATCCACGCGCACCTCGAGGGCGACATCGAGGACCTGCCGGTTCCCTTCTTCTGCATCTCCAGCAACCTGGGCCGCGGCATCGCACGCCTGCACGACCGCGGCCGCCTGGCGCCCGCGGTGCGCGCAAGCGTCTCGCTCCCCGGCGTCTTCCCGCCAGCGGTCGTGGATGGCCAGCTCGCGGTGGACGGCGGCATCCTGGACAACCTGCCGGTCGGGACCATGCAGCGCCAGCCGGTCGGCTGGGTGATCGCGGTGGATGTCACCTCCAGGCAGGAGTACGCGGTGGACTACGAGCAGGTGCCGTCCCCGTGGGCGGTCCTCGCCAGCCGCTTCCTGCCGTTCATGCCGCGCTATCGCGTGCCGCGCTTCCTGTCGCTGATGCTCAAGGCGACGGAAATCGGCACCATGGCCGCCGTGCGTGCGGCCGGCGAGCGCGCCGACCTGCTGTTGCGCCCTCCGGTCAGCCGCTTCAGCCTGACCGACGTGCGTTCCTTCGACGAGATCGTGGAAGCCGGATACCAGCACGCCCGCCAGGCCCTCGAGGACGGCTGGCGCGGCGGGCCGGCACGATGAAGAGGACGACCTTGATGGCACAGCTTTTTCCCCGTCTGCAGCACCGGCGCGTGTTGCGCGCGCTCGCAGGGTTCGTAGCAGCGGCTGCCGTGGGCGGCGCGATCCTCGCCGGCCAGCATGGCGCCGCCGAGGAGCCTGCGGCACAGGTGCGGCCGGCGCCCCGTGGCGTCGCCGCGCTCGGCCGGATCGAGCCCGATCGGCGGGATCATCCGTGTCGGAGCACCGTCGATCCCGGACGCCGTGTCCGGCGCCGTGCTGACCGAGCTCAACGTGGAACGCGGCCAGGACGTCGAGGCCGGCGAGCTGCTGGCCAGGCTCGATACCGCCGCCATCAGCGAGGGTCGGGTCGCCGAGTCCGTGGCCGCGCTGGAGATCGCCCGCCGCAGCGCCCGGGCCGCGGCGAGCCTCGCCGAGGAGGCCTGCGTCCGGGCCGAGGTCGCCGCCCGCCAGTCGACGCGCAAGGCAGACCTGCTCTCCCGGGGCCTTGCCGCCAGGGAGGACGCGGAGCTGGCGCAGGGCGAGGCAGACGCCGGCGCGGCCTCGTGTGCCGCCCGGCGCAGCGAGGCACTGGTGGCCGAGTCGCACATCGCCGCGGCGCAGGCGAGCCTGGCCCGCCACCGCGCGGAACTGGCGCGGTCGTTCGTGCGCGCGCCGGTCGCCGGACGCGTGCTGGACCTGCATGCGCGCCCGGGCGAGCTGGTCGGCGCCGACGGCATCCTCGAACTCGGCCGCATCGAGGAGATGTACGCCATCGCCGAGGTGTACGAGACCGACATCCGCTTCGTCCGCACCGGCCAGCGGGCCCGCGTGACCAGCGATGCGCTGGCGGCTCCGCTCGAGGGCACCGTCGTGCGAATCCGGCCCAAGGTCAACAAGCTGGACGAGATCGGCACCGACCCGGCGGCCCTCAAGGACGCGCGGATCGTCGAGGTCGAGGTGAAGCTCGACGACGCCGCGGCGGCCGCCAACCTGACTCACCTGCAGGTGCAGGTCGAGATCGGTCGCTGAGGCGATGGCGGGAGCCCTGCCCGTGCCGCTCGGCTGGCGCCAGCTCTGGCACCGGCCCCTTCGCCTGGCGGTCGCGGTGGCCGGCATCGCCTTCGCCGTGCTGCTGATCCTGATGCAGCTCGGCTTCCGCGCCGCCTTGTTCGAGAGCACCTTGCGCTTCCACGAGCGCTTCCGCTACGACATCGCGCTGTTCAGCCCCGACAGCGTGTTCATCGTCCGCCCGGCGCCGTTCTCGATCCGCCGTCTCTACCAGGCACTGGGGGACGCCGAGGTCGCCGAGGTCGATCCTGTCTACATCTTCCCCGCGGTCTGGAAGAGCCCATGGACCGCGGATCGCCGCAGCATCAATGCGGTGGGCGTCGACCCGGAGAGCGACCTGCTCGATACGCCGGGCTTCAGCGAGAACCGGCTGCTGATCAAGGCGCAGGACACGCTGCTGTTCGACGAGGCCGCGCGCCCCGAGTTCGGTCCCATCGGCGAGCGCTTCCGTTCGTACGGCCCGTTCCAGACGGAGGTCAACGACCGCCGCGTCACCGTCGCGGGCCTGGTCGAGATCGGTCCCTCGTTCGGCATCGACGGCACGATCATCACCAGCGTCGACAACTGGCTGCGCCTCTTCCCCGACCGCCCGCGCAACGACATACAGCTCGGGCTCATCCGCCTGGCACCGGGCGCGGACCCCGTCGCAGTGCGTGACCGGCTTCGCACCGAGCTGCCGGGCGACGTGCTGGTCCTGACCAAGCAGGACTTCGTCGATCGCGAGCGCGCGTACTGGAGCGGTGCCACGCCCATCGGCTACGTCTTCGCCTTCGGCGCGATCATGGGCCTCGTGGTCGGCGCCATCATCGTCTACCAGATCCTGTTCGCGGACGTCTCCGAGCACATCAGGGAGTACGGTACGCTGCGGGCGATCGGCTACCGCAACCGCTTCGTGTCCGGCATCGTGCTGCAGCAGGCCGCGATACTCGCGGTCCTCGGCTTCGTCCCGGGGGCGCTGCTGGCGCATTTCCTCTACGGCGCCGCTGCCGGCGCCACGCGGCTGCCGCTGTACCTGACGCCGGAGCGCGGTGTCACGGTCTTCCTGCTGACCCTCGGCATGTGCCTGCTCTCCGGGTTCCTCGCGCTGCGCCGGGTGCGCAAGCTCGACCCGGCGGAGGTCTTCTGATGGCAGACGGCGCGCCTATCGCCATCGAGGGCCTGAACCACTTCTATGGCAGCGGGAACCTGCGGCGCCAGGTCCTGTTCGACGTGAGCGCCAGCGTGCCGGCGGGCGAGATCGTCATCGTCACCGGCCCCTCCGGGTCCGGCAAGACCACGCTGCTCACCCTCGTCGGGGCGCTGCGATCGGCCCACGAGGGCAGCGTGCGCGTGCTCGGCGAGCAGCTTGCCGGCGCCCGCGGCAGCACGCTGGAGAAGGTGCGCCGCCGCATCGGCTTCATCTTCCAGCAGCACAACCTCCTGGGCGCGCTGACGGCCACGCAGAACGTCGAGCTCGGCCTCAGGGTCACGGAACGCTACCCGCGTGACGAGCTGCGCCGGCGCGCCCGGGCGATGCTCGAGGCCGTCGGCCTCGGGGAGCCACGTCGACAAGCTGCCGGAGCAGCTCTCCGGCGGCCAGCGCCAGCGCGTCGCGATCGCCCGGGCCCTGGCCGGTCAGCCTGAGATCCTGCTCGCGGACGAGCCGACCGCGTCGCTGGACCGGGTGGCAGGCCGCGAGGTCGTCGAGAACATGCAGGCGCTGGCACGCGAGCAGGGCGCGACCATCCTGCTGGTCACGCACGACAACCGCATCCTCGACGTCGCCGACCGCATCCTCCACCTCGAGGACGGCCGCCTGTCCACCTTCACCGACGCCGTGATCGCCAATGCCGGCCACCTGATGCGGACGCTGGCCGACAGCCACGACCGCAAGCCCCTGCAGGACGTCGTCGCGGCGATGGACGAGCACACCTTCCGCCGGACCATGCGGGAGCTGACGGAGCAGTCGCAGCGCTTCATCGAGTCCATGTCCCTGGCCAGCGATCGTGCGTATCGCAGCATGCTGGAGCAGTCGCTGCGTGCATTCACCCGGCGCGTGGGCGAGCTGCTCGACGCCGAGCGCGCCTCGCTGTTCCTCGTGGACCGCGAGGCCGGGCAGCTGGTGCTGCGCGTCGCGCAGGACCTGCCGGCCTCGGGGGAGGTGCGCATCCCGCTCGACAGCGGCATCGCGGGCGCTGCGGCGGGCAGCGGCCAGCCGGTGCGCGTGGATGACGCCTACGCCGATCCGCGCTTCGACCCCGAGAGTCGACCAGCAGACAGGGTTCCGCACGCGGTCGATCCTTTGCCTGCCACTGCACGACTCGCGCGGCGACGTCTTCGCGGTGACCCAGCTGCTCAACCGCCGCGACGGCCGGCCCTTCGACCATGACGACGAGCAGCGCTTCGCGGAATTCGCTGCCTCCCTCGGCGTGCTGCTGGAGTCCGCCTTGCACCTCAACGAGAGGGAAACGAGAAAATAGGGGACATTCCTATTTTCCTTTTGCACCAGCCGAACGGGACGGTTCCCTGCTCGGGAGGGTAAAGGGAGAAATAGGAACGTTTTCCTATTCTCAGGCGGCGACGTGCACCGGCTGCCGCCGCCGTCCCCAGTGACCGGCCGGGCCATCGAAGACGCCAGCGCAGGCTGCGCCGCAGGCGACGCAGCGGCCGTCGTCCGTGAGGTGATAGGCGCCGATCTCGTACCAGTCGCGTTCGATCAGCAGCGCACCACAGGCGTGGCAGTAGGTGCTGCCGCCGGCAGCGTCGTGGACGTTCCCGGTGTAGGCGTAGCGCACGCCGTTGGCCATGGCGATGCGGCGTGCCGCGGCCAGGGTTCCCGGCGGCGTCGGCGGCACGTCGCGCATCTTCCAGTCGGGGTGGAAGGCGCTGAAGTGCATCGGCACGTCCGGGCCGAGGTGATCGACGACCCACCGGGTCATCGCGTCCAGCTCCTGCTCCGAGTCGTTGTGGCCGGGGATGACCAGCGTGGTCAACTCGAGCCAGACGCGAGTCTCCTTCTTGAGGTACTCGAGCGTCTCGAGCACCGGCGCCAGCTCTGCGCCGCAGGTCTTGCGGTAGAACTCCTCCGTGAACGCCTTCAGGTCCACGTTCGCCGCGTCGATGTGGCGAAAGAATTCCTCGCGCGGTCCTGCGCACATGTAGCCGGCCGTCACCGCGACCGTGCGGATGCCCCGGGCGTGGCAGGCATCCGCCACGTCCATGGCGTACTCCATGAAGATGATGGGGTCGTTGTAGGTGAAGGCCACGCTGCGGCAGGAGGCGGTGTGCGCGGTGTCGGCGATCGCCTCCGGCATCGCCTCGTCCATCAGCGTGTCCATCTCCCGTGACTTGGACATGTCCCAGTTCTGGCAGAACTTGCAGGCCAGGTTGCAGCCCGCCGTGCCGAAGGAGAGCACGGCCGAGCCCGGCAGGAAGTGGTTGAGGGGCTTCTTCTCGATCGGGTCCACGCAGAACCCGCTGGAGCGCCCATACGTATAGAGCTTGACCTCGCCGTCCTCCACGCCGCGGACGAAGCACAGGCCGCGCTGGCCGTCGTGCATGCGGCAGGCTCGCGGACACACGTCGCACTGCACTCGACCGTCGTCGCAGCGGTGCCACCACCGCGTGTCGGTCGCCCGGTCATCAGGGTAGCGGTTTCTCACGATTCGCCTCCCCGGGGCGGCCGCTAGGTTCGGCCGGTAACGGGAACCTCGATGGCCTCCCCGTCTCCGTACATATCGGTCCGGCGGGGCCTCATTTGCAAGCGCAGTGGCCGCAATGAACCCACAGGATTCCGTCATTCGAGCGCGGCTTCCCGCAGTCGCGGGCCTGTTCTATCCGGACGACCCCTACGAGCTGCGTGCAGTCGTCAGGGGCTTGCTCGACGACGCCGCACCGCTGCCCCCACGGCGGCCCAAGGTGCTGATCGTGCCGCACGCCGGTTATGTCTACTCCGGCGCGGTGGCCGCTTCCGCCTACCGGACGCTCGTCGGGCTTGCCGACCCTGTCGATCGCGTCGTGCTGGCAGGGCCGACCCACCGCGTGCCGGTGCCGGGCATCGCCGTGCCGGAGGTCACCGCCTTCGACACGCCGCTCGGCCGCGTGCCCGTCGACACCGGGACCGTGTCCCGCCTGCTGTCGCTGCCGCACGTCTACGCCACCAACCTGCCGCATCGCATGGAGCACAGCCTCGAGGTGCAGCTGCCCTTCCTGCAGGTCACGCTCGAGCACTTCGCCCTCGTGCCGCTGGCGGTCGGCGATGCCGACGCCGCCACGGTCGCCGCCGTGCTGGAGGCCTGCTGGGGCGGGCCCGAGACACTGGTCGTGATCAGCACCGACCTGTCGCACTACCAGGACTACGACAGTGCCCGTCGTATCGACACCGCGACGGCCCGGTCGATCCTGCACCGGGACGAGGACTTGCGTGACGAGCAGGCCTGCGGCTGCCGGCTGCTGAACGGGCTGATGCGGGTGGCACGGGACCGGGACCTGCAGGTCGAGGAACTGGACCTGCGCAATTCCGGCGACACCTCGGGCGACCGTTCGCGTGTCGTCGGCTATGGGGCTTTCGCCCTCTATGGCGCCTGAACCCAGCCACGACGACCTGTTGCTCTCGCTGGCGCGCAGGTCCATCGGGGAGGGACTCGGGCGCCCGGCGGCGCCGTCACCGCCGATCCCGGCCGAAGACTGGGCCATGCCGCTGCTGCAGCCCGCCGCGAGCTTCGTCACGCTGAAGCGCCTCGGCCTCCTGCGCGGCTGCCGCGGGCTGCTGGAACCGGTGCGTCCCCTGTTCGAGGACGTCTGGCTCAATGCCTGGTCGAGCGCCTACGAGGACCCGCGCTTTCCGCCGCTGGCAGCCAGCGAGGTCGACGATCTCGATATCGCCATCTCGGTGCTCTCGGCGCTCGAGCCGATCGTCGGCCGGGACCGAGCGCGAGTTGCTCGGCCAGGTGGACCCGGGCCGGCACGGCCTGGTGCTGGCACTCGGGCCGCGCCGTGCCACCTTCCTGCCACAGGTCTGGTCGTCGCTGCCGGATCCGCAAAGGTTCGTGGGCGAGCTGAAGGCCAAGGCGGGGCTGCCGCGTGACTTCTGGTCACCGCAGATGGAGGCATGGCGCTACACCACGCGATCCGTCGGCGAGTAGCGCGGCCTGCCGCGACGGCTCGTCCGGCCGGTGTTAGAGTCGCAGCGTTCGCAGCCGCCCGCGGTGCCCGATGAACTCCCCGCCGAAGGACGACGGCCAGACGCTCGTCACCTCCAACCTGTTCTACAAGCGCGTCTTCGCACTGACGGCAGCGGGACTCATCGGCATTTCGGTCTACCAGATCCTGCAGCCCTTCCTGCAGCCGATGGCCTGGGCCGCGATCCTCGCGCTGTTCCTGTACCCGCTGCAGCGACGGCTCATCCGGCTGCTGGGAGGGCGCGAGAACCTGTCGGCGCTGCTGCTGACGATCTTTACCCTGTTGATGTTCGCCGGCCCGCTGACCGTGCTGGCAGTCGCCTTCGGTGCGCAGGCCCAGCACCTGCTGTCCCTGAGCGGCGACTTCCTGGACCGTCTTCGCAGCGGCGGCTCCTTCAGCCTGACGTCCATCCCCTACCTCGAGGCGCTGTTCGACTGGCTCAACCAGCACCTGTCGATCAGCATGGCCGAGGTGCAGGGCTGGGCGGTCAGTGGTGCGACCAAGCTGCTCGAGAATCTCGCCTCCTTCGGCGGGACGGCGTTCTTCGGCGCGGTCGGCACGGTGCTTTCGTTCACCGTGATGCTGTTCCTGCTGTTCTTCCTGCTCCGCGACGGCGAGTCGATCACGCGCACGGCCGTCACCCTGGTTCCGATGGACTCTGCGCGCAAGGGCGTGCTGACCCAGCGCATGAAGGCCGTGACCCGTGCCGTGGTGCTGGGGACCATGGTGACTGCCCTCGTGCAGGGCCTGTTGCTGGGCGTCGGCTTCGCCATCGCCGGGCTGCCTGCGCCGGTTGTCTTCGGCGTGATCGGCGCCATCCTGTCGGTCGTCCCCTTCGGCGGGACGGCACTGGTGTGGGTGCCCGGTGCGGCGGCGCTCTTTCTCACCGGCCACCCGGGCATGGGCCTGTTCCTCACGCTGTGGGGCGCCGTGCTGGTGTCCTCTGCCGACAACTTCCTCAAGCCGCTGCTGATCGGCGGCCAGGCCGAGGTGCCCACGCTGGCCGTGTTCATCGGCGTCATCGGCGGGCTCTCCGCCTTCGGGCTGATCGGCATGTTCACGGGCCCGATCGTCATGGCGCTCGTGCTCACCCTGATCCGCTTCGCCTCGGAGAAGCCGAGGATCCGCCTCCCTCCGCGGCGCCGTGACGGCCGCGCCACGCGGCTGATAAACCGGGGACATTCCTGTTTTCCCTTTCGTGCGGTCGCTGCCCGCGTCTGGGGCAGACTGCGGAAAAGGAAAATAGGAATGTCCCCACTTTCTGTAGAATGCGGCGACCCATGACCGCCCCCCACCCTCTCCTCGATGCGCTGAACGAGGCGCAGCGTGCTGCCGTCGCCGGACCGCTGGCGCCGACGCTCGTGCTGGCCGGCGCCGGCAGCGGCAAGACGCGCGTGCTGACCCACCGCGCCGCCTGGCTGATCGAGGAGCAGGGCGTCGCACCGCAGGGCCTGCTCGCGGTCACCTTCACCAACAAGGCCGCCGCCGAGATGCGCGGGCGCATCGAGTCGCTGCTCGGCATGCCCGGCGAGCGCCTGTGGATCGGCACCTTCCACGGCATTGCCCACCGCCTGCTGCGCCGCCACTGGCG
Organism: uncultured Gammaproteobacteria bacterium; assembly: GCA_963715485.1. GTDB lineage: Bacteria > Pseudomonadota > Gammaproteobacteria > Steroidobacterales > Steroidobacteraceae > SG8-30. Next base: position 228,206 of record OY970244.1, read on the forward strand.
CGAGGCCGGCCTGCCGCAGCACTTCCAGATCCTCGACGACGACGACCAGCAGCGGCTGGTGAAGAAGCTCCTGAAGGAGCAGAAGCTCGACGAGCAGCGCTGGGTGCCGCGTGAGGTCCAGGGCTTCATCAACCGCGAGAAGGACGAGGGCCGCCGGCCGAAGCACCTGCAGGACCGGGGCGACCCGACGCGCCGCGAGCTGATCCGCCTGTACGACCTGTACCAGCGCCGTTGCGACCAGCTCGGCGTGGTGGATTTCGCCGAGTTGCTGCTGCGCTGCTTCGAGATGATCCGCGACCAGCCGCAGCTGGCGGACTTCTACCGGGATCGCTTCCGTCACGTGCTGGTCGACGAGTTCCAGGACACCAACAGCGTGCAGTACGACTGGGTGAAGCTGGTCTGCGGCAAGTCCGGGGTGCCGTTCGTGGTCGGCGACGACGACCAGTCCATCTACCGCTGGCGCGGTGCGCGCGTGGAGAACATGCAGCACTTCCGCCGCGACTTCGGCGCGTCCGTGTTCAAGCTGGAGCAGAACTACCGGTCCACCGGGGTGATCCTCGGGGCCGCCAACGAGATCATCCGCCGCAACGAGGACCGCCTCGGCAAGGAGCTCTGGACCGACCGGCAGGGCGGCGAGCCGATCCGCCTGTATGCCGCGTTCAACGAGCGCGACGAGGCCGACTTCGTCATCGACCGGATCCGCGAGCACGCGCGCAGCGGGCTGCCCCTTTCGGCCGCCGCCGTGCTGTACCGCTCGAACGCACAGTCGCGCGCGTTCGAGGAGGCGCTGATGGCGGCGCGCATCCCCTACCGCGTGTACGGGGGCCTGCGCTTCTTCGAGCGCGCCGAGATCAAGGACGCGCTGGCCTACCTGCGCCTGACCCAGAACCGGTCCGACGACGTCTCCTTCGAGCGCGTCGTCAACCTGCCCACGCGCGGCATCGGCCAGTCCACCATGGAGCGGGTGCGCGAGACGGCCCGCGCGCGCGGGCTGCCGTTGTGGGAGGCGGCGCAGGCCCTGCTGCCCGGGCTGCCGACCCGTGCCGCCACGGCGCTCGGCGGGTTCCTCGGGCTGGTGGAACGCCTCGCGGGCGAGATGGACGGCCACGAGCTCCACGAGCAGGTGCGCAAGGTGATCGAGGGATCCGGACTGCGCGATCATCACGCCAGGGAGAAGGACACGCGCGGCGAGGCGCGGGTCGAGAACCTCGACGAGCTGGTCAACGCCGCCGAGGGCTTCATGCCCGAGCTCGAGGACGACCTGCCGCTGCTGGCCTCGTTTCTCGCGCACGCCACGCTGGAGTCCGGCGAGACCCAGGCCGCCGAGGGCCGCGATTGCGTGCAGCTGATGACGCTGCACAGCGCCAAGGGACTGGAATTCCCGACCGTGTTCATGGTCGGCCTGGAGGAGGGGCTGTTTCCCTCGGAGCGGTCGGTCTTCGACGTCGAGAAGCTGCCCGAGGAACGCCGCCTGTGCTACGTGGGCATCACCCGGGCCATGCAGCGCCTCTACATCAGCCACGCCGAGAGCCGCCGCATCTACGGTCGCACCGAGTACCGCGCGCCGTCCCGTTTCCTCGCCGAGCTGCCCGCCGCGCTGGTCGAGGAGATCCGGCCGCGGTTGTCCGTGTCCCGACCACTCTACGACCCTGCCCTCGCCGGTGGCCACGGTTCTCGCCGGCATGGCCAGGCCCCGGCAGCCCCCGCACCGGCCCGTCGCGAGGCCCGCAGGCCGGCCACCGGCGAGGAGCTGCCGATCCGGCTCGGTGCCCGCGTCCGGCACCCCAAGTTCGGCGAGGGTGTGGTCATCCGTTACGAGGGCAATGGCGACACGCGCCAGGTGCAGGTGAACTTCGAGCGCGCGGGCCAGAAATGGCTGATGTACACCTACGCGAAGCTGGAGACTGTGTGAGGGGGTGGTGAGTGGTTAGTGGTTAGTGGTTGGTGTGTCGCGTGTAGAAGGACGGTCGACGCAGGCTGACGACGACCGGAGTCTCACCGGCGAGCCGGGGGACTTCTGGAGCAAGATGGGCTGCCCTGGCAGCGCTCACTGACCACCAATCACCAACCACTAACCACTAACCACTAACCCCCATCACGCCGTTTCACCTAGAATCCCCGCGGGAACCGGTTACCGCAAACGCGAAGAACGGGGCCGCACTTGAAAATCATCATCCTCGGCGCGGGCCAGGTCGGCCGGACTGCGGCCTACCAGCTCTCCCGCGAGCAGGCCAACGCGATCACCGTCGTGGACACCCGCGGCGACTTGCTGCGTGACCTGCAGGACCGGCTCGACATCCGCACCGTCGTCGGCAATGCCGCCCATCCCGCGATCCTCGAGGCGGCCGGCGGCCAGGACGCCGACATGATCGTCGCGCTGACCAACAGCGACGAGGTCAACATGATCGCCTGCCAGGTGGCCTACAGCCTCTTCGGCACGCCGACCAAGATCGCCCGCATCCGCTCGCCGGACTACTCGCTGCGGCACCGCCTGTTCGAGGAGGGCGGGCTGCACGTCGACGTGATGATCAGCCCGGAACAGCTGGTCACCGACCACGTCAGTCGCCTGATCCGCTACCCGGGTGCGCTGCAGGTCCTGGACTTCGCCGACGGCCGGGTGCGGCTGATCGGCATGCGGGCGGTCCGGGGCGGCCAGCTCGTCGGCCACCAGCTCTGCGAGCTGCGCGAGCACCTGCCACGCCGCGACATCCGCGTGGCCGCCATCTACCGCAACGGCCGCAGCGTCCAGCCGGAAGGCGACACCGTCATCGAGGAAGGCGACGAGGTGTTCTTCGTCGCCGCCCGGGACGACATCCGCGCGATGATGAAGGAGCTGCGCACCGAGGAGGACCCTGTCAAGCGCGTCGTGATCGCCGGTGCCGGCAACATCGGCTACCGCCTCGCGAGGACGCTCGAGGACTACAACCAGGTCAAGCTGATCGAGCGTGACCCGGCCCGCGCGCGCCGCGCCGCCGAGACGCTGAACCGGGTGCTGGTGCTGACCGGCGACGCAGCCGACGAGGAACTGCTGCTGGAGGAGAACATCGACGACGCCGACGTGTTCGTGTCGCTGACCAACGCCGAGGAGGCCAACATCCTGTCGGCGATGCTGGCCAAGCGCCTCGGCGCGCACCGGGTCATGGCGCTGATCAACAAGCCGTCCTACGCCGAGCTGATGGAAGGCGGCCCGATCGACGTGGCCATCTCGCCGCAGACCATCACCATCGGCGCGCTGCTCGCCCACGTCCGCCGCGGCGACGTGGTCCGGGTGCACTCGCTGCGGCGCGGGGCCGCCGAGGCGATCGAGGCGGTCGCCCACGGCGATTCGCGCAGCTCCCCGGTGGTCGGCAAGCCCGTCGAGCAGATCCCGCTGCCCCCCGGCACCACCATCGGTGCCATCGTGCGCGGCGACGACGTGATCATGGCCCACCACGACACGATCATCGAGGCCGACGATCACGTGATCCTGTTCCTCACCGACCGCCGCCACGTCGAGGAAGTAGGCAAGCTCTTCCAGGCCGGCGCACGCTTCCGCTAGCGCCGGAGCCCCACCCCGCATGCACCTCTCCATGGTCCAGCGGATCCTCGGGCTGATGCTGATGCTGTTCAGCGTCACGATGCTGCCGCCGGTCGGGGTGTCCTTCTTCTACGGCGACGGCCACTGGTATCCCTTCCTCGCCGCCTTCGTCGTGGTCGGGGTGATCGGCTTCCTCCTGTACGCCCCGGTCCGCAAGGTGCAGCGCGACCTCAGGCTGCGGGACGGGTTCCTCATCGTGGCGCTGTTCTGGGTCTGCCTGGGGCTGGCCGGCGCCACGCCGCTGCTGATCACGGACGTGCCCGACCTGTCTTTCACCGACGCCGTGTTCGAGGCCGTCTCGGGCTTCAGCACCACGGGCGCCACCGTCATCGTTGGCCTCGACTCCCTGCCGCGCTCGATCCTCTACTACCGGCAGCAGATCCAGTGGCTCGGCGGCATGAGCATCATCGTGCTCGCGGTGGCACTGATGCCGATGCTCGGCATCGGTGGCATGTCGCTGTTCAAGGCGGAAACGCCTGGCCCGGTGAAGGACCAGAAGCTGACCCCGCGCATCGCACAGACGGCGCGGGCGCTCTGGGGCGTCTACGTGCTGCTCACGGCGGCCTGCGCCGCCGGTTACTGGCTGGCCGGGATGGGTCCCTTCGATGCCATCGGCCACGCCTTCTCGACCACCTCGACGGGCGGGTTCTCGCCCTACGACGCCAGCCTCGGTCACTTCGACAGCGCCGCCATCGACGCCGTGGCGACCGTGTTCATGTTCCTGGGCGGCGCGAGCTTCGCGCTGCACTTCACGGTCTTCCGCAACCGCGACCCACGCGCCTACTGGCGCGACCCCGAGTTCAAGTCCTACCTCGGGCTGGTGGCGACCATCATTGCCGGCACCGCCGCCTACCTGCTGATCAGCGGCCATTTCCACGACCCGTTGCAGTCGCTGCGCTTCGCCGCGCTGCAGGTGATCTCGCTGCACACCGGGACCGGCTACGTGACCCACGATTTCGCCAGCTGGCCGGGCGCACTCCCGGCCATGCTCATGCTGATCTCCTTCATCAGCGGCTGCGCCGGGGGCACCACGGGCGGCATGAAGGTCATCCGCTGGCTGATCGTGGTGAAGCAGGCGGCCGTGCAGTTCAAGCAGCTGGTGCACCCGAGCGCGGAGATCCCGGTGAAGCTGTCCGGTCGCGTCGTCCCTGCGCAGGTGATCAGCGCCGTCGCGGGCTTTTTCGCCGTGTACTTCGTCGTCTTCGGCATGATGATGATGCTGTTGATGACCTTCGGCCTCGACCAGGTCACCGCGTGGTCCGCCGTCGCCGCCACGCTGAACAACGTCGGCCCGGGCCTCGGCGAGGTGAACGTCAGCTACCGGGACATCCCGGACGCGGCGAAGTGGGTCTGCACCGTGGCGATGCTGGCCGGTCGCCTCGAGGTCTTCACCCTGCTGCTGCTGTTCACCCCGGTCTTCTGGCGCCGCTGAGGTGGGACTGCGGCAGAACCTGGAGCTGATGCTGCAGCGAGGCCAGGACTCGCCCCTGCTGCGCTTCTCGCTCGGCAGCGAGTGCCTCAAGGAAGGCGACTACCTCGCCGCCATCGGGCACCTGCAGGAAGCCGTGCAGCAGAAGCCCGCCTACTCCGCCGCCTGGAAGAAGCTCGGCGAGGCCTACGCGGCCTCCGGCGCGCCGGCCCGGGCCGAAGCAGTGTATCTTCAGGGGATCGAGGCCGCGGAAGCGCAGGGGGACGTGCAGGCGGCACGGGAGATGCGCGTATTCCTGCGGCGCCTCCAGCGCAGTCGGGAGGGGGAGGCATGACGAAGCTCCAGCGGGTAGCCGGTTCGATCGAGCTGCTGTCCGAATTCACCGGGCGCGTGTTGTCCTGGCTCACGCTCGGGCTGGCCCTGGTCGGCTTCCTGGTGGTCGTGCTGCGCTACGTCTTCGACAGCGGCTACATCTGGATGCAGGAGTCGCTGACCTGGATGCATGCGCTGGTGTTCATGGTGGGGGCGGCCTACACGCTGAAGCACGACGAGCATGTCCGCGTGGACGTCATTTATCGCGGGCTGTCGGTCCGCCGGCGCGCGCTGATCGACCTGATCGGCACGCTGCTGTTCCTGCTGCCCTTCTGCGCCTACGTGCTGTACGAGAGCCTGCCGTACCTGGAGGGCTCCTGGCGCATCGGGGAGCGCTCCCGCGAGGCGGGCGGCCTGCCTGCACTGTACCTGCTCAAGGCAGTGATCCCGTTGATGGCGATCCTGCTCGCGATGCAGGGCCTGGCGATCGTCCTGCGTTGCATCGCCACCCTGCGGCGGCCTGAGGAGGGCTGAGCATGGAATGGCTGGCGGTGGTGCTGTTCGTCCTGGTGGTCGCGGCGCTGCTCGCCGGCTACCCGGTCGCGTTCACGCTGGCCGGCGTGTCGCTGATCTTCGCCAGCGTGGCCGCCATGTTCGGCGTGTTCGACATGGCCTACCTCCAGGCGCTGCCCAACCGCATCTTCGGGACGATGAACAACGAGACGCTCATCGCCGTCCCGCTGTTCGTGTACATGGGCCTGGTGCTGGAGCGGGCACGCATCGCGGACGACCTGCTGGAGACGCTGGGCATGCTGTTCGGGCGCGTGCGGGGCGGCCTCGCCGTGTCGGTCGTGGTGGTAGGCGCGCTGCTGGCGGCGAGCACCGGTATCGTCGGCGCCACCGTGGTCACGATGGGCCTGCTGTCGCTGCCGGTCATGCTGCGCCATGGCTACGATCCAAAGGTCGCCACCGGCACGATCTCTGCCTCCGGGACGCTCGGGCAGATCATCCCGCCGTCGATCATCCTCGTGCTGCTGGGCGACGTGCTGTCGAGCTCCTACCAGCAGGCGCAGCTGCGGCAGGGCAACTACTCGCCGGAGACCGTCTCCGTCGGTGACCTGTTCGTCGGCGCGCTGGTCCCGGGCCTGCTGCTGGTCGGCGCATACATCGTCTACGTGCTGATCAAGGCCTGGCTGAGCCCGGCGTCCATGCCTGCCCTGCCGCCGGACGAGACCGCGAAGCTCGGCAAGGTCGCCGTGGCCCGGCGGCTGTTCGGGGCATTGGTGGTGCCGCTGGTGCTGATCCTCGCGGTGCTGGGCTCGATCCTGGCCGGCCTCGCCACGCCGACCGAGGCCGCTGCCGTCGGCGCGGTCGGCGCCATGCTGCTGGCCCTGTTCCGTCGCGCGCTCACGCTCGAGCGGCTGCGCGACGTCATGCGCGGCACGGTACGGCTGTCGTCGATGGTGTTCCTGATCCTGATCGGCGCCTCGGTGTTTTCGCTCGTCTTCCGCGGCCTGGGCGGCGACAACCTCGTCCACGACATGCTCACGGACCTGCCGGGCGGCACCACCGGCGCGCTCATCGTGGTGATGCTGGCGCTGTTCCTGCTCGGGTTCATCATCGACTTCATCGAGATCACCTACATCGTGGTCCCGATCGTCGCGCCAGCGCTGCTGGCGATGGGCCTCGACCCGGTCTGGCTGGGCGTAATGATCGCGATCAACCTGCAGACGTCGTTCCTCACGCCGCCCTTCGGGTTCGCGCTGTTCTACCTGCGCGGCGTCTCGCCGCCGCAGGTGAGGACGTCGGACATCTACCGCGGCGTGGTGCCGTTCGTGATCATCCAGCTGGTGATGCTGGTGGTGCTGACGCAGTGGCCGGCGCTGGTGACCTGGCTGCCGCGGATGGTCTACGCGGATTGACGCAAGGCGGATCCCGTTCAAGGAAGGCGACTGTCCCCTTCCTTGAAGCAGGATCCACCCGCGCAGCGTCAGGCGGAACGCGCCTGCAGGTAGGCTTCCTCCGCGACCTTGAGGTAGGCCGCCGAGCGCTCCTGGTAGGACCTCACCGACTCGTAGACCCGTGCATAGAACGGATCGCTCGCGGCGCCTTCCTCGATGACCTGGTAGGACAGGTCGCGCAGCGTCTTGAGCACGTCGTCGGGGAAGCGGCGCAGCATCACGCCGTGATCGTTGACCAGTGTCTGCAGCGCCTCGGAGTTGCGCGCCATGAACTCGGCGTTCATCGTCTCGTTCACGGCGTGGCAGCAGGTGAGCACGATCTCCTGGAGATCGGACGGCAATCCATCGAAGGCCTTCTGGTTGATGATCGCCTCCAGGCAGGTGCCCGGCTCGTGCCAACCCGGGTAGTAGTAGTACTTGGCCGCCTTGTACAGGCCGAACGCCAGGTCGTTGTACGGCCCGATCCACTCTGTCGCGTCGATTGCGCCGGTCTCGAGCGCGGTGAAGATCTCGCCGCCCGGCAGGTTCACCGGCGTACCGCCCGCGCGCTGCAGCACTTCGCCGCCGAGGCCCGGGATGCGCATCTTCAGTCCCTTGAGGTCGGCGACCGACTTGATCTCCTTGCGGAACCAGCCGCCCATCTGCGTGCCGGAATTGCCGCCTGGCATGGGAATGACGCCGAAGGGCGCATACGCCTCCTTCCAGAGCTCGAGGCCGCCGCCGTAGTAGAACCAGCCGTTGAGCTCCTGCACCGTGAGGCCGAACGGCACCGCGGCGAAGAACGACGCGGCCCCGATCTTGCCCTTCCAGTAATACGCTGCGCCGTGACCCATCTCGGCGCTACCGGTCGACACCGCATCGAACACCTCGAAGGCCGGCACCAGCTCGTTGGCGCCATAGACCTTGACCGTGAGGCGCCCGCCGCTGCAGCGGTCGATCATGGCTGCGAGCTCGCTGGCGCCCGTGCCCAGACCCGGGAAAGTTCGGCGGCCAGGTGGTGACCATGCGCCAGGTGAACGTCTGGGCCTCTGCCTTGGCAGCCGGCCCGGCGGCCTCCTTCTGGGAGCACGCAGCCGTGGCTGCGGCGACCGCACCCAGCCCGAGCCCCTGTATCACGCGACGACGATCCATATTTGTTCCCTCCTCGGGTGTACGTTGCTGTCTGAACCGGTTAGGAATAGCACAGGCCGGCGCGCCGGACATGCCGTCGATTCGTCTAGGACACGCCGGTGAGCCCGGTCAGGTCCGGGATGCGGCGAGGTAGCACGATCACCGCCTGGTCAGAGTCCTTTGATCCTTTACCCCACTTGTATCAATTTATTGATGTTTTATAGTATTTGTTCTCCCACAATATCCAATAAAATCTTTTAGTGGGTTAGTGTATTCATGTTTGTCTATATTTATAGACATTAGTGGGTTTGCTGTTCTTCCATATTTCTTTGGGGGCCACTTCGTGGGCCCACAAGGCACCGACAAGAGGATTGCATTCATGATCGGGCTGCTGCAACGAGTCACCGAGGCGCGCGTGGATGTCGGCGCGAAGTGCGTCGGACGGATCGGCCGCGGCCTCGCCGTCCTCGTCGGCATCGAACGGGGGGACGGCCCGGCGCAGGCCGATCGCCTGCTGGAGCGCCTGCTCGGCTATCGCGTGTTTCCCGACGAGGAAGGGCGGATGAACCTGAGCCTCACGGACATCGGCGGTGGGCTGCTGCTGGTGCCACAATTCACCCTGGCGGCCGACACCCGCAAGGGCATGCGCGCGGGTTTCAGCACGGCCGCAGCGCCGGAAGAGGGCGAACGATTGTTCGACCACCTCGTTTCCGCGGCACGATCCCGCTACGGGGATGTCCAAACGGGCAGGTTCGGAGCGCACATGCAGGTGTCGCTGACCAATGACGGGCCGGTGACCTTCTGGCTGCAGGCTGAACCGCCGGCGGGGGGCTGACCCCGGCATTGCGACAGGCCGCAAGGGTCCACGGCACGGCTTGTCGTATCATCGCGTTTCCGCCCGCTGTCCGGGCCGGAGAGGAAAATCATGGGTATCGGATTCCGCGAACTGCTGATCATCCTGGCCATCGCCTTGCTGATCTTCGGGGCCAAGAAGCTGCGCACGATCGGCTCGGACCTCGGTTCGGCCGTCAAGGGCTTCAAGAAGGCCATGAACGAGGGCGACGAGGAGGAGGCCACCAAGCAGATCAACGAGGAGAAGCGGCCGGACGCGAACTTCGAGTCCGAGTCGCGCGACACGAGCAGCTCGAAGAACGCCTGAGCGACCGATGTTCGAGGTCGGCTTCACCGAGATCATCCTGATTCTCGGGATCGCGCTGGTCGTGCTCGGCCCCGAGAAGCTGCCCAAGGTGGCCGCCGACATCGGCCGCTGGGTCGGCCGTGCGCGCGCGATGGCGCGCCAGTTCAAGGCCCAGCTGGACGAGGAAGTCATCAAGGTCGACCCGGACTGGAACAAGCCCGCGCCGTCGCACAAGCCCAAGCCGAAATCACGCTCCGCGGTCGAGGACGTCGACGTGAGCCCCAACCGCGACGCGCCGCCACCGCCCGACCCCGCGTCGCCGGGCGACGATGCCGGCACGGGAGAACCCAAGGCGGCCGGGCCGGCACCGGATACGCGCGACCCACCGCCAGGCCCGGGCACCGACAGCCCATGACGGAGGCCGGCGACAACAAGGAGAACCTGGTCGAGGGCACGTTGCTGTCCCACCTCATCGAGTTGCGCAACCGCCTGATGCGCAGCCTCATCGCGGTCGGGATCCTCGCGGTGCCCTGCCTGTACTTCGCCAACGACCTGTTCGGCTGGATCACCGAGCCGCTGCGCTCCCAGATGCCCGCGGGCACCAGCATGATCGCCACCAGCGTGGTGGCGCCCTTCATGACGCCCTTCAAGCTCGGCCTGCTCGCCGCCGTGTTCTTCGCGATGCCCTTCCTCCTCTACCAGCTGTGGGCCTTCGTCGCGCCGGGGCTGTACCGGCACGAGCGTCGCTTCGCGCTGCCGCTGCTGCTGTCGAGCATCCTGCTGTTCTACGCCGGCGCCGCCTTCGCCTACGTCATCGTGTTCCCCGTGATGTTCCAGTTCTTCGTGTCCACCACGCCCGCCGGCGTGGCCATGATGACGGACATGACCCAGTACCTCGACTTCGTGGTGCTGCTGTTCTTCGCCTTCGGACTCGCCTTCGAGATCCCCATCGCCACGGTGCTGCTGGCCAGGACCGGCCTCGTCAGCATCGAGTCGCTCGGCGGAAAGCGCGGCTTCGTGATGCTCGGCATCTTCATCGTCGCCGCGTTCCTGACGCCGCCCGACCCGGTTTCCCAGACGATGATGGCCGTGCCGATGTACCTGCTGTACGAGGGCGGTATCCTTCTGGCTCGCCTGCTGGTGCGCACTGCACCGCAGCCGGAAGGCGACGACGGGGAAAGCGACGCGCACTCCGCCTGAACCCGCCGCCGCCGTGACGAAGACCGGCCGGAAACAACGCCGCGTAAGACAAGGGACCCGATGAACACCGAGCTACACGCACCGCCCGGGAATTTCCTGGGCCATCCGCGCGGCCTGTTCCTGCTGTTCGCCACCGAGATGTGGGAACGCTTCAGCTACTACGGCATGCGCGCCCTGCTGGTGCTGTCGCTCATCGCCGGGGTCGAGGCCGCCAATCCCGGCTTCGGCTGGTCCCAGGCCGAGGCGCTGCGCCTCTACGGCCTGTTCACCGGCTTCGTCTACTTCACGCCACTGATCGGCGGCTGGCTGGCCGACAACTACCTCGGCCAGCGCAAGTCGGTGATCATCGGCGGCCTGCTGATGGCGGCCGGGCAGTTCACGCTCGCCGCGGCGATCCCGGGCAACCTCGGCCTGTTCTACATCGGGCTGGTGGTCCTGGTGATCGGCAACGGCTTCTTCAAGCCGAACATCTCCACCATGGTCGGCGACCTGTACGACGAGGGCGACGCCCGCCGCGATGGCGCCTTCACCATCTTCTACATGGGCATCAACGCCGGCGCGTTCCTCGCGCCGCTGGTCTGCTCGACGCTCGGCGAGGACCCGGCCTACGGGTGGCGCGCCGGCTACTTCGCCGCCGGGGTGGGCATGGTGCTGTCGGTGATCATCCAGCTGGCCTTCGCCAGGCGCTTCCTCGGCGACATCGGCGTGGTCCCGGCCGCGACCCGTTCGCTGGCGAAGTCCGGCGGCAAGCACGCGCCGCTGACCCCGGACGAGGTGGACCGGCTGCGGGTGATCTTCATGCTGTTCGTCTTCGTCGTCCTGTTCTGGGCCGCCTTCGAGCAGGCCGGCGGCCTGATGAACATCTATGCCGAGGAGAAGACCGACCGCATGCTCGGCAGCTTCGAGGTGCCCACCGGCTGGTTCCAGTCGCTCAACCCGCTGTTCATCGTCATGCTGGCGCCGCTGTTCTCCGCCATGTGGGGCCGGCTTGGCAAGGCCGGCCGGAACCCGTCGACGCCGCGCAAGATGGTCCTCGGCCTGGTGCTCACCGGCATCGGCTTCCTGGCGATGATCGCCGCAGCGCTGGAATCCGCCGGCGGCGGCAAGGCGGCGATGTCCTGGCTGGTCATCGCCTACTTCTTCCACACCACCGGCGAACTGTGCATCTCGCCCGTCGGCCTCTCCATGGTCACCAAGCTCGCGCCGCTCAGGCTGGCCTCCCTGATGATGGGCGTGTGGTTCATGGTCAACTTCGTCGCCAACTGGCTCGCCGGCATCATCGGTTCCTTTGCCGAGACGCTGGGCGAACTGGCGATCTTCGGCGGCCTCGCGGTCACGCTGTTCGTGTTCGCCGCCGTGCTGTGGCTCCTGTCGGGCACGCTCGTGCGCTGGATGCACGGGGCGGAGGACCTGCGCACGGCCTGATGCAGCGGGCCCGGGGCGGCCCGCGAGGGAGGACGACATGGACACCGGCGACCCCGCCCGGCAACTGACGCTCCGCGCGATCCTGCTGTCGATCGTGCTCACGGTCATCCTGGCCGCCGCCAACGCCTACCTCGGCCTGTTCGCGGGCCTGACCGTCGCCACGGCGATCCCGGCCGCCGTGGTGTCCATGGGCGTGCTGCGGCTGCTCGGGCGCGTGAGCGTGCTGGAGAACAACATCGTGGCGACGGGCGCCTCCGCGGGCTCGTCCATCGCCGCCGGCACGATCTTCACCCTCCCGGCGCTGGTGCTGCTGGGCCAGTGGCAGCGCTTCGACTACTGGTGGGTGCTGGCCATCGCCGGCCTCGGCGGCCTGCTCGGCGTGCTGTTCTCGGTGCCGCTGCGGCGCACCCTCATCATCGAGCAGAAGCTGAAGTTCCCCGAAGGCGTCGCCACGGCCGAGGTGCTGAAGATCAGCGCCGATCCCGGCACCGGAATCAAGGTGCTCGGGCTCGCTGCCGCCGCCGGTGCCGCGTTCAAGGTGGCGCTGTCGGGCCTCAAGCTCTCGCCCGAGGCGTTCACGGCCTCGGGCTACCTCGGCGGGCGCACCATCGGCTTCTTCGGCTTCAGCCTCTCGCCGGCGCTGCTCGCGGTCGGCTACATCGTCGGCCTCAACATCGGCGTGCTGATGCTCTCCGGCGGCGCACTGTCCTGGTGGGTGTTCATCCCGCTGTACAACGTGTTCCTGCAGGGCCACGACCCGGTGCTGGCCCAGCAGCTCGCCGGGGCCAGCGCCGAGGACGCGGCCTGGGCGATCTGGAGCGCGCAGATACGCTACATCGGCGTCGGCGCCATGCTCGTCGGCGGGTTGTGGTCGCTGTGGACGCTGCGCGGCTCGCTGCTCTCGGGCATCCAGAGCGGGCTGGGCATGAAGCGCGGACCCGCCGGCGAGGAGGTCCCGCACACGGAACGCGACCTGCCCATGAGCGCGATCCTGGTGGGGATCGCGCTGTTCGTGCTGCCCCTGTTCGCGCTCTACCTCGTCGTCGTGGACGACGTCGGCGTGGCGCTGGCCATGGCCGTCATCATGGTGATCTCGGGCTTCGTGTTCTCCTCGGTCAGCGGTTACATGGCTGGCCTGGTCGGCTCCTCCAACAACCCGGTGTCCGGCATCACCATCTCGACCATCCTGTTCGCATCGCTCATCCTGCTGGGGATGCTGGGGCACGGCTCCACCATCGGCCCGGTGGCAGCCATCATGATCGGCGCGGTGATCTGCAACGCCGCCTCCATCGCCGGCGACAACCTGCAGGACCTCAAGGCCGGCCAGCTGGTCGGCGCCACCCCGTGGCGCCAGCAGGTGATGCTGGCCATCGGCGCGATCTCGAGCGCCGCGGTCATGGCGCCGGTACTCAACCTGCTGCTCGAGGCCTACGGCATCGGCACGCCGGCGCGCGAAGGTGTCACGCCGCTGGCTGCTCCGCAGGCCACGCTCATGGCATCGGTCGCCAAGGGCATCTTCGTGGGCGGCCTGCCCTGGGCGATGATCGCGACCGGGGCCGCGGTCGGGATCATCGTCATCGTGATCGACGAGGCGCTGCGCCGACGCGGGTCGGCATGGCGGGCGCCGATCCTCGCGGTGGCGGTGGGCATCTACCTGCCGCTCGAACTGTCCACGCCGATCTTCGCCGGCGGGCTCATCGCGCACCTCGTCGAGCGCTGGCACCGCCGCCGGAGCGGGTCCTTCGACTGCGGAGACGGCTGGCCAGGCCGGGTTGCTGTTCTCGGCCGGCCTCATTGCCGGCGAGGCCATCCTCGGCGTGCTGATCGCGATTCCCATCGTGCTCAGCGGCGAGGCAGACGTGCTGGCGGTGCGGGAGGCGCTGCGGCCAGGCCAGTGGGCCGGTGTCCTTGCGCTGGCCGCGGTCGGCTGGTGGATGTTCCGGACGGCGACGGCCAAGGCGCGCAACGGTTCCTGACAAGGGAGGCAGGACAATGAAAAATGGGGACATTCCTATTTTCCTTTTGGAAGCGTTCTTCCCGGGTGGGTTCGCCGTCAGATGGCAGCGAAAAAGGAAAATAGGAATGTCCCCATTTTTCAGGTTGTCCGGGATTCTCGCCGCGCTGTTGCTGGCGGCCACCTGCCTCCCGGCCATCGCGGCGGCCCCGCCCGCGACGCTGTTCGCCGACGCCACCGTGATCACGATGTCCGGAGCCGGCACCCTGCCGCGCCACGACGTGCTGGTGGTGGACGGCCGCATCGCGCGGGTCGCGCCGGCCGGGACCGTCGAGGCGCCGGAAGGCACCCGGCGCGTGGATGCCTCGGGCCGCTACCTGCTGCCCGGGCTCGCGGAGATGCACGCACACCTGCCAGGTCCCGAACGGCGCCAGTACGCCGAGGACGTGCTGCTGCTCTACGTCGCGCACGGCATTACCACGGTCCGCGGCATGCTCGGCCACCCCTGGCATCTCGAGCTGCGCGAATCGACCGCGAAGCGCGAGCTGCTCGGCCCCCGGATCTACACCGCCGGGCCTTCGCTCAACGGCGGCAGCGCACCCGACGCCGGCACCGCGCGCCGAATGGTCCGGGAACAAAAGGCCGCCGGTTACGACTTCCTCAAGCTGCATCCTGGCCTGAAGCGTGAGGTGTTCGACGCGATCGCAGACGAGGCCCGCTCGGCCGGCATCCCCTTCAGCGGGCACGTGTCGGAGGACGTGGGGCTGGCGCACGCACTCGCCACCGGCCAGCGCGCCATCGACCACCTCGACGGGTACATGCAGGTGCTTGTCGAGCCGGGCTGTTTTGACGGGCCAGTGGCTGCCGGCATCTTCGGCATCGGCCTCACCCGCTGCGCGAGCGCGGCGCGGATCCCGGAGGCGGTGCAGATGACGCGCGCCTCCGGCACATGGATGGCGCCGACCGAGGTGCTGCTCGAGCGATGGGTGTACCCGCCCGACCTGGAGTCCTTGCGCAGGCAGCCGGCGTCCCGCTATGTCTCCGACGAGGTGCTGCAGCAATGGTACGCGGGACGCGTGCGCTTCCTCGGCGCAGCGGCCATTCCCGAGGACATCGCCGGAAAGTTCGTGTCGCTGCGCCGAGAGTTGATCCGGCAGCTGCATGCTGCCGGCGTCCCGATCCTGCTGGCCTCGGACGCGCCGCAGGTGTTCACCGTGCCGGGCGAATCGGCGCTCGCGGAACTGGAACTGTACGTCGCCGCGGGCCTGCAGCCGGACGAGGCGCTGGCTACCGGCACCGTCAACCCGGCCCGGTTCTACGACGCCGGGGACGTGTTCGGCACGATCCGGGAGGGACTGGAAGCCGACCTGGTCATGCTTGACGGCAACCCGCTGGAGGACATCTCACAGGTCAGGCGTATCGCCGGCGTGATGCTGCGCGGCCGCTGGCTGGACCGCGCGGAACTCGACTCGAGGCTGGACGAGCTCGCCGCCCGCCAGCGCTGAGCAGGGCCGCCGGCCGGATCAGGGGGGTGGCTGGCCGAGTGCCCAGTCGCCGCCCGCACGGCGGCAGAATCGGTACTGGTGGATGCTGGAACTGCCCTTGGCCGTGCTCTCTATCCGCAGGCGCCGGCAGGTCACCTCGTCCCGGGTCTCGCTTCCCAGCACCGTCATCCGCCCACGGGTCCCGGACTTGTCATTCGCCCAGTCGCGGCTCTCTCCATCGGCGGCCGAATCCAGCGTGGCGTCCAGCGTCTCGGCCACCAGCTCCCAGTCACGGTCGGTGAAGAAGGAAGCGGCCTCGCCCTTCATCCAGCCGAGGCTCGCGGCACCGGCCGTCGCCGTCACCAGCGCGGCGGCGACCAGCAGGGCGTGAAGGCCGGCCCTCGTGGCGGTCACCGCGAGGCGCTCTTCGGGGCGAACAGCATCGAGCCGATCCAGCTGACGACGCTGACGATCAGCGCGCCCCACAACGCATCCCAGAAGTTGACGATCTGCATCCCGGGGAGCACCAGCGCCACCAGCCCGAGCATGGCGGCGTTCACCACCAGCAGGAACAGGCCGAGCGTGACCAGCATGAACGGCAGCGTCAGCAGGATGACCAGCGGTCGCACCAGCGCGTTGACCACTCCGAGCAGGATCGCGGCCACGGCGAGCGTCACCGGCGCATCGATGTACAGGCCGTCCACCCACTGGGTCGCCAGCCACAGGCCGAGCGCAGCGATGGCGGCGCGCAGGAGGAAATTCTGCATGAGGAAACTTCCCGAGGTTGGTCAGGTGGGCCCATTATCGCCCGAATCGGGTCAGCGGTGCCGCTGGCCGCGCCGGATCACGATATCGACGTGCTGCAGGAGCGCAGGATT
Organism: uncultured Gammaproteobacteria bacterium; assembly: GCA_963715485.1. Classification (GTDB taxonomy): domain Bacteria; phylum Pseudomonadota; class Gammaproteobacteria; order Steroidobacterales; family Steroidobacteraceae; genus SG8-30. Next base: position 244,674 of record OY970244.1, read on the forward strand.
GCGCAGAACGTCGCCGCGCACCGCGATGACGTCCGCGTACTTGCCCGGCGTCAGCGTGCCGCTCTCGTGTTCCACCCTCATGGCCGCGGCGGCGTGGTGCGTCGCGGCCTGGATCGCTGCCATCGCGTCGATGCCGCAGCCGCGCACCCAGTAGTCGATCTCCTGCCAGACGGCACGGCTGTGCAGGTGTGCCGGCGCCCCCGAGTCGCTGCCAACGACGAGGCGCACGCCCGCCTGCCGCAACTGCAGCAGCTTTCCGCAGAGCGTCGGTGACCGGGAAGCAGGCATGTCGTACCAGGCGATCCGTTCCATTTGCCTGAGCGAGGCGCGGATGTCCGCCGCGACCAGCGGCGGCAGCCCCGCCACCGCGGCCGGGTCGTCCAGCGGCTCCGGGTTGCGGCGCAGGTCCTCGTAGTTGAGCACGCCGGAGATCGCCGGAGACCAGGAGAGGGGTGGACGCGAAGTGTCCGCGGCCCGCGCGGCGATCGCCGCCAGCGTCTGGGGCGGGAACTCGGGCATCGCACCAAGGTCGAGGCCGACGAAGCCGTCCACGCCGGCGGCGAGGCCACGCTCGATCGATGCCGGTCGCTCGCTGGTGGCAAAGACCTCCAGCCCACGCACGCGCGCCTCGTTCACGGCGGCCGCAAGTTCTTCCTCCGGCCACAGGTCGGGAGCGCCCAGCAGCAGGTAGTCGGCCCCGGCCTCGGCGAGCCGCTCGACGCGCTGCCTCACGTCCTTCACGTCCGTCACGGGCGACTCGACCGGGCCGGCATCGGCGCGCGCCACCTTCACCAGCACCGGGCCCGTCACGAACAGCGTCGGACCAGGCACGCGCTTTTCCTCGACCCGCCGCCGCAGGCTGGTGGCGGATCGCAACGGTGCCGCCATCGCACGCGCGCTGGTGACGCCGGCCTGCAGCAACTGCGCCGTGGCCAGCGGCATCACCACCCGGGAGGCGATCGGCTCGTAGGTCTCGCGCCAGCGTTGCTCGTCGCCGTGACCCAGCCGGTCCACGTAGACCTGCAGGTCCCACAGGCCCGGCAACACCGTCATGCCCTCGGTCGAGATGACCTCCGCATCGGCGGGCAAGGTGATCGAATCCAGCGTGCCGACCGCGGTGATCCGCTCGCCTTCGATGACGATGACGCCGTCACGCAGCGGCGGCCCTCCGTAGCCGTCCACGACCGTGCCACCCGAAAGCACCAGGGGACGCTCGGCGAGGGCCGGGGCACACGCGAGCACGGCGGCCAGCGCCGCCAGCAGGCCTGCCGGCCTCACGAGGCGAGCCGTTCCAGCTCGCGCCCCTCGAGGCAGCGCTGCAGGTAGCTGAAGGCCACCGCCCAGCCGGCCTGGAGCCGCCGGTGGGTCGCGTTCCACTCCGGGACCGCCGGCACGCCGGAACCGAGCAGGCGCAGCTGGCTCTGGACCCGGGCGGTGCCCGTGCCGCGGGTGTCGAAAAGGAAGTCCTCGACGATCACGCTGTCTCCAGGCGGCCAGTGCGGGTTCGGATCGTACACGAGCCGCAGCCGGCGGCCCGGTTCGATCGCGTCGATGTGCGCCTGTCGCGTGCCGAACAGGCGCGAGCGGTAGCGGTACGAACCGCCCGGGCGGGCGTCGATCCAGGCCTCCTGGGCGTGCCACAGGCACAGCGCCTCCGGCAGGACGAGCGCGCGCCACACCTGCTGCATCGGCGCGTCGCATCGCAGGGTCTGCAGGTAACCGCGGTCTGCCGGTCGCATCAGCCGTTCGCCCAGGATTCCTTTACCCCTCGGAATTCTGCCCAATGACCAGCGGGTTCGAGAAGCCGAACGCGTCACGTTGGCGGCGGCTCGCCCGTTCCCGCAAGGCGGGGCGCCGGCGACCTCAGCCAGTCGAGGGCCGCACGCAGCTCCGCGTCGGCCGCCAGGTCACCGTAGGCCGTCGTCCCGTCCGCGCGGGGCAGCTCGATGTCCGGCTCGATGCCGCGCTCGTGGATCGACACGCCGGAGGGCGTGTAGTAACGCGAGGTGGTCAGCTTGATCGCGCGTCCGTCGGACAGCGGCAGGATGGTCTGCACCGAGCCCTTGCCGAAGGTGGTGCGGCCCAGCAGCGTGGCACGGCCGTGGTCGTGCAGCGCACCGGCGACGATCTCGGAAGCGGAGGCCGAGCCGCCGTTGACCAGCACCGCGAGCCGCGCGCCGTCGAGCAGGTCGCCCGGCCGTGCCTCGATGCTGAAGCGCGCATCCGGACCCTGCCCGGTCGCCGACACGATCAGCCCGCGGTCGAGGAACGCATCGGCCACGTCCACGCCCGCGTCGAGCACACCGCCTGGATTGCCGCGCAGGTCGAGGACCATGCCTGCCAGCGCTCCGCCGGACGCCTCGACCAGGCGTTCGACGCCCGCCTCGAGGTCGTCCAGCGTCGTCTCGCTGAACTGGCTGATCCTCAGGTATCCGTAGCCCGGCTCGAGCAGCGCCTGCCGCACGCTGTGGACCTCGATCCTGGCGCGCTCGATGGCGTACTCGACCGGCTCCGCCTGGCCACCGCGTTCGATGGTCACCCGCACCACGGTCCCGGGCTCGCCACGCATCCGGTTGACCGACGCGCCCAGGCTGGCAGGCTTCACGGCGTGCCCGTCGATGGCCACGATGATGTCGCCGGTGCGCAGCCCGGCTCGCTCGGCCGGCGAGCCCTCGAAAGGAGCGACCACGACGATCAGGCCGTCCTCGTAGGACACCTCGATGCCGATGCCGGAGTAATTGCCTTCGCTGGCGACCATCAGGTCCTCCAGCTCGTCTTCCTCGAGGAAGGACGAGTGGGCGTCGAGGTTCGCCACCATGCCGCGGATGGCGTGCTGCATCAGTGCGTGGTCGTCCACCGGATCCACGTACTCCTGCTTCACCCGCCCGATCACTTCCGCCATCAGCCGTGCGTCCTGCCAGGGCAGGTCGGCCCCGTCGGGCTTGCGCAGCGCGAGGACGCCGCTCGTGGTGGCCAGGGCGAAGCCGACGCCCATGCCGAGCAGGAGGGCCAGGACGATGGTGCGCTTGGGGCTCATGCCACGATGTTATCCCGAAACCAAAAAAGGGTCCGCAACCCTCTGCCGAAAAGGGGTTGCGGACCCTTTTTATCCTTGTTGTCTTCAGGCTCGCCGGGCGGACATCACCTCGTACAGGGCGAGGTCGCCGAGCACCTCGGCCAGCGGGGTGGGCTTGCCGATGGCGAAGCCCTGGCCGAAGTCCACGCCGAGGGACGCCATGCGGATGCGCAGCTCGTCCGTTTCCACGAACTCCGCCACGGTCTCCATGCCCATCGTGCTGGCGAGCTGGGCGATGGCCCGGACCATGGCTTCCGTGCGGGGATTGGCCGCCGCGTCGCGCACGAAGCTGCCGTCGATCTTGAGCGTCGAGACCGGCAGCGAGCGAAGGTAGGACAGCGACGACAGGCCCGTGCCGAAATCGTCGAGCGCAAAGGTGCAGCCCAGGTTGCGCATGCGCTGCATCAGCTGGTCGGCGCGCGTGAGGTTCGACACGGCCGCCGTCTCGGTCAGCTCGAAGCCGATCAGCTCGGCCGGCAACCCGGAGTCCTGCAGCGTTTCCTCCAGGAAACCGAGGAAGGCCGGGTCGGCGACCGACGGCCCGGAGACGTTGATCGAGAAGCGCATCCCGCGCCCGTGCAGCAGGCCGGCCTGCGACCTGAGGTCGCTGAAGGCGTGCTGCACGACCCAGCGGTCGATCTTGGGCAGCAGCTGGTAGCGCTCGGCGGCCGAGAGGAACTTCTGCGGCGGCAGTATCTCGCCGTTCGCGCCGAGCATCCTGAGCAGCAGCTCGAAGCGCGGCTCGCCGCCCTCGGGCCCGAGCGGCAGGATCGGCTGCGCGAACAGGACGAAGCGGTCGCGCGCCAGCGCCTCGTGCAGTTCCTGCACGATCGCCACGTCGGCGCTGCGGCGCACGATGCTCTGGTCGGCCTCCTTGAAGGCCTCGACCCGCCCGCGGCCACGGTCCTTGGCGGCCTTGCAGGCGATCTCCGCGGCGGCCAGCGCGTGCGGCAGCGCAGCCGGGCCCTCGTTCAGCTCCGCCACGCCCACGCTCACCGACACCTGCACGGTGCTGGTGCCGCGCGGATAGGACAGCCCCGCACACTCGCGGCAGACCGCCTCGGCGATCTGCTCGGCGAATTCCAGCTTGCAGTCGGGCAGGAAGATGGCGAAGCGGTCGCCGGCGATGCGCGAGGCCAGCGCGCCCGGGCGCGGCTTGCGGCGCAGCACCTCGGCGATCTTGCCGATGACCTCGTCGCCGACGTGCATGCCGAAGTTGTCGTTGACGACGTGCATGCGGTCGGCATCGAGGTAGAGGATGCAGCTCGGCGCGGAGGCTGCCGTTCGCGGCCAGCGACGCCCGGACCTGCAACTCGAAGGCCGGGCGCGTCAGCAGCGAGGTGGCCGAGTCGTAGTTGTTCTGCAGCACCGAGCTGACCTTGCGGCCGAGCAGTTCGCACAGCCGCTCCTCGCGCAGGTCGAAGTCCGCGCCATCAGCCGCGCGGAACATGGCCAGGAACCCGGTGACCCGGCCCGACACGTGACGGACCGGCACGGAGAGGACCTTGACCGGCGGCAGCCCGCCCGAGGCCGTGTTCACCTTGTTGATCAGCAGCGTGCGGCGTTGCAGCTGGGCCCAGTTGAGCAGGTGCCGGTGGGTCGCCGTCAGCACGGAGACCTGGGGCTTGGCACCCGACTGTCGCCTTGCACAGCGCCACGTTGCGCTCCGGTACGACCAGCGCGCCGAGCGTGCAGCCGAGGTGGTCGACGCAGGTCTGCACCAGCAGTCCGAGTTCGTCGCCCTGTTCCGGGTTGTCCGGATCGTCGGGGGCGACCTTGAGCAGAAGGTCGAGGTCGTCGTCGCGCGCGCGCAGGTCGCGGCTCATGATGCCGAGCGTCGAACGGGCGAGCAGTTCGCGCGAGAGGCACTCCAGCGCCGGCTGGGCAAGGTGCTGGATGAAGGAGTACGGCCGCTCTTCGCCGTCACGCACCAGCAGCACCGCGACCGCGATCACGTGGCCGGCATCGTCGCGCAGGCGGAAGGCGTAGGCAGGGGCGCCCTCGAAGTTGCGCGAGAAGCCATCGATCTGCCCGGTGGTGGCCGGCGGCACCTTGGCGAGGGCCTGCTCGACCACCGGCTGGGGATCCGGACCGTCGTAGTTGTCGCTCACCCAGAGCGCGGTACCGCGCGCGTCGTAGAAGCCGATGCCCGAGGCCCGCGGCACGAGCATGCGCAGCAGCTGCCCGTAGGGTTCGAGGCCTGGCTTGGCGCTGCCCAGGTGTTGAGGCACTGAAACCATTCTGGTTAGCCCATACATCCCTGTCCGGCCAACGGCCGGGTGACAATCGTAGCGTGGCCAATCCCGGGCCGGCGATCCTTGACGTAATCCCCAGTTCCGGCGGCCAACTCAGGGGCCTGAGCCACGGAACCACTTTCGCGGATCCTGGTGCTTCGTGCCCTTGCGGACCTCGAGGTACAGCTCGGGACGCGACTGGCCGCCGCTGTCGCCGACCGTCGCGATGGCATCGCCCGCCGCGACCGTCTCCCCGACGCCCCGATATAGCTGCTCATTGTGACCGTAGAGCGTCATGTAGCCGCCGCCGTGGTCCAGGATCAGCAGCAGGCCCAGGCCCGGCAGCCAGTCCGCATACACCACCCGCCCGGCGTAGGGCGCCTTGACCTCGGTCCCGCGCTCCGTCGCGATCAGCACCCCGCTCCACTTCAGGCCCCCGCCCCTGGCCTGGCCGTAGGACGCGATGATCCGGCCCGGCACCGGCCAGGGCAGCTTTCCCCGCACCCGCTCGAAGGGCTGGCCCGACGGGGCCGGCGCCTGGTCGAGCGCCTTGCGCAGGTCGGCGATCAGCTTCTCCAGCGCCCGGGCCTCGCGCTTGAGCCTGGCGATCGTGTCTTCGTTCGACTTGATCTGGCCCTTCACCGCCGCGAGCGTCTTCTCACGGTCCTTGCGGGCCGCCTCGACGGCCGCGACTTCCTGCTCGCGCTCCGCCTCGAGCGCGGCCAGCTTCTCCCTTTCCGTCTCCTCTTCGGTGGCCAGTTCGCCGATCCGCGCAACCGCTTGCTCGATCTCGCCGATGCGATCCGGCCCGCGCCTTGCCGAGATAGGAGTAGTAGACCAGCATGCGGCCGAGCGCCGCCGGGTCCTTCTGGCTGAGCAGCAACTTGAGGTGCTCCTCCTTGCCGGTCACGTAGGCGGTGCGCAGCGCTGCCGCGAGCTGGTCCCGCTGCTCCTCCAGCGTCTTCTCCGCGCGGGTTCGCTCCCCGGCCAGCTCGGCGAGGCGCTCGTCGCTCTCGCGGATCCGGCCCCGCACGTCGTCGAGCCTTCGCCGCGCCGCCGCCACGGCTTCCTCGCTCTCCCGCAGGTTGGCGGACAGCTTGTCGCGGCGCGCCACGTCCTCCCGGACCGAACGCTGCAACTTCTCGATGCGCTGCTTCACCCGCTTGAGGTCGGCCTCCGGGTCCTTGGGCGCCGCGCCGGCCGGCAGGGCCAGCAGCGCGATCAGCAAGGTCAGCAGCAGGTAACGCATGGGCATCCGGGTCGAGCAGGGGCGCCTATGGTAGCGAAGGACCCGGCGGCGGGCGGCCCGGGCCCTTGTTTCTGGTCGAATCGACCCGATGTGGGCCACGAGGCGGGCGGCTCTCGGCCCCCCGTGGGTCACGCTGCTATAATGTGCGGCTCTTTGTGGGGCGGTTCCGGCCGGCCCGGGCCAGACAGGACAGGACATGGACCGGCTGCTCGAATACATCGGCAACCACCCGCTGCTCGTGGGCGCCGCGGGCCTGATGGCGATCGTGGTGCTCGGCTACGAGCTGCGGCAGCGCGCGCACGCCGCCGCCGCCGTGTCGCCCACGGATGCGGTGCGGCTGATGAACGACGGTGCCGTGCTGGTCGACGTCCGCTCGAGCCAACCAGTACAAGGACTCCCACATCAGCGGTGCGCGCAGCGTCCCCGGTGACCAGATCGCTGCCGGCGCGCCCTCGCTGGACAAGCTCAAGGACAAGACCGTCATCGTGTGCTGCGAGAACGGCATCACGTCCGGCGCAGCGGCCCGCAAGCTCACCGAGCTCGGCTTCAAGCAGGTGTTCAACCTGCGCGGTGGGCTCAGCGCCTGGCGCCAGGACAACCTGCCGACGGTCAAGGGCTGACGATGGACGCCGCCCCCACGGTCACGATCTACACCTCGGCCTGGTGCGGCTACTGCATGCGGGCCAAGGCCCTGCTCGACCGCAAGGGCATCGCCTACGAGGAGCTGCGACGTGGATGGCCACCCGTCGGTGCGGCAGGAAATGATGTCGCGCAGCGGACGGCGCACGGTCCCGCAGGTCTTTATCGGAGAGCATCACGTCGGCGGGTCGGACGACCTCGCCGCCGCGGAACGCAGCGGTGAGCTCGACCGCCTCCTCGGCGCCAGCGCCTGACAGGGCAAGGCGACGCTGATTACGCTAGTCACCCAAGAAGACGAGGTTTCCCATGGCTGAAGACAACACCCAGGTCGATCCCGCGGCCGCCGCCAACGGCCAGGGCCAGAACGTGGCCCTGCAGAGCGTCTACGTGAAGGACCTGTCCTTCGAGTCGCCGAAGGGCCCGTTCATGCCCGCGCAGAACCAGGACCCCAAGATCCAGCTCAACATCAACACCGCGTCCTCGCCGGTGGGCACCGACGTGCACGAGGTGGTGCTGACCGTGACGCTCGAGGCCAAGGCCGGCGACGTGCCGGTGTACCTCGCCGAGGTCAAGCAGGCGGGCGTGTTCACGGTGCGCGGTTTCGGTGCGGACGACACCCGCCGCATCCTCGGTTCCTTCGCCCCGAACGTGCTGTTCCCGTACATCCGCCAGACCGTGTCGGACATGATCAGCAAGGGCGGCTTCCCGCCGTTCTTCCTTCCGCCGGTCAACTTCGACGCGCTGTACGAGCGGTCGCTGCAGGAACGCGCGGCCCAGCAGGCAGCGAAGGGCGACGCGGCACCGCAGCAGGTCAACTGAGCCGCGGCGGCAACGTGGAGCCCATCACCGTCCTCGGGGCCGGTTCCTGGGGAACGGCCCTGGCGATCCAGTTCGCGCGGGCCAACCGCCCGACCACCCTGTGGGGCCGCGCCGAGGACGAGCCCGAGAGGATCGCCCGCGAGCGGCGCAATCGACGCTACCTGCCGGATGCCGAGTTTCCGCCGGCGCTGGTGGTCGAGCCCGACCTCGCCGCTGCGGTGCGCTCGGCCCGGGACATCCTGGTCGTCGTGCCCTCCAGCGCCCTGCGGGCCGTGCTCACCCAGATCGCTCCGCTGCTGTTGCCGGGCGCGCGGGTCGCCTGGGCCACCAAGGGCTTCGAGCTGTCCACCGGCAAGCTGCCGCACCAGGTCGCTCGCGAGGTGCTGGGCCCCGACGTGCCGATCGCGGTGCTGTCCGGGCCGACCTTCGCGGCGGAGGTCGGCAAGGGCCTGCCGACCGCCATCGCCTGCGCCTCGCCCGACCCGGCTTTCGCGCTCGAGCTGGCCCACAGCATCTCCAACCCGCACCTGCGCGCCTACACGCAGGCCGACATCGTCGGCGTGGAGGTCGGCGGTGCGGTCAAGAACGTGATCGCGATCGCCACCGGCGCGTCCGACGGCATGGGCTTCGGCTCGAACGCGCGGGTGTTCCTGATCACCCGCGGCCTGGCCGAGATGGTCCGGCTCGGCACCGCGCTCGGCGCGCAGCGCGAGACCTTCATGGGGCTGACCGGCCTCGGCGACCTGGTCCTGACCTGCACCGACGACCAGTCGCGCAACCGCCGCTTCGGCCTCGCCGTCGCTCGCGGCCGGTCGATCGAGGACGCGGTGAAGGAGATCGGGCAGGTGGTGGAGGGCTACCACGCGGCACGCGCCGTCCGTAAAGTGGCCGCCGAGCACGGCGTGGACATGCCGATCTGCGACCACGTCTACCGCGTCATCTACGAAGGTCTCGACATCAACGGGGTCGTCGAGTCCCTGATGACCCGGGCCGTCTCGGCGGAGTGAGCGTCAGGCCCCGAAGGCGTTCTGCCGCCAGGCCTCGAACACCACCACCGCCACCGCATTCGACAGGTTGACGCTGCGGTTGCCGGCGATCATCGGCAACCGCAGCACGCGCTCCGGCGGGAACGCCGCCAGCACCGCATCCGGCAGCCCCACCGTCTCGCGCCCGAACAGGAAGGCGTCGCCCGGCCGGTACTCGCCGTCCGTATACAGCCTGCCGCCCGTGGTCTCGACCGCGAAGACCCGCGCAGGCCGGAGCGACTCGAGGCAGTCGGCGAGGGCAGCGTGCACCCGGACCCGGGCCATGTCGTGGTAGTCGAGGCCGGCCCGCCGCAGTTGGGCGTCATCGATGGAAAAGCCCAGCGGCTCCACCAGGTGCAGCGTGGAGCCCGTGTTCGCGCACAGGCGGATCGCATTGCCCGCGTTCGGCGGGATCTGCGGCTGATGGAGGATGACGTGGAACATGGGCAGCGGCCTTTGACGATAAGATACACGCTCCGCAAAGCGCTTCCCGCCCGCCCCGCAGAGGCCGACATGTTCGAGAATCTCGAGACGCTGCCCCCCGACCCGATCCTCGGCCTGTCCGTCGCGTTCCGCGAGGACCCTTCGCCGGACAAGGTCGACCTGAGCGTCGGCGTCTACAAGGATCGCTCCGGCGTCACGCCGGTGATGGCGGCGGTGCAGACAGCCGAGCGTGCGCTGATCGCGGCGCAGCTGACCAAGGTCTACCTGCCGCCCGCTGGCGCGCCGGGCTTCCGCGAGGGCATCCACTCGCTGGTGATGGGCAGCGCCGCCGCGGCGCTGCGTCCGCGTACCGCGATCCTGCAGGCACCGGGGGGTTGCGGCGCGCTGCGCCTCGGCGCCGAGCTGATCCACCGCGCATCGCCCGCCGCCGAGGTCCTGCTCAGCGACCCGACCTGGCCGAACCATGGCCCACTGCTCAGTGGCGGCGGGTTGCGCCTCGCGCGGCATGCCTACTTCGATCCCGCGAGCCGCACGCTCACGCTGCAGCCCATGCTCGATGCGCTGGAGGCCGCCGCACCCGGCACGGTGGTCCTGCTGCAGGCTTCCTGCCACAACCCGACGGGACTGGATCCCGATCGCGGCGAGTGGGGCGCGATCCTGGAGGTGATCGCCGCCAGGCGCCTCGTGCCGTTCTTCGACATCGCCTACCAGGGTCTCGGCGACGACCTCGACGCGGATGCCTGGGTGATCCGCGAGGCCGCGGCCCGCCTGCCGGAAATGCTGGTGGCGGTGTCCTGCTCCAAGAGCTTCGGGCTGTATCGCGAGCGCACCGGCGCGCTGCTGGTGATCGGCGAGGACGCGGGCCGGGCGAAGGCCGTGGAGAGCCAGGCCAACAAGGCAGCGCGCTCGATGTACTCCATGCCGCCGGGACACGGAGGCCTGATCGTCGAGCGCATCCTCAGCGACGCGGCGTTGGAGGCGAGCTGGCGCGAGGAACTGGCCGCGATGGCCGCTCGCCTGAAGGGCCTGCGCAGCGCCTTTGCGGACGTCGTCGAGGCGGTCCGGCCGGGCTTCGATGCCAGCTGGATCACGCGCCAGCGCGGCATGTTCTCGCTGCTCGGCGTGCCGCCCGATGCGGTGCGCAAGCTGCGCGAGGAGGACCACCTCTACATGGGCCTCGACAGCCGAATCAACGTCGCGGGCCTGAGCGAGGACAACGTCGAGCGCGTCGCGACCCTGGTCGCCCCGCACCTTGGTTAGGGGACATTCCTGTTTTCCGTTCTGGCGCAAACCCATGATTCACAGCACTTCGGCCAAAAAGGAAAATAGGAATGTCCCCTGTTTCCCTCGCCGTCGAATTCTGCGGCCTGCGGCTCTCCTCGCCGATCGTGCTGCTGTCCGGCTGCGTCGGCTTCGGCGAGGAATACACCCGCGTCGAGGGTTTCTCCAACGCCGACGTCGGCGCGATCGTGCTCAAGGGCACGACCGGCACGGCGCGCCTCGGCAACCCGCCGCATCGGGTGACCGAGACCGCCATGGGGATGATCAACGCCATCGGCCTGCAGAACCCCGGCGCTACGGAGGTCGTCGAGCGCATCCTGCCGACGCTCGACTTCGGCGAGACACGCTTCTTCGCCAACGTCAGCGGCTCGACCATCGACGAATACGTCGAGGTCACGCGCCGTTTCGACGACTCGCCCATCGATGCCATCGAGGTCAACATCTCCTGCCCCAACGTCAAGGAAGGCGGGGTGCAGTTCGGCAATTACCCCGACATGTCGGCGCGCGTCGTCGAGGCCTGCCGCAAGGCCACCACCAAGCCACTGATCACCAAGCTGTCGCCCAACCAGACCGACATCCGGGAGAACGCCCGCCGCTGCATCGAGGCTGGCAGCGACGCGCTGTCCGTCATCAACACCATCTCCGGCATGGCGATCGACGTGAAGACGCGGCGGCCGGTGATCGGCAACGTCCAGGGCGGGCTGTCCGGGCCTGCGATCAAGCCGATCGCGCTGCTCAAGGTGCACCAGGTATACGAGGTCGCGCGGAAGCACGGCGTGCCCATCATCGGCCAGGGCGGCATCTGTTCGGCCACCGATGCGCTCGAGTTCATCATCGCCGGCGCCTCGACGGTCGGCATCGGCACGGCGCTGTTCTACGACCCGCTCGCCTGCCCGAAGATCAACGCCGGAATCGCCGCGTACCTCGCCGCCAATGGGCTCGCGTCGGTCGCCGACCTGGTCGGGACGCTGGACACCTCGCGCCCCGCCTGAGGCCCTGAGACGCGCGTCACGATCCGTGGCGCCAGCCCGGACAGGCTGCGAAACGGTTCACATTCCCGCCATCCCTCCCCTTCCGGCGACGCCAGATTCTGTTATCTCTGCGCCCGCAGGGACGATCTCCTCGCGCCAGGGAACCGGCGCGTTCGAACATGCGCCCCGCCGCCGTCCAGGGCGGCCGGGCCGGGAGTGGGATGGGTGCAGGCAGGCCCACAGAAAGTCTGGCGTCCAACGGGCTCGCTCACGAGCCGCATGCGCACGCTCGTCGGCCTCACGGCCGTGGCGGCGGCACTCGCGGGCGCGCTGTTGTCGTGCCTCTACGTGTTCATCTACAGCGGCGAGCGCATCGCAGACGGGTCCCGTGCGGCGGCGCGCCATTATCGTGTCGCGGCGGCGACGGCAGCCTTGTACAGCGATGCCAGCGCGGCACAGAAGGTCGCGGATCTCGTTGCCACGAACTCGCCGGTCACCACGGTGGAGATCCGCAATGCGCGGGGCCAGATGCTTGCGCGCAGCGCCGGGGCGAAAGGCAAAGAGTCCGACGTGATGGGTGCGTTGCTGCCGCTGGTCAGGGTCACCGTTCCGCTGGAGACGGAGTACCTGTCGGTCGGCTCCATGCAGCTCGCCTCCAGCCGCGGGCCCGCGCTCGCGGCCACGCTGTGGCTGCTGGTCGTGCAGTTCGTCGCGCTCGCCATCGCGCTGGGCCTTTCCCTGCTCGCGACTGGCCGCTTGCGCTCGACCACCGTGCAGCCGATCCAGGGCCTGATCGAGACCATGGAGCACGTCGCGCGCGACAAGGACTACAGCCTCAGGGCCCAGCCCGACGGCCCGGACGAGATCGGCATCCTGATCAACAGCTTCAACGACATGCTCAACCAGATCCGCGACCGCGACGAGCACCTCGCGGAACATCGCCGGCAGCTGCAGGATCAGGTGGTCGAGCGCACCCGGAAGCTCGAGGACGCGGCCCGCGAAGCCGAGCACTCCAGCCGCGCCAAGGGCGATTTCCTGGCGCGCATGAGCCACGAGATCCGCACGCCGATGAACGGCGTGGTCGGCATGGCAGAGCTGCTGCAGAACACCGCGCTGGACGAGCGGCAGCTGCGCATGCTGCAGACCATGCGCCGCTCCGCAGACGCCCTGCTCGAGATCATCAACGACATCCTCGACTTCTCGAAGATCGAGGCCGGCCGCCTGCAGGTGGTGAGCGAGGACTTCGCGCTGGTCGAGCTGATGGAGGAAGTCTGCGAGCTTCTCGCGCCGAAGGCCCAGGAACGCGGCCTGGAGCTGGTCTGCGACGTAGGCGGTTCGGTTCCCCCTCACGTAAGCGGCGACGCGATCCGGCTGCGACAGGTCCTCGTCAACCTGCTCGGCAACGCGATCAAGTACACCGAACAGGGACACGTCCTCGTGCGTGTCCGTAACCTGGCCGAGGAGGACGGCACCCTGCGACTGCGCGTCGAGGTCGAGGACACGGGCCTCGGCATCCCCGAGGAAGAGCTGGAGTCCGTGTTCGAGGCCTTCACCCAGGTGGACTCCTTCGAGACGCGCAAGCACGGCGGGACCGGGCTCGGGCTCGCCATCACGCGCCAGCTGGTGGAGATCCTCGGCGGCGAGGTCGGGGTGACGAGCAGGGTCGGCCAGGGTTCGACCTTCTGGTTCGAGCTGCCGCTCGAGCCGGCAGCGCGGGCGCCGCGCCTCGAACCCTGGTCGCTGCCCGAGACGCGCGTGCTGCTGGTTCAGCCGAGCAAGCCCGCAGCCGCGGCAACCTGCGCGCTGCTCGAGCGTGCCGGCGCGAGGGTCGTCACGGTCGCCACCGGCCAGCGCGCCCTCGAGAAACTCGCCCTCGATGGACCCTACAGCCTCGTGATGGTGGACCGCCGCCTGCCCGACATGGACGGCAACGAGTTCCTGGAAAGGATCGGCTCCTCCGGCCTGGCCGGCGTGCCCGTCATCATGCTGACCCCCGTCGTGGCCTCCGGCCGCGCGACGGAAGGCTCGACCTTCGAACCGGACGGCTGGCTGGTCAAGCCAGTGCGTCGCCAACGCCTGGCGGAGACCGTCGAGCACGCGCTCGGCCTCGCCGGCGCAGCGGCCCCGGACAGGGGGGAGGCGCCATCCGGCAGCGTGCTGCGGGACCTGGGGCTGAAGGTCCTGCTCGTGGAGGACAGCCCGGTCAACCTCGAGGTCGCAAGCGGCATGCTGGAGGCGCTGGGCTGCGAAGTGGTCACTGCCACCGACGGTACCCTGGGCGTGGAGTACGCGCTCGGCCGCCAGTTCGACGTCGTGCTGATGGACTGCCAGATGCCGTTGATGGACGGCTACGAGGCCACCCGCAAGATCCGGGCGAGCGAGTCCGCCAACGGCCGGGCTCCGGTTCCCATCGTGGCGGTGACAGCGAACGCGCTGCCTGGCGACCGCGAACGCTGCCTGGAGTCCGGCATGACGGACTTCATCAGCAAGCCGTTCACGATCCGCAAGCTGCAGGCCGTGATGCAGGCCGTGACCGGCACCACGGGAGACGCGGAGCCGGGCGGCACGAAGCATGCGTCGAACGACCTGACTGCGACGTATCCCGTGATCGAGGTCGGGCAGATCGAGGAACTGCGCTCCATCGGCCGCCCGCAGGTCGTGCGCCGGGCGATCCTGCTGTTCCTGAAGCAGGCCGCCGGAAAGCTCGACGAGCTGCATGCCGGGCTCGATGGCGGGAACCTGGAGCAGGCCGGGTTCGCGGCGCATGCACTCAAGTCCGCTGCGCTCAGCCTCGGCGGGCGCCGCTTTGCGGCCGTGGCGGGGGCCTGCGAGGCCGCGGCGCGAACCGGCGATGCCGACACGGCGCGCCGCGAGGCGCAGCGCCTGCGTCCCGAGTTCCGCACCCTGTGCAAGGCGCTGACGGAGCTGGCCCAGTCGGAGGAACGCGTCGCCTGACGGCAGCGCAACCGTCTCAGCCGTTCATCCCCAGCTCGCGCATTTTCCGGGTCAGCGTGTTGCGGCCCCAGCCGAGCAGCTTCGCCGCATCCTGTCTCCGCCCCTCGCAGCGCGCCAGGGCGACACGGATCAGCACGCGCTCGAACTCCGGCACCGCGACGTCCAGCAGCGGCGGATCCTGCGTCACCGCATGGCGCTGGGCCCAGGTCTCCAGCTCGCGCAGCCAGGCGGCCGATTCCGGCATGGTGGCGCCCTCGCCGCCGAGGTCCGCCGGGATGTCCTCGACGCCGATCTGCCGCCCCGGCGCGGTCACCGTGAGGCGGCGCGCGGCATTGACGAGCTGGCGCACGTTGCCGGGCCAGTCGAATGCCGTCAGCCGCGCTTCCGCTTCGGGCCGGAGCGTCTTCGGCTCGACGCCGAGCTCGGCCGCGGCCGCCGCGAGGTAGTGTGCGAGCAGCTCCGGGATGTCCTCGCGCCTGGAACGCAGCGGCGGGACCTCGATGCGGATGACGTTGAGCCGGTGCAGCAGGTCCTCGCGGAACAGGCTGCGCGCGACGCGCGCCTCGAGGTCCTGGTGGGTGGCGGCGATAACGCGCACGTCCACCTTGATCGGCGTGCTGCCGCCGACGCGGTAGAACTCGCCCTCGGCCAGCACCCGCAGCAGCCGGGTCTGCAGGGCGGTGGACATGTCGCCGATCTCGTCCAGGAACAGGGTGCCGCCGTCGGCCTGTTCGAAGCGACCGCGCCGCAGGGTGTCGGCGCCGGTGAACGCGCCTTTCTCGTGGCCGAACAGCTCCGACTCCAGCAGCTCCGCGGTGAAGGCCGAGGTATTGAGCGCGATGAACGGCCTCGCCGCGCGCGGGCTGTGCCGGTGCAGCGCGCGGGCCACCAGTTCCTTGCCCGTGCCGGACTCGCCGGTGATGAGCACCGTCATGCTCGAGCGCGACAGCCGTCCGATGGCGCGGAACACCTCCTGCATCGAGGGTGCCTGGCCGAGGATCTCCGGGATCTGTTCCGGGCGCGTGCCCGCCTCCGCACCGGTGATCGCCGCCTGCGCCGCCGCCCGCCGGACCAGTTCCACCGCCTGGTCGATGTCGAAGGGCTTGGGCAGGTACTCGAACGCTCCGCCCTGGTAGGCCGCCACCGCGCTGTCGAGGTCGGAATGGGCCGTCATCACGATGACCGGCAGCTCCGGGTGGCTGTCGCGCACGGCCTCCAGCAGCTTCAGCCCGCTTTCGCCCGGCATCCGCACGTCGGTGATCAGCACGTCGGGTTCGCCGCGGCC
This sequence comes from uncultured Gammaproteobacteria bacterium, assembly GCA_963715485.1. GTDB lineage: Bacteria > Pseudomonadota > Gammaproteobacteria > Steroidobacterales > Steroidobacteraceae > SG8-30. Next base: position 260,652 of record OY970244.1, read on the forward strand.
GAGCGCGGCCAGCACGCTGTCCACCTGTTCGAAGGCGCGCGCCTTCATGCCGGCCTGGCGCAGTGCCCGCTCCAGCACCCAGCGGATGGAGGCGTCGTCGTCGACGAGCCAGACGTCGAGTGGCTTGTTCATGCAGTCGTCCCCATCGGCAGCAGCAGCGAGAACACGGTGTGCCCCGGCCGGCTCTCGAATTCCACCAGTCCGTCGTGGCGCGTCGCGATGTCCTGCGCCACCGCCAGGCCGAGGCCGGTGCCCCCGGGCTGGGCCGTGACCAGCGGGTAGAAGATCGTCTCGCCCAGCTCCGCAGGCACGCCGGGTCCGTTGTCCTCGAACTGTACCGAGGCCACGATCCGGTGGCGCTTCTCGCCGATGGTCCCGCCGGTGATCGCGCGCGTCCTGATCGTCAGCTGGCCGTGACGGCCGAGCGCCTGGACCGCGTTGCGCGCGAGGTTGAGCATCGCCTGGATCATCTGGTCGCGGTCGAGTTCCAGCGGCGGCAGGCTCGGATCGTAGTCGCGCGTGATGGCGACCGCCTCGGGCGCTTCCGCACGCACCAGGCGGTAGACGTGATCGAGCAGCTCGTGGACGTTGACGGCCTCGCGATGCAGCGCCCGGGCCGGCCCGAGCAGGCTGTCGACCAGCGCGCGCAACCGGTCGGCCTCGCCGATGATCACGCGCGTGTACTCGCGCAGCGACTCGTCCGGCAGCTCCCGCTCGAGCAGCTGGGCGGCGCCGCGCAACCCGCCCAGCGGGTTCTTGATCTCGTGGGCCAGCTGCCGGGCCATCATGCGGCTGCCGCCGAGCTGCGCGAGCAGCGCGTTCTCGCGGCTGATGCGAGCCTGGCGGGTCGTGTCGGAGATCTCCACCAGCACGCTGCCCGGTGCCCGGGCCAGCGCCAGCGGCGTCAACACGCAGTCCACCACGTAGCGGGCATCGCCCCGCATCAGCGGCACCAGCTCCCACTCGCGCTGGACCAGCGCCTCGCCGCCGACGCGCGCGCGCACGATCAGGGATTCCAGCTTGTCGCCGCTGGCCAGCAAGTCGCCCACGCGCTTGTCCCGGGTCGTCGACAGGCTGGCTGCCAGCAGGTCTTCGGCCGCCGCGTTGAGGTACAGGATGCGGGCGCGGCCGTCCACGACCATGACTGCCGTGGCGATCGCATCGAGCAGCTGGGCCGCATCGAAGAGGGTCGCGTCCCGCCCCGGGTCAGCCGCCATGGGCAGCCTCCCCCCGGCAGGGCAGGTGCCGGTCCTTCGTTAGCGGCCTGGCCGCGGTGTGGGGCGTGGGGTGGTGGGCGGCCGTGGCCGGGGGTTGACTCCGGGACCGGTCGGCGGCGTGGCGATGGACGCCTGCCGCAGGTGAAAGGTGACCTGCGGGCTGGTGATGACGACGCTGCCGCCCTCGTCCGTCACCGCCGCCCGCACGAAATGCGTGCCGCGCGTGAGGCCCGTCAGCGTCGCAGAGAGCCCGGTGGATTCCTGCACCCGCTGGCCGTCGAGGAACACCACGACGGCATCGCCCGGCCGCAGGTCGCGGTCGAGCTCGAGCTGCACCGACACGGACACGTCCCCACCGTAGAACACCTCGTCCGGCGACGGGCTGAGGACCCGCAACGACTGGTAGGTCGGGCCGGCCGACGGTTCGTCCCGGCGCTCGGACTCGTACAGCTGCGGTGGCTCCGCATCCTCCGGCGGCGTGTAGCCGAGACCCGGGTTGGGGATGAGTACCGCATCCGGCGACCCGGGCTGGTCCGAGTAATGAACGATGCCGTCCTTGTCCACCCACTTGTAGATGTCCTGGGGCTGGGCCGCCAGGGAGACGAGCAGTCCGGCAACGATCAGTGCTATGCGCATTGGCACAGCATAGCCCTGACCGCAACCGCTGACAAAAACGGGGACGGCATTTTGTGAACGCCGTCCCCGTCGCCATCCCCGGAGACGGCTTCAGAGGCTGTAGTACATGTCGAACTCGACCGGATGCGTCGACATCCGGTAGCGCGTCATCTCCTGCTGCTTCAGGCCGATGTAGGCGTCGATCATGTCGTCCGTGAACACGCCGCCCTTGGTCAGGAAGGCGCGGTCGGCGTCGAGGTTGCGCAGCGCCTCGTCGAGCGAGTAGCACACCTCGGGGATGTTCTTCGCTTCCTCCGGCGGCAGGTCGTACAGGTCCTTGTCGGCCGCGTCGCCCGGATGGATCTTGTTCTGGATGCCGTCGAGGCCGGCCATCAGCAGCGCCGAGAAGGCGAAGTACGGGTTGGCGGTCGAGTCCGGGAAGCGGGTCTCGATGCGCCGGCCCTTCGGGTTCGACACCCACGGGATGCGGATCGACGCCGAGCGGTTGCGGGCCGAGTAGGCCAGCATGACCGGCGCCTCGAAACCGGGCACCAGCCGCTTGTAGCTGTTGGTGCTGGCGTTGGTGAAGGCATTGAGCGCCTTGGCGTGCTTGATGATGCCGCCGATGTAGTACAGGCAGGTGTCGGACAGGCCCGCGTACTTGTCACCGGCGAACAGGTTCTTGCCGCCCTTCTGCAGCGACTGGTGAACGTGCATGCCGCTGCCGTTGTCGCCGACGATCGGTTTCGGCATGAAGGTCAGCGTCTTGCCGTAGCCGTGCGCGACGTTCCACAGCGCGTACTTCAGCAACTGCACCTCGTCGGCCTTCTTCGTGAGCGAGTTCGCCGCCACGTTGATCTCGCCCTGGCCGCCGGTGGCCACCTCGTGGTGGTGCACCTCGACCTGCAGGCCGAGTTCCTCGCAGGCCATGCACATCGCGGTGCGCAGGTCCTGGAAGCGGTCGACCGGCGGGACCGGGAAGTAGCCGCCCTTCACCGTCGGCCGGTGGCCGAGGTTGCCGCCCTCGAACTGCGCGCCGGAATTCCACGCGCCCTGCACGGAGTCCACGTGGTAGCTGCAGCCGTTCATCTCGTTCGTCCAGGTGACGCTGTCGAAGATGAAGAACTCGTTCTCGGGGCCGAACAGCGCGCCGTCGGCGATGCCGGTGGACTTGAGGTAGGCCTCCGCGCGCTTGGCCAGCGACCGCGGGTCGCGCGAGTAGCCCTGCATCGTCGTGGGCTCGACGATGTCGCAGCGCAACAGCAGGGTGGTCTCTTCGTAGAAGGGATCGATCAGCGCGGTGGTCGGATCCGGCATCAGGATCATGTCGGACTCGTTGATGCCCTTCCAGCCGGCGATCGAGGATCCGTCGAACATCTTGCCGTCGGCGAAGAAGTCCTCGTCCACGAGGCGCGTCGGGATGGTGACGTGCTGTTCCTTGCCACGCGTATCGGTGAAGCGCAGGTCGCAGTAGGCGGCCTCCTTCTCCTTGATCAACTTCAGGACGTCATCAGGGGTCATGGTCTGTCTCCGGGTAGTGGCGAATCGATGCTTGAGCTGTGATCGGGGCTCGCCGAGCCGCGGCAGCTACCGGTCTTCGTGCCGGCGCCAAAAAGGTGCAGGAACCGTGCCACAAGCAACTTTATTTAGAATCAGTATCTTAGGCAGTCAGGCCATGGCGTTCACAGGGTGTGTGCACTGATGTGGTGCGAACAGTGTGCGCGACGCCCCGTATTGGTGCAAGGTCGGCGCGTTTCCCGCCGTGGATCTCCGGGCGGCAAGCCCCGCGCTCCCGCCTGGTTTTGCGCTGCGTCGTGTGCGGCGGCAGGTCGCTTATACTCGCGGCCGTCCAGAAGAATTAAGCGCGGATTCCCCATGCCCCCAAGACGCAAGCTCGGCAGGCCGCCCGCCACGTTCCAGGACCTGGTCTTTGCCCTCAAGAAGTACTGGTCCGACCAGGGCTGCGTGATCCTCGAGCCCTATGACATGGAGATGGGTGCCGGCACCTTCCATTCGGCCACCTTCCTGCGCGCCGTCGGGCCCGAGCCGTGGAGCGCCGCCTACGTGCAGCCGAGCCGGCGGCCGACCGACGGCCGCTACGGCGAGAACCCCTTCCGCCTGCAGCACTACTACCAGTTCCAGGTCGTCATCAAGCCCTCGCCGGAAGACATCATCGAGCTCTACCTCGGCTCGCTGGCCGCGATCGGCATCGATGCGCTGACCCACGACGTGCGCCTGGTCGAGGACAACTGGGAGTCGCCCACGCTCGGCGCCTGGGGACTCGGCTGGGAGGTCTGGCTCAACGGCATGGAGATCACGCAGTTCACCTACTTCCAGCAGGTGGGCGGCCTCGACTGCCGCCCGGTGATGGGCGAGATCACCTATGGGCTCGAGCGCCTGGCCATGTACCTGCAGGGCGTCGAGAGCGTGTACGACCTGACCTGGACCGACGGACCGCTCGGCAAGGTCACCTACGGCGATGTCTATCACCAGAACGAGGTCGAGCAGTCGAAGTACAACTTCGAGCACGCCGACGTGGCGGAGCTGTTGCGCCGCTTCGACGCCCACGAGCGCGAGTGCCAGCGCCTGCTGGAGCTGGGCCTGCCGCTGCCGGCCTACGAGCAGATGCTGAAAGGCTCGCACACCTTCAACCTGCTCGATGCGCGCCGCGCCATCTCGGTCACCGAGCGCCAGCGCTACATCCTGCGGGTGCGGACCCTGGCACGGGCTGTCGCGGAGGCCTACTACGCGGCGCGTGAGGCGCTCGGTTTCCCGATGCTGAGGGGACTGTCCCCGCAGGGGACTGTCCCCTGCCGGGCGCGTGCCGCGAAGGAGACCTGGCGCGAACAGGGTGAAGACCTGCCGCGACTTCCTGGTCGAGATCGGCACCGAGGAGCTGCCGCCCAAGTCGCTCGGCGAGCTGTCGCGCGCCTTCACCGACGGCATCGTCGCCGGCCTCGATGCCGCTGGACTCAAGCACGGCAAGGTCACGCCGTTCGCCACGCCGCGGCGCCTGGCGCTGCGTGTCGCCAGGCTGGCAGAGCGCCAGGGCGACCAGCGCGTGAAGCGCAAGGGACCGCCGGTCACCGCCGCCTTCGACGGCAACGGCGTGCCGACGCGCGCCGCCACGGCCTTCGCCGAGTCCTGCGGCACGGTCGTCGAGTCGCTGTCCCGGGTCGAGGAGCCCAAGGGCGCCTTCCTGTTCTACGAGGGCGTGAAGCCCGGCGCGGACACCGCCTCGCTGCTGCCGGGCATCGTGCAGGCCTCGCTCGACAAGCTGCCGATCGCCAAGCGCATGCGCTGGGGCAGCGGCAGCGCGGAGTTCGTGCGGCCGGTGCACTGGGTCGTGATGCTGTTCGGCAAGGACGTGGTGCCCTGCACGCTGTTCGATGTAACTGCCGGCGATACGACACGCGGCCATCGCTTCCACGCGCCGCGCGCGATCAAGGTCACGCCGGCCGGCTACGAGCGCAGGCTCGAGTCCACCGGCCGGGTGGTGGCCAGCTTCGTCGACCGGCGCCAGCGCATCCGCGAGGGCGTGACGGCGCTCGCCCGCGACCTCGGCGGCCAGGCGGTGCTCGAGGAGGCGCTGCTCGACGAGGTCACGGCATTGGTCGAGTGGCCGGTCCCGGTCGCCGGGCGTTTCGAGGACCGTTTCCTCGCGCTGCCGCCCGAGGTGGTCGTCGCCACGGTCCAGGATCACCAGCGCTACTTCCCGGTGCGCGACGAGCGCGGCCGGCTGACGTCGTGGTTCATCACCGTTTCCAACATCGAGAGCCGCGACCCCGCGCAGGTCCGCGCCGGCAACGAGCGCGTCGTCCGGCCGCGCCTCGCCGACGCCGCGTTCTTCTGGGACAGCGACCTGAAGAAGCCGCTGGAGGGATACCGGCCGGCGCTGGCGGAGGTCACCTTCCAGAAGCAGCTCGGTTCGGTGCTGGCAAGGAGCGACCGCGTCGCCGCGCTGGCCGAGCGAATCGCCGAGGTTGCCGATGCGGACCCCACGCTTGCGCGTCGCGCCGCCGACCTTGCCAAGTGCGACCTGATGACCGCGATGGTGGGCGAGTTCCCGGAGCTGCAGGGCCTGATGGGCCGCTACTACGCCGCCGCCGGTGGCGAGCCGGCCGAGGTGGCCGCGGCCATCGAGGAACAGTACCGGCCGCGTTTCGCCGGCGACGAGCTGCCCGCGACCGGCGCCGGCACCGCGCTGGCCATCGCGGACAAGCTCGACACCATCGTCGGAATCTTCGCCGCCGGGCAGAAGCCCACCGGCGCGAAGGACCCCTTCGGCCTGCGCCGCGCAGCACTCGGCGTGCTGCGCATCGTCATCGAGAAGAACCTGGACCTCGACCTCATCTCGCTGGTCGACATCGCCCTCGAGGCCGTGCGTGCGGACATGCATGCGGTGGCCTCGCAGAAGGCCGCTCCGAAGGACGCCAACACCGTGGTGGCCACCGGCTCGTTCGCCGCGCTGCCGGAGAGGGATCCCGTCGCGACCGCGGTCTACGACTACATCATGGAGCGGCTGCGGGCCTATTACGTGGAGGGCGAGCGCGGCATCACGACCGAGATGTTCGATGCCGTGCTGGCGAAGCGTCCCGCCTCGCCGCTCGACTTCGACGCGCGCATCCGCGCACTCGCCGACTTCCTGTCGCTCCCGGACGCGGCCAGCCTCGCGGCCGCGAACAAGCGCATCGCCAACATCCTGCGCAAGGCGGAAGACGAGGTCCCGGTGCGCGTGGACCCGTCGCTGCTGCAGCACACCGCCGAGCGCAAGCTGGCGGCCGAGGTCGAGGCGCTGCGCGAGGAGGTCGAGTCGCTCCTCGATGCACGCCGCTACGAGGGCGCGCTGCGCCGGCTTGCAACGTTGCGTCCGCACGTGGACGCGTTCTTCGACGGGGTGATGGTGATGGCGGAGAATCCCGCGGTGCGGGCGAACCGCCTGGCGCTGCTGGCTGCGCTCGAGCGCCTGTTCGGCCAGACCGCCGACCTGTCGCGTCTGCCCGGCTAGCACGGCGGGGAACGAAGCCGCATGCAGTGGCTGAAGTCCTTCATCTGCACGACGCTGCTGTTCGCGAACACCTTCGTGTTCGCCGTGATCGTGATGCTGTGCGCGCCCTTCGGCCTGGACGCCCGGCACGACGGCCGCGCGTGCCTGGGCCCGCAGCAACCTCTGGCTGCTGAAGGTGCTGTGCGGACTCGACTACGTGGTCGAGGGGCTGGAGAACATCCCGCGCGAGGGGGCACACATCTCCTACTGGAAGCACACCTCGGCGTGGGAAACGATGGCCCAGATGCTGATCTTCCCGCCGCAGTCGTGGGTGCTCAAGCACGAGATCATGTGGATCCCGCTCGTTGGATGGGCCACCGCGCTGATGCGGCCGATTGCCATCAACCGCGCCGCGGGACACCGTGCCGTCAACCAGGTGGTCGAAAAGGGCAAGCAGAGACTCGCGGAGGGCCTGTGGATCCTGTTGTTCCCGGAAGGCACGCGGGTGACGCCCGGCAGGACACGCAAGTACGGCATGTCGGGCGCGCTGCTGGCCTCCCAGACCGGCGCGAAGCTGGTCCCGGTGGCCCACAACGCCGGTGACTACTGGGGGCGCCGCGGCCTGCTGAAGAAGCCCGGCACCGTCCGCGTCGTGATCGGTCCCCCGATCGAGGCGCTCGGCCGGGATCCACGCGTCCTCAACGAACAGGCGCAGTCCTGGGTCGAGGCCAGGATGGCGGAGATCTCGGTCGGCTATCGATGAAGCCTTCCGGCCGGGCGGAGGAAAGTACCTATTCCCGGGCGCTTGTGTCCGCCAAGGCCCGTGGCACGATGCGCCAGAGAGGCCCGACCTCTTCATAAGACGACAGAAGGCCGGACACAGGGCCTCGGCAGACAAGCACCGAATCTCATTCTCTACTAGGGAGCACCCATGTCATCGTCACTCCGCTCGATGTCGAAGGCATCGACGACGTTCCTTGCATGCGTCGCCTTGGGTTTCCTCACGGCGTGCGGCACGACCTCATCTCTGCAGTCTGCAGAACAGGACAAGATGATCGACCTGACGCCGTATTCGAAGCTGATTGTCGAGGACTTCACGGACCAGGCTACGGCGAAGGCCAAGGCCGAGGCGCAACCGATCCTGCGCCTGAAGATGGAGTCCGCGGTCAAGACCTTCCCGGACCAGATCGCCGCGGTAACGCGCAGCCAGGGTGGATTCACCGAGGTGGGCCGCACCGGTACGCCTGATGCCGCGACGCTCGTCATGCGTGGCGCGATCACCCAGTACGACGAGGGCAATGCCACGCTTCGCTGGATGGTGGGTTTCGCCGCCGGCAATGTGAACTTCGACGCTACCGTCGAACTGGTCGACGGCGGAAGCGGCCGATCACTCGGCACGTGGGTGGTCGACAAGAACAGCTGGGCCCTCGGCGGCGGAATCGCGGCGACCCAGACGCCCGAAGGCTTCATGCAGGAAGCGGCGACGAAGATCGGAACGCAGCTGTCCGAGAAGCGCAAGGAAGGAAGCGTCAAGAAGCCTGAAGCCTGAAGCCTGAAGCCTGAGCCTGAAGCCTGAAGCCTCGCCGGCCAGGCGCGCCGGCCTTCAAATGCAGAAACCCCGGCGTTGCGCCGGGGTTTCCTGACGTTGCGTCCGCCCTTCCCTTACACGTCCAGGTTCGCCACCGACAGCGCGTTCTTCTCGATGAACTCGCGGCGTGGCTCGACGGCATCGCCCATCAGCGTCGTGAAGATGTCGTCCGCGGCGACGGCGTCCTCGATCCGCACCTGCAGCAGGCGGCGCGAGTCCGGGATTGACCGTGGTCTCCCACAGCTGGTCCGGGTTCATCTCGCCGAGGCCCTTGTAGCGCTGGATGGCCTGGCCCTTGCGCGCCTGGTCGAGCAGCCAGGTCATCGCTTCCTGGAAGCTGGTGACCTCGCGCTTTGCATCGCCGCGCGTCACGAAGGCCCCGTCGCCGAGGAAGTCAGACAGCGTGCGCCCGAACTCGGCGATGCGCTTGTACTCCGCCGACTCGAAGAACTCGCGCTGCACGTGCTTTGCCGTCGCCACGCCGTGTTCGGTGCGGACCAGGTCCAGGCGCGTCGGCTGGCCGGAGGCATTCTTGCGCACGGCCAGCTCGTAGCTGCGCGTGACGTCGCCGGCGGCGTTCAGCCGGCCTGCGAGGTCTGCGGTCCAGCCCTCGATCCTGGCGGCATCGGTGAAGGACGCCGATGTCCATCGCCGGCATGTTCAGCAGTTCCTGCAGGAAGCGCGCATCGTAGCGGCGCGACCAGCGGGTCACGATGCCCTGCACCTCCATGTACTGGCGCGCCAGCGTCTCCAGACCCGGGCCCGGCCAGCGGCGGGGCTCCGGCGGTGACGTGCAAGGCGGCGCCGTCGATGGCGGTATTGAGCAGCAGCGCGTCGAGCTCGGCCTGGTCCTTGACGTACTGCTCCTGCTTGCCGCGCTTCACCTTGAACAGCGGCGGTTGCGCGATATAGATGTAGCCGCGCTCGATCAGCGCCGGCATCTGCCGGTAGAAGAAGGTCAGCAGCAGCGTGCGGATGTGGCTGCCGTCGACGTCGGCGTCCGTCATGATGATGATGCGGTGGTAGCGCAGCTTGTCGGGATCGAAGTCCTCGCGTCCGATGCCGCAGCCGAGCGCGCTGATCAGCGTGGCGACTTCCTGCGACGACAGCATCTTGTCGAAGCGCGCCTTCTCCACGTTCAGGATCTTGCCCTTCAGCGGCAGCACCGCCTGCGTGCGGCGGTCGCGGCCCTGCTTGGCGGAGCCGCCGGCGGAGTCGCCCTCGACCAGGAACAGCTCCGACTTCGCCGGATCCTTCTCCTGGCAGTCGGCCAGCTTGCCCGGCAGCCCGGCGAGGTCGAGCGCGCCCTTGCGGCGCGTCAGCTCGCGAGCCTTGCGCGCGGCCTCGCGTGCGCGGGCGGCGTCGATGATCTTCATGCAGATGGCCTTCGCGTCGGCCGGCCGCTCGAGCAGGAATTCCTCCAGCTTCTGCGATGTCGCTGACTCGACGACGCCCTTCACCTCGGACGAGACCAGCTTGTCCTTGGTCTGCGAGGAGAACTTCGGGTCGGGCATCTTCACCGACAGGATGGCGGTCAGCCCCTCGCGCGCGTCGTCACCGGTGAGCCCGACGTTCTCGCGCTTCGCGAGGCCTTCGCGGTCGATGAACTCGTTGAGCTTGCGCGTCAGCGCGGCGCGGAAACCCGCGAGGTGCGTGCCACCGTCGCGCTGCGGGATGTTGTTGGTGTAGCAGTACATCGACTCCTGGTAGGAGTCGTTCCACTGGGCCGCCACCTCGACCGTGGTCGGGCCGTCCTGCGTCTGGAAGTAGAAGATGTTCGGGTGCGTGCTGGTGCGGCTGCGGTTCAGGTACTGCACGAAGGCCTTGACGCCGCCTTCGTGCTGGAAGACCTCGTGCTTCTCGTCGCGCTCGTCCACCAGCTCGATGCGCGTACCAGAATTCAAGAATGACAGTTCGCGAAGGCGCTTGGCCAGCCAGTCGTAGGAGAACGTCGTGTTGGTGAAGATCTTGTTGCTGGGCTTGAAGTGCACGGTGGTGCCGCGCTCGTCCGTGGTGCCCGCCTCGGCCAGCGGCGCCTGCGGCTCTCCGAGCCGGTATTCCTGGCGGTACAGCTTGCCGTCGCGCGAGATGGTCAGCTCGAGGACCTCGGACAAGGCATTGACCACGGAAACGCCGACGCCGTGCAGGCCGCCGGAGACCTTGTAGGAGTTGTTGTCGAACTTGCCGCCGGCATGCAGCACGGTCATGATGACCTCGGCCGCCGAGCGCCCCTCCTCGGGGTGAATGTCGGTCGGTATGCCGCGCCCGTTGTCGGTGACCGTCACCGACTCGTCCGCATGGATGGTGACCACGATCCGGTCGCAATAGCCGGCCAGGGCCTCGTCGATCGCGTTGTCGACGACCTCGAACACCATGTGGTGCAGGCCGGTTCCATCGTCGGTGTCGCCGATGTACATGCCGGGCCGCTTGCGCACGGCCTCGAGGCCCTTTAACACCTTGATTTTGCTGGAGTCGTAGACGTCGTCGTTGGACATGCGCTCACCTGGGTACAGAACCGGAGAATGATACCATTTTTCTCCGGTTTTTGCTTTGTTTTCAGGTGCTTGCTCCCCTCCTCCGGTCGCGGCGGACCGGATCCATTTCAGCGGACCTCCTCGTCCTGCCGGAGACGGTTTCTCCGCCCTCCAGACCCTGTGGATAATTCTGTGGACAGCCTTCGCCCGGGCGGTGCCGGACAGACCCGCGAACACCCTATCGCTGGCGCCCCTGGATAGCGGCGCGGGGCCGTTGTTTCACGTGAAACATCATTTCCGGGGTCTATCGCGGACCCACTGCTCGTTTGCCGGCCGGCGCAAAGCCACTCGGTTTGGCCCTGTGGATATCGCGCTGCGACCATCAACCAGCCGGACGAACCTGGCCCTGTTCCACGTGGAACATCCGTCCACCCTCCGGCAGCCCCGCCACGTCGGCGCGCAGCGACGTCACCAGAAGCTGGACTGGCAGGTCTCGAACGCACGCCAGGAGCCGCTCCAGGTTCGCGGTGTCCAACTCCGCCGCCGGGTCGTCAAGCAACAGGGCGGACCGACCGGGCCGGTCGGTCTCCTGGACTTCCAGTTGCGCGAGCGTCAGCCCCGCCGCCAGTAGCTTCTGCTGCCCTCGCGAAACCCGATCCTTGGCAACGTGTCCCCCAACCCTGACCACGATGTCCGCGCGATGCGGACCATGCTGGGTCGCCCGATAGCGCCGGTCCCGAGCCAGGTCGCGCTCCAGCGACTCCAGGAGCCCCCGCTCCTCCGGCCAGCCCTGGTGATAGACCAGCGCGGCCTCGGTCCCGAGCAGGCGCTGCCCCATGCCCGCCAGCGGCGCTTCCAGTCGCCCGAGATAGGCCCGCCTTTGCCCCGCCAGCGCCTCGCCCGCCTCGGCCAGCTCGTTGTCCCAAGCCCGTCACCGAGACGTCCGGCAATTCCTGCTTGAGCGCCGCATTTCGCTGCCGCAGCGCCTTGTGGTAGCGCTGCCAGGTCGGCAGGAACGCGTGTTCCACGTGGAACACGCCCCAATCCAGGAAGCGCCGGCGGCGCCCCGGCCCTTCCTCGAGCAACTTGTGGATCTCAGGATCGATGACCTGGGGCGGGAAGTGTTCGGCCAGTTCGGCCGCGGTCTGCGCTGCCTTACCCGCGATCCGGATCTCCGTGCCGTCGCGGCTTCCGCGAATCCCCAGGGTAACCCGCCGGCCCGTGTCTTCGCTCTTTCCTACGACGATGAAGGCCTTCTGCCCCTGCCGAATCAGGTGATCCAGCCGCCTCGTCCGGAACGACCGCCCACGGCCCAGAAAGAACAACGCCTCGAGCAGACTGGTCTTGCCCGAGGCATTGGCCCCAACGAACAGGTTGAAATGGGGATCGAGATCCAGCTCGACCCGCTCCAGGCAGCGAAACTGCTCGACCTGCAACCAGGTCAGCGGCATCGGGCCCGCTTACAGCCGCATCGGCATGACGACGTACCGGCTGCTGCTGTTGTCCGGTGCGCGAATCAGGCAGCTCGAGTTGGCGTCCATCAGGCCGATCTCGACCTCGGACCCCTCGATCGCGGCGATGGCATCGAGCAGGTAATTGACGTTGAAGCCGACCTCGAGGTCATCCCCGTCGTACTGGACCTCGATTTCTTCTTCGGCCTCTTCCTGCTCCGGGTTGTGCGCCTGCAGGGTCATGCTGTTGCCCTTCATCGCCAGCCGGATTCCGCGATACTTCTCATTCGAAAGGATCGCCGTCCGCTGCAGCGCGCTGCGCAGGACATCCTTGTCGGCCTGCACCAGGCGCGGCGGATTGGCCGGGATCACGCGGCTATATTCGGGGAACCTGCCGTCAATTAGCTTCGAAGTGAAGCGAATGTCGCCGATCTGGGCTCGAATGTGGTTGCTTCCGATCGTCAGCGTCACGACGCCTTCGCTGCCCAGCAGACGTTGCAGTTCCAGCACGCCCTTGCGCGGCACGATGATCTGCTGGCCCTTGCCCTTGGACGCCAGGTCCATCTCGCACAAAGCCAGACGATGGCCGTCAGTCGCGACAGATCGCAGCATTTTCCCGTCTGTTTCCAGCAACATTCCGTTCAGGTAATAACGGACGTCCTGCTGCGCCATCGAGAAATGGGTCTTGTCCAGCAGCCGCTTGAGGTCCGCCTGCGGGATGTCCAGCGTCTGCTGGACGTTCATCTCGTCGATGACGGGAAACTCGGCCGCCGGCAACGAGGACAGCGTGAAGCGGCTCTTCCCGGCCCGGAGCTGCACACGCTCGCCGTCCTGGGCCACGGTGATCTTCGAGCCGTCCGGCAGGGAACGGCAGATGTCGAGCAGCTTGCGCCCGGGGATGGTAATGGCACCGTCGCTGCCGCTCTTGATGTCGGCACCTGCCACGAGTTCGACCTCGAGGTCTGTCGCGGTGACGGACAGGCGATTGTCCTTCGCCGACAGCAGTACGTTGGCCAGGATGGGCATGGTCTGGCGACGCTCCACCACGCCGATCGCCGCCTGCAATGCCGCCAGGATGTGTTCACGCTCGGCAGTGAATTTCATCTGCGCTCCTGCTCGGATGTTTCTTCGGTTTCTTCTGGAAGTGAAATCTTAAAGACTGTTATTACTGTTACAGAGCAAGCCAAAACCGGTGGAAAACACCGAAAAAACACGCCCCGTCAGCGCCTTGCGCGAGGCACATCCCTGCGTACAGGCTGCCGTGTTCCACTGCCTTCCCTGTGTGCGGTCTGTGGATGAAAAAGCATCCCCCACCGAACCACACATTATCCACATCAACTGGTCAGGATTCTCAACAGGTTTAGGTAATCCTCGCCCATTCGCTGCTCGGATTCCCGCAACTCGCGCACCCGGTCGCAGGCATGCATCACGGTCGTATGGTCGCGGCCGCCGAAGGCGTCGCCGATCTCCGGCAGGCTGTGGTTGGTCAGCTCGCGCGCGAGCGCCATCGCCACCTGCCGCGGGCGGGCGATCGACCGGCTGCGCCGCTTCGACAGCAGGTCGGCGACGCGGATCTTGAAATACTCCGCCACCGTCTTCTGGATGTTCTCGATGGTGACCAGCCGCTCCTGCAGCGCCAGCAGGTCGCGCAGGGCCTCCTTCGCGAACTCCAGCGTGATGGGCTTGCCGGTGAAGCGCGCAGTCGCGATCACGCGACGCAGCGAACCCTCGAGTTCGCGCACGTTCGATCGGATCCGCTTGGCGATGAAGAACGCCACTTCCTCCGGCAGCGCGACGCTGCTGGCCTGGGCCTTCGACATCAGGATCGCCACGCAGGTCTCGAGTTCGGGCGGCTCGATCGCCACGGTGAGGCCCCAGCCGAAGCGGGATTTCAGCCGCTCCTCGAGGCCGGTCACCTCCTTGGGATAACGATCGCAGGTCAGGATCACCTGCTGCTGGCCTTCCAGCAGTGCGTTGAACGTATGGAAGAACTCTTCCTGCGAGCGGTCCTTGCCGGCGAAGAACTGGATGTCGTCGATCAGCAGGGCGTCGAGCGTGCGGTAGGCCTGCTTGAATTCCGCGATGGTGTTGTGTTGCAGCGCCCGCACCATGTCGCTGACGAAGCGCTCGCTGTGCACGTAGGCGATGCGCGCGCCGGGATTGCGCTGCTTCATCGTGTTGCCGACGGCGTGCATGAGGTGGGTCTTGCCGAGGCCGACGCCGCCGTAGATGAACAGCGGGTTGTAGGCCCGTCCCGGATTCTCCGCCACCTGCATGGCCGCGGCCCGCGCGAGCTGGTTGCTCTTGCCCTCGACGAAGGTGTCGAAGTTGAACTCGGGATTGACGCGGCCGCCCACGACGGCTGGTGCCGGCCTGCGGCCTGGAGCCGCAGCCGAACCCGGCGAACAGCGCCGCCGGGTCATCGGCCTGGCCGGGGGCCGCGAGCCGACCTCGATGACGACCTGGTAGGCGCCACCGCCCGCCGGACCAGACGCAAGCTCTACGATTCGCGAATAAAGGTTCTGTTGAACCCAGTCGACCACGAACCGGTTGGGGGCGTACAGGCGCAGCACGCCATCCGACTCGACGCCCTGAAGCGGTCGCACCCAGGTGTTGAACTGCTGCTCCGGCACCTCGCCCTCGAGTTGGCGCAAGCAATCCTGCCAAAGCGAGCCCTGCACGAAACGGTCCCCCTGAGCGCAGTGTCCGCGATCCGGAAAAAGGGGGCGCAGTCTATACGCCCGGGACCGGCCAGCGCCAGAGTTATCCACAGGGTGGAGAAGGCCGTGCGCCGCGGCGCGCGCAGCAATTCGGCGATGGTTGGCGCCCCTGGCGCCAGCGCGTTGCCACGCGGCGGCTACGGTTGACTTGGCACTGTCCGAACCTTAATCTTGCCGCCCTTTGCCCTGCAGGGCATGTCCTTGTTTTCCTGATCATTTAATAAGGTCGCCGCCATGAAGCGCACGTACCAGCCAAGCAAAGTCAAGCGCAAGCGCACCCACGGGTTCCGCGCCCGCATGGCCACCAAGAAAGGTCGCCAGGTCATCAAGCGCCGCCGCGCAAAGGGCCGCAAGCGGCTTGCGACGGGCATTCAGCGCTGACCGCGCCGCGCGCAACGGCTCGCCTAGGTTTCAAGCCGGCCCAGAAGCTCCGTAAAGCCGGGGACTTCGAGCAAGCACGCAAGGCCGGACGTCGCATCGGCGACGCATTCTTCGGAATCCAGTATGTTGCCAACGACCGCGGCCGGGCGAGGCTCGGCATGGCCGTCGGCGTGCGCACTGCCGGCAGCGCCGTGCGACGAAATCGCATCCGGCGCATCATCCGCGAGTCGTTCCGCCTGCATCAGCACGAACTGCCCGAGGTGAACATCGTGGTCCACGCCAGGGCGAAAAGCAGGGACGCGGACAGCAACGCGCTGTTCGCCAGCCTGAAGAACCTGTGGGGCCAGATACGCAAGCCATGAAGCACCTGCTGCGCGCCCTGATCCAGTTCTACCGGTGGTTCATCAGCCCGCTGCTGGGCCCGAACTGCCGTTACCACCCGACGTGTTCGGCCTACGCGCTCGAGGCGGTCGAGCGCCACGGTGCGCTCGACGGGTCGTGGCTCGCCGCAAAGCGCATCTGCCGCTGCCATCCGTGGCACGAGGGCGGCTACGACCCCGTGCCGCCGAAGCACACTGACGAGAGACCTGCCCATGGGTAATCAGCGCATCTTCCTCTGGCTCGCCCTGCTGTTCCTCGTCTGGCTGAACGTCGATGCGTGGATGAAGGACTATGGCACGAAGCCCGCGCCGACTCCGGCCGCCACCAGCACACCGGCTGCACCGGGCGCGTCCGCCGCACCGGCGAGCGGCCTGACCGAATCGGTTCCGACGCTCGGCGAGGTGCAGCCCGCAGCGCCGGCCGCGGAGGGCGCGATCCCGGGCAACGGCGTAGCCCCGCCGGCCGCGACCGTGCGCGTGGTGACCGACGTGCTCGACCTCGACGTGTCGCTCACCGGCGGCGACCTCATCCGCGCCGACCTGCTCAAGTACCCGGTCAGGAAGGACGACCCCGACACCAAGGTGCGGCTGTTCAACATGGACAGCCACGACACGCTCTACCTCTACCAGTCCGGACTGACCGCAGGACGGCCTGAGCAGGCGGAGCCGAGCCATCGCGCACCGTTCACGGCACCGCAGGCGGAGTTCCGCCTGGCGCAAGGGCAGGACGAACTCGTCGTGCCGCTGACCTGGACCGATGGCCAGGGACTGACCGTCACCAAGAACTACGTGTTCCGCCGCGGCCAGTACGCCATCGACGTCCGCTACGAGGTGGAAAACGCCTCGCCGGAAGCGGTGGCGCTGGCACCGTACGCGCAGCTGCTCCGCCACTGGGTGCCGGTCGAGCGCTCGATGTTCGATGTCGAGAGCTACGCCTTCCGCGGGCCGGCGATCTACGACGGCGAGAAGTACCGCAAGCTCGACATCGAGGATGACGAGGATCAGGCTTTCACGCAGCGCGTGTCCGGCGGCTGGGTGGCCTCGTTGCAGCACCACTTCGTGACGGCGATCCCGCCGCCCGTCGCACAGCCCTACCAGTTCTCGCTGAAGGTCGAGGACAGGGACTACCTGCTGCGCACCGTCGGTCCGGCACAGACCGTACCGGCTGGCGCGCAGGCGACGATCGAGGATCGACTGTTCGTCGGGCCGAAGCTGCAGAGCCAGCTCGAGGCAGCAGGCCCGAGGCTGGAGCTGACCGCCGACTACGGCAAGCTGACCATCCTGTCCCAGCCGCTGTTCTGGCTGCTCGACAAGGTGCACGGCTTCGTCGGCAACTGGGGCTGGGCGATCATCATCGTCACCTTCCTGATCAAGCTGGTGTTCTACAAGCTGGCCGAGACCAGCGGCCGCTCGATGGCCAAGATGCGCACCGTCGCGCCGCGCATGAAGACGATCCAGGAGCGCTACAAGGACGACCGAGAGGGCCAGGCCCGCGCGATGATGGAGCTGTACAAGCGCGAGAAGATCAACCCGGTGGCAGGCTGCCTGCCGATGCTGGTGCAGATCCCGTTCTTCCTGGCGTTCTACTGGGTGCTGCTGGAAAGCGTCGAGATGCGCCAGGCGCCGTTCATGGGCTGGATCCAGGACCTGTCCTCGCGCGACCCGTACTTCATCCTGCCGCTGCTCATGGGCGTGGCGATGTTCGGCCAGTTCAAGCTGAACCCGACGCCGCCGGACCCGGTGCAGGCGAAGGTGTTCGCGTTCATGCCGGTCATCATGACGGTCATGTTCGCCTGGTTCCCGGCCGGCCTGGTGCTCTACTGGCTGACCAACACGCTGCTGTCCATCGCGCAGCAGTGGAAGATCAACAAGCTGGTCGAGGCCGAGGAAAAGAAGCACCGCAGCAGCTGACGCGGCTATCATCGCGGGGCAAAGGAGTGCTCCATGGGTGATCTCCCGAGGCCGCCGCGCGATGCGGTGACGGGTTCGTGGCCCGTCACCTTCACCGAGACCGACACGATCGTGGCGGCCGCCACGCCGCCCGGGCGCGGTGGCATCGGCGTCGTGCGCGTGTCCGGCCCCGGCGTGCCGCGCATCGCGCCGGCGCTGCTCGGCCGGCTGCCCGAGCCGCGCCACGCCGCCTTCGAGCGTTTCCTGGATGGCGCCGGCGAGGCCATCGACGCTGGCATCGTGATCTACTACGCCGAGCCCGCCTCGTTCACGGGCGAGGACGTGCTGGAGCTGCAGGGACACGGCGGCCCGGCGATCATGGACATGCTCGTGCGCCGCGTCGTCGAGCTCGGCGCGCGTCTCGCGCGGCCCGGCGAGTTCACCGAGCGCGCCTTCCTCAACGACAAGATCGACCTCACGCAGGCCGAGGCCGTGGCCGACCTGATCGACGCCGGCTCCGCGCAGGCGGCACGCGCCGCGATGCGATCGCTGCAGGGCGAGTTCTCGGCGCAGATCCACGACCTCGTGGACCAGCTCACTGCATTGCGCGTGCACGTGGAGGCGGCCATCGACTTCCCGGACGAGGACGTCGAGATCCTCTCCAGCCCCGAGGTGACCTCGCGGATGGCCGGAATCGAGGACCGCGTCGCGCAGATCCGCAAGGCGGCAGGGCAGGGCAGGCTGCTGCGCGACGGGCTGAACGTGGTGCTGGCCGGGCGGCCAAACGCGGGCAAGTCGAGCCTGCTGAACGGCCTGGCGGGTTACGACGCCGCCATCGTCACGCCGATTCCCGGCACCACACGCGACGTGCTGCGCGAGCGCATCCACGTGGACGGGCTGCCGGTGCACGTCGTGGACACGGCCGGCCTGCGCGAGACCGAGGACCTGGTGGAAGGCGAGGGCGTACGTCGCGCGCGCGGCGAGATCGAGCGGGCGGGACTGGTGCTGTACGTCATCGACGCGAGTGAGCCGCCGACGCCGGAGGCGCTGGCGCGCGAGCTGGCCGAGCTGCCCGCTGGCGTGCCGGTGCTGCAGCTCTGGAACAAGGCGGACCTTCTACCGGAGGGGTCAGACCCCTTCGGGCTTCACCGGGGACTGTCCCCGCAGGGGACTGTCCCCTTCTCGCCGTCTCCGCCCTCACCGGCGCCGGGCTCGACGAGCTGCGCGAGCGCATCAAGGCGCAGGCGGGCTACGAAGCGGCCGGTACGGGGACGTGGTCGGCGCGCGCGCGGCACCTCGACACCCTGGACCGCGCGGCGCAGCACATCGAGCGTGCACGGCAGCAACTCGGGCAGCTGAACGCCTATGAGCTCGTCGCCGAGGAGCTGCGCCTGGCGCAGCAGGCGCTGGGCGAGATCACCGGCGAGGTGACGAGCGAGGAGCTGCTCGGCCGGATCTTCTCCAGCTTCTGCATCGGAAAGTAGCGGGGACCCGAAGTCGTGCTGTGGGAACGCAGCACGGAGAGTTCATGCCTGAAGGCCCCGAAATCCGCCGCGCTGCCGACCAGGTCGCCCGGGCCATCGCTGGCCGCCGGGCCGAGGCCGTCCGCTTCGGCCTGCCGGCGCTGCGGCGCCACCAGCGCACGCTGACGGGCCGGCGCATCGAGGCGGTCGAGTCCCGCGGCAAGGCGCTGCTGATCCACTTCGACGACGAGCGCAGCCTCTACACCCACAACCAGCTCTACGGTCGCTGGTACGTGGTGAAGCCCGGCCACCCGCCGAAGACCGGGCGCGACCTTCGCATTGCCATCGAGACGCGCGATCGCTGGGCACTGCTCTACAGCGCCTCCGACATCGAACTGTTGCATCGCGACGCGCTGGCCAGGCATCCGTATCTCGCCAGGCTCGGCGTCGAATTGCTCGACCCGAAGGTGAAGCTACCGGACGTGCTGGCACAGGTGCGAGATCTTCGTTTCGCGCGCCGAAGCCTCGGTGCGCTGCTGCTCGACCAGGGGTTCCTCGCCGGCATCGGCAACTACCTGCGCAGCGAGATCCTGTTCGTCGCCGGCCTGCGGGCCGACCAGAAGCTCGCAGAGCTCGACGATGCGGCTTGCGGCAGGCTGGCCGAGGCTGCGCTGTCGCTGACGAGGCAGTCCTATCGTTCGAAGGGCATCACCAACGACCTCGAGCGGGCCGTACGGCTCAAGGCGGAGGGGCTGTCCTTCGGCCGCTACCGGCATCATGTGTTCGATCGCGCGGGTGCGCCGTGCTGGGCCTGCGGCACGAGGATCCTCCGCCGCGCCGCGGCGGGACGAGCGGTGTTCGAGTGCCCGCGCTGCCAGGGTAGATGATCGCGGTCGCAGGCATGGCGCAACACGCCGCGGCGAGCCTGGCCGGCACCGGCTGCACGATCATCGGCCGCCGCTACGGTGAGCCGATCGACGAGGCGCCGGGACTGGAGGAAGGCCGGGCCACGGCGGCGGACGCCGGGCGAATGCTTGGACCTCCGGCGCGGATGAGTGCACTGCCTGGCGGCATGGTGATGGTGTACGAGTACATCGACGCGACGGAGAAGCAGATCGGTATCAACCTCGAGCTCATCAAGCTCGATTGGTTCAAGTTCGCGTTCGGTCGCGGCGCGGCGGAACGGCAGGCGCTGCTGCTGCTGTTCGATGACGACGGAGTCCTGCGGGCGCGGGATTACCAGTCCTGGAGCGAGCCGCTCGGCCGTGGACTGGGATTCCAGCTGTTCTTCGTGGCCATGCCGACGGTGGACACGCGTCACCGGTGGGAGGCGCCCGAGCAGTTTTCCTGGGGCCGCCGGTCTCTCGACCCGCTGATGGCGACGCTGAATGCGGGCCAGAGCATAGCCAGCGGCACCCACGGCATCGAGTTGCGCGGCACGCCGGACAGCGTCGGGCAGCGCACGCTGGAGGCGCAGAGGAAGCGAGGCCGGCGCTGACGCTTGATGGGCGGTCGACCGCAGCGCCTGTTTCCGGTGCAGCCGACGCCGCTCCTCCTGCGGAGCCCGAGTCAGCAGCAGCTCAATCCACTGCGTTCGGCGGGTCGAAGTCCTCGTCCCAATCCGGCTCTGGCGGCTCGACCTTGTCCAGCCAGGCCTGGATCAGTCCGACGTGCTCGCGTTCCTCGGCGGCCATCTCTGCGGCGGCCGCGCGCAGGTCCGCCGGAAGGTCCTTGCGATCGGCGAGGTGCTGGAAGAACTCCACGGCACGGCGCTCGTTGTGCTCGGCCAGCTTCAGCGCATGCCAGGGCGTCATCAGGTAGTGCAGGTCGCCGTAGTCGGTGGTCTCCGGACCCTCGGGCGTCTCCCAGCTGTAGGCGTCCGGGTCCGGCGCCTCGTCCCAGCCCATGCGGGCCAGCAGCTGCTGGCGGTGCAGGCCCTCGATGCGCGCCATCTTGGCGAACAGGTCGGCGACTTCGGCGTTGTGATGGGTGCGCATCAGCGCGGCCAGCTCGGCGTAGCGTTCTGCCGCCTCGGCCTCCAGCGCGCAGGCCTGCGCCATGAATTCCTCAGTGGTGTGCGGGACGGTCGGGTCGTGGTCGCTCATAGTGCGAACTCCGCTTCGAGGTCCTCCGGCGTCGCCCCGGCCCGTGCCGATCGGCGGCTGGTAGGGCGGTCGTCTGCCAGCGTACAGCACACCGAGGTTCATGCCGTCGTCGGTGAAGATCTGCCGCGCCGCGACCGCCGGGTCGTCGGTGGATTCCAGGTGCGCCGGCCTCACGATCTTCTTCCAGTCCTTCTGCTCCGGCCGGAAGGTGATGCAGGGTGAGAGTACCTCGATGAACGAGAAGCCCGGGGAGTTGATGCCTTGCACGATGATCTCGGCCAGCCCGTTCGGGTCGCCGGTGAAGCCGCGCGCGATGAAGTTGGCGCCCGCCGCCAGCGCGATCGCCATCGGGTGGAACTCGCTGAGCCCGGTGCCCTGCGGCGCGAGCTTGGAGGTCCAGTGCGTCTCGGTGGTCGGCGAGGGCTGGCCCTTGGTCATGCCGTAGACGCGGTTGTCCATGACGATGTAGGTCAGGTCCACGTTGCGCCGGCAGGCGTGCAGGAAATGGTTGCCGCCGATGGAATAACCGTCGCCGTCGCCGCCGGTCACCACGACCGTCAGGTCCGGCCGCGCGATCTTGAGCCCCGTGGCAGCGGCCAGTGCGCGGCCGTGCACGCCGTGGAAGCCGTAGCAGGTGGTGTAGGCCGGGATGCGCGACGAGCAGCCGATGCCGGAGACCACGGCGACGTCCTCGGGCCGCAGCGCGAGGCGCGCCATCGCCTTGGCCATGGCGTTCAGCACGCCGAAGTCGCCGCAGCCAGGACACCACACCGGCTTGACGTCGGACTTGTAGTCGCCCGGCACGTGCACGACGTCCGCAACCGCCTCGCTCATGAGCGCCTCCATGCTTCCAGGTGCTGGCGGATCTCGCCGGGGTTGAACTGCTGGCCGCCCGGCTTGCGCAGGCTTTCTGCCGGGACCGGCAGGTCCATCGCGCCGCGCAGGTAGCCCAGCAGCTGCCCGGACTCGTTCTGTTCGATCACCAGCAGCCGGCGTGTGCCCTCGAGGGCGGCCGCCAGCCTTTCTTTCTGCAGCGGCGCGAGCAGTCGCAGCGATACCAGCCTGAAGCTTTCCGCGGCACCGTCCATGCCGGACAGCGCCTCGCGCACCGGTCCCGTGCAGGACCCGAAGGTGGCGATCGCAAACTCGCCGTCGCCCTCGATGTCGGCCCACAACTCGCCGTAGTCGTGAAGTTCCAGCTTGCGCCGCCGCTTGGCCATCTGCGCCACATGGTCGGCGGCCTGCGAGGAGGGCGTGCCGCGCTCGCCGTGCTCCAGTCCATCGGCCGTATATCCCCGGTTTTCGGTGCCCGGCACCGACATCGGGGATATGCCGGAGTCGGTGAGGGCGTAGCGCTGGTAGGCGCCGTCGCCAGCGGCGGCGAGCAGGCGCGTGGCGACGAGCGGCGGGTCGCGGGGCTTGTCGACCGCGGCGCGCGCCTGGCCGAGGAACTGGTCGGACAGCACGATGGCCGGCGCCTGCAGCGCCTCGGCCAGTGTCACCGCCCAGCGCGTGGTCTGCAGGCAGTCCGCCACGCCGTTGGGCGCCAGCACGAGGTGCGGCGCGTCGCCGTGGAAGCCGTGCAGCGCGATGTTCAGGTCGCCCTGTTCGGACTTGGTCGGGATGCCGGTCGAGGGCCCGACGCGCATGACGTCCACGACGACCAGCGGGATCTCCGCGGCCACCGCCAGACCAAGCGCCTCCATCATCAGCGCGAGGCCCGGCCCGGAGGTGGCCGTCAGCGCCGGCACGCCGCCATAGGCGCTGCCGATGACCATGTTGATGGACGCCAGCTCGTCCTCGGCCTGCACCAGTACGCCGCCGACCTTCGGCAAGGCCGGGCTCAGCCATTCCAGCAGCTCGGTGGCCGGCGTGATCGGGTAGGCCGCCACGAAGCGCAGGCCGGCCTTCAGCGCACCGAGGCCTGTCGCCTCGTTTCCGGTGACCAGCCAGCGTTTGCCGGCGATCGCCGGGGGCGGGTCGAGCGGCAGCGTCGCGGTGCCGGCTGCCTCGCGGCCGGCGGCGAGCGCCGCAAGGCTCGCCTGCAGCGCGGCTGGCCGCTTGCCCAGCAGCCGCTCGGTCGCATTGCGCAACGAGTCCTCGGGCAGGCCGAGCAGCGCGCCGAGGTAGCCGAGCAGGACCATGTTGGGGCGCCCGCCATCGATGGCCTTGGCCATCTTCGCCAGCGGCAGCTTCTCGACGCGCGCGCCGGCAGAAACGAAGACCGCGCGGCGGCTCTCCGCGGTCGGTGTCCCCGACGATCAGCCCGTCGGCCCCGAGCGGGACCTCGGCCGCGAAGCGGTGGACGTTCTCCCAGTCCACCCCGGCGAGGACCTGGAAACGATCGTCCATGCATTCCACGGGACGGGTCGCGATGCGGATCATGGCCGCCGCCTCGCCGCCACGGATCTGGGGTCCCGAAGAGCGCGTCATCAGCGCGTAGTAGCCGGCGTGCGCGGCGGCCTCGAGCAGGATGTTGCCCGCCGTCATCACCCCGGCCCCGCCGCTGCCGGCGAGGACGATCGAGAGGCTGGAGGATGGGGATGTTTGCGGCGCGGCGGCCGGCGTGGGCTCGGATACGGTCGTCAAGCAGGTCACCTCTGTTCAGACCGATTCTAGCTGCTGTCACCCCGGGCAGTCGTCTCCAAATGCCCAGCGCGAGGCGTCAACGCAGCGGTGCATGGCGCGTTGATATCGATGCAGACCCCCTCTCTTGGAGACGACGATGAAATTCCCACGCACCCCGGCACTGGTACTTGCCTCGGCCGCGCTGGTGTTCAGCGCCCAGGCGGTGGCTGACCACAACAGCAAGAACGGCGAGGGCTGGGCGAACATGCCCAACGACATCCACAACACGCGCATCGAGACGCGCGAGAGCGGTGACAACGAGGCCTTCAAGGACTTCGTGCAGCATGGCGATGGCGCTGACTCGGTGAACCGCTTCGATGACGGGACGCCGCCCGGCAACGGCAAGATGCAGCAGGCCAAGGCGGTGGACGAAAGCGCCGATGCCTTAAAGAGCCAGACGCGACAGAAGGACCAGACGCAGCAGCGGGACCAGATCAGGCAACAGGACCGGATTCATCAGGACACGGCCCTGGCGCAGGGCGGCGACCAGCTCAAGGCCCGGCAGATGCAGCAGGCACAGCAGTCCAGCCGGGTCAGGCAGTCGGTCGGTGCCGCCGCCGGTGGTCGCGGCCAGTCGGGCGCCCGCCAGGGTGGCGGACGCGGCGGCCGCTGAGTCGGACACAGGACCTGGTCGCTGGCGACTTTCCCCCATCCCCAGCCGGCGACCCCTCAGGCTCCCGCCCCCGGCGCCCCCTCCGGGGGCGGGAGATTTTTCATCCGCCCGGCTGTGCGTAGTCCCTGCGCAGCAGTTCGTGGAAATGCCATACGCCGGCCTCCCGCTTCGGGCATAGCCGGCCGGTGTCGTAGGTGCCGGATGCGAGGCCGCGCTGCACCGCCTCGCAGATGTCGATGTCCTCCTGCTGGATCTCCTCGCTGAAGGCGCGGTCGCGTTCGGCGCGTGCGCGGGCTGCATCGTCCGGCGCGTAGTAATAATCGAACTCGACCAGGCAGCGGTCCGCGCCGTTCGGCAGGATGCGGTTGACCTGCAGGCGCCCGGGCATGATGTTCAGCATCACGTTCGGGTAGACGAAGTAATAGAACACGTCGCCGTCGCCGTAGATGCCCTCGTTGTTGCGCAGCGGCGAGGTCTGCAACGAGTACCAGGGCGCGAGTTCCGTGTGATAGGCGGCGTAGTCCACCACCTTCGCGAGCCCCGGATGGATGTAGGGCACGTGGTATCCCTCGAGGTAGTTGTCCACGTACACCTTCCAGTTGCAGGCGATGTCATAGGTGTCGCGGCGCGCGAACTCCATGGCCGACAGGTCTATCGGCGCGATGCGTTCCGTGATGCCGCCGTACACGTCCCCGATCGGCGGTGCGTCACCAGCCAGCGAAACGAACACCAGCCCCTGCCAGGCGGCCGCACGGAAGCGCGGCAGCCGGATGGACGAGGGATCGAACCCCTCTGCGCCCCCCATCTCCGGCGCATGCCGCAGCTGCCCGTCCAGGTCGTAGGTCCAGCCGTGGTAGCGGCAATGGAAAGCCCGGGCGCCCCGGCCGTCGCAGGCCGCGATCGGCCCGGCCCGGTGGCGGCAGACGTTCGCCATCGCGAGGAGGCCCTCCTCGGGGTGCCGGACGACGAGCACCGGTGTCCGGCCCACGGTCGCCACGACATGGTCGCCGCTCTCGCGCAGGCGTGACTCGTGACCCACGAGCTGCCAGTTGCGGGCCAGGACCCGGTCGAGGTCGCGCTGCAGCGAATCCTGGCCGAGGTAATGCGCCGCAGGCAGTGCCGTGGAGCGGGCCAGGTCCGCCGCCTCAGCCTGCACATCGTTCATGCGGAGCCCTCCTGCCGGCCGGTGGCGATATTCTCGCGCCCGGGGATCAGAAGAGCCAGCCGCCCAGCCACCATGCCAGCGCGGCGAGCAGGGCCGAGGCAGGGATGGTGATGATCCAGGCGATCACGATATTGCCTGCGACTCCCCAGCGGACCGCACGCGTGCGCTGTGCGCTGCCGACGCCGATGATCGACCCGGTAATGGTATGCGTAGTCGAGACCGGGATGCCGAGGCTGCTGGCCAGGAACAGGGACATCGCGCCGCCCGTTTCCGCGGCGAATCCTCCGACCGGCTTCAGCTTGGTGATCCGCTGCCCCATCGTCTTGACGATGCGCCAGCCGCCGAACAGCGTCCCCAGGGCGATCGCCAGGAAGCAGGAGACGATGACCCACCGCGGCAGGTGGTCGGTGCCGGTCACGCCGGCGGCGATCAGCAGCAGCCAGATGATGCCCATGGTCTTCTGCGCGTCGTTGCTGCCGTGGCCGATGCTGTAGAGCGCGGAGGAAACGAGCTGCAGCCGCCGGAACCAGCGGTCGGTCTTCCTCTGCGGCATGCGGCGGCATATCCACGACACGCCGATGATCAGCAGGCTCGAGAGCAGCATCCCCAGCAGGGGCGCCACGAAGATGAACACGGAGGTCTTGATGATGCCCGGTGCCAGCAGCGGGCCGGTGCCGGCCTTGGCGATGGTCGCGCCGATCATGCCGCCGATCAGCGCATGCGAGGAGCTCGACGGCAGGCCGTAATACCAGGTGATGATGTTCCAGGTGATGGCGCCGATGAGTGCCCCGAAGATGACCTGGTTGTCGACAGCTCCCGGGGAGACGATGCCCTTGCCGACCGTGGCGGCAACCTTCATCTCGAACAGCGCGATGGCCACGAAGTTGAAGAAGGCCGCCCAGGCCACGGCCTGGTAGGGCTTCAGCACGCCCGTGGAGACGATGGTCGCGATCGAGTTGGCGGCGTCGTGGAAGCCGTTCATGAAGTCGAAGATCAGCGCGATCGCCACCAGGGCGATCAGCGTGAACGTGAAGGCCTGGACGTCCACGGTCAGCCGTTCTCGAGCACGACGCCCTCGAGCACCTTGCCGACGTCGTGGCACCTGTCGGTGGCGGTCTCCAGCAGCTCGTAGACGGCCTTCAGCTTGATCAGCTCGCGCGTGTCGCTTTCCTCGCGGAACAAACGCGAGATGGCGGCGCGCATGACGCGGTCGGCATCGCTCTCCAGCACGTCGATCTCCTGGCAGATCTTCAGGATCTCCGGCCCGTTGTCCATGGAAGACAGCAGGCCGACGGCCGCCTGGACCCGCCCGGCGCCGAGGTCGATGAGGTCGGCCAGGTGGTTCGCTTCCGGCGTCGAGTGATGGACGTCGTAGAGCATCATCGACTCGGATATGTCCTGGATCAGGTCGAGGATGTCGTCCATGCGCGAGATCAGCTTGTTGATCTGGTCCCGGTCGAACGGCGTGACGAAGGTCGAGTGCATCAGCGCGACCGTTTCGCGCGTGACGTCGTCCGCCGCGTGCTCGATCTCGCCGATCTTCGCGATCCACTCCTCGCGGCGGCCGTTGTCGTCGTAGCTGCCGAGCATCTCCTTCAGGGCCTGGCTGCCCTGGACGACCAGGCTGGCGTGCCGATTGAAGAGCGTGAAGAAATGCCGTTCGCGCGGCATCAGGACGGACAGAAGCTTCATGCGGGAGGGACCCGTCTTTTAGTGGTGGCGGGGCGCATTGTGACGATTGTGTGACAGGAGCGGAACCTTCGGTTTTCGTCAGCCCGGCCCCGGAATCCCGCAGCGCCCGATCCGCCAGCGATCAGTCGAGGCCCAATGCTCCCGGATTCATCACCTTGCGCGGGTCCAGCCCGGCCTTCAGTGCCTCGACCAGTCGCCTCGTGCCGGGCTCGGCCATGTCCAGCCAGGGGTAGGTGCGGCCGATCTGGTTGGAAGCCGCCCCGTGGCGGGCGAACAGCGCGATCATCTCGTTGCGCAGTCCGTGCACCAGTTCCCTGGCCTCGGGGTGGGGTGCCGGCTCCGGATGTTTCGCGACGGTGGCAGGCAGGGCGGTAGCGTGATGGATCGGCAGCCACGCGTCGTTCCAGTGGAACACCGGCTCGTAGCTGAAGGCGTGGTTCGAGATCGCGATCATCAGCCGGCTCATCCACACACCCAGGCGCGACATCTCGGCAGCATGGCGCGCCAGCAGCGCCTCGGCCTCCTCGATCAGCGCCACCGCGTCGGAGTGCGCGACCTTGGCATTGAGCGCGGCCCAACGCTCGCCGTCGTTGCCGAGGGCCTGGGGCGGCGGGAAGGGGTCGGCACGCACCGCCATCGGGATCGAGTTGGGGATCTCGGCGGCGCCGGCCGTGGCGGCGATCGCGCGACAGGCGGCGAGGTCCGCCGCGACGGCTGCCTCGCTGCGGCCTGCGCAGGTCACGTGTACGGAATAGGCGTCCTCCGGCGTGAAATGCCGCCCCGCCGCGACCAGCTTTGCCCCTGCCTTGAGCCCCGCGAGCCAGCCCGACTGACCGCGGACCACGCCCCCGAGCGTGGAAAGCGCGCGTTTGAGGTCCGCCCCGTCGAGGTTCCTGCGCGTCGAGGCCGGGTCGAAGACGTAGGCTTCCTCCGCCACCCCGGCGCGGGCGATGTCTGCCAGCAGCAGCGCCGCGCCAACGATGCCGGGCACGGCGAAGGAGGCGTAGGCGGTGTGCGCAGGCGCGGGCATGACCCGCAGCGTGGCCTCGACCTTCACGCCGAAGGCACCGCAGTCGTGCAGGAACAGGCCGGTCAGGTCGGGTCCGTAGGTGCGGTAGAAAGGCCGACCGCCAAAGCCGGCCTGGCCGGTACGCACCGTGGATCCGTCGGCGAGCACCACCTCGAGCCCCAGCACGCCCCCGGCGCCGGTGCCGTAGCGCGCCGTGCCGTGAAACAGGGCGCCATTGGAGAGGCCGCCGCCGACCGTAGCCCGCGCGCCCGAGAACGTGCCGAAGAACGGCAGCCGCAGTCCGAGGGGCGCGAGCGTCTCGTGAATCTGTTTCCAGGTGACGCCGGCCTCGACGGTGATGAACATGTCCTCCGCGGCGACCTCGACGATGCGGTCGAGGCGGGATGTGTCGAGGATTACGGAGCGCTCGTGTGGCGGGGTATAGCCGCCGGTATAGGTCAGGCCGCCGCCACGGGGGATGATGGCGTAGCCTGCCTCGGCCGCGAGCCGACGCGCCTCGGCCAGCGAGGCGCGATCGGCTGGCCGCAGCACCGCGGCGCAGGTGGCGCCGGCGGAGTAGACATCAGCGGAGTGGTCGCGCCTGGTCTGCTCGTCGAGCAGCAGGCCGTCAGGGCCGAGAAGGTCCGCGAGTCCCGATGGCAGCTGCATGGGAAGACTCACATGGCGCCCGGCCCTAGGCCGGCCTCGCCGGCTGCGGTTCACTCGCGAGCCAGGCCCTGAGCAGTTCGTAGGCGAGGCCCAGCACCACCGGCCCGATGAACAAGCCGAGGATGCCCGATGCCAGCATGCCGCCGATGGCGCCAATCAGGATGACGAGCATCGGCACGCTGAGGCCACGGCCGAGCAGCGCGGGCTTGAGGAAGCCATCGCTCAGGCTGACCACGACGCCCCAGACCGTGAACAGCACAGCCGGCACGGTGTCCACGGTCGCAAAAGCCCAGATCATCATCGGGCCAAGCACCAGCAATGGCGGCAGCTGCACGATGGCCAGGATCAGCACCAGCATCGCCCACAGGCCCGCGCCCGGCACTCCCAGCGCGAAGATGCCGATGCCGGCGAGCAGGCCCTGGATGGCGGCAACGCCGATGACGCCGCGAAAGACGCTGCGGATCGTGGCGGTGGACAGCGACAGGAAGGCGTCACTGCGTGCGCCGACCAGCCGCTGCGCCAGCACCCGCAACGGGCTGGTGAGCGTGTCGGCGTGGACCAGCAGGGCCGCCGCGATGATGGTGCCGGCGGCGAACTGCAGCAGGGCGATCCCGCCGCGGGCCAGCGCGCCGAGAGCGGCCGCGCCAATCGACTTCAGCTGCGGAGCCAGCCTGGCGAGCACGGTCTCGGCATTGGCGGCCAGGGAGCCCAGCAGGCGGTGCAGCGTCTCGCCTATGACGGGCCAGGCGGCCAGCGCTTCGTCCGGCCGCGGGATGTGGATGCGGCCGGATTCCAGCGCCGCAGACACTACTTTGGCGCCGTCAGCCACGGAGACCGAGAAGACGGCGACGGGCACCACCAGCACCAGCAGGAGCAGCGCCGCGACCGCGCCGGCGGCAAGCCCGGCACGGCCGCCGAGACGCGCGGTGAGCCGGGAGTGCAACGGTTGGAAAGCGACCGCCAGCACGACCGCCCAGACCAGCAGGTCGAGGAACGGTGCGACGATGCGGTAGCACCAGACCACCAGCAACGCCACCGCCGCGAGTCGAACGACCGTCTCGAGCAGTTCGCCGAAAGAGGCCCGTGGCAGGGACCCGGGCTGCTGCGAAGGGTCGGCGCTCATGCCGGCGGCCCGAAACCAGACACCGCCACATCACCATCGCGCACGGTCAGCAATGAACCCTGTGGCGCCTCGGTCCAGATCTCCGCATAGGCGCCGACCGGCTCTGAGACGACGGTGCGTGCCTTGGGCCCGAAGTGCCCGGTTATGGCCGGGTTGATGGCATAGATGTCCTCCGCGCTGGCGCTGTAGTAGAGCGACGGCGCGTCGCCGTCGCTCGCATAGCGCATGCACCAGAGCGTCGTTCCATCGGTGACGGCGAAGGTCGCCCATAGCGGCTCCTGGACGCCTTGCTCCCGCGCGACTTTCTCGACGAAGCCGACCATGCGTGCCATCGCGCCGGGCGCGTCCTTGTCCAGGCCGAAAGTCAGCGCAAGGTGGAACATCACCTCGGAATCGGTGGTGCCCAGGATGTTGTTGAACAGCGCGGGATCGACGGCCACCAGCAGGTCGCGCCGCAACTTGTCGATGTCCACGATCTCGCCGTTGTGCACGAACAGCCACTTGCCGTAGCGGAACGGGTGGCAATTGGTCTCCTGGATCGTGGCTGCCGAGGTCGCGCGTACGTGTGCGAGGAACAGCGGCGACTCGATGTGGGCCGCCAGGTCACGCAGGTTGAAGTCGTTCCAGGCGGGGCGGACGCTGCGGTAGACGCCGGGCGTCCCGCGCTCGCCGTACCAGCCGACGCCGAAGCCGTCGCCGTTGGTCGGCGTCTCCCGCGACTTGGCGGCGAGGCTCTGGTCGATCAGGTTGTGCTTCGGGCGGAACAGCAGGTCCTCGAGCGGAATCCGGCCACCCGAATAGGCCATCCAGCGACACATGGGATCCTCTCCTTGGCCGGCGCCAACGCCTGCGGGGCAGGGTCAGGCCTGCACTAACCAAAGCATCAGGGCAATCTGTCCAGAAGTGTCTATCTCCTGTCGTGTCACGACCTTGCCTCGACGGGTGATTGAACGCCAGCATGCTCTCACGGGGACGCGAGGCCGGTACTACCACTTGTCCGGATACCCGCGTGCCCCGCGGTGGCGCAAGAATGCACTCTGAAACGGTCCGGCGCGATCGTCCACCGGTGTGGGCGGCAGCGGCCAGCCTACTGGGGGAAACATGGAACTCGACAAGATCGTCAAGGCCGCGCGCAAGTTCTCGCGGCCCTACCGGGTTACTTCGGGCAAGAAATTCCGGCTCAAGGACATCGATCCCGGCGACACGGCATCGCTGGGGAAGGAAGACAAGCCGCGCGCCAGGGAAGCCCTGCAGAACGGCGTCGAGGCGCTGGCGACACTGCAGGACATGCTCTATGCGCAGGACCGCTGGGGCGTGCTGCTGGTGTTCCAGGCGATGGACGCCGCCGGCAAGGACGGCGCCATCAAGCACGTGATGTCCGGCGTCAACCCACAGGGC
This sequence comes from uncultured Gammaproteobacteria bacterium, assembly GCA_963715485.1. GTDB lineage: Bacteria > Pseudomonadota > Gammaproteobacteria > Steroidobacterales > Steroidobacteraceae > SG8-30. Next base: position 292,220 of record OY970244.1, read on the forward strand.
TGCCAGGTCTCGTCGTTCAAGGCGCCCTCAGCGGAAGAGCTCGACCACGACTACCTCTGGCGCTGCAACAAGAACCTGCCGGAGCGCGGCCGCATCGGCATCTTCAATCGTTCCTATTACGAGGAAGTGCTGGTGCTCAAGGTCCATCCGGAGCTGCTGCAGCACCAGAAGCTGCCGCCGTCCCGCATGGGCAAGGGCATCTGGAACGACCGCTACCGCGACATCCGCGCCTACGAGCGCTATCTCGACGGCAACGGCATCATCGTTCGCAAGTTCTTCCTGCACCTGTCCCACGCCGAGCAGAAGCGCCGCTTCATGGAGCGCATCGAGAACCCCGAGAAGAACTGGAAGTTCTCGGCTTCCGATGCGCGCGAGCGCGGGCACTGGAAGGACTACATGCGCGCTTACGAGGACGCGATCCGCGAAACGGCAACGCCAGAGTCCCCCTGGTACGTGGTGCCGGCGGACAACAAGTGGTTCACGCGCGTCGTCGTCGCCGCGGCGATCATCGACGCACTGGATTCGCTGGGCCTGCACTACCCGAAGGTCGGGAAGGCCAAGCTCGAGGAGCTCGCAGCGGCCCGCAAGGTGCTGATGGCGGAAAGCAAGTGAGCTCCAGGCCGCCGGCGGGCGGCGGCGGCTGGCTCGCGCGCATCGTGCCGGCCGCGGGCTGGCTGCGCGGCTACGATCCGTCCAGCCTGCGGCTCGACCTCGTGGCCGGCGTCACCCTGGCCGCCTACCTGCTGCCGGCGGGCCTCGGCGACGCCTCGCTTGCCAACCTGCCGGTGCAGGCTGGGCTCTATGCCTGCCTGTTCTCCGGGCTGGTGTTCTGGGCTTTCTGCAGTTCGCGGCAGACGTCGATCACCGTCACCTCGGCCATCTCGCTGCTGGTCGGCGCGTCGCTCGGCGACCTCGCAGGCGGCGACCCGGCGCGGTTCTGGGCGCTGGCGACCTGTACCGCGCTCATGGTCGGCGTGATGTCACTGGTCGCGTACCTGCTGCGGGCCGGATCCCTGGTGAACTTCGTGTCCGAGACCGTGCTGGTCGGCTTCAAGAGCGGCGTGGCGCTGTACCTCGCCAGCACTCAGCTACCCAAGCTGTTCGGCTTTGGCGGTTCGCACGGTGGGGACTTCTGGTCGCGCATGCACCACTTCCTCACCGGCCTCGGGTCGACCAACTCCATCGCGCTGGGTCTTGGGCTCGCCGCGCTGGCGGCGCTGGCGCTGGGCAAGCGCTACCTGGCCCACCGGCCGGTGGCGTTCTTCGTGGTCGTCGCCGCCATCGCCGCCTCGGCATTGCTCGGCCTGGGCGACCATGGCGTGAAGATGCTGGGCGAGGTGCCGCAAGGGCTGCCGGACATCGGCCTGCCCGCGGTGCGCGCCAGCGACATCAACGAGCTATTGCCGCTGGCCATGGCCTGCTTCCTGCTGGCGGCGGTGGAGACCGCGGCGATCGGCCGCATGTTCGCCCAGAAGCACGGCTACCGCCTCGACAGCAACCAGGAGTTCCTGGCGCTGGCTGCGGCCAACCTGGCCTCCGGCCTGGGCCGCGGCTACCCGGTCAGCGGGGGCATGTCGCAGTCGCTGGTGAACGAGAGCGGTGGCGCGCGCACGCCGCTGTCCGGGCTGGTGGCGGCGGGAATCATCCTGCTGGTGATCCTGTTCTTCTCCGGGCTGTTGCGCGACCTGCCGCAGCCGGTACTGGCGGCCATCGTGCTGTTCGCTGTCACCGGCCTGTTCAAGCTGTCGGCGCTGAAACGGCTGTGGCGCTTCAACCGCGGCGAGTTCCTGGTGGCGATGGCGGCGCTGATGGGCGTGCTGGGTTCCGGGTTGTTGCGAGGCGTGCTGATCGGCGTGGTGCTGTCCATCCTGATGCTGCTGCGCCGGGGATCGACCCCGCACACGGCGGAACTCGGGCGGGTTCCGGGCACCGACTTCTTTGCCGATGTCCTGCGGCACTCCGACAACGAGCGCCTGCCGGACGTGCTCGTATTCCGTGTGGACGCCTCGCTGCTCTACTTCAACGTGGACTACGTCCGCGACCGGTTCGAAGAGGCACTGGCGGCGCGCGGGCCGGGCGTGAAGCTCGTGGTGTTCTTTCTCGGCACGACCCCTAACGTGGACCTGGCGGGTGCTGACTTCCTGGAGGAGTTGCGCCACGCCTGCGAGCAGCGCGGTATCGCGCTGCGCCCCGCAGAGGCGCGAGGCAACGTGCGTACAGCGCTGTTGCGGGCGGGATTCGGCGGCGACGGGATCGAGGTGCCCGCCCACCGGACGGTGCGGCAGGTGATCGACACGTGGCGCGCCGAGACGCGCGCCGGAGGTTGATGAGATGTCGCTGCTTCAGTCGCGTTTCGTCACCCGCCACCTCGATCCCGGCAGCAGCCTGGGCGAGGTGCTGTTCGGGCTGATCATGACCCTGACGTTCACGCTCGGCGCCGGGATCATCATCGAAGAAGAGGGCATCGCGGGCGTGCACGCCCTGCTGCTCGCGACCGTGGGCTGCAATATCGCCTGGGGCATCATCGACGGCGCGCTGTACGTCGTCGGCCAGGTGTTCCAACGGGGCCGCTTGGTGCGGCTGGGCAAGAGCATCCGCGAGACAGCGAACCCGGGCGAGGCGCGCGGCCTGGTGGCACGCGAACTCGACGAGATGCTCGAGCCGGTGACCGGCTTCGACGAACGGCAGGCGCTCTACGCGCGCGTGGTGGACCATATCCGCGAGCGCGAGACGCCCCGGCACGGGCGGGTCACGCGTGACGACCTGATGGGCGCGCTGGTGTGCTTCTGGCTGGTGTTTTTCGCGAGTATCCCGGCGGCGATCCCGTACTTCTTCATCGACGATCCGTGGATCGCCCTGCGCGTGTCGAACGGGGTGTTGCTGTTCCTGCTGTTCTACGCCGGCTATTCCTGGGCGAAGTACACCGTCGCCAACCCCTGGATCGCAGGCTTCAGCTTCCTGCTGGGTGGACTGGCGATGGTCGTGGTCGCCATCCTGCTGGGCGGCTGACTACTGATCGCGAACGGTGCCGGGCCAGGGTTTCGGCGATCTTGCCGGCAGCAAATCCGAAACACCCGACCCGGCGCCCGTTTTTGCGGTGACTACTTCGCCGGCGCCTCGGTGACCCGGATGCCGATCGCCTCGGTGTAGAGGATCTCGACGGTATCGCCGACGGACACGCCCTCCAGTTTCTCCGGGTGCATGACCTTCAACGTGCGGGTCTCGCCGTTCGCACCCTGGAAGGTGACCGAGGGGGCGACAGGGTCGATGGCCACGATCTTGACGACGGCGTAGGTCTGGCTACCGATGGCACCTGCGGGCTTGGCGCCCGGGCTGGCCCGGCCTCCGGCGACGTCGGTGACCGCAGCGACCGCCTCGCCGCCCTTCTTGACCTCGTAGGCGAGCGCCTCTGCGTAGGTCACGGTGACGACGTCACCGGCCTTCAACTGCGCGAGGTTCTGCACGTCCTCTCCGGCGATGAAGCTGACCTCCGCGCCCTCCTCGTCGGTGAGCACGACTTCGCGCGTAGCCTGGTCGACGCTCTTCACCGTCGCGGTAACCGTCGCCTCCATCATCGCGGCTTCGCCCTTGGGGGCGGCGGCCGGCGTCTCGGCGAGGGCGTAGCTGCTGGTGAGGCACAGCGCGACTGCACTGCAGGTCGCCGCGAATACAAGCCTGGTCATGATCATTGCCGATCTCTCCTGTTGTGGTTCCGGGACGAAAGCATACGCCGGGGGGCGAACCCCAGCCGACTAGTTCAGCATGCGGAGGCCGCCACTGCACTACCCGAGTCGCCACCGGATCGACACTTTCGGACAGGGTGTTCTATCCTTTGCAGGGGCAGCGAACAGGGACGAGACGGATGGCGGGGGGCAATACACCCATGACCAGGCGAGCGGGGAGCATGACGGTCCGTATTGGCACCATCCTGGCTCTCCCCGAGGTGCTGCGGGACCTCGGGGTCGATCCTGCCGAAGTCATCAGGGAAACAGGTTGCTCGCCGGCCCTGTTCGATGATCCCGACAATCGCATCGGTTTTGTTGCTCGTGGGGAGCTGCTGGAACACTGCGCGAGGCGGGCCGAGTGCCCCCATCTCGGGTTGCTGGTGGGCCAGCGCGGCGGCATGCAGTCCCTCGGCCTGATCGGGCTGCTCTCGAAGAACTCGCCGGACGTCGAGACCGCCTTGCGCAACCTTGACCTCTATTTCCACCTGCATGTCCAGGGCGCGACGGTAAGGCTGCGCGTCGAAGCAAGCATGGCGATGCTCGCGTACCTCCCGTTCATGATTGGTACGCCGGGCGTCCAGCATGTGGGTGATGGCGCGGTTGTCATCATGCAGAACATCATGAGGGGCCTTTGCGGGGAGGGCTGGAACCCGACGGAAGTGCGTTTCGCGCACCGGCGGCCGGCCAACGTCAGCATCTATCGCAATTTCTTCGATGCGCCCCTCGCATTCGATGCCGAGGAGTACGGGCTGGTCTTCCCGAAGAAGAATCTGGCGCAACGGCTCGCTCCACCAGATGCGGAACTCGGTCGCCTGCTGATCAAGCAGGTGGCCAGTCTCGAGGGGCGTTTCCCGGAATCGTTCCCGGACCATGTTCGCGCCGTGTTGTCGCCAGCCCTGCTGACCGGGCAGGCAAGCGCGAGCCAGGTTGCTGCCATGTTGTCGATGCACGTCCGCACGCTCAGCCGCCGCCTCAGCCAATCCGGATCAGGTTTCCGCGAGTTGCTCGACGAGCAGCGCAAGGAACTGGCATGCCGGCTCCTTCGCGACACGGACCTGAATGTCGGCCAGGTCGCAGCGATCGCGGGTTACTCCGATCCAAGCGCCTTCGGGCGAGCTTTCCGGCGATGGACCGGTGACACGCCGGCCCAGTGGCGGGCGAGGCCACCCGCACGGAAGGCTTGAGCGCAACGCAATGCTCGTCAGCCCGCGATCACGCCGTGTGATCGTCGTGGCACATCAGGCATTCCATGTGCCCCTGCTGGTTCCAGCGGCGTGGTTTGGTCGCCGGGGTGCCGGGCCCGTGGCAACCGATGCAGTGCTCGATGTCCTTCGACGGCTCCCAGACCGGTGCGGCCCACTTGCCGGCGAAGAACTCGTTCAGCGCCATCGTCACGATATAGATGACTTCGCCGGCCACCTTGGCACAACGCTCGATCTTCGCCGGGTCATGCAGGTCCTTGACGCCGGCCTCCAGCGACCACTTCGACACCGACGTGTGGCACAGCGGTGACATCGCCTTGACCTGGATCTGCTTCGGTAGCGGAGACAGGTCGTCGAAGCGGGTGGTCGGGAAGTCCTGCTCGGCGTACCACCAGAACAGGCGATCCACGATCGCGTTGTTCTGCAGGTACTCGTCGCGTTTTTCGCCATAGGTGACCATGTTGATGATCACGGAAGCCCCGGCAAGCGCACCGCAAAGCGTGCCATGGCCGCCGAAGCCTGACGCCGCGTGGACCATGAGCATGTCCGGCATGGTGGTCCAGGGATAGCCGGCCTTCTCCTTCAGGAGGCTCAACAGCGAGAGATAGCTGGCCGACCCGCAGCCGCCCTTTTCCTTGTAGAAACGATAGGCGCGCTGCCCTGCCTCGAGGGGGTCGAGCACCACCCACTTCCAGGGAAGCGGGGGCGCGTCGGCTGGCGCGGCGGTCGTGGCTGCATAAGCGGTCAGTCCACTGCCCATGGCACCACCGGCGAGCAGCGCAGCCGATCCGGCCAGGACCTCGCGACGCGAGAGCGGTCCATCGAGTCGTTCATTCGGTGACATGGCGGCCTCCGGTTCCGGGAACGGAATGGCGTGATGATTGTGGAAATCATCCGCCGTTTGCGGCGTCGCGCAAATTCGTTCGAGTACCTACGCAGGTGGCTTCACCGACGGCGATCTGCGGACCGGCGAACTTCCTGGGGACGCTAGGGAAAACCCTGACCGCGACTGTCCAGCGCGGCACATGCAATGTCCGAATCTGCACAGGATGATCGCATCCAAAGTGGTCTATTGGTGGCCAGTAGTGACTGCAGGAAGGCAGAGCCGGTCCGACGGAGCGTCGGGACGCCCGCCTGCATGAACGCGTGGCGCACGGACGTCACCACCCAGCGCCCATTCGTGCTACTGCCCATCCATCAAGGAGATCCGCCGTGACTGAATCCACGAAACTCGAAAATGGAATTACCCGACGCGAAGCACTGCTTGGGGTCGGCGGGGTCGCCGCCGGTGCGGCGCTAGCAGCCGGTGGTGTCGTAGGCAGTGCTCGCGCTGCTGAAGCGGGCAGCAGGGCCGTGATCAAGGAAATCGACGGCAAGAAGACCAGCACGATCAGCCTCGACTGGAAGGAGGTGTACTACACCAACTGTCCTCTGGTCTCCGCCAGCAACGTCGACCAGGAGCTGGGCTGGACCCGGGAGGAGTTCAAGAAGATTGGTGTCAAGTACGCGTTCATGCGCGCCGTGCGCGAGACCGACTGGTATCCGCACTACATCCACAACCAGGACAACCTGATCCGATTCGGCGGCCTGTTCCCACCCGTCGCAGTCCATGCGGACATCCGCCGCACCCGGTTGCTGGGCTTGACGCATGCGCCTCGTGAGGGTGGCTGCATGCTGGTGCGCGCGCGGGACGACATCTACCAGATGAGCGAACTCAAGGGCAGGAAGATCGGCCTGTCGAAGAGCCTGAACACGCTCAAGAACGACTGGTGGCGGATCCAGGAAGAGCAGGGCATCGAGCTGATGCTGCGGATGAACGGCATGACCCGCAAGGACGTGGAGATCGTCGAGTTCCCCTATCCGGATGACTGGTACAACGATCCCAAGATGCTGGACCCGATGGAAAACCCGTCGGAGTTGTGGCTCAAACGTGACCACAAGCGCGACCTGGCGTTCCGCCCGCTGGAAACGGCGCTGCTGACAGGTGCCGTGGATGCCATCTACACCCAGAGCAAGCCGTTCCAGCACCTCCAGGAAGCGACGGGCAAGATCAAGGCGATCGAGGACCTGTCGCGCTACCCGGACTGGACGCTGCAGGTGGCCAACATCCCGGCCGCCATTACCTGCACCGACGTGATGGCTGAGCAGCACCCCGAGCTCGTCATCGCCTTCATGCGGGGCATGATCAAGGTGGGCCGCTGGGCCAACGAGCACAAGCACGCCGCGGCCGCGATCCTCGACAAGCAGACCTTCTACCTGGACGTCGAGGACACCTATCGGGGCATCAAGGACATGGACCTCGTGCCCAACTTGTCGCCACAGAACCTGGCCAGCGTCGAGATCGGCAAGGACTTCATGCTGAGCCACGGCTACATCAAGAACGACTTTGATGTGCAGAAGTGGGCCGCACCGGAGTTCCTGGAGCAGGCAGCGAAGGAACTGCTCGCCGAACAGTGGACCAAGCAAACCAGCGGGAAGCTTCCCAGCCCAACCGAACTGCTGTCGAGCAGCCGGCGGATCGGGTAGGAGGCACCATGAAGATGCAGCAGCGCCGCACGAATGGCCGGAGCGCTGCGGCAGGCTGGGCCGCAATGTTCCTGGCCGCAGCCGCCACGGCCGGCTTGGCGCCCCTGGGGGGCGCCAGCGCCGCGCCAGGCGAGCAGGCATCCGTGGAAAAGCCCTCGACCCAGGTGCCTGCCGGCAAGCAGACCAGCCTCGGGCTCTACCTGACTGCGCGGGAGGCCCTTGACACCTGGAAGGCAGCGCCCGGCAAGGTGATCGTCCTCGATGTTCGCACGCCGGAGGAGTATCTCTTCATCGGCCACGCGGAAATGGCCTGGAACATCCCGCTCGCCGCCCAGAGCTACGAGTGGAACGCGGAGAAGAAGCAGTTCCCGCTGCTGCCACTGCCGGACTTCGTGGAACGGGTGCGAAAGGTCGCCGGGCCCGACGACACGCTGCTGGTCATGTGCCGCTCCGGTGGGCGCAGCGCCATGGCGGTCAACAAGCTTGCCGAAGCCGGGTTCCGCAACGTCTACAACATCACGGATGGCTTCGAGGGCGATGCCGTGAAGGATCCGGCCAGCGTCTTCGACGGCCAGCGGCTGGTCAACGGCTGGAAGAACTCGGGACTGCCGTGGACCTACGACGTCGATCCGGCACGAATGGTGCTGCCCGCCCCGCGCTGACCGGCGATAGTCGGTGCCAGGCCGGCGGCATCGCCGGCCCGGTGCAGTGACTCAGCCCGCTGCCTGCTCGAAGCCACCACCGAGGGCGAGGTAGAGGTTGACGCGTTGCGTCACGCGCTCGGCCTGTATGCGCAACAGCGAGCTGCGCGCACCGTAGACGGCCATTTGCTGCTGGGTGACGCTGCGCAGGTCGGTATTGCCGACGCGATAGCGCACCTGCTCGAGTTCCAGCGCCCGCTCGCTGTCGCGCACCTGGGATTCCAGGATCGCCTCGCGTTCGAGCGCGGCCTGCTCGGCGGAAAGCGCGTTTTCCACCTCGCCAAAGGCCCTGAGGCCGACGCTGGCGTACTGCGCGACCGCGGCTCTCTGCTCGGCAGTCTTCAGCTCGACCTGTGCGGCCAGCGAACCGCCGGCATAGATCGGCATGAGCAGGCCGAGCCCGAGCCCGAAGGCCGGGTTCTCCCGGTCCTGCAGCACCAGGATGTCGCTCTCCAGATACGACACATTGGCCGAGAGAGAGATCCTGGGCAGCCGCGCGGCCTTGGCCTGTTCCGTGCTGTTGTAGGCGGCTGCCACCCGGCGTTCCGCCGCGACCACGTCGGGCCGCCGCTCGAGCAGCTCTGCCGGGACCCCCGCCGGGACCGGATCCGCAATCGCCGGCAGCGACGTCGCGGCCTCGAGCTCTGCGGCCGGATAGCGGCCGAGCAGCAGCTCCAGGCTGCGCAAGGCCTGTTCCTTGCCGAGCACGAGTTGCCGCCTGGCGTCGCGGAAACCCTCCACGTTGGCCCGCGCCAGGGCCACCTCGACCTCGCTGCCGATGCCGACGCGCTCTCGCTCGGTGGCCAGCGCCAGCAACCGATCCGCGCCGGCGACTGCCTCGACGGCAAGCTGGTGCTGCAATCCAGCCTCGCAAGCCGTCAGCCAGCCGCGCGCGACCAGCGCTGCGATCGACTGCTGGGCGTAGGCGAAGTCGGCGCTGGCCGCGGCGTACTGGTCCTCCGCCGCACGCGCGCCGTAGCGGACACGGCCCCAGAGGTCGAGTTCCCAGGAGGCCATCAGGATGCCGCGGTTGAGCGGCTGGTAGCCGTCGCCGCCGCTGCTGCTGGTGCTGGCGAGCAGGTTGACCGCGGGATAGACATTGCCTCCCGCCATCCGGACGTAAGCGGCTGCCTGCTCCACTGCGGCGGCGGCTGCCCGCAGGTCCGTGTTGTGGGCGATGGCCTCGGCCACCAGGGCCTCAAGATGTTCGTCACCGAAGGACTCGACCCAGCCGTCTTCGACCGGGCCAGCCGCCGTGGCAGCGCCCGTCCAGGCGGCCGGTGGCACGACAGCGCCATAGGCCTCGCGATTCAGTTCCTCGCCCGTCGGCGGCGCCTGCAGTGCACAGCCGGAAGCCAGTACCGCCAGCATGGCGGCGGACAGGACCGGAAAGCGGCTGCTGGCGCGACGGCGGCTCATCAGTGCAGCTTCGCGACGATCCAGTTGAGCTTCGAGCTGATCCGCAGGAAGACCTTTCGGAGGATATGGATGGCCTTGCCGTGCTCCGTGTAGATCGCCCCCTGGCCGATCGCGCCGGCCGCGAGGAAGACGTCGCGGTATTTCTCGTCGATGTCGAGCTTGACGGCGAAGCGGCCGGGCGGAATGGGCGCCATGCCGGTCTGCGGGAGCGTTCCCGACATCGGCGACTGCCCCTGCCCCTGGGCCCAGACGATGGTATCCACCCTGGCCTTGATGATCTCGCCCGGCAGCGTTGGCAGCGCGATTTCCGCCTCGTTGCCTGATGCCACCTGGTGCAGTTCGTTCTGGGAAAAGAGCGCGATGACCTGGTACTCGTCCTCGACGAAGGTCATTGCCACGAATGCCGGCAGTGGCACGACCATCGAGCCGGGCCGCAGCTGCAGGTTGATCACCCAGCCGTTTGCCGGCGCGTAGGCGACCGTCTGCGCCAGCTCCCAACGGGCGTTCTCGAGCAGCGCCTTGATCTGCGCGACCTCGGCGAGGTCACCGTCCACCTGTGCGAGCAACCGCTCCTTGACCTGTGACTCGGCGGCGTTGGCCGATGCGTACTGTGACTGGAGGTCCTTCAGGTCGGCCTGGGCCTTCTGCAGGGCGAACGCATCGCCCGCACCGGTCGAGGCCAGTTCCTGGTACTGCGACACTCGCTGGCGGGCCAGCTCGACCCGGGCGGAAACGGCCTGCTTGTTGGCCGTGGCCGCATTGAGCTGTTCCTTCAGCTGGCGCGAGGCGCCCTCGGCATTGGCGAGCTGGGCCTCGTAGGTCTTTACCGTCAGTTCATATGGCGTCGGGTCGATGCGGAACAGCACATCGCCCTTGTGAACGTAGTCATTGCCCTGGACAGGCACTTCGATGACCCGGCCGCGGACCTGCGGCAGGACCTGCACGACATACTTGATGACACGCACGTCGGATGATGACGGCGCCACGACGTTGAGCGTGAAGACCAGCACAGTCAGCGCGACGATGGGGATGATGACCACCACCACCTGGGACTTCGTGTTCCACGGCAGCCACTTGAACTTGATGAAGATCAGCCAGACGAAGAACGAGTAGATGCCAAGGAGGATGGCTTCCATCAGGCGGCCCCCCCCTTGTCGGTGGCGTCGGCGGCCGGTTCCGGTGACGGCTTGTCCGCGTGGTGATCGACGCGATCAGTGCCGTACGCCAGCTGGTGCAGCACGGGCTTGGTGTAGGCCCACAGCCAGGCGATCGGCCATAACAGGCCGCCGAAGACCAGCGACAGCAGGCACAGGACCTTGATCGCCTGGGCCTGCGGGTGTCCCCTCTCCTCGGCGATCTTTTCCGGAAGTATGTGGATCAGCCAGAACAGCCACAGGCCCGCGATCGGTACGACGATCATGACGACCCAGGCCAGAACGTCCGCTGCCTTGTCGAGCGCTTCGCCCTGGAAAAGGGATGCTTCGGCGGCAGTGGCGGCCAGCGAAGCCACGGCCAGCAGCACTGCTCGCAACACGCGGTGTGCGCGAACGTCGGGAAGGTGGTTCATGGAGTCGTTCTCCCGCGCCGTCTGCCGCGCGAACAGCCGCATCCGGGGAATTGTAGGCCCCAGGCCCAGTACAGGATAGACATATCCGGACATCCGTCCTTTTGCGGCCGTCACCTGCCGGGATCGCCCCGAGGACTGCCTGCACCGGGGTCGACCAGTTCCTGCGTCGGAGTCATGCCGCAGGCGAACTCCAGCAGCGTCTGGGCCAGGGTGCCGGGCTCGATCGCTTCCCAGGTCTTGAACAGCGCGGTGGACCGCTCGGGATCCTCGTCCTGCAGGTTGTTCCACTTGAAGAAGAACGTGCCGACGGTCGCGCGGCGCTTTTCCTTGCAGTCCCACTCGTCGCGGCTGAGCGCGCTGCGGTGGGTGCTCGGGCTCTGCGGGCTCTTGTACTCGATGCGCATCCACATGGTGACCATGTCGCCGTTGCGGCTCGCCCCGCGACGCGTGGCGAAGAACACCCGGTCGGGGTAGGTCTCGATCCACTCCCAGTCCATGCGGCCCTTCAGGTCCAGCTGCTTGACCCATTCGTTGCCGAGGCCCTGCATGGGCACGGTGGTGATCTGCGCCGCGGACGTGCCGGCGGCCAGCAGGCCGACGAGCGCGAGGGCGATGCGGCGGGATTTCATCAGCAAACCTCCGTGCGGGATCCAGGCGCCGCCGAGCGGCGCCAGTTCCAGGGATTGCCAGCATTCCAGAGGGTGCCAGCCGCTGCAAGCCGCCGCGGGCCGGACGAGCGAACGACCGGCTGCCCTGCTAGCATCGCGGCGGGCCCGGGAGCACGCATGGATCTCGACTTCGACCTCTCCACCATCGACCTCAGCAACGAGATCGCCTACATCGTTCTGTTGTTCGGGCTGTTCATCGTGCCGCGCATCCTGCAGCGCTGGGGGGTACCGACGGCCATTGCCGCCTTCGCGATCGGCGCGGGCGTAGGGATGGGCCTCGGGTTGTTCCAGGGGGACGACACCATCGCCCTGCTGTCCACGCTCGGCATCGTCTCGCTGTTCCTGTTCGCCGGGCTGGAGGTGAAATTCCGCGAGCTCCGCCGCGGCTCGAAGGTCCTGCTCCAGCACATCGCGATGCGGATCGTGCTGGTGGGCGGTGCCGCCTGGGTGATCGTCCACTTCGGGTTGCTCGAGTGGCGGCCTGCCATCCTGGTGGCGCTGGCGCTGATGACGCCCTCCACCGGATTCATCCTCGACTCGCTGGACAGCCTGGCGAAGGACGAGAACGACCGGTTCTGGATCCGCTCCAAGGCGATCGCCGTCGAGATGGTGGCGCTGGCGCTGATGTTCTTCACCCTGAAGTCGGAAAGCGTCGAGGGCCTGGCGGTCAGCACGCTGGCGCTGGTGGTGATGATCCTGGTCCTGCCGCTGGCCTTCCGGGCGTTCGGCAAGGTCGTGCTGCCGCACGCGCCCAAGAGCGACTTCGCCTTCCTGGTCATCGTCGCCGCCGCCTGCGCGCTGATCACGCGCAACCTCGGCGTCTATTACCTCGTGGGCGCCTTCATCGTCGGCGTGGTCGCGCAGAGCTTCCGTGCCCAGATGCCCTCGATGAAGACCGAGCAGATGATCCAGGCGGTGGAGGCGCTGGCTTCGCTGCTGGTGCCGTTCTACTTCTTCCACGCAGGGCTGGAGCTCAAGCGTGAGGACTTCTCCCTGGAAGCGCTCGGCGCCGGGCTGGTGATGGCCCTGTGCACGGTGCCCATCCGGCTGCTGTCCGTGTCGCTGCACCGCCGCATCGCGCTCAAGGAACCGTTCAGGCAATCGTTGAAGGTCGCGGTGCCGATGCTGCCGACGCTGGTGTTCACGCTGGTCATTGCCGGCATCCTGCGGGACGAGTACGACATCCCTTCATGGCTGTTCGGCGGGCTGATCGTGTACGCGTTCGTCACGACCATCCTGCCGGCGCTGTTTACGCACAAGCCGCCACCGGACTTCACGCTGCCGGTGCTGTTCCCGCCGCTGCCGCAGCCGGACGGCAACGGCAACCGGCAGCCGGAGCGGTCGGACTCCGCCTAGGCTGGCGCGGGGACTGCCCAGGAAGGGGACAGTCCCCGGGGACCTCTACAGCCAGTCCGGGTCCGGCAGGTCGCGGAAGGCCTGGATCAGGGCGTTGCTCCAGCTGTCGCGGACCACATGGAAATACTCGTCGTCCGCCTCGACCACCTTGTGGCTGCTGACGCGGTATTCGTCGGTCTTCACGGTCACGACGTCGATGGGCATGCCCACGGTCAGGTTCGACCGTATGGTCGAGTCCATGGAGACCAGGCCGCACTTGGCCGCCCGTTGCAGGCGAACCTTGCGGTTGATGACACGGTCGATGATCGGCTTGCCGTACTTGAACTCGCCGATCTGGAAGTAGCAGGTTTCCGCGGTGGCCTCGATGAAGTTGCCGGCGGCGTAGATGTTGAACATCCGCGGCGGCTCGCCGCGGATCTGGCCGCCGAGGATGAAGGAGGCGTTGAACTCCATCTTGAAGGTCTCCAGCGCCTCGGCGTCGCGGGCATGCACGGCGCGGATCGCGTCGCCGACGCAGCGGGCCGCCTCGAACATGTTGGCCGCGTTGTAGAGGTTGGGCTGTCCCTCGGCCACCTCGAGGCCCTCCTGCAGCAGGCTGATCACCGATTGCGCCAGCGACAGGTTGCCGGCTGACATCAGTACGAATACGCGCTCGCCCGACCGCTCCAGGACCGTCACCTTGCGGAACGTGCTGATGTTGTCGACGCCCGCGTTGGTGCGCGAGTCGGCGAGCATGACGAGTCCGGCATCGAGCAGCATGCCGACGCAATAGGTCATGGAGTTCTCCCGGGAGACTGGGGGGCGAGGGCGGATGCTATCCGCAGGGCGCAGGGTCCCACAATACGGCCATTGCCGGCGTCGGTGTCGCTGCATTCGCGGCGGCCGAACATCCCCGAGCATGTCACGATGCGCGGAGCCAGCGGTGGGTTCAACGTGAGGTGCAGGAGTCGAACATGGTCCGTGACCGGATCTTCGGTGGCCACGCGAGCGTAGAGCGCGCCATCAAGGGCTGGCTCGATGCCGGCCTGATCGACACTGCGCTGGCCGCGCGGCTGCGGGACCATCAGGCGGCAGCGAAGCCTGCCCATACGGGCCGGCTTGCCGTCGCGGCATTCGGCTTCGGGGGCCTGCTCATCGCGGCCGGCGTCTTCCTGTTCGTCAGGGCGAACTGGCAGGAACTGTCGCCGGGATCCCGCTTCGGCGTATTGCTGACCATGGTCGCCGTGCTGCACGTGGCCGCAGCAGTGGGCGCGCGCTTCAGCCGCGCCCTCGGCACGTCCCTTCACGCCGTCGGCACCGCGGCGCTGGGAGCCGGCATCCTGCTGGCGGGCCAGATCTTCAACCTGCAGGAGCACTGGCCCGAGGCGCTCCTGCTCTGGGCGATCGGTGCCGGCGTCGCTGCACTGCTGCTGAAGGACCTGCCGCAGGTCATGTGGGTCGCGGCCCTTGGCCCGGCCTGGCTGGCAGCCGAATGGGTGAGCCGCGTGCCGTGGCAATTCACGGTCTCGGGCGACCTGGTCGCGTCGGTCGTTCCCTACGGCATGGTCCTGCTGGCGGTCGCGTACCTGTCGGCGACCGCCCGCGGACCCGAAGTGCCGTGGCGCCGGGGTCTCGCGTGGCTGGGAGCGGTCGGGCTCGTCCTTACGGCGGGCCGACTGGTCAGGGCCGGGGGACTGGTTGATCTGCCGGTCGCGCCCGAGGCGGTGGCAGCGTCGCTGCTGGCCCTTGGGTGGACTGTCGCCATCGTGCTGCCGCTGCTGGTGGCATTCTTGCTGGCGCGGTCCAGGGCCTGGCCGGTCCTCGTCGCGGCAGGTCTGGCCGCCGTGGTCCTGTCGCTCGATGCGTCGGTGACCTGGCAACGACTCTGCATCTACCTCGTCTACGCCGCCGGCTCGGCCGGGCTGGTCGCCTGGGGCATGAAGGATCGTGAGCAAGTCCGGGTCAATGTCGGCGTGATCGGCTTCGTGCTGACGGTCCTGTCGTTCTACTACTCCGATCTCTTCGACATGCTGGGGCGGGCCATGGGGCTCGTGGGGCTCGGCGTCCTGTGCATCGTCGGCGGCTGGCTTGCGGAGCGGACCCGGCGCCGGCTGATAGCGCGTATCGAGGGGGAGGCGACATGACCCCCCTGGTCCGGGGACTGGTGATCGCCTTGGTGCAGGTCCTGATCCTGGGGGCCGTGGCAGGCAAGCTGCTGTACGACAGGCAGACGCTGCCCAGCGCCTGGGTGCCGACGACCGGCGTCGACCCCATGCTCCCCGTCCGCGGGCGCTATGTCTCGCTCTACCTCGTGGTCGAGGTAGCCAACGCGCCCGATGCTGACGACCTGGACACATGGACCCTGCTGCCGGCAGAACTCTCGGTGCAGGACGGCGCCCTGAAGGCGACCGCACTCGCGCGGCCGCCGGATGGAATCGTCGACTTCGACAGGCGCGCCCTGCGCCGGCTGGAGACCCCGACAGGCAGCGCCTGGGTGGTGGCCGATCCGGTCGCGTTCTTCCTGCCCGAGCAGGGACCGGATCCCTCGGCCCTCCAGCCGGGCGAGGTGCTCTGGGCGCAGGTCACCGTGCCGCGGGACGGGGCGCCGCGGCCGATTCGTCTCGAGGTCCGACAGGACGACGTGCCCGCGCCCGCCCCTAGCCCAGGATCTTCTCCCGAAGGTACAGCCGCCCTGCCAGCCACGTAAGCAGCGCGCCGAGCGCCAGCGTGGTCACGACCGAGATCGCCACGTAGGACGCCGGCAGCGGCTCGCCGCGCAGGAAGCCCTGGATGAGCAGGTGCTGGGACAGGCTGGGCACCGCCATCAGCGCCGGGCTGGCGGCCACGCCGAGGAGACCCGCGAGCGCGATGGGCAGGGTGGGCACCAGCATCACGGCGCCGAGCCAGGTCTGCGCCTCCTTGTAGCTGCGCGTGAACGAGGCGACCACCGTCAGCAGCGACGCGCCGACGGTCACGAACGGCAGGGTGGAGAGAAAGATGCCGAGCGCGACGTCCGGCCCGAAGTTGGCCGACATGCCGATGGACTCCAGCGGCAGCCTGCGGATGGCGAAGGCCAGCGTCACCGTGACCAGCGCCAGCGCGACGGTCATGAAGAACGCTGCCGCCAGCACCTTGCCGTAGATCAGGTGGGTGCGCGGTACGGGCGCCGTCAGCAGCGGCTCGAGCGACCCGCGTTCGCGCTCGCCCGCGGTGGCGTCGATCGCGATGTACAGCCCGCCGAGCAGGGTGATCAGCAGGATCAGGTAGGAGAGCATGCCAAGCACGAGCGTGGCGCGTGCCGCCGGCGTGGACACGTCCACGTCGTCCACAACCACCGGTTGCGAGACCAGGGGCGAGATGCCGCGCGCCTGCAGCCGCAGCGTGGCGATGGACGAGGAGTAGCCGTGCAGCGCACCGCGCAGGCGTCCGGCGCGCCGGTCGGCCTTGGAGTTGGAGCCGTCGGCGTAGACCAGCACGCGGGCCGGCTGGCCGGCCGCGAGGCGCTCGCCATAGTCCGCGGGGATGGAAACGATGACCTGTTCCTGGTCCTCCTCGATCGAACTGCGCAACGCAGCGTCTTCCCCGTCTCGCAGCGTGAGCGTGAAGCCCTGCTCGCGCAGGAACTGCACCATGTTCGGCGCGTTGTCCGCACCGGAGACGGTGACCGGAATCGCCTCGTCGAGCGACGACACCGACCGTTCGAGGGACAGGGTCAGCGCGCCGATGAACAGCAGCGGCGCGAACAGCGGGCCCATGACCAGGCTCGACAGCAGGGTGCGGCGGTCGCGCAGTGTCTCGAGCAGTTCCTTGCGGAACACGGCGGCCAGGGTGGCGATCATTCGAGGCCCTCCTGCTCGCCGAGGACGCGGACGAAGGTGTCCTCGAGGGTGGCGCCGCCGAAGCGGGCCTGCAGGGCATCGGGCGTGCCCGCGGCCGCGACGCGGCCGTGGTCGATGATCACGACTTCGTCGCACAGCGCGGCGACCTCCTGCATCACGTGGCTGGAGAACAGCACGCAGTGCCCGTCCGCCTTGAGGCCCCGGATCAGGTCGCGGAGCGCCCGCGTGGCCATCACGTCGAGCCCGTTGGTCGGCTCGTCGAGGAGCACGTTGCGCGGCGCGTGGACGAGTGCCCGGGCGAGCGCGACCTTGACGCGCTGTCCCTGGGAGAAGCCGCCGGCACGCCGATCGGCGAACTCCTGCATCCCGAGCCGCTCGATCAGTTCGTCGACCCGGCGCCGCAGGGTGGCCTTGTCCAGCCCGTGCAGCTCGCCGTAGAAGCGCACGTTCTCCCGGGCCGTGAGCTGCCGGTAGATGCCGGCGGAGTGGGGCAGGACGCCGATCGCGCGCCGCGCGGCCAGCGGGTCGGTGACCACGTCGGTGCCGTCGATCCGGGCGCTGCCGGTGTCGGGCCTCAGGACCGTGTAGAGCATCCTCAGTGTCGTGGACTTGCCGGCGCCGTTGGGGCCGAGCAGGCCGGTGATCCGGCCGTCGGGGGCGCTGAAGCTGACCTCCCGCACGGCCTCCACTTCGCCGAAGCGCTTGGCGAGGGAACGGACCTCGATCATGGCGCGCCTCCGTTGAAGTTCAGGAAGAAGGGAGCGGGCTCCACGTCGTCGGCGCAGGACACGTCGAGTCCT
This sequence comes from uncultured Gammaproteobacteria bacterium, assembly GCA_963715485.1. Taxonomy (GTDB): domain Bacteria; phylum Pseudomonadota; class Gammaproteobacteria; order Steroidobacterales; family Steroidobacteraceae; genus SG8-30. The sequence continues at coordinate 310,002 of OY970244.1, forward strand.
TCGGCCGTCCCCGCGTCCAGGAAGCGCCGCACGAGCGTCTGGGCGCAGCGCAATTGGAGCTGGATGTGGCCCTGTCCCTTGAAGGTCACCTGCGCGTGGTCTGCGAAGCCGGCGGCGGCCGCGGCGGCGTAGGCGGGCGTGGTGACCGGGTCGTACTCGCCCGACAGCAGCAGCGCCGGGACCTGCGAGCGCAGCGGCGCCTTCAGGTCCTCGTCCACGACGCCGCGCGGCCAGACCTCGCACATGGCGATGAGTCCGTCGAGCATGGTCGCGCCGAGGAAGGTGGCGCCCAGCGCCTCGCGGTCGACGGCGTCGAGGTCGAGGTAGGGCAGGTCCTCGCTGCAGACCACGGCGTTGTGCATGCCGTAGGCCAGCGACTCCTGCAGCTGCCCGAGGATCATCTCCGCCTGTGCCGCGAGCGGCGCAAGGTTGCCGCTTGCCTGGGCCTCGTGGATGAACAGCGGGAGCAGCGCGGCCGTCTGGTCGGAGTAGACGAGCATCCGCGCCGCCACGGCGAGGTGTCCGCCGGTGAAGGTCACCTCGCGCGGCTCGGCCGTGACCGGGTCCGGCAGTCGCAGCTTCACGGGCTCGGCGTCGAGCCGTGCGCGCAGTGCCTCGAAATCGGCCTCCAGCTGCGGGTAGCTCCCCGCACAGGCTGCGCTGGCACGGCAGCGTGCAAAGGCCGCGCGCAGGGCGGCGTCCGCGTCGAGCGCGATGGACGGCCCCAGCGAGAGCGCCGGGTTCACCACGCCGTCGAGGATGACGGTCCGGGACTGGCCCGGGTAGCGGCGAGCATAGTGCTGGGCGACGCGGGTGCCGTAGGAGCCGCCGTAGAGGTTCACGCTCTCGTAGCCGAGCGCGGCACGGACGGACTCGAGGTCGCGGACCGCGACGCTGGTGGTATAGAAGCGCGGGTCGCCCGGCAGCGCCTCGACGCACTCGGCCGCCATCTCGCGGAGTTTCTCGGGCGAGTCCTCCGACTCGAGCGCGTCCGGCGGAAAGTCACACTGCATCAGGTTCGAGTCCCCCGTGCCCCGCTGGTCCACGAGCACGAGGTCGCGCTCACGGCGGATGCCGGAAAACGCGCCCAGCATGCCGACGAACGCTTCCCGCGCGCCCTGGCCCGGTCCGCCCGCGAGGAGGAACAGGGGGTCGGGTTTCGCGCGCGCCGCGATGGCCGGTACCACGGCGACCGCCAGCTCGACCTGCGTGGCGCCGGGGCTGCCGTAGTCCTCGGGCACGGCCAGGCGCCCGCAGCGCGCGGCGACGGAACCGAGGCCGTAGGGATGTTCCAGCCGGCAGGGCTGCAGATCGAGCGTCGTGTCGCCGCTCGCGTCGACGGCCGCGCCAGCGAGCAACCCCGCCAATGCGAGGCAGGCGGGCAGGTGGGGCCAAGGGTGTCCTTTTGGCATCGAACCAGGTCCTCCGGGGCGCCGCGCCAGCTTCCGGCGCCGAACGTGCGGAAGTGTATCGCCTCGCGGCCAGCCTGCCCGAGGGTAGAATCGGCGGCTCGAAGTTCAGGGTGGAAGCAGGATTGAAGGACTACGACGTCATCGTCATCGGCGGCGGTCATGCAGGCACCGAGGCGGCGCTCGCCTCGGCGCGCATGGGCGCGCGGACGCTGCTGGTGACGCAGAGCGTCGAGACGCTCGGGCAGATGAGCTGCAACCCGGCCATCGGCGGCATCGGCAAGGGCCACCTGGTGCGCGAGATCGACGCCCTCGGCGGCGCGATGGCGGTGGCCGCCGACCGCGCGGGGATCCAGTTCCGCACCCTCAACGCCAGCAAGGGCCCGGCGGTGCGCGCCACGCGCGCCCAGGCAGACCGGCAGCTGTACAAGCGCGCGATCCGCTGGATGCTGGAGAACCAGCCGGGGCTCGAGATCTTCCAGCAGGAGGTGGCCGACATCGAGGTCACGGACGGCCGTGCACGGCGCGTCGTGACCAGCATGGGCCTCGCCTTCGAGGCCCGCGCGGTGGTGCTGACCGTCGGCACCTTCCTCGGCGGGCGGATCCACGTCGGGCTCGACGAACCAGGCCGGCGGGCGCGCGGGCGACCCTCCAGCCAACAGGCTCGCGCAGCGCCTGCGCGAGCTGCCGTTTCGCGTCGGCCGGCTCAAGACCGGGACGCCGCCCAGGCTCGACGGACGCAGCCTCGACTACTCCGCGATGACGCTGCAGCCGGGCGACGAGCCGCGGCCCGTGTTTTCCTTCCTCGGGCGCCCGGCGGACCACCCCCGGCAGCTGCCCTGCCACATCACCGCGACCAACGAGCGCACCCACGAGCTGATCCGCGCGGCAACCGGACCGCTCGCCGATGTTCACCGGCCTCATCGAGGGCACCGGGCCGCGCTACTGCCCGTCGGTGGAGGACAAGGTGGTGCGCTTCGCCGACAAGGCCTCGCACCAGGTGTTCGTCGAGCCGGAGGGCCTCGACACCCACGAGGTCTACCCGAACGGCATCTCCACCAGCCTGCCCTTCGACGTGCAGGTGGAGTTCGTGCGCAGCATCCGGGGCTTCGAGCGGGCGCACCTGACGCGGCCCGGCTACGCCATCGAGTACGACTTCTTCGATCCGCGCGAGCTGAAGTACTCGCTGGAGACGAAACACGTGGCGGGCCTGTACTTTGCCGGGCAGATCAACGGCACGACCGGCTACGAGGAGGCAGCGGCGCAGGGCCTGCTGGCCGGCCTGAATGCCGCGCTGGCGGTGCGCGGCGAGGCAGCGTGGTGGCCGCGACGCGACGAGGCCTATCTCGGCGTCCTCGTGGACGACCTCATTACCCGCGGGGCGGTGGAGCCTTACCGGATGTTCACCAGCCGGGCCGAGCACCGGCTGCTGCTGCGCGAGGACAACGCCGACCTGCGCCTCACGACGACGGGCCGCAGGCTCGGCCTGGTGGACGACGCGCGCTGGGCCTTCTTCGAGGCGAAGCGCGAGGCGGCCGAGCGCGAGACCGGGCGGCTGTCGACGCTGCTGCTGCGCCCCGGGGACCTGGCGGAGGCGGAGGCGATGGCGGTGCTTGGCGGCCCGCTGCAGCGGGAGCAGCGGGCGTTCGAGTTGCTGCGCCGGCCGGGCGTGGACTATGCGAGGCTGGTGGCGCTGCCGGCCGTGGGCCCGGGCGAGGAGCTCGGCGACGAACGACTGGCCGGCCAGGTCGCGCTGCAGGTGGACGTGCAGGCCAAGTACGCCGGCTACATCGAGCGCCAGCGCGAGGAGATCGCGCGCCAGCGCCGGCACGAGGAGACGACGTTGCCGGCGGACCTGGACTACGCGGCGGTGGCCGGCCTGTCCAACGAGGCGCGCCAGCGCCTCGCCGAGGCCCGCCCGCAGACGCTTGGCCAGGCGGCCCGGCTGCCGGGCATCACCCCTGCAGCGGTGTCCATCCTGCTCATTCACATGAAGAAACGAGATCGTGCAGCCTGACGGCTGCCGGGAGGGTGGCGACGTGTACAAGCTCTACTATGCCCCGGGCGCGGCGAGCCTGGCGGTCCACTGGATGCTGATCGACATGCGGGTGCCGTTCGAGACGGTGCGCCTCGACCTGCAGGCGGGACAGCACAAGGAGCCCGCCTACCTCGCGCTCAACCCGAACGGGCTGGTGCCGACGCTGCTGGTGAACGGCACGCCGGTGTACGAATGCGCGGCCATCCTCATGCTGCTGGCGGACCGGCACCCGGAGGCCAACCTCGTCCCGCCGCTCGACAGTGTCGAGCAGATGGCTTACCTGCAGTGGATGGTGCACATGACCAACACGGTACAGGCGGCGTTCCGCGGCTGGTTCTATCCTCAGGAGGCGGCAGGCGAGGCCGCGGCTGCGGACGTGAAGGAGTTCTCGCGCCTTGCGATCGAACGGGCCTGGGACCGCGTGGACGCGCAACTTGCCTCGACCGGCGGCTACATCGCCGGCCGCAGCCTGACGGCCGCGGACTTCCTGGTGACGATGCTGATGCGCTGGTCGCGCAACATGCCGAGGCCGGCGCAGGAATGGTCCTCGATCCGGGGCTACGTGGCGCGCATGAAGGGGCGGCCATCGTTCCGGACGCTGTACGAGAGGGAAGGCCTGACCGAGTGGGCGTGAGCGGGACGTCGCACCCGGCCGGCTCCCATCGCCGGCGTTTCGGCATGGCTGCACGACGGGGACTCCTGGCGGTGAGCGCCGCGCTGCTCGTTGCCTGCGCGCCTGGACCGACGCCGGCCGGCCGCGATGGGCCTAACGAGCTGGCCCGTGGCAATGGCGCGGAGCCCGACTCGCTCGATCCCCAGCTGGCACGCATGGACTCGGCGCTGACCATCCTGCGCGACGCCTACGAGGGCCTGACGGCAGTGGGACGCGACGGCGGCGTCGAACCGGCGGTGGCCGAGGATTGGGAGGTAGCGGACGACGGGCGCAGCTACCGGTTCCGCTTGCGGGACGATGCGCGCTGGTCCAACGGCGACCCGGTCGAGGCCGCGGACTTCGTTGCCGCCTGGCGGCGTCTGGTGGATCCCGTGACCGCCTCGCAGTACGCGCAGATGCTCGAGCCGGTGGAGAACGCCAGGGCGATCATCGCCGGCCGCGCGCCGCCGTCGAGCCTCGGCGTCGAGGAGGACGGGCCGCACACGCTGGTCGTCCGGCTGGCGCAGCCGACCGCCTACTTCCCTGCGCTGCTGTCCCACCCGAGCACGTTCCCGGTGCATCGGGCGAGCCTGGCGACCGGCGGCCCGACCTTCGCGCGGCCCGGCCAGGCGGTGACCAACGGAGCCTACGTGCCGGTCGAGTGGCAGGTCGGCGCTTTCGTGCGCGCCGAGCGCAACCGCGCATTTTCGCGAGGCGGCGTCCACGGCCATCGACGCGGTGCGCTATCACCACGTCAGCGACCCGGGCACCGAACTCACGCGCTATCGCGCCGGCGGGCTGGACGCCACCTACACGCTCCCGGCGGGCCAGGCGGCGCGCTGGCCACGAGACCGGCTCGACGAGCTGCACACCGGGCCGCAGCTGGGCATCTACTACTACGGCTTCGCCATGGACCAGGCGCCGTTTCGGGACAACCCGAAGCTGAGGCTGGCGCTGGCGATGGCTGTTGACCGCGAGATCCTGGTCGGGAAGGTGCTCGGCGACGGCGAGATCGCTGCCTACGGCTGGGTGCCGCCAGGCGTCGCCGGCTACGAGTCGCAGCGCTTCGCCTGGGCCGCCTGGCCGGCCGAGAGGCGGCTGGCCGAGGCGCGCCGACTTTACGCGGAGGCCGGCTATTCGCCCGGGAATCCGGCGACGTTCGAGCTCAGCTACAACAAGAGCCCGCTGCACGATCGCATCGCACTGGCGGTCTCGGCGATGTGGAAGCAATGGCTCGGTGCGCAGGTGACGCTGCGCGCCGAGGAATTCCGGGTGCTGAAGCAGACCATCGACTCACGCGACGTGGAGATGTTCCGCGGCAGCTGGATCGCGGACTACAACGACGCCTACTCCTTCCTGCAGGTGCTGCGGGGCGGCTTCGGCATCAACCTTCCGCGTTACGCCAGCGGCCGGTACGACCTGCTGCTCGACCAGTCCGCGCTGGCGGGCGGCGAGGACCGCCCCGCGCAGCTCGCCGCGGCCGAGAGGCAGCTGCTGGAGGACGTGCCGCTGGTGCCACTGTTCTTCTACGTGTCCAAGCACCTGGTCTCGCCGCGGGTCGGCGGCTGGTACGGCAACGTCATGAACGTGACCTACAGCCGCCACCTGAGGCTGGACACCGGCAAGGGCTGACTCAGCCCGTCAGCAGCACGACCTCGGCATGCTCGAGCGCCTCGGGCGTGCCATAGATCACCACCACGTCCCCCTCGCGCAGCGTCATGCCCTCGTCCGGGTCGCGGCCGACGATGCCGCTGCGGCGAACGGCGCTGAAGGAGACTTCGGCGCCCCGGCCGCGCACCTCTTCGATCGACTTGCCGATGGACCAGGCGCCCGGCGGCAGCACGACCGTGTGCAGTTCCTCCCGCAGGTCGTGGGACTCGTCGATCAGGCTCGACGTCGCCGCTGCGGAAGATGCTGCGCAGCAGGCTGTAGCGATGGCGGCGGATGTCGCCCACGGTCTTGACCACGCGCGACATCGGAACCCGCAGCACCAGCAGCGCGTGGGACACCAGCATCAGGGCCGCCTCAAGCGTCTCCGGGATCACCTCGGTCGCGCCGGCCTTGAGCATCTCCTCCAGCCGGGTGTCGTCCGCCATCCGCACCAGGAGCGGCACGCTGTCGTGCAGGCGCCGGATCGACTTCACGATCTCCAGCGCACGGTCGGAGTCGGAGAACGTGATGACCACGGCGCTGGAGTGCTCCAGTCCCACCGTCGACAGCAGCCGCTCGTCGGCGGCATCGCCATAGATCACCGGGTCGCCGGCCTCGCGCGCGGTGCGCACCCGGAACGGGTCGAGGTCCATCGCGAGGTACTCGAAGCCTTGCGACTCGATCACGCGCGCGACGTTCTGGCCGACGCGGCCGTAGCCGCAGAGGATGACGTGCTCGCGCTTGGCCAGGGCGTCGGTGATCGGGTCGACCGGCGCCGGTGCCGCGGCCGAAGGGCCCTGCTCGCGCAGCAGGAAGCGCGCAATGCGCTTGTTGTGGCGGATCAGGAAGGGCGAGACCACCATGCTGAGCGTGATGGCAGCCAGCAGCAGCTGCGTGGCGTCCTGGCTGATCAGGCGGTTCTGCAGCAGCATGACGATCAGCGCGAAGCCGAACTCGCCACCCTCGCTCAGCACGATGCCGGTGCGCAGCGACTTGAACCAGCTGCCGGCATAGCGCCTCGCCACCAGCATGATCACGCCGGTCTTGAGCACCAGCAGGCCGGCGAGCAAGACAGTGATGACGGCGGCGCTGTTCTGCCAGCAGCCCGAGATCGACCTTCATGCCCACCGTCACGAAGAACAGGCCGAGCAGGATGTCGCGGAAGGGCCGGATCCCGGCGTCCACCTGGTAGCGGTACTCGGTCTCGGCCAGCATCATGCCGGCGAGGAACCCGCCGAGGGCGAGGGACAGGCCGACCCCGTGGGTGGCCCAGGCGGCGGCCATGGCGACGAACAGCACGGCGAGCGTGAAAAGTTCACTGGAACGGCTGCGGGCGATCTCATGGAACATCGGCGGCAGCAGCCAGCGGCCGGCCGCCAGCACGACGGCGAGCGCGATGCCGGCCTTGCCCAGCGCGAACAGCACGTCCTGGACCGTGTAGCCGGCCTCCGCGGCACCGATGACGCCGGCGAGCGCGAGGAACGGAACGAAGGCGAGGTCCTGGAACAGCAGGATGCCGAAGGACAGCCTGCCGTGCGTACGGTTCAGCTCGCCCTGGTCGGACAGCTGCTGCATCACGATGGCGGTCGAGGACATCGCGACCGCGCCGCCGAGCACGACGGCGACTTCCGGTGGCGAGCCCAGCCACCAGGCGATGGCGCCGAATGCCAGGGCCGTGAACCCGACCTGGGCGCTGCCGAGTGCGAACACCTCGTTGCGCATGGCGATCAGGCGCGGCAGCGAGAATTCGAGCCCGAGGGTGAACAGCAGGAAAACCACGCCGAACTCGGCCAGCGTCGTGGTCGTTTCCGTCTCCTCGACCCAGCCCAGCGCGTGCGGGCCGAGCAGCGCGCCCACCGCCAGGAACCCGAGGACCGGCGGCAGGCGCAGGCGGCCCAGTGTCGCGACGACGAGCAGCGTCGCCGCGAGCAGCACCAGGACGTCTACGAGTACGCTGTCGTTCATGGAAACAATGATCCCTGTTTGCCTCGGCACATGTTGCGGTCGGCCCGGCAATCAGGCAACAGCCGCGCTAACGGCGCCCGCGCCGGCCTGTTAGCATCGACGGCGGGTGCTGGCCGGGGCTGGAGCGGCGAATCGCGTGCATCTGCAAGTCACAGACGGGCCGGGCGGACGGGAGATCGGGCTGCGGGGCCGGTGGACCGTCGAGTACGTCGCCGCCCTCGAGAAGGCCGTGGCGGCGGCCGCGGCCGCGCCGCCCGATGCGGCCAGGATCGACGTATCCGGCCTCGAGGCGCTGGACCTGACGGGCGCCTGGCTGCTGCGGTCACTCGAACGGCGCCTGGCCGCTGCCGGGTCGGCGGTGGACTGGATCCCCTCCCGCCCCGAACAGCTGGCCTTCGTGGACGAGGCGGTCGAGCACCCCGGTGAGGAGGCGCCGGAGCACGAGCGTTTCCTCAGCATCGTCGCACTTCCACTGCGCACGGTCGGCTGGCTCACGGTCAAGTTCCGGGACGATGCGCTCGAGCACCTGGAGATGTTCGGGGCGGTCGTCGTATCGGTGCTGCGGGCGCTGGGCAGCCCGAGGCGCCTGCGGCTGCCTTCCATCGTCCGCCATGTCTACGAGACGGGGGTCACGGCGATCCCGATCGTCGCGCTCATCGCCTTCCTGATCAGCGTGATCGTCGCCTATATCGGCGCGCAGCAGCTGCTGAAGTTTGGTGGCGAGATCTTCGTCGTGGACCTGGTTGCCATCTCGGTGCTGCGCGAGCTGGGCGTGCTGCTCACCGCGATCATCGTGGCCGGCCGTTCCGGCAGCGCTTTCGCCGCCGAGATCGGGGTGATGAAGCTGAACGAGGAGGTGGACGCGCTGCGGGCGATCGGCATGGACCCCGTGGAGGTGCTGGTCGTGCCGCGGGTGCTGGGGCTGGTGATCGCGCTGCCGCTGCTCACCGTGCTGGCCGACGCGATGGGGCTGGCGGGCGGCGCGCTGCTCAGCTGGTCACTGGTGGACATCACCTTCTACCAGTACGTCGAGCGCGTGAACGAGTCGCTCAGCGAGACGACGTTCTGGGTGGGCCTGGTCAAGGCGCCCGTGTTCGCCGTCCTGATCGCGCTGGTGGGCACCATGCGCGGCATGCAGGTGCGCGGCTCCTCGCGCGAGCTCGGGCGGTTGACCACCGTCGCCGTGGTGCAGTCGATCTTCCTGGTCATCCTGTTCGACGCGGTGTTCGCGGTCGTGTTCATGGAGCTCGACATCTGATGGAGCCCATCATCCGGGTCCGCGGCATCGTCAACCGCTTCGGCCACCAGGTCGTCCACGACGGGCTCGACCTCGATGTCATGCCGGGCGAGGTGTTCGGCATCGTCGGCGGTTCCGGGTCGGGCAAGTCCGTGCTGCTGAGGACCATGCTCGGCCTGCAGCGGCCGGCAGCCGGCACCGTGGAGATCGCCGGCCACGAGATCACGCGGGCCTCGCCTGCGGAACTGCTCGAGGTGAAGCGGCGCTACGGGGTGACGTTCCAGCAGGGCGCGCTGTTCAGCTCCCTGACCGTGGCGCAGAACGTGCAGCTGCCGATTGCCGAGTATTACGATGTCAGCGAGAAGACGCTCGACGACCTGGCGGAGCTGAAGATCCGCATGGTCGGCCTGCCGGCGGACGCCGCCGACAAGTACCCGGCGCAGCTCTCGGGCGGCATGGTCAAGCGCGCGGCGCTGGCGCGCGCGCTGGCCCTCGACCCGGCGCTGCTGTTCCTCGACGAGCCGACCTCGGGACTCGATCCGATCTCCGCGGCGGCATTCGACCGGCTGGTGCTGTACCTGCAGAAGAACCTGTCGCTGACGGTGGTGATGATCACCCACGACCTCGACACGATCTTCCGCACCTGCAACCGGATCGGCGTGATCGTCGACCGGCGCATGATCAGCGCGACGCTCGACGAAATCGTCCGGCACGAGCATCCTTGGATACGCGAATACTTCCACGGCGAGCGCAGCCGCGCTGCCGGGAAAGGGCGGGTTTAGCAGATGGAAAGAGAAGCAAACTACGTCGCCGTCGGCGCCTTCGTGCTGCTGCTGCTGGCGATGGCCGTGGGTTTCGTGCTCTGGTACTCGGAGACGGGTGACCGCCGCAGCTACCAGCGTTACGAGGTCTACTTCGACGGCAGTGTCTTCGGCCTCTCGGAGGGCGGTTCCGTGCGCTATCTCGGCGTGTCGGTCGGCCGCGTCGTGCGCATCGGCGTCGATCCGCGCAACGCCGGCCGCGTGCGGGTCATCGCCGACATCTACGAGGACACGCCGATCGACGAGAACACGGTCGCGCGGCTGGCCCTGCAGGGCGTCACCGGGCTGTTGTTCGTGGACCTGAAGCCGGCGGATCCCGGCAAGCCGCCGGGCGAGATCCCGCCAGACACCCAGTTTCCGGTCATTCCCTCGGAGCGGTCCGATTTCGACGTCTTCGTCAGCAGCCTGCCCGACGCGGTGGCCAAGGCCTCGGAGGTGCTGAACCGCATGAGCGCGGTGCTGTCGGACCAGAACATCCAGTCGGTGACGGAGACCCTCGACAACGCGAAGGTGGCGACCGAGGGTCTGCCACAGGCGGTGGCGGAGGCGCGCCAGTTGCTGGCCCGGCTCGATGCCGCCGCGGCCGACGTACGCGGCGTCGCGGCAGACATGCGACAGGTGACCAGTGCTTCCGGCCCGGAGATCAACGCGGCGATCAAGGAGCTGCGGGCGGCGGCTGGCAGCATGGCGGCGGCCAGCGAGGGCCTCGACCGGCTCGTCGCGACCAACCAGGACAGCATCACCCGCTTCGCCGGCGAGGGCCTCGCCGAGATCGAGCAGCTGGTGCGCGACATGCGTGAGTCGAGCCAGGCGATCGAGAAGCTCGGGCGGCGGCTCGAGGAGGATCCGTCGAGGCTCATATACCAGCCGTCGACCCGCGGCGTGGAGATCCCGAAATGAACAGGCTGACGATGTTGCTGGCCGTGACCCTGCTCGCCGGCTGCGCTGGTGGGTTCGAGCGCGATGCGCCGGAGCCGGCCGTGTACGTGCTGACCGCGCCGCAGGTGGAGGCGACCACCACGGTCCTGATGCCGGCCGACCTGATTGTGCTGCAGCCGGTGCTGGCGCCCGCGCTGGCGACCGAGCGCATCGCCACGCGCTGGCCGGGCAACCGGATCGACTACTACGCCGACGCGCGCTGGGGCGGTGATGCCGGCCTCGTCGTGCAGGCGGCGCTGGTCGAGTCGCTACGCAGGACCGGAAACTACCGGTCGGTCGAGGCCGATCCCGGCCGCTTCAGGCCGACGCACGTGCTCGGCGTCGAGCTGTCGCGGCTGGAGGCGGACTACACGGCGGGCGCGGTGCCGCTCGCCAGGGTGGTCATGACGGCGACGGTCGCCCGGCACCCGGATCGGCGCAGCCTGTCGAGCTGGACGGTCAGTGCCGAGCAGCCGGCAGCCGCCAACACGCTGACGGCGGTGACCGCGGCACTGGACGAGGCCTTCCGCCGCGCTGCGCTCGAGGTGGTGACCGGCACGACCGGCGCGATCGGGACGGACCTGCGGAGCCAGCCGTGATGGATGGTTGGTGGTTGGTGGTTAGCGGGTCGCAGGACGTCACGGGCAGCCCGCGGACGATCGGGTCTTCCCGGCGCGACCTGGTCGCTGGTCCCGCTCGTTCGCTCGGCTCCGCTTCGCTCCGCAAGCCGACACTCGCTCTCTCGGGGACCGACTTCCCGGTCGCGCCGCGAGCGCTGCCCTGACGATCACTGACACTAACCACCAATCACCAGCTACCGGCCGTCCTTCACGGCACCAGCACCGCTGCACCGTTCAGCGATCGCCGCGCCGCAACCGCTCCAGCGCCTCGTTCGCCTGCTCCAGCGGGAAGGTCTCGACGCGCACGTCCAGCGGCATGCGGGCGGCCAGCTCCATGAACCCGGTGCCGTCCGCACGGGTGAGGTTGGCCACCGAGCGGATAACGCGCTCCCCCCACAGCAGCGAGTAGGGGAATGACGGGATGTCGCTCATGTGGATGCCGCCGCAGACCACGGTGCCGCCCTTGCGAACGGCGGCCAGCGCGGCCGGGACCAGCTCGCCGGCAGGCGCGAAGATGATCGCGGCGTCGAGTTCCTCCGGCGGCCGCTGGTCGCTGGCTCCCGCCCAGCTGCAGCCGAGCGCGCGGGCGAACTCCGCCGCGGCCGCATCGCCCGGCCGCACGAACGCCAGGCACTCGCGGCCCTCGAAGTGCGCCATCTGGGCGACGAGGTGCGCGGCGGCGCCGAACCCGTACAGGCCCAGGCGTCGTGGGTCGCCGCACATCCGGTAGGCGCGATAGCCGATCAGTCCGGCGCAGAGCAGCGGCGCGGCATGCACGTCGTCGAGCGCATCGGGAAGCGGCAGGCAGAATCGCGCGTCGGCCAGCACGTAGTCGGCATAACCGCCATCGAGCTGGTATCCGGTGAAGCGCGCGTGGTCGCAGAGGTTTTCCAGGCCTTCAAGGCAGTAGCGACAGTGGCCGCAGGTGGAACCGAGCCAGGGCACGCCGAGCCGTGCACCGGCCGGGATCGAGACGCCCTCGCCGCAGGCGACCGCTGTACCGACGATCTCGTGGCCCGGCACGATGGGGTGTGGCACCGCCGGCAGCTCGTCGTCCAAGATGTGCAGGTCGGTCCTGCACACCGCGCAGGCGGAGACCTTGAGCAGCACCTGCCCTGGGCCGGGCCGGGGGACCGGTCGCTCGCGCGCAACGAGCGGTGAGCGGGGGCACTCGAGGACCATGGCGCGCATGGCCCGAGGATACGCGCCGGGGGCGCGTGATGTCAGCGCGCGATCCGCGCCTCCAGCAGGGTGATTTCGCGCTCGAAGTCGGGCAGCGAGTCGAGACGCCGCAACCTCTCCGGCAACCGGGGGCCGGCCTGCTGCAACGCCGCGCCACCGCCCCAGATCTCGATCTGTTCCGGCAGCAGCTGGGCCAGCTGCCCGACCTGCGCACTCATGCCCTCGAGGTCGTCCGTCATCAGCACCGACAGCACCACGACGTCGGCGTGCACGCGCGCCGCATAGGTGGCGAGTTCACCGGCCGGCAGGTCGGGGCCGAGATAGTGGCAGCGGACGTTCTTGGCCGCCGCCAGCAGCGCGCACATCAGGATGCCGAGCTCGTGACGCTCGCCGGCCGGCGTGGACAGCACCATCACCGGACCGTCGGCGATCCGGCTGTAGGTGTCGAGCACGCTCGACAGCTGCTTGCGGACTGCCGAGCTGATGATCCGCTCCTGCGCGATGGCCAGCTGGCCGCGATGCCAGCGCTCCCCCACCTCCACCAGCGTGGGTGCCAGCACGTCCATGACCACTTGCGAAACCGGCAACAGCGCCAGGGCCATCGCCAGCAGCTGGTCACAGTCGGCCGGACGATAGTCCTCGGCCGCCGAGAGGATCTGGTCGCCGAGGCTGCGGGCCGATGCCGAGCGGTCGACGGTGTCGCGGGTGGACTGGAGCAGGCCATCGAGATCCTGCTCGCCCAGCCTGGCCAGGCGGCTGATCGGATGGCCGCGTTCCGTCGCCTCGCGCAGCTTGCGCAGGCGGATGACGTCGTCGGGGTCGTAAGCCCGCCGGCCGTTGGCGTCCCGCCTTGGCTCGACGACCCGGTAGCGCCTTTCCCAGGCGCGCAGGGTCTCGATGCTGAGGCCGGTGGCCTGGGACACCGCCTTGATCGAGTACATGGGCGAGAAATCCTTAGGGTGCTGGATCAGCTTGAAAGCAAGATTGTATAGGATAAATCTAGAGAATGACCAGACTAGATGCTTGACGACCCTGTACAGATCCTGTACATTCTCAGCCGTCAGACCCCCCCGTCTGACGAGTGACCCCCGCTTAGGCGGGCTGCTGATAACAGCCCGCCTGATTTTTTCCCAGTTTCCGGTTTGTCCGGCACCGCGTCGAAGGACTGATGCGGTGCCGGGCCAACCTTCGGTTCGCGTGCCTCGTCAGGCGAACAGCAGGCCGTAGCGGTGTTCACCGCGCGCCTGCTCCACCAGGATGCCGAGCAGCGCGTCAGCCGCCATGGGCTCGCCGAACAGGCGGCCCTGGCCCAGGTGGCACCCGAGTTCGCGCAGGTAGGCCAGCTGGTCGGCGGTCTCGATGCCCTCGGCCACCACCTCCAGGTCGAGGCTTCGCCCCATCTCGATGATCGTGCGCACCAGCGTCGCGTTGTCGCGGGACGTGGCGGCGCGCTGCACGAACGACTGGTCGATCTTCAGCGTGCCCACCGGGAACTGCTGCAGCGCAGCCAGCGACGAGTAACCCGTGCCGAAGTCGTCGATCGAAAGGTGCAGGCCCATGGCGCGCAGCTCGTCGAGCAGCCCGATCATGCGTCGCGCGTCGGTCATGAGGGTCGTCTCGGTGATCTCGAGCTCGAAGTGCTCCGGCGAGACCCCGGCGTCCTCGAACACCGAGCGGCAGCGCGGGATGAACTCCGCCTGGCGCAGTTGCTTCAGCGACAGGTTGATCGAGACGCGGCCGGGCTGCGGTACGTGCTCCTGCCACTGCCGGTAGTCCTCGCACACGCGACGCAGCACCCATTCGCCGATCTGCGAGATCAGGTCGGACTCCTCGGCCAGCGGGATGAACTGCGCCGGCGGTATGTCGCCGTGCCCGGGCAGGCGCCAGCGCAGCAGCGCCTCTGCACCGACCACGCGGCCGCCGTCGAGGTCGACCTTCGGCTGGTAGAGCATGACCAGCTCGTCGCGCTCGATGGCGCGGCGCAGCTTGCTCTTGAGCATCAGCCGCTCGACCGCCACGGCGCTCATCTCCGGCGTGTAGAAGGACACGCTGTTGCCGCCGTTCTGCTTCGAGTGGTACATGGCGGCGTCCGCGTCGCGGATCAGGTCGATCACGTTGTCGGCGTCGTGCGGACACAGCGCGACGCCGATGCTGGCGGTGATCAGCACTTCCTGGTTGCCGACGTGGAACGGCCGGGCCAGCTGCTCGAGCAGTTCGCGGGCCAGCGTGGCGAGCGCCGGACGGCTGTCCTCGTCCCCCGGCAGGTTCTCGACGAACAGCCCGAACTCGTCGCCCGCGAGGCGCCCCAGCATCGTGTCCTTGGGCAGCTGCGCGATCAGGCGCTCGCTCAGGATCTCGAGCGTGCGGTCGCCCGCGGCGTGGCCGAAGTTGTCGTTGATCTCCTTGAAGTGGTCCAGGTCGAGGTAGAGCAGCGCCAGCGAGCGCCCGGCGCGGCGCGAGCGCGCCATGGCCTGCTGCAGCGAGTGCTGGAACTGCAGCCGGTTCGGCACCTTGGTCAGCGAGTCGTAGCGCGCGAGGTAGCGGATGCGCCTTTCGGCGCGCTTGCGATCGGTGATGTCGTGCACGACGAAGATGCAGCCGCGCATCTGCGGGTCGGCTCCGGCCATGCGTGACCCGGTCAGCGCCACGGGTATCACCTGCCCCGAGCGCGTGCGGAAGGTCATCTCGGCGGTGTAGGGGACCGAGCCGGGCAACTCGAAGCCGGTGCGGTCCTGTGGTGCGACGATCGAGGTCAGGCTCATGCTGCACAGCTCGTCCGCCGGCCAGCCGGTGAGCCGCGCGGCAGCCGAGTTCACCCTGCGGATGCCGCCGTCCTCGCCCGTGACGAACACGGCCTCGCCGATGCTGTCGAGAACGGCGTCGAGCCAGCGAGCCGAGGATTCCTTCTCCTCCAGGCGGGCGGCGACGCGCGACAGCGCCTGCGCGAAGTCGGCTCCGTAGCCGATCGTGGGAAGCTCCGGTGACATGGGCCGGCCGGAGGCCAGCGACCAGGCCGCGTCGTGCAGGGCTGTCTGCGCGGTCTCCAGCTTGCGCGCCACGCGCCAGGCGACTGCAAGGGCGAGCACCAGCACCACGCTGCCGCCGCTTCCCAGCAGCACCAGCCGCCGTTTGCAGGCTCGCACGGCGCGCCTCTGCCAGCTTCTCCGGCAGGTCCCAGGCGGTGGTTCCGACCCGCGCCAGTTCCTCGGCGCGTCGGGTATCCATGTCGTGGTCGAGGACGATCAGCCCAGCGGCCGCCAGCACGAACGCGGCAACCAGTGCGGCGGCGATGGCCAGCGAGCGGGTGCGCAGGGAGGTCGACATGCGGGCGGCAGGCTTCGTTCTCGTGGGCGGACCGGAGGGCCCAGGGACGAATCATTGGCGTCAATGTCGGCCGCGTCAATCGCGCGGGTGTAGCATTGATCCATGCACATCGACGTCGTCCCGCACCCGGACCCGTTCCTGCTGCCGCCTCGGCAAGCCCTGGCCCGAGGCCGTGGCGGCTCGCCGGGTCGGCCTGCTGCCGCCGAACTTCGCATGGGGACTGGCCGTCTTCGGGCGCGCATTCGCCGGTGCCGCGTTCCCGCCGGGAGGCAAGGCATGAACCCGTTCGAGCTGACCGGCCGCGCGCGTACCCACCTGACCGAGCCGCCGGGCGCGCGCTGCCTGGTGCACCGTGATGCTGCTGCGGCCTTCCTCGCGATGCGCGAGGCTGCGAGGCAGGCCGGGATCGAGCTCGAGGCGGCCTCCGCGTTCCGCGACTTCGAGCGGCAGCGCCAGCTCTGGAACGCCAAGTTCACCGGCGAACGCCCGTTGCTCGACGCTGCGGGCCGGGTGCTCGACACCTCCTCCCTCGACGAGGCGCAGCGGGTCGCGGCCATCCTGTTGTGGAGCGCGCTGCCGGGTGCGAGCCGCCATCACTGGGGAACGGACATCGACGTGATCGACCGCGCGGCCATCGCGCCCAGCTACGACCTGCAGCTTGCACCAGAGGAATATGCCCCGGGCGGCCCGTTCGGGCGGCTGAATCACTGGCTGGACGAGAACATGCGGCACTTCGGCTTCTTCCGGCCCTACGCGACCGGCAAGGGCGGCGTGCGGCCGGAGCCCTGGCACCTCAGCTATGCGCCGGTGTCGCGACAGGCGCTCAGGGACCTGGATCTTGCGACGCTGGCGGACGCGCTGCAGGGACAGGAGGTCCTCGGCATCGTCTCCATCCTCGACCTGCTGCCCGAGATCCACGAGCGCTACGTGCGGACGGTGGACACGGCGCCGCGCATGCGCTCGCGCTGGGCGCGCCTGCCGCACCGCTGATCGGCGCCACGCAGCGGAGTGGTACAGCCGCGTTGCTGGCGCAATCTTCGGTCGGCCGGTCCCGCCTGGTGCCTGGCGGGGCTCTCTACTTCCGGTGCCTCCCCGCTCGCTCGGAAAGGCAGAAACTCGCTCGCGGGAAGGCACCGGTCGTCCTCGCCCCGCCCGTACGAACGGTGCCGCGACCGGGCCGGCGCGGGGGCAGAGGGCGGTGTCCCCCTGAGCGAGCGAGTTTGGCTTGCGGAGCGAAGCGGAGCCGAGAGGGCGCCGGTCAGCTGCCAGTGGGTGCGGGGAACGGCGAGGGGGCGGGGCCCCAGGTGTCCTCGAGATGCCGGAGCATCAGCGACCTCACGGTCTTCATCGAGTCCGGGTCGACGGTGTAGAGGGGCGGGTTGCGCCGCAGCATCGGCCAGCGACCGGTGCGCATCAGTTCCTTCAGGTAGCCGAGGTTGCGTTCGATCGCCTCCATGTACGGGTTGGCGCCCCCGAACAGCGCCTCGACGTGGCGGTACGCGTGATCGAACTCCCCCTCGAGCCGTTCCTCCATCGCGTTGCGCACGAAATACGGCGTCTGCCGGAGCAGGTCGAGACCCGAGCCGTAGTTGACCTTGATTCCCTCGGTGCCGGGGTAGATGGCCACCCCGCCGAGCACGAACTCGGCGTACAGCCGGTCGCGGCACTTCTCCAGGTAGCAGCGATCGGACATCTGCGCCAGCAGGTCGGCCGTGCCGAGCAGGTGGCCGACCTTGCGGTCGCGCCCGTCCGCCACCCGGATACGGCCGAACGGGACCTCGTAGCCGGTGTAGTGGACGATGCGGGTCGCGACCGGCACCCAGTGCGACAGGCCCACCGTCGGCAGGTAGCGCGCGATGATGCGCGCGCTCCGCGTGACGTGGTTGCGCGTGAACACCGCGCCGTTGGGAACCTCCGCCTCGCTCTCCTCGCGGATGTAGCCCGAGTCGTGGAACAGCGCCGTGATCAGCCCCATGAGGGCCCGCTCCGGGCCCAGCCGCGCGCCATCCTCGGCGGTGCGTTCGTAGCCGGAGAGCAGCCGCGCCGTGGCCAGCACCACGTCGAGCGAGTGCTGCATGTCGTGATAGACGGTATCGACGCCGACGTAGCCGGGCATCCTGCCGGTGAACAGCAGGCCGAAGTCGTCCACCGCGCGACCGAGCGTGTCCAGCTCGGCGCCCGGCCAGGTCCTCGCGTACAGCTCGAGCACCGCCTCGCGAACGGCTTCCGGCGAGGAGACCTTCACCGTGTCGGTCACGTCGTAGTTGCTGCGTCGATGGGGACTGGTCACGTGGGCGCGCGGCTCCGGCCGTCAGTCATGGCGCAGTCTACGTCGCCGCGCGCACGTCGCGCCAATGCAGGTCGCGCGAATCTGCGGGAGTTCACAGTCCGGGCGCGCCGGCCTCAGCCTATGTCAAAAGTCGCCACGACCGGGGCGTGATCGGAGGGCCGCTCCCAGGCCCGGGGCTCGCGATCGACGTGGCAGCCGATGCAGGCCCCGGCCATCTCGTGGCTGGCCAGCACGAGGTCGATGCGCAGTCCGTGGTTGCGGCGGAACGCACCCATGCGGTAGTCCCACCAGCTGTAGGTGCCGGGCGGCTGCTCGAACAGCCGGAAGGTGTCCTCCAGCCCGGTCGCCATCAGCATCTTCAGTGCCTCGCGCTCGGCACCGCTGACGTGGACCGAGCCTTCCCACCTTGACGGGTCGTGCACGTCGCGATCCTCCGGCGCGATGTTGTAGTCGCCGACGATGACGAGTCGCGGGTGCTGCTCCAGCGAGGCCGCGACGTAGGCGGTGAGGTGCCCGAGCCAGTCGAGCTTGTAGGCGTACTTCTCGGAGCCGACCGCCTGGCCGTTCGGCACGTAGACGTCGATCACGCGCACGCCTCCGATCGTCGCGGCGATGACCCGGCGCTGCGGATCGTCGAAGCCGGGGATGCCGCAGCAAACGTCCTCGAGCGGTTCACGCGCGAGCAGGGCCACCCCGTTGTAGGTCTTCTGCCCGAACCACGCCGCGTGCAGGCCGAGCGCACGGACCTGCTCGGCCGGGAACTCCTCGTCCGGCAGCTTCAGCTCCTGCAGCCCGATGACATCGACCGGGTTCGCGCCGAGCCAGTCCTGCAGCTGGCCCTGGCGCACGCGCAGCGAGTTGACGTTCCAGGTGGCGATCTTCATGCGGCGATGCCGTCCTTGCGCAGCAGCGGCTCGACCTCGGGCCGGCGGCCGCGGAACTCGATGAACGCCTCCATCGCGTCGCGGCTGCCGCCGCGCGAGAGGATCGAGTCGAGGAAGCGCATCGCGACCGTGGTGTCGAACACGCCGGTGTCCTCGAAGGCGGCGAAGGCGTCGGCTGCGAGGACCTCGGCCCACTTGTAGCTGTAGTAGCCGGCGGCATAGCCGCCCGAGAAGATGTGCATGAACGCGTGCGCGAAACGGTTGAACTCGGGAAAGCGGATGACCGCGACCTCACGGCGCACCTCGTCGAGGATTTCAGCGATGTGGCTGCCGCGGGCCGGGTCGTACTCGGCGTGCAGGCGGAAGTCGAACAGCGCGAACTCGAGTTGCCGGACCGCGGCGAGGCCCGCATGGAACACGCGCGAGGCGAGCAGGCGCTGCAGCAGGTCGGCCGGCAGCGGCTCGCCGGTTTCGACATGCGCCGAGATCAGCGGCAGCACTTCCGGGCGCCACGCGTACTGTTCCATGAACTGGCTCGGCAGCTCGACCGCGTCCCAGGGCACGCCGCTGATGCCGGCGATGCTCGGGTAGTCCACGGTCGTCAGCATGAAGTGCAGGCCGTGGCCGAACTCGTGGAACAGCGTGACCACGTCGCTGTGGGTCAGCTGGCCTGGCTGGCCCTCCAGGGGCGGGGTGAAGTTGCACACGAGCTGGGCGACCGGGATCGTGTGCGTGCCGGCAAAGCCCTTGCGGCTGATGCAGTCGTCCATCCACGCGCCGCCGCGCTTGCCCTGCCGGGCGAACGGGTCCAGGTAGAAACCGGCGATCTCGCGCCCATTTCCGTCGGAGATGGCGTAGTAGCGAACGTCGGGATGCCAGGTCGAGACGCCGTCGCGGGCCTCGATGGAGATGCCGTAGAGCCTGCGTGCGACCTCGAACAGGCCCTCGAGGACGCGTGGCAGCGGGAAGTAGGGCCGCAGGGCCTCCTGCGAAACGGCGTGCCGCTCCTGGCGCAGCTTCTCCGCGTAGTAGGCGACGTCCCATGCCTCGAGCGGGCGCCCGGCGTAGGCCTCGAGCTCGGCAAACTCCGCGAGCGCCGCGGGCCTGTAATGCGCAGCGAGGTCGCGGAGGAAAACCAGCACCTCCTCCGGGGTCGCCGCCATCTTTGTCGCCAGCGAGAGCGCGGCATAGGAGGGGAACCCGAGCAGCTGTGCAGTCTCGTGGCGGAGCGCGAGGATCTGCTCCATCCAGCGTGAGTTGTCGAAGCGCCCGGCGCCCGGGCCGTGCTCCGAGGCGCGGGTGGTCCAGGCTTCGTAGAACTCCCGCCGCAGGGGGACGCTGTCCGCATGCGAGAGCACCGCCACGTAGTTCGGTTCGTCCAGGGTGATCAGCCAGCCGTCGAGGCTGCGGTTGCGCGCGGCAGCCGCGGCCCTGGCCACGGCGCCGGCGGGCAGCCCCGCCAGCTCCGACTCGTCCCTGACCTGCTTCGTCCACGCCTCGGTGGCGTCGAGCACGTTCTCATCGAACTTCGACTGCGTCGTGGCCAGCTGCTGCATCAGCTCGCGGAAGCGATTCTTCTTGCCGGACGGCAGCGCCACGCCGGCGAGGCGGAAGTCGCGCAACAGGTTGTCGAGCAACTGACGCTGCGGTCCCGACAGGGCGCCGCCTTCCTGATCGCGGATCCGTTCGCAGGCGCCATACAGCGCCTCGTTCTGGCCGACCTCGGCATGGTAGTCGGCCAGCAGCACCCGGCAGGCGTTGTAGGCTTCGCGGAAGCCGTCGCCGTCCAGCACGGAGTTGAGGTGCTGTACCGAGCTCCAGACCCGGGCCATGGCGTGATTGGCTTCCTCGAAGGGTTCGATCAGCGCAGCAAACGACGGTGCCGCCTGCGAGACGAGCGACTCCAGCGCCGCGCGATGCCGCGAGACGATGGTCTTGACGGCGGGCTCGACGTGGCTCGCGCGGATCGACGCGAAGTCCGGCAGGCCGTCCCGGGCCAGCAGCGGGTTGTCCATGGGGTGTGTCCAGCATCCTGAAGAGGGCGCTATTGTAGGCCGTGCAGGCCCGGTGCGGGCCGATCGGTGTCACGCCGCGCGGCAAGCGCTGCCGGGCCAGCCCGGTATTTGGCGCGGCTCTCTACTCCGGGCACCTCCCCGCTCACTCCGAAAGGCAGACAGTCGCTCGCGGGGAGGTCCCCGTCGTCCTCGCCGCGCCTGTACGGTCGTGGCACGACGCGTCGCCGGTGGTCCGGGAACGGCGGGTGGCACCCCGCGCGAGGCGCGGTCGAGGGAGGGCCGGTCCCCGAGAGAGCGAGTTTGGCTTGCGGAGCGAAGCGGAGCCGAGCGAACGAGCGGGACCGGGCGACCGAGGACCGCGCCACAGCCCGGGACCGGGCGGTCAGCGCAGCTCGTTGAGGAGCAGCCAGCCGAGCGCGGTGACCGCGACCAGGAAGGCCGCGAGGCCGCCGATGGCATGGAAGCGGTAGCGCCGCGCCAGCTTCTCGGCGTCGCCCGCGGCAAGCAGCAGCGGCCGGTCGTCACGCGGCTTCTCCAGCACGTGGATGCCGGGCTCGGCGGCGACCTTGCGCCGCTCCGCCAGCACCTGCTCGTGCGCGGCCTCGCGCGCTCGTTCCCACTCCGGCAGCGTGAGCGTGCCGTCGCCGTCGGTGTCGAAGCGCTTCATGAGTTCCGCGGGGTCGCGCTTCCACTGGCGCAGCAGTGCGGCGACCTCGGCATCCACCGCACCGGGCTGCACGTTGGTCTCGGTGCGGAACCAGCCGATGGCGTACAGCGGATCGCCATCGTGCATGCGCGACTCCCGGTATCGGTAGTCGCTGCCGAAACCGCGAAAGCCGCGGTGTGCCGGCGGGCCTGCGACGGGCAGCGGCGTGTCGCCGCGCCACACGTCCCTGGCCGAGGGCAGCACCTCCGCGCCTTCCGGATCGACGATGCAGCGGCCGGTCTCGTCCTCGAGATAGAACAGTGCGTCGCTGACACGCTGGCTGACGACCTTCCACTTGGTGCGGTCCCGGGCATCGCGTGTGCGGCGCTCGACCGTGTAGCTCCACCACGTGCAGGGAAGCTTCGACAGCGGGGCGATGACCGGGGCGCCGGACATGCGCCGGCCGGTGCCGACCAGCTCGACATAGCCCTGGGCGGCGCTGCGGACGCGCGAGGTCGGCGTGTCCTCGATCAGGCGCGCCCAGTGCCACCAGCGAAAGCCGCGGAAGAAGCCCCAGGCGCCGGCCGCCGCGACGGCGGCCAGGATCATCCAGTACTCGACCGGGTCCACCTCAGCTGAACAGGGCCTTCATGTCCACGTCGCGGGTCTGCTCGTCGGTGAACTCGAGCAGGTCGGCCGTCTTGAAGCCGAACAGCCGGGCGACGATCAGGTCCGGGAACTGGTGGATGCGAACGTTGTTCAGGTTGACCGAGGAGTTGTACAGCTCGCGCCGGTCCGCGATGCTCTCCTCCAGCTGCGTGATGCGCGCCTGCAGGTGGCGGAACGACTCGTCGGCCTTCAGGTCCGGGTAGTTCTCCACCACGGCAAACAGCTGGCCGAGGCCGGCGCGCAGCGCGCTCTCGGCGGCACCGACTGCCGCGACGTCACCGCGTCCTGCGGCCTGGAACACGGAGGCGCGCGCCTTCATCACGCGCTCGAGCGTCTCCTGCTCGTACTGCATGTACTGCTTGCAGGTCTCCACCAGCTTGGGCAGCTCGTCGTGGCGCTGGACCAGCAGGACGTCGATGTTCGACCAGGCCTGCTTGACCGCCTCTCGCAGCTTGACGAGGCCGTTGTAGATGCCGATGCCGTAGACCGCGACGACGGCCAGGACGGCAAGGAAAATGATGAAGCCCATGCTGGAACCTCCCCGGCCGCTGCTTGAAGGCGGCGGCGAAGTATATCATCGGGCACCGCCCTTCCTGGCACGACGGAGTTCACATGACGGCGCAATTCGACCTGATCGTCATCGGCGGCGGCAGCGGCGGGCTCGCCTGCGCGCAGCGCGCCGCGGAGTACGGCGCCAGGGTCGCGCTCGCCGAGCCGCGGCCGCTCGGCGGCACCTGCGTCAACGAGGGCTGCGTGCCGAAGAAGGTCATGTACTACGCGGCGAGCCTGGCCGGAGGGATCCGCGACGCCGCCGGCTACGGCTTCGACGTGACGCTCGATGGCCACGACTGGCGCGCGCTGAAGGCGGCGCGTGATGCCTACGTCCGCCGGCTCAACGGCATCTACGCGACCAACCTGGAGCGGCGCGGCATCAGGCACGTCGCCTGCGCACGCGCGGTTCCACGACGCGCAGACGGTGGTGGCCGGCGACGAGGTGCTGACTGCCCCGCACGTCGTCATCGCCAGCGGTGGCCGGCCCATCGTGCCGCCCGTGCCCGGCGCGGAGCACGGCATCACCTCCGACGGGTTCTTCGACCTCGAGCAGCGGCCGCAGTCCATCGCCATCGTCGGCAGCGGATACGTCGCGGTGGAGATCGCGGGCGTGCTGGCGGCGCTCGGCACGAAGGTGACGCTGGTGATCCGGCACGACCACGTGCTGCGGAGCTTCGACGCGATGCTGTCGGCGGCGCTGATGGCCGGGATGCGTGCCGACGGCATCGAGATCGTGGACCATGCGGTTCCTGCCCAGGTCAGGCAGGTGGGCGACCATCACGAGCTGTGGACCGCGGACGGACGGATCCTGGGGCCTTTCGGGGGCGTCCTCTGGGCGGTCGGGCGCGAGCCGGCGGTGGAGCGACTCGGCCTGCAGCACGCGGGGGTGCGGCAGTACGACGACGGCTACATCATCACGGATCGCTTCCAGCAGACCAGCGCGCCCGGCGTGTACGCCATCGGCGACGTGACCGGCCGGCTCGCCCTCACGCCGGTGGCGATCGCAGCGGGCCGCCGACTGGCCGACCGCGTGTTCGGCGGACAAGCCGGCCGGCACCTCGACTACGACCTCGTGCCGACGGTCATCTTCAGCCACCCGCCGATAGGCACGATCGGGCTGACGGAGGCCGAGGCGCGGGACATCCACGGCGATGCGGTGCGTTGCTACACCTCCGGCTTCACCCCCCTTTACCACGCGCTCACCGAGCACAAGCGCCGCGCCGAGATGAAGCTGGTGACGGTCGGGCCTGACGAGCGGATCGTGGGGCTGCACGTCATCGGGGAAGGCGCGGACGAGATGCTGCAGGGCTTCGCGGTGGCGGTGAAGCTGGGTGCGACCAAGCGCGACTTCGACGACACGGTCGCCATTCACCCGACCAGCGCCGAAGAATTCGTGACCATGCGCTGAAGCGGGTGCAATGAGATGAGCAATCACATCAGGCCCTGGCGGGGCATTCTTCCGGTGATCGGCGCGCGTGCCTACGTGGACCCGGCGGCCGCGGTCATCGGCCAGGTGACGCTCGGCGACGACTCGTCCGTCTGGCCGATGGCGGTGATCCGCGGCGACGTGAACGTGATCACGGTGGGCGCGCGAACCAGCGTGCAGGACGGCAGCGTGCTGCACGTGACCCACGACGGTCCGTACAACCCGGGCGGCTACCCGCTGGTCATCGGCGACGACGTGACCATCGGCCACCGCGCCGTCCTCCATGGCTGCACGGTGGGGCACCGGTGCCTCATCGGCATGGGCGCGATCGTCATGGACGGGGTGGTCGTCGAGGACGAGGTGATCATCGCCGGCGGCGCCCTGGTGACGCCCGGCACGCGCTGCGTGGCCCGTTCGCTGTACATCGGCAGCCCGGCACGACGCGCGCGGGCGCTGAGCGGGTCCGAGGTGGAGATGCTCTCCTACAGCGCGGCGTGGTACGTGAAGGTGAAGGACCAGTACCTATAGCGTCGCGAGCGCGCCGAGCACTGGCGCCGTCGCGGGGCGGACGCCGTGCCACAGCAGGTAGGACTCGGCCGCCTGTTCCACCAGCATTCCCCAACCCTGGTGGCTGTGCCTGGCGCCGCGCTGCTGCGCCCAGAGCTGGAACGGCGTCGGGCTGCGCGAATAGGCGAGGTCGTAGCAGATCGTGTCCGGGCCGATGACCCGTTCGGGCAGGTCGACGACGTCGCCGGTCAGGCTGGTCGAGGTGGCGTTGATCACCAGGTCCCAGTCGCTGATGGTCGTGTCGGCAAACGTGCCGGCAGACACCGGGCCGAGGTCCTCGAAGGCCGCAACCAGCTCCTCCGCACGCCGGGCGGTCCGGTTGGCGACGAACAGGCGGCCGGGATGCTCGGCCAGCAGGGGACCGAGCACGCCGCGCACGGCTCCCCCTGCGCCGAGGATCAGGATCCTGCGGCGCTTCAACGAGAAGCCGAGGTTGACCGACAGGTCCGTCACCAGGCCGGCGCCGTCGGTGTTGTCGCCGAGCAGTTTGTTGCCTTCGCGGGCGGCCAGCGTGTTGACCGCGCCGGCACGCTTCGCCCGCGCGGTCAGCTCATCGGCCAGCTCGGCCGCCGCCAGCTTGTGGGGCACGGTGACGTTGGCGCCGCGGCCGCCGCCGGCGAAGAACTCCAGCGCCGTCCTGCGGAAGTTCTCGGCCTCGACGTCCACCAGCCGGTAGTCGACGGTGTGGCCGAATTGCCGCGCGAACAGGCCGTGGATGAAGGGGGACCAGCTGTGGCTGACGGGGTGACCGAACAGCACGTAGCGCCCGGCGTCCGTCATGGCGTCAGTCCTGCCGCAGCCAGGCCGCGGCCTTCTGCGCAAAGTAGGTGAGGATCCCGTCGGCCCCAGCGCGCCGGATCCCGAGCAGGCTCTCCAGCACCACGGCACGCTCGTCCAGCCAGCCGTTGCGTGCAGCGGCCATGATCATCGCGTACTCGCCGCTGACCTGGTACACGAAGGTCGGCGCGCCGAACTCGTCCTTCACGCGGCGGACGATGTCGAGGTAGGGCATGCCGGGCTTGATCATCACCATGTCTGCGCCCTCCTCGAGGTCGAGTGCCACCTCGCGGATCGCTTCGTCGCTGTTCGCCGGGTCCATCTGGAACTCGTGCTTGGTTCCCTTGCCGAGGCTGCCGGCGGATCCCACCGCGTCGCGGAACGGGCCGTAGTAGCTCGAGGCGTACTTGGCCGAGTAGGCGAGGATGCGGGTGTTGACATGTCCCGCGGCCTCGAGTGCGGCGCGGATGGCGCCGATGCGGCCGTCCATCATGTCGGATGGCGCGACGACGTCGGCTCCCGCGTCGGCGTGGGAGAGGGCCTGTTTCACCAGGACCTCGACGGTCACGTCGTTGAGCACGTAGCCGTTGGCATCGATCACGCCGTCTAGACCGTGCGTCGTGAAGGGGTCGAGCGCCACGTCGGTGATCACGCCGAGTTCCGGCAGCGCCTTCTTCAGCGCGCCTACGGCGCGCTGGGCCAGCCCGTCCGGGTTGAAGGCCTCGCGGCCATCGTCCGTCTTGCGCGAGGCGTCGGTCACGGGAAAGAGGGCGATGGCGGGTATGCCCAGTTCGAGGCAGCGCTCGCCCTCGCGCAGCAGCTCGTCGACGGTGACGCGCTCGACGTCCGGCATGGACGGCACGGCCTCGCGCCGGCCATGCCCCTCGATGACGAACATGGGGAAGATGAAGTCGTCGGCGCCGAGCGTGGTCTCGCGCATCAGGCGGCGGGAGAAGGCGTCGCGACGCATACGGCGCGGGCGGGTGCGCGGGTAGGCGCCGGCAGCACGATGACTCATGGGGCTCCTCGTTCCCGTGTACGGGGGGTGATACAGTCCGCCGCCAATGTTACCGGCCCCGGCAGGCGGGCGCTGCAGCGCTTTTCGCAGCGCAGCATGACGGAGGCCGAAATAACCCTGGCGGACACCCGGTCTCCTCACATGAACGACGTCCAGCGCGAACGGCAGCGGCAGCAGCGCTTCACGGCGGTCTGCGAGCCCCTGCGGGCGGACCTGCTCCGCTTCGCCTTCTGGCTCA
This sequence comes from uncultured Gammaproteobacteria bacterium, assembly GCA_963715485.1. Taxonomy (GTDB): domain Bacteria; phylum Pseudomonadota; class Gammaproteobacteria; order Steroidobacterales; family Steroidobacteraceae; genus SG8-30. The sequence continues at coordinate 336,900 of OY970244.1, forward strand.
CCCGGGACCGGGCGCTGGCCGAGGACGTGGTTCAGGAGGCGATGCTGAGGGCCTGGAAGTCCCTCGACTCGCTCGATAGCGACGCCAAGGCGAGGCCGTGGATGCTGACGATCGTGCGCAGGGAACATGCCAGGACCTTCGAGCGCAAGCGCCTCGAGGTCACCGACGTGGACGCACTGATCGCGGCAGAGGCCGACGTCCTGGCTGCCGAGGAGGACGTCGCCCTGGCCGAGATGCGCGAGGCGCTGTTCCGGCTCGAGGACGACTACCGGGAGCCACTGGTGCTACAGGTAATGATGGGATTCACGACGCAGGAGATCGCGGCACACATGGACCTGACCCAGGGTGCCGTGCTGACACGCCTGTTCCGCGCCCGGCAGCAGCTGCGCAAGGCGCTCGGCGGGGCTGGAGAAGACTCATGAACTGCCTGGAGTTCCGCCGGGCGGCAGGTGCCGAGCCGGGCATCGACGGCGCCGAGCTCGCCGCGCACCGCGCGACCTGCCCGGCCTGTGCGCGCTACCAGCGCGAGATGCAGGACATGGACCGGCTGCTCGGCCGCGCGATGCGGGTGGACCTGGCGACCGGCCAGGGGACTGTCCCCGACCGGGGACAGTCCCCGGTAGCCCAGGCAGGTGGTGGGCGATGGCGGCCAGCCTGGTCGCCGGCGTGCTCGTCGCTGCCACCTTGTGGGTGTCCTGGCCGGAACCCAGCCTGGCCTCGGAGGTCTTCGATCACGCCTCCCACGAGCCGCAGGCGTGGGAGATGGAGGACGAGTTGGATCGTCCGCACGTCGAGAACGTCCTGGATTCCAGTGGCGCGGTGCTGCGGCCGGATGCCGGTACCGTGACCTTCGCCAAGCGGTGTTTCTTCGACCGCCACTGGGTGCCGCACCTCGTGGTGCAGACCGAGGCGGGGCCGGTGACGGTGTTCCTGCTCGGTCACCGGGACGTTGCCGGCGAGACGCGCCTGGCGGGCGAGGGATACGAGGCGATCGTGCTGCCCGCGCCGCGCGGCAGCATCGCAGTGGTCGGGCGCGGCATCGCAGACCTCGATGTCGTGGCGCGGCAGATTTTCGCATCCGTGGAGTGGCAGGCCTGAGCCGGCCGTTGCGTGGAGCATCAACCCGTTCCCCCGGAGGGGGGCAATCCAAAGGAGACGACAGCAATGAAGTACCTGAAGAAGCCAGTCGCGCTGGCCATCGGCGCTGCCATCGCAGGCAGCATGGCAGTCACGTCGGTCGCGCAGGCCGCCGCTTACACCGCCACGGACCTCGGGTCCGGCTATGCCTCCACGCTGGCCGAGGGGTCCTGTGGCGGCGACAAGGGCGAGGAAGGCAAGTGTGGCGAGGGCAAGTGCGGCGCCCATGACAAGGGCGAGGAAGGCAAGTGTGGCGAGGGCAAGTGCGGTGCCCACGACAAGGGCAAGGAAGGCAAGTGTGGCGAGGGCAAGTGCGGTGGTGAGAAGCAGCCCGAGGGCGAGAAGCCGGGCGCCTGATGCCCACCTGCGGCGGGCCTGATTGACCCGACCGTTCGGCGAGCAAGGGGCCGCAGCGCCGGCTGGCGCTGCGGCCCCTCTTTCATGCCTTGCGAGCCGGCACCTCCGGCACCAGCCATTCGATGCGTGTGCCGCCCGCGCCCTCCGTCGCCAACGCGGCGTGTACGGCGGGCAACGTGCCGGCGAGGTCCTCGTCGAGTTTCCACGGAGGGTTCAACAACACCATGCCCGACCCGTTCAGGCCTACGCCACTGTCGGCGGGATGCACTGAGAGCTCCGCGACCAGCGCCTTCTCTACACCGAGTGCTGCCAGTGACCGGTGGAAGGAAGCGATCGCGTCCGCGCGCTTGATCGGATACCAGGCCGCGTAAACCCCCTGGGGCCAGCGTTGCTGCGCGGCGGCGAGCGCGCCGGCCACCGTCTTCAGCTCCTGCTCCTGCATCTCGTAGGGCGGGTCGACCAACACGAGGCCGCGGCGTTCCTTCGGCGGAAGCAGCGCCTTCAGCGCTTCGTAGCCGTCGCGCCCGTGCACGGCGATGCGCTTGTCGCGCCCCATTTCCCGCCTGAGTTCCGACGCTTCCCGCGGCGCAAGCTCGCACAATGCGGCGCGGTCGCCCGGGCGCAGGATCATCGCGGCCAGCGCTGGCGAGCCGGGATACCAGCGGATGCGCTGCGCGTTGCCCTCGTCGAAGCCGCGGACCAGGGACAGGTAGCGCTCCGCCAGCGGGGGCAGTCCTGTCGCGGTCGCCAGCCGGCCGATGCCGGTCGCCGCCTCGCTGCTCCTGCGCGCCGCCTCGCCCGCCAGGTCGTAGCGCCCGCGGCCAGCATGCGTGTCGAGGAAGAACAGCGGCTTGTCCTTCTGCACCAGCCGGTCGAGCAGGCCGACCAGCACGATGTGCTTCAGGACGTCGCCGAAGTTGCCGGCGTGGAACGCGTGGCGGTAGTTCACGGCGCTAGCGTACCTGACACACAGGGCGCGGCTGCAATACTCCTCCGGTTCCCCCGCTCGCTCGGAAAGCCGACACTCGCTCGCCGGGGGAACCGGGTCGTCCCCGCCGCGCCCGAACGATCGTGGCACTGCTCGCGCAGGCGGGGCGAGGACGACCGGTGGGTCCCTGCGCCGCGACTGTCCGGCTTTCGGAGCAAGCAGGGACCCGCCGGGAGTAGGGAGCCCCGCCGGGCAGCAGGCCGCGTCAGGCGTCCGGGGCGAGTTCGGCGAGCCAGTCGCGCGGGCGCAGGAACTCGTCGTACAGCCGCGCCTCGGGCGAGCCTGCCTCCGGGTGCCAGTCGTACTCCCACCGCACCAGCGGCGGCAGCGACATCAGGATGGACTCGGTACGCCCGCCGGACTGCAGCCCGAACAGCGTGCCGCGGTCGTAGACGAGGTTGAACTCGACGTAGCGTCCGCGGCGGTAGAGTTGGAAGGCCCGCTCGCGTTCGCCATGGGCCATGCCGCGGCGGCGCTCGACGATGGGCAGGTAGCCGTCGAGGAACGCGTCGCCGACGCTGCGCTGGTAGGCGAAGCAGCGCTCGAAGCCCCAGTCATTCAGGTCGTCGAAGAACAGGCCGCCCACGCCGCGCGTCTCGCCGCGATGCCTGAGGAAGAAGTACTCGTCGCACCACTTCTTGTGCGCTGCATAGGTCGCCTCGTCGGGGCAGGCGGCGCGGGCGACGCGGTGCCAGTGCAGCACGTCTTCCTCGAACGGGTAGTAGGGCGTCAGGTCGAAGCCACCACCGAACCACCAGACCGGGTCCCCGCCGGGCGGATCTGCAACGAAGAAACGCACGTTCATGTGGGTCGTCGGGACGTAGGGATTGCCCGGGTGCAGGACCAGCGACAGCCCCATGGCCTCGAATGACGCGCCGGCCAGCTCGGGCCGGTGCTGCGTCGCCGACGGGGGCATGCGCTTGCCCATGACGTGGGAGAAGTTCACCCCGCCCTGCTCGAGCAGCGCCCCCTCGCGCAGCACGCGGCTCTCGCCGCCGCCGCCCTCGGCGCGTTCCCACGTGTCGCGACGGAACCGGCCCTCGCCATCAGCCTGCTCGAGTGCAGCGCAGATACGGTCCTGCAGGCCGAGCAGGTAGGTCCTGACGGCCTCGCGGTCCACAGCGGAACTCATGCCTTCGGCGCCTTCCGGCTGGCCGGGGCCTTCTTCCTGGCGGCACTCTTTCGTGGCGCCTTGGCCTTCTTCGCCTTGGCTTTTGCCTTGGCCTTGGTGGGGGCGGGTGCGGACTTCTTCCTGGCCGCGGCGCCACGCCGGCCGAAGCGGCCCTTGGCTTCCGGCGCGGCCGCAAGCAGTTCGCGGCACTCGTCCAGCGAGAGCTGCGCCGCCGCGGCGCGCCACAACCGTGCCTTGGTCTCGGCGTCGGTATCGCGTGTGATCGTCGCCGGCCTGGGCACCTTGGCGTTCTTCTTGCCGTCGGTGATGTAGGGGCCGTAGCGGCCATCGAGCACGGAAATCCCCTCGTCGTCGAACACCAGGATCCGGCGCTGGGCGTCGGCCTTTTCCTTGGCCTCGACGATCTCGAGCGCGCGCTCCAGGGTCAGCGTGAAGGGGTCGTCCTCCTTGATGGAGGCGTACTTGGCGCCGTACTTGACGTAGGGACCGAACTGCCCGCGGCCGACGGACACGGGCTGGCCGTCGGGCGTGTGGCCGAGCTCACGCGGCAGCGACAGCAGCTGCAGCGCGTCCTCCAGCGTGACGTCGTCCATGCGCTGGCCGGGCATCAGGCTCGCGAACCGCGGCTTCTCCTCGTCGTCGCGGGAGCCCAGCTGTACGAACGGCCCGTACTGGCCCATGCGTACGCTGATCGGCTTGCCGCTGGCCGGATCGGTTCCGATCGGGCGCGACTCGGCGACCTCCTCGCGGCTCACGCTGGTGCCGATCTCCTCGACGCGTTCGCGGAACGGCTTCCAGAACCGCTCCAGTTCCGGCTGCCACTGCCGCTCGCCGTTGCTGATCTCGTCGAGGATGTCCTCCATCCGCGCGGTGAAGCCGTAGTCGACGTAGTTCAGGAAGTAGCGCACCAGGAAGCGGCTGACGATCTTGCCGATGTCGGTCGGCATGAACGCCCGTCCACTCATCTCCACGTACTTGCGGTAGCGCAGCGTCTCGATGATGGACGCGTAGGTGGATGGCCGGCCGATGCCGAAGTTCTCCAGCGCCTTCACCAGGCTGGCCTCGGTGTAACGCGGCGGCGGCTGCGTGAAGTGCTGCTCGGGAGTCAGCTCCGCGAGGTCGACGACGTCGCCCTCGGCCAGCGCCGGCAGTCGCTGTTCGTCCTCGCTCTCGAAGTCCTCGCCCTCGTCGTGGTCCTCGTGATAGGCGGCGAGGAAGCCGGGCTCGAGCAGCGTCTGGCCGTTGGCCCGGAAGCTGTGGCGCGCCGCGCCGCTCACGGCGGTGTCGGTGCCGGCGACGAGGTCGATGGCGACGGTGTCGAACACGGCAGGCGCCATCTGGGATGCCACCGCGCGCTTCCACACCAGCGCATAGAGGCGCCGCTGGTCGGTGTCCTCGATGTCCCGCTCGGCCTGCTGGGGTGTCATCGCGGCGGAGGTCGGGCGGATGGCCTCGTGGGCCTCCTGGGCATTCTTCGCCTTGGTGCGATAGACGTTGACCGCCGGCGAGAGCGCCTTGTCGCCGTACACCTGCCGGATCGTGTCGCGGACCTCGGCGACCGCATCGTTGGACAGCGACACGGAGTCGGTTCGCATGTAGGTGATGAAGCCGGCCTCGTAGAGCCGCTGCGCCGACTGCATCGTGCGCCGGGCGGTGAAGCCGAGCTTGCGCGCCGCTTCCTGCTGCAGCGTCGAGGTGGTGAACGGCGCGGCCGGGTTGCGGCGCTTGGGCTTGCGGTCCACCGCCGCGACCGTCAGCTTGCCCCCGGCAGCCGCCAGCAGGGTGCGCTCCACCTCGCGGGCCTGGGCCTCACCGGTGATGGTGAAGCGCTCCTTCTGGGTGTCGGCCTCGACCTTCTCGCCGCGGTACTCGACCAGGCGTGCCGGGAAGCGCGCCCGCTCCTTCTGGCCGAGCGCCTCGACCGTCCAGTATTCCTTGCGGATGAACGCGGAGATCTCGTCCTCGCGCTCGCAGATCAGCCGCAGCGCCACGCTCTGCACGCGGCCGGCCGAGAGTCCCGGCTTGATCTTGCGCCACAGCAGCGGCGAGAGGTTGAAGCCGACGAGGTAGTCGAGGGCGCGCCGTGCCTGCTGCGCGTTGATCAGGTTGTCGTTCAGGTCCTCGGGGTGCTCGAGCGCCTCGCGGATGGCGTTCTTCGTCACCTCGTAGAAGCGGACCCGCTTGAGGTCGCGGCCTTCCAGCGCACCGCGCTCACGCAGGATCTCGGCCAGGTGCCAGGAGATGGCCTCGCCCTCGCGGTCCGGGTCGGTCGCCAGGTAGAGCGTGTCGGCCTTGCGCGCCGCCTTCTCGATGGCGTCGACCTTCGGCCGGTTCTTGTCGATCAGGCCGTACTTCATGGCGAAGCCGCGCGACGGGTCGACTGCGCCCTCCTTCTCGACGAGGTCGCGCACATGGCCGTAGGAAGCCAGCACCTCGAAATCCTTGCCGAGGTACTTCTTGATGGTCTTCGCCTTGGCTGGCGATTCCACTATGACGAGGTTCTGTCCCATCGTTACCTGTCGTTGTCCTTGTCCCGCCGGGCGGGTTCCCTCTAAGACGCCAAAGCCGCGGACACGGCCGCGGCTCAGCTGGGGACGACCCGCCGGACCGCCTCAGTGCATCGCGTCGCGACGCTCCTCGAACACCAGGTCCTCCATCCGCTCGTAGGCCTGCTCCTGCCCTGGCTGGCTGAACAGCACCATCAGCACGACCCACTTGACCTGCTCGATCTCGATGTCGTCGGCGTCCAGCGCCAGCAGCCGGTCGATGACGACCTCGCGCTGCGACGGTGTCAGGATGCCGATCGTCTCCAGGTGGAGCAGGTAGCCGCGCACCGCCGTGTCGAAGCGGCTGGTCTCGTGCCCGCTGAAGACGCGTACCGACCGCAGCGCCGGCTCGACGACGGAGCGGCCCTGGTCGTCGGCCAGGCCTTCCAGCCATTCCAGTGCCCGCTCGACCTCGCGCTCCGGGTACCCGGCGTGCTCGAGTTCCAGCTTCAGGGCGTCGCGGCTCGGCTCCGGCTCGTCCTCCGCCTCGAGGAAGTTCTCGAACAGGTGGATAAGAATGTCGAGAACGCTTTCCTTCATCCGGCGGGCCTCGCAGGAAGCCGGCAGTACGTCCCGCCGGCAGAAGGCTCGACCTCGCCGCGGAGCTCGAGCATGACCAGCATCGAGGCCACGGAGGCCGCCGTAAACCCGGTCCGCTGGACCAGGGTGTCGACGTCGACCGGCTCGAAGCCGCAGGCATTCAACAGGATTTTGCTTTCCCTGTCCAACGGGCCGGCGGAAATTGCTTGTGTGTCGCGGGGTTGGACGGACGGTGCCGGCAGCGCTGCGAACAGGTCCGCCTGCAGGCCGGCGAGGACCTCCTGCACCGTCTCCACCAGGCGGGCGCCGTCGCGGATCAGCCGGTGGCAGCCGCGGGCGAGCGGATTATGTATGGAGCCCGGCAGCGCGAACACTTCGCGCCCCTGCTCCGCGGCCAGTCGTGCCGTGATCAGCGATCCCGACCGGTACTGTGCCTCGACCACCAGCACGCCCAGCGACAGCCCGCTGATGAGCCGGTTGCGTCGCGGGAAGTGGTGCGGCAGGGGCAGGGTGCCGGGCGGGAACTCGGACACGACGGTGCCCTGGGCGGCGATCTCCCGGGCCAGCGCCGCGTGGGAGTCCGGGTACGTGCGGTCGAGCCCCGTCCCGCACACGGCCACGGTGGCCCCGCCGGCGGCCAGCGCGCCGCGGTGTGCCGCGGCATCGATGCCGGCAGCCAGTCCGCTGGTCACCACCAGCCCGTGCGAAGCCAGTTGCCGGGCGAACTCGAAGGCCGTGGCGCGGCCCGCCGGAGTCGGCCGGCGGCTGCCGACGATCGCGATGGCGGGCGCCGACAGGACGAGGGGGTCACCGCGGAAGTGGAGCAGCTCCGGCGGATCCGGGATGGAGGCCAGCTGCGGCGGGTAGCCCGGCTCACCCTGACGCAGCAAGCTGCCGCCCGCCGCCGCCTGTTCACGGTCCCTGTCCTTCATCGGCCACAAAAAAGCACGCCGGCGCGGGGGCCGGCGTGCGGATATCGGGTGCGTTCGGCGAGATTCTAGGGGCTCTTCACCTTGTAGCCGACCTCCATCTCGCGCGTCGAGTCGAGCACGAGGCCATAGCTGATCCGCTCCCAGGTCTTGAACACGATGTAACGGCCGACCTCGTGCGATGGCAGCGTGACCGAGCTGCTTTCGCGGTACTTGGTCTCGTCCTTCACGTCCTTGGGCCGGTCCCACACCGTCAGGACGTGACCCGGCTCCATGCCGTCGCGCGTGCCGCGGTTGATGACCGCCACCTGGAACTCCGCGAATACCTGCTGCTTGTCGGTGACCGCGATGATCTTGCCCTCGACCGGGGAGGACGGGGCCCGCGGGATGATGTCCATGCCGACGTCGATCGTGTCCGGCAGCAGGATGTCGCCGTGCTCGGTCTCGCGGGTCGAGCGCGTGAGCAGCAGGGTCGCCGGGTCCCCGGTCTCCTGCACCTTGCCCGTTGCCGCGTACACGCCCTGGTAGCCGATGTGATCGCCCGTCTCGGGATCCTTCAGCCGGCTGCCCACCTGATACACCATCCACGGCGAGCCGACGCCCGCCTCATCGAGGCGGCGCGCGTAGATCAGGTCGCCGGAACTGGTGATGCGGCGCTCGTCGCGGGCCGTCACCACGTAGGGTGCGGACTCGATCTGCTCCTCGGCCAGCACCGTCGGCTTGGACATGTAGGCCTCGACGATCTCCCACGGGATCGCGCGGATGGCCTCGGACAGGGGATTTTCACGGACGCGCGGCGAAAGACGGGTCGCACCGCCGCTCTCCAGCATGACGCGCGGCCTGCCGTCCACCCAGGTGAGCACCAGCACGTCGCCCGGGTAGATCAGGTGCGGGTTGTCGACCTGCGGGTTGACGTACCAGATCTCGGGCCAGTACCACGGGTCCCGAAGGAAGCGTCCGGAGATGTCCCAGAGCGTGTCGCCCTTCTGCACCACGTAGCGTTCCGGCGCATCGGTCGCGATCGGGATGACGCTGCGGTCGATGCCACCGGACTGGCCGACAGCCGGTCCGGCCGGAACGGCGAAGCCCAGCGTGAACACGAGAGCGGCCACCGCAGCGGCCAGGGGCCAGCGTGCGGGCTTCGGGGACTTGAAAACGGAGGACGGCGCCATCAACAGCTCCCTCACTGCCCGGGTCTGCCGGTTCGCCCGTATAATCGCGGGCTTGCGGCGAACGAGGCCGGCGCGCTTGCCGTGGGCACCTGCCCCGGAAAGGACGCCGACATTAAGTTCATTGCCGGCAGAACTTTAGCAGCATTCTTGAGTCAGTTACACGAATACCAGGCCCTATTCGCATGACGCGCCTCACAATACTCGAGTACCCCGATCCGCGACTGCGAACCATCGCACAACCCGTCGAGACAGTGGACGACGAGCTGCGGACCCTTGTGGACGACATGCTCGAGACCATGTATGCCTCGAAAGGCATCGGGCTTGCTGCGACGCAGGTCAATGTTCACAGACGCCTGCTCGTGGCGGATGTCTCGGAAGGGCAGGACCAGCCCCTGGTCTTCATCAATCCCGAGGTCGTCGCTCGCGAGGAGGTCGACATCCACCAGGAGGGCTGCCTGTCGGTCCCGGGGATCTACGAGGACGTGGAGCGCGCCCAGCGCGTCCGGGTCAAGGCGCTCGGCCGGGACGGCCAGCCGTTCGAGATGGATGCCGAGGGCCTGCTGGCCATCTGCGTCCAGCACGAGATCGACCATCTCGACGGCAAGCTGTTCGTGGACTACCTCTCGGAGCTGAAGCGCCAGCGCATCCGCAAGAAGCTGGAGAAGGAGCGCAAGCTGCGCGGCACTGCCAGCGAGACGGTCCGGCCGACAGTGCCGGCCATCTGAGCCGGACCGCGGCGTGACCGCTGGCCTGTCCGTCGTCTTTGCCGGCACCCCGGATTTCTCGGTGCCGGCGCTGGAGGCCATCGCCGCCTCCCGTCACCGGGTCGTGGCCGTCTACACCCAGCCGGACCGTCGCTCGGGCCGCGGCCTGAAGGTCGAGCCCGGGCCCGTGCGCCGCACGGCCGAGGCGCTTGGCATTCCGGTCGAGCAGCCGTCCACCCTCAAGGATCCCGGGGCGCAGTCCGGCCTGGCGGCCCGGCGACCGGACGTGATGGTGGTGGTGGCCTATGGCCTGATCCTGCCGCAGGCGGTGCTCGACATTCCGCGCCTCGGCTGCCTGAACATCCACGCCTCGCTGCTGCCCCGCTGGCGCGGCGCGGCACCGATCCAGCGTGCCCTCGCCGCCGGCGACCGGCAGACCGGCATCACCATCATGCGCATGGAGGCCGGGCTCGACACCGGCCCGATGCTGTCGCAGGAACCCATCGAGATCGACGCCGGGGAGACCGGCGGCTCGCTGCACGACCGGCTGGCGAAGCTCGGCGCACGGATGATCGTCGCGGCGCTCGACGGCCTCGAGGCCGGCAGCGCGCAGTTCGTGGCGCAGGACGACAGCCTGGCCACCTATGCGAAGAAGCTGTCCAAGGAGGAAGCCCTCCTCGACTGGTCGCAACCGGCCGCGGTGCTGGAGAGGCAGGTCCGCGCGTTCGATCCCTGGCCGGTGGCCGAGACCCGTCTCGACGGCCAGCAGCTGCGGATCTGGGCCGCCCACGCCGCGGTTGCGGCGGAATCCGGGCCGCCCGGCACGGTCCTGGCCAGCGACGCCCGCGGCATCACGGTCGCTGCCGGCGAAGGCGTGCTGGTCCTCGACCGCGTGCAGCTGCCCGGCAAGCGGCCTGTCACCGGCGCGGATCTCGCCCGGGCGCGGCCGCTGGCCGGCAACGTGCTCGGCTGAGGCGCACGACATGCCTCATCCCGGGGGGGCGCCCCCAAGGAACAGCCCGCCCGCCCTGCGGGCCGCCGCCGCGCGTGCCGTGCTGGCGGTCGCTCGCGATGGCCGGTCGCTGGAAGATGCCCTGGCCGCGGCCCGCCTCGGCGCAGGGCGACCGTCCGACCGTGCAGTCCCTGGCCTGGGGCACGGTCCGCTGGATCCCCGAACTCGAGGCCTGCCTTCGCCTGCTGTCCTCGCGCCCGCCGGAGGAACTGGACCCTGCGCTGCGTGCCCTGCTGCTGGTCGGCCTGTACCAGCTGGCGCACGGCGAAACCCCGCCCCATGCCGCGGTGGCCGAGACGGTCGAGGCCACGCGCGCGCTGCAGCGGCCGCGTGCGGCAGGGTTCGTCAACGCGGTGTCTGCGGCGCTTCCAGCGCGAGCGACAGGAGATCCTCGATCGCGCCCACCGCGAGCCGGAGGCACGCTTCGCTCACCCGGCCTGGCTGGTCGACGCCTTCTGCCGGGACTGGCCCGACGACTGCGAGGCCATGCTCGCCGCCGGCAACCGCCAGCCGCCGATGTGGCTGCGCGTCAATGTCCGGCGCACCGGCGCGGCGGCCTATGTGCGGCGCCTGGGGGAGGCCGGCCTCGAGGCCCAGGCCTGCGACTTCGCCCCGGAAGCGCTGCGGCTGGCGCGGCCGGTGGACGTCATGCGCCTGCCCGGCTTCGCCGAGGGGGACGTGTCGGTGCAGGATGCGGCGGCGCAGCTGGCCGCGCGGTTGCTCGGTGCCGGGCCAGGCATGCGGGTGCTGGATGCCTGCGCCGCGCCCGGCGGCAAGGCCTGCCACCTGCTGGAACTGCACCCGGACCTCGGCGGACTGGTGGCGCTATGGACGTGGACGAGGCCCGCAACCGGCGGGTGCGTGACAACCTCGCACGCGGCGGACTCGAGGCGGCGGTCGTCACCGCGGATGCAACCGAGCCTGCGGCCTGGTGGGACGGCCGGCCCTTCGATCGCGTGTTGCTCGACGCGCCGTGCTCGGGCACGGGCGTGATCCGCCGCCACCCGGACATCAAGTTGTTGCGCCGGCCCGGGGACGTGGCCGCGTTCGCGACGCGCCAGCGCGAACTGCTCGATGCCCTCTGGACCGTCCTCGCTCCCGGCGGAAGGCTGCTCTACGCCACCTGCTCGGTCCTCGAGGCGGAGAACGCCGGCGTCGTGGAGCCCTTCCTGCGCGATACGCCCGGAGCGGTCGACGTGACGGAATCTGCTAGGCTTTTCCTGCCTGCCCAGCCGCCCGCGAGGGCGCCAGGGACAGGACTGGCGCTGCCCACGGGCGGGGCCGACACCGACGGGTTCTATTACGCCTGCCTCGAACGGCGGGCCTGAGGGTGGAGCGAGTGCGGGCCACGAGGCGGCTGCAGGGAGGACTTCCGCGCTGGGCCTTGCTGTGGCTGGGAGCCCTGCTGGCCTGCGTCGCCGTGTGCGGCCGATGCCCGCTTCGAGATCCGCAACGCCTTCGCCGAGCCGGTGGACGGCGTCTGGCAGCTGAACGCCAACATCGACCTCGGGCTGTCGGAAGCGGCCCTGGAGGCCGTGCAGGAAGGCATTCCCCTCACGCTGGTGGCCGAGATCGAGGTCTCGCGCGAGCGTCGCTTCCTGCCCGACGCCGGGGTCGCCGAGCTGGAGCAGCGCTGGCGGCTGGCCTACGACGCGCTGTCCGAGCGCTACGTCGTGACCAACCGCAACAGCGGTGCCCAGGCCACGTTCCCGACCCTGGAGGAGGCACTCGCCTCGCTCTCGGCAGTCCGTAACCTGCCGATGATCGACGCCGACCTGCTGGAAGCCGGACGTCGCCACGAGGTCAGCCTGCGCGCGACGATGGAGATCGGCGGCCTGCCCGGACGCGGTGAAGATGCTGATCTTCTGGCGCGACTGGAGCCGGTCCACCGACTGGTACACCTGGAGCATCCGGCCATGAACCGCCGCTGGCTGCCGCTGGTGATCGGGCTCGGCATCGTCGCCTGGGTGGTCGCGCTCGCGATGCTCGCCGTGACCACGCGCGACTCGGAGGAGTTCGGCCGCCTGCAGCCGTGGATCCTGATGGTGAACGCGGCAGGCGTGCTGGTGCTGCTGTCGCTGCTCATCGGCCGGTTCGCCGACCTGATCCGCGAGCGGCGGCAGCAGGTGCCCGGCTCGCGCCTGCGCACGCAGTCGGTGCTGATGCTCAGCGCGCTCGTGCTGGCGCCGCTGCTGCTGGTGTTCACCTTCTCGGTGCTCTTCCTGACCCGCGGCATCGACAGCTGGTTCCACGTCGAGGTGCGCCAGGGCCTGACGGACGCGCTGGGCCTGTCGCGCGCCGCCCTCGACCTGCGGATGCGCGAGTACCTGGAGCGCACGGAGCGGATCGCCGACGACCTCGAGTACGAGCACTCCTCGAGCCTGTTTTCGGCGCTCGACGACCACCGCCGCCTGGCCGACGCGCAGGAGCTGATGGTGGTCTCTGCCGGGGGCACCCTCGAGGCCTACGCGGCTGCCGGCTTCCTCGACGGCCTGCCGCCGAGCCCCCCGGACGAGGCGCTGCTGCAGGCGCGCCGCGGCCAGCCGTACGTGAGCCTCGACCCCCTCGCCAGCGGCGGCTACATGATCCGCTCGGCGGTCGCGATGGGGACGGAGAGCAGCCTGCAGGGCAGGCGCGTGATGGTCGCCACCTATCCGGTGCCGCAGCGACTCGCCGACCTGGCCGAGGCCGTGCAGGGGGCCTACCAGCAGTATGGCCGGCTGTCCTACCTGCGCGAGCCGCTCAAGATCAGCTTCGTGCTCACGCTGTCGCTGGTGCTGCTGATGGCGCTGCTGGCGGCCGTCTACGGCGCGTTCTTCTTCTCCGATCGCCTCGTGCAGCCGGTGCAGGACCTGATCGGCGCGACGCGCGCGGTCGCCAAGGGCGACTTCGGCACGCGGGTGGCCCGCGCCTCGCGCGACGAGATCGGCTACCTCGTGACGTCCTTCAACGAGATGACCAAGCACCTCGCGCGGGCCCGCGCCGAGGCGGATGCCAGCCGCCAGGAGGTGGAGAGCGAGCGGGCCGGCCTGGCCGTCATCCTGGCGCGCCTGTCGACCGGCGTCGTCTCGCTCGAGCCCGACCTGACCATCCGCGTCGCCAATCACGCGGCGGGCGACATCCTCGGCGTCGACCTGCAGGCCCGCGCGGGCGAGCCGCTCGAGGCCGTGGCCGCGGAGCATCCGCTGGTGGCGCAACTGTTCGCCATCATCCAGCCTCACGTGGCGGCGGGCCAGACCGAGTGGCGCGAGCAGGTGACGCTGCGCGACGAGTCCGCGCGTCTGGAGCTGATGTGCGCCTGCACCGCGTTGCCCGGCGAGGGCGACGAGGCGCCGGGCCTGGTGCTGGTGTTCGACGACATCACGCAGCTGCTTCACGCGCAGCGCGAGGCGGCCTGGGGCGAGGTGGCCCGCCGGCTTGCGCACGAGATCAAGAACCCGCTGACGCCGATCCAGCTGTCGGCGGAGCGCGTGCGGCGGCGACTGCTGGGGAGCCTGACGGAGCGCGATGCCGAGGTGCTCGACCGCGCCACGCACACCATCGTGCAGCAGGTCGAGGCCATGAAGCAGATGGTCAACGCCTTCAGCGAGTATGCCCGCGCGCCGGCAGTGCAGCTGCTGACCTGCGACGTGAACCGGCTTGCTCGCGAGGCCGCCGACCTGTATCACGTGCAGGATGCCCGGGTGCGCTTCGACCTCGACCTCGACCCCGAGGGCGCACTCGTCGAAGCGGACCGCGGCCGCATCCGCCAGGTCCTGAACAACCTGCTGACCAACTCGCTCGAGGCGCTGGAAGGGCGCGATGATCCGCGCGTCGCCATCACCACCCGCCGGATGCAGGCGCCCGGCGCGGACTTCGTCGAGCTGACCGTGGCGGACAACGGCCCTGGCTTCCAGCGGGAGCTGGCCGGGCAGATGTTCGACCCGTATGTGACCAGCAAGCCCAAGGGCACGGGACTCGGGCTTGCGATCGTCAGGAAGATCGTCGAGGAGCACGGCGGGCGGATCGAGGCCGACAACGACCCCGCCGGTGGCGCACTCGTCCGAGTCTGGCTGCCCGTCGACGAGGCTTCGCGCGGCGCGACGGTACCGCGACCGCAGAGGCGGCTGCAAGAGCCCAGGAGAGAACACGCATGAGCTCAGTGAAGATCCTCGTCGTGGACGACGAGTCGGACATCCGGGAGACGTTGCGGGAGGTCCTGGGTGACGAAGGGTACGAGGTCGAGGTGGCCGCCAACGCCGCCGAGGCGCGCGCCGCACGTGCGCGCCAGGAACCGGACCTGGTGCTGCTCGACATCTGGATGCCGGACACGGACGGCATTTCCCTGCTGCGCGAGTGGTCCGATGCGAACCAGCTGCGCTTCCCGGTGGTCATGCTCTCCGGCCATGGCACGGTCGAGACCGCCGTGGAGGCGACCCGTCTCGGCGCCTTCGACTTCGTCGAGAAGCCGCTGTCGCTGGCAAAGCTGCTGCGCACCGTCGAGAAAGCACTCGAGGCCGCGCGGCGCAAGCGGCAGACGCAGCGCATCCTGATCCCGCCGCTGGTGGCGCCTGTCGGCAAGAGCCGCAACATGAAGCAGCTGCGCGAGCAGGTGCAGCAGGTCGCCGCCCACGACGCGCCGGTGCTGTTCATCGGCGAGATCGGCACCGGCCGCGAGGCGTTCGCCCGCTACCTCCATTCCCTCAGCCCGCGCTCCACCGCGCCCTTCGTGGTCGTCACCTGCGCAAGCCTGATGGACGATCCTTCGGCGGCGGCGCTGCGTGGCCGCGAGCGTGACGGGCAGACGGAGCCGGGCTTGTATGACGAGGCCGACGGCGGCACGCTGCTGCTCAACGGCATGGAGGACATGCCGGAGTCGATCCAGCGCGCCCTCCACGCGGACCTGGAGAACGGCGGTTACACGCGTGTCGGCGGCACGGAGCGGATCCCGTTCCGCATGCGTTTCGTGGCGACCGCCAAGCCGGGCATCGAGTCACGCACCGACAACGTGGTGCGGCCGGACCTGGTGTCGCACCTGAACGTCATCACGCTGCGCATTCCGCCGCTGCGCGACTACG
Source organism: uncultured Gammaproteobacteria bacterium (assembly GCA_963715485.1). Lineage (GTDB taxonomy): Bacteria > Pseudomonadota > Gammaproteobacteria > Steroidobacterales > Steroidobacteraceae > SG8-30. The sequence goes on from OY970244.1 coordinate 352,474, forward strand.
CCGAGGATGTCCCGGACCTGCTGCGCCACTACGTGGACCGGCTGGTGGACGAGGAGAGCCTCTCCTTCCGGCGCTTCAGCGTCGCCGCGCAGAACCGCCTGCGCAACTACCCGTGGCCGGGGAACGTGCGGGAGCTCCGCAACCTCGTGCAGCGGCTGCTGATCGTCGGCGGCTCCGAGGAGATCGGTCTCGAGGAGATCGAGCGGGAACTCGCGGTGCAGCAGACGGCGGACGAGCCGCTGGTGAAGCAGGACCTGCTGGCGCTGCCGCTGCGCGAGGCCCGCGAGGCGTTCGAGCGTGCCTACCTGCTGCAGCAGCTGATGCTCTGCAACGGCAAGGTCGGGCAGCTGGCCAAGCGCGTCGGCATGGAGCGCACGCACCTGTACCGCAAGCTGCGCTCGCTGGGCGTGGACTTCCGGCAGATCAGCGACGACTGACGGCCCGGTCCGGGCACCAGGATCATCGACGGCATCCCGTCCTCGAGAGTCGTGATGCAGGTCCCGCCCGAGATACGCGAGAGCACGCCATCGGACGTCCCGGCGATCGAGTCGCTCTATCCGCGGGCGTTCCCGGAGGAGGACCTGCTCTGGCTGGTGCGCGACCTGCTGGTCGATGAAGGCGCCAGGGTTTCGCTCGTGGCCTGCGTCGACGGGCAGGTCGTCGGGCACGCCATCTTCACGAGCTGCGGCGTGTCCGGGCAACGCGTCAAGGCGGCCCTGCTCGGACCGGTCGCCGTCGAACCGAGCCTGGCAGCGACGCGGCATCGGGCGCGCCATCGTGGACGCGGGCATGAAGCGGCTGGAGGAATCCGGCGTGGACCTGGTCTGCGTGCTGGGCGATCCCGCCTACTACCGGCGCCTCGGCTTCGCGCCGGAGAGACACGTGGCGCCACCGTATCCCTTGCCCGGGGAGTGGGCCGGCGCATGGCAGTCGCAGCACCCGTCGGGCGCCGCCGTGCCGCAGCCGGGGACATTGATCGTCCCTGCGCAGTGGCGCCGACCGGCGTTGTGGGCGCCCTGAGGCGGCGAATTTTCGTGTAGGACAACGTCTCCTACGCGGATTCACCTGATTCGAATTCGCGCGTCCGGTTTCGGATCCATCGACATGGGCTTCTACACGGATGCGATTCCTGGCAATCCGTACTTCGAGCTGTACTACGTGCCGGGGTCTGCTTTTCTCGCGGTGGCTCGAGACCCTTCTCCGGTCTCCTGTGGCAATGCAGCAGGAAGCCGGCCGCCTGCCCGCTGCAAGCGTTGCGGATCAGGTCATGGTGCCTATACTGCGGCACGGGTCCCGCACAGCGGGACTTCCGGAATAACTCCAAGAAAGCACGCGCAACGGCGCCACGAGTGGGGGAAACGAGATGATGAAAGCCACAATCCTGTCCGTCCTGGCCGCGACAGCCATGTTGTTCGCAGCCATGCCGGCTCACGCGGACAAGTTCGAGGCGGTGCACGCCATCGACTACCCGGATTCCCGCCGCGCCCAGGCCGCGATCGATGAATTGATGAATGACCCGGCCATGAAGGGCGCCAAGCTGACGCTGTACGCGCGCGATTTCGGTGGCGGGCCGGCCTCGCACCTCGTCGTGGAGGACTTCGACAGCTACGCCGAGTACATGGACTCGACGGCCAAGCGCCTGGCCAGCCCGGGCTGGACCCGGTACGTGCTCGAGACGCATGTGGACACGCACTACAAGGGCAGCAACCTCGTGATGGTGGTCGATGACCACGGCGCGTCGCGGCGCAGCGCCGGCTACCTGGCGGCCTTCCGAGTCAACGCAAGCGATCCGGCGGCCTACCGTGAGGCGATCGCCGGCCTCAATCGCGGGGTGGGCAACCCCGGCGTGCTTCGGCTGGTCGCCTTTCGTACCGGCGGCATGGATGCGACCCATGCCGTCCTGGTCGGCGGGTCCGACTTCAAGACCGTGAACGAGTATCTCGACAAGCTGTTTGCGAGCGACACCTTCGCGAAGTTTGCCGCGAAGGTGGGTCCCGACCCGCAAGATGGTCGGGGTCGAGATGTACCGGCGCGTGGCAAGCTGGGGAAATTGACGCTTCGGGTCCCGGCTGCAACCGGGACTCACAGGCGCTCCGCAGACGACGGAGCCCCGGCCACGCGCCGGGGCTCCGGAGCGGCCGTTCAGTCGCCGACGCGGATCACCAGCACGTCCATCTCGGCCTCGCGCAGCCGCTCGCGGACGTCGTTGAGTTGCTTCAGGTCGGTGATCGGCCCGACGCGCACGCGATGCCAGGTGTCTGCATCCACCGAGACCCGCTGCACCTTCGACTCGATGCCCTGCAGCGCCAGCTGGGCGCGGACCCGGTCGGCTTCCTTGAAGTCCTTGTAGGACCCGACCTGCAGCACGTAGGCGCCTTCCTTGCGCACTTCCGCGGCCGGCGCGTCGCGCAACACGTCGCGATCCTTCTCCGGGACCACCACCTCGAAGTTCGGCAGCATCTCGTAGAAGTCGTAGCGCGTCTCCGGCTCGGCCGGGGCCTCGCTCTCGCGCGAGGAGGCGGGCGGTGGCGATGGCTGACGGGGCCGGTTCCTCGCCCTCGCGGTTCAGCAGGTACAGGCCGACGCCGATGCCGAGGCCGGCGAGCAGGCCGATGGTCAGCCCGGTCCACCCGGAAAAGGGACCGTTGCGCTGTCGCCGGCGCTTGTAGTCGCGGGAACTCATCACATGGTCTCGGGCGCCGACACGCCGAGGATGCCGAGGCCGTTGCGGACGACCTGCTGCGTGGCCGTGGCGAGTGCGAGGCGCGCGTTGCGCAGCGCCGCGTCCTCGACGATGAACTGCTGCGCGTTGTACCAGGCGTGGAAGGCCGTGGCGAGCTCGCGCAGGTAGTGCACGACCATGTGCGGCGCGCGCTGCGCCGCCGCCAGCTCCACCATTTCCGGCCAGCGCGTCACGGCGGTCATCACCGCCTGCTCGTGGGGGTCGGTGAGCGCGGGCAGCGCGGCCACGCCGGCCTCGCGGTCGAAGGCGAGCCCGCGGTCGGCGAGCTGGCGGAACACGCTTGCGACACGGGCATGGGCGTACTGCACGTAGTAGACCGGGTTGTCGTTGCTGCGCGACTTGGCCAGCTCGAGGTCGAAGTCCAGGTGCTGGTCGTTGGAGCGCATCACGTAGAAGAGGCGCGCCGCGTCGTTGCCGACCTCGCGGCGCAGCTCGCGCAGCGTGATGAACTCGCCCGAGCGGGTGGACATCTGCGCCTTCTCGCCGCCGCGGAACAGCGACACGAACTGCACCAGCCGTACCTCCAGGCTGTCGCCCGGCTCGCCCATGGCCTCCAGCCCCGCGCGCACGCGCGCGACGTAGCCGTGGTGGTCGGCGCCAAGCACGTCGAGCAGCAGGTCGAAGCCGCGCTCGCGCTTCTCGAGGTGGTAGGCGATGTCGGAGGCGAAGTAGGTCTTCTGCCCGTTCTCGCGCACGACGACACGGTCCTTCTCGTCACCGAAGTCGGTGGCGCGGAACCACAGCGCGCCGTCCTTCTCGTACACGTGGCCCTGCTCGCGCAGCCTGCCCAGCGCGCGGTCGATGGCGCCGTTGTCGGCGAGGCTGCGCTCCGAATACCAGCGATCGTAGGTGACGCCGAACCCGGCGAGGTCGTCCTCGATGTCGCCGAGGATGTCGGCGAGGCCGAGGTCGAACACGCGCCTGAAGTCGCCCTCGCCGAGCAGCGAGCGCATGCGGTGCACCACCGCGTCGATGTAGCGGTCCTTGTCGCCGCCCGCGGGCTCGTCGGGCGGCAGCGCGGCGAACACCTCTGCGGCCGGGTGCCGCAGCCGTTCGCCTTCGGCCGTGTGCAGCTGGGCGGCGATCTGCCGGACGTATTCGCCCCGGTAGCCGTTCGCCGGGAAGGCGAAAGACTCGCCGCACAGCTCCAGGTATCGCAGCCAGACGCTGGCGGCCAGGATGTCCATCTGCCGCCCGGCATCGTTCACGTAGTACTCGCGGTGCACGTCCCAGCCGGTGGCGGCGAGCAGGTTGGCGAGCGTCGCGCCGAATGCGGCGTGGCGGCCATGGCCGACGTGCAGGGGCCCGGTGGGATTGGCCGAGACGAACTCGACGATCGCCTTGCGGCCCGTGCCGGAAGTCTCCCTGTCCATAGGTGGCGCCTGCCGCCAGGACACGGCCGATCTCGGCCTGGTAGGCCGCCGGGGACAGGAAGAAGTTGATGAAGCCGGGCCCGGCGATCTCGACCTTCGTGACCAGGTCGCTGGCCGGCAGGGCGGCCACCAGAGCCTGGGCGAGCTGCCGGGGGTTCTTGCGCGCGGCGCGGGCCAGCTGCATGGCCACGTTGCACGCGAAGTCGCCGTGCGCCGGATCGCGGGTACGCTCGATCCCCGGCACGGTGGTGCGCAGATCCTGGGGAAGGACGTCCTCGGGCAGCGCCGCGAGCGCGGAAGCCACCAGTTGTTCGATGATGTGTTTCACGGGAGCGGACCGGGCGATTCTGGCGCGCAAGTCTACCCGAAAGAAGTGCGGGACCGGCGGTCAACCCCGGGGATGCTGCCGCGTTCAATGCCACACAAAGGTAGCAACCCCTGAGGAGGGAAGACATGTCCCATCGTCACTTGATCGCCCTGTTGGGCTGCATGGCCCTGGCCCCGCTGGCCGCCACCGCCGAAGAGCCGGCCCCCGCACCGCAGGGGCCGCCGCCGGGTGCCGCCGAGCGCTGGGCCGCCCACGACACGGACGGCGACGGCGCGATCAGCCTCGCCGAGGCCCAGGCCAATGCGCCGCGGCTCGCGCAGGACTTCGCGAAGTTCGACGCGGACGGCGATGGCAGCATTACCCGTGCCGAGATGCACACCGTGCGCTCGGCGACCCGCGAGGAGCGCCAGGCGCGTGCCGAGGAACGCTATCGGGCGGCCGACACCAACGGTGACGGCGCGATCGACCTCGCCGAGGCGCAGGCTGGAATGCCGCGCGCGGCCGAGAAGTTTGGCGACATCGACGCCGACGGCAGCGGCCAGCTCACCCGCGAGGAGATGCGCACCTACATGAGGGCCCACCGGGGCGAAGGGATGCATCGCGGCCAGGGCATGCATGGCGGGCAGCGCATGCAGCAGGGCCAGGGCGGCGGCGGTCGCTGACGGCGTCGAGGGGACTGTCCCCGCAGGGGACAGTCCCCAGTCAGTCCACCTCGATCGGGTCGACGTCCATCGACCAGCGGATGCGGCGTGAGGGCTTGAGGCCCTCGATGCGCGGCAGCCACGCATCGAGGAGCCGCTGCAACGGTCCCCGGGCGGGGGATTCCAGCAGCAGCTGCGCCCGGTAACGACCGGCGCGGCGCTCCATCGCGGCCGCGGCAGGCCCCAGGATGCGGACCTCGCCGCCGGATTCCCCGGCAAGCTCCCGTGCTTCCCGCAGGAACGCGAAGACCTCGCCTCGATCCGGTCCGTCGGCACGCAGCAGCGCGAGGCGCGAGTACGGCGGCCAGCCGGCCGCCTCGCGCTCCGCCAGCGCCCGGTTCGCGAAGCCTTCATAACCCTCGGTCACCAGGCTCGTCAGCAGCGGGTTGTCCGGGAATGCCGACTGGATGAGTACCTCGCCCGGGCGGTCGCCCCGCCCGGCACGTCCCGAGACCTGCACGATCTGCTGCGCGAGCCTTTCGCTGGCGCGAAAGTCCGCGCCGAACAAGCCCTGGTCGGCGTTCAGGATGGCGACCAGCGTGACGTCGGGGTAATCGTGCCCCTTGGTCAGCATCTGCGTGCCGAGCAGGATGCGGGCCTTGCCGCTGGCGACCTGCTCCAGCGCGCGCTCGATGTCGCCGCGGCGGCGGATCACGTCCCGGTCCAGGCGCACCAGGGGCACGCCGGGAAACAGGTCGTTCAGCGCATGTTCGACGCGTTCCGTTCCCTGGCCGACCGGGCGGACTTCGCTGCCGCATTTCGGGCAGCCGAAGGGCATCGGCTCGTCCGTGCCGCAGTGATGGCAGGTGAGACGCGCGCGTCGCATGTGTACGGTCAGGCGCGCATCGCAGGAGGGGCAGGGCGCGATCCAGCCGCAGCCGGTGCAATACAGCGTCGGCGCATAGCCGCGACGATTCAGGTACACCAGCACCTGGCCGCGGTCCGCGAGGTGGCGCTCGATGGCGGCGATCACCGGCTGGGCGAGCCCGTCGCGCGCTGCGTGGTGCCGCAGGTCGACCACGGCAATGCGGGGCTTGCCGGCGCGGCCGGTGCGCTCCGGCAGTGCAAGCCGCCGGTAGCGGCCCTGTGCGACGTTGTGCAGGCTCTCGAGCGAAGGCGTGGCCGAGCCGAGCACGACCGGGATGCCCTGGCGCTGCGCGCGGGCGACGGCGAGGTCGCGGGCGGAATAGCGGAATCCTTCCTGCTGCTTGTAGGACGGGTCGTGTTCCTCGTCGACCACGACCAGCCCCAGGTCCGGCAGGGGCGTAAACACGGCCGAGCGGGTGCCGATGACGACCGGGGCCGCACCGGAATGGGCCGCGCGCCAGGCCGACAGGCGCTCCGTATCGGTCATCGAGGAGTGCAGCGTGACGATGGGTACCGGCAGCCGGTCGCGGAAACGCGCCACCAGCTGCGGGGTCAGCGCGATCTCCGGCACGAGCACCAGCGCGCCGCGTCCGGCGTCCAGCACCTGTCGGATCAGTTGCAGGTAGACCTCGGTCTTGCCGCTGCCGGTCACGCCGTGCAGCAGCCAGGCCGCGAAGCCGTCCAGCGAGCCCGCGATGGCCTCGCATGCGCTGCGCTGTGCGTCCGTCAGGGACGGTCCCGTGCCCGAGCCGTGCCCGGCCGGCGGTGGCGGTTCAGGTTCGCCGAAGGACTCTACCCACCCGCGACGCGCGAGGCCGCGCAGTGCATCGCGCAGCCCGAGGCGAGAGACTTCATCCGCCGAGACGGGGCCGTCCCGCAGCCAGGCGACGAGTTCCTGCTGGCGCCTGCCGAGACGGGTCCGTCCCGCCAGCGCCTCGAGCCCGGCGGCGGACAGCTGCCACAGCGTGACCTCGGCCGCGGCCGGCGCACCCTCGCGCAGCGCCGCCGGCAGGGCGGCTGCCAGCACCTCGCCGACGGGATGGTGGTAGTACGCCGCCGCCCAGCCCAGCAGCCCGAGGACGGTCTCGTCCCACAACGGTTCCGCGTCCAGCAGCCCGTGGGCGGGCCGGAGCCTGGCGCGAGGTACGGCGCTCTCGTGAACCAAGCCGACGATGTAGCCGATGGCAGTACGCTGGCCCAGGGGCACCTCCACCCGCATGCCCGGGCGAACCAGGCCCTCCCTCCCGGCGGGTGGCAGGTAGTCGAGGGTCTGCCTCAGGCGGGCAGCCAGAGCAACCTGCAAAATCAATGGGTTATCGTCGGATGTCACGGGGTCGGGGACCGGCCTGGCCTGGCGGGAAGTGTGGCTGAAGCTGCGATCGGCGGCCACCGGTCAACGCCGGCTCGCCGCGATCGTTATAGCGTGTACAGGCGACGATTGCGCGGTCGCGAAGGAGACGGGTTTGAGCGGTTGGGCCTCTGCTAGTCTTGACCTGGCGATGCCGCCGCCCGGGACGACGGGTGGGGCGCGGACAGCGAGGGCGGCGAGCGTGGACCAGGCACAGGCGCTGGATCGGTTCCTGGCCGGTATCGAGCGCCGGGCTTTCCGCATCGCGCGCATGGCCGTCCGCAATGACGACGACGCGCTCGACATCGTGCAGGAAGCGATGATCAAGCTGGCCCGACACTATGGCGGCCGGCCCTCCGACGAATGGCAGCCGCTGTTCTACCGGATCCTCAACAACGGCATCCGGGACTTCATGCGGCGCAGCCGCGTCCGTGCGCGGGTCATGGCCTGGTGGCCGGGCCGTGCGACCGGGGACGAAGAGGGCGCCGATCCGGTCCAGACCGCGCCCGATCCGTCGGGCAGCCCGCTGGAGCTGCTGGAAGGCGCCGAGGCGCTGGCGGCACTTGAGGCGGGCCTCGCCGCATTGCCGGACCGGCAGCGCGAGGCCTTCGTGCTGCGGGCCATGGAAGGCCTGGACGTGGCGGCGACCGCCGTCGCAATGGGCTGCTCGCAAGGCAGCGTCAAGACGCATTATTTCCGGGCCGTGCAGGCACTGAAGGCGAGGCTCGGGGAGTGACGACAGTGAAGAACGACGGGCAGGACATCGAGAACCGCGCACGGGAGCTGTTCGACGAAAGCGTCGAGGCGGTGGATTTCGCGACGCGTTCCCGGTTGACGCAGGCGCGCCATGCCGCGCTCGCGGAGCTGGATCGGCCGCGGCTGCGGGTCGCGCCCTGGCTGCCGGCGGCAGCGGCTGCCGCGGTGGCGGCGATCGCCGTGGCGGTGTGGGTGCCCCAGGAGCAGGGCACGGAGGCCACCGTCTCCGGCGTCGCCGTCGACGATTTCGAGCTGCTGACGCTGGGCGAGGACCTCGACATGCTGGCCGAGGACATCGAGTTCTACGCCTGGGCGACCAGCATCGAGACCGCGAATGGGCAAGGCTGACGCAAGCCGTCGGCTGGGTGCCTGGCTGCTCGCCGCGCTGGTGCCGGCGACCACGCAGGCGGCGGAGCCGCGCGGGGCGTCCCCGCCGCCACCGGAGCCGGGCCTGCTGGAATTCCTGGCCGAAGAGCCGCAGATGGACGAGGAACTGGGGGAGGCGCTGTTGTCCCGCGACCTCGACAAGGCGCTGGAGCAAAGCCGCAAGGACGAGAAGGTGAGAGACGATGAACAGGACCCTGCATAAGCTGGCCGTCGTCGCGATGGCCTGCCTGGTCATGGCCCCGGGCCTCGCGGCGGCCGAGGATCCCGCGCCGCCGGCGCGCGTGGAGTGGGGCACGCTGAGCGCCGATCAGCAGCAGGTGCTGGAGGGCTTCCGCGGGAACTGGGAGCAGATGCCGCCCGGCCGGCAGCAGGCGATGTTGCGCGGTGCCGAGCGCTGGCTGTCGATGACGCCGGAGCAGCAGGCACGCGCGCGGGAGCGCTGGGAGAAGTGGCAGTCACTGCCGCCCGAGGAGCGCCAGCAGGTGCGGCAGCGCTGGCAGCGCTTCCGGGATCTCTCGCCGGAGCAGCGCGAGGAACTGCGCAACGCCTACGGCCGGTTCAAGGACCTGCCACCCGAGAAGCGCGAGGAACTGCGGCAGCGCTGGCGCGAGATGTCGCCTGAGGAGCGGCAGCAGATGCGTGAGCGCTGGAGGAACACCCCGCCCGGACAGCGCGGGCCGATGCGCCAGCCCTCGCCGCGTCCCGGTCACGGGGGGCACTGAACGCCTGCCGCCCGGCGTTCCTGACCGGCCCCGGGTCGTCGATTCTGATAATTTTGACTCGTGGAAGGCGAACTGCCGCATCCGCGGCGGGTCGATTTCCGAGCCCCAACCTGCGAAGCGTGCCGGTCCCGGGCCGGACGCGTGGCAGGAGCCATCGAACGAGGTAGACCGATGATCAAGACGCTGCTCACTGGCATTGTCGCCGCCCTGCTGTTGGCCACTGCAGTGGTCTTCACCTTCCTACTCGGCGGATGACGAGGCGACCTGGGATGGCCTGCAGAAGGTGAAGTCGAAGAAACTCGATGTGGCCTTCCTGCTGCCCGGGGCCGACTTCCGCGTCTACACGAAGGTCATGATCGACCCGCCCGAAGTCGCCTTCCGCAAGAACTGGGAGCGGGACATGAACCGCGCCTCGCGCTCGGCCCGCGAGCGCGTCTCGGCCGAGGACGCAGACCGCATCCGCAAGGAGATGGCAGAGGGATTCCACGAGATCCTCGTGGAGGACTTCCGCAAGGCCGGCTACGAGGTCGTCACCGTGCCGGGCCCGGACGTGCTGCGCCTGCGGCCAGGCCTGGCGGAGGTCTGGATCAATGCACCCGACACCATGCAGGCGGGCCGCAGCTACAGCTATACCGTCGAGGCGGGGGAAGCGACCCTCGTGCTCGAGGCCGTCGACGCGGAGACCGGCCAGCTGCTCGGCCGCGTGGTGGACCAGCGCAGGACCGGCAACACCGCGACGTGGACCCGGACGAGCAGCGTCACCAATCGCGCCGAGTTCAACAGCATGTTCAAGCAGTGGTCGAAGATCCTGACCAACGGCTTCGAGGCGCTGAAGGAAGCCTCGCCGATCACGCCGAAGCAGAAGAAGTGATCATCCGCGCTGGTGCCGGGTCGGGGATCCGGGGATCTGGAGCGATGGCTCTGAGATCCCCGGATCCCCGACCCGGCACCGACCTGCCGACCTGAGCCGCTTTCCGGAGGGGAATGCCATGTCCGATCTCGATCCGCGCGCCATCGCGCTCTACGACCGGTTCACCCATTCGACGATGGGCCGCCGCGAGTTCCTGGCCGGCCTCGCCCGGCTCACGGGCAGCGTCGCCGCCGCCTCGGCAGCGCTGGCGGTGCTGGAGAACAACTACGCCGAGGCGGCCACCGTCAAGGCGGACGACCCTCGCATCCGCACGGCACGCGTCGACTACCCGGGCGAGACCGGCCCGGTGTCGGCCTACCTCGCGCAGCCGGCCGACGGCGGCGGCCGGCGCCCTGCGGTCGTGGTGATCCACGAGAACCGTGGACTGAACCCCCACATCGAGGACGTGACGCGGCGCCTCGCGGTGGACGGCTTCCTCGCGCTGGCACCGGACGGCCTGTCGCGGCTCGGCGGGACGCCGGCGGATGCCGACAAGGCACGCGAGCTGATCTACACGCTGCCGAAGGAAGGGCGCGCGGGCGGACTTCCTCGCGGCGGTCGAGTGGCTGGCGCAGAACCCGGGATCGAAGCGGCAAGGTCGGTTGCGTCGGCTTCTGCTGGGGCGGATCGATGTCCGGGCAGCTGGCGGTGCACTCGCCGACGCTGGCGGCGGCGGTGGTCTACTACGGTGGCCAGCCTGCGGCCGAGGACGTCCCGGGCATCAAGGCACCGCTGCTGCTGCACTACGCCGGCCTGGACGAGCGTATCAACGCCGGCATCGACCCCTTCGTCGCCGCGATGAAGGCCGCCGGGACGCGCCACGAGATGCACCTCTACGAGGGCGTGAACCACGCCTTCAACAACGACACCAACGAGGCGCGCTACGACGCGGCCGCCGCGCAGCTCGCGTGGGGCCGGACGATCGAGTTCCTGAGGAAGAACCTGGCTTGAGGTAGCACGGGTTAGACTTCATCCCTTCCGGTTCCTCGCGAAAGGAGTGTCCATGCACAAGCCGCTCATCCTCATGTTCCTCTCCGTGATGTTCCTCGGCGCCGCCGTCCTGGCGCCGGGCACGGTCAGTGCTCAGGACCAGGCCCAGGCAACGCAGAAGGCCGTGCTCGTAACGGGCGCGAGCTCCGGCATCGGTCGCAAGATCACCGAGGTGCTGGCTGCCCGCGGCTACTTCGTCTATGCCGGTGCCCGCAAGGACGGGGACCTGGCCGAGCTCGACCGGATGGAAAACGTCGAGGCCGTGCGGCTGGACGTCACCTCGCAGGCGGACATCGCTGCGGCGGTGGCGCACATTGCCGAGGCTGGCCGTGGCCTTCACGGGGTCGTCAACAACGCCGGCGTAGCGGTCTTCAGCCCGATGAACGAGACGCCGGAGGCCGACATCGACTTCGTGTTCGACGTGAACGTCTACGGCCCTTACCGGATCAACAAGGCCTTCGCCCCGCTGCTCGTCGCCAACAAGGGCCGCACGACTACGATAGGCTCGATCTCCGGCTTCATCTCCGGACCCCGCTCCGGCACCTACAGCATGAGCAAGTTCGCGGTCGAGGCCTACACCGACGCGCTGGCCGCAGAGATGGCTGATTCAGGCGTCCTGGTCAGCGTCATCGAGCCGGGCGGCTTCAGGTCGGAGATTCGCGAGAAGGTGGTCATGCACATGATGGGCAAGACCCCTGGCGAGACCGCCGACCTGACCGAGGAAGAACAGCAGCAGCTGGCGCAGATGCGGGAACGCAACGCCAAGCTCAAGGAACCCGACGAGGTGGCCGAGGCGGTGGTCCATGCGCTGTTCGCCGGGAAGCCGAAGGTCCGCTACATGGTCGCGCCCGACCAGGAAGAGGCGACGGTGACCATCCGCGCCGCGCTCAAGCGGGTCGCGCAGCTCAACGCAGACCAGCCCTACAGCTACAGCCTCGAGGAACTGACCGGCATGCTCAAGGAAGCGATGGCCGGCCAGTAGGACTCACGGGTCTTGCGGCGCGTGATTGCACCCGCCCAGCTGACGCTGAGCGAGTCGAAACGGCTCCGTTTCTTTGCGTTCACGGCGTTCTACTTCGCGCAGGGCATCCCGATCGGCCTGCTGAACGTCGCCCTGCCTGCCTGGCTGGCCGAGCAGGGTTACTCGGCTGCCCAGATCGGGTCGTTCGTCGCGGCGATCGGGCTCCCCTGGGCCTTCAAGCTGGTGGCCGGGCCGTTCATGGACCGTTACCAGTTCGCGGCCATGGGATTTCGGCGACCGTGGGTCATGGCGGCGCAAGTCGGCCTGATGCTCTCGCTGGCCGCGCTGGGCCTGGCGTCGGGTGGAGGGGACCTGCTGTTCGTGCTGATGGCCGTCGGCTTCCTCGCCAACTCCTTCGCTGCGGCCCAGGATGTGGCGGTCGACGGCCTGGCGATCGACGTCCTGCCGAAGTCCGAGTATGGCCGGGCCAACGCGCTGATGGTGTTTGGACAGGTCGTCGGCTACGGCGTGTTTGGCGGGCTGTCGGGGATCCTGCTGGCCCATGCCGGCCTGGCAGCGGCGGCACTGGTCGCGGCCGCGGCTGTCTTCCTGATCTTCCTGGTCTGCCTGCTCACCCGGGAACGTCCGGGCGAGAAGTTGCTGCCATGGAGTCCCGGCGCGGCGGCCGCGCGCGAGGTGCAGCCCGCGCGCTCGCTGCTGGCGATGTTCGGCGACCTCGTCAAGGCAACGGTCTTGCCCATGAGCCTGCTGTTGATGGCGGGCACGGTGCTGGCACGTGTTGTCGCCGGCATGGCGCTGGTCATCTACCCGGTGTTCGCCGTCAACGAACTGGGGCTCGCGTCGGACACCTACAGCCAGGTCATCTCCGTGATCTACATGGTCGCGGCGCTGCTCGGCCTCGCCGTCGGCCCCCTCATCGACCGGTTCACGGCCAGGCGCATCGCGATCGTGTCGATGGTCTCGGTCGCGACCGTGTGGGGGCTCTTTTCGCTCACGTCGCCGTGGTGGGGTTCCACGGCATTCGTCCTGACCATCGTCGTGCTGATCGAGGTCGGGATGCAGGCGTTCATGATCTCCATCATTGCGCAGCACATGAACATCACCTGGATCAAGATCGCCGCGACGCAATTTGCCGTCTACATGGCCATCGCGAACCTCGGGCGATCAGCCGGGTCGGCGGTATACGCCGCGCTGTCGGACGTGCTGGGGACACAACAGATCTTCCTGGTGATGGCGGTCCTGATGCTGCTCGCCGGCCTGATGCTGCTGCCGTTCAGCGAATCGCGGCACCAGTCGCGCCTGCGGTTGCTGGCCGTAACGACCTGAACGGCACGGCCGCCGGTCGGCCCTGCCGCTACAGTGCCGGGGAACCGACCGACATGCTCGAGCAGGTCATGGCCGGCCAGCAGGCCTCGTGCGGTCAGGCCCTGCCGTCCGCCAGGGCTCGCGCGATGAACGCCTGCCAGACCGGGTCTGGCTGCCAGATGTCGCGCTGCAGCGCGAAAGCCTGCGCCAGCGGCTGGCCCCGGCGCAGGTGCCAGTACAGGCCCAGGAACACCGAGACGCGCTTGTTGGCGGCGCAGTGGACCCAGACCCTGCGCTCCCGGTTCGCGTCCATGGCATCGAAGAAGCGCAGCAGGTCGTCGCGGGTCGGCGCGTCGAACAGGACCGGGATGTGGATGTAGCGCATGCCGAGGCCGCGCACCGTGCACGCTTCATCGGGCAGGGAATACGCCGGGTCGTCGTGGAGCGCAATGTTCAGGACGATCTCGTACCCGGCGGCCGCGATGGCGGCCAGCTCTTGCTCGTCGGGCTGGCCCGACGCAGCGAGTCCGGCTCCCAGCTGCCGGTAGTTGTAGATCGAGGTCAGCACGCAGCGCGCGACCGGTGCGACTTGCCGCCCGTCCGGGGTGCCGGGGCTCAGCCCTTCAGCGCGACGAAGACCTCGTCCAGCATCTTCTTCGCGTCGCCGAACAGCATCCGGTTGTTCTCCTTGTAGAACAGCGGATTGTCGACGCCGGCATATCCCGAGGCCATCGAGCGCTTCATCACGATGGAGGTCTTCGCCTTCCACACCTGCAGCACCGGCATGCCGGCGATGGGGCTGGTCGGGTCGTCCTCGGCCGCCGGGTTCACGATGTCGTTGGCGCCGATGACCATGGCCACGTCGGTGTCCGGGAAGTCGTCGTTGATCTCGTCCATCTCCAGCACGATGTCGTAGGGCACCTTGGCCTCGGCGAGCAGTACGTTCATGTGGCCCGGCATGCGGCCGGCCACCGGGTGGATGCCGAAGCGCACGTTCACGTCCTTCTCGCGCAGCAGCATGGTGATCTGGTAGACGATGTGCTGTGCCTGCGCGACCGCCATGCCGTAGCCCGGCACGATGACGACGTTCTTCGACTCGCGCAGCAGCTCCGCGGTCTCGATCGCGCTGATGGCGGTCACCTCGCCCGCCGGCTCGCCGTCAGCGCCGGCCGGCGACCGCGCCGCTCGCCCGTGCCGAAGCCGCCGGCGATGACGCTGATGAAGTTGCGGTTCATCGCGCGGCACATGATGTAGGACAGGATGGCGCCGGAGGAGCCCACCAGCGCACCGGTGACGATCAGCAGGTCGTTGGACAGCATGAAGCCGGTGGCGGCGGCCGCCCAGCCGGAGTAGCTGTTCAGCATCGAGACCACGACCGGCATGTCGGCGCCGCCGATGGCCATCACCATGTGCACGCCGAACAGCAGGGCGATGATGGTCATCACCAGCAATGGCAGCATGCCGGCCTGGACGTCGGGCGCCTGCAGGAACTTCATGCCGAACCAGATCACCAGCAGCAGGCCGGCGAGGTTGAGCCAGTGCCGGGCAGGCAGCAGCATCGGCTTGCCGCCGATCTTGCCGGACAGCTTGCCGAAGGCGATGACCGATCCGGAAAAGGTGACCGCGCCGATCGCGATGCCCAGGTAGATCTCGATCTCGTGGATCGTCTTCTCCGCGCCCTCGAAAACGATCGAGGTGTCGACGTAGCTGGCGAAGCCGACCAGGCACGCCGCGAGGCCGACGAGGCTGTGCATGATGGCGACGAGCTCGGGCATCTGGGTCATCTGCACCTTGCTTCGCGGCGTACAGCCCCACGCTGCCGCCGACGAGGAGGGAGCCGACGATCCAGGGGATGCCGCCGGCGGTGACGCGCGGCCCGAAGACGGTCGCCAGCACCGCGATGGTCATGCCGAGGATGCCGAACAGGTTGCCGCGCCGTGCCGTCTCCGGGTGCGACAGGCCGCCGAGGCTCAGGATGAACAGGATGGTGGCCGCGATGTAGGCCATGGTTGCAAGGTTTGCCGACATGCCTGCGCTCCCCTTACTTCCGGAACATCGCCAGCATGCGGCGGGTGACCGCAAAGCCGCCGAACATGTTGACTGCGGTGAGCGTCAGCGCCAGCGACCGCCAGGCCCAGGATCAGCCCGCCAGGCCGGCCTTCGGCGCCGCCGCCAAGCGGCGGGGCGATCTGGACCAGCGCGCCGACCGCGATGATGCTGGAGATGGCGTTGGTCACGCTCATCAGCGGCGTGTGCAGGGACGGTGTGACGTTCCAGATCACCATGTAGCCCACGAAGCAGGCCAGCACGAATACGGTGAAGTGGGCGAGGAACGAGGCCGGGGCGAAGGCGCCCACCAGCCAGAACAGCACGGCGCCCACGCCGAACAGGATGGCCAGGCTCCTGGCGGAGGCGGGCTCGCCGGCACCGTGGCCGTGGCCCGACTTCTTCGCCGGGACGGCGGCGGCCGGCTTGGCCCTGGGTGGCGGGGCGGGGATGTTCGGCGCCGGCGCCGGCCAGGTGACCTCGCCGTCCTTGACGACAGTCAGGCCACGGAGGGCGTCATCCTCCATGTTGACGTCGATGACGCCGTCCTTCGTCTTGCACAGTTCCTCGGTCAGCCGGAACAGGTTGGTGGAGTACAGCGTCGAGGACTGCTTGGCCAGGCGGCTGGCGAGGTCCGTGTAGCCGATGATCGTGACGCCGTGGCGCACCACCGCCTCGCCGGGCTCGGTCAGCTCGCAGTTGCCGCCCTGCTCGGCCGCCATGTCGACGATGACGCTGCCGGGCTTCATGCTCCTCACCATCTCGGCGGTGATGAGCTTCGGGGCCGGCTTGCCCGGTATCAGCGCGGTCGTGATGATGATGTCCGCTTCCTTGGCCTGCCGGGCGTACATCTCGCGCTGGGCCTTCTGGAAGCCCTCGCTCATCACCTTGGCGTAGCCGCCGCCGCCGGAGCCTTCTTCCTCGTAGTCGACCTTGACGAACTGGCCGCCCAGCGACGTCACCTGGTCGGCGACCTCGGCGCGCGTGTCGTTGGCGCGCACGATCGCGCCCAGGTTGGCCGCGGTGCCGATGGCAGCCAGGCCGGCGACGCCTGCGCCGGCGATGAACACCGTGGCCGGCGGCACCTTGCCGGCTGCCGTGATCTGGCCGTTGAAGAAGCGGCCGAAGGCGTTGGCAGCCTCGATGACGGCGCGATAGCCGCTGATGCTCGCCATCGAGGTGAGCGCGTCCATCTTCTGGGCGCGCGAAAGCTGCCGGGGCAAGGTGTCCATGGCGAGCACGGTGAGCTTGCGGTCGGCCAGTGCCTGCATGAGTTCCGGGTTCTGCGCCGGCCAGATGAAGCTGACCAGCGTGGTGCCCGGCTTCAGCAGGGCGATCTCCTCCGGGGCCGGGGCACGCACCTTGAAGACCATGTCGGCGCCGGCATACAGGCCGGCGGCGTCGGGCGCGATCCGCGCGCCGGATGCCTGGTAGGCCTCGTCGGAGAAGTTGGCGGCGGCCCCGGCGCCGCTCTCGACCAGGACCTCGAAGCCCAGCTTGATGAGTTTCTCGACCACCTCGGGAACGGTGGCCACCCGCTTCTCGCCCGCGAAAGTCTCGCGCGGCACGCCGATCGTCATGGGCATCAGGAACCTCCCCCCGGAGCCTGGGAATCCAGGCGCGCTTCTCGGGGCGCGTATTACATGCGAGACGCAGCCTGCGCTGCGTCAAACGCGTTGAAACATAGCATATCCCTGCCTTATTGTTGCAGCGCGCTTCGGCAGGGAACGGGTGGCGCGACGCATGGTTTCAAGGTCCTCGACAATCGACCCCGTGGACCAGCAATGGCTGGACTCGCTGGAGGTCAGGCCGGTCGGACGGCAGAGCCTGTCGCAGCAGGTGCTGCGGACCGATGCGTCCGGCATGCCGCTGGAGTGGATCGACTACCGCGAGGCGGTGCGGCTGTACTGCCTCGGGCAGGTCTCCTATGCGTTCGGCAGCACCGTCTACACGCTGCACGGCGGCACCAATGCCCGCACCGGCCGGCAGACCGTGATCGAGATCCAGTCCATGCTGGCCACGATCGGCCACTCCTCGAACCCGGGCAGCAAGCGTCACGACTACGTGCCCCCGCTCAACAACGAGACGCTGTTCAAGCGCGACGCCTGGCTGTGCATGTACTGCGGCGGCCGGTTCCCGCCATCGCAGCTCTCGCGCGACCACGTGCGGCCGCTTTACCAGGGGGGGCGGGACGTCTGGAGGAACGTGGTGGCGGCCTGCCGCCGCTGCAACAACCACAAGGCCTCGCGCACGCCCGAGCAGGCCGGCATGCAGCTGCTGGCCGTGCCCTTCATCCCCACCTACGCCGAATACATCTACCTGAAGGGCCGGCGCGTGCTCGCCGACCAGATGGAGTACCTGCTGGCCCATTTCCCGCGCTCGAGCCCGCTGCACGATCGCATCCAGCGCTGGATGCACTGAGCGCGCCGGGCCGATGCTGCACCTCGTCGACGCCAGTTTCTTCGTCTTCCGCGCCTATTACTCGGTGACGCCGGAGATGACCGACGGCGACGGCCGGCCGGTGAATGCCCTCTATGGCTTCGCCCGCTTCATGGGCGACCTGCTGGAGCGCGCGAAACCGAGCCACGTGGCGGTGGCGTTCGACGAGAGCCTGGCGAGTTCCTTCCGCAACGAGATCTACCCGGCCTACAAGGCCAACCGCGAGCCGGCGCCGGAGGAGCTCAAGCAGCAGTTCGGGCTCTGCCGCGAGTTCTGCCGGTTGCTGGGCCTGGCCGAGTTCGCCGACGGCGTCTACGAGGCCGACGACATCATCGGCGCGATCTCCGCCCGCATGCGGGCCGAGGGCCACGCCAGCGTGCTCGTGACGCGCGACAAGGACCTGGCGCAGCTGGTGCGCGAGGGCGACGAGTTCTGGGACTTCGCCGGCGACGCGCGCTTCGGCTATGCGGACATCGAGGGCCGGTTCGGCGTGCGCCCGGAGCGGATGGCCGACTACCTGGCGCTCACCGGCGACAGCGTGGACAACATCCCGGGCGTGCCGGGCGTCGGCCCGAAGACCGCGGCGGCGCTGCTGAAGGTCTTCGAGTCACTGGATCACCTGTACGACAACCTCGGCGAGGTGGCCGCGCTGCCCATTCGCGGCGCGGCCAAGCTGCCCGAGCGGCTCCGCCAGCACCGCGAGGCCGCCTACCTGGCGCGGCGGCTGACCTGCATCGCCTGCGACATGCCGCTGGAGTTCGCGCCCGACGACCTGCGCCGGCGCGCGCCGGACGTGCCGGCCCTGGAATCGTTCTACCAGCGCGCCCGCTTCGGCCCGATGCTGGGCCGGCAGGCGCAGAGGCTCGCGCGGGCCTTCGGCCCATGAGCGCGCACCCGGCGGCGCTCGCGGCCGCCCTTGGCGAGGCGCTGGGAAGTCGCGCGGAGTCCGTCCCCGCCGCGCCAGTCCACGGCGGCTGCATCAACCGCTGCTGGCGCTGGGAAACCTCGTCCGGGCCGGTGTTCGTCAAGGAAGCGCCGGCCGAACGGCTGGAGATGCTGGAGGCGGAACGCGACGGCCTGCTGGAGCTGCGCGCGGCGGCCGCGGTCCGCGTGCCCGAGCCGCTGGCGGCGGGTGCCTTCGACGGGGGTGCCTTCCTCGTCCTCGAGTGGATCGACTTCGGGCCATCGTCCGCGGCGGCCGACGAGCGCCTCGGCGAGCAGCTGGCTGCGCTGCATCGGCAGCGCGCGGACCGTTACGGCCTCGATCGCGACAACACCATCGGCAGCACGCCGCAACCCAATGCCTGG
Source organism: uncultured Gammaproteobacteria bacterium (assembly GCA_963715485.1). GTDB lineage: Bacteria > Pseudomonadota > Gammaproteobacteria > Steroidobacterales > Steroidobacteraceae > SG8-30. The sequence continues at coordinate 371,679 of OY970244.1, forward strand.
AGCGCCGAATGGGTGGGCTTCCTGCGCGAGCGGCGGCTCGGTTTCCAGCTGGAGCTCGCTGCGGCCAACGGCTACGCAGGGAGCCTGCAGGAGCGGGGCAAGAAGCTGCTGGATTGTCTCGACGTCTTCTTCGCCACCTACCGTCCGGCGCCGTCGCTGCTGCACGGCGACCTGTGGGGCGGGAACCGGGGGGTGGACACGACCGGGCAGCCGGTGATCTATGACCCTGCCGTCTACTATGGCGATCGCGAGGCCGACCTCGCCATGACCCGCCTGTTCGGCGGCTTCGGGCCGCGCTTCTACTCGGCCTACGTGGCCGCCTGGCCGCTCGACCAGGCGGCCGGGACGCGGCGCGACCTGTACAACCTCTACCATGTGCTCAACCACCTGAACCTGTTCGGCGGGTCGTATCGCGCGCAGGCGGAGGGCATGATCGACCGGCTGCTGGCGGCGGCCGGGCGGTAGGCCGCGGACGGTCCTGCAGCGCGACGCCGGCCACCGGGGGAGGAGAACGTGACGTCGAAGATCGAGGAATACTGGGAAGCCTGTCGGCGGGAACTGCCTGGCGCCACGAGCGACCGCGGGTACCGCGTCAAGCGCTTCGGCAGCGACCCGGCCATGTCACGACTGCTGCTCGACCTGATCCGCAGCGGCCAGAAGACGGGCACCTTCGCGCTCGACTGGGAGTTCGAGGCCTGCCCGGAGGAGCGGCCCGCGAAGGGCGACCTGTACGTCGTCACCGACGCGGCCGGGGAGCCCGGAGCCCTGATCCGCGTCAGCGCGACGGCAGTGGTGCCCTTCTCGGGGATCAGCGAGGAACACCTGCAGTGCGAGGGTCCGGCGCTGCGTGAGCTGCCGCTGTGGCGCAAGGTCCACTGGGACTACTGGACCCCGGCGCTGCGCGCCATGGGCCGCGAGCCGTCGGAGGACATGCCGGTCCTCTTCCAGCGCTTCGAGGTGCTGAGGACCTGACGCGGTCCGCGCGCGCTCAGCGCGGCGAGGCGGCTCCGAGGTACATGTAGCCTGCCCACCTCGTGCCGTGGGGCAGGTAGAAGTTCCGCACCCGGTCGATGCCGAAGCGGGCGCGCTTCAGCTCGGCCGTCGGGTCCCGGTCGAGGTGGCAGCCGTCGCCGACGACCTTCCAGGCCGGGTTGATGCGTCGCTGCCAGCGAGCGACGTCGGGCTCCGGGCTGAGCCCGTGCTCGAGGTAGAGGAACTCGCCGCCCGGCTTCAGCACGCGCCGGACCTCGGCGAGCGCCTGCTGCAGGTCCGGGATGCTGCAGAGGGTGAACGTGCTCACCACGGTATCGAATTCCGCCTCGCCGAACGGCAGCGCCTCGGCGGACAGCGCGTGGTGCTCGACCTCCAGATGCGCCTCGGCCGCGCGCCGCTGCGCCAGGCGCGACACGCCCGGGTTGCTGTCCACCCCGACGACCTGCGTGATGCCACCGGGATAGTAGGGCAGGTTGATTCCCGTGCCGAAGCCGATCTCCAGCACGCGCCCGGCCGCGGGCGAAAGCACCTCGCGGCGCAGCTTGCGGAACACGCGCTGGTTCATCACCAGCTCGAGCACCCAGGGGAAGACGTGGTGGCGGTACAGGCTCATCCTGCTCGCTCAGCGCGGCGACAGCAGCAGGTCGAAGCGCACGGTCACTTCGTCGCCGAGCCACTCGGTGCTCTGCCATTCCCCCTGCCCGACGCCGAAGGCGAGGCGGCTCAGCCGCGCGGAGCCTTCCAGTGCCGCGCCGCCGCGGCCCGGCGTGTAGGTGAAGCGCAAGGGCACCGTCCGCTTCACGCCGCGCAGCTCCAGCTCGCCGTCGAGGGCGTAGCCTCCGTCCGCAGCGCGGCAGCGGCTGCCGGAATAGGTCGCGAGCGGGTAGCGCTCCACCCAGAAGAAGTCCGGTCCCTTCAGCACCTCGTCACGCTGCGACTCGAGCGTGTCCGCCGAGGCGGTCTCGATGCGCACGTCGAAGCGGCAGGAGGCCGGATCCTCGGGATCGAAGTCGATGTCGGCGCTGAACTGCCCGAAGCGTCCGGTGAATTTCGCGCCGGCCAGGGTCGCCTCGAAGGCCAGGCTGCCGCCGCCTTCGGCGGGGACGGCCTCGCGCGGCAGCGCGGCCGCCAGCGCGGCCGAGCACAGCACGATCGCGACGGTCAGCCCCGTCCGCCCCACGGCACCATCCTCATGAGCAGCCCGTCACGGTCCACGAACTGGTGCTTGAGCGCAGCCAGCGCGTGCAGTCCAGCGAGCCACAGCAGCGCCACGAACAAGCCCTCGTGAACGTCCTCGAGCAGTTCGTGCAGATCCTCCGAAGGCATGACCAGGTCAGGCAGTTGCACGAGGCCGAACCAGCTCACCGGATAGTTGGCGGCGGAGGACATCATCCAGCCGCTGAGCGGCAGCGCGAACAGCAACGCATACAATCCCCAGTGCACCAGCGACGCGGCCGTGCGTTGCCAGCCGGGCATCGGTGGCGGCGCGGGCGGCCGGTCCATCAGCCGCCAGGCGATACGCACCAGCGCGAGCAGCAGGATCGTGATGCCCACCGACTTGTGCTGCGATAGCCTCGCCAGCTTTTCCATGCCGAGCGGCAGCTCTTCCGCCGTCTCGGCCAGCACGTACTGCAGGCCGATGAGCGCCAGCACGAGCCAGTGCAGCAGTTGCGGCACGAGCCCGTAGCGGTCGGCGGTGTTCGTCAGCGACATGCGGCTCCTGCGTGGCGGCAGGTCCTGCCCGCCGCGGGCCGCCAGTCTATCGGGTCCAGCGGGACAGCTTGCGCCGTCCGGCGCGAGCCGCGATGCTGGCCCGGATGTTCGATCGTCCGTCCGCCGTCGGGTTCCTTTGCCCGCTTGCCTGCCTTGCACTGGCCTCCTGCGCGGCGCCGCCGCGGCCGGGCACCGACGATGGCGGCTTGCCGGCGGCAGGCGGCGGCAGGCCCGTGGCGGAGTACCGGGTGGTGGCCTCCGAGGTCGTCGTGAAGGCCTATCGCGACGGGCCACTGGCGCAGCTCGGCCACAACCACGTGATCGCGACGACCGCCGTGACTGGCCGCGTCGAGCTGCGCGATCCGCTCGTCGCGTCATCCTTCAGCCTGTCCGCTGCCGCTCGACAGCCTGGTGGTGGACGACGATGCACGCCGCGCCCAGGCAGGTCCGGACTTTCCGGACAACCTGACGGTCGCGGACAAGGAGGGCACGCGCCGCAACCTGCTCGGCCCTGCATTGCTCGATGCGGCACGGTTTCCGGTGCTGCAGCTGGACAGCGTCGCCATCGCAGCGGCCGGTGACGGCTACCGGGTGACCGCTCGGGTGGACGTTGCGGGGGTGGTGCGCCAGATCCAGGTCCCGGTCACGCTCGAGCGCACGGGCGGGCAACTGCAGGTGAGCGGGGAGTTCGTGCTGACCCACGCCGAGCTCGGCCTCACGCCGTTCTCGGCGGCACTCGGTGCGCTGCGGGTCCGGGAGGACCTGGAGGTCGCTTACCGGCTGGTGGCGCGCGAGGGGAGCTCGTGAAAAATGTCCTGCCCGGCCGCGTGGCGGCATCGTAAAGTCTTGCCCCCGCAGCCGGATCCGTCATGACTGCCGTCCACTTCCGCAATCCCGAGAAACGCCTGTCGGTGGCGCTGGGCGAGACTGCAGCTGCGGTGCAGGGGCATGCGGTGACGCTGCGCGAGCTGCTCGGCCATGTGGGCGAGCAGGGCATGCTGGTCTTTTGCGCGATCCTCGCAGCGCCTTTCCTGCTGCCGGTGTCGCTGCCGTTCATGAGCGCCGTGCTGGGCCCGCCGATGTTCCTGATCGGCCTCGCCGTCACCATGAACCGCGTGCCCTGGTTGCCGGATCGCTTCCTCGACCACTCGCTGCCTTCTTCCACCGTGCAGCACGTGCTTCAGCGCCTGGCCGGCTGGTCCGAGCGGGTCGAGCACCTCATCAAGCCCCGCTGGCTGGGGCTGACGGGTTCGACCGGGATCAACGTGCTGAATGGCCTGTGCCTGGTGACCTGCGTGATCCTGCTGATGGCGCCGCTGCCCTTCGTGCCGCTCGCCAACACGCTGCCAGGCGTGGCGATCATGCTGCTGGCGCTGGGCATGGCCGAGCGCGACGGCGTGGTGATCGCCGTTGGCTACCTGTTCACGCTCGTCTCCATTGCGTACGTCGGTGTCCTGATGGTGCTGGTGATCCATGCGGGCATGCACGCCGGTGCGGCGCTGGAGCTGCTCCGGCAATGGTGGGACCAGGTCGGGATCGGCTGAGCGGGGTCACTCAGCGCGGCGCAGGCGGAGCTCGCCGATCGGAACGCCGCTGGCGGGGCCGGCAGGGACCTTGGTGCCGCAAGGGCGACCACCTGGCGGTCACCCATCCGTAGTTCTGCTGCTGTCTGGTTGACCACCAGGCGATTACGGTACCGCCCAAGCCAACTTGCGATCCGATGCACGGTGACCGCCATGGAAACCTCAGTCCAGTTCGACGCCGACCTCGTCCGCCGCTACGACCGGCCGGGCCCGCGCTACACCTCCTACCCGACTGCAGTGCAGTTCCACGACGGGTTCCGCGAGGCGGAGTATCGCGCCGCCGCCGCGAACACGAACGGCAAGACGCCCCCGGCGCCGCTGTCGCTGTACGTGCACGTACCGTTCTGCTCGAGCCCCTGCTTCTACTGCGGCTGCACCAAGATCATCACGCGCAGCCGCGAGCAGGCGGAAAACTACCTGACCCGCCTGTATCGCGAGATCGAGATGCAGGCCGAGCTGTTCGACGATGAGCGGGTGGTCGACCAGCTTCACTTCGGCGGCGGCACGCCGACCTTCCTGAATCCCTGGCAGCTCGAGGACCTCCTCAAGAAGCTCGGCTGGCACTTCAAGCTGCGCGAGGACGACAGCCGCGAGTTCTCGATCGAGATCGACCCGCGCAGCTGCACGCCGGAGACCGTGGAGCTGCTGGCGCGCGCGGGCGTGAACCGCATGAGCCTCGGGATCCAGGACTTCGATCCCGAGGTCCAGCAGGCCGTGAACCGCATCCAGTCGCCGGAAGAGACCTTCGCGCTGATGGATCGCGCCCGGCGCTCCGGCTACAAGTCGGTGAGCGTGGACCTGATCTACGGCCTGCCCAAGCAGAATCGGCAGCGCTTCGACCGCACGCTCGACCTCGTGATCGGGGCGAAGCCCGACCGGCTGGCCGTGTACAGCTACGCGCACCTGCCGCACATGTTCAAGCCGCAGAAGCGCATCAATGCGGCCGACCTGCCGAGCGGCGCCGAGAAGCTGGCGCTGCTGGGACTGACGATGGAGAAGCTGACGGCGGCCGGCTACGTGTACATCGGCATGGACCACTTCGCGCTGCCGGACGACGAGTTGGCCGTGGCGCTCGCCGAGGGCAGCCTGCACCGCAACTTCCAGGGCTACTCCACGCACGCGGACTGCGACCTCGTCGCGCTGGGCGTGAGCTCGATCGGCAAGCTCGGCGACACCTACGGCCAGAACTACAAGACGCTGCACGATTACTACGAGGCGATCGACTCCGGCCACCTCGCCGTGCACCGCGGGCTCGAGCTCAACGACGACGACCGCCTGCGCCGCTCGGTGATCCAGTCGATCATGTGCCGCGGCAGGGTCGACTTCGCCGAGGTGGACAGCGCCTGGTCGATCCGCTTCGAGGAGTACTTCGCGCGCGAGCTGGAGGCGCTGAAGCCGCTGGAGGCGGACGGCCTGCTGGTGTCACGCGAGCGCGGCTTCGAGTTGACGCCGATCGGTCGTCTGCTGATGCGCAACGTGGCGATGTGCTTCGACGTCTACCTCGCCGCCCACCAGCAGTCCGACACGCCCCGCTTCTCCCGCGCCGTCTAGAAAATCGGGGACATTCCTATTTTCCTGTTCTTGCGATTTCGCCGGTGAGCTCGAGGCGGGACATCGAAGAAAAAAGGAAAATAGGAATGTCCCCAATTTTTCTACCAGGGCAGGGGCTCGCCGTTGGCGTGATGGAAGCTGCCGGTCTCGGCCAGCCCGAGTGAATCCATCCGCTCGATGAGCATCGCGGCGGATTCGGCCACCGGAATGCCGTGCTGCCCGGTCATGTCGGTCGCCACCATCCCCGGGTGCAGCAGCAGGACCGCGATGCCGCGCCCCGTCAGGTCGAGGGCGAGGCTCTTCGCGGCTGCGTTGACCGCTGCCTTGGACATGCGGTAGCCGTAATAGCCGCCACTGCCATTGTCGGCGATCGATCCCATGCGGCTGGTGATGATCGCCACCTTGGAGCCTTCGGCGAGATTCGGCAGCAGCGCCTGCGTCACGCGCAGCGGCGCGAGCGCGTTCACCTCGAACTGCCGCCGCATCGCGTCGAAGTCGAGGGATCCGAGCGACTCCTTCGAGAGCACCCCGGCATTGTTGACCAGGACGTCGATGCGCGTGTCGCCCAGCCCGGCCACGAGGCGGCCGACCGAGGCGTCGTCGCGGACCTCGATGTCCTCCTGGATGCGGCAGCCAGCGGCCCTGAGGGCCGGGGACGCCTTGCGGCAGGCGGCAATCACCGACTCGCCGCGATCCGCCAGCTGGCGGCACAATTCGAGCCCGATTCCGCGGCTCGCTCCGGTGACCAGCCAGGTCGTCACGCGCCGCTCCCGCACGCCGCAGCCCGCCGCGGTCCTGATGTCATGTCGCATCCGTCGCATCCTCCGTGTCTATCCCGTCATCAACAGCAGCAACGTGCCCTCGGGCGCGACCAGCAGCGCATTACGGGCCGGGTCGAGCATCCGTGGCAGGCTGCGCTCAAACTCGACGCCGGCCTCGCGCAGCCGCTCGATGCGCTCGGGCATGTCAGGCTCGGCGAACACCAGCGCCGGCCGATCCAGCTGCCCGCTGCGCCACAGGCCGAGGTTCAGCGAGTCGCTGGTGAGGCCCGCCCGCGGGCAGGGGTCCTCGCTTTCCTCGGCGGCCACGAACCCGAGCCCTTCCCAGAACGTCCGCGACACTTCGAGCTCGCGCACGGGCAGTGCCACTTCCTCGAACCAGCCGAGTCGCGAGACCGGATGGCCGGCCCGTTGTGGCGGGGAGAAGGTGCGTGCCTCGAGCAGGGCCACCATCTGGCCGTCAGGATCGCTGAAGCCGGCCTCGTTGAAGACGTCCGTTCCGACGCGCCGGAAGGCCAGTTCGATGCCAGCGGCCTCGAGCCGCTCGAGGTTGTGCATCAGGTCCGGTTGCACGAAGGTCAGCGCCGGCGACGGGAACTCGTAGCCGTGCAGGCCGATGAACAAGCGCCCGTCCGTGATCACCCCGTAGGGATGCGACCAGGTCTCGCCGACCGACGCCTGCGTGAAGCCCAGTCGCTCGTAGAAGGTGAGCGACTCGAGCACGTCAGGCGCGTGGATGCTGACTTCCAGGAACTTGCCGAGCATGGTCTCTTCCGCGGGCGGACCGCCCCTGTCCCTGCATGATAGCCCGCGCGGCCGGCGATTCAGTGCTCTGCGCCTGCTCCGCCGCCGGCAGCACGAACAGGAACAGCCACGCGGCGAGCGCGGCCACCAGCGTGAACACGTACACCGGCACCGGCGTTCCCACCGCGGTCAGCGCCATGCCCTGCACCGCCAGCGCGCCGACCATCTGCTGCGAGAAGCCGAGCATGCTCGCGGCGGCCCCGGGCGTGCGCGGCGCGAGCGACACCGCGCTGGCCGTGATGTTCGGCAGGGCCAGGCCCTGGCCGAGGCCGAGCAGGCCCATGGGCAGGAAGATCGCCGCCGGGTGCCAGGCCCCGGCGAGCACCAGCGCCGTGCCGACCAGGGCGCAGCCGAGCTGCAGGTTGACCCCCCAGCGGATCAGCCGCTGCAGGCCGATGCGCGTGGCGTAGCGGGTCACCACCCAGTTCCCGAGGAAGTAGCCGAACGCGACCATCAGGTACCAGGTGCCGTACTCGGTCGCGCTGTGGCCGAGCGAGATCATCACGTAGGGCGCGATCGAGATGAACGTGAGGAAGATCGCGTAGATGATCGACGCCTGCACCGTGAAGCCCAGGAAGGCCGGGCGGGTGAGCAGGGCGAGGGACTCGCGCGCGAGGGCGGCTGTCCCGACGCTGCGTGCCGCGGCGGTCCGCGTCTCCGGCAGGTGGCGCACCGCCAGCACGAGGATGACGAGGTTGAGTACGAGCAGGAGCACGAAGATCGACTGCCAGCCGAAGGACTCGGTCAGGAGGCCGCCCACCAGGGGCGCAACCGTCGGGCCCACCACCATCACCATCGTCAGGAAGGCGAGCATGCGTGCCATCTTCTCGCGCCCGTAGAGGTCGCCGAGCATGGCACGCGAGACCACGACCCCGGCCGACGTGCCGAGCGCCTGCACGATGCGTCCCGTGAGCAGCAGCGCGAACCCCGGCGCGAGCAGGCACAGCAGGTTGCCGGCCGCGAAGACCAGCTGGCCGGCGAAGATGATCGGGCGGCGGCCGTAGCGGTCCGACAACGGGCCGTACACCAGGATGCCGACGGCGAAGGCGATCAGCGTCAGGCTGACCGTGGCATTGGCCTGGGCCACGCTGACACCGAAGTGGGCCTGCACGCTGGGCAGCGCGGGCAGGTAGATGTTCATCGCGACCGGGCCGGCCGCGGTGATCGCGGCCAGCAGCGGGATCAGCAGTCGATCCGGGGGAGCAGCTGGCGGAGCGGGCTCCGCCGTCACTTCACCTCGCCGATGCAGACGTACTTGATCTCGGTGAAGTCCATGAGCCCGTACCTGGAGCCTTCGCGTCCCATGCCGGACTCCTTGACGCCGCCGAAGGGGGCGACCTCGGTCGAGATCAGGCCCGTGTTCAGGCCGACGATGCCGTACTCAAGTGCCTCGGACACCCGCCAGGAACGCGCCAGGTCCCGCGTGTAGAAGTAGGCGGCCAGGCCGAACTCGGTGTCGTTGGCCATGCGAATCGCCTCGTCCTCCGTCTCGAAGCGGAACAGCGGCGCGACCGGGCCGAAGGTCTCCTCCCCAGCGACCTTCATCGCGGGCGTCACCCAGGTCAGCACCGTGGGCTCGTAGAAGGTGCCGCCGAGCGAATGGCGCTTGCCGCCCATGGCAACCTTCGCGCCCTTGGCGACGGCGTCGGCGACGTGCTCCTCGACCTTGGCGAGTGCCGACTCGTCGATCAGCGGGCCCTGGTCCGTGGCGCCCTTCAGGCCATCGCCGACGGCCAGCTTGCCGACGGCCTCGACCAGCTTCTCCGTGAACGCTTCATACACGCCGGCCTGCACCAGCAGGCGGTTGGCGCAGACGCAGGTCTGGCCGGTGTTGCGGTACTTGCTGGCAATGGCGCCGGCGACCGCGGCGTCGAGATCAGCGTCGTCGAAGACGATGAAGGGTGCGTTGCCGCCGAGCTCGAGCGAGACCTTCTTCATCGTGCCGGCGCACTGCATCATCAGCTGCTTGCCGATCTCGGTCGAGCCGGTGAACGACAGCTTGCGCACGCGCGGGTCGCCGGTCAGCACGCCGCCGATGGCCCGCGCCGGGCCGGTGACCACGTTGAACACGCCCTTCGGCAGGCCGGCGCGATCGGCGAGTTCCGCCAGGGCGAGGGCGGTGAACGGCGTCTGGCTGGCCGGCTTGCACACGACGGTGCAGCCTGCGGCGAGCGCCGGGGCGACCTTGCGCGTGATCATCGCGGCGGGGAAGTTCCACGGCGTGATGGCCGCGACCACGCCGACCGGCTGGCGCAGCACGAGGATGCGCTTGTCGGCCTGGTGCCCCGGGATGACGTCGCCGTACATGCGCTTCGCTTCCTCCGCGAACCACTCGACGAAGGACGCCGCGTAGGTGACCTCGCCGCGCGCCTCGGCCAGCGGCTTGCCCTGTTCGGCGGTCATCATGGTGCCGATGTCGTCGGTGTGCGCGATGATCAACTCGTACCAGCGGCGCAGGATCGCACCGCGCTCCTTGGCGGTCTTCGCCGCCCAGGCGGGAAAGGCGGCATGCGCCGCGGCGACGGCGGCTTCCGTCTCCTTCGCGCCGAGCGAGGGGACGGTGCCGAGCGGCTCGCCGCTGGCCGGGTTGGCCACGCCGATGGCCTTGCTGCCGGGCGCGTCCACCCAGGTCCCGTCGATGTAGCACTGCTGGCGGAAGAGGGCGGTGTCCTTGAGTTTCATGTGAGGCTCCGTGGGTCAGCCGACGTGGCGGCCGAGGAAGTCGAGCGTGCGCTCGAAGGCGAGGCGCGCACTGTCGGCGTGGTAGTCGGCGCGGTCGGTGCAATTGAAGCCGTGGCCGGCCGGATAGACGTGGAACTCGCCACCGGGGCAGGCGCGAGCGGACCTGCTCGATCCGCTCCGGCGGGATGCTCGCGTCCGCCTCGCCGAAGTGGAACTGCATCGGGCAAGCGGGAGACAGGTCGAGGTTCTCGACGATGCGCGTCCCGTAGTAGGAGACGGCCGCCGAGACCGGCAGCGTGGCGCCGGCGATCCAGGCGACCGTGCCGCCCCAGCAATAGCCGACCACGCCCACGCGGCCGGATCCGGCGAGGTGCATCACCGCACCGCCGACGTCGGCGATGATGTCCTGTCGCGAGAGCCTCGCGACGCGTGCACGCCCACCGTCGATGTCGGTATAGGGCAGCACCACGTCCGGTTCGAGTCGGTCGAACAGGGCGGGGGCGAGCGCGTGGAAGCCGGCCGCGGCGAAGGCGTCCACCACGTCGCGGATGTGGGCCGTGACGCCGAAGATCTCCTGGACGACCACCACGCCGCCGCGCGGTTCGCCGCCGGGGCGTGCTTCGTAGCCGGTCAGGCTGCGGTCGTCGGCCGCGATGAATTCGATCTGGCTGCCCATGCTGCGGGTCCCGGAGGCGTTCCCTCCGGCGGTTGGCGCGGCGCCTGCCGCGGACCCGCTATTGTGCGGTATTCACGCTGCCCTGACGACCTGCTGCTCGATGGCGCCGAAGAGGGTCTTGCCCTGTGCATCGAGCATCTCGATCCGCACGCGGTCGCCGAACTTGAGGAACGGCGTGGAAGGCTTGCCGTCGGCGAGCGGTCTCCAGCATGCGGATCTCCGCGAGGCAGCAGGAGCCGAGCGACCGGTCGTAGTTGGAGATCGTGCCGGAGCCGACGATGGCGCCGGCGCCGAGCCGGCGGGTCTTCGTCACGTGGGCGATCAGCTGGCCGAAGTCGAAGGTCATGTCCACGCCGGCATTGGGGCGGCCGAGCAGCGCATCGTTCAGGTGCACGACCAGCGGCAGGTGCAGCTTCGCCCCGTCCCAGGCCTCGCCCAGCTCGTCCGGCGTGACCGCGACCGGCGAGAAGGCGGTGGCCGGCTTGGACTGGTAGAAGCCGAAGCCCTTGGCCAGCTCGCCGGGGATGAGGTTCCTCAGCGACCAGTCGTTGACCAGCATCAGCAGCCGGATGTGCTGCCGCGCCGCCAGCGGGTCGGTGGACATCGGCACGTCGTCGGTGACGACGGCGACCTCGGCCTCGAGGTCGATGCCCCAGTCCTCGCTGACGAAGGGCGCGTCCTGCAGGGGCCCGAGGAAGTCGTCGGAGCCGCCCTGGTAGACCAGCGGGTCGGTCCAGAAGGACTCGGGCATCTCGGCGCCGCGCGCCTTGCGCACCAGCTCGACGTGGTTGACGTAGGCGCTGCCGTCCACCCAGTGGTGGGCGCGCGGCAGCGGGGAGAGCGCGGCGGCCGGGTCGAACCCGAAGGCGCCCGCGGCATGGCCGGACTCGAGCGCGGCCGAGAGTTCCTCGAGGCGCGGCGCGATGCCCTTCCCAGTCGTCGAGCGCCTGCTGCAGCGTCCTGGCGATGCCGTCGGCGTAGGCCGCGGTCGTCAGGTCGCGGCTGACCACCACGAGGCGCCCGTCGCGCGTGCCGTCCTTGATCGTTGCCAGCTTCACTTGCCCTTCCCCTTCCAGCTGTCCACGTAGCCTGTCCACTCGACGCCGGCGGCGGCCTCGGCCACCTCGAGCGCGTCGCGGGTATCCACCATGACCGCGTACTCGTCGGTCGCGGGCTTGGTCTGCTCGAACATCCGCGACAGCGCCTTCGGGTGCGGGCCGTGGGTGAAGCCCGACGGGTGGAAGGTCATCATGCCCGGGTGGATGTTGTCGCGGCTGAAGAAGTCGCCCGCGTGGTAGAAGATGACTTCCTCGTAGTCGTCGTTGTTGTGGAAGAACGGCACCTTGAGCGCACCCGGGTCCGACTCGAACGGCCGCGGTGCGAAGGTGCAGACCACGAAGCGGCCCGCGAGGAAGGTCGTGTGCGCCGACGGCGGCAGGTGGTAGCGGTGGCTCATCAGCGGGCGGATGTCGCGCACGTTGATGCGGCACACCGACAGCTCGCCGTGCCAGCCCACCGCGTCGAGCGGGTTGAACGGGTAGGTCGCGGTGGACACCTCGTTGCGGCGCTTGATGGCCACGCGCCAGGGCGTCTCGTCCTGCTGGGCGCGGAAGGCCTCGTCGATGCGCGGCGTGTCGAGCATCGCCGCGTCGAAGATGGCGTGGTTCCCGACGAGGCCCTTGTCCGGGAGCATGTAGCTGGCGTTGGTGGCCTCGATCATCAGGATCGAGGTCGCCTCGGCGCACTCCAGCCGCCACATGGTGCCGCGCGGCAGGACGATGTAGTCGCCGGCCTCGAAGGACAGGCGACCGAAGTCGCAGAACAGGTCGCCGCGGCCGGTGTGGACGAACAGCAGCTCGTCGCCGTCGGCGTTGCGGGCGAGGTGGTCCATCTTCCCGCTGGTGTGCCAGAAGCGCAGGCGGCAGTGGGCGTTGTGCAGCACATCCCCTGCGGCCCAGGGTGAGGACTGCACCGCGTCCAGCTTCGTCAGGTCGAAGGCGCGCGGCCGCAGCGGGCCCTCGAAGTCGCGTCCAGCCGGTCGGCGGATGGCGGTGGTAGAAGAACGCGGCCGGGCCGAAGAACCCTTCCTTGCTCATCTCGCGCTCGAAGGTTCCCGGGGGCAGGTCGCAGTGCGCCTGGCGCGAGGCCTCGCCCTCGACGCGGGAGTAGCTGATGTAGCGCTTCATGGCGGGACGTCCTGGTACGGAAGTCCCGCCAATTTAGTTTCAAATGAAACTATCTGCAAGGGAAAAGGGGACATTCCTATTTTCCTTTTCCGTGAAGCCCTTGATTCGTTTGAGAATCAGAAAAAGGAAAATAGGAATGTCCCCTCAGCGCATCAGCGCTCCAGGATCGCCGTCACGCCCATCCCGCCGGCCGTGCAGACCGAGATCAGGCCGCGCCCCGAACCGCGCTGTTCCAGCAGCTTGGCCAGCGTGGCGACGATGCGCCCCCCGGTGGCGGCGAAGGGGTGCCCCACCGCCAGCGAGCTGCCCTTGACGTTGAGCTTGTCGCGGTCGATCGCCCCGAGCGGCGCATCGAGCCCCAGCTTCTCGCGGCAGAACTGGGCCGACTCCCAGGCCTTCAGCGTGCACAGCACCTGCGCGGCGAAGGCCTCGTGGATCTCGTAGAAGTCGAAGTCCTGCAGCGCGAGCCCGGCATCCTTCAGCATGCGTGGCACCGCATAGGCCGGGGCCATCAGCAGGCCCTCGCCGCCGACGAAGTTCACCGCCGCCACCTTGCCGAAGGTCAGGTACGCCTGCACCGGCAGGCCGCGCTCGCGCGCCCAGTCCTCGCTGGCCAGCAGCACCGCCGAGGATCCGTCGGTCATCGGCGTGCTGTTGCCGGCGGTGAGCGTGCCGTCCTCGGCGAACGCCGGTCGCAGCTTCGCCAGCTTCTCCGCCGTGGTGTCGCGGCGCAGGTTGTTGTCCTGCTCGAGTCCCTCGAAGCGGACGACCAGGTCCTCGTAGAACCCCTCGTCGTAGGCCGCCGCCGCGCGGTGATGGCTTTCGTATGCAAGCTGGTCCTGGTCCTCCCGGGACACCTGCCAGTCGCGCGCCATCTGCTCGCAGCTCTGGCCCATGGACAGTCCCGTGCGGGGCTCGACCACGCCCGGCAGCACCGGCTTGAAGTGCCGCGGCCGCAGCCTCAGCCACGGCCCGACCCGCTGCGCCGAGGGACTTGCCGCGGTAGCTCTCCAGCAGCAGCTGCTGGTACTCGCGGCCGTAGACGATCGGCGCGTCGGAGACGGTATCGACGCCACCGCCGATCCCGCAGTCGATCTGGCCGAGCGCGATCTTGTTGGCGACGAGGATCGCCGCCTCGAGGCTGGTGCCGCAGGCGCGCTGCAGGTCGAGGCCGGGTGTCTCCGGCGCGAGGCCGCAGCCGAGGACGCACTCGCGCACCAGGTTCCACTGGCTGGAGTGCTTCATCACCGCACCGCCGATCACGTCGCCCATGACCTCGCCGCGCAGGCCGAAGCGATCCACCAGCGCCTTGAAGCTGGCGGTCAGCATCTCCTGGTTTCCCACCCGGGCATAGGCCCCGTGGGCGCGGGCGAACGGGATGCGGCTGCCCCCGACGATGGCGACGCGCCTGACCCTTGGACCGACCAGCATGAAGAACCTCCCGGGTTATTGACTCCCGCCAGGACGGATCCGCAGGATCGACCGCGGGCGGGTTCGGCTAGAATGCCAGCCCTTACCCGCTCCTGCCACGGCATGGCCGCGGAACGTCATGTTCGTGTCGCCCGAAACCTTCGCCCGATTCCGCACCGACGCGCAGGCGATCCGCCGCCTCGCGGGCCCGCTCGTCGTCAACAACCTGGTGCTGGCGGGCATGGGCGTCACCAACACCATGGCCGCCGGCCGGGTCGGGCCGGAGCCGCTCGCCGGCGTGGCGGTGGGCGTCAGCTACTACCAGATCTTCTGGCTCGCCGGGCTGGGCGTGCTGATGTCGCTGTCGGCACTGGTGGCCCACGCCTACGGTGCCGGCCAGGACCGGGAGGTCGGCCACCGCCTGCGCCAGGGCCTGTGGCTGTCGCAGATGATCGCGCTGCCGTTGCTGGTCGCGCTGCTGTTCGTCGAGCCGGTGCTCGAGTGGTTCGGCACCGACCCGCGGACGATCCCGCACGCCTCCGCCTACGTCCACACGCTCTGCTTCGGCATGCCCGCGATGATGGCCTACCTGGTGCATCGCTACACGACCGAGGGCATCGGCTGGACGCGGCCGATCATGTTCACCGCCGCGATCGGCCTCGCGGTCAACATCGTCGCGAACTGGATCTTCACCCTCGGGAACCTCGGCGCGCCGAGCCTCGGCGCGCGCGGCTGCGCCATCGCGACGGTGCTCGCCCAGTGGACGATGCTGGTGTCGATGCACGTCTACCTGCGCCGGCATGCGGTCTATCGTCGCTTCGAGCTGTTCTCGCGCTTCGAGTGGCCGCAGCGGGAGACGCTGCGCGACATCCTCGCCTTCGGCCTGCCGATCGGTGGCAGCGTGGTCTCGGAAGGCGCGATGTTCGCGGTCGCGGGCCTGCTGATGAGCACCCTCGGCACGGAGATCGTCGCCGCGCACCAGATCGCGCTGACCTGGGGCGCGATCATGTTCATGGTGCCGCTGGCCTTTCACTCGGCGACCACCGTGCACGTCGGCCACAAGCTGGGTGCCGGCTCGGCGGCGGCGGCGCGTTTCGCCGGCTGGTCCGGGATCGCCATGTGCGGGATCTTCATGGCGGTGTCGTCGGTGTTCATCCTGGCCGGCAACGACCTGATCCCGCGGTTGTTCACCAGTGACCCCGACGTGCAGCTGCTGGCTGCCGGCCTGCTGCTGCTGGTGGCCGTGTTCCACATCCCCGACGGCGTGCAGGTCGGCGCGGCCGGGGCCCTTCGCGGGTTCAAGGACGCACGCGTGCCGATGCTGCTGAACTTCGTCGCCTACTGGCTGGTCGGGTTCCCGGTGGCGTGGTGGCTCGGGATCCACGAGCAATACGGCCCGCGCGGCATCTGGGCCGGGCTGATCGTGGGCCTGTTCACCTGCGCCGTGCTGCTGAGCCTGCGCTTCCGCCAGGTGTCGGACCGCACCGTCAGGGAGCAACCTCAAGCGCCGCAGGCAGCGCCAGGCTGAGGCCAGGAACCGTCGCATGAGCCCCGTCCTTCGTGTCCTCGCGGTGACCCTGCTGCTGTGCTTCGGCGGCTGTGTCGCGACTCCACCGGCTGCACCGGGCAGCGGCGAGCTGCTGAACGGCCTGGTCGAGGGCTACTTCGATGAGCTGATGGCGCTGAACCCCATGGCCGCGACGCTGTACGGCGACCATCGCTTCGACGACCGCCTCGAGATCGCCCCGTCGCCGGGATACCGCGCCGCGATGAGCGCCCTCAACCGGCGCTACCTCGACGCGGTGGCAGTCGATCGACGGGGAAACACTTGGTGACGCGGACCGCCTGACGCGAGAGCTGTTCCTGCACGAGCGGCGGCTGGACCTCGAGGCGGAGCGATTTCCCTGCCTATCGCATGCCCTTCGACCAGTTCAACGGGGGCATGCCCGGACGCGCTGGCCATGTACGGGGCGGGCGACAGCGCGCAGCCTTTCGAGACAGTGGAGGACTACGAACGCTGGATGCGCCGCGCGAGGCAGTTCCCGACATGGGTGGACGCCGCCATCGCCGCCATGCGCGAGGGCATGGCGAGCGGCGTGACGGTGCCGCGCGAAGCGATGGCCAGGACCGTTCCCTCGCTCGAGGCGATCGCGACGGACCGGCTGGAGGAGAGCGTCTTCTACGCGCCGGTCGAAGCAACTGCCGGCGGACTGGCCGAGGCCAGGCAGCAACGCCTGCGCGAGGCCATGACCGCGCTGATCCGCGACACGCTCAACCCGTCCTATACGGCGGCTCGCCGCGTTCGTCCGCGACGAGTACCTGCCAGCCTGCCGGGCCACGGTCGCCTGGACGGCGCTGCCTGACGGGGAGGCGTGGTACGCGTACCTGGTGCGCTACCACACCACGCTGGACCTCGGCGAGGACGCCGCCGGCCAGGTTCATCGCATCGGGCCTCGCGGAGGTCGCGCGCATCCGTGGCGGAGATGGAAGCCGTCAGGCAGCGAGGTCGGCTTCGACGGCGACCTCGGCGCCTTCTTCGTCATACGTGCGGCAGGAACCGTCCTTCTACTATGAGCGCCCGGAGGACCTGCTGGCGGCATACGAGGCCATCCGCCGGCGCGTGAACACCGCACTCCCCCGGCTGTTCTCGTACCTGCCGAAGGCCGACTACGTGATCCGTCCCATCGAGGCATTCCGCGCAGAGTCGGCAGCCGGCGCGGAGTACCAGTCGCCGTCACCCGACGGATCGCGGCCGGCGATCTTCTACATCAATACCTTCAACCTGAAGGCGCAGCCGAAGTTCGGGCTCGAGACACTGTCCCTGCACGAGGCCTCGCCCGGGCATCACTTCCAGGGCGCGATGCAGATCGAGCTGACCGACCTGCCGCGATTCCGCCGCTTCGGGGACTACGTCGCCTACAGCGAGGGCTGGGCCATGTACGCGGAGTCGCTCGGTCGCGAGCTGGGGATGTTCCGCGACCCGATGTCCTGGTACGGGCGCCTCAACGACGAGATGCTGCGCGCGATGCGCCTGGTGGTCGACACGGGCCTGCATGCGCAGGGACTGGAGCCGCGAGCAGGCGGTGCGCTACATGCAGGAGAACTCGTCGCTCGCGGATACGGACATCGCGGCCGAGGTGGACCGCTACATCGTGTGGCCCGGGCAGGCGCTCGGCTACAAGCTCGGCGACATGCGGATCCAGGCGATGCGGCGCGAGTACGCAGCGCAGCTCGGGCCGCGATTCGACGTCCGCGAGTTCCACTGGCAGATTCTGAAGGACGGCGCGCTGCCGCTCGACTTGCTGGAGGCGAAGCTCGATCGCTGGGCCGAATCCGTACGCTGAAGGCGGTCCGCGCCCGAGCGCATCCTCCCAGCCCCCTTGTTCTCTCGTAACCAGGAGCCGAGGTTTCAAGGAACAAAAAAGGGCCCCTCCTCGCGGAGGGGCCCCGACTTGTTGGCGAAACCGCCGGGCTTACTTGGCCATGAACAGCATGGCTTCGCTCTCCTGCACGGCGCCGCCGCGGTTGCCCGCTCCCCGATCACTGTTCGTGATCAGCATGATGCCGAGCTCCTCGGTGTTGCCTTGCAGCGGCCCGAAGTCGTAGACCGCCATCGAGCCGTTGCTGTTGCCGGCGATGTCGTCCGGCACGGCCACGTAGCGCTCGCCGAACGGCGTCACGGTGAGGCCCTCGATCAGGTCGCCAGGACCGCCGAAGTAGAAGTCCTGGGTCAGCAGCGCGACATTGACCCGGGTCGTACCCAGATCCGCCGCACCCAGTCCCAGCTGCTCCGCGCAGACCGTCAGCACCGTGTTGCCGGTGTTGGTCGCGTGCTCCGCAAAGAAGAACGCGTCGGCGTCGTCCGTGGCGAGGTTCAGCGCCCAGCTCACCTGGCGACCGTCCGAGATCGTGCTGAAGCCCGACAAGTCGCGATTCAGGATCGCATAGTCATCCACCCCATCCTGGTTCGTGTCCAGGAACACGATGTGGCTGACCGGCAGCAGGTGACTCTGCCGCTCCCAGGTGTTGACCGCGAACTGCCAGACGAACGAGTCGTTCGCCGAGCAGAAGCCGGCCGGCACCGGGAACGTCGCGACGCCGAAGGCTCGGGCATCCGGGGTCGGCTCGCCTGCGCCCGGCCCGCCCTGGGGCAGGTTCGGGCTCACCGCCAGCAGCGAGAAGGCCGCTGTCTGCGCATCACCGACGCCGATGTTGTTCAGCGACACGAGGTCCTGGCCGCTCTTGAACGTCAGCACCTGCCGGCCCTTCAGCTCGGCCGCCTTGCGCGGCAGCAGGTGCCAGGGCAGGTGGATCGGGTGCTTGCCGTCGTCGAGGATGAGCTGGCCATCGAACTCGTTGAAGGTCAACGTGGCCGGGTTGGCCCCTTCCGGGCCGGAACTCATCGCGTTGGCGGGCAGGTCGGCACCGCTGATCGTCAGCTTGACCGGAAGCACCGCGTCGCTGCCGGGCTGCACGGTCAGCTTCCTCGGACCACTGACCGACACCGGGCCACCGGCCTTGGCGGGGTCGCGGAACATCGGCTGTACCGTGTAGGTGATGGCCTTGTTCGAGTAGTTGCGGACGCGAACCTTCTTGTGAAGCGTGACCACGTTCTGGCTCACGTCCATGAAGCCGAAGCTCAGGCCGCCCTGCAGCGTCTCGTCGTCCCAGGCCGCGGCCGGCGCCTTGACGGCCAGGTCGGCACGGACCTCACCGCCGCCGATCCGGCTGATCGGCGCGAGGCCTGCATCCGGCGCGGTCTCAACCATGATCTCGGCGTTGTTCATCAGCCGTGCCTTGACCTCGGCCGGGCTCAGGCCCGGATAGGCGTCGAGCACCAGCGCCGCCGAGCCGGAGACCATCGGCGCGGCGCCAGACGTGCCTCCGAACGGCCCGGTGCCGGTGCCGGAACCGGCGATCGCCGACACGGACGCACCCGGCGCGCCGATTTCCGGCTTGATCATGCTGTCCGGATTACGCGGACCACGCGACGAGCTGCCGACCATCGTGCCGACCAGCGGGATGCCGTTGTTCGGATCGAAGCGCAGCACCGTGTTCGGCAGGCCGCTCTTCAAGAGATTGGAGATTGCCTGGCTGATCATGTAGCCCGGGATATCGATCGGACGGTCGCCACCGTCGCCACCGGCGAACGGGTCGCCGGGAGCGATCAGCCCGATGATGCCGACCAGGCCGCCTGCATCGCCGATGTTCTTGATCTTCAGCGTGAAGTTGCAGGCGCCGCGGTCGACCAGGACGATGTATCCAGCGAGCGAGCCAGGGGCAAACGGCGCGCAGCCGTTCAGGTTGCCGCCGGCACCGTCGCCGTACAGCATCGGCTCCTCGATGACGCTCGTGAGCGGCGCCGACCAGGGCTGGAACACCGCGTCGTAGGTGCCTGCGATCGCTGCCGGTGCGACTGCGTCGAACTTCGGCAGGAACGCACTCGGCACCTGCGTCTGTGCAACCGACAGCGCGCTCGAGGCCGCCCCCGGCGTGCCGGTGATGTAGGGCTTGTCGCTGCCGTTGCCGGCCGAGGCGACGGTCATCACGCCGAAAGCGCTGGCGTTGTCGACCGCAAATGCCAGGTCGTCGTCATACGACTGGCCGTAGTTGCTGCCGAGCGACATGTTGACCACGTCCATGCGGTCCGAGGTGTCGCCGTCGCCGTTCGGGTCGACGACGTATTCCATGCCCTGGATCAGCGCGATGCCGCTGCAGGAGCTGGAAACGGCGCTGCAGACCTTGACGGCGTAGAGGTCCACGCCGGGCGCGACGCC
This sequence comes from uncultured Gammaproteobacteria bacterium, assembly GCA_963715485.1. GTDB lineage: Bacteria > Pseudomonadota > Gammaproteobacteria > Steroidobacterales > Steroidobacteraceae > SG8-30. The sequence goes on from OY970244.1 coordinate 391,833, forward strand.
GCCGGCACCGCCGATGATGTCGGCGACGTGCGAGCCGTGACCTTCGAAGTCGATGGGATCGTCGTCCGGCGCGAGCGGGCCGAACGTCGGCCAGAGCTCGCCGACGAAGTCATAGCCTTCGACGACCTTGGCGGTCGGGAACAAGCCGTCGCGCGAGGTCTGGCGGGGATCGCCGATGCCGGCGCCCCAGGCCGCCTCGTAGGCGGCCGCCGTGCCTGGGCCGCCGAACGCGGCGTGCGTGTAGTCGACACCCGAGTCGAGTACTGCGACGCGGACGTCGGTGCCGTCAAAGCCGGCGTTCTGCACCGCAGTGGCGCCGATGTAAGGCACCGTCTCGGACAGGTCCATCTGGTAGTCGACGACCCGCGAGATACGGGTCACGTTCGGATCGTTCGCGAGACTCCTGACCTCTTTCGCGTCCGCATCGAGGAACACGGCGTTTGCGACCATCTGCACGTCCGCCACGACCTTCGCGCTCGGAGCGAGCTTCTTCAGCTTGCCCTTGAAGGTCTGCTGTTCGGACTTCAGCGTTTCCTTGGCCATGATCTGCTCGGACGGCGAGCGGCCGCCCTGCTTGGCGACTGCCGGCGAGCGCAGGTGCACCATGACCTGGACGCGGCCGGTTGCGGTAGCCAGCGACGGATCGAACCGCATCAGCTGGCTGCCGAGCGCGCTTTCCGCCCGAGGCAGCTTGAGCGTCTCGATCGAGGCGGGAAGCGGCGCCGAAGCGCTGATTGCGCTGCGGTCTGCTGCGAGGCTCGCGGGTGCGGTTGCGGCTGCGAGGAAGGTCACGCAGCCGACAGCTCCACTGAGCTTCCATCCGGACAGTTTGATCACTTGGGATCCCCTCTATTGTGGATGACAGGCATGGTCGTTAAGCGACAGATTCACAACCGGCGCCTCCGAAAAGGGCTCGAATTGGGATCTGTTTTTTTGCAGCCCGCCCCTCTCGCGGAACCCCGAGAGTCGTGGCTTTGCGGCCCCGCCTCGCGACGGGTGTGCCTTCCGGCCGATGGCCGAAGCTAAAACCTAACCGGATGCGGCAAGATTCACAAGGGCTGCAGGCGACGAGCTGCGCTCATGCAGCTGGATGCAACATAATGGCTTTGGTCCGATTATCGCAGGTGCTTCGGCAGCGTGGCGGGCGGCACGGGCGCGAAGAAAGCCTCAGCGCGCCGCGGACTGCGCCGCGATCAGGTCGACGTAGGCACCCTCGACCAGGTCGCCCGCCGTCGACCCCCAGCGCTGCCATGATGTGCCGCGCTTCGGCCTCGCCGCCGCCGAGGTCATCGCCCGCCTCCAGCACGACCTCCAGTTCCAGGAAATCGCCGAGTCCCTCGACGCGGTCGAGATGGATGCGCGTGCGGCCCGCCAGGTACAGCCGTCGCTGCTTGCGCACCCGGCCGGTGACGCCGCAGGCGCGGGTCAGCGCCTCGCGCAGTGCGGCCGGGTCGCTGGTCGGCGCGATCACGTAGCGCGAGAGCTTCGGCCCGTCCTGGTCGGGGCGATCGTAGTGGATCAGCTCGCCGCGATCCGGCGCCAGCTCGCGCAGCTTCAGGCGGCCGTCCGGGCAGGCGAAGAAGGTGTCGTCCTGCGCGATGTCCACCGGGCCGCGATCGGCGAGCGCTGCGGCTCGCGCCTCGACGGTCGCCAGGTCGGCGACACGGGCCTTGATCTCGATGTTGCGCCGGCCGTGCAGGGTGGGCTCAGCCATGGCCGAAGGCTCGCGGCCCGCTCTCGTACAGGATGAACACCGCCATCGCCACCAGGAACACGGCGAACACACGCCGCAGCGTGGCCTGGGGCATGCGGCTGGCGAACTGGCTGCCGGCGACGCTGCCGACGGCGCCGATCAGCGCGATGGTGCCGAGGACCTACCAGTCCAGCGACAGGCCCTGCGCCGACAGCAGGTGCAGGTGCTTGAAGAAGCCGGTGAAGGCGTTCAGCGCGATGATGGCGAGGCTGGTGCCGATCGCGACGTGCATCCCGAGACCGCCGAGTAGCACCAGCGCGGGCAGGATCAGGAAGCCACCACCGACGCCGACGAAGCCGGTCAGGGCACCGACGGCGAGGCCGTCGGCCACGACCTTGCCGAGCGGGCGACTCGATCCGGCCTGGGGTACGTAGCTCGAGCGGCGGAACATCATGACCGCCGCGGCGAGCATCACCAGCGCGAACACGGTCAGCTGTACCGCGCCGGTCACGTAGCCGGACAGCCATGCCCCGGCGTAGGTGCCGACCATGCCCGGCAGCCCGAACCAGGCCACGCTGCGCCACTCGACTCGACCCCTGGCTGCATTCTGCAGCGCGCCCACCAGCGCGATGGTGCCGACCACGCCCAGCGAGCCGGCGATGGCGATCTTCTCCGGCTGGCCCACCAGGTAGACCAGCACCGGCACCGTGATGATCGACCCGCCGGAGCCGAGCAGGCCCAGCGAGAGGCCAATGGCGAGCGCGCCGATCCAGGCAAGCCACATGACAGGAATTCCGCTGCGAAGGGCGTCCAGCATAGTGTCGGGCAAGGTACGCGGCCAGCGTCGGTGACCGGGGTTCCGGAACCTGGTCGCCCGGTCTGAGAGAATCCGGACAAGGACAGGAGGAGCCGATGAGAAAGCCCGAGGTCAAGCCATTCCTGCACGAGCAGTCCTCGACCTGGACCTACGTCGTCCACGACGGCCAGGCCGCAGCGATCGTCGACCCGGCACTGGACTATGACCACCGCTCCGGCAGGACCTCCACCGGGTCCGCCGCGGAGGTGGTCGCATGGGTGCGCGAGGCGGGGCTGGCCGTGGAGTGGATCCTGGAGACGCATGCGCACGCGGATCACCTGAGCGCGGCGCCGTTCCTGAAGCGGGAACTGGGCGGCCGCGTCGCCATCGGCGAGGGCATCTGCAAGGTGCAGTCGACGTTCAAGGGACTGCTGAACCTCGAGCCGGCCTTTACCACGGATGGCAGGCAATTCGACCACCTGTTCCGCGACGGGGAGACCTTCCGCATCGGGACGCTCGAGGGACGCGTGATCCCGACGCCGGGCCATACCAACGACAGCGTCACCTACCTCATCGGCGACGCGGCCTTCGTGGGCGACAGCCTGTTCATGCCTGATGGCGGGACGGCGCGCTGCGACTTCCCGGGCGGGGACGCGCATGTGCTGTACCAGTCCATCCAGCGGCTGTATGCGCTGCCGGCCGGGACCCGCGTCTTCGTCTGCCATGACTATGGCCCGGGTGGGCGGGAGCCGCTGTGCGAGACGACCATCGCCGCGCAGCGGTCCGGCAACATCCACGTCCGGGACGGCATCAGCGAGGCGGAGTTCGTCGAACTGCGGACCCGGCGGGACGCGACCCTGGCCGTGCCGGACCTCCTCTACCCGTCGGTCCAGGTCAACGTCCGGGCAGGCGAGCTGCCACCCCCCGAGTCCAACGGCCACCGGTACCTGAAGATCCCGGTGACCTGAAAATTGGGGACATTCCTATTTTCCCTTCTGCTGTAAGTCACTGACCTGCAGCCGAATCCGCAAAAAAGGAAAACAGGAATGTCCCCTTTTCCTTCTTGACCGGCCTGCTGCGCCACGGCGATACTGCGGTGCAATGAAGACCCGTCCGGCAACGCTTGCGACGATCCGCTGGTGGTGGCGCCACTCCTCGGAGTGGATGCCGGGCGCGTAACCGTTTTCTCGCTACGAACCCGACCCATCTCCGAGCAGGTGCCGGGGGTGGGTTTTTTGTTGTCCGCTCCCCGCTGCCGGTGACACGAGGAGCCCATGAAGGCACCGTTCGACATTGCCGCTGACCTCGACACGCCGGTCTCGGCCTACCTGAAGCTGGCACCGTTCCAGCCGCGCTTCCTGCTGGAAAGCGTGGAAGGCGGCGAGCGCCTGGCGCGTTACTCGTTCATCGGCTTCGGCGACTGCCTCGAGGTGCGCCTCGACCACGCCGGCCTGAAGATCGGCACCGAGTCGCGCCCTCGGCCGGGCAGCCGCGACGAACTGCTCGATGCATTGCGCGGGGCACTCGCGACGGCCCCCCGGCCGCTGCCCGAGGTGGCGGGCGTGCCGCTGGCCGGTGGCCTGGTCGGCGTGTCGGCCTACGACCTCGTGCGCTACTTCGAGCGGCTGCCGGAACGGGCGCGCCCCGACCTGCCGGTTCCCGACGCCTGCTACCTGGCGCCGAGGTCCTTCCTGGTCTTCGACCACGTCACCCGCGGGATGGCCCTGCTGCATGCCGGCCCGGACTCCGAGCGCAAGCTGCTGCGCGCCGAGATCATCCGTGCCCTGCGCGGCCCCGTCCCGGTCCGCAGGCAGCGCATCCGCATCGGTCCCGCCACGCCGAGCCTGAGCCGCGACGAGTTCCTCGCCGGCGTCGCCCGCACCAAGGAACACATCGCCGCCGGCGACGTGTACCAGCTGGTGCTGTCGGTGCGCTTCATGGGCGAGGGCGAGCTCGACCCGTTCGAGACCTACCGGGCCCTGCGGCTGCTGAATCCCTCGCCCTACATGTACTTCTGCGACCTCGGCGACATCACCGTCGTCGGCTCCTCGCCCGAGGCGCTGGTCAAGCTCAACGCCGGGCGCGCCCAGCTTCGCCCGATCGCCGGCACGCGGCCGCGTTCGGACGATGCTGCCGTGGACATCGCGCGGGGGCAGGAGCTGCTGGCGGATGCGAAGGAAAACGCGGAGCACGTGATGCTGGTGGACCTGGCGCGCAACGACCTCGGCCGCGTGGCGAAGGCCGGCTCCGTGCACGTGGATCCTTATCGCGTGATCGAGCGCTACAGCCACGTCATGCACATCGTCAGCGGCGTCGGCGGCGAGATGGCCCCGGGACGCGACATGTTCGACCTGTTCGCGGCGGCATTCCCGGCCGGCACGCTGGTCGGCGCGCCGAAGGTGCGCGCCATGGAGATCATCGACGAGCTCGAGCCGGTGCGCCGCGGCCTCTATGGCGGCACCGTCGGCTACTTCGGCCACGGCGGCGACATGGACCAGGCCATCACCATCCGCACCCTGGTCTTCTCGGGCGACCGCTACGTCTACCAGGCCGGCGCCGGCATCGTGGCCGACAGCTCGCCGGAGGCCGAGCACGACGAGGTGCTGGCCAAGAGCGCGGCGCTGGCGCGCGCGCTGAAGATGACCGAGGAGGGGCTGTGATGCCGCGCCTCTTGCTGATCGACAACTACGACTCCTTCACCTACAACCTGGTGCAGGCCTTCCTCGTGCTCGGCGCCGACGTGCTGGTGCATCGCAACGACGAGATCACGGTCGAGCAGGCCCTGGCGCTGGCCCCGACGCACCTGTGCATCTCGCCAGGTCCCGGCACGCCTGCCGATGCGGGCGTGTCGATGAACATGATCGAGGCCTTCGCCGGCAAGGTGCCGGTGTTCGGCGTCTGCCTCGGCCACCAGTCGCTGGTGGAGGTGTTCGGTGGCAAGGTGGTGCGCGCCGGGCGGTTGATGCACGGCAAGACCTCGCTGGTGCACCACGACGGCCGCGGCGTGTTCGCCGGCCTGTCGAACCCGTTCCAGGCCGGCCGCTACCACTCGCTGATCGCGCAACGCGATGCCATCCCGGCGTCGCTCGAGATCACGGCCTGGACGCCGGAAGGCGAGATCATGGGCGTGCGCCACCGCGAGCTGGCGGTCGAGGGCGTGCAGTTCCACCCGGAGAGCATCCTCACGCCGGACGGCCCGCAGCTGATGGGCAACTTCCTGCGCCGGAGCTCGCCCCGCCAGGAGGCGGCGTGATGCCGAGACCGCTGAAGGAAACGCTGGAGGCCCTGCTCGAGCGGCACGACCTCTCCGAGCAGGAGGCGTACGAGCTGCTGGTCGCCCTCACCGACGTCGAGATGGCCCCGCCCATGGCCGGCGCGCTGCTGGCGGCGCTGCGCGCCAAGGGCGTCGTCGCCGACGAGGTGCGCGGCTTCGCGCGCGGCATGCGCGCACTCGCCCGGCACCCGAAGATCCCGCCCGGCGCGCCGGTGGCCGACGTGGTCGGCACCGGTGGCGACGGCTCCCACACCTTCAACCTCTCGACGGGCGCTGCGCTGCTCGCCGCGGCGGCGGGCGTGCGCATCGTCAAGCACGGCAACCGCTCGGTCTCCTCGCGCTCCGGCAGCGCGGACGTGCTGGAGCACCTCGGGCTGAAGCTGCCGCTCGACGAGCAGCAGGCCGGCCGTTGCCTCGAGGCGACCGGCTTCACCTTCCTGTTCGCGCCGCACTACCACCCGGCGATGAAGGCGGTGGCGCCGGTGCGCGCCGCGCTCGGCATCCGCACGGTGTTCAACCTGCTCGGCCCCCTGACCAACCCGGCCGAGGCCCCCTACGGCGTGATCGGCGCCTGGAGCCTCGACACCGCCGCGCTGATGGCGGACACGCTCGCCGGCCTGCCCATCGAGCGCATGTTCGTGGTCCATGGCGAGACCGGCTGGGACGAGCCCACGCCGGCAGCGCCGTTCGCGCTGTTCGACGTGCGCCCCGGCAGCGTGACGCGCACGCGGCGCGAGGCCGCCGACTTCGGCTTGCCTGCCTGCCGTGCGCAGGACCTGAAGGGTGCCGACGCCGCGCACAACGCGGCACGCCTCGCCGCCGTGCTGCGCGGCGAGGAACACGGCGCACACCGCGACGCGCTGGTGATGGGCGCGGCGCTGGTGCTGGAGGTGACCGGCCTGGCGCCGGACCCGGCCGCGGCGGCCGCGCAGGCGGCCGCCACGATCGACGACGGCCGTGCGGGGCGCATGCTCGACGCGCTGGCCGCCTTCGGGGAGACGCAGGAACGCTGACGTGGCGGGATTCCTCGACCAGATGGCGGCGGGCAGCCGCGAACGCGCGCAGGCCGCGGCCGCCGCCGAGCCGCTGGCGGACCTGCGCTCGCGTTGCGCGGACTTGCCGCCACCCCTGCCGCTGGCCCGCCTGGGCGGGTTCGACCTGATCGCGGAACTCAAGCTGCGCTCGCCGGCGCTGGGTGAACTGGGCAGCGCGAGCGATGACCTTGCCGGTCGCGTGACCGGCTACGCGAGGGCCGGTGCCGCGGCCGTGTCCGTGCTCACCGAGCCGTCGAGGTTCTCGGGGTCGCTCGAGCACCTGCGAGCGGCGGCCGCTGCGCTGGCGCCGCTGGGCGTGCCCGCGATGCGCAAGGACTTCCTCGTCGACCCGTACCAGCTCTACGAGGCGCGCGCGGCCGGCGCGGGTGGGGCGCTGCTGATCGTGCGGATGCTCTCGCGCGATGCGCTCGGCGAGATGCTCGACTGCGCGCGCGAGCTCGGGCTGTTCGTGCTGGTCGAGGCGTTCGACGAGGCGGACATCGCGATCGCCGTCGACGTCCTGGGCCGGGCAGCGCAGGCCGTGCCTGGCGCGGGCGCTTGGGCGGGCGGGTCCCCCGTCGCTCGCTCGGCTCCGCTTCGCTCCGCAAGCCAAACTCGCTCGCTCAGGGGGACGCCGCCCTCTTCGCCCGCGCCGGAGCCGTCGCGGCACGACCGGGCAGGCGGGGCGAGGACGACCGGTGGGTCCTTGCGCCGCGACTATCCGGCTTTCGGAGCAAGCAAGGACCCACCGGAAGTAGAGAGCCCCGCCCGGCAAGATGTGGCCGCGCCAGGGGCTGCCCGTGACGACGTCCTGCTCGGCGTGAACAGCCGCGACCTGCAGACGCTCGCGGTCGTCCCGGAGCGCCTCGAGCAGCTGGCGCCGAGCCTGCCGCGCGAGTACCCGCGGGTGGCGGAGAGCGGCCTCACGACGCCTGCGTGATGCCGCCCGCATGGTGCAGGCCGGCTACGACATGGCGCTCGTCGGCGGCGCGCTGATGTCGGCGCCGGACCCGGGCGCGCTGGTGAGGGCCATGCTGGCCGCCGGCCGGGCGGCCGCGGCATGAGCCTGCTGGTGAAGATCTGCGGCATCACGACGCCCGAGGCGCTGGAGGCGGCGCTGGCCGCCGGCGCGGATGCGATCGGCTTCGTGTTCCACGGCCCTTCGCCGCGCAACCTCTCGCCGCGGCAAGCTGCCGCGCTGGCCTCGCGGGTTCCCGCGGGCGTGAAGACGGTGGCGGTGACGCTGCACCCACCGCAGTCGCTGGTGGAGGAGGTGCTCGCAGCATTCCGTCCCGATGTCTGGCAGTCGGATGCGCAGGATTTCGGGCGCATCGAGCTGCCCGCGGGGATCGAGCGCTGGCCGGTGTTCCGCGACGGCGTGGAACTGCCGGCCGTCGTGCCGTCCCGCCTGCTGTTCGAAGGCGCGCGCAGCGGCGCGGGCGAGGTGGCAGACTGGTCGCAGGCTGCGACGCTGGCCGGCCGCAGCGAACTGGTCCTGGGCGGAGGCCTGACGCCCGGCAACGTGGCGGAGGCCATCGCGGCCGTGCGGCCCTTCGGCGTGGACGTGTCGAGCGGCGTGGAGTCGGCGCCCGGACGCAAGGACCCGGCGCGGATCCGGGATTTCATATCGGCGGCGCGCGAAGCCGCCGCGGGAGTCGTGTGATGAGCCTTTCGATCGAGCCGGCGCAGGCGCAGGCGCTGCTGGAGTTGGAGATGCGCGGTGCCTTCCCGGATCCGCGCGGGCGCTTCGGGCCCTTCGGCGGGCGCTATGTGCCCGAGACGCTCGTCCCTGCGCTCGAGCGGCTGGAGGACGGCGTGCGCCGCTACCTGCACGAGGCGGATTTCCAGCAGGAGTTCGCGAGCGAACTGCGCAGCTGGGCCGGCCGGCCGACACCGCTGACCCACGCGCGGGCACTGTCCCGGCGCTGGGGCGCGGACGTCTGGCTCAAGCGCGAGGACCTCGCCCATACCGGCGCGCACAAGATCAACAACGCGATCGGCCAGGCGCTGCTGGCGAAGCGGCTCGGCGCCAGGCGGATCGTGGCCGAGACCGGCGCGGGGCAGCACGGCGTGGCCAGCGCCGCGGCCTGCGCCCGCCTCGGCATGCCCTGCGTCGTCTACATGGGCGCGGTGGACTGCGAACGGCAGGCCCCGAACGTCGGCCGCATGAAGCTGCTCGGTGCCGAGGTGGTCCCGGTCACCAGCGGCGATGCCACGCTGCGCGCCGCGATCGACGAGGCGCTGCGCGACTGGGTCTCGGACCCGATGGGAACCTACTACCTGCTGGGCTCGGCGGTCGGGCCGCATCCGTATCCCTACCTCGTGCGCGAACTGCAGTCGGTGATCGGCAAGGAGAGCCGCCGGCAGATGATCGAGCAGGCCGGCGGGCTGCCGGATGCCGCGATCGCCTGCGTCGGCGGCGGATCGAATGCCATCGGCCTGTTCCACCCGTTCATCCACGACGAGGGTGTGGCACTGCTCGGCATCGAGGCGGGTGGCCGCGGCCCGGGTCTCGGCGACAACTCCGCGACGCTGTCCTATGGCCGGCCGGGTGTGCTGCAGGGTTGCTACACCATGATCCTGCAGGACGCCGACGGCCAGGTGCAGGAGACGCATTCGGTGTCGGCCGGCCTCGACTACTCCGGCGTGGGTCCCGAGCACGCGCTGCTGATGGCGACCGGTCGCGTGCACTACGAGCAGGCCACCGACGACGAGGCGCTCGATGCCCTGGCCGAGTGCTGCCACGCCGAGGGGATCCTGCCGGCGATCGAGACGGCGCACGCCTTCGCCGGCGCGCGCCGCTGGGCGCGCGGGAATCCGGGCAAGCGCATCCTGATCGGCCTGTCGGGCCGGGGCGACAAGGACATGCCGACGCTGCAGAAGACGCTGCTGAAGGGGATGCCGTGATGCAGCCGCATGAGACCATCGCGCAGGCCATCCGCGCGGCCTCGGAACAGGGACAGCCCGCCCTGGTGGCGTTCCTCACCGCCGGCTTCCCGCGCAAGGAGGACTTCGTCGCGCAGCTCACGGCCATCGGCGCGGCAGCCGACGTGGTCGAGATCGGCGTGCCGTTCTCGGATCCCATGGCCGACGGCATGACCATCCAGCGCTCCAGCCACGAGGCGCTGAAGCAGGGGGTATCGCTGCACTGGATCCTGAAGACGCTGACGGCCTTGCCGGAGAGGCCGCGCGCACCGCTGCTGCTGATGAGCTACCTGAACCCGCTGCTGGCCTACGGCATCGACCGGCTGCCGGGTGCCGCGCGCGCGGCAGGCGTCTCCGGCTTCATCGTGCCCGACCTGCCGTTCGAGGAGAGTGCCGCGATCCGCGCCGCCCTCGACGGCGAGGGGCTCGCGCTGGTGCAGATGGTCACGCCGGTGACGCCGCCGCAGCGCCTCGCCGTGCTGTGCGAGGCCGCCCGCGGTTTCGTCTATGCGGTGACCATGACCGGCACCACCGGCAAGAGCGTCTCCGTGCCGGACGACGTGCTGGAGTACATGGATCGCGTCCGCGCGGTCTCGCCGGTGCCGGTCTGCGCCGGCTTTGGCATCCGCAGCGCGGAACAGGTGAGCCGCATGACCGGGCGCGTGGACGGCGTGGTCGTCGGCTCGGCGCTGGTCGAGGTGCTGGAGCGCGGCGAGGATCCCGCCGCCTTCCTGAGGGAGCTGCGAGGCCGTTGATCGGCGACATCCCGCCCATCGCTTCCGCCGCGCCGCCCGCCGGCGAGACGGGGCTGGGACGGGAACTCGCGCCCTACCTCGACGCGCATGCAGGCCAGTCCGGGTTCGCGCTGCTGCAGCACGGGCCGGCGGCCCTGCTGGCGCGCGGCGTGCTGGCCGACCTCGCGACCGCGACCCTCGACGTCCAGTACTACATCTACGAGGGCGACCTCACCGCCGCGTTGCTGACCCAGCGCCTGATCGACGCGGCCGAGCGTGGCGTGCGCGTGCGCATGCTGCTCGACGACAACAACCTGCGCGGCTCGGATGACGCGCTGAAAGCCATCGCGTTCCACCCGCTGATCGAGATCCGCGTGTTCAACCCGTATCGCGTGCGCATGCGCTGGATGCGTCCGCTGGAACTCGCGGTGCGCTTCCGCCAGCTGCACCGGCGCATGCACAACAAGCTGTTCCTGGTCGACGGGATCGCGGGCGTCTTCGGCGGCCGCAACATCGGCAACAACTACTTCGACGCGGACGACCGGTCGAACTTCGCGGACTTCGACGTGTTCGTGGCCGGCCGGCTGGTCGAGGAGGCCCGCGCGAGCTTCGAGGCGTACTGGCAGCACCCCCTCGCCGTGCCGGTCGAGGCGCTGACGCCGCACACCGCGACCCGTGAAGGCCTGGCGGCCACGCGCGCGACGCTGGAGCGCAGGCTCGAGGCCGTCCCGGACCTGGACGAACGCTACGATCGGGCCCGGACGGTCCTGCTCGAAGCAGTCGAGGACCCGGACGCCCGCCTGACCTGGGCCCGCGCCGAGTTCCTGGCGGACCCGCCGGACAAGCTCGACCCGGACTTCACGGGCGCCTCACCGGTCCTCGAACGGCTGGTGCGCCTGTGGGACGAGGCCCGGCACGAGATGCTGATCGAGTCCGCCTACTTCGTGCCCAGCCGCAAGGGCGCGGAGTTCATCGTGCAGCAGGCTGGCGAGGGGGTCCGGACCCGCGTGCTGACCAACTCGCTGGCGGCCAACGACGTCACGGTGGTGCACGTCGGCTACGCCAAGTACCGCCGGCGGCTGCTGAAGGCCGGCGTCGAGCTCTACGAGTTCAAGCGGCAGGCCGCAGCGGGCGGGGACGACCCGAAGATCGCGCCGGGTCGCCGCAGCAATGCATCGCTGCACGCCAAGGTCGCCGTGGCGGACCGTCACCAGACCTGGATCGGCAGCTTCAACCTCGACCCGCGTTCGGCGGCCCTGAACACCGAGCTGGCCATCGTGATCCACAGCGCGAAGCTCGCGGAGGAGGCCGCCGGGCTGATCGTTCGCGACCTCGAGCCCGACCGGGCCTGGCGGGTCACGCTCGAGTCGCGCCGCGCTGGCGGCCTCGAGATGGTCTGGCGCGGCCGGCGCGACGGCGCGACGGTCCGCGAGTCGAGGGAGCCCGACGCTACGCTGTGGCAGCGCCTGGTGGTGAACACCGTGAAGTGGATCCCCGGAATCGAGTGGCTGCTGTAGGCGGCGCCGGCGGGGCCAGGAGGCGGGTGGACCAGGCGGAGCCCGGTCGCGGTCCGGACGGGACATCAAGGTGCGGCACAATGGCAAGGACGGCATGCCGGAGGTCCGCTCATGAAGCGCGTTTACACCGCCGAGTCCGTGGTCCAGGTCGCCCACGTCCGCAACATGCTGGAGGCGGAGGGCATCCGCTCGGAGATGCGCAACGAGCGCCTCGGCGGCGTCATCGGCGAGATCCCGTTCCTCGAGACCTGGCCGGAGCTGTGGGTGGGGGAACTCGACTTCGACCGTGCGCAGGAGCTGATCGAGCAGGAACTGCACGGGCCGGGCCTGGACGAGCCGCCCTGGCGCTGCCCGTCCTGTGACGAGGAGATCGAGGGACAGTTCATGGAATGCTGGAACTGCGGCGCCATCCGTCCGACAAAGCCCTGATGGCGACGATCACGGTTGCGAGTCGTTTCTGCGGCCCGCCGGATTCCGGCAACGGCGGCTACGTCTGCGGGCTGGTGGCCGCGACGGCGGCACAGCCGGTGGCCGTTCGCCTGAGGAAACCCCCGCCGCTGGACACAGCCGCTGGAGCTGGCCGAGAACGATGGTGTGCTGCGGCTCCTGCAGGGCGAGGAGGTCGTCGCCGAGGCGCGGCCCGACGCCGTGGACCTGGGCGTGCCGATCCTGCCGGACCACGCGGAGGCCGTCATCGCTTCCCTGCGCTATTCCGGCTTCGCCGAGCACGCCTTCCCGGGTTGCTTCGTGTGCGGACCGCGCCGCATGGCCGGGGACGGGCTGCGCATCTTCGCCGGCCCCTTGTCCGACGGCCGCGGCGTGGCGGCCCCGTGGGTGCCGGACGGTTCGCTGGCCGACGGGTCCGGCCTCATCCGGCCGGAGTACCTCTGGTCGGCGCTCGACTGCCCGGGTTACTTCGCCACGCCGATGGCCGGCAAGCTGGCGCTGCTCGGCGAGCTGGCCGCGCGGATCGACCGCCGCCCGGCGGCTGGCGAGGCCTGCGTGGTCTTCGGCTGGGAACGCAGTTCGGAGGGCCGCAAGCACTACGCAGGCACGGCGGTCATCGGACCCGACGGCGACGTCCTGGCACGGGCCCATGCAACCTGGATCGCCCTCAAGGACGACTGAGGGACATCGCGCCCGGCCCGGCGTGCTCCGCCTTCAGTCCTGCTCCACGAACAGCCGGGCCAGCATCCAGGATGCGCCGCCGGCGGCCATCGCCCAACCGACCCAGTCGGGCGAGGTCAGCAGCGACAGCCAGAGGATGCCGCCGAGGAAGAACGTGCCGCCGGCGAGCAGCGCATTGCGGTTGCGCTGCCCCTTCGCCAGCTCCTTGCGCAGCCGGTCCACCGAGGAGGACTCCGTGCGGACGCGGAAGTCGTCCTCGTAGGCGCGCCGCACGGCGCGCTGCACGACAACAGGCAGCATCTGCAGCGACTCGGCCAGGTCCGGCCAGTGCTTGCGCAGCCCCTGGGCGAAGGCCTCCGGACCGACGCGCTCGTTCATCCACTGGCGCAGGATCGGCTGGGCCGTCTTGAACAGGTCGAGCTCTGGATACAGTTCGCGCCCGAGTCCCTCGATGTTCAGCAGCGTCTTCTGCAGCAGGATCAGCTGCGGCTGCACGCGCATCTCGAAGCGGCGCGCCACCTCGAACAGCCGCAGCAGCACGATGCCGAAGGAGATCTCGCCCAGCGGCTTGTTGAAGATGGGCTCGCAGACGGTGCGGACCGCGGCGGTCAGCTCGGACAGGCGTGCGTGCGGCGGGATCCAGCCGCTTTCCAGGTGCAGCTCGGCGATGCGCTGCCAGTCGCGGTCGAAGAAGGCCAGGAAGTTGGCCGCGAGGTAGTACTGGTCGCGCGTCTCCAGCGCGCCGCAGATGCCGAAGTCCACGGCGGCGTACCTGGGGTTCGCCGGGTCGGTGACGTCGATGAAGATGTTGCCGGGGTGCATGTCGGCATGGAAGAAGTTGTGCCGGAACACCTGCGTGAAGAAGATCGTCACGCCGTTCTCGGCCAGCTTCTGGATGTCGGTGCCGAGCTCGCGCAGGCGGTCCATCTCCGCGATGGGCACGCCGCGGATGCGCTCCATCACCATCACGTCGCGCCGGCACAGGTCCCAGTGCACCTCGGCGACGTGCAGCAGCGGGCTGCCGGCGAAGTTGCGCTTCAGCTGCGAGGCATTGCCGGCCTCGCGCAGCAGGTCGAGCTCGTCGAGGATGGTCTTCTCGTATTCCTCGACCACTTCCACGGGGCGCAGGCGCTTCGATTCCGGCCAGTAGCGTTCGGCCAGCTCGGCCATCGCGTACATGACCTCGAGGTCACGCCCGATGACCTCGCGCATGCCGGGACGCAGCACCTTGACCACGACCTCGCGCCCGTCCTGCAGCGTCGCGGCGTGCACCTGTGCGACGGACGCCGCCGCGAGCGGTTGCTCGTCGAAGGAGCCGAACAGCTCCCCGACCGGGCTGCCCAGTGACTTCTCCACCTGGGCCCGCGCGGCCGCGCCGCTGAACGGCGGCACGCGGTCCTGCAGCTTTGCCAGCTCGTCGGCGATGTCGCGCGGCAGCAGGTCACGGCGCGTGGACAGCGCCTGGCCGAACTTGATGAAGATCGGGCCGAGTTCCTCCAGCGCGAGGCGCAGCCGCTCGCCACGGGTCGTGCCCTGGCTGCGCGCGAACCACGTCCACGGCGAGAGGTAGAACAGGAAGCGCAGCGGCCGGTAGAGGTGGGTGGCGCGGACGTAATCGTCCAGCCCGTGCCGGACCAGCACGCGCTGGATGCTGATCAGGCGGCCGGCGACGGGCAGCGAGATCAAGCGTCGGTCCCGCGACGGCGCTCGAGCAGCGCGAGACGGGCCTCGAAGCGGTCCGCGTCCTCGCGCAGCCGGTCCACCTGCTCGACCCAGGCCTCGACCTCGGGCTGGGCGGGCAGGTCCCGGCTCTCCTCGGTCAGGTACTCGCCCATGTTGCGCGCGAAGGTCTCCGCGGCACGCCGGCCGAAGGTGAACACGCTGCGCGCCGCGTTCGCGACGTGATGGGCGATGGGGTCGCCGACCAGGCGCGACAGCTCTTCCTCGAAGTCCGGCCGCGCGGCCTTGAACAGCTTCTGGAACAGCTGCGCGGTCTCCGCATCGCCGCTGATGCGCACCTCGCCGCGGCGCAGGCGATCCTCCGGCTCGGGGCCGGCGAGCGTCGCCAGCGAGAGCGGCGTGCCCTCGATCACGGCTTCCGGCTCGCCTTCGCCACCGGCCGAGACCGCGACCTGTCCGTCGGCCACCCGGAAGCGGATGGCGAACGGGGTGGGCGTGGCGCGCACCTCCAGCGAGCGCCCCTCGAGCCGCGCCACCAGTTCGCGCGCCCGGGTGGAACCGGCGACGTTACGGTTGAGCAGCGATTCGATCGGCTGGAACAGCGGGTCGGTGGCCATGGTCAGTAGGCGTAGCCGCGGTGCACCGCGACGATGCCGCCGGTCAGGTTGTGCCAGCGGCAGTCCTCGAACCCGGCCTCGCGCATCATGCCGGCCAGCGTCGGCTGGTCGGGAAACACGCGGATCGACTCGGCGAGGTAGCGGTAGCTGTCGGAGTCGCGGGCGATCATCCTGCCCATGGCCGGCAGTACCTTGAAGGAGTACAGGTCGTAGAAGGGCTTCAGCCCCGCGTTCGGGCGCGAGAACTCCAGCACCAGCAGCTGGCCGCCCGGACGCAGGATTCGGCGCATCGAGGCCAGTGCCGCCGGCTTGTCGGTGACGTTGCGCAGCCCGAAGCCGATCGTGATGCAGTCGAAGCTCGCGTCGGCGAACGGCAGCTTCTCGGCATTGGCCAGCACGAAGCCGACGTTGCCGGTGATGCCCTCGTCCAGCAGCCGGTCGCGGCCGCGCGAGAGCATCGCCCAGTTGATGTCCGACAGCACCACGAGGCCCGACGGTCCCACCTGGCGGGCGAGGCCCGCCGCAAGGTCGCCCGTGCCGCCCGCCACGTCCAGCGCGCGCTGTCCCGGCTTCAGGCCGGTCTGGCTGAGCGTGAACCGCTTCCACAGCCGGTGCATGCCCGCCGACATGACGTCGTTCATCAGGTCGTAGTTGTCGGCGACCGAGTCGAACACCTGCCGAACACGGCCCGCCTTTTCATCGGCGGCCACCTGCTCGTAACCGAAGTCGACCTTCGACGTGGACTTGTCTGTGGGGGTGGTCATGCTGGCATCACTCGGCCGGAGCCCCGGATTCTACGGGTCCGGGGCCGGAAACTCACGGCGAGGAACCGCTATGGCGCGCTGGAGGGGTCCTGGTTCGCGGCACGCCGCGGCGCGTCGCGCGAGGGAATCCGCCAGATCCAGGCGCCCAGCAGCAGCCCCCCGGTGCCCATCGCCAGCCGCGCCGGCCAGCTGGTCAGGAAGAACACCAGCGTGATGCCGAAGCTGACCGCCAGCAGGACCAGGGCCGCGCGCTTGGCGCGCCAGGGAATGCTGCGGTGGTGGCGCCACTCGCGGATGCCCGGGCCGAAGTGGCGGTGGTTCAGCAGCCAGTTGTAGACACGGGTCGAGGAGCGGGCGAAGCAGGCCGCCGCGACCAGCCACAGCGGCACGGTGGGCAGCACCGGCACGAGGATGCCAACCGCCCCGGCGACGAGGAAAACGGCGCCGAGCGAGGCAAAGGCCACGCGGACAGCCATCGAGTCGTGCTTGCGCACCTCGTGGCTGAAGTCCTGCGGAGCGGGCGGCATGCGGACGGCCCGGGATGGACGGGGCGCGGGCCGCTCAGGCCTGCGGCGGCTTGCGCTCGTAGCCGAGCTTCTCGCAGCGTTCCAGGTAGCGCGCCCACTTCTCGTCGTAGTTGCGGCCGAGGTCGTACAGGTACGACCAGCTGAACAGGCCGCTGTCGTGGCCGTCGTCGAACTTCAGGCAGACGGCGTAGTTGCCGACCGGGGCGACCTCGCGCACCTGAACGTTCTCCTTGGCCAGCTCCAGCTTGCCCTCGCCGGGACCATGGCCCTGCACCTCGGCCGAGGGCGAGTACACGCGCAGGTATTCGAACGGCAGGATGAAGGTCTCGCCGTCGCGGAAATGCACCTCGAGGACGCGGGACTTGCGCTTCAGCTTCAGTTCGGCCGGTGGGCCAGGGTCGGCCATGGTCATCGCGTGTTCCTCGTGCGGGTCCGTCGGGGCTACAGGATATACCGGCTGAGGTCCTCGTCCCTGGCCAGCTCGCCGAGGTGGCGGTCCACGAAGGCGGCGTCCACCGCGATGGCGCTGCCGCCCTTGTCCGAGGCCTCGAACGAGACGTGCTCCAGCAGCCGCTCCATGACGGTGTGCAGGCGCCGCGCGCCGATGTTCTCCGTGCGCTCGTTGACCGACCAGGCGATCTCGGCAATGCGGCGGATTCCGTCGTCGCTGAAGCGGATCTCCACTCCCTCGGTGGCCAGCAGCGCCATGTACTGGGTGCACAGCGATGCGTCCGGCTCGGTGAGGATGCGCACGAAGTCTTCCACCCCGAGCGAGGAGAGTTCCACGCGGATCGGGAAGCGGCCCTGCAGCTCCGGGATCAGGTCCGAGGGCTTCGCCATGTGGAAGGCGCCCGAGGCGATGAACAGGATGTGGTCGGTCTTGACCATCCCGTACTTGGTGCTGACCGTGCAGCCTTCCACCAGCGGCAGCAGGTCACGCTGCACGCCCTCGCGCGAGACGTCGGCGCCGACGACCTCGCCGCGCTTGCAGATCTTGTCCAGCTCGTCGAGGAACACGATGCCGTTCTGCTCGGCGTTGGCCAGGGCGCGCGTGCGCAGCTCGTCCTCGTTGACCATGCGGGCCGCTTCCTCGTCGGTCAGCGCCTTCATGGCCTCGCGCACCTTCATCTTGCGGCTGCGGGTGCGCTGGCCGCCGAGGTTCTGGAACATCTGCTGCAGCTGCTGGGTCATGTCTTCCATGCCAGGCGGGCCGACGATGTCGAGTCCCACCGGCACCGCGCGCACCTCGACCTCGATGTCGCGCTCGTCCAGCTGGCCCTCGCGCAGCATCTTGCGGAACTTCTGCCGGGTCTCGGCGTCCCGCGGGGCGGCCTCCGGCTGCAGGCCGCCCGTGGACTGCGCGCGCGGCAGCAGCAGGTCGAGGATGCGCTCCTCGGCCGCGTCCGCGGCGCGATGCCGCACCCGGGCCATCTCCTCCTCGCGCGTCAGCTTCACCGCCACGTCGACGAGGTCCTTGACGATCGAGTCCACCTCGCGGCCGACGTAGCCGACCTCGGTGAACTTGGTGGCCTCCACCTTCACGAACGGGGCGCGGGCGAGCCGGGCCAGTCGCCTGGCGATCTCGGTCTTGCCCACGCCGGTGGGTCCGATCATCAGGATGTTCTTGGGCGTGATCTCCTGCCGCAACGGTTCCTCGACCTGCATGCGGCGCCAGCGGTTGCGGAGCGCCACGGCCACGGCGCGTTTCGCGTCCTTCTGGCCGACGATGTGCTTGTCGAGTTCCTCGACGATCTCGCGGGGTGTCATCGTGTCCATGTTCAGGCCGTCGGCAGGTCGTCGATCACGACGTTGCGGTTGGTGTAGATGCAGGTGTCGGCTGCGATGGCCATGGCGCGCTCGACGATCTCCCGCGCGCCGAGGTCGGTGTTCTCCAGCAGCGCGCGCGCCGCGGCCTGGGCGAACGGCCCGCCCGAGCCGATGGCCATGATGTCGTGCTCCGGCTCGATCACGTCGCCGTTGCCGGAGATGACCAGCGAGGCGCCGGGATCCGCGACGCACAGCAGTGCCTCGAGGCGCCGCAGTGCCCGGTCGCTGCGCCAGTCCTTGGCCAGCTCGATGGCGGCGCGCGTCAGGTTGCCGTACTTCTCCAGCTTGCCCTCGAAGCGCTCGAACAGGGTGAAGGCGTCGGCGGTGCCGCCGGCGAAGCCGGCCAGCACCTTGCCGCCGTAGAGGCGGCGCACCTTGCGGGCGTTGCCCTTCATGATGGTGTTGCCGAGCGTGACCTGGCCGTCGCCGCCCATGGCGACGGTGGCGCCGCGACGGACGGACAGGATGGTCGTCCCGTGGGGATCGAAGTGCGAGTCAGCCATGGAAAATCCTTGTCTGGCGCCTACTTGCGGCGCCGCGCGCGCGGGTGCGCCTGGTCATAGATGCGGGCCAGGTGCTGGAAATCAAGGTGCGTGTACACCTGCGTGGTACTGATGTCCGAGTGGCCGAGAAGTTCCTGCACGCCGCGCAGGTCGCCGCTGGACTCCAGCAGGTGGGTGGCGAAGGAGTGACGGAACAGGTGCGGGTGCACCTTCAGGTCGATGCCGAGCCGGCGGGCGGCCTGGTCCACGCGCTGCTGCACCGCCCGCATCCCCAGCCGGCGGCCGCCCTGGCCGACGAAGACCGCGGTCTCCCCCGGCTTCGCCATCCCGGCACGGTCCTTGAGCCAGGCGTTGATCGAGGTGATCGCATGCCGGCCGATGGGCAGCACCCGGGTCTTGGACCCCTTGCCCAGCACCCGCACGGTGCGATCCGCGAGGTCGAGGTCGGTCAGGTCCAGCCCGACGAGTTCGGCGAGGCGCAGTCCGGAGCTGTAGAGCAGCTCCATCATCGCGTGGTCGCGCCGCGCCAGCGGGTCGTTGCCGGGCTCGGACAGCAGCCGCGCCATGCGGTCGGTGTCGAGCGTCTTGGGCAGCCGCTTCGGCGCCTTCGGGGCCTTGATCTCCTCGGCCGGGTTGGAGTTGACCACTCCCTCGCGGATCAGGAAGTTGAAGAAGCTTCGCAGCGAGGACAGCCGCCGCTGGATGCTGCGCGGCCCGAGCCCGTCGCGATGTTCGTGGGCGGCGAAACTGCGCACGTGGAAGTTGTCCACGCGCTCCCAGGTGGCCACGCCCTGCTGGTCGCAGAAGGACGTGAACGCGCCGAGGTCCCGCGCGTAGTTGACCGTCGTGTGCGGCGAGAGGCGCCGCTCCGTCCGCAGGTGGGCGAACCAGCGCTCGGCCCAGGCGGCGGCCGGGGCGTCCATCACTCCGCGGCGAGCGCCGCCGCGATCAGCTCGCCGATGCGGGCGAGAAAGTCGGTGCTGACGGTCGGGTTGAAGCGCTGCGCGTCGGTGGCGCCACAGGCCAGCAGCCCGTGCCTGCCGCCCGGGCCGAGCGGCACCAGCGCGACCGAGCCGATGTCCACGACGCCCTCGCCGAACAGGTAGTCACGCTGGGAGTCCCGCACCTGGCCGCAGCGCGGCCTGTCGGAGGCGAAGAGCGTCTCGAAGCCGCGCATCTCGGCGGAGTCGCGCCGTGCAAGGCGGATGAAGGGGGACTCGCGCGCGGTGAGCGACTCGTCCTCGCGGAACAGCACCAGCACGCAGCGCGGCACGTCGAAGTCCTCGCGCAGCGAGGCCTCGACGGCGTCCACGACGTGGTCGATGCCACGGGCGTGCACCAGGCGCGTGGTCAGCCGGTGGATCTTCGCGGCCAGTTCGTCGTTGCCGCGGGCCACGTCGATGAACTCGGCAAGGCGCTTCTCCAGCTGGCGGTTGCGCTCGCGCAGCACGTCCACCTGCTTCTCGAGCAGCGAGACCGTGGTGCCGCTGCCGCGGCCGTCGGGCAGGCGAAGCCGCTGCAGCAGGGCGGGGTTGCGCTCGAAGAACTCCGGGAAGGCCTCCAGGTACTGCGCCACCGCAGCGTCGCTCAATGTCGTCACGTCGGCCGTCGCGGCACGCTTGGTCATAGTGTCACCTTCCCCTCGAATGCTGTCTCGGCCGGGCCCGTCAGCCAGATCGGCTCGCCGGGACCCTTCCATTGAACCACGAGCCGGCCGCCCGGCAGGTCCACCTTCACTTCCTCGCCCAGCAGCCCGTGCCGCCGTCCGACGGCGACGGCGCCGCACGCGCCGGTGCCGCAGGCGCGGGTCTCCCCGGTGCCGCGCTCCCAGACGCGCAGGCGGACGTGATCCGGCGCGAGCACTTCCATGAAGCCGACGTTGGTGCGCCGCGGGAAGCGCGGGTGGTTCTCGATGGCCGGTCCCAGCCGGTCCACGGGCGCCTCGTCCACCGAGGGAACGCGGATCACCGCATGCGGGTTGCCGATGGACACGGCGCCGATCTCGACCGTGCCCTCGCCCACTGCCAGCGGGTACACGCTGGCCTCGCCGCTCGCCTCGAACGGCAGCGAGGCAGGCGCGAAGTTCGGCACGCCCATGGCGACCGACACCAGGCCGTCCTCGCGGACCCGCGCCTGCACCTGCCCGCCGGGGCTGTCCATCACCAGCGGGCCCGGGCCGCACTGCAGCCGGGCGTTGACGAAGGCGGCGATACAGCGCGCGCCGTTGCCGCACTGCTCCACCTCGTCGCCGTCGGCGTTGAAGATGCGGTAGTAGACGACCGTGCCGTCGCTGCGCGGCTTCTCCAGCATCAGGGCCTGGTCGAAGCCGATGCCGGTGTGCCGGTCGGCCAGCGCGCGCAGCAGCGCGGCCGAGGGCGCGCCGCCGGGCGGGGCGTCGAAGACGATGAAGTCGTTGCCCAGCCCATGCATCTTGGTGAACGCAATCGTCACGGGTGGTTCAGCGGGCTGGGGGCTCAGGGGGCTACTCCGGGTTGCAGGCACAGCCGCCGCAGGGCGTGCCGTAGTCGCAGGGCCGCTCGGTGCTGCCGAGGTTGCCGCCGGAGATGACGGCGCCACCGGTGATCAGCTTCTGCACCGGCGCCGTGGCGGGCGTCTTGCCCGGCTCGATGCCGGCGCGCCGGCACAGCTCGCCCCAGGTGGCGACCTTCTCGCTCATCTTGTGGGAGACCTCGACGGTGCGGCCGTTGGCCTCGCAGAGGTAGTCGTAGGTTGGCATGCCGCGCATTCTAGCGCGGCTTCCCGTTCCGTGGCCCCGCCTCGTGGCCGGCACCTGGGTCGGTGCCGGGTCGGGGATTCCGGGGTTATTGCGCGCCCCGGGGTCGGCGACCGGTGCCCGGCGCGGGCGCCTGGCCGGGCGGGTCCCCCGTCGCTCGCTCGGCTCCGCTTCGCTCCGCAAGGCAAAACTCGCTCGCTCAGGGGGACGCCGCCCTCCGCTGCCCGCGCCCGATGCGTCGTGCCGCGACCGTCCAGGCGGGGCGAGGACGACCGGTGGGTCCCTGCGCCGCGACTATCCGGCTTTCGGAGCAAGCAGGGACCCACCGGGAGTAGAGAGCCCCGCCAGGCAGAGGAGGCCCCCGAAGCAGAGAGCCACGCCTTGATGCGGGGCATGGTCGGGCCGATCGGCTAGGATGCGCGCCATGAGCCGCGCCCAGCCGAAGATCGGGTTCGTCAGCCTCGGTTGCCCCAAGGCGCTGGTGGACTCCGAGCGGATCCTCACCCAGCTGCGGGCCGAGGGCTACGAGGTCGTGCCCAGCTACGACGCGGCCGACCTGGTGGTGGTCAACACCTGCGGCTTCATCGACGACGCGGTCCACGAGTCGCTGGAAGCCATCGGCGAGGCGGTCGCGGCCAACGGGCGGGTGATCGTCACCGGCTGCCTGGGCGCCCAGCCGGAGAGGATCACCGAGCGGCACCCGCGGGTGTTGAAGGTGACGGGACCCGCGGCCTACGAGGAGGTGGTCGGCGCGGTGCACGAGCACCTGCCGCCGAAGCACGACCCGCACCTCGACCTGGTGCCGCCGCAGGGTATCCGGCTCACGCCGCGGCACTACGCGTACCTGAAGATCTCGGAGGGCTGCAACCACCGCTGCAGCTTCTGCATCATCCCCTCGATGCGCGGCGACCTGGTCAGCCGGCCGATCACGCACGTGCTGAACGAGGCGATTCGCCTGAAGAACGCCGGGGTGAAGGAGCTGCTGGTGATCTCGCAGGACACCAGCGCCTACGGCGTGGACACGAAGTACCGCACCGAGCAGTGGGGCTCGCGCGAGATCCGCACGCGGTTCTTCGACCTGGCGCGCGAGCTCGGCGAGCTCGGCCTGTGGGTGCGGCTGCATTACGTGTATCCCTATCCGCACGTGGACGAGGTATTGCCGCTGATGGCCGAGGGCAAGATCCTTCCTTACCTCGACATCCCGTTCCAGCACGGCAGCCCGCGGATCCTGAAGGCGATGAAGCGTCCGGCGCACGCGGAGAACACGCTGGAGCGCATCCAGCCGCTGGCGCGAGGCGGTGCCGGACCTGACGCTGCGCAGCACCTTCATCGTCGGCTTCCCGGGCGAGACTGAGCAGGACTTCCAGGTCCTGCTCGACTGGCTGGACGAGGCGCAGCTCGACCGCGTCGGCTGCTTCAAGTACTCGCCGGTGGCGGGCGCGACCGCCAACGAGCTGCCCGGCGTCGTGCCCGACGAGGTGAAGGAAGAGCGCTGGCACCGCTTCATGCAGAAACAGCAGGCCATCAGCGCGGCAAGGCTGCAGGCGAAGGTGGGCCGCAGGATGCGCGTGCTGGTGGACAGCCTCGAGGCGCGCACGGCCATCGCGCGCAGCGAAGCCGACGCACCGGAGATCGACGGCACGGTGCGCATCACTGGCAAGGGCGTCACCGGGCTGCGGCCGGGTGAGTTTGCAGAAGTGGCGATCACCGGTGCGGCGGCCTACGATCTGCAGGCGAGGCTTGTGCCGCAGGGAGCCTGAGCCGCGCCGCACCGGGCACGACGGATGATCCCCGGCCCGGACCCGGTAAGAAGCTGCAGGAGCATCGACGATGGAACTCAAGCAAGGCCTGCTGTTCGTGTCGATGTCGGTCTGGCTCGCCGCGGTAGCCAGCGCGCAGGACGGGGGCGCGGGCCTGCAGCGCCCTGTCCACACCTACTCGATCGTCGCGCGTGACCCCGGGACCGGTGAGCTGGGTGTTGCCGTGCAGTCGCACTGGTTCAGCGTGGGTCCGGTGGTGCGCCTGGGCCGAGGCGGGCGTCGGGGCGATCGCCACGCAGTCCTTCGTCGACCCGAGCTACGGCACGCTCGGACTCGAGTTCATGCGGGCGGGGAAGGGCGCGCCTGAAACGCTCCAGGCCTTGCTTGCAGCGGACCCTGATCGCGACGTGCGCCAGGTCGCGATGATCGACGCCGACGGGCGCGTCGCGGCCCACACGGGCTCGAGGAACATCCAGTCCGCGGGACATCAAGTCGGCACCGACTACTCGGTGCAGGCGAACCTGATGCTGAACGACACGGTCTGGCCCGCCATGTCCCGCGCCTTCGAGGAGGCCCGGGGCGACCTGGCCGAGCGGATGCTCGCCGCACTCGATGCTGCGCAGGCGGCGGGAGGCGACATCCGGGGCAGCCAATCGGCGGCCCTGGTCGTCGTCGCCGGAAAATCGACGGGCAAGCCGTGGAACGACCGCATCTTCGACCTGAGGGTCGACGACAGCCAGGAGCCGCTGAAGGAGCTCCGTCGTCTGGTCCAGCTGCAGCGCGCCTACAACCACATGAATGCCGGGGACCTCGCCGTCGAGCAGGGAGATAATGAGGAGGTTCTGAAGCAGTACTCGCGCGCGGCGGAACTCGCTCCCGACAACATGGAGATGAACTTCTGGCATGCCGTCGCGCTGGTCAACATGGGGCGACTGGAAGAATCGCTGCCCCTGTTCCGCCGGGTGTTCGAAGCGGACGCGAACTGGGCGACCCTCACGCCGCGCCTGGTCGCCCCGGGGCTGCTGCCGCCCGACCAGGACGTGATCGATCGCATACTGGCTGCGGCAGAGTAGGCGCACCGGCGCGAATCTGCGCGCGACGGGGAACGCGCGGGCACAAGGGGAGGAACATCGATGAGGAATCGATCGACCATTGGGGGGCTATCCGCCGCCATTCTGATCTGCTGTCCGGCCGTTTCCCATGCCGCCTGCGACGGGGAGGAACATCGCCAGTTCGACTTCTGGCTGGGCGAGTGGAACGTCCACACGCCCGATGGGAAGCTGGCGGGCACCAACGGCATCACGCGTGAGTACGGGGGCTGCGTTCTGCACGAACGCTACGACACCGGGCGCGGCTTCAGCGGTGAGAGCCTGAACATCTACGACGCGGGCCGGAAGCTGTGGCACCAGACCTGGGTGGACACCTCCGGGACGCTGCTCCTGCTGGAGGGCGGCCTTCGCGGCAAGAGCATGGTGCTGGAAGGGCAGACGACCGGGAAGGACGGCGTCGTGACCCGGCACCGGATCACCTGGACCCCGAACGACGATGGCAGTGTTCGCCAGCACTGGGAGTCCGCCGGGGCCGATGGACCGTGGCAGACGGCGTTCGACGGCACCTACATGAGGAAGTAGCGGCGTGACCGGGAGGCTGCAGGGGAAGCGTGTCCTCGTCACGCAGGCTGACGAGTTCATGGGGCCGGTGATCTGCGAGACGCTCTCCGGACACGGGGCGGAGGTGCTTGCGAGCGACGTGTCCCTGTCGGGGCCGGCCCTCGCGGAAGGGGTGGTTTCCGCGGCAGGAGAGATCGACGTCCTGGTTGCAAACCTCGCGCTTCCGGCGCCCAGCACCGCGGCCGCCGAGGTCACTGATGCCGAGTGGCAGCGTGTCTTCGCAGCGCTGGTCGACCCATTGCCCAGGCTGGTGCGAGCCGTCGTACCCGGCATGATCGCCCGGGGCGGAGGCAAGATCCTGGTGATCGGTAGCGCATCGGCGCTACGCGGGATGCGGCGTGCCTCCACCTACAGCGCGGCCCGAGGTGCCCAGCTGGCGTACGTGCAGGCGGTCGGGGTGGAACTCGCTCAGTACAACATCAGGGTGAATGCCATCGCGCAGAACTTCGTCGACAACCCGACGTACTTTCCGCCGGAAGTGCAGCAGAGTCCGCGCTTCCAGGAGCGGCTGAGGCGCGAGGTCCCACTCGGCCGGCTGGTCTCCGCCAGGGAAGATGCGGAGTTCGTCGCCTACCTGTGCAGCGACGCGGCGGACTGCTTCGTCGGGCAGGTCTTTCCGGTCTGTGGCGGCTGGGTCGTCCGTTAGGACCTGGGGCGCCGCATGAAACCTGTCATCGACTATCTCGAGCTGAACCGGACCGCCTGGGACCGGCGCACTGAGGCCCACGTGCATTCGGCGTTCTACGACGTGGGGGGCTTCCTCGCCGGCAAGACCTCCCTGCAGGAGATCGAGCTGCGGGAACTCACGGGCGTCGCCGGCCGGCGCCTGCTCCACCTGCAATGTCACTTCGGCCTCGACACGCTCTCCTGGGCACGGCTGGGGGCACGCTGCACCGGAGTAGACCTGTCACCCGTCGCCATCGCACAGGCGAATCGCCTGCGCGAGGCGACCGGGCTCGACGCGCGGTTCGTCTGCTCGGACGTCTACGGTTTCCGCAGTGCCGAAGTCGAGCCGTTCGACATCGTTTTCACGTCCTACGGCGCCATCTGCTGGCTGCCGGACCTTGCACGCTGGGCTGCCGTGGTGGCGCGGAACCTGGCCGCCGGCGGCACGTTCTACATGGTCGAGTTCCATCCGCTCCACGACCTGCTCGCCGGGTACTCGTACTTCACGAAGGAGGAGCCGGACGTCGAGGAGAGTGGCAGCTACACGGAGAACGGCGACCAAGCGGTGGCGAGGCTTGCGACCTGGGCGCATCCCCTTTCAAGCGTCGTGAATGCGCTGGTCGGTGCGGGGATCGAGATCCGCCGCCTGAACGAGTTTCCCTACAGTCCCTACAACTGTTTCGAGGGACTGGAGGAACGCGAGCCGGGGAGGTTCCATCTGCGTCACCGCGGCCAGGACGTCCCGATGGTCTACAGCCTCCAGGGCAGGAAGGTCGCATGAGGATTCGCCGCGCCCGGCGGCGACGGGCAGGCCGGAGGGACCATGCTGCGCGGTGCGTGACACAGGGCGTCATGCCCGGAGGGGGTCAACGTGGAACTGGGTGCATTTTCGATCAGCCTTGCGGTGAAGGACATTGCGGTGTCGCGGGCCTTCTACGAAAAGCTGGGGTTCACCGTGTTCGGCGGCAACCAGGAGCAGCGCTGGCTGATCATGAAGAACGGCACCACGCTCATCGGCCTGTTCCAGGGCATGTTCGACAAGAACCTCCTGACCTTCAATCCGGGCTGGGACAGCGAGGCCCAGGCGCTGCCGCGCTTCACCGACGTGCGCGAGATCCAGGAGCAGCTCCGGGCCGGGGGCGTGAAACTGCTGCAGACCGTCGAGGCAGGCACCTCGGGGCCGGGGCACATCGCGATCGAGGATCCCGACGGCAACCAGATCCTGATCGACCAGCACGTCTAGACAGCCTGGGATACACGGCGCCTTGCCGGCATGACTCCGGCTGGCTATCGTCGTCGAAGGACGGCCGACCCGAATCAGGCTGGAATTCCATCAAGGGGGAAGATGTCATGAGCGACGCGGCGGTCCACCAGCGCCCCCTTCAGGCCTGAGATGAAGACCATGCCAGGCAGGATCCTTGCGCTGCTCACCGGCTGCCTGTCGGCCGTCGGTCTCGCCGCGGCGGAGAGTCCCGACGCCGATGTCCGCCGGACACGCTCGAGTGGCGCGGCCTTCCCGGCAACCCCCTGGTCGAGGCCGCGTGGGTGGTGGGCTCCGAGAAGGCGCCCGGCCTGTATGCCCTGCGCGTGCGGATCCGCGAGGGCGGCCGGATCCCGCCTCACACGCATCCCGATACGCGCTATTCCACGGTGCTGAGCGGGACGCTGTACGTCGGCTTCGGCGAGCAGCAGGACGATGACAGCCTCGTCGCCGTGCCGGCTGGCGCGGCCTACCTGGCCCCGGCGGGCCTGCCGCACTACCTGTCCGCGCCGGACGGCGATGTCGTGTACCAGGAGGGCGGCTTCGGGCCGACGGGTACCGCGCAGGCCGGGCGCACCCGCGGCAGCCGACTTGTCCCTTCGCGAGCAGGTGTTCGCGGCGGAGCGCGCCTTCGCTGCCACGATGGCTGCACGCGACTTCGCCGCCTTCGCGGCCTTCGTGGACGACGAGGCGATCTTCTTCTCGGGATCCGGGCCGCTGCGCGGCAAGCCGGCCGTGCTCGAGGGGTGGGCGAGTTACTTCGAGGAACCTCAGGCACCGTTTTCGTGGGAACCAGACGAGGTCGAGGTGCTGGCGTCCGGAACCCTGGCGCACAGCTCGGGTCCAGTGTTCGGGCCCGACGGTACGCCGGTCGCGCGCTTCAACTCCGTGTGGAGGATGTCCGCGCCGGGCGCCTGGAAGGTGGTCCTCGACAAGGGCAGCCCGCTGCCGCCCGCGAGGTGACCGGACTCGAGGGTCTTCAGCAAGCCACAGGGTTACACGCGCACAGCGTCTTCATGACGCGCGACTCGAGACGAGAGGGAACATCGGAATGCGCGACGAGGTACTGAAGTTCTGGTTCGAGGACATCGACCCCAGGGCCTGGTGGAAGGTGGACCCCGCGTTCGACGGCCAGCTGGCGGACCGATTCGGGATGCTGCTCGAGCAGGCCGCGCGGGGCGAGCTGTACGGCTGGCGTGCAGTACCGTCCGGGCGGCTGGCCGAGATCATCGTGCTCGACCAGTTCTCCCGGAACGTCTTCCGCAGCACGCCGCGAGCCTTCGCGCAGGACCCGATGGCGCTGGTGCTGGCGCAGGAGGCCGTCGCGTCCGGCGTCCATCGCGGACTGGAGCCGGTCCGGCGCGCATTCCTGTTCCTGCCCTACATGCACAGCGAGTCGCGCGCCATCCACGAGGTCGCGGAGGTCCTGTACCGGGAGTTCGCGCCGGCGGACAATTACGAGTTCGAGCTGAAGCACAAGGCGATCATCGACCGCTTCGGCCGCTATCCGCATCGCAACGAGGTGCTGGGTCGCACCTCCACGCCGGAGGAACTCGAGTTCCTCAAGCAGCCCGGGTCGAGCTTCTGACGGGCCGGACAGCCAGGGCCTTCAGGTGAAGTGAGCGAGTCATGCAGCGCAAGGCCCATTGGGAGGGCGTCTACGCCAGCAAGCGGCCGGAGACGCTGAGCTGGTACCAGTCGAGTGCCCGGCTTTCGATGCAACTCATCGGGAAGGCAGGCATCGGTCCCGCGGGGAGGATCATCGACGTCGGGGGCGGTGCATCCGTCCTGGTGGAGCAGTTGCTCGACGCCGGCTACCAGGACGTGACGGTGCTGGACATCTCGGGCGCTGCCCTCGACCGCGTGCGTTCGCGTCTCGGTGAGCATGCCGCAGAAGTCACCTGGATCGAGGCCGACGTCACGGCCGCCGACCTGCCCGCAGCGTCGTTCGACCTCTGGCATGACAGGGCGGTCTTCCATTTCCTGGTCGACCCTGCCGAGCGGCGTGCCTATGTCCGTGCGATGCGCGCCGCCCTGCGCCCCGGTGGCCACGTGGTCATCGCGACGTTCGCGGAGGACGGTCCGGCAGCGCTGCAGCGGCCTGCCGGTGCAGCGCTATAGCCCGGAACAGCTGCAGGAACAGCTCGGGGAGGGGTTCGACCTGCTGACGCACGAGAAGGAAGAGCACGTGACGCCCGGCGGCGCCGTGCAGCGGTTCCAGTACAGCCTGTTCCGTGGACCGCGGCCATGAGGCGGCGAGCGCGCCACGCGATGGTGGATTCGCGTTGAACCGGGCCCTTCGCTATGCATGGGCGTCGCCCTGCACGTTGATCGGCTTGCTGCTCGCGACCATCGCCGGCCTGTCGGGCGCGCACTGGCGTGCGGTCGCCGGCACGCTCGAGGTGGCCATGCTCCCGCGCCGCCCGCCTGGCAGCCCGTGGTGGCTGCCGTTTCGCGCGATCACCATCGGGCACGTGATACTGGGCACGCACCCGGCAGAGCTCGCGCGCCTGCGCATCCACGAACAGGCTCATGTCCGGCAGTACGAGACCTGGGGTCCGTTGTTCCTGCTGGCGTATCCTGCGGACAGCCTGTGGCAGTGGCTGCGCGGACGCCGACCGTACGCCGACAACCGTTTCGAGGTGGCAGCGCGGCAGGCGGAGGCCGCCGCTCGCTCCGCAGGCGTGCAACAGCGAAGCGCGTGACTGCAGGCCGGTCGCGGTCATCCCCCTGTCCAGTTAGCGACACCAGGCGTATCCTCAAGTACCGACCGCCGATCAATCCGATCGCCGGGACGCATGACGCCTGGTCCGAGCCGTGAAAGAACGCTTTGCCCGATTCAGCCATTTCCGTGCCGATGACCTGAAGGCCGTGCGGGCCTGGTCCGGCAAGCGGTTGCGGGTCCAGCGGCGCACGGCGATGCCCAAGACGGGGCTCGATTACCGCGTAAACCTGGTCCGATGGAAGCATGCCACCCTGGTTTGGGTCGCGTATGCGGTGGACATGGAAGTGACGGTGCCGACCTACTCCGGTGGCTACCTCGTGCAGATCCCGGAAGAGGGGCGCGAGCAGCTGTTCACCGTCGGCAAGCAGCGGGCCACCGCCACGCCCTCGCGGGCAGTCATCCTGTCGCCGAACGGGGCAGGACCGGTCACCCACGCTACGGGACCGTCCAGCCGGCTCGTCCTGCAACTGGATAACGCGCTGGTCCGCGCGAGCCTGCGCGAATGCACCGGACTCGAGCCGAACGAGAATCTCCCGGACCTCCCGCTGACGCTGGACCTGACCAGGGGCCATGGGCGGATGTTCAGGACCCTGCTGATGGACATCGTGGAAGAACTCGACCGGCCCGACTCGACCTTGCTGTCCCAGGAGCGCGCGCTCGACCACCTGACACGCGGCCTTGCTGCATTGCTGGTGACCCCGATCGCGGAGTCGTTCGATCGCATGGCCTCACCGATCGAGAGCGTGCTGGCCTACATGGCCCGGCACCTCGAGCAGCCCATGACGGTCGAGGAACTCGCGCAGGTCGGCGGGATGAACAAGCGCTCCCTGCAGCGGGCATTCCAGTCCCGCTTCGACATGTCGCCGCTGGAGTTCGTCCGGCGGCGCCGGCTCGAACAGGCGCACTCCCTGCTCACGGGCGGGACGCCCGGCATGACTGTCACCGCAGCCGCGCTGCGGGTGGGCTTCGGTCACATGGGACGCTTCGCGCGGGACTACCACGCCCAGTATGGCGAGAAGCCCTCCGAGACCCTGGCCAGGATGCGACCAGCCGATCAGTCGGACTGACGCCCTGCATCCGGCCATGCCGGGCGCGCGTCCGGGCCGCCACGGAATACATGACGGTCTTCCCGAAACCAGCTAGCCTGCCTCACCAAAGGGGACGTTCCGACACCATGGTGCTGTTCCTGCAGACCACACACCTCGACCTCGTCGCGGCCAGCCTGCTGCATGTAGATGCGGAGATGGCGGGACCGAAGCAGCTTGCCAGGCTGCTCGGCGTCGTCGTGCCGAAGGACTGGCCGCCGACCGGCGTGGAGCGGGCCTTCATTGAACAGGTCCGACAGCGCCTGGCAGGCGACGGGCATGCGGGGACGGGGTGGTACGGCTGGTACGCGATCTGCCGCCAGACGGCATTGCAGCCCTCGACACTGGTCGGCGTCGGGGGGTTCTTCGGGCCGCCGGATGTCGCCGGCACCGTCGAGCTGGGCTTCGCCATCCTGCCGGCCTTCCGCGGTCGGGGCCACGCGACCGAGATGGTCCGCACTCTGGTCGCGCATGCGCTGTCCCAGCCGGGCGTCGAGCGCATCGTCGCCGATTCCCTGGCCGGTGACCGGCCAACCCGGGCGGTTCTGATGCGCAGCGGCTTCAGGACCGTCCCGGCGCCAGAGCCGGGCCTCGTTCGTTGTGAGCGGGCGCGTGGCGGTGACATTCCCGGGGAGGCGGAGGACGAGCCGACCGATGAGGAGACTGGCCGCGGACGACGACGCATGAGCATGGCCGAGCCGTCAGGCGGTCCCGCGCCCGGCCCGATCCGTACCCCGAGGCTGCTGTTGCGATGCTGGCGCCGCGACGACGCGTCGCTGCTCAAGGACGCGGTGGACGACAGCCTGCCGGAGCTGCAGCGCTGGATGCCGTGGGCGGCGACAGAGCCTTCACCGCTGAAGTCTTTCCAGGAGCGGATCGAGAAGTTCCGTCGCGCCTTCGCCGAGGGACGGGAGTGGACCTACGGCGTCTTCGATCCCGATGAAACACGGGTTCTGGGAGGCGCCGGGCTGCACTCCCGGAGCGAGCCGGGGCGGCTCGAGATCGGCTACTGGATCCGCTCAGGGGAGACTGGCAAGGGACTGGCCACGGAGGTGGCTGCGGCGCTGGCCGATCGGGCTTTCGCCCTGCACGGTGTAGAGGCGGTCGAGATCCGCTGCGACCCGCGCAACGATGCAAGCGCGGCGGTGCCGCGCCGCCTCGGCTTCCGGCACACGAGGACGCTTGCGGGTGACGACACCGGCCCGGACGGCGCGCCCCGTGACACCATGGTCTGGGTGCTCGAACGGACTGGCTCGCGCGCGGGCGCCGAGGCATCGCTACCTGACGTAAAGTAGGCGGTGTACGGCCGGAACGGACCGGCCGCCGGGACACCGGGGAAGCCCAGTTGGAAATGGTTCCACACCGAGAGCAGCTGATCGACCGCGCCAGGCAGGCGGAGCTGGTGGCCGCGTTGCGTCGGCGTGCTGCCAGCGCGGTCGCTGCTGGTGGAGGCGGAGGACACGCGCCCCTACGACTGCGACGCGCTCATGCTCTACCGGCAGCTCCCGATGGTCGTGGCGCTGCCGGAGACGGAGGCCGAGGCCTCGGCCGTGCTGAAGCTGTGCAGCGCCATGAAGGTGCCGATCGTGCCGCGGGGCGCCGGCACCGGGCTGTCGGGTGGCGCGCTGCCAGATGCGGCCGGGCTGCTGCTGTCGCTGGCGCGGCTCAACCGCATCGTCGAGCTGGACCCGCGCGCGCGCACCGCCACCGTGCAACCCGGCGTGCGCAACCTCGCCATCTCGGAAGCGGCGGCACCGCACGGCCTGTACTACGCACCCGACCCATCGAGCCAGATCGCCTGCACCATCGGCGGCAACGTGGCGGAAAACTCCGGCGGTGTGCACTGCCTGAAGTACGGCCTGACATTGCACAATGTCATGCGCGTGCGCGCACTGACCGCTGCGGGTGAGCCGATCGAGGTCGGCGGTCACGCACTCGATGCACCGGGCATCGACCTGCTGCCGCTGCTGGTGGGGTCCGAGGGCATGCTGGCGATCGTGACCGAGGTGACGGTCAAGCTCGTGCCCGTGCCGCGGCTTGCCCGCTGCATCATGGCCAGCTTCGCCGACGTGGAGGACGCCGGCAACGCGGTCGCGGCCGTGATCGCCGCGGGGATCATCCCGGCCGGCATGGAGATGCTGGACCAGGCCGCCACCCGTCTCGTCGAGCCGCACGTCAGGGCTGGCTACGACCTTGACGCCGCGGCCCTGCTGCTGTGCGAGTCGGACGGTACGCCCGAAGAGGTCGAGGACGAGGTCACGCGGATGAGCGAGGTGCTCCGTGCCGCCGGCGCGACCCGCATCCAGGTGTCGAGGAGCGAGGCGGAACGGCTGCGCTTCTGGGCCGGGCGCAAGAACGCCTTTCCCGCTGCGGGCCGCGCCTCGCCGGCGTACTACTGCATGGACGGCACCATTCCCCGCAAGCATCTCGGCGCGATGCTGAAGGCGATCGCGGCGATGGAGAAGAAGTATGGCCTGCGCTGCCCGAACGTGTTCCACGCCGGCGACGGCAACCTGCACCCGCTGATCATGTTCGACGACGGCGACCCGGACTCGGTGGCCCGCGCGGAGGCATTCGGCGCAGAGATCCTCGAGGAGAGCGTGCGGGTCGGCGGCACCGTGACAGGCGAGCACGGCGTAGGGGTCGAGAAGCTCGACCAGATGTGCACGCAATTCGACGACCCGACGCTGGAAGCATTCTTCGCGGTCAAGCGCGCCTTCGACCCGGCGGGGCTGCTCAATCCCGGCAAGGCGATCCCGACGCTGCATCGCTGCGCCGAGCTCGGCGGCATGCGGGTGCATGCCGGCGGGACCAAGTACCCGGACCTGCCGCGCTTCTGATGGACAGCGACCTCGCTTCGCTGGTCGAGAGCGTGCGCGAGGCGGCATCGGCGCGCCGCCCGTTGCGCATCCGCGGCGGCGGCACCAAGGACTTCTACGGCAATCCGCCACGCGGGGAGCCGCTGGAGACGACGTCCATGCGCGGCATCGTCGCCTACGAGCCGAGTGAGTTGTACGTCACGGCGCGTGCCGGCACGCCGCTTGCACAGCTCGAGGCGGCGCTCGCCGCCGAGGGACAGATGCTTCCGTTCGAGCCACCGCATTTCGGCGATTCCGCGACAGTCGGCGGCTGCGTGGCGGCTGGCCTCGCCGGTCCGCGGCGGGCGTCCTCTGGCACCGCTTTCGGTGGCGTGCGCGACTTCGTGCTCGGCGCACGGCTTGCTGGACGGGCGCGGACGCCTGCTCGCCTTCGGCGGCACCGTCATGAAGAACGTCGCAGGCTATGACGTGGCGCGGGTCACTGGCCGGTTCGCTCGGCATCCTCGGGGTGATCACCGAGGTGACGCTGAAGGTGCTGCCGCAGCCGCCGCAGGAGGCCAGCCGGCGCTTCACGATGGGCGAGGCGCAGGCGCTGGACGCGCTGAACGAGTGGGGCGGGCAACCGTGGCCGATATCGTCCTCGGCCTGGCATGACGGGGTCCTGCACCTCAGGCTTTCCGGCGCGCCGGCAGCGATCAGCGTCGGCATGTGACGCGCTTGGAGGAGAGGCAGGAGACGGACGGCTCCAGCCTGTGGGAGGAATTGCGGGAGCAGCGTCACTCGTTCTTCGCAGGGGACGCCCCGTTGTGGCGCGTCTCTGTGCCGTCGACGGCGCCGCCGCTGGACCTCGGCGATGCGCAGCTGATGGAGTGGGGTGGCGCGCTGCGCTGGCTGCGCACGTCGCGACCGGCTGCAGAGGTGCGCGCCCGGGCTTCGGAACTCGGCGGGCATGCCACGCTGTTTCGCGGCGGCGACCGGTCGCAGGGCGTGTTCACGCCGTTGCCGCACGCGTTGCTCGCGATCCAGCGGCGGCTGAAGGCTGAATTCGACCCGGCTGGCATCTTCAACCCGGGCCGCATGTACCAGGAGTTCTGAGCGCATGCAGACCCGTCTCGCCGGGTTCCTGTCGGGCACGCCAGACGGCGAGGAGGCCGCAGCCATCCTCGGTCGTTGCGTGCATTGCGGCTTCTGCACGGCGACCTGTCCCACTTACCAGCTGCTGGGCGACGAGCTGGACAGCCCGCGTGGACGGCTCTACCTGATCAAGCAGGTCGTGGAGGGGCATCTGCCGACCGCGAGGACGCAATTGCACCTCGACCGCTGCCTCGGCTGCCGCGCCTGCGAGACGACCTGTCCCTCCGGCGTCGAGTACGGTCGCCTGCTCGACATCGGGCGGCGGCTGGTGAGCGAACAGGTGAAGCGCCCGGCACCGGAAAGACTGGCTGCGCACCGGCCTCCGGGAAGGCCTCCCCGGCCCGCTGTTCCCGCTGGCGATGCGGCTTGGCCAGGCCGTGCGCGGCGTGCTGCCTTCCGCGCTGAAGGAGCAGGTGCCGCCGCGCCAGGAGGCGGGCGCCTGGCCGTCACGACGGCACACGCGCAAGGTGCTGCTGCTGGCCGGCTGCGTGCAGCCGTCCATGCAGCCGAACATCAACGCGGCGACCGCGCGGGTGCTCGATGCGCTCGGCATCGAGACGCTCGTGCCCGCCGGCGCCGGCTGCTGCGGTGCCATCCGCCACCATCTCGACGACCTTGATGGCGCGCGCGACGATGCGCGGCGGAACATCGACACGTGGTGGCCGCAGCTGGAAGGCGGTGCGGAAGCGATCATCCTCAACGCCTCGGGCTGCGGCAGCATGGTCAAGGAGTACGGGCACCTGCTGCGCCAGGACCCCGGTTACGCGGCGAAGGCACAACGCGTGAGCGAGGCGGCGCGCGACCTCGCCGAGTGGCTGCCCGACCACGTGTCCAGGCTGAAGGAGCAGGTGCCGCCGGCCGCTGGCCAGCGCCTCGCGTTCCACGCGCCGTGCTCGCTGCAGCATGGGCAACGGGTCCGCGGCGCGGTCGAGTCGCTGCTGGTCGCGCTGGGCGCGGAGGTCGTGCCGGTCGCGGAGGCCCACCTGTGCTGCGGCTCGGCGGGCACCTACTCGCTGCTGCAGCCCGAACTGTCGCAGCAACTGCGGTCGCGGAAGCTCGAATCGCTGACGGCATCCCGGACCCGATGCCGTCCTCTCGGCGAACATCGGCTGCATCGTCCATCTCGCCGCGAAGTCGCCGGTGCCGGTCCGGCACTGGATCGAGTGGCTGGACGACCAGCTGGCCGCGGCCTGAAGAGACTCCCTGCCCTCGACGACGAAGCGGCCCGGAGGCCGCTTCGAGGTGGTCAGCGCTCCCGCACGTACTGGCCCGGGGCATCGTCTCCGGGCACGCAGCCCTTCCCCGGGGCGCCCATCGGCGGCGGTGCGACGCGCTCGCCGTCGGAGTGCGCCTGCAGCCACTCGCCCCAGGTCGGCCACCACGAACCCTGCCGGACTTCGGTCGTCTCCAGCCACTTGTCGGCGGTGAGGCGCGGCTCACCTGTCTTGCGCGTGCGGACGCGATGGCGGCGCTTGGGGTGGGCCGGGCCGCTGATGATGCCGGCGTTGTGGCCACCGGAGGTCAGCAGGAAGGTGAACTCGCTGCTCTGCGCGTAGCGGTCCACCTTGTAGACGGACTTCCACGGTGCGACGTGGTCGGTCTCGGTGCCGACCACGAACATGGGCACGCGGATGTCCGACAGGTGCACCACCTCGCCCTCGACCTTGAAGCGGTCGTGCGACAGGTCGTTGTTGAGGTACAGCCCGTAGAGGTACTCGGTGTGCATCCTTGCCGGCATGCGGGTGCCGTCGGCGTTCCAGGCCATCAGGTCGATCATCCCGGCCCGCTCGCCCTTGAGGTAGGCGTTCACGGCCGGCTGCCACAGCAGGTCGTGCGCGCGCAGCATGGCGAAGGCGCCACCCATCTTCGCGGAGTCGAGCACGCCCTCCTTGAGCATCAGCGCCTCCAGCATGGCCAGCTGCGACGGGCTGATGAACAGCGACAGCTCGCCCGGCTCGCTGAAGTCCGTCTGCGCGGCGAACATCGTGATGTCCTTGATGCGCTCGTCGCCCTTGCGCCCGAGCGCCGCGGCGGCGATGGACAGCAGCGTGCCGCCGATGCAGTAGCCGACCGCGTGGACCCGGCGGTCCGGGACGATGGTGGTCACGGCATCGAGCGCGGCGTACACGCCCTTGCGGACGTAGTCGTCCATGCCGACGTCGCGGTCTGAAATCGACGGGTTCTTCCAGGAGATCATGAACACGGTGTGGCCGGAGTCCACCAGCCACTTCACCATGGAGTTCCGCTGCGACAGGTCGAGGATGTAGTACTTCATGATCCACGCCGGCACGATCAGCACCGGCTCGGCGTACACGTCCGGGGTCGAGGGCGAATACTGGATCAGCTCCATGAGCTCGTTCTTGTAGACCACCTTGCCCGGGGTGGCGGCGATCTGCTCGCCGACGCGGAAGTTCTCGGTGCCGGGCGCCTCGCCGCCGTTGAAGGTCCGCTCCATGTCCTCGAGGAAGTGCTTCCACCCGCGGGCGAGGTTCGCGCCCTTCTCGTCGAGGGTCTTCTGGATCACTTCCGGGTTGGTGCCGGGGTAGTTGGCCGGCGAGACCGCCTCGGCGACCTGCTGCAGCGCGAAGCCCATCATCTGCTCGTTGCGGTCCTGCACACCGTCCACGTCCGAGATGACCTCGTGCACGAACTTCGTGCTGTTCTGGTAAGCGCGCGCGTAGACGTTGAAGGGGAACATCTGCCAGGCGTCGCCCGAGAAGCGCTGGTCGCGGTGATCGGGGTCGTTCGGGGCCAGCGGTTGTCCCTGCATGGCCTGGGTGGTGAACATCCACAGGTCCAGCGCCTGCTTCACGGCGGTCTGCTGGACTTCCAGCTGCTTGGAGGGCGAGGAGATGAAGTGCAGCCACCAGTCGGCGAAGGCCGCACCGTAGTCCTGCGGCGAGATGCCGCCGGTCATGCGCGCCATCATGGCGCGGAACTCGCGGTCCACCGTCGCCAGCGGATCGGCGGACGGGGTCTCGGCGGTACCCTCGGGCTTGTCGGCCATGACGCTAACTCCTTGATCGGATTGACGGCAGCCTGGATCCAGTCATTCTATGTTGCACTGCAGTAAAATGCCAGCCCATCAAAAAGGGTCCGCAACCTTTTTGACGAAAAAGGGTTGCGGACCCTTTTCTTTCCCTTTCTCTCTTGTCAGGCGACGGCGTCCTTGAGCGGGACGGCAGGATCGGCCAGCCGGGCAAGGTCGAAGCGGGCACGTTGGGCGATCAGGCGCCGTGCCGGCATGAAGTCCTTCGCATCGTTCACGGCATCCAGCGCAAGCAGCTCGTCGCCGCGCAGGTAGC
Organism: uncultured Gammaproteobacteria bacterium; assembly: GCA_963715485.1. GTDB lineage: Bacteria > Pseudomonadota > Gammaproteobacteria > Steroidobacterales > Steroidobacteraceae > SG8-30. Next base: position 430,011 of record OY970244.1, read on the forward strand.
AGCAGGCGAATGCGGCCGCGGCCGGGTCGCCGCGCAGCACGATGCGGTCGTAGCCCTGTGCCAATCCGACGATCTGCAGCTTCAGGTCGTACTGGTCGGACCAGAACCACGGCAGCTTGTCGTGCACCAAGGGGCGGCCGCACAGGTTGGCGGCGGCGGTCTTCGCCTGCTCGAAGGCGTTGTCCACGGACTCGAGCCGCACGCGCCGTCCATAGCGCTGGCTGGGGAAACTGGCGCAGTCGCCGATGGCGAACACGTCCGGGTCGCTCGTCTCGCAGTGCTCGTCCACCGCGATGCCGTTGTCGCAGGCGATGCCGGCATCGGCCGCGAGCTCGACGTTCGGCACGATGCCGATGCCGACGATCACCAGGTCGGCCGGATACAGGATGTTGTCGGCACAACGCACGGCGCGGACGTGCCCGAGGCCCTCGAGGGCCGTGACACGCCGTCGCAGCAGCAGCTCGACGCCGTGGGCGCGATGCTGCGCCGCGTAGAAGGCGCTCATCTCCGGCGCCACCACGCGGCTCATCACGCGCTCGGCCACCTCCAGCACGGTGACGGACATGCCGAGCCGGGCCAGGCTGGCTGCGCACTCCAGGCCGATGTACCCGGCCCCGAGTATCACCACGCGCCTGCCCGGCGCGAGGTCGCGGCGGATGGCCCGTACGTCGGCGAGCGTGCGAAGCGCGTGCACGCCGGCCAGGTCCGCCCCGGGCAGGTCGATCGTGCGCGCCCGGCCCCCTGTGGCCAGCAGCAGGCGGCCATAGGACGAGGCGGTGGCCATCGTCGAGTTCCAGCACCTTCGCTGCGGCATCGAGGCGCATCGCGCGACGGCCGAGGCGCAGCTCGACGCCGCGCTGCTCGTAGTACGCAGCCGGGCGGATCCACAGGCGTTCCTCGTCCACCTCGCCGGCCAGGCACTTCTTCGACAGCGGGGGCCGCTGGTAAGGCAGGTCGGGTTCATCCCCGACCAGGACGATGCGCCCCGTGTGACCTTCCCGCCGCAGGCTGTCCACGGCTTGCGCCGCGGCATGGCTCGCCCCCACGATGACGACCGGGTGATCCAGTGCCTTGCCTCCGATCCGGCTGGATTCTGCCGGATGACCCGAGGGTAGCCCGGGCAGGGCATCCTGCCCACTGTTGAGGTTGGCGCATCGCACCAGCTGGGCGCGCCGGCCGTGACGCGTGCGCTAATTTGGTGCACGATCACGCGGTCGTTTTGCGTAAGTCCCTGATTTCAAAAGCGGGTCCCGCACGGCATAGAATCTGCAATCCACAGGGGGTCGGAACCCCCATGACCAGGAGCATGCGATGAAGCTCGTTACTGCCATCATCAAGCCGTTCAAGCTCGACGACGTGCGCGCGGCACTGTCCGAGATCGGGATCTCGGGCATGACGGTCACCGAGGTGAAAGGCTTCGGACGCCAGCGCGGGCACACCGAGCTTTATCGCGGGGCCGAGTACGTCGTGGACTTCGTGCCCAAGACCCGCATCGAGGTCGCCGTGCGCGAGGACATCGTCGAGCAGGTGGTCGAGGCCATCATCGCCGCCGCCAAGACCGGCAAGGTCGGCGACGGCAAGATCTTCGTCACCGAGATCGAGCGCGTCGTGCGCATCAGGACCGGGGAGGCCGACGAATCGGCGCTCTGAAGTCGCCTGACGGCAAGCTCGAGGCCGCAGCCCGCACGCTGCGGCTCGACACTGCGCGCCGGCACATCTTCCTGTGCACCCATGGCAAGTGCGCGCCGGGCGAGGACGCGCTGGCCTCCTGGGCGTTCCTCAAGGGGCGCCTGAAGGAGCTCGGCCTGGCGGATGTCGAGGGCGGCGTGCTGCGCTCCCGGGCCGACTGCCTGCGTATCTGCCGCGACGGGCCCGTCGCCCTGGTCTACCCGGAAGGCACCTGGTACGCGCACGCCACCCCGGAGAACCTGGAGCGGATCATCCAGGAGCACCTGATCGGCGGGCGGCCGGTGGCGGACCTGGTCTTCTGCACCAGCCCGATCTCGAATTCCTGAAAATTCCCTCGGCGGGCCTCTTTCCCGCCCCCGACTAGTGACTGTCCGCGATTGAATCCGCCGCGCGCCGACGTCTAATGGGCCGTCGCCCGGAAATCGCGGAGACGCCATGTCGCACGCCATCCGCCTCCATTCCTTCGGTGGACCCGAGGTACTGAAACTCGAGCAGGTCGAGGTTCCCGCGCCCGGCCGGCGCGAGGTCCTGATCCGCCAGACGGCCGTCGGCCTGAACTTCATCGACGTCTACGGGCGGACCGGCCTGTATCCAGTGCCGCTGCCGAGCGGTCTCGGCATGGAGGCGGCCGGCGTGGTGGCGGCCGTGGGACCCGGGGTCAGGGGCCTGAAGGAGGGCGACCGCGTCGCCTACGTGCATGCGCAGCCTGGCTCCTACGCGCAGAGCCGCGTGCTTCCGGCCAATCGCGTCGTGAAGATCCCCGACGACATCAGCGACCGGCAGGCAGCTGCCGTCATGCTCAAGGGGCTGACGGCGTGGTACCTGCTGCGCCGGACCTACCGTGTGCGCAAGGGCGATCCCGTGGTGATCCACGCCGCAGCAGGTGGCGTGGGCCTGATCGCGGTCCAGTGGGCCCGGGCGCTCGGTGCCGAGGTCATCGCCGTCACGGGCACCGGCGAAAAGGCCGACATGGCACGACAGCACGGCGCCCATCACACGGTGCTGCTGGGACGAGGCGACCTCGCCGAGCGGGTGCGCGAGATCACCGGCGGCAGGGGTGTGCCGGTGGTCTACGACTCGATCGGCAAGGAGACCTTCTTCGCATCGCTGGACTGCCTGCGTCCGCTGGGACTGATGGTCACCTACGGCAACGCCTCCGGCCCCGTGCCGCCTTTCTCCCCCCTGGAGCTGTCGAAGCGCGGCTCGCTGTTCCTGACGCGGCCGACGCTGTTCACCTACATAGCAAAGCGCAGCGAACTGCTGAGCGGCGCGGCCGAGCTGTTCGCGGTCATGGAGGAAGGGGCCGTCGAGGTGCGCATCGGCCAGACCTACACGCTGCAGGATGCCGCCCTGGCACACCGGGAGCTCGAGGCCCGCCGCACGACAGGGTCGACCGTGCTGTTGCCCTGAACCGCCGCGCATCATCCACATCGAGCCGCACCGCGGCTTCTGAACGCGTCCGCCACCGGCACTGCAGGATCCCGCGCGCACCGGCACAATACGCGCCTTCAGCCGCGGCCGGCTGACCCGCTCGCTGCCCCGGGCCGATTGCCGGTGCCATCCAGCTCGAGGATTCCCTTTCGATGAAGGCCCTGCTGACCCTGTTCCTGATCGTCTTCATCGACCTGCTCGGCTTCGGGATCATCATCCCGCTTGTTTCCGTTCGTCGCCGAGCGCATGGGCGCCGACCCCTGGCTGATCACCTTCGGCGGCGCCGGGGTCTATGCACTCGCGCAGGTCATCTCCACGCCGTTCTGGGGCCGCCTGAGCGATGCCATCGGGCGCCGGCCGGTCCTGATCGTCAGCATGCTCGGCGCCGTCGTCGGCTACGTCTGGCTGGCCTTTGCCGACTCGCTGGCGATGCTGATCGCCGCCCGGGTCCTGTCGGGACTGATGTCGGGCAACATCTCCGCCGCCTTCGCCTACGTCGCGGACGTGACCGATCCCGCCAACCGGGCCAAGGGCCTCGGCATGATCGGTGCGGCCTTCGGCCTGGGATTCATGTTCGGCCCGATGATCGGCGGCCTGCTCGGTGGCGAGGACCCGGCGACTGCCTCGTTCCTGCTGCCGGGACTGGTGTCGGCGGGACTGAGCGCGACGGCCTTCCTCGGCGCAACGTTCCTGCTCAAGGAGAGCCTGCCCCCCGAGAGCCGCAAGCCCTGGAGCGAGTCCGGCCGGGGCCTGCGGTCACCGCTGGCCGCCGTCTCGCACAGCCCGGTGCTGCTCGGCCTCGTCGGTGCCGTCTTCCTGGTGTCGATCGGCGGGACGATCCTGCAATCGATCTTCCCGATCTGGGGACACGACGTGCTCGGCCTGTCGCCGCGCGACGTCGGCCTCGCCTTCTTCGCGATGGGACTGGTCGGGGTGACCGTGCAGGGCGTGGTCGTCGGCCGGCTGGCGATGCGCTTCGGCGAGAAGAAGGTGCTCTACGGATCGGCGCTGCTGCACGCGATCGGCTACGTCACCATGGGTCTCGCCAGCGACCATGTCATGCTGGCGCTCGGCGCGGCGTTCTTCGCCGCGGGGCATGCCAGCTTCAACACCACGGCATCGAGCCTGGTCACGCTGGAAGCGGGAGCGCGGGAGAAGGGCGCCGCGCTCGGCGCCATGCAGTCGGCCAGCGCGGCCGGCCGCATCGTCGGCCCGGCCTCGAGTGGCGCGATCTATTCCGGCTTCGGGACCCACGCCCCTTTCCTCCTGGGCGCGGTGCTGCTGATCCCGGCCGTGATGCTGCTGCGCCGCTCACACCGGGGCGACCTGCCGCATACGGACGAGGCGGAAGACGTGCCGGGGGATTGACCGCTGCGATGGTACAGCGCCTGTCCGTCCACGCGGCAGCAGCCTACTTCCAGCCGATCCAGTCGATCTCGAGGCGGAACGGTCCGGCCTGCTTGTCCGAGATCATGAAGCCGACCTGACGCACCCGCGCCGGGTCGGGCGGCCCGACCAGCGGGACCGGCTGGCCGAAGGCCTTGGCACGCAGCGCGGACATCGGCACCTCGACCTCGCGCCATTCGCCTGCCGGCAGGTCCAGCGGGGCCTCGAAGCGGAAGGCGCCTGGCGTGTTCGGTGTGCGCAGGTTCACCCGGTAGCGCTTGCCGTCGCCGCGCAGGCGCAGCACCAGCGCAGTCGCACCGGCCATGGCCCACTCGCGCGGGCGGGAACGCACGGATGCGAAGCCGCCGTTGTTCTCGAGCGACACGGTGCCCTCGAAGGCCGCGATGCCGGGCGCGGACTGCACCAGCCGGCTCGAGGACACGCCGCCCATCACCGCATCGTCGACGGGCGAGAACGCCTCCACCTCGGCGGGGTCGTCGAAGTCGAGGAGGATCTTCGCCGGCTTGCCGGTCATGGGTTTCGGTCCCGGGTCGCCTCAGTCATCGAACACGAGGACCTGGCGGATGCTGCGGCCGTCGGCGAGGCGGTCGAAGGCCTGGTTCAGGTCCTCGAGGCGCAGACGCTCCGACAGCAGGTGCTGCACCGGCAGTTCGCCCGCAAGGTACCAGTCGATGTAGCGCGGGATGTCGCGTGCCGGCACGGCGCTGCCGTGGTAGCTGCCCTTGAGCGTGCGTTCCTCCGCCACCAGCGTCAGGTGACGCAGGGCCATCGTCCTGTCGGGGTGCGACAGGCCCGCCGAGACGGTGGTGCCGCCGCGTGCCGTGGCCGCCCAGGCCAGCTCGAGCGCCGCCACCGATCCTGCCATCTCGAAAGCGTAGGCCACGCCGCCCGCCGTGGCCTCGACGACCTGCGCGGCGCAGTCCGGCTCCGCAGCGTTGAAGGTGTGGGTGGCGCCCAGCCTGCGGGCCAGCGCGAGCTTGTCCTCGCTCAGGTCCACGGCCACCAGCGGCGAGGCGTCGAGGCGCCGCGCGCCCAGCAGGGCAGCGAGCCCGACACCGCCGAGGCCCACCACCAGGGCCGAGGCGCCGCGCGGCATGGCCGCGGCGTTCACCACCGAGCCGACGCCGGTGATCACGGCGCAGCCGAACACCGCCGCCTGGTCGAAGGCAAGTTCCTCCGGGATGCGAACGCAGGACTCCTGCGCCACCACCGCATGCTCGGCGAAGGCCGACACGCCCAGGTGATGATTCACCGGACCACCGCGATGCAGGCGACGCTGCCCGCCCAGCAGCGTGCCGGCGGCATTGGCCCGCATGGCCGGTTCGCACAGCACGGGTCGTCCGGAAAGGCAGGGCCCGCAGTGGCCGCAGGTGGCCACGAAGGTCGTCACCACGTGGTCCCCCGGGGCGAGCCGCGTCACGCCCTCGCCAATGGCCTCGACGATTGCCGCACCTTCGTGACCGAGCGCCAGCGGCAACGGACGCGGCCGGTTGCCGTCGATGACCGACAGGTCGGAGTGGCAGAGCCCGGCGGCGCGCATCCGCAGCAGCACTTCTCCGGGACCCGGCGCGTCGAGCTCCAGCTCGGTGATCTCGAGCGGCTGAGACGCCGCGTAGGGACGCGATCGGCCCATCTCGACCAGCACGGCGGCACGTGTCTTCATGGCGACGGCTCCGATCCCCGCGGTATGCTTGCGGCCGGTCCCGGTACCCGGCGCGAGGGAATTATTGCATGCACACGCGATCGCCTCCGGCGACAACGCCAAGAAGCGGCTTCGCCATGGTGCGCGCCATCCCCACGCGCTGGATGGACAACGACCACTACGGCCACGTGAACAACGTCGCCTACTATTCCTTCTTCGACACGGCGGTCAACGGCTGGCTGATGGAGGCGACCGGGACCGACATCCGCGAGCTGGATGCCATCGGCATCGTCGCCGAGACGAGCTGTCGCTTCCTGAAGGAACTGTCCTTCCCGGAGGACGTCCACGCCGGGCTCAGGCTGGAGCGCCTCGGCCGCTCGAGCATCGTCTATCACGTTGCCCTGTTCCGCGGCGGGGACGCTGATCCGGCGGCCATCGGCCGCTTCGTCCACGTCTACGTGGACGCCCGCTCGCGCGAGGTGGTCCCGGTGCCGGAGATCGTTCGCGGTGCGGTGTCCGCACTGCCCGCCGCAGAGGGAGCCGACACATGAGCCATCGCTTCAGCCCCGGCCGCCGCCGCTTCCTGGCCGGCTCCAGCGCCGTCGCGCTCGCCGGCATGCTCCCGCGGCCGCTGCTGGGCGCAGGAATCGGTCCTCGACGTCGCCGTGATCGGCGCCGGAGGGGCGGGCCTCACCGCGGCGAAGCAGCTTGCGGCAGCCGGCTACAAGGTGCTGGTCATCGAGGCCCGGGACCGCATCGGCGGTCGCGCCTTCACCGACAGGTCCAGCGTTGGCACCCCCTGGGATCGCGGCTGCTCCTGGTTGCATTCCTCCGAGGTCAACCCGTGGGTGGCCTACGCGCGCGCGAACGGCTTCGATCCGATGGCGGATGCCTGGCCTCGACGCATCTTCGATGGTCCTGACACAGTGGACGAAGCGGACCTGGCCGGACTGCGCCAGCTGCGGCAGCGCATGACCTCCGAGCTGGAGGCGGCCGGGCGCCGCGGGCTGGACGTGCCGGCGGAACAGGCGTTCACGCAGGTCACCCTGGCGGATCCGTGGTACCCGGTCGCAGCCGCGGGTCTCACTGCCTGGGAAGGCGTCGAGCCCGCCAACTTCTCCTCGCTCGACAGCTTCAACTACCTGGACCGTGGCGAGGACATGGTGGTGGAGAAGGGCTACGGGACCTTGCTCGAGCACTACGCCAAGGGCGTGGACGTCCGGCTTCGCACGCCCGTGTCGCGGCTGCGCTGGTCGGGCCGCGGCGTGGCGCTCGACACCCCGGCGGGCACCTTGTCCGCGCGGCTTGCCGTGGTGGCCGTGCCGTCCACGATCGTGGCGCATGGCGGGCTCGTGTTCTCGCCGCACCTGCCGGCGGACGTGCTGGAGGCGCATCACCACCTGCCGCTGGGCCTGATGAACAAGGTGGCGCTGCGCTTCAAGCGCAATTTCTTTGCCGAGGAAGCGACGCAGGTGCTCCGGCAGCGGCGTTCAGGCTGGCGCGGCATGAGCTACATCGTGCGGCCGTGGGACGAGAATGTCGTCGTCGGCATGTCCGCGGGCGTGCTCGCCCACGAGCTGGAAGCGGCGGGCGAGCAGGCGGCCGCCGAGCACGCGCTGGATGAGCTGGTGGTCATGCTCGGTGGCGATGCGCGCAAGCACTTCGACCGCGCCGCGGCGACCGCCTGGGCGTCCGATCCCTTCGCCCGTGGCGCGTATTCCCACTGCCTGCCCGGCCGCTACGGGGCGCGACAGCACCTGGCGCGCCCGGTCGGCGACCGCATCGTCTTCGCCGGCGAGCACACCGAGCAGTCGGCCTACGGGACCTTGCATGGGGCCCACCTGAGCGGCCTGCGGGCGGCGCGCCAGGCGACGGAACTGCTGCGGCGCGCGTGAGCCGGGACCGGCGTCAGGCGGTGGCCGGCGGGGCCAGGGCCTTCTCCAGCACGATGAACGAGAGGTCGTCGCGCTTCGGCAGGCCGAAGCGTTCGTCGCCGTAGAAGAAGGGCGCGGTCTCGCCGGTGCGCCGGTAACCGCGCCGCTCGTACCAGGCGATCAGGTCCTCGCGCTGGACGATCACCGTCATGCGCATCCGGGATGCCTGCCAGTTCTCCCGGACCCACTGCTCGGCCTCGGAGACGACCTGCTTGCCCAGCCCAGCGCCCTGGCGGGTTGGCCGGACGGCCAGCATGCCGAGCCAGGCCGCGCCGCCGTCCCGCTTGAGCACCACGCTGGCCAGCAAGCCGCCGGCCGGGTCGCGCTCGACCAGGATGCGCTGGTCCGGGCTGGCGAGCACGGCGGAGATCTCGTCGGGACCGGTGCGTCGCCCGTCGAGCAGGTCGGCTTCGGTGGTCCAGCCGGCGCGGCTCGCATGGCCGCGGAAGGCCGACTCCACCAGCCCGACGATGACCGCGACGTCGGCTGCTGCCGCCACCTCGAGCGTCATGCCGGAGCCGTCACCCGCATGACGCGATCGCCCTGGCCGATGGCCAGCGCACCGCTGCGCACCACCTCGACCAGCTCGGCGTGCTGCGAGGCCTGGGCGATGAAGTGGTTGATCTCTGCTTCGCTGTTGGTGAGCACCACGACGAACGCGTCCAGCAGTCCCGAGAGCACCTTGCCGTCCATCTCCGTCACCAGCCGCACCAGCGGGTCGATGCCGCGGGCGGTGACCTGGAACTTGAGCAGGGAGACCTCGCGCTCGAAGTGCTCGCCGCGGGTCATGTCGTCCACGATCACCACGTCCACCAGCTTCTGCAGCTGGCTGACGATCTGGTGGATGACCGCGTCGTTGCCGGTGGTGACCAGCGTCAGGCGGGACACGGTCGGGTCGTCGGTCGGCGCCACCGACAGCGACTCGATGTTGTAGCCGCGGGTGGAGAACATCCCGGCGACACGGGTCAGTGCCCCGGCTTCGTTCTGCAACAGGATGGAGATGATGTGGCGCATGGCGATCTTCCACGGCAGCGGCCGCCACGGGGCGGCGGACGGGGCCCAGCCCTGCGGAAAACAGCGGCATGGACGGGCCCCGGTGTCGCTGCTAGTCTCTCTTGCAGTGCAGTAAACCGCAAGGGCCAATCAGTGGGCGCCGCCGACGAACCTTTCGAGATCCCAGGGGCCGAGGCCCATCCGCTGGCCGGCACGACGATGACCGGCGCGGAGATGATCGTGCAGGTGCTGGCAGACGAAGGCGTGGACACGATCTTCGGCTACTCCGGCGGGGCGATCCTGCCCACCTACGACGCGGTGTTCGTGTTCAACCATCGTGAGCAGGATGCCGGCCGCCACGGCATGCCGCTGATCGTCCCGGCCAACGAGCAGGGAGCGGGGTTCATGGCGGCGGGCTACGCGCGTGCCAGCGGCAAGGTCGGCGTGGCCATGGTCACCTCCGGCCCCGGCGCCACCAACATGGTCACGCCGATCCGCGACTGCATGGCCGACTCGGTGCCGGTGGTGATGATCTGCGGGCAGGTGCCGACGGCCGCGATCGGATCGGACGCGTTCCAGGAAGCGCCGGTCCCCTCCATCATGGGCTCGGTCGCCAAGCACGTGTTCCTGGTCACCGATCCGGCGCGGCTCGAGGCCACGATCCGTACCGCCTTCGAGATCGCACGCACGGGCCGCCCGGGCCCGGTCGTGGTGGACGTGCCCAAGGACGTACAGAACTGGAAGGGCACGTTCCACGGGGCGGTGCGGCTTCCCGTTCCCGGCTACCGGCAGCGGCTGGGACGGTTGCATGGCTCGAGGCTGGGGCCGGAGGCCTGCGACGAGTTCTTCCGGATGCTCGGCGCGGCGCATCGCCCGCTGATCTACGCCGGCGGCGGTGTCATCAACGGCGGCGCCGCGCAGGCGCTGCGCGAGTTCTCGCAGGCCTTCCAGGTCCCGGTGGTCACCACGCTGATGGGCATCGGCGCCGTGGACACCACCGAGCGGCTGTCGCTGCGCATGCTGGGCATGCACGGCGCGGCCTTCGCCAACTACGCCGTCGAGGACTGCGACCTGCTGATCGCGGTCGGTGCGCGCTTCGACGACCGCGTGGCCGGCGTGCCGGAACGCTTCGCGCGAAACGCGCGCCACATCGTCCACCTCGACGTGGACGCCTCCGAGGTGAACAAGGTCAAGCGCGTGCACCTGAGCCACATCGGGGTGCTGGCCGACGCGCTGGTGGCGTTGCTCGAGCACGGCAAGGCGACGGGCTTTGGCAAGGACTGGAGCCACTGGCTGGACTACTGCGACGGGCTCAAGCGCACCTATGCCATGAACTACGATCGTGACAGCGAGCTGATCCAGCCCTACTACGTCATCGAGCAGATCAACCGCATCACGAAGGGCGAGGCGATCATCGCCACCGGCGTCGGCCAGCACCAGATGTGGGCCGCGCAGTACTTCGACTTCCGGAGCCCGCGGCTGTGGCTGACGTCCGGCAGCATGGGGACGATGGGTTTCGGACTGCCCGCCGCCATCGGCGCGCAGTTCGCCCACCCGGAGCGGCTGGTCATCGACATCGACGGCGATGCCAGCATCCGCATGAACCTCGGCGAGCTCGAGACGGTGACGACCTACGACCTGCCGGTGAAGGTGGTCGTGCTGAACAACTTCGGCGACGGCATGGTCAAGCAGTGGCAGAAGCTGTTCCACAAGGGGCGGCTCTCGGCCTCCGACAAGTCGCTGCACAAGAAGGACTTCGTCAAGGCCGCGCAGGCCGACGGGTTCCCCTACGCGGAGCGCCTCGATCGCAAGTCCGACGTGCCGCGGGTGGTCGAGGAGTTCGTCAGGTTCAAGGGCCCGGCGTTCCTCGAGGTGATCATCGATACCGAGGCGGGCGTCTACCCGATGGTCGGCCCGGGCCAGTCCTACGACCAGATGATCACCGGCGACTGGATCCCCTCGCGCAACCCCGCGGACGTCGAGCCGCCGGAGTCGTCGGGAATGTTCTAATGGTGGTTGGTGGTTAGTGGTTGGTGGTTGGTGAACGAGGCGCCTGCGACTGACCACTAACCACCAGCCACTAACCACCAGCCACCAACCCACCAACCACCAACCACCAACTCCCAGCGTGCCGCCCCCCACCTTCCGCCAGGCCCTCCGCTTCTGGCTGAAGCTCGGCTTCATCTCCTTCGGCGGGCCGGCCGGGCAGATCGCGATCATGCATCGCGAGGTCGTCGAGCAACGCGGCTGGGCGAGCGAGCGCGACTTCGCCCGGGCGCTCAATTTCTGCATGGTGCTGCCCGGGCCCGAGGCGCTGCAGCTGGCCATCTTCCTGGGCTGGCGACTGCACGGTACCCGCGGCGGGATCCTCGCTGGCCTGTGCTTCATCCTGCCCGCTGCCGTCATCCTCCTGGCGCTGTCGTTCCTCTACGTGTACTTCGGCGAGCTGCCGCCCGTCGCGGCAGCGCTCGTGGGGCTGAAGGCCACGGTGGTTGCGCTGATCCTGCACGCGATGCAGCGCCTGGCACGCCGGGCCCTGTCACGCCCGGTCGACTGGCTGCTCGCGGCTGGCGGCTTTGCCGCGCTGGCATGGGCAGGGGTGCCTTTCCCAATCGTCCTGCTCGCGGCAGCGATGATTGGCGCCCTGGCCGGGAGCGCCGCGCCCGCAGCTGGCGAAGAACCGGTGGCACGCAGGGGCCCATGGCGCGTCCTGGTGGCGGGCCTGCTGCTGTGGGCGCTGCCCTGGGGACTGATCCTGCAGCTGGACGGCGCCCTGCCCGTCGCAGCCGACGTGTATCGCTTCTTCACGCAGGCGGCGCTGGTGACCTTCGGCGGCGCCTATGCGGTGCTCGCCTACGTGCAGCAGCAGGCGGTCGAGGTCCACGGCTGGCTCAGCGCGGCGCAGGCGGCCACGGGTCTCGGCCTGGCTGAGAGCACGCCCGGACCGCTGGTCATCGTGCTGCAGTTCGTCGGATTCATGGCGGGCTGGAATGCGCCGGGCGACTGGTCGCCGCCGGCTGCCGCGACCCTCGCCGCATTGCTGGCGGCCTGGGCGACGTTCCTCCCGTCCTTCGTGTTCATCCTGGCCGGCGCGCCGTACGTCGAGCGACTGGACCGCGTGCCGCGGCTGGCCGGCGCGATGGCCGGCGTGACGTCCGCCGTCGTCGGTGTCATCGGGTCACTCGGCTGGTCGTTCGGGCGGGCCGTGCTGTGGCCCGGGCCTGCGGCGGGCCCCGACTGGCCGGCGGTGCTGATCGCCCTCACCGCCTTCATCCTGCTGTGGCGGACGCGACTCGGGCTGTTGTGGATCCTCGCCGCAGGCATGGCCGCCGGCGTGGTGCTGGCTTGATCGCCAGCCGACGACCGCCTTCCGTTATCCTTGCCGCACGACATCCTGGAGAGACCCATGAAATACCTGCACACCATGGTGCGCGTCACTGACCTGGAGCAGTCGCTCGACTTCTACTGCAACAAGCTGGGACTGGTGGAAGTCCGGCGTTACGAGAACGAGAAGGGTCGCTTCACGCTGGTGTTCCTTGCCGCCCCCGGCGACGAGGACCGGGCGATGGTCGAGCTGACCTTCAACTGGGATCCGGAGGACTACGGCATCGGCCGTGCGTTCGGCCACCTGGCCTACCAGGTGGACGACATCTATGCGCTGTGCGACAAGATGATGAAGGCGGGCGTCACCATCAACCGCCCGCCACGCGACGGCCGCATGGCTTTCGTGCGCTCACCCGACAACATCTCGATCGAGCTGTTGCAGAAGGGCGAGGCGCTGCCGCCCGCCGAGCCGTGGGCGTCCATGCCCAACACGGGCACCTGGTGATCGCCGGAGCGCAAGCCGACCCATCCAGGCCTGGGTCCACCGCAGCCCGGGGGCCATGCCACGCCTGGAGTCGCTGGAGCTCGTCGCGCCGCAACCGGACGAGTTGCGCGTGCGACTCGCCGCCAGTGGTGTCTGCCACACCGACCTGTTCGCCGATCGGATTACGCCGCTCCCGGCGGTGTTGGGGCACGAGGGCGCCGGCGTGGTGGAAGAGGTGGGCAGTCGCGTCACGACCCTGCGGCCGGGGCACCGGGTGGTGCTGACCTTCGGCTCCTGCGGCGAGTGCGCGTGCTGCCGCGACGGTGCGCCGGCCTACTGCCTGCATGGCCATGAACTCCAGTTCGGCGGTCAGCGCGCGGACGGCTCAGGCACGTTCAGCGGCCCGGGCGCCGGGATCCACGGGGCCTTCTTCCAGCAATCGTCCTTCGCGACACATGCGATCGCCACGGAACGCAACGCGGTGCGCATTCCCGATGAACTTCCGTTCGAGCTGGCGGCGCCGCTCGGTTGCGGGGTGCAGACCGGCGCCGGTGCCGTGCTCAACACGCTGGCATGCCGGGAAGGTTCGAGCCTGGCCGTCTTCGGCGTGGGCTCGGTAGGCCTGTCGGCGGTGATGGCCGCGCGGCTCGCAGGCTGCGCCCAGGTGATCGCGGTCGATGTCCTGCCGCAGCGGCTCGCCCTAGCGGGCGAGTTCGGCGCGAGCTGCACGCTCGATGCGCGCGAAGGCGACGTAGCCGCGCGGATCCACTCGCTCACGGCAGGCGGCGTCGACTACTCGATCGAGACGGCCGGCACGGAAGAAAGCTTTCGCGAGGCCATCGACTGCCTGCGACGGCGAGGCGTGTGCGGCCTGTGCACCGTGCCACGGCCGGCGAGCCGATCGAGTTCAGGCCGTTGCCCATCCTGAAGGGCAGGACCGTCACGGGTGTGCTGGAAGGCTCGAGCGTTCCGCGGGAGTTCATTCCCCGGCTGGCACGGCTGCACCTGCAGGGACGGCTGCCCTACGATCGCCTGATCACAGGCTACGACTTTGCCGCTGCCGCGGCGCTCGACGATGCGGCGCAGGGCCGGGTCGTGAAGGCGGTCCTGCGGATGCCGGCCCCCGCAGCTCAGCTGGAGATGTAGCGCTTCAGCTGGTCGATTTCCTGCTGCTGTGACTCGATGACGGCCCGCACGCAGTCGCCGATGGAGACGATGCCCGTCAGGACATCGTCCTCGAGCACGGGCAGGTGACGGATCCGGTGATGGGTCATCAGCTGCATGCAGTGCCGTATCGTGTCCTCCGGCCCGACGGTGATGACCGGCGTCGACATGACCTGCCAGACCGGGGTCTCGGCAGAATTCCGGCCCAGCAACACGACCTTCCTGGCGTAGTCGCGCTCCGAGACGATGCCGGCGAGCTCGGCCGCCTGCAGGACCGGCAGGGCGCCGACGTGGTGCTCCGCCATCAGCGCGATGGCCGTCCGGACCGGGTCCTCTGCGCCGACCGTGACCAGTCCCGGCGGCTTGGTGTCCAGCAACTCCCTGACTGTTTGCATCGGCAGCTCCGTGGGCAGGCAGTCAAGGGAGTCTAACCCGCTGTCGTCGATCCGGGCATCCCGCCGCGCGCATCGCCGTCGGTATCCGCGCCCTCCTGGGCGGATCCGCTAGACTCGCCCGATGCAGCAGGAGTGATGCCATGCCGACCGTCCTGATCACCGGCGCCAACCGTGGCCTGGGCCTCGAACTCGCTCGTCAGTATGCGGCCGATGGCTGGCGCGTCCTGGCCTGCACGCGCCAGCCCGACGCCGCTGCACTCGATGCCCTCGAGCAGGAGCATCGGCACGTCAGCCTTCACGCGCTGGAGGTGACCGATGCGGCATCGATCGAGACGCTGGCCACGGCGCTGCGCGGCACGACGATCGACGTGCTGCTCAACGTGGCGGGCGTGATGCACCGGCGCGTCGCCGCGACGGACGCAGGCGCGCGGCCCGCATTCGGCGGGTTCGACTACGATGACTGGGCGCAGGTCCTGGCCGTCAACGTGCTGGCGCCGGCCCGGGTCGCCGAGGCTTTCCTCGAGCACGTCGCTGCGGGTGAGCAGAGGAAGATCGTCACGCTCAGCTCCGAGCTTGGCTCGATCGGCGGCAACGAAACCGGCGGACTGTACGCCTACCGCTCGTCCAAGGCCGCGGTGAACGCGGTGATGAAGTCCATGGCCATCGACCTCGCGCCGCGCGGGATCATCGCGGTGCCGATGCACCCGGGCTGGGTGCGGACGGACATGGGCGGCCCGAAGGCACCACTCAGCGCCGAGGAGAGCGCTTCCGGCATGCGCCGGGTCATCGACGGGCTGACGCTGGCCGACTCCGGGCGGTTCCTGCAGTGGGATGGAAAGGAGCTTCCCTGGTGACCGGCGCGGCGCAGGTGTCTTGCCGCCGCTGAGGCGGTTCTTGCTGATACGTCCGGTGCGTCGGCTAGCCGGCGCGGGCGGCGTGCCAGGCGGCGAGGACCTCGCGTTCGCGTTCCGGCGAGATGCCTGCGCGCAGCTTCTGCCGGCGTTCTTCCGGCAGGCCGCGATACCAGTCCAGCGTGTCGCGGACGGTCTCGTGCAGCGGTCTGAACTCGAGCCCGGCCTTGACGGCGCGATCCACTGACGTCAGCGAGATCGCGCGTTCCTCGCCTTCGGGCGGGATCCACACCGGCATGTCCGACCAGGGCGAGACCTTCTGCGCCGCGAGGAACTGCGCGTCCACCCAGGTCAGTCGCGCATCCTTGGCGGCGACGGCCACGCAATCCTCCAGCAGGCCACCCATCGTGAACCGGCGCGGCGGCGACACGGCGTTGAAGACTCCATCCGTGCTGCCACCCTCCAGGAGGTCGAGCGTCCAGTCGGCGAGGTCGCGCGCGTCGATGACCTGGATCGGATCGCCGGGCGCACCGGGCGCGAGGATCTCTCCGCCGCGATCCGCGCGTGCCGGCCAGTAGGTGAAGCGGTCGGTCGGGTCCAGCGGCCCGACGATCAGCCCGGGACGGATGACCATCGTCCGTCCCGGCAGGGCCGCCTGCGCCGCCTGCTCGCACAGTGCCTTGAGCGGCCCGTAGGTCTCGCCGCTCACTTCCTCGATGGTGTCGCTCTCCAGCTTGCCGACGGGTGACGACTCGTCGTTCGGCCTCGCGAAGCTGGCATATACCGAGATCGTCGAGATGAACACGTAGCGATCCACTGCGGGCGCCAGCAGTCCGGCCGACAGCCGGACGTGCCTCGGGATGTAGCCCGAGGTGTCGATGACCGCGTCCCAGCGACGCCCCTTCAGGGCGTCGAGCTGGCCGTCGCGGTCGCCGATCAGCGTCTCGACGCCGGGGACACCCTCGGGTGCGCGACGGCCGCGGTTGAAGTGCGTGACCTGCCAGCCGGCGCCCAGCGCGCGCTGGGTGAGGTGTGGCCCGAGGAAGCTGGTGCCGCCGAGGATGAGCAGGCGCCTGCCGGGTGCATCGGCTGCAGGAAGCCGGGGCGTCGCGCCGGCAAGGGCGGCAGCCCCCGTCGAGCTTGAGGGCGTCACGGCGGGTCATCGGCACGGGGGGGACCTCCACAGTGAGGATGGGCAGTCCCGGGTCGAGGACTGTCCCCGAGGCAAAAAAAGTGGCTGGCACCTTGCGGTACCAGCCACCTTAACGGTCGGAATCCTTCGCCGCCAGCGGCGAAGGTTGTTGTTGTCGTTAACGCTCGGCCGTGATGACCACGCGGCGGTTCTGGGCGCGGCCCTCGTCCGTGTCGTTGGACGCCACGGGCTGGGTCTCGCCGTAACCGACGGTGCTCATCTGGCCCGCCGGGAAGCCACCGGACGCGATGTACTCCTTGACGGAGGCAGCGCGACGCTCGGACAGGCCCTGGTTGTAGGCCAGGCTGCCGCGGCTGTCGGTGTGGCCGGCGATGCTGACGCGGATGCTGGCGATCACGTCAGACGGGAAGTTCTTCAGGTTCGCCAGCACGGCATCGAGCTGCCGGACGTCCTCGGGCGTCAGCTTGGCCGAGTCGAACTCGAACAGCAGGTTGAGGGTGGCCTCGGTGAAGCAGCCGATCTCGTCGACCTTGGTGCCCGGGGTCGTGTTCGGGCAGCGGTCCTTGTCGTCGTAGACGCCGTCGCCATCGCTGTCCTTCGGCGGCGGGGGCGGCGGGGGCGGCGGGGGCGGCGGCGGGGGCGGCGGCGCAGCAGCCGCGACCGGGGCCGGTTCGGGCTTGCCGAAGCGGTAGCCGAAGCCGATGCAGAAGATCCACGGGTCGACGTCCACGTCGAGCGAGCGGGCCTTCTCCGGGACGCTCGCCGTCGTCTTCATCCAGATCTTCTTGACGTCGAACGACATGGACCAGTTGTTGGTCATGCGCACGTCCATGCCGATCTGCGCGGCCGGCCCGACGCTGTCGCTCAAGCGGATGCCGCCCAGGTTCTCGTCGGTGATGAACGTGTAGTTCACGCCCGCGCCGATGTACGGCTGCCACGTGCCGTTCGGGTTGAAGTGCCACTGCGCGAACAGCGTCGGCGGCAGCTGCTTGAAGTCGCCCAGGCGCAGGTAACTCCGATCGTCGTAGAGGCCGATGTCGTGCTTCTGCGGGATGGTCAGCAGCAGGTCCAGCGCGAAGTGGTCGGTCAGGAAGTAACCGATCGACAGGTCGGGTGCGACCTTGTTGCTGATGTCGACGAAATTGGGGTCTTCCTCGGGCGTGATCTGGGCTGCACGCAGGTGCATGAACCAGTCGCCCTTCTCCGCCATGGCCGGCTGCGCCGCAGCGACCAGGGCCAGCGCCACGAGCGGCGCCGTCAAACCTTTCCTGAACTTCATCTTCTTGCTCCCTGCGGCACGGCGTGCCTGCTCAGCCTCGTAGTCTAGGGGGCCGTCTGTCGCTGTTCAACAGCAGACAACAGGGAAAAACCGATTTTGAAGGGGTAACGACCGTATGATCGACGCAACAGATGAGTCCCGGACGGGAGAGGACGAGCATGAACGACGATGTCCGTGACCTGGCTGACCTGCGCGACCGGCTGCGTGACTTCGTCGCGGAGCGCGATTGGGACCAGTTCCACAGCCCCAAGAACCTGTCCATGGCGCTGGCGGTGGAGGCGGCCGAGCTGGTCGAGATCTTCCAGTGGCTGACGGAGGCCGAGAGCGCTGTACTGGACGAGGCCCGGCGCGCCCGGGTCGAGGCGGAACTGGCCGACATCCTCGTCTACCTCGTGCGGATCGCCGACCGGCTCGATGTGGACCTGCTGCGGGCGGCCGCCAGCAAGCTGGAGGAGAACGCGCGCAAGTACCCTGCGGATCTCGTCCGGGGCAAGGCGCTCAAGTACGACGAGTACGACTGAGCGGGGGGATCGATCGAGTCAGTCCGCGGCCTCGCCGACGGGCCGCTGCGCCGCAAAGGTCGCCTTGCCCTGCAGCACCTGCTCGTAGACCTGGGAAGCCAGGCCGCCGATCCCGGCGACGCGCGCCGCATGCGCCGCGCGCACGTCGTCGTCCCACACCGCCTCGGCGGACGGCGTCGCGGCACTGCCGGCGGCCGCGCGGCTGTCGGCACGCGCCTGGCCGGCGCTGCCGTAGGCGTGCGCAAAGACATCCCGGTCGTGAGGCGTCAGCCGGTCGAACCAGTCCTTGTTCGCGACGATCACCCCGGCGCGGTACTCGTCGCGCGCTGCCGGGTCTGCCCAGTCGTCGTCGAACCACTCGAGCAGGCTGAGGCTGCGTGCCAGGAACAGCTTGCGATAGGTCTCGAACACGACCTGGTCGAGCACGTAGTCCGCCTCCCCGTGCGAGTCGAACAACCCGGGCAGGCGCAGCACGGCCAGCTCGGGCACGAGCGCTTCCGCTTCCGCCGGCGGCAGGGCTGCCATCTGCAGCGTGCCGGCCTGCACCGCGGAGGCCCACCCGGACGGCGGACTCGCCACGTCGGGGCCCTGGAGGGTCACCGCGAATTGCGGCGCCCATACCTTCACGTTGTCCACGAAGCGCTGCCAGTTCGCCTCGCTTGCGTCCGTGGGCGAGGACGAGGCGGCGACAGCGACCTGGTATCGATCGCGCGGCGAGGCATCCTGGGACGGCTGCCCGCAAGCAGCGAGCAGCAGGGCGAAGGCGAGGACAGTCAATCGGCGCATGACCCGGCATTCCGGACAACAGGGGGCGCCAAATATACCGGAAGATAAGTTCATCTGTTTTCCCGTGTCACGGGATCCGGCGACACGGGGTTGCGGTTAACATCGATGCAGCGACCCGCGCGTCGCACGAGGGCATCTTCATGCCGCAGGCCTTGATCCACGATCGCTACGGAGAGCCCGCAGACGTCCTGCGTCTCGCCGACCTTCCCGAGCAGCAACCCCGCGAGGGCGAGCTGGTGATGCGCATGGAAGCGGCGGCGATGCATGTCGCCGACATCCGTACCGTGCAGGGTGCGCCGGGTTTCGACCTGCCGCTGCCGCGCACGCCCGGGTTCGAAGGCATCGGCCACGTCATTCGCGTCGGCCCGGGCACAACGGACTTTGTCGTGGGCGACCGGGTCTTCCCGCCCTCCGGGTCGGGCACCTTCCGCGAGGAACTCCTCGCGAAGGCATCGCAGTGCATGCCCGCTCCCGAGGGCGATGCAGCGCAACTCTCATTGCTGACGATCAACGGGCCGACGGCCTGGCTGCTGCTGCACGGCTACGCGCGCCTGGAACCGGGCGACTGGCTGGTGCAGAACGGGGCGAACTCCAGTTGCGGACGCTACCTCGTGTCGCTGGCACGCGAGGAAGGCGTGCGCACGGTGAATATCGTGCGCCGCCAGGAAGTGGCGGGCGAACTCGAGGCGCTCGGCGCCGACATCGTGCTGGTGGACGGTCCGGACCTGGCCTTGCGCGTCCGCGAGGCGACTCAGGGCGTTGCCCCGAAGCTGGGCGTGGACTGCGTCGCCGGCGCCGCCACCCAGCGCATCGCCGAGTGCCTGGCACCGGGGTCGCCGCTGGTCTGCTATGGCGCCATGAGTGGCGAGCCCTGCCAGATCGACTTCTACCTGATGTTCCGCAACGACCTGACGCTGCGCGGCATGAGCTTCCGGCGCGAGCTCAACAAGCGCACCCCGCCGCAGGTGGAGGCGATCTACCGGGGCCTCGCCGAGCGCATCGCAGACGGCCGCCTGCAGGCGCGCATTGCCGCGACCTATCCGCTGGCGATGTGGCGCGAGGCCTTCGCGCAGGCGGCGAGGACTGGCGAGGAGCGGCAGGGGAAGGTGGTGATAAGGATGGCGGAGGGCGGATAGCGGATGGCGGATGGTCGGTGGTCGGTGCGGTGCCGGTGGCCATGAACCGCGACAACGCCGTGGTGCGGCAGTGGTGGGGGCCGCTGTTCGTCCGGCACCGCGTGGACCTGGTCTTGGCCGGGCATGATCACCTTTACGGTCTCTATGGTGCCTTCGACATCGTCAGGAAGCCCGATGGGTCCAAGGACCTGGTGGACCGGATGCCGGCGGGCTCGGCTCAGCTGACGCGATCCCAGAGCAACAGGGCCCAGGTCGCCAGGGCGAGCAGCAGGGACAGGAGCACGGCGCTCGAACCGAGGTCCTTGGCGAACCCGGACAGGCGATGCCGCTCGTTGCTGATGCGGTCGACGACCACCTCGATCCCGGTGTTCAGCAGTTCGACGATCAGCACGAACAGGACACTGCCCGCCAGCAACGCCCTCTCGAGGCCGTTTCGCCCGAGCCAGAGGGCCAGCGGAACGAGGACGCAGGCAGCCCACACCTCCTGACGGAACGCTGCCTCGCTGTAGTAGCAGTGCTTGAGGCCACGCAGCGAGTTCAGCGTCGCCAGCCAGAGCCTCTCCGCGCCGCCGGGCCGCGGACCATCGCGAAGCGTGTCCATGGCTCAGGTGGGCCAGACTCTGAGGCTGGCGAGCGCCAGCGACGCACCGATGAGTGCCCCGGCAACGACGTCCGTCGGATAGTGCAGGCCCAGCACGACCCGGGACACACCGACGAGCAGGGTGAACGGGACCAGCACCACCGACAGATCGGGCACATGGGCCGTCGCCAGCACCGTGAAGCAGACCGCGTGGAGCGTATGGCCCGAGGGGAAGCTGTAGCGATCGAGCGGTGCGGTCCCGAGCTCGATGCCTTCATAGACGAGGTACGGCCGCTCGCGCGAGAGGCGTGTCTTCATCGACTTGTAGAGCACCGTTGCCACCAGGCCGGTGACCGCCATCTGGAGCGCCACCAACGCCGTCGCTTCACCGCTCACTGCCAGCAGCAGCATCAACAGGTACCAGAAGCCGCCGTCACCGAGCCGGCTCACCAGGGTGAATACCTGCCGGACCAGCGGGACGCTGCAACCGCGGTTCACCTTGAGGCACCAGGATCGCTCGATGCCTTCGAAGCGGCTCCACACCGGCATCAGGCTCAGTGCGCGCATCTCGTCCTCTTGCATGACTGCAACGGGCGGACGCGTGCAACGATAGGGCTGCAATGCTGCAGGCCTGCTGCCAAATCATTGCGCTGTCGTGACAACCCGGGTCGCAGTGAATTGCGTCACGCTTCGCCGTGCCAGGCGGTCGGTGAAGCCGGCACCGCCCGGTGGTGCTGACGCTTGCGCGGGTGCAAGGTCTCGTAGAGGGCGGCAAGCTTCCCCGCCAGCGCCCTCGACGACCATGTCTCTGCATGCCGGCGCGCACGGTCCCCCAGTTCTGCGCGGCGCGCCGGGTTGGTCAGCAGGCCGGCGATCGCGGCGGCGAATGCCTGTTCGTCCTCGCGCACCACGACCGCACCTCCCGCTTGCGACAGGACGTCGATGGTGCCCATCACTGCGGTCGACACGACCGGCGTGCCCTGGGCCATCGCCTCCAGCAGGACGAGGCCCTGGGTCTCCGTGCGCGAGGCAAAGACGAACACGTCTGCTGCCTGATAGCAGTCCGGCAGGTCGGTGGCGCGGTCCAGGTAGCCGAGGAAGCGTACCGAGCCGGCCAGGCCGGCTGCCGCCACCAGCCGCTCGCAATGCGGCCGCGCCGGGCCCTCGCCAGCGATGGACGAGGCAGCACGCCGCGGACCCGCTCGCGCAATGTCCGCAGCATGGAGAGCAGGAAGTCGATGTTCTTCTCGTGGGCCACGCGACCCACGAAGGTGGCGACCGGGCGGGATGGTTCGATGCCGTGACGCGCACGGAAGCGGGCACCGTCGCCCAGGACAAAGCCGGACGCAGGTATGCCGGTCGGCAGCACCTCGATGGGCGTATCCACGCCGTAGGCCCGCAGTGCGGCAGCCATCTGGCGGATGGCGCGATGACGCGGTCGACCGCGCCGCACTGCGAGACCGTGACGCGGCGAGCCAGCAGTCGCGTCAAGGCGCCAGGCACCCACGGCACATAGTGGTGCAGGTAGTGCTCGAAGTAGGTGTGGTAGCTCTCGACGACCGGGATGCCGAGCTGGCGTGCGACGGTTACTCCCGCGTAGTGTGCGGCGTACTGGTGTCTGCACGTGGACCAGGTCGAAGCCGCCTCGCCGGATGCCGCGACGAAAGGCCCGGAGCGCCCCGGGCCGGATCGGCAGGTCTTTCGGATCCCGGGGGACCTGCCACGACTGACGGCGGACGATGGAGTGTTCCGGTCGTCCACCTCTACCGGCTAGTTTGGCAAGACCAGCTTGCTGGCGACGACGAACTCCGGTAGCTCGTCACGGAAGGTCTTGATCGACGGGGTAACCCCGTTGACGCGCGGGAAGTACACGTCCGAGATCATCAGTACGCGCATGAACATTCCCGTAACGGTATAGGCCGCGATCGCTTCACGAGGAACCGGCGGCGTCAGCCAGTACGCGCAGGAACGAGCGCTTCGAGGAACTGCCGGCTGCAGGCTTCCCACGAGAACTTGAGGGCGTGCGCGCGGCAAGCGGCCGGGTCGAGGTGCAGCGCAGCCAGGGCGGCTTCGGCCAGGTTTTCGCGCAGCACGCCGACCGGCGCGTCGCCGATCACGTCGAGCGGGCCCGCGACCGGGTAGGCGGCGACCGGAACGCCCGACGCCAACGCCTCCAGCAGCACGAGGCCGAAGGTGTCGGTCCGGCTGGGAAAGACGAAGACGTCGCTGGCCGCGAAATATTGCGCCAGATCTTCACCGGTCTTCATGCCGACGAAGCGTACGGCGGGATAGCGCCGGCGCAGCAGCTCTTTGAGCTGCGGGCCGTCGCCGACCACGTATTTGGGTACCCTCGAAGGGGCATGTCGAGGAAGGCTGCGATACTCCACCGCGACCCGGCCGACATAGAGCGCGACCGGCCGCGGCTCCGTCAGGAAACCCTTGTCGCGCGGGCGGAACAGGTCGATGTCGACGCCGCGCGACCAGCGGACGATATTCGCGGAAGCCCCGTTCTGCCGCAGCTCGGCCTCGATGGAGCCGGTCGATACCATGATGCGCCCGGCCGCGGCATGGAACCAGCGTCATGATGCGGTAGGTCCAGGACGGCTCGGGATGCCGGTTTGCGGGCCTCGATATATTCCGGGAATTTGGTGTGGTAGGCGGTGGTGAAGGCGAGCCGCTTCCGCCGGCAATACCGGCGCGCCGCGAACCCCAGCGGCCCCTCGGTCGAGATGTGGATCGCGTCCGGTGCATAGGCGTCGATGAGGCGCGCGAGCTCTTGAACGGCGGGCGTCCACAGCCAGCCGGATATCCGGATAGGTCGGACACGGGACGGTGCGGAAACGGTCGTCCGGGCCGATGACGTGGACGTCGTGACCGGCCAGGCGCAGTTCCTCGGCGACGGTGCTGAGGGTCCGGACCACGCCGTTGATCTGCGGGTACCAGGCGTCGCTGACGGATGAGCGATGCGCATCGGTCGGGGAAGCCTTGAAGGGGGTCCACTCTGCGGCGGGCCCACCACTGCTTGTTCCGCTCGCGCGGGGTGCGCGTGACGTGCTGCATACACTGCGCCCAGTGGACGAGTTCGAGCCGCCCGTCGAGATCTGCTCGACCAGCGCCGTGCAGCTTTCCACCCAGTCGCCGTCGTTGCAGTACAGGACTCGACCAGGGTCGCGATCTCGGCATCCGGTGGATGTGCCCGCAGATGACGCCGTCGACGTCCCGCGGTGGCGCTTCCGTGGAGACAGCGCGCTCGTACTTGCTGATGAATTCGACCGCGTTCTTGACCTTGTGCTTGAGGTAGGCGGCCAGCGACCAGTAGGGGTAGCCCATCCCGCGGCGCAGTGAGTTGACATGGTGATTGAGCCGCAACGCGAAGGTATAGGCGCAGTCGCCCAGCGACTCGAGATACGGAGTGACGCGGACGATGCCATCGAATTCGTCGCCGTGGGTGACCAGGAACTTCTTGCCGTCGGCGGTTTCGTGCACGCAGTCGTGCATCACGTCGATGCCGCCAAATTGAAGCCCGGAAAATTGCCGGGCCGCTTCGTCGTGATTGCCGGGAACGTAAATAACTTTCGTTCCCTTTCGCGCTTTTCGAAGTACTTTCTGCAGCACGTCGTTGTGGACCTGCGGCCAGTACCAGGACCGTTTCAGGCGCCATCCGTCGACGATGTCGCCGACCAGGTAGAGGTCTCGACGATGTTGGGGCCCTTGTTCAGCATGGCGCATTCGGCCCGGCTGCTGGCCGCGGCGTCGGTGATTTCGGCGCGCGAAGGGGCGCCTCGTTTGGCCAGCCCTTCCAGCATCTGGGTTGCCCAGATCACCGGGATGTGCGCCGCCTCGCAGAGCCAGAGGATTTCTTCCTGCACCTCGGACAGGCGCTCAAACCCGACCTCCACGGCGAGGTCGCCGCGCGCGACCATGACACCGACCGGCGGCGAGCGCAGACTGGTGAGCAGGATGCGCGGCAGGTTCTCGAATGCCTGGCGATTCTCGACTTTCAGCACGACACCGACGTGACCCGCGCCGAGGCGCGACAGTTCGTCCTCGAGCAGATTCACGTCCTCTGCCGTACGCAGGAATGACAGCGCCACCATATCCACGAACTCGACCACCTGTTCCAGATCCCGGCGATCCTTTTCCGTCAGCGCCGGCAGGTCGAACTCCGTATCGGGAAAATTAATGCCTTTCTCCGCGCGCAGCTTGGCGCCCGTGGGTCGGGTATGGGTAATCTCTACGCTGATGGATTCACCGTCGTTGTCCTTGACGATCCCGCCGATCTTGCCGTCGTCGAACCACACGCCTTGACCGGCTTTCGCCTGTTCGAACGCCGCCGACAGCGTGCAGTGAATGCGCGCGGGTTCGATCAGATTGCCTTCCTCATCGCGCAGGACACCGCGGCCAGGCGTCGTCTCTTGTGGTCAGGATCAGGATGTCGCTGGGAAACAGCGTGATCGGTAGAACGACGGGGGGCAGGGAACCGATCCTTCCCTTGGCCAAAGACTTGCCCTTGCGCAGCGCCTCGACCCTGGCACCCGAAGTGATGTACGTCCCGCGGCTGGCCGCGGCGATTCGCGACTGGCCCGCTTCGCCGACTATCGTGAGCGCGCGCGGCTTGTCACGTGGATCGCTGATCTGCAGGTAATCACCGCTGCGCAACGCATCCAGGACCTCGCCATCCACCGGGATCGCGATCCTGATATCATCCGGCGCCGACTCCTCGGCGCCGGCGGGGGTCAGCCAGACCCGGCCCGGGGCAATGACTTTGCCGCGGATGTCACGCCTTGGTTTGATCTTTAAGACATGTCCCGCAGGAACCAGCTTGCCGGTACGTAACTTCGGGTCCGGCCAGGTCGGCCTGGACCTTGCGCTTGCGCCCCACGCTGCGCTCGGCCTGTCTGAGGTTCTCCACCATGGCAGCCCACTGCTCGGGACCGTCGTGGGCGCAGTTGATCCGCATCACATCCATCCCCGCCACCAGGAGGTCCTGTACCAGTCGGGCGTCCGACGCCGCCTCGCCGGGCATGGTCACCATGATACGTACGCTGCGGTTGCGCGGCTCGGGGCCGAGCAGTGTTCGCGCATGGTCGCGCAACAGCAGCGGGCCGGTGCGGAAATCCACCGGCGGTTCCGGAGCAACTCCGCGTTGTTGCCCGGTCAGGCGGTTCCAGAATACCGATCACGGCGTTGAGACTCGCCAGGACGTTGGGCTCGAGCACGCCCAGGGAGGACAAACCGAGTGACGCCAGATCCATCTGCAGATCGCGGATGTCGTGCTGCCGCACGCTCAGATAGTGGAGCAGATTGCGCGCACTCTCGCGAAAGTGCGGCTCGACCTGCGCGAGTTCGGCGGAGCGTCCGTGCTCGAAACGCAGCGCCCTGTCGCGCAGGTCACGCGCCGAGGCGAGCACGCGTTCGAGGAGGCGGTCAGTGGCCATCAGGCCTGTTCGGGTAGCCAACATTCAATAATAGCCCGCAATTGTTACGCCTTTGTTTCCACGCCCCGGTCCCGTCGCGAGGGTAGAAACACGCCCGTCGCGTCCCTGGGGCGCTGCGACGTCCGCGCGAGAAATCTGCCTCGATCCGTGCGGAGGTGCATCTGTTGGCGCCCCGCGCCGGAAAGAAGAAAGCGGCGCCAAAACAATTGAGTGGAGGGTTGTCTTTCGTCTCCGTTTAGGTGCGTCGAGTTACCATTTGCCATGGCGACTGAAACTCGTAGGATGTCAGCCGGACGAAGGAGTTGATTGATGCACCATCGGGAACCAAGCTCATCAAGACCCGGGCAGCCTGGCGCAGAGGAGGCTGTTGCTCGATCCGAGGGCAGCGGCAGCATCACGGATGCCCTTGATGCCGTGCATCGCGCAAGCTTCGAGGCTTGGTGGCAGCGAACACATCGCGCTGGCCGGGTTCAAGAAACCCGCGCTGCAGGAAAGTACCGTACCGGTGCATGACCGATCGATCCTTGCCGATCGCTTTCGGTCGCCAACCTCGCTGCTGACACCAGGACTCGATCGGGCCGCTTGAGACGAGCGGGACAGCCGGATGACCGGCGCGGGGTGGTCCTGCGTCGCGCGCGGGCTAGCCGGCGATCACCAGCACGATCTTCCCGAAGTGCGACCGCTCGTCGATCATCGCGTGCGCGCGGACGAGGTCGGTCATCGGCAGCACCGTGTCCACCACCGCACGGAACGTCCCGTCCGCAAAGAGCGGCAGCGCGATCTCCCGGAACGACGTCATGGTCCCGGTCGAGGAACTGCGGGCTGGTCGAGATGCTCATGCTCGACAGGCGCAGGTTGCGGATGCCGATGTTCAGGTTGAAGCAGACCTGGCGCCCGCCGGTTGAGCCGTACATGACGATGTGGCCCTCCTGGCCCATCGCATCGAACAGCGACTGCGCGGTCTCCTCGCCGATGGTCATCAGCCCGACGTCGATGCCGGCGCCCGCCGTGTCGGCCAGCGCCTGGGCGGCCACGTCCTCGAACTTGTAGTTGTAGGCCGCATCCGCGCCCTCGGCCAGCGCACGGCGGACCTTCTCGTCGCGACTCGCGGTGCCGGCGACCCAGCAGCCCTGGCGCCTGGCGATCTGCAGGGCCGCGCTGCCGACGCTGGAGGCGACCGCCTCGATCAGCACGCGCTGGCCACGCCGTGTATCGGCGACGGTGTGCAGCGCGTGCCAGGCGGTCAGCCAGCCGACCGGGATCGCGGCGCCCTCCTCGAACGACAGCCTTTCAGGAAGGAGCATCAGGTGGCGCGCGTCGAACAGGACGTACTCTGCATGCGCGCCGCGCGCCCGCCCGAAGACCCGCTGGCCCGGCTCGAAGCCGGTCACGCCCTCGCCGAGGGCGGCCACGACACCCGCGGCCTCCATGCCCATGACGAACGGCAGTTCCTGGCCCGCATACGTGCCCGCGTGCATTCGCGTCTCGGCGAAGTTCACGCCGGAGGCCCGCACTTTCACCAGACCTCACCGGGCCCCGGTTCCGGAACGGGCAGGTCGCACCATTCCATCGTCTCCGCGGTCCCGAACTGCCTGACAAGCCAACCCTTCAAAGTCGCGCTCCCGGTTCGCTGGCCTGCAGCCGGCGCTGGACCTCGTCGATGTCCAGCCCCGACGGCAGCGGCTGCAGCAGAAGGTACATGAGTCCGGCCAGGAACAGCGGCAAGGCCCCGAAGAGCGAGAACGCGACGTCCCAGCCATGGGTGCGCAGCACCAGCCCGATCAGCACCGGCCCGGTGGCCGACCCCAGCAACACCGCGAGCGACCCGCAAAAGGCCAGGCCGGTGGCGCGCAGGTGGGTGGGAAACAGCTCGGCCACGAAGGCGAACTTCACCGCCGCCACCGCCGAGGAAGAACATGCACATCACGCTGAAGGCGACCAGCGCCTCGCCGGGCGTGTCCGTCCCCCACAGCAACCAGACGAAGCACAGCGCACCGGCGAGCGTCCACAGCACCACGGTGGTGCGGCGCGTGAGCACGAACTCGCCGACCCATGCGGCCAGCAGGTAGCCGCCGATGGCGAGCAGGTTGCCAAGTCCCACGAGGAACGCCGCCCCGGCGACGTCGAATCCCCGTGCGTCGTGGAAGTACAGGGGGAACAGCTGGAACGTCCCGCCATAGGCCACGACGAACAGGAACTGCGCCAGGAACAGCACGATGGTGCGGCGGGCGCGGCCGTGGCGGAACAACTCGGCCACGCTGGCGCGCGGTGTCTCCTGCGGCCTGCGCTCCGCAAAGCGACTCGATTCCCGGAGGAACCGGTGGATCAGGAACACGTAGGGGATGCTGACCAGTCCGGTCACGAACAGCACCCGCCAGCCGAAGGCCGGCAGCAGCGCGGCGGCCAGCAGCGAGCCGAGGAACCAGCCGAGCGGATAGCCGGCCTGCAGCATGCCGGCAAAGAGCCCGCGCAGGCGGGCCGGAGACTCCTCGGTGACGATCGCGCCGGTGGCTGGGTACAGCAGCCCGCCCGTGCCCAGGCTCAGTCCGCGCAGGATCGCCAGCGCCAGCAGGCCCGGCGCGAATGCGTGCAGCACGATGAAGACCGAGGAGGTCAGGGTCGCGAGGATCATCATGCCGCGCCGCCCGACGCGGTCGGTCATCACGCCGAGGCCCACCAGCAGCAGGCCGCCGATGACGTTCGCGGCGCCGATGGCGTAGGTCAGGGTGGTGGTCTCGACCCCGAATTCGCTGCGGATCTCCTTCAGCGCATACCCGAACAGGGCCAGGTCCATCTGGCTCAGCGCGTAGGCACCGAGGCACAGCAGGAACGCCTGCAGGGGGTAGCCGCGCGCCTCGGCAAGCGGTGGAGACGGCCTGGCCAACGGCCCGGGCGCGGCTCAGCCGCCGCGCAGGCGGGCGAGGAAGGCCTCGACTGCCGCGCCGTACTCCGGCACGAAGGCGGCGGTGAGCGGCTCGTCGTTGACCTTGCGCCACCAGGCCGCGAGGTTCGGCCCGCAGGTGACGGGGTCGGGCACGCCGAGCACGGGTACTACGGTCTTGTGCATCAGCACCACGCGCGGCAGCAGTGCGCAGTCTGCCAGCGAGAATTCACCGGCCGCCCAGGGGCCTCCCGCCATCAGGCCGTCGAGCACGCGTACCGCGTCCGCCAGCTTGGCCTTGGCTGCATCCACCGCGGCCGCATCGCGCGTAGCCGGGTTCATCTGCCGGAACATCACGCTGCTCTCAGGCCCGACGTAGAGGTCCACGACCCGGCTGACGGTCCGCGCATGGGCGCGGGCGAGGGCGTCGCCCGCCAGGAGGGACGGCTGCGGGTGCAGCTCCTCGAGGTACTCGCAGATCACCTCCGACTCGATCACGTGTCGCTCGCCGTGCTCCAGCGTAGGCATCTTGCCGAACGGGTTCATCGCCAGGTACTCCGGCGACTTGAGGCCACCGGCCGGCATCTCCACCGGCAGTTCCAGTTTCTTGTAACGCGCCGCCAGCACGACGCGGGCGACGTAGGGGGAGGCGAGCGCGCCATACAGCTTCATCATCGGGGAATCCTCATTCCAGGGTCAGGCCTTCGAAGAGCACGGCCTCGACCGTGCCGAGCCCTTCGCGCAGTTTCTTCACCTCGGCGTATTCGGGGGAGTTCCAGAAGGCGCGTGCTGCCTCCAGGGACGGAAACTCGAGGATCACGACCCGCCGGGTGTCGGGATCTCCTTCCAGCGCCTCGGGGCGGTCCGCCAGGGCGATGAAGCGTCCGCCGAACTTCGCGGCCACCGACACGACGGCCCGGCCGTATGGCTTGATGGACGCCGGGTCGGGAAATTCGGAACGGAAGAGCAGGTAGCCCTTGCGGGGCGTGGGCGGGGCATGCTCCGCCGGACCGGTAGCTGCGGCAGCGGCGGGAGGCTCGGCGGCCACCGGGATGCCGGCCAGCAGCGCCGGCAGCAACGCGATCGACGTGAAGAGCAGGGTCCGCGCCATTCTCCCCTCCCGGTACGGCGGCCGCCGCACTATGCGGGGCGCGGGGAAGGCACGTCAACGCGAGGCGGAGTGGATACGCCCGCCCGCGCCCCTATACGCTTGTCGGTCCCAGCCAGGCCCGGAGCGTACCGTGACCCAGTACATCGCAGGCATCCCGCGGGCCGCCGTCGAGGCGATGCTCGAGCGCGAGCGCGCCGAATTCGCGGCGCGCCGGCCGCGCTGCCGCGTACTGGCTGAGCGCGGGGCCCGGCACTGGCTCGCCGGCGTTCCCATGCACTGGATGAGCGACTGGGGCACCCCGTTCCCGCTGCAGGTCGCTGCCGCCCAGGGCGCGGAACTGGTCGACGCAGACGGTCACCGCTATGCGGACTTCTGCCTCGGCGACACTGGCGCCATGTTCGGTCACTCGCCGCGGGCGGTGGTCGAGGCACTGCAGCGCCAGTTGCATCAGGGCTTCACGACGATGCTCCCCGGCGAGGATGCGGTGCTCGTCGGCGAACTGCTCGTGCGGCACTTCGGCCTGCCCCAGTGGCAGGTGGCGCAGACGGCCTCGGACGCCAATCGCGCCGTATTGCGCTGGGCGCGGGCGGTGACCGGGCGGCCCGCCGTCCTGGTATTCGACCATTGCTACCACGGCATGGTGGACGACACCTTCGTCGGCCTCGGTCCCGACGGCGCGGTGCGCAACCGGCCGGGGCTGGTCGGCCAGGCGTCCGACCTTGCGCGCCACACGCGCTGCGTCGAGTTCAACGACCTCGCCGCGCTCGAGTCCGCGCTGAAGGCGCGCGACGTGGCCTGCGTGCTGGCCGAGCCGGTCATGACCAACGCCGGCATGGTGTTGCCGGAACCCGGCTTCCTGGAGGCGCTGCGCCGCCTGACCCGCAGGCACCATGCCCTGCTGGCGATCGACGAGACGCACACGCTGTCTTCCGGGCTCGGCGGCTACAGCCGGGTGGCCGGGCTGGAGCCGGATTTCTTCATCGCGGGCAAGGCCATCGCGGGGGGCTTCCCCTGCGCCGTCTACGGCTTCACCGCCGAGATGGGGGAACGCATCCGCGGCATGCTGGCCGCCAAGCCTCCGGGGCACTCGGGGATCGGGACCACGCTGGCTGGCAACCCGCTGGCGATGGCCGCCTTGCGTGCCTGCCTCGAGCAGGTGATGACGCCGGCCGCGTATGCGCACATGATCGCGATGGCCGAGCGGCTGGAGGACGGGCTGGAGCAACTGATCGAGGTGGAGCGGCTGCCGTGGCATGTGCAGCGGGTGGGCGCGCGGCTCGAGGTCGGCTTCAGCCGCAACCCGCCCCGGACCGGCCGGCAAAGCACGGCGGCGATGCCACCGCTGCTGCCCGATGCGATCCGGCTCTACCTGCTGAACCGGGGGCTGCTGATCACGCCATTCCACAACATGATGCTGATGTCCCCGGTGACGCCAGCCGCCGCCGTGGACCGCCTCGGCTCTGCCTGGGCGCAGTGCGTCACCGACCTCGGCCTCGCGTCGAGGCCGCTGTGAACGGCCTGGAGGAACGCATGCCGCGACCCGACCCGCAGGAAGCGCTGGATTTCCTCGAAAGGCATCCCGATGTCGAGGCGATCCAGGTCCTGATCACCGACCTCGGCGGCGTGGCTCGAGGCAAGAGCCTGGCGCGCCAGGAGCTGGAAGCGCTGTACCGCAACGGCCGTCACGTCGCAGGCTCGATCCTCGGCCTGGACACGCGTGGCGAGGACGTGGAGGAAACCGGCCTGGTCTGGTCGGCGGGCGACGCCGACAAGCTGTGCTGGCCGGTGCCGGGCACGCTGAGGCCGGCGCCGTGGCTCGCGCGCCCCGGCGCGCAGTTGCTGATGGACATGTACGAAGCCGACGGCACGCCGGCCGCTGCAGATCCGCGCCATGCGCTGGCACGCGTCGTGGGGCGCCTCGTCGCGGACGGCCTGCACCCGGTGGTCGCCGTGGAGCTGGAGTTCTACCTCGTCGAGCCCGAGGGCGAAGCCATCCGCCCGGCTCGCGGCCTGCTGACCGGCGAACCCTCGCAACGCCACGACGCCTATGGCCTGGGCAAGCTCGACGAGATGTCGCCGCTGTTCGACGACATCTACCGGGCTGCGCGCGCCCAGTCGCTGCCCGTGCGCACGCTGATGTCGGAGTATGCCCCGGGGCAGTTCGAGGTCACGCTGGAGCACCGCGCCGATGCGCTGGCGGCGGCCGACGATGCCGTCCAGTGGAAACGCCTGGTGCGCGGCGTCGCCGGGCGCCACGGCCGCGTCGCCACGTTCATGGCCAAGCCCTTCGCATTGCTGGCCGGCAGCGGCATGCACGTACACGTCAGCCTGGCCGATGCCGGGGGGCGCAACCTGTTCGCCGCCGAGGACCCCGCCGGCACACCGCTGCTGCGGCACGCCATTGGCGGCATGCAGGCGACAATGGCGGAATGCATGGTGGTGTTCGCGCCGAACGCGAACTCCTACCGCCGCTTTCGCCGCCAGTCCTACGCGCCCGTCGCCGCGACCTGGGGTGTCAACAACCGCTCGGTGGGGTTTCGCATCCCGTCCGGCCCGCCTGCGTCCCGCCACGTGGAGCACCGGATCTGCGGTGCCGACGCCAACCCCTACCTCGCCGTTGCCACGGTGCTGGCCGGGATGCACCATGGGATCACGCATCGCCTCGATCCTGGTGAGCCGGTGACCGGCAATGGCTACGAGTTGCCGCCCGATGCCACGCTGCCGCTCGACTGGCACGCGGCGCTGGCGCGTGCGGCCGGTTCCGCCTTGCTCGAAGAGCGCCTCGGCGCCGATTTCGTGCGCGTGTTCATGGCGGTCAAGCGCGCCGAGTGCGAGCGTTTCAATGCCGAGCCGACCGCGCTCGACTACCAGTGGTACCTGAGGCTCGCCTGACATGCCGCGCAGCAAGTCCGAACCCGATGCACCAGCCGTCCACGTGCGGCGCATGTACGTGGATTGCCGCTACGGCCAGATGCACGTGCGCAGTGTCTTCTCCGGCAACGGCGGCTTCGACGAGCTGACGTCCCTCGTGTGCCTGCACCAGAGCCCGATGTCGGGCCGGGTCTTCGACCGCTTCCTGCCGTTGATGGGCACCGACCGCACCGTCTACGCGCCGGACACGCCGGGATTCGGCGAGTCCGACGGCCCGCCCGCCGAGCCGTCGATCGAGGACTACGCGGGTGCCGTCGGCGATTTCATCGACCACCTGCGCCTGCGGCGCGTGGACCTGCTCGGCTACCACACCGGCGCCTGTATTGCGGCCGAGTTGGCGATCACGCGGCCGGAGCAGGTCCGTCGCGTGGTGCTGGTCGCGGCACCCGTTTTCACGGACGCGGAGCGCGAGGCCTTCGACGCCGATCGCTGGCCAGCCCCCTTGCGCGAGGACGGGGCGCACCTGACGGAGGAGTGGCAGCGGACGCTGCGCTGGCGCGGACCCGGCGTCACGCTGCCGCAGCTGGCCGATTCGTTCGCCGACAAGCTGCGCAGCGGCCCGCGGGCGTGGTGGGGCGCCAGCGCGGCCATGCGCTACGCTGCTGTCGAGCGCCTGCCAGCCATCACGCAACCGGTCCTGGTGCTGCGGCCGAAGGACGACCTGTGGGACGTGACGCCACGCGCACGGTCGCTGCTGCCCGGGGCGACGCACATCGACCTGCCGGAGCAGGGCTTCGGGTTGTTCGACGTGGCCCCGGGCGTCGTCGCCGACAAGGTCCGCGCCTTCCTGGGCTGAGCCCATGGCGCCCGACCCGGGAGGTTATGTCAACTCAAAGTCTTATCTGTGGGCAAAGTCTCATAATCAGGGAGACAGAAGGCGCGGCCCGGCCGCATTGACAGACGAAGCGCGCAGTCTCGATCGAGCGCGCCGGCCAGGGATCAGGCCATGGCGGTGACATGGCACTCAGGAAATTCACGGTCCTGACGGACAGGCGGCTGGCCGAAGCAGCAGCCAGCGGCATCGTCGTGTACGAGGCCGCTTTCATCGAGGACATCCAGCTCGGCGACGCCGAGGACGCGGATCCTGTCGCGACGGCGTGGGCCGTGGTGGAGCAGCTCGAGGAAGAACAGCTGCGGCTGGCGGCCGAGCTGCAGACGGAGCGGCAACAGGTCGCGCGCCTGAAGGCGCGCCTCGCGGAGTGCGTGCGTGCGCTGGCCGCGGCAAGGCGCAACAGTCGCACTTTCTGAGACCTGCCCCACGGATTGGCGGGCGTCCGATCGGGATACTTCACATATCCCCGCCAGCCGACAGTCAACAGCCGACAGTCAACACATGAGCCGTACAGGCGTCATCCTGCCCCCTGAAGACGATCCGGACCCGACAGACCGCCTGCCGGAACTCGAGTCCGCCTCCCACGACGGCTCGGGCGATCCGCTCGAGTCGACGGGCACCTGGACCCTGGATGGTCACGCCGCCGAGCCCGTAGAAACGCAGCGGGTCCTGGAACTCGAGGAGCAGCTGGCCGGGCGAGATGAGGCGCTCGCGGACCTGACGTCGTGCCTGACGCAGAAGACCTTCGCCAGTGACGCGCGTGGAGAAGGAACTGGAGGCGGCGCGCGACGAGCTCTCGTCCTTGCGCGAGGCCGCCACCGGGCTGGACATCCTGCAGCAGCAACTCCAGGTGGAAGAACGGTCGAGGCAGGCGATCGAGGCCGAGCGTGACGAGCAGCGCCAGGCGATCGGGCGCCTCGAGAACCAGTTGAGCGAGGCACGCGAGAGCGAACACCGGCTCGAGCGAAAGGTGGAGGACCTGGCGGACCAGCTGCTCGAGGCGCGTGAGGCGCTCTCGGTTGCAGAGGACAGGCTGGCGGGCAGCGAGGCCCGGCTGGAAGAGCTGGAGAGCGAGCTTGCCGAGGCGACGCGTGAGTCGATGTCCGAGATTCAGCGCCGCGAGTTCGACCAGGCCAGGGAACACGCGGCTGGCCTGAAACGCGCGCTCGCGGTGGCAACCGAGGAGCGCGAGGTGGCCGAGCGTGAGTGGCAGGAACTCAAGCTGGCCCTGCAGCGCCGGG
Organism: uncultured Gammaproteobacteria bacterium; assembly: GCA_963715485.1. GTDB lineage: Bacteria > Pseudomonadota > Gammaproteobacteria > Steroidobacterales > Steroidobacteraceae > SG8-30. The sequence continues at coordinate 465,214 of OY970244.1, forward strand.
AGGCGGGCGCGACGGAGGCTGCGCAGGCGCTGCGCGAGCGTGACCAGCGGCTCGAGCAGTTGCTCGAGCGACTGCGCAATGCCGAGGCGCGCCGCCGCATCGATGCCGACATGCGCCACGCGGAGGGGCAACGGCCCGCCCCCGATCCGCAGCTCGCAAACCTGACTCGCGAGCTCGAGGACGAGAGGCGCCTGCGCGAGGGCCTGGAGAGGGCAGTCGCGGCGCTGCAGGAGGAGCGGCTGCGCCCCGCACCGGCGCCGATCCGGCGACGCCTCGTACGTATCGATCCGGGTCATCAGGCGACCTTCCTGCTGCTGCCACCGCGGACGACGATCGGGCGCACGCCGGACAAGGACCTGCAGCTGCGTGAGAACTACATCAGCCGGGCCCATGCCGTCATCAAGCTCGGCACGGACAGCGCGATCATCGAGGACCTGGGCAGTCGCAACGGCGTGTACGTGAACGACCACCGTGTCAGGCGCGAGCTGCTGCACGATGGTGACATCGTCATGCTGGGCAAGGCGCGGTTCCGATTCGAGGCTTTGCCGCCGGCCGAAGACCAGCCGTAGCCTCGCAGCCGTCCCGCGCCTTGGCGGCCGTGGCACGACGCATCACGGGCAGCCCTCCCTACGCCCGGTATCCCTCCGGTCGCTCCGAAAGGCAGACAGTCGCTCCCGGAGGGACACCGGTCGTGCTCGGGCTGCCTGGGACGGCTGGCGGCACGACGCGCGAGGCGCGGTCGAGGGAGGGCCGGTCCCCGAGCGAGCGGCTTGGCTTGCGGAGCGAAGCGAAGCCGGCGAACGAGCGGGACCGGCCGACCGAAGACCGTGCCTGCACAGCTTGTGGACCGCTGTCCGTAACGGCGCGGCGAGGACGACGGGGACCTCCCTGCGAGCGACTGTCTGCCTTTCGGAGCGAGCGGGGAGGGCCCCGGAGTAGAGAGCCGCGCCAGATGCTCGAACGGGATCGGCGCGAGGTGTCGCTGATGGCTAGCCAGCGCCCGGCGTCGGGCGTTGCACCGTCTCGAGGCCACCGCGCCGCGTGATGTGCACCAGGAGGCCGAGGGCGCAGAGGTTCAGGCCGGCAATCGCGCCAACCAGTGGCAGTGCCGTGCCATTGGCGAGCACCGCCACCAGCTGCGTCATGGCGGCCCCCACCAGCAGCTGGATGAAGCCGAGCAGCCCCGAGGCGGCACCCGCCATGTCCCTTGCGGAGATGATCGCGCCACTCGTCGAGTTCGGCGCGGACAGCGCATTGGCCCCGCAGACCAGCATGCCCGGCAGGAACAGGGACAGCGGGTGGGCGACACCAGACACGGCGAGCACCAGCATCGATGCAGCGCCGGCGAAGGCCAGGGACGCGCCCCATCCGCATCATCCGGATCCCGCCGAGGCGGCGCGCCATGCGGGCGGTGAAGAAGAAGCCCGAGAAGCTGGCGAAGGCCGGCAGGAAGAACAGCAGGCCATAGGTGGACGGCTTCACCCCGTACACCTGGATCGCCACGTAGGGCGCGGAGGTGATGAACACCGTCACCGCGCCCATCATGCACGAGCCGAACAGGACGTAGCTCAGGTAGCCGCTCGAGCCCAGCAGCTGGCGGTAACTCGACAGGGTGCGTGGCGAGGGCCCAGCCGACGGGTCGCGCGCGTGGGTCTCCCCCGTACGCGCCAGCGTGAAGTAGAGCACTGCCGCGCCGAGCGCCGTCGCGAGCAGGAACGCGGCGCGCCAGCCCGCCCACTCGACGGTGAAGCCGCCGAGGGTCGGCGCGAACATCGGGACCACCAGCACCGCCGTGGCGGTCGTCGCCATGGCCGATGCCGACCGCTCGACGCCGAAGTGGTCGGTGATCGCGGCTCGCGCGACCGCCATCGCGGCGCCCGCGCCGAAGGCCTGCAGCACCCGCGCCATCACCAGCGGCGTGATGGCAGGAGCGAGCATGCCCGCTACGCTGCCGGCGATGAACAGACCCGAGCCCGGCCAGTATGACCGGACGCCGGCCGAAACGATCGGACAACGGGGCGACCACGAGGTTGCCCAGCGCGATGGCCACCAGCGACAGGCTGATCAGCAGCTGTGCCGTGGATGTCGCTATGGAGAACTCGCCGGCGATCGCGGGCAGCGACGGCAGCAGCACGTGCATGCCGAAAGGACCGAGCGAGCCTATGGCGGCCGATGCGATGATCAGCCGCGTGCCTTGTTGATGCTTGTCCAATGGGGGTTCCGGCCGGCCTTCATCTTGCAGCCGCACCGGGCCGCCCGCAAGCGCGGGCCGGTCCTTTCCTGCTAATGTGGCGCGGGCCACCGACGGTCACCGGGAATGGACTACGGCTACATCGAGCGGATCCTGAAGGCGCGCGTCTACGACGTGGCGATCGAGTCGCCGCTCGACACCGCGCCGCGGCTGTCGCGCCGGCTGGGCAACACGGTGCTGTTCAAGCGCGAGGACCTGCAGCCGGTCTTCTCGTTCAAGCTGCGCGGCGCCTACAACAAGATCGCGCACCTCGCTCCCGCCAAGGCCGGGCGCGGGGTGATCTGCGCTTCCGCCGGCAACCACGCCCAGGGCGTCGCCCTCGGCGCGCGCCGGCGCGGCATCCGCGCGGTGATCGTGATGCCCGAGACGACGCCGGCCATCAAGGTGCAGGCGGTCCGCGACCTCGGCGGCGAGATCGTGCTGCATGGCGACGACTACGATGCGGCCTACGCACACTCGCTCGAGCTGGCCCGGCGCGACGGGCTCGAGTTCATCCATCCCTTCGACGACCCGGAGGTCATCGCCGGCCAGGGGACGATCGCGATGGAGCTGCTGCGGCAGCGGCCCGAAGGGATCGACGCCATTTTCGTGCCGGTCGGCGGCGGCGGCCTGATCGCCGGCATCGCCGTGTACGTCAAGTCCCTGTACCCCGGGATCCGCATCGTCGGCGTCGAGCCGGAGGACGCCGCGAGCATGAAGGCATCGCTCGCGGCGGGAGAGCGCGTGACGCTCGAGCGCGTCGGCATCTTTCACGACGGCGTGGCGGTCCGGCGCGTCGGCGAGGAGACCTTCCGCCTGGCGCGCAAGTACGTGGACGAGGTCGTCACGGTCACGACCGACGAGACCTGCGCGGCGATCCAGGACATCTTCGAGGACACGCGCGCCATCGTCGAGCCGGCCGGCGGGCTTGCCGTGGCCGGCATGAAGAACTGGGTGGCGCGCGAGGGCTGCCGCGGCCGGACGCTGGTGGCGATCAACTGCGGCGCCAACATGAACTTCGACCGGCTGCGCCACGTGGCGGAGCGGGCGGACCTCGGCGGCGAGCGGGAGGCGCTCTTCGCGGTGGAGATCCCGGAGCGGCCCGGGACCTTCCACCGTTTCTGCGAGATCCTGGGTCGCCGCGGCGTGACGGAGTTCAACTATCGCTACGACGACCCGCAGCGCGCGCAGATCTTCGTCGGCGTGGCCCTCACCGGCGGCCACGATGAGCGGGACGCACTGCTGCAGGACATCGAGCAGGCCGGCTTCGCGGTCCTGGACATGACCGGGAACGAGATGGCCAAGCTGCACGTGCGCTACATGGTGGGCGGACACGCGCGCGGCCTCGAGGACGAGCTGCTGTTCCGCTTCGAGTTTCCGGAGCGGCCCGGGGCGTTGTTGCGGTTCCTGCAGGCGGTCGGCTCGCGCTGGAACATCAGCCTGTTCCATTATCGCAACCACGGTTCCGACTACGGACGGGTGCTGGCGGGCATCCAGGTGCCTCCCGCCGAACGCGAGGAGTTCATGGGACACCTCGACGAACTTCACTATGCCTACGTCGAGGAGACCGGCAACCCGGCGTACCGCATGTTTCTGGGAGGCTGATCGCCCCGCCTCGCGATGGACCGTGCTAAACCACCAAGCCAGGATGGCCAGACAGCGACAAACGTGGATCACGCAGTAACCGGAATCGACACACCTGCCGCGGAGGACGCGGCGTGGTACCGGCGCGCCGACTTCCTGTTCGGGCTGGTGCTGTTCGCCGCCGCGGTGGCGGCGCTCGCCGTCCTGTCGCCCGGGAACGGCCTCCACGGCCTCGCCGACTGGACGCGAGCCGCGTTCTTCCTGGCGTTCAGCCTGTTCACGATCTCCATCGGCTACCCGCACCCGGCGTTCGGGCACGTCTCCTTCGACCGCGTGGCACAGGTCTCGAGCATCCTGGTGCTGGGTGCGGTCGAGGCGGGGTGGATCGCGTGCCTGACCTCGCTGCTGTATCCGCTGCACCGGCTGCGGCGCGGGGTGCCGCGCGAGCAGGTCATCGATGCCTCCATCACCAACGCCGGCCTGATGACCCTGGTCGTGCTGGGCGCCGGGCTGCTGTACGAGCGGCTGGGCGGCCCCGTGCCGCTGCGCTCGCTCGACCTGATGAACTTCGGTCTGGCGCTGCTGCTGATCGTGGTCATGCAGGTGATCAACGAACTGGGGATGGTCGGCATCTACTATTTCCGCTCGAAGCGCCCGGGACAGGTGATCAGCCTGTTCGAGACGATGACCGAACTCGTCTCGGGGCTGATCGCCGTGCTCGTCGCCATCGTCTACACGCAGATGGAGACTTCGGTGTTCGTGCTGCTGCTGGCGGTGCTGGCGATGGGCATGCTGGGGCTGAAGCAGTTCGCCGACATGCGCCGCCACCTCGAGCAGCTGGTCGAGGCCCGCACCGAGGCGCTCCAGGAGAAGACCGAGCAGCTCGAGGAGATGGCGATCCGCGACGTGCTGACCGGCCTGCGCAACCGGCGTGCCGCGGAGGACTTCCTGCAGGCGGCGCTGGACGAGGCTCGCCGCTACGGTCGCGGAGCTGAGCGTGGCGCTGGCCGACATCGACCACTTCAAGCAGATCAACGACGGTCATTCCCACGCGATCGGCGACGAGGTGCTCAAGCGCGTGGGGCAGATCTTCGACGACCGGATCCGCGTCACCGACCTGATCGCCCGCTACGGTGGCGAGGAGTTCCTGTTCTGCTTCACCGGGACGGACGAGGACATGGCCGGGCAGGTCTGCGACGACCTGCGCCGTGCCGTGGAGGCCTTCGACTGGTCCACCGTATCGCCGGGGCTCGGGGTGACGGTCAGCATCGGCGTGACCGGCCTCATGCCGGCGGCGAGACCCGATGACCTCGTCGCCGCGGCGGACGCCCGCCTGTATCGGGCCAAGCACATGGGCCGTAACGTGGTCGTTGCGGAAAGCATCGTCACGCGGCCGTCACTCTGAAAGAAGAGAATTCGACGTCGCCTCGGTGGCACGCGGCGCTGGCGGCAAGGCGAGCGCCCCGAAGCCGCTGTGGCCTCGACGGGTCTCAGGAACATGACCGGTAAAGACGACAGTGCGGCAATGCGGGAGAGCCTGGCGGCGGGCCGCCTGACGCGGCGCGCGATCCTGAAGGGCGGGGCCGCGCTCGGGCTTGCGCTGGCCTGTCCGGCCGGGGCCCGCGCCGGGTCGCCGCTGGCGAACCACCGCGGCGACGGCATTCTCACCGCCCCGGGCCATGTCCACGACGTGATCCTGCGCTGGGGCGACCCGCTCTTTCCGGACACGCCTGCGCTCGACGCGGCCGCTGCGCTGCGAGGTGGCATGCTGGACGTGCCGCCCGGCCTGGCTGCCCGCTGGGTCGGCTACAACTGCGATGCCGTGCACTTCTTCCCGCTCGATGACGCGTCCGACCGCGGCATCGTCTGCGTCAACCACGAGTACACCAACGAGGAACTGTTCCTGCCCGGCCTCACGCAGATCGGCAAGCTGTCCGCCGCCGACGTGAAGTCCTACATCACGCGCCATCCTGGCGTGGTTGCGCTCACGCAGGCCATGCACGGCGCCAGCGTCGCCGTGATCGAGCGCGATGGAAGCGGACGCTGGCGTCACGCGATGGACCCGCGGTACGCGCGCCGGATCACGGCGAACACGCGCTGCGAGATAACGGGGCCGGCGCGTGGGCACCCGCTGCTGCGCACCGCGGCCGATCCGGGCGGGGTGGTGGTACACGGCACCATCGCCAACTGCGCAGGAGGGCAGACGCCCTGGGGCACGTTCCTCACGGCGGAAGAGAACGCACAGGACTACTTCGGAGGCGGAGAGGCATTGGCGGGGGCCGGCGCCGCGGTCCTCGAGGCCCATCGCCGCTGGCCGGTCCGCAAGGCCAGCGTGCACGGCTGGGAGCACGTCGAGGCACGCTTCGACCTCGCGAAGTCCCCGGCCGAGCTGCTTCGCTTCGGCTGGATCGTGGAGATCGATCCCTACGACCCGCAGGCGACGCCGCGCAAGCGCACGGCGCTGGGCCGCTGCCAGCACGAGGGCGCCGCCGCGGCGCTGACGAAGGACGGGCGGCTGGCGGTCTACAGCGGCGACGACCGCCGCTTCGAGTACGTCTACAAGTTCGTCACGCGCGACAAGGTGCACCCGACCGATCGTGCCGCCAACCGCGACCTGCTGGACCACGGCATTCTCCACGTGGCGCGCTTCGACGCCGATGGGACCGGCGAGTGGCTGCCGTTGGTGCATGGAAGGGGACCCCTCACCAAGGCCAACGGCTTCGCCAGCCAGGGCGATGTCGTGATCAGGATGCGTGCCGCGGCAGACCTGCTCGGCGCCACGCCGATGGACCGGCCGGAGGACATCGCCCCGGATGCGGCGACCGGCCGCGTGTTCGTCTCCCTGACCAACAACGATGACCGGCGCGGGACCTCGACCGTCGGCAGCTATTCCGGGCGCGAGATCGACCTCGGGCCGAATGCCGCGAATCCGCGCGGCCCCAATCCATACGGCCACGTCATCGAGATCCGCGAGGAAGGAGCCGACACGGGAGCGACCCGCTTCGGCTGGCAGATCTTCCTGCCAGGCGGCCCGGGTGCGTCCGGCGATGCCCTCGGCAGCCCGGACAACCTCGACCTCAGTCCTGGCGGCGACCTGTGGGTGAACACGGACGGCCAGCAGCCGGACGGTGGCAACAATGGCTGTTTCGTCGTGCGGACCACCGGACCGGAGGCCGGGCGCGCACGCCAGGTCCTGAGCGCCCCGACCGGTGCGGAGGTCACCGGCTGCGCCTTCGTTCCCGACGGTTCGACGTTGCTCATGTCCATCCAGCACCCGGGCGAGGGCGGCACGCTGACGACCCCGCGCAGCAACTGGCCGGACGGCCCGGGGCACGTACCCAGGCCGAGCGTCATCGCGCTGCGGCGGGAGGACGGCGGCTCACTTTGAGACCCGCGCCGAGGCGCAGCGGCCAGCCGTCTTGACAAACAGTTAAAGATTTATATAAATATTGAATCGTGAACAAGACCACGGCCATCAAGTCCCTCGCGGCGCTCGCCCAGGAGACGCGGCTCGATGCCTTTCGACTGCTGGTGCAGGCCGGCCCGCCTGGCATGGCGGCCGGTGAGCTGGCCGGTCGCCTCAAGATCTCGCCGCCCGCGCTGTCGTTTCACCTCCGCGGCCTGGTCCAGGCCGGCCTGGCGACATCCCGCCAGGACGGTCGCTTCGTGTACTACTCGGCCGACTACGATGCCATGCAGTCGTTGCTCGGCTACCTGACCGACAACTGCTGCGGCGGCGAATCCTGCGCCCCTGCGGCGCAGCCGGACCGCAAGGCGGTCCGAGGGAGAAGGCAATGAAGCGCTTCCACGTCCACGTCGCCGTGCACGACCTCGAGCAAAGCACCGCGTTCTATGCCGGCCTTTTCGGCGCGCCGCCGTCGGTCGAGAAGCCCGGATACGCCAAGTGGATGCTCGACGACCCACGTATCAACTTCGCGATCTCGGCCTCGCGGGGCGTGGCCGGCATCGAGCACCTCGGCGTGCAGGTCGACAGCGACGCTGAGCTGGCCGCACTGCGAGCGCGCATGAGCCGTGCGGGCGCCGGGATCATGGACGAGGAGGCGGCCAACTGCTGCTACGCGGTCTCCGACAAGCACTGGACCGTGGACCCGCAGGGCATCGCCTGGGAGGCGTTCCACACGCTGGCCGAGGCGCAGTACTTCGGCGACGATCGCGGCCCGGCGCGCGAAGCCACGGCTGCCGGCGCCTGCTGCACACCCCGCGCGGCGGGCTGCTGCTGATGGACCGTCCCTACCACGTCCTGTTCCTGTGCACCGGCAACTCGGCGCGCAGCATCCTCGCCGAGTCGCTGCTGAATCACTGGGGTCGCGGGACGTTCCGCGGCTTCAGCGCCGGCAGCTTCCCGACGGGCAAGGTCAACCCGCACGCGCTGGCGCTGCTGGAGCGGATGGAGATTCCGGCCGATGGCGCGCGCAGCAAGAGCTGGGACGAGTTCGCCGCGCCCGGCGCGCCCGAGCTCGACTTCATCATCACGGTCTGCGACAACGCCGCCGGCGAGGTGTGTCCCGTCTGGCCAGGGCAGCCGATGACCGCGCACTGGGGCGTCGAGGACCCGGCGGCTGCGACCGGGTCCGAGGTCGATGTCACCAACGCCTTTCGCCAGGCTTTCAACGCCCTCGAGCACCGGATCAAGGCCTTCACCGCGCTTCCCATCGCGTCGCTCGAACACCTCCGGCTGCAGCAGCACCTGGACGAAATCGGGCGGAGCCTGCCGCCCGGCGGTGGCTGAAGCATGTCGGCGCAGTGCGACGTCACCGCCCGCCAGGCGCAGGGTGCCGGGCTCGGATTCTTCGAGCGCTACCTGACGCTGTGGGTGGCGCTGTGCATCGTCGCGGGCATCGTCGTCGGCCAGCTCGCGCCGGGCCTGGTGCGCGCGGTGGCCTCGCTGGAGGTCGCGAGGGTCAACCTGCCGGTCGGCGTGCTCATCTGGGTGATGATCATCCCGATGCTGGTGAAGATCGACTTCGGGCGGCTGCACGAGGTGCGCCAGCACGCCCGCGGCATCGGGGTCACGCTGTTCGTGAACTGGGCGGTGAAGCCGTTCTCGATGGCCCTGCTGGCGTGGATCTTCATCCGCCACCTGTTCGCCCCGCTGCTGCCAGCCGGGCAGCTCGACGACTACGTCGCCGGGCTGATCCTGCTGGCCGCGGCGCCGTGCACCGCGATGGTCTTCGTCTGGAGCAACCTGTCGAAGGGCGAGCCGAACTTCACGCTCACGCAGGTGGCGGTCAACGACGTCATCATGGTGTTCGCCTTCGCGCCGGTCGTCGGGTTGCTGCTCGGCGTGTCCGCGATCGTCGTTCCCTGGGACACGCTGCTGATCTCGGTGCTGATGTACATCGCCGTTCCGCTGGCGATCGCGCAGGCCTGGCGCCGCTGGTTGCTGGGCCGCGGCGAAGCAGCGTACGAGTCGGCGGTCGCCCGCATGGGGCCGTGGTCGCTTGCCGCGCTGCTGGCCACGCTGGTGCTGCTGTTCGCCTTCCAGGGCGACGCGATCCTCGCGCAGCCGCTGGTGATCGCGCTGCTGGCGGTGCCGATCTTCATCCAGGTGGTCTTCAACTCGTCGCTCGCCTACCTGCTGAACCGCAAGCTCGGTGTCGCGCACTGCGTGGCGGGCCCGTCTGCGTTGATCGGTGCTTCCAACTTCTTCGAGCTGGCCGTCGCCGCGGCCATCAGCCTGTTCGGCCTGCAGTCCGGTGCTGCGCTCGCCACCGTGGTCGGCGTGTTGATCGAGGTGCCGCTCATGCTGGCGGTCGTGCGCGTGGTGAACCGCACGAAGCCCTGGTACGAGGCAGGACTGGCACGAGCCTGATCCATCCGGCCGCAGGGCGTCCCTGCTGCTAGAATCCCGGGTGCCGGGCATGGGGAGGCCCGGCCCGCATGCTCGTCCAATTCCTGATCCTGCTGGCGCTGCTCGCCCTCAACGGCCTGTTCGCGATGGCCGAACTGGCCATCGTGTCCTCGCGCCGCATCCGCCTGAAGCAGATGGCGGACAAGGGCAGCAAGGGGGCCAGGGCCGCTCTCAAGCTCATGGAGGAGCCCACGCGGTTCCTCTCGACCGTCCAGATCGGCATCACGCTGATCGGCGTGCTGGCCGGCGTGTACTCCGGCGCGAACTTCGCCGGGCCGCTGGGCGAGAGGCTGGCGGGCATCCCGTGGCTGGCGGCCTACGCCGAGACCGTGGCCTACGTCCTCGTCGTCATGGGCGTCACCTACCTGTCGCTGATCATCGGCGAGCTGGTGCCGAAGCGCTGGGCGCTCGGGCACCCGGAAGGCATCGCGGTGGCACTGGCCCCGCCGATGCAGTGGGTCGCGAGGGTGAGTGCGCCGCTGGTGTGGCTGCTGCAGCGCTCCACCGACCTGGTGCTGAAGCTGCTCGGGCAGGGACGCAGCGCGAAGCATCACGTGACCGAGGACGACGTGCGGGCGCTGATCGCGGAGGGCACGCGCGAGGGCGTGTTCCACCACGAGGAGCACCGCATGATCGAGGGGGTGCTCAAGCTGGCCGACCGCAACGTGCGCAGCATCATGATCCCGCGCGGCGACATCCTGTGGATCGACGTGGAGGATTCGCGCGAGACGATCTGGAATGCGGTCAGGGCCAGCGGTCACTCGCGTTACCTGGTGTGCCGCGGCGAGCTGGACGAGCTGATCGGCGTCGCCACCGTGACCGACCTGCTCGAGTGGACCCGCGACCCCTCAGGTCCCGAGCTCGCGCAGCGCACGATAGCGCCGCTGGTCGTGCAGGAGACGACGAACGTGCTGCGGCTCGTCGAGCTGTTCCGCGAGGCTGCGGTGCATCTCGCCGTCGTGGTGGACGAGCACGGCTCCATCGAGGGCATCGTCACCGCGACCGACGTGCTGGAGGCCATCGCCGGCGAAATCCCGGAGCTCGGCGACAGCGACATGCCGGAGGCAGTGAAGCGAGGCGACGATTCATGGCTGGTGGACGGCCGGCTTGGGATCGACGACGTCGAGCGGCTGCTGGGGCGCAGCGACATGCGCTCGGGCGACGACTACACGACCATCGCCGGCTTCGTGCTGGCCCAGCTCGGCCGCCTGCCGGTGACCGCGGACACCTTCGACTGGAAGGACCTGCGGTTCGAGGTGGTCGACATGGACGACAGGCGCATCGACAAGCTGCTGGTCCAGCGCGTGCCGGAGCGCATCGAGCACGAAATCAGCCCCTGACGGTCCCGCTTACGCCCGGTACACGCCGTACACCCGGTGCCGGGTCGGGGATTCCGGGGGTATTACGTGCTCGCGGGCCAGCCCTCCCTGCTCCCGGTATCCCTCCGGTCGTTCTCGGGCATGACCGTGACATGCAGAGCCACGACGGGTGCCTGGCGCGGGCGCCTGGCCGGGCGGGTCCCCCGTCGCTCGCTCGGCTCCGCTTCGCTCCGCAAGGCAAAACTCGCTCGCTCAGGGGGACGCCGCCCTCTGCGCCCCGCGCCCGAACGGTCGTGCCACAGGTCGTCCAGGCGCGGCGAGGACGATGGGGCCCTTCCCGGCGAGCGAGTGTCGGCTTTCCGAGCGAGCGGGAAGGGCCCCGGAGTAGAGAGCCGCGCCGGGGACCTGCCTCAATAACCCCGGAATCCCCGACCCGGCACCGGCGACGCGGAGACGGACCGGCGGCGCTGGGCGAGACCGGCACGGGCCGGGGGTGTCAATGGGGCCAACCGGTCCCCGGAAAAGCGCCCCTTCCGGTAGCATTTGCGCTCCTGACGCAGGAGGTCGCCAGTGACCCGGATTTCGATACCCGACCGCGAGCGCCTGATCTTCGCCATGGACGTCCCGGACGCCGACGCGGCGCGCCGGCTCGCCGGGCAGCTCGGCGACTCCGTCCAGTTCTACAAGCTCGGCCTCGAGCTGTGCATGGCCGGCGGCTACTTCGAGCTGCTGGACTGGATGGTGGAGCGCGGCAAGAAGGTCTTCGTGGACCTCAAGTTCTTCGACGTGCCGGCGACCGTGGCCTCGGCCGTGCGCAATCTCTCCGGCCGTGGCGTGACCTACGCCACGGTGCACGGCAACCAGGGGATCATGGAAGCGGCCGCCGCGGCCAAGGGCGACGTGAAGATCCTGGCGGTCACGGTGCTGACCAGCCTCGACCGCGGCGACCTCGACGACCTCGGCTTCGATTGCGACGTGGGCAGCCTGGTGCTGTCGCGCGCGCGCCGCGCGCTGGAGGCCGGCTGCGACGGGGTCATTTCCTCGGGCCTCGAGGCCAAGGCGTTGCGCGAGGGCGTGGACGACAAGCTGATCGTCGTCACGCCGGGCATCCGGCCCGTCGAGAACCGCCCCGCCGACGACCAGAAGCGCGTGGTCAACGTGGAGCAGGCGTTCGCCTACGGCGCGGACCACATCGTGGTCGGCCGGCCGATCCGCGATGCCGCCGACCCGCGAGCCGCCGCCGAGGCGATCCAGGCGACCATCGCCACCGTGTTCGGGGGTGCCCGATGAGCCAGCCGACGCTGAAGAACGACCTGTTGCTGCGGGCGCTGCTGCGCCAGCCGACCGAGCGCACGCCGCTGTGGATGATGCGCCAGGCGGGCCGCTACCTGCCCGAGTACCGCGCCACGCGCGCGAGGGCCGGCAGCTTCATGGCCATGTGCATGAATCCCGACTACGCCTGCGAGGTGACGCTGCAGCCGCTCGAGCGCTTCCCGCTGGATGCGGCGATCCTGTTCTCCGACATCCTGACCATCCCGCACGCCATGAAGCTGGGGCTCGAGTTCGAGGCGGGCGAGGGCCCGAAGATCGCGCGCCCCGTCCGGACGGAACGGGACGTGGATTCGCTGTTCGTCCCCGATCCCGCGACCGACCTGAAGTACGTCGTGGACGCCGTGTCGCTGATTCGCCGCGAGCTGGACGGGCGCGTGCCGCTGATCGGGTTCGCCGGCTCGCCGTGGACCGTCGGCACCTACATGGTCGAAGGCGGCGGCAGCAAGACCTTCGCGCACATCAAGGGGATGATGTACGGCGAGCCGAAGCGGCTGCACCGGATGCTCGATCTGGTCACCGCGGCCACCACCGATTACCTGAACGCCCAGATCGAGGCGGGCGCGCAGGCCGTGATGGTGTTCGACACCTGGGGCGGCGCGCTGGCGCCGGCGCAGTACCGCGAGTTCTCGCTGGCCTACATGGCCAGGATCGTGGACGGCCTCGTCCGCGAGCGCGAGGGACGCCGCGTCCCGGTGGTCCTGTTCACCAAGGGCGGGGGACGCTGGCTGCCCGACATGGCGGCCACCGGCTGCGATGCGCTGGGCGTCGACTGGACGACGGACCTCGCCGATGCGCGTGCCGCCACCGGCGGACAGGTGGCGCTGCAGGGCAACCTCGATCCCTGCGTGCTGTATGCCTCGCCCGAGATCATCCGCGACGAGGTGGCGAAGGTGCTGGCGAGCTACGGGCCCGGGAACGGCCACGTGTTCAACCTTGGACATGGCATCCACCCGGACGTGAAGCCAGAGCACGCCGGCGCGATGGTCGCCGCGGTGCACGAACTGAGTCCGCAGTACCATGTTGGTGGTTAGTGGTTAGTGGTTAGTGGTTAGTGGTTGGTGGCTGGTGGTCAGTGGCTCTTCACTAACCACCAACCACCAGCCACCAACCACCATCCCGGGCAATCAAGCCGGCAGGAGGCTCATCTCCATGGACATCGACAAGATCACCATCGGCGACGACCCGCCGCGCGACATCAACGTGCTGATCGAGATCCCGCAGGGCGGCGTGCCGGTGAAGTACGAGCTGGACAAGGACTCCGGCGTGCTGCGCGTGGACCGCTTCCTGCACACGGCGATGTACTACCCGGGCAACTACGGCTTCATCCCGCACACGCTGTCGCAGGACGGCGACCCGGTGGACGTCATCGTGGTGGGGCAGGTGCCGGTGGTGCCGGGCGCCATCATCCGCTGCAGACCGGTCGGCGCGCTGCTGATGAAGGACGAGGCCGGGCCGGACGAGAAGATCGTGGCGGTACCGGTGGACAAGCTGCACCCGTTCTACAGCGGCGTGAAGTCCTACAAGGACCTGCCGGTCATCCTCACCGAGCAGATCGCCCACTTCTTCCAGCACTACAAGGACCTGGAGAAGGGCAAGTGGGTGACGATCGTGAACTGGATCGGTCCGCAGCAGGCGGAGCGGATGATCACCGAGGGCATCGGCCGCGCCGCCGACAAGGGCGACGCCGTCGCCTCGCGCCTCGTCGCCGGCCGCTCGCTCAAGCGCGACCGCTCGAAGCGCACCAGGAAGGGCTAGGGCCCGGCACCCGATGGACCGTCGCGTGCTGCTGGCCGGCGCCACCGGGCTGGTGGGCCGCGAATGCCTGTCGCTGCTGGCGGCCGATCCCGGGGTCGCTGCCGTCACCGCGCTGGTGCGGCGGGCCCCCGATGCGGGCATGGTCCATCACCGCAAGCTCCATTTCGAGCCGATCGACTTCGAGCAGCTCGGCCTGCACGCCCGGAAGGTGGCCGCGGACCAGGTCATCTGCGCGCTCGGTACCACCCTCCGCCGTGCAGGGTCCCGCGAGGCGTTCCGCCACGTCGACTTCGACTATCCGCTTGCCCTGGCGCGGATCGCCCGCCGGCAGGGTGCCCGGCACTTCCTGTTGGTGAGCGCGATGGGCGCCGATCCCGGCTCGCGCGTCTTCTACAGCCGGGTCAAGGGCGAGCTGGAGCAGGCGCTGGCCGCGCTGGATTACCCGTCATTGACCATCTTGCGGCCGTCGCTGCTGCTGGGTGAGCGCGACGAGTTCCGCCTCGGTGAGGAGCTTGCCAGGCGCTTCGCCTGGGCGGCGCCGAGGCGCTACGCGCCGGTGCGGGCCTCGGACGTCGCGGCCGCGCTCGTCGAGGCGGCGCGGGAAGACGCCCCCGGCATGCGGGTGATCGAATCGGCGGACATTCCCCGGCGCTAGGCCGGCGCGTTCAGGCGCGCGACTTCCTCAGCTCGTCGCGCAGGTCGCGGCGCAGGATCTTGCCGACGTTGGTCTTGGGCAGCTCGTCGCGGAAGTACACGGCGCGCGGCACCTTGTAGCCGGTCATCTCGCGCTTGCAGAAAGTGACCACGTCTTCCTTGGTCAGCGCCGGGTCCTTCTTCACGACGAACAGGGCGACCACCTCGCCGGACTTCTCGTCGTCCTGCGCGACCGCCGCGACCTCGAGCACGCCGGCCATCCTGGCGACCACGCCCTCGACCTCGTTCGGGTACACGTTGAAGCCGGACACCAGGATCATGTCCTTCTTGCGGTCCTCGATGTAGCTCAGGCCCTTCTCGTCCATGCGCCCGATGTCGCCGGTGCGCAGCCAGCCGCCCGGGAGCATGACCTTGTCGGTCTCCTCGGGCCGGTTCCAGTAGCCGCGCATCACCTGCGGGCCGCGCACGCAGATCTCGCCGACCGAGCCGACGGGCAGCGCGTTGCCGTCGTCGTCGCGGATCGAGATCTCGGTCGAGGGCACGGGGTAGCCGATGGAGCCGGTGAACGACATCTCGTCGACCCGGTTGCAGGTGGCCACCGGGGAGGTCTCGGTCAGGCCCCAGCCCTGGCAGATGTCCCGCCCTGTCACCTTGCGCCAGCGCTCGGAGACCGCGGCCTGCACCGCCATGCCGCCGCCGAGCGCCACCTTCATCGAGCTGAAGTCGAGCTGGTCGAAGCCCGGCGTGTTGAGCAGCGTGTTGTAGAGCGTGTTGACGCCGGTGATGAACGTCGCCTTGACCTTGCCGAGTTCCTCGACGAACCCCTTCATGTCGCGCGGGTTGGTGATCAGCACGTTCTGCCCGCCAACGTACACGAAGGTCAGGCAGTTCGAGGTGAGCGCGAAGATGTGGTACATCGGCAGCGCGGTGATGACCACCGCGCCCGGGATCTCGCCGAGGTTGCCCCAGGTGACGATCTGGATGGTGTTGGCGACCAGGTTGCGGTGCGTGAGCACGGCGCCCTTGGCGACGCCGGTGGTGCCGCCCGTGTACTGCAGGAAGGCGACGTCCTCCGGACCCAGGTCCACCGGGTCCATCGTCAGCGAGGCGCCCCTGGACAGCACGTCTGCGAAGCGCACGTGGCCCGGCAGGTTCCAGGCCGGCACCATCTTCTTGACGTGGCGCACCACGAAGTTGGTGATGGCGCTCTTCGGGAAGCCGAGCAGGTCGCCGATGCCGGTGACGATGACCTTCTTGAGCGGCGTCTCCCGCACGACTTCCTGCAGCGTTGCGCAGGCGCCCTCGTAGATCACCATCACCGTCACGCCCGAGTCGTTCAGCTGGTGCTCGACCTCGCGCGCGGTGTACAGCGGATTGGTGTTGACCACCGTGAGCCCGGCCCGCAGCGCGCCGAAGATGGCGATCGGGTACTGCAGCAGGTTGGGCATCATGATCGCGATGCGGTCGCCCTTCTTCAGCCCGGCCTCCTTCTGCAGCCAGGCCCCGAAGCGCCGCGACAGTTCGTCCACCTCGGCGTAGGTGAGCGTGCGCCCCATGTTGGTGAAGGCAGGCTGCGCGGCGTGCTTGCGGCAGGCCTCCTCGAACATGTGCTTGAGGGAGGGATATTCCTCGGGGTTGATCTCCGCCGGCACGCCGGCCGGGTAGTTCTTCAGCCAGATCTTTTCCACGACCGTCTCCGCGGTATCGTTACAGTCTTGTGCAGCGCAGCATAAGCCCACGGCGCGTCACGCTATTTCATCTTGCTTATAGCATCGGCTGGAACGCCCGCCAACGTAATCCGCTGCATCCGAACCCGCGGGTTGCAGCGAACCGTCCAGCAAGGCGTTTCAGCGCTTCAGCAGCGGCTCGAGCACTGGCCACACGTTGTCCAGCAGTATCGGCTGCGCCTCGAGGGCCGGGTGAATGCCGTCGTCCTGGAACAGGTCCTCGCGCAGCGCGACGCCTTCCAGGAAGAAGGGCACCCAGGGCACCTGTTTCTCGCGCGCGAGGGTCTCGTACACCGCGTAGAACTTTCCGGTGTACTGCGGGCCATAGTTGGGCGGCATGCGGATCGCCGCGAGCAGGGCCTCGGCCCCGGCCTTGCGGCTCGCGTCCACCAGCGCCTCGAGGTTGGCGCGCAGTTCCGCGACCGGCAGCCCGCGCAGGCCGTCGTTGCCGCCGAGCTCGATGATGACGACGGCGGGCCGGTGCTTCGCCAGCGCGCGCGGCAGGCGCTCGAGGCCTCCGGCCGTGGTCTCCCCGGACACGCTGGCGTTGACCACGGTGTAACCGTAACCTTCGGCGTCCAGCCGCTGCTGCAGCCGGGCAACCCATCCCTGCTCGACGGGGATGCCGTAGCCGGCCGAGAGCGAGTCGCCGAGCACGAGGATCACCGGCTTGTCCGCCGCGGACGCGGGACCGGACAGGCCGAAGACAGCCAGAAGAAGGACCAGGATCTTGCGCATGGAAACGAGGACAGTGCTCGAGGCGAAAAGTTTGTGCAAGGAGGTTAGCAGCCCGGAAGGGACGCTCACCATCCTCGACGACGTCAGCCTGGCGGTGCGGGCAGGCGAGTCCGTCGCCGTCGTGGGTGCCTCCGGCGCCGGCAAGTCCACGCTGCTGGCGCTGCTCGCGGGGCTCGACGAACCAAGCGCCGGGCAGGTCTGGCTCGACGGCGAGGAGCTCTCGGCCCTCGACGAGGACGGCCGCGCGGCGGCGCGCGGACGCCACGTCGGGTTCGTGTTCCAGTCCTTCCACCTCGTTCCCTCGCTCACCGCGCTGGAGAACGTGATGCTGCCGCTGGAGCTGGCCGGCCATGCGGATGCCCGCGCCGCGGCGAAGGAGGTCCTCGGCAAGGTGGGCCTGTCCGGGCGCCTCGGTCACTATCCGCGGCAATTGTCGGGCGGGGAGCAGCAGCGCGTGGCGATCGCGCGCGCCTTCGTGACCAGTCCTACCGTGCTGTTCGCGGACGAGCCTACAGGCAACCTCGACACGACGACGGGCGAGCGCATCGAGCAGCTGCTGTTCGACCTGAACGCGGCCACCGGCACGACCCTGGTGCTGGTGACGCACGATCGCGACCTGGCGGCGCGCTGCGACCGCGTGATCGAGATCGATGCCGGCCGGCTGGTGGCCTGAGATGAAGGCACTGCGCTTCGCGCTGGTGGCCCTGTCGCGCGACTGGCGCTCGGGCGAGCTGGCCGTGCTGCTCGCGGCGCTGGTCATCGCGGTCGCGGCCCTCACCGGCGTCGGCTTCTTCACCGACCGTGTCGGCCAGGCCGTGGGCCAGCAGGCCGCGGAGGTGATCGCGGCCGACCTCAGGCTGCAGGCCAGCAACCCGCCAGCGGACGACTATGTAGAGGCCGCGCGCTCGCGGGGACTGGTCACCGCGCGCACGCTCAGCTTTCCTACCGTGGTGTTCTTCGGCGAGGCCTCCACCCTGGCCGCCATCCGGGCCGTCAGCGAAGGCTACCCGCTGCGCGGGCGCGTGAAGGTGGCCGATGAGCCCTTCGGTCCGGCGCAGGAAACGACGGACATTCCCGCCCGGGGCGAGGTGTGGTTCGACTCCCGCCTGCTGGCGCGCCTCGGCGCGCAGGTGGGCGATACCGTCAGCATCGGTGCATCCAGCTTCCGCGTGACGCGCGTGCTGGCCTACCGCCCCGACCAGGGCTCGGCCTTCGTGGACCTCGCGGCCTCGCTGCTGATGAACCTGGAGGACATGCCGGCCACGGAGCTGATCCAGCCGGGCAGCCGCGCGACGCACTCGATCCTGTTCGCCGGGCCGCCCGCGGCGGTGCGCGCGTTCAAGGCGGAGCTGGAGGCGACCAAGCAGCCGGCAGAGCGACTCGTCGACGTCGCCGAGGCCAGCCCGCAGATCCAGTCCTCGATGGAGCGCGCAGGACGCTTCCTGAACCTCTCCGCGCTGGTCACCGTGCTGCTCGCGGCGGTGGCCGTGGCCATGGCGGCGCGCCGCTACGTGCGCCGCCACCTCGACAATGTCGCGCTGATGAAGTGCATGGGCGCCTCGCAGGGCTTCGTGCTGCGCGTCACCGCCATCGAGCTGGCGCTGCTGGCCCTGCTCGCGGCCGCCGTCGGCGCGGCGCTCGGCTTTGCTGCGCAGCAGGGGCTCGCGCTGCTGCTGCAGGGCCTGGTCCGCGGCGACTTGCCGCCGCCGACCTGGTCGCCCGTCTGGCTGGGTCTCGCGACCGCGGTGACCATCCTGGTCGGGTTCGCGCTGCCGCCGATGCTGCAGCTGAAGCGCGTGCCGCCGGCGCGCGTGCTGCGCCGGAACCTCGAGCCGCCGCCGCTGCAGGTTCGCCGCGCCCTACCTGGTCGCGGTGGGGGCGCTGCTCGCGATGCTGTTCTGGCTGGTGCGCGACGCGAAACTGGTCAGCTACGTCGCCGTCGGCACCGCAGCGACGCTGGCGCTGCTGCTGGGGGCCGGCTGGCTGCTGGTGCGCCTGGCCGGGCGGCTGCGCGGCGGGGTCGGCGTGGCCTGGCGCTACGGCGTGGCCAACCTGTCGCGGCGCGGGCGCGAGAGCATCGTCCAGGTGGTGGCCTTCGGCCTCGGGCTGATGGTGTTGCTGCTGCTCGGCATCGTGCGCCAGGACCTGCTCGACACCTGGAAGGCCAGCCTGCCGGAGGACACGCCGAACCACTTCCTCATCAACATCCGCTCCGACCAGGTGGACGACTTCAAGCGCTTCTTCACCGAGCGCGGCATGCAGGAGCCGGCGCTGTTCCCGATGATCCGCGCGCGCATGACGGCGCTGAACGGCACGCCGATCGCCGAGCTGCCGCTGGAAGGCGACCGCGCCAGGGGGTTTGCGGAGCGCGAGCAGAACCTCAGCTGGACGGCCGACCTGCAGGAGGACAACACCCTCGTCGCCGGCCGCTGGTGGACCGAGGCGGACCGTGGCCGCAACCTGGTGTCGGTGTCGACCGACTACGCCGAGGAGCTGAAGCTCGAGGTCGGCGACATGCTGTCCTTCGACGTGGCCGGCGAGCCGCTGGAGGCGGAGATCGCCAGCCTGCGCGAGGTGCAGTGGGACACCTTCCGGCCGAACTTCTTCCTGGTGTTCTCGCCGGGAACGCTGGATGGCATGGTGGGCACCTGGCTGACCGCGCTGAAGCTTGACGAGGGGGGCAAGCGATCCCTGGTCGAGCTCGTGCGGGAGTTTCCCAGCGTGTCCATCTTCGATGTCGAGGCGATCCTCGCGCAGGTCCGGCAGGTCGGCGACCAGGCGTCCCGCGCCGTGCAGTACGTGTTCCTGTTCACCCTGCTGGCGGGCATCACGGTGCTGCTGGCGGCCGTGCAGTCCACCCGCGACGAGCGGGCCTACGAGAGTGCGATGCTCAGGACGCTCGGGGCGAGCCGGCGCGTGGTGCTCGCGGGCGTGGCGACGGAGTTCGCGGCACTGGGCGTGCTGGCCGGGCTGCTGGCGGCGATCGGCGCGACGGCCGGCGGCTGGTTCCTGGCGACCGAGCTGTTCAACCTGGAGTACCACTTCGACCCGACGGTCTGGCTGGTCGGCATCGTCCTCGGCCTGGTGATCGTCGGCGGCGCCGGGACGCTGGCCGCCCGCTCGGTGGTGAACCAGCCGCCGATCACCACGCTCCGCGCATAGGGGACATTCCTATTTTCCTTTTCCTCGCAAAGTGCTGATGCAGAAAGGACTTTGCGGAAAAAGGAAAATAGGAATGTCCCCAGAACACGCCATCGTTCGTCCGCCGCCGCCGTCCTTCGCCGGCGGGCTGACCACCGCGGCCGACGGGCCGCCGGACCTCGACCTTGCCCTGGCGCAGCACCGGGCCTACTGCGAGGCGCTGGCTGCGCTGCGGCCTGCAGGTCACGGCGCTGCCGGCCGCTGCGGAGCACCCCGACAGCTGCTTCGTGGAGGACACGGCGATCGTCACTGCGCGCGGCGCGATACTCACGCGCCCCGGCGCGGCCAGCCGGCAGGGCGAAGTCGCGGCGATCGAGCCGGCGCTGCGCGAGCGCTTCCCGGACCTCGCGCGTATCGAGCCCCCGGGCACGGTGGACGGCGGCGATGTCTGCGAGGCCGACGGCCGCTTCCTCATCGGCGTCTCGGCGCGCACCAACGAGGCCGGCGCGCGGCAGCTGTCGGTCATCCTCGAAGGCTGGGGCTACCGCACGAGCCTCGTGGACATTCGCGGATACCCGCCCCTGCTGCACCTGAAGAGCGGCCTGGGCTACCTGGGCGACGGGCGCATGGTGATCACGCGCGACCTGGCTGGCTGCGCCGCGCTGGAGGCGTACGAGACGATCGAGGTTTCCCCGGCTGAGCACTACGCCGCGAACTGCGTCGCGATCAACGGGCGCGTGCTGGTCGCTGCCGGCTATCCCGTCCTGGCCGCGACACTGGCGCGACACGGACACGACATCCTGCCGCTGGAGATGTCCGAGTTCCGGAAGATGGACGGCGGCCTCAGCTGCCTGTCATTGCGGTTCTGATCCGCGCGAGTACGCGCTCCTCGCAGGCGAGTGGAGGGTTCAGCGCGCCACGCGCAGCCGCGCACGACCGAAAGGTTCGGTCTCGCCGCGCCAGGTGAAGCCTTCGACCTCGATCGTGTACGCACCCGGTGGCAGCAGCGTGGAGTTCAGCGCGAAGCGGATCTCGCCGTTGGTGTCGCGCTGCAGGCGATCGAAGTGCATCACGGCCGTGCCGTCGTCGCGGCCGATCGAGACGCGGAACAGCTTGTAGGTGTTGCTGTGCGCATCGATGCGCAGCTCCACCCGCTCCGGCGCGCCGCCGCCCAGGCCGACGCCCGATCCCATCTGCAGCCGTACCGTGCGCGCGGTGGACGGCGGCAGCAGGAAGCCTTCCTGCGCCTGCGCCTCGAGCAGGGCCATGCGCTCGCGGGCGGTACTGGCGCTGCTGCCGAGCCAGAGGGACGCGATGGCAAGCACGACGATCGCGACCGCCGCGCCCAGGGCGACACGCCTGTCCTGCCACCACTTCAACGGCAGGCGCACGATCGTCTCGGTGTCGAAATCTGCTTCCAAGTCAGCCACCTGCCCGCGATGGGAACCGGTTGACCCGATTCGCTCCTGTCACGACGTTTATTCTAGGCAGTGAACCCGATAGGAGAGTTCCACATGCGTCGCATTCCTGGACGATCGGTCGCCCTTCTCGCCGGCCTGGCGCTGGGCGTTCCCGGCCCGCAGGCCCAGGCGGAGGCCGCCCGGACGGCGCTGACCGTCTACAGCTCGGCCGCTCCCGGCGCGATCCCGGCCGACTGGTACCGGCCGCTGCCGGGGCAGGGCACCCCGCAGGCGAGCGCGCTGCCGGGTTTCGCCGTGGTCCGCGTCGATCGTGACCTGGCCTTGAAGGAGGGCAGGTCGCAGGTGAAGTTCAGCGACGTCGCGGCGCTGATCGACCCCACCACCGTCACGTTCCAGTCGCTGACCGACCCGTCCGGCACGCGGGTGCTGGAACAGAACTTCCAGTTCGACCTGGTCAGCACGCAGAAACTGCTGTCGCGCTACGTGGACCAGCGCGTGACGGTGGAGATGCCGCAGGGCGATGGCGTCAAGCGGGTGGAAGGCACGCTGCTGTCGGCGTGGGACGGGCTGGTGATCCGCGGCGACGACGGCCAGCTGCACGCGCTGCGCCAATGGAGCGACATCCGCTTCGGCGAGCTGCCGGGCGGGCTGATCACGAAGCCGACACTGGAGTGGGACGTGACCGCATCGAAGGGCGGAACGCACACCGCGCGCGTCGGCTACCAGACCGGCGGCATCACCTGGTGGGCCGACTACAACCTCGTGTTCACCCCGGGCAAGGACGCCAATTCGGGCACGCTCGACCTTGGCGCGTGGGTGAGCCTGCTGAACCAGTCCGGTGCGACCTACGAGGACGCGAAGCTGAAGCTCGTCGCCGGCGAGGTCAACCGGGCCCAGCCTGCCGCGCCGCCGCCCTACGTGAAGAGCGCCATGCGGGCGGTGGCCATGGAGGACGCCGGCTTCGAGGAGAAGGCGTTCTTCGAGTACCACCTGTACACGCTGGGCCGCAACACGACCCTCCCGAACAACTCGACCAAGCAGATCGAGCTGTTCGACGCGGCCAAGCGCATCCCGGCGCGCAAGAAGATGATCTACTACGGCGCCCAGGGCTTCGGCTGGGGCGGCTCGCCCATGGTGGATCGCGAGTTCGGTCCGGCGTCGAACCGGGAAGTGGACGTGTGGCTGGAGTTCAGGAACGAGAAGCAGGCCGGCCTCGGCATGCCGCTGCCAGCCGGGCGCATCCGCGTCTCACAACTCGACCCGGCCGACGGCAGCCTGGAGTTCATCGGCGAGGACGCCATCGAGCACACGCCGAAGGACGAGGAGGTGCGCGTGAAGCTCGGCGTGGCCTTCGACGTGGTGGGCGAGCGGCGCCAGGTCGACTTCTCGGTGGACAGCCGGGCGCGGGTGATGGAGGAGGCGTTCGAGATCAAGGTCCGCAACCACAAGGACCAGCCTGTCGAGGTCATCGTGCGCGAGAACCTCTACCGCTGGAGCAACTGGCGCGTGCTGTCGAGTTCCACGAACCACGAGAAGCTGGACGCGCGCACCGTCGAGTTCCCGGTCAAGGTGCCGAAGGATGGCGAGGCGGTGATCACCTACCGGGTGCGCTACAGCTGGTGAGTTGGCGTGGCTCAGGCATCACGTCGGGCCTGATCCCTCTCGCGTCGCCACTGCGCCGGCGAGACGCCGGCCCAGCGGCGGAACGCGCGGGTGAAGGCGGTCGCGTCTGAGTATCCCAGGACGTCTGCGACCCGGAAAACGGGCCTGTCGCTGCTTTCCAGCAGCTGGCAGGCCGCCTCGAGGCGAACGTCCTCGCGGATACGGCGAAAGCTGGTGCCCTCGGCGGCCAGTCGCCTGTTCAGCGTGCGCTCGTGCATGCCGAGCCGGCCTGCGACGATCGCCAGGGAGCAGGGCGGCGAACCCAGCAGCGGCCTGATCACCCGCCGCGCCTGGAGGGCGAGCGTGTCCCGGGTGCGGTCGTGCTGTTCCCCCGCGCGTTCCTTCATCAGCCGGTGCAGCAGCGGGTCGGCGCTGATGAGTGGTTGCGTCAGCCACTTCGACGGGAAGACCACCGCATTCTGGTCGGCTTCGAACCGGGGCATGACACCGAAGACCTTACGGTAAGGTTCGGCGTCCACGGGCCGCGCGCGCGTGAGTTCCACGGCCGACGGCACCCACTCCGCGCCGCATAGACCGCGCAGGATGTTGTACATGATGGCGGTGGCCGCATCGAGGATCTGCTCGGCACCTTCGATCCTGTCGACGAGGATGGCGTAACCGAGGCTGGCGAACGCACCCTCCACCGAGAAGGTGGCTACGGCACCTGCATCGTGCACGTGCAGGTAACGGGTCAACTCCTTCAGGGCCGTCTGGACGTCCGGGGCGCTCTGGGCAAGGTATCCGACCGTGCCGAGGACCAAAATTCCCGAGCGCTGCCCGGCCAGCAGGCCGAAGTGCGGGCAGGCCGTCTGCTCGGCGCTTTGGTCGAAGTATTGCCCCCGCAGTCGCGAACGGGATGACGTTTTCCGGGTCGCCAAAGTAAGCCGTAGTCAGGCCCAACCCGGCCAGCAATCCGGTGGCATCGACGCCGGCGGCTTCCAGCATCGAGGGGACGGCCATCAACGGCGCGACACGAAGCAGGCCCGGCGAAACCGCGCTGTGCCGACCGCCTGGTCTGGCGCGGCCATTCGGTCCGGGTGAGCTGTCGGACATCGTCTCTCCACAAGGCGACTGTCGCAAAGTGTCAGCCTGGCGTCGCGTTGGGTCAAGCTGAATGCGGGTGGCTATGCAAGACTGCTGACGTGCCGCCGCGCAGGCGGCAATACCGGAGCAACCGATGGAAACCGCATCCAGACGAGGAATCCTCATGCTGTCCGCGACAGCGCTCTGCGTGTCAGGCATGGCCCTGGCGCAGCAGCCGTCACCCGCAGCAGCGCCGGCGGCGACGCAGTCGCTGTCGAAGTCCCTCGGCGTGGTCGTCTTTCCCGCCAAGGGGCAGACCGCCGAGCAGCAATCGCAGGACGAGGGCGCGTGCTACGCCTGGGCGCGAACGGATTCGGGCGTTGATCCGATGGCGCCCGCGACGGCCCAGCCCGCACCGGCGCAGCCGGCAGCCCAGGAGCCGGAGAAGCCAGGCCCGGCAGGGTGGGGCGCTCCGGGGCGCCGCGCGCGGTGCCGCCGCGGGCGCGGTGATCGGGGAGGTTGCCGACGGCACCACGGCCGAAAATGCGGCCGCGGTGGGTGCCACCGCCGGCGCGATGCGCGGCGCCCGCAAGCAACGCGAGGCGGCGACGCAGCAGGCCGCTGCCTCCCAGCAGCAGGCGGCGCAGCAACAGGCCGCGGCCCAGCAGCAGACCGCGACCGCCCAGCAGCAGCAGCTGCAGACATTCAACAAGGGCTTCTCCGCCTGCATGCAGTCGAAGGGCTATACCGTCAACTGAGTCCGGGCGGGAACAGGCAATGAACGACGCGGGCAGGGCCTCCTTACTCGGCTATAGCTGGCCACTCGCCCACCGCTACATCGACATGGACTACAGCTTCTAGGAGGGAACGGGATATGACCGACGTCATTCGTCACCTGCACTCGCGCAGGACGCCAGGACTGGCACTACTTGCCTGCGTATCGGCCGCATTGTGCGTGGCGCCAGCGGTCATGGCCGATGGCGACGCGGGCCAGCTGACGAAGGAAAGGGCCGAAGCGATCTTCCCCGCCAAGGCACCTTACTCGCCTTACTCCGGACGCAACTACCCAACGCGCCCACTGTTTGGCGACACGCACCTGCACACGTCGTTCTCGATGGACGCTGGCGCCGCGGGCGCGCGACTCACGCCGGACGACGCGTATCGCTTCGCCAAGGGCGAGCAGGTCATGGCGTCCAGCGGGCAGCCGGTCGAAGCTGTCGCGTCCCCTCGATTTCCTCGTGGTGGCCGATCACTCGGACGGCTTCGGCTTCTTCCCGCAGCTGATGAGCGGCGACCCGACGCTGCTGGCCACTGAGCAGGGTCGGCGCTGGTATGACCAGATCAACGGCGGCCAGGCTGCCACGGCCGCGCTGGACATCATCCAGAGCTTCAGCCAGAACAACTGCCGAAGGGCTTCCCGGTGCCCGGCACGCCGGCCTATCGCTCGGCATGGGAGAAGCGTCATCAAGGCGGCGGAGACGCACAACGACCCGGGCGGTTCACCGCCTTCATCGGCTTCGAGTGGACCTCGAACACCGGCGGCAACAACCAGCACCGCAATGTCATCTTCCGCGGCGACGGCGTCGATGGCACGTCGCGTGGAACCCTACACGACGCTCCCGCCGCTGGGCAGCGACAACCCGGTCGACCTGTGGAAGTGGATGGAGATGGCGCAGGAGAAGAGCGGCAGCGACGCTGCTGGCCATCGCCCACAACGGCAACCTCAGCAACGGCGCGATGTTCCCGATCGTCGAGACCTATCGGCAGGAAGATCGACAAGGCCTACGTCGAGACCCGCGCGCCGCTGGGAGCGCCTCTACGAGGTCACGCAGATGAAGGGCGACGGGGAGACCCACCCCTTCCTGTCGCCGAACGACGAGTTCGCCGACTTCGAGCGCTGGGACAAGGCCAACCTCGCGGTGCTCGTCAAGCAGCGAGGACCGATGTTCGCGGGCGAGTACGCGCGTGCGGCCTGAAGAACGGCCTCTGGCTCGAAAGCAAGTTCGGCACGAACCCCTACAAGTTCGGGATGATCGGCAGCACCGATGCCCACACCGGCCTTGCCAGGGCTGGAGGAGGACAATTTCTTCGGCAAGGTATCGGTCGCAGAACCCAGCGCCGAGCGCCTGCATGCCACGTTCGTGGATGCGACCGAAGATCGGCGTGCGGATCATGGACTGGGAGGTGTCTGCCTCGGGCTACGCGGCGGTCTGGGCGACCGAGAACACCCGCGAGGCCATCTTCGACGCCATGCAGCGCCGCGAGACCTACGCCACGACTGGCACGCGCGTGATGGTGCGCTTCTTCGGAGGCTGGGACTTCGCGCCGCAGCGATGCCGCCAACCGCATGCCGGCAGCGATCGGGTACTCGAAGGGGGTGCCGATGGGCGGCGAGCTGAACACCGCGCCCAAGGGAAAGGCACCCACGTTCCTGGTCGCGGCACTCAAGGATCCGATCGGCGCCAACCTCGACCGCATCCAGGTGATCAAGGGCTGGATGGATGCCCAGGGCAAGTTGCACGAGAAGGTGTACGACGTCGTGTGGGGCGACGCAGACCAGCGCAAGGCCGGCGCGGACGGCAAGCTGCCGCCCGTCGGCAACACCGTCGATGTCGCCAGGGCCACCTGGACGAACACGATCGGCGATCCTGAGCTGATCACCGTGTGGAAGGATCCCGACTTCGACCCGAAGCAGTCCGCGTTCTACTACGCGCGCGTCATCGAGATCCCGACGCCGCGGTGGACCGCCTACGACGCGAAGTACTTCGGTACGGAGCCGCTACCGGGCACACGGATGACACTGCAGGAGCGGGCCTACACGTCGCCGATCTGGTACACGCCCTGACGCGCGGCGCCTGCTTTCGGGCTCGATGACCTGCGACAAGTGTCGGTCGCGACGTCCTTGAGGTGAACCAGGAATTCTGCGGCTGACGGCGACAGGGACCGTCCGCGCAACACGAAGGCGCCGTACTCGACGTCCATGACCGCCAGAGAGACATCAACCAGCACCAGCAGGCCCTGCTCAAGGTCGCGCCCGATCAGTTCCTCCGGCCCGCCATAGAGCACATCCGACGACGCAACGATTTGCCTGCTCGTCGTCACGACCTCGGTGCAGAAGGCCGGGATGAAGTGACCTGTCGCCTCATCGCGCCGGCCGGCGGCGCAGCGCTTCGGGAGCATGCTGGCGATGGCGCCGGTGAGCACGGGGGCTGTGAGTGGATAAGACCACACGTCAGCCAGGCTGACGCCGCGGCGACCCGCCAGGGGGTGACCCGGCCGGCAGGCGATCACCTGGGGCAGCCGTCCCAGCGATGTGAACTCCAGCCGCGACTCGGAACGCCAGCCGGCGATGTCAGCGACTCCCACTTCCAGGACTCCGCGCAGCACCTTCTCGAAGATCTGCTGGAAGTACCCGGTCGATACACTGACCTGCAGCATCGGGTGGGCGGCGGCGAGGTGCGCCAGGGCCGGCGAGACGAACAGGTCATTGGCGTGCGGGCCGGCACCGATAGCCAGCGAGCCCGTGTCAAGGCCGCGCAACAGGTCTATCTCGCGGCGCAGGTCGGCCTCGCCCGCCAGCAGCGCCTCGGCACGGTCGATGACGAGTTGGCCGGCCGTGGTGACCCGCGCACCGTTGCGATCCCGGTCGAACAGGCGCATGCCCAACTCACGTTCGAGGGCCGCGATGCCTTGCGACAGGGCGGACTGCGTGATGTGGAGTTGCTCGGCAGCTTCACCGAAATGCCCGTGCCGGGCGAGCGTGACCACGTACGTGAGGGACTTCAGACTTATCATCAGGTGATCTTATCAAAGAGCACACTTTACTTAATTGCTCTTAATCTCCATCCGTGGTTCCTTAGCGCTGTCCAGGGCACGACTTGTAGCAGGGATGCCTTCCGCATGATCAGTTCCTCCGGCCGTGTCGCGATCGCCGCGGTATTGGCACCCCTTCTCTTCGGGTTCGTCGTCGGGCCGGCCGTCGCGGCCGAAGGGGGCAAGAGCCCATATCTCCTCGGCAAGCGCGGTCCCCTCGCCGCGTTCCTGCCCAAGCCGGGCTGGTACCTGACGGACGACGTCTATTTCTACGACGCGCACAGCGACGACTTCCTGCCGATCGCCGATCGCATCGTGCAGGACGTGGATGCCTCCGCGACTCTGAACATCGCGCAGCTCAGCTGGATCACCGACCTCGACGTCATCGGCGGCCGGCTGGCGTTAAGCGCCGTGCTGCCGGTCGGCCAGGTCGAGGTGCGGGGTGGCGGAACCGTGACGCTGCCGGATGGCACCGAGATCGGCCGCAACCTGAAGGACAGCGTGACCGGCATCGGCGACCCGGTGATCGGCGCCGCGCTCGGCTGGAAGAAACGGGACGTCGATCGCTTCCGTGCCTGGAGCGTCTACTCCTCGGTGTTCGTGCCGGTCGGCGACTACAAGGTCGGCCGGCTCGCCAACCTCGGCAGCAACCACTGGGCCCTGGACGTCGGCGGCGCGTGGACGATGGCCAACTTCAAGGGCGGCCGCGAGGGCTCGGCCGTCCTCGGCTTCACCTTCAACGACAGGAACGACGACACCGGCTACACCTCCGGCACGGACATGCACCTCGAGCTGGCGGGGATCCAGCACCTGCCGAAGAACTGGTCGGTCGGGCTGGTCGGTTACTGGTACGAGCAGTTGACCGCGGACAAGGGCGGTGCCGCCTTCCTGGGTGACTTCAAGGGCCGCGTGATCGGCCTCGGGCCGAAGCTGTCCTACCAGGCGACGCTGGGCGGACTGCCTGTGGGGCTGGAACTGCGCTGGTACCACGAGTTCAGCGCGCAGAACCGGCTGGAGGGCGATGCCGTGTTCCTGACCTTCTCGGTGCCGCTGAAGGTCCAGGCGACCCAGGCCAAGGACACGGACTGGACTGAAGACCAGCAGGGCGGGCAGCCGTGAGGGGCTGGCCGGCCTGTGCCGCCCTGGGGAGGATCATTCAGATGGGTATCCTGCAGTGTCACGGCGTGGCTCGCGACGCAACGCCGACAAGGCCCCGGCATGTGGCCGCCGCGATCGTGGGCCTGGGAGTCTCCGGCCTGTGGACCGCGGGGGCCTTGGCCTCCGAACCGGCCAGGCTCGTGGACGATCCCTACGAGCACCAGCCGCTGCTGAAGGAAATCACGCCGGCGGAGCGCGCCAGGGCGAGGGGCTACAGCCCCTACGCCGGGCGCAAGTTCCCGACCAGGGTGCTGTTCGGCGACACGCACCACCACACGATGAACTCCGGCGATGCGTTCATGGGCGGCAACCGGCTGTCACCCGAGGATGCCTACCGGTTCGCGCGCGGCGAGGAGGTCGTTTCGTCCACAGGCGTGCCGGCGAAGCTCTCGAGGCCGCTGGACTTCCTGGTCGTTTCCGACCACGCGGAGGGCCTCGGCGTGATCACCGAGGTCTACAAGGGCAACCCCGAGTTCGTGTCGGACCCGACCCTCGAGCGGTGGAACAGGATGATGCAGGCCGGTGGTGCCGAGGCAGCCGCGGCACAGAACGAGCTCGTCTCTGCGCAGGCACAGGGCACACTGCCCGGACCGGTCCAGGACCCGACGATCATCGGGCCGGTGATGAAGTCGGTGTGGCAGCAGTACACCGCGACCGCCGAGCAGTTCAACGAGCCCGGCCGGTTCACCGCCATGATCGGCTACGAGTGGACCTCGGTGCCGGGAGGCAACAACCTGCACCGCAACGTGCTCTACCGCGATGGCAAGGACAAGGCCGACCAGGCCTTCCCGTTCTCGGCCTGGCAGAGCGAGGATCCGGAGAAGTTGTGGGACTGGATGGCGAAGTACGAGGAGAAGACCGGCGGTCGCCTGCTGGCCATCCCGCACAACGGCAACCTCTCGAACGGCCGCATGTTCGAACTCGTCGACTTCGAGGGGAAGGCGCTGGACCGCGGCTACGCCGAGCGTCGTGCCCGCTTCGAGGTGCTGCAGGAAATCATCCAGACCAAGGGCAACAGCGAGACGCACCCGACGCTGTCGCCGAACGACGAGTTCGCGGGCGACCTTGGCATCGCGGGCTGGGAGTACGGCAACCTGACGCTGGAGGGCGCACCCGAGTCGCCTGAGATGCGCCCGACGATGTACCTGCGCGCCGGGCTCATGCGCGGACTGGAGCAGGAGGCGAAGCTTGGCGCGAACCCCTTCAAGTTCGGCTTCGTCGGCAGCACGGACGTCCACAACTCGCTCACCTCGATCGAGGAGGACAACTTCTTCGGCAAGCTCCCGATCCAGGAGCCGAGCCCACATCGCTGGGACCACGTGTCCAAGGAAGGCTTCGGCAAGACCCGCTACACCTGGCATTACATGTCGGCCGGCTATGCCGCGGTCTGGGCGACCGAGAATACGCGGGAGGCGATCTGGGATGCGATGCAGCGACGCGAGGTGTATGGCACCTCCGGCTCGCGTATCACGCTGCGTTTCTTCGGCGGCTGGGGCTACACGCCGAAGGACGCCGACACCCGCTACGTCGCCGACATCGGCTACGCCAAGGGCGTGCCGATGGGCGCGGACCTGCCGAAGGCGCCGGCCGGCAGCAAGGCGCCGTCCTTCCTGGTCGCTGCGCTGAAGGATCCCCTGTCCGGCAACCTCGACCGCATCCAGGTCGTGAAGGGCTGGCTGGGCCCGGACGGGAAGGCACAGGAGAAGGTCTACGACGTCGCCTGGGGCGACGCCGAGCGCCGCAGGCCGGGGCCCGATGGCAGGCTGCCGCCGGTGGGCGATACGGTGGACGTGGCCAACGCCACCTGGTCCGACTCGATCGGCGACCCGTCTCTCGCTGCGGTGTGGACCGACCCGGACTTCGATCCCTCGCAGCGCGCCTTCTACTACGCGCGCGTGATCGAGATCCCGACGCCGCGCTGGACGGCGTACGACGCGCTGCGCTTCGGTATCCAGATGTCGCCCGAGGTGCCGATGAAGCAGCAGGGACGGGCCTGGGCATCGCCGATCTGGTACACGCCTTAGACGCCGAAGGTCTTCACTTTCGGATACTCAGGATCGAGGAAGGAAGCCATGGGAATCGGGACAAACAAGATGGTCGACAAGGGCCCGCTCGACAAGGCGGAAGACAAGGTGGATGACAGGAAGGGTCAGGTCATCCGCGGTACCGTCACCAGGCCGCTCGATGAACGCGTCGCGTCGCCTGTCTGTCGCCATCGCGCTGCTCACAATGGCCGCCTGCGGGCGCAGCGAGCCGACGGCAACGGTCGCCGCCTCACCTGCGGCACCGGCGGGCGCTACGGCGGCCGCAACCATGCCGACGCTCGAGGAGCGCGAGGCCGCCGTCCCGGAGAACCCGCTCAAGGACGCCTACTTCGGCGAGACCCACGTGCACACGTCCTACTCCCTGGACGCGTACATCGGGGGTGCGCGCCTGACGCCCGACGACGCCTACCGTTTTGCCAAGGGCCAGACCGTCGTCGTCAACGGGCAGGAGCACAACATCGGTCGGCCGCTGGACTGGGTGGCGGTGTCCGACCACGCCGAGTTCATCGGCGAGATGTACTCGACCCAGGTGCCGGGTGCCAAGGGCGGCGACAACCCGATGCTCGAGGAGCTGCGCAACCTGAAGTCCGTCGACGAACAGCGCGCCTGGTTCGTGAAGTACGTCGTCAGCAACAACCGCGGCGACAACCCCGAGCACCCGCCGTTCTACGCCGGTCCGGAGACGACCCGCAGCGCCTGGCTGGACATCGAGGTCAAGGCGGCGCGGGAACACTACCAGCCCGGCCAGTTCACGACCCTGGCGGGCTACGAATGGACCTCGGCGCCCGGTGGCGGGAACATGCACCGCAACGTCATCTTCCGCGACCTTGACGTCCCGGACATGCCGCTCAGCGCGCTCGACAGCAATGACGAGGAAGTGCTCTGGGACTGGATGGCCGAGCAGGAACAGAAGGGCTCGCGCCTGTTGGCGATCCCGCACAACTCGAACGGCAGCAAGGGCTTCATGTTCGAGCCGGTCGACAACGCCGGCAAGCCGCTCACGGCCGAGTACGCGGCACGACGCAGCCATTTCGAGCGCCTGATCGAGATGATGCAGATCAAGGGCAATTCGGAGGTGCACCGCCAGTTCTGGCCGGCCGACGAGTTCGCAGACTTCGAGAACGGCGACAGCATCGGGACCTTCAGCGGGCGGACCTTCCGCAAGGAGTTCTTCGTGCGCTGGGCCGTGGTCAAGGGCCTCGACTACCAGGCGAAGCTCGGCGCCAATCCCTACCAGCTGGGCTTCATCGGCGGCACCGACAACCACAACGGCCTGCCCTCGGACGTGGCCGAGGACGACTACATCGGCAGCCACGGCCCGGCAGACGGCACGCTCGAAGAGCGGCGAACCGGCGAGATCGACGGCTGGATCAAGTCCAAGGAATCGAACCCGGGTTCGCTGGCCGCGGTCTGGGCGACCCGCAATACGCGGGGCGCGATCTGGGACGCGCTCGCGGCCCGCGAGACGTTCGTGACCTCCGGGCCGCGCATCAAGGTACGTTTCTTCGGCGGCGCCGGCCTGTCCGCCAGCCCGGACGACGCGCGGGTGCTGGTGCAACAGGGTTACCAAGGCGGTGTCCCGATGGGCGGCACCCTCGGCCGGAGTTCGAAGGCGCCGGTGTTCACGGTATGGGCATCGAAGGACCCGGAAGGCGCCAACCTTGACCGCATCCAGATCGTCAAGGGCTGGGTGGACGAAGATGGCGAGCCGATGGACGAGGTCATCGATGTCGCCTGGAGCGGCAACCGCAAGCCCGGTGCGGACGGCAAGCTGCCGTCAGTCGGCAGTACGGTTGACGTCCAGAAGGCCACCTATGCCAACACGATCGGCAGTGCCGAGCTGATAGGCTCGTGGACCGACCCCGGCTTCGATCCCGAGAAGCCTGCGGTGTACTACGTCCGCGTGCTGGAGATCCCGACGCCGCGCTGGACCACCTACGACGCGGTCCGCAACAACCTGCCACTGCTCGAGGACGTGCCGGCGGTCATCCAGGAGCGGGCCTGGAGCTCGCCGATCTGGTACACGCCGTAGCGCAGGGCGCCGGCCGGCCCTGGCGCAGGGATGTCTGCTAACCTGCGCGCCCCGCCCGCAGCGAGCTGGAAACCGGATGACCGACGACGACAGGCAGGAGTCCACGGATGGTGCGAGCCGGACGCGCCGCTTGCTCCGCGAACCGTTGCTCCACTTCCTGCTGCTCGGCGTGGCGCTGTTCGTGTTGTTCGAATGGCTGGGAGGCGATGCCGGTCCGCAATCCAACCGCATCACCGTGAGCCAGGCGCGGGTGCAGCAGCTCGCCACGGCCTTCACGAGGATCTGGCAGCGGCCGCCTACCGAGGCGGAGCTGAAGGGCCTCGTGGACGACTTCGTCCGCGAGGAAATCGCCTATCGCGAGGCGGTCGCCATGGGCCTCGACCGTGACGACACCATCATCCGGCGCCGAATGCGCCAGAAACTGGAGTTCCTGGTCGAGGACGCCGCCAGCGCGACGCCGCCGACGGAGGCGGAGCTGCAGGTCCTGGCTCGATGCGCACCCGGACGAGTTCCGCCTCGAGCCCCAGGTGTCGTTCCGGCACGTCTATGTCGACCCGTCCCGCGCAGGCGATGCCACAGCCCGCGCAGAAGCCCTGTTGCGCACGCTGCAGGACGCCGGCCCGGAAGTACGCCTCGGCGACGTCGGCGATACGATCATGCTCGATCCGGAAGTCCCGCTGTTGCGCCAGGACGAGGTCGGGCGGCTGTTCGGCGAGGAGTTTGCCGGGCAAGTGGTGACGCTGCAGCCGGGGAGTTGGCAGGGTCCGGTGCAGTCGGGTTATGGCCTGCACCTCGTGCTGGTGCGCGAGGTCGTGCCGGGACGTGCGGTCACCCTCGACGAGGTCCGTCGCGACGTCGAGCGTGAGCTGCTCAGCCAGCGGCGGCGCGAGCAACTGGCGGCCATGTACGACGAGCTGCTGGGCAAGTACTCGGTGACCATCGAGGGCTCGTCGTCGCAGCCGGCGGGAGAGGCGTCGCGATGACTCTCCGTCGCTGGCTGCCTGCCGCTGCGCTGTGGCTGGCCGCGCTGGCTGCGCTGGCCGCCGTGCCGGCGCAGGCGCACGAGGTGCGTCCCGGTTTCCTCGAGCTGCGGGAACAGACCGACGGAAGCTACTCGATGCTGTGGAAGCAACCCTCCGGCGGCGAGGTCGAGATCCGCATCGCGCCGGTGTTCCCCGAGGATTGCCGCTTCGTCAGCCGCGACCGGCAGCAGCTCACGCCCGGTGCGCTGATCTCCCGCGGCACCCTGCAGTGCAAGGGTGGCCTGGCCGGCAAGAGCGTGACCATCGCCGGCCTCGAGACCACCATCACCGACGTGCTGGTGCGCGTGCATCACGCCGACGGCCGCCTGGAGAGCCACGTGCTGCGGCCGGCCAGCACCTCGGTCACGCTGGGCGGCATCACCAGCAAGGGCCAGCTGGCCTGGAACTACTTCCGCCTGGGCATCGCGCACATCCTGCTGGGCGTGGACCACCTGCTGTTCGTCCTCGGCCTGCTGCTGATCGTCGCGAACCGCTGGGCGCTGGTGAAGACCATCACGGCCTTCACCGTGGCCCACAGCATCACGCTCGGGATCGCGACGCTCGGCTACGTCAGCGCGCCGGCGCTGCCGCTCAACGTCGCCATCGCGCTCAGCATCCTGTTCCTCGGGCCCGAGATGGTGCGCGCCTGGCGCGGCGAGACCAGCTTCACCATCGAACACCCGTGGGTGGTCGCCTTCGCCTTCGGCCTGCTGCACGGCTTCGGTTTCGCCAGCGGCCTGTCCACCACCGGATTGCCGCAGGCCGAGATTCCGTTCGCGCTGCTGCTGTTCAACCTCGGCGTGGAGGCGGGCCAACTGGCGTTCGTGCTGCTGGTGGTACTGCTGGAGCGGTCCTTCCGGACGCTGCAGGTCCAGTGGCCGAGGTTCGCGCAGCTGCTGCCGGCCTACACGGTCGGCTCGCTCGGTGCGTACTGGACGCTGCAGCGGCTGCTGGTGATGCTGGCGGCGCTGCGATGACGAGCCGGCCCACCGGCTCGCGGACGGCCATCCTGGCCTGGGGACTGGCGCTCCTCGCGCTGCCCGCCCTCGCGCACGTGCAGGAAGGACAGGCCGCCGGGTTCCTGACCGGTCTCGCGCACCCCGTCTCCGGACTCGATCACGTGCTGGCGATGGTCGCGGTCGGCCTGTGGGGCGCGCAGCTCGGTGCGCCGGCGCTGTGGCTGCTGCCGGTGACCTTCCCGCTGGTGATGGCGTTCGGCGGCTTCCTCGGCCTGCTCGGCATCCCGCTGCCGGGCGTGGAGGTCGGGATCGCGCTGTCGGCGCTGGCGCTTGGTCTCGCGGTGGCCACGTCGTGGCGGCCGCCGCTCGCCGCCGCCGCGGCGCTGGTGGCTGTGTTCGCGGTGTTTCACGGGCACGCGCACGGCACCGAGCTGCCCGAGGGCCAGAGCGGGCTGACCTACAGCATCGGGTTCGTGGTCGCCACGGGCCTGCTGCACCTTGCCGGCATCGGCATCGGCGTCATCCACCGCTGGCCGGCCGGGCGGGTGGCGCTGCGCCTGCTCGGTGCGGGCGTGGCGGCAGCCGGCGTCTACTTCCTGTGGCGGGCGCTGGCATGAGGCTCGCGAGGGGATGGCGCTTCCTGCTGCTGGCCCCGCTCGCAGCGGCGCTGTGGCTGCAGGCGGCGCCAGCCGGGGCGCACCTGGTGACCACGGGTCTCGGCCCGCTGTACGACGGCATTTCGCATTTCCTGGTCAGCTTCGAGGACCTGCTGCCGGTCGTCGCCCTGGCGCTGCTGGCTGGCCTGAACGGGCCGCAGGCGGGACGGCGTGTGCTGTTCGTCCTGCCGGCAGCCTGGCTTGCCGGGGGCCTGGCGGGGTTCCTCGCTGCCGCCGCACCGGCGGGCGCATGGGTCACGGCCTTTTCGGCGCTGGTGCTGGGCGTGCTGGTGGCGGCGGACCGCAGGTTGCCGGTGGCCGTCGTGACGGCGCTGGCCGCCGTGCTCGGGCTGCTGCACGGCTGGCTCAATGGGGCCGGCATCGCCGTAGCCAACCGGGAAGGCCTGGCGGTGCTGGGCATCGGTGGCGCCGTGTTCGTGGTGGTCGCCCTGCTCGCCGCCCTGGCCGCGTCGGTCCAGGCGCAGTCCGCCCGGATCGCGGTTCGCGTGGCCGGGAGCTGGATCGCGGCGGTCGGACTGCTGCTGGTGGGCTGGCAATTGCGGGGTTGATGCCGTCGCCAGGACCGATCAATAGCCAAACAACATCGTAAGTCCCCAGAAGCATCATTGGATTTTATGGGACGACTGTGTTGACGTTTCACGACCGTACGCCGGCACATGACGACGGCGCGGCCCGGATGGACGCGCCGGTCAGTGCTGGGTTCGAGTACAGACCAAAGGGGATCGAAATGGAGTTGCGAGACATGTCCATGCGAAGGCTTCCTCGAGGCCTCGCATTCCTGCTGACTGCCGTGCTGGCAGCCTGCGGTGGTGGTGAGTCCCAGCAGGCCCAGACGCCGCCGCCGGCGCCGGACGCCGCGGCACAGGCAGGCCAGCCCGCCGAGGCACCGGCGCCGCTGCAGGCATCGGGTGCCACGTGGACACCGGAGCAGCTGGAGGCGCTGGCAGCGCCCATAGCCCTGTACCCGGACCCGGTCCTGGCGCAGGTGATGATTGCGTCCACCAACCCGCAGGAAGTGCTGGATGCCGGCAACTGGCTGCTGCAGAACGCGGGGCTGGAGGGCAGTGCGCTGGACGATGCAGCCACCGCCGCCGGCTTCACGCCGCCGACCCGTGCGCTGATCCAGTTCCCGCAGGTGGTCGACATGATGTGCCTGCAGATCGACTGGACGGCCGAACTCGGCCAGGCCTTCGTCGACGACCAGGCCGGGCTGCTCGATGCCGTGCAGCGGCTGCGCGCCCAGGCGCAGGACGTCGGCACGCTGCAGTCCTCGCCGCAGATGACAGTGGAGACCGAGACGCAGGGCGGGCAGGAGGTGATCACCGTCGCCCCGCCGACGCCCGAGGTCGTGTACGTGCCGCAGTACGACCCGGTCGCGGCCTACAACCCGGCGCCTGAGGCGGTGGCCGCGACGACGGCCGCCGCGGCCGCACCGGCCACCACGACGGTCACGGAGGAAAAGAGCAAGGGCTACAGCAGCGGGCAGATGGTGACGACCGGCCTGCTGTCCTTCGGCGCGGGCCTCCTGGTCGCCGAGATCTTCGACGACGACGATGACGACTGGTACCGCCACAACAAGAACTACTACTACGGCGGCATGCCGTATTACCCGTCCTACCCGTACCGCCCTGTGTACGGCGGCGGTTACTACCCGTCCCACGGCTACAACCGGCCGCCCAACTACGGCGGTAGCTGGGGCAACAACAACACCGTGATCATCAACAACAACAACAACTACTGGAACAGCTACAACCGGCCAGGTGGCAGCCGGCCCGGCACCCAGACGACCCGCGCGCGGACTCCGCAGAGCCCCATCACGATGGCGAAGAAGGACCGTCCGGAGCTGCAGACGCTCAACGCCCAGGCGAAGAAGGGTCCGAAGCGCACACCGCCGGCGCAACCGGCAGACTGGAAAGACCAGGGCGGGTATGCGGGCGCGAGGGACAAGGCGGGCAATACGCGCGCAGCGGCGGCCAAGCCCGCTGCGGCGACCCGTGATGCCGCGCGGCCCGCACCCAAGGTCCAGGGATCCTACGCCGGCGCCAAGGATCGCCCGGCGACTGCGACCAGGCCTGCCGCACCGGCGACCCGGCCCGCGGCAAAACCGGCCGACCGGCCGGACAGGCCCGCGCAGAAGCCGGCCACGGCAGGATCGCGCGATCGCGGTCGTGCCGAGCCGGCAACGCAGGCCGCGTCGCGACCCGCAGCGAAGCCGGCGGCAAAACCTGCAGCCAAGCCTGCGGCCAAACCCGCAGCCAGGCCGGCCGCCAAGCCCGCGACCAAGCCGACGGCCGTGTCGGGCAACCGCCAGGGCGCGAACACCAAGGCGGCGAGCCAGCGCGGCAAGCAGAGCCTGCCACAGGGTGTGCCGCCCAAGGCCAAGGGCCAGCGCGGCGGCAAGCAGAAAGCGAAACGCTGAGCAGGAGATGCACATGAACAAGAAGCACTACAAGAAGGCAACCCGCTTCCAGTTGGCGGCCGTCCTGCTCGTGACCGTCATCCTGGCAGCCTGTGGCGGGAAGCCGGCCCAGGACGCTGGGCAGCGGTCGTTCGACACGCCGGAAGCGGCGGTCGCGGCACTCATCCAGGCGCTGGAGACCAACGACCTGGCGGCGACCAGCGCGATCCTGGGGCCCGAGGCCGAGGACCTGCTCGACTCCGGCGACGCGGTGCAGGACGCCAGCGACCGGGCGGGATTCGTCGCGGCCTACAAGGCCAGGAACTCGCTCGTCGCCGAGGGCGACGACATCCGCACGCTGGTGACCGGCGAGGACGAATGGCCCTTCCCGATCCCGGTGAAGAAGGTCGACGGCAAGTGGATCTTCGATGGCGAGGCCGGCGCGGATGAGCTGGTCTACCGGCGCATCGGCAGCAACGAGCTCGGTGCCATCGCCGTGATGCGCGGGTTCGTGGACGCCCAGGAAGAGTACGCGTCCACCGGCCACGACGGCGACCCGCCGGGTATCTATGCCCTCAAGCTGGTCAGCGACGAAGGCAGTCAGAACGGCCTCTACTGGCCGGTCGAGGAAGGTGAAGAGCCGAGCCCTGCGGGCGAGTTCGTCGCAGCAGCCGCCGGGGAGGGCTATCGCGCCGGCACCGGGACGCCTTACCACGGCTATTACTACCGCATGCTCTACAAGCAGGGACCGAACGCGAACGGCGGCGAGCGCGAGTACTTCAAGGACGGGCTGCTGACCGAAGGGTTTCGCGCTGCTGGCCTGGCCCGCGGACTACCAGGTGAGCGGCGTGATGACATTCATCGTCAACCCGGACGGAGTGGTATTCCAGCAGGACCTCGGCGAGGACACGGCCGCGGCTGCGGCGCGGATCGACTCCTTCGATCCGGACAGCAGCTGGGTGGCACTTGCCGAGTAACGTGGGCGCATCGGGCCGGACGGTCCGGCGAGCATGAACATCAAGTCGAGGAGAAGAAAAGTGAGATTTGTCCTGCTATCGATCGTCGCGGCAGCAATGCTGCTGCCAGCGGTGCCCGCCGCGGCCGAGGAGTCGCTGCTGGATTACGTCGAGGCCTCCTGCAAGGGAGACCTGGACAAGTACTGCAGCCAGGTGACGCCAGGCGAAGGCCGTCTCCTGTACTGCGTGGCGGCCCACGAGGACAAGCTGTCGGGGCAGTGCAGCTATGCGCTGTACGAGGCAGCCAGCCTGCTCGTGGAGTTGGCCGACGCGGTCGCGGACGTGGCCATCGCCTGCGAAGCCGACATCGAGAGCCTGTGTGGATCGGTGGAAGCCGGCGAGGGACGCGTCCTGTCATGCCTGGATGCGAACAAGGCCAAGGTGAGCCAGCCGTGCAAGGACGCGGTCACGAAGGCGATCGCTGACTGACAGCCTCGGTCCCGACGCGTCGGCAGTCAACGGTAGCCACGGGCGGCTGGAACGCCCGCCCGTGGCTACGAGTATCGATATACGGGTTTGAAGCGATGACCCGCGACCTCCGAACGTGTTTCATGCTGCCCGCCATCGGGGACAGGAGGGCGAGTCAAGATATGTTCACGCGTGAAGCCACAATTGCCCGGCATTCGGCCTGGCCCGGCGCTGCTGATGATGGTCCTGTTGACGGGGTGCGGTGGCGTCGGGTCGACCCACGATGGAGGGGCTGCGGCGGCGCAGGGTCCCGATGAGTCGGGACCGATGCAGTCCGTGACGCTGCAACCGGTCGAGCGGCCGGTGGCCAAGCCCATGGACCGGGGCGCAGACCGCCCCGAGATCCGGCCCGTCGAACGTCCCGTGGCGAAGCCACTGGACCGGCCCGCCGGGGAGCAGGCGGCTCCAGGTCGCTCCTGATCTGCGTGGCGGGCCGGGGCGTGAGCCCGCTCAGGCCTCCGGCGGCAGCGGCGGGGCGGAGTGCCGCTTCACGTCACCGCGCTGCTTGCGGGCGAATTCTTCCAGTTGCCGGCGCATGTCGGCGAAGGCGTTGCTCATGGCGACGTACGCGTCGGTGTGCGGGCCCTCCGGCTCGTTGTCGCTGGTCGCGAACAGTCCGCCGCCCGGTACCGTCACGTTGATGCGCACCGAGAAAGGCCCGCCCTTGTGGCGATGGGCCGGCGGCGTGTCGATGACGATACGGCAGCTGGTGATCGGGTCGTAGAACCGCTCGAGGCGGCCGGCCAGCTCGCGTGCGCGAGCCTCGACCGCGGGCGAGGGATCCATGTGCCGGAAGGTGACCTGCACGGGTAGCAGCATACGCGCCTCCTCGCGACGGCTGATGCCGGCTGCCCGGCAGCCCGCACGCCGCCGCCTGATCCTGTCCCGATGCTGATCCCGTCCCGAACGGCGGTGCAATAGGGAACGCCCGCGTTTCCCTGCGCTGACCGAAAAGGGAAGCCAACAAAAAGGGTCCGCAAACCTTTTCCGCAAAAGGGTCCGCAAAACCCTTTTTCGCCATCGCTGGATCCGGGAAAAGGTTTGCGGACCCCTTTTTCAGCGCTTCAGCGTGAAGTCGAACGCCCCGTAGTGCAGGTAGTTGGCCCAGTCGCCCGAGCCGATCCGGCGCACGGCCGCGCGTGCCGCGTTGAGTGCCGGCCCGACCGCCATCCCCTGCATGAGCCGCCCGTAGATCACGGTCGCGAACCGCGCGGCGGCTGCGTCCGACACTGGCCACCAGGTGCCGAGGAAGTTGGCGACGCCACCACGGAGGAACGCCTCGGCGAACCCGGTGCTGCGGCCGATGGCGCGGCGGACCTGGGCTGCCTGCCGCACCCGGCCGGACTCGCAGGCGTTGAAGCACACCAGCGCCGGCAGCGCCTCGAGGGAGGCCAGGTCGGCGCCGGACAGCACCCTGCCACCCGCGCACAGGATGCCGCTGGAGGCCGGCGAAGCCGGATCGAAGTAGGCGTGGCCGGCGTAATGGATGACGTCGTAGCGCCCGGAGCGGAACTCCTCCAGCAGCCGCCCCCGGGTGGCCTCGCCACCGCGCAGGGGCGTGACCTGCGCATCCGTCCCGTCCAGCAAGCGCAGCAGGCGTTCCCCTTCCTGTTGCGCGCCAGGAAGGTCGTCGGTCGGGTTCACCACCAGCAGCATCTCGAGGCGTGGTTCGAGGCGCCGCTCCTCGCGCCACTTCGCGACCGACAGGTCTTCGGCCGCGTAGCGGCGCACCAGCCCGGCCGAGCACGCCGGCGCCCATCCGTCGATGCACAGCGTCTCCCACGGCCAGCGGGAGGCCGCGTCGTCGTGGACGACCACCAGCGGCACGTCCTGCACGCCGGCCAGTGCCTGGCGCACGGATGGCGGCAGCAACAGTTCACCGAGGCGTTCACCGAACTCCTCTATCTCCTCCGGGTCGAGCCCGTCGCCGAGTTGCTCCAGGTGACGGTCCAGCGCACGCGACTCCAGGCGCGAGGTGGCGGCGAGCGCGGTTCCCTTGGCCGTGATGCCCAGCAGGGCCGCGCGCAGCTCATTGCCCGCCTGTTGCACGAAGAGGTAGGCGCTGGCACCGGCCCGGGCCGCCGCCGGTGGGCCCTTGC
This sequence comes from uncultured Gammaproteobacteria bacterium, assembly GCA_963715485.1. GTDB lineage: Bacteria > Pseudomonadota > Gammaproteobacteria > Steroidobacterales > Steroidobacteraceae > SG8-30. The sequence continues at coordinate 507,359 of OY970244.1, forward strand.
GGGGCACGCGGCCGGACCAGGCCCGAGCGTCACCAGCCCGGCCCTCGGGCTGGTCGAGAGGAACACTTCCATGGCCGCGTGCGCAGCGGCCAGCCTGCGGGGGCTGCGCGACACCAGCGTCACCCGTTGCGGGCGTCGTGACGGCTCGAGGTGGTCCAGCACCTCCAGCAACCCGGCGAGCTGCGCCTGAGCGGCATGGGCCGCCGGCACGCCCGACGCCGTTCCCCACAGCACCCACGCGATCTCGCGCACGCCCGAGAGCGAGAGGGTGCGCACCACGTTGGCCGCCGCGAGGCGCTGCACGGCCGAGCCAAAGCGGCCGAAGTGACCGAGACCGGCGAACACCAGGTAGCGCGCCGTGAGTCGCGTCGTCGCCGCGGGCAGCACGAATACCTCGCCGGCAGCCGCGGCGATCGCGCGCCGCCGGCTGAGGTCGCTGATGACCCCGCCGAGCTGCGCATCGACCGCGGTGGCGGCGCCGGCCGGCTCGACGTTGCTGAACAGGCCGAGGGCGATCGCCTCCGCCGCCGTGTCGGTGATGCTGCCCAGCTCGAAACGAAGCTCGACGGGTACGCTGCCCGCCGTCGCGGCCTCGCGGGTGGACGTTCCGGGAACGGCGACGAATTCCTGCAGGAAGCCACGGCGTTCCTCGCCCGAAAGGTCGTCCCAGAGCAGCGGCTCTCCCGGCTCGCCGGCCTCCGGCTCCTCGCGCCAGCGGCCGCGCCGCGCCGGCGAGGGCGTGTCCCGCGGGAGCAGCTCCGTCGTGCCGCTGCCGAGCAGGTCCACCACGGCGCGGGTGACGAGGTCGTCGCCGGGCAGCGCGCCGTGCGACTGGGACGTGATCCAGGTGGCCAGCCCCGGCATGCGCGCCAGCGCCAGTGGCACCGTGCCGTCGCCTTCGTCGCTGTCGCGGAACTCGAGGCGCCCGTCCCGCAACCTCAAGCCGGTGAGCGTCGCGCGGCCATTGCCCGCGACCAGCGCAAAGCGCCCGTCGGGTGCCGGCAGCGCGATGCGCGCGCGCCGGATGGCGGCCAGGAGACCTGCCTTCGGGCGCGGTCCCCTCGGCCAGTCGCCGGCCTTGAACGGGTCGAATCCGTCGCAGGCGCCCGCCTCCGGCAGCAGCTCGGCGAGGCCGGGCAGGGTGCAGAACACGTCACGGGCGAGCTGGCGCGCGTCGTGCGCGAGATCGAGCAGTGCGAGCCGGCGCACCAGCGGATAGGTTCCGCGAAGCGCCTGCACCGAGGCAAAGGCCCCGTTGTTGGGCGTTCCCAGCTGCACGACGCGATCGATGCGTTCGGCGCCGGGATGCGCCAGCGCCGCGCGCGCGACGAGCCCGCCCATGCTGTGCGTCACGAGCGACACCTTGCGGCGCGGCTCGTGCTCGATGCGCTCGGCCAGGCCGCGGCCGGCGTCCAGGACGCTATGGCGCCAGTCGTAGGGATGGAAGTCGGCGTCGAAGCCGGCGGCGCGCAGCGAAAGCTTGAGGCGCAGGTAGGCGAACAGCAACACGCCCAGCGGCTCGATCTTGCGCGAGGAGGGCAGAGCCAGCCTGGTCAGCCCGCCGAGCGCGATCTCTACCGGGTCGAACCACTTGACGTCATCGGGGCGCCCGGGGCGGCGGACGCCCAGCGTCGAGCCCATGATGCCGGGCAGCACCAGCACCCTCGGCCCGCCGCGCAGGCCCCGCGCCGCCCGCGCGAGGTCGCGAAGCTCGGCATGCAGCGCCGGCCCGAGCCAGGCTTCCAGTTCCGGGTCCGGGTGGCGTGCGAGCAGCCGCCGTTCCATCTCGGCCTCGTCCGCGAGCCAGGCGTCGGTCGGCATGCGTCCCCCCGCGATCGGGCGCCGGTGTCGTACTGGTCCGCCCCTATGTTAGCGGCGCATGCCGGCGCTGCAATGCCGCGCCCCTGGGCGCGCCGTGTAGACTTGCGCCTTCCCGGCAGGCACCACACCGGCCCGACCATGCAGGCAACCGCTCCCCGTCGCTTCGCCGCACTTCCATGCGCTGTCCACCTTCGATCCTGGCTGCGCTGCTCACCGCCTGCCAGCCGCAGGCCGTCCGCCCGACGACGCCGCCATGCCGAGACCGTTCTCCCTGCGCATCCTGCACATCAACGACCACCACTCGCGGGTGGCGCCGGACAGCGGCCAGGTGCTGCTGATCGACGGCGAGCCGACGCAGGCCAGCTTCGGCGGCTTCCCGCAGCTGGTCACGGCCTTCGGCGAGCTGGCCCGCGGTGCCGAGCACGTGCTGCGGCTGCATGCGGGCGATGCCATGACGGGTGACCTGTACTACACGCTGTTCGCCGGTGAGGCCGATGCCGACCTGATGAACCAGGTCTGTTTCGATGCGTTCACTGTCGGCAACCACGAGTTCGACGCGGGCGACGCGGGACTCAAGCGCTTCCTCGATTTCCTCAGCAAGCGCACCTGGGACTGCCGCACCCCCGCGCTGGGCGCGAACGTCCGGCCCACGGTGGGCGATTCGCCGCTGGCGAAGTTCTCGGTGCAGGACTACCTGCTGCCCCATGTCGTGCTGGAGCGCGGCGGACGGCGCATCGGCATCGTCGGCATCGACGTCGCAGGCAAGACCAAGGCGTCCTCGAGCCCCGACGAGGGCACCGTGTTCCTCGACGAGGCAGCCACAGCGCAGGCGCAGGTCGATGTCCTGCGTGCCGAAGGCGTGGACATCATCGTGTTGATGACCCACATCGGCTACCAGGCCGACGTCGAGCTGGCGAAGCGGCTGACCGGCGTGGACGTGATCGTCGGCGGCGACTCGCACTCGCTGCTCGGCGACGGGTTCAGGGACTTCGGCCTGACGGTCGAGGGCCCGTACCCGACGCGCCTGCGCAACCCCGACGGCGAGCTGGTGTGCGTGGTGCAGGCCTGGCAGTACACCTGGGTGATCGGCGCGCTCGACGTGGATTTCGACGCGGCGGGGCGTGTCGCCGCCTGCGACGGCCGGCCCGTGCTGCTGCTGGGCGACGACCTGCGCCGCCACGGCCAGCCGCTGGACGGCGCGGCCCGCGAGGCGGCGCTGGCGCGCATCGCGGCGAGCCCGGTGCTGGGTCGCTTCGCTCCAGAGCCTGGCGCCGAGCGCGTGCTCGACCTGTACCGCAAGCAGATCGAGGCCTTCGCCGGCGAGCAGGTGGCGACGGTGTACGAGCGCATGTGCCTGCGTCGCGTGCCCGGCAGCCACGACCGCAGCCGCGACGGCGCGCCGGGCTGCGCCGCGAAGACGGATGCGCACGGCGGATTGATGCAGTCCCTGGTCGCCGAGGTGCTGCTGGCGCAGGCTGCCCGCTACGGCGGCGCCGACATCGCCCTGCAGAATGCCGGCGGTGTGCGCAACGGCCTGGCGGAGGGGCCGTTCACGGTCGGCGACGCCTACCTCGCGCTGCCGTTCAAGAACACGCTGGTGCGGCTCGACATGCGCGGCGTCGAGCTGCGCGAGGTGCTGGAGGACGCGATCGACTATTTCCTGGGCGACCAGAGTGCCAACACGGGCGCCTGGCCCTACGCCGCCGGATTGCGCTGGGACGTGGACCTGACCCGCAGCCGGGCGCAGGGCCGCATCACCCGGCTGGAGTTCTGGAACGGCACGGGCTGGGAGGCCTTCGACGCGGCGCGTAGCTATCTCGTCGTGGCCAATGACTACATCGCGGCCGGGCGCGATGGCTACCAGGGTCTTGCGGCCATCCCGTCGAGCCGGCGCGAGGACACCTTCCTCGACTACGCGCAGGCGCTGGTGGATTTCGCGCGTGAGGTCCAGGTGCTCCTGCCGCCGCCGCCTGAGCGGCGCAGCACCCAGCACTTCCGCGACATCGACGGCAGCGACCATCCGCCGCGCTGAGGAGATGGGCAGCACGCCCGGGGGCTACGCCATGATCGACCTGTACACGGCCGCCACGCCCAACGGACACAAGGTGTCCATTGCGCTGGAGGAACTCGGCCTGCCTTACACGGTGCGCCTGGTGAACCTCGGCGCGCTCGAGCAGAAGCAGCCCTGGTTCCTCGCGATGAATCCCAACGGGCGCATCCCGGTGATCGTCGACCGGGACGCCGGCGACTTCGCGGTGTTCGAGTCAGGTGCGATCCTGGTCTACCTCGCCGAGAAGACGGGCCGGCTGATGCCGGCGGATCCGCAGGGCCGCTCGAAGGTCATGCAGTGGCTGATGTTCCAGATGGGCGGCATCGGCCCGATGATGGGACAGGCCAACGTGTTCTTCCGCTACTTCCCCGAGAAGATCCAGCCGGCGATCGACCGCTACCAGGCGGAGGTGCGCCGCCTGTTCGGCGTGCTGGACGGCCACCTGGCTGACAACGAGTTCCTGGCCGGCGACTACTCGATCGCCGACATCGCAAACTGGGCCTGGGTGCGAACCTGGAAGTGGTCCGGTGTTCCGCTCGACGGCTTGCCGTCACTCGAGCGCTGGGTGCAGCAACTGGCGGCGCGCCCTGCCTGCCAGCGCGGCATCGACGTCCCGCCGCGCCCGTTCAAGCCCGACGACGAGGCGGGGGCGCGCAAGTTCGTCGAGCAGGCACGCAAGATGGTCGAGCGCGGCGGCGACGACGACTAAAAATGGGGACATTCCTATTTTCCTTTTTCGCAAAAAGGAAAATAGGAATGTCCCCATTTCTTGATCAGCCGGCGAAACCCAGGGCCTCCAGCATGCGGCGCACCGTGACCAGCTGCGGACCGTCGCGGGTGGCGTAGTCCGGGCCCGTGTAGCCCCACCAGTCCCAGCAGCCCTGGGGGTTCAGCGGCATCAGCATGCTCTTCGCGACCTGGGGGTACAGCACCACGATGTCGTTGGACTCGGCCCACTCGTTGTAGCCGGCGTCCTTGACGAAGGCCTTGCCGACGAACGACGTGCCCTGGCGGCAGCCGTGGAATGCGACGTGGACCTTGCAGGCCGCGCCTTCCTCGCAACGCTTCGGCACGTACACGTAGCCGAAGGGCTCGAGCGAGGACTGGGCCGAAGCCGGGGCATAGCGATGCTGGTCGAAGGCGCGCAGCTGGCTGCCGCGGGAGGTGCCGCGTGGCTGGAGCGGGCCATAGAGCTGGCCCAAGCAGGACGCCGGCGGCATCGTAGTCGCAGTCCACGATCCAGGGCTCGCTGACGCTGTCGCAGGCGATCCCCTTGTCCTCGGTGGGGAAGCCGTGACCCGCAGGCACGCCGGTCTCGTAGTGGATCTGCTCGCGGGGCATGAACTCCCCGTAGAACGCCACCAGTGCGTCGGTGACCGGCTTGGCGACGAAGGCGTCCTTCGCGCCGCGGAACACCCAGACGCGGTCGGGCGCGAGGCCGTCGAGCGGGTCGATCCGGCCCTGTGCCGCCTCGCGACGCGCCAGGTCGGCCAGCGCGCGCGCGTCGGGTGCCGGGTCGCCCTTCATGCATCCGCCGAGGGCGCGCGGGATGGAACCCTCCGCGCAGAACCAGGGGCCGGCGGCAAGAAGCCCGGCGCCGGCGACCGAGCCGGAATAGGCGACGTGGTACTGCACCGCCATGTAGCCACCGGCGGAGATGCCAGACACGGTCAGGCTGTCCGGGCCGAGTTTCAGCTTCGGCAGCGGCTCCGCGGCGAGGGCGGGGGCCGCACATGCGAGCGCGGCGAGCAGGCAGGCGAGGCGGCGCATGGGAACACTCCCTTGGGTTTGTCGGCCAGAGAGCCTAGCAAAAAGAAACGGCCGCGCGGGTCGCCCCGCACGGCCGTCGCCTGCGATTCGCCGCCGGGTCAGCTCAGGGCTTGACCGCCAGCAGGTTGTGCACCTTCGTCACGCCCTTGATGTTCTTGGCGATGGTGCCTGCCTCGTTCTTGTATTCCTGGCTGGCCACCCAGCCGGCCAGCAGCGCCTCGCCGCGGCGCACGTCGGTGTTGATGGCCGTGGCCTTCTCGACGCCCATCTTCTCGGTCAGGTCGGCCTTCAGGCGGGCCTGGGCGGTGGTGTCGTCCATGGTCTCGCCCATGCTGCGGCCGCCCGGGACAACGGCAATGGCATCGACCACCTTGGTATGGCCTTCGACCGACTTTGCCGCGGCGATTGCCGCATCCTTCGCTGACTGCGTCTCGACGAAGCCGCCGAGCTGCACCATGCCCTTGTAGACCTCGACGTTGATGTCGCCGGCCGACACGGCCTTGGCCTCGACCAGCGCCGCCTTGGTGCTCGCGGCCAGCGTGGAATCGTCGACGTGCTCGCCCGTGGTCTTCGCGGCGTGGGCCAGCGGCATCGCGACGGCCAGGCAGGCGCCGGCGGCCAGCGCGATCAGGTTCTTTCTCATCATCTTCGAAGTCCTCCTTGGACCGTTCCTCCTCGATTCGTCCGCCGTCGGAATCGCGCCGGGGGCGGGTCCCGGGGAGCGTCCCCGGGGAGCGCGATCCTACCGCAAATGCCGCGCGGGCACTGGCCAACTTGCGACAAATGCCGCTGTTTTGTGCCGGTCAGCGCGTGTCGCTTCCCGCCTGCTGCGGGGCGATCGGGCCCTCGGCCTCCTCCCAGTGGAGGTTTCGCGCGCGCTCAGGTGGCACCGGCTCGTCGGCGAGCAGCACGACCAGCCGCAGGCCGTCCGTGAAGTAGGGATCGTCGGTCATGTTGAGGCGCGGACGGCCCACTGTCGCCGGGTCCATCGCCTGCACGAAGCCGAAGCGTTCCACCGACTCCCGCGTCAGCAGGCTCTGCAGGAGGTACTCGCGGGCCTCGTCCACCGCCGGATCGATGACATGCGTCGTGAAGGTGACCGACTTGTCGGTGAACTTCACGCCGATGTCGCGGCTGACCTGGCCCACCCAGACGGGCGCGCCATGAAACGTCACCGGCGCCAGCCACAGGCGCATGTGGTTGCGCTGGGCGATGGAGCTGCGCGCCCGCTGCAGCGCGAGGTCCTGCTTGCGGCCGAAGGCGTACAGGGAGCTGACCGGCGCAACCGCGTATTCGGAGTTGGCGATGGCGGCGCCGAGTCTCACGCTGGATGGTGCGGAGGGTGATGCGGTGGGTGAAGGACCAGCCGCTTCGGGCCACGGCCGTCAGGAGCCGGTCGCGGTCGCCGATGATCACCACGTTCAGCGGGTCGCCTTCCTCGGCACCGTCGGCATCGTGGGTGCAGCAGGGCAGGGCCTCCAGCCAGGCGCGAAGCGCTTCCTCCCCGAGGTCCCGTGGCGGCTGGTCGGCATAGATGCGATCGACCTGCAGCCGCTCGTAGTCGAAGTCGCCATCCGGCAGCACCACGGCGAAACCGAAGCGCAGCAGGCGCTCGTGGCCGGCCAGCTCGACGTTGACATAGCGTCCGCCCTCGGCGCGCGAGACGATCAGATGGCCCTCGTTCACGCTGCCCGGCTCCAGCATGTAGGGAATGGTCGCGTCGCGGAAGCGCTGGCGCAGTGCGTCCATGTCCGCCGGGCGGACCGCGGAGCGGAACATGTAGGCCGCCTCGTCCGCTGAGTAGTAGTCCGGATCCAGGGCGGCGACCAGCAGCCAGAGCCGCTGGGGCGAGCGGTTCTCGATCCGCAGCCAGACGGCCTGCAGATCCTGGCTGGCGAGGTCCACACCGTAGCGGGCCTGCGCCTGCCGGTCGTCCAGCACGGCGACGGAAACGCTCACGCCGTCGATGCTGTCGGCCTGCACGGCGAGGTCGGGGGGCGGCCCCGCCTCGGGCAGCGGCGCGAGTCCGGCGCAGGCGACGAGCCCGCTGGCGGACAGGGCGGTGAGCAGGGCCAGCGCCCAGGCCGGCGCATGCCCGGACGGCCGGACCGGGGAAAGACTCACGACGACCCTCCATGTGTGCCGAGCGTTTCGGAGACCTGTCGCAGTATCGCCTCGAGCAGCACCGACTGGGGCAGCAGGTTGCCCTCAGGCCGCGAGATCAGCTGCGGCAATTCCTGCTCGACGGCGATGGCGAGCCCCCAGTGGTCGGCATTGGCGTAGCCAAGCAACGTCGAACCCGGAATGACCGCATCGGCGGGCAGCACCTGTCCGTCGTTGCGCCGGTCGTAACCGGCCAGCAGCCGCCAGCTCGGGCGCAGGGCCCATGCAAGGTGCGCACGGGTGGTGAAGGCGGCGATCGAGAAATACGCGATGTCGGCCGGCGGTGGATGGGCGGCAAGCCACTCGCGGCGAGTATCCGGCAGCATGCTGTCGGCGAGGCCCCCGGTCGCCCGGGTCGCAACGCCCCGCGAACGCTTCCGACAGCAGGTGGTCGTAGGCCCACGCGGCGCGCTCGGCCAGCGGAGTACCCAGGATCGGTCCGGCCAGGCTCACCACGGCCGCGACCTGCTGCGCGGCATCCGGGAACTCGGCGAGGAAATGCAGGATGTCCACGGCGCCCTTCGAATAGCCCATCAGCACGATCCGTTGCCCTGGCTCCAGGCCGGCCGCTGCCAGCACGCCGGCGATCTGCCGGGCGTTGTGGCTCGCGCTCGAGCGTCCGCTGACGCGGATGGTGCCGACCATCACGCCGTGGGCGGCGAGTCGCTCCACGCCCTCGCGGTAGGGCAGGGCGTCGGCCCCGAAGCAATCGCTCAGCGCGCCCGTGACCAGGAAGAATCGCAACGCAGGGTCGATCTGCGCCGGCGCGGCAGGCGGCTGCTCCAGGCGAGGCTCGTCCGCCAGCCGCCACAGGAGCGTCTCGCAGCGGGCATCGCCGGGGGGCAGCGCGCCATGGCCCGCGGCCACCTCGCAGAAGATCTCGCGGAAGCGGGCGCGACCGTCCAGCACGACCACGTCAGCCGGGGCCGGGGGCATGGCCAGGCGGGTGTCCGACAACTCGGAGGTCGTCGGGTAGGTCGCGCAGCCGCCGAGCAGCAGCGCTTCCACCGCGACGGCACTGAGTACCGCGATGGCGCGGTGGGCCGGGGCGACGTGCATTCCCGGCATGACAACCGAAAATTGACTGCTGTTCAAGGGCGTAGCACACGGCTGCAAGTCGCGGAGCAAGGCATCGCAGCCATCGTGCCGAGTGCTGAAATCCAGCACACGCCGCATGCCTGGTCGCTCCACGGCTATCGTCCCCGGTTGGCATTTGTTATCAAGCCTGGCTCAGTTGAAAAGGAATTCACGATGGACCTGCGCAACGGCGAGACCTGGGACCTGACGCCCACCGACCAGGCCGACGAGATGAGCCGCCGGGGCTATCGCAGCATCCGCGACGACGTGTCGGGAAGCGACGTGTACAGCTATTATCAGGGCCACGGCAACTGCGTGACCGTGAGGCTCGATGGCCAGCGGCGGGTCCGCTCCATCGTTGCGGGCCCGGACTTCGATTGCAGGCGATGAACATCATGCAGTGGAGAACCGGCGGTGGAGCGCGTTGCATTCCGCCCGCCGGATCCTGAGCCCTCGCCGGGCAGCTTCGACCAGTCGCCGCGGAAGGCGGCACTCAACAGCAGGAACCTGAAATGACCCGATCCGTATCCCCGCGCGCCGTCCTCGGCGCGCTCATGTTGGCCGTCCTCACGGCCGGCCCGGCCCACGGCGCCGACACGTCGATCGAGCGCTACCGCGGCTGGATCGAGCAGATGAAGGCCGACCCGCGCGGGCCATTCGTGTCGGTCAAGTGGTTCTGCAGCGACGGCACGGTGCTGCCGCCCAAGGCCTACGCCTGCCAGCCGCACGGTGGCGGGCACCAGCACGGCGAGTGGAGCGATCGCACGAAGGAGTTGCGCGCCAGCGGCTACATGGTTGCCACACTGCTGGCTGGGATCGACGCCGGCAAGGCCGTGGCCGCACCCGGTTTCCACGACCAGTTCGGGCAGATGCTCACCGAGCGCTACCTGATGGCGGCCGACGACGGCTGGATCATGCGCCGTGCGTTGTTCTACCGCGGCGCCATCCAGGAGGAGGACGAGCGTGCCGGCGGTCGTGCCCTGCTCGAGGAACTCGCCTCGCGTCCGGAGTGGCTCGACGTCCACTACCCGATGCTGCGCGCCGGCGTACGGATGCTGCCGCACGGCGAGGACTCGGCCTCGGTGCAGAAGGTGAGGCAGGTCTCCGCCGGGCTCTCGGAAAAGGATCCGGGATTCCAGAAACTGCGCGCCAAGATCCACGGCTCCCCGGACGCGGAAGACGCGCAGCGCGTGCGCGACTACGCCGCGACGGTGACGAATGCGGCCCGGCAGGCCGAGTACGAGGCGCTGGCGGCCGAGATCGATGCGGTCTACCGGGCCGCGCCGATCGCCGAGACGCTGCGCAAGGCTGCCGCTGGCCGCGGGCTCGACCCGGGGCTGAAGCAGCGGCTGGTCGAGTTGGCCGGCCTGCTGGAAGCGGACGGCAGCGCAGCGGGAACGTTCACGCACACCGCGGCCGTGCTGGCGCAGATCCGTGACCACCTGCCGAAGGCGGCGGGCGGCGCGGCGCGCCTCGACCTGCTCGACCTCAGCCTGCAGGTGGAGAGCGCCCACTTCCGCGCCGGGGCGGAACTGGCGCAACAGGTCTCGAGCCTGACGCGCAAGGAGCGCGCGGCGCTGCTGGCCGCCGCGGCGGAAGCCGCCTATGGGACCGGGCACCTGCGGATGCGGCAGTTCCATGCCATGCAGCCTGCGCTCGACCGCGCTGTCGACGCGCGATACGTCACCGATGTCCGACTACCTCGACCACCTTCGCTACCTGGGCCGTGCGCCGGGCTGGGCGTCGCAGAACCTCGCCTTCCACTTCCAGCCGGCGATGGACAAGCTCGCGGAGATCGAGCCCAAGGCAGAGCTGTTCGTGCAGGACCAGCTGCGCGGCAGCCCGATGCTGGCCTACTCGCGCATCCTCGACACGCTGGCACGCGACGCCGACAAGCAGGCCGGGATCAGCCACCGCCTGTTCGACCAGGACGTCGGCGTCGGCTTCCGTGCGCTCAACCCCGGCCTGGCCCGCGGCACGCTGCATACGCGCCCGGACATGGCGAAGATCGGCGACTTCAGCCGTGACGGCATCTACCTGCTGCCCGAGACCGTGGCGGAACTGCCGCCGGTGGCCGGGATCCTGACAGCCGGGGAAGGCAACCCGCTTTCGCACGTACAGCTGCTGGCCCGCAACCTGGGCATTCCCAACGTCGCCGTCGCGCCGGCAGCGCTGGACCAGCTGCATGCGCATGACGGCAAGTCCGTGGTGATGGCGGTCAGCGCCGCCGGTGTCGTCGAGATCCAGCCCGACGGACCCGAATGGGACGCCTATTTCGACACCCAGGGCGAGAGCGGCGATGTCGTCATCCGCCCGGACCTCGAGAAGCTGGACCTGTCGGTCCGCGAGTTCATCAACCTCGACGACCTGCGCGCGGACGATTCCGGCCGTACGGTCGGCCCCAAGGCGGCCAAGCTCGGCGAACTTCGCCATGCCTTCCCGGACAAGGTCGCGCCGGGCGTCGCCATCCCCTTCGGGTTGTTCCGGGAGGTGGTGCTGGATCGCCCCTACAAGGACGGCAAGCGCACGGTCTTCCAGTGGATGGTGGACGAGTTCCGCCGCATCGAGGCGCTGCCCGAGGGGCGGGATGCACAGTACGAGAAGCTGCGCGCCGAGCTGTACGACCTGATCCGCAACACCGACCTCGGCCCCGCCTTCCGCGAGGGCCTGCGCCGGGAGATGCAGCGCGCGTTCGGCACCGTGGACGGCGTCGGCGTGTTCATCCGCTCCGACACCAACGTCGAGGACCTGCCCGGCTTCACCGGCGCCGGCCTGAACCTGACCGTGCCCAACGTGGTCGGCTTCGACAACGTCATCCGCGAGCTGAAGGACGTCTGGGCCTCGCCCTACACGAAGCGCGCCTTTGCCTGGCGCAACTCGCACATGGACGGCCCCGAGCACGTCTACCCGGCCGTCCTGCTGCTGAAGACCGTGCCGTCCGACAAGTCGGGCGTGATGATCACCGCCGACGTGGACAACGGCGATCGCAACGTGCTGTCGGTCGCCGTCAACGAGGGCGTAGGCGGCGCCGTGGAGGGCCAGGCCGCCGAGTCGCTGCGCATCGACCGCCGCACCGGCGACGTGCGGCTGCTGGCGGTGGCCACGGCGCCGACCCGCCACGTGCCGCAGCCCTCGGGCGGCGTGGCCGAGTTGCCCGCCAGCGGCGCCGAGACGCTGCTGCACCCGGGCGAGATCCGCCAGCTGATCGAGATCTCGGAGGAGATCCCCCGGAAGTTCCCGCCGATCACCGACGACCAGGGCCGGCCCGCGCCGGCCGACATCGAGTTCGCCTTCGTGGACGGCAAGCTGCAGCTGCTGCAGATCCGGCCCTTCCTGGAAAGCCGGAAGGCCAAGGGCAGCGGCTACCTGATGGGGATGGACGAGGGATTGACCGCGAGCCGTGGCAATTCCGTGAACCTCGCGGAGGTGCCGCGATGAACCGCTTCGGGATCTGCCTGGCCGCAGGCCTGGCCGCAGCCGTACTGTTTGCCGCCGTGGCAGATGCGTACCCGCTGGACGGTTACCCCGAGACGGGGCATCCGGCGGGTCGAGGGCGCCCGGCTGGCCCACGAGGGCGTGATCCGCGACGGCAAGCAGCCGCCGGGGGCACTGCTGCCGACCGCGGCGGTGGACCTGCGCCTGCTCGGGCATCGCAAGATGGACCTGCCGGGCGTGGATCCGGCGTTCACCTCGAAGGTCGTCTCGATCCTGCGGGTCGGAGGCGAATCGCTACGGCATCGCCGTGCTCGACCTGACGGATCCCGCGAACCCCGGATACGCCGAGCACCGCGGCGACTACACGCAGAACGTCGGCAGCGTCGGCAAGCTGGTGGTGGCGATCGCGCTGTTCCAGGCCCTGGCCGACACCTGGCCGGACCCGCAGAAGCGGCGCGACGTGCTGCGAAACACGCGGGTGACGGCGGATGCGTTCGCTCATTGGGACCACCACACGATCCGCCTGTTCGACCCGGACACGCAAGACCCTGGTCCGCCGCCCGGTCCGCGACGGCGACACCGGCTCGCTGTGGGAGTGGCTGGACTGGATGCTCTCGGTCAGCTCCAACTCCGCCGCCGCGATGGTGATGCGCGAGGCGATGCTGCTGCGCCAGTTCGGCGACCGCTATCCGCTCGGGGAGGAGGAGATCCACCGCTTCTTCCGCGAGACGCCGCGCGCCGAGCTGACGGCGCTGTTCGACCGCACCTTCGTCGAGCCGCTCACCCGCAACGGCTTCGACACGGACATGCTGCGGCAGGGCAGTTTCTTCACCGCCGAGGGCAAGCGGCTGGTGCAGGGCGTCGGCAACAGCTACGGGACCGCGCGCGAGCTGGCGGAAGTGATGCTGCGCCTCGAGCAGGGCCGCGTGGTCGACGAGTGGTCGAGCCGCCAGATCAAGCGGCTGCTCTACATGACCGAGCGACGGATCCGCTACGCCTCGTCGCCGGCGCTGGCGCGACGCGGCCGTCTATTACAAGTCGGGCTCGTTGTACAAGTGCCAGCAGGAGGAAGGCTTCGACTGCGGGCCCTACCGCGGCAACGTGCGCAACTACATGAACTCGGTGATCATCGTGGAGAGCCCGGCGGGCGAGCGCCGGCTGCACTACGTGGTGACGCTGATCTCCAACGTGCTGCGCAAGAACTCGGCGGGCGAGCACCAGGCGATCGCGACGAGGATCCAGCGCCTGATCGAGGAGATGCATCCTGCGCCGGCCGCCCTGAAGGAACGGCCGCGGCGGGGTCAGCGATCCTTGCGGGCGGCGGGCTTGCCGTCGGTCCGTCGGGACGCCGTCAGCGAGCAGCAGGTCGTGCAGCGGCGTGGCGAGGTCGGCCAGCCACTGGCCGCCACGGGGGTCCTCGGCGAGTCCGACCAGCACCAGGCGCCGTCCGCCCGACTCGACCAGCGCGCCGTCGGCGTGAAACTGCTTCCAGGTGCCGGACTTGCGGTAGATCCTGGCGTCGGGATGCGTGGCGAGTCCCTTGACGAACTTGTGGGCGATGCCCGGGTCGCCGAGCGCGGCCTTCATCTCGCGGGTGTGGGCCGGATCGAGCAGCTCGCCGGCCTCGAGCAGGTAGAACAGGCGCGCCACCTGCATGGTCGTCGCCCCGTGCGAGAGGTTGTGAAGCGGATCGCGCGGAAGGCGTTGGTCGAGGCGTAGTCCTTGCCGACCCACAGCCCGCCGTTGTGCCGAGGGTCGTACAGCCTCAGGCCGGGCGATTGCAGCAGCGCCAGCAGCTCGTCCCGGCCGACCCACTCCAGCACCCGCGTGGCGGACGTGTTGCTGGAGTAGCGGATCATCTGCACGACGTCCTCGGCCAGGTCCGCGGGATGCCGGTGCCGAGCGCCTGGGCCTTGCGATAGGCGCCGAACAGGATGGCGATCTTCGGCAGGCTGGCCGCGTACATCATTGCGTCGCCGTTCACGGCCGCGACGCGTGGCGCGCGGAGGTTCGTGATGTCGGCGACGGTCACGGCGAGCCGGCCGTCCAGGACCGCCTGCTCGAGGCCAAGCTCGCCCAGTACGTCCTCGAGGCCCGCTTGCAGGACCGGGTCGGTGAACTCCCACAGGTCCGCGGGGTCGGCGATGATCACGATGGCGTCGCGCCCGGCCGGGGCGCGCGGCGCCGCGGCAGCGAGCGGCGGGAGAAGGGCGGCCAGCAGGAGACAGGGCAGCACCCGGCGCAGCGTCATCTCGGGGATCATCTCGCGGCCAGTGGGGAGAGTGTGCCAGTGTACAGGCGGGATTCCACGGTGGTCAGTCTGACACGGGAGCGGAGGAGAAAGTTCGCATGAGGAAGGCGACGGCAATGGTCGTGGCGGCAGGGCTGGCCATGAGCGGCACGGTCGCCTGGGGTTCGTCCGACGTGCGCGGCAAGGTCACGGAGTTCAGCTCGCCGAGCGGCGCCACGGAGCGCTGCGTGGCGCTGGCACACATGCCCGGCGGCCGCTACACGGAGGCGGACGTCGGCGAAGGAAGCGGAGTTCTGCTCCATCGACTTCCATGGCAAGACGCATGCGTTGTGCCCGAAGGTCTTCAGCACCAGCCCGGGCACGCTGGTCTATTCCCTCGATGGCGGCCCGTATGCGGGCAACCCTGCGGGCTTCGAGGCCGCGGCCTGCGGTGGCGGCGTCCACAAGGGCGGCGCGAGCGGCGAGCCGATCGCGTACAAGATGTCGGTCAACACGCGCGAGTCCAGTGCCACCTTCGCGAATTCCTCGCTCATCTACTATCACTTCGCGCGCTACTTCCATGCGACGGTGCACGTGCCGGTGGCGGTGCTGCGCAGCATCGACCGCAAGGAACACAGCCGGCGCGTCAGCTCGCGCGGCGCGGCGCTGTCGGCCGGCCGCTCCAACCTGAAGATGAACCACGCGGCGTGGCAGGCACTGCTCGCCGCCGAGCGCGATCCCTCGACCTACAGGCCCGCCGCGGAGTTGTTCACGCCGGAAGGACTGCTCTACGGCGTGATGCTGCATCCCTCGGGCAAGCGCTACAGCGAGGAGATCAATGGCACGCGCAAGTCGGGCTGGGGCGACGGCCAGAACCGCGACTTCCAGGAGACTGCGCCGTTTCGCGCGCTGCGCAGCGAAAAGCCGCTGGCCGAGGCGATCGAGGAAGGCAGGCGGGTGGCGTTCCAGGACCCGAAGCTTGCGAAGGCGACCGGCAAGCGACGCCACGCCCGTGCAGATGGTGTTCTGGATGAGCGACCTCGTGGACATCACCCTGCTCGACTTCATCTTCAGCCAGCAGGACCGTATCGGGAACATCGACTACCTGCCCTACTGGGTCTGGGCCGAGGACGGGACGCTCCGCTCGCGGCCGGCCACGGGGACGACGCCACCGGACGACATCGCGGCCCGCAAGCCGGTCGCTGGTCAAGCGCACCGAGCTCGGCGACAACGACGCCGGCGTGCGCATGACCTACATGAACTACACCAAGCGCACCGGGATGCTCGAGAAGCTGCGACATTACCGCGCCGACGCCTACCGGCAGCTGATGCGCCTCGATGCCGACTTCAAGGCAACCGGCCCGCTGCACGAGTACGTGCGCACGACCTTCGGGCTGAGCGAGCGCGAGTTCGCGCAGGTCGTGGCCAACACCGCCGCGGCCGCGGCGATCCTGCGCGACAGCTGCAGGGCGGGCCGGCTGCGCTTCGACGTCGAGCCGGAGGAGTTCGTCGTCACCGGCTCGGTGAAGCCGAAGGAGCTCGATTGCGACGCGCCCTGATCCTGCGGCCGGGCGCCGCGCTGCGGCGCCCTCGCTCCTGTTCCGCTGCTGGCGGCCCTGCCTTTGCTGGCCGGCGCGGCGACACTGCGCGTCGCCGTGATCTCGGACCTGAACAGCAGCTATGGAAGCACGACCTACGAGCCAGGCGTGGCGCGGACCGTCGCCCGCCTGGTCGCGCTGCGTCCTGACCTGGTGATCAGCACCGGGGACATGGTGGCGGGACAGCGGCTGCACCCGCCGCTCGGGCGCGAGCCAGTGCTGGCGATGTGGTCGGCCTTCGACGCGCAGGTCACGGATCCCCTCGCCACGGCCGGGCATTCCCTTCGCCGCGACGCCGGGCAACCACGATGCGTCGGCCTATGAGGGCTTCACGCTGGAGCGGGCGATCTATCGCCAGCAGTGGGAGGCGCGGACGCAGGGATTGCGGTTCGTGGACCGGGGCGACTTCCCCTTCCACTACGCCTTCACCCTGGGGGACGTCCTGTTCGTCTCGCTGGACGCGACCCGCGTCGGCGCGCTCGACCCGCCGCAGCGCCGCTGGCTCGAGGCGCTGCTGGATCGCGAGGCAGCGAAATACCGGCACCGGGTCGTGTTCAGCCACCTGCCCGTCTACCCGTTCGCGCAGGGCCGGGAGACCGAGGTGACGGCCGACCACGCGCTGGAGCGGCTGCTGCAGCGCCACGGCGTGGAGCTCTACCTGAGCGGCCACCATCACGCCTTCTACCCGGGCTTCCACGGCGGGATCCGTCACGTCGGGCAGGCCTGCCTCGGTTCGGGCCCGCGCAGGCTGATCGGGGACGATGCGCGGTCCGATCGCGCGGTCACCTGGCTGGAGTTCGGTGACGACGGGTTGCGCGTCGCCGCGCTCGTCGCGCCGCAGCTCGAGCAGCGAATCGACTTCGAGACGCTGCCCGCGTCCATCCGCTCGCGCTATGGCACGCTGGTGCGCGACGACCTTCGCCCCGCGACCGCGCGTGGCAAGGCCGCCGCGCCGGCGGGACGCTGAACCAGGAGGAGTGACCCTTGAACGCAGTCGTCCACCCTGACCCGGGCCCGCGCTCGCCGCTCGAGCGTGCGCTGAGCGTCTTCACCGAGGTGCGCCGCGGCGAGGGCGCCACCGCGCTGGCGCTTGCGCTCAACATCTTCCTGATCCTGACCGCGTACTACCTCATCAAGCCGGTGCGGGAGGCGCTGATCCTCTCGATCCCGGGCGGCGCCGAGATCAAGAGCTACGCCGCCGCCGGCCAGGCACTGCTGCTGCTCGTGCTGGTCCCGGCCTACGGCTGGCTGGCCAGCCGTGTGCCCCGCATGCGTCTCATCGACTCGGTCACGCTGTTCTTCGCGGCCTGCCTGGGCGTCTTCTACCTGCTGATCGTCGGCGGCGTGCAGGTGGCGGTGGCCTTCTTCCTGTGGGTCGGCATCTTCAACCTGATGGTGCCGGCGCAGTTCTGGGCCTTCGCGAACGACCTGTACAACCCGGACCAGGGCAAGCGCCTGTTCGTGCTGGTGGCCTTCGGCGCCTCCTCCGGCGCGGTGTTCGGCAGCTTCCTCGCGGACGAGATGATCCGCTATGTCGGCGTGTACGAGATGCTGCTGGCCGCGGGGGTGCTGCTGGCCGGAACGCTGTTCATCACGCACTGGGTCAACCGCCACGAACAGCACGCCCCGGCGCCGGGTACGGCGGTGAAGACGGCAGCGGAAGAGCCGCTGGAGCAGGGCAACGCCTTCGGCTTCGTGTTCCGCAACCGCTACCTGCTGCTGCTGGCCTTCATGCTGCTGTTCAACAACTGGGTCAATGCCAACGGCGAGTACATCCTGGGGCACATCGTGAAGGACGCGGCCGATGCCGCGGCCGCGGCGCCCGGGGGGCAGCACGCGGACGAGTTCATCGCCGGCTTCTACGCGCGCTACTTCGGCGTCGTGAACCTGGTCGGCATGCTGCTGCAGCTGTTCGTGGTCTCGCGCGTCATCAAGTACATCGGCGTGCCGGTGGCGATCTGTCTGCTGCCGGCCATCGTGCTCGGCAGCTACGCGCTGATCGTGGCGCTGCCGGTGCTCGGCGTCGTCCGCTGGGTGAAGACCGCCGAGAACTCGACCGACTACTCGCTGCAGAACACCATCAAGCAGGTGCTGTACCTGCCGACGACACGAACGGAGAAGTACAAGGCCAAGCAGGCGATCGACACGTTCTTCGTGCGCGCAGGCGACCTGTGCTCGGCCGGCCTGGTGTTCGCCGGCACCCACCTGCTGATGCTGGACGTGCGCGGCTTCGCCGTCGCCACCATGGTGCTCGGCGCGGTCTGGCTGGTCCTGTCGCTGCTGCTGGGCCGCCGGTTCCGGGAACTGGTACCCTCGCAACCGCGGGAGCCACGCGGGGACTGAGCCCGGAAGGATGCTGACGATGCGCTGGTTGATTGGCATGTTGCTGGCATCGCTGTGCCTGCAGGCCGTTGCGCAGGCGCAGGCGCCGGTCCCGTCGCCGCCGCGCTACGATCCCGCTGCCTGGTCGCTGGCCGACTGCCGGACCTTCGGCCTGCAGGTGTCCGAGGGCCGCGTCGACTGCGGCTACGTCACCGTGCCGCGCCGCCACGAGCAACCCGATGGACCGGCGATCCGCCTGGCCGTCGTGGTGATCGGCGCCACCGGTCCCGACCGGCGGCCGGATCCCCTGTTCATCGCGCAGGGCGGACCGGGCGGCTCGTCGATCGACACGTTCGCACAGGCACTGATCGATTCCCCCGAGTCGCGGCCGGCCACCAACCGCGACCTCGTCGTCTGGGACCAGCGCGGCACGCTGTACTCCCAGCCGATGCTCCGCTGCGGCGAGGTGGCCGCCCTGGGCCGCGAGACGATCAGCGAGCCTCCGCGCAAGGAGCAGGACCCGCGGGAGCGCGAGGCCTATCGCGCCTGCGGCGAGCGCCTCACGCGCGAGGCCGGCGACGTCTCCGCATTCAACTCGGTGCAGAACGCCCACGACGTGGAGGCGTTGCGCGCTGCGCTCGGCTACGAGCAGTTCAACTTCTACGGCGTCTCCTACGGGACCGAGCTGGGCCAGTACGTCATGCGCCAGCACCCGCAGCACCTGCGCAGCGTCGTGCTGGACGCGGTGGTGCCGACGCAGTTCAACCTGATCACCGGCGTACCGCAGGTGCAGCAGCGGATCGCCACCAAGTACTTCAGCGGCTGCGCGGCGGAGAAGGCCTGCGCGGCGGCGTTTCCGGACCTTGCGCCGCGCTTCCTGGCGCTGCTCGACCGCCTCGACGCCGAGCCGGTTCGGCTCGGCGTCGCCAACCCGCAAGTGTCCGGGGAGACGGTGGAGATCTACCTCGGTGGCGAGGACCTTGCCTGGATCATCTACCAGGCGCTGTACATGCCCGAGGTCACCCGCTTCGTGCCCTACATCGTGGACGGGGCGGATCGCGGCGACTACGGCCTGCTGACCGGCCTGCTGCTGCCGATGGTGCTGTTCGACAACAGCTTCGCGGACGGCATGTACATGGCCGTGGTGTGCGCCGCGCGCGGCGACTCGGATCCCGCGGAGGCGGCGCGCGGCACGCTCGCCGAGCGATTGAAGGAATCGGGCGTCGAGGACGCGCAGGCCATGCTGCAGGTGTGCAGCGACTGGAACGTCGAGCTGCTGCCGCGCGAGGTCCTGCAGCCGGTGGCCAGCGACGTGCCGACCCTGCTGCTGTCCGGCGAGCTCGACCCGATCACGCCGCCGGAGTTCGCCGCACAGGTGGCCGCCGGGCTCGGCCGGGCGCAACAGGTCACGTTTCCCGGTGGGACGCATGGTCAGGCGTTCTCCAGCCCCTGCGCCAACGCGGTGATCCAGGGCTTCCTCGATGACCCCGCGGGCGCCACCGAGGCCTCCTGTTCACTGGAGCCGCCGGACGCCTTCGTGGTGCCTTCCGACCTGATCGTCATCCCGCCGCTCAAGGAAGCGGTGGCGCTCGGCATGGAATCGGGAGTGCTCGAATACGGTGCGCGTTTCGTGCTGATCGCGCTCGGCTTGCTGGTGCTGTTCACGGCGGTGCCGGTCTATGCCGTGGGCGAGGTCATCGCCAGCCTGCGCGGCCGCCGCACCGTGCGCGGGCCGGACGACTGGAAGACCCGGTTCTCGGAAGCGGCGCCCTGGCTGCCGGTGCTGGCGCTGGTCCTGTTCGGCATATCACTGCTGCTGCTGGCCGGGGCGGTGGGCACGGCGGTGGCCGGCAACATGCTGTTGCCGTTCCTCGGCGCCGTGCCGAGCGACATCCGCTGGGTGTTCGGCGTGCCCTGGCTCGCGGTCGGCGTGGTCGTGCTCATGGCGGTCGCCGCCTGGGAGATGTGGAGTGGCGGCCGGCGCAGCCTGCCGGGACGCCTGTACTACCTGCTGCTGCTCGCCGGCGGCCTGGTTGCCGTGGCGGGGTTCTGGAAGCTCGGGCTGCTGACGGCGCTGTTCGGCTGACCGGCGCCGTCCGGTCCGCCGCGTCCCGCCGCGGTACAATCCAGGGTCCACCCACGCACCCGACGAGTCGCCCATGGCCAGCCGCCGTTCCCTCGATCCGCTCGACCTCTACGACGTCCGGGCCCAGCTGAGCGAGGACGAGTGCCTCGTCCAGGACTCGGTGGCGCGCCTCGTCGACGAGCAGGTGCTGCCGGTCATCCAGAAGCACTTCGAGGAGCACAGCTTCCCGCGCGAGCTGGTCGGCGAGCTGGCGTCGCTCGGCCTGCTGGGTTCGTCGCTGGAGGGCTACGGCTGCGCGGGGCTGAACGCGGTGTCCTATGGGCTGATCTGCCAGGAACTGGAGCGCGGCGACTCGGGTATCCGCAGTTTCGTGTCGGTGCAGTCCTCGCTGTGCATGTACCCGATCCACGCCTTCGGCAGCGAAGCGCAAAAGGAGAAGTACCTGCCGCGCATGGCGACCGGCGAGCTGATCGGCTGCTTCGGCCTGACCGAGCCGCACGGCGGGTCGGACCCGGGCAACATGAAGACGCACGCAAAGCGCCAGGGCGGCGACTGGGTGCTCAACGGCGCCAAGATGTGGATCACCAATGCGCCGATCGCCGACCTCGCAGTGGTCTGGGCCAGGACCGAGGACGGCATCCGCGGGTTCATCGTCGAGCGTGGCGCGAAGGGGTTCGAGACCCCGGAGATCGAGCGCAAGTTCAGCCTGCGGGCGTCGTCCACGGGTTCGATCTTCCTGCAGGACGTGGTGGTCCCCGAGGAGAACGTGCTGCCGGGCGTCGTCGGGCTGAAGGGCCCGCTGTCCTGCCTCACCCAGGCCCGCTACGGCATCACCTGGGGCGTGATCGGCGCGGCGCAGGCCTGCCTCAGGCAGGTGCTCGACTACACGCAGGACCGGGTGCTGTTCGGCCGGCCGCTGGCGGCGACGCAGACGGTGCAGATCCGCATGGCCGACATGGCACGGCGCATCACCACGGCGCAGCTGCTGTCGCTGCAGCTCGGTCGCATGAAGGACGCGGGCTCCATGGCGCCGGCGCAGGTCTCGCTGGCGAAGTGGAACAACTGCCGCATGGCGCTGGACGTGGCGCGCGACGCGCGCGACCTCCTCGGCGGTTCCGGCATCAGCGCCGAGTACGTGCCCATCCGCCACGCGCTCAATCTCGAGAGCGTGATCACCTACGAGGGCACGGAGACGATCCACCAGCTCACGCTTGGCCGCGAGCTGACCGGCATCAACGCCTTTTGAGGGTGGCGCCAGCCGGCGCCCCGAAGGAGCAAGATCATGACATACAGGGCATTCGTGGCGATCGCCGTGCTGGCCGCGCTGGCGGCCTGCGGCAAGAAGCAATCTGCGCAGGCCGTGCAGGTCGACCCGGCACAGCAGGCGGCACCCGCGGTCCCGGCCGGGCCCGCGCCGCAGGCGGCCCCGGTCACCTTCGACCAGGTGCTCGAATACGACGGTATCGCCTTTCACGTGGTCACCACCGGTGAAGGATCGGTCCGCAACCTCACGATCACGCCGTCCGGGCTCGAGGTCGACAACACGCCGATCACGCGCGAGACCGACGGGGCGGTGACGAATGCCGAGGTCAGTGACCTCAACGCCGACGGCTCGCCCGAGGTCTACGTCTATACGACCTCGGCCGGCAGCGGCTCCTACGGCAACCTGGTCGCCTACGCGGCCAACAACCGCAAGTCGCTGAGCGAGATCTACCTGCCGCCGGTGACCGACAACCCGGAGGCGGCGAAGGGCTACATGGGCCACGACGAGTTCGCGGTGGTCGAGTCGACCTTCGTGCAGCGCTTCCCGCTCTACAAGGAAGGCGACAGCAATGCACAGCCGACCGGTGGGACCCGCCAGCTGCAGTACAAGCTGGAGCCCGGCGAGGCTGGGTGGGTGCTGAGGCTCGACAAGGTCGTCGAGTACTGAGCATCCGCCGGGGTCGGGCCGCGGCCCGACGCAAGAGAAGGAGGCGACGTGGAGTTCCTGGCATCGCTGTTCGTCAACAAGCCGTTGCACGTGCTGCTGGTGGCCTGCGTCTACCTGGTCGGCTGGCTCGCGCTGCGCCTCGCCGGGGTCCCGGCCGGGCGCAAGCCGAGTGCGCTGCTCGTGCCCGCCGTCTTCGCCTTCCTCTACGCCGGCTGGGAGTGGCTGGTCACCACGCGCACGCCCGAGGCGAACATCCGGGTGGACCTGCTCATCATCTGGCCCGTGCTGTTCATCCTTACCGTCTGGGCGGTGGTGCGCGTCTTCAGGAAATAGCCGGCCCCGTGACGGTGTCAGAGCGAAGGCCGATGGGCAGGGTCACCATGTCAGTCTCCCGGACTACGTTCCCACGGTTCGGACGCGAAGGCAGCCGCAAGGTAGTCGACGAAGTGGCGGACCTTGGCCGCCAGCAGGCGGCGCGCCGGGAACACGGCGTGGATGCCGAGCTCCGGTCCGCAGTACTCCTCGAGGGCGACCTCGAGCTCGCCGCGCCCGATCGCATCGTGGACGAGGAACGACGGCAGCTGCACGACACCGACACCGCTGGCCGCCGCGCGCAGCAGGGCCTCGCCATTGTTGGTGCGCAGGCGGTGGCGGATGCGCACGGACCGCGGCGCACCGTCCCGGTCCACGAAACGCCACTCGTCGCTGGTCGAGGAGTACGTGTAGTGCAGCGCCTGGTGCTGCGCGAGGTCCTCCGGTTCGCGCGGCACGCCGTGCCGGCGCCAGTAGGACGGCGAGGCGCAGACGCGCATGCGCGTGCCGCCGAGTCGTCGCGCGGTTAGCGACGAACTGGCGAGCGCGCCGATGCGGATCGCGAGGTCGTAGCCTTCCTCGACGATGTCGACCGCGCGGTCGTTGAAGGACAGGTCCACGACGACGCGGGGGTTGGCTTCCATGTAGCCGCCGAGCAGCGGCGCCACGTAGCGCACGCCGAAGGCCAGGGCGCAGGTGACGCGCAGCGTCCCGCGGGCCTCGGCCACGTGGGAGGAGGCCGCCGCCTCGGCTTCTTCCAGGTCCAGCAACAGCTGTGCACAGCGCTCGAAATAGGCGGCACCGGCCTCGGTCAGGCTGACACGTCGCGTCGTGCGATTGAGGAGCCTGGCGCCAAGGTGGTCCTCGAGCTGCGCCACGTAGCGGGTCGTCATGCCGCGGGACACGCCGAGCCGCTCGGCGGCGGCGGTGAAGCTGCGCTGCTCGGCAACCTGCGCAAAGGCGCGCATCGCAGTGATCAGGTCCATGCCCGGCGTCCTGGGGGGTCCGTCAGGATAGTTTACTAAAGCGAAGCAATATATTTATTTCTTGTTCATTTATTACCTTAATTGTCATCAGTAACGTGTGCCCCGAAGCGCGGCCGTGTGGGACGCGCAAACCACTGGAGACTTCCATGAACCCGAATCACGCCCAGACGGCCGCGTTCATCAACCGCATCGCGCTCGGCTCGATGTTCCTTGCTCACGGACTGCTCAAGGTCTTCGTCTTCACGTTGCCCGGCACCGCCGGCTTCTTCCAGTCCGTGGGATTCCCCGGCTGGACCGCTTACCTGGTCACCTTCGCCGAGATCGGCGGCGGCATCGCGTTGCTCCTGGGGCTTCGGACGCGCATCGTGGCCGCGAGCCTGCTTCCGGTGCTGCTGGGTGCGCTGTACGTGCACCTCGGCAATGGCTGGGTGTTCTCGGCACCCAACGGCGGCTGGGAATACCCTGCGTTCCTGGTCGTGTCCGCGGTGGTGCAGCTGCTGCTCGGCGACGGACACTTCGCGCTCTGGCCGGAGCGCAGCCGAGTCCCGGGAAGCCTCGCGACCCGCGCAGCATGAGCAGGCGACACGGCCCGGCATCGCGCCGGGCCGCAGCTGTATCCGGGAGCGAACCATTGCCATGAACAGGTTGCCGACGCTTTTCATATCGCACGGTGCGCCGACGCTGGCGCTGGAACCGGGTCAGGCGGGCGCGATGCTCCGACGCCTCGGTTCCACGCTGCCCCGGCCGGAAGCCATCCTCGTCGTCTCCGCGCACTGGGAAACCCCCGGGCCGGCCGTGAGCACCGCGGACTGGCCGCGCACGATCCACGACTTCCACGGCTTTCCGCGCGAGCTGTACTCGCTGTCCTACGGGGCACCTGGCGCGCCGGACCTGGCGAGGCGCGCGGCCGGGCTGCTCGAGTCGGCAGGCATGGACTGCAGCGAGGCCCCGGATCGCGGCCTCGACCACGGCGCGTGGGTGCCGCTGCGGTACCTCTACCCGGAGGCGGACATCCCGGTCACGCAGCTGGCCGTGTCCCCGACGCTCGGCGCGGCACATCACCTCGCATTGGGCAGGGCGCTCGAGTCGCTGGCGGAGGAGGGCGTGCTGTTACTGGGTTCAGGTGGCCTGACCCACAACCTGCGCGAGGTGCGCATGGATGCGACAGCGGTCGATGCGCCCGACTGGGTTCACGCATTCGCCGATTGGACCGCGGCCGCGGTGACGGCGGGCGACGCGGCGGCGCTGGTCGACTATCGCCGCCGCGGGCCACACGCGTGCCGCAACCATCCTTCGGAAGAACACTTCCTCCCGCTGCTGGTGGCGATGGGCGCAGCGGGAGAGGCTGCCACGGGCGCGCGCGTCTCCGGCGGCATCAGCCATCACGCGCTTTCGATGGACGCGTTCGTCTTTACCCCATGACCGCGGAGATCACGTCGCAGACCGCCTCGATTGCCCCCTCGCGGGTGCTCGACTTGCGCCAGGCGGCGCCCACCATCCGCGACGGGGTGGGCGGGGAAAAGGGCCTGAACTCGAGCCCCCTGGCGCCGGCGATCGGTCCCTCGGCCGCGAGCCGCGGGATCAGCGTGACGCCGAGCCCGGCGGCGACCATCTGGCGCAGGGTCTCGAGACTGGTGGCGCGATAGTCCTGGTCCTCGCCGACCGGCACGTTGCCGCAGACCTCCAGCGCCTGGTCGCGCAGGCAGTGGCCGTCCTCCAGCAGCAGCAGTGTTTCACCGGCAAGGTCCGCCGGCTTGAGGCGCTTGCGTGCCGTGAGCCGGTGGCTGCGTGGCATGGCGACGAGGAAGGACTCCGCGAACAGGGAGCGGGTCTCGAGCCCGGTGGTGTCGGCCGGCAGCGCCAGGATCGCCAGGTCCAGATCCCCCGAACGGAGCCGCTCCAGCAGCGGCCCGGTCTGGTACTCGTACAGCAGCAGCTGCAGTTCCGGCAGCCGCTTCCTGAGGCGCGCCGCGACGCGGGGCAGCAGGTAGGGCGCGATGGTCGGGATCAGCCCGACCTTGAGCTTGCCGGTCAGGGGATCGCGGCTGGCGCGGGCCAGTTCGCGGATGTCGTCGGCCTCCTGCGTGACCCGCCGTGCCCGCTCCAGGATCCGCCTGCCGACGTCGGTCAGCGTGACCTTGCGCGGCTGGCGCTCGAACAGCTGCACGCCGAGGTATTCCTCGAGCTTCTTGATCTGGGCCGAGAGCGTCGGCTGGCTGACGTGGCAGCGCTCGGCTGCCTCGCCGAAGTGCCCGGTCTCGGACAGCGCCACGAGGTACTGCAGGTCCCTGAGGTTCATCTCGTCACCGATCGACCGCTTCTATGGCCATCTTGGCGTCAATGAACCGCCTGAATCAAGGATGGGGCTACGGCGCCGCCTGTCCGGGCGGGATCCGCCGGCGCACCCGCCCCGCGATGGCTCCTCTACAATCCGTCCATGAACGCAGACTCCCGCCTGGCGCGACTCGACGCGCGGTTCCCGCTGAAGCGGGCCCTGATCACCGGCGGGGCCAGCGGCCTCGGCTATGCGACAGCGGAGTGGCTGGCGCGCTCCGGCTGGCGGATCGCGTTGCTGGACCTCGACGCGGCGCGCCTCGGCGAGGCGGTCGGCGCGCTGGGCGCGCTCGGAGCGACCGAGGTGTCCACGCATGTCGTGGATACCGGCGACGGCGATGCGGTGCAGTCCGCCGTCGACCAGTTCGGCGGCGCACAAGGCGGCCTGGACCTGGCCATGAACGCCGCCGGCGTCGCGGTGGCGGGACGCTTCCTGGAGACGCCCCCGGCAGACTGGGAGTGGATCCTGCGGATCAACCTGCTCGGTGTGGCCAGCAGCTGCCGCGCGGAGCTGCCGTACATGCTGGCGGCGGGCGGCGGGCTGGTCATCAACGTGGCCAGCGCGGCGGGCTTCGTCAGCGGCGCCGACATGAGCGCCTACAACGCCAGCAAGGCGGCAGTGGTCTCGCTGTCGGAGACGCTGGACCAGGAACATCGTCGCGACGGCATCCAGGTGGTCGCCGCGATGCCCGGGTTCTTCCGCACCCGGCTGCTGGAGCATGCGCGGGCCCCGTCCAGCGCGCTGCAGACGGCGAAGAAGGTCATGCACATGTCCAACCTGGAAGCGGAGCCGGTGGCACTGGAGATCCTCGACCGGGCTGCAAGGGGCGAGCGGCACGTCGTGCTGCCGCGCGAATACCGTTTCCTGTGGCGCTACAAGCGACTGGCGCCGGGCGCCTTCCAGCGCTTCATGATCCGCTTCCGCGAGAAGAAGGAGGCGGAAGCCCGAAGCCGACGGAAAGCCGATCGTACGACCGACGCCATAGGTAGATCCCGGTTCGTTCCTTAAGGCGGGCGAAAGGTCACGCCCCGAGACTGGCTGCGTCGACCGAGCCATTCGGGGGATCTGACGATGCGATACATGTCATTGGTCGCTGCGCTGGCGGTCGCCGGCGCGTTCGCGATGCCGACCGCCCAGGCGGCCTGGGAGGCCCTGCCCGACACGGCCCCCGCACCTGCTGACAACCCGACCACGGCCGCCAAGGTCGAGCTCGGCAAGATGCTCTACTTCGACCCGCGCTTCTCCTCCACCGGATCAGTGTCCTGCTTCTCCTGCCACAACGTCATGGAAGGCGGCGACGACCACATGTCCACCTCCATCGGCGTGCACGGCCAGAAAGGCGGACGCAATGCGCCGACCGTGTGGAATGCAGCGTTCCATTCGGCCCAGTTCTGGGACGGCCGTGCCGCAACGCTCGAGGACCAGGCCAAGGGGCCGCCGGTCAACCCGATCGAGATGGGCATGGACAACCTCGGCGCGGTCATCGACCGCATCCGCGCGATCCCGGGCTACGTGCCGCACTTCGAGGCGGCCTTCGGGAAGGGCGACGTGGTCACGATGGACAATGCGGCCAGGGCGATCGCGGCCTACGAGCGGACCCTGATCACGCCGGACAGCCCGTACGACCGGTACGTGAAGGGCGACGAGGCTGCATTGACGGCACAGCAGGTTCGCGGCATGGAGGCCTTCGCCGCGACGGGCTGCACGGGCTGCCACTCGGGTGCGGTCTTCAACGGACCGGCCATGCCGGCGGGCACCGCGTTCCTGGTGAAGTTCCCGACGTTCATGGACAGCGAATACGTTGCCAGGTACGCGCTGGCCGACGACCCGGGGCGGTTCAACGTGACCGAGGCGGAGGCCGACCGGCAGATGTGGCGCGTGCCGACGCTGCGCAACCTGCAGTACACGGCGCCCTACATGCACAACGGGGCGGTCAAGGACCTGGCCGAGGCGGTTCGCGTCATGGGTTCGACGCAACTCGGGCAGATGCTCGATGACGCACAGGTGCAGGACATGGTGGCGTTCCTGATGGCGCTTTCCGGGACCTTCCCGGAGCAGACCATGCCGCGCCTGCCGGCGACGCCGGGCGACCTGCTCGAGTAGCAACGGCTGGCGGCCTTCCCCCCGCCGTCCAGCCACTCGAGGGCGGCTGCCTTCTCCCGGCAGCCGCCCTCATCTTCCTCACCTTCCTGCAATCACCGCGACCGCTGCGGCCTGGCCGGACCGGCCTGCGGTGCTGGCGGCCGGTTGGCAATCGGCCTGCGTGGCGGTTAGGCTGCCGCGGGCCTCGGGGGACGGCCATCAAGTCGCGCCCCGCGGCGCAAGGACCTGCAATTACGAACGACTCAAGGAGGGGATGCACATGAATTTCATCATATGGCTGATCGTCGGTGGACTGATCGGCTGGGTCGCCAGCAAGATCATGAACACCGACGCCCAGCAGGGGATCTTCATGAACATCGTCGTCGGCATCGTCGGGGCGATGCTCGGCGGATGGCTGATCTCGCCGTTGATCGGCGCCGGCTCTGTGAACCAGGGGGATTTCAGCCTCGGCGGGCTGTTCGTCTCGCTCGTTGGCGCGGTGATCCTGCTGGCGATCGTGAACTTCTTCCGCCGCGGCAAGGTTCGCTAGCGGATACGTGCCGGGCGGTGGCGCAGGCCGCCGCCCGGCGCCTGCGGTCACCAGCCCTTGAAGAAGCTGCCGTCGGCGAAGTCCCACAGCAGGTTGAGGTGTGCGCGATAGTCGTATGACTGGTCGCTGAGCGGCAGCTCGATGCCCAGGTTCAACGCGACGTGGCCGCCACGGGTGAGCCCGATGCGCACCTGCGGCACCACGGTGAACTGCACACGGTCACCGCCCTGGTCCTCGAACGGGACCACGGCCGTCAGCTCCAGCCCGCCGAACACGCGCCGCGGCCACGGCGTCCACTGGTAGTGGACGATGCCGGCCCACTCGAGCTCGCCGTCGCCCGCGTCATCCGTCGGGATGATCGCGCGCAGGCTGGACTGGAGGATCCACGCATCGCCGAGCACCTGGCCGTAGGCGAGGTAGGGAATGATCTCCTCGCTGGCGTCGCTGTCGGTCGGAATCGCCACCATGAGCGCGCCGGAGAGGATCGACGCCCGCTCGCGGTTCCAGTACAGCGCGTGCTTGTAGCCGAGTTCCACCACGGTGACCTCGCTGTCGGCACCGTCGTCCTCGTGGATGACCTCGAGCATCACCTGGCCGCGCTTCCCGATCCGCTTCTCGATCTCGATGACGTTGCGCCACACGTCGTCACCGTCGCGGTCGGTCCAGCGCGACTTCCACACCACCTCGTCCTCGGGGAAAGCCTTCTTGGTGCGGATCGGCAGGAAGAAGTTCATCTCGCCGGGCGGGTAGCCGCTGGTGTCCACCAGCGTCTTCACGTAGGCCACGACGTCGGTGACCTCCTCGTCCGAGAGCGCCCCGCCCTGGGCCGGCATCTGCGCCGACAGGCCCATGGCGTGGCCGCCGTGCCTGACGACCATCTCCCAGTCGCCGGCGGGTTCACGGCTGTTGAACAGCGGATCCGAAAGGTCGGCCGGCTGCGGGTCGAAGGCCTGGACCACGGGGTTGGACGGGTCCGGCTTGCCGGTCGCGCCGTGACAGGTCGCGCAGACCGTCTCGAAGGTGCGCTGGCCGGCTGCCAGGTCGGCGGCCTGTGACGGCACCGCGAGCAGCGGGATCAGGCAGAGTCCTGCGAAGCGAGCGAATTTCTTCCACGACATGGCGGGTCCTCCTGCCCGCGATGCTCGGTAGCGGGGCAGGGGTGCGCAATCGTGGCATGTGCCACGGCGTTTCGCGCCAGACGCGGCGTCTTAAGCGAATCTTAAGGAAGCGGACCGGACCGACTCAGTCCAGGGTGCGCCACTGACCCTCGCGCCGAGGGTCCGCCGCACCGTCCACGGTGCCGTCCGGGCGCAGGATGAAGCCGTGCAGCCCGGATTCCTCGCCGCGCCCCGGCTTCACCTCGATGCCGAGGTCCTTCAGCTCCGCGAGGGCTTCCGGTGCGAATTTCTTCGCCTCGCCGAAGTAGCTGGTGCCGGAGGCGATCACGTTCGGCAGGTCGATCGCCTGCTGCATGGACAGGTCCCAGGCCAGCACGCCGAGCAACGCCTTCGCGTTGTAGGCGAGGATGGCCGACCCGCCCGGCGAGCCCAGCGCCGCCAGCAGCCTCCCTTCCCGGTCGAGGACGATCACCGGGGACATCGAGGACCGCGGCCGCTTGCCGCCGGCGACGGCGTTGGCCACCGGCCTGCCGTCCTGTACCGGGCGGAAGGAGAAATCGGTCAGTTCGTTGTTGAGGAAGAATCCGTCGACCGCCCGGCCGGAACCGAACAGCGACTCCACCGTGGTGGTCACGGACACGGCGTTGCCGGCCGCGTCGAGGATCACGAAGTGGCTGGTGCCGGTGGCCTCGCGCGTGGCATCGCGCCCGCGTTCCACGCCGGCCGGCCGGCCGGGCGCCGGCGCCGGCCCGGCGACACCCAGGATGGTGCCGGCACGGGCCTCCACGTATTCCGGCTCGAGCAGCCCCGCGACGGGCACGTCGACGAACGCCGGGTCCGCGACGTACTCGTTGCGGTCGGCATACATCAGGCGGCTCGCCTCGGCGAACAGGAACCAGGCCTGGGGATCCTGGGGACCCAGTTCCGCGATCTCGGTGCGCTCGAGGATGGCGAGCACCTGCAGCAGCGACACGCCGCTGGACGGCGGCGGCGGCACGCAGACGACGTAGACGAGGTAAGGCCCGCACAGCGCCGGGTCGACGCGCGGCTGGTAGGCATCGAAATCGGCCTGCACCAGCGTGCCGGGCAGCGGGTCGGCATGCGTGCGCTCGATGATCCTTGTCGAGACCGGCGGCTCGAGCAGCGCGCGGGGACCGCGCGCGGCCAGGTGCTTCAGCGTGCGTGCGTAGGCCGGGTTGCTGAACCGGTCGCCGGCCTGGATGGGCTGGCCGTCGGGCCGGCTGAACAGTGCGCGGGCGTCCTCGAGCTTCGCCTGCGGCCAGTCGCCGTTGGCGAACCGCGCGAGGCGCGCCGGGGTCTCGATGCCCTCCTCGGCGGCGCGAATGGCCGGGTCCATCAAGGTCGGCCAGGGCAGCTTGCCGAAGCGCGCGTGTGCCTCGCCGAGCATGGGCATGACGCCGGGTACGCCGGTCGAGCGCCCGCTGACCACGCCTTCG
Organism: uncultured Gammaproteobacteria bacterium; assembly: GCA_963715485.1. Lineage (GTDB taxonomy): Bacteria > Pseudomonadota > Gammaproteobacteria > Steroidobacterales > Steroidobacteraceae > SG8-30. The sequence goes on from OY970244.1 coordinate 538,681, forward strand.
CGCCAGGGCATCGGCTCGCCGTCGGCGTTGAGGAACATGCCGGGTGTAGCGCCCTGCGGCGCCGTCTCGCGGCCGTCGAAGGCGGTGACCTGGCCGGTGGCAGCGTCGTAGTGCATCAGGAAGGCGCCACCACCGATGCCGGAGCTCTGCGGCTCGACGAGCCCGAGCATGGCCTGCACCGCCACGGCCGCGTCCACCGCGCTGCCGCCGGCGCGCAGGATCTCGAGCCCGGCCTCGACGGCATACGGGTTCGCCGCGGCCACCCCGGCGGGGGACCGGGGTGCGCTGACCGGGGCGGTTGGTGTCGCGGTGGAGACGGCTGCGTCGCGCACCGCGGCCGGCTGGCAGGCGGCCAGCGCGAAGGCGATGCAGGCAGGGGCGATGAGACGCAGGCGAGGCGGATGGTCGATCATCGTGCAGGCCTGTCCGACTTGACTGTTATGGTGTTATAGCACACCATATCTCAAGTCAGTTTCTTGTTGAGGAGTGATGCCAATGCTCAAGCCTATCGCGTTTGCGGCCCTGGCCGCGACATGCCTGACGCTACTGGCACCGCGAGCCGAGCGCGGCGCTGCCCGAGACGTTGGCCAAGGCGCTCGAGGGTGCCGAGATGGACACGCTCGACGGCTGGGCCTTTCGCAAGACCACGCTGGTGGACGCCATGGACGAGCCTGCGGTCAAGCTGGTCACCCTGTGGGACCCGTCGAAGCCGGAAGGCCAGCAATGCACGGTCGTCTCCGTCGATGTGCTCGGGAAGGCCAGGGAGGGCGCCGTGGACAAGGACCCTTGCGACGAGGACCACGACCGCGAGGTCTACGGCGGCCTGCGGGAACTGCTGGCCGATGCGACCATCGAGAAGATCGGGGAGGACGACGAGTCGGTGACCTACTCGATCGAGCCCTCGGACAAGAAACGTGGGTTCAGGATGGGCAGCATCAACATCGACATGGACGAGGAGGACATCGAGCGGCTGGCCGGGACCGTCGAGGTCGCGAAGACCGGCATGAGTGCGCCCTACGTACGCCGGGTCTCTTTCAAGCTGAAGGAGCCGGCCGGCAACCTGGTGGCGAAGCTGCGCAAGCTCGACTTGACCTACACCTACGGCGTGGACGAGGCCACGGGCGCCAAGCTGATGAACGGGATGGCGCTCGACATGGACCTCAACCTGTTCACGCTGCTGAACGTGACCACCAAGGTGATCTCCCGCTACGACGAATTCCGCCGTCGGAGTGAGGCCTTCCGGGTCGGTCGCTGCCCGGCCGGATCGGGGCCCGGGACCCGGTGTCCGGGATGGGTTGACAGGACCGGCGCGGGGCGGTTGACTGCCTGACCGGTACCATTACAAGAACGGCAGGCTCACATGGCAGCGGACATCCGGACGGAAACGGTCACCTATACGGCCGGCGGCGCGACCCTGGTCAGCTACCTTGCCTGGGATGCCTCGCAAGAGGGCCCGCGGCCCGGCATCGTGGTCTTCGGCGAGTGGTGGGGGCTGAACGACTACCAGAAGCGCCGCGCGCGGCAACTTGCCGAACTCGGCTACGTGGCGCTGGCCGCCGACATGTACGGGGACGGCAAGACGGCAGCGGATGCCGCCGAGGCCGGCACCCTGATGAACGGCCTGTTCGCCGACATGGATGCCACCAGCACGAAGGTGCGCGCCGCGGTCGACCAGCTGGCGCGACGCCCGGAGGTGGACGCTTCGCGCCTCGGCGCCATGGGCTACTGCCTCGGCGGCGCGCTGGCGCTGCACGCGGCGCGCCTGGGGCTCGACCTGCGCGGGGTGGCCAGTTTCCACGGGTCGCTGGGCAAGACGCACGCGGCGGTCAAGGGCGACATCAAGGCGAAGGTGCTCGTCTGCCACGGCGAGGACGACGGCTTCGTCTCGGCCGAGGAACAGGCGGGCTTCCGCGAGGAAATGGACGAACTGGGCGTGGACTACAAGTTCGTCGCCTATCCGGGTGCCAAGCACGGTTTCACCAATCCGGATGCCACCGAGAACGGCAAGAAGTACAACCTGCCGCTTGCCTATAACGAGGCGGTGGACCGCGAGTCCTGGCAGGAGATGAAGGCGTTCTGGAGCGAGGTGCTGGACTGAGCGCTGCCCCGGCCCTGGCCGGGCGCGACGCCTTTTCGCGGCGGCTCCCTCCGACGGGAGGGTTCGCGTCCTGCGGGGGGCGGTGACTGATTGGATATGGGTGTTGCGCTAACGCATACTCCCGGGCAATGAAACAGCCGCCCTCACCGGGTCCCGGCATGGCGGGCCGCAGATACCGCTACGCTGATGTGCTGCGCGCCACGGCAGCGGAACGCGGCGTGTCCCTGCAGCGCCTCTTCCCCGAGCCCGAGCGCGACGAGTCAGGCCGGATCACGCGCATCAAGCCACCCGTGTCGAAGGTCTCGACACGCGAGGTCGTGCAGCTGCTGCGGCCCTACGTTTCGTCGCGATTCATGGAGCAGGCGAAGGCCGTCGTCCCGCTGGCCGTGTACCTGATCCTGTTCCAGCTGCTCATCCTGCGGCAGGTATTCGCCGAGCCCTGGGTGATCACCGCGGGCCTGTTCGCGGTCATCGTCGGGCTGATGTTCTTCATGGAAGGCCTCAAGCTGGGGCTGATGCCGTTCGGTACCATCATCGGCGACAGGTTGCCCCGCAAGTCGCCCCTGCCGCTGGTGCTGCTGGTTACGCTGGTCCTTGGCATCGGGGTCACCTTCGCCGAGCCGGCTATCGGCGCGCTGAAGACCGCGGGGCAGAATGTCTCGGTCGAACGCGCCCCCTACCTGTATGCCTTGCTCAACGACTGGGCCAGTGAACTGGTCCTGGTAGTGGGGGCGAGTGTCGGACTCGCGGCGGTCGTCGGCACGCTGCGTTTCCTGAACGGGTGGAGCCTCAAGCCCCTGATCTACGCCGCGGTCGTGCCTGTCCTGGGGCTGAGCCTCTATGTGGCCAGCGACCCCGATCTGCGCACGGCGCTCGGCCTTGCCTGGGACACGGGCGCTGTCACCACCGGACCGGTCACCGTGCCGCTGGTGCTGTCGCTGGGTATCGGCATTGCCGCAGCGGCGGGGCGAGGCAGCGGCGGCCTGTCGGGCTTCGGTATCGTCACGCTGGCATCGCTGTTTCCGGTTGGCGGCGTATTGCTGCTGCTGCTGTATGTGGCCGCAACGGTCTCGCCTGCCGAGATCGTTCAGGCTGCGGCAAGCCAGGCCGCGGCCGCGCCGCTCGCCTGGCACGAGCAAAGCCCCGGCCTGGAAGTGATCCTCGGTATCCGCGCCATCCTGCCACTGGTGCTGTTCCTGTTCCTGGTGCTGCGGCTCATCCTCAGGGAGCGGCTGCCGCATCGCGACGAGATCTTCCTGGGCATCGCCCTCACGATCATCGGCATGTGCATCTTCAACCTCGGCCTGACCTACGGGCTCTCGCGGCTCGGTGGCAGCGCCGGCTCGCTGGTGCCTACCGCGTTCATGCAGGTGGAAGGCGTGGAGAACTCACCGTTGTATCTTTATGGGGTGGGGCTGACGCTGGCGCTGGTGTTCGCCTGGGTGCTGGGCTTCGGTGCGACGATCGCCGAGCCGGCGCTGAACGCGCTGGGCATCACCGCGGAGCAGTTGACCAACGGCGTCTTCAAGAAGCGCACCCTGATCATCTCCGTGTCGCTGGGCGTGGCCTTCGGCATCGCCCTCGGCCTGATGAAGCTGATATTCGACCTGCCGTTGATCTGGCTGGTCGTGCCTGGATACCTGCTCGCCATGGTCCTGACATTCTTCTCGACCGAGGAGTTCGTCAATGTGGCATGGGACAGTGCGGGTGTGACGACGGGGCCGATCACGGTGCCGCTGGTCCTTGCGATGGGACTCGGTTTCGGCAACGCCACGCAGGCGGTCGAGGGCTTCGGCATCCTCGCCATGGCCTCCATAGGCCCGATCATCACGGTCATGGTCACGGGGCTGTGGTCGCGTTACCAGGCGGCGAAGCAGGTGCGCGCGGCGCTGTCAGAAGGACGGGAGACCGGTGGGGAACTGGCGGGAGACCTGGTATGAGTGCGGATTCGATCACTTACCTGACCGACGCTGTCCTGGTCACCGTCGTCGTAACGGCGGGGCGCGCGGACGATGTCCTCAAGGCCGCGCGGGCTGTCGGTGCCGCGGGCGGCTTCGTGCACCTCGCGCGCGGGACTGGCGCACGCGAGCGGCTGGGACTGCTTGGCATCACGGTGGAGGCGGAGAAAGAGGTGATCACCCTGGTGGTGCCCGCGGACTTCGAGGAACTGCTGTGCGCGACGGTCTACCGGGCCGGCGGCCTGGGCACGCCCGGCAGTGGCTTCCTGTACGTCACCCCGATCGAGAGGCTGGCGACCTACGTGCCCGATGAAGCACTGCAGCGCCTGGCGGGACAGCAGCAGGGAGCAGGTGATGGCTGACGATACACCGACGGTCCCATCGCTGCCTCTCGAGGCCAGCAAGCGCATCGTGGCGCTACTGCCGGACGACGGCACCGACCTGCGGTTGGTGCGGGCGCTGCGCGAGACCCACGGCGTGACACGTGTGCAGTCGGTCTCGGCGCGCGCGGTGGGCACGCTGCGGGGGGCGAAGAAGAAGGGAGGCGGGCTGCCGGAACCGCAGCTTGCCAGGCTGGTCTCCGCCATCGTTCCGGCATCCGGGGCAGATGCGGCGTTCGACTTCGTCTGCCAGGCGGCTGACGTCGGCCGTCCAGGCGGTGGCATGGTCCTGCTGGAACGGCTGTCTGCAGCAACGCCATACACGCTACCGCCGGACGTCCCCGACGAGGCTGGCTAACGGCCCGACCCAGCGCCTCACGGGCCAGGGCCGGAGAACTACCGCTGCCATTCGGCGCGGGTCACCCGCCATTCGCCATCCTCGCGGGCAAGCGTGACGTCGAACTCGTAGACCTCCATGGCGAGGTCCCAGGCGGACGCCGCCTCGGCCTCGCGTCCCAGCATTGCGACAGTCGCGCGCAACCGGGCCAGGTCGGCCGCCTGCAGTTCGATCTCGTCGATACGGACCAGCAGGTGGATGGCCTGGTGCATCACCAGGTAGCCGCGCAGGTAGCGCTTGATCTCCTCCGTGCCGTTGCCGCGCGGGTCGCGGTAGTCGTCCGACAGCAGCTCGAACAGGCCCGATGCGTCGCGGGCCTCCGCGGCCGCCTCGGCCTCGGCGACCACGGCGCGGACCTCGTCCTCGGGCGAGGCGCTCGCCGCCGCAGGCAGCCATGACGAGAGCAGCCAAGAGAAGGATGGAACGGCGAATCATTCGGCTACGATAGTCGCATGACAGGCCGTGACGGCAAACCCGGTGCTTCGTCCACCCTCGATCGCGTCGTCGCGCAAGCACAACGCGCCCGCGTGCAGCGGGAGCAGGGATACCGGGAGCAGGCGCTCAAGTTGTTCCCGTGGATCTGCGGGCGCTGCGCGCGCGAGTTCACGCGGGAGAACCTGCGCGAGCTGACCGTCCATCACCGGGACCACGACCACGACAATAACCCGGCCGACGGCAGCAACTGGGAGCTGCTCTGCGTGTACTGCCACGACAACGAGCATGCCCGCCACGTCGATCCCTCCGCGGCCGGCGAGGACGCCCGCCCGTCGTCGACCTATCAACCCTTCGCCGGCCTCTCCGAACTCTTCAAGAAATAGTGATAGTCGGTGCCGGGTCGGGGATCCGGGGATTTGAAGTCCGCCCTGGCGCCACCAGCCAGCCTGCTAAGCAAATCCCCGAAATCCCCGACCCGGCACCGAACTGCACCGACCTCCCGACCCACGTTCAGTGACTTCGGTCACGTGGCCCCCGACCAGGGCCGAATTCACGCCGCAACGCCTTGTACAAAAACGTTTTTTGCACTGCATACGGAATCCACCGAGGCGAGGGGCTGGGCCTTTCATTAGATTTCACTAATACAAAGGCATCACCCCGATACGATGAACACGATCTCCCGGCGACGCTTCCTGAAGATAGGGGGCCTGGGTCTCGGTGCGGCCGGCTTGGCGGGTCTCTCTCCCTTCCCGCTCGAGGCGGCCGCGCCGGCGTCCGGTGGCGCCGTGCGCACGGTGCCGACGTTCTGCGACGTCTGCTTCTGGAAGTGCAACGCCGTCGCGCACGTGCGCGGCAGCAAGCTCTGGAAGATCACCGGAAACCCCGACGACCCCCTGTCGCGCGGCCGGCTGTGCCCGCGCGGGACCGGCGGCATCGGCGCGGTGTCGGATCCCGACCGGTTGCGGGTGCCGCTGATCCGTCGCAAGACGCGCGGCGAGGAGGAGTGGGTCGAGGCCACGTGGGACGAGGCTTTCGACTACATCGCCGGCAAGCTCAGGAAGATCGAGGCGGAGCACGGGCCGGAGGCGGTCGCGCTGTTCAGCCACGGCCTCGGCGGCAGCTTCCTCAAGCACACCTTCAAGGCCTTCGGCACGCCCAACATCGCCGCGCCGTCCTTCGCGCAGTGCCGCGGGCCGCGTGACGCAGGCTTCCTGCTGACCTTCGGCGAGGACATCGGCTCGCCGGAGCGCACCGACATCAGGAACGCGCGGTGCATCGTGCTGATCGGCTCGCACCTCGGCGAGAACATGCACAACACGCAGGTGCAGGAGTTCGCCGAGGCCATCGGCAAGGGCGCGACGGTCATCGTCGCCGACCCGCGTTTCTCGGTGGCGGCCGGCAAGGCGAAGCACTACCTGCCGGTCAAGCCCGGCAGCGACATCGCGCTGCTGCTCGCGTGGATGAACGTGATCGTCACGGAGGGCCTGTACGACGAGCAGTTCGTCGAGCAGCACGGCTTCGGCTTCGAGCACTTCGCCGCGGAGATCGCCACGCGTACGCCCGAGTGGGCGTATGTCGAGACCGGCATCCCGCCGGAGAAGATCCGCGAGTCGGCGCGCGAGATGGCGCGTCACCGTCCCGCGACGCTGATTCACCCGGGCCGCCACGCCACCTGGTACGGCGACGACACGCAGCGCAGCCGCGCCATCGCGCTGCTCAACGCGCTGATGGGCAACTGGGGCCGCAGGGGCGGCTTCTACTACCCGTCGAGCATGGACGTGCCGGGCTATCCCTACCCGCCTTACCCGAAGTCTGAACGCGGGAAGGTGGACAACCCGGGCAGGAAGTACCCGTTCGCGCACGAGACCATCACCACCGGCATCCGCGAGGCCACGATCAGCGGCCAGCCGTATCCGATCAAGGGCTGGTTCGTCTACGCGACCAACCTGATCCACGCGCTGCCGAACGAGGCGGAGACGATCAAGGCCATCCAGGCGCTCGACCTGCTGGTGGTGGTGGACGTCATCCCGTCGGAGATCGCCGGCTGGGCCGACGTCGTGCTGCCGGAGGCAACCTACCTGGAGCGCTACGACGACCTGAACGTCGAGTACTTCCGCGACCCGTTCGTGGCACTGCGCCAGCCGGTGCTGGAGCCGCCGGACGAACAGAAGCCGAACTGGTGGATCGCCCGCGAGCTGGCACTGAAGCTCGGGCTCGGCAAGTACTACCCGTGGAAGGACATCGAGGAGTACCTCGAGCACCGCCTGAACGGGGCGGGACTCAGCCTGGCGCTGCTGAAGGAGAAGGGCCTGGTGAAGGGCGCCGCGGCGCCGGCGTTCTTCGACGAGGGCGTGGAGCCTTACTGGGCCACGCCATCGGGCAAGGTCGAGTTCTACTCGATGCAGCTCGAGCAGGCCGGCTTCGATCCCATCCCGCGCCACCGGCGCCAGAAGGAGGGGCCGCCCGGCAGCTTCCGCCTGCTCTATGGCCGCTCGCCGGTGCACTCCTTCAGCCGCACCCAGACCAACCCGATCCTGCGTGATGCGATGGCCGAGAACGACGTGTGGGTCAACGCCAGCGTGGGCCGGCGGCTGGGCCTCAGCAGCGGCGACTACGTCCGCCTGCGCAACCAGGACGACGTCCTCAGCAACCCGATCAAGGTGCGCGTCACGGAGGCGATCCGTGCCGACTGCGTCTACATGGTGCACGGCTTCGGCCACACGGCGAAGGGCCTGCGCAGCGCTTACGGCATCGGCGCGAGCGACGCGCAGCTGATCACGCGCTACGAGACCGACCCGCTGATGGGCGGCACCGGCATGAACGTCAACTTCGTCTCGATCGAGCGGGAGGGCTGATCCATGGCGCGCTTCGGCATGGTCATCGACACCCGCAAGTGCGTCGGCTGCATGGACTGCGTGGTGGCCTGCAAGACGGAGAACGACGTGCCGGACGGGCACTGCCGCGACTGGATCGCCAAGCGCGTCGAGGGCCGCATGCCCGACCTGCGCCTGACGATCACTTCCGAGCGCTGCAACCACTGCGACCGTCCTCCCTGCGTCACCTGCTGCCCGACCGGCGCGAGCCACGTGCACGAGTTCGGCAAGGTCGTGCTCGTGGACCACGGCAAGTGCATCGGTTGCAAGGCCTGCGTCGCCTCCTGTCCCTACGGCGCGCGCTTCATGCACCCGGAGGGCTACGCGGACAAGTGCACCTTCTGCATCCACCGCGTCGAGAAAGGGCAGCAGCCGGCCTGCGTCGAGGTCTGCCCGACGCGCTGCATGGCCTTCGGCGACCTGGACGACCCGGAGTCGGAGGTCAGCCGCCTCATCGCCGCCAACAGGCACTTCGTGCTGAAGCCGGATGCCGGCACGAAGCCGCGCATCTTCTACCTGGAGTGAGGCGATGCTCGAGCTGCTGACCACGCGCAACAACCCGATGATCGACCCGGTCCTGCACGTGTGGGGCTGGGAGATCCCGGTCTACCTGTTCCTCGGCGGCTGGGTCGCCGGGGCCATGGTGCTGTCGGGCTGGCTGATGCGCCGCGACCCGGAGTCCGCAGCCCCGAGCGTGTGGCGCGTGCTGCCCTGGGTCGGGCTCGTGCTGATCAGCCTCGGCATGGGGGCGCTGTTCCTCGACCTCGAGCACAAGCTCTACGTCTGGCGCATGTACACGACCTTCCAGCCGACCTCGCCGATGTCCTGGGGCGGCTGGATCCTGGTCGGCGTGTACCCGGTGCTGCTGCTGGCCGGCATCGCGGGCATGCCGCAGCCGCTGGCCGAGGCCTGGGCGCCGCTGGGCGCGCTGGCGCGCCGCCTGCGGGAGCCGCCAGCATTGCGGGTGCTCGGCCTGGCGAGCATCGTCATCGGTGTCGGCCTCGGCATCTACACCGGCATCCTGCTCTCCAGCCTCGGCGCACGGCCGCTGTGGACCAGCGGCGCGCTCGGCCCGCTGTTCCTGGTCTCGGGCCTGTCCACGGGTGCGGCCTTCGCCCACATGATCGCGCGCGACCCGACCGAGCAGTCGGTGCTGCTGCGCTCGGACAACCTGTTCCTGGTGACGGAGCTGGCGCTGATCGCGCTGTTCCTGATCGGGCTCGCCAGCGCCGGCGCGGCGCAGGCCCAGGCGGCCTCGATGCTGCTGGGCGGACCGTACACCGCGCCGTTCTGGGTGCTGGTGGTCGGGATCGGGATCCTGCTGCCGCTGTCGATCCAGTTGCTGATGACGACGCAGCGCATCGGCCACACCCTGGTGGCGCCGATGCTGGTGATGGCCGGCGGCCTGGCGCTGCGCTTCGTCATCGTCGCCGCGGGCCAGGCGAGCACCTGGCCGTGAACGAACTGACCTGCGAGGGAATGACCTGATGTCGGAACTGAACCGGGGGGCGGGGCAGAGTCCCTACATGAACCCCTACCTGGCGGGCGTGGGCCTGGGACTGGTGCTGCTCGCCGCCTTCGTCTTCATGGGCCGTGGACTCGGCGCATCGGGAGCCTTCAGCTCCACGGTCGCGTGGCTGATGGACCTGGTCGCACCGGCGCACGCGCGGGCCAGCGAGTACTACGGGCAGTACCTGTCCGATGGCACGCACCCGCTCAAGGCATGGCTGGTGTTCGAGGTGCTGGGCCTCGCCGCCGGCGCGTTGTTCTCGGGCCTGCTGGCCGGACGCGTCCGGCTCACGATCGAGAAGGGGCCACGCGTCGGCAACGGGCCGCGGCTCGCCGCCGCCTTCGCCGGCGGCGCGCTGATGGCGATCGGCGCGCACCTCGCGCGCGGCTGCACCAGCGGCCAGGCGCTGTCCGGCGGCGCGCTGCTCAACGCGGGCAGCTGGGCATTCATGATCATGGTCTTCGTCGGCGGGTACGCGACCGCCTACTTCATGAGGTGGCAGTGGCGATGAACGCACCGCTCTACAAGTACGGCCTGTTCGGCGACGAGATGTCGCTGATCATCGCCTTCGTCATCGGCGCCGGCTTCGGCTTCTTCCTGGAGCGTGCCGGATTCGGCAGCGCGCGCAAGCTGGTCGGCCAGTTCTACCTGACCGACATGGCCGTGTTCAAGGTGATGTTCAGCGCCATCGTGACCGCGATGCTCGGCGTGACCTACCTCGGCGTGGATGGGCGTGCTCGACGTGGACCTCGTCTACCTCGTGCCGACCTACCCCGGGCCGCAGCTGCTCGGCGGCCTGCTGCTCGGCGTCGGCTTCGTGATCGGCGGTTACTGCCCGGGCACGTCGGTGGCCGCACTGTCCACCGGCCGCGTGGACGGCATGGCCTACGCGCTCGGGATCTTCGCCGGCACGGTCGTCTACGGCGAGTCCTACGGCGCGATCAAGGACCTGGTGAACGCCGGCGCGCGCGGTGCACTGACGTTGCCCGAGGTGCTGAACCTGCCGTGGGGCGTGGTGGTGTTCGCGGTGGTGCTGATCGCCGTCGGCGGCTTCTACGGCGCCACGGCGATCGAGCGGCGTTTCGGGGGTGCGTCGTGATCCCGAAGTCCATCGGCCCGCGGCTCGCGCTCGTGGCGCTGGCGCTCGGCGCAGTGGCCCTGTTCAGCGAGCCGCACCGCGGGCCGTTCGTGAAGCTCGACGCGCGCGAGATGGGCGCGATCGTGGATGCGGAGGCCGACCACATCACGGCCCGGGAACTCGCTGCGTGGATCGTCGAGGGCCGCGCCGACTACCGACTGCTCGACCTGCGCTCGCCCGAGGAGTACGCCAAGTACCACATCCCGGGGGCGGAGAACGTGCAGTCCTCGACGCTGGCCGACTACCCGCTGCTGCCGTCCGAGAAGATCGTCGTGTACTCGGAGGGCGGCATCCACGGTGCGCAGGGCTGGATGCTGCTGAAGGCGCTCGGTTACCCGTCCGTATACACGTTGCTGCTGGGCCTCGACGCCTGGACCGACGAGGTGCTCTACCCGGCGCCGCCGGCTGGCGACGACCCGAAGGCGAAGGCGCAGTTCGAGAAGGCAGCCGCGATGGCGAGCTTCTTCGGCGGCAAGGCACGCACCGAGGCCGATGCCGCGGACGCAACGGCGCCGGTGCTGCCCACGCTCGAAGCCCCGGCCGCAAGCCCGATCGTCCCCGTGGCTCCACGCGGCAAGAAACGCGAAGGCTGCTGATCTTCGGTGCCGGGTCGGGGATCCGGGGATTTTCCCGGCAGGCTGGCTAGCCGCGCCCAGGATCGGATCAAATCCCCGGATCCCCGACCCGGCACCGTGGTCCCCGGGATCGTTGCCATCCCGGGGACGTGGCGTATACCCTCGGACGCAGTCCAGGGGGGGAGCAACCATGCAAGTTATCGGCGCGGGCGTCGGGCGCACCGGCACATATTCATTGAAGCTGGCCATCAACCGGCTCGGTCTCGGGCCCTGCCACCACATGGAGGCGGTGCTGCAGGACATGGCGCATCACGTCCCGTTGTGGAACGATGCCGTGGACGGCCGGGCCGACTGGCCCGCGATCTATCGCGGTTTCTCCAGCGCAGTCGACTGGCCGACGGCCTGTTTCTTTCGCGAGCTGCTGCAGGCCTACCCGGACGCGAAGTTCGTCCTGACGATCCGCGACCCGGACAAGTGGGCCGACAGCTTCTCGGCGACGATCCAGAAACTGGTTCGCGAGCGGGACCAGGCGCCGCCCGACAAGCAGGCTTGGCTGGAGATGGTGAACCGGGTCATCGCCCGGACCGGGTTTCCCCAGGACATGGGCCATGACCAGCTGGCGCGTGCCTACGTGGCGCACAACGACGCGGTCAAGGCGACCATCCCGTCGCGGCAACTGCTCGTGTTCCAGGTGAAGGACGGCTGGGCGCCACTGTGCGAGTTCCTCGGCGTGGACGTGCCCGGCGAGGACTTCCCGAGGACGAACCACCGCGCCGAGTTCTGGGATCGGGTGACCGGGAAGATCTAGCCGTGCGCCGCACATGACCGAGCACCCGATCACGCGCTGGCATGCGATCCTGGAACGGCGCGACCCGCACGAACTGGAGTCGTGGCTCGACGAGGATGCGGTGTTCTTCTCACCCGTCGTTCACACGCCCCAGCGGGGCAGGGCGCTGGTCGCCCTGTACCTGTCCGCCGCGTTCCGGGTCTTGTTCAACGACACCTTCCGCTACGTCCGGGAAGTCATCGGGCCGCACGACGCCATGCTGGAGTTCGAGGTGACCATCGACGCGACGGTGGTCAACGGCGTCGACCTCATCAAGTGGAACGATGCCGGCAGGGTCGTCGAGTTCAAGGTGATGCTCCGTCCGCTGAAGGCGATCCACCTCGTCCACGAGCGAATGGGCGCGATGTTGCACGCGTCGAAGCCGCCTGAGTGATCCTGAAGGTCCGTGGCGACTTGAAGATCACCGGTGGGATGTGCGCGGAACAGGAGCCCTGCGGCCACGCCGCCGACCAAGCCTTGACGCGAAGTCGTCCGCTGACGGCCCGAGGTGGGCGCCACGATCGCTTCAGTGGGCCTGCCTGCGCAGGAGCTCGCCGACGTCCGAGTTGAGAACGACCCAGATCCGGTGACTCGCGATCGCCGCAATATAGAGAATGACCGAGTTGTCCATCAGCCAGCGGGCAACACCCGCGAGCAGCACCGTCGCCCGGCCGGATGATCGTGCGTCATGGCCCCATTCCCTTGCCATGGTCATCCCCTGATTGTTGTTGTGTTCCTGAACCTAGCAGCCCGCTGGCGGTGAGGGCGCGGGTTTTGACTTATCGCCCACCCGTATCGGCTGGGCGGACCAATTCGCTGTACGCTGTGGCGGGACAGCCTGGCCTGAGGGGAAAGAACCATGAATGACCGGATCCGCGTGATGCTTGCGGCTGCCTGCGTGCCCGTCGCCTTCGTCGCATCGCTCATGTCCCCGATCGCGGGAGCGACCGGGGGCGAGTGCAGCGCCTCCGGCGAGTACGCCTTCGTTTGCGGGATGAAGAACCCCGAGGACCTCGTCCTCGTTCCTGGCACGCGATGGATCATCGCCAGCGGCATGGCCGCGGACGGGGCCTTGTACCTCGTCGATTCCGTGCAGAAGACCTGGACGGAGCTGTATCCGGGCGATGCGCCTCAGGCCCGGCAGGACATGGAGAATTTCGGCGCGTGTCCCGGGGCGCCGGTCAAGGGCGGCTTTGTCACCCATGGCCTCAACATCAGGCCAGGGCCCGGTGGGCGCTCGACGCTGTACGTCGTGGGCCACGGCGCCCGCGAGGCGATCGAGGTCTTCGACGTGGATGCAAGCGGGGACACGCCCGTGCTGACCTGGCGCGGCTGCGTACCGACGCCGGAGGCGATGGAAGCCAACAGCGTGGCATCGCTCGCAGACGGGTCGCTGCTGGTGACCATTCCGCTGCACACCGGAATCCCGATCGCCCAGGCGCTGGCCGGGAAGCCCACCGGCGGTGTCTACCGGTGGTCGCCTGGAGACAAGGGCATGACGATGGTCGGTGGCACGGAACAGCCGTACGCGAACGGCATCGAGGTGTCGGCCGATGGCCAGGAGTTCTATGTAGCCTCTTCCGGCCTGATGGCAGTCATGGCCTATTCGAACACGGAACCGGCGCGGCTTCTCCGGCAGACCGTGCCCCTGTCGTTCGTGCCCGACAACCTGCATCGGGGCCCGGACGGCCGGTTGCTCACGGCTGGCCTGAATGTCGCCGACGAAGCCTGCGGCAACGTCAAGCAGTCGGAGGAGTTCAGTCTCGAGGAGTTCGCGAGCTGCCCACGGCCGTTCACCGTCGTCGCCGTTGACCCGGCCACGATGCAGGTAGACGTCGTGGCTACCGGGCCGGCCAACCCGCGGTTCAGCAACATCACCATGGCGTTGCCGGTGGAAGAGGAACTCTGGATCGGCACCTTCGCGGGCGATCGAATCGCCTATGGCGCGCTGAAGCGACCCGACTGACGGAGCCTTCCCGGCAGGAGAACGGCCGCCATGCGCCGGTGCCACGCATGTGTGGCCAGCGGATCAGGCGCTTCCGGGAGCTTCCTGAGACAATGCCCGCCTCGTGACGAATACCCCGGAGCACGCATGACCCCTTCCATTCGCCTGCCCGCAGCGCTGCTGGCGGGATTCCTTCTGGTCGCCTGCGGGCGCAGCGAGCCTGCTCCTGCAACGCAGGGAGTGGCCGCCTCGTCCGGTGATCACGCGACCGCGGCAGAGATCGCCTGGTTCCCGGGCAGCGTGGACGAGGCCTTCGCCGCAGCGAAGAAGCAGGGAAAGCCGATCTTCCTCTACTGGGGCGCCGCGTGGTGCCCGCCCTGCCACGAGATCAAGGCCACGGTGTTCCGCAGCCAGGAGTTCATCGGGCGTTCGAAACTGTTCGTGCCGGTGTACCTCGACGGCGACACGGAAAACGCGCAGGCGCTCGGCGAGCGATTCGGCGTGGTCGGCTACCCGACGATGATCGTGTTCTCGCCGGACGGGCAGGAGATTACCCGCATTCCCGGCGGCATCGACATCCAGGCCTATGCCAACGTCCTCGACCTGACGCTGGCGCAGGCGCAGCCGGTGTCAGCGTTGCTGACGAAGGTGCTCGACGAAACGGCGGCGCTGGACGCGTCGCAGTGCCGGCTGCTCGCGTACTACTCCTGGGGCCAGGACAGGTCCCTGCTGGCGGATCGGGACCGTGCCGCCGCCTTCCAGGCGATGGCGAACGCCTGCCCAGCGACGGCCGTGGCGGAGCGCTCGATGCTGCGCATGTCGGCGCTGGATGCAGCGGTGGACGCTGCTGCCGGCAAGGATCCGCCGGTGGCGATGTCCCCGGAGGAGCGGGCCGCGGCGCTGCAGCTCGTCGACGAGGTGTTGGCCGACAAGGCGCTGGTGCGCGCCAACCTGTACACCGTGATCGGCTCCGGCGCGGACATCACCGCCGCCGTCACCACGGCCGGCAGCCCGGAACGTGCCGACCTGCAGGGGCGATTCGTAAAGGTCCTCGGTGAGCTGCAGGACGAGCCCTCGCTGTTCACCACGGAGCGCCTGTACGCCACGCTCGGGCTGATCGAATTCGCGCGCATCGACGATGCCGCGGCGCCCCTCGCACCGGCGCAGGTCGAAGACGTCCGTGCCCGCGTGACTCGGGCCGATGAGGGCACGACCGACACCTACGAGCGCCAGACCGTCATCAACATTGCCTCGCACCTGCTCGAGGAGGCGGGTCTCGAGGACGACGCGAAGCGGATGTTGCTGGCCGAGCTGGACAAGTCGAAGCAGCCCTACTACTTCATGGTCGGGCTGGCCGACCTCGAGCAGGAAGCAGGCAACCAGGAGGCCGCGATCGACTGGCTGAAGAAGGCCTACGATGCCTCGACCGGGCCTGCCACGCGGTTCCAATGGGGCACCTACTACGTCAACGGTCTGCTGGAAATGGCGCCGGACGACGTCGGCCGGATTCACGCGGAGACCGTGAACGTCGTGCGGGAGCTCGAGAAGAGCAGGGCGTTCTACCAGCGGCCGAAAGGCCAGCTTGAGCGGCTGGAGAAGAAGCTCGAGACCTGGGGCACCACTCCGGAGCGCCGCGAGGGGCTGACGGCGATCCGCAAGGATGTGCTGGCGATCTGCGGCACGATCCCGGCTGAGGAGCCGTCGCGGGCTACCTGCGAAGGCTTCCTCGGCTAGTGACGGTGCCGGGTCGGGGGTTTCGGGGTTTTCACGGGCCTGTCTGAAACCCCCGAAACCCCCGACCCGGCACCGGAATCACGTCTGCGTGGTCTTTTCCAGCGCTGCGGCTTCCTCGCCCCGCCCCTGCACGAAGTAGTAGACCAGGTAGGCCAGGCCGATCGCGATCGGGATCGCGGCGAGCATCGATTCTTCGCTGCCTGCGAGCGCGCTCAGTGCCAGGTAGGCACCGATGCCCGAGAAGCTCCAGACCAGTCCCTTCAGCAGGTAGCGCGGACGGTCGATCGGTTGCTCGAGCTCGGGCGGGAGCTCGAGGCCCTTGTCCATGGCCGCCAGCCGTTCTTTGTGCCGCAGGTCCGCGCGCTGTACCTGCTGGCGGTGCTTCGCGACGATGCCGACGATGCCGGCGCTGATGCCGAGGATGATGGCGCTCAGCGGGATCATCACACCAAGAATGTCGGGGCTCATGTTCGTCTCCTCGAAAGGTTGAAATGTCGATCCAGTCCGCGGGTCACTGGCCGAAGAGCAGCCGGAGGAGGATCTCGAGCATCGGCCACTCACCGTCCATCACCTGCCCGGCCAGGAAGCCGGCCAGTGCCGCGGCGCTTGCCTCGAGCGTCGATCCCACTTCGGTCCACCCGTGTACTGACCCGTCCATGTGCATTGATACGCGCCACCCCGGCGCCGGGTTTCAGCCCGCTGCGGATCCGGCCCGGTCCCCGCCGGATCAGGCCCGGACGCGTGTGTATGCTGTGAACCTGCCGGGAGTGAAACCAGACTCCCC
Source organism: uncultured Gammaproteobacteria bacterium (assembly GCA_963715485.1). Lineage (GTDB taxonomy): Bacteria > Pseudomonadota > Gammaproteobacteria > Steroidobacterales > Steroidobacteraceae > SG8-30. The sequence continues at coordinate 555,334 of OY970244.1, forward strand.
GCCGGCGCGTATCAATGGCAGGAGCAAGGGAGCCGGGCCGCCGTGGACGAGGACATCATCGCCCTGATGCGGGCCGGCAAGGCCGACGAGGCCCTGGCGCGCCTGGTGCCCGCCTACCGGCGGCGCGTGTTCGGGCTCGCCTACGGCATCCTCGGCGACCGCTCGGCGGCGGAGGACGTGGCCCAGGAGGTGTTCGTGAAGGTCTGGCAGGCATTCGACAGCTTCGATGGCCGTGCCCAGCTCTCGACCTGGATCTACGCCATCACGCGTAATGCTGCGATCTCGGCGCTGCGCAAGCGACCCCGGGCGGTTTCGATGTCGGAGGACGCGGTGGCGATGGAGGTCGATACACTCGAGGCGGGACGGCAGCCGGAAGACCAGGGCGATGCCCAGCTGTGGCGCCTCGTCGAGGCCTTGCCCGACAAGCAGCGCCAGGCCATCGTCCTGTTCTATCAGGAAGACCGGTCCATAGAGGACATTGCCGGCATGCTGGGCATGCCGGTCAACACGGTGAAGACCCACCTGCACCGCGGCCGGGCCCGCCTCGCGGCGGCGCTGGACGCGGACAAGGAGGCTGCGGCATGAATACGGAGGATCCCGAGACCATGCGCGCGCTGGATGACCGGCTCAGGAAGCTCTGCGGCGGACTCGACGCGAGACCGGGTTTCGACGACCGGCTGCAGGCGCGGATCGCAGAACTGTCCGCGGTCAGGTCGGCGCAATCGACGGCGGCCGATCGCTCCCGGATCGAGGCGCAGCATGAGCGCGCCCTGGCGGTGGCACGCAGCGCCGCCCGCGTCGACGCGATCGCCGTCGGCATCGCCGGCCTCGGCGGCGCACTGGCGCTGTGGCGGTTCGCGCCGCAGCTTTCGGCCTGGTATGCCGCGTCGGTCGGGACGCTCGACCCGATGTTCCTCGGCTTCGGCTCGCTGGCGGTGACCACTGTTGCGCTATGGACGCTGCTGCGCCGCTTCGACGTCGACCCGCGCTCGCTGGTTGGCGCCTGAGCGCCCTGCGGGGCGGGCATCCGTTCGACGGTGACGGCTTTCCCCGCGATCGGCTAACCTCTCCTGCCACGGCCGCAGTGCGGCCGCCCATCCGATCGCCTCGCCGGCACCGCCCGGCCATCAGGAGACTGCTCACATGAAGCGGAAACTGCTCCCAACCCTCACCTCCGTGGCCATCACCTCGGTGCTGCTAGCCGGGCCGGCGCAGGCACAGATGGGAACGCTGGTCTGCAGCGGCAAGGGCGACAAGGAGAACGACTTCAGCGCCTACTACGACGGCAAGAACTTCACCGAGATCGTCTTCACCGATCGCAAGAGCGGCGCGAAGACCGCCGTGCCGCTGGAGTTCAAGGGCAAGAACGACAACGGCAAGCCGGTGTGGAAGGGCGACCATCCCTGGAAGAAGGCCAACATCAAGGTCGTGGCGCCCAAGGACCTCGCCCCCGGCAAGAAGATCACCATCAAGTGGGGCGAGGACCACGAGAAGAACGGCCAGTGCGAGCCCGGGCCCATGCCGCGCTAGCACCGCAGGTTGCGGGGCGACCCTTCGGCCGGCCGGGCCGGAGGGGATTCCCGCGGCCCTGACCCGTCATGCCAATCCTCAGGCTGCTTCCCGCCGCGCTGGCACTGCTGGTGCTCGCGGCCCACTTCTACCGCGCGGGCCTCGTCTTCCTCGTGCCGCTTTGTCTCGGCCTCGTGCTGCTGATGGCCGTGCGACTGGCATGGGTGCCGCGGATCGTGACCGCGGCGCTGGTGCTGGCCGCGCTGGAGTGGCTGCGCACGCTGCTGGTCCTGGCCGACGCCCGGCTCGAGGCCGGCGACCCATGGTTGCGGCTGGTGGCCATCCTCGGCCTCGTCCTGGCCCTGACACTCCTTGCTGCCTGGCCGCTGCGATCCGCTGCCGTCAGGCGCTGGTACGGAACCGCCGAGGGGTGAGGCACGCCGTATCGCGGTAGCGCACAGACGCCGCTGCGGTTGCCATTGCCGGCTGCAGTCAACATGATGTGCGCCATCTGCCTGCGCGGGGGAGCGCTGCATGCAAGCCTTCAACGACTGGATGGTGTGGCTCAACGGCGTGCTCTGGCACAACGTCGTGCTCTACATCGTCCTGGCCACCGGCATCCTGTTCACGATCTGGAGCAAGTTCGGGCAGGGCACTGCGCTGACCCACGGCTGGAAGGTGATCCGCGGCCAGTACGACGACCCGTCGGACCCGGGCGCGATCAACCACTTCCAGGCGCTCTCGGCTGCGCTGTCGGCCACTGTCGGCCTCGGCAACATCGGCGGCGTGGCGCTTGCCATCGCGCTCGGCGGTCCGGGTGCCGTGTTCTGGATGTGGGTGGTGGGCTTCTTCGGCATGGCGTTGAAGATGACCGAAGTCACCCTGTCCATGCTCTATCGCAATACCGACGACCCGGACAACCCGCACGGCGGTCCCGATGTGGGTGGTCAAGCACGGCATCGCGCGCATGAACCCGCGCCATGCCTGGGCCGGCTCGCTGGTCGGCGGGATCTTCTGCATCACGCTGCTCATCTCGACGATCACCGGCGGCAACATGTTCCAGGCCTGGAACGTCGGCGAACTCACCGAGAGCTACTTCGGCATCCCGAGCGTCTTCACCGGCATCGTGCTGGCCATCGTTGTCGGGCTGGTGATCATCGGTGGCATCAAGCGCATCGGCAACGTCGCCGGCCACCTCGTGCCGGTGATGATGGCGCTCTACATCCTCGGCGGACTGTTCGTGCTGGCCATCAACATCGAGCAGATCCCCGCGATGTTCGGCCTGATCTTCAAGGGGGCATTCTCGGCGACCGAGGCCGGTGGCGCCTTCATCGGTGGCACGGCAGGCTATGCGTTCCTGTTCGGCATGAAGCGCGCATTGTTCTCCAACGAGGCGGGACAAGGCTCCTCTCCCATCGCGCACTCGGCGGCCAAGACGGACGAACCGGTCCGCGAGGGTGTCGTCGCCGGCCTCGAGCCGTTCATCGACACGCTGGTGGTCTGCACCTTCACCGCACTGGTGATCCTCTCCACCGGGGTCTGGAACCGCGGGCCGGACGCCACCTACGCCGTGATGCCCGAGGTGCAGCAGGTGAGCGAGGGCGTGTGGACGCTGGAGACGCGCAGCCCACCGATCCACAGCAAGGAGCAGTGGGTAGAGGGCGAGGCCGTCTACGCGATCGTGAGCGCCCACGACAACCCGATGGCGGGCAGCGACCGGCACCGCCTCAACGGCGTGGTTCACCTCGTCGATGGCGAGACCCTGATCGAGTGGGGCACGGTCGAGAGCCCGGTCCAGCCGACGCTGGTGGACCCGGGCATCTACGCCAACTACGTCGGCGCTACGCTTACCGCCAAGGCGTTCGACTCCGCGGCCCCGGGACTCGGCAAGTGGCTGGTGACCATCGCTGCGTGGCTGTTTGCCGTGTCCACCATGATCTCCTGGAGCTACTACGGCGAGCAGGGCATGGTCTACCTCGCGGGCGACAAGTCGGTCATGCCCTACAAGGTCGTGTACTGCGCGCTGATCGTGGTCGCGACCATGGGCTTCCTCAAGACGGATGCGGAACTGGACAACCTGACCGGCATCGGCACGGGCGTCATGCTGTTCGCGAACATCCCGATCATGCTGTTCTTCGGCACCCAGGCCATGCGCGCCTATCACAACTACGTGGATCGGTTGCGCGCCGGCCAGATGGGGCCGGACCATCCCAAGCCGAGCCTCGAGGACCTGGTCAGCGGCCGCGACCTCGACATCAAGAAATAGCGATCCCCCAAAAAAGGGTCCGCAGCCCTTTCTTCAGAAAAGGTTTGCGGACCCTCTATCGGGAAGCGGGCCTGGCCGAACGGTAACCCACGACCGTGGCCCAGGTGGCGCTGACCATCAGGAGCACGCTGGCCACGTTCCACACCTGCCGCTGGTCGGCCAGCGACAGCGAGCCGGCCATGAACACGGTCACCAGGAACAGGCCGGAGGCCGCGGAGAACAGCCACAGCGGCCCGGCGAAGCGCCACTCCGCCTTCAGTGCCAGCGCGCCCACCGTGGAGAGCACGAACAGGATCGGCGTCAGCATGGCGATGCCGTAGGTCACCAGCGCGTAGAGCATCGCCAACCAGCCGGGGGCGGTATCCGGCGACAGCTGGCCGACGAGGCCCGCGGACTGCAGCAACGAAACGGCGAAGTAGGCGAGCACGATCGGCCCGGCGAACCGGTAGACTTTCAGCGCGCGTCGCCTGAACTTCTCGATGTTGAACAGGCGCGCGAGGCGCGAGGACGTGTCGGCAGGCGGCGGTGTGGTCGGCTTGTTCATCTGGGCATTACGCCGCGTGAAGCGCCCGAAGGCAAGCGGCCGCCGGCTACCAGCCGCCGCCTCCACCACCGCCTCCACCGCCACCGGAGGATCCGCCGCCACCGCCGCCGGAGCTCGAGCCGGGCGGCGTGGATGCCGAGGAGATCGCGCTGCTGAACGACGAGCCGAGGCTGGACGAGAACCCGGAGATGTCGCCGGCGTCCCAGCTGTCGCCGTGGTACCAGGACGGTGACTGCGCCGCCGCCTGCGTGGCGAACACCGTCGCGAACCGCTCTGCCCAGTTCTGCTCGACACCGAGCGCGAGCGCCGCGGGCAGGTTCTTTTCGTACAGCGCGGGCGTCAGCGGCGGCTCATCGATGAGCCGCAGGTCGTTGCCCTCGGCAAGGTCGAGGTAGAGCCGGAAGCCCTCGATCCGGTCCATCAGCTTGCGTCCTGCCACGCTCGGCGCCTTCAGCAGCTGGCCGAACACGATGTCGGCGACCACGGCGGCGAACACCGCGCCGAGCGTGATCCACCCCGGCGGGCTGGCGAACAGCCAGCCCGGGCCGAAGCCGCCTACGAGCAGCGGCAGGCCGATGGCGAGGACGCCGAGCAGCAGGCTGAGCACGATCCCTGCCGTGTACCACCCGCTGTTGACGCGGAAGCCAGCCGGGATGTGCGCCTTCTTCAGGACAGTGCGGTGCGCCTGTTTCGCCGCGGTGAGTACCGCATGGTTCTCGTTGGCCAGCTTGAGCGTCTGCCCATCGGCGAACAGCGCATCCAGCAGCACCCTTTCATCGGCGGACAGCACGGCCTCGGCGGGTGGCTCCTTGCGCGACAGTGTGTACTCGCCGCCGCCGCCGAGCAGGCCGCGCGGCGCCTGGTCGATGGTGAGCTGTCCCTGGATGGCGAGCTGCAGCACGGCCGCGGCGAAGCAGCGGTCGTCGTAGCCCATCCGGTCGAGGTAGCGAAGCGAGGCGGGCGACAGGCCGGCCGGCGCTTCATAGGTGGGCACAGGCACGGCCTTCGGCGGATCGCGCCCGACGGCTGCCCAGGCCCGCTGGTAATACAGCAGCAACAGCAACAGGCCGCCGACGCCGACGAAGGCGGGCCAGGCATCCCGCAGCTGGTAACCGATGCGCTGCCAGCCATCGGACGCAGTCACCAGCCCTTTCGGCCAGCCGACGGCGATGGTCAGGCCCTCGAAGGGAGCGAGCCGCCGGGTGGTCGCGAACACGGCCGCATCGGCGTCGACGTGGGCCTCCCAGTCGCGGCCCTTGGCTCCCTGCGGCCCCGTATAGGCCTCCAGCGACAGCTGCTCCTCGGGGACGGGCGCGGGCAGCGTGACCCTCGCCGAGGCACGGTCGATCGGGAACACCCAGCTGCTGCCGGTCACGTTCCAGTAGAGCTCGTCGTGGTCCTCGAAAAAGCCGAGCTGGCGGTCGGTGCGGTACAGGATCTGGTAGGTGTAGGTGCCGGCCGGAAGGTACACGTCCGGGTCGCCGATCCAGACGCGGACGCCGTTGGCGCGCCTCTCGACCTTGAACGGTTCCGGTTGCCCGTCGCGCTGCACGCCCAGCACCTCGAAGCCGACGACCACGCGACGCCCCGACCGGTCCTGGTAGTGGGTCGGGAAGTCGCGCGTGATGCCGCGCCGGATCTGCCGGGCTTCGCTGCGCACGCGCAGCGTCTCGACCACCTCGAGGGTGCTGTCGGGGCGCACCCGGATGGCGGACTCGAAGGAGAGGATGCGCTCGTCGGCCAGCGCCAATTGGGCGAGGAAGGCCAGCAGCAGCGCGAACCAGCCGCGGCGCATCAGCCAGTCGCCCCTTCAGGCGGCTCGAAGTCGAAGTACTCGGCCGGCAGGAAGCGCAGCAGCCGGGCGATGAGCAGGTCGGGAAAGGTCTCGATACGCGTGTTGAGCCGGTTGACCGCGCCGTTGTAGTAACGCCGGGCGTGCTGGATCTGGTTCTCGACCTCGGTCAGGTTGTGCTGCAGGTTCAGGAAGCTGTCGCTGGCCCTGAGCGCAGGGTAGGACTCGGCCAGCGCCACGAGGCGGTGCACGCCGACACTGAGTTCGGTCTCGATGGGACCGAGGCGCGCGGGCGAGTCCCCGGCCTTGCCGAGTGCCCGCAGGCGTGTCACCTGTTCGAGTACGTCCTGCTCGAAGCCGGCGTGCTGCTTCACGGTCTCGACCAGCTTGGGCACGAGGTCGTGGCGGCGCTTCAGCTGCACCTCCACGTCGCTCCAGGCCTGCGCCACGCGATGCTTGTCGCGCACCAGCAGGTTGTAGGACAGGACCCCCCAGGCGAGCGCGACGAGGACCAGTGCCACGATGATCACGGTTTCCACGGCGCGATCATAAGGCAAACCGGCACCGGGACCGCCACACACGGCCGCTCGACGATCCACCATACGCCCCCGCGCGCCGTCAGGGCTTGGCGATGCTCAACGCCGTGATGATGGCGATGAAGGCCCACAGCACCCCGAGGACGCGGGTGGCCTGCAGGTACACGGCGCGGATTTCCCTTTCTCGCGCCTCGCTGGAGCCGTCGCGACGGATGACGGCCCAGGTGCGGTAGAAGCGCATCAGCGCAAAGCGGATGGCCAGCCCGCAGGCGATCACGCCCGCGAAGGCGAGCATCTTCCACGCCAGCCACGGCGCCAGCGAGAGCGTGACCCGAAATCGCCGCGGCCGCCACCGCGACGAGGACGGCGATGGCCAGCCAGCGGATGCCCCGATCGAATGCCGCGAGCCGCGTCCCGGCCGGCGTGGCGCGACGGTGGTGCGTCGACCTCGACGAGCACCAGCCACGCCCGGTCATGACCGCGGCGGACCAGGCCGTGGCGTCACCACCCGGGAAATAGCCGAGCTGCGCGCCGAGGATCGTGCCCAGTCCTGCCTGCAGCACCAGCGCGTAGCGCACGTGCTGGTCCACGTCCATGACGTGGTCCATCAGGCGGTCCCGCTCCGCGAACGGCATGCCGCGCGGAGCGGGACACGTAGCGATAGGTGCTGTTGATCACCAGCTCGGAGCCGAGCCAGTAGCCGAGCACGGCGATGTGGGCGACGAGCAGGGCCTGCAGGATCACGCGAGACGTCGGCCTTCGAGGAAGTGCGCGAGCTTGACCATGGCAAGCGTATCGTGCGCGCAATAGGCCAGCAGGTCGCGCCGTATGTCCTCGCGCCGCGCCGGCCCGGTGCCCGGCGCGATCGCCTCGAGGTAGGCCTGCTGTGCGCCGGTGCCGTCCTGGACCCCTGGCAGCTTCGAGTAATCCAGCTCCGGTGCGACGGTCGGCAGCAGCTTCTTGATCGACCAGCTGCCGCGCATCGCCGGGTGGTAGTAATGCCGCCGTGCAATCGGCGCCAGGTCGACCAGGCGGTCGATCAGCGCCTCCAGGCGATTGCGCAGGTCCGGGCAGGCGTCCGCCATGGCGCGCAGCACGGTCTTCTCGAACGGCGTGTACATGAAGACGGGCCCGGTCTCGCGGGTCGCAGCGAGCAGCGCTTCGGCCGCGGCGCGCACCGGGAACTCGCCGGACAGGTCGAGGAACTCGTGCTGCGACAGACCCGCCGTCCGCGCCTTCGACGTGCAACGACCACTGGAAGGGCACCTGCTGGTAAGGCCGGGTGCCCGCCCAGCGCGGCACCGCGAAGCTGATGGTCTCGAAGTCGAGGTAGTAGCGCGGGAAGCACAGGCCCCTGAATTCCTGGCGAGCGGCCAGCGACAGCTCCGGCGTGCCGCGGCGTACCGCGCGCCATACACGCCGCTGGTCGGGCGTGGAGGCCAACGGCTCGGGCAGCTCGCGCAGGTCGTAGTGACCCTCGGCGAGCAGCTGGTCGAGGCGACGCCCGATACCCGGCAGGTCCGCGATCGAGTGCTCCACCGGCTTCCAGCAGTGACTGCGGAACGGGCACTCGTAGGGCGTCCAGCAGCGCGTGCCGATGGTCGCCGCGGGTTCGTCGCCGGCGAGGATCCGCCTGGCCGTGCGGACCCAGGCGGGCACCTGCTCGATCAGTGGCTGGATGTCACCGGTCAGGTCCTGCTCGACCAGCAGTCCCTCGTAGCGTCCCGTCACCGCGGTAGGTGAAGCGGTTGTCCACGAAGGCCAGCGCGACCTCGTCCGGCGCGACCGTCGTGCCGCCCAGCACCCAGGACTGGATCGCGCAATCCACCACGTGCTCTGGCTTGACGCTGGTGGAGGCCTTCACCTCGACCAGTCGCGTGTTGCCGCGCCCGCGTTGCAGCACGTCGGTACGGACCAGCAGTCCGTCGCGCTCGAAGGTGGCCTCGAAGATCGGCGTGTCCGGCGTGGCGGCCAGGGCTTCCTGCGTCCTGCGCATCGCCGCCGCGAGCCCCTCGTCGTAGTCGATCAGGACACCGCCACCGGTGTCGTACAGGTCCCGCGCGATGTCGCCGATGGCGTGCCCGGTGTCGAAGCGCGCCTGCTGGCCGGGTGGCTCCACCGCAAGGTCCTTGCGGTGCTTCTCCAGCCAGAGCCGTCGCGGGCATTGGCGGAAGGACATCAGGCGTGACTTGGACAGGCCGTGAGCCATCACCTGATGCTACCGCGTAGCGGCCCGGGTCAGTGCAGCACCACGTCAGGGCCCTTGCCCAGGTGGCGCATCAGCGCCTGCTTCACCCGGTCCAGGTTCTGCTGCCAGAAGCCGAACTGGACGGCGATGTTCTGGCGCGTGACGCCGCCCTCGACGACCAGCGTCTGCATCAACGTCAGGTCGCCGTCGCCGTCGATGCCCAGGCGGGCGCAGGGCAGGTCCAGCGCCAGGCGCGAGATGACCGCCAGCGACAGCGACTCGGGCGCCGGTGCAAAGGCCGAGAACTGCAGCCCGCCGAAGTAGCCCGGCCGGTCCTCCTGGGGCGAGGTCAGCACGGCGGAATAGGCCACGCCGCGCGTGGCTGCGAGGAAACCGCGGGCCGGATCCTGGAGCGGCTGCACCGTGTGCCCGGCCGAGGTCAACAGGGACTCCAGGTCCGCGAGCGTCAGGCCGCGCACCAGCACCGAAGCATCATCCATCGCCACGCTTGCCTCGTCCTCGCGCCGGCCGAGGCAGAACAGGTAGTCGAGCGGCTGGCGGCCGTCATAGCCCATGCATTCCGTCAGCACGGCGAGCGCCTCGCGTGCCAGGCCCGTCGTGGCCGCCGGGTCGGGGGTGTCCACGTCCTTGTAGAAGTTGCCGGCCTCGCCGCCCGGCTCGAAGCCCCGTTCGACGAGCGCCTCCCGCACCGGGTCCGTGAACCGCGCCAGAGCGGCGGGGCTTGCCTGCGGCGAGCAGACCTCCATCAGTACCTTCTCGCCCGGCTCCGACCAGAACTGCACGAACAGCTTCACGTCGGGTTCGGGCTCGAACTCGAGGATGTAGAAGGAATAGTCGCCGTTGCGCCACTGGCTGCCGCGGCCGGATTCCGGCCAGCTGCACACCTGCGCGAGGTGGGCGGCCACGAGGTCCTCGCAGCGCGACCAGACCTGTACCGGCAGCAGGGGTGTGTCGGAAGCCGCCATGACGGTGCCGTCGTCCTCGAACGGACGGTCCGGGGTGGCCGGCATGCTGAGCTTGTCGAACAGGGTGTCGGTCATTCGAATCCTCCTCCGGGCCCGTCATGGGGGCGAGGAGCCCCTTCTGCAATGCCAGTGTAGGCGTACAGGGGGCCCAGGGGACGACCCACTCCGCAGCCGGGGCGGGCAGCGTCGGCTGTCCAGTGAGCGGGATCCGCCGGGCGGACAGGCTCGCCTGACCGCTAGGTGGTGGGCTCGAGCGTGGCCGTCATCGTGATGGCGGCGTTGAACAACCGCGAGACCGGGCAGTTCGCCTTGGCGCCGGCCGCGACGGACTGGAACTGCTCGTCGCCGATGCCCGGCACCCAGGACTCGTTCTCCAGGTGCACGGCGGTGATGGTCCACTGGCCCTCGACCTGTTCCAGCGACACCGTCGCCTGCGTCGCCATGCGCGTCGGCGTGAAGCCGGCACGCGACAGTTCCGCGGTCAGCGCCATGGTGAAGCAGCCGGCGTGCGCCGCCGCCAGCAGTTCCTCCGGATTCGTGCCGGGCTCGTTCTCGAAGCGGGTGACGAAAGAGTAGGGCGTGTTCTTCAGCACGCCGCTCTTCGTGGCCAGGGCGCCATGCCCCTTCTTCAGGTCGCCGTGCCAGATGGCGGAGGCGGTGCGTTTCATGATCGGTTCCTCCGGGAGTGGCGAGGGCCCCATCATCATATGGCCCGTCTCACGGCGTCCAGCCCGATAGAGGTATCTCCTGAACCCGGGATGACAGGCGCGGCGTAGGATGATCCTGGAGCATCGGGCGAAAAGGAAGCTCGCAGTCGCCCGGCCCGGGAGGGCACGACCATGACTGCATTGCGGCCCGACGAACGGGCTATCACCCTGCTTTCCCATGGCGCCAGCCTGCACGGCGACCTGCGGCTGCCGGACGTGCCGGCCGGGCTCGTGCTGTTCGCCCACGGCAGCGGCAGCAGCCGCCGGAGCCCGCGCAATCGCCTCGTCGCCGACGTGCTGCTGCGATCCGGCGTCGCCACGCTGCTGTTCGACCTGCTGACGCCGCAGGAAGAGGCAGTGGACGTGTACACCCGCGAGCACCGCTTCGACATCCCCTTGCTGACCCGGCGCCTGTCCGGCGCCACATCGTGGGTCCTGCAGCAACCATCGCTGCGGGAGCTGCCGCTCGGGTACTTCGGCGCCAGCACCGGCGCGGCGGCGGCCCTCGCCGCCAGCTGCGACTGGCCGGAGGTGCGGGCGGTCGTTTCGCGGGGCGGCCGGCCGGACCTGGCCGGCCCGGTCCTGCCGCGTGTCACGGCCGCCACGCTGCTGGTCGTCGGCGGGGAGGACGATGTCGTCATCGGGCTGAACCAGGAGGCGCTGGCGCAGATGCGCTGCGAAGCGCGCCTCGAGATCATCCCGGGCGCCACCCACCTGTTCGAGGAGCCGGGCACGCTGGAGAAAGCGGCATCGATGGCGGCCGCCTGGTTTGCCGGGCATTTCCCCGTGGCCGCGGAGGCCGAAAGGAGGGCTTCATGACTGACCTGTTGTCCAGGGAAGAAGAAGACGGTCCTGGAAGGCGTGCTGCGGGAGCGTTTCACGACCCTGATGGAGGAGGTTCGCCAGGACCTGCTCAAGTCGGACGACGATCGCGCCGCGATGCTGGCCGACCGGGTGCGCGACGTGGGCGACGAGTCGATGGCCGACCTGATCGTGGACCTCGACCTGGCCGACACCGACCGCGACCTCCAGGAACTGAAGGACGTCGAGGCCGCGCTGACGCGCATGCGTCTAGGGACCTACGGCACCTGCATGCACTGCGGCGGGCCGATCCGCGTGGAGCGGCTGGCCGCCTACCCGACGGCCAAGCGCTGCCAGCCATGCCAGGTCATGCACGAGAAGACCTTCGCGCACCCGTCCCGCGCCTCGCTCTGAAGCGGGCGCACTTCGCCGCAGGCGAGCCTGACCCCTCGGTGATCCGAAAGCTCGTGAAGAAGGCCTGACGATCCGCGGCTGCACCGCCGTTTCCCGCGAATCGCCGGTATGGGACGATGGCGCCATGCGAGACCCGCGCCCGGTGATCTGGCCGTTCCTGGCCTGGCTGGCGATCTTCTACACAGGCTGGCTGTTGCTCGTCGTGCTGGGCGGGCACCTCGGCACGGTCCTGGCGCACTGGCCGATCGGCATCGCCATGATCGGCGGTTCGTTCGTGGCCGGTTCCACGCCGATGGGGGGCGGCGCGGTCGGCTTCCCGACGCTGGTCCTGGTCATGGACCTGCCGGCCACGCTGGGACGGGACTTCAGCTTCGCCGTGCAGTCGATCGGCATGACCAGCGCGACGATCTTCATCCTGTGCCGGCGCCAGGAACTCGAGTGGCCCATGCTGCGTGCCGCGCTGGCCGGGGCGCTGGTGGGCACGCCGCTGGGGGTGATTTTCATCGCGCCCCACATGCCCGACCTGGCCATCAAGCTGGTGTTCGCCACCCTGCTCTGCAGCTTCGGGCTGCTGCACCTGAGGCGCATCGACGAGATCACCGGCTACCACGGCATGACCCCGCACGACCTGGCCTTCGACAACAGGGCCGGTTTCATCGTCGGGCTGTGTGGGTCGATGACCGTGGCGTCCATCACCGGGGTCGGCGTGGACATGATGCTGTACATGGTCCTGGTGCTGCTGTGCCATGCGGACCTGAGGATCGCCATCCCGACCTCGGTGATCCTGATGGCGTTCACCTCCGTGGTCGGCATCTTCACCAAGATGGCCGCGGGCACCGTGCAACCCGGCACCTTCGAGAACTGGCTGGCCGCCGCGCCCGTGGTCGCGCTCGGTGCGCCTCTCGGCGCGCTGGTCGTCAGCAGGGTCGGCCGGCGGCCGACCCTGCTGTTCGTGTCGCTGCTGTGCGTGGCCCAGTTCGTGTGGACGCTCGTCCACGAGCGGGTGTGGCAGTCGCCGTGGATCCTCGTCGCCACCCTGCTCGGGGTGGCCTTGTTCCTGCTTGCGATGCAGGACCTCTACCAGCGCGGCCGGCAGATGGCGCGGCGCGCGGGCGCAGGAGGCGCCAACGTGGGGTCAGACCCCTAGACCTTGCCGCGCCTCGCCTCCAGCTCGAGGCGGACCTCGTGCGCGCGTTCCTCGGTGATCGAGAAGGTCGCGATGATCCAGATGGCGATGCCGGAGGCGATGAACGGCACGAAGGCGTCGAACAGGCGCATCGTCACGATGGTGTGCTCCGACTGGCCGCCGCCAAGGGCCACGTCGAAGCCGGTCGCGTTGAGCAGGAACCCGCCGGCGGCCAGGGCCGCGGCCATGCCGAGCTTCACCACCCACCAGAAGATGGAGCCGTACATGCCTTCGCGGCGCTCGTGGGTCTCGAGCTCGTCGACGTCGACGACGTCGGCGATCATGGACGGCATGATGGTGAACAGCCCGCCAAGCCCGAAGGCCAGCAGCGGCGCGGGCAGTATCAGCAGCCACGGCAGCTCGGGGTTGTAGCAGACCCACTTCAGCGCATAGCCGAGCATGGAGACGCCGACCGCCACGTAGAAGGCGCGCTTCTTGCCGATGCGCGTGCCCAGCCAGGTCATGAACACGATCACCAGGAACGTCGCGATCGACTGGGCGGTGCCGGCATAGCCGGCGTACTCGGCGCCGCGGACCGTGTCGCCCCCGAAGACGTAGTAGATGATCACGTAGTACTGGAACGACGAGACCAGCATGAAGCCGTTGAAGACCAGGAACGTCGCGACGCAGAGCTTCACGAACGGCTTGAACTTGAGCGTGATCACGAAGCCGCGGAAGAAGTCGGCAAGGTTGGCGGTGAGGGCGCGCTTGCCGGGCTGCTCCTGCGCGTGGGCCTGCACCTCGGCCACGGCCACCTCGCGGAAACGCTCCCGGAGCAGCAGCGCCGGCAGGATGCCGACGCCGATGACCACGATCCCGATGATGATCGCCAGTCCCGCGGCGCCGTCCATCATTCCATCGAAGAAGCGCTCGCTCTGCATGATCAGCAGGAACCACGGCGCGATCACGTAGGCCAGCTGGCCGATGAAGTTCTGCACCCCCATCAGCCGCGTGCGCTCGTGGTAGTCGGGCGTGAGCTCGTATCCCAGCGCGACCCAGGGCGTCGCGAACACGGTGTAGGCGGCGAAGAACAGCAGCGAGCCGATGAGGAAGTACCAGAAGTACCAGGACTCGGTCTTGCCGTCGGGCAGCTGCCACAGCAGCGCGAAGATCAGGCCCGCGGCGATCGCGCCCACCAGGATGTAGGGCCGGCGCCGGCCCCACCGCGTCCGGGTGTTGTCGGAGATGTAGCCCATGACCGGATCGGTGAACGCATCGGTCAGCCGCGGCAGGGCGCCGAGCAGGCCCACCAGCGCCGGGTTCATCCCGAGGCCGATGTTGAGCACGATCATCATGCCGCCGCTGGCTGCGGCGAGCAGGTTGTTCACGAACGCCCCGAAGCCGTAGACCAGCTTCAGATGAAACGGGATCCGGTCGGCTGGCGCGGTCGCGTAGCGATCCATGGCCGCATCGTCACGAATATTGACAGCGCTGTCAATCATTGTTAGAAGGGAATTTGCCGCCTGCAACGGCGGCAAAAGGAGCGTCCCCGCCAAGCCCGCAGCGCCGGCCGGCGCGATGCGCCACAAGGACGCGCGAAGCCTGCCAGGCCCGCGACACCACGAGCGTGAACAGATGCGCAATCAAGCATTCGGCAGGCAGTGCGCACGCCGCGCCGGCCCTGGCCATGAGTAGCGCGGCGGCCGGGACACCGGCCCCGGTCGAGGAGCGGATCGCCCGGCTGCTCTCCCGCATGACCCTGGCGGAGAAGATCGGCCAGATGAACCAGGTCAATGTGGACGGGCCTGCCGCGGTGGCGGCACGGCGCGATGCCGTGCGCGACGGCAGCATAGGCTCGGTCATCAACCTGGTGGAGCCCGCGCTCGTGAACGAACTGCAGCGCATCGCGGTGGAGGAGAGCCGTCTCGGCATCCCGCTGCTGGTGGGCCGCGACGTCATCCACGGCTTCAGCACCGTCATGCCCATCCCGCTCGGACAGGCGGCGACCTGGAACCCCGAGCTGGTGCGTGAGGGCGCGAGGGTGGCGGCAGTGGAAGCCGCGGCCGCAGGCGTCAACTGGACCTTCGCGCCGATGCTCGACATCGCGCGTGACCCGCGCTGGGGCCGCATTGCCGAGAGCCTCGGCGAGGATCCTTTCCTGGCGGGCCGCCTCGGCGCCGCGATGGTGGAGGGCTTCCAGGGCGACGACCTCGCCGCCCCCGGATCCATCGCGGCCTGCGCCAAGCACTTCGCCGGCTACGGGGCGTCGGAAAGCGGCCGCGACTACGCGACCACCAACATTCCCGAGAACGAGCTGCGCAATGTCTACCTGCCGCCCTTCCGGGCGGCGCTGGACGCCGGCGCAGTGACGGTGATGGCGTCCTTCAGCGACCTGAACGGAATCCCCGCCACGGCCAACCGTTTCCTGATGCGGGAAGTGCTGCGCGGGGAGTGGGGCTTCGACGGCTTCGTGGTCAGCGACTGGGACTCCATCCGCCAGCTCGCCGTGCACGGCCTGACGGCCGGGGACCGCGATTCTGCCTGCGAGGCGGCGACCGCCGGGGTCGACATGGACATGGCCGGCGGCGTGTACCTGGCCGAACTCGCTTCGCTGGTCGAGGACGGCCGGGTCCCGGTGGGCGTCGTCGACGAGGCGGTAGCGAACATCCTGCGCATCAAGTTCCGGCTCGGCCTGTTCGAGCGGCCTTACGTGGATCCGCAGCAGGTTCCCTCGCCAGGCGATGCCGAGAAGCGCCGGGTGGCACACCGCGCGGCGCGGCAGGGCATCGTGCTGCTCAAGAACGATGGTGGCGTGCTGCCGCTGGCACCGGGCGGCACGCGGTCCATCGCCGTGATCGGTCCGCTGGCCGACGACCCGTACGAGCAGCTGGGCACGTGGATCTTCGACGGGGACGATGCGCTCTCCGTGACAGGCCTGCAGGGGATCCGCGACCTTGTCGGCAACGAGACGGAGATCCGCCACGTGCGTGCCATGGAGACCACCCGCAGCCGCTCGACCACGTCCTTCGACGAGGCGGTGCGGGCCGCGCGCGCCTCTGACGTCGTCCTGCTGTTCCTCGGCGAGGAATCGATCCTCTCGGGCGAGGCGCACTCCCGTGCCGATATCGGCCTGCCGGGCGCGCAGTCCGAGCTGGTCCGGCGGGTGCGCGAGGCGGGCAAGCCGATGGTGGCGATCATCATGGCCGGACGGCCGCTGGTGCTGACGGAGGTGATCGACGACCTCGACGCCGTCCTGTTCGCGTGGCACCCCGGCACGATGGGCGGCGCCGCCGTGGCGGACCTGCTGTTCGGCGTGGAGTCCCCGTCCGGCAGGCTCCCGGTGACGTTCCCGCGGGCCGTCGGGCAGGTGCCGGTCTATTACAACCAGAAGCACGGCGGAAAGCCGCCGGGGCCCGAGACCACGATCCTCATCGACGACATCCCGCCGCGGGCGAAGCAGACCTCGGTCGGCAACACGTCCTACCACCTCGATGCGGGATACCGGCCGTTGTTCCCGTTCGGGCACGGCCTGTCCTACACTGCCTTCGAGTACTCGAACCTGCGCCTCAGCAGCCCGCAGCCGCGCGTCGGCGAGGCCCTGGAAGTCAGCGTGGACCTGGCCAACACGGGCCGCGTCGCGGCGGACGAGGTGGCCCAGCTCTACGTCCGCGACCTCGTCGCCAGCGTCACGCGCCCGGTGCGGGAGCTCAAGGGGTTCCAGCGGTTAAGGCTCGCGCCAGGGGAGAGGACCACGGTCACGTTCCGGCTCGACAGCAACGACCTGGCCTTCTACGGTCGCGACAACACGCTGGTGACCGAGCCCGGCGAATTTCACCTGTGGGTCGGCGGCAGCTCCGAGGCGCCGTTGCGCGGGACGTTCCGCCTGCTCGACACCGGAGTCGTGCCGTGACGCCCTCCTCCAGGTACCTGACCACCACGGCGCTGTTCGTCGCGCTCGGCGGTTTCCTGATGGGATTCGACGTCTCCGTCGTCTCCGGTGTCGTCCGCTTCGTCGAGGCCGAGTTCGCCCTCGGCCCGCTGCAGGTCGGCTGGGTCGTCTCGTCCCTGTCGCTGACCGCGTCGGTCGGCATGCTGGCTTCCGGCCCCCTGAGCGACCGCCTCGGGCGGCGCCCGGTGCTGCAGATCGCCGCGGTACTGTTCGCCGTCTCGGCGATCGCCTCGGCCGTGGCGCCCGACTATCCCACGCTGGTCATCGCCCGCATGCTCGGCGGCTTCGGCGTGGGCGCGGCACTGATCGTCGCCCCGATGTACATCGCGGAGATGGCGCCGCCGGCCTCGCGCGGGCGCTTCGTGTCCTTCAACCAGCTGAACATCGTGATCGGCATCTCCGCCGCGTTCTTCAGCAACTACCTGATCCTGACCCTCGGCGAGTCGGGCGGGCCGTGGAGCGAGGCGCTGCGCCTCGGCGAGTGGAACTGGCGGTGGATGCTCGGCATCGAGACGCTGCCGGCTGTCGTCTACCTGCTCGCCCTGTCGTTCGTGCCGGAGAGTCCCCGCTGGCTGGCGATGCGCGGCCGCGATGCGGAGGCCCTGGAGATCCTCGGCCGGGTGGCCGGTGCCGGCGCCGCCGGCGTCCTGCGCGAGGTGAAGGACAGCATCGCGGCCGAGGCGAAGCTGGGGCGTGCCTCCTGGCGCGTGCTGTTCCACCCGTCCCTTCGGCTGGTGATGGTCATCGGCATCGGCGTAGGCATCCTGCAGCAGATCACCGGGATCAACGCGGTCTTCTTCTACGCGCCGATGATCTTCGAGAAGTCCGGCATCGGCACCAACGCCGCGTTCATGCAGGCCGCGCTGGTGGGCCTCGTCAACCTGGTGTTCACGGTGGTGGCGATGGCCTGGATCGACCGCCTCGGACGCCGGCCGCTGCTGGGCCTCGGCCTGTCCGGGATCGCCGCGTGCATGCTGCTGCTGGCATGGGGCTTCAGCGCGGGGGATGCCGTCAATCCCCGCCTCATCCTGTTCGGGATCCTCGGTTTCGTCGCGAGCTTCGCCGTGTCCCTCGGGCCGGTCATGTGGGTGCTGTTCTCGGAGCTCTTTCCCAATCGCGTGCGCGGCGTGGCCATCTCCTTCGTGGGCCTGGTCAACTCGGCGACCGCCTTCCTGGTGACGCTGGTCTTCCCATGGCAGCTGCAATCGATGGGCAGCGCCACGACCTTCCTGCTCTACGGACTGTTTGCGCTGGCCGGGCTGGCGTTCGTCATGCGCATCCTCCCGGAGACCAAGGGCCGCTCCCTGGAGGAACTCGAGGCGGTCCTGGTGAAAAGCTGAGATGAATGTCCGCAATGCACTTTCCATCGCTGCCGCCTGCCTCGCCATGACCGCCTGTTCGCCCCCGTCGCGTGCGGCGGAAGGCCCGGTCAAGGTCGAGGTCGTGAAGGGTGCCGACGGCTACGTCCTGATGCGGGGAGGGGAGCCATACACCGTCCGCGGTGCGGGCATGGCCGTCGACGACATCGCGCGCTTCGCCGCGAACGGCGGCAACTCGATCAGGACCTGGACCACGGACAGCCGCCGCCAGGACACGGGCAAGCTGCTCGACGCGGCGCAGGCCCACGGGGTCACCGTGGCGCTGGGCCTGCCGATGCAGGCGGAGCGGCATGGCTTCGACTACGACGACCCGGCGGCCGTGGCCGCGCAGCGCGAGTCGTTCCGCGACGACATCCTTCGCTATCGCGACCACCCGGCGCTCCTGGCCTGGATCGTCGGCAACGAGCTGAACCACAGCTACACCAACCCGCGCGTGTGGGATGCCGTCGAGGACGTGGCGCGGATGATCCACGATCTGGATCCGAACCACCCGGTCACGACGGCGATGGAGGCCTTCCGGCCGGGCCAGGTCGCCGAGGCCCTCGCCCGGGCACCCAGCCTCGACTTCCTGAGCTTCCAGCTCTACGGGGGCCTGTTCTCGCTGCCCGAGCACATCCGCTCGATGGGCTTCACCGGCCCGTTCATGGTCACGGAGTGGGGCACCATCGGCTACTGGGAAATGGAGAAGACCGCCTGGGGCGCGCCGGTCGAGCTGACCAGCAGCGAGAAGGCCGACGTGATCCAGCGCGCCTGGCGCGAAGTGCTGACCGATTTCCCCGGGCAGCTCATCGGGTCCTACGTGTTCTTCTGGGGACAGAAGCAGGAACGCACGCCGACCTGGTTCGGGCTGGTGCTCGAGAGCGGCGAGCTGACCGAGGCGGCCGACGTCATGCACGTCGCGTGGACCGGCACCCCGCCCGCCAACCGGACGCCGCGCGTGAAGGCGATGCTGCTCGACGGCCGCACGTCGCGCGAGAGCGTGACACTCGTCGCCGGCCGGCCCTACGAGGCGTCCTTCGAGGTCGCCGATCCCGACGGCGATCCGCTGCGCTTCCGCTGGGAAGTGAAGCCGGAGAGCGGCGCCACCCAGGCGGGCGGCGACTTCGAGGCGGGAATTTCTGGCATCGAGGGCCTGCTGCAGGATCCCGCCGCCGCCACGACGAGCATCACGGTGCACGAGCCCGGTCGGTATCGCCTGTTCGCCTACGCCTTCGACGGCCAGGGGCACGCGGCGCACGCCAACATCCCGTTCCTCGTCGAGCCCGGGCCCTCGACAGCGGAGGGCTTCGTGGTCCGGCCGCTGCCGGCGGAGTGGTCATCGGGGAAGGCGAAGGCCGTGAGTTACTCGGGCTTCCGCGAGGGACAGCATCCCGACCGCGGGGCCGGCGCCGTCAACCCGGGCGAGGCGGAAGTCCTGGAGGACCTGCAGATCCTTGTCCGCGACGGCTTCCGGCTGATCCGCATGTACGACAGCCGCGAGAACACGCGCACGACGCTGGAACTGATCCGACGGCACGAGCTGCCAATCGAGGTGCTGTTGGGCGTCTGGCTCGATGCCGAGCTCAGCAACCACGAGGGATGCCCCTGGCTGGTGGAGCCCATCCCGGCGGAGAAGCTCACCGCCAACGCCGCCGTCAACCGCGAGGAAGTCCTGCGCGGGATCGCGCTCGCCAACGAGTACCAGGGCATCGTCGTCGCCGTCGCCGTCGGCAACGAGGCGCTGGAGTCCTGGACTGATCACCTGGTGCCGCTGGAGCAGGTGATCGCCTACGTCCGCCAGGTGAGGGACGCCGTCCGCCAGCCGGTGACGGTGGCCAACAGCTACGCGTGGTGGCGGGACCACGGCGCGCCGCTGGCGGCCGGGGTCGATTTCCTCGGTGCACACAGCTATCCGCTCTTCGAGGGGCAGACGATCGACACGGCGCTGCCGTTCCTGGCCAGGGGCATTGAACAGATGCGCGCGGCGCTGCCCGGCAGGCCGCTGATGGTCCTCGAGGCTGGCTGGCCGACGACCTCGAGCGAGTTCCCGGATCAGGCGAGCGAGGCCAACCAGCGCCGGCACTACCGCGAACTGATGGAGTGGTCCGCCGGGAAGGGGACGACGGTGTTCTTCTTCGAGGCCTTCGACGAGCCGTGGAAGGGCAACCCGAACGACCCGCTCGCAGCCGAGAAGCACTTCGGCCTGTATCGAGTTGACCGGACACACAAGGAGGTCATGAGGAAATGACTGCAGGACAGTCCATCGCGGCGTGGGACGTCGCGCGACGTGTAATGCCGGTCCTGGCGCTGGTGGGCCTGATCGCAGCTTGCGGCGGCGGGGGTGGTTCGGCTCCCGACTCGGGCAACCCGCCGCCCCCGCCACCCCCCCCACCGCCGACGACGACCAACGTCAACATCAACAACCCTGCGCTGACAGTCGTGAACAACACGCCGGTGACACCAGGCGGCCCGCTGACCCTGGTGTGGAGCGACGAATTCGGCGGCCAAAAACTCGATCCATACAAGTGGTATTTCGAGACTGGCGATGGCAGCCAGTACGGTATCCCGGGCTGGGGCAACAACGAGTTGCAGTGGTACCTGCCGGACAGCGCGCTGTTGAGTGACGGCAAGCTGGTCATCACCGCCCGCAAGGAGACGGTCTCCGGCAAGAGCTACACGTCGGCGCGCATCAACACCCGCGACCGCTTCGCCTTCCGCCACGGCCGCATCGAAGCGCGGATGAAGCTTCCCGCAGGCCAGGGCCTGTGGCCCGCGTTCTGGCTCCTGCCCCAGGACAGCGCCTACGGCACCTGGGCGGCATCGGGCGAGATCGACATCCTGGAAGCCAGGAACCTGGGTGGCACTGGCGGCAACACGATCTTCGGTGGCCTCGTCTACGGTGGAGCCTGGCCGAACCAGATCGGCAGCGGCGAGAACTACCTGGTCGCCACCAACGTGACCACCGATTTCCACGTCTACGCGCTGGAGTGGGACGCGGCCGAGATCCGCTGGTACGTGGACGACACGCTGTTCGCGGTGCGTAACAACTGGTCCTCGACCGGGGGCGCGTTCCCGGCGCCGTTCGACAAGCCTTTCTACGTGCTTTTCAACGTGGCGGTGGGCGGCAACTACCCGGGATCGCCGACATCGACCACCGTCTTCCCGGTGACCATGGAAGTCGACTACGTGAGGGTCTACTCGGGCGCGCGTTGATCCGCTGCACGCCGGACCGGCACGGGTCCGGTGGACTCGCGGTACCGGATGGTCGCCGGCACGACTTCCGAGCCGTTCGGCAGCGACGGCTGGTGGGCCTCGCGGATCAGCACCGTTGCGGCGCGGCCGGCCATCTCGGCCAGCGGCTGGTCGATGGTGGTCAGCGTAGGGCACAGCTGGCTGGCGAGGGATATGTCGTCGCAGCCGACCACCGACAGCTCGCCGGGCACGGCCATTCCCAGCATCGTAGCGGCGCGGAGGACACCGGCTGCCATGTCGTCGTTGGCGGCGAAGATCGCCGTCGGTCGATCGACGCGGCTGAGCAGGCGCTTCCCCGCGGCTTCGCCCGACTCAAACGAGTTGTCTCCCTGCTCGACCAGGCCGCGGTCGAACGGAAGATGGCACTGCTCGAGCCCGTCCACGTAGCCAGCGAAGCGGTTGCCGACGGCCTTGTGGATCGGGTTTCCCTTGATGAACGCGATCCTGTGGTGGCCGAGCGAGGCCAGGTAGCGCGTCATCTCGGCACTGATCTCGCGATCGTTGGTCGAGACCGAGAACGGCTCGCCGCTGTGGGTTCCCGGCGAGAGCCGGATGAACGGGGTGTCGGTCTCGGCGATGGCACGCACGATGTGCGGCATGTTGGACAGCGGCGCGGCCAGCACTACGCCCTGCGGCCTGACGTGCTCGATCAGGGCGCGCAGTTCCTCGGCGATGTCGTCGTTCCGGTAGTTGCACGGGTAGATGACCAGCCGGTAGTCGGCCTTGCCGCAAGCCTGCAGCACGCCTGTCTGCATGCGGATCACGTAGCCCGCGCTCGGGTTCGCATAGGCGCTCGGGTCGTCGTAGATCAGCGCGATCACCCGCGCCCGCTGGCTGGCCAGGTTCCGCGCCGACAGGTTGGGGCGGTAGTTCAGCTGGGCGATGGCGCGCTCGACCTTCTCGCGCGTCGCGTCCCGGACGTTCGGTTCCTGGTTGACGACACGCGAGACCGTCTTGATGGACACACCCGCGAGCGCGGCAACGTCGTCGATGGTCGCTCTCGGCATCGGACTCGTTTCTTCCGTTCGTCAGCGGACCAGCGGGCCGCGCGACCATTCAAGCACAATGGCCGGCGCTTTCAAACGCCCAGCAGCGACCCTTCGGGCACGTCGATGCGGACCTGCCGCACCCGTCCGCTGCGCCG
Organism: uncultured Gammaproteobacteria bacterium; assembly: GCA_963715485.1. Classification (GTDB taxonomy): domain Bacteria; phylum Pseudomonadota; class Gammaproteobacteria; order Steroidobacterales; family Steroidobacteraceae; genus SG8-30. The sequence goes on from OY970244.1 coordinate 577,906, forward strand.
GAAGACCTCGGCGCTGATCGCGGCCGGCAGCGACAGCTGTGGCAGGGTCTCGGTCACGCCGTCGTCGAGCAGGACGGTCAGCGCCGCCGCCGGGCCGGCGACCAGCCGGTAGATGATCGGCACCTGGCACCAGGTACAGGCGAGGCCCCGCGCCGGGACAGGCAGTTCCTGCCAGTGGCCGTCGACGTCGAGATAACGGAGCACGCCCGCTTCCGGGCTGAACTCGCGGGCCCGCAGCAGGCGCGGGTCGACGTGAATCTCGCCGGCGCGCACGCGCAGCCCGAGCTCCCCGAAGCGGGACAGCACCTCCTCCTTGACCTGACCGGTCATGCCGGGCTGCCGGGCGCCGCCGTGTCGCGGCGTGTGCGAGTAGGGGTCGGTCGGGAACGCGCCGTACTCGCCCGGCGTCTTGTTGAAGCCGAGCCCCTCGCGCACGCGGTAGTAGAGGCTGCCCAGGCGCCGGGTGACTGCCTCCCCGGCATCCCGGTCCAGCGCCACGAAGAAGTTCTCCTGTATGGCCAGGAGCAGCTTCGACACCATGTGCCAGTAGATGCAGCCCAGACCCTCGAAGCCGAACATCGTGCCGGATCGTCCCGTGAACTCGCGGTGACGGAAGACGGCCTCATAGAGATCGTGCAGTGCGCCGCGGGACTCTTCGACGATGCCGCCGTAGGAGTCGGAGAGCGCCACCAGCCGGGCGTCGAGGTCCCCGACGTTGGTGAAGTCGGCATCGAAACGGCAGCAACCGTCGGCGTCGCGCACGACGACGCGGCCATCCCCGGCATCGAGCATCCGCCGCAGCAGCGGGATGGCCTCGACGCTGGCCGCGGGCAGGCGGTTCTTCTCCAGGAAGCCCGGCAGGGGCCGGTCCGGGTACAACATGAACGAGCGCTGGTCGGCACGGTAGATGTCGCTGGTGAACAGCCGCTCCACCAGCGCAGCGACTTCCTCCGCATCCATCGCGCCCGAGCTGAGCGCAGCGACCTGTCCCTCCAGCATCACATAGAGCCGGTCGACGCCGACCGAGCCCGGCTTGAGGTCCAGCAGGTTGTAGGCGTGATACGTGCCGTCGTGGCGCTGGTTGGTGCGGATCGTATGGTCGATCACCGCCAGCGCGTCGTCGAGCAGGGCCGTGATGGAGCCGAGCGTCTGCGTCATCCTGTCCGACAGCGCGTGCTCGCCGTACACCGCGGCGCGATAGCGGCTCGCGGCGGTTCCGAGCTCCTCCATCGAGCGCCAGCGCTGGGCGTCGCTGACGGCGCCGCTGCCGAGCGCGGGTCGCAGCCTGGCCAGCGCCGTGGCCGTCTCGGCCAGCCACCGCGCGACTTCTGCCGACAGCTCCACGGTGCCGCGCTCGCCGTTGAGCAGGCCCTGCAGGAAGTGCACGTAGCGGCGCATGTTGCACACGGTGACGATCGAGGCACCGTGGCCCACCAGCGCGTTGTTGGCGTCGTTCCACTCCGGCCGCTGGGTGTTGAGCCAGATGCCGGCGTCGACGACGAGGTTGCCGAGCTTGGCAAGCAGTGGCACCAGCAGCTTCTCCAGCAGGGTGACCTGCAGTACGCCGCCACCGGTGTCGGGCACCAGCTTTCCGTCCGCGCCCATCGCCTCGACGCGCGCGGCAATGCGCGCCGCCAGCGCGTGGTCGTAGTCCACGGTCCGCTTCGGGTCCTCGACCAGCCTGCTGAAGCTGCGGATCCGGTAGGGCACGTTGGCGTAGCTGAAGACGGGCCGGTAGAGCAGCTCACGCAGGCGGGCCGGGTGGAACGCCCTGGAGAGCTCCAGCAGCCTCAGCAGGTACACGACCTGGTGGTCGCCCCAGTAGCCGATGTGACTCCATGGGTTGTCGGGTTCCTCGACCTCCCAGTCGATCCCGTCGCGGGTGATGCGGTACGGGTTGTGGCCGTCGGGCGTCGAGGCATTGACGAACTTGGCGACGATGTACTCGACGAACTCCGGGTAACTGATCGCCAGGGCCTCCCAGTTCTGGAAAATGTCGCGCCAGTTGCCCTGGTAGGACAGCGACGGGTTGCCGTCCTCGTCCTTCAGCACGATTGCGAAGCGGTTCCAGGGGCGGCTGGGATCGCCATGGCGCCGCCCGAAGGTGATCGGCAGGTACTCGTAACAGAGCCGCTCGAGATGCAGGTCACCGGTGCCTCGTATCGCGGCCATGAGCCCGTCGAGGTCCAGCGTGGCCTCGAGGCCCGCGAGGAACCGGCGGTGCTGTGCGGCGAGCGGCCGGTTGAAGTGCCCGACGTAGGCGGCGAAGTCGGCCGTGCGGATCCGGTACTGGTCGGCGAAGATGCCGCCACGCAGCACGTTGAACATCACGTTGGCGTAGTGATGCGCCGTCACCACCTCCTCGTGCGCCGCCTGGAAGCCGTCCGCGGAGGCGACGATGCGTGCCAGCGCATCGCGGCCAGCGCCGACCGATGCGTCGATGGCCCGCGCCGCGTCTTCCGGATCCGCAAGTTCCCTGGCCAGGGCCACGACCTCCGCCTGCGTACGCTCGATGTCGGCGACGACCTGCCAGCGCCGGGCACCGTGTCGCGGCAGCTCGAGCCGGGCGTGCAGGAAGTACGCGCCGCGGATGCCGCGCTTGCGGTCCTCCTGCACGACGGGCCGGCCGCGCCGGAACGCGTCGAGCTGCAGGGTGGAGAGCAGCACCCGCGGGGCTTCGAGGCCGAGGCCGTAGACGACGTTGGCCCTGAGCGACTCGCTGGGCTCTGGCCGGTCCGAGATCCCCGCGTAGAGCGTGTACATCGCCAGGCCGCTGGCCGCGTCGAGCTCGGTCCACTTGTAGGCGTTGACCAGGTTGCTGGCGCTCGCCTGCACCATGCCCGGCGTGCCTGCCGGCAGGATGTTCTGCAGGCCGTCGAGCAGGTCCACGGAGACGTCCCGGTCCGCGAGGTTCTGGAGTTCGCAGCGACGCACGAAGCCGTGGCGATCGCTCGTCGCCCAGGTGTAGCGGAAGGCGAGCCCGAGCTCGTGGTTGAGCTCCTCGAACCGCAGCTTGTCGCCGAGCACGCTCTTGTAGAGGTTGCGCGTCGTCGCGAAGCGGCCGTCGTGCTCGCGGTTGAAGGGTTCCCAGGTGACGGCCTGCCTGCCGCGGGTCACGCGAACCATCGTCCTGCTGCCCGTATGCGGTGCGCTCTCGTGCACCTTGTCGACCGGTATGTAGGGGAACAGCGCGGTGTCCGGCGAGACACGGCCTGCGGTGAGGCCCCCGGTCGAGGACACGAACAGCCAGTGGTCGGCGCTCGAGATGACGCTCACCAGGAAAGGCGCCATGCGGTCGACGTCGCGGATCATGTAGAACCGCTCACCATCGACGTCGACGAATTCGCCGGTCACTTCGTCCCGGTCCAGGGGACCGGCGGTTGCTTCTTCTTCCATGTTTCTCATGGCGTCTCTTCCAGCACCAGCTTTCCGAACAGGTCAGCGTCGATCCAGCCGCGGTCCTTCGGGCCGAAGGGCACGGACTCGGAGCCGACGAAATTCTCACGCAGCTCGCTGCCGTCGTTGTCGCACCAGGCGAGCATGAGGCCGATGACCTTGCCGGCCGACAGCGGTACCGGCCGGTTGTCCGGAGATCCGTCCACGTAGGTGTCGGGATAGAGGACCATCGACACCTCCCAGGTGATCCCGTCGGCGCCCTGCTGCCAGCGGCTCTCGACGTGGTCCGTGTAGGGCCGGGCCCTGCGGTCGGTGCCGATGTCGATGGCCTGGTTATCCAGCGAGAGGTGGTAGGCAAAGGCGTTGTGGTTGTACTGGTGGTCGCCGCCAGAGAAGTCCTCGTCCACGAAGATCTCCAGGCAGTCGTCGTCCCAGTACTGGACCAGTGGGTCGCGGTGACTGTCGAACAGGATGTCGTCCACGATCTCGACCAGCAGGTAGAGCCGCTCCGGGGTCCAAACGACCTTGAAGCGCCCCTGGAAATCCGAAGCTGCATATTCCGGCCCCAGCCACAGCTGGTCGATCGCGTGCCAGCGGGCCGAGGCCCATGCCGCGTCGCCGGCGAGCCCATCGATCACCGGGGCCGAGGCCGCGCGGGGAGCGCGATACTCCGTCCTGCCCTCCACGTGTTCCGCCATGGCGGGGGCAAGGGGAGCGACGGCGAGCAGCAGCAGGCCGGCGAGTCGATGCCAGGCGCAGGACAGGATGCCGCCGCCGGCGTTCTTCGTCCGCATGCCGTGCGACCGGCGGCGCGTGCTCATGAGGCCAGCCTCCGTGCCACCGCGACGGTGCGCGCGACGACATCCTCGAGCTCGAGTTCCGAATGACCGGCAAGGCCCGCTGCAATGCGGCCGTTCCACGGCCGGGTCCAGTCCCCCGAAATCCTCATGCCCATCAGTCCGCAAAGGCCGCCCACGGTCGCCCCGTTGCAGTCGGTGTCCCAGCCGGCCGAGACGGCATCTCCGATGGCCGCGGAAAAGTCGTCGCCGCAGGAACTGATCGCCCAGACGACCAGGGCCAGGTTGTTGGTCGAGTGCACCGGGGAGAGACCCTCATATTCGTCGTGCAGGCGGGTGACGGCATCGGCCGATCCGGCGATGGAACGACCGAAGCGCACAGCAGCGGCTGTCCTGCTCTCACCGGGGATCTCGCCGAGCGCGCAGTCGATGGCCGTGTCCAGGTCTTCCGAGGGCGGGATCGCTGCGCCGAGCGCGGCGATGAAGGCAGCGGCGTGGACGCCGTCGCCGCGGTGGGACAGCGCCGCGTCGCGCCGCGCCAGCGACGCGGCCAGCGCCGGCCGGCCCGGGCAGGCCCAGCCGTACAGGTCGGCGCGGATCTGCGCGCCGATCCACTCGTTGTATTCGTTGTCCGAGCACTCCTCGAGGTCGAAGCCCGGCGACTCGCCGTTGACGAACTGCTCTGCCATCCTGTCGAGGAGAACCCGGTAGGCTGCGCGCTCGGCGGTCCAGGTGCTGCCGGCCGGCAGCAGCTTCAGCCAGGCGCGTGCGACATCCATGGTCTCGAGGCCGGCGCCGTGCTCCTCGAGCAGGAGCAGCGCCAGCAGCGTGTAGGTGATGTCGTCGTCCGCCTCCGCGCGCTCGATATGCCCAAGGCAGCACTTCGGTCCGGAGCCGGCGGGGGCGGCGCCGTCGACCAGCGGGATGTAGTTTCGCAGCGGCAATGAGCCGGCAGCCTGCAGATAGGCACGGACTCCCCGCAGCCCGTGCTGAAACGAAAGCACCTCGATCGGCTTTCCCAGCAGGCAACCGGTAATACGGCCCTGCCAGGCCGACCTGATCCTGTCCGGATCGACGTTCATGGCGCTATCGGCCTCGCGTCCCCCATGACCCACCCGCAGTTTCTTCTTCTAAAACAAAAAGTTGAGACTTATTCACCCCTCGAACGAAACGCGTGAGCGCCACGCTGGACCTGGTGGCTGATGACTCTCAAGCTTGTCGACGGCGTTGTCGGGATCGATCATAAATGCTTCTGACAGCGCTGTCATCCATGATCGGCCCCGGGCGACCCGGCACGAAGCAGCCTCAGCTCCGTCCCTCCCGGGCCGAACCCATTCGTGCCGGGTCTACGCTCACAGGATTCAGTCGTCGCACGCCAGGCGCAGTGAGAGCGAGCCCCTGGAGCATCGGGTGCAATATTGACAGCGCTGTCAAACCGTACTATATAGCCGAGTGACAACGCTGTCAGTTCGAATGCAAGCTGAAGATCGGCGCGTCCACAACACTACCTTTCGACCGCAAGCTGGGGGCTTGAGCATGCAACAGTCAACGTTTCGCAAAACACCATTGGCCACCGCCATTGCGTTGGTCCTGGGTGCTTCCGCAGTGACTCCAGCTGTCGCCCAGGAGACCGTGCTCGAGGAAGTGGTCGTTACCGGCATCCGCGCCAGCTTGAATCGTTCCATGGACATCAAGCGTGAGGCCACGGGTGTCGTCGACGCCATTTCTGCGGAAGACATCGGCAAGTTCCCGGACGCCAACCTCGCAGAGTCCCTGCAGCGAATCACCGGCGTGTCGATCGACCGGCAGCGCGGTGAAGGCAGCCAGGTGACGGTGCGTGGCTTTGGTCCGGAGTACAACCTGGTGACCATCAACGGCCGCCAGATGCCCACTCACAATGGCACCACCCGCTCGTTCGACTTCGGGGACCTGGCCTCGGAAGGCGTGGCGGGTGTCGAGGTCTACAAGTCGGGTCGAGCCGATGTGCCGTCCGGCGGCATCGGTTCCACCATCAACATCCTGACGCCTGAACCGCTCAAGGGTGAACCGACGCTGAGTCTCGCCGCCAAGGCGGTATTCGACACGTCGACCCGCACCGGCGATGAGGTGACACCGGAGGTGTCGGGGATCTACCTCGATCGTTTCATGGACGACAAGTTCGGTATCGCCATCACTGCGAGCCACCAGACCCGCAACAATGGTGTGAACTCAGCCCAGGTGAATGGCTGGTACACACGGCCGGGCGATGACCTTATTCCAGGTCCGAATGGAACAGACATAGCCGATCCCAAGGTCGTCAACGACGCGAACCAGATCAACAGGCCGCAGACCGCCGACGAGAGCTATTCCATCCCGCAGGCCGTCGCGTACAACATCGCCGAGTTTGAAAGTGAAAGGACCAATGCCCAGGTCGTGCTGCAGTGGGCGCCGACCAGCGACATCACGGTCACAGCGGACTACATCCGTTCCGAATTCGAGCTGGATCGGACCTACAGCGACCTTTCCGCCTGGTTCTCGAATACGGCGGCCCTTTCACAGTCCAGTGAGTGGACGGACGGCCCTATCGCCAGCCCGATCATCTACTCGGAGACCAATGACAACAACGACTTTGCCATGGGCACCGGTGCGGATGGCAGGAAGAACCTGAATGAGTCCGTCGGTTTCAATCTCGAGTGGTGGGTTACCGACCGGCTCCGCCTCGAGCTGGACTACCACGACTCCTCAGCCGAGACGGGGGCGAACGGCCCCAACGGCACCAGTGCGCTGATCAGCATGGCCACCTTCAACAAGGTGGGGCAGAGCTTCATCACGGGTTACGAGCTGCCGATCTTCAGCAACAACCTGAACTCCGGAGGGGAGGAGAACCGCCCGCTGTACAAGGATGACATGCTCCTCACCGGTAGCGTGTTTACCAACGATGCGTCCTGGATGGACGTGGAGCAGGCAAAGTTCGCCGGGTCCTTCGAGTTTACCCCCGAGTCCAGCATCGATTTCGGCGTGCAGACGACGGAGGTCAGCAATCGCTCGGTGTTCAGCGTCGTGCAGCTGGACAACTGGGGCGGCATCGGCGAACCCGGGCAGATCTCGGACATCCTTGTCCGCTCCAGTATCGCGAACCAGTTCGACGAGCTGTCCGGGCACAATCACCCGGACCTGCAGACGGAGTTCTTCACGGCCAACCTCAAGGATCTGCAGGCCGCCGGTGAGGCCTATTACGCCGCCAGTGGTGCCACGTATGCCGAGGTGGGCGATTGTGGAACCGGCTACTGCGCTTCCACCGACTGGCGGGACGACCTTCGGACCACTGAGGAAACCACGTCCGTCTATCTCCAGTTCAACTGGCGCGGGCAACTGGGCGACATGCCTACCGGTGTCCGTGCCGGAGTCCGCTACGAGGAAACGGACGTGGTCTCGGCCGCATTGAATACGACGTACAGCGGGTCTTCCTGGGTCGGCGCGGGCAACGAGCTCAACATCACGGAAGCAAGGGATGAAGATGGCAACATCATCCAGAGCTTCACCAACGTCAAGGGCAACTATGACGTTACGCTGCCCAACTTCGACTTCGACATCGAGCCCTGGGAAAACGTCGTCCTGCGAGCGTCATACAGCGAGACGATCACCCGTCCCAATTACAACGACATCAAGGGTGGCCTGTCGCCCAACGGCACGCAGTTCTTCCCCACTACGCGGCCGGCGGCCTCTGCGGGCAACCCGGGCCTGGTGCCGATCCAGTCGGAGAACATCGACCTGTCGCTCGAGTGGTACTACGCGGATGGCAGCTACCTGTCGGTGGGCTATTTCGACAAGGACGTAAAGAACTTCATCGGTACCGGCCGGATCGCATCGACCATCTTCGAGATTCCAAACATCATTGGCGGCGCACTCTGGAATCGCGCCCTTGCGGAGAGCGGCCTGGATCCCGCCCAGTACACGCAGGTGGGACGTTACATCCTCGACAATTACCAGTCCGACCCGGCGGTGGACGGCGAGACCATCGTCAGCGTGCCGGGCGATCCGTCCATCATTTTCGACCTGAGCCAGCCGGTGAACCAGAGAACGGCAGCCGTCGACGGCTGGGAGCTGAACCTTCAGCATACCTTTGGTCAATCCGGCTTCGGTTTCATCATCAACGCGACGCTGGTCGAGGCCGACGTTGCCTATGACAAGGCCAACTTCCTGGTGGGCCAGTTCGTACTGCCTGGATTGAGCGATTCGGCGAACTTCATTGGTTTCTACGACGGTGAGAAACTGCAGGTCCGTGCCGCATACAACTGGCGTGACGATTTCATTGCCGGGGTCGGCCAGGCCGAGGGAACGCGGACCAACCCGACGTTCGTGCAGAGCTACGGGCAGCTGGACCTGAACGTTACCTATCACCTCACCGACAACGCCACGCTCTATTTCAGCGGCCTGAACCTCACCAACGAGACGCGGCACGTCTACGGCTTGACGAAGCGCCAGGTGCTGCAGGCCGTCCAGACGGGTCCGCGGTTTGACTTTGGCTTCCGCTATAACTTCGGCTTCTGAACGTGTTACGTGTTACCAGCCCGGGCGGATCGCGGATGACGCTGACTAAGGGTGGCTCAGTCAGGAATCCAGTTCAGCCTGGCCGGGTACCGAAAGACCAGATTTTTTGGGGGATGTAATGCAACGGCACATTTCTAAGTCGGACCGCGCGCTCCCGGGCACCTTGGCCGGTCGCTTTGGCGCAATCCTGGCCGTGACGGGTCTGCTGCTGCTGTCCGCATGTGGCAGCAGCAAGGACGTCAGGGACAACAACCTGCCTGAGCCCCCCTTCAAGGACGGCACACCACCCGAGCTGACGATCGTCACCATGCAGCCAGATGGTGTCGTCAAGCCGGGTCAGTCCGTAAGGATCGACTTCACCGCCACCGAAGCCCTCATGACGCCCGTTGTCTTCATCAACAACGTCCGCGCCGAGGTGAGGGGCAAGATCGACAGCTGGTATGCGGTGCGACAGATCGCCGAGACCGATCCCCAGGGCAATGTCGCCTTTTCCATCACCTACCAGGACGTGAGCGGTGAACTCGGCCAGGCCGTCACTGCAACGACGGACGGAAGTGTCGCGTGCTTTGGCCCTGAATGTGCGAGCGATGAGGACCTGGGTCCGCTGGAAGGCAACTGGAAGCTGGAATTCGCTGGTGTGGGCCCGAATGAAGGGGACACGTCCTGGTTCAGCATAGCCGACACGGGTCCGGAAGGGCCGCGCTCCTGCTGGTTCAACGACATCTACCAGTTCGGTCGTGACGGTTCCTTCAGGAATGTGCAGGGCGAGGAGACCTGGATCGAGCCCTGGCAGGGTGCCGCTGCGGAAGGCTGTGGCGAGCCGGTTGCGCCGCACGACGGCAGCAACAACGCCGTCTTCGAGTACGACGAGGCCGCGGGGAGCCTGAAGCTGACGGGCCTGGGAGCCCACCTGGGGCTGGCGAAGGTCGTGAACGGTGCGGAACTCACCGCCCCGTCCGAGGCACCGGGGTCGGTCACCTACAAGGTGGTCGAACTGATCGGCGACAGCCTGACTGTCAGGATCAATTTCGGCCCCGGCTGGTGGGAGTACCGGCTGTCTCGCGTTACGAACTCTCCCGTCGTCGGCAAGTGGAAGCTCAAGTTCGCCGGCGTGGGCCCGAACGCAGGGGACACGTCCTGGTTCAGCATAGCCGACACGGGTCCGGAGGGGCCGCGCGCCTGCTGGTTCGACGACATCTACCACTTCGGCGATGACGGCACGTTCCAGAACTTCCAGGACGGTGATACCTGGATCGAGCCCTGGCAGGGTGCCGCTGCGGAAGGCTGTGGCGAGCCGGTTGCGCCGCACGACGGCAGCGCCGCGGGCGCCTGGTACTACGATGAAGGCGCCGGTTCCGTGAGGCTCGATGGCGTCGGGTCGTTCCTCGGGCTTGCCAAGGTGGTGAACGGTGCGGAGCTCGCCGCCCCGTCCGAGGCACCGGCGTTCGTCACCTATGACGTCGTCGAACTGGTCGGGGACAGCATGACTGTCAGGATCAATTTCGGCCCCGGCTGGTGGGAGTACCAGCTGGAACGGGTCGCCGACACCGCTGACCTGAAGGGCAACTGGAAGCTGGAGTTCGCTGGCGTGGGCCCGAACGAAGGGGACACGTCGTGGTTCAGCATAGCCGACACGGGTCCGGAGGGGCCGCGCTCCTGCTGGTTCAACGACGTCTACCAGTTCGGTCGTGACGGTTCCTTCAGGAATGTGCAGGGCGAGGAGACCTGGATCGAGCCCTGGCAGGGTGCCGCTGCGGAAGGCTGTGGCGAGCCGGTTGCGCCGCACGACGGCAGCAACAACGCCGTCTTCGAGTACGACGAGGCCGCGGGGAGCCTGAAGCTGACGGGCCTGGGAGCCCACCTGGGGCTGGCGAAGGTCGTGAACGATGCGGAACTCGTCATGCCGTCCGATGCACCGGGGTCGGTCACCTACAAGGTGGTCGAACTGATCGGAGACAGCCTGACGGTCAGGATCAACTTCGGCCCCGGCTGGTGGGAGTACCGGCTGTCTCGTGTTTCGAACCAGCCGGTCGTCGGCAACTGGAAACTCGACTTCGCCGGCGTGGGCCCGAACGCAGGGGACACGTCCTGGTTCAGCATAGCCGACACGGGTCCGGAGGGGCCGCGCGCCTGCTGGTTCGACGACATCTACCACTTCGGCGATGACGGCACGTTCCAGAACTTCCAGGACGGTGATACCTGGATCGAGCCCTGGCAGGGTGCCGCTGCGGAAGGCTGTGGCGTGCCGGTTGCGCCGCACGATGGCAGCGCCGCGGGCGCCTGGTACTACGATGAAGGCGCCGGCACTGCGAGGCTCGATGGCGTCGGGTCGTTCCTCGGGCTTGCCAAGGTGGTGAACGGTGCGGAGCTCACCGCCCCGTCCGAGGCACCGGCGTTCGTCACCTATGACGTCGTCGAACTGGTCGGGGACAGCATGACTGTCAGGATCAATTTCGGCCCCGGCTGGTGGGAGTACAACCTCGCAAGGGAATAGCGGGGTTCAGTCAGTCCGATCAGGAAAATACCCGCAGTTCGCTGCGGGTATTTTTTTGGCCCGAACGTCAGCTTCGCGGGAGCCCTCGACCGTAACCGGAAGAACGGACCCTAGAACAACGTATAGATGAACGGGGCGAGCGCCGATCCCTTCGCGAATACGATCAGGGCGCCGAGCAGGATCATCACCAGGATGATCGGGGCAAGCCAGAGCTTCTTGCGCTCCCGCATGAAGGCCCAGAGATCCTTCAGGAGTTCCAGCATCAGAAGGGTCTCTCCAGTTTGTCTCTCGGGCTCCGGGCACTCTGGGTCCGGTAGCTGTCCCGGTTGGGATCAAGCACCCTCTGCATCGGGTCCTTGCCCCAGAGGCGCCTGGCCATCGCCATGGGCGAGATCATAAGGAAAAACACGATCCCCAACACCAGCGGTGTCGTCACCCTGCCGGCGAGGAGGCCGAAGCGCATCCATGCCCGGTAGATCCGGCGCAACCACGGCGGGTGGACCAGGGCCAGCAGCCAGAGTGGTGCGGCGATGGCCCACGGCCAGACCGGCCAGCGCGCCCCGAGCATCCACGGAAGGAACAGGCCAAAGATCGCGACGACCACCGCGCCGGTCACCACGCCGAATTCACGCAGGCCCTTCCGGTCGAGCTCGGGAATCATCTGACTGACGGCCACTTCAGTCGAGCTCGAACTCGTCTTTCCAGGACGCATCGTCCTGCCAGACCGGCTGATCTTTCTTCTGCAGGAAGAAGCTCTCCAGGACGAGATAGTCCATGTCCGTGCGCATGAAGCACCGGTAGGCATCGGTCGGCGAGCAGACAACGGGCTCGCCGCGCACGTTGAACGACGTATTGACCAGCACACCGCAGCCAGTGAGCTGCTCGAATGCCCTCAGCAGCCTATGGTAGCGCGGGTTCGTTTCCTCATGAACGGTCTGCACCCGCGCCGAGTAATCCACGTGCGTGACAGCGGGCAGTTCCGAACGCCTGAGCTTGAGTTTCTCGATACCGAATAGCTGCTCGTGCCCGTCAGGAAGGGCCAGCCGCAGCTCCTGGCGCAGGGGTGCGACGAAAAGCATGTAGGGACTCGGCGAATCCAGCTCGAAATAGTCCGAGACACGCTCCCACAGGACTGACGGCGCGAATGGCCGGAACGACTCCCGGTACTTGATCTTGAGATTCATGACCGACTGCATCCTGGGACTGCGCGGGTCACCGATGATCGAGCGGCCGCCGAGGGCCCGAGGCCCGAACTCCATGCGGCCCTGGAACCAGCCGATCACGTTTTCCTGGTCGAGCAGCCGTGCCGTTCTCGAGAGCAGGGCGTCCTCATCCAGGACCTCGTAACTTGCACCCATCGCGTCGAGCTCAGCCCGGATCTGCTCGGGCCCATATGCGGGTCCGAGGTAGGACCCGCGCATCCTGTCAGCCGCGGGGCTTCCATTGCCTTCTGGCTTGCGCGGCTGCTGGTCGTAGCAGTGCCAGGCGACCGCAGCGGCTCCCGCAGCGCCGCCCGCATCCCCGGCGGCCGGCTGGATCCAGATGTTCTCGAAGGGCCCTTCGCGCAGCAGCCGGCCATTGGCGACGCAATTGAGCGCGACGCCCCCGGCGAGACAGAGATTCTTCTCACCGGTCTCCTCGTGGAGCGTGCGGGCGAGCCGCAGCACCACCTCTTCGGTGACGACCTGGATGGACGCGGCGATGTCCATCTCGCGCTGCGTGAGTTCGCCCTCCGGCTTGCGAGGCGGGCCACCGAAGATCTCGTCGAAGCGGCTGTTGGTCATCGTCAGGCCGGTGCAGTAATTGAAGTACTGCATGTCCAGGCGAAACGTCCCGTCCTTCTTGAGATCGAGGAGCTTGTCGAGAATGAGTCCTGCATACCTCGGCTGGCCGTAGGGGGCGAGCCCCATCAGCTTGTACTCGCCGGAATTGACCTTGAAGCCCGTGAAGTACGTGAACGCCGAGTAGAGCAGCCCCAGCGAGTGCGGGAAGTCGATCTCCCAGAGCGGCTCGAGGCTCGCGTCGGCACCCAGCCAGGTCGAGGTCGTCGCCCATTCGCCGACACCATCGAGGCAGAGCACGGCCGCGCGATCGAACGGGCTGAAGTAGAACGCCGAGGCGGCGTGGGACTGATGATGCTCCGCAAAGAGCAGCGGGGGCAGCGCTGTTCCCTTACAGTCACCGAGCTGCGCAAGCTCCTTCCGGAGCACGCTCTTGAGATAGAGCTTCTCCTTGAGCCAGACGGGCATTGCCTTGACAAAGGACCGAAATCCTTTCGGCGCATAGCTGAGGTAGGTCTCGAGCAGCCGCTCGAACTTGATGAGCGGCTTGTCGTAGAACACGATGCGGTCGAGGTCCTCGAGGCGCAGGCCTTCCGATCCCAGGCAATAGCTGATCGCTTCCCGGGGGAACCGGGCATCATGCTTCTTTCGGGAGAATCGCTCCTGCTGGGCCGCCGCGACCAGCTCTCCGTCCTTCAACAACGCCGCGGCACTGTCATGGTAGTACGCGGAAATGCCGAGGATATGGGTCACTTCGCCTTCGCTTCGGCCCATTCCGCAGCCTCCTCACCGCGGCCGGCCATGGTCATGAGCTGCGACATCCTCTGGCGCAGCAAGGGGAATTCCTTGTCCTTGCCGCTGCGTATCAATGACCTGGCATACGCCTGGGCATCGTCAACGTAGCGGTCGAGGTCCCTGGCCTGGCCACGCTCCCGTGAGTCCTTGATCAGGTTGCCATAGGCCCTCAGGTTCAGGGCAATCTGGTCCGGATATTCCTCGGTGACCTCCAGCAGCAGGTCTGTCGCCTTCTCATGTTCCCCCGTCCGGAGATACGCCGTGCCCAGCCAGCCAATGGTCTCGGCGATCTTCGCTTCATCACCCCTGGTGTAGTCGAGGGACCGCTCGAGATACGGGATCGCCTCGCGCCACTTGCCCTCCTTGCTCATGGCCTCGGCGATCTTCATGTAGCTTTCGCGATTGTGCGGGTAGAGTTCGATGATCTGGTTCAGGTGGTAATACATCGCGCCCGGATTGCCCACGCGCTCGTTCAGGACCGCCAGTTCGAAATGAACCTTCCAGTCGGCAAGACCTGAATCTGCCACCTCCCGGCGCCTCTGCAGGACTTCTGCCGAAGAGCCGACTTCCGTGATCACGCCCTGCAATCTCTCGTCGAGAGATTGCAGGAGTCCGGCGTAATTGCTCTGCCCGGGAAACGGCGGACGCTGGGCCATGTTTTGCAGGTTCCTGATTTCCGTGATGGTGTCGAAATTCGGGAACCCGACTCTCCGGGCGACTTCGGCGCCTGGCAGGGGCTGGTAGGCATCGGCCCCGGTCAGGCTGCTCATGATCGAGCGGGAGATCCCTGACGCAATGAGATCGTTGCCGGCGAAATCGTAGTGAACGTGCTCGAGAAGCAGGTTCCAGCCCGGCTGGAATGGCTGGCTGGCCTGCTCCGCAGCAGCGGCGCTATCCACGAAGCTGACCACGTCATCGCCGATGCGAGCGGCAACCTGCTGGATGACCTGGTTTATTCTCGTGTCGGCCCGGAATCGCAATGCGTCGAGGTCCAGCGCGCGCTGGTAGTGGGTCCTGGCCTGTTGAAACTGGCTGGCATTTTCGAGCGCCGTGGCGAGCCGGAAGTGGGTATCGGCGTGGTCAGGATCAATGGCCAGTGCCGCCTGATAGCTTGCAATGGCGCCATCCCAGTCCTCTTGATCAGAACTCTGGAGCTCCCTTGCGAGACAGTTCGCGCCATTGATCCAGCAGGTCAGTCGAGAGGTCCCGCCGGTGAACGGACAGGAAAGGTGCGGAGTGCCGCAGGTTGACCGGCACGGAGGACAGCACCACGTGGATGCCCTTGTCGTGAAGCGTCTGGATGATGCTGACGAGGTTGTCCTCGTAGTGCTCATAGACACCCTTCATACGAGGGTCATCGTGAGGCACGCCATGCTCGGCGAACATCTGCATGCCTTCCCACTTCAGGTCCTGCTGCGCATCGGTCGGCCTGACCTTCAGGATGAGGCTGTCCAGGGCCTGCCAGATCCTCGTGCGCTTGAGGGCCTGGATGCCCCGGATCAGGTTGATGCTCTCCAGGAAGTTCTGGTTGAAGGTGCCGGGACCGTACGGCCCAACCACCTCGTTGTTGCCCATCAGGATGACGGCAAAGTCAGCGGAGTCGTCCGGGATCGACTTCGCAACGGCGTAGACGACATGGGAATTGACCGACGTCATGGCCGTGTTGATGACCTCGATCTTCCGCGAAGGCAGCGCGGCTCGAAGCTGGGCCGCCAGCAGCCGGTCGAGGCCGTGGTTCTTGTGGGGGAAGCCCTGGGCTGCAGAGCCCCCCAGGATGTAGACCCTGAGCAGGTCGGGGCTGCGCTCTTCGGCGAAGGTATTTTCCAGCGGACCGATGTTCAGCGACGGAGGATAGAACTGGTCGGCGAAGTCGGGATTTTCCTGGTAATGAGGCCGGCCGTCGATGTCGATCCTGTGGAAGTAGTCGAACGACTTCCCGACCCCAAGCGCCGTGAGGCCCAGCTCGAGCAGAACGAAGAAGAGCAGGGGGACGACAAGGACCGAAATGACCGTGAAGACGGTGTTCTTGACGTTGGGCACGGTGCTCGATCCTCTCACGGCCTGCCGGATCCCGTGGACGTCGGGAAGGGCGACTGCAGAATCTGGCGAAGCCCAGGCAAGGCTTCAGGGGCGAAAGCGACCGGTATCTTAGGCGTTTCCGCCCGACTTCGTAAGTTCAACCGGGTCCCTTCCGGGCGCACCGGAGTGGCGTCGGGCCCGGGGCAGGCCAGTCGCTGCCACCCGTGATGAATTCAGGTACCCACGGCGGGACAGTAGCGGTCGACGAATTCCCGGTGTGTCGGTAGCTGGCCCAGGACGTGGTCGACCTTCTGTCGCTGGAATTGCATGAACCGGCGAAGTTCCTGCTCGCTCATCATGTCCACGATGGGGTGGTAGCTCTTCGGTTCAATGCCCTGTCCAAGCATGACCTGAATCCAGCTGTTCTCGCGGAAGATGTCCAGCTCGGTCTCGAAGACACGAGCGGTATCCCGGAACAGGTCCAGGCGATGCCGCAGGCCGTCAGGAATGTCCATCGCACGACAGCGCCGCCAGAACTCGGTGTCCGTTCGCTCGGTCACATGGTAGTGCATGATGATGAAGTCGCGAATGAAGCGGAACTCGGTGTCCATCTGGCGATTGAACTCTGTCCGGTCCGATTCGACGATGCCGCTGTAGGGGAACATCTGCAGCAGCCGGATCACGCCTCGCTGGATCAGGTGAATGCTCGTGGACTCGAGCGGCTCGAGAAAGCCCGCCGCCAGGCCCAGGCCGATGCAGTTGTGGACCCAGTGTTTCACCCGCTGCCCGGTGCGAAAGCGCAATACCCTGGGTTCTGTAATGACTTCACCATCGAGGTTGCCGAGCAGGGTGTCCCGGGCCTCGTCGTCGCTCATGAAATCACTGCAATAGACGAGGCCATTGCCGACCCGCGTCTGCAGGGGAATGCGCCACTGCCAGCCGCTCTCCCTGGCAATGGAGCGCGTATAGGGAACGAGCTCGCCGGCGGACCTGGTCTGCACCGCGATGGCTCGATCGCAGGGAAGCCAGTGAGTCCAGTCCTCGAATTCGGTACCGAGGGCCTTGCCCAGCAACAGGCTGACAAGGCCACTGCAGTCGATAAACAGATCCCCTGCCACGACCTGCCCCGACTCGAGGACCACTTCAGAGATGTCACCGGATCCGGTCCGGCGCACCTCGACGATCCTGCCCTCGACCCGGGTTACGCCATGCCGTTCCGCAATCCCCCGCAGGTACCTGGCATAACTCGTGGCATCGATATGGTAGGCGTAACTCAGGCCATTCTCTTTCAGCAGACCGAACCTGTCTGACCTGGCCGCCATCAGCTCGGGGGAGTAGCAACCATAGTCTTCAGCAAAACCCAGGGTCCTGGCCTTCAGCCAGAAGTGCTGGAAGCCTGCTGCCCAGCAGCCCTGGCCCGTGAACCCAAAGGCGTGGATGTAGTCATGGCCTATGGCACGCCAGTTCTCGAAACGGATGGCCAGCTTGAAGGTGCCCTGCACCCTCGACAGGAAGTCCGCCTCGTCGATCTTCAGCAGGCGATGCAGCGTCCTGAAAGGAGGTATGGTGGCCTCACCGACGCCAACCGTGCCGATGGCATCAGACTCCACCAGCACGAGCTTCAGGTTGGCTCCGATCAGCCTGGCGATCGAGGCGGCGGCGGTCCACCCTGCCGTCCCCCCACCGACGATGACAACGTTCCGTACCTTTGTGGCTGACATGGGACTTCCGGCCTACAACAGTCTGTCTCTCAGCATCTTGCGGATCTTCCGCGCAATCGGCTCATCTATTGGATTGAGTACGCCACGCGCGGCTTCCGGTATGTGTTCGAAGTTCCCCGGTTCGGGGTTGAACACGTAGAAATCAAACAGCTCCTGCCACTGTTTTCTCTGTGCCTCAGGGAGGTCCCGAAGGCCCAGTATCGCATGCTGCAGCACGCTCAATGGCGGCCCCATGTAGGAAGGTGAACTGCGCCACCAGTAATTGACCAGGACGTTGAAGTCATCCAGCGCCTCCATGTGATGCCACCACATGCTGGGGACGATGATGGCATCCCCGGGTTCCAGCACCGACATCCGGGCGGCCTTGACCGCCTCGCGGAACTTCGGGAATCGCCCGTAATCGGGCGCATGAAAGTCCACCAGGCTGATCGGCTGTCCTGCCGGCGTGAAGTCCAGCGGCCCGACGTAAAGATTCGTCAACTGCTCCGGCGGGAACAAGATGACTCGACGATTCCCGGCGACGACGCAGGCAATATTGGAAGGGAAGTCGTAGTGTGCCGATACCCGGCTCTGGTTGCCGATCCAGATGCTGGCGAGCGGCCCCAGGTGGCGAATCGGAAGGTCGTTCTGGTCCCGGAATCCCGGCAGCCAGTGATCGACGTTGGTCGAGCCGATGTAAAGTGAAGGTGGTGAAGGCAGGTCGACATGGGACCGGACCTGCTGGACGGCTGCCGCCAGCGCCATCCGCCGATACTCGAAATTGAAGCCGGTCATGTCCTCGTTGTAGAAGATCCGTCCGGCGGCCTCGGGCGGCGCGTAGAGGGCGGTGACCACGTTGCCCGAGTCGAAACCCTGCAGGTACTCGATCAGCCGGTCCGCGGACTCGAGGCCATGCCTGACCGCGGGCCAGTCCGAGGCCAGCCCGCGCAGGACCAGCGGCTGGTCAGACGCCAGCAGGTCGTCCGTGAGATCCGCGGCGGTGAGGCCGCTCGTCTCTGCAATGGCCGCGCTGATCTCGTTCAGGACGTGCTGCCCGGTCATGGGGTCACCCCGGCCTCCTGCTGCGCCCGCAGCCGGTTGCGTCTTTCGATCAGGTCGCGCACCCGGGACAGCGAGGCGACCGCCATGAACACGGGCTGCAGGTAGCCGGCCTCGTTCAGCGACTCGAGCACGTCTCCCTTCAGCTGATAGAGACGCTCTTCCGCGATGCAGTAGTAGCCCTGCAGGGTCTTCTTGCCGCCATCAGCAAAGGCAAGGTCCAGGACGACCTGTACCAGCAGCTGGTGCTTCAGCAGGGCGTCGATGAATCCGCTGCCGTGTTGCAGTCCGCGATGCAGTTTGTCCAGCAGCCCGATCTTCTGGTTCAGGAACTCCGACGGCTCGCCCTGGCTGTCAAACAAGGCCTCGCCCTCATCCTGGCTGACTCGCGGGTGATCGAGGTCCAGTGAAACCACCGGCGGTTTCCCGCCGCTCTCCTTGCTGGTGGCGATCAGGAACGGCTGGCGTTGCACCATGACGGGAACATAGGTCGCGTCCCAATGAGTGTCCTGCAGGAACAGGTTCTGGCCGGTCTCCAGGCCCAGCATGGCGGCGGCGACGAAACCACCCGTGTTCGGGTCCTTGGTGAACAGGATGGGGTAACAGCCCTGGATGTCCCGGAACTCCATCGGGTAGGTCATCACGGACATGACCGCATCGCCCAGTGCCGCGCCGTAGCCCGTCCTGATGCGCAGTTGCCGGTGCTTTGTCCTGTCCAGCATCTCGTACTGACTCATGAGCGCACCCCGGGTGACGACCCGCCGTTCATAGCTTCTGGAATCCGAATTGCTTCACTTTGTCCAGCAATTCCCTGTTGCCTGGCAGGGCCTGCCGAAGATGTGCCGCCCGGACAGCGTTCTTGCGGAACAGGTCCGATGCCTGAGGTTGCTGCTGCCTGTAAGACGAGGACTGGCGGAGCATGGTCTCGAATCCCATGCCATAAAGGATGTACTGATAGCTGGCGGTGGGAAACAGGTCATCGACGGCTCCTGCATCCTGATGCCAGGGACTGCGGTGGCGCCACAGCAGGAGCCGTTCGCTGAGCTCCTCGGGGATGGACGTGGCAGCGCGGTTGTCGCGCCAATAGGGAGAGTCAGTGCGCGAACCGAGGACATAGTGCAGTTTGAGGAACTCGATGATCTGGTTCCAGTGACGCAGGAATTTCCGGTTGTAACGCCTGGCGACGATATCCATGACTTCCCGTGTCGGGGGCAGCTGGTCCGCGATCATGCCCGCAGCCAGTTCAATCATCACCAGCGCCGAGGCTTCGAGAGGTTCGATGAAGCCTGACGACATGCCAATGGCAACACAGTTCCTGTGCCAGAACTCCCGCCGATGGCCGGGCTGAAAGCGGATCTTGCGCGGCACGACGCTGGCCGCGGCCTTGTCGCCGGCAACCTCCCTGATATAGGCCAGCAGCTGGGCGGTCGCCTCGTCCTCCGAGATATGGGCACTCGAGTAGACGTGGCCGGTACCACGACGCGTAGGCAGGCCGATGTCCCAGATCCACCCCGCGGCCTGCGCAGTCGACTGCGTGCAGGACTGGATCGCCTGGTCTTCTCTCGCGTATGGCACCTGTGCTGCCAGGGCCGTGTCGTTGAAAAGATGCGCCTGCCGTGACTGGAATGGAACCTTGAAGTGCTCACCCAGCAGCAGGCTGCTCGTACCGGTACAGTCGATGAACAGGTCGCCGGCTATTTCACCGGCACGGTCGGTCGTGACTGACCGGATGTCTCCGTCCTCCGCCGCATTGATCTGCGACACATTCGCACTGATGTGCCTTACACCGAGTTGCCCGGTGCAGTGCCGACGAAGCAGGTCGGCGAACTTTCCTGCATCGAGGTGATAGCCATAGTTCACAACAAAGGCGTATTCCGGTGTCGTGATCTGCTTGGGGGCGAGGCAGTCGGCAAATAGTGCAGTCTGCGGTGTCACGGCATCCGCAAACGGCGGTGCGTTGGTCAGCGCCAGCCAATGAGGTGCGAGGTTGGTCTCGGCGTAACCTGTCGGGACGGTAAATGGATGGCAGTAAGTGTCCCCGGTGCCCGTCTGCCAGTTGCGGAAGAAGGTGCCCTGCTTGAAGCTGGCATCACACTCCCGGATGAAGTCGGTCTCGGACAGCCCGATGCGCCGGAGGGTCTCCCGCATGGATGGCCAGGTGCCTTCACCCACGCCGATGGTCGGTACATCCGGTGACTCTATGAGCAACACTTCGATCGGCTGACCGGCCTGTGGGTCGATGCGATGCTCAGCCGCAATGACTCCGGCAGACAGCCAGCCGGCGGAGCCTCCACCCACTATGATTATCCTGGAAATCCGGTCTTCCATGTTCCGGCCAGTATCCCACATGACCGCAGCCTGATCGCGCGCCCGATGTCTCCCCGGTCCGATTCCTGACCTCTCCTCGCAAGCTCATTGACGTTGAGGCATTCATCGCGGAACCAGCGGTTCATCGACCACTAGTGCAGGGCGATGTGACCTTCGGGGAGGGGGCGTATTCCTCGAGCGGGGGCAGACCCTTCGCGGGGACTGTCCCCGAAGGGGACTGTCCCCTCTCGAAGGGTTTGCCCCCTACCAGGCGTAGGCCCCAGGCGCCTCGCCGCCCGGTCCCGGGAAGATCTCGTCGAGGCGCTTGAGCACGTCCGCGGCGAGCACGATCTCGGTGGCGCGGACGGCGCCCTCGAGCTGCTCCACGGTGCGCGGGCCGATGATCGGCGCGGTGACCACGGGGTTGTGCAGCAGCCAGGCCAGCGCCACGGCGCCGGGTTCCTCTCCCAGCTCGCGGCAGAGTGACTCGTACTGCTCGAGCTTCGCGCGATGCTTCTCGACCTGCTTCACGAATCCCTCGTCCGCGCGCCGCCCGGCCTGCAGCTTGCCCAGCGCGCCGCCCAGCAGGCCGCCTGCCAGCGGGCTCCAGGGAATCAGCCCCAGACCGTAATGCCGGCACGCCGGGATGACCTCGAGCTCGATCGTGCGGGCATTGAGGTTGTACAGGCTCTGCTCGCTCACCAGCCCGCTGAGGCCGCGCCGCGCGGCCTCCTGGCAGGCCGTCGCGATGTCCCATCCCGCGAAGTTGCTCGACCCGACGTAGGCGACCTTGCCCTGCCCGACCAGGGCATTGAACGCCTGCCAGGCCTCGTCCCAGGGACAGGCGCGGTCGATGTGATGCATCTGGTACAGGTCGATCCAGTCGGTCTGCATGCGCCTGAGGCTGCCCTCGCAGTGTTTCCTGATCTTGATCGCGGACAGGCTGCGGCCGTCGGTGTTCGGCTCGGGCAGGTTCTCCTTGCGGGTCACCGGGTTGTACACCTTGGTGGCCAGCACCACGGCGTCGCGGCGTCCGCCGCCCTGTGCGAGCCAGCGCCCGATGATCTCCTCGGTCGTGCCGTGCTGGACCGTCCAGCCGTAGACGTCCGCGGTGTCGAAGAAGTTGATCCCCAGTTCCAGGGCCCGGTCCATGATCCGGAAGCTCTCGGCCTCGTCGGTGACCCAGCCGAAGTTCATCGTGCCGAGGCAGAGGTTGCTGACGAGTGCGCCGTGCGCGCCGAGGCGCTTGTGCTGGACAGGCATGGGTGGGTCTTCTCCCTGTTGTGGTGCGGGCCGGCGTCGCCGGCCGCTTCCCCTGCATTCTAGGTGCCGGCGCGCCGGGAGGCGAACCGATTCACGGAAGGCGCGCTCCTCAGCCGGCCTGCAGCCCCCGCACGAAATCCTCGATCGCCCGGCGCACCAGCGCAGGATCGAGTCCGGGGTTGCGCACCGCGTTCACCGCGAGGCCGCGGGCGAAGGACTGCAGCATCACCGCGCGCGCGGCGAGCCTTGTCGGCGGGCAGCCCGAGGCCGCCTTGCTCCCGGGGCCGTGCGACCCAGGCCTTCAGGTCCTCGTGCAGCTGGGCGTCCGCGGCCCGCACTGCGGCGGCGACCTGCGGGTCGCGGGTGCCCTCGGCGCTCATCTCGAGGTAGAGCGCGGCGTTCATCACCGACGGGTCGCGCGCCTGCCAGCCGCGGAACAGCGCGAACAGGTCGGCGGCAAGGTCCGAGGCGGGCTTCTGCCGCGACAGCGACTCGTGCGCGTCCGCCAGCTGCCGCTCGATGATGGCCAGCACGATCGCGCTCTTGTTCTCGAAGTAGCGGTACATGAGGCCGGCGCTCATGCCGGCGGTCTCGGCGATGCTCGCCATGCTGGCGGCGTGGAAGCCGCTCTCGATGAAGCACTTCTGCGCCGCGCCCAGGATACGCTCGCGCTGCGCCTCGGCCCGCGTGCCCTCGACCGAGGGGATATCCTGTTGCGCACTCATGGCTCGACTCCCCTGTTGCCGCTTTCCGTGGCCGTCGCGGCCCGCCCGCGCAGCACGAACAGCCGTTCCACCACCACGAAGAACAGCGGGATGAACACCAGCCCGAGGCCGGTGCCGACGATCATGCCGCCCAGCACGCCGATGCCGATGGCGCGCTGCGCGCCCGAGCCTGCACCCGAGGCCAGCGCCAGCGGCAGCACGCCGAGGCCGAAGGCCAGCGAGGTCATCAGGATCGGGCGCAGGCGGTCGCGCACCGCCTGCATGGTCGCCTCGATCAGGTCCATGCCTTCCTCGACGTAGGACTTCGCGAACTCCACGATCAGGATCGCGTTCTTGCTGGTCAGCCCGACGGTGACCAGCATCGCGACCTGGAAGTACACGTCGCGCTGCATGCCGAGCAGCGTGTTGGCCAGCGCGGCCCCGAGGATGCCGAGCGGCGCCACCAGCAGCACTGCGGTCGGGAATGGACCAGCTCTCGTACAGCGCGGCCAGGCACAGGAACACGATCGCCAGCGACAGCGTGTAGAGCAGCGGCGTCTGCGCGCCGGCCTCGCGTTCCTGGTAGGACACGCCGGACCACTCGATGCCGAAGCCCGGGGGCAGCGAGGCGACCAGGCGCTCGACCTCGCCCATGGCCTCGCCGGTGCTGACGCCCGGCGCGCTCTCGCCCTGGATCTCCATGGAAGGCACGCCGTTGAAGCGCTCCAGGCGCGGCGAGCCGTAGCCCCAGTTCCAGCTGGCGAAGGCGGAGAACGGCACCATCTGCCCCTGGTCGTTGCGCACCGACCAGAGGCGGAAGTCCTCGGGATTCATGCGGCACGGCGCATCGGCCTGCAGGTACACGCGCTTGACGCGGCCGCGGTCGATGAAGTCGTCGATGTAGCGCCCGCCCCAGGCGGTGGACAGCGTCGCGTTGATGTCGGAGATCCTGAGTCCCAGTGCGGCGGCCTTCTCGTTGTCCACCTCGGACCTGGAACTGGGGCGTGTCCTCCTGGCCGTTGGGGCGGACGTTGACCAGCAGCTCGCTCTGCCCGGCGGCGCCCAGCAGCTGGTTGCGGGCCGCCGACCAGCGCGTCGTGGCCCTGGCCGGCCGCGGTCCTGGAGGTGGAACGCGAAGCCGGCGGCGCGCCCCAGCTCGGTCACCGCCGGCGGGACGAAGGCGAAGGCGAAGGCGTCCTTGATCTGGCCGAGCGCGCCCATCGCCCGCCGCGCCACGGCCCTGACGTGCTGCTCCGGCGTGTCGCGCTCTTCCCAGTCCTTGAGCCGCACGAAGCCCATGCCGTTGTTCTGGCCGGAGCCGCTGAAGCTGAAGCCCTGCACGGTGAACAGCGAGGCGACGGTGTCCTTCTCGTCCTCGAGGAAGTGCCGCTCGACCGCCTCGATGGACTTCATGGTCCGCTGCTGGGTCGCACCGGCCGGCGTGACGACCTGCACGATCAGCGAGCCCTGGTCCTCGTCGGGCAGGAACGCGCCGGGCAGGCGCGCGTACAGCACGGCCATGGCCACGACGAGCAGCGCGAAGATGGCCAGGAAGCGGCCGGGCCGTGCAAGCACCGACCGGACGCCCGCGCGATAGCGGCGCGAGCCGGCATCGAAGCGGGCGTTGAACCAGCGGAAGAAGCCGCGCTGGCCGTAGTGCTCGCCCTTGTGCAGTGGCTTGAGGAGGGTCGCGCACAGCGCCGGGGTGAGGACGATCGCCACCAGCACCGACAGGGCCATCGCCGAGACGATGGTGGCGGAGAACTGCCGGTAGATCACCCCGACCGAGCCGCTCATGAACGCCATCGGCACGAACACGGCCGACAGCACCAGGCCGATGCCGACCAGCGCGCCGGTGATCTGCTCCATCGACTTGCGCGTGGCCTCCAGCGGCGACAGCCCCTCCTCGCTCATCAGGCGCTCGACGTTCTCCACGACCACGATGGCGTCGTCCACCAGCAGGCCGATCGCCAGCACCATGGCGAACATGGTCAGCATGTTGATGGAGAAGCCGAGGGTGGCCAGCACGCCGAAGGTGCCCAGCAGCACGACCGGCACGGCGATCGTCGGGATCAGCGTGGCGCGCAGGTTCTGCAGGAACAGGAACATGACCAGGAACACCAGCAGCGATGGCCTCGGCCAGCGTCTTGATCACCTCCTTGACGGCGACCCGCACGAACGGCGTCGTGTCGAACGGCACCACGGCATCCAGCCCGGGCGGGAAGAACGGGCGCAGCTCGTCCAGCGCCTCGCGGATCGCGGCCGAGGTCTCGATGGCGTTCGCGCCGGTCGCCAGCGAGACGGCGATGCCGGCCGCTGGCTGGCCGTTGAAGCGGCTCAGGAAGTTGTAGCTTTCGGTGCCTATCTCCACGCGCGCGACGTCGCCGAGCCTCAGCAGCGAGCCGTCCGTGTTGCTGCGCAGGACGATGTCGCGGAACTCCTCCGGCGTCTGCAGGCGTTCCTGTGCGCTGATGACGGCGTTCAGCTGCTGGCCCTCGACCGCCGGCGTCCCGCCGAGCTGGCCGGCGGTGACCTGCGCGTTCTGCGCGTTGACCGCGGCGATGACGTCGCTGACGGCCAGGCGGTAGGTGTCGAGCGCGCGCGGGTCGACCCAGATGCGCATCGCGTAGGGCGAGCCGAACACCTGGATGCTGCCTACACCGGGCACCCGGCTGAGCGGGTCGACGATGTTCGACGACACGTAGTCGGAGATGTCGAGGCGCTCCATGCTGCCGTCGCGCGAGACGAAGCCGACCACCATCAGGAACCCGGTGCGCCCCTTGGAGACGTTCACGCCCTGGCGCTGCACTTCCTGCGGCAGCAGCGGCATGGCCAGCTGCAGCTTGTTCTGCACCTGCACCTGCGCGATGTCCGGATCCGTGCCCGTCTCGAAGGTCAGGCTGATCCCCGAGCTGCCGGTGGATTCGCTGGTCGCGGACATGTAGATCAGGCCGTCGAGCCCCTTCATCGACTGTTCGATCACCTGGGTGACCGAGTCCTCGACCACCTTCGCCGAGGCGCCCGGGTAGAACGCGCCGATGTTCACCGCGGGCGGTGCGATGGTCGGGTACATGGAGATCGGCAGGCGCGTGATGGCCAGCGCGCCGAACAGCATGATGACGATCGCGATGACCCAGGCGAAGACGGGCCGGTCGATGAAGAAGCGTGCCATGGGTGCCCCGCGCTACTGCCCGGGTGCCGCGGG
Source organism: uncultured Gammaproteobacteria bacterium (assembly GCA_963715485.1). GTDB lineage: Bacteria > Pseudomonadota > Gammaproteobacteria > Steroidobacterales > Steroidobacteraceae > SG8-30. Next base: position 603,956 of record OY970244.1, read on the forward strand.
AGCGCCGGCTTCCGTCGGCTGGACCGGCGCGCCGGGGCGGATCTTCTGCAGCCCCTCGACGATGACGCGATCGCCCGCCGCCAGGCCGTCCTCGACCAGCCACTTGTCGCCGAGGCTGCGGCCGACGCGCACGGGCCGCCGCTCTACGTTGCCTTCGGCGTCCACGACCATCGCGTAGGCGTCGCCCTTGGGTCCGCGCGTGATGCCCTGCTGGGGCACCAGCAGGGCGTCCGGGCGCACGCCGCTGCCCACCTCGGCGTTGACGTACATGCCCGGCAGCAGCACGTGCTCCGGGTTCGGCACCTCGATGCGCAACATGTAGCTGCCGGTGGTCGGCTCGACGGTCACCTCGGCAAAGGCGAGCCGGCCGTCGTGCGGGTAGCGCGAGCCGTCCTCGAGCTGGATCGCCACCGGCAGGTGCCGGCCGGCCTCGACCTGCCCGGCGGCGATCGCCTTGCGCAGCTCGAGCAGCTCGGCACTGGACTGCGTGACGTCGACGTAGATCGGGTCGAGCTGCTGGATGGTCGCGAGCACCTCGTCCTGGTTGGCCGTGACCAGCGCGCCCTGGGTGATGGACGACCTGCCGATGCGGCCGCTGATGGGTGCGGTGATGCGGGTGCGCGCCAGCGTCACGGTGGCGCCCTGCAGGGTGGCCTCCGCCGCGGCCACGTCGGCCTCGGCCTGCAGCAGAGCCGCGGCGGCGCTGTCGTAGTCCTGCTGGCTGATGAGTCTTTCCCCCACCAGCTGGTCGGCGCGGCGCGCCCGGAGCCTCGCCGCCTCCAGCCCCGCCTCGGCACGGGCCAGGGCCGCACGGGCGCTGGCATGGGCGGCGCGATAGGTCGCGGCATCGAGCTGGTACAGCGGCTGGCCTTCCTTCACCCGGCTGCCCTCGTCGAACAGCCGCTTCTCGACGATGCCGGTCACCTGGGGCCGCACCTCGGCTACGAGGTAGGGGCTGGCGCGGCCGGGCAGGGTCCGCGCCAGCGTCACCGGTTCGGCGCGCAGCGTGACGACCGTGACCGGGACCGCACCGGGGCCCTGCGGTGTCGCGCGTCCTGGCGGCCGCAGCCGGCGGCGACCAGGCTGGCTGCCAGGAGGCCGAGGGCGGCCCCGCGGCGGAGGACTGCAAGCTTGGGCATGGAGCCTCGCGATAACGGGCACAGACAGCGCGCCCGGGTAGTACGGGTAGAAATGAAAGAATGAACGTTCATTCTCAGATCCTCAAGCGGGAGTTTCCGCTATCCGCCGGGTGGAGGGACCGGATTGGATTGCCGCCCGAAACCTGCCATGTTCCGGTGGAATTCGAGTCGAGGAGGTCCCATGGCCGAAGCGACCGTGAACGAAGCCGTCCCTGCTGCCACGCAAGTCGAGGGCCTGACGCCCCTTCCCGACCAGAGCGTCGCCAAGACGCTGTTCGCCGGAAAGATCCTGCACGCCAACGTGTTTCCCTACCCGCGCATGCCGGAGTCCGAGCGCGAGACGCTCGAGCCGATGCTCGATGCCATCGACGCCTTCCTCGCCGACAAGCGCGAGGAGTTCCGGCGCTGGGACGCCGAGGCGGGCCAGCCTCCGGAGTTCATCCAGGAACTGCGCGAGCTGGGCCTGTTCGGGCTGATCATCCCCGAGGACCATGGCGGCCTTGGACTGTCCAACGCCGCCTACGCGCGGGTGCTGTCCCAGACCAGCCGCTACGACACGTCGGTGTCGCTGACCATCGGTGCGCACAGCTCCATCGGCATGAAGGGCATCCTGCTGTTCGGCAACGCCCGACCAGCGCGCCCGCTACCTGCCGAGGCTCGCCAGCGGCGAGATGATCGCCGCGTTCTGCCTGACCGAGTCCGGCGCCGGATCGGACGCCGCGGCCCTGCGGACCACCGCGAAGCGCCAGCCCGACGGCAGCTGGATCCTGAGCGGCGAGAAGATCTGGATCACCAACGGCGGCATCGCCGACCTGTACACGGTGTTCGCCCGGACCGAGGGCACGGACGGCAAGATCACGGCCTTCGTCGTCGAGGCCGCCTGGGACGGCGTCAGCCACGGGCCGCACGAGGACAAGATGGGCATCCGTGCCTCCTCGACCACCACGGTCAACTTCGCCGACGTGCGCGTGCCCGCCGAGAACGTGCTGGGCGAGGAGGGCAAGGGCTTCAAGATCGCCATGGCGATCCTCAACAACGGCCGCACCGGCCTGGGCGGCGGCGCGGTCGGCGGCATGAAGGCCATGCTGGCCCTGGCCACGCAGCAGGCGCAGGAGCGCAAGCAGTTCGGCCGCCCGATCGCCGAGTTCGGCCTGGTTCGCGGGAAGATCGCGCAGATCATGGTGGACTGCTTCGCCGCCGAGAGCGTGGTGTGGATGGTCGCGCACTACATCGACAGCGGCTACGACGACTACTCGGTGGAGGCGGCGATCAGCAAGGTGTTCGCCACCGAGGCGGCCAACCGCGCCGCCTGGGAGGCGCTGCAGATCGCCGGCGGCAACGGCTACATGAAGGAGTATCCCTACGAGCAGGCGGTGCGCGATGCGCGCATCTCGCCGATCTTCGAGGGCACCAACGAGATCCTCAGGCTGTTCATCGCCATGTCGGGCCTGAAGGACGCGGGCAAGGCGCTGTCCGACCTCAAGGCCGCGGTGGACGACATCTTCGCCAACCCCATCAAGGGCTTCGGCGTGCTGTCGGGCTATGCCGGGCGCCGCTTCGCGCGGGCCACGGGCGTCAACCTCGGCCCGGCCTTCCCGCACTGCCCGGAGGCGCTGCGCGCGGAGTGCGCGGTCTACGAGAAGTACACCGCCGCCTTCGGCGGTGCGGCCGAGCAGGTGCTGCGCAAGTACGGACGCGGCGTGGTCGAGCACCAGTACGACCTGCAGCGCATCGCCGACATCGCCATCGACCTGTTCGTCGGCCTCTGCGTCATGTCGCGTGCCGCCGCGCTCGGCGAGGGCGACCCGGATCGCCGCGGGCAGGTCCAGGCGCTGGCGAGCACCTTCACGCAGCAGGCAAAGCGCCGCATGGCGGCCAACCTGCGCCGGCTCGAGCGCAACGAGGACGAGCAGCTCGACCAGCTCGCGTCCACCGCGCTGGAGGACGGCGGCTATCGCTGGGATATAGTCTCGGGATAGGGCCGGCAGCCGGCCCGTCATCGTGCGAGGGGGGGACGATGAGCGACCTGGACAAGGCGACTGCCACGCAACTGAAGAACCTCGAGGCGCGCAGCGGCAAGACGCTCGCGCAGCTGCACGCGATCGTGGACAAGAGCGGGCTGAGCAAGCACGGGCAGGTCCGCGACATGCTCAAGAAGGACCTCGGCATGGGGCATGGCGATGCCAACCTCGTCGCCGCGCTGTACTTCAAGGCACAGGAGCGGCCGGCGGCGGCGGATGCCGATCCGCTGGATGCGATCTATGCCGGGCCGAAGGCGGCGTTGCGGCCGATCCACGAAAAGCTGGTGAAGGCGATCGGCAAGTTCGGCGACTTCGAGGTGGCGCCGAAGAAGGCCTACGTGAGCCTGCGCCGCAAGAAGCAGTTCGCGATGATCGGGCCGGGCACGAAGACGCGCGTGGACGTCGGCCTCAACATGAAGGGGGTGCCCGCGACGGATCGCCTGGTGGCGTTGCCCGCGGGCGGCATGTGCCAGTACCGCGTCGCCGTCACCGACCCGAAACAGGTGGACGCCGAGCTGCTCGGCTGGATCCGCCAGGCCTGGGACGCGGCGGGCTGATCGCCGCCCTCGCTCACCTCGGCTTCACGAACTTGTAGGCAAAGCGGTCGGTGCGGCCGCGCAGCGCCTCGTCGAACACCGACACGTCGCGCGGGTCGTCCATGTTCATCAGCGCATCGCTCATCGCGGCCAGGCGGAAGCCGGCGGCCTCGACCTCGCGACGCACCTGCTCGGCGTCGATGCGGTGGATGTCCTTGGCTACCGCTTCCCCGGCACCGGCCGCGGCGTGGTGGTCCACGACGAGGTAGACGCCGCCGGGCTTCAGGTGCTCGTAGATGTAGCGGTTCATCGCGGCGCGGTCCACGCCGAGCCAGACGGTGTCGTGGTAGAACATGGACATCCAGAAGAAGTCCACCTGCGCCGGCATCTCCAGGGCGTCGAGACGCTGCACCGAGTACTCGACGTTGTCGCGCGGGTCCGCCTCGATGAATTTCGGGAACGACTCCCGCAGCGAGGGCATGTACTCGAACAGCCGCTCGGAATCCACCGAGTAGACGCGTCCGGAAGGGCCCACTACCCGCGACAGCAGCGCGGTGTCGTAGCCGGCCCCGGGAACGATCTCGACCACCGAGTCGCCGGGCTGTACGCCGGCGAACGCCAGGATCTCGGCCGGCTTGCGGAACGCATCCCGGGCGCGTGCCTCGGCGATGCGCGTCGGATCCTTCACGGCTGCGACGATCGGGTCGGCAGGCGGAGGCGGTGACGCGGGCTGAGCGGCGGGTGGCGGCGTGGCGGGCCCGGTCGCGGTCGCCGGCGGCGCTTCGGACCTGCCGCAGGCGGCGAGGAAGACAGCGAACAGCGGGAGGGCGAAGGCGAGCGACCTGATGTCCATTCCAGCGGCTCCTCATGCAAGAGGGCGGAAGCCGGCCGGCGCATCGTCGCCACGATGGGGCGGCGGCCCCGCGGGAACATGTCGTGGGAACGACGCTACGCCTCGACGGCGGGCCTGTCAAAGCAGTCCCGCGGCACCTCAGGCCGGCACCTCGCTGCCATCCCATGCGAAGCACCGGCCGCTGTCGGCGGGCGTCAGGCCGTCGATCACCTCGAGCAGCCTCGCGGCGGCGAAGGCCGGCGTGAACAGCTTGCCCGGCGCGACGTTGCCCTGGAACGGCGCGGACAGCGGCGTCTCCACGGTGCCGGGATGCAGGCCGACGACGATGGCCTCGCGGCGGCTGCGCGCGATCTCGATCGAGGCCGTGCGCACCAGCTGGTTGAGCGCGGCCTTCGATGCCCGATAGCCGTACCAGCCGCCCAGGCGATTGTCGGAGATGGAACCGACGCGGGCGGAAAGGAGCGCGATCACGCTGCGCCCGGTGCGCGGCAGCAGCGGCGAGAAGTGCTTCAGCACCAGCGCCGGGCCGATCGTGTTGATGGCGAATACCCGTGCAAGACGGGACGGGTCCAGGTCCCGCAGGGACTTCTCGGGCTGCAACGGACCATCGTGCAGGATACCGGCGGCGCAGATGACCAGGCCCGGCGCAGGGTCCTGGCAGGCCTGCGCGGCGCGCGCGACCGACGCCTCGTCCAGCAGGTCGATGCGGCCGGTCGTGACCCGCGCGAGCGCGGCGTCCGCCGGGTGACGCGACAGCGCAGTGACCGATGCGACACCGTCACGCGCCGCCAGCGCCTCGACGAATGCGCCGCCGATCCCGCCGGAGGCGCCGATGACGACCGCGTGCAGCGGTCGCAGTGGATGAGTTCATGCTGGAGAGTTCGCAGCCCGGGCCGGGACGGATGTGCCGGAGCGCAGCGACGCGACGTGGTACTCAGGACCTGCGGCGCAGCGCCTCGCGGGCACAGAGGTCGCAGAGCAGCTCGCCGCGGATCCAGCGGTGGCTCACGGTGATCGCCGTCTGCCAGCGTCGCCCAGTCCCCGAAGCCGTCCACCTGCGGGTCGCCGACGCGCACGTGGAACGTGCAGCGTGGATTGCTGCAGAAAAACTCGCTGCTGCCCGCCGGAAGGCGGATGTCCTTGGGAAGCGCGGCCATGGGTCTATCGTCGGACGGCCTTTCAGGGTAGACCGAATCCGGCCGCCGCGGGTGCCGTATTTGACCCCTGCAGTGGTGGAATTCCGCGATTGCCCAACTGGCGGTCGCGACGCTTAACGGCGCGCGCGGATATGAAGCTCGGTCGAGGCGGTAGTCGATCACCAGGGTGTCGAGCACGCCGAGGATGTCCATGCCGAGCAGGACTGCGGGACGATCCTGAGCTGCCAGTGATCGAAGATGTACAGGTCGGCGAACTTGATCAGGGGGTTACGTACGATCATCTCGCCCGCCGTGATCGACGGGACCTGCAGGGTCGTGGCGCGCTGGATGTCCTTGGTGACACCGATGATCGCGTCCTCCATCTCCGGGCCCTTGCGGCGGCGCCGCGACAGCGCCTCGCGCAGGGCGAGGTTGCCGACCGTCACCTGCGCGCCGGTATCGATGAGCCCGACGGCCCGCACGTTGCCGATGCTGACTTCCACCCGCATGCCCTTCGATTCGCTCCACTTGAACGGCACCGTCATGAACCCCGCGGCGCGGGGCTGCCTGTGCGAGCGCGCGACGCTGATCCGGTCCTTCCGGAACTCGATGACGATGCGCTTGTCCTTGAGCCCTTCTGCGCCGAGCACGCCGTCGGCGCCGCCGAAGGCGTCGGCGACGATGGGCATGGTGACGTTCTCGACCAGCAGTTCGCCGACCTCGAGCGTGTCCGCCCGGACGCTGGAGGCGATCGCGGTGCCGGTGACGCCGCGCAGGCGCACGGAATCCACGTAGACCGGCAGCTTCAGGCGGGTTGCGACCCGTTCCGTGATGGCCGACCGGCTGGCGCCGGTGTCGAGGACCATCCGATAGGGCCCCTCGCCGTTGATCAGCACCGGCGCCCAGATGCGGCCGATGCGGTCCCGGGTGGTCGGGGCGACGTAGCGGGGCTCCGGCGCGGCGACCGTGACGTCCGGCAGCGCGGTGATGCCGGAGGCGGGCGACGGATCGCCGGCAGGGGACGTCGGCTGCGCATGCGCCGATAGCGCGAGGACGAGACACAGCAGGCCGGCGCCGGTGATCGACCGGTTCCGGCAGGCTGGCAATCCCCCTGTGGTGGTGAAAGCGACCACGCCCGCGCCTCTCGTCTGGCACGTCCCCATATTGCTTGAGATGCGAGGGGAGGGCGAAGGGTTGCGCCCAGGTGCCGGCCAGTGCCGGCGGTCGCTGGGGGTCGACCACCGGCACTGGCATGCCGCGCCGCAGCAGGTTCGAAGCGGGTGCGACTCAGCTCAGTTCGCGCCTCACCTTGTCGATCAGCGCCGCGATCTCTGCCTGGCGGCCCTGGTCGGCGGCCTCCCGGCCGGGGCGGGGCGAGGCGACGGCGGCGTGCTGGAGGTACTTCAGCGCCTCGGCATGGTGGCCTTGCTCGCTGAGGAACTCGCCGTAGAAGTAATTGGGGTCGATGCCATCGGGGTTCAGCTCCAGTGCCGTCTGCAGCAGTTCCTGTGCCTTGTCGTCATCTCCGAAGCCGAGCGGAAAGCCGGGCACCTTGTAGTACAGCGTGCCGAGGCTGGTGTAAGCCGAGCCGTCGAGTGCGGCCGGGTCGAGCTTCAGCGCCTTCTCGAGGTTTTCGCGAGCCTCCTTGGCGAGGCCCAGCGCGCCGAGGCCGCCCTTGGCGCCCGCATAGCTGCTTTCGATGATGCCTTCCCAGATCAACGCCTCGGCGCGCCCGGGATGGCTCTTCGTGAAATTCTCGGCGCGCTTCTCGAGCTGCTCGAAGGCGAGGTTTCGCGCGTCCCCGGGTGGTGTCCGGTAGTTCACCTCGGCCCAGGCCTGTTGCAGCGACAGCAATTCGGTATCGAAGGCCGGATCGGCGGGAGAGGCGGGCACGGCCGTCGCGCAGGCGAGCCCGGCGAGGGCGAGGAGGGTCTGCAATGTCTTCATGTTCGGGGTCCTCTGTCAGGGCCTGGACGTGGAGGCGGCGAGTCCGGCCGCCGGCTGCGGCAAGCTGGGCTCGCCGGCGTAGCGGCGGATGACGGGCAGTTGTTTGCGCAGGGCACGGTCCACGACCCGCGGCAGGACGGCGTTGAGCCGGGCGAAGAACTTCTCGGGCCAGCCGACGACGGCCTCGGGTGTGCCGCGCTCCAGCAGGATGCAGGCCGTGCGGGCGACGGCTTGCGGCGTGTCCATCGCCACGCCGAGTTCCCTGTTCATCTGCTCCACCGCGGTGCTATTCATCCCAGTGCGGGTCGCGCGCGGGGCGAGGTGGTGGACGAGGACGCTGCTGCCGGCAAGTTCGCGTCGCAGCGCCTCGCTGAAGCCGCGCAGCGCAAACTTGGTGGCCGAGTAAGTCGCGAAACCCGGATAGCCGATGCTGCCGAAGGCCGAGCCGATGTTCAGCACGGCGGCTTCGGGGTGGCGTTGCAGCGACGGCAGCAGGGCATGGCACAGGTGCAGCGGCGCCAGCAGGTTGATGGCCACCGCGCGGTCGATGGCGGCCGCGGACTGGTCTTCGAACAGCCCGAAATCGCTGATCCCGGCGTTGTTCACCAGCACGTTGATGCCGCCACGCCAGCTCGCAGCGGCGTCGCAGACGGCCTGGCGGCCCGTCTCCGTGGCCAGGTCGCCGGCGACGGTGGCGATCCGATCACGCGGCGCGTCCAGCGACGCCGCGGTCGCCTCCAGCAGCGTCGTATCGCGTCCCGCCAGCATCACCGCGGCGCCCCGCGAGGCGAGTTCGGCGGCGATGGCACTGCCGATGCCGCCGCCGGCCCCGGTCAACAGGACCCTTGCGTTGCCGAGCTTCATGCGCTCCTCCTCAGTTCCTGCGCGGGGCGCGCAGCGCGCTCGTCCAGGCCGCGGAACACGTTGCCGTACAGCCAGAAGATCCCCCTGGCGCAGTGGATGACGGCGTCGCGATCCGACGGGTCGTCCAGGCGGCCGAGGATTTCGGCAAGGTGGTGGACATGCTCCTGGTCCAGCTCGCCGTGGCTGCGCAGGTAGCTGAAGGCCCGCGACGGCAGGCCGAGGCTGGCCTGGATCCGGTCCGCGGCACGCAGCGCGAGCGAGACGCTGGTGCCCTCGAGCACGTAGACCATACCGAAGAAGCCGACCGGGTTGCCGCGGGTCACGGTGTCGTAGGCATAGGCGACCATCGCCTCGGTGGCCACGTCCGGCCGGGAGGCTGCGGCAGCAACGCGGTCCCCGCCGGCATGTTCAATGTCGTTCAGGATCCACTGCTCGTGACCGGTCTCCTCCTCCAGGTAATGCAGGATCGGATCGCGCAGCCAGCCGGTGCCGGTCGGGCAGGCCGGCGCCGGTGGCGATCAGCAGCGGCACGGTGTGCCGCACGTGGTGGTAGGCCTGCGTCAGGAAGGCGACGTACTGCTGGCGCGTGATGTCGCCGGCCATGCAGCGCTGGATGATCGGGGCCGAGACGAGGTAGTCACGGTCGGGGGCGGTCTCGCGAGCGAGTTGCTCGTTCAGGTTCATGATCGGTCTCTCGTTCAGGAAGCAGGTCTTGCTGGTACAGGGCGTCGAGTTGCTCGCCGTAGCGCGCGGCAATCGCCTCGCGACGCAGCCGGCCGTTGGCCATCAGGCAGCCCGTCATCGAAGGAAAGGGGGGTCGTTGTCCGCCACCACCGGCGTAGCCGCGCGTAATCCGGGAGCCGGGCGTCGGCCGACTCGATCGCTCGGCCGACGTCCACGGCCGGCACGTCGGCGGCGGCGCTCACCAGCGCGACCGCATAGGGCGGGACTCGCCAAAGACCATCACGTGACGGATGGGGCGAACTGCCGGATTTCCTGCTCGACCCACTCGGGTGTGACGGTTGCGGCCGAGGCTCGTGATGAACATGTTCCGGCGCCGGCCGCGGATCGTGACGAAGCCCTCCTCGTCCAGCGCGCCGAGGTCTCCTGTGGCCAGTTCCGCGACCGGTTGCCGCGGCGGATCGCCGAGGTAACCGAGGAAGGTCGTGCCGGAGACCAGGATCTCCCCGTCCTCGGCGACCCGCAGGCGGGCATGCGGCAAGGGACGCCGACCGTCCCCGGGCGACGCGCCTCCGGCGTGTTCAGGGCAGACCACCGAGGCGTACTCGCTCAGGCCGTACCCTTCGTACACGGGAATGCCGATCGCGGCGGCGCGCTCGAGCAGCAACGGAGGTACGGCCGCGCCGCCTACCGCGACGAAGCGCAGCGACGGCGGCAGGGCCAGCCGCTCTGCGCGGCAAGCACGAGCAGCTGCAGGTAACTTCCGGCACGCAGAATCAGGCTTCGGGACGGGACCCGGCGATGCAGGCGAGCAACCGCGAGGGGTCGGGCCCGGCATAGCCCATCCCCGTGACGCCGCTTCCCGGCAGCAGGCAGGTAGCGCCCCGAACAGCGGGGCGTACAGGCCGGCGATGTTCTCGAGCAGGGTCGGCAGCGGCAGCAGGCAGAGATGGCGCGACAGGGGCAGCGAGGCGGTGGCCGTGGCGAGCGCGCAGGCCACGGTCTCCAGCTGCGCCGCGGACAGGCAGACGCCCGGGCGCGGACGTGCTGCGCGACGTGTAGGTGACCTTGGCGGGTCCTGTGGCTGTCGCAGCCGGGCAGACGGATCGACGCTGCGGCGGAACATCGCCAGACCTGTCCGCTCCGACCGCGCGGCCAGGTGCCAGCCCGCCAGCGACTCCTGTGCATCCTGCGGCGTGTCGGTCAGCAGGCAGTCGATGCCGGCATCGTCGAGAGCGTGCAGGCGCTGCGCCAGGGTGAAGTAGGACGGCAACCGGACCGACAGTGCGCCGTCGAGATGCAGGGCAGGTCGGCAACGGCCCAGCCGAGGCCGTTGTCGGCCAGCAGTGCGAAACGCTCGCCACCGCCGTCGCGAAGCCAGCGCCGCTCAGCCGCCACCTGGCTGCCGAGCTCGCCGTAGGTGAGCGAGCGCTGCCCCTCCTGCAGGGCGATGCGGCCGCGCGGGGCGCGGCGCAGCGCGTCGGCGAGCGCGCTAATGATCCTGCTCCCGCGCGTGAAGGCCGCGAGGCGCCAGCTCTCGGGCAGGTAGCCGGCGAACACGCGCGGGTCGTTGTCGTAGTACCCGCCCCACGCGTCCACGCCGCCCGCCACGCGCGCACCGTCGGCGCGCGCCAGCTCGACCAGCGGTGCGCCGAAGCCGAGCAGGATCTGCCGCACAGTGCGCGTGGCCGTGAAGACGATCCAGCTGAAGTCGCGGGCCAGCAGGTAGGCGGGCAGCTCGGCGATCATGCGCACCGCGCCGCGGCAGTTGCCTGCGGCGAGGTTGCCCACCTCGACGATGTCGGACCGCCGAAGCAGCTTGCCGGTAGCGCCGGCGATGGCGTTCTCGACCGGCTGGTCGAGGTAGTGCTCGAGGTAGAGGGGCATCGCCGCCGCGGCGCGCAGGCCCAGCACCCCCCGCAGCCGTTCGGTGGGGTCGCGGAAGCCAAGCAGCGAGGGCATGAAGGTATCGACCTGGGCGGCGTGCGAGCGGGCGAACGCACGCGAACGAATGCCTCGAGCTCAGGCCGTTCGGGATCGCCCCGGCGGGCTTCCGCCAGCTGCAGGCGGCCCGTCCGGGCCGCCGCGACCCGGGGCGGTTCCATGTCGGTCATTTCCAGGTTCATCTCGTCCAAGCGGTGGCTCCTCGGGAGGCGGGTTGCGACGTGGGGAAGTGGGCCTCGCTCCTGGGTTAGACGGCGGGACACGCTGGAATCAATCGCGGCCGTGCATGCAATGAACAATGTCGTTCGTCATCAAATGCTTAGGATCCCCGACACGGCGGCCGGGCCCGTCCGGCGATTGATTTGCGGCGGCACCTCCGTCTAACTCCACGCAAAGGATGAGGAGCCGTGCCGTGACCGAGGACCGCGAACTGGTGAAGGCGATGCTGGAGGGCGACGAGCGCGCCTTCACGCGCTTCTTCGACACCTATTTCCCGCGCGTCTACCGGTTCGCGCTGCCGCGGGTGAACCGCAGCGAGCACCTCGCAAAGGACGTGGTGCAGGCGACACTGGTGAAGGCGATGCGCAAGCTCGGCACGTGGCGCGGCGAAGCGTCGCTGTTCACCTGGCTGTGCCAGATCTGCCGGCGCGAGATCGCCGACAACCTGCGCTCGCAGCGGCGCCATGCTCGAACGTGGTGCTGCTGGAGGACAGCGCGGAGGTCCGGGCGGCGCTCGAGTCCATCGAGGCGCCGGCCATCGACGATCCGTTGCGCCATGCGAACGCCGAGGAAGTCCGGCGGCTGGTGCATGCCGTGCTCGACCGGCTGCCCGGCCGGTATGGCGAGGCGCTCGAGTGGAAGTACGTGGAGGGGCACTCGGTCGAGGAGATCGGGGAACGGCTGGGTATAGGCCAGACGGCCGCGCAGTCGCTGCTGGCCCGTGCACGGGTCGCATTCCGGGAGGGGCTCGAGTCCGTCTTCGGCGCGTCGGCCGCCGACGTGCTGGCAGGGCTGGAGGCCTAGGGGAAAAGTTGATGAACGAAAACGAACCGATCGGGACGGCGGGCGAGGACGTGCTGGGCGCGCTGCTCGCAGCCAGCGGCGCGCGAGCGACGCCGGCCGAGGAACAGCGTCAACAGGTGCGCGACGCGGTTGAGGCCGAGTGGCGGTCACTGGTGGTGGCCCGCCACCGCCGCCGCCGGGTTGCCGGCTGGGCCGCCGCGGCCGCAGTAGCCGGCGTCGCCGTCTCTGCCTGGCTGGTCCGGCCGCTGGTGTTGCCGCCCCGGAACAGTTCGCGCGCCTGGCCCGGGTGGAAGGCGCCGTGGAGTATCGGGATGGCCTCGACGATGACTGGCGGCATGTACAGGAAGGCGCCCTGGTCTCGTCCGGATCGGCGCTGCGGACCGGCGACGCCGGCCGCGCCGCAATGGAACTCGACGACGGCGTGACGCTGCGCCTTGATCGTGGAACCCGGCTCGCCTTCGCTTCCCCGGAGCTGGCCTCCCTCAAGGCGGGCGCCGTGTACGTGGACGCCGGAAAGGGCGATGCACCAAGCTCGCGCAGTTTCGCGTTGGAAACCGCCTTCGGCGACGTGCGGCACCTGGGCACGCAGTACGAGGCCGGCTGCTCGCTGGAGCGCTGCGCGTGGCGGTCCGCGAGGGCAGCGTGGGCATCGGGCGGGGCGCGGGCGAACAGGTCGCCGCAGCGGGGAGCAGTTGCTGTTGACCGGGACGGGTGTGCAGCGTTCGGCGCTGCCGCCCTACGACGGCCAGTGGGCGTGGGTCGCAAGCGTGACGCCGCCATTCGAGATCGAGGGTCGCTCGGTCGCGGAGTTCCTGGCGTGGGCCGCGCGTGAGACCGGTCGCGAAGTGGCCTACACCACCCCGGCCGCAGCGCAGCGGGCGCAGGGGATCGTGCTGCGTGGCTCGGTCTCGGGGCTGGCGCCGAACAGGCGGTCAGGGCCGTCCTGTCCACCACGTCGTTGCAACCGAGGCTCGAGACGGAACGCATCCTGGTGGAGTGACGGCGGGGCCGCAGGCGGCGGCCCGTCGGCTACAATGCCTGGCGCCCGGACGCGCTGCCGGTGCAATCGAAGTCGAGCCCTTGCCGCCCCCACGAGACTCCTGCCGACTGTCTTTCCTGCGCATTGCCGCCTTGCTGGCCTGGGCGTCTTGGGTGCCCGTTGCGTTCGCTGCGCCGCCCTACGCCGGCAGGACGCTTGAGGACGTGCTCCGCGAGTTCCCCGCCGCGGCTTGCAGCTGGTCTACAGCACCGACATCGTCCCCTCGACGCTGGTGGTAGTGCGCGAGCCGGCCGCGCTGACGACCTCGCGGTGCTGCAGTCATCGCTCGCCGAGCACGGGTTGCGCGCCGAGGAAGTGGGGCAGGGCCTCTATGCCGTAGTGCGTGCACTTGCCGCGAATCCGCCAGGCGGGAACGGGCCGCTGCCCGCGCCAGTCGCCTCGCTGGAGAGCGTCGTCATCAGCGCCAGCCGCTATTCGCTGGCTGCAGACATCCCCGAGGTCCACACCTTCCTGACCCAGGAACAGCTGGATGCCATCCCGCGGCTCGGGGAGGACTCGCTGAAGGCGGTGCAGCGCCTGCCGGGGGCCGCCACCAACGGGCTGTCCGGACTGGCCCACATCCGCGGCGGCGAACAGGACGAGACGCTGGTCATGTTCGACGGGCTGGCGCTCTACGAGCCTTTTCACCTGCGTCTGTTGCAGGGCCCGGTCAGCCTGCTGGACGAGCGGATCGTGGCGGGCCTGGATGTCTATACCGGCGGCTTCACCGCGGACTACGGCGACCGGATGAGCGCCATCATCGATGCACGCTCGGTGCAGCCGGACCCCGACCGTTACTACGAGCTGGGCCTGAGCCTGTTGCACGCCAGTGCTCTGGCGTCGCAGCGCTTCGGCGATGGCCGGGGTCAGTGGCTCGCTTCATTCCGCCGCAGCAACCTCGACCTAGTCGCCGACGCGATGGAGTCGGATCTCGGCGAGCCGCAATATCTCGACGGTTTTGCGCGCGTGGACTATGCGCTCTCCGACCGCACGCGCGGCAGCCTGCACCTGCTGCTCGCCGCCGACAACGCGCGGGTAGCGAACTCGGCCGGCACCGAGGAGGCGGACGTGGAGTACCGCAACGCCTACCTCTGGGCAACGCTCGAGCACGACTGGTCCGCGCGCTGGAAGGGACGCGCGGTGCTGTCCTATACCGACGTGTCCTCGTCGCGCAAAGGCATCGTCGACGAGCCGGGCCGGCGCAGCGGCGAGGTCGACGATGAACGCGACTACGACGTGCTCGGGCTGGCGCTGGACGGCCGGTATGCCTCGGAACACTGGTTGCATCGCTTCGGCGTAGACCTGCGGACCCTGTCGGCTACCTACGACTACTCCGGGCAGGTCCGCTTCGAGCCCGGTTATCCCTTCCCGGGCAGCCCCGCCGTGCAGATCGACCGTGAACTGGCGCCGACGCCGTCCGGCGCCCATGTCGCGGCCTGGTTCACGACCCGCTGGCAGTGGACGGATGCGCTGACGGCCGAGCTGGGGCTGCGATGGGACCACCAGACCTACGCCGACGACTCGGACAGCCAGTTCGCTCCGCGCTTCAACCTGGCCTGGTCGCTGGGAGGTGGCGCGCGCCTGCTGGCGGCCTGGGGCCGTTACCAGCAGTTCCAGGGCATCGATGAACTGCAGGTCGAGGACGGCATCGACCGCTTCCAGCCGGCGCAGTACGCGGATCACCTGATCCTGGGCCTGGAGCATCAGCTCGGCGCCGGCTTTACGCTGCGTGCCGAGGCCTATCGCAAGGACTATGGCGGCCCGAAATTCCGCTACGAGAACCTGTTCGACCCCCTGTCGCTGGTGCCCGAACTGCGGTGGGATCGCGTGCGCATCGCACCCGGGACCGCGCGCGCGGACGGCTTTGAGCTGCTGCTGACGCGCAGTGCCGACGACCCCTGGAGTGGCTGGTTCAGCTACGCCTGGTCGAAGGTGGAGGATCGCGAGGCCGGCATTGCCACGCGCCGCAGCTGGGACCAGTCGCATGCGGTGAGCGCGGGCCTCGGCTGGACCGACGGGCGCTGGCACGCCACGGTCGCCGGCACCTACCACACCGGCTGGCCCGTCACGTCGGTCGGCATCGTCGACGGTGCTGCCGGGGAGGCCGTGGTGGCGGGGCCGCGCAACGCGGCCCGCTACGGCTACTTCGCCTCGCTCGACCTGCGCCTGAGCCGTGACTTCGAGCTGGACCGTGGCACGCTGATCGCCTTCGTGGAACTCAGCAACGCGCTGGACCGCCGCAACCCCTGCTGTACTGACTTCGGCTACGAGGTCGGGGACGACGGCACCCTCACGCTCGAGAAGGACATCCGGCACTGGCTGCCGCTGGTGCCCAACCTCGGTGTGTTGTGGAAGTTCTGAGCGCGCCTCAGCGCCGCAACAACCACGCGACCAGACTGACCAGTGCGCTCACCACGATCATGGTCGTGAGCGGAAAGAACACCTTCATGCCCGGACGGTCGATGACGATGTCCCCGGGCAGGCGGCCGAAGGGCAGCTTGCCGAGCCATGGCCAGAGCAGCCCGACAAGAACGATGAGGATCCCGATGATGATGAGCGTGCGCTGCATGGGACGATATTAGCCGGGAATGACCCGGGTTCCGCTCGCAGTCCCGCTGGCGATGGCACAGAATACATGCTGCCCGGGCCGGGCTGGCGGCCAGGGTGAGCCGACAGACCAGCCGATTCATGCTGCAGAAGAGGGGGGACACTCATGCAGTTTCTCGACGCGGGGCTTCGCGCCCGGCGCCGCGGCGCCGTCGCCGCGGTCGCCCTGGTTTCCACGCTGCTGACCGGCCTGCTGCCATCGGCGCAGGCTGCCGACGACCCGCAGGTCGCGCGCGGTCGTTACCTGGTCGCGATCGCCGGATGCAACGACTGCCACACGCCCGGGTATCACTTCAGCGGCGAGGCCGACGAGTCGGTGTGGCTCACCGGCGACGTCGTGGGCTTCCACGGTCCCTGGGGCACGACCTATCCGCCCAACCTGCGCCTCACCGTGCAGAACCTCACCGAGGAACAGTGGCTCATCTTCGCCCGCACGCCGCGGCGACCGATGATGCCGTGGTGGGCCCTGCGCGACATGACCGACGAGGACCTCGTCGCGATCTACCGCTACATCAGGCACCTCGGTCCGGCCGGCAAGCCGGCGCCCGGGGCGCTGCCGCCGGGACAGGAACCGCCGGAGCCGGTGATCCGCGCGCCGGCCGCGCCGCCGGGCGCGGCCCACTGATTCAGGCCCAGTCGATCTCCGACAGGGGCAGCCGTCGCGCCGGCTTGCCCGTCAGCGCGAACAGCGCGTTGGCGACGGCCGGCGCGATGGGTGGCAGCGGCGGCTCGCCCACGCCACCCATCGGCTCGCCCGACTCGATGATCACCGTGTCGATGCGCTCGGGCGCATCGGCGATCCGCGCCAGCCTGTAGCCGTCGAAGTTGGTGTTCACGGCGCGGCCGTTCTCGATGCGCACCTGCTCGCGCAGCGCGGTGGACAGCCCCATGATCACGCCTCCCTCGACCTGCGCGCGAACGCCGTCCGGCAGCACCACCGAGCCGCAGTCGAGCGCGCAGACCACGCGATGCACGACAGGCTTGCCCTCGCGCAGCGACACCTCCGCGACCTGGGCGCACAGCGACCCGAAGCTCTCCACGTAGGCCATGCCGCGCGCGCGGCCCTCGGGCAGCGGCGTATCCCAGCCGGCCGCGCTGGCCACGGTGTCGATCACCTTCAGCGCGCGCGCATCGTGCGCCAGCAGCTCGCGCCGCAGCCGGTACGGGTCCTTGCCCGCAGCGCGCGCGACCTCGTCCACGAAGCACTCCATGAAGTAGCCGTTCTGGGTCGCGCCGACCGAGCGCCAGGGCGCCATCGGGATCGGCTGGTCCACGCGGACCCAGTCCACGCGGAACCCTTCGGCGGGCCTGTAGCGCGTATCGCGCAGCTGGCTGACCGAGGAACCGTCGAGCTTGCCTTCGGGAAGCCCCGACCCGGACGAGCTCGACAGCGGCGGTCCGGCCGTGCGCAGCGACAACGCGATGACCCGGCCGCCGGCGTCGAGTGCTGCCCGCATGCGTGCTGCCTGTGCGGGCCGGTACCATCCCTGCGCCGTCTCGACCTCGCGGGTCCAGAAGAACTTGACCGGCTTGCGCACGGCCATGACGGTGCGCACGGCGCCGGGTACGCCGTCGGAACGGAGCCGGCGACCGAAGCCGCCGCCCAGCATCATGGTGTGGACGCGCACTTTCTCCACCGGCAGGCCGGCGGTCTCGGCGGCCACGCTGCGGTAGTGGTCCTGCGCCTGCGACGGCGCCCACAGGTGCAGCACGCCTTCGGTGTCGAATTCCAGCGTGCAGGTCCAGGGTTCGATCGCCGCGTGGCTGAGATAGGGCGCCTCGTACACGGCCTCGACGGTCTTCGCGGCCGAGGCGAATGCAGCAGACACGTCGCCGTCGTTGCGGGCCTCGATGGCGCGCTCGTCAGTGCCGAGTCCCGCGCGCATCTGCCTCGAGATGGTGGCCGAGTCGAGCCCGTCGTGGGGCGTGGCCTTGAACCTGATCTCGAGTGCCTCGGCGCCGCGCATCGCGGACCAGCTGTCACTGGCCACCACGGCCGCACCGCCGGGGATCTCCACCACCTGCAGCACGCCCGGGACGGCCAGCGCGGTCTTCGGCTCGATCGAGTCCACTTCGGCGCGGAACACCGGGCTCAGGCGGGCGCAGGCATAGAGCATGCCCTCGCGCACCACGTCGGAGGCGAACTCGGTCTCGCCGCGAACCTTGGCCGGGATGTCCAGGCGTGGGGCCGGGCGTCCGATGTAACGATACTGTTTCGGGTCGCGCAGCGGCGGGTCGGCGGGCGGGTCCAGCGCCCCGGCGGCGGCGGCCAGCGAGGCGTAGGTCAGGCGCTTGCCGTCTGCGCCGTGCACCACCTCGCCCGCCTCCGTCGTCAATGCGTCGCGCGCCACGCCGAGTTGCGCCGCGGCGGCCGCCAGCAGCATCTGGCGCGCCTGCGCGGCGGCCTTGTGCAGCGGGTCGTGCCAGAAGCGCATGCCCGTCGATCCGCCGGTGGACATGCTCCCGTTGCGGCGAAACGGCTCGGCCGGCTCGGCCGTCTGCACCTGCACGCGCTCCAGCGGTACGTCGAGCTCGTCGGCGATGATCACCGCCTGGCCGGACTGGGTGCCCTGGCCCATCTCGCTGGTCGGGGAATGGAAGGTCACCGTGCCGTCGGGCCCGATGTCGAGGTAGGCGGTCAGCGATCCTGCCGGCGTGTCGGCGGCTTGCGAGCAGCCGGCCGACCAGGGCACGGAAAAGGCGATCACGAGGCCGCCGGACCGGGAGAGGAACTGCCTGCGGTCGATCATGGCTGGCCTCCCTGCTCGTCCCGCAGCAGCACGGCGGCGCGCTGCACCGCTGACTCGATGCGGACATAGGTGCCGCAACGGCACAGCACGGGATTCATGCCCTCGCGGATCTGCTCCCGCGTCGGGTCGGGGTTGGCTTCGAGCAGCGCCACGGCCTGCATCACCTGGCCCGACTGGCAGTAGCCGCACTGGGGCACCTGGGCCTCGATCCAGGCGCGTTGCACCGGGTGGTCGCCGCCGAGGCCCTCGATCGTGGTGATGCGCGTGCCGGCCGCCTCGGAGACGGGCACCACGCAGGACTTCACCGGCTTGCCGTCGATGTGGACGGTGCAGGCGCCGCAGGCGGAGATCCCGCAGCCGTACTTGGTGCCGCGCAGGCCGAGCAGGTCGCGCAGGGCCCACAGGAGGGGCATGGACGGATCCGCTTCCGCCGTCCGTTCCGTGCCGTTGACGAGGAGCTTGATCTGCATGGTGTCGATCCCTTCGTCTGGTGGGCGCGCATCCTGCGCGCCCCGGGTTGGGTGAGATTGCAAGGGTAGACGCAAACCGCGCCGACGAGAATCTGCGAAAGCCGCGCGGCCTGGTTCATTGCCTCGGGAAAACGTGCGATAAGGTCCGCTGGTCCGGCCGGTCCTGGGGGAGTCACATGATCAGGTTCGCTGTCCTTGCCGTCGCCTCGTCGGTACTCCTGGGCATGTCGCCGCCCGCCCGCGCGCACGAGAAGACCCCGCCGCCGGCCGAGGTCGTTGGCGACCTCGGCGAAACCACGTTTGCCAACTCGGGGGCGCAGGCCGCGCAGCCCGACTTCCTGCGCGGCCTGCTGCTGCTGCACAGCTTCGAGTACGACGCCGCACGGCGCTCGTTCCGTGCCGCCCTGGACGAGGACCCGGGCTTCTACATGGCTTTCTGGGGCGAGGCCATGACCCACAACCACCCGATCTGGGGCGAGCAGGACCTGCAGGCCGGGCGCGCCGTACTGGCCCGGCTCGGGCCGGACCGCGAGGCGCGCCTGGCCAAGGCGCCGACCTCGCGCGAGCAGGGCTACTTCGCCGCCCTCGAGGCGCTTTACGGCGAGGGCGAGAAGGGAGAGCGCGACGCGCGCTACAACGAGGCATTGGGTCAGCTGGCCGCGCGGCACCCGGACGACCTCGATGCGCGGGCCTTCTATGCGTTGTCCTGGCTCGGGTTGACCGGTGCCGTCCGCGACACTGCCAACTACATGCGGGCCGCTGCCGAGGCGGAGTCGGTCTACGAGGTCAACAAGCGCCACCCCGGCGCACTGCATTACCTGGTGCATGCCTACGACGACCCGGTGCATGCGCCGCTCGGGCTTCGCGCTGCGCGCCTGTACGGGAAGGTCGCCCCGGCTGCCTCGCACGCCCAGCACATGCCCTCGCACATCTTCTTCGCGCTGGGCATGTGGGACGACGCCATCGAGGCCAACATCGCCTCGCTCGCCACGGCGCGCAGCCAGGGCCACGGCGGCTACCACGCGCTGGAATGGCTGGCCTATGCGTGGCTGCAGCAGGGGAACGGCGAGGAAGCGGCGAAGCTGGTGCGGATCGTCGAGCAGGACGTCATGAAGGGGCCGACGCAGGCCAACCGCACCTCGCTCGCGTTCGTGCGCGCCATGTGGCTGGCCGAGACCGGCGGCGGTGCGGAAGTGGACGCCTGGCCCGGCGTGGACGAGGCGGGCATCGCCTCGACCTACTCGTTCACGGCAC
Organism: uncultured Gammaproteobacteria bacterium; assembly: GCA_963715485.1. GTDB lineage: Bacteria > Pseudomonadota > Gammaproteobacteria > Steroidobacterales > Steroidobacteraceae > SG8-30. Next base: position 624,220 of record OY970244.1, read on the forward strand.
ACGACTTCGCGCGCGGCGTCACGGCCGCGCGCAACGGCGACGTGGCGCGCGCCCGCGAGCTGCTCGGACAGATGCGGCTGCGCAATGCCGCGGCGCGCGAGCGTATCGTGGGCGTGGTGTCCAGCAGCTACGACACGGTCACGCCGGAAGAGGCAGAGCAGGGCAGCCTCCTTGCCACGGCCCTGGAAGGCGCGATCCTGTTCTCGGAGGGCCAGCAGGAAGCGGGGATCGCGCGAGTGCGCGAGGCGATCGCCACGGCGGACACGCTTCCCTTCGAGTACGGACCGCCTTATTCGGCCAAGCCGCTGGAAGAGCTGCTCGGCGACCTGCTGCTGGCCGTGGATCGTCCCGGCGAGGCGGCCGTCGCCTACCAGCAATGCCTCGCGACGCGGCCGAACCGCCGCCTGTCGACGCAGGGGCTCACCGCGGCGCGCGCTGCGGCGTGGGCCTGCCAGCACTGCCGGCCCGGCGCCGCGGAGGCGGCGGCTGGCTCCTGAGGCTGCGCCGCAGCGCCGACACTTCCTGCCGCAGTCGCTGCAACTCGATCAGCACCACGTCCCCGGCCGGCGGGTCCGCGGGTGCCTCGTGCTGCGACTGCATCGCGTTGACGATGATGGCGATGAACAGGTTCAGGATCGTGAAGGTCGCCAGCAGGATGAACGACAGGAAGTAGAGCCACGCGAGCGGGTAGACGGGCTTGATCGCGCGCGCGATGCCGGTCCAGCTCTCCAGCGTCATGACCTGGAACAGCGTGAACATCGATCGCGGCAGCGTGCCGAACCACTGCGGGAACTCGGCACCGAACAGCTTCGTGCCCATCACCGCGAACACGTAGAAGAACAACACCAGCAGCACCGCGATCGTGCCCAGGCCCGGCAGCGCGCGGAACACCGACTCGATGATGGCCCGCATCCGCGGCACCACCGACACCAGGCGCAACAGGCGCAGTACGCGCAGCGACCGGAGGACCGCCAGCGGCCCTGTCGCGGGCAGCAGCGCGATGCCGACCACGGCCGCGTCGAACACGTTCCAGGGATTCCGCCAGAAGCGCAGCCCCAGCGCGTACTGCTTGAGCAGCAACTCGGCGACGAAGACGGCCAGGATCGCCCGGTCGATCGCCTGCAGCACACCGCCGGCCGCGGCCATCACCGAAGGCGAGGTCTCGAGCCCCAGCGTGACGGCGTTGACCAGAATCAGCGCCATGACGAAGTGCTCCGTGCGCGGACTCGTCACGAATGCCGCTGCCCGGGCGCGCAGGCCGCCGGCGGGGAGATCGTTGCGCAGGAGCGTATGACCGTCCATGGTTCCTCCGCGTCGTCACAGCCGGTGCTGTTCCGACATGGCGGACCAGCGACGCGGCTGGCCGCCAGAGGGGCTCGGAACTACTGATACGCGAATTATACTTCCTATTTTAAGGACGTCAAGCGGCACGATGAAAACCGGCGGCCGGTAGCGCGCTACGCGGTCACTTGCCGAGCTCTCCGGCCAGCAGCTTCATCATTGCCGGCGCGTAGCGTTCGCCGGCGACCGCCCCGGGTGCGAAGCACTCGTCGAGCCGTGCCACGTCGGCGGCCGGGAGCTCGAGCTGGGTCGCGGCCACGTTCTCCTCGACCCAGCGGCGGCGCTTGGCGCCGGGAATGGGAACGACGTCCTCGCCGCGGCCGAGAAGCCAGGCGAGGGCCACCTGCGCCGGCGTCACGCCGTGGCTGGCGGCGACCTGCGCGATGACCTCGACCAGCCGCAGGTTGCGGTCGAAGTTCCCGCCCTGGAAGCGCGGGTGGTTCGCCCGCGCGTCGCCGCTGCCGGCGTACTCCTCCGCGCGGTTGACCTGGCCGGTCAGGAACCCCCGGCCGAGCGGCGAATACGCCACCAGCCCCACGCCCAGGCGCCGGCAGGCAGGCAGGATGCCGGCCTCGAGTCCCCGCTCGAACAGGGAGTATTCCGACTGCAGTGCGCTGACCGGGTGCACGGTGCAGGCGCGCTCGAGCGTCGCTGCGCTGGCTTCCGACAGCCCGAGGTAGCGCACCTTGCCCGCGCGCACGAGGTCGGCCATCGCACCGACCGTCTCCTCGATGGGCACGTCCGGGTCCACGCGGTGCTGGTAATAAAGGTCGATGTAGTCGGTGCCCAGCCGCTCGAGCGAGGCATCGCAGGCGCGCCTAACGTTCGCGGGGCTGCTGTCGAGACCGGTGATCCTGCCGTCCTCGTCGATGCGGAAGCCGAACTTGGTCGCGAGCACCACGCGGCCGCGATCGGCGCCGAGGGCACGGCCGACCAGCCGCTCGCCGGTGTACGGACCGTAGACCTCGGCCGTGTCGAAGAAATCGATGCCGAGGTCGAGTGCCCGGCGGACCGTGGCGATGGACTCGGCTTCGTCCGCCGGGCCGTAGGCCCAGGTCAGCCCCATGCAGCCGAGGCCGAGTTCGGAGACCTCGAGACCCTGGGTGCCGATCTTGCGGACGTTCATTGCGGACCTCATCACGGCGCGGGGACTTGCCAGTCTAGCCGAGCAGCTCGCGGATGGCCGCCTCGCGGAAGTCGAAGATCCGGTCGAGCTGGCGCCGGACCAGCGGCAGGCCGAGCATGCCCAGAGCGGCCGAGCGGCAGCACGTAGTCCACGCGATCGCGCATGCGCGTGCCGCCGCGCTCCGGCGTGAACTCGTGCAGGTGGATCCATTGCCGGTACGGCCCGGACAGCTGCGTGTCGACGAACCGGTGCGGCGGCTCCCAGCAGGTGATCTCGGTGCGCCAGTCGAAGGGAACGCCGAACAGCGACAGGCGGTAGTCGATCAGCGCGCCGTGGCGGATCTCGACCGGCAGCGGCGTCAGGATCCGGAAGCGCAGTTCCGGCGGGGTGATGCGCTCGAGGTTGGCCACGTCCGAGAAGAAGCGGCTCACTTCCTCGACCGGGCGTGGGATCCAGGTGCTGCGTTCCAGGGTGCGGTTCATCTTCCAGCCGGCGATCTTCCGTGCAGCTGGGGGCTGCTGCCTGACGGCAAGCTTAAGTGCCGTTACGTGTGGCCGCACGCAGATCGACGAAACATCCTAGATACGGGGGACCACGCAACGGCTAGCATGGGCTGTGGGCGGCGCGCGGACCCGGGCGCCGTCAGGGTCGGAAGCTCCGATGGGAGCCACGAAAGCCAGCCGGGACCGGCGCTTCACTTGTTCCCCACAAGGAGGAGTGCCATGAAGAGACTGCTTACCGTTCTTGCATTGCTGCTGGCGGTCGGTGCCAGCCCGGTGGTGAGCGCCCAGGTGGCGATCACGCCGGAGGTTGCCGAGAAGCTGGTGTTCATGCGCGAGGAAGAGAAGCTCGCGCACGACGTCTATGCCTATTTCGACGCGTTCTACGAGGCCCGCGAGCCGGGTGCCAACGTCTTCGGCCGCATTGCCGATTCCGAGGCGCGGCATAGCGCGGCCGTTCTCAAGCTGCTGGTCTCCTACGGCCTGCCGGACCCGGCCTATGCCGAACCCGGCGTGTTCCAGGACCAGGACCTGCAGGACCTCTACGACACGTTGATCGAGGTCGGTGAGCTGGGCGTGATCGAGGCGCTCGGCACCGGTGTCGTCATCGAGCAGAAGGACCTCGACGACCTGGTGGCGGCGATCGAGCTCAGCCTTGCCTATCCGGACATCGTGCAGGTGTACTCGAACCTGCTGGCGTCGTCGGAGAACCACCTCGCGGCGTTCAACAAGGTGCTGGCGCGCGGCTCGCTGTAGCCCGCGGCTACCACTTGAGGTCGTCGGGAACGACGTAGTCCCTGTACGGATCGTTCTCGTCGACCTCTTCCGGGCCTTCCTGGTAGGCGATCACGGCCTTCTCGTCACGCTCGCGGATCTTCGTCGCGACGTCGGCCGGCACCATCGCGGTGCGTCCCTCGAACCACACGATGGACAGCTCGCCCTTGCGCAGCTTCTCGCGCCGCTCGTCGTTCACGGCGATGCGGCGGATCTTGCGGAAGGTGACGAAGTTGAAGTACTCGAGGTTGTCGCCCTCGAGCGCGGGCAGCCGGTGCTGGTCGACGAGCTGGCGGATCTCGGCGGCCCGGGCGCGGGCGGCGACCTTTTCCTGGCGCGCGAGGTTCAGCTTCCGGTCGCGGGCGGCCTTGGCGGCCTGGGCCGCTGCTGCCTGCTGCTGCTTCCCGGCCGCCTCGGCGGCCCCGGCCTTCGCGCCGCCCTTCTTCTGCCGGTGCTGCTGGCGCTGGCTGTCCTGCTCGACCCGTGTCGCCTGGGACCGGGTCACCAGGCCGGCTTTCAACAGCTGGTCTCGGAGGGAATCGCTCATGGTCAACCTATCGCGTACTTCCAGACGGCCACGAAATGGCAGGCCGTCCCGGTCACCACGAACAGGTGCCACACCAGGTGTCCGTAGCGCAGGTCCCTGCGCAGGTAGAAGAACACGCCGGCGGTGTAGGCGATGCCGCCGGCCAGCAGCCACGCCAGGCCCGCCGGCGGCAGGCTGTTCCACAGCGGCTTCGCCGCGATCAGTATCAGCCAGCCCATGACCACGTAGACGAGCGTCGACAGGCCGTGCCAGCGGATGCCGGCGAACAGCTTGGTCAACACGCCGATCGCGGCGAGGCCCCAGACGAGGCCGAACAGCGTCCAGCCCCAGCGGCCCTGCAGCACGCCGAGGGTGAAGGGCGTGTAGGTCCCGGCGATCAGCAGGTAGATGGCGGCGTGGTCGAGGACGTGGAAGGCCTCCTTGACCCGGCCGCGCGGCAGTGCGTGGTAGATGGTCGAGGACAGGTACATCAGCGCCATGGCGGCGGCGAACACGCTGACCGCCACGAGGTCGCTGGTCGTGCCGCGGCGCGTCGCCGCGACCACGAGCACCGGCGCGGCCACGAGCGCGAGCACGAACGCCAGCCCGTGGCTGACGCTGTTGGCGATTTCCTCGCCTCTCGACTGGGGACGGTGCTCGGGGGCGGGCGTGCTCATCCATGGACTCCGCGGGCGAAACACCATTTTACGCGCAATCGGCTTCGAGGCTATCGCCCGCTCGCGCATGCGGTTAGCCTTGCGCGGCAGCGCGGCGCCGCCGCAGCGGGCAACCGGGGGAAGCATGACGGATCATCCAGCGAAGCGGGTCGGCCTGTACGAGGAGTTCGCCCGCCTGCCGCGCGCCTACTGGATGGTCAACATCATGGAGATGCTCGAGCGCCTCGCCTACTACGGCGTGCGCGTCGTCATCCCCATCTACATCGCCCAGGCGGACGAGATCGGCGGCCTGCACTTCAGCCAGTCCGACAAGGGGCTGATCTTCATGCTGTGGGCGCTGGTGCAGGCCGGCGTGCCGGTGTTCTCCGGCGGCTTCGCCGACCGCTACGGCTACAAGCGCACCATCGCCGTGTCCATCGTGCTGAAGGTCGCGGGCTACCTGCTGATGGCGACGCAGCGCGATTTCTGGGCCTTCACCGCCGGCTGCCTGGTGCTGGCGCTCGGCACCGCCATCTTCAAGCCCGGCCTGCAGGGCACCATGGTGCGCACCCTGACGAAGGAGAACTCCTCGGTCGGCTGGGGCATGTTCTACATGGTCGTCAACATCGGCGGCTTCCTCGGCCCGCCGCTGGCGCACTTCCTCTACGGCTGGTCCTGGCCCGCCGTGTTCTACGGCTGCGCGGCGATCGTGTCGCTGAACTTCCTGATGCTCCTGACCTATCCCGAGGTGCAGGCCGGCGGCGACCAGAGCGGCAGCCCGCTGGAAGGTGGCGCAGACCACGTTCCGCAACCTGGCGCAGCCGCGGCTGGCGATCTTCATCCTGATCATGTCCGGCTTCTGGCTGATGTTCATGCAGCTGTTCGACATGCTGCCGAACTTCATCGTGGACTGGGTGGACTCCTCGGACATCGTGCAGCGCTTCGACCTGCCGGCGATGCTTCACCAACGAGACCACGCGCGGCACCATGATCGCGCAGGAGTGGATGATCAATGCGAACGCGGGGCTCATCGTCCTCGGCGTGGTGTTCGATCTCCCACCTGGTCGCGCGCATGCGGCGCGTGCACTCGATCTTCATCGGCACCGTCGTCGCCTCGCTCGGCCTGGTGGCGGCCGGGTTCACCATGTCCGGCTACCTGTGCATCCTGGGCATCATGATGTTCTCGGTCGGCGAGATGCTCGCCTCGCCGAAGATGAACGACTACCTCGGCGTGATCGCCCCGGAGGGGCAGAAGGCCCTCTACATGGGCTACGCCAACATGCCGACGGCCATCGGCTGGGCGATCGGCTCGCTGATGGCAGGGCACATCTACGAGAACCAGGGCGACAAGGCCAACCTCGCGCTGCGTTACCTCGCCGAGCAGGGCCTGCCCGCGGACGCGCCGCGCAACCAGGCGATGGAGGCGCTGCAGCAAGCGCTGCAGCTCGATGCCCGCCAGGCGACCGAGCTGCTGTGGAACACCTACCACCCCTACGAGCTGTGGTACCCGTTCGCCGCCATCGGCATCGCCTCGGCCATCGGCATGTGGTTCTACGCCCGCTGGGCCCGCCGCTACGAAGCCCCCGACATCTGACGGTCTAACGGTGCCGGGCCGGGGGTTTCGGGGGTTTCGGCCACACGGATCGGCGTCGATCCCCCACAATACGGCCCCATGAAGGCAAGTAACCCGCTGAGGCACGGGGCCATCACCGGCTGGATGGTACTGATCGCGCTGCTGGCCGCGCCAGTGGTGGCCACGGGCAACTCCGTCGACGACATGGTGCGGCGCACCGGACCCGAGGGCGCTGCCGAGCTGGCCGGGTTGCTGGGCGAGTGCGGTGGCGTTTATGCCGCGTACGAGCGGATCTCGGCCGCGCAGGCGCCGGAGCTCCAGGAAGATTATCGGGAGATGAAAAACGGCGCGCTGCTGGCGGGAGCCTACCTGCTCTACCGCGAGCACCGGCTGCGCGTGAATGATGGACGTCCGCTGGAGGACTTCCTCGCGCCGGTGCGCAGCCGCGCCGAGACCCGTGATGCCGAGGTGACGGCGGCTTTCGCAAACCAGCAGCTGGACAAGGCGCGGGAGATGCTGCCGGAGTGCGGCAAGCTCGAGGAACTGCAGTCGTTCCTCGTCCAGGCCTGGCGCAAGGAAACCGGCCGGGAATAGCGCGGTGCCGGGTCGGGGATCCGGGGATTTCGGAGGTTTGCTCGTGCAGCGTCCGGCATCCCCGAAATCCCCGAAACCCCCGACCCGGCACCGGCATCCCGGTTCTATGTGACAATTGCCGCCCGCGGCACGGCTCCAGGACGGCCGATCTCCAGGAACATGCGGTCAGGCCCACCCGATGATGCAATCGATGCAGTCCGGTCGCCGTCTCGTACGCCGGGACCTGCCGGTGTGAGCCAGGAACCGTTGCTGTTCCGGTCCGAATTCTGCGGGCCGGTCGATCCCCTGCACGTCTTCGCGGCCGCCGGCCGCGCGCGCCGCTTCTACTGGGAGCAGCCGACGGCCGGCCGCTTCCGCGTCGGGGTCGGTTGCGCCGAGCGCGTGACCGCGCGCGGGCCCGACCGCTTCGCGCGCATCGAGGCGGCCGCCCGCGAGCAGTTTGCGCGCCTGGCCTGGGAGGGTGACGGACCGCACACGGCGCAGCTGGTGGGCGGCTTTGCCTTCGCGGCCGGCAGCACGAGCGCCGCGCCGTGGCAGGGCTTCCCGGATGGGGAGCTGCGCCTTCCGGACCTGCTCTATGCGCGCGAGGGCGACGTGCACTGGCGGCAGGCCCTCCTGGCCAGCGCGTGGTCGGACATGGACATCGAGCCGCCGCGCCTCGGCCAGCCGGTTCGCGGCTCGGTGGAGATCAACAGCAACGACGCGCGCAGCTACAAGGACTGCGTGCGCCGCGCACTCGCCGAGATCGACGCGGGCCGGCTGGAGAAGGTGGTCATCGTCCGTGCCGCGCGCATCAAGGCACGCTCGGCCATCGACGCGGTCGCCTGGCTGGTCGCGCTGCGGGAGCGCTTCCCCGGCTGCACCCTGTTCGCGGTGGGCGAGGGCGACAGTGTCTTCCTCGGAGCCAGCCCCGAGCGGCTGGTGCGGCTGAGCGGCGAGAACGTGGAGTCCGCGGCGATCGCCGGCACCGCGCCGCGCGGCTCCTCGCGTTCGGCCGACCTGGCCATCGGCGAGGCGCTCACGCGGAACGCCAAGAACAACAAGGAGCACGCGATCGTGGTCCGTCACCTGGTGTCGGCCCTGTCGGAATGTTGCGATACTGTCGATGTCGACCCGGCCCCGAGACTGCTGAAGACCCGCACAGTGCAACACCTGTTCACCGGCCTGCGCGCCCGGCGCCGCGCCGAGGCGCCCGCCTCGCTGCTGCAGCTCGTGGCGCGCCTGCACCCGACGCCCGCTGTCGGCGGCAGCCCGCGCGAGGCGTCCATGGCGTGGCTGGCCGAGCACGAACCGGTCGCGCGCGGCTGGTTCGCAGGTCCAGTCGGCTTCCTGCAGTCCGACGGCGACGGCGAGTTCGTGGTCGCATTGCGTTCGGCATTGGTGCACGGCCAGGCCGCGACCGCCTGGGCCGGCGCGGGCATCGTCGCCGGATCGGAGCCTGCCGCCGAGTTCACCGAGACGGAGCTGAAGCTGCGCACCGTGCTCGGCCCGCTGCTGTGGGGCGCGCCGTGACCGGCCGCGACACCGGCACGGCCAACCTGCGCTTCGCGCGACACCTCCTCGCGGGGCTGCACGCCGCCGGCATCGGGCACGTCGTGCTCTGCCCCGGCTCGCGCTCCACGCCGCTGGCCCTGGCGGCGGCCGAGCATCCCGGCCTCGTGCACACCGTGCACCTCGACGAACGAAGCGCCGCGTTCTTCGCGCTCGGCCAGGCCAAGGCGACCGGGCGGCCCGTGGCGATCGCCTGCACCTCTGGCACGGCGGCCGCCAATTTCCTGCCGGCCGTCGCGGAAGCGCACCACGCCCGGGTGCCGCTGGTGGTGCTCACGGCCGACCGTCCGCCGGAGCTGCGTGCCTGGGGTGCGGCCCAGACGCTGGACCAGCGCGGGCTGTTTGCCGGTTTCACGCGCTTTGCCGAGGACGCGCCGTGTCCCGGTGAGCGCGACGGCGAGGACCACTACGCGTCGGCGCTGGCACGCCGCGCGGTGGTGGCGGCCACCGGGCCGGCACCAGGCCCGGTGCACCTGAACCTGCCGTTTCGCGAGCCGCTGGCTCCCGCGGACATCATCCCCTGGACGCCGCCGCCGCACGGCGACCCGACACACGCCGACCTCTCCGGCGGGGCGACGGACTTCGCGGTCGGTGACCGGCTGAAGCAATTCGCCCGCGGTGTGCTGCTGTTCGGGCCGGACGTCCACGACCCGGCGCTGGCAGAGGCCGCCTCGGCACTGGCGCTGGCACTCGGGTGGCCGGTGCTGGCCGATCCCGCCTCCGGGCTGCGCGCCGGGCCGGCTGCCGACCGTGCGCTGGTGTCGGGCGCCGACCTGTTGTTGCGCGACGCAGCGACGGCCGACGCGCTCGCGCCCGACCTCGTGGTCCGCTTCGGCGGTCACCCCACCAGCGCGGCAGTCAATGCCTGGCTGGCGCGCCATGCGATGGCGGAGGTGTGGCTGGTGGATCCAGCCGACGGCTTCCGTGACCCGGTGCATCGCGCAGGGCGCAGCTTCCGCGCCGGGGCGCGGCGCTTCTGCGAGGCTGCGCTGCGCGCCACCGGACACGCGCACGGCCGGCCGTCGGAGTGGCTGGCAGCGTGGAAACAGGCCGATGCCGTCGCGCGCGCCGCGGCCCACGGCCACCTGCAGGCTGGCGCGACCTTCCTGGGTCCGCAGCTGGCGCAGGCGCTGTGGCAGGCGCTGCCGGCGGACGCGACGCTCTACGTCGCCAACAGCATGCCGATCCGCGAGCTCGACGCCTTCGCGGGCCCGCGTGCCGCGCCGCTGCGCGTGCTGGTCAATCGCGGCGTGAACGGCATCGACGGCCTCGTCTCCTGTGCACTGGGCGCCGCGGTCGGCCTCGGCAAGCCGACGGTGCTCTATTGCGGCGACCTCGCGTTCCTGCACGACCTCGGCGGGCTGCTCGCCGGCCGGCAGCTGGGCGCCAACCTCACGGTGGTCGTGGCCAACGACCACGGCGGCGGCATCTTCGAGTACCTGCCCGTCGCGCGAGCCGTGCCGCGCGAGCTGTTCGAGCAGCTCTGGGCGACGCCCCAGGCGGCGGACCTGTGCGCGCTGGCCGTCGGCGGCGGGCTGGAAGGCCACGCGCGCGGAATCGGGCCAGGCCTTCGCGGAGGCGCTGGCAGGCGCCCTCGGCGGCGGGCTCCACCTGATCGAGGTGCCCATCGACCGCGCCGCCAACACCGCGCTGCACGCTGCGCTGGTGGCGGCGGTGGACGAGGCGCTTGCACGGGGACGGCCCGCATGAGCGCCCCGCTGCACCTCGAGCGGCGCGGCGCCGGCGAAGGGCTGGTGCTGCTGCACGGCTACTCGCTGAGCGGGCGCAGCCTGCTGCCGCTGGCCGAGTCCTTCGCGGACGAGTACGAGGTCCTGGTGCCCGACCTGCCGGGCCACGGGGCGTCGTCGGCGGTGGTCGGGCGAAAGGGCTACGACTTCGATGCCTGCGTGGACGACGTGCTGGCGACGGTCGAGTCGACCGGCCACGCGCGCTGCCACTGGTTCGGGTACTCGATGGGTGCGCGCATCGCGCTGGCCTGCGCGCTGCGGCGTCCGGAGCGCGTTCGCGTCCCTGGTCCTGCTGGCCGGCCGCGCGGGCATCGCCGATCCGGCGGAGCGCAAGCTGCGACGCGCCGCCGACAACGCCGTGGCCGCACGCATCGAGCGCGACGGGCTGGAGGGCTTCGTGGACGACTGGATGGCGCTGCCGCTGTTCGAGACGCAGTGGCGCCTCGGCCCGAAGTTCATCGACGCGGTGCGTCGAGAACGCCTGTCCAACAGCCCCGAGGGCCTCGCCGGGGCGCTGCGCGCCATGGGCCCCGCGGCGCAGCCGCCGCTGTTCGACGCGCTCGGCGGCCTGGACCTGCCGGTGCTGTGCATGGCCGGCGCGCTCGACCTGAAGTTCGTCGACGCCGCGCGCGACCTCGCGACGCGGCTGCCGCGCGCCGAGTTCGTCGAGATCGCGGATGCCGGCCACGCCGCGCACACGGAACAGCCCGACGGCGGTGACTGCGGCGATGAAGGACTTCCTGCGCCGGGCGGCTGCCCCGGCCCACACGAACGGAACGCGAAACGCGCTGGAGGGCGCCCGATGATCGACACCTGCAAACCCACCGGGCTGCCTGACTGGAAGAAGGTCCGCGACTACGAGGACATCCGCTTCGAGACGGCCGAGGGCCTGGCGAAGATCACCATCTGCCGGCCCGAGGTGCGCAACGCCTTCCGCCCGAAGACGCTGTTCGAGCTGATCGACGCGTTCTCCCGTGCGCGCGAGGACTCGAAGGTCGGCTGCATCATCTTCACCGGCGAGGGCGACCTCGCCTTCTGCTCCGGCGGCGACCAGCGCATCCGCGGCGACGAGGGCTACGTCGGCGACGACGGCGTGCCGCGCCTCAACGTGCTCGACCTGCAGCGCCTGATCCGCAGCCTGCCCGAAACCGGTGATCGCGGCGGTCGCCGGCTACGCCATCGGCGGCGGCCACGTGCTGCACGTGATCTGCGACCTGACCATCGCCGCCGACAACGCGCGCTTCGGCCAGACCGGGCCCAAGGTCGGCTCGTTCGACGGCGGCTTCGGCTCGTCCTACCTCGCGAGCATCGTCGGCCAGAAGAAGGCGCGCGAGATCTGGTACCTGTGCGAGCAGTACGACGCGCAGGAGGCCCTGCAAATGGGCCTGGTGAACAAGGTCGTGCCGGTGGCCGAGCTCGAGGCCACCGCCGTGGCCTGGGGGCGGCGCATCCTGCAGCACAGCCCGCTGGCGATCCGCTGCCTGAAGGCGGCCTTCAACGCCGCGCTCGACGGGCAGGCCGGCGTGCAGGAACTCGCCGGCCACGCCACGCAGTTGTTCTACATGACCGAGGAAGCACAGGAGGGCCGCGACGCCTTCAAGGACAAGCGCCCGCCCGACTTCTCGCGCTTCCCCTGGCGGCCGTGAGCAAGCGCCTCGCCTGGTGGCTGGCGATCCGGCCGGCGACGCTGGCCGCCTCGGCCGCGCCCGTCGCCGTCGGCACCGGCGTCGCCTGGGCCGCCGGGGCGTTCGCGCCGGGCCCCGCGCTGGCCGCGCTCGTCGGCGCCTTCCTGCTGCAGGTCGGCGCGAACTTCGCCAACGACGTGTTCGACTTCGAGCGCGGCGCGGACACGGCGGAGCGCAAGGGCCCGCTGCGCGCCACGGCCTCCGGGCTGGTCACGCCCGCGCAGATGAAGCGCGCGATGTGGGCGGTGTTCGCGGCGGCCGGCGCCATCGGCGTGTACCTGGCCACCGTCGCCGGCTGGCCGGTGATCGCGCTCGGCATCGCCTCCATCGCCGCGGCCTACCTCTACACCGGCGGCCCGCGGCCCTACGGGTACGTCGGCCTCGGCGACCTGTCGGTGTTCCTGTTCTTCGGCCTGGCCGCGGTGGTGGGCACCTACTACGTGCAGGCGCTGGAGGTGTCCTGGCGCGCCGTGGTCGCGGCCATCCCGATCGGCCTGCTGGCCACCGCCGTGCTGGTCGTGAACAACCTGCGCGACATCGAGACCGACGAGAAGGCGGGCAAGTTCACGCTGGCCGTGCGGCTCGGCGACGGGGCGACGCGCATCTACTACCTGCTGCTGCTGGTCCTGTCCTACCTGGTGCCGCTCGGCATGTGGTGGAACGAGGGCAGGCCGTGGGTGCTGCTGCCGATGTTGTCGATGCCGCTGGCGGTGCCGCTGGCGCAGCGCATGCGCACGCAGTCGGGCCTCGCGCTCAATGGATGTCTCGTCGGCACGGCGCGGCTCGAGGTGGTCTTCGGGCTCCTGTTCGCGCTGGGCCTCGCCGCGTGAAGCTCGCATCCGCCCGGGCCATCCCGCTGCGCCTCGGCCTGACGCGGCCGCTGGTCACGGCGCTGGGCGAGTTCACGACGCGCGAGTCGGTGGTGCTGGAGCTATGCGACGGTGAGGGCGCCTGCGGCCATGGCGAGGCGGCGCCCTGGCGGGGCTTCGGCGGTGAGACGCTCGCCGAGGCGCAGTCCGCGCTGGAGCGCGCCGTCGCAATGCTCGGGGAGTCGAGTGTGGAGCCTGCCGAGTGGCCGCTCGACCTGGTCATGGCGCTGGCGCAGACGCCGTCGGCGCACGCAGCCGTCGAAGGCGCTCTCTGCGACCTGGCCGCCCGGCGCGCCGGCCAGCCGCTGGCGGCGTTCCTGCGGCGTGCCGCGGGCCTGCCGGACGCGCCCTGTGCCCGCCGCGGTCGCCGTCAACGCGCTGCTGATGGAACGCGAACCGGAAGCACTGCGCGCCGAGGCCGCGCGGGCCCGCGCCGCGGGCTTCCTGGCGGCCAAGCTGAAGGTCGCTACCGGTCCCCTGGTCGAGGACATCGCGCGGGTGCGCGCGGCGCGTGACGGCCTGGGTCCGCAGCTCACGCTGCGGCTCGACGCCAACGGCGCGTGGAGCGAGGACCAGGCACGCGAGGGGCTGGCGGCGCTCGCTGCGTTCAAGCCCGACTACGTCGAGCAGCCAGTGGCGGCCGGCGAGCTCGAGGCGATGGCGCGGCTGCGGGCAGAGGGCGTGCTGCGCATCGCGGCGGACGAGTCGCTGTCGGAACCCGGCGGGCTGGTGCAGGTGCTGGATGCCGGTGCCTGCGACGTGGTGGTGCTCAAGCCGTCGCTGCTCGGCGGGCCGCTGGCCGCGCTGGCGGCAGCCCGGCGCGCCCGCGAGGCCGGCTGCACGGTCGTGTTCACCCACGCCTTCGAGAGCGCGATCGGCCGGCTGCACGCGCTGCACTGCGCTGCCGCCTGGGACGACCCGCAAGGCATCCATGGCCTCTCCGGCGGCACGCCTTTCCGCGACGACCTCGCGGCGCTGCCGGCGGTCGAGGCGGGCAGGCTGCCGGTGCCGGATAGGCCAGGCCTCGGCCTTGACCTCGATGCCGCGCGCCTGCAGCGGTCGAGGGCGCATGACCCAGCACCGCCACTGGCTGCTGCAGCGCGCGCAGGCGACGCCCGACGCGCCGGCGCTCGAGACGGGCAGCACGACGCTCTCCTTCGCGGCCCTGGCCGAAACCGCGCGGCGCGGGGCCGGGTTCGTGCGCGGCTACGGGCCGGCAGTCGTGCCGGACCGCGATCCGCGGCCGCTCGCACTCCTGATGCGCGACCCGCTGTCCTTCGCCACCTGGTTCCACGCTGCCACGCTGGCCGGTCACGCCGTGCTGCCGCTGAACCTGCGGTTGACCGCTGGTGAACTGGCGGCGCAACTCGCCGATGCGCGCGCCTTCGGGTTGCTGGGCGAGCAGGGCGATGAACGCCTCGCCGAGATCGCGCGGCGCCTGCCTGCGCTGCGCGTGACGAGCGCACCCGACCCCGTGCGCCTGCCGCCAGCGGCGCCGCCTCTACCCGGCGAAGCGGTCGACCTCGACGCCACGCTCGCCGTGCTGTTCACCTCCGGCACCTCCGGCCGGGCCAAGGGGGCCTGCCTCAGCTGGGGGAACTTCCTGGGCAGCGCCCGCGGAGCAGAGGAATGCCTCGGGCCCGTGGTCGGCGAGCGCTGGCTCGCAGCGCTGCCGCTGTATCACGTCGGCGGCCTGTCGATCCTGACTCGCAGCGTGCTGTTCGGCGGCCCGGTGCGACTGCAGGAGCGCTTCGACCCGGCGACGATCAGCGACGAACTCGACACCGGCACGGTCGCGGCGGTCTCGCTGGTGCCCACCATGCTCTCGCGGCTGCTGGAGCACCGCGGCGCGCGGCCGGCGCCGGAGGGGCTGAAGCTGGTGCTGCTCGGCGGGGCTGCCGCCAGCCCGCGGCTGCTGCGCCGCGCGCAGGAAGCGGGCTGGCCGGTGCGCGCGACCTATGGGCTGACCGAGGCGACCTCGCAGGTGGCGACGGCCGACGCCGGCATTGGCGACGACGAGCCGGCGCTGCGCCCGCTGCCTTGCGTCGAGCTGCGCATCGTCCACGCCGCGGGCGACGCTGCTCCGGGCGAGGCCGGCGAGATCCTGGTGCGCGGCGCGACGGTGATGCAGGGCTATACGCACGACGCCGACGCCACGCAAGCCGCCGTCCGCGATGGCTGGCTGCACACCGGCGACATCGGCTACCTGGACGAGGGCGGTGGCTTGCGCGTGCTGGACCGTCGCGACGACCTCATCGTCTCCGGCGGGGAGAACGTGTACCCGGCGCAGGTCGAGGCAGTGCTGGCCGGTCACCCCGACGTGACCGAGGCGGGCGTGGCCGGCGTCGCCGACGGCGACCTCGGCGCGCGGGTCGTGGCCTGGGTCGTCAGGCGCGATGGCAGCGGCACGGAGGGCGCCGACCTCGACGCGTTCTGCCGCGACCACCTCGCCGGCTACCAGTGCCCGCGCGAGTTCCGCTTCGTCGAGACCTTGCCGCGCAACGCCGCCGGCAAGCTGCTGCGTCACCGGCTGCAGGAACTGTCCTAGCTCGCGTCGCCACCGCCGGGAGTTAGCGTGTACCCTGTTCGCGCCCGCTGCATCGGGCGAGGGGACAAAGGGGGACTCGTGAAGTCGAAGACGATCCGGGCCGCACAGCGCCCGGCCGCAGCGGTCCTGCTGGCCGCCATCCTGGGATGGTCCGGCGCAACGGCGGGCCAGGAACCGTTCGAGGAGCCCGAATTCGCGGCGGAAGACGAGGGTCTGGCCGCCGAGGACGAAAGCGACGCCTGGGCGGAAGACGAGACCGCGGACACCTGGGCGGATGACGCCGCGGACGTCGGCGACGACGTCTTCGATCCCTGGGCCGACGATGCGGACGTGGACGCGGAGGACTGGGCCGAGTGGGCCGACTGGGAGGAGGTTCCCCTGGCCGACGACGAGGACTGGTACGGCACCTGGGACGACGACTACTCCGCGGACGATTTCGCCGACGACGTGATCCCGCTCGACGACGAGCTCGACCCGGCCGACACCGAGTGGGAGGTGGTCGAGGTGTTCGACGATGCCTCGGGCGGCGAGTGGACCGGCGGGGAGGTGGACGACGACTACATGCCGGTGCTCCGCCGGCGACCCAAGCCAGCGGCGGGCGCCGACGAGGACGTGCCGTACTCCATCGGCGGCAAGGCGGTGCGCGACTACGGCGTGCCGTGGCAGGCCCAGATCTACTACCCCGGCAAGTCACCGAAGTGGGAGGAAAAGCTGGGCAAGGGTGTTCCCCTCTGGCAGCTGCAGCATTTTTGCGGTGGCACGCTGATCGCCGACGAATGGGTGCTGACGGCCGCGCACTGCATCGACGACGGCATGGTGAAGAGCGGCTACCGGGTGCGCCTCGGCGCGACGGACATCTCGAAGGACGAGGGCTGGTCCTACAAGATCGACCGCATCGTCCGCCACTCGCGCTACGGCGAGAAGGCGCTGCCGAATCCCCCGCCGAACATGTATGCCCACGACATCGCGCTGGTGCACATCGTCGACGACCGCAACCTGGGCAGGCGGGACCCGACGAAGATCCGGCCGATCCCGTTGTACGAGGGCAGCGTGCCGGCGCAGGTCGACGTGTCCGGCACGGGCTGGGGCAAGACGCAGCCGGTCGAGGACAACGTCCCGAGCGCGGTGATGATGCGCGTGGACCTGAAGACCATGGATACGGAGCGCTGCAAGCAGCTGCCGGGCTACGGGCCGCAGCGCATCCACGGCAAGGTCATCTGCGCGGCCAACCCGAAGCGATCCACCTGCCAGGGCGACAGCGGTGGCGGCGTGACGCTGACCAACGGGGCGCCCGCCGTGGTCGGCATCGTCAGCTGGGGCAAGAAGCGCTGCAATGGCGACGGCCAGCCGGCGGTGTTCACGCGCGTGGAGAGCTACCGCGACTGGATCCGGCAGGCCATGAGGCTGCCCCCGACGCAGGGCGCGTTGCCCTGACGCGGCCCTGAAAACGACTTGCCCGCGGCCGGTGGCATTCACCGGCCGCGGGCAACGGGATCGCGAGGATCCGTCAGGCCTCGATCAGACCTTGTCCGCCTGGGACTGCGACGCGTCCTCCGAGTTCTCCTCGGCCGGCGCCTCGCCTTCGGCAGGCGCAGCCTCCTCGGCAGGCGCAGCCTCCTCGGCCGGCGGCGCGGTCTGGGCCGGCGGCGGTGGCGGCGGTGCCGCGGCCGGCGCGGGCGCCGCCTCTTCCTTCTTGCCGCAGGCGGCCAGCAGCGTCGCGGCCACGGCGGCGGCGATCAGGATTCTGGTTCGATCCATGGAGTCCCCCTCTCTCGGTGACCCGCGTCGGCGACACGGGAAGCGCCGAGCCTAGACGAACCCGATCGCCTTGAGCAACTGCGCGAAGCGGGGATCGTCGCGCAGCGGGTCGAGGAAGGGGTCGTTGCGCGAGTAGATGAGCCCGGAGTCCCCGACCTGCAGCGCCCGCTGCAGCGCCTCGACGGCGGCATCCAGCTCGCCCCACTCCGCCAGCACCTGGGCCTGCTGGTACAGCGACCGGTCGCCGTGGTGCGCGACCAGGTCGTCCATCGCCTGGTGCGCCGCCGCGCCGTCGCCGAGGCGGCGCTCGACGATGGCGAGTCCCGCGAGCTGGTGGTCCTCGTGCGGTTCCTGCAGGTATTCCGCGCGTGCCGCGTCCAACTTGCCCTGCATCAGCAATGCGTCGGCGATGGCGCCGTGGGTGCGCGGCAGCCGCGGGTTCAACTCCAGCGCCTGGCGTACCGGGGGGATCGACCCGGCCCAGTCGCGGGCCGCATAGCGGATCGCGCCGGCCGCCCGGTGGATCAGCGGGTTGAGCTTGTCCAGCACCAGGGCCCGCTGCATCGCCTCGTCGGCCTCCCGCTCGCGTCCGGTCCGCGCGCAGTACAGCGAGAAGCGGGCGAGCACCGTCGCCTCGCCGGACCCGAGCTCGCGCGAGCGGTCGAACGGCTCGCGCGCGGCGGACGCGTTCAATTGCACCTGGAACAGGGTGTTGCCCAGCGTCGAATGCGCGGCGGCCAGGCCCGGGGCCAGCTCGATGGCGCGCCGCGCCGCGGCGATCGCCTCGGCGTAGAGCGGCGCCAGCTCGTCCGCCTGGCCGTACTGGCCGGCAATGGCGGTCAGCGAGCGCGAGCGCGCGGCGTGGGCGGCGGCGTAGTCCGGGTCGGCGGTGATCGCGGCATCGAACTGCGACAGGGCCGCGCGCTCGGAAGCCTCGTCCACGCTCAGGTCGTACAGCGCCCGGCCGCGCAGGTAGGCGTCGTAGGCCTCGATGCTGGCGGTTCCGCCCGTGACGGTCTCATCCTCCGGCGCCACCTCGCGCGCCAGCGCGCGCGCCACGGTGCCGGCGATCTCGCTCTGCACGGCGAAGATGTCCTCGAGCCCGCGCTCGAACATCTCCGACCAGCGGCTGAAGCCGGTGGCGCCGTCGACGAGGTCGGCGGTGACGCGCACGATGTTGCCCGAGCGGCGCACGCTGCCGTCCAGCAGGAATGCCACGCCGAGCGCGGCGGCGATGGTGACGGCGTCCTCCTGCCGGTCGCGGAACTTCGAGGCCGAGGCCTGCGCCATGACCTGCAGGTTGAGGTTGCGCGCCAGCGTGGTGCGCAGCTCCTCCGACAGGCCGTCCGAGAAGTAGTCCTGGTCGGCATCGCCGCTGAGGTTCTTGAACGGCAGCACGGCCACGCTGTTGCCCAGGCTCGAGGCGCTGCCGCCGAACCAGCCCTGCCGCCAGCCGAACAGGCCCGCGCCGCCGGCCACCACGGCGCCTGCGGCCGCGAGCAGCACGCCGCGCCGCGAAGCGGTCGCCGCCGCCGGCTCCGGCCCGGCGGGCCTGGCAGGCGATGCCTGCGTTCCGGCCGCCTCGACGGCGCGCGCGATCGCCAGCACCTCGGCGGCGCCGGGGTCACCCTTCCAGCCGGACAGGTCGATGACGTGGTACTGGCCGAAGCCGAGCGGTGCCTTGGTGCCGTCCAGCGTGACCGGGACGAGCTTGCGCAGGCCGCGGCCGCGGGACGCCTCGTCGAGCACCCAGTCCGAGCTGACCGAAGCCCGGGACCAGAGCACGACGACGGCTTTGCTCGCCTCGAGGGCGGCCTCGATCGACTTGGCGAAAGCGGCGCCGCCCTCGATGTGGCTGTCCCACCAGACGTGGATCCCGGCCTGTTCCAGCGCCGCAACCAGCTCCGCCGCCCGCGCCTTGTTCTCCCGCGCGTAGCTCAGGAACGCAGTCGGGTGCTGCCGCGCGGCGGATTCCTCTTCCTGGCCGGACACCGTGATGGATCCCCTCCGTGGCGGCCCCGGGCGGGGCGTGGGTGGGCAGGCTACCTCGGCACCTGTCCGGCCGCAAACCGTCACGAGTGGAGGCGGGCGAGGTACGATCAGGAGGGGAACGGTCCAGGGGGAGGCATCGCGATGCCGGAAAGCGACCGCATGCGCGCGAATGCCCGCGCCGCGACAGGCGGCCGCGAGGCCGCCCCGCAGCTGGCTCCCGTGTTCGCGGTACTGGTGGTGGAGGGCGACAATGCCCGGCGCGCCACCGGCCACAGCCTGCAGGCCGCCGTCACGCAGCTCGTGCAGGACCTGCGCCGGCATCTCGCGCGCCTGGCGCAGGACGCGCCCGCGGTGTACGGGCCGGGCGCGGGAGCGCGCACCGTGCTGCGCGTGGTGGCGACCGAGGCCGGGGGCGAGCCGGGGCTCGCCGCGCGCGTCTCCGCCTCGCTCGGTTTCCCGCTGCACCGCGTGTCCACCGACCCGGCGGTGCCCGACCTGTTCGCCACCGACGAGCGCAGCGTCATCGTCGGCGACGACCCGGCCACTGCCGCCGCGACCAGCGGCGTCAGCCTCGTGCAGGAGGCGGCACTGGCCTTCAGCGATCTCCTGCTGATGACCTGGGACGGCCGCAGCCTCGGGCCCCACACGCACCTGATGCGCGAGGCGGCAGTCTGCGGCAAGGCGGTCGCCTGGGTCGACCTCGACGGCGATGTCCGGCTGCTCGAGGGCGGCCAGCTGAACGAGGTCACCCGCCACCTGCTGCGCGCCGGGCATCCGACCGCCGGGATGCTGGCAGCGCTGTTCTCGCCGCTGACGAACGCGGCGCTGAACGAGGCGCTGGCGCAGGTCGCCAACCCGCGCGCCGGCAAGGACCGTGATCATTTCGGCACCAGCCTCGGTCGCTACTTCACCCAGCCGCCGCCACACGGCCTGGCCGCCCGGCTCAGCGGGCGGCTGCATACGCTGGTCGGGCGCGCGCTGACCTCCTCGCGCAGTGCACCGCCGCCGCACGACCCGCCGCATACGCCCGGCGACGAGGCCGCGATCGTGCCGGCCGTCGCTGCAGTCGCGCAAGCGCTGGTCCAGCCGCCAGGCGCGCCATGCCGCCGGCGCGGTGCGCGATGCCGGCTGGGTGCTGTGGCTGTTCTCGCCGGTGGCCGTGTTCGCCGCGGCGGCAGGCGCCATCGAGCTCTGGATCGCACCTGGCAGCCAGGCCTGGGTGGTCGTGGAACTCGCGGCGCTGGCGCTGATCACGCTGCTGGTGCTGTTCGCGAAACGCCGGGACTGGCACGGGCAATGGCTGCAGCATCGATTCGTGGCCGAGCAGCTGCGCTACCAGCAGCTCGCCTATCCGCTGCTGACGTTCCTGCCCGTCTTCACGCGGGCGATGCCGGTGCGGCCCGAGTCGTGGCTGCTGCGTCGCTCGCTGGTGGAGGCCGGCCTGCCCGGCGGCGAGGGTGGAGGGCCTTTCGTGGCCGACGAGCGACTGCGCGAGCGGCGCGACCATGTGCTGGCCGCGATCCAGGGCCAGATTGCCTACCACGCGGCAAAGCACCACGGCCTCGAGCGGATGAAGAATCGGCTCGAGCGCTTCGCCACCGGGGCCTTCGTCCTGACCGCGCTGGCGGCTTCCTCGCACCTGTTCGTGCACTGGCACTGGGTGGTGCTGTTCACGACGACGCTGCCGGCGATGGCTGCGGCCGCGCACGGCATCCTCTCGAGCCTCGAGGTCAAGCGGCTCGCCTCGCAGTCGCGCGGCGCGCAGGTCCGCCTGGAGACCCTGCGCGAGGCCCTGCTGGGCGTGCCGCTCGATGCACCGGATGCCTGGCCGAGGGTCCGCTACCTGGTCGAACAGGCCTTGCGGACCATGTCCGACGACGCCGAGCAGTGGCGCGAACTGGTCGATCATCACGCCGTGGACCTGCCGGCGTGAACCGGCTGCTGACCACGCTGGAAGGACTACAGGGTGCGCGGCTCGCGCGGAGGCGCCCGGTGGAGGTCGCGGTCCGGTTCGCCACCGTGGACGGTACCTGCGACACGCTCGAGGGGCCCGTGCGATACCGGCAGGGCGATGCGCTGATCGAGGGCGCGCCGGGCGATCGCTGGCCGGTGCGGCGCCAGATCTTCAAGGATCGTTTCCGTCCCGTGCAAGGCACGGCGCCGATGCAGGACGGCACCTATGTGCGGACCGTCGAGACCGTGCGCGTGCTGCAGCTGACCGAGCCGGCGCACGTTGAACTCTCCGAAGGGCGCGGCACCCTGCAAGGCCGGCCCGGCGACTGGGCCGTCGAGCGCGCGCGTGGCAGGGTGTCGATCGTCGCGCGCGAGGTGTTCCCGCAGCGCTACGACCTCATCGGGCGTGGCTGAGGCGGCCGCCTAGAACAGGTAGCCGAGCAGGTCGACCGTTCCTTCGGGCCAGGGCCGCGCGGTCAACGGCTTGACCATCAACTCGTCCACCGGCTCCTCCGCCATTCCCAGGCTGGTGTGCTCGTGGATCCTGAGCCAGCGCAACGGGTTGTCCGCGCGTCCGTAGCCGTGACGCTCGTAAAGGCGACGATCGGTGGTGAACAGCACCAGGAACTCGATGCCGTGCTGCCTGCCCAGCTGCTCGACGTGATCCAGCATGCGGCCGGCCATGCCCCTGCCACGGGCGTCCGGTGCCACGCACAGGTCGATGATGCCGAGGAGCGTGGCCGGTCCCGTGGACGTGCCGATGGCGCGGTATTCCAGCCCGAGCTGGCCCAGCAGCCGGTCTCCCTCCGAGGCCAGCAGGCGCCGGGCCGGGACCTGCTTGAAGTAGTTCCGGTGACGCGTGTGTTCCCAGTCCGGGAAGCAGGCCGCGAGCAGCCGGCGGATGTCCTCCGCGCGCTGGCGACCGAGGCCGAGTTCGTCGACAAGCGTGAGGTCCACTGCGCCCACCCGTCACTCCCGTTCGAGCGCCCAGTACTGCTCTTCCAGCTCTGCGGCGTGGCGCTCCCAGTAGGTGGCGTCGGCGAACCAGGGAAAGGCCTTGGGGAATGCCGGGTCGTCCCAGCGCCGCGCCAGCCATGCCGCGTAGTGGATCATCCGCAGCGCGCGAAGCGGCTCGATCAGCCGCACCTCGCGGTAGTCGAAGTCGGCGAATTGCTGGTAGCCCTCGAGGAAGTCGTCGAGCTGGCTGCGCATCTCCTCTGCGCTGCCGGCCAGCAGCATCCACAGGTCCTGGACGGCCGGGCCCATCATGCAGTCGTCGAGGTCCACGAAGTGGGGACCGGCCGGCGTCCACAGCACGTTGTTGCGGTGGCAGTCGCCGTGGATGCGCAGGTAGCGGGGCGTGCCCACGTCCTCGAAGGCCGCCTCGACGCGATCCAGCAGCTCGCCGGCGATGCGCTCGTAGCGGTGGGCGACGTAGTCCGGGATCCGGCCGGAATCGAGCAGGTACTCCATGCTGTCCCGGCCCATCGCCTCGGGCGACAGCGACGGCCGGTGCTGGAAGCGCTGCCGTCCGCCGATCAGGTGGATGCGCCCGAGGAAGCGCCCCATCCATTCGCGCTCGTCCTTCGTGCCGAGCTCGGGCCACTGCCCGCCGCGACGCGGGTACAGGGCGAAGCGGAAGCCGGCGTGGTGCAGCAGCGACCCGGCGCGGCCCGATCCCGCCCCGTCGCCCGGGGGGCTCCCGATGACGATCGGCGCGATGACCGGGATCTCCGCGGCGGCGAGCTCCAGCGCGAAGGCGTGCTCCTCGGCGATCGCCTCGTCCGTCCAGCGACCCGGGCGGTAGAACTTGGCGACGATCGGTTCGCCGTCCTCGATGCCGACCTGGTAGACACGGTTCTCGTAGCTGCCCAGCGCCAGGATCCGCCCGTCGCTCAGGTACCCGGCGGACTCCACCGCATCGAGGATGACCTCCGGCGTCAGCCGATCGAACGGATGCTCCGTCACCACGGTGCCGGGTCGGGGGTTTCGGGGTTTCTGGGTTTCTTATGGCGCGGACACCAGGGGAAAGCGCCGGGATCGCGGATCGACTCGACGGAAAGGTCGATGTCGAGTTCGGGCCAGTGGAGGTGGTGCGGGGCCGGACGCTCGACGCAGTGATCTGGCCGATCGTGCGCTTCGAAACCAGGGGAACTTCTCGAAAGGGACCAGCTCCTCGCCGTCAGGAGCAACCAGAAGCCGTGCGGCGAGACGTTGGAAACCTCAACCGCCGAAGTGTCCATGCACCGCGGATTTCATCGGCGTGACTCTCGACCAGTGAACGCGCAGCCCCGAGCTGCTGCGGGATAGCCCCTGATTCTGCGCCAGGGCTATTCGTGGCTCAAGCCAGAACTTCGCTTCCCCGTCAGGGCACTGCACATGCACGTGGATCCGATCCTCTTCGGGAGAAGAAGAAGCGGAATGCGCCATGGCGGAAAACCGTGGGACTCATCATCGCCAGGTGCCAGAGCGGCTGTCATCCCCGTGATTCAGGTGCTCAAGCCCCAGCCCCAGGGCTTTCCCCAGCACCGCATCGGCCCACCGGTCCGGCAGCATCGAGATGACCTTCTGCACCGACGAGTCGCGGCCCATGCGGTAGCGCGTGCGCGGCTTCGATGCGGTGAACGCGTGGACCACCGCGCGCGTGACCACCTCGGCCGGCGAGGCGCGGCGCTCGGACATCGCCGCCGCCTTGCGCAGCGCTGCGATCAGCGGGCCGTAGTGCTCGATCACCTGCGGCGGCCAGCCGCGCTGCACCTCATCGGCATCGCGCTGGCCCTTCTGCCAGATGTCGGTGGCGATCGCGCCCGGCTCCAGCAGCGAGACCTCGATCCCCCAGGGCTTCAGCTCGCGCCGCAGCGAGTCGCTGAACGCCTCCATCGCGTGCTTGGACATCGCATACGGCGCGAGCCCCGGCAGCGCGATGAACCCCGCCACCGAGCCGGTGGTCACGATTCGCCCCCGCGCGCGGCGCAGCAGCGGGATCATCGCCTGCGTCACGGCCACCTGGCCGACGACGTTCACCTCGAGCTGGTGTCGCAGGCCTTCCAGGCCGAGGTGCTCGATGGGACCGTTGACGCTGATGCCGGCATTGTTGAACAGCCCCCACAGGCCGGCCTCGCCGAGTTCGCGATCGAGTCGCTGTGCCGCGGCGCGGACCTGCTCCGCATCCGTCACGTCCAGCGTCAGTGTCTCGAGGCGCGCCCTCGCGGCCTCGGGCACCTGCTCGCGCAGCGCGACGGCGGCCGCGTCATTGCGAACGCCGGCGAACACGTGAAAGCCCTGCTCGAGCAGCGCCAGTGCCGCGGCCCGGCCGATGCCGGTGGAGGCGCCGGTGACCAGGATGGACCGGTCCGGTCCGTTCACCGGTCGATCTCGAAGCGCGGATCGAGGCAGACGCCCGCCTCCGACAGCACGAAGTACTTGTGCTCGCCGGCCGCAGCATCCTCGGGCACATTGATGATGATCTTGTGTTTCTCCGCCGGATCCACGTTGCTGGCGACCAGCCAGCCGTTCGCCGCGTTCTCCGGCAGGGTGATCACGCCGCCATTCTTCTGCGGCGCCGGCGTGATGTTGATCCGGACCTCGTCGCCGGGCCCGGCCGAGACGCACTCGGGGTTGGCGGCCGAACCGCCGGACTTGTTCAGGTTGATGTTCACCACGGCGGCCTTCGGGCAGGCCCCGGACTTCGCCTGGGTCTGGCATCCCTCGATGACTCCCATGGCCGGGACCGGGGTCGCCGGAGGTGACGCGCCACAGGCTCCGAGCAGGAGCATTCCAGGCAGCACAGCCAGCAGTGTCTTGTTCATGAATCGGCTCCTTTGGATCTTGCCCGGTTCACCGGGTCATTGCGGCACGGCGGCGAGGACCGCCTCGAAGGCCGGGTCGTTGCGCAAGTCCCCGACATAGGGCTCCGCCGCCAGTGTCTTCGGCGGGTACCCGTTCTCGACCGCGCGCTGAAAGGACGCGAGTGCCGCATCCTTCTCGCCGCTGCGCAACTGGATCAACCCGGTGTAGTACAGCCCGAAGGGATCGTCAGGGGCAATCTCAATCCCCCTCTCCAGTGCGTCCCGGGCCTCTTCCCAGCGCCCCAGCATGTGCAGGGCCCATGCGTACACGTAGGTCGTGTCCACGTCCGTGGGGTCCACCGCCAGGCGCTTGGCGGCCAGCTCCGCCGAGCGACTGAATGCCTCTCTCGCCTCGGCTTCGCGGCCGTCGAACTGAAGGGCGTCGGCGAGGTTGATCCACTTGATGGTTTCGTCCGGGTTCAACTTGATGGCCTTGCGGTGCATCTCGACGGACTTCCTGAAGTCCCACAGGTAGTAATAAAGGACGCCCAGGTTCGAATACGCAGTCCGGGAGCCCTGGATCTCCAGCGACTCCTCGTACACCTGCTTGGCCTCGGCAAACTCTCCTGCCATGGACAAGGCGGCCCCGAGGTTGCCGCGGGCCTGGAAATTGCCCGGCTCGAGCGATGCCGCCTGCCGGAACACCCCTGCTGCGTCGAGGTACCGTCCCTCACTGAACAGGAACGCGCCATAGTCGTTCAGCGTGCGCCAGTTGCCAGGCTGGGTCGCGACGGCTTTCTGCAGCAGCTTCTCCGCCGCCGGCGCCTGCTGGCGCGAGGCATACACCACGGACAGCCCGTTCATGGCGCGCACGTCGTTGGGGTTGGCCTCCAGCGCCGTGCGGTAGGCGCGCGCCGCATCGTCCTGGCGCCCTGTGCGCCGGTACAGGTCGCCGAGCGAGGTGTTCACCATGTAAAGGCGCGGCGATTCGGCCAGCGCCGCCGCGCAGGCCTGTTCCGCAGCGCTGATGTCAGCCGGGTCGTTGCTGATGTGGTAGCGGTAGACGTGCGCCTCGCACAGGCCGGCGTGGGCGGCGGCGTACTGCGGGTCGATCCCGAGGGCCTGCTGGTAGAAGCCGATCACCTGCGCGAGGGAGTCGAGCGTGCGCGGCTGCTCGTAAAGGTCCTTGCCGTGGCGGTAGGCCACATAGGCGTCGAGGTCGGTGGCATCCTGCGGCACGGCCAGCATCGGCGCGCCGTCCTCCGGCAACGCCACGCGGAAGTTCGACACCGTCAGCTGCGTGATCTCGTCGCGCAGCGCGAAGAAGTCGGACACCGGGCGGTCGAACTTGCGCGACAGCACCTGGAAGCCGGTGCCGGAGTCGATGAGCTGCACGATCACGCGCATGGCATCGCCCTGGATCTGCACGCTGCCCTCGACGTAGCGGGCGACGCGCAGGCGTTCGCGCACGCGGGTGGACCCTGCGTTCGGTTCCAGCGTGAACGAGTCGCCGCGCGAGGACACGAACAGCCCGGGCACGCTGGACAGGGCCGTGATCAGGTCGTCGGCGAGGCCGTCGGAGAACACCTGCGTCTGCTCGCTGCCGTCGAGGTTGACGAAGCGCAGCACCGCGATGGAGCTGTCCAGCACGGCGGGCAGGTCGCGGCTCGGATCACGGGCGGCGGGCGCTTCAGCGGGCGCCGGTGGGGGGGTGGCGTCCGGGCGCAGCACCGAGAACAGGATCGCCGCGGCCAGCACTGCAATGGCGATGCCTCCCGCGACCAGCGGCAGGCGCTGCCGCGACCTGGAGGGCGGCTGCAGGGCAGCGGCCGGCTCGACAGGTACGTCGTGCAAGGCCTGGCCGGCGACGCCTGCGATGCCGCGCACCAGCGCGGCGACCTCTGGCGACTTCGGGTCGCCCTTCCAGCCGGTGAGCTTCACCGCCTGGTACTGGCCGAAGCCCAGGGGTGGCGGCGTCCCGTCGATCGAGACCGGCACCAGCTTGCGCTGCTTGCGGCCGCGGGAAGCCTCGTCCAGGACCCAGTCAGAGCGCACCGAGGCGGCGGACCACAGCACGACGACCGCGTCGCAGCGGTCGAGCGCGGCCTCGATCGAGCGGGCGAACTCGGCGCCACCCTCGATGCGGGCGTCCCACCAGACCTCGAGCCCAGCCTCTTCCAGGGCGTAGACCAGCTTCGCCGCCGACGGCTCGTCGGACCGGGCGTAGCTGAGGAAGACGTTCGGCGTCCGGTCGGCTGGCTGGTTTTCTTCAGGCCCGGACAAGGTTGCTGCTCCCCCTGCAGCGGCAACTGAGGCCCAGTGTAGCGCGGCTTGGCCGGGGCGTCTGTGCATGCGGCGGCACCTGCAGGTGTCGTTCGCGGGCAGAATGGCGGGCAACCGGGGAGGAGGGACACGATGAACAAGACGAAGCTCTGCATGGCGGCATCGCTGCTGCTTGCCCTGCCTGGGGTGTCCGGCGCTGGCGAAGCCGGGTCCCCGGCACTCTCCGCCGCCGAGCGCGAAGTGCTGGCCGCGGAGGATGCGTACGTCGCCGCCGAGGTGGGGCGCGACGAGGCAGTCCTGCAGCGGATGGTGGACGAGCGCTTCACCTTCAACCGCAGCGACGGCAGCACGACCGGCAAGGCCGAGCTGATCGAGGGCGTGATGGACATGCGGATGGCCGGCCAGGACATCACCGACCGCACCGTGCTGGTCGAGGGCGACGTCGGCCTGATCTTCGGCTCCGCCGATATCCGCTTCGTGGCGGACGACGGCACCGAGACGGTGGAGCGTTATCGCTATACCTCCGCCTACGTGAAGCGCGGCGGCGAGTGGAAGTTCCTGGCGCTGCAGATGACCGGGCGGCCGAAGCAGGAGTGAGGTCCAGATCCGCTCGCGGGCCGGCGGCGCATGTCGCCACCGGCCCGCTGCGATGTCATTCAGCCAGGGCGCTCAGGGGACCCGCGGATTGTTCGGCGCGAACACCCCGTCCGGGTTGAACTCGAACACCCACGCGTGCAGCGTCCAGAGCTGGAACGCAGTGTTGGCCGTCCAGGCATCCGCCTGACCTGCGAACCCGGCCGGCGCCTTCTTCGACAGGTCCAGCGGCACCGCGTACTCGACGGCGACGAGCCGACGGGGTCCGCCGCAGGGGTCGTCCGCGTAGACCAGCAGCTCCGGCCGGGTCGGGTCGAACTCGCCGTCGAGCAGGTCCGCGTTCAGGTAGTGCCATCCCATGTTGTTGAAGAACACACCGATGTCGGCATAGCCTTCCGCGACCGCCTGGTCGACGTCGTGAAAGCGGCCCGTGGCCTGGCGGACCGCCTCCAGCTGCAGGATGGCGGCAGCCGGCAGCGAACTGCCGCTCGCCGTCGCGGTGTCCCCCTCGTGGGCGATGGCCGGGACGGTGATCGCGCAAGCCAGTGCGATCGCCGCGGCAAGCGGGTGCGTGGCGCGGCGGGAAAGAAGTTCAATCGTGTTCATGTGAATACCCCCTCGGTTGTGTCGTCTCGTGGTGTGCCGTGTGCGGCACGGCTGCAGGGCCGGCTAGGCGACCGCGGCCCGCGGTGGCTCTGCGGTCGATGGGTCGATCACCGACAGGACTTCGGCGATCGAGTTGGCGGGAAATCCGCCCTCCTGCGCGTGGCGGCGGACGAGGTCCTCGCTGGTCGCGCGATAGACGCAGTAGATCTTGTCCTGGGTCACGTAGCTGTGGACCCACTGGACGCCCGTGCCCAGCCGGTCCAGCACGCCGCAGGACTTCTGCGAGATGCCCCGCAGGTCATCCCCGCTGAACTGTCCGGCCCCCGGGATCTCGCGTTCGATGACATAAGTACGCATGAGCCGATGCCTCCTGTCGTTTCGTTGAGTGACGCGTCAGAGGCTAGGCGGGCGGTGCAGGGGTCGCCCGCCAGCTTTCCTGGGTTTTGCCTCACATTTTTCTCGCATCCGGGGCAGGGCAGCCCGTCGGTCGCCGCCGCTGCCCACGTGTTGGCATACCATTGACCCGTAGGGGGACCCGGAGCAGGAGGGGGCGGGGCCATGGCCCAGGACGCCCGTACGGCATTCGCCATCGGTGACTGGCTGGTCGAGCCGGAGCTGAACAGGATCAGCACGGCCACCGAGTCCGTGTACCTGCGCCGCCAGCTGATGGAAGTCCTCGTCTACCTGGCGGGCCAGCAGGGCCGGGTGGTGACGCTCGAGACGCTGCACGATGAACTCTGGCGCGGCAAGGTCGTCTCCAGCGGCACGATCTACAACTGCATCGCCGACCTGCGCCAGGCCCTGGCGCGCGACGGTCGCGGCATCGAATACATCGAGACCATCCCGAAGACGGGTTATCGCCTCAAGCCGCCGGCCATTACGCAGGCGCCGGCACCCGGCGCGGGCGCCTCGATCGCGCTGCTGCCGCTGGTCAATCGCAGCGGCGACCCGCAGGTCGACTACCTGTGCGAGGGCGTCGTCGACGAGGTGCTTCACCACCTGAAGCAGGTGCCGGGCCTGAAGGTGTTCTCTGCCTTCACCCTCAAGGACGAGAAGCTCGAGCCGCGTGTCGCCGGCCTGCGTTTCGGGGCGAAGTCCGTGCTGTCGGGCAGCCTGCAGAAGGCGGACCAGCGACTGCGCCTGGGCTTCCGGCTGGACGACGTGGAAAGCGGCGAGACGCTGTGGGCCGGCCGCTACGATCACGTGCTGACGGACGTGCTGGAAATCCAGGAACAGGTGGCGCGCGAGGTCGCGCAGGCGCTGCGACCTGCGCTTGGGGAGCAGCCAGCGCCGCCGCCCTCGGCGGCGGGCCGGTCACCGCAATCGCACGAGGCGCTGAACGCCTTCCTGCTCGGCCGGCACGCGCTCTCGAAGGGCACCGAGGAGGCCTACGACGAGGCGATCCGCTACTTCGAGAAGGCGGTCCGCCTGGACCCGGACTTCGGGCGCGCCCATTACCGCCTGTACCTCGCGTGCCACCACAAGCGCCGCAACCACGGCGACGACCCGGCGCTGCTCGAGCGGTCACGCGTTGCGGTGGCGCGGGCTCGGGAGTGCGGCTTCAAGCCCCCTGTGCCGTGGATCCACATCGAGCGCAGGCTCTACCCGGAACGGCGGCCCGGCACGCAGGCACTCGCGGCCGAGGCCATCCGCAAGATCGTCGAGGGCGATCCCGAGTGGGGCAGCTTCGCCTACGAGCAGCTGACCTGGGTCCTGTCCGCCGCCGGCCTGTTCCGGGCCACGCGCGACTTCGCCCTGCACATGTTCGACTCGCCGCAGCACGACTACGCTGACTCGGACGCCGACGAGGAATTGCCGAACTACTACGCGGCGATCGGCGAGGTCGACGAGGCCATCCGGCTATGGTCGAGCGAGGTTCAGAAGGACCCGGAGAGGAGCTTCTTCCGCTACGAGCGGTCCGTGCTGTATTCGCGCACGGGGCAGTTCGACTACGCCACGCGCGACATCGAGGCGCTGGACGACCGCAAGTTCCGCTCCATGGCGCTGGCGACGTATCACTTCTGGCGCGCAGAGCCGGACCTCCTGCGCAGCTACCACGACGAACTACTCGCGCAGGGCAGCGTCCATCCGTCCTACCTGGTCTTCACGCACTGCATGCTGGATGAGCTGGACGTGGCGGTCGATTGCTACACGCGGGCCGTCAACTCGAGCCAACGCAGCTTCATCGACCTGGGCCCGCTGCGCGCCATGGCCAGGGGCCGCCTGCCGGGCGAGCTGAACGACCGGCTCGAGCAGCACCCGCGCTTCCAGGCGCTGCTGCTGGAGCACGGCGTGACGGAGACCTGGCGCGAGGAATTGGCTGGGCAGCTCAATTCCATCAGCGGGCTGACGGGCATCCGCGTCCGGCCGGATTGATGAGGGCCGGGATAGAATGAGCGCATGAACCGATTCCTCACCCTGCTGGCCGCCGCGACGCTGCTCGCCGGCTGCCAGTCCGCCTACTACGCCGCGGCCGAGAAGGTCGGCTATGCCAAGCGCGAGATCCTGGTCGATCGCGTGGAGTCTGCGCGCGACGCGCAGCAGGACGCGCGCGAGGAGATCACCGACGCGCTGGCCGAGTTCCGCAAGGTGGTGGACTTCGACGGCGGCGAACTGGAGAAGCGCTACAAGGCCCTCGACGCGCAGCTGAAGGACAGCGAGCGGGCGGCCGAGGCCGTGCACAGCCGCATCGCAGCGGTCGAGGACGTGGCGGATGCGCTGTTCAAGGAATGGCAGGGCGAGCTCGAGCAGTACTCCAGCCCGACGTTGCGTGCCAAGAGCGAGGAGCAGCTGCGCCAGACGAAGGCGCGCTACGGCGAGATGATGGCGGCCATGAAGCGCGCCGAGGACCGTCTCGAGCCGGCGCTGCAACCGTTGCGCGACCAGGTGCTGTTCCTCAAGCACAACCTGAACGCGCAGGCCGTCGCGGGCCTCAAGGGCGAGGTGGTGCGCGTGGATGCCGAGGTCGGCCGCCTGGTGAAGGAACTGGATGCCGCCATCGCCGAGGCGGACCGGTTCATTGCGGAGCTGGAGCGGGCGGGGTCAGCCGGCTAGGCCTTGCACCGGATTCGAGCCCTTACCTCGGACCAGGGCGACCCGGATGCAGGGTCGCGTAGGTAGTCGTCCAGCCGGCGATCCAGTTCCGCCTGCTGCGCGGGAGTGACAGCTATCGCTTCCGGGACCTCCGCGATGCTGTCCCAGATCGCTTCCACGAGTTTGAGCCGCTCGGCGATGGGCAGTGCCAGCACATCGGTCAGGTTGATCGGCTTCACATCCATAATCTAACACCGTCAGGCCGAATCCATGGCTCGGTGGCAAGCCTGCCTCCGGGCGAGCCTGGCTACAAGGCGCGTTTCTTGTGGAAGCGACTGGAAATTCCAGCGATCGGCCGCTTTGTCGGCGTGCTCGATCACATGGACGTCGAAGGTTTGTGTATCTACACTTACCAGCCGATATCCATGTGATCCAATGGCCTGGATTGGCGCGGCGAGTCCCGCCACGTCTTCAGCATGAGGAAAGCCAATGACCGCGAGAAAGGGCGCCTCGCACCGTACCTTGGGCTCTGACCTGAAGAAGGTCGACGCGCACCGCATCAAGCGTTCCGAGTACCGCGAGCTCCCCGAACTGAAGGACGGGATGCTCGAACGGGCCGTGATCAACAAGGGCGGCCGGCCCCGGTCGCCCAACCCGCGCCAGCTGATCTCGCTGCGGTTGCCGGCGGACGTCATCGAACGCTGGCGTGCCTCGGGCCCCGGCTGGCAGACTCGCATGGCCGAGCGCCTGGCGAGGGGCCCCATTCCGCGGGCCAGGGACTGACGGCGCGGATCCAACCAGGAGCTCCCCATGAACACCTGCGCCGTCGTCGGCACCGTCCTGCAGATCTGGCGCTTCCCCGTGAAGAGCATGCGCGCGGAGCGCCTCGAGCACGCCGAGATCACCGAGCGGGGCCTGGTGGGCGACCGCGCCTGGGCGCTGATCGACGTGGCCACCGGCAAGCCGGCGAGTGCCAAGAAGGTGAACGACTTCCCCGGCATGATGGACCTCTCCGCGCGCTTCACCGAGCCGCCGCGCGCCGGGCACGCGCCGCCGCCGGTGGTGATCACGCTGCCCGACGACCACACCTGCTACAGCGGCACGGCCGAGGCAGACCAGATGCTGTCCGACTGGTTCAAGCGCGAGGTGAAGCTGGTGCCCGGTGTCGGAGGACGACGTCCTACCTCGACGCCTACCCGATGTCGCTGATCACGACTTCCTCGCTGCACCGGTTCGAGGAACTCGCGCCCGGCAGCCGCTTCGACCCGCGCCGCTTCCGCATGAACCTGGTGCTGGAGACCGGCGCCCCGGGCCTGGTCGAGAACGGCTGGCTGGAGCATCGCCTGACGATCGGCGAGCAGGCGTCGCTGACGGTCACGCTACCCGACTCGCGCTGCGTGATGATCACGCTGCCGCAGGAGGACCTGCCCGAGGACCGCGCCATCATGCGCACGCTGATGGAGCACAACCGCCTGGACATCGGCGAGACGACGGCCCGGCCCTGCGCCGGGCGTGTACGCCGACGTCACTGCGGGCGGTGCGATCGCGGTCGGCGACCGGGTGATCCTGGACTGAACTACCAGGTGAAAGGGCCGGGGACGCGAAGCGCCCCCGGCCACCAGGTCAGCGCTTGTAGCTGGACTTGTAGGTTCCCATCGAGCCCTTGGCCATGACGTCGGTACGCACCCAGGTGCCGCCGCCGGTCACGCCCTTCAGCTTGCCGAAGCCGTCCACGTAGCCGAAGCTGCCGCAGGCATCGGGGCACTTGGCCGTGCCCGTCTCGTCCATCTTCCACCACCAGAAGCTGCCATCGCCGCTGTCGTTGTGCGAGAAGCAGCTGCCGCTGCCGGAGACCATCTTGCCGTCCTTGTCGAGCAGGAACCGGCCGATGCAGTCCGAGTCCATCCCGTTGATCGGGTCGTCCGCCTTGTCCGACCTGGACAGCTGGTAGTAGTGCGACAGGACGATCTTGCGCCCGTCCGCCAGGGTCGTGACCTGCTCCTTGCCCGTGTAGGTCGAGTAGTTGCCCGTGGACTCGCCCGCGGACGCCGTCGCCGAAACCGCCAGCAACGCAGCGGCCGCCAGCCAAGGACCTGACTTCTTCATGGGTATGCCCTCCCTCGTCATTTGATTCACCCGGGCAGACGGCCATGTCGCGATGGACGGCCCGACCCGGCACGTGCCGGGTCACCATACATCATTATTCCGGACGTTCCAGCCGACGCAGCACCTCGGTCGCCCTGAACACGCGGCCCCACTGGCGCTCGTCAAGCAGGTCGACGATGCCGGCCTCGAGCAGGTTGGCGAGCGCGGCGTTCGCCGCTGGCACCGACACGCCCAGTCCCTCGGCAGCCTGCCGCACCGATAGCACCGGATGCCCGACCAGGAAACGGGGCAGGCGGCGCGTGGCCGAGCCAGCACGGAAGCCAGCTAGCTGCCGTTCCCAATGCTCGACGAGGGCCAGCAGGTCCATCGTGATCGAGATCGACTCGTCGCAGGACTGCACGACGGCGCGGCACAGCAGCTCCAGCCAGCGGCCCCACTGGCCGCGCAGCTGCACGTCGGCCAGCGCGGCGTAGTACTCGCTGCGCGCGCGCAGCAGCGACCCGGACAGGTAGAGCGGCGGATAGCCCTCGGCTGCCAGCATCAGTGGCAGCAGCAGGCGGCCGGTGCGGCCGTTGCCGTCGTGATACGGGTGGATGGTCTCGAACTGGGCATGCGCGATGGCCAGCTGGGCCAGGATGGACAGTTCTCCCTGCTCGTCCTCGCGCGGCGCGTACTGCAGGATGCTCGCTTCCATCTCCGCCATGCAGCGCGGCACCGCATCCGGCGGCGCCGGCACGAAGGTCGCGTCCTCGATGCGCAGGCTCGACCCGATCCAGGCCTGGTCTTGCCGGTACGCACCGACCACCTCGGCGGGTGCCTCGTCCTGCATCAGGATGGCGTGCAACGCGTGGATGAGCGGCAGGGTGAGCGCGGGCCGGCCCATGTCGCGGACGCGCTCGAGCCCGTGCTGGAGTGCCGCGACATAGCGCTGCGTGACCCGCACATCGGGTGGCAGCCCGTCGGCACTCTGCGTCGCCTCGTAAGTGAGCAACTGCGGCAGGCTGCTTCGCGTCCCCTCGATCTGCGAACTGCCGACCGCCTCGCGGCGCGCCAGCGTGCGCGTCACCATGTCGGCGTTGGGGATGTGCGCCAGTGCGCCCTGCAAGCGGCCGAGGGCAGCGTGGGCCTCGGCGAGGTCTGCGCCTTGCCATTGCCCCGGGGGGAGCGCGCGGGGAGTCGGCGGTGCCACGAGCGCGCATACGTTCGGATGGCCCAGGGCGGGCACCAGGTACGGCCGGCGGTCGGTGGCGACGTCCTCTGTGCGCATCAGACCTGCCTCGTCGAAGGGCGCGCTAACCTTAAAAAGCGCCGCAGGTTAGTAAAGTTTAGTTTACTAACCTTAAAGAGACAAGCGTATTCATAACGTTTAATTTCCTACCCTTAAAAAGCGCCCAACACTTATCAAGGATCGGCCCACCGCCGTCAACGCCGCGCCGCCGCAATCCGCTCCCGGACCAGCTCGAGTGCCTCCTCCGTCAGACCCTCGTCGTCGAAGTCTGCCGCCCTGACCACGAACGCCGCCACCTCCGACTCGTCGCGGCGCAGGACCACGCGTGGCCGCCCCTCCCGAAAGATACCGAGCACCTTCGGGCCGGACTGGGCATCGGTGAGGTCCGCCAGGGCGAGCGTCTTCCCTGGCGACCCGCTCCAGCGGCCGTCCACGGACGGGACGAAATGGATCGCCGTGTCGGAGACCGCGACCATGCCGCGGTCCCGCGTAATCAGCCACTCGGCCTGGTTGAAGACGACGACGTTCGTCTCGCCCTGCGCCTGCAGGCGCGCGACGAGCTCGCCGGCCGCAATGTCGCGGCTGTCCACGTCGAAGCAGGGCGGCGTCGAGTCCACCGCCTGGCCCAGGAAGAACTCGTTGTTGCCGCACTTCACGACGTCGAGCGTCGCGGCGGTGACGATGCCCTCGGCATCGAAGCGCACCAGCAGGCGCCGGTAGAGCATCTGCTTGAGTGCGGCGCCCAGCAGGCCCACCTGGCCGCCGCCCGCCAGGACCAGCACCGCGCCGCCGCCGCCCTCGCGATAGGCGCTGGCATAGGCGACCCACGACTCGTCCGCGGCGACCGTGTCCGGGTCGCCGAGGGTCAGCACGACATCCGCCATCGTGGTCCGGCCGGCCTCGATGAAGGCGGGGACCGCATCGGCAAGGTTCTGCCGCGATGGCGCTTCGTAGCGGGCGGGATAAATGATCGGCACGCAGCCCGCGCTCGCCAGGAAAAGCAGCAGGAGGACGATCACCCTCATGGCTCGCGGACCCGGACGATGGAGTGACGTTGCAGCACGCCATCGTCGTCGAACACCAGGACGAGGCTGCCGTCGGTGTCCATCCAGTTGGCCCCGCCGACCTCGAGCCTGACGTACTGGCCTGCCTCGTCATGGCTGACGCGATAGGTGCAGATCCCGCCGGAACGCAGGCAGCGGGTCGGCTCGCCGAGCCGCGCCACGACTTCTTCACGGCGCGTGGCGCCGTCGGCGAGGAAGTCGAGGAGGTCCGGCTGGCCGCGCAGGGGCGTGGTGCTGCAACCCGCCAGCAGCGACAGCACGAGCAGCCACCCGGCACGCCAGCACGAGCCGACCATGCCATGGAGTCTGGGCCGGGGTCGGAGGGGCGGGTGTCGGTAGAAGCCGCAGGGGGCGGGCCCCGGAGACGCGCACCCGCCACCGGCGCATGGGCTTCCTGCATTGCTCCAAGTGCGGATGGAATCTGGACTGGTTCAATGATCGAGTGAGCAGTTGAGGGGAGGGCGATCTGGCATCGCGTCGATCCTTCTCCGCGAACCAGTCCGGGGCATGACCGACCGTTGCCGGATGTCACCGCGTTCGCGGAAGGAGGAAAATCATGAAGGCAAGGATCTTGCGCAGCATCGGCACAGCGCTGCTGGTGCTGGGACTCGCAGCGCCGGGCCTGGCGATGGCTGGCGATGCCAAGGGGTGCTCCATCCTGGGCACGTGGTTCGGGTTCGACCCCGCCAACAATGACGCGTTGACGGGATGGGTGGTGTCGGCGACCGGCAGTTCCAACAACGCCGGCACGAACAGCCTGGAATACCTGAACCTGGATCCCACGATGGGCATGCTGTTCCCGACGGCCGTGAGGATGAACACGCTGCACGGCGTCTGGGAGCGGACCGGCGGCAACACGTTCGACTGGACGATGATCGGCTACGCAGTCGACGCGGTGGGCGACATCGTGTGGGTCGGCAAGCTGACCGGCCACACGCTGATGAGCAACGACTGCTCCGTCGAGACCATCCTGGACACGAAGCTCTGGATCTATGCGCCGGACCAGAATCCCTACACCGGGGAACTGATGGTGCTTCCCTATGGGGTGCCGAACCCGATCTCGTTCCCGACGCACTGGGGGTTCCGCGCGATGGTGGAGGTGCCGTAAGCGGATTGGCTGCGTAATCGCACGCTACCCGCCCGATCGGCGGGTGTGATGCCTGGCCCCGGCCGGAAGGCCGGGGCCTTCGCTGCCGGGCCCGCCAAGGAGCCGCCCCGGGCAGGTATCCTGTCCGTTCTCCCGCTCGCCCCGGACCCCGCCATGACCACCACCCTCCTCAACGCCGACTTCGACGCAGCGCGTGGTGCTGCCGCCGCCGAGGCGAGGCGGACTGGGTGGACTCGCCCATGCCGGGCGTGACGCGGCGCATGCTGGACCGCGTCGGCGGCGAGGTGGCCCGCGCCACCAGCCTGGTGCGCTATGCGCCGGGCTCGCAGTTCGCGCGCCACGAGCACGGCGGCGGCGAGGAGATCCTGGTGCTGGCGGGCACGTTCTCCGACGAGACCGGCGACTACCCGGCCGGCACCTACCTGCGCAACCCGCCCGGCACCGGGCACGCGCCGTCCTCGC
Organism: uncultured Gammaproteobacteria bacterium; assembly: GCA_963715485.1. GTDB lineage: Bacteria > Pseudomonadota > Gammaproteobacteria > Steroidobacterales > Steroidobacteraceae > SG8-30. The sequence continues at coordinate 661,686 of OY970244.1, forward strand.
GCGAGGGCTGCACGCTGTTCGTGAAGCTGTGGCAGTTCGCGCCCGGCGACACGGAGACGGTGCGCATCGACACCCGCAGCGCGCCCTGGTACCCGGGACTGGTGCCGGGGCTGACCGTCATGCCGCTGCACGAGCACGACGGCATCAGCACCGCGCTGGTGCGCTGGGCGCCGGACACGCGGTTCTCGCCGCACACCCACCCGGGCGGGGAGGAGATCCTGGTGCTGGAAGGCCTGTTCCGCGACGAGGACGGCGAGTACCCCGAGGGCTCGTGGCTACGCAACCCGCGGTGGAGCCGGCATACGCCGTTCACCGGGCCGGAGGGGGCGTTGATCTACGTGAAGGTGGGGCATTTGGGGGCGGGGATGGTGGAGCCAACACTGTCCCAGGACTAGAAGAACACGCGAATCAGTGCCTGCACCAAAGACTTCGCGAACGCGACGAGCGTGGCTCTACAAAAAAACAGGGAGCCGCAAGGAGGCCGATTACAGAGTCGAGCGGCTCAAGCGGCCCCAGGCCTAAATCTTCAGTGATCTCATAGTGCTTCAGGTGTCTAGCAGGAGAAGCACCTCCCGCCGAAATCAATCAGGAACTCTCAGTTCGGAACGCATACGCGGTGGAATCGACTCTCGAAGGCGCCACCTCACGGTAATTGGTTTGTCACCACTCCAATCGACAAATTCGACTGGCCCGCAATAGAAGAACGGGCTGGCTTTTCCATCCCTTGTCTTTGAACGTTGCCGGACAAAGAGCAAGACCTCGATTCCCATGCTCTTGTGATCGCGAATGGCTCGTCCTGCGCTGCTGTCGCGGGCTGTCCTATTCTGGCTCTGCCATTCGAACAGTTCTGACGAAACAAAATGGTCCTTGTACTTGTGCTTGTCCGCGGCGGTGCTCTTGTCGAGCGTTACAAGAAGAAAAGTCCTCTCTGAACGGCGAACAAAGCCTTGTCGCCAGACTGAAGCGTTGAACTCAAGCCCAAAAAGCCCTGGAATTTGCTCGCGCGAGTAGGCCTTCCACACGACAGGAGCGAGAATTCCCGAGCCGATCGGCCTCAGTGTCCAATGGCCGTTCTCCTTGGCGATTTGGACTTGGTGTCTTGTGCCCGGCGCTCCGGCATCGGGACCGAACCACTGCCGCAGAATAGCCGGCAGCTCGTTCCGATCTGATCCTTCCTTCTGAGCTACGTTCAAAGCTACTTTGACGAAGTTGCCTCTATATCCTTGGCCATTGGCAACGAAGGCGGTCCACCCTTCCGGTAGCCCCAAGTTGGCGTCCCTGTTCAGCGGCATAAGAATTGGAGTGCCATTGGCCTGGTTTACTTTGATTACGTACTGATCGTCCGCAGTTGGGGCGCTGCGATCGAGATACTCGGCTAGGCGCCATTCGGCAATCTCGCGCGTCAGTTCCTGAAACGCCAAGCGGTTCGATTGCGACATGGTGATGGCGCTTGAAAAGACGCCGTCGACATAACGGAAATACGACTCGCTGCCGGTTCCGGCCCCGCCCACCCATGCCCGAATTGGATTCGTCTCCAGGTACGCCTGAAGCGACTCATCGCTTTCGATCTCAATTGCAAAGTCAGCGGCAACCCGCGGCTGATGTTTGGCCAGTTGGCGAACGCCCGCCATCAGTTCACCAATGCTCAAGGCACCTGGGAATTTGTCTTCGTTCAACATCGCCAGCAGCACTACAATCTTGAGGCTCTTGGTCATTTGCGTGACTTCAAGGGCCGTGAGAAAGGCCTGAGCCGAGTCTCTCGCCATCTCTTGTGCGTTGCTCAGGACGTTCATCGACTTAAGGAAGTCAAACCACGATCCGAAGTTCTGACGTACCGACCGAGGTGCATATCCCTCCCGATACGCCTCCAGCGCGGTCGGCCGAACTCCATGTAAGTCAATGAAATCCTGAACGTATGTTCGAAGCGCCTCAGAGGGAGACCGGCCGACACGAAGCAGGCCTTTCAGAATGTCTATCGCTGCGAGTTCATATGTAACCGTGCATCCCGGGGGGATGTCCGCAGTGCCGGCCTGGTATCTCTCGAGGAGGTTTTGAATGTTCTGATCGCCCGCCGTCAGGCCAAACAGAGTCTGTGGCTTTAGCAGAAAGGTGCGATGGTTCCCGATATAGTCGATTACCCGTAGCCGCTTACCGGAAGCGGCCTTTCGGAGTCCACGACCGAACTGCTGAAGCCAAAGAACCTTGGACTCCGTTGGTCGAAGCATCATCACGGTATCCAAATCTGGTAGATCAACACCCTCGTTGAACATGTCTACCGCGCAAACTACGTCCAATTCCCCAGCTTGAAGCTGCTCGAGTGACTGAGTCCGCGGGGCGCTAGTGGCGCCGGTATGAACGGCCACAGCGCGCTTTCCGTTGTCATTAAGGAAGCCTGCCATGAAGTCAGCGTGACGCTGTGATACGCAGAAGGCGAGTGTTCGAGATCCTCCCCGCCGATCGAGTTGTTCGAGCGCATTACGGGCGCGAGATAGAGTCGCGACAGCTGTTGTCAGTTGTGCTTCATCAAAACGACGGCTTCGCCACGGGATGTTCGTGTAGTCGACCTCATCGGGTACGCCAAAATAGTCGAATTCACAGAGAAGTCCCCGCCGAATGCCTTCAGCGAGATCGCAACGAAAGACAAGGTTGCCACCACAAAGCTCCAAAAGATCGGCACCGTCGCTACGCTCCGGTGTTGCGGTGAGACCGAGAAGAAACTTGGGCTTAAAGTAATTGATCAGGCGACGATAGGTAGTCGCCGACGCATGATGAAATTCATCCACGACGATGTAGTCAAATCGACCGCGGGGAAACTGCTCCAAGTTGGCATGTCGACTCAGTGTCTGAACGGATGCAAATACCACCTGAGCACCTGGATGCTTCTCGCCGCCGGTATAGTGTCCTAGGTAGTCTGCTGGTCGAATCCGGCGGAATGTCTGCATTGCCTGACTGAGGATCTCCTCGCGATGAGCCACGAAAAGGACTCGTTCAAAGTCGCGTGAGTCAAATGCGCTTAGCCAGGTTTTTCCCAGCCCGGTTGCGAGAACTACTAGCCCGGCATCGGCACCGTCCATCCGGCACTTTCGCAAGGCCTCGAGAGCCTCCGTTTGAACGCTATGCGGTGTGGGGACCTCAATGGTCTCTGACGGCGGCGCCGCAACGCGTTCTTCCAAAGCCCCACCAACCGTAGACGCTCTTCGGAGGCTGTAGCTGGCTATCCAATCAAATGTCAGTTCGGTGGTTGCTGGGTCGCAGAAAAGGATTTCAAAAGCTGCGCAAACCTGATCGAAACCCTTCCCGTCTCGAGATGAGATGATCTTGTAGTTCCACTCAACACCCTCTTGGAGAGCAGATCGACTCATATTCGAGCTGCCCACAAATGCGACACCGGCTCCGGTCGTGTGACGAAAGATGTATGCCTTCGGGTGGAAGGCAACCGGGAGGCCAGGGAGGCCGCGATGCTTGCCTAGGGACTGGTAGACACGTCGCGAGAGAGAGCCCGGGCCGGGCTCTAGGTCCATGAGTTGCAGCAGAGCGACCGGATCGGTGGTGTCTAGGTAGTCACCGGTCAGTAGTCTTACCCGACCACCGCGCGCGAGGATGTCAACTATCGACGATTGAAGTATGTCGACACCGCTCTTCATGACGAAAGCCACGGCAATGTCGACACTCACAGCGGTGGCGAGTTGAGCCTTCAGGTGTCGAGCGAGTGGCTCGCTTGGGCCCCCGCTTATGAGAAATGTTTCTTTGCCGGGCGCGTAACGGTCAATCGAGTCTCGCACACCTTGCGAAGGCTCTTGCCACGCTGGAGTCGAAAATCGAACCCCACCGGCCTCGCCGCGTGCGTCACCGTGGTATCTGGGAATCACGTGCAAGTGCATGTGGAAGCGGGTCTGTCCAGCGGGTCGACCAACGTCAACGCCGATGTTGTAGCCGTCCGGAGAATGACGTTGGTCGATCAAGGCTTTGACCTCGTCGATCGCGTCGACGAGTGCCGCCTTCTCTTCCCGTGTCGAATCAAACCACGATGAAAAGTGTCTCCGAGGCACTAGCAGTGCGTGGCCGGTCGAGACCGGATTCCAGTCCCATATCCCAAGCACGAGTGGACTTTCGAAGAAGAGACCGCTGCAGGCCGGGCGGCAGAACGGACATGGGATATCTGTTTCGTCCGTATCACTCATCTGTGGATAGCCCTTTTGGTTATCTCGAGGGTGCCGTCGAGGCCGGCCTCGACGCAGCTGCGGCAGCGCCATGCTCGAACTGGTCGGCTTGATGCTCGTGCGCTGTGGCAGACGGGGCAGCGATGCGTGTATCTGTAAGGATCAGTGTTGCGGGTCATTTTCGGCTTTGCCCGCTTTGCTGATAGATGAACTGCAGGGTTGAATCCCGCGGCTCGAACCAAAGCCTTCCACTCAGATCCGTGAGCGGTAACTCCTCGCCCATACAAAATGTCAACAGCAGCATGGGCCATCTCGTGAGCGAGAATTTCTGCCTGCCTAGCCCTCAGCTCAAGGAAGCGTCCTCCGACCTCGATAGTTCTCGTATCGCGACAATAGCGAGCCATCGTTCTCGTCAGTCGGCGGTTCGGATTAACCACGATTTCATGAGGGAGATTCGGATACCCCCATATGCGAGACCACTCATTAGCCCTGCTCTTAAGTCGATTGGCGACACGGGCACCGGCGACTCGTAGGAATTCGCTGGAGAACATCTTTCGCTTGGCTCCAACAGAGATTTGGAAATATCGCGTATCGCTGGCTCGTCAACCGATCGTAGTTTCCGAGTCAAGTGGCCTTTCTGCACACGGGAGGGGTTCGGCTAGTTCCAAAGTTGATCGGGCGCCCAGCGCGTGGCCTATCAGATTTTATGGTTCGGCTGACTATGTGCCGGGGATAAGGGGCTTCTCATTTTCATGTACGGCTCAGCGGGCTGCCTGATTTGGTTGGCTTAGTCTCATTTATATCCGTACTACGATGCAGCCCGTGGACTTTCTCTATTCCCTGTACGATGCTTTGGTCAGCATCAACGTCCCGTCCGACAAGGCGCGGGCCGTTGTGGATGCGATGGAGCGCGACATGGGCACCACGCTGGCGACCAAGCACGACCTGAAGGTCTTCGCGACCCGGGAAGACCTGCTCGAGCTAAGGCAGGATGTCGAGCTGATTGGGCAGCGCCTCGAGGGTGTGCGCGTCGAATTGGGTAAGGACATCGAGGCCCTACAGCTCCGGCTGACCGTACGCCTCGGCGGGATGATCGTGGCGGGCTTCGGGCTGATGATTGCTGCGATGTCGGCGGCGATCGCCTGGCTTCGGACGGCAGGCTTCTAGCACGCCTGTTCACTTCGAAAGCGGTGTCATCGCGGTGGGTCATCCCCTGATCCACCGGACTGCCCATACTGTTGCCCGAGGAGCGACCGACACTCCAATCCACATGCGAAATCGACTATAATTGCACCGTGCATCGAGAGTGGAGCTGACGCTCCCGCCAACCTGCCTTCCCGGGCAAGGTGGTCACCCCGACCAGGGGGATGCGGCCGGACCCGGCAACCAAGCGGGCAAGCCGAAATAGTGCGTCAGCTTCCGGTTCCAGGAACGAACTGGAGGTGGAAACATGGCGAGGAAGTTGTTGTTCTTGTTCCGGCCCACGTGGCTGGACGCACCGGAGGGGCATCAACGCATGACACCCAGGACGAGCCAGACCGATCCGCTGCAGATCGCGACGGTCGAGGTCGGCGAGGGCGCTGTCGGCTTGACGCTGTGCCCCGGCAAGAAGGGGGACAGCCTCTTCGGCAGGCCGTGGCAGCGGGACCTCGTCACCGACGTGGAGGCCATCCGGTCCTGGGGTGCGCGTGTCGTGGTGACGCTGATCGAGGAACATGAATTCCCCGGCTGCGCGTGCCGACACTCGGCGAGGAGGTGCGAGCAGCGGGCCTCGAATGGCTGCACTGGCCGATACGGGACGTGAACGTCCCGGACCATCGCTTCGAGCAGGCATGGCGCGAGTGCAGGGCCCGCGCTGTGCGCGCGGATCGTCGGCGGCGAGCGCGTGCTGGTGCACTGCCGCGGCGGCCTGGGACGCGCCGGCACGGTGGCCGCGCGTCTCCTGATCGAGTGCGGGATCGAGCCGGCGGACGCGGTCCTGCGGGTCAGGGCCGAACGACACGGCGCGATCGAGACGCCCGGGCAGCTGGGGTGGGTATTGCGACAGCGGCCGGCCGGAGGATCGCGCCAGCCGGATTGAAGAAAGAGCAAGGCATCCAGAAGGGACGTGGTGTCCCTGCCAACCTGCCGCACCCCGGCAAGGTGGCGCGCCATTTCGGCGGATGCGGCCGGTGAGACCGGCAACGAAGGAGGGTTTGCCATGACTATCGACATCTTCTCGGCCGACGAGCGGACGCTGCTCGAGGCGTGGTTCCGCGACCTGCCCGTCGAGGGCCGCGTCGACGAACTGCTGCGCGCGGCCGGCTTCGACCACGACTGTGACCCCTACACCCGGCTGGACGCGTGGGTCGGGGCGTACGCCGTCGCCGAGATCCAGGACCAGCTGCCGAACTGCGGCATCGCTGATGGCAGGGGCGTGACCCTGACCCGCACGTTCCGCGAGGTCGAGGATCGCAAGGTCAGCGGCCTGAGCCGCCACCTGTTCACGATCAACTGGGCCGACAGCGGGCCGGGTATCTCGTGGCCGGTGGCCTACACGCTGGTGTGGATCCCCGTGTTCGATGAGTTCGTGGTGGTCGCCTCGGCCGACGGGGAGGACGCCTTCGGCTACGCCGACTTCGCGCTAGGGCGGTTCCCGGCGGGCGGCGACTGGGTCGCGCAGGTCAAGGACATCGTGATGCGCGACTGGCGGGCCGCACTGGGCGGTTGGGACCAGTCGGCCTGGGCGTACCTGTTCGACTCGGGTGCCATCCCCGAGGAGGAGACGATGGCCTGGCGGCGCGAGGTGTGGGCCGGGACCGAGAATTGGGACGAGGAGGAAGCGGAGGAGGAAGAGCCGGAGGGGGAGGACGATGGAGGAAGCGGTCGATGAAGACGGTCCACCGCCGGAGCAGTTGCCTGGGGCGCAGGCTGCCAGCCCCTTCGGACCGGTGACTCACGTGAGGATCAGGCTGAAGCGCTGGAGGGAGTTTCCGCCCAACGCGGATAACGATTACGCAGCGGAGATCATCAGGAACGGAGACGAATTCTTCTACCGGGCCAGGGGCACGACCCTGCCGATCACCGAGTATGAAGCGTTGTCGATCGTCTCCGAGCCCTTCCTGTACTACTTCTCAACGGCGCTGAAGGTCCACTACAGGATCGAGACGGTCAGGACCGACCAACGGGATGAGGAGGCGACGTGCCGGGCTCGGCCAAGGACAGGTCGGACGAGGTGCAGTCATGAAAGTCGACCCCAAGACAGGCATGCGCTACGCACACACACCAGAAGAGTGGGCCGAGGTCACTAGGAAGCACGGGGCAGGCATGTCGCTGACCTGCCCCCAGGAGCACGCTAAGGCCCATCTTTCCCCGATCCAGAGAACTACCCGGAGGGCCAGCAGTTCGAGCGGTGCCGGAGTCCGGGCCTCGTAAGGAATTCGGCACTAGCTCAAGGAAGCGCTGAGAGACCCTGGATATCGTGGATAGCTCGTTGAGTGGACGGCCAATATCGTGCTGGAGCAGATCAAAGCGACGATGGCACTTCGGTGGAAGACTACGAGGCCATTATCCGGGAGTTCGGGCAGGTCGAGGCCTACGAGCGGCGGGCCCAGGGCGACGCTTCAGCCTTCGGGACCACGTTCGTGGCCTCGTGCTGTCCCAGCTCAGCAACAACCGGCCGTGGGGAGCGATCGCCCGCAACCGCACCCGGATCGATGAGATTTTTCTGGACTACGACCCGAAGGCGCTCAAGGCCGCGGATCCCGCCGAGCTCGTGGCCGCCGTCAAGGCGATCCGCTGCGGCAACCGGGCTATCGTGAAGCAGCTGGCAGGCCTCAGGCAGAACATCGAGACCTTCGAGCGGACGGGAGACATCGACGCCTACGTGACGTCCAAATCGCCCAAGGCGATCGCTCGTGAGCTCGCCACCGGCAAGAAGTTCAAGCTCGTCGAGGTCGGCTACGCGCTCGCCCTGGAGTACCTCCGCAACGTCGGTATCAACGCGGTCAAGCCGGACGTGCACATCTGCCGGATGATCGGCCCGGAGCGGCTAGGCCTGACGGAGACGACACCGACGCCGGCCGAGGCCTACGAGGCGCTGATGAAGTGGTCGGAGGAGAGGGGAGAGAATCCCGTCTATGTGGACAACCTGTTGTGGCTGTTCGCAGCCAAGGATTACGGGGCGGTCTGCACGGCGAACCCGCGCTGCGAGATCTGCCTGGTCAGCGCCTGCAACAGATGGTCCAGCGCCGTGAGTCCGCCCACTGCGGGCGAGGAGCGGGCGTCTCGACCTGCCTCCTTCCGTTTTTCCATCGGCGGCTTTCCGGAGGGACATGAGAAGCTCGAGATGTGGGAGGGGGTGCTGTATCACCTGCCGCGCTCACGGTCCGAGGAACTCGGTCATCCAGTCGCCACAGCTGACGAGTCGTGGGAGCAGTTCGGCCAGCAGTTAGATGAACTTGGCGTATTCGGGTGGCAGGCCGACTATGTCGATCTTGGATTCTGTGACGGCACCCAGTGGGATCTGGTGCTCGACTGGCCCGGTGTCGGACGGGTCAGATCCGGGGGCAGTAATAAGTATCCTCCAGCGTTCGATCGGTTCTTGGCGGCCGTCCGGACGCTGACGGCCGACGTATTCAGGACCGGGGAGAACTGGGGTGAGGAGCGGAGCGAAGACGAATATGAGAAGTAATGCTCCTGACCGGAGCCAGTCGAAGCAAGGCGCGGAATTCGGTGATGAGCCCTGTGGGTCGGTACAAGACAGCACGTCTCTTGGGCTTAGGCTTGGGCCTGAGGCTAGGCTGTATGGAAATGCCAGCGTGCGACTGCGGAATGAATCGATCCACTCAACGCATTGGCTGATGTGTTCGGCCAGTGTTTCCAAGTTGAGCGTCTAACGTAAGCTTGTTTCACTCGCACGCGGCTGCGCGGATGTGGCTGCGTGATACCTTTGCGAAACAGATACTTCCAACTGATTGCCGGGCAACACACAAATGGCTCAGCTCAAGCCGACTTCAAAAGATGCAGCGCTGAGGGCAGTTGGCCGTACGGTCGTAAACTTCCAGCGGCTCGAATACAACCTGAAGATTGCAGCTCGTCTCGGGCCGTTACAGGGAACAGCCCCGAAGATCCAAAGAGACCGTGAGAGGCGCAGCCAACGCGCATCCGCCTTCACGCTTGGGCAAGCAATACAAGCGTGGCTCAATGCCGGTGAGGGCGAGCCGCGAGCAACGAGCCATATGCCAGACCTGTTCGATGTGACCATGCACATGACTTTCTGTCTGGGTATGGACGCTGACTCCCACAGTGCCCACGCAGCCACGCTCAGGTCTCTACTGGATACCCGCAATCAGTTGTTACACGGCGGCCTTGTCGAGTTTGATTGGGACTCACCAGAAGAATGCAGCCAACTCGTGATGCGGCTTGACGAACTGAACCGGTCCATTGCTACACAGATCGAGTACGTCCATTGCATCCTGGACGCTCTCAGATCGACTTGGCTGGAGCACGCTGAAATGCTGCAAGCTCTCGTCGCGGAAGACCGGGCACCTGGAGATCGGTCGGAAAGCGATGGTTAGCCATGATGTCCGGGACGGATCCGGCCGTACTCGAGACGTCTCTGACTTCCTGCAAGATAGCGGTCTGGCGCCCCTCAGGTTGGTTTGGATCGGGTTACGGGTCGCCTGAAAACTCGCGTGTCGTCACCTCGATCCCAACCCTGGCCGCCACGCCTGACCGACAGATTCTCATGCCGCTTGCCCGCATCTGCAGGCTTGATGATCCAGTGTTCCGTGCCGCCGGCCACCAATCCCGATCAGATCTCGGCTGCACCAGGTCGTGGCAGGACCCCGTCAACTGAGGTTTCCAACCAGGAAGTCTGTTGCTGCCTCAGTCGCCCCCTGAAAATCTTCAGAAGTATCAAAGTAGGGCAAGCCGTGTTTCTCGCATTCCTCCTTGATCATCTTGCTATAGGCGATCATGTTTCCGACATGGTCCCTGATGTATTCATCTGATTTACCACTCAGCCAGTCGTTGTCGCCATCGCTGTAACGTTTGATCAGCGAAGCCTTGTCGTCCAGGTCGATATCGGTGTAGCCCAGGAACGCTGCCCTGACCTTGTCAGGGTCTTTCGCGATCAGGCCAGCGACAAACTCAGGAAGCATGGCTTCGCCCTCGATCACGTAGTCAGTGACGTCGGCGAGCATGCAGTCGATCATGCCCTGCAGGAAAGGCGACATCCTCCTGGCAATTTCGTCTGGCCACAGCAGATGGTGAATTCCATGTTCGGGTATCCCGTCATTGAACCCCATCATCAACCAGTCGAGAGACAGGTACGGAATCTGTTTGTCCGCGAGAATCTTCCTGGCGATGCGTGTCTTTCCAGACCTGGAGACTCCACCCACTAAGTACAGCATGTCAGTCGTCACCTGATTCAGGACAGGAAGTTCCGGGCCCCCGGTGCCGGGTCGGGGGTTTCGGGGGTTTGCGGAGCAAGCTGGTGTCCCGGAAGGGGGAGACTGCTTGGCTTGCGTTATTCGCGATTCGCGAATGGCATAAAGCAATGATTCTAAAACCCCAAGATATCGTCATCTTGCTCAAGCTTGCGCTCCTGGGGCGGCGGTCGCGGCACGGCGGCCGCTATGCCTATCCCTCAAGGCGTGGCGCGCTGACGCGGGGTTCCTCCTCGAGCCGCTCTCTCCTCGGCGTCAGCCCGTGAACCTCTTGACGCCGGCCTTGCGAGCCGCCTTGGCGAGATCGGCATCGAGGGTGGCGAGCGGCAGGCCAAGGCGGAGCGCAAGTTCCAGGTACGACGCATCATAGGAAGAGAGCCGATATCGCCTGGCGAGGTGCAGCGTGTCGGCCAGCGCCCGGGAAGCCGTTGATTCGTCAGTGTGGATCGGTATGCCCGCCAGCATCTCGAGAAACGCCTCGCTCTGCGCCTCGGAGAGGATGGCATTCGCCTCGGCGCGAGCTAGGACGTTTGCAACCTCCAGGCTCCAAGTGGCGGGTACGTCGGCCTGGGCGTTTGGTAGCGCAAGCCCGTCGAGCACGGCCTGGGCGTAGACGCGGTCAGCCGGCCTGGCATCACCCAGCAGCCAGGAGATCGTGACGGAGGCGTCCAGGACGACGCCCGTCACTCGCGGCCTTCCCGGATCAGGGCCTTGATATCGACCCGTCCACGGGTCTTGACGGGGTTGTCCTGCAGGTAGGCCCGGAACTTGGCGATGGCCGCGGCCGTGTCGACCGGGCGGGTGGTCTCGCACGGGACCAGGTCGGCGATGGCCTCACCCCGATTGGTGATGGTGAAGCGCTTGCCGTCCCTGACCTGACGGAGCAGTTCCGGAAGGCGGGTCTTGGCGTCGTAAGCGCCGATTTCGGTTTTCATGGGAGCGTCTCCATCCATAAAGACTAGTCTACAGACTGGTCTATTCAGGATCAACACGCGCCGAAAGGGTTGCGGGCCCTATCAGGCGCGATCCGGCTGCATCAACGCGCGCAACGCCACCGCAGGCTCCCTTTCGACGATGCAGAGCAATGCCTTCGCCGGTCCGGTCGGTTCCCGTCGCGCCTGCTCCCAGTTCTGGAGCGTACGCACGCTGACGTTGAGCAAGCGAGCGAACTGCGCCTGCGAGAGCTGCGCCTTCTCGCGGACCGCCTGCACGCGCGACGGCGAATAGGAGTACCGGCGAGACGCCTGCCGCTCGCCGCGGGCGATCGCCCCGGCCTGCTTCACGCTCTTCGTCAGTTCCTCGAACAACTTGCGTTCCATCAGTCGAACTCCTGCTTCACCAGGGTCCGCAGCGTTCTCAGCTGCTGTTCCGTCATGGCAACCAAGTGCAGCTGAAGCATCCGATATTCCTCGTCGTCGACCAGGTCCTTGATCTGACGTGTGAACACCGGGGTTTCGATGAAGATCAATGGCTGATTATACGCCAGGGGCGTATGTCCGCCAATGGCGCACCTTTGCTGGTTCTCGCTTGCGAAATCTAGATACGGCGACCTGGACAAGGCCACCCGAGAAACTGAGCAGATCGGCGTATTTCCGCTCAGGGGTCGATTGTGCTCACGGCATCCTGCCTACACTTGCTTCGTCGACGTCGAGAGGCCGGCTCTCGACGACCCATCTAGCCGTTCCCGCGGGCCTGTAATATAGTCAGACTAGTCAGATTACTTTGGAGATCGCCATGTCCAAGACAAGCTGGCAACTGCAGCAGGCCAAGGCGCAGCTGAGCGAGGTGGTGAAGCGCGCCGAGCGCGAGGGCCCGCAGGAAATCACCGTGCACGGAGCGCCCGCGGCGGTGGTTCTGTCAGCGCGCGACTACGCGAAGCTCGTGAAGCGGCGACCCGGCCTGGTCGAGTTGATTGCTCGCTCCCCACTGAGGGGCGTCGAGCTCGACCTCACCCGCGACCGGCGGGTCCCGCGCGACGTCGACCTGTGAGCTACCTCCTCGACACCAACGTCATCTCGGAGCTGGCGCGAACAAAGCCGGAACCACGCGTGACACGCTGGCTCGCCGGGATTCCCTCCGAGTCGCTCTTCCTGAGCGTCATCACGCTCGGCGAACTGCGGCGAGGGGTCGAGCACCTGCCCACGGGAGCACGACGGGAAAAGCTGCGCCGCTGGCTCGAGCAGGATCTTCGCGACTGGCTGGATTCCAGGTTGCTGCCGATCGACGCGAGGGTCGCCGATCGCTGGGGCCGCCTGCTCGCTGCAGCGCCACGCACCCCGCCCGCGATCGATTCCCTGCTCGCCGCGACAGCACTCGAGCATGACCTGCGGCTGGTGACCCGCAACGAGCGTGATTTCGATTTCCCAGGCCTGGCCGTCATTGACCCTTGGGACGCGACCTGATCAGCCCCCTGCCACCTGCGCCGCATACTCCTCCGCGTCATACCAGCCGCGCGACGCGCGGATCTTCAGCTCGTCGTCGAGGTCCCATTCCTCCCAGCCGCGCACGTTCAGCGGGTGGCCGGTCTTCGCATCGTGCCCGGTGAAGGTCCAGACGTAGACGGCGTGCGATCCGGCGACGCGGATCTCGTCGCAGGTGAGTGCCATGTCCGGGACGTCGGCGAAGAAGCCCGCCGCCATCTCGGCGATCCGTGCCCGGCCCGTCCAGGGCTCGCCTCGGTTGATGACGATCTCGCCGTCCGCCGCGAAGTGGGAGGCGACGGCCTCTGGCGACTTCGAATTCCAGGCCGCGGTGTAGTCCTGCGCCAGGCGGGCGACTGCCTTCGGGTCGGGTGGCATGGGCGTGCTCCTGGGAATCGGCCGGGTCGGCTGGCAGGGTAGCGCAGCGGGGGGAGGGGCGCCTATCGGGTGCCGGGTCGGAGCATTCGAGGCTGATTGCAACTTGCCCACTTTGGGCATTAACATGCCCTAAATGGGCAAGTGGACGAAGTCACCGCACTCCCGCCCGAGCCGGCGCAGGGCCACGGCCGATGAGGCGGACGTGCCCACCCGCCTGGCCGATGCGCTGTTCACCACCACGCAGCAGCGCGTCCTGGCGCTGCTGTTCGGGCAGCCTGTCCCGCAGCTACTTCGCCAGTGAACTGATCGAACTCACCGGTTCGGGCTCGGGCGCCGTGCAGCGGGAGCTGAAGAAGCTGGCATCCAGCGGCCTGGTCACCATCCAGCGCATTGGCAAGCAGAAGCACTACCGGGCCAATCCCGACAGTCCCATCTTCGCGGAGCTGTGTGCCATCGCGCGCAAGACCGTGGCGTTGGTGGAGCCGATTCGCGAGGCTTTGGCACCGCTCGCCGGTCGCATCCGGCTCGCTTTCATCTACGGCTCGGTCGCAAAAGGCACCGATACAGCCAGAAGTGACGTCGACGTGCTCGTTGTGGCCGACAGACCTGACCCTGGAGATGCTGTACTCGGCCCTCGCCCCGGTCGAGGCGAGCCTCGACCGGCGAATCAGTCCGACCCTGTACACCGGGAGGGAGTTCGACACCCGTCGCGCGGCCGGCAACCCGTTCCTGGCCCGCGTGCTCGAGGGCGAACACCTGCGTCCTGATCGGCAGCGAAGATGACCCAGCGGGAGCTCGACAACCTGGTGCGGATCGGCCAGCTCAAGCGGGAGCCGGCCGAGGCGTTCGAGATCAGCGGCCTGCTCCGGTCCGGCGGAAAGCGCCTCGCCGACGCTGAGCGATCCGAGCTGAGCCTCGAGAGCCGATTCGACCTCGCCTACAACGCTGACCGACCCACTCCCGCCTAGATCTTGAACTCCGTCCCCTTCGTCAGCCAGTGACGCAGGAAGTACCCGACGATGCAGCCGGCCAGGGCGTAGATGCCGAGGATCAGCCACATGGCCTCGGGCCGGTCCCAGTAGCCGAGCTGGCCGGCGACCATGGCCTGCTGCAGCGGCACCGCCGCGCCGTCGACCACCACCTCCTCGGGTGACCAACGCTCGAGCATGTGGCCCGACAGCGCGCTGACGACGGTCTTCGCCAGGAACCACGGGATGAGCGACATGCCGAGGTAAGCGCCCTCCTGGCCCTTCGGCGCGATGGCCGCCGTGTACTCGTACAGCTTCGGCGACCATATGACCTCGCCGATGGTCAGCAGGATCATGCAGGCGATCGCCATCTGGTAATGCGCGACCTGGATGGTGGTGCCATAGGCTGTCCACGGCACCGCCATGGGCAACAGTGCGATGGAGGAGATCATCGCGCCGTAGATCAGCATCTTGAAGACGTTGAACCGGTTGGCCAGCGGGATGAACAGCACCAGGCCGATGACGATGCCGATGGGATTGATGGCCGACAGCGTGCCGATCGCCGCGTCCGGGCCGATGGTCCGCAGCCAGTACTTGGGCATCAGCAGGTACAGGTAGGTGAATACGGCCCGGACCCCGAGGATCACGGCGACCAGCACCAGCAGCTGCCGGAGCGCCGGTTCCTGGATCATCTCCCGGAAGATCTGCAACGGCCGCTTGCGCGCGACGGTCTTGTCCTTCTCCTGTTCCTCTTCCGGCTCGTCCGGGCTGACCAGCTGGTCCTCCCGCCGGATCATCGTGACCCGGACGACCAGGCACAGCGCAGCCGTCACCACGCCCATCGTGAAGATGTGCACGTTCGGCAGGTCGAGCACCTTGCGCACGATGTCGATGGAGAAGCCCGCCGCGGCCGCCCCGATGTTCATGAACAGGTACCAGAGGTTGAACCCGGCGCTGCGCGAACGCTTCGTCGTGTAGCGGTTGGTGGCGGCCTGGAAGATGGTCTGCACGGACGCCATGAACGGCGCCATCAGCACGAAGATGACGGCCGCCAGCAGGCCCCGATGGGGCAGCGACGGCATGAGCCCGACCACCACCATGGCCAGGCGCAGGCCGAGCAGCGCCCACATGGAGATGTCGGTCGACTTCCGGATCCCGAACCAGTCCGTGTACATGCCCGAGAACAGCAGCAGGAGCGAGGTCGCGGACGTGAAGATCGTGATGGTGTATCCGGCCGACTGGTCGCTCATGCCGAGGTCTTCCGACAGGAAGACGGCGGCGATGGTCAGGATCGCGAAGTAGGCCGTGCAGTCCAGGAAGTTGACGAGCTGGATGCCCCAGTACTCGCTGCGCGTCTCGCGCAGGATCCCGAAATCCTTGAAGTAGGCGACGATCGATTCGCGCGCGCTGCGCTCGGGGGCGGCCGGGGCTAGTCATGCGGCGCAGTCTGCCGCGAAGCGGACCGGCCGGACAGTGCGGAGCGCCGCAATCACCGCGTATCCTTGCCCCTGCCGTCCAGTTGCCAGCGAGGCCGCCCATGCCGCTCGAAAGGATCTTCCGCCCGGCGCGAATCGCGGGCCTACGCCGGCGATCCGTCGCCCCGGCCTGCGGGCTGCTGGTCCTCGGGCTGGCCTGGGCGGCCGCGGCGCCGTTCGCCATGGCGGAGGACGCGACGCCTGCGCCGGACAGGAAAGACCCCTGGGAGGGCTTGCCGTATCCGCCGGACCAGCGGCCGCAGCCGGGCGACATCGTCCACGTGCCGACGGGATTGCCGATGTCCTTCGACGGCATGATGGACGTGGTGGCCGGCGCGCGCGTCGTGTTCATCGGCGAGTCGCACGACAACATGCGCGCGCACGAGGTGCAGCTGGCTGTGATCCGCGAGCTCGAGCGGCGCTTCCCGGGCCGGATCGCGATCGGCATGGAGATGTTCCGCCAGCCGCAGCAGGACGTCCTCGATCGCTGGACCCGGGGCGAGCTGTCGGAGGCCGAATTCCTGGAAGCCACCGACTGGCAGAAGAACTGGCGGATCGACTTCGGCTATTACCGGGCGATCCTCGAGTTCGCGCGCGACCGGCGCCTCGACGTCGTCGCGCTGAATCCCTCGAAGGAACTGCAGGACCAGGTCCGGCGGCTCGGCCTCGATGACCTGCCCGAGGACCTGCGCCGGCAGCTGCCGGAGATGGGCGAGCCGGACCGCTACGAGCACGACGTGCTGAAGGCCTACTACGGCGGGCACATGCCCACTGCGGGCGCGTTCGAGGCGTTCTTCCGCATCCAGCGCCTGTGGGAGGAATCGATGGCCGAGCGCGTGGTCGGCTACCTGGCGAGCGAACGCGGCGCCGGCAAGATCATGGTCACGCTCGCCGGCAGCGGGCACGTCGAGTACGGCTTTGGCGTGCCGAAGAAGGTGCTGCGCCGGATGCCGATGCCCTACGTCATCATCGCGCCGAGCGAGATCGAGACACCGCCCGAGAAGCAGATGCCGAACGTGCAGCTGCCGGACATCCCGCTGCTTCCGGCGGACTTCGTCTGGTGGATCCCGTACGAGGAATTGCCGGCCGCCGGCGCGGGCCAGGGCACGAACTGATACGCGGCCCGCCCGTCCTGCGCTTTCAGATCGGCGGATGCCGCTCGTGCCAGGCGGTGGCTGACTCGTAGGTGTGGCCGATGCGCAGGAGCATCGGTTCCGACAGCCGTCGGCCCAGCAGTTGCAGCGAGTAAGGCAGGCGGTCCTCGTCGGAGAACCCGCAGGGAAGCGTCAACGCGGGCGTGCCGGCGAAGTCGGCGGGGACGGTGTAGTACATCTGCACCAGGGCGAACAGCGGCCCCAGGGCTTCCATGTCGCCGTACAGGTCGACGCCCGCGATGGAGAAGGGGTAGCCCCCCGCCGGGCATGCGATCGCGTCCACCGACTCGAGCACCGCATTGAACCGGCCGTTGAAGTCCGCGCGCAGCTGCGAGGCCTGCGCGTACTGCTCGTCCGTCACGGCGGCGCCGGCTGCCAGGAAACCGCGGAACCCCGGGCCGTACTCCTCCGCGCGCGACGGATAGTGGGCGGCGTGGGCCTTGGCCGCCTCGTAAGCGCAGATCGCGAACCACGCATCGCCCAGTTCGCGGATGTCGGACGGCATCGTGACGTCGACGATCTCCGCACCCTTGCGCTTCAACACCTCGAGCGCCTGCTCGATCGACGCCACGAGGCCGGGGTTCGTCCCCTCGGTGGTGTAGGCGCGGTCGTAGCCTATGCGCAGGCCGGAGACGCCGGCATCGAGGTCGGCCAGCATGTCGGGCACGGGATCCTGGAGCGACGTCGGGTCGTCGGGGTCGTGCCCTGCGATGGCCTGCAGCACGATGGCCGCATCGGCGACGCGACGCGTCATGGGGCCGACGTGGTCCATGGACTCGGCGAGCGCCATCACGCCATGGCGGCTGACGCGGCCGTAGGTGGGCTTCAGGCCCACGATGCCGTTGGCCATCGAAGGGAAGCGGATCGAGCCCCCCGTGTCGGTGCCGAGTGCGGCGAAGCACAGGCCCGCCGCCGGGGCGACGCCGGACCCGCTGGAGGAAGCGCCGGACCAGGTGTCGGCGCGCCACGGATTGACCGGGATCTGCATGTCCGGGTGATAGCCGGCCATCGCGCCCTCAGTGAGGTTCAGCTTGCCGAGCAGTACCGCGCCCGCGGATTCCAGCCGTGCGACCACCGTGGCGTCGTAGTCCGGCACGAAGTCGCGCAGCCTGCCCATCCCGCCCATGGTGCGAACGCCTTGCGTGTAGCAGAGATCCTTCACGGCCAGCGGGATGCCATGCAGCGGCCCACGGTAGTTGCCGTCGGCGATCTCGCGCTCGGCGCGACGCGCCGTGTCGAGTGCACGCTCCGCGGTCACGGTGGCGTAGCCGTGCAGCGTGGCATCGACGGTGCCGATGCGATCGAGGAGCTGTTGCGTCACGTGCACCGGCGAGATCTGCCGGGACTCGATCAGCCGGGCCACCGCCTGCAGGGACAGGTAGTGCACGGGTCCTTCATAGGCCGGCGCCGGCGCGACCGCCGCTGGGGGACTGGGCGCCTCGCGCGAACAGCCACCGAGCAACAGGGACAAGCTGCCGCCGCCGCACAGCGCGAGGGCTTCGCGGCGTGTCACCGGGCGGCCGGCCACCGGATCGCCTGCATGGTCTGCGGGGTGCTGTTTCGTCATGGCCGGTCTCCATGGCGCGCCGTCCAGCGCTGACCGCCGGATGGTAGCCCATCCGCGCATGGAGGCGGACCCGGCACCGGGCAGGCGGGCCGCCTGCCTGCGCCGGATCTTCAGGGTACGATGGCCGGGTCCGTCCGCCTTGGCATCGTTTCCGACCCATGCCGAAATCCCGCCTCTCGACCGCCCGAGTCCCACTCCAGCGCCTCGCGGCCCTCGCCGTCGGGACCCTGGCGCTCGTCTTCCTCGCCACGGGGCGTCCCGCAGCGGCCGGTGACACGGACCTGGCCGAGACGTTCACCGGCCTGATCGAGCAGGCCGCGGCCGTGCCGCAGGATCCCCCGTCAGCGATCCTGCTGGTGGTGGCGCCGCGGCTCGGCCTCGACTGGACCGGCGCGGCGCCCGGGCCCGGGCCGTGACGAGGCGATGCCGCCGCGCGCCGATGGCACGCTGCGCATCGCCAGCAACACCAAGACCTACGTGGCGGCGGCCGTGCTGCGCCTGGTCGAGGACGGCAGGCTCGAGCTCGATGCGCCCATCGATCGCGTGTTGCGGCCCTCGACGGTGGCGACGCTGCGCGCGGGCGGTTACCGCCCGGAGGCGATCACCGTGCGCATGCTGCTGCAGCACACCGGCGGGGTGTACGACTACGCGGGCGACGAGTCCTACATCGCGCGCGTGATGCAGGACCCGGGGCGCCGCTGGACGCGCCCGGAGCAGCTGGAGTGGGCGATGTCCGCGGGGGCGCCGTACGGCACGCCCGGCGAGGTGTTCCATTACGGCGATACGGGCTACATCCTGCTGGGCGAGGTGCTCGAGGTCGTGACCTCGCAGCCAATGGCGACTGCAATGCGCTCGCTGCTCGGCTATGAAAGGCTCGGCCTGCGCGCCACCTGGTTCGAGACGCTGGAGCCTGAACCGGCCGGCGCACCGCCGCGCCTGCTGCAGCACTCAGAGGGCGTGGACATCGCGCCGATCGACCCGTCTACCGACCTGTACGGTGGCGGCGGGCTGGTGTCGACCTTGCCCGAGATGGCCCGTTTCTATCGCGCGCTGCTGCAGGGCGAGGTTTTCAGGAAGCCCGCGACGCTGGCGGCGATGCTCGAGCCTTCGCCGCAGTCGCTGGCCTCGGGCGGGGACGGCTACGGCATGGGCCTGGGCCGCCTTCGCCTGGCCGGCGGGGTGGACTGCTACGGCCACGCCGGTTTCTGGGGCACCGAGGCCTGGCACTGCCCGGGCGTCGACGTCACCGCCGTCGGCGCCGTCACCGAATCGGCCGCGGAGGGCGCGCTGCAGCACATGGTGCGCCGCGCCCTCGAACTGACGGTCGGTGCCGGGTCGGGGGTTTCGGGGGTTTCAGCCAGCGAGTGCCACTATGGCCCGAACTGCCAGACGTCGTTCTCGAGCAGGAACGCGTTCACTTCCTCGGGCAGTCCGAACCGCTCGCGGTCTCCGCCGAAGGTCATGATCGAAGGTGGCAGGCCGGCGCGACCCCCCGAGAAGACCAGCGCGTCGAAGTCGTAGCGCATGTCCGCGGGCGAGGCGCCGTTCCACGGCGGCGAGGCCGGCGAGCCGAGTTCGGTCCAGGTGCGGCCGTCGCGGCTCGCCCAGATGTCCGTCGGGTTGGCGGGGATCGGCGGGAGGCCGGGCACCTCGCCGTAGCCGCCGAAGCAGACGATCTGGTTCACGAGCACCACGCACTGGTGTCCGGGACGCGGCGACCAGCCGGCCGCGGCGGTCACCTGTTCCCACTCCGCGCCATCGCGCGAGCGCCACACGTCGTTGAAGTAGAGCGTGGCTGTCGCGGGCTGGCACGGGCTCGCGGGATCGAAGCCGCAGGAGAAGCCGCGCTCGCCGCCCAGCACGTAGAGGTATCCGTCCTTCGAGACCACGGCGGCGCCTGCGCGCGGCGACCAGCGCGGTCCCGTGCCGACGACCTCGGTCCACGTCCGGCCGTCACGCGACATCCACACGTCGTCGAACAGCACGCGCCCGGTGCCGCCCGTCGAGGCGTCGTCGCCCTGGCTGCCACCGAGCACGTAGATCGCGCCCTTGTGCACGACCGCGGACAGGCCGGCGCGGCCTTCCCAGGGCGCGTCCAGCGTCTCGGCCTTCCAGGTCGAGCCGTCCTTGCTGCTCCAGACCTCGTCGAAAAAAGTCGAGGCGGGCAGGAACGGCAGGCACGGCACGCCGGGGGGCAGGAACGCACACCCGTCCGGGTAGATCGGGTTGGGCAGTGTCTGGAAGTTCTGCCCGCCGATCACGAACATGCGGCCACGATGGGTGACGGCGCCGAAGTAGGCGCGCGGCGACCACATGCTGGAGCCACCCGGACCAGGCTGCCATTGGGCGACGCGCTGCCAGGTGGCGCCGACGTCGTTGCTCTTCCAGACATCGCCGTAGAGCACCGTCTCGGTCTCGAACGAGAACGGGCCGCGGCCGCCCATCACGTAGAGGTCATTGCGCATCTCGAGCGCCTGCAGTCCGGCGCGTGGCGCCCACATCGTCGGATCGAACGGCACCGTCGGTCGTACGTTCATCCAGCGGTACGAACCGATGTCGGTCGCCCCGTCGCCTGCGATCGCGAGGCCCTGGGCGCCGACGAGAAGGCCGACGACGACGGCGGATCGGGTCATCTGGTGCAACCAGTTCATCAGGATCCCCTCCCTGGTGTCTGTTACCTGCCAGCCTCGTGTCGGGCCGGTTCGATTGTTCTCTGTCTCGATCCTAGGCGTCGATCGCTCGGAGGGTCAACCGCGACGGCGCGCCGACATTGCATCCAGCGCGTTCTGTCAAATCCAGCGCGTGATGTGTCGACCCGGCGCGTTGTACGTATTCGTATTCAGGCGTTGTTCGCCAGCCTCCCGATATCCCCCGGCTCGATGTCGATCGCCTGCCCGAAGCCTGCGACGTAGAGCCCCTGCTGGAACGCCAGCCGGTACAGCGTGAAGTCGCGCATCTTGAAGGTGAGGCGGCTCTTGGGGAACTTCTCCAGGAACCAGTCGCGGTCCCTTTCCCACTCCGCGCTGTCGCGCTCCAGCGGATGCACGATGCACTCGAAGGTGAGGCGCTGGATCTGCATCGGGTTCTTGTCGGGGCCGTCCTGCTCGTGAAGCAGCACACCGACCCGTGCACCGGTGGACAGTCCCTGCGAGTGCCGCGCCAGCTTCGACGCATTCACCAGCACGCCGGACCGGTCCGGCAGCGCGGCGAAGGGCAGCAGCCCGGCGTAGGGCGTCCCGTCCACGCTCACGGCAAGGGAGAGGATGCGCTGCTCGTCGAGCAGGGCGCGGATTCCGTTCACGGTGGACTTGAGCATGGTCGGGCGTCCCGTGTTGGCTGGGCGACAGGGCGCAAGATGGGGGTGGTCCAGGACGATATCAACCATCGCTGCAATCTGCGGAGTCCCACACGCTTCCCTTTCCGGCCCCGGGCTATCCTCCCGCCGCGTCCAACGAGGCGCTTTCCATATTCCATGAGGGAACCATGAACAAGACACGTGCCCTGGGCCTTGCCGTCGCGCTGCTGGCGCTTCCGCTCGCCGCCCAGGCGGAAGACAAGGTCAGCTACAACTTCGTCGACGCCGCCTATCTGGTGGTGGACATCGACGGCCTGAGCAAGGATGCCGACGGCTTCGGGCTGCGCGGCTCGGTGGAGCTGACCGACAACATCTTCCTGTTCGCCGGCTACGTGGACCTGAGCGCGAAAGTCTTCGGCTTCAACGTCGACGAGCAGGACTACGCTGTAGGCGTCGGCTACGACTGGTCGATGTCCGACACCATGAGCCTCTACGGCAAGGTGGCCTGGGTCCGCGCCGAGGGCGACGCGGCGGGCTTCTCGGTCGACGAGGACGGCTTTTCCCTGGGCGTCGGCCTCCGCGCCTTCGTGCTCGACCCGCTGGAGCTGGAGGGCGCCGTCACCTACGCCGACCTCGGCGACTTCGGCGACAGCACCACGCTCGGTCTGGCTGCCCGCTACTACTTCACGAAGCAGTTCGCGGTCGGCGTCGAGGCGGGGCTGAGCGACGACGCCACCAGCTACGGGGTGGGTGTCCGCTTCCAGTGGTGACCGGTTCCCGGTGAGCCGGGTGACGGGGGCAGGTCGCGCGACCTGCCCCCGTTTTCTTTACGTCGCCGTCGCGCTCACTGGATGCGGGTCACGGTGACGACGGCCACCGGGTTGCGCCAGTCGTAGCTGGCGCGGCTGAGGTCGGCCATGCCGTGCGTGCCAGGGTGCACGTGCACGTAGCCCTCGCCATCCTCCACCGACAGGCCGGCACCGCCGCACTGCGGGCCGGGAATGTTGGCGCACAGCTCGTCGTTGTACTCGCTGCCCGCGTCGTGGCCGAGGGCGGTGTAGCTGACGCTGCCCCGTGCGGGAAGCGCCACGGCGTCGAGGGCATAGAACCCGTCGTTGGTCGGCAGCAGCATGGCGGCCACGCTCAGGCGGTCCTGGCTGGGGCGGCCGCGGACGGTGAACCGGGTGCTGGCGCCGGGACCGAGCAGGCCGCCGGCGACCGCGGTCTGGCTGACCTCGCGCCCCAGCGAGTCGAGCACGGCCCGCAGCGGGCCGACGTCGCCCGACTCGGCCAGCGTGGCGAGTTCGGCGCTGGCCGGCGCGCCGAGCTGGAACATGCGCACGGCGGGCGCGTGGGTGGCGGCCAGCGTCGGCGTGAAGTACACGCCCGAGGTGACGTTGGTGATCCGGACCTCGTACAGGGCGGGAATCTGGCCCTCCGCGCTGGCGGTGGCGGCCGACGTCGCGAACAGCAGTCCGGCCAGCAGGCCGGCGGTGGTCTTGGTGTTCATTCCTTGTCTCCTTCATGGAACGGGTGTTTGGACCAGGCACCGGAACGCATGGGTCCGGTCCTTGACGAAGACCCGGCGAGTCGCGCATCCATTGCGGCAGGCGCCCCCACGAGGCGCCACGAATCCCCGCGAGGCTTGAATTTCAGGGGTTTTCGCGTCGAACGGCCGGGGGGCGAGCGGGCGTGCGCGTCTGCGATCCGGGCGCGATCGTCTACGCGTGTAACAGTTCCGGGCCGACGCCGGTCTTCTCCGTTGAACCCCGGAGCCTACGCATGACGTCACCCGCGCCCGCCCGCATCGCCGATCTGGCCTTCGACGTGGATGTCTTCTTCCATGGCCAGGTCTGCGGGCGCTTCGGGCTGGACACCTCGGCCGACGGAAGGCTGGGCTTTCACATCGTGATATCCGGCACGTGCTGGGCGCATGCGGCGGCGCTACCGGCGCCGCGCCGCCTTCAGCCGGGGGACGCGCTGCTGTTCGGCCGGGCGGTGCCACACGTGATCAGCGATGCCCGCGAACACCGTGACCGGCGCGACCCCGAGGCCGTCGTGGCGCTGGGCACGCGGGCCGGACTGCCGGCCACGGGCCTCCTGTGCGGCTACTTCGAGGCCCGCAACGCGGTAGCCGGGGAGTGGCTGCGGTCCTTTCCGGACTGCTGCGTCGTGGAAGGCGGCCACACGGCGACACGCTGGCCGCTGGAACTGGCTCGCCTCATGGCCGGGGAGGCCGCGGCGGGGCGGGACTCCGCGACCTGCCTTGCCTCGCGCATGGCCGAGCTTTTCCTGGCGATGAGCCTGCGCGAACACTGCGAGCGTGGGGCCGGTGCCAGCCGGCTGGTGCGCGCCCGGCGCGACCCGCAGCTGCGGGCCGTGCTGGATGCCATCGACGCCGACCTGGCGCGGAAGTGGACGGTGGCCGAGCTGGCGGCGCTCTCCGGCGTATGCCGTGCCAAGTTTGCCGCGTGGTTCGCGCGTGAACTGGGCTGCCCACCGATCGCCTACCTGCGAAGTCGCCGCATGCGGGCGGCCGAGCGGCTGGCGCGCAGCGGCGACCTGGGGGACGCGCAGCTGGCGGAGGAGGTGGGCTACCGCAGCGTGTCCGCCTTCCGGCGCCATTTCCGGGAGCATCGCCGCGACGCCTCGGCGGCTGGTGGTCGACGGCACGACCTGCGTTCCAGTCAATAACCCCGGATCCCCCGGCCCGGCACCGGGGTCGCCGGGGGCCCCGGCTACTGCAGCGACTCGTGCCGGACCCAGTCGACCTCCATCACCCACTCGCCTTCCATGGGGGCGGGGCCGTCCTTCGCGAAATTGAGGACCGCGAACATCGGCTCCTGGAAGTCGTTGGCGCGGCCGACGACGCGGGCGACCTCGGCCCCGTCGACCGCGAAGACGAGGTCCTCGCCCTGCCACTCCACCGAGTACTCGTGGAACTCGCGAAGGTTCGCCTTGAGCGCCTTCTGGTGCGTTTCCCAGTCGCCGCCATCGCAGTGGCCCAGGCTCTCGATGATGCGCGACACGTAATGCTCCGGGCCGCCGTCGCCGTGGTGCTCGAAGATGTCGATCTCCCCGGACCCCGGCAGCGGCCAGCAGACGGTCTCGTCCTCTTCCTGCACCGGCGGCTCGTTGTTGCGCGCGCCGAGCAGCCACCAGGCGGGGAACATGTCTTCCTGGCCGCTGTCCAGGACGCGCAGCCGCGCGGTCCAGCGGCCCTTGGACGAATTCCTTCAGGTTCTTCGTCGTGATCCGGCCGGACACGTAGGGCGTATCGGGGTGTTTTTCGCCGAACTTGCTGACGTTGTCGCAGGGGCGCGGCTCGCCGACGTTGATCAGCCGCAGCTTGAGCATCCCGTCGCTGACCTCGCGCGTGCCGAGCTCGCCGCCGCGCAGGTAGCACTGGTGCTCGTTGTTGACCCACAGGATCTGGTCCTGCCAGTTGGCCTCGTCGAACGTGTCGAAGTCGTCGAAGAAGTCGACCGTCCAGGTCGGGGCCGCGGGGGCCGGGGGCGCAGCGGGGACCCCGGCGTCCTTGCCGCCGCAGGCACCGAGCAGCGGGAACAGCAGGAGGGCAGGCAACAGGGGAATCGATCTCATGGCACGGGCCTCATCGACTGGAACCAGCGGCGAATGATGCCGTGAAATGGCGGGCTTGGGGATCTCGAGTTCCGCGCGTATCCTCGCCCTGCCGGTCGATCGTTGTCGGCTCCGGGCCGGATGTAAGAAACAATATTGGATCGAAGCATGGCCGTGCAGCCGGTAATCAAGGTGATGGCCCTGGTCGCGCTGGTCGCGTCGGGAGCCTTCGATGGCGCGCCCGCGGTGGCGGGCGACGATGCAGGCGCGCAACCACTGCCCGCGTGCGCCGCCCCTGCGTCGCCGGCCGCGGACGCCGTGCGGAGCGAGTGGGCGGAGCGACTGCGTACCGGGGCGGACATCCCGGCCGCCGTGGCCGCGATGACCCTCGCGGAGAAGGTCGGGCAGATGATCCAGGCGGACGTGGCCAGGGCGACGCCGGACGACGTCCGCGAGTACATGCTGGGTTCCGTCGTCGACACCATCCCGCAGGGCGACCGGGGCACGACCGCGGCGTGGCGGCAGCTCTACGACGGCTACCAGCGCGCGGCGCTCGCCACGCGAACCGGCATCCCGATCGTCGCTGGCATCGACGCGGTGCACGGGCATGCCTACTTCGACGGAAACTCCGTGATCCTGCCGCACAACATCGGGCTGGGCGCCACCCGCAATCCGGCGCTGGTCCGGCAGCTCGCCCGGTTGACGGCGCGGGAACTGTCGGCCACCGGCATCCGCTGGACGTTCTCGCCGACCATCGCCGTGGCGCGGAACATCCGCTGGGGCCGGACCTACGAGTCCTTCGGCGAGGACGTGGCGCTGCAGCGTATGTTTGCCGCCGCCTTCGTCGAAGGCTACCAGGGCGCGGACCCGGCCGCGGTCGACGCGGTGGGCGCGACGGCGAAGCACTTCGTCGCCGACGGCGCGACGGACGACGGCGTGGACCGGGGCGATGCGACGATCTCCGACGCCGAGCTGCGTGCGATGCACATGCCGGGGTTCGTCGACGCGATCGATCGTGGCACGGTCGCGGTGATGGCGTCCTTCAGTTCGGTCAACGGCGAGAAAGTCCACGGGTCGAGGCGCCTGCTGACCGGCCTGCTGAAGCAGGAGCTGGGCTTCCAGGGCGTGGTCCTCACCGACTATGAGGGCGTGAAGATTGGCGAGCTGACCTACCAGCAGGCGCTCGACGCCGGCATCGACATGTTCATGCTCTTCGATTCCTGGAAGGAAAGCCTGGCAGAGATCATCCGGCTGGTGGAAACCGGCGAGGTGCCCGAGTCCAGGATCGACGACGCCGTGACGCGGATCCTGCGGATGAAGCTGCGGCTCGGCCTCTTCGACAAGCCGTTCAGCTCGGACGCCTGCGCCGCGACGGTGGGCTCGCGTGAACATCGCGACCTGGCGCGGCAGGCGGTGAGGGAATCTCTCGTGCTGCTGAAGAACGACGGCGTCCTGCCGCTGGACAAGAGACGCAAGGTCGTCGTGGTCGGGTCACATGCCGACAACGTCGCCTACCAGTGCGGCGGCTGGACCAAGAAATGGCAGGGCGCACACCTGGACCTCTACGGCCATGCGGCGCGCCCGGTCGAGGGCGCGACCAGCATCCTGGAGGGCATCCGCCAGGTCGCCGGCGACGGCAACGTCGTCGATGCGGGCGTCGACGGGTTCAGCGACGCGGCCGATGTCGCCGTCGTCGTGGTCGGCGAGACCCCGTATTCGGAAGGCATCGGCGACCGCAAGGCGCAGGACCTCGTGCTGGACGAAGCGCAACGCGAGTTGATCGCGCGCTACCACGCCGCCGGCAAGCAGGTGGTCACGGTTCTCGTGTCGGGCAGGCCGCTGCTGGTCGGCCGGGAGCTCGAGCAGTCGAATGCCTTCGTCGCCGCATGGCTGCCGGGAAGCGAGGGCCGCGGGATCGCGGAAGTGCTTTTCGGGGACTACGGGTTCACGGGAAAGCTCGGCTTCAGCTGGCCACGGTCGGCCGGGCAGGTGCCGATCAACGTCGGCGACGCGGAGTACGACCCGCTGTTTCCCTACGGGTTCGGGTTGGCGTACTGAATCCGCGCCGCGCGGGCAGGCCCGGGCCGGCGGTGCGGGAGCTGAGATCAAGCGCAGACGCCGCCCGGGGCAATCTCCTTGCGTCCCGCCGGCTCGATCGCAGAGGTCCCCTAAAGAAGCCTGGCGGGCCGTCCGTTCGGCACCACCAGCACGGCGTCATAGGCCCACAGGAGTGAACGAAGGTCGTCGGGAAGGTGCCGCCACCGGCTGGGTCGGTCCTTCCAGGATGCGAGGTCGAACAGCGTCGGGTGGGTGGCATCCAGCGAGGCGGCCAGCTCTGGCGCGGCCTTGGCGAGGTCGATTTCGCAGCTCGCCGTGTTGCCCAGGAAGTCGCCGGCCTGGGTGCCCGGCCCGCACAGCACCAGCAGGTTGAACGCGTCCTTCCCTTCCGAAAGCGCAATCTCTGCCACGAAATTGCCGAGGGAGGGGACATGCGTGGAGGACAGCCCGCGTGCCATATGGTTGGAGCCGAACTTGAACAGCGCTTTCGGTTCGCCCGCCGCCCGGTAGTTCGCAAGGAAGTTCCGCTTCATCAGGTCCTCACGCGCCCGGTTGGCCTGGTAGCCGCTCCAGCCGGACTGGCCGATGAACGGGGCATAGATCCTGCGGGAAAGAATCATGTCGTCCAGCAGCGGCAGCTGCGCGGTGTCACCGGCACGCTCGAGCTGCGCCCGGAGCCGGTCCAGCTCGCCTGGATCGACCTTGCCCAGGAAGTCGAGGTTGCCCTTCGCCTGCGTCGCCAGCGAGGCGGCAAGTTCGCGCGCGGCGGGATCGCTCGTCTGCGCCGCGATGCGAACCAGCAGCGGTCCATACGCGCCGATGAACACCTGGTCCAGGCCCCACAGGCCGCCACGCGGAGAGCGCGCGGTTCCCGACAGGAACGCCTCCCCAAGGGCCGCCTCCGCGGCCCAGTTGAAGAAAGGCATCGAGATCGCGTTGCCCTCGCGGTGCAGGTACTCCGCCAGGGCGGGCACACCGCCGTCGCGGAGGCGGTCCTCGATGATTCGCGTCATGTACGGGTCGGCCTCGACGGCGAAGTGCTGGTAGCCGGCCGCGTGCAGCAGCGGCACCAGCGCACGGACCGTGTCCGCGATGGTCGCGACACCGTGTTCCTCTCCCACGAGGAAGAAATGCGAGGCTGCGGCCTTGCCCGCAAGGAACGCAGCGGCCGGACCGCTGGCGCGACCGTCGCTGACGGTCAGGACGAGTCGGCTGGCGGCGATCGTCTTGGCGAAATCGGCGGCCGGATCCGGCGCAGTGGTCTGGGCGCTGGCCGGGACCGTGATTGAGCAGCACGGCGGCCGCCAGACAGGCGTGTAGACATCGCATATTGGTGATCCCCCCGACCAGATTATTGAGTCTGGTGTCTACCCTGGCAACCGCCGTTCGGCGTATGGTGAGGCGGGCACAGACCGTGGGGGGAATCATGGCCGGCCTTGACGTGCACTACTCGGCGCGCGACATCGAGTCGCGCATCCTGGCGGGCCTGCGCGCCGCTGGCCTCGATCCCGACCGACGCCTCTCGGCTGAACAGCTGGGACCGCTCGATCACTTCCATACGGGCGGGCTGAAGGCATCCCGGGAGCTGATGGAACTGGCTCGCATCGGGACCGGGGAGCGTGTGCTCGACATCGGCGCCGGGCTGGCCGGGTCCGGCCGCATGCTTGCCTCGGAAGCCGGCTGCGAAGTCGACTGCATCGAGATGTCGGCCGACTACTGCACAGGCGCGGCGCTGCTGAACCGGCTGACCGGAATGGAAGACCGCGTCCGCGTGCACCAGGGCAGCGCGCTCGACCTGCCGTTTCCGGGCGAGTCGTTCGACGTGGTGTGGATGCAGAACGTCGGCATGAACATCGAGGACAAGGCGACGTTGTATGGCCAGATCGCGCGGGTGCTGCGGCCGGGCGGGCGCTACGCGTTCCAGGAAATGGCGGCCGGCCGCGCCGCGACCTCCTACTACCCGCTGCCGTGGGCCAGCGACCCGACCGACAACTTCCTGATCTCCGGCGACGAGATGCGCTCGGCGCTCGAGGCCGTGGGGCTCCTCGTCGAGCTGTTCGAGGACACCAGCGATGCGCACCTTGCGCGGCCCATCGCCAACGCGACGCCGGCCGTGGCGGGACAGCTGGGCCTGGCGGTGTTCGTCGACGACCTGTCGCAGAAGGCGGCCAATGCGCGGCGCAGCCTGGAAGAGGCGCAGGTCCGGCTGGTCCGGGGCGTGTTCCGCCGAGCCTGAAAAAGGGTCCGCAACCCTTTTTCAAACCCCCGAAAACCCCGACCCGGCACCGACCGATGGTCAGGGCGGGACGTCGCCGGGCAAGCCGCGTTCGGCGTTGGCGGCCGGCGCGCCCAGCGGGTCGGCGCCCGGTGGCCGCTCGACCAGGCGGCGCGCGTGGGTGCGCTCACCGTGGATCAGCCGGTCGACGCGCGCGCGGACGGCGTGGTCGGACTCGGTGCGCCGCGTGCGCCAGCGCAGGTAGTCCATCCACGTCGGGCACTCGAACCGTTCCACCCAAACGTCGGGCTCGTCGATGTCCTGGCAGATGGACCAGGAGCGGGCGCCGTCGCGGCGGCGCAGCCGGCCGACCTCGTTGATCACCGCGACGAACTCCACCGCGTTCCGCGGCGGCACGCGGTACTCGATGGTCACCACGATCGGGCCCGACGCTGCGTGGATCTCGACACTCGGCGGGCTGATGGCGGCCCGCGCCCGCGGGTCCAGCGAGCCGAGCTGGGCCACGTTGACCGGCAGCCAGCGTGCTGCGGCGAGCGAGGCCAGCGCCGCGACGCCGGCCACCGTCAGTGACTCGCGCAGCCCCTGCGCGTGCGCGAACTCGCCCCACAGCCAGCTGCCGACCGCGATCGCGGCGAAGGAGATGGTCTGGTAGTGGGCGAGCATGCGCCCGGTGACCCAGCGGGGCGAGGACAGCTGCACCGCGATGTTGAAGTTGGCGAAGGCCAGCGTCCACACGGACCCCGCCAGCAGGTGGGCCGCCAGCGTAACGGCCATCCAGCGACTCTGGCCGATGGCGATCATGGAGAGGCAGGCCACCGCGGCCAGCCCCTTCAGCAGCGCATCCGCGCTGAAGCGGCTGCGCAGGCTCGCGCTGCCCAGCGCGCCCAGCATGGCGCCGACGCCGAAGGCGCCCAGCAGCAGGCCATAGGTCGGGGCGCCGCCGTCGAGCAGGTCGCGCGCCACCACCGGCATCAGCGCCGGCACCGCGGCGATCGGGAGCGTGTACAGCACGCAGCGCAGCATGATCGACACAAGGTGCGGCGAGAGGCGGATGTATCGAATGCCCGCGCCGATCGCCGTGCCCAGCGGCTCGGGCGGCAGCTCGCTGCGTACCCGCTCCGGCCGCCACCACAGCAGCGTGGCGATGATCCCGAGGTAGGACACCGCATTGATGACAAACGCCGCGGCTGCCCCGGCGGCCGCCACGATGAGGCCGCCGATCGCAGGACCGACGCTGCGAGCGACGTTGAACCCGACCGCGTTGGCCATCACGGCGGGCGCGATCTGCTCGCGCGGCACCTGGTCGCCGATCGAGGCCTGCCAGGCCGGGGCGAACAGCGCGGCGCCGCAGCTGATCAGGAAGGTGAACCCGAGCAGGATCGCCGGCGTCACCTGTCCGGCGAGGGCCACGGCGGCCAGGCCCGCGGAGGCCAGCAGCGTCGCCCCCTGCGAGAGCAGCATGATCGTGCGCCGGTCGCGCGTGTCCGCCAGCGCGCCTGCCAGCAGCGACAGGAAGAAGAACGGCAGGGCGCCGGCCGTCTGCACCAGCGCTACCTTGTCGGCCCCCGGCGCCAGGGTGGCCATCATCCAGGAGGCACCGACCGTCTGGATCAGGCTGCCGAAGGACGAGGCGAGCGAGGCCCACCAGAACAGCGCGAACGCACGATGTTCAAACGGCGCGAGCGTTGCGCTGCGCCAGCGTTGAAAGTGGGATGGGGCGTCCGCGGCCTCAGCGGGCATGTATCAATCTATCACGCCGCGATGCCCGGCTGGCAGCGCCAACAGGCGGACCCCTGCGGCAAACGAAGGGCCGCAGGACGCGAAGACGGGTGTAGATCCACGCCTCTTCCTTTATATTACGCGCCCTTTTCTGAATTCGCTGCGTGCCGGTCGCTGTCCGGCCAGCTGGCCCGAAGGCCAGCGAGGAGATGTACATGAACCCGCTCCGTCTTTCCCACGCCCTGCTGCTCCTGGTGCTGGCTGCAGGCTACCGGTGCTGTTGCAACCACGGCCTGGTCGGCCGAGGCGGACAAGCCGGGCCAGGAGGAGGCCAAGCCCAAGACGATCGCCGAGCTGGTGGCCGACAGCGACCGGGTGGAAGGACTGTTCACGCTGTTCCGCGACCGCAAGACGGGACAGGTCAGGATGTTGATCGGCAAGGACCAGCTCGACAAGGAATTCGTCTACTTCGCCCAGGCTTCCAACGGGTTGCCGCAGGTCGGCTTCATCTTGCAGGGGCACGTACCTGGTCAACGACGTCGTCACGGTGCGCCGCCACTTCGACCGCATCGAGTTCGTTGCGGAGAACACCCGCTTCTACTTCGACCCGGACAGCCCGCTGTCCCGCGCGGCGGACGCCAACCTGACCCCGTCGCTGCTGGCAGTCGAGAAGATCGTCGCCGAGGACGAGAAGACCGGCGAGATGCTGATCGAGGCGGACAAGCTGTTCCTCACCCAGAGCCTCACCCAGGTCAAGCCGACGCCCGATCCCAACGCGGACCCGAAGACCACCTGGTCGCTGGGCACGCTGAGCGAGAGCCAAGAGCCGCATCCTGGGCGCTGCGCAGCTACCCGCAGAACACCGACGTCGAGGTCGAGTACGTGTTCGAGGACCCGGCGCCGCGCTACGACCTGCTGCAGGAGGCCGATGAGATCACGGATCCCCGCAACGTGGCGATCCGGGTGATGCACAGCTTCATCGCCATGCCGACGGACGACTACACGCCACGCCGCGACGACCCGCGTGTCGGCTACTATCGGCCAGCGGGTGACCGACCTGACGCAGGACAGCGCCGACGCCCTATCGCGACGTCATCAATCGCTGGAAGCTGGTGAAGAAGGACCCGACCGCGACGGTCTCGGAGCCGGTGGAGCCGATCGTGTGGTGGATCGAGAACACCACGCCGCTACGAGTGGCGGGACATGATCCGCGACGCGGTGCTGGCGTGGAACATCGCGTTCGAGAAGGCCGGATTCAGCAATGCGATCGTGGTCAAGGTGCAGCCCGACGACGCCGACTGGGACGCCGGCGACATGCGCTACAACGTGCTGCGCTGGACGTCCTCGCCCTCGCCGCTGTTCGGCGGCTACGGCCCGAGCATGGCCAACCCGCGGACCGGGCAGATCCTCGGCGCGGACGTCATGCTCGAGTACGCCTACATCGCGAAGCACCTGCGCCGGACGCGCGCGATCCCGGCCTGCGGCCAGTGCGGGTCGCGACCCGTTGCTGTGCTCAGCCGGTCACGCGATCCAGCACGGCGACGATGCTCGGCCGCGCCCTGGCAGGCGCGGTGAACATCGACAGCGAGGTCGAGGAGC
This sequence comes from uncultured Gammaproteobacteria bacterium, assembly GCA_963715485.1. Taxonomy (GTDB): domain Bacteria; phylum Pseudomonadota; class Gammaproteobacteria; order Steroidobacterales; family Steroidobacteraceae; genus SG8-30. The sequence continues at coordinate 694,728 of OY970244.1, forward strand.
AGATGCTGCGCGAGGCGATGTACAACCTCATCCTGCACGAGGTCGGGCATACGTTCGCGCTCACGCACAACATGAAGGCCACGACGATGGCGAGCCCCGAGCAGCTGGTCGACCCGGACTACGTCCGGCAGAACACGGGGTGTCGGGCTCGGTCATGGAGTACCCGGCGCTCAACTTTGCGCCACTGGGGCAAGCCGCAGACCCAGTTCTACGACCTCGCGCCGGGGCCGTATGACGACTGGGCCATCGAGTACGGTTATTCACAGGCGCTCGAGGATCCGGCGGCGGAGGAGGCGCGCCTGCAGGCGATCGCTGGCGCGCTCCGGCGAGCCCGGCCTGGCCTTCGGCAACGACCGGACGACATGCGCTCGCCTGGCTCGGGCATCGATCCCGCGGGTCAACATCTTCGACCATAGCAACGACCCGGTCCGCTATGCCGTCGACCGGATCGCGCTGCTGCGCGCCTCGATGGGGACGCTGACGAACCGCTTCGTCAAGCCGGGCCAGTCGAACCAGGAGCTGGTGGATGCCTTCACGGTATCTGATGAGCGAGTGGCGGAACTCCGCGTCCGTGATCTCGCGCCAGGTCGGCGGCGTGCACGTGGAGCGCGACTGGGCCCAGGGCGGCGCCCGTACATTCCCGTCGGCGTGGCGGAGCAGCGTGGTGCCATGCAGGCGCTGGAGGAGAACGTGTTCGCGCCCGCGGCCTTCGACATCCCGCCGGCGCTGTACGCATCGCTGCAGCCGCAGCCGCGGCAGTACGACTTCTTCGGCAAGACCGAGGACCCAAAGGTCCACGAGCAGGTGCTGGCGGCGCAGCGCGCGGCCCTCGATCACCTGATGCACCCGGTCGTGCTGAAGCGGCTCACGGACACGCGCCTGTACGGCAACGAGTACCCGGTGGCGGCGATGATGACCGACCTGACCGACGCGATCTTCGAGGCGGACCTCAAGGGTGACGTGAACACCTTCCGGCAGGCCCTGCAGGTCGAGTACGTGGGGCGGTTGTCCGCGATGGTGACTGGCGATGCCAAGGCGGGCTTCGACGCGCCGTCGCAGTCGATCGCGACCCACGAATTGCAGCGCCTGCGCAAGGAACTCGCCCGCAAGCGTGGCGGCGACCTCGAGACCCGTGCCCACACGGGCCACCTGCTGCTGCTGATCGACCGGGCGCTCGACGTCCGGGCCTGACAGCCAATATCCGGCAGGCCCGCCTCCCGGCCCCGGTGCGATGAACGTGCCGGGGCCGGCTTCGTCCTGGGCCACCGATGGTTGGGATTCCCGGCCGAAGCCTCTATGCTCCGCGCCGGGGGATTCAATTTGAAGCACTGGAACCTGCTGGGAACCCGCAACGGGCGCTTCCTGACCTTCGGCCTGCTGTACGTGTCCGAAGGGCTCCCCTACGGGTTCACGTCGGTGGCCATGGTGGCGTTCATGCGCCAGCACGGCGTGTCGCTCGAGGCGATCGGCGCCTTCTCCGCCGCGCTGTTCATGCCCTGGGCCTTCAAGTGGGCCTGGGCGCCGCTGGTGGACCTGATCAAGCTGGACCGATGGGGCGGCCGCCGGGCGTGGATCATCTTCTGCACCACGATGGCGCTGGTCACGCTGGTGATCACGGGGACCGTCGACGCGCAGGAGGACTTCCGGCTGCTGCTGCTCGTGGTCACGTTGCACAACTTTTTCTGTGCGACGCAGGACGTGGCGATCGACTCGCTCGCGGTCAGCACCCTCGAGGTCGACGAGCGGGCCCGCGGCAACGGCTTCATGTTCGCGGGACAGTACTTCGGCATCATGCTCGGCGGCGGCGGCGCGATCTTCGTCTCCGGGCTCGTGGGCTTCCACGGCGCACTGATCTACGTCGGTGCGCTGCTCCTTCTGAACCTGGTCTTCGTGCTGCTGTTCGTGCACGACCCGTATGCCCGGCCCGAGGCCAGACGCGAGACCGACTTCGTCAGGAAGCTGGTCGCGCACCTGGTCGGGTTCGTCAAGGAGGTGTACGCCAGCTTCTGGCAGTCCGGCCGCGGGCCGATCGTCGGCACCGTCTTTTCGTTGCTGCCCTGTGGGGCCATGGCCCTGGCCTACGCCACCCTATCGACCATCCAGGTCGACTATGGGCTCGACGAGAACCAGATCGCCCGGCTGCAGGTCATGAACACGATTGCAGGCGCGCTGGGTTGCCTGATCGGCGGCGTGTTCGGCGACCGCTTCGGCGCCCGGCGCGCGGTGGCGACGGCCTATGCGCTGACCGCCGCGGCAGCCTTCCTGCTGGCCACCCAGATCTCGCAGTCGGGCCTTGCGGCGGTGGCGCCGGTCGTCTTCTACGGCACCATCATCGCGCACGGCTTCGTCTTCGGCATGGCGTATGGATCGCGCAACGCGATCTACATGAGCATGACGAACCCGGCCGTGGCCGCCACCCAGTTCACCGCCTTCATGGGCATGAGCAACCTGGCCGTCAGCATCGGCAACTACTGGCAGGGCATCGTCGCGGAGCGCATGGGCTACGCGACCGTGCTGTACATCGATGCCGCGATCGCGCTGCTGGTGATCGGCATCATCCCGTTCCTGCGCGGTCGTGACGAGGCGCCAGAGAGCAAGGTGGCCGCGACCGTGCCAGCGGTGGCCGCGCCAGTACCCGCGGGCGATTGAAGGGGATCAGCCGGTTGACCCGGTCGGGCCCGGGTAAGACACCTCCTCGAGCCGGCCCGTGTCCACGTCGTAGATGAATCCTCTTGCCGTGATCGCGTCCGGGCCGGTGGTCGGCAGCCACGGGTGGCTGAGGATGCTCGAGATCCCCCGACGCACGTCCCACGCAAGGCGCTCGATGTTGCCGGCGCACCGGGCATTGTTTTCGAGCAACTGGTCGATCACCGATGTCGTGATGATCGTGCCCCCCTGGCAAGCGTCGGATGACGGGAGTCGGTGAGCCTGGTGGCCAGGTACGGCCGTGAGAAATAGCCGCCGGTTATGCCCTGATCACCCTCTGCACCGCGGCCATTTCGACGCGACCTTCACTCCGATTCACGTCCCAGCGCCAGCAGGGCGTCGGTGACATCCTTCAGCCGCATGGCCACGCCGGCATCGCCGCGCTGGCCCGGCATGTTCTCCTCGGTGGCTGACTGCATCTCGAGAAGGTCCTGGCGCCAGTCGAGCAGGAGCTTGATCTTCTCGTCTTGCGACAGGCCCTTGGCGTCGACCAGGTGTTTCGGGTCCACGAAGGCCTTCTGCGGATCGGTGATCTGGGGTGCGTTCTGCTGCGTGTCCACGGCTTCCTCCTCGCGCGAGGTGGCGCTTGCTCGAAAAATCATCTTCACTATTTTTGGACTGGGCGAGAGAGTTAAGTTCAATTGCGACGTCGACTGCAGAGGCGTTGCGTGCGTGCTGCGCCGCAGGATTGGCGAGCCGATGGGGAAGGTCTATAAATGCACGCACAACATCCATCACAACGATAGCAAGGGGAAATTATGTCAATTCGTTGGATGTCGATCGCAGCGGTCGTGCTGCTGGCCTGTTCCATCTCCGACGCAGCCTTCGCGAAGGGGTCGCCGGCCGCAACGGAAACCATCGATGCGCCGGGATTGAGCGCCCCGGTCACGGTCTACCGTGACGCCGAGGGCATCGCCCACATCGCGGCGACGAACCGGCACGACCTGTATTTCGTCACCGGCTGGATCCACGCCGAGGACCGGCTGTTCCAGGCGGACCTCACTCGCCGGCAACCGAGCGGCACGCTGGCGGAGTTGTTCGGGCCGTCGGAGCTCGCCGGTGACGTGCAGTCTCGCATCATCGGCCTGCGCCGGGCCGCCGAGCGTTCCTGGCCGGTCATCAGCCAGGAAGGGAGGGATGCCCTGACGGCCTACGCGGCCGGGATCAACGCGTGGGTAGCCGCGAACCCGCTGCCGCCGGAGTACGGGTTGCTGGGAATTTCCTCGTTCCGGCCGTGGAACGAGATCGACTCGCTGGTGATCGGCGCCGCCATCGCCTTCAGCCTGTCGTTCGACCTCGACACCGGGCTGACCGAGGCCTTCGGTACCTACGCCGGACTGGTGCCTGGCAATCCGCTGGCCGGCGCTGCGCTGTTCCAGTTCGACGTGTTCCGTTCCGCGCCTTTCGACTGTGCCTCGTCGGTGCCGGACGCCACCGGGCAGTACCCGTTCATCCCGGTGCCGTCCCAGACGATGCCGGGACCCGTGGCCGCCTACGAGACAGCCCGCTGTCCGCTGGCGAGCGTCGCGCCGGGCAAGGGCAGCGGCAAGCAGCCGAAGCCAGGCAAGGCGACAGCCGTATCGGCCGCCGGCAAGCCGGACCTGAAACTCCTGGGTGACCTTGCTGGCAAGGCGAGCGAGAACCTGCGGAAGTCGGAGTTCATCCGCAAGCGGCTGGACGCCGACGGGACGATCGGTTCCAACGAGTGGGGCGTCACGCGGGCGGTGGGCGCCAACGGCCGGCCGATCGTCGCCAACGACCCGCACCTGGCGCTGAACACGCCGTCCACCTTCTATCCCATGGGCCAGGCCGCGAACGGGCTCGACGTCTTCGGCTCCGGGTTCGCCGGCGTGCCCTTCGTCGTCCTCGGCCACAACAAGCACATCCACTGGGGGGCGACCACCAACCCCATGGACGTGACCGACACGTTTTTCGAACTTGTGCAGTTCGACGGCAACGGCGTGCCGGCCTGCACGGTGTTCCAGGGAAGCTGCGAGCCCGTCGAACTCGTTCCCGAGGCGTTCTTCTACAACAACTTCCAGGGCGGGCTGAGCCAGGCCACGCCGGCCATGGGCGTGCCGCCCTTCACCATCGTCGTGCCTCGCCGGAACAACGGCCCGGTCATCGCGCTGCTTGGTGGTGCGGCCCCCGGCGCGGTCGTGCCCGCGCTGTCGGTCCAATACACCGGCTTCAGCGCTTCCCGCATCCTCGACACGTTCCGGCTCTGGAACGAGGCGAAGAACCTCGCCCAGTTCCGCCACGGGCTCCAGTTCTTCGACGTCGGTTCGCAGAACTGGGTCTACGGCGACATCGCCGGCAACGTGGCGTACTTCACCAGCGCCGAGATGCCGATCCGGGCGGACCTGCAGGCCGGCACGGTGGCGACCGCGCAGTTCGGTCCGCTCGCCGGATTCCCGACGCCGCCCTGGTTCATCCGTGACGGCGTCAGCGGCGTCCACGAGTGGATGCCGGTGCAGAATCCGCAGCCGGGCCAGGCGATTCCCTACGAGATCCTGCGCCAGGACGAGATGCCGCACACGATCAATCCTCCGGCGGGCTGGTTCGTCAATGCGAACAACGACCCGGCAGGGACGGTGCTCGACAACGACCCGCTGAACCAGCTGCGCATGGGTGGCCAGGGGATCTACTACCTGAACCCTGGCTACGCGGACGGTCTGCGTGCCGGGACCATTACGCTGCGGGTCCGGGAGAAGATCGCCGACTCGGGCGAGATCTCGTTCGAGGACATGCAGGCCATCCAGGCCGACGTGACCCTGCTCGATGCCCGGTACTTCGTGCCGGCAATCGTCGCGGCCCATGGTGGCGGCGCTGCGACGGGCATCCCCGAGCTCGACGCCCTTAGGAGCGACCCGCGTATCGCGGAGGCCGTCGGCCGCCTGGCTGAATGGGACTTCTCGACGCCCACCGGTATCCAGCCCGGCTACGACGCCGGCGACCCGCCGGTCATGCCGCCGGCCTTGCCGGACCCGACGGACGCCGAAATCGCCGACAGCGTGGCTGCGACGATCTTCAGCGTGTGGCGGGGCCAGGCGATCCGGCAGATCGTAGATGCGCCGCTAGGTGGCCTGCCCAAGCCGGGCAGCGGCCAGGCGATCGCGGCCCTGAGGCACGTCTTCGACACGTTCCCGGTCACGGGCGGCAAGGGACTCACCGGCGTGGTCGATTTCTTCGCCGTGCCCGGGGTGGCCGATCCCGCGGCCCGCCGGGACATCAAGGTACTGCGCGCGCTGGAGTCGGCGCTCGACCGCCTGGCCGGTCCGGCGTTCGCCACGGTCTATGGCGGCTCGACCGACCAGGACGACTACCGCTGGGGCTACCTGCACCGGATCACGTTCGATCATCCGTTCGTGCCGCAGTTCAGCATCCCGCCGGCGGCGGGCGCTTTCCTGCCGCCACTGGGGGGCATCGATGGCATCCCGACGGACGGTGGGTTCGGGGTGGTGGATGCCTCCTCGCACAATCCACGCGCGGACAGCTGGACCGGCTTCGGCTTCGGCAGCGGCCCGGTCAGGCGGTTTGCCGGCGAGCCGAGTTCAGCGTTCGGCAGCCGAACCGAGTCGGTGTGGGCCGGTGGCGTGAGCGGCGTGCCGGGCAGCCCGGACTACTTCAACCTGCTGCCGTACTGGCTGTCCAACAACACGCTGCCCACGGTGTTGAAGCCCTCCGAGGTCAGGGCAGGGGCTGAACGGGTGATTCGCTTCGAGCCCTGAATCAGCGCGGTAGGGAACCAGGCACGCGCCCGCCCCGTGCGAACGGGGCGGGCGCGAACTTTCTCCGTCCCCTGTACGATGCTCCGACGTCGTCGGGCTCGGCTACTTCCTGCGCGAGGTTCACCTGGCGACCAGGACCGTGCGCATCCCGGTCTAGGCGATCCGCTGCCCGGCGCGCCGCGCCGATTTGCTAGAGTGATTCGCCGCGGGCCCAGCCCTCGCAGATCCGGAGTCTTCCTGATGACCGCGCGTCGCCTTGTCTTTGCCACCTTGCTGCTCGCAACCGTCCTGGCCGGCGCCGGCTGCGCCACGCTGCCGGACGAAGACCCACTGGAAGTCACCGTCGCCGGCATAGAGCCGCTGCAGGGCGAAGGCATGGAGCTGCGCCTGAACGTCAAGCTGCGGGTACAGAACCCGAACGACGCGCCGCTGGACTTCGACGGTGCCTCCGTGAAGCTGGAGGTGCAGGGGCGAACCTTCGCGACCGGCGTCTCCGATGCGACCGGCACGGTGCCGCGTTTCGGCGAATCGGTCATCGTGGTGCCGGTGACGGCCTCCATGCTGCGGATGGTGCGCAACATGGTCGGCATGATGCAGGACCAGCCGCCGGAGCAGATCCGCTACCGGATGGAAGGCAAGATCAGCACCACCGGTTTCGGCTCGAAGCGCTTCACGGCCGAGGGCGAGTTCAAGCTGCCGGCCTCGACCATGAACGAGGTCGCCGCACCCGCGCCATGAGGATCCTGCTGCTCGGGGCCGCGCTGTTGGCCGTCGCGTTACCCGCTGTGGGCGAGACCGCCGCGGAGGCGGCGTTCCGCGCTGCCAAGGGCTGGACGGTACGCATCCAGGCTGAAGTGCCGATCCCGTTCGTGGAGGACGAGGCCGGCGCGTTCGAGGGCGCGGGCTTCGTCGTGGACGCCAGGCGCGGCTGGATCCTGACCAATGCGCACGTGGCGGGCCATTCGCCTTCGACGTTGAAGGTCGCGTTCGAGGGCGGGAAGCTGGTCCCGGCCGGGCGCCTCTACGTGGATCCGCAGCTCGACATTGCCGTCATCACCTACGAGCCGTCGCAACTGGAGTCGCCGCCGCCGGAGCCGCTGCTGGAGTGCGACTCCCTGCCGCCGATCGGCCACCCGGTCGGCGCTTTCGGCCATCCCTGGGGATTCCGTTTCACCGGCACGCGGGGTATTGCCTCGGCCGTGAGCTCGCGCTTCGGTGCAGACATGCTGCAGACGGATGCGCCGATCAACGCGGGCAACTCGGGCGGCCCGTTGCTGAGCCTGGAGACCGGCCGCGTGGTCGGCATCAGCACCGCCAAGATCGCCGACGCGCAGGTCGAGGGGCTGTCGTTCGCGGTGCCGATGCCCTACGCCTGCACCGTCCTGCGGATCCTGCAGGCCGGCAGCGATCCCTCCCCGCCGGTGGCGCAGCTCGATTTCGCGATCGACGAGAACGACGAGCGGACGCTGTACGTCGCCGCCTCGCGCCTGCCGCCGACGGCGATCGGCCTGCAGGTGGGCGACGAGATCGTCGCGGTGGGCGGCCGGCCCGTGGCGACGCCCACGCAGTTCGTCGATGCCGTGCGCGGCAAGCTGGCCGATTTCACGCTGGCGGTGCGCCGGGACGGCAAGGACACTTCCTTGCGTGGCAGCATCCCGCCGGCGCCGTGGGTGACGGAGCGCGTCGGCCTGTGGGTGGACGGGGCGCTGTTCGCGCCGGTCGGCGACTTCTTCGCCGGCTGGCTGACCGCCGGCGAAGGGCTGATGGTCCATCACGTCGAGCTGGCCTCGGAGGCCGCGGCGGTCGGACTGATGCACTACGACGTGCTGGAGAGGGCCAATGGCCAGCCGGTGCGTTCGCTGGCCGAACTCGAGGCGGTGGTCGCCACGGCGAAGAAGGGCGGACAGCCGCTCGAGCTGCTGCTGGTCCGGGTGATGGAAGAGGGCGATAAGTTCTTCGAATACCAGCGTCGTACCCTGAGCGCGGAGGAAGTCGGCCGCGTGGGCGGTGCGACGAGGCGGAACTGAGGCGAGGCGCGGTGGCCAGGGACGACAAGCAGGTTTCCGTCCGCGATCCCGAGGGCAAGGCCGCCAACCAGCTGGCGGAGAAGATCCTGCGCGTGCTGAGCGAGGTGCCGGCCTCGAAGGAAACCGCGAAGGTCGATCCCGTGGCCGCCGCGCGCGGGCGCGCCAACCAGGCGGCGATCGCGGCCGCGACGGCCGCGGGCTCGCTGGCGCTGCCGCCGGGACCGATCGGCTGGATGACCATCCTGCCGGAACTGATGGCGGTGTGGCGCATCCAGGCGCACATGGTGGCGGACATCGCCGCTTACTTCGGCAAGCAGGGCAACCTGACGCGCGAGCACATGGTGTACTGCCTGTTCCGGCACGCGGCCTCGCAGGCCGTGCGCGACCTGGTCGTCCGCGTCGGCGGCCGGGCCATCGTGCGCAGCGCCTCGGCCGGCGTGCTGAGCCGCGTCGCGCAGCGTATCGGCATGAACCTGACGCAACGGGTGGCGACCCGTGCGGCCTCTCGCTGGCTGCCGGTCGTCGGCGCGCTCGGCGTGGCCGCCTACGCCTACTACGACACCGGGCAGGTGGCGAAGTCGGCGATCGAGCTGTTCGAGCGGGACGTCGAGCTGGAGGCGCCCGGCGAGGATTGACTCAGCCGGCCGCATGCCCTGCGAGGTCGTGCGCGGCCAGGATCCGGGCTTTGCTGGCCTGGAACTCCTGGCGAGGTCGCACAGCAGCGAAGAATGCCTGCGCGCGCTGCCGAAGCCGCCGGTCAGGCGGACCAGTGGCGCCTGGCCGTGCAGGCTGTGCAGTTCCAGCGTCTCGGTGGTCCGGCGCAGGACCGAGATCGCGATCAGGATGCCCAGCACGACCGTGAGGCAACCTGCCAGGCCGACCAGGAACGGGTGGCTCCATGCTTCGTGTCGGATCCATGACAGCGCCATGGCGCCGGCACCGGTGGCCAGCAGGGCCAGGCCGGCAGCGGTCCACGGGATGCGGGGGGGCCCCGCCCGGATCCGGGGTTGCCTCCATCACGACATGCTCGAACCCGGAGTCCGGGCAGTCCGGGTCCAATGACCAATGCTCTTGCCGCTCGGCGTGCATGCTTCCTCCGCTCGCCCAAGGACGAGGTCGGCTCTCCGGTGCGGTGGCGGTCCCGCGGCTCCATGCTACGGGGGCGGACCGGAACGCAAGTGCGACGCGAGTCACACTTCTCCGGCGCATGCCCTTGGGGGAAACCAGGTCCCGGCAGCCCGACGCCGTCCTGGCCGAAGCGAGGCTGACTCCAGAGACGCCCGTGCTGCGAATGAGCCTGTTACCACTCCCGGAGATCCACCATGAACCGATCGACCCTGCCCGTCCACCTGGCTGCCGCCGTCGCCGCTTCCCTCGTCCTCGGCGTCGACCCCGCTGCGGCCGCCGGGGCCTGCCCCGCGTTCCTCGACCACGAGTTCAAGAAGCTGCGCTCGCGCGAGAGCGTCAACCTTTGCGAGGCAGCCGCCGGCAAGCCGCTGCTGGTGGTGAACACCGCCAGCCACTGCGGCTTCACCTCGCAGTTCGAGGGGCTGGAGGCTGTACACCAGAAGTACAAGGACCGCGGACTGTTCGTGGTGGGCTTCCCGTCGGACGACTTCAGGCAGGAGGCCGACACCGAGGCCGAGACCGCCGAGGTCTGCTTCGTGAACTACGGCGTCACGTTCACGATGCTGGCGCCGACCGCGGTGAAGGGGGCGGAGGCAAACCCGGTGTTCAGCGAGCTCGGCGCGCGCACCCAGGCGCCGAACTGGAACTTCAACAAGTACCTGGTCAGCGCCGACGGCAAGGTGGTGCAGCGCTTCCCGGGCAAGGTCGAGCCGCAATCGGCGGAACTGACCGCGGCGATCGAAAATCTGCTGAACTGAACTTCATGAATCCGTCGCCGCCGTTCCGCGCGGGCGCATGGTGGTGTCAACCGTGGGCTGTAGCGATGCGTTGGTGATGACAGGAGCGGAGAATGAGCATGCCGTCACAGGGATAACCCGCGGAGCAGCGTAGCCTCTCACCGGGACGTGTAACGCAATGTCGGCGGATTGGCCGGCTGAAGGACACAGCGATGGATCGTCTGGAACAGCAGCAGGACCCGATGGGCGAGACCGCCCAGTTCATGGTCGATTTCCGGTCGCGGCTCTGGCAGCCGCAGGAGGCAGACAAGGGCGGGCGGCTGGTCGCGATCATCTTCGTGGTCGTCGTCGCCGGTCTCGGCCTCGCTGGGATTCGGCCTTCTCTAGCCACCCGAGGCTGGCAGCCGACCGGCCACGGGCTAGAACCCGAGCTTCTCCAAAGCCGCCGCCACCCGCGAGCGCATCGGCTCGGGCTTCATCGGGAAGGCACGGAAGAAGTCCGCACGGCCCATGTGCGGGCCGCGTTCGCGCACGTTCGCCGCCCATCTTCCTGCCAGTTCATCGTCACCGTTCAGCGCATGCGCCGCGGCAGCGATCATGGCGATCAGCACGTGCGCGCCGGGAGAACGTGCCGCGCGCTCGGCCCAGGCCGCGGCCTCGGCATCCTCGCCCACAGCCATGTGCGTGAAGGCGCGTGTGCCGAGCATGCCGTAGTAAAGGGGGTCGAGCGGACTGAGGCGCATGGCCAGGTCCGCATGCCCGCGACCCTCCAGGGCGTTGCCGGCCAGCGACTCTGTCCACGCGCGGGCATAGATGCCCTGCGCGTAGTTGGGACTCAGCGAGGTGGCCCTTTCCAGCCACGCCAGGCCCCGCTCCAGGTCGCCCTCCAGCCAGAAGCTGCGGCCCATGGTGAAGTTGACGAAAGGGTCCAGCGGGTCGAGGTCGAGCCCGCGCTGGGCACAGCTGCGCGCCAGGGCGATCTCGCTGGAGACGTCGTCCGTCTGGTGCATGAACGCCGACTGGAAGTGCAGGAACGACAGGCCCGCATGGGCGCGCGCGAAGCCCGGGTCCTGCTCCACCGCGCGGCCGAACAGCCCGGCGGCAATCGCGTTGTCCTTGCGGTTGAAGCGATACATGTGCTGCAGGCCAAGGTGATAGACGGACCAGGCGTCGAGGTTCTCGGTGACGGTGAGGCGTGCCTGCGAGGCCTCGTGCAGCTGGATCTGGATTTCCAGCGCGGCAAGGATCTTCGAGCGGATCTCGGCGCGCACGGCGTGCACGTCGTCAACCGTGCTGCTGTAGCGCTCCGCCCAGACCAGGCGGCCGTCGCGTGTGTCGGCCAGCTCGACGGTGACGATCAGCCGTCGGCCCGCGACCTCCACGGTCCCGGTGAGGCAATAGTGCACGTTCAGCAGGCGGCCGATCTCCAACAGGTCGGGGTCCTGGCCCTGCAACCGGAAGGACGAGCCGCGCGCCGTGACGAACAGCCAGCGCAGGCGGGCCAGCTCGGTGATCAGGTCGTGCGACAGCGCCTCGCCGATGGCGACGAAGCGGCCGACATCGCCCACCGGCTGGAACGGCAGCACTGCGATCGAGGGCCGTGACGAGGCATCCGGCGGCGAGCCGCCGGCGGCGGCCGCCTCGGCGGTAGCGCTTACCGCGTCCGGCATGACGACCACCCGCGGCGGCTCGCGTTCCGCGCGCACCTCGGCCATGAACCGGAATCCCCGGCCGTGGACGGTGCGGATGAAACGTTGCGCCTTGCCGTCGTCGCCGAGCGCCTTGCGGGCCGACTTGATGCGGCTGGTCAGCGCGGAGTCGCTGACGACGCGCCCGTCCCACACCTTCTCCAGGATCTCGTCCTTCGACACCATCCGTTCGCGATGCTCGACGAGGAAGGCCAGCAGCGCGAACACCTGCGGCTCGACCGGGCAGGGCTGGCCGTCCGCGCGCAGTTCCACCCGCGCGAGATCCAGTTCGAACGCGGCGAAGCGGTAGATCATGGATTCAGGATAGTGCAGCCGGCGCTGGCCGCGCACGAATTTCCCGGAAATCTCCATGTCTTCTCCAAGCTTGCGGCAGCCGCGGCGCGTACAAATGCGCTCACGGCGGCGGGTTTTCGCCGCAGGGAGTAAAGAGAGGAGGCCGGAATGAAACAGCCGAGGAACGAAATGCCGACCCGGCTCGAGGCGGGCGGAGTCTGCATCCAGGCCCAGGACTGGGGCGACCTCAACGTGGCGCGGATCCGCTTTCCGAAAGGCGCGGATGCCACGCCCCTGCTGAAGGGAATGCCGCAGGACCTGTGCCAGTGCCCGCACTGGGGCACGGTGCTGAAGGGGTCCATCAACGTGCGCTACGCCGACGGCCGCGAGGAGCGCGTGAGCGCTGGCGAGGTGTACTACTGGCCGCCCGGGCACACCGTCTGGGTGGACGAGGACTACGAGGCGGTCGAGTTCAGCCCGGCCGGACCGATGGGAGAGGTGATCGATCACCTCAAGTCGAAACTGGAAACCTGAAGGAGAAGCAAATGCCACTCGTGACCATTGACGTGATCAAGAATGTCTTCACCCCGCGACAGAAGGAGCAGCTGATCGAGAAGGTCACTGCTGCGATGGTCGAGGTCGAAGGCGAAGCCATGCGGCCCGTGACCTGGGTCCGCATCAACGAGTTCGAGAGCGGCGACTGGGCCATCGGCGGCCAACGATTGTCGGCAGCCGACGTCCACGCGATGGCGAAGGGCAAGGCGGCTTAGGCGGCGGATCAACGGCGCAGGCGCGCCGTGTTGCCCTCGATCCAGCCGGCGAGCTCTTCCTCCGAGAGCTCGCCGGCGGCGAGCCGGAGGAAGACGTTGGCGGTTTCCGGCTCCGCAGCATCGAGTTCGAAGCCGTTCATCTGCAGGAACACGTCGACGAGCGCCAGCGCAATCCGCTTGTTGCCGTCCGGGAAGCAGTGGCCACGGGCCAGTGCAAACCCGTAGGCCGCGGCCAGGCGGGAGATCGTGGGGGGTTGCGCTGCGTATGCGAGATGATTCTGGGGCCGTGCCAATGCGGCCTGCAGGTCATTGAGTCGGGGCGGTCCCTGCAGGCCGCCGTGTTCGGCGATCAGTTCGGCCTGGATGGCGATCACGGCCTCCATGGGCACCCAGTTGGGCTCTTTCACGGTCGTGGTCCAAGGTGGCTACTTGGCCAGCGCACGCAGCGCGTTGCGATACTTGCGTCGCGTCCGGTCGAAGGCCGTCATTGCCCTGTCGAAGTCCGGATCGAAAGCAGTCAGGCGAGCGCCATCGGCGTCAGTGATGACGTGCAGCGTGTCCCCCTCTCCCACGTGAAGGTGCTCGGCTACATCCTTTGGGAGGATCAGGCCAAGGGAGTTACCGATCTTGCGCAGCTTGACGGTGACGGGCATGGGGAAATTCCGGGTGCCTGCAGGTGCAGGAAGTTTAACATCCGTTATAACAGATGCAACTGTTCTGCTAGCGCATGCTCCAGGTCACCCCCACCACCGCCGAGTCGAAGCGCGCGAACGTATACAGCTCGTCGTTGTCCGCGCCGCCGTCCAGGAACCGGTAGCCGGCGTAGAGGTTCAGCCGCGGGGTCACGTCGTACCCGACCTTCAGGGCTGCATCGATCGCCCGGCCCTGCGATGCGCCCAGGCCCTCGAAGTCGAGCACGCCGGTCCAGCCCGGCGCGAAACGCCACTCGCCGTAGAGCGCGAGCAGGGGTACCACCCCGGTGTTGGTCTTGCGGCGGACCAGGTCGTCCTGCCGCAGCTCGATTTCCGCATCGCGGACCTTCAGGGTCGCGCCGCCCGACCAGGTCCAGCGCTCGCTGTCGTGGAAGGTGTAGCGATACGTGGCGCGATACGAGTCGAACCGGTACTTGGTGCGGATCTGGCCGGCTTCGAAGGCGGTGTCCTGGAACACGATCGGCTCGTCCGTGGATCCGCGCTCGTCCAGCGAGAGCGGCGCGATGAGGAAGCGCAGGTGGTGCCGGCCGCCGAGCGGCCAGTCGAGCACCAGCCGGCCGGCCGGGTAGGGGCCTTCGCCGGCGATCTCGTCGATCTTGAACCGGGTGTTGGGCGCCTCGTTCGACACCTGAGCGGTGTTGCGCAGCTGCCAGGCGGCGCCGAGCTCGAGCGTCAGGGCGGGGGCCTCGAAGGCACGGTCCTCGGCGGCGGCAACGCCCGGGAGTACGGCGAGCAGCGCCGCGAGGAAGGCAGGAAATGCTGACTTGATCAGGGAGTTAGCTGGGGCAAGACGATGTTTCATGGATGCGAAAGACTCCTAAGCCAGGCCAGGGTGATGAACCCCGGCCAGCACCGTCAGTATTTCGTGGATGCCTGCCCGCAGGATTCATTCGGCCGCGCCGGCCAGTCGGCCGCGGCGCATTGACGGGCCGGCGGCCAGCACGCCGCCCCGCCCGGAAGGGTCTGTCTTGCGGGACTAGGGGCCTTCGCAGAGGCCCAGGTCGTTCTCCGCGGAGCACTCACGGCAGGCGCGCCCCACGTCATCCTGGCGCTCGATCACGCAGCGGACAAAGTCCTGCGCAGTCTCCTGGTCCATGCGGTAGTACGGGTCCTTCGAACCCTGGCACCAGTTGGTTGCACCAGACAGCACACCGGAGATCACGTTCTCAACCGTGCCATCCCGTTCCAGGAACATCGGTGAGCCGGAGTCGCCGAAGCAAACCGTATCGTCCCCCTTCTGCACGCTCTGCCGTGGAACCAGCGACGTTGGGTGCACGCCGGTCACCGGCCCGACGCGCGCGATGCGCTTGACCTCGTTCCCGCCGCCGAGGTCGGACATCGGGCCGAGGCCCGCACCCGGCGGGGTGCCGACCAGCTTCGCCCAGTTGAGGCCATAGCCGACGCTCACCAGGGGCGTGCCCTTGAGTCCCGGGATTGCGTCGAGCGCGCCGACGGACACCACTGGCAATGGGGAGATGTCGTAGATCGCTTCTTCGAGGATCAGCACGCCGACGTCGGGTGCGTTCTGCAGGTTCTTCTCGACACGCTTGGCGCGTCCGTCGGGCTGCAGTTGCGGACGGAGGAAGTCCGGGTGAGTCAGGCCGTGCGCGATCGGCACGCCGGCGTTGCGCCCGGCGACCGCGGCCTTGTGGAACGTCGGCCCGGGCAGCGATCGCGACGACTGGTCGCAGCCGTAATCCTCGGTCATGAACGAGGAGTAGGGGACGCCAGCACCCAGCAGGAAGCAGCGAAAGTCATTGCCCGTCGCGAGGACGTCGAATGTCACCCACACTTCGTCGTGGTAACCGGCGATGCCGATGTCCTCGACGTAGTTGAATGACGTGCAGTGCGCGGCGGTCAGGATCACCTTCTCCGAGACCAGCGCGCCGGAACAGGACTGCTCCGCGTACGCCACCTCCGGCGGGCCGTCTTCGGGCAGGTACACGAAGTACTCGTAATACCCGGCGGCGGCCGGGAAGAGGTTCCCGGTGTCGGCGACCCCGTCGCTCGCGATGGCAGGGGCAGTCAGGCACAGGATCGCGACACCGGCGAGGGGCCGGTGCAGGCGAGGCAAGCGGTTCATCGGAAGTCCCCCGGTCCGGGTTGTATCGGCGACGAGTATGGAGCCTGGGCGGGCGGTGCCGCCAGTGGCGCCGGGGCCTGGCCGCCAGCGAAAGGCAAGCAAACCCCTGCGGGATCGTGCACACTCCGCCAGTCTGGTGATACCTCGTCTTGTTTGAATCGTCCGGCCGCGCCATTCCGGCGCCTCGCCGGCCACGTTCTCCCAGCTCTGAAGCATCGCCGATACGGCCGGTAGCTTGCTGCCGACCGGGTCCTGTCCATCCATTAAGTGAGTAATCTGAATTGACCAAGCTATTTGTTGGAAACCTGCCCTTCTCAGCCACCGAAGATTCCGTGCGCGCGTTGTTCGCGCCCCACGGCACCATCGAGTCGCTGGCCCTCATCAACGATCGTGAGACCGGCCGCCCCCGCGGTTTCGGCTTCATCGAGATGTCGAGCGCCGATGCCGCGCGCGCGATGTCCGCGCTCAACGGCGTGGACTTCGAAGGGCGTGCGCTGAAGGTGAACGAAGCGCAGGCGCGCGAGCGCTCGGGCGGCGGCGGAAACCGTCGCTACTGAGTCCGTGCTGGGTGCCGCGCGCAATGCGCGGCACCCTTTCGATAAGGAGCGACCGTGACCACCGCAGTGATCGTCGGATTGTCCGCGGCCGTGCTGTTCCTCGGGAAGAAGTGGCTCGATGCCCGGACCGAGGTGGCTGAACTCCGGACGGCGATCGCGACGCTGAAGCGGCGCTCGAAGGCCGGCGCCTGGTGAAGAACCCGGGCGCCACGCCCAGCGAAGTGGCCGCCCGCTTGATCCGCCGATAGGGATGGAGAGGTGAAGCGCTGGAGCGCTCGGGCAGCGGCGTCCGTTCACCGGGATGGCTTGCTCGAGCGCGGCGCATCAGGGCGTGCGGCCCGCATAGGTAGGACATCTGAGATCTCACGCAGCATCGGTGCGACAGGCTGCGAGGCGACAGGCTATGGCACGCTCCGTGCTTCCATCCTTCGCGGGCCGCAGGCCAGCGACTCCGCCGCCGCTCGAGCCTGCAGCAGTTCGGCGCCTGTCAGGGTGTGGCCGCAAAATGAAGGCGCTCGAAACAGCCGCCCGGACATCGGGCGTGCCGCTGCCGCGACGAATGTCCGCGCCAGGTCGGGAGGTAGGCCAGGCGTGCAGCATGTCGGTGGGGCCGGGATAGATCAGCTTGCCGTCGCGCAGCGATTTCGCAATGACCAGGTCGAGCCAGCTACCGGTGCCGCCGCCGAAGTAGTCGCCGGCGTGGATGATCGTGGCGCTCAGGCGGCCTTCGACGCATCGCCGTTGCAGTTCATCCTCGAGCTCCATGCGCAGGCGGCCTTGCGGGAGGTCGGGCCTGCGGCGCGCTGGGCAGCAGCAGTGCGGGCATGCGCTGGCCGTAGTTGTACACGTTGCCTGGCAGCATGAAGCGTGCGCCGAGTCGCTCGGCGAGGTCCATTGCCGGCCCGCGCCATCGGCATCAGCTGCCTGGGCCACTCTGTATAGGGCGGGTTGAGTGCGTGGACCAGCGCCTGCGGGCCCGCGGCGTCCTGCGCGAGGCTGTCGATGTCGTCGATCGCTGCCGTGATGACGCGGGCCTTCGCAGGCATGCCGGGTGCGGGCGCGCGCCGCACCGAGGCGACGACCTGCCAGCCTGCCGCATCGAAGGCCTGTGCCGCGGCGAGCCCGAAGCGGCCGTTGGCGCCGAGGATGAGGACGGTGGATCGCATGAGGTCTCCCGCCGGCGATGGATCACGACGGCTGGGATCGAACTGTACGGCGTGGGCCCGGGTCCTGGGGCAGCGGCCGGGCAGGCGAGCCTCGTGTATCTGTCCTGCACAGGAAAAACCTGTACAAAACCTAAAACCAAAGGCAAACTACGTACGAATTGGCTTGGAGTCTAGGTCAAGGGAATCGACCGGACGGGACCAATCACGATTTAACGGAGGACAGATCAATGAAGGGGATTCGATTTACCGCGATCGCGGCTGCCGTCACTGCCTCGCTCGCTCTTGGCCAGGCCGCGCAGGCGGGCGGACCAGTGCCGGGCAAGCCGGGCACTCTGAACATCGTCGAGATCGCGCGGCGGTGAACGGCCGAAGCGGAGAGTTCAGCTACCTGCTCGGCGCCGTCGGTTGCCTGACCGACTCGGAGGGCAACAACCCGGTCGTGTCGCTGCTGAGCGGCGAGGACAAGCTGACGCTGTTCGCGCCGACCGATGAGGCCTTCAAGGCGCTGCAGCGTGCGCTGGGCGTGCCCGCGGGTTCCGAGTCGCCCGCGATCACCTGCACGCTGGGCGACGCGGTCGTTGCGGACGTGCTGTCGTATCACGTGACCGAAGGGCGCCGCTTCGCCAACAGCGTGTTCAACGCTCGGAACTCCAAGATGCTGGAGATGCTGAACGGCCAGTACGTGGTCACCAACCCCGGCGCCAAGCTCAACGACGCCGCGGGCCAGACGATCAGCGTGGTGCTCGATCCTCCGGGCCTGTTCAACATCAACGCCAGCAACGGCGTGATTCACGTGGTCGACACGGTGCTGCTGCCGTTCGCACCCTGAACGTTGCTACACAGTCGAGTGCAGGAGGCCGCCCCAACGGGCGGCCTCTCTTCATTTGGGGCGCTAATTGAGGCGGCGGCAGGGCAGCCGGCAGGATCCCCCGTATCCCCGACCCGGCACCGATTGCAGTATGGTGACGGCTTGAGGGGAGGCATCGATCATGGAGGATCGTTCGACCGCCGCGGCGCCTGACGGGCAGCGTCTGGCCCACATCGGGCTCGTGCCGCTGCTCGGTGGCTACGGGCTGGTGCATGCGTTCGCCACGGCCTGTGGCTACGCGCTGATCCCCTCCGGCCTGTCCCAGGCGATCTTCTGGCCCGCGATGGGTTTGCTGCTCGCCGTGCTGGTGGCGGCCCCGACCCGCCGTTGGCCCGCGCTTCTCGCCGTCGCGATCGCGGCTGAGATCGTCACCGGGATCATTACCGACACGCTGACGGAGAGCGACCCGGTTGCCGCGGGCTGGCGCGTCTTCTTCCCGGTCACCAACGCCCTGGTCTGGGTGGTCGGCGCGCAGTGGATTCGCCTCGTCGTGGGCTGGCCGCCGCAGCCGTCCTTGCGTGCGTTGACGGCCGCGCTGCTGGGAGCGGCCGTGGCATCGGCAGCGGGGGCGTTCCTCGGCGCACTCGGCATGTTCTACCTGAGGGGACAGCCGTTCGCGCCGAGCTTCCAGCTCTGGTGGACCAGCGACCTGCTCGGCATCGTGGCCGTCGTGCCGGCGCTGCTGGGGCTGCTGGTGCGCCCCGCGGACGAGGTGGTCGCGCATGGACGGATCGAGGCTGTCGTCCTGTGGGGGATCGGCGCTGTGCTCACGGTCCTCGTCTTCGGTCAGCGCCCCGCGGGCGGGCTGTTCCAGGTTCCCTACGTGCTCTTCCCATTGTTCATCTGGGCCGGCGTGCGCTTCCCGCCGCTGCACGTGGCGCTGTTCGGCCTGGCGTTTGCCTTCCTCGCCTCGGTGATGACGAAGGCCGGCCTGGGTCCGTTCGCCGCGGACGCACGCGACCTGCTCGATGCGGTGACGCCGCTGCAGTACTTCCTGGTGGTGACGCTGGTCAGTGCGCTGGGACTGACGCGTGCGGTGGACGACCATCGGCGCACGATCGCCCGGCTCGAGGCGACCGGCAGCAAGCTCAGGCAGACGGCGCGCGAACTGGTGTCGGTCGAGGAACTTGCCCGCCGCGGCATCGCGCAGGACCTGCATGACGGCCTCGCGCAGGTGGTGGCCGGGCTTCGGATGATGCTGGCGCCGCTGGTGGCAAACCCTCGCCGTGACGATGCGGGCGAGATCCTGGGGCAGGCCCGGACGATGCTCGGTGAGGCGGAGACGCAGACTCGAAGCCTGCTGGCCGACCTGAATCCACCGGGGCTCGACGACGCCGGCCTGCTGCCGGCGTTGGAGGTCTTCACGGATCGCATGCAGCGACGGCACGGCCTGGAGGTGTCGATAGGTGCCGAGGGCGAGGGCGGGATCGTGGCGCTCGCTGCCGAACGGCGAGCGTTGTTGTTCAGGCTGGCCTCGGAACTGCTGATGAATGTCGCCAAGCACGCGGGCGTGACCGAGGCTGCATTGCAGGTCGAGGCCGGTGCCGGCGGCGAGCGCCTGGTCGTGGTCGATCGCGGCAGGGGATTCGATCCGTCGGCGCCGATCCGGCGTACCACGCGAGGCGGGATGGGGCTCGCCAGCGTCCGTGACCGTGTCGCGGCCCTCGGCGGCACCGTCGAGGTCCGGACCGCGCCCGGGGAGGGCTGTCGCGTCGAGCTGTGGTTGCCGCCCGCGGAGGCCTGACGGCACGACCTTCTGCCCCGGTGTCGAAGGTCGGGGTTGTCACCGCCAATTCCGAAACCCCCGAAACCCCCGACCCGGCATCGGTTACTTCGGTCGTTTCCTGCGGGCCTTGGCGCGCTCGCGGTTGAAGGGCACGACGCCGGAGTCCCGCCCAAGCGGCTCCGCCGCGGCCAGGATGGACTCGGCCATCAACGCCTCGAGCCGGGCGGCACTGGTCCGTGCGAAGTGCGGGATCTCGTCCGCCGGCATCGGCCGGGCCGTGAGGAATCCCTGGATGTCCACGGGCCCGCAGCCGGCCAGCCAGGCGAGCTGGTCACGGCGTTCGATGCCCTCGATGGTCACGCCGAGCCCGAGGCTGTGACAGACGTCGATGATCGACCTCGCCAGCGACTCCGTGCGGCGGTTGTCCGGGGCATCGACGATGAGGCTGCGGTCGAGCTTTACCCGCCTCAGCGGCAGGCGGGAAAGCGAGTTGAGCGACGAGTAGCCGGTGCCGAAGTCGTCGAGCACGAGATCGAGCCCGCCGTCTCCCATCTGCTGCAGCACCTCGATCGTCGAAGACGAGGTCTGGAACGCGGTCTCGGTCAGCTCGAGTTCGATCGCGCCCGCCGGCAGGCCGTGCCGCTCCATCGTGTCGTTGAGCCGTTCCACGAAACGGCTGTCCAGCAGCTGGTGCACCGACACGTTCACTGCGACGCGTGCGTCCTCGAACCCGTCCCGGCGCCAGGCGGCGACGGCGGCCGCGGCGTTCTGCAGCGCCCACTCGCCGATTTCCATGATCAGTCCCGACTGCTCGGCGATCGCGATGAACTCGCTGGCGGGAACCGGCTCCTTGCCCGGCCGGTTCCACCGAAGCAGCGCCTCGACCGCCGTGGTCGATCCGTCGGTGATGCGCACCTGCGGCTGGAACAGCAGCGACAGCTCCCCTCCCTCGATCGCCCGACGCAGCGACTGTTCCAGTGCGAAGCGGGCCTCTGATCCTTCCAGCAGGGATGGCGAGAACGTCGCAACGCGGTTGCGGCCGAGTTCCTTGGCCCGGAACAGCGCGGCGTCCGCGGCACGCACCAGCGACGCCGCATCGTCCGCATGCTCCGGCAGCCAGGCGACGCCGACGCTCACGCTGACCAGGATCTCGCGGCCGCCCAGGTTCAGCGGCGCGCGGAAGCCGTTCACGATCCGCGCTGCCAGTTCCCGGGTCCGCTCGTCCGTGCCGGTGCGCTCCAGCACGACCACGAACTCGTCGCCACCGAGCCGCGCAATGAAGCGATCCTCCCCCGCCAGCAGCTTCAGCCGGTCGGCGACCCTGCGCAGCAGCGAGTCGCCGATGCTGTGGCCGAAGTTGTCGTTGATGACCTTGAAGTTGTCGATGTCCAGGGCGATCAGGCCGAGCACGCCGCCGCGCCGGTCGACGGTTCGTGCCGCCCGTCGCAGGTGGTTGAAGGCGTAGCGGCGGTTCGGCAGCCCGGTCAGGGGGTCGTGGTTCGCCAGGTGCGTGAGCTTGCGGGTTCGCGCACGTACGCGACCTTCGAGCAGGCGCTGGTGGCGTGCGACCTCCCTGTCCGCCTCGGCCAGCTGAACGGCCATCTGGTTGAAGGCCTCTCCCAGCTCCTCCAGCTCGCGTGCGCCCCCGGGCGGCACGCGGATGTCGTGGTTGCCACGCGCCAGGACATGCGTTGCCCTGGTCAGCCGGCGGACCGGGCGCGTGACGCCCAGCATGGTCACGAGCGAGACGACGAGCGTGACGCCGAGCACCAGGTAGGTGAGGTGACGGATCGCGCGATCTGCCGAAAGGGTCGCATCCGCCGCGCTGTTGGCCGAGCGCGCCACCGCCCTGCTGACCGGCGCGGCCAGGGCGGCGTCGAGGCGCAGCGGCAGCTGCAGGCCGGATTCCGTGAACTGCCCGCGCAACTGCTCGATCCGGGCATCCTGCTCGACCAGCGTCTGGCGCAGTTCCGCCACGCGATCGAGGTCTTCCTCGACGAGCTCGATCCAGACTCGGCCGGGCGCCCTGGACAGTCCGTCACGATGCATCTCGAGGGTCGATCGCAGGCGGCCGATGGCCTGGTGCAGCGGGAGGTCCGTTGCGCCTGCCGGGTTGACCAGGTAGCCGCTGAAGGTCGTGCGCAGGTGTCCCAGCGACAGCTCCAGGTCCGCATAGGCACGCTTCGAGTACGCCGGGTCCGGCAGCCCCGCGTCGAGGTCGAACGCCTTCGACACCCGCGCCGTCAGCACGTCGAGGACGTCACGCAGCTCGGCCAGCGCGGTCTGGCGCGTGGCGCCGAATTCGATCAGCGACCAGCCGACCTGCGTATGTTCGCGCGCCTCGCCGAGGAAGCGCTCGATCTCCGGCTGTGCCGCCGGTTGCAGGTCGCCGTAGGTGTCGAGGGTCGCGAGCAGTTCCTGCTCTGCCTTCGCCACGAGCTCGCGACTGGACTGCGTCGGCTGGCGCACTTCAGCCAGCACGGCACGGTCGAAGTCGGCGACCCGGTAGGTCAGGGCATCGGCGACCCGCGCCAGCGGGACCTGGGCGCTCTTGGTCTCGTTCAGCGTCTCGATGGCCGCCCGCAGGTCCCGCTGGGCCGCCTCGTGACCGTACAGGAGGACGATCGCGATGACGGCGAAGCCCAGCGCCAGGCGCGGCACGAGGCCGAGGCGGAAACGCTTGCGACCAGTTGCGGGCGGTGGAAAGGCCATGGTGGGAACTCTAGGCAGGGAGCCCGTGCGCCGACGACGAAGTCGACATATTACGCAGGTCACGGGCCAGATCTGCGACGCGCGTATGCTTGCGTTGCAGTATCCACCGATCCATGAGGAAATCCCCGTTTATGCAGCCGAGCGATCCCGACCGCCCACCACCCGTCGTGGTGCCTCCACGACGAGCTGTCGCCGTCCGCGCTGCGCGGGGTGATCGAGTCGTTCGTGCTGCGCGAGGGAACCGACTACGGCGATCGCGACGTGCCGCTGGAGGAGAAGGTGGCCGCGGTGCAGGGCCAGCTCGAGCGTGGCGAGGCGCGCATCCTCTTCGACCCGGTCACGGAGACCCTCGACATCATCGTCGTGCCGCAGCGCGAGCGCCGCGGGCGGCGGGGCGACGCCGGGACCGGGGACGTGTAGCATCGCCGGCAGTTCGTACGGAGCCGTGCATGGCCAAGCTGCTGATCACTTTCCTCGTCATCTTCGTGGTCATCGTCGTCTCGACGCGGCTGGGGCGCTGGGGCCGGCGCAAGTAGTGTCCCGCCTTGCGGGATGACACGCACGAGGGAGTCACGACTATGAACTGGTACATGGAAGCCCTTCGAAAGTACGCCACCTTCACCGGGCGCGCACGCCGCAAGGAATTCTGGTTCTTCCAGCTGTTCGTGCTCCTGATCGCGCTGGTGTTGTCCTTCGTGGACCGCCTGTTCGGCGTGTTCGACGGCGAGACAGGCGTAGGCGTCCTGAGCGGAATCTTCTCCCTCGCGATGTTTCTTCCGAGCCTCGCCGTCAGCATACGGCGCCTGCACGATACCGACCGTACCGGCTGGTGGGCATTGCTCTATTTCGTGCCGTTGCTCGGCTTCCTCGTCCTGCTGGTGTTCTTCGTCCTCGACGGAACCCCGGGCGGCAATCGCTACGGCGACAACCCGAAGGGCGTCGAGGCCTGACGCGAGCCACATGGCGCGGATGGCCGGCAGCCGGGTGTCATGAACCTGACCGAAGCGAGGGCCACGCTGCTCGTCCGCGCCGTCGAGACGGCGGACCGGGACGGCGTGCTGCTGCCGCTGGCGGTCCGCGACCGATGCACCGCGCAGGCAGGTCCGCCCGAGGCACCTGAGGCCGGCGGGGAGACGCTCGGGCCACGGTCGCAAGCCTTCCTGTCGCGCCGCGCCGCGCTGCTGGAGGCCGAGCTCGCCCGGCGAAGCCCCGGTCTGGACGCGCTCGGTGCCGGGCTCGGGCTGGGCAGCCTTCCCCTGTGGATCGCCGGGCTGGTCGTTCTCGGCGACCGGGCTGCTGTCTGCGCTGGCCTGGAAGGACCAGCCGCTGCAGTTGCTGGGTTTCCCGCTGCTGTGGCTGATCGCGTGGAACCTGCTGGTTTACCTGTGGCTGCTGGTCATGCCGTTGTTCGCCGCCGGAGCTGGCGGCGCGCCGCATCCGCTGGTCGACCTCGTCGCGCGGCTGCTCGCACGGCTGCGTATGCCACGCTGGCCGGTTGCCGGTGCGGGGGATGCCGGGACGGCGGTGGCGTCGCAGGCCGCGGCGCAGTTCCTGCGCGAGTGGGTCCCGTTGCAGGCCCCGCTGCTGGCGGCTCGCGCGAGGGCGCTGCTGCATGCCGGCGCGCTGCTGCTGGCCCTGGGGACGATGATCGGCCTGGTCCTGCTCGGGCTGCGCGTCCACTACATGGCGGGCTGGGAATCGAGCTGGGGCGTCACGGCAGAAGGGCTGTACGCCCTGCTGCGCCTGGTCCTGGCGCCTGCCGTGTGGGTCACGCCGGAGTCGATCGCCGCGATGCCCGACGCTCGCCGACATTCGATCCTGGTCGTTCCAGGAGAGTGGCCGTGGCGGGCACGCATGGGACCTGGTGAAGCTGTTCGTCGTCGCGACCTTCCTGTACGTGGTGGTGCCGCGCGCGGTGCTGTGGGCGCTGGCGCGGCGTCGCATCGCCGGTCGACGCGAGTCCTTCTACACACCGCCAGCGGACGATCGCTACTACCGTCGCTTGCTGCAGTCCGGCCGCGGGTCCGGGCGAAGTCGCAGCCGTGTTCTTCCACGGGCTGGAACCGACGGCGGCGCTGCGGGCGCGTCTGCGCGAGGCGCTCGGTGACGAGCTCGGGGGGCGCGTGACGCTGGAGTTCATGCCGGTGGTGACCTACGGCGACGAGGCTGGCGTATCGGACACGCTGGCCGGTCAGGACGAGCGCGAGCGCCTGGTGGCGGTGTTCAGCCTGGCCGCCACGCCGGAGGAGGAGGTCCAGGGGGAATTGTTGCGCCAGCTTGCCGCGCACGGGCCGGCGGGCCGCGAGTCGGCGCCGCTGGTGGTGCTCGATGCCGCGCCGCTGGAGCGCTTCGAGGCGGGCGGCGGTTTCCGGTCGCACTACGAGGATCGCCTCGGTGCCTGGGAGCGTTTCGCGAAGGGTCATGGCGCGACGCATCTGGTGCTGGCGCCCCGCGAGGCGGGCACGGCCGCGGGAACACACCCATGAAGCCGGCCGAAGACCCGAGCACCGTCACGCTGAGCCTGATCTCCCATACCAACGTGGGCAAGACCACGCTGGCGCGAACGCTGCTCCGGCGCGACATCGGCGAGGTGGCCGACGCGGCGCACGTCACGGACGTCAGCGAGGCCCACGTGATGATCGAGACCGGCGAGGGCCTGCGCATGATGCTGTGGGACACCCCCGGCTTCGGCGATAGCGCCCACCTGCTGAAGCGGCTGCGCGCTGCGGGCAGCCCGATCGGCTGGCTGCTGGCGCAGGTGTGGGACCGGTTCCGCGATCGTCCGCTGTGGTGCAGCCAGCAGGCAGTGAAGAACGTCCAGGCGGATGCCGACGTGGTGCTCTACCTGGTCAATGCGACCGAGGACCCGGCCGCCGCCGCTTACGTCGGCATGGAAATGCAGGTCCTGGAGTGGATCGGCAAGCCGGTGATCGTCCTGCTGAACCAGCTCGGCCCGCCCCGGCAGGCGGCGCGCGATGCTGCCGACCTCGCGCGCTGGGCCGAGGCGTTGAAGCCGTTCGCGGTGGTGCGCGAGTCGCTCGGCCTCGACGCGTTCGCACGCTGCTGGGTGCAGGAAGAGGTGTTGCTGGATGCGGTGGGGCGGCACCTGCCGGCGCACAAGCAGCCAGCGCACGCGGCCCTGACGGCGGCCTGGCGGTCGCGCAACCTCGAGGTGTTCGAGGCGTCCATGCACGCGCTCGCGCGGCAGGTCGCCGCGGCGGCGCACGACCAGGAATCGGTCCCGGGAGAGGGCTGGGGCGACAAGCTGCGCGGGGTCGTGGCCGGCGCGCTCGGCCGGGAGAGCAGCCCTGGGCGCAAGCGCGCGATGGGTGCGCTGGCGATGCGTCTCGACGCGGCGATCGTCGAGTCCACCAACGAGCTGATCCGCCTGCACTCGCTGGAAGGCACGGCGACGTCCGAGATCCTCGAGCGGCTGCGCGAGAACTTCGACGTCGACAAGCCGGTGGATACCGGGACGGCCGCGCTGCTCGGCGGCTTCGTCACCGGCGCGCTGGCGGGGCTGAAGGCCGACCTGGCGGCGGGCGGCCTGACCTTCGGCGGTGGCGCGCTGGTCGGGGGCCTGCTGGGCGCGGCCAGCGCGGCGGGGCTCGCCAAGGGCTACAACCTGGTGCGCGGCGCGGAACATCCCGTGGTGCGCTGGGCGCCGGCGCTGCTGGCCAGCCTCGTCCACGGCGCGCTGCTGCGCTACCTGGCGGTGGCGCACTTCGGACGCGGACGCGGTCCGTGGCAGCAGAGCGAGGCCCCGCGCTTCTGGCAGGAGGAGATCGACGCCGTGCTCCGCGAGCGCGATCCGGCGCTACGGGCGGCGCTCGAGCGCGCGCAGGACGGTGGTCCCGAGGCGACCGACGAACTGGCGCGCGTGCTGCAGGACGCGGCACGCGCCACGCTGCTGCGGCTGCATCCAGGCACGGCCGCAGCGTTCTGAACCGCGGAACCGCGGTGCCGGGTCGGGGGTTTCGGGGGTTTTCAGGCGAATTGGGAGCCTCAGACCCGCACCGGCGCCCGAGGACGACCCGGGTCTCCCCGGCGAGCGAGTGTCGGCTCTCCGGGGAGCGGGGAGACCTCGGGAGCCCGGGCGGGTCTGCGCCTCCGCAATTCGCCAGAAAACCCCGAAATCCCCGGCCCGGCACCGTACCGGATCACGGTTGCAGGGTGTTCCCCGCCGGCTGATTCTCGTACAGTCACCCGCGTGCGCTGGTGCACAAGGAAGAGAGGACATCCAAGATGGCTGGATATTTCGAGATTCGCCGCGGCGCAGGCGGTGCCTTCCGCTTCAACCTGAAGGCGGGTAACCACGAGACGATCCTGACGAGCGAGACCTACACCACGAAGGACGCTGCGCTCAACGGGATCGAGTCGGTCAGGAAGAACGCTGGCGAGGACGGGAATTTCGACCGGCGCACTGCCAAGGATGGCTCGCCCTATTTCGTGCTGGTGGCGGGCAACCAGCAGGTCATTGGCAAGAGCGAAATGTACTCCGGCGAGTCGGCGATGGAGAACGGCATCAGCTCCGTACAGAGCAACGCAGCCGACGCCAAGATCGTCGACAAGAGCGACGAGGCCTGACACATGCATGGTGCCGGGTCGGGGATCCGGGGTATGTGTCGCCAAATCCCCGGATCCCCGACCCGGCACCGGCATTCCTTATTCAGGGCGCCGCGCTCCCAAGCGGTCCTGGATCTCTAGCCAGAGCTGCCCGTAGAGCTGCGATGCGGCGCTGCGCGGCGAGAACGCGGGCAGCGGCGCGCGGCGCACGGCCATACGCTCGATCTCGCTCCAGTACGGAATCTCCGTCACCAGTACCGCGGGGAAGCGCTGCCGGGCCTCGGCCATCAGCTCGAGGTGCAGGGACTTGCGCCGGTCCGCCATCGAGAAAAATGGCAGCACCGCAAGGTCGCTCCAGCCGGCGCTGGCCACGAACCCGAACAGCTGCTCCAGCATGCGCAGCGACAGCGGCGTCGGCAGGACCGGCACCACCACGGCATCCGCCGCACGCAGCACGTTCTCCGACAGCAGCGTCATGCCCGGCGGGCAGTCGAGCACCAGCCGGTCGAAGGCCTCGCCCAGGGGCCGTGCCATCTTCAGCAGCCGGGCGGTCGGGTGCTTTCGCTCGCTCATGTGGATGTCGAAGTCACGGTACGAGGCATCCGCAGGCACGTACCACAGGCGATCGTAGGCACTCGGCGCGACGAGCTCGGTCAGCTCGCGCTTGCCACGCACCAGCTTGCGGGCGGAGGCGCGCCGATTGTCCTCGCCCTGCAGCAGGTACGTGGCGGCGCCCTGGGGATCGAGGTCCCACAACGCCGTCGCGGTGCCGCCCGCGGCAGACAGGTAGGCGAGGTTCACGGCGGTGGTGGTCTTGCCGACACCACCCTTGATGTTGGAGACCGCGATGATCTGCATGAGGTGGGCATCTTAGCCCGGCACGCCGGGTGAGGCCGCCGGGGGACGGAACCGGGGTCAGGACTTTCCACTACAGGAGCCGGCTCCTCCTCCGTCTCCGCAGAAAAACGAATTCTTTCAATGAGTTGACCCGTGTCCACTCAGCGGCCACGAGCGCGTTGCAGTGCACAATAACCGGGGCGCTTGGTTACACTGCGCCCCTGCCCACTCACCCTTGTCGCCCCGAGATGAACGCCACCGTGAACTTCACCCACTGCGCCGGCGAGGTCTCTCGCGCGGCAATGGAGTCGCTCGCCCGTGAGCTGAGCGTGCCACTGGAGCAGGTGGAGGAAGCCTGCCGGCGGGAAGCCGAGGCGCTCGAGTCCGACGCGCGCATCAAGAACTTCGTGCCGGTGCTGGTGACCAGCCGGGTCCGCAGCGAACTGCGGCGCCGGCAGCACCGCGCCTGAACCGCGACCGGCGTGTCCCCCTCGCTGCGCCGGCCGGCGCAGCGCGACATTCCTGTAGCCCGAGCCTGTAGCCCGAGACCGGTGCGGCTGGCTGTCACCTCCGGCTGGTACGTTTGTTGCACTGCAATCCAGAGGCCCGCGACGGATCGCCGGGCTGCCACGCGGGTGCGACAGGATGGACACGCCGGTACACGACATGATGGTCACGCTGCCCGCGGCGCGGCGGGTCTCGCTGCGCAGCCTGCGCACGTTCTGCATCGCGGCGCGGCACCTGAGCTTCAAGACGGCCGCGGACGAGCTGTTCATCAGCCCCTCTGCAGTGAGTCACCAGGTGCGGGACCTCGAGGCCCAGCTCGATGCCCGGCTGTTCGAGCGGCAGACCCGCAGCCTGCTGCTGACCGCGCACGGGCGGGCACTGTTCGACGAAGTGGACCCGCTGCTCAGGCGCGTCTACGAGGTGCTGGACCGCTTCGGTAGCCAGCCGCGCCGGCGCACGCTGCGCCTGGCGCTGATGCCGTTTTTCGCGACGGAACTGTTCATCCCGAGCCTGCACCTGTTCGTCGCCGAGAACCCCATGGTGGACCTGCGTATCGAGACGACGGCGGTGCGCCTCACCCAGCACCGAGCGGACGCCGATGCCTCGATCCTGCTGTCGCAGGAGCCGCCCGAGGGCCTCGTTGCGGAACCCCTGTGCCCGCTGCGGCTGATCGCCGCCTGCGCGCCGTCCCTCAGGGCCTCGCTCGGGACGGCTACCGCACGACAGCTGGCCGACGACCCGTCGGTCACGCTGATCGTCAGCCGTTCGCACCCGGACTCGTGGGATGCGTGGTTCAAGGCGGCAGGGGCGGTCCGCGGCGCGGAGCACCGCATCCTGAACCTCGACAACACCGCGGCGGTCGCCCTTGCAGCGGAACGGGGCCTCGGTGTCGCGTTGCTGCCGATGCCCACCGGTGGGGCGTGGCTGCGTTCGGGCGCACTACAAGCGATCACCGGCGAGGCGCTGGTCACCGGGGAACGCTATTTCCTGGTGTACCGCCCGGAGGACGCGGAACGCGCCGAGATGCGCGCGCTGCGCGACTGGGCAGTACGCCAGTTCGCCGGCCTGGCATGAGCATCCTTCACGCGTCGCTCCAACAAATCTCCTTTGTCACGTCCCGGACCCGGCGGCAACCTGCAACCCGGGTGGGCGCCGACGCGTTTCAACAGGGAACGTGCAATGAAGGAGGAACGCAGCATGGACATCAGGAAGGGAAGGTCGATCGCGGCCGCTTGCGCCGTGGCGCTTTGCGGCATGGTCCTCGGGCAAGCCGCCGTGGCGAACCCGGCGCAGGATGCGAGGCAGCCCGCATCCGCATGTCGCTGGTGGTGTTCGAGGGTGTCCCGGGCAGCGACGCGCTGCTGCGGGGCGACTATGAACTGGGCCTGCGGCAATCGCTCGATGCCTACGACGGTGGGCCCGGCCGGCACGCCGTGGAGCTCACCAACAACCTCTGCGTGGCCCACGCGAAGCTCGGCGACCTCGCCGCGGCCAGCGAGCACTGCGAGCGTGCCATGGAGGCCAGGATACGCGGCGGCAACGGGATGCTGGAGAGCCAGCACTACCGTGCGGTGGTGCTGGTGAACCGCGGCGTGCTGCACAGCGTGCAGGGCGAGATGGCGGCGGCCGGCGCGGACTTTGCCGAGGCGGGCCGCGGCTTCCCGCAGCTGGGCGTCGCAAGGAGCAACCTGCTGCGCCTCGGCGAGGCGGGCGAGCCGCCGACCACCACGCAGTGAAGGTCGCACCCGCCGCGATCACGCGGCGGGGCGCCTCCAGCATACGGTCCCCCTTGGGGTCGGCGGTGAACCCGGACGTGGACCCGGTTCACCGTCGGCCCCGTTCTTTTGTGCTTAGATGCCGCGCGTGTGGCGCTCCATCCGTATCGCGATCCTGCTGACCCTCCTCGCCGTCGTGGCGCTCAGCGCCTACCTGGATCGATTGCGCACGACGGACTGGGACCGGACGCTGTGGGTCGGCGTTTTCCCGGTCAACGCCGACGGGCGCGAATCCACCACGGCGTACATCTCGCGGCTGCAGCCGGGGGATTTCCGCGACGTCGAGGCGTTCTTCGCCAGCGAGGCGGCCGCCTGGGACGTTGCGTCGCAGCGCCCGGTGCACGTCGAGCTGTATCCTGCGGTGGAGACGTCGCCGCCAGCGCTCGCAGCCCGGTGCCAGCCTGCCCGGGCGGATGCTCTGGAGCCTGAAGGCGCGTTACTACAGCTGGCGTGTCGCGGGAGACAGGCATGCGCACGTCCGCGTGTTCGTGCTGTTCCACGATCCGGATCACACCTCGCAGGTACCGCACTCGCTTGGCCTTCAGAAGGGCCTGATCGGGATCGTGCATGCTTATGCCGACCCGGCCTACGGCTCGACCAACAGCGTCGTGCTGGCGCACGAGCTGATGCACACCCTTGGCGCGACCGACAAGTACGATCCGGCGACCTCGCAACCGCTCTTTCCGCAAGGCTATGCCGAGCCGGATGCGACGCCGCTGCACCCGCAGCGGTTCGCGGAGATCATGGCCGGGCGGATCGCGATCGCGACCGACGAGGCCGGGATGCCCGCGAGCCTCTCGCAGGCCGTCGTGGGCCCGGAAACGGCCCGGGAAATCAACTGGATCGACGGGCCATAGGACTCCCTGTCCTATAGTTTCCGCGGCCCACCTGTCGGACACTGCGGCCCACTCCTTCCGCGGGTTGCAGCGGGTCCGCCAGGCTCCCACCGCCGGCTTCGCCTCGACCGCATGCTTCCGGGTCGCTGACCCGTTACCCTTCCAGACATGAACGAACTCGACCTGAACCTCCTCCTGCCGCTGGTCGGCCTCCTGGCGCTGGGCGTCGGGATCGCGATCGGCTGGTTCCTCGGGCGCAGCCGCGAGCACGCCACCCTGGCGCCGGAGATCATGGACCTGCAGTCCAAGCTGGCCGTGGCCGCCAGCGACCTTGGCGGCGCCCGGGCGCGCGCCGATGAACTCGGGCAGCGGCTGGAGGGCGCGATGGCGCGCATGTCGGAGGCCGAGCAGGCGCGGTCGGCCGCGCAGGCGCGCGCCGAGGCGCTGCCGGCCATGAAGGCCGAGGTGGACCAGCTGCGCGCCGAGACCCGCACGCTGGGCGAGGCGCGCCAGCAGCTCGCGACCCAGCTGGAGCAGCAGCGCGAGGCCTTCGCGTCCCAGGAGAGGCTGCTCAAGGAAGCGGAGACCGCCCTGAAGGACACCTTCAAGTCGCTGGCTGCGGAGTCCCTGCGCACCAACAACCAGCAGTTCATGGAGCTGGCGAAGACCCAGCTGGAGGCCACGCAGGCGCAGGCGCGCTCGGACCTCGAGAAACGGCAGATCGGCATCCAGGAACTGGTCAAGCCGGTGCGGGAGTCGCTGGAGAAGGTGGACATCCGCATCCAGGACCTGGAGAAGGCGCGGGTCGGCGCCTACGCCTCCATCGCCAAGGAGCTGGAGGGGCTGCGCGAGACGCAGAACCTGTTGCGGTCCGAGACCGGCAACCTCGCGCGGGCCCTGCGCGCGCCGTCGGTACGCGGCCGCTGGGGCGAGCTGCAGCTGCGCCGCGTCGTCGAGATGGCCGGAATGCTCTCCCACGTGGATTTCGTGGAGCAGGAGTCGGCCTCGTCCGAGACCGGCGCGCTGCGCCCGGACCTGAAGGTGCGGCTGCCCGGCCGGCGCACGGTGATCGTGGATGCCAAGGCGCCGCTGATGGCCTACCTCGACTCGTTGGAGACCCAGGACGATGTCGTGCGGCAGTCGCTGCTCGCCGACCATGCGCGGCAGCTGCGCGACCACGTGAAGAAGCTCTCGCTGAAGCAGTACTGGGACCAGTTCGACGAGACGCCGGACTTCGTCGTGATGTTCATCCCCGGCGAGGTGTTCTACAGCGCCGCGCTGCAGGCCGACCCGGGGCTGATCGAGGACGCCGTGGGCCAGAAGGTCATCCTGGCCACGCCGACCACGCTGATCGCGCTGCTGCGCACCGTCGCCTATGGCTGGCGGCAGGAGGCGCTGGCCGAGAACGCGCGCGACATCGCCCAGCTCGGCAAGGACCTGTACGAGCGGCTGAACACGCTGGCCGGCCACTGGGATGCGGTAGGCACCGGCCTGAAGCGTGCGGTCGATTCCTACAACAAGGCCACGGCGTCGCTCGATTCGCGCGTGCTGGTGACCGCGCAGACGCTTCCGCGAGCTGAACATCGGCGTGGAGAAGGAAGAGATCCCCTCGCCGCCGCCGGTGGAACTGCTGCCGCGCGAGGTGCAGTCGGCCGAGTTCCAGAAGCAGCTGCCGGGTCCGGACAGGGACGGAGTCCAGGGAGTCCAGGAGGAGGAGTCGTGAGACGCACGACGATTGCGGTGTCCGCCACCGCGTGGCTGGCGGGATGTGCGGGACTCGGCGGGATGCCGAGCCCGGTGCTGATGGCCGGCTACGACTGGGACGGCCTCGAGCCGGTCGACATGCGCGGCATGGACTACGCGGCGGTGGACCCGCTGACCGACTTCGGCAGTTACTCGCGCGTCATTGTCGATCCGGTCGAGGTGTCCTTCGCGCGAGGGCTGGGAGCCGCAGGAGCCCGGTTCGTTCTTCGACGCCACGGAGCGCGATCTCGATCGGCTGAAGGAGGACCTGTCCGAGGTGGTCCACGACGGATTCGTCAGGGAGATCCGGGAGGGCGACCGCTACGAGGTCACGGATGCGCCGGGTCCCGGCGTGCTGCGCATCCACGCGCGGCTCGTGGACGTGCGGCTGAACGCCCCGCACCTGCCGACGGCTGCACGAACCGAGCAGTTCGCCCGCTCCGCCGGCGAGTGGACGCTGGTGGCTGATCTCGTCGACACGCAGAGCGGCGCCGTCGTGGGCCGCCTGGTCGATCGCTGGGAGGATCCCGAGGAGCAGTACCTGCAGCGGATGACGCGCGCGGAGAAC
The DNA here is from genome assembly GCA_963715485.1 of uncultured Gammaproteobacteria bacterium. Lineage (GTDB taxonomy): Bacteria > Pseudomonadota > Gammaproteobacteria > Steroidobacterales > Steroidobacteraceae > SG8-30. The sequence continues at coordinate 728,466 of OY970244.1, forward strand.
ACGCGCGCGCTGTGGCGCGCGACGGATGCCTGGGCGCGTGCCGTGCGGCGCTATCTCGACGTGGCGGGAATCAGGAACCGAATGGAAGGAGCGGGCGAGGGGCTGCGCTCGACCGGCGGCGACTGACGCGATCGAAGCGACGGGCAGCCGGGCAGGACGAATGAGCATCCTCACCGACTTTGGCGAAGCGATCGCGCAGCGCATCCCGCTGGCAGGCGCGGCCGTGCTCGATGTCGGCAGCGGCGACGGCTCCTTCACGCGCGAGCTGGCGCGCCGCGGCGCACACGTCACGGGCTCGAGTGCTCGCGAGGCGCAGCTCGCGCTGTGCGACGAGGTGCCGCGGGTCGCCGACGAGCGATACGTGGCCGGCGTGGGCGAGGCATTGCCGTTCCCCGACCAGCACTTCGATGCCACGGTGTTCCGCGCCTCGCTGCATCACGTGCCGCCGGCGCGGATGGTGGATGCGCTGCGCGAGGCGCGGCGGGTGACGCGGCAGGGCGGCGAGCTGTTCGTGTTCGAGCCGCTGACCGAGGGAACCCAGTTCGAGATGATGCGCCTGGTGGACGACGAGACCGAGGTACGCCGTCTTGCGCAGGAGGCGATCGCGCAGGCAGTTGCGGAAGGCTGGCTTCGCCGGCTGGCCAGCGAGGCGCTGACGGCGGAGGTGGTGTACCCGGATCTCGAGGCGGTGCGGCGCCGGACGGCGGCCATCAAGGCCGGGCGGCGGAGCGCTGTTCGATGCCCGGCGCGCCCAGATCGAGGCGAGGTTCCTGGAGGGGGATCCTGCGCCCGGCGGCGGCAGGCTGTTCCGCCAGCCGTTCCGGCTGGACGTGCTGGCCAGGGCGTGATCCCGGCGATCCTCGTCGCGGCGGCTGTCTCGCTGGCCGCGCTCCTGTGGTTCGGGGAACGACGCGGTGTCGCGCAGGTGCAGTGGCCGCTGAAGGCGCTCACCTCCGGGCTCTTCCTGCTGGTGGCCTGGCTGCAGGGGCCGGAGGGCGGCTACGACGCCTGGATCGTGGCGGGCCTGCTGCTCAGCTTCGCCGGCGACCTGGCGCTGGTCTCGCGCGAGCGGACCTGGTTCCTGGCCGGCCTGGTCGCGTTCCTGCTGGCGCACCTGGCCTATACGGTGGCCTTCGTCGGGGTGACCGGACCGGCGTCGCTGCCGTGGCTGGCGCTCGGCGTGATCCTGGCGACGAGTGTCGCCGTCTACCTGCACTTCCGTCCGCGGCTCGGCCCGATGCACGGTCCGGTCGTGGCCTACATCGTCGTCATCACCGTCATGCTGGCGCGGCGTGGGTGCTGGCGGCGTCGCGGCAGGATGCCTTCGGCGTGCAGGTGGCCGCCGGGGCCACCCTTTTCTACCTCTCCGACCTCGCCGTGGCGCGCCGCCGTTTCACGCCCGGCGCAGGCTTTGCCACGCGCGCCATCGGCCTGCCGGCCTACTACGCCGCGCAATTCCTGCTGGCGCTGACCATCGGGCAGGCCTGAAACCGCGCCCGGCGCTATTGCCATCGCGCCGGGCGACATGCGGGAGTGGAAAGCCACGGCAGCGGTGTCGCGGGCCCGGCGGTTCAATGGGGTGGACGCCCCGGCGCAGGGATCGCCCGACGGGCGTCCTTCGGAGGCAAGCATGAATCGTCATGTCATGACACTGGCGCTGGCAGCCGCCGGGCTGCTGCTGTTCGGGCAGGCCACCGGGCAGATCGAGACGGTGCCGATGAAAGGGACGGGCAACGAGTGGGTCAAGGAGCTCGACCTGAAGGGGACGCATGGACTGGGAGTGGATCGAGACCTATACGGACGAGGTCTACTTCGCCACGCGCGAGGAGCACGAGCGTGACGGCGACGTGGTCACGATGTGGACGCGCATCGAGTACCGGGTGCCGCAGCAGCCGGCCGATCACCGCAGCGCGCTCAGCCGCGATCGCTGGGACTGCAAGAGCCAGCGCAAGGCGAACGTGAACACGGTCTACTTCCGGTTCAAGAACCTCGACGACGCCGAGCCGGTCACCTCGCGGTCGAACCTGACCGACTGGCAGGTCGTCGAGCCGGGCACGCTCGGCGAGACCCTGCTGAAGTTCGCCTGCTCGCTCGAGTAATCCGTTCGGCCGCTCGGTGCCGGGTCGGGGGTTTCGGGGATTTCAGGATCGCGCAGGGGCAGCCCTCCCTCCTCCCGGGGTCTCCCCGCTCGCTCGGAAAACCGACACTCGCTCGCCGGGGAGACCCCGATCGTCCTCGGGCTGCCCGGTGCGGCCCTGAGACTTCCAGCAGGCCCGAAAATCCCCGAAACCCCCGACCCGGCACCGGGATCCGAAATCCCCGGATCCCCGACCCGGCACCGAGGTGGTGTACTGGACGCAGCGGCCGCCGCGCGGAGCGGGTGGCCTCATCCTCGTCCAGCCACTAGTATCGAGTGACTGATCAACGCGGGAGTGCCCGATGGACTGGGACGCGCTGCTGCTGTCGCGGCTGCAATTCGCCTTCACCGTTTCCTTCCACATCATCTTCCCGAGCTTCACGATCGGGCTGGCGAGCTACCTCGCGGTGCTGGAAGGGCTGTGGCTGAAGACCGGCAACGAGGTGTTCCGCAATCTCTACCTGTTCTGGGTGAAGATTTTCGCGCTTGCCTTCGGCATGGGCGTGGTCTCCGGCGTCGTCATGAGCTTCCAGTTCGGCACGAACTGGTCGGTGTTCTCGGACATGACCGGCAGCGTGCTCGGGCCGCTGCTCGGCTACGAGGTACTCACCGCGTTCTTCCTCGAGGCGTCGTTCCTCGGGATCATGCTGTTCGGCTGGAACAAGGTAGGCCCGCGACTCCACTTCGTGGCAACGCTCTGCGTCGCGGTCGGCACGCTGTTCTCCGCGTTCTGGATCCTCTCCGCCAACAGCTGGATGCAGACGCCGGCGGGTTACGAGGTCCGTGACGGGCTGTTCGTCGCCGTGGACTGGCTGGAGGTCATCTTCAACCCGTCTTTCCCCACGCGCTTCCTGCACATGATCGCCGCGGCCTACCTCACCACCGGCTTCGTGGTGCTCGGCGCAGCCGGCTGGCTGTGGCTGAGGAACAAGGACGATGCGGAGACCATGGTCATGCGCCGCATGGCGATCGGCATGATCGCGCTGCTGGCGCCGCTGCAGCTGCTGATCGGACACGAGAGCGGGGCCGTCGCGCACGAGTACCAGCCTGCCAAGGTGGCAGCGATGGAAGGCTGGTGGGAAACCCGCGCGCGGCAGCCCAGCATCCTGTTCGCGCTGCCCGACCAGGAAGCCGAGCGCAACCGGATGGAGTTGGCCATCCCGAACATCGGCAGCTGGGTCGTGGCCGGCGACATGAACGCGGAGCTGCAGGGCCTCGATGCCTTCGCACCGGAGGACCGGCCGCCGGTCGCGATCACCTTCTGGGCCTTCCGCGTGATGGTCGGGCTGGGCATGGCGATGATCGGCCTCGGCCTGTGGGGTGCGTGGCTGTGGTGGCGCGGCAGGCTGGAGAAGGCGCGACTGTTCCAGCTGGCGACCGTACCGATGGCAGTGTCCGGGTTCGTCGCAGTGCTCGCCGGTTGGGTCTCGGCGGAAGTAGGCCGTCAGCCCTACGTCGTCTACGGGGTGCTGCGCACTGCCGATGCGGTCTCGCCGGTCGACACCGGCCAGGTCGCCGCATCGCTGCTGGTGTTCATGATCGTTTACGCCATCGTATTTACGGCCGGCACGTTGTACATCCTGAAGCTGATGGCCAAGGGGCCCGGCAGTGGCGAGGTGCCACCGGAGCGCGGTCACCGTGCGCCCGGTAGCGTTCTGGCCAGCGTGGCCGGTGAACCCGAACCTGCGAGGAACGCGCCATGACCCTCGATCTGCCCATGATCTGGGCGGCCATCATCGCCACGGCGGTGTTCCTGTACGTCGTGCTCGACGGTTTCGACCTCGGCGTCGGGATCCTCTTCCCGTTCGCCAGCGACAAGGAGCGCGACGTCATGGTCGCCTCCATCGCGCCGGTGTGGGACGGTAATGAGACCTGGCTGGTGCTCGGCGGCGGCGGTCTGTTCGCGGCCTTTCCGCTGGCCTACGCGGTACTGATGCCGGCGATGTACCTGCCGATCGGCTTCATGCTGACTGCGCTGATCTTCCGCGGCGTCGCATTCGAGTTCCGCGCCAAGGCGGGCGCGCGCGACAAACGCTTCTGGACCGCCGCCTTCGCCGGCGGGTCGCTGGTGGCAGCGCTGTCTCAGGGGCTCATCCTCGGTGGCTTCCTCAAGGGCATCACGGTGGAGGGCCGCAACTTCGCCGGTGGCCACTGGGACTGGCTGAGTCCGTTTAGCCTGCTGGTGGCGGCTTCCCTGGCCGCAGGTTATGCCCTGCTGGGGGCCTGCTGGCTGATCCTGAAGGCAGAGGGCGAACTCAATGCCAAGGCCCGTCGCTGGGCGCGCGGCCTGGCCGTGGGCGTGGCCGTCGCCATGTTCACGGTCAGCGTGGCCATGCTTTCGGTGGACCCGACCGTCGCGGCACACTGGGGCGTGACGATGCGGTCCATCGACTGGTCCATCTTCCTGATGGTGGCGCCCCTGCCGCTGCTGGCCGGCGTCTCCATCGTGTTGTGCTGGATTCACGCCGGCCGGAAGGGCTCGGAGAAGATCCCGTTCCTCGCCACGGTCGGGATCTTCATCACGGGATTCCTGGGGCTGGCGCTCAGTACCTACCCGAACGTGATTCCCTACGACATCACCATCCACGAGGCGGCCGCGGCGGACAATGCGCTCGGCCTGATGCTCGTCGGCGTGGCGATCATGCTGCCGGTGATCCTGGGCTACACGGCCTACGTGTACTGGGTGTTCCGCGGCAAGGCGACGGCGGATGCCGCCTACCACTGACGGCAGGCGTCGGGCTGGCGAGGATCCCGGGCCGCTGGGCCGGCGCCTGGCGTGGTTCGCCGCGCTGTGGCTGGCCGGGCTGGCCGTGACGGCGCTGGTCGCCTACGGGCTGCGAGCGCTGCTGTTCCTCTAGCGGTGCCGGGTCGGGGATCCGGGGATTTCGGTCTGACGGTGCCGGGACGGGGTTTTCGGGGTATTGGGGCTTTCAGGGCCGCACTGGGCAGTCCGAGGACGACCGGGGTTTCCCCGGCGAGCGAGTGTCGCCTTTCCGAGCGAGCGGGGAGACCCCGGGAGTAGGGAGGACTGCCGCTGCGCAATCGCGAAACCCCGAAAACCCCGTCCCGGCACCGTAATGCCGTAAAGCGATAGAATTGCCGGCCCGCAGGAATAAGGACCTTCCCGTGCCCCGTCCCGCCATTGTCGCGCTCGCGCGCGGCCTCCCCGTCGTATCTCTCGCGTTGCTCGCGGCCTGCGGGGGCGGGGGCGAGCAGCAGCAGTTCCCGCCGCCGGATGTCAGCGTGGCGACGGTGGTGCAGAAGTCCGTGACCGAGTGGGACGAGTTCACCGGCCGGGTGGAGGCCGTCGACTCGGTCGAGATCCGGCCACGCGTGGCCGGTCACCTCAGGGGCTGGCACTTCCGCGAGGGCGGCCTGGTGAGCGCTGGCGACCTGCTGTTCACCATCGACGATCGCGAGTATCGCGCCGAGGCCGAGGCAGCACGCGCGGCCGTGGCCGGCGCCCAGGCCGAGGCGCAACTCGCTTCCCAGGAGCTCAAGCGCGCCGAGGAACTGGTGGGCCGCAAGCTGATCGCCGAGCGCGACCTCGACGCGGCCCGCGCGCGCAAGCAGCAGGCCGAGGCGGCCGTGTTGTCCGCGCTGGCACGCCGGCGCCAGGCCGAATTGGACCTCGACTTCACGCGCATCACCGCGCCGATCGATGGCCGCGTCGGTGCGGCGCTGGTCCGGCCGGGCAACCTGGTGGCGCCAGGCGAGACGCTGCTGACCACGGTCGTGTCCATCGATCCCGTATACGTGGTGTTCGACGGCGACGAGGGCGCCTACCTGCGCTACCAGCAGATGGCGCGGCGCGGCGAGCGGGAGAGTTCGCGCGACGTGCGCAACCCGGTGCTGGTCGGGCTCGCGGACGAGGAAGGCTACCCACACCGCGGCGAGATGGACTTCGTCGACAACCGGGTGAACCCCGAGACCGGCACGATCCGCGGCCGTGCGGTCGTGCCGAACCCGGACGGCGTGTTCACGCCCGGCCTGTTCGCGCGCGTCCGGCTGCTCGGCGCGTCCGAGGTCGAGGCGATGCTGATCCACGAGCAGGCGGTGCTGACCGACCAGGACCGCCGCTACGTGTACGTGGTCGGCGCGGACAATACGGCGCAGCGCAAGGACGTCACGCTTGGTGCGCATGTCGAGGGCCTGCGCCTGGTCAAGTCCGGCCTCGCGCCCGGCGACAAGGTGGTCGTCAACGGTGTGCGCAAGATCTTCTTCCCGGGCCAGCCGGTGAACCCGCGCGAGGTGCCGATGGACGCCCCGAACCAGCCTGCCCCCGACGCCGCGCCCCCGGCGCAGGCCGGCTGACCGCCTGGACGCCCGCATGGCCGCCCACGCCGACCTGTCGCGCATCTTCGTCGACCGCCCGATCCTGGCGACGGTGCTGTCCGCGCTGATCCTGGTCGCGGGCCTGCTGGCGATCCCCAACCTGCCGGTGAGCGAGTACCCGGACGTGGTGCCGCCGTCGGTGCTGGTCACCGCGACCTATCCGGGCGCCAACCCGAAGACGATCGCGGAGACCGTCGCCAGCCCGATCGAGGAGGCGGTCAACGGCGTCGAGGGCATGATCTACATGAAGTCGACGGCCAGCTCCGACGGCGTCATGCAGCTGACCGTGACGTTCAAGGGCGGCACCGACATCGACCTGGCCGCGGTGCAGGTGCAGAACCGCGTGGCGCAGGCCCTGCCGCGCCTGCCCGCGCCGGTGCGCGCGCTGGGCGTGAACACCGTGAAGGCCTCGCCGACGCTGACGATGGTCGTGCACGTCTACTCGCCCGATGCGCGCTACGACGAGCTGTACCTGTCGAACTTCGTCAGCCTGCGCATCCGCGACGAGATCGCCCGCCTGCCCGGCGTGGGCCAGGCGATCACCTTCGGCGCCGGCGTCTACGCCATGCGCATCTGGATCGACCCGGCCAGGGCGGCCGCGCGTGGGCTGACCGCCGGCGAGATCGTCAGCGCGATCCGCGAGCAGAACATCGAGGTCTCCGCCGGATCGCTCGGCGGACCGCCGACGCCCGAGGGAACCTCGGTGCAGATCCCGATCAACGCCAGCGGGCGGCTCGACTCGCCGGAGGCCTTCGGCGACATCGTGCTGAAGACCGGACGGTACGGCGGTCACGCGCCTCGGGGACGTTGCACGCATCGAACTGGGGGCCCAGTCCTACTCGATGCGCTCGCTGCTCGACAACGAGGCCGCGGCGGCGGTCGGCATCTTCGAGGCGCCGGGGGCCAATTCGGTCGAGCTGTCGGCATCGGTGCGCGAGACCATGGCGCGCCTCGCCGAGTCCTTCCCGCGAGGGCGTCGACTGGAAGGTGGTCTACGACCCCACCGTGTTCGTGCAGGAGTCGATCCGCAAGGTGCTCGCTGACCCTGCTCGAGGCGGTGGCGCTGGTCGTGGTCGTGGTGGTGCTGTTCCTGCAGACCTGGCGCGCCTCGCTGATACCGCTGATCGCGGTGCCGGTGTCGATCATCGGCACCTTCGCCGTGCTGTGGTCGCTGGGCATGAGCGTCAACGTGCTGACGCTGTTCGGGCTGGTGCTCGCGATCGGCATCGTGGTGGACGATGCGATCGTCGTCGTGGAGAACGTCGAGCGCCACATCGAGGACGGCATGGCCCCGCGCGACGCCGCGCACCAGGCGATGCGCGAGGTCTCCGGGCCGATCGTCGCGATCTCGCTGGTGCTGGCCTCGGTGTTCGTGCCGCTGGCGTTCCTGGGCGGCGTGACCGGACAGTTCTATCGGCAGTTCGCCGTGACCATCGCGGCATCGGTGCTGATCTCGGCCTTCAACTCGCTGACGCTGTCGCCGGCGCTGGCTGCGGCCCTGCTGCGGCCACGCAACGCGCCTCCGGATGCGGTGGGCCGGTTCATCGAGCGGGTCTTCGGGCGGCCCTTCGCTGCCGTTCAACCGCTTCTTCAGGCGCAACGCCGAGCGCTATTCCTCCGGGATCGGCAGTGTCATCGGCCGTGCCCCGCGGCTGCTGGTGATCTACGGCGTGCTGCTGCTGCGTCACCGTGCTGCTGTTCCGCGCGGTGCCGGGCGGGTTCATCCCGACCCAGGACAAGCTGTTCCTGTTCGCCGCCGTGCAGCTGCCCGAAGGCGCGACGATCGACCGCACCGACGCGGCGATGCGCCGCATGGGCGAGCTGGCGCTGGAGACGCCCGGGCGTGGCGAGCGTCGTGGCGCTGCCCGGGCTCAATGCGGTGCACTTCATCAACACGCCCAACGCGGGCGTTGCCTTCATCGGCATCACGCCGCCCGCACGAGCGCGACATGCAGGCGGCGGAGATCGCCACCCAGCTGAACATCAAGTTCAGCTCGATCCAGGACGGCATCGCCTTCGCGCTGATGCCGCCGCCCGTGCTCGGGCTGGGCAACGCGACGGGCATCGAGCTGTACGTGCAGGACCGGGCCAGCGTCGGCTATGGCGAGCTGGACCGGCAGACGCAGGCGCTGGTCGGTGCGCTGCGCGGCACCCCGGGATTCGATCCGGTCGCGACGTTCACTGCCTTCCAGTCGAACATGCCGCAGCTGGACGCCGAAGGTGGACCGCGTGCGGGCCAAGGAGCAGGGCCTCGGCCTCGACGACGTGTACGAGGCGCTGCAGGTGTACTTCGGTTCCGCCTACGTGAACGACTTCAACCTGTTCGGGCGGACCTACGCGGTCTACGCGCAGGCCGACGCGCCGTTTCGCAGCGACCCGTCCGACCTGTCGCTGCTGAAGGCCCGCAACGAGCGCGGCGAGATGGTGCCGCTGTCCAGCGTGGTCCGACCTCGAGCCGAGCTTCGGGCCCGACCCGGTGATCCGCTTCAACGGCTTTCCCGCGGCGGACGTCTCGGCCGGCATCAACACGGCTTTGCTGTCCTCCAGCGAGGCACTCGAGCGCGTGCGCGCCGTCGCGGCGCAGGTGCTGCCGCGCGGGCTGTCGTTCGAGTGGACGGGCCTGACCTACGAGCAGGCCACGCAGAGCAACACCGCGCATCCTGGTGTTCCCGCTGTGCGTGCTGCTGGTGTTCCTGGTGCTGGCCGGCCTCTACGAGAGCTGGTCAGCGCCGCTGGCCATCATCCTGATCGTGCCGCTGTGCCTGCTGTCGGCGATCGGCGGGATCTGGCTGGTCAACCTGGTGCACGGGCTGTGGCTGGCGGTGTCGCCACCGTCCTTCCCGCCGACGTTCCTCGACAACAACATCTTCACCAAGATCGGGCTGGTGGTGCTGATCGGCCTGGCGTGCAAGAACGCGATCCTGATCGTGGAGTTCGCGCGCGACCTGGAGGAGGACGGCAAGGGTTACGTCGAGGCGGCGGTCGAGGCCGCGCGACTGCGGCTGCGGCCGATCATGATGACCAGCTTCGCCTTCATCGCGGGCGTGATCCCGCTGGTGTTCGCCAGCGGCGCCGGCGCCGAGGTGCGCCAGGTGATGGGGATCACCGTGATCTCCGGCATGCTCGGCGTGACGTTCTTCGGCCTGTTCTTCACGCCGGTGTTCTACGTGGTGGTCCGGCGCCTGGCGGCTCGCCGGGGAGGGCCGGTCGCCGGGTGACCCGCCAAACGGGCGCCGCGTCGCGCGCCGTCACTGCTGGAGCAGGGAATCGACGCTCGCGGCGAGGTAGCGATACTCGTCGGCGCTGTTGTAGAGGGCCGCCGAGACACGCAGGTATCGCGCCGAGTGGGGCGCCCACTGGAACGCCACGGCCCGGATCCGGTGCCGGCGGTACAGCGCGTCCTGCAGCGGGTCGGTGCCGAACGCGGCGGAGGCGCCCGCGGCCGGCGAACCGGGCAGCTGCGCCGCCACCATGGCCGTGACCAGCGACGCGGGAGCGACCGCATCCTGCCCCAGTGACCCGGCGAGGATCCCGCGCGCCTCCAGTGCAAGCGCGTGGTTGCGCGCCATGACAGCCTCCCAGCCGCCCGGCACGAGACCGCCGACGAAGGCCACGGCCTTGGGGATGCAGAGCCACGGTGTCGGGTCCTGCGTGCCCTGCCAGTCGAACCCGGCGCGGAACCGGTCCTGCGCGCGGCCCGCGGTGGAATAGCCGTGGCTGATGGCGAGGGGCTGGATGCGGTCGCGCCTGTCCGCGCGGACGTGCAGGAATCCCGACCCTTTGGGTGTGCACAGCCACTTGTGGCAGTTGCCGGTGACGTAGGCCGCATCGAGCGCGGCGAGGTCAAGCGGCAGCAGCCCGGCGCCGTGGGCCGCGTCCACGAGGACGTCCACGCCGCGTGCCTGCAGTTCCCATGTCAATGACTCGAAGGGCATGCGCAGGCCGGTCGGGCTGGTGACCGTCTCGATCATGGCCAGGCGGGTGCGACCGGTCACGGCCTGCAGCCAGGGCGCGAGCAGTTGCGCCGCGTCCTCCGAACCAAATGGCAGGGGAACGACCACCGGCCGTGCGCCGGATCGCCGGCAGGCGAACTCGATCGCGTTATGGCACGCGCGGTAGGCGTGGTCGGACAGGAGCACCTCGTCGCCCGGCTGCAAGTCCAGGCTTCGCAGCACCGTGTTGATGCCCGAGGTGGCGTTGACCACGAACGTCATGCCCGCCGGGTCGGCGCCGACGAACTCGCTCAACACGCGGATCGCATGGTCCCAGAGCGGCGGCCCCTGCTCCAGGAAAAAGCCCATCGGGTCCGACTCGAGCCGTGTGCGGAGCCGGGTCTGCTCCTCCAGCACGACGGTCGGGCAGGCGCCGAAGGAGCCGTGGTTGAGGTACACAGTCGCCGGGTCCAGCTCCCAGTGGCGGCCGTACTCGCTGCGCAAGGGAAGTTTCACTCCAGGCAAGCCCTCTTCTCTCCCCGCCGTGCCTTTCGCGCCCGCAACGCCGGAACGGATGGCCGGTCATCGCGCCGATCGTTCCGCCTCACGCGACGCACCAACCACCAACCACCAACCACTAACCGCCAGCCTGCCCCAGCGCCCACGCCACGAACGCCAGCTGGTCCGCCCAGTCCTCGATCTGCATCCACGTCGGCTTGCCGGCGCCGTGACCGGCGCGCGTTTCCACGCGGATCAGCACGGGGTGGGCGCAGCCCTGCGCGTGCTGCAGCGCCGCCGCGAACTTGTAGCTGTGCCAGGGAACGACGCGGTCGTCGTGATCGGCGGTGGTGACCAGCGTCGGCGGATAGCAGGCGCCCTCGCGCAGGTTGTGCACGGGTGAATAGGCCTTGAGCGCCGCGAACTCGGCCGGGTCCTCGGCCGTGCCGTAGTCGCTGGACCACTGGTAGGCGTTGGCGCTGGCGGTGTGGTAGCGCAGCATGTCCAGCACACCGACGCGCCGGCAGCGCCGCGCCGAACAGCTCCGGTCGCTGCGTGATCACCGCGCCGACCAGCAGGCCGCCGTTGCTGCGGCCGGCGACCGCGAGGCGCTGCGGGCGCGTGTAGCCCTCGCGCATCAGCCACTCGGCTGCGGCGATGAAGTCGTCGAACACGTTCTGCTTGGAGGTCTTCGTGCCGGCCAGGTGCCAGGCTTGCCCGTATTCCCCGCCGCCGCGCAGGTTGGCGACGGCGTAGATGCCGCCCAGTTCCAGCCAGGCCGCCATTGCGGAGCTGAAGGCGGGCGTCAGCGAGACGTCGAAGCCGCCGTAGCCGTAGAGCAGCACCGGGTTGTCGCCGTCGAGCTTCGTGTCCCTGCGCCGCGTGATGAACATCGGCACGCGCGTGCCATCCTTCGACGGGTAGAACACCTGCTCGGTTACGTACGGCGACGGGTCGAAATCCACCGCCGGTCGGCGAAACGGCGTGACCTCGTCCTTCGTCGACCTCGTAGTGGTACAGGGCCAGCGGGGTGAAGTAGTCGGTGTAGGAGAAGAAGGTCTCGTCGTGGTCCAGGTCCTGCGGAAATCCGGCGACCGTGCCCCGGCCCGGCAGCGCGACCTCGTTGCGCAGCGACCCGTCGAGGCGATGGACCCGCACGTGGGAGTGCGCGTCCTTCAGGTAGTGGGCGATGAGATGTCCACCGACGAGGCTGGCCCCCGCCAGCCGCTCCGGCTGCTGCGGGACCACCTCGCGCCATGCATCGGGTGCTGGCGAGGACAGCGTGATGGCCACGACGCGCCCTCGCGGCGCCTCCCGTGTTGTCTTGAAGTAGAACGTCTCGCCCTGGTTGCCCAGGAAATCGTACAAACCGTCCCAGGCGTCGAGCAGCCTCACCACCGGCGCGTCCTCGAGGGTCCGCTCCTGCACGTAGACGGCGTTCGCCGCGTAGCCGTCGAAGATCGTGTAGACGAGCCATCGACCGTCGTCGGTGACCTCGGCCGAGGGATTGCGGCGTGGGTGGTCGGTGATCTCGAACACCAGCGAGTCGTCCTCCTGCGCGGTGCCGAGGCGATGGTGATGGACGCGGACCTGCTTCTGGTCGTCGCCGCTGCCATCGGGCTTAGCCGGGTAGCGTGAGTAGTAGAAGGCCGTCGCGTCTGGCGTCCAGGACACGCGCGTGAACTTGGTGAAGCGCAGCAGGTCGGGCAGGTCACGGCCGGTCTCGACCTCGCGCACGTGCCAGGTGTCCCAGTCGGTGCCGCCGTCGGACAAGGCGTAGGCGATATAGCGTCCATCGGGGCTGGGAACGTAGTCCGACAACGCGATGGTCGCGTCCTTCGCCAGTGCGTTCGGGTCGAACAGGACGCGCGGCGTGGCATCGAGCGCCGGCGACCAGTACAGCACGGCCTGGTCCTGCAGCCCCTTCTTCTCGAGGAAGAAGTAGCGGCCGCCTTCGACGAGGGGCACTTGCCCCGCGTACTGGTCGTAGTTCCACAGCCGGGTGAGGCGCTCGATCAGTGCTGCGCGATCGGGCAGGCTCTCCAGCCACGGCTGCGCCACGGCATTCTGCGCCGCGACCCAGGCCTCTACTTCGGGCGATGCCGAGTTGCTCCAGCCAGCGGTAGGGATCGTCGACCCGCACGCCGTGGTAGGTGTCCGAATGTTGGGTGCGCTCCGTGGACGGGTACGCGATCCGGGCAATGTCGGGGGAAGTCGGGGTCATCGTTCCGGGGCCGGCACAGGCTGCAGTGGCCAGGGCCACCATGCACGCCAGCACCTGCCCGTTCAACAGGCGGATTCGGCGCATGGACGCTTGGGTCTCGTGGCTGCGCCGCTTGCGGCGGCGACTGAATCTTACCAGCCTCGACGGCGGTGAAAACCTCGTTCGCGGTGGGTTCGACCGGCAAATTGGGCATGACGCCAGTATGCTTGGGCCTTGCTGCAAACATGGCCGATGGCAAGGGGGGATGAAGCATGGCTCGCTACGTTGATGGATTCGTCACGCCCGTTCCGACCAGGCACCTGGCTGCCTACCGGCGACTGGCTCGCCGCGCCGGCAAGGTCTGGCGCGAACACGGGGCGCTGGAATACGTGGAGTGCGTTGCTGACGACGTCAAGCCGGGCAAGCTGACGTCGTTTCCGCGGAGCGTGAACTTGAAGAAGGGGGAGGTCGTCTGGCTGTCCTACATTGTCTATGCGTCGAAGCGCGATCGTGACCGTATCCTGAAGAAGGTGATGGCCGACCCGCGCCTTGCCGACATGCACGACGTCAAGAGCATGCCTTTCGACGCGAAGCGGATGTTCTGGGGCGGTTTCAGGGTCCGGTCAGCTGTGGCCGACCGGGTACGTGACGCTGACGGTGCCGGGTCGGGGGTTTCGGGGATTTCCACAATACCCCCGAAACCCCCGACCCGGCACCGTCCGGGGCATGAAAGACCTGACTGCTCCGCTGCCGCTGAAGTGTGGCGCCACGCTGAAGAACCGGTTCGTGCTGGCGCCGCTGACCAATACCCAGAGCCACGACGATGGCACGCTGTCGGACGACGAGTTCCGCTGGCTGGTGATGCGAGCCCAGGGCGGTTTCGCGATGACCATGACCTGCGCCTCGCACGTGCAGGCGCGGGGGCGCGGCTTCCCGGGGCAGCTCGGGATCTTCTCCGACGCACACCTGCCGGGGCTCACCCGGCTGGCGGCCGCCATCAAGGCGGCTGGCAGCCTCGCCGTCACGCAGCTGCACCACGCGGGTATGCGCTCGCCGCCGAAGCTGATCGACGGCGCGCCGCTGTGCCCGTCCGCCGACGCCGGGACCGGTGCTCGCGCGATGACGCTCGAGGAAGTGCGCCAGGCACGCGAGGACTTCATCCAGGCGGCTGTTCGCGCACAGCGCGCCGGCTTCGACGGCGTGGAGATACACGGCGCGCACGGCTACCTGCTGTGCCAGTTCCTCAGTGCCGAGATCAACCGTCGCGACGACGAGTACGGCGGGCCGCTGGAGAACCGCGCGCGGTTGCTGTTCGAGATCGTCGAAGGCGTGCGCGAACGCTGCGGGCCCGGGTTCGTGCTGGGCGTGCGGCTGTCGCCGGAGCGCTTCGGGATGCAGTTGCTGGAGGTCCGTGAGGTCGCCCAGCGCCTCATGCGTGAGGACCGCATCGACTTCCTCGACATGTCCCTGTGGGACATCTTCAAGGAGCCGGAGGACGAGGCCTTCCGCGGTCGCAGCCTGTTGTCATGGTTCACGGAGCTGGATCGGGGCGAGGTTCCGCTGGGTGCGGCCGGGAAGATCATGTCCGGCGCGGACGCGGCGGCATGCCTCGACGCCGGGGCCGACTTCGTCGTGATCGGCCGCGCCGCCGTGCTGCACCACGACTTCCCGCTCGAGGTGGAGGCCGATCCGGCCTTCCGCGCCGTTGCGACGCCGGTCACGGAGGAGTACCTGCGCAACGAAGGCCTCGGCCCCGCGCTGATCGAGTACATGCGCCGCTGGGAGGGGTTCGTTGCCTGATTCCCGGCGGGAGACAGCGGGCGTGCTCGTGCTGGCCGCTGCCTTCACGCTGCTCGGCGCGCTGGCAACGTACGTCAATCCCTGGCTCGAGTACGAGCGCGCGGCGATCGCGGACTGGCAGGCCTGGCGGCTCGCGACGGCGCACCTTGCGCATCTCGGCCTGGCGCACGGGGTGCCTCAACGCAGCCGCATGGATCCTGGTCTGGCGGCTCGGTCGTGCCGTCGTACCGGGCCGCCAATGGGCATGGCTGCTGGTCGGCTCGGCGGTGACGGTGAACATCGGCTTGTACTTCCTCTCGCCCGGGGTCGATTGGTACGTCGGCGCCTCGGGCATGCTGCACGGTGCCTTCGCCGGCATGGCGTGGCTGGCGGCTCGGGGCGGGGCGCCGCAATTCGGACGCATCCTGCTCGGCGTCCTGGCGGCGAAACTGATCTGGGAGCAGGTATCGGGCGGCACGCCAGGCGCGGTGTTCATGGGCGACGCAGCGATCGTCACCGCGGCCCACCTGTATGGCGCGGTCGGCGGCTGGATCACGGCCGTGGCATTGCGCGTGCTCGGCCCGCGAGCCGGTTGCCCAGCCTGACGCACGCGTAAGGATTCTCCGCCGGATCGCCTGCGCGCCCAGCCTCCAGTGCCGGAACCGGCCTCGATGTGACATTGTTCCGCGATCTGTCGCCGCACGGCGACGGGCGTCACTTGGACGAACCGGCCGGAACCCCCAAAGTCCTTCGCACGCCCGTCGCGCTTCTGCGGCGGCGTGGTGGACGGGGAGCTCGCTTAGACCACGCAGGACGCCATGGCGGCGTCTGCGAAGGAGGCGACCATGGCCATCCGATCCGTCCTCGTCCGCGTCGCTGCGACCGTGCTGTGCAGCGTTCCAGCGTGGTTGTGGGCCCCTGGCTCGTACGCGTTCAATCCCTACCTGGATTCGTTCCAGGCCACCTACTCCAGCTCGACGACCGGCAATGCCGGCTGCGTGGTCTGCCATGGAACGAATGCGTCGGGAACACGGGACACCGGGACCTTCAACGTTTACGGCGCCGCGCTGCTCGGACAGGGCGGGGATATCGTGGCTCGCCTCGCCGCTGTTGAAGGCTTCGACTCCGATGGAGAGGGGCACACGAACCTGCAGGAAATCACGGCAGGTGCGCAGCCAGGATGGTGCGTGGCCGGCGCTGCCGGCTGCGACAACGGCGGATTTACGCTGCCGACCGGCGTTTCACCGCTGGATCCAGCGGCCAGCAACCAGCCGCCAACGGCGGATCCGGGCGGGCCTTACAGCGCTACTTCCGGCGTCGCGGTAACCCTGGACGGTTCGGGCTCCAGCGATCCGGACGGATCGATCGCCTCCTACGACTGGGACTTCGGCGACGGCTCGAGCGGCAGCGGCGTGTCACCGAGCGTCACCTATGCCAGCGCCGGAAGCTACACAGTGTCGCTGACCGTGACCGACGACGGAGGCGCGGCCAGTGCAGCCGCGACGACGTCGGTCACGGTGAGCGTGGGCCTGCAACCGCCGGTCGCGGACGCGGGCGGCCCGTACAGCGGGACGGTCGCCACTGCGATCGATTTCGACGGCACGGGCTCCGCTGATCCGGACGGATCGATCGTCTCCTACGACTGGAACTTCGGTGACGGCTCGAACGGCAGCGGCCCGACGCCTTCGCACGCGTACGGCTCGGGTGGCGTATTCACGGTCACCCTGACGGTCACGGACAGTGACAACCTGCAGGACACTGCGACGGCGAACGTCAACGTCGCGGACGCTTCCGGGACGCAGCCGCCGGTGGCAGACGCCGGCGGCCCGTACAGCGGCAAGACCGGCACTGCCATCCCGTTCGACGGCAGTGGCTCCACTGATCCCGACGGCAGCATCGCGAACTACGACTGGGACTTCGGAGACGGCAACGGCACCAGCGGTGCGAGCCCGGTGCATACCTACGCCGCGGCCGGGAACTACACCGTGACCCTGACCGTCACCGACGACACCGGTCGCAGCGATTCGGCAAGCACCTCCGCGCAGGTCAGCGACCCGGTCAACCAGGTACCAACGGCTGATCCGGGCGGGCCGTACAGCGCGGAACCGGGCGAGACCGTCAATTTCGACGGCACCGGGTCCGTCGATCCCGATGGCAGCGTCGCGGGCTATGCCTGGAACTTTGGCGACGGCGCGGTGGGAAGCGGTCCGAGCCCGAGCCACGCCTATGCGGCGGCGGGCGACTACCTGGTGACCCTGGTGGTGACCGACGATGGCAGCGCGGACAGCGCGACGGCATCGACGCAGGTCACGGTGCGATCGGTGGGCGGTGGCGAGGCGCTCTACATGACCCATTGCGCCGACTGCCACGGCGACCCGTGGGACGGGCCGGCCGTGGACGCCAGCCTGCCCGGCATGAAGCGCGTCGCCGGCGCGCGCAGCTGCACGATCGAGGGCGCGATCTTCGGCACCAGCGTGTTCCCGGGCGGCGTGGCCGACATGGTCGCCTTCGGCAACCAGTCCTTGTCGACGGGCGAGATCGAGGCGATCGCGGGTTACCTGAATGCCCGGGATGCGACCGGCGAGCAGCGCTACGTCGCTGCCTGCGCAGGTTGCCATGGCAACGATGGCCGCGGCGGGCGAGTGGACGAGGACGTGCGTGGCGAGGATGCCGGTGACATCCGCGAGGCGATACGCGAAGAGCGGACGATGACCTTCCTGTCCTGCCTGCCATCTTCCGACGTCGATGGCTTCAGCGAATTCCTTACCGGCACAGGGGAGTCCGGCGGCGGCACGGCCTGCGACGACGACGATGACGACCGCTGTGACGACAAGAAGAAGGAAAAGCGCCACAAGTGCAAGCGTGACGACGACTGCGATGGCGATGGCCGCCGCGACGATGACGACGATGACGACGATAATGACGGCATGCCCGACGACTACGAGGACTCGAAGGGCTTCAATCGCTACGACAAGGACGACGCCAGCGAGGACGCGGATCGCGATGGCAAGACCAACCTGGCCGAGTACAAGGCCGGCACGGACCCGTTGGACGCGGCATCGAAGCCGTCCGCATTCGGTGGCGGCGGCAGCACCGGCCCGCTGTCGTTGCTCGGATTGACCTTCCTGTGGCTGGCCGGTCGACGCCGCCGGGTTGCGTTCCCGGCTGGCTGAAGCGGAGCCGGCGATCGAGCCACTGCGGGGCCCGGCGCGTGAGCGCCGGGCCTCTTGCTGGCGCCCCGGCGCGGCCAGGGGGTGGCAAGCGCGGATTGCAGGGGCTCCACCTACGTGAAACGCTCAACTCCTTCCGAAGGACACGACCCGGCCCGGGAGGCATGCCCGGCCTCAGGCAGGAGTTCTCCCGGGTGCGGGTACCGGCCGCAACTTCGCGGGGGAAAGACCGTGCGAAACAGCTACTTGCCGACGACTGTCGCCGTCCTGGTGGCGTGCCTGCTGCCACTGTCCGCCGCAGCAGGGCCACCGGTCTATTCGATCACGGTCTCGGTCGAGCCCACCAACGGCGGGACGGTCACGCTCGATCCCGTGAAGGAGGGCTACCAGAAGAACAACGTCGTCACGCTGAGTGCGAAGCCGGCCACCGACTCTTGCTTCACCGGCTGGAGCGGCGACCTCAGCGGCACAGAGAACCCGATCACGCTGCGGGTCGGCGGGAACGAAGTTGTCACGGCGCATTTCGCGACCGGCACGGCCTGCGGCGGAGGCGGAGGCGGAGGCGGGGGAGGCGAGGACCCGCTGCCTCCGCCCCCACCAGCCGGGATACTCCCCGACCAGGGCATGATCGTCGGCTACTTCGCGCAATGGACGATCTACCGGCGCGGCTACCTCGTGAAGCACGTCGTGGACAGCGGCGCCGCAGAACGCCTGAACGTCATCAACTACGCGTTCGCCGCGCCCGACGAGAACGGACTCTGCGCCAGCCTCGACACGTTCGCGGACTGGGGCAAGCGTTTCGACGCGAGCGAGAGCGTGGACGGCGTGGCCGACACGGTCTCGCAACCGCTGAAGGGTAACTTCAACCAGCTATTGAGGCTGAAGAAGCTGTACCCGAGCCTGCGGGTGCTAATTTCGCTCGGCGGCTGGACGGAGTCGCACCGGTTCTCTGCAGTCGCGAGCAAGGAGGATAGCCGCCAGAAGTTCGTCAGCAGCTGCATCGACATGTTCATCAAGGGCCAGTTCGCCGACGGCATCGTCCAGCCGGGGATCTTCGACGGCATCGACGTGGACTGGGAGTATCCGGGCAGCTGCGGACTGACCTGCGGTTACCTGGACGCCGACCCGGAGAACTTCACGGCCCTGCTCGCGGAGTTCCGCAGGCAGCTCGATGATCAGGAAGTGCTCGATGGATCGCGACTACCTGCTGACCATCGCCGCGCCGGCGGGCCAGGAACACTACAAGCCGATCGACATTGATGCCATCGAGCCCGACCTCGACTGGATCAACGTCATGTCCTATGACTTCCACGGCGGATGGGAGTCCCGCGGGCCGACGAATCATGCCTCTGCCCTTCACCCGGCCTGCGCGGGCAACGCTGACTGGGCCGACAAGGCGATCCAGGCCTACCTGGATGGAGGCGTCCCGCCGGGCAAGCTCCTTCTCGGCATGCCGTTTTACGGCCGCGGCTGGCGCGGCGTGGCGCCGGTGAACGACGGCCTGTGCCAGCCCGCCGGCGGCGTGCCGCGCGGCACCTACGAGAAGGGCGTGGACGACTACGAGGTGCTGGCGGCGCAGGGCGACCCGGATTTCTGGCACGAAGCCACGGGCACGCACTGGACCTTCGACGGCAACGAGTTCTGGAGCTACGACGATCCAACCTCGGCAGGATGGAAGGCGGACTACGCCAACTGCAGGAGCCTGCGCGGCGTGATGTTCTGGGAATTGTCCGGCGACGATCCGGTCGGCACCCTGCTCAAGGCGCTCGCTGATCAGCTGCGTGAGGATGGGTCAGGTTGTCACGAGGTTTGGCCTTCGCCGTAGCGCGGCGCCACCTGCGAACGGCCCATTTGGCTTCGACGACCGGGGTCTGCGGGGTGCTGGTCCACCCCGATGGCTCACTCTTTCCAGTACGCCGCGCGGTGCGGGAACACCCAGCGCACGCCGCCGCGCGGGTCCTCGGTGTCGCCGTCGTAGCGCGGGATGAGGTGCAGGTGCAGGTGGCGCACGGTCTGGCCGGCGGCCGGGCCGTCGTTGATGCCGACGTTGTAGCCGGCGGGCGAGCGCTCCGCGTCGAGGTGCTTCTTCATCTCGCCGAGCAGGGCGATGACCGCCAGCTGCTCCTCGAGCGTGGTGTCGAACCATGAGGCGACGTGACGCCTCGGGATGATCAGCGTGTGGCCGGGGGACACCGGGAAGCCATCCGGTGTCGCAATGGCCAGTTCATTGCTGGCCAGGATGCGGTCCTCGGCCAGCGTGCAGAAAGGGCATGGCGTACTCATGGGGGCGCGAGGATACCCGTCTCGGCGCCGCAGCGCTATTCGGGGCGCACCGTACCGGGGAGGCCGCGGCGCTGCGGCCCCGCGACCGCGGTGTACACTCCGCGCGTACCTGCAAGGGCACGGGGAGGGGAAACGTGACCCATCAGAAGAAGCTGACCCGCCGCGCGGTGCTGGGTGCTGGCATGGCACTGCCATTCGGCGCGATGGCCGAGCCCGCCGCCGGCCAGGCTTGCGGCGTGACGCCGCGACAGACGACCGGACCGTTCTATCCGGTTTTCGACCAGGTCGACAAGGACGTGGACCTGACGAAGCTGACCGGCCACGGAATGCATGCCCGGGGCGAGGTGATTCGCGTCACGGGCCGGGTGCTCGACGAGGCCTGCGCGCCCGTCGAAGGCGCGTTCGTGGACCTGTGGCAGGCCAACGCGAACGGCCGCTATTCGCATCCGGCAGACCCTAACCCGGCGCCGCTGGACCCGAACTTCCAGGGCTGGGGCCAGGCGGTGACGGATGCCGAGGGGCGCTATGCATTCCGCACCATCAAGCCCGCCGCCTATCCGCTGCAGTTCATGGGGAGCGGCGAGGCCGACGAGAGTGCCGGCTATCGCACGCCGCACCTCCATTTCCGCGTGTCGAAGCGCGGCTTTAACGAGCTGTCGACGCAGATGTACTTCGCCGGCGAGGCGCTGAACGAGAAGGACGGTGTCCTTCGGCGCGTGCCCGAGGCGGAACGGCCGAGGGTCGTGATCGCGGCGGGCAAGGACGATGGGGACGATACCCCCGTGTACGGTTTCGACCTGGTCGTCGCGCGCGGCTGAGCCGCCGCTGCGTGCGAGCGAGGGAACCGTGCCAGTCACCAGCCAGGAGCCCCAGCGGATCGAGGTGCCGTCCGGTACCGTGCTGTTCCGGCCGAACGATCCTTGCCCGGGATTCGTCGTGGTCGAGCGGGGCGCGATCAAGGTCTCGCTGACCGGCGCCTCGGGCCGCGAGATCGTGCTCTACCGCGTGGCGCCCGGCGACGTCTGCCTGCAGACTTTCGCCTACCTCGTGGAGGGGCGCCCCTACACGGCGCAAGGAGTGGCCGAGTCCGGCCTGACCGCGACGCTGATCCCGCCGCGGGACTTCGAGGCGCGCTTCCTCGGTGACGCTGCGTTCCGTCGCAGCGTTCTGGCTGCCATCGCGCGGCGGTTCGCCGACTTCGAGCACATGGTCGAGACCCTCGCTTTCACGGCGCTGGAGTCCAGGGTTGCCGCGGCACTGTTGCGCCTTGCAGGTGACGGACCGGAGATCCGTGCGACCCACGAGGCCATTGCCGTGGAGATCGGCTCCGCCCGCGAGGTGGTGAGCCGTCAGCTCGGCGCGCTGGCGAAGCAGGGCCTGGTCGAACTGTCGCGCGGCTGCGTGCGGATTCGTGACCGTGCCGCACTCGAGGCCGTGGCCCGTCGGGCTGGGTGACTTAGTCACTGACGCAGGCCTGGCTGTTGTACCAGTATTCGCAACAACGCCCCGCCATGACCGGGGCCGCACTGGAAGGAGACCTGACATGACGAAGAACGAAGGCACCGTGGACCGCGTAGTACGGGTCGTCGCCGGGCTGATCATCCTGTCGCTGGCATTCATCGGGCCGAAGTCCGCGTGGGGCTACATCGGCCTGCTGCCGATCATCACCGGCCTGGTCGGCGTGTGCCCGGCCTACTCGCTGTTCGGCATCAGCACCTGCCCGGCGAGGAAGTAGCGCGCCGTCCGCCCCGGGGCGGACGGCGCCAGAAGGAGTGACGGTGGAGCAGCAGGACCTGGAGTACGTCGGCTTCTGGCCGCGCGTCGGCGCGGCCCTGATCGACACGGTCCTGCTGTGCGCGATCCTCTACCCGGCGCTGACCTGGATCTACGGTGGCGACTACTGGCTCGATCCTCGGCTGGTCAAGGGCCCGGTGGACTTCATCCTGTCCTGGGTGCTGCCGGCGATTGCCGTCGTGCTGTTCTGGACCTATCGCCAGGCGACACCGGGAAAGATGGCCATCTCCGCCAGGGTCGTCGATGCTGCCACGGGCGGCGCGCCGGGCACGCGGCAGCTGGTCATCCGTTACCTGGGTTACTACGTCTCGTCGCTGCCGCTAGGCCTCGGCCTGCTCTGGGTCGCGTTCGATCCACGCAAGCAGGGATGGCACGACAAGCTCGCTGGCACGGTGGTGGTGCGATCCCGGCACCGTGGGCCGGTACCGGTGCAGTTCGGGCCGTCGGGCTAGGGGAGACGCATCAGCCGGTCGCTTCCGGCCGTATTCCGGGGCCGGGAGGGATGAGAGAGGACGGCACGCGCGCGGCCTCGAGGCAGTGCAGGAACGCCCGGCTGTCGCCGGCAACGGCCTTCCGGAAGGCGGCCGAGACCTCGTCGGCCGACGGCCGGGTTCGAGGAGGGCCACGAGCCGGAAGCGGTTGAAGCCGGCCTCGTCCCGGTCGGCCAGCCCGTGGGTGGCAAGTGCTTTCACTGCCGGGCCACGCCGGGTGAGCGCGGCGCGCCGAAGACGTAGATCAAGAGCCGCTCGCCCACGACCAGCCGCGAGAAGCTGACCTTGCCGGGGCCGGCCTCACCCGCGCCCAGGATGATGTGCTGGAACACCTCGTCCGGGCAGCCGCAGCCGAGTTCACCGCGCACGAACCGCTCGATCTCTTCCCGATTCACCTGCATCCACAGATCCTTTTCCCGGGACGGACGTTCAGGCTAGCGGTGCCAGGAGATCAATCAATACGGGCATCCATCCGGGGCCTGTCGCCGAACGAAGACAGGCCCCGGTGGTCGAATTGCTCGGGTAACCTTATTGTCCCCGGGACGCGCCGGGTACTGGCGCTGAAGAATCGCAGGAGATTCAACTTGAAGAACAGGACATTCGTATCGCCGCTGGCGCTGCTGCCGGCAGGTGCTGCGGCACTCTGGCTCGCCGGCTGCGGCGGGTCGCAGGACACGACGGCCAAGGTGGCCGAAGCCGAGCAACGCGCCGCCGAGGCGGAGGTTGCGGCCCAGCAGGCCCAGGAAGAACTGGCTGCCGCCAAGCAGGCGCAGGTCGAGGCGGAACTGGCGGCGCGACAGGAGGAACTCGCCGCACGCGAGGCCGAACTCGCCGCGAAGGAAGCGGCCGCGAAGAAGCCGGCGGCCAAGCCGGTCGCGAAGCCTGCGGCCGTCGCCAGCACGGCGCCGGCTGCCGCGCCGGAGCCGCCTCCGCCGCCGCAGCCCATCGTGGTGCCGGCGGGCACGAAGATTTCCGTCTCGTTGACGACGCCGGTGTCGAGCAAGACCAACCGTCGCGGTGACCGCATCGAGGGCACGGTGGTGTCCGACGTGATGATCGACGGCAAGGTCGCCATCCCGACCGGTGCAGCCGTGTCCGGAACGGTCACGGATCGTGTCTCGGGCAGCAAGGAGATCGGCGCGACACCGCTCATCGGCGTGTCCTTCGACACGCTGGCACCCGATGCGGACCGCGCGGTCGCGATTTCGTCCAGCTTCGTCCAGACCGGCAAGAGCGAGGGCGGCAAGGACACGGCGAAGATCGCGGGCGGCGGTGCGGCCGGCGCAGTCATCGGCCACCAGATCGACAAGGACAAGGGTGCGGTCATCGGCGGCATCCTCGGTGCGGTGGCGGGTGGCGCGGCCGCGAAGAACACCGGCAACGAGGTGGAGATTCCGGCAGGCACCGTCATCAGCCTGACGCTCGGCAACGCGGTGGAGATGAAGCCTTAACCGGCAGCAGACGTTCGATCAGAAAGGGTCACGGCGTCATGTCGTGGCCCTTTTTCTTTTCCGGCACGCAGGGCGTCGGACGCCGGGAAACCCCCGAAACCCCCGAAACCCCCGACCCGGCACCGGCAATTCAGTAGTGGGGCGGGATCTCGTGGGGGTCCTTGCCGGCCTCGGCCTCCTCGCGCAGGGCCTCGAGCTGCTGTGACAGCTGCTGGTTGAGCAGCGCCAGCCGGTCGAGGTCCTTCTGCTGGCGAATGATGACGTCGCTCAGTTCCTGCAGCCCGCGTTCGAGGTGCGCGAGCTTGAACTCCAGCGCTTCCAGCCTTGCTGATTCACTCATGCCCGCATCCTAACTCAGCCCTTGATTCCCTTCTGCCAACATCAGGCCGTGCCACCAACCACCACCCACCAACCACCAACCACCAACCACTAGCCACCAAAGAAAAGCCCCGGGCTTTCACCCGGGGCTGGGGGGGCAGGGATCGCAAAGGGGGGGATGCGATCCGGCTGCGTCAGAAGCTCGCCGTCAGCGTCATGCCGAAGTAGGTGTCGCGACGCTGCGAGCCGGCAAAGTTGCGCCGCAGGTCCTTTGCCCCGTCGGCGTAGCGCAGGAGGTTGGGTACCGAGTCCTCGCCGGTGAGGTTCCGGCCCCAGAACATCAGCGACCAGTCCTCGGACACGATGCCGAGCCGCGCGGCGAGCAGGTTGGTGTCTCCCGTCTCCGCCAGGTTCAGGACCTGCGCGTACTTGCTCGACTCGTAGCTGTAGTCGGCGCCCACCACGTAGTCCCAGCTGCCATCGCCGATCCCCAAGCGGCCGGCGCAGCTCGACGCCGGCGTAGGCCTGGTGCTTCGCTGAGCGCGGGATCTGGTTGCCCTTGATCGAGCCGAACACCATGTTGGTGGAGCTGCAGGGCAGCGAGTCGACTTCCTTGCCGAGGGAGCAGTTGTTCAGCCCGTCGTCGTCGACGTCGTTCAGCAGGCCCTGGTTCTCGTCGAAGCCCTTGGTGAACTCCGAGTCGGTGTAGGCGTAGTTGACGGCGAAGCGCAGGCCCTGCACCGCGGCGGGGCGGTAGCTGAACTCGATCTCGGCGCCCAGCACCTCGGCGTCGCCCGCGTTGACGGTGGCCGAGGTGGTGTTGCCCAGGTCGTTGCGCGCGTTCTGCGTCAGCTGGTAGCCGCTGATCTTGTTGAGGTAGGCGGCAATGTTCAGCACCACCTGGCCGTCGGCAAACACGTTCTTGGAGCCGACCTCGATGGACTCGACGTCCTCCTCGTCATAGCTCGGCAGACCCGCCTGGATCGCCGTCGCGCTGTTGAAGCCGCCCGGCTTGGTGCCCTCGGCATACAGGGCGTACAGCATGTGATCCTGGTTCAGCTGCCAGTCGAGCGTGACGCGCGGCAGGAAGGCGTCGTAGGTCTCCTTGGCCTTCACCGTGCCGGTCGGGGGGCTGCCCAGGCTCTGCAGGACGACGTTCTGCTCGATGTCCTCCTCCTGGTAACGCGCTTCGGCCGTGATGCCGAACGCGTCCGTCAGCCTGAACGTGACCAGGCCGAACACCGCAGTGTTGGTGATGTCGAACTCTGTGACGTTGCGCGGCACGTTGATGGTCGGTCCGAAGGTCGGTATCACGAACGAACACACCGGGTTGAAGCCGCAGGTCTGCTGCAACTGGGCGATGCGCGCGCCGTAGTTGGCGGCGGCGATGCCGGCTGCGCCGGGCGGCAGCTCACGCACGTCACGGTTGGTGGACTTCTGGTCGAAGTAGTAGCCGCCGATCAGGAAGTCGACGCGGTCGCCGTCGAACTCCAGGCGTAACTCCTGCGAGACGTCCTCGGTCTCGATGTTGCTGGCAAAGGTGAAGTCGATGACGTTGCCGATCGCCAGGTAGGGCCACGGCGGCGGGCCGCTGACGTTCGGGAAGAAGGCGAAGACTGCGGTCTGGAACGCCGTCGGCCCGTAGTCGGCCTCGGTGATGAAGGTCTCCTCGGTGTCGTTGTAGCCGGTCACCGAGGCCAGCGTCCAGCGGTCGTTCAGGTCCCAGCGGATGTTGAGGCTGGTGTTGAGGTCGTCGTTGGCCTGGATGGCGTCCGGCGCCTGCACGCGCCAGTCGCTGTTGATCGGCAACGCCTTGATCACGCCGCAGTAGTAGCGACCGGCACCGCGATAGAGACTGCCGTTGTCGAAGAAGCAGTTGTTGTCGTCGGGGTCGGTCGAGAAGATCGGCGGCTGGCCATCGCGCAGCTCGGCGTAGTACGCGCGCAGCCGGATGTCCAGCGACTCGGTCGGCGTCCACTGCAGCACGCCGGAGAACGACTTCGATTCCTGCTCGCCGATCGGCGTGTTGTCGAAGGTGTTGTTGAACGCGCCGTCGAGCGAGTAGTAGCGCGCGGTGATGCCGCCGCCGAGCTTGCCCGGGATGATCGGCCCGCGCAGCGTGCCGGCAATCTCGTACTGGTCGTCCTCGGCGATCTCGAGCTTGACGTCGCCCGAGAGCTCGTCGCCCGGCGACTTGGTGATCATGTTGATCGCGCCGGAGTAGGTGTTGCGGCCGTAGAGCGCACTCTGCGGGCCCTTGATCACCTCGACGCGCTCGATGTCGTTCAGGTCGTAGGCGGCAATGGATCCCGAGATGTACACACCGTCGATGAAGTAGGACACGCCGGACTGGCCGAGGATATTGCCCTGGCCGCGGATGACGGGACGGTTGCCGGCGCGGCTGAACTCGTTGTCGAAGATCAGGCCGGGAGTGATCTTGGAGATGTCGGCGAGGTCCTTGATGCCAAGGTCCTCGATGGTCTGGGCGGAGACCGCCGTGATGGCGACCGGCACCTCCTGCAGGGATTCCTCGATCTTGCGCGCGGTGACCACGATCTTCGTCGAGCGTCGTCTGCGCCATCGACGTGACGGGCAGCAGGCCCGCAGCCGCGAGGCATGGCAGCAGCGCGATGCGGACGGCCGAGCGGACGTTATTCCTCGAATTCGACATGAGACCCCCTGTATACAATCGTTGTGACGGCGCCCGTGGTGCCGCCACGGTGTCTGACCTTGTGAGGCGATTATCTACACTAATTTCCGGGCGATTTCCACGGGTAATGCACAGCACTGTGGTGGGCGGGCAACATGTCCGGACATATTCGTCAGTCGCGCTTGGTATACACAATCGAGGCTGAGACGCATTCTTGTCTGGCGTGCCATCGCCCGGCCAGAAGAGTTCCTGTGCATTCCGGGCCCATTCATGGTGCCGACGGGGAGCCGCTTCATGCTAGGGTAATACCACTTGCAAACATAGGTATTACCTGATGCCGACCACGCTCACCAGCAAGGGACAGGTGACCATTCCCAAGCCCGTACGGGATCTCCTGGGGCTGAAACCCGGCTCTGCAGTGGAATTCGAGATGGGCCCTGAAGGGCAGGTGGTGGTGCGCCCCGCAGGTCGGCGCAGCCGGCCCGCCAAGGGACGTTTCGCACGCCTGCGTGGACGGGCGACGGTGAGGATGCGCACGGAGGAGATCCTCGCCCTCACCCGATCCTCCGGGGGATGATCCTGGTCGACACCAACGTGCTGCTGGACGTGGTCGAGGCCGATCCGGTCTGGGCCGACTGGTCGACGGCGCAACTCGAGGCAGCGAGCCTGCGCGACTCCCTGTGCATCAACCCGGTCGTCTATGCGGAGCTGTCGATCGCGTTCCAGCGCATCGAGGAACTGGAGGCGGTCGTCGCGGAAGCGCGCCTGTCGCTGGAGCCGGTGCCCCGTGAAGCACTGTTTCTCGCTGGCAAGGCGTTCATTCGGTACCGGCGGCGACGGGGGGCCAGGACCGGTGTCCTGCCCGACTTCTTCATCGGGGCCCACGCGGCCATCGAGGGCTGGCAGCTGCTGACCCGGGACGGCTCTCGATATCGTGACTACTTTCCGGGGCTGTCGCTGATCTCCCCCGCGTGACGGGCGAAACTGCCGAACTGCAACCCGATCACCTGGTCAACCACCGGCACGAACTTGTCCAGCCCATGGGACGGGTCGCCGCTCAGGCGATAGGTGACCACGGCTTCGCTGCCACCTTCCGCAGCGGTCAGCGTCACCGTCAGTACGCCTGTCACTGCCATGTCCTGAAGCGGACCCAGCGAGCCACGCATCCGCAGCATCTTCGCTTCGGCCGCCATCACCACGCGTGCGTGTTCCGCGCTGCCGCCGGGCCAGGCCTCGCAGAAGCAACCGCCGGCCATGGGCGACAGGCTGAGGTGGCTGCTCTTCCCCGACCAGGTGTGATCTGCGGGCCACCACAGCTCAGGGTGCACCAGCGCCTGCCAGGCCTCCCCCGGCGTGGCCGACAGCCTGTAGCGGTGCTCGATCAGCGCGCCGTCGGGCGCGGAGTGCTTCAGCTCTGCCTGCGCCGCGAGCGGCAACAGGCAGAGTCCGGCAGCAACGAGGATCCGGATATGCATGGCAGGTCCCCCGCTGGTCACGCCCGGTCGGCGAGCGAGGCAAACTTTCCGCCGCCGCGCCCGAGCAGGCGGATCGACTTGACCGCTGTCTTGAAGTCCACGTCCAGCTTCTGCACGCGATCGGGCGTCACCAGCGAGAGGGCGCCGGCCCATGGATCGGGTGATCCGGGCAGGAAGACGATGACCTGGTGCACCGACCGCTCGACCTCGAACCCCAGCTGGGACTGATCGTCGAAGTGGACGAGCACGACCGGCAGGGTCGCTTCCGGCCGGTTCTCGGCCAGGCTCTCGGTCATGGACTTCACGAAGCCGTAGCGCGGGAACAGGTTGAGCAGCTTCTCGTCGAAGGATTCGTAGAGCGCGCGACCGCGCGGGCTCGTCGCGGCATGGCCGGCGAGCCAGCACACGCCGACGAGCAGCAGCACGGCCAGCAGGTCGATCATGGCGAGGGCACCGATATGGTCGATGCCAATCGCCTCTGCGATCGGGGTTGCCACGGCCTTCATGATCGCAAGCGCCTTGCCGAGGACGAGCAGCACGACGACGAACGGAACCAGGAAGATCAGTCCCCCCAGCACGGTCGTACGAAACGGATTGGTCTTCTTGCTCACGGATTGGCACCTCGGGCCGGTGACCGGCATGATGGGCGCATCATCCCCCTGCAAACCGCAGGCTTCAACGAGCGTGAATCCGCCGAGACAACGCAAGCGCTCGCCAACGCGTCGAACATGGCCCGCCGACCGGCCGTTGCGTGCAATGGACGAGCGCCTGCTGTCGTCCCGTTTCGAGGCGGCGCTGGCGAGCGGGGATGGCCTTGCCGGTGCGCACTGTGTCCACGAGTGGTGGATGCGCGGCGCCTTCCCGCAGTCGGTCGAGGCGGCGCTCGAGCGCCTGTGGGAGCACGCAGCGGACTCGGTGCCCGAGTGGATGCCGATGCGCTACGTGGACTGGCTGCCGACCGCGTACGAAGTCGCCGGTCGCTTCGTCCCGGCTGGGCGCGGCCGCACGCACCTGTACCTCGTGCTGCTGGACTACAGCGACAGCCGGCCGGACCCCTACGGCGTCTACGTCGGGATCAGCCGCTACAGGCCGGCCGAGCGCTTCGACCAGCACAAGGCGGGCATCCGCGCCGCGGGTGCCGTTCTGCAGCGCGGGCTGGAAGTGCTGACCGGGCCGGTGCTGCACCTGCAGGCCCTGCCGCGCGCCGAAGCCGCGCGCATCGAGGAGCAGCTGGCCGAGGCGCTGCGCGACGCCGGCCTGTTCGTCAAGGGAGGCCACTAGCGCGTTGCGCCGGCTGCGGCAGAGCCTGCCCCTGGGTCACCGCCTGGACCACCACCGCCACTAACGTCATCCCGAAGCCATCGGGAGGACGCATCATGTGGCAGGCAAGGATCGACCGTTTCGGGACGCTGGTGGAGGCCGGCGTGATCGGCTTTGGCGTGCTGTGGCTGGCCTGGGCCGCCGTGCTGGGCTAGGGCCGGAGCGACGGACGCCGGGCGCGCCACGCCTCGCGGGTCTGCCCCCAGACCCGCACCGCGACCGTCTCGAACGGCGCGGGCAGCGTCGCCATGCGCAGCGGCTCGGAACCGAGCCGCCGCGCCAGCGCGGCCGAGCGCAGGTTCGAGTCCCCGATGCA
This sequence comes from uncultured Gammaproteobacteria bacterium, assembly GCA_963715485.1. Taxonomy (GTDB): domain Bacteria; phylum Pseudomonadota; class Gammaproteobacteria; order Steroidobacterales; family Steroidobacteraceae; genus SG8-30. The sequence goes on from OY970244.1 coordinate 758,618, forward strand.
GTGGATGACCTCCGTCCAGCCGAGGTCGTCGAAGACGTGGTCGATGCTGGCCACGGCGGCCTCGAACGCATAGCCGCGGCCCTGCACCTCGGTGATCACGGCCCAGCCCACCTCCGGCCCGGGCCATCCCTCCGGGTAGATCGGCCCGATTCGCCCGACCCAGCGGCCGCTGGACCTTTCCACCACCGAGAACATGCCGAAGCCGCGCATGGTCCATGCGCCCAGCATCGTGCAGAAGGTGCGCCAGGCGGTCGTGCGCGGCTGCGTGCCGCCGAGGTGCGTCATGCCGTCGGGGTCCGCCAGCATGGCGGCGAAATCGTCGAAGTCGCCGGGCTGCGGGGTGCGCAGCAACAGTCGTTCCGTCTCCAGCCGGACGTCGGGCAGCATGGTCACTCCTGCCAGCGCAGCGCCGGCGGCGTCGAGGCCAGTTCCGCGAATGCCTGCGCGCCGCCATCGGCGCGGCGCTCCCGCACGAGCGTGATGCGCCACAGCACGTGGTCGCGGAACCAGTGCCAGGTCCGTGCGCGGTGTCGCCCGTCCGGGCTGAGCTGGATCATCTCGCAGACATGCCCCGCCGGGTCCGCGTGGAAGCCGAAGGTGATGTACAGGGTCTCCTCGTCGATGGCCCGGCAGGCGCCGTGGATGCGCCCGTTGTCGATGTGCACCTCGCCGTCGCGGTAGCGTCCTTCGTAGACCAGTTGCTGCGCGCGGCCGTCCGCCCACCAGTAGTGGCTGGACTGCCGGTAGTGGGCCGATCCCGCGTCGGGAATCTCGACCAGGATCCGGAACAGGTGCTGGTCCTGCACGCCGCGATCCGGACCGAGGTGCGTGTACTCGCCCTCCCAGATGCCTTCGTGCCGCGCCAGCAGCGGCAGGTGCCCGCGCAGCGGGTTCATCCGAATGCCTTCGCCAGCCGCGGATGCGCGGCCAGGCGCAGCAGGTACTCGACTTCGGGACCTTCTCCCTTGGCGCGGACCACGCCGATCAGTGCGCGACGCTCGCCCGGAGTCCAGCGGCCGATGCCCGGCCAGGAGGCGATCACCGGCGCCCAGCGCAGCCAGGCGAGGCGCTCGCCGCGCGAGAAGCCGGCCAGTGAGCGCAGGCCGGTGATGCGCCGGGCCGTCTCGTCCGCAGCCTCTTCCGCCTGCGTCCCGCCGCCGCGGCGCGCGAGCCACGCACTCGAGCGCGCCAGCACGGCCTCAACCGGGGCCAGCCCCCGGGTCCGGCGTGGCTCGAGGTCGAAGAACAGGTGATGGCGGGCGAGGGCCTGCAGGGTACGGGCCGAAGAACGGTGCTTGGGATTCCGGCCACGCCGTGCCAGCTCGCCGTGCATCAGGCGCTGCGCCTCGGGCGCCAGCGGCCGGAAGCCAAGCTTGTGGTAGAACCACCAGGCCCCCGTCTCGATGGCTTCCTCGTTGCCCTGGCCCAACTGGTAGGGCTCCAGGCTGAACGACGTCGCGCCGAAGACGTGTCGGGTCGCGGACATCAGCCGCGCCAGCAGCAGCGCGGCCTCGACGCCGCGGAAGCTGTCGAAGACGTTGAACGAGACCGCCGCGCGCGGACCGAGCACGTCCACCTGGCCGTAGCCGACCGGGACGCCGTTGCGCAGCATCAGGTAACCGTACAGGGCCGGCAGGATCGAGCGGCGCTCGCTGACGATCCCGGTGAAGGCGAAGCCAAGGCCATCCCCATCGTCCACCAGCCGCAGGTCGCGCGGCTCGGCGTACTCGAAGGTCATCAGGTCGCGCGCGCGCGTCACCATCGCTGCGCGCGCCAGCTCGATCAGGGCCGTCGCCTCGCGACCGCGCAGCAGCCGGACATCGCGGGGTGGCCTGTACAGCGCGGCCCTCAGGTTGGGACGGCCGTCGCCGGGCGCGATGCCGCAGGCATGCGGGGCGCCCGGGAAGTGCGCCCGGCTGCGCGAGGGCGTGTCCCGTCCGGGCGCCAGCACCCAGGGCAGGTCGAGCCCGTCGGCGAAGGCTTCCCGGGTGAAGCCGTCACCGGGCATCGCGGCGATGCGGGACGGTCAGCCACGCCGCGTCGCCGGCCCGGCCGCGCAGCCGGTCGAGCGCCTCGAACGGCGACGGCTTCGCCTCCGCGAGCCACTCGGCCGCGGCGCGCGGCGCCAGCAGCGGCAATGCGGCGCCGAGCCGGCTGGCGGCCTCGGCATCGTCACGTTCGAGCGCGAGGTGCCGCGGCCAGCGCCGGGCCAGCCACAGCGCGGTGGCCCAGAAGAAGCGATAGTGAATGGCGGTGCCGGCGATGCCGGTGTCGGCGAGCGCGTCCCGGTGGCGACGCAGGTCCTCGCGGCGATCGAAGCGATCGAGCAATCGCGCGGCCTGCGCCGCCACGCGTTCGTCACCCGGGTACGCGCGCAGGAAGCACAGCGCCTCGTGCAGCCGATGCACCTGCCCGGACGTGTGCAGCGGGCTCCTTGCGAGCCGGCGCATCAACGCCAGCTTGGCGTCCGCGGCGTCGTCGCCGAAACGGGCCCTCAGCTGTTCCAGGCGGCGAAGGTCCCGTGCCGGCATCGGAGGGTGTCTCAACCGACGAATGCCGCGAAGCCGGCCAGGAACTTCTGCAGTCGCTCGCGCGTGTCCGGGTCCGTCAGCCGGTGTTCGTCGTCCATGGTCTTGTGCACGGTCGAGACATACAGCGGCGCCTCGAACCACGGCCGCAGTCCCAGCACCCGGAACACCGGCAACCAGGCAGTCTGGGCGCTCAGCGTGCCGAAGCGCCCGGGCGAGGCTCCCATCAGCGCAACCGGCTTGCCGCCGAACACCCTGCGGCTGTCGGTCGGCGGGCGCGACATCCAGTCGATCGCGTTCTTGAACGGCCCCGGGATCGAGTTGTTGTATTCCGGCGTGACCAGCAACAGGCCGTCGGCGGCGGCGGCGCGTTCCTTCAGTTCCTCGACCGCGGCCGGGATGCCTTCCCGGGACTCGATGTCCCCGTCGTAGAGCGGGATGCCGTGGATGCCGGCCGTCTCCAGGCGTACGCCGTCGGGGGCGAGTTCCACCGCCGCGCGCAGCAATGCCGTGTTGTACGACGCCTTCCTCAGGCTGCCGCTGATGCCGAGGATCGTGGTCATCGAACTCACTTCCAGGCAGGCCGGAGCTTCATTCTACAGGCTGCACGGAGGTGTGCGACGATGGACGACCGGAGGGGAGAAGGCCATGCGCGCGAGCGGACCGAAGGCGTTGCACACGCTGCTGCTGTACCTGCTGCCGATCGTCGTGGCCTGGGCGGGCTGGGGCGTCGGTGCCGCCGTGCTGGCGGTGCTCGGGGTCGCCGTGGCAGGCATCGTCGCGAGGCAGCGCGAGACCCTCGCGCCGGGCTCGAGCCGGCCGCGCCTGCACACCATTTCCTATTCGCACTTCGTGGAGAAGGTCCGCTGGTGCATGGACCGGGCGGGCATCGACTACGAAGAGGTTCCGAGCATCGGCATCCTCGGCGTGTTGCTGCTCGGCCGGACGGTGCCGCTCCTCGAGCTGCCCGCGGCGCGCACGCGGGTCGGCAACTCGAGCGAGATCCTGCGCCTGCTGTGGGGCATGCACGGTCACGACGAGTCGGGTCGTGCTGCGTTCCTCGAGCCGACACCGGAAGCCGCGGCCCTCGAGCAGCATTTCGATCGCGCGCTGGGAGAACAGGTGAGGCGCTGGGCTTATCAGCGCCTGTTCGCGGACCGCCGCCTCACGCTGCAGGTCTGGGGCGTGCAGGAGCCGGCGGTGCCGGCCTGGCAGCGCGCACTGCTGCCGCTGCTGCGCCCGCTGCTGGAGTGGGCGGTGCGCAGGATGCTGCGCATCGACTGCGGGCTCGGCGCAACGCGCCCTCGAGAAGACGCGTGCGGTCTTCGACGAGGTGGACCAGCGCCTGGCCGACGGCAGGCGGTACCTGCTGGGCGATACGCTGAGCTTCGCGGACATCACGTTTGCCAGCCTTGGCGCCCTGGCGGTGCTTCCGGGCAACTATGGCGGCGGCCACCTGGCGACGCGGTTTCCCGACGTCGACAGGCCTGCCCGAGCCGTGGCGCGCCGAGGTGGCCGGATTCCGGCAACGTCCCGCCGGCAGGCTGATCCTGCGGATGTACGAGGAGGACCGGCTGGCGGGCAACGTTCGCGCTTGAGGCTGCCTGCCGGCGACCGGACAATGCATGGGCAGGCCACCGGAGGAGACGCGCCATGGACGATGACAAGGGCCCCGTCTGCAACGTTGCCGACGCACCGGAGCGCAGCCACGCCAGCGGCGCCTGGGGCGCGACCTGGAAGGTCCTGACGCCATCCATGCGCCCGCGCGGCGGCTCGCTGGGCGTCAAGGTCGCGCACCAGATCGCGAACCCCTACGACGAGGACCTCGAGTACCTGTCGATCGGACCCCACGACCCGCACGAGGTCTGCGGCTACCCGGACAACGGCAAGATCCTGGTGCGTGGCGAGCAGAAGATCGGCTTCATGCAGGTGGCCGAGTACCTGGCCGGGGAGCCGGAGCGACCCCGAATCCTCGACCTGGCGGACGAGCGGGCCAGGCGATGAACGACGGCGTGGTGAGCCTGCGCGAGATCACGCGGGAGACGCTAAACGAGGTCCTGAGGCTCAAGGTGGCAACCGCCCAGGAGCGCTTCGTCGCCACCAACGCCGTGTCCATTGCCCAGGCGCACTTCCACCCGGAGACGGCCTGGTTCCGCGGCATCTACGCTGGCGACGACCCTGTCGGCTTCGTCATGCTGGAACTGGACACGACGAAGCAGCAATACGGCCTCTGGCGCTTCATGATCGACGAGCGGTACCAGGGGCGGGGCTACGGTCGGGAGGCGATCAGGCTGGTGGTCGAACAGGTGCGGTCGCTCCAGGGTGCCCGGGAACTCCTGACCAGCGTCGTGCCCGGCGAGGGCTCGCCAGGGTCGTTCTACCAGCGCCTCGGGTTTTCCTTCACGGGCGAGGTCGATCACGGCGAGCAGGTGATGCGTCTCGAGCTCTGATGCATCGGGGGTGCCCCGCAAGATGACCGACGACACTTCGAAGGCCCCGCCGGTGGTCGCGCCCCGCGAGGTGGTTGTCACCGAGCTGGACCGCAGGTTCCTGCGCGGCGTCTACAGCGAGCAGCACTTCTGCATGGCGGACGAGCCGGAAGAATACGGTGGGACGGGCAAGGGACCGACGCCCTACGACCTGTTGCTGATGTCCCTCGGCGCCTGCACCTCGATGACGGTGCGCCTCTATGCCCGCCACAAGAACATCCCGCTCGACGACATCGTCGTTCGCTGCACGCACAAGCACGTGCACGAGGAGGACGCCGAGGACGCGGGCGGCGAGGACAGGCGCCTCGATGTCATCGGCATGGAGATCGAGCTGGTGGGCGCGCTGACGGAGGAGCAGCGGCAGAAGCTGCTGGCGATCGCGGCGAATTGCCCGGTGCATCGCACCCTCAAGGGAGAGATCGAGATCGATACGCGCCTGCAGGACGCGGCGGCGCGCTGAGCCCACATCAGCTGCGGTATTGCGGCTCCAGCTTCATGGGCACGGCCGGGTGACCGTTCCGGACGCCCAGCGTGCCGGACACCAGGAACCCGAGCTTCTCGTAGAAGCCCACCGTTGAAGGCGTCGCGTCCACGGTGTAGCGCCCGGAGTTGCCGTGCTGCCGGCAAGCCTCGCGCGCGCGTTCCCACAGCGCGCGCCCGAGGCCGCTGCCGTGCATGGAGGCGTCGACGAACAGGTGGTACACGTGTGAGTTGCCGCGCATCGCCACCATGCCCACCATCCGGCCGTCCCGCTCGGCGACGTGATAGCGGTAGGCGCTGTCGTGAAGCTTCCCGGCGGTGGCGGCGGGCGTGTTCATGGCCATGAAGTAGCGGCGACCGTCCTCCGGTCCGTCGTTGAAGATGGTCTCGCCGGCCACGTGGCACACGAGCTCCGAGATGGCCGTGGCATCGGCGGGCGTGGCATCACGTATTGCAGCTCTGGTCACCGGGTTCTGCCCTGTTGTATCTGTTTGCGGCGGGTAGGCCGTGACGCGTTCCGAGGCATGCCCCCCTCGTGCGCGAGCGCAATCCCGCGTCACGGCAAATGTAGCATTGCCGGGCGTGGCTGATGTGGACGTGTTGTTTTGCGCCGCAAAGAACGCGGCGTGATCAGCAGCCGCCGTCGCGCAACCCGGGGACGAACGCTTCCGCGCATGACACAGATCGCGCCGGTACCGGGACATCGACGGTGTGTCCTGCGTCGGCCCACTGCAGGATGCCGCCCCGCAGCGACATGGCAGAGGTGAAGCCGAGCCCCTTCAGCGCGGCGGCCGCCAGCGTGGACCGGCCTCCGCTCAGGCAGTACAGGACGACGGGCCGTTCGCGGTGCGAAAGTTCCTCTGCGCTGCGCCAGGCGACGGCGGGATGGCCGTCGACCTCGAACTCGAGCAGGCCGCGCGGGATGTTCACCGCGCCCGGGATGTGACCGTCCTCGAATTCATCGGCCTCGCGCACGTCGATGATCGCCGCGCCAGCTGCCTGCAGGTCGAGCAGTTCCCGCGGACCGATCTCGCGGATCAGGGCACGCGCGGCGTCGATCAGGTCGCGAACCGTGTGGCTCAAGGTGATTCCCCCTCAGGATGGCGCGATTATTTGCCCGTCGGCGCCGGGGGATCCAATCACCGGCGGTCAGCAGGCCATCACCGGTGGTTCTAAAGCCAGCCGCACGCAGGGGTTCGCAGCAGCCACGGCGTCACGGTGCCTGGATGGGTGCGCAAAGGGCGGATTTGGATCGCTGCGATGCAGCAAAGCCGGCCGGCGACCAATTCGGCGAACTTTACTCCTCCCGGCCGGGGAGGCAAATACGAAATTGGCGAGACCGCCCTCCGGCAGAGGCTGCGGTAACCTCGGGCCGTAAGCAGACGACAAGAGGAGGATGCGACCCATGCACGACGAACTGACCACGCTGCCGGGGGTCGGCCCGAGCATCGCTGCGGACCTGAGGCACCTCGGTGTGCATTCCATCCGCGACATGGCCGAGTCGGACCCCGAGAAGCTGTTCGAGAAGCTGCAGGACATCACGGGTCACGCGCCCGATCCGTGCGTTCTCTACACGTTCCGCTGCGCCGCCTATGCTGCGCGGACGACCGAGCCCAGCGAAGAACTCCTCAAGTGGTGGAACTGGAAGGACCGCACGCTCGACAGTTGAGCGCTGCGCAGGCTTCCTGAGCCAACGGATACGACGCCCAGCCGGCCGTCGCCGCAACGCGGCGGCCGCGGCGGGCCGGGCCGATAATTGATGCAGGACCCAGGGCAGGATGAAGCAACGCTGCCCGCGGCGGCCATCGTCGCGCTGAATCGCGGCCAGCTGATCGAGGCCATCAAGCTCGTTCGCGAAAGCGAGCCGGGTCTCGGGCTGTCCGGGGCGAAGGCAAGGGTCGACAGCTACGCTGCGCGCGATCCCATGCTCAAGGCCCAGCTCGAGCAGCAGGTGAAGGCGTCACGCAGCCGCCTGGTCCGCTGGGTGATCGTCATCGAGATCCTGCTGTTCGCAGGACTCGCCTGGTATTTCTTCCTGCGCTGACACTGCCCGGCAGCCCCGCGCCGGGCAGTCGACCAAGCCCGGGCGGCTTCACTCCCGCGGGTAGCCGATCGCCTTCAGCGACTCCTCGATCTCGCGCAGCACCGTCGGGTCGTCGATCGTCGCGGGCATGCTCCACTTCGTGCCGTCCGCGATCTTCACCATGGTGCCGCGCAGGATCTTGCCGGAGCGCGTCTTGGGCAGTCTCGCAACGATCTTGGCCTGCTTGAACGCGGCGACCGGGCCGATCTGCTCGCGCACGCGCGCGACCAGCTCCGAGACGATGTCCTTCTCTTCGCGCTGGACGCCGGCCTTGAGGACGATCAGCCCGAGCGGCAGCTGGCCCTTCATCGCATCGTGCACGCCGAAGACCGCGCACTCCGCGACATCCGGGTGGCCGGCCAGCACTTCCTCCATCTGGCCGGTCGACAGCCGGTGGCCCGCCACGTTGATGACGTCGTCGGTGCGGCTCATGATCCACAGGTAACCGTTCTCGTCCTTGATGCCGGCGTCACCCGTCAGGTAGTGGCCGGGGAAGGCGGTCAGGTAGGAACTGAGGAAGCGCTGGTCGTTGCGCCACAGCGTCGGCAGGCAGCCGGGGGGCATCGGCAGCTTGATGACGATGCTGCCGAGTTCGCCGGCCGGCGCGTCCTTGCCGTTGTCGTCGAGCACGCGCACGTCGTAGCCGGGCATGGAGACGGCGGGCGAGCCCGGCTTGATCTCCAGCTGCTCGATGCCAAGCGGGTTTGCCGCGATGGCCCAGCCGGTCTCGGTCTGCCACCAGTGGTCGACGACAGGCATCTCCAGCATCTTGCGCGCCCAGTTGAGCGTCTCGGGGTCGCAGCGCTCGCCGGCGAGGAACAGCGCGCTCATCCGCGACAGGTCGTACTGGTGCAGCAGCTTGCCGTCCGGGTCTTCCTTGCGGATGGCACGGAATGCCGTGGGCGCAGTGAACAGCACCCGGACGCCGTGTTCGGCGATCACCCGCCAGAATGCGCCCGCGTCCGGCGTGCCCACCGGCTTGCCCTCGTACAGGATGGTGGTGCAGCCCTTCAGCAGCGGGCCGTAGACGATGTAGGAGTGGCCGACCACCCAGCCGACGTCCGACGCTGCCCAATACACGTCGCCCGCGTCCACGCCGTAGATGTTCCCCATGGTCCAGAACAGCGCCACGGCGTGGCCGCCGTTGTCGCGGACCACGCCCTTCGGCTGGCCGGTCGTCCCGGAGGTGTAGAGGATGTACAGGGGGTCGGTCGCGGCGACAGGCACGCAGTCCGCCGGCTCGGCCTGCGCCATGGCGGCGTCCCAGTCGTGGTCGCGGCCGGCAACGAGCGGCGCCTCGGACTGCGGCCGCTGCTTGATCAGGCAGCCATTGGGCTTGTGCTCGCTCAGGCGGATCGCCTCGTCGAGCATCGGCTTGTAGGCGACCACCCGGTTCGGCTCGATGCCGCAGGAGGCCGCGAGGATCATCTTCGGCTGCGCGTCGTTGATGCGGGTGGCCAGTTCCGGCGCGGCGAACCCGCCGAACACCACCGAGTGCACCGCGCCGATGCGCGCACAGGCCAGCATGGAGATCGCCGCTTCCGCGATCATCGGCATGTAGATCAGCACGCGGTCGCCCTTGCCGACGCCGTGGGCGACGAGCACGCCGGCCAGCCGGGCTACCTCGTCGCGCAGTTCCGTGTAGGTGTAGCGGCGCTGCTGACCGGTGACCGGGCTGTCATAGATCAGCGCGAGACGGTCGCCATGCCCGGCGGCGACGTGCCTGTCCAGGGCGTTGTGGCAGGTGTTGAGCTCGCCACCGACGAACCAGCGTCCGGCCGGCGGGATGTCACCGTCGAAGACCTTGTCCCAGGGCTGGTACCAGTCGATGTCGCGGGCCGCCTCGGCCCAGAATCCCTCCGGGTCGTCGATTGAACGCTGGTAGATCGAACGATAGTCGGCCATGGCTCAGTCCCCCGGAGACAGGGCCGCCCGGAGGCGGCGGTCATTTGGACCGACACTACCCGCGGCCGCGCGGTGTGCACCATTAGCCTTTCTGCGTAAGGGATTCTGCCGATGGCGCGTCTTGCCACTGGCCGTCGCGGGACCGGTCCGTTATGTTGGGCGCCGTCCGAGCCTACCGGGAGCCTTACATGGCCGGCAGCAGCCTGCTCGCCCTGATCGACGACATCACCACGGTCCTCGACGACGTGGCGCTGCTGACCAAGGTGGCGGCCAAGAAGACCGCGGGGGTCGTGGGCGACGACCTGGCCGTGAACGCCAACCAGGTGACCGGCGTGGAACCGCGCCGGGAGCTGCCGGTGGTCTGGGCGGTGGCCAAGGGGTCGCTGCTCAACAAGGCCATCCTGGTGCCGGCAGCCCTGGTGATCAGCGCCGTGGTGCCATGGGCCCTCACGCCGCTGCTGATGCTGGGCGGGCTGTTCCTGTGCTACGAGGCCTTCGAGAAGGTGGCGCACAAGTTCCTCCACTCGAAGCGGTCGGAGGACGAGGCGCACCGCGCTGAACTGGAGCAGGCGCTGGCCGACCCGAAGGTGGACCTGGTCGCCTTCGAGAAGGAGAAGATCAAGGGCGCCATCCGCACCGACTTCATCCTCTCGGCGGAGATCATCGCCATCACGCTCGGGACCGCTGCCGGCGAGACGCTGTCGCGACAGGCGGGCGTCCTGGTGATCATCGCGCTGGCCATGACCGTCGGCGTGTACGGCCTGGTCGCTGCCATCGTGAAGTTCGACGACGTCGGTCTGTACCTGACGAAGCGAACGGGGGACCGGCCGACGGTCCGCCTCGCGCACGCGTTCGGCAGGGGCATCCTGCGCTGCGATGCCGTGGTTCATGAAGGGGCTGACCGTGCTCGGCACGCTGGCGATGTTCCTGGTCGGCGGCGGCATCCTGACCCATGGGCTGCACGTCCTGGCGGACCCGATCGAGTCGGCGGCGCTGGCCGCGGCCACGGTGCCCGGGATCGGCGGCTTCCTGCACGGCAGCCTGCCGGTGCTGGCCAACCTCTTCGTCGGCCTGGTCGCCGGCGCGCTCGTCCTCGGCGCGGTATCGGCCGTGTCGAGGCTGCGCGGCCGCAAGGCGCGAGCTGCGCGCGCGACGTCATGACCGGCGGCGTGGGCGTCATGCCGTCCGGTTCTTTCCCGACTGTCGCGAGCTGGCCGACAATCCCGCCCGGGAGGACATGACATGGCCATCGTCGAAGGCTTCGCCGGCGCGGTCGGCAACACGCCGTTGATCCGGCTCACGCGGCTGTCCGAGGAGACTGGCTGCGACATCCTCGGCAAGGCCGAGTTCATGAACCCGGGCGGTTCGGTGAAGGACCGCGCGGCACGCGCGATCATCGCGGCGGCGGAACGTGACGGCAGCCTGCGCCCGGGCGGCACGGTGGTGGAGGGCACGGCTGGCAACACCGGCATTTCGCTGGCGCACCTGTGCCACGCGCGCGGCTATCGCTGCGTGGTCGTGATGCCGGACAACCAGTCACCGGAGAAGTTCGCGATACTGCGCACGCTCGGCGTGGAACTCGAGCTGGTCAAGCCGGTGCCCTACGCCGACCCGAACCACTACCAGAAAGTGGCGATGCGTCGCGCCGCGGAGATCCCGGGCGCGATCTGGGCCAACCAGTTCGACAACACCGCGAACCGGGACGGGCATTACTCCACGACCGGTCCGGAGATCTGGCGCGATACGGCAGGTCGCCTCGACGCGTTCGTCGCAGCCAGCGGAACGGGGGGCACCTTCGGTGGCGTCGCGACGTTCCTGAAGGAACAGGGCGGCGCGTCGCTGCGCACCGTGCTGGCGGATCCACAGGGCAGCGCGCTGTACCGATGGGTCAGGACCGGCGAGCTGAAGGCAGAGGGCCCCGGCTCGATCACCGAGGGCATCGGGATCGGCCGCGTGACGGCGAACCTGAAGGACGCGCCGATCGACGACGCGCTGCACGTCACGGACGCGGAAGCCGTGGCCACGGTGCACGGATTGCTGCGACAGGAGGGTCTGTTCCTCGGCAGCGCTGCGGGCGTGAACGTCGCCGGCGCGGTGCGCGTGGCGCGGGAGATGGGACCCGGTCATCGCATCGTGACCATCCTGTGCGACAGCGGGCACAAGTACCAGTCGCGGCTCTTCGACCGGCAGTGGCTGGAGTCCAAAGGGCTGGCGGGGGCCGCTTACGGGACTGACTGAACCCGTCCTGCCGATGACTACCAGCGCCGGGGTGGGGGCGCGCAAGCCGGGAGGAGTCGCAGCGTCCCCCCGGTAATTCCCGAGACGCATCGCGATCGCCGCAAGCGCGGGAAGTTCCCTGCGGAAACCGCGGACGGGAACGCCGCGGCGGATCGCCTAGTGTTCGATTCATGTACATGCCTTGCTTCCACGCCAGCGACGGAGCCGGCCGATGACGCCGCTGGGCCTCGGTCCCGAGCATTGCCGCGAGGCGCTGGAGCGCTATCGCGAGGGAGTGGCGTCGCTCGCGTGCCTGCTGGTGTTGCCACAGCAGGCCGGTCCAGGCAATGCATCGCTTGCGGCGCTCGACGACCTGGTCAGCCGGCTCGCCGTCGACTCGCTGTCGCGGCGTGGCTCGAAGGGCAGCCAGAGGATGTCCCAGGTCGAGGCAGACCTGTTCGAGCCGATCGTCACTGCTGCGCACCACGACCTGGAGCAGCTGGCGAGGCGGCCGCCGTCGACCGAGTGGCTGCCGACGCTCCAGGCTGTCGACCAGCACCTCGAGGCGGCCGAGCACGACATCGAGCGCTGGCACCGGCAGGTGGGCGTCGACTGAATGTCCCGGGGCGTGCTGCGCGCCGGGTTCACCTACTTCATCCTGGTCTTCGCCGCAGGGTTCGCCTTCGGCGTCCTGCGGGTGGGCTGGGCGGTGGAGCGCCTCGGCGAGCGCAATGCGGAACTGATCGAGGCGCCGCTGATGCTGCTGGTGGTGTTCCTCGCAGCCCGCTGGGTGGTGGCTCGCTTCCGGCTGCCGGGGGCGATCGCGCCGCGACTCGGTGTCGGCTTCCTGGCGCTGGCGCTGCTGCTGGCCTGCGAACTGACGGTGGTGCTGGCGCTGCGCGGCATGAGCCTCGATGAATACCTCGCTCGCGGGATCCGCTCGCCGGTGGCGTGTACGTGACGTCGCTGCTGCTGTTCGCCTTGATGCCGGCGCTGCTCTTGCTGTCGAACCGCAGCGCTGGCAGCTCCTGACAGGGCGCTGGTGTCGGCCGGTGCGGCTCGCTGCCTGGCGCGGCTCTCTACTCCGGAGACCTCCCCGCTCGCTCCGAAAGGCAGACAGTCGCTCGCAGGGAGGTCCCCGTCGTCCTCGCCGCGCCTCACGCGCCGTGCCACCAGACGTCACGGGCAGCCCGAGAACGACCGGTGTCCCTCCGGGAGCGACTATCCGGCTTTCGGAGCGACCGGAGGGACACGGGGAGTAGGGAGGGCTGCCCGCGGCATGGGGCACGGTGCAGACAGCCGCGCCAGCCACGAGGCGGGACCGGTCGACGAGCGCTCGCGCCAGGCGGTGAGCATTGGTGCGGACGGCGTGCCTCGGTGCGGCTGTTATGCTCGAACCTGACACCGACTGACCGAAGGACGAGAAGACAAGTGGTGACGTTCCTGCTCTGGCTGCTGCTGTTCGTGCTCTGCTGGCCCATCGCGCTGCTGGCGCTGCTGCTCTACCCGATTGTCTGGCTGCTGCTCCTGCCGTTGCGGCTGCTCGGCGTGGCGGTCGAGGGAATCTTCGAGCTGCTGCGCGCTCTAATCCTCCTGCCGTCGAGACTGCTGAGGGGCAAGCCATGAGGACCGAACCGAGGCCGGACCGCAGGGTGGAACGCCATCGTGACGATGCGTCGCTGGGGCGTCGAGCGCTGTGGGTGCTGGCGGTGATCGCGCTGGTCATCGGCGGCTGGTACGCGTACCGGCAGGTCGCCGTCGAGCCCGCGCCGCCGCCCGAGGTGGTGCAGGAGCCGGTCAAGGAGGTGGCGGAGGCCCCCCTCATCGAGCATCCCGTGGAGCCGGTGCCGCAGGAACAGCCGCTCCCGCCGCTCAACGAGAGCGATGGGCTGGCGAGCGAGGAACTCGGCCTGCTGTTCGGGCAGGACACCCTGGCTTCGCTGTTCTGTCACGGACGACCTGGTGCGCCGGATCACCGTGACGGTCGACAATCTCCCGCGCGAGAAGGTGGCCATGCGCCAGCGGCCAATGAAGCCGATGGACAGCGCCTTCGCGCCCTCCGGCGTGGAAGGCGAGTGGTTCCTGGGGCCGGACAACTACGCGCGCTATGCGCCCTGGGTCGCGATCGTCGAGGGGCTCGATCCCGGACGCGGTGGCGGCCTTCTACGTGAGGCTCTATCCGCTGTTCCAGCAGGCCTACGTCGAGCTCGGCCACCTGGACGGCTACTTCAACGACCGGGTCATCGAGGTCATCGACCATCTGCTCGCCGCGCCGTCGCCGGACGGTCCGATCCCGCTGGTGCGCCCCAACGTCATGTACCAGTTCGCCGACCCCGCGCTCGAGTCGCGCTCGGCCGGGCAGAAGTTCCTGATCCGCATCGGCCCGGACAATGCCGCTCGCGTGAAGACGCAGTTGCGGGCGCTTCGCGAGCGCCTGGCCTCGCAGCCTCCACCGGCCGACTGACCCGGGACCCCACAAACCCCCGGATTCCGGTGCCGGGTGTCCGATTTCCGGGGGTTTTGGCATGGCGCCACGATTCCAAAACCCCCGGAACTCTTACACCGGCACCGATTTCCGATTTCCGGGGGTTTCGGGGTTACTTGCCCTGCATCATGCGCTGGCGGACCAGCGTGCCGGCTTCCTTGTAGGTCTCGGGCAGGCTGTCGAGGAAGTTGTTCGGACCGAACAGCGGCTCGTACTGCTCGAGCACCGGGCGGAACAGCGCGATGGGCAGCTCGGGGAAGCGGCGGGTCTTGCGGAACTCGCCGATCGGGATCCGGGTGCTGGCGCTGTCCTCGTGGTGGTTGTCCGTCTTGGCGAGCACCGTCCCGCGCGGGTCCACGATGACCGTGCCCTCGTCCTTGCCGCCCGCCGACTCCATGAAGCCCAGGTTGTCCGGCGACACCGAGTTGCCCACGCCCACGGTGTAGATCCTGTTGTAGCGCGCCGTCGCGGTCGCCGATTCCGCGTTGCTGCCGCCGGTCACGCTCATGACCAGGATCTCTGCGCCCTTGAGCGCGAGGCACTGGTAGAGCAGGGGCTCCATGCCCACGGCGGTCATGGCGATGTTGCCGATGTCGGTGCGTGCCACCGGCAGCACGGCGTCCCAGCCGTACATCTCGACGTAGCGGTCGAGCACGTCGTAGACGGTGGTGCCGATCAGCGCGTTCTCGCCGAACAGGCCGAGGATGTTGCGGGCCTTCCAGTGCTTCGCGACGATATTGCCGTCCGGGCCGACGATCACCGACATGTTGATCACGTGCCGCGGCCAGCCCTGCTCCTTCGCATAGCAGCCGAAGGCGATGTAGCAGCCGAACTTCTTCGCCCGTGCGCCGATCGCCTCGGTCTCCGGCCCGGGCAGCTCGAATGCCACCCTGTTCAGCTCGCTGCGCGTCCACGGCTGGAAGCCCTGGATCGGGAACTCGTGCAGGCAGATCAGGTCCTGCTTCGCGCCCCACAGGCGCTCGCCGCCCCACTCCTCGGGGGAGCCCTGCGCGATGTCGACCAGGTGCAGCACGTGGTCGAGGTTGGCCTTCATGGTGGGCGCGAGGTTCTTCACGTCCACCGAGCGCACCCGCGACTGGATCGCGGTGACGCTGATCGACTCCTGCCGCAGCGGCACCGTGGCGTACTGGCCGCGCTTGGCGACCGACACGGCGGCAGCTTCCCCGGGCTGCGCCGCCCGTGCCGGCGCCGGGGCGGCACCGGCCACCATGCCCGTCAGGCCGAGCGCGCCTGCGCTGGCGAGCAGCTCGCGTCGGGTCCGGTTCACGGCTTCTGTCTTGCGGTTCATCGTCCTTCCTTCGTTCAGCGATAGATCAGGAACGGCTCGCGCGAGGCCAGCCAGGCACGCTCGTCGGGGAGCGCCAGCGCATCGAGGTCGGCCGGCTCCGCCTGCGGGTCGTCCACCCACTCGCGCAGCAGCGGGCTGCCGTTGATGAGGTCGATGGCCAGGCGCCCGGTCTCGTACTCGTAGGGGAAGTCGCGCCACAGCGGATAGTCGGCCCGCAGGCGGCGCAGCGCCTTGAAGGCGAGTGCGACCAGCCGCCATGGCCGGAACGCCTCGTGGTCGTAGCGGGCGTCCTCGACATGCAGCTGCAGACCGGCGCACAGCTGCGCGGCGTGCTTGTGGAAGGTCGGTTCGAACCAGCAGCGGCGCGGCGTGCAGCCGGCGAGCCAGCGCGGCGCCAGCTCCTGCATCGTCGCCAGCAGCCGCCCGGCGTCCACGTCGGGCGCCCCGAACAGTTCCAGCGGCCGCGTGGTGCCCCGGCCCTCGGACAGCGTCGTGCCCTCGAACATCACCGTGCCCGGATAGCAGCGCGCCATCCACAGGTTCGGTGCATTCGGGCTGGGATTGACCCAGGTGCGCTGGCCCAGCGGCCAGCCGAAGCCCGGCGCCGCGGCGGGCGCCCAGCCTTCCATCTCCACGACGCGGTACTCGAGGTCGAGCCCGAGCGTGGCGACGAACCACCGGCCGAGTTCGCCGAGCGTCAGCCCATGGCGCATCGGCAGCGCACCGGCGCCGACGAAGCTCTCCCAGCCTTCGCGCAGCGTCAGTCCCTCCACCGGCCGGCCGATCGGGTTCGGCCGGTCCAGCACCCACACCGCCTTGCCGGCGCTCGCGGCTTCTTCCAGCACGTAGCGCAGTGTCGTGATGAAGGTATAGATGCGGCAGCCGAGGTCCTGCAGGTCGACCAGCAGGACGTCGAAGCTGTCCATCATCGCCGCCGTAGGCCGCCGCACTTCCCCGTAGAGGCTGAACACCGGGATGCCGTGCACCGGATCGGTGAAGTCCACCGACTCGACCATGTTGTCCTGCTTGTCGCCGCGCAGGCCGTGCTGCGGGCCGAAGGCTGCCGTGAGGCGCACGCTGTCGAGCCCGGCCAGCGCATCCAGCGAGTGCTGCAGCCGCGCCGTGACCGACGCCGGGTGCGCCAGCAGGGCGACGCGGCGGCCGGCCAGCGGCTGTGCGCAGTGCGCGATCCTCGATCAAGCGGTCGATGCCGAACTTCATGCGCGTCCGTCCGTTGCCTCCGTTCCGAGGCGCAGCCTAAACGATTCCGGGTCGTGGAAGTCGGGCCCACCGGGGCCATGCCTCAGCGCCCAGTAGCTGGCGGTGCCGTCCGCGGCCTCGATGACGGCAGCCAGGCCGAGCCGCAACGTGGCGCGGGAAGACACCGGCAGTTGCAGTTCCACCGACAGGCGCAGGCCGTCCGGCTCGCGCCCGAGGCGCGGCGCCGGCTCGCGCGTCATGTCCAGCGGCCGCATGCCTTCGCGTCGCGCATCGAAGCGGTACGCGGCCCATTCGCCGGACGGCGAGAAATTGAACTCCAGGTAGCCGGGTCCGTCGTCCGCCAGGACGAAGGCCTCGAAGCAGGTGTGCCGCCACAGCCCATCGGCGCGCCGCGGCCGCCCCGCCGCGGGCAGGCGCAGGGCCTCCGGGTCCGCCACCAGCCGGTACTCGAGCGACAGGGTCCGCGCCGCCACCGACCAGCGGGCCACGGCCGACAGGGCCTGCACCGCTCCGGGGCCGCCGGCGGGATGCGGGCTCAGCGACACCACGGCAGTAGGGATGCTTTCTGGCACACTCGCTCTTCCTGCAGTGCGCATTATGGAGTGAGGCCGCATGAAAGGGGCGCAGGCGATCTACGAGACCCTGCATCGGGCGGGGATCGACACGCTGTTCGCAAATCCGGGCACCTCGGAGATGGCCCTCGTGCGGGCCCTCGACGACGCCGGGACCATGCGCGCGGTCCTGGCGCTGTTCGAGGGTGTCGTCAGCGGGGCGGCCGACGGCTACGCGCGCATGGCGGGCAAGCCGGCGGCGACGCTGCTGCACCTCGGCCCGGGCCTCGCCAACGCGGCGGCCAACCTGCACAACGCGCGTCGCGCCCGTTCGCCGGTCGTGAACATCGTGGGCGAGCACGCCCGCGACCACGTGGCGCTGGATGCGCCGCTGACCACCGACATCGAGGCCGTCGCCCGGCCCTTCTCACGCTGGGTCAGGACGATCGGCACCACGGCGGATGCGGGCCGCGATGCCGCGGCGGCCATCGAGGCGGCGCGCTCGCTCGGCGGACCGGCGACGCTCATCGTTCCCGCGGACGTGGCCTGGAGTCCCGGTGGCGCGCCCGCCGATACGCCGCCGCCACCCGTGCCGCGGCGTCCGGGCGAGCCGCAGCTTGCGCTGGTGGCGCAGATGCTCCGCCGGCACGGGCCACGCGCCATGCTGCTGCTGGGCGGCAGTGCCTGGGCGAGCGGGCCGTGGGCTTTGCGGCGCGCCTGTCGGCGGCCACGGGTGCGCGGCTCGCCAGCGAGACCTTCAACGTACGCGCCGCGCGCGGCGCCGGGCGGCCCTTCATTCCCAAGGTGCCTTACTTCGGCGAACCCGCCGAGGCTTTCCTGGCCGAGGTGGACCTGCTCGTCACGGTCGAGGCGCGCGCGCCGGTGAACTTCTTCGGTTATCCGGGACGGCGCGGCACCCCGGTCGCGCCGTCCACCCAGGTGCTGGACGGGGGCCGCAGCCGGCGAGGACGGCGCATGGCTGCTCGAGTCCCTGTGCGAGCGCCTCGACGCACCGGCCGCGGTGCTGCCCGGCAGGCCCGCGCCGGCCCGGCCGGAGGGGCCGATCGACGCCATCGCGCTGGCCTGTGCCCTCGCACACCGGCTGCCGGAGGGTGCCGTGGTGTGCGACGAGGCGATCACCGCGAGCCTGGCGTTGCCGGAGGTGCTGGCCGGCGCTGCCCCGCACGATCACCTCGACCTGATGGGCGGCGCCATCGGCGGGGCGCTGCCGCTGGCGACCGGCGCGGCCCTGGGCAGTCCCGGGCGGCGCGTCGTCTGCGTGTCCGGCGACGGCAGCGCGCTGTACACGATCCAGGCGCTGTGGACCCAGGCGCGGGAGAACCTCGACGTCACCACCGTCATCTGCGCCAACCGCAGTTACGCGATCCTGGCCTACGAGCACCTGCAGATCGAGGGCAAGCTGCCGGGCCCGCGCGCGATGCCGGTGCTGTCGCTCGACCGGCCGGCGCTGCGCTTCGCGGAGCTCGCGCGCGGTTTCGGGGTGGAGTCGGTCACGGTGGACTCGGCGGAGGCACTCGACGATGCGCTCGCGGCGGCGCACGAGCGCCGCGGACCGTTCCTCATCGAGGCCGTCATGGCGCCGATGGAACTGCCGCCGCGGCCCGCCTGAGCGCCGGGCACCTCAGAGCCAGGGCTTCACCAGCCGCTGCACGTCCACGCGCGCGCGCAGCATCGCGCACAGCATGAAGGTGCCGACCAGCTTGCGGTGCAGGAACATCGTCGAGGGCGGCGGTGTCGGCAGCCCCTTGCGGAAGGCGACGTCGAGCCCCAGATCGTAGGCGTCCTGCGGCAGCCGCGAGGCGGCGAAGTCGTAGGTTCCGCGGTGAGCGAGGGGCGCGCACACCAGGCGGATGATCTCGATCACGCCTTCGGCCGAATCGGCGGGCGTCGAGGATTGCAGGTAACCGAGCTCGAGCGCGGCGTGGCGGATCGCATCGCGCTCATCGGCGATGACCGCGCGACAGATGTCCCGGTATCCGGCGACGCGCGCGGCGTCCAGCTCCAGCGTCGAGCCGAAGTCGAGCAGCACCAGCTCGTCGCTGTCGCGACGGTAACGGTAGTTGCCCGGGTTGGGGTCGGTCTGCATCAGCCGGAACTCGAACAGCTCGCGGAACAGCAGCGCCTCGATGCGCCGCGCGATGCCGTCGCGCCACCGCTGCGGCAGGTCCTCGCCGCAGCAGGACTCCAGCGGTTCCGACTCGATGTAGTCGAGCGCGAGGATGCGGCGGGTGGTGAGGTCGCGGTGGACGCCTGGCACCAGGATGCCAGGGGTCCCGGCGAGCAGGCGGCGGAAGCGCTCGGTGTGCTCCGCCTCCTGCAGGTAGTCGGCCTCGACCTTCAGCTGTCGCTTGGCCTCGGCCGCCAGGCCGGCGACGTCGAGTTCCACGGGCAGGAAGTCGAGCCAGCGCAGCAGGGTCGCCAGGTTGTCCACGTCGCTGTCGATGCTGCGGGCCACGCCCGGGATACTGGATCTTCAGGACCAGGTCGCGCCCGCCGCGGGCGCGGACACGATGCACCTGGCCGATCGAGGCCGCCGCGATCGGCTCCTCGTCGAAGTCCGTGAAGCGCCGCTGCCAGCCGGCGCCGTACTCGCGCCCGAGTACGCGGTGCAGCTGGGCACGCCGGCATCGCATAGCCCTCGGATCGCAGGATCGCCAGCGCCTCGCGGAACTCGGGCGGCAGCAGGTCCTGCTGCAGCGACAGCATCTGCCCCAGCTTCATGGCGGCACCGCGCAGCGTGGCCAGGCGGCGCGCCAGCGTCCGCGCATTGCGGGCCGACAACAGGGTGTCGGCACGCGGCAACCGACCCGAGGCCAGCTGGCGCACGCTCGACAGCGCACCGTCGAGGGCCACCTCGCCGGCCATCATTCCCAGGCGGACGGCGCGGCCGAGGCGGCTGGAGGGGACGGAGGACTGGGTGCGACGCGGGCGGCTCATGATGGCTTCGACCCGCTCCGCGGGACCGGCGTTCGCGCCGCAGCCGTGCTGGCTCATGCCGCGCGCGGGCCTGGTTCCGACTGCAGGCGGTCGAGCAGCCGGTCCTTGTCCGCCCACAGGCCGGCAAGCCCCTGCTGGAACGCCTCGCGGAAGGCGGGGTCGTCGGTGTAGCTGCCGCCGGTCATCCACGGCTCGATGGCGCGCTGGCGCACGTGCACGATCACGCGTTCCACGCGACCGCAGCACAGGTCCCACAGGCTGGGCGTGCGCGCGCCGTAGGCCAGCGTGACGTCGAGCGTGGCGTGCAGCATGTCGCCCATCGCGCCGAGGACGAAGGCGATGCCGCCGGCACGCGGGGGCAGCAGGTGGCGGTAGGGTGCGCCGGCTGCGTCGCGCTTGGCGAGGGTGAAGCGCGTGCCCTCGACGAAGTTGATGACGGTGGTGGGAATGCGGCGGAATTTCTCGCAGGCGCGGCGCGTGGCCTCCAGGTCGCGGCCGCGCGCCTCCGGGTGCTTCTCCAGGTACTCGCGCGAGTGGCGGCGCATGAACGGCATGTCGAGCGCCCACCACGCGAGGCCGAGCACCGGGACCCACTTCAACTGGTCCTTGATGAAGAACTTCAGGAAGGGGACGCGGCGGTTGAATGCCGCCTGCAGGACCAGGATGTCCACCCACGAGCGGTGGTTGGAGATCATCAGGTACCACTGGCGGCGCTCGAGTTCGATGTCACCGCGGTGCTCCAGCGCCAGCGCGCCACCGGCGGTCAGGATGAACGTGTTGACGCCGATCCAGTTCTCCGCGAGCGCGATCAGGCCGCGGCTCAGGAACTCCCGCGCGCCACGGAACGGTGTGAGCAGCTTGACCGCCGCCAGCAGCAGCAGCGGCGTGCCCCACAACAGCGTGTTCAGGACGATCAGCGACAGCGTGAGCGCGCCGCGCAAGGTGGCGAGGATCTGCAAGGTCGGCGCTTCCGCTCGGCCGGGACCCGCCTAGTCTAGCGCCGCCAGATGCGCAGCTGGTTGTTGGCGGGCATGGCATGGTCGGCCGCCAGGACGAGGCCGACCGCGCGGGCGAGGTCGTCCACGGCCTCGGCGTCGCGAATGCCGCTGTCGGGGTCGCGCTCGCGCAGGAATGCGTCGAACTCGGCGTTGCTGGCCGAGGTGTACTTGCCGCCGTAACGGAACGGGCCGTAGAGGGCCAGCACGCCATCCGGCCCCAGCAGGGCACCGATGCCGCGGAAGGCGGCCACCACGCGCTTGCCAGGACATGATGTGCAGCGTGTTGGCGCTGAAGATTGCATCCGCCTCCCGCACCGGCCACGGATCGTCCGCGAGCACGTCGAGCTCGAGCGGCTCGCGCAGGTTCGGCGGTCCTTCCTCGCGGACCCTCTCGGCCAACGGGACGAGGTACTCGCCGCGGTCCGTCGGCTGCCACTCCAGCCAGGGCAGGTGACGCGCGAAATGCACGGCGTGCTGGCCGGTGCCGCTGCCGATCTCGAGTACGCGGCGAACACCCTGACAGGGCCTCGCGCAGGATGGCGAGGATCGGGTCCTTGTTACGCTCGCAGGCTTCGGAGAACGGGAGCATGGCACTCCAGCAGCCGGGCTGGTGCTCAGTCCGTGTCGCGCCGGTGCGGGTGCGGCAGCGGCATGCCGTTGCGGTCCAGCCCGACGCCCTCGTGGCGCCGGTCGTCGTAGTGCCGGTACCGGCAGGTGCATCCGCCCTCGGTGCAGTCCTTCAGCGGCAGCTGCGGCGCTTCCTTCGACAGGAACCGCTGACCCAGCAGGGCCTCGACGGCCGCACAGCGCTTCGGGCCGGGCTGGATGGCGACCGCATGCCAGGGGTTGGAGAGGCGGATCTCTTCCCGAGGCAGGTTCTTCAGTTCCTCGGCGACGGGATCCACGAGACCGAGCCGCCGTTTGGCGGCATCGAGCAGGTCCTTCAAAACCATCCTGGCCCTCCCTGGACGGGTGCACTGTCGGCGATGAACCTAGCATGCGCGGGTGGGTGGAGGCTATCCTCGCAAGCTCCTGCCGCTGGCAGGCATCCGCACTGATACGAGGAGGCGGCCCATGGCACGAAGGGAATCACGGATGCTCGAACTGGGAACGCCTGCGCCGGCGTTCGCCCTGCCGGACCCGGCCGGACAGGTCCACCGGCTGGAGGATTTCGCCGGAGCGCCCGCATTGCTGGTCGCCTTCATCTGCAACCACTGCCCCTATGTGAAGCACATCATGGACGGCTTCGCCGCATTTGCGCGCGAGTACGGGGAGAAGGGCCTGGCGGTGGTTGCCATCAGCCCGAACGATGCCCAGGCCTATCCCGACGATGCACCGCCGGCCATGGCCGAGGTCGCGGCGGCGCACGGCTTCACCTTTCCTTACCTGCACGACGATTCGCAGGCGGTCGCGCTGGCCTACCAGGCCATCTGCACCCCGGACTTCTTCCTGTTCGACCGCGACCGGCGCCTCGCCTACCGCGGCCAGTTCGACGACAGCCGGCCGAACAGCGGGATCCCCGTGACGGGCGAGTCGTTGCGCGCTGCCGCGGATGCGGTGCTGCAGGGCCGTGCCGTGCCGGGAGAGCAGGTCCCCAGCGTCGGCTGCAGCATCAAGTGGAAGGAATCGATCGCGCCCGACTGGGCCTGATCGTCCGGCCTGGCGCCGGCGAGGCCCTAGGCCCGGTCGAGTTCCAGGTCGTCGTGGGCCGCCGGGTCCTCCAGCGGCTCCAGGTGGGTCAGCACGGACACCAGGGGAAGCGCTGCACGCAGCTCGGCCTCGATCTGTCTCCACCAGGTCGTGTCCCTGCATGACCGACCACGCTCCCGGGCACCAGGATGTGCACCGATACGAACCGCCGCGGCCCGGACTGGCGCGTGCGCAGCGCGTGGTAATGGACCTCGTCGCTGACGTAGCGATCGAGCACGGCCTTGATCGCGTCCTGCTCCTGCTGCGGCAGCGCCACGTCCATCAGGCCCTGCACGGAGGCGTGCACGATCCGGGTGCCGGTCCACACGATGTTGGCGGCGACCGCGAGCGCGACCAGCGGGTCGAGCCAGAGCCAGCCGGTCAGCACCACCGCGCCGACGCCGAGCAGGACCCCGGCCGAGGTCCAGACGTCGGTCATCAGGTGGTGCGCGTTGGCCTTGAGCGTGATCGAGTCGTATTGCTTCGCCGCCCGCATCAGCACCAGCGACACGCCGAGGTTGATCACGGAAGCGACGACCGAGATGCCCAGGCCGATGCCGACCTGCTCCAGGGCCCGCGGGTTCAGCAACCGGTCCACCGCGGCGATTCCGATGCTGATCGCCGCGATCAGGATCAGCCCGCCCTCCACGCCGCTGGAGAAGTACTCGGCCTTGCCGTGGCCGTAGGCGTGATTGGCATCCGGCGGCCGGGCGGCAAGCGAGAGCATCCATAGCGCCATCAGCGCGCCGGCGAGGTTGACGAAGGATTCGAGCGCGTCCGACAGCAGGCCGACCGAGCCGGTGATCAGGTAGGCGATCGCCTTCAGCGCGATGGTCGCGACCGCCGCGGCGATCGACAGCCAGGCGTAGCGGCGCAGCGAGCGCCGGTCGAAACGCGGGCCATTGTCTGCCAGGGGGGTCACGGGTGCTGTCTTCCGTTGGCCGGACCGGCCGGTGTCAGCGCGGCATCATCTCCTCGAACTGCGGGATACCGTCGGTGATCTCGAACCACGGCGCCTTGTAGGCCGTGAAGATGTGGGCGGTGGGCTGCGCGCCCGGGTCACCGTCCAGCGCGCCGACGGGGACCAGCACGCGGTTGAACTTCTCCATCACGCGCGGCGTCTTGCCGCCACAGACGCGGCAGAAGTGCTGGGTGAAGAACTGGGCATCCGGCACCTTGTAGGCTATCGGTCAGTTCCTCGCCCGCGCAGCCAGCGGAACTGGTCGAGCTTGTAGAAGGCGTTGGTGGCGTGCGCCGCGCCGCGCCCGCGGCGGCAGCGCGTGCAGTGGCAGTTCATCATCAGCGAGGGCTTGCCGGTGACTTCCCAGGCCACCCCGCCGCACAGGCAGCTGCCCGGCACGACGCCCTCCGGCGCCTCGTGCACCGGCCTGTCGATGCCGGACCCGCCCCACTCCGGCGGGTAGGCCTCGTGTTGCGGCAGGTCGTCGGTGATCTCGTAGCCCGGTGCCTTCGAGCCGACGAAGATGTGCATCTGCGGGCGGATGCCGGGGTCCTGCTCGAGGCCGCCGGCGGGTGCGACCACCACGCCCATGTGCGGGAGCGGCGTCGGCGCGGCCGCGCCGCAGGTCCGGCAGAAGGAGCGGTGGCCCTGCTCCGAAGAGGCGTAGGTCGTGAGGTTGTCCTCGCCCGACAGCCAGCGGAATGCCGACAGCGGCGCGGCAGCGAAGGTGACGAACGGCGTGCCGTGTTCCTTGCGGCACATCGAGCAGTGACAGTTCACCATCATGCTGAAAGGCCCATCGATTTCGTAGCGCACCGCGCCGCACAGGCAAGTTCCGGTCGTCATGTTCGTGCTCGCTCCTGCCGCGATTCCTGGATCTGCGTTCGAGTTTGCGCCAGCGTCCGGGCATCGTCCACCGGGGCGCGGCGATGCGATAAATGGTCGCGGGTGAATCATGGCACTTGAATTCGTACCATGAGGCGCGGCATTGTTGTCATGCCCGTCGCGCTGCGGTCGGGTTATCCGTCAATTATTTAACGGGTTAGTCCAAGCTCAGGGCGCAGCGCGGCGGGTTCTCCAGTCGGCGATAGCGACCGATCCTGGAGGCCCCGTCCCCGATGAATTCCACTCCCGTCCCGGATCAGTCACTGCCAGGTCCCGCCGCGCCGCCGGCCTTCGTGCCCAGGCTCACGCGGGCGCTGGCCGCGGCCAACGTGCTGGTCTTCCTGCTGACGGCCGCCGCTGGCGGCGGGCTGTTGCAGGCGGACGGGCAACGCTTCATCGACTGGGGCACCAACTTCGCACCGCTGACGGCGGCCGGCGAGTGGTGGCGCCTCGCCACGGCGATGTTCCTGCACTTCGGTCTCGTCCACCTGCTGTTCAACGTGTGGGCATTGTGGGTGATCGGCGGCCTGGTGGAACGGTTGTACGGGCACGCGCGTTTCGCCGTGATCTACGCGGTCGCCGGCGTGGCGGGCGGCCTTGCCAGCATGGCCTGGAACCCGCTTGCGAACAGCGCCGGGGCCTCGGGGGCCATCTTCGGCATCATCGGCGCGCAGCTCGCGTTCTTCATGCGCGGCGGGCACCTCATCCCGGCACAGGTCCTGCGCGCCCAGCGCAACAGCACGCTCGCCTTCATCGCCTATGCGGTGGTCTTCGGGTTGGTGGTCCCTGGCATCGACAATGCCGCGCACCTCGGCGGGCTGGCGACAGGGTTCGGCCTCGGCTGGATGCTCACGCGCCCGCTCGGCCGCGTGCTGTCCCGCGATCAGCTGCGGCGAGGCCTGCTCGGGGCGTGCCCTGGTCTCGGTGCTGGTGCTCGCGGCCGGCGTGGCGGCGGCCACCTGGGCGGCAGGGCGGCATGCGGCCGAGCAGGCCTACCTGCTGGACTGGCGTCGCGTGGTGCGCGAGGAACCGGTCGTGCTCGCCGGCATGGACCAGGTGATGTCCGACGCGCGCGACGGGCAGTTCGGGCGATGCCCAGGTCATCGCCTGGCTCGAGGAGGACGGCATCCCGTTCTACCGCGGCGCCGAAGCGGCGCTTGGACGGCATCGGTTGCCGCAGGACTCGCCGCTGGCAGACGGCCAGGACGAAGCCCTGGAGTTCGTCCGCAGCCGGGCAGGGGCCATGACGCTCTTCGCCGAGGGAGTCCGAGCGAGAACGACCGCGACAAGCTGGAGCGGGCGTCCGGCCTGCTGGCGGGCGAGGGAAGGACACCGGCGCGGCCGGCCGACTGAGGCAGCCGCCGCGATGCCGGCGGGTGATGCCTGTGCTAGCTTGCGCCAGCCGAAGTGCGATGCCCACAGGAGATTCGATGAAGACATGGATCCTCTCTTCGTTGGTGCCTTGCCGCATGCGCGATGGCGCTGCCGGCCGCGGCGTGCGGGTGAAGCCATGGTCCACGGCAGCGCCACGTTCCGCGAACGGATCGCGCTGCCGCCCGGCGCCGTGTTCGAGGCGACGCTGCAGGACGTCTCGCGCATGGACGCACCGGCCGACACGATCGCAGTGTTTCGCAAGGAGGATGCGGGCAACCCGCCCTACCAGTTCGAGCTCGCCTACGACCCGGCCACGATCATCCCCTCCCGGCGCTATGCGGTGCGCGCGCGCGTCACGCTCGCGGGCCGGCTGCTGTTCACCACCGACCAGGTGCACCCGGTCATCACCCAGGGCAGCCCGACGACGGTCGAACTGCTGATGAAACGCGTGGCCGGCGCGGCCGGTCGTGCCGGCACCGGCAAGCCTGGTGAGCTGTTCGCCACCCTGCCTGCGACCTTCACCGGCGTGCTGCCCTGCGCCGACTGTGAGGGCATCGAGCACCACCTGGACGTGATGCCGGACCGGTCCTATGCCCTGCGCACCCGCTACCTGGGCCGGGACGAGGAGCGCGTCGTTCGACGACATCGGCAGCTGGGCGCTGTCGTCGGACGGTGTCACGCTGGCCCTCAAGGGCGGGCGCGAGGCGCCGCTGTTCCTGTCGATCGAGGACGCGGACACGCTCCGCAAGCTGGACCTGATGGGCCGGCCGATCGAATCCGGGCTCGACTACGACCTCCGGCGAGCCGCCGCCTTCACGCCGATCGAGCCCGAGCCTCGCGATGCGCGGAACGTTCCGGTACATGGCGGACGCGGCGGACTTCACCGAGTGCACCACCGGCCGACAGCTGCCGGTCGCGATGGAAGGCGGGTACATCGACCTGGAGCGCGCCTACACGGCACTGCCGAAGGAAGGCCCACCGCCGGTCCCGGTCATGGCGCTGGTCGAGGGCCGCATCGCGATGCGGCCCCCGATGGAGGGTCCGGGTCCGGTGCCCACGCTGGTGGTGGAGCGTTTCCTGCGCCTGGTCCCGGGCGAATCGTGCCCGCCACGCTACTCGACGGCGTCCTTGACGGGCACCCACTGGACGCTCGTGGCATTCGGCGACGAGGCCGTGGTCCAGCCGGAAGGGCGCCCGGCGCCGCAGCCTGGTGCTGCAGGGCGCGGACTCCCGGGCCGTCGGTTCCAACGGCTGCAACCGCTTCATGGCGGGCTACACGGTCGAGGCGGACCGGATCCAGTTCTCGCCCGGCGCAACGACACGCATGGCCTGCCCCGGCGCGGAGGAACTCGCCACGCGCTTCGACCGGTCCATCGAGTCGGTCGTGCGCTGGCGCGTGCTCGGGCAGCAGCTCGAACTGTACGACGCCGGCGACCGGTTGCTGGCGCGCTTCCAGGCGGTGCCGCCGTCGTGAGGCCCCTGGCGACGGTGATCGTGACTGGCCGCGGCGCTCTGGCTGGCGGCGGGCTGCAAGCCGGCCGAGGAGTCCGCCTCGGTGCTGTACGAGGCGGTGCCGGTCGAGCGCCGGAGCATCGTCGTGGCGGTCGAGGCAGCGGGCACGATCGAGCCGGTGACCACGGTCGAGCTGAAGTCCAAGGCATCCGGCGAGATCCTCGACATCACCGCCGAGACCGGGGACGAGGTGGAGCAGGGCGCGCTGCTGGTCAAGATCGACCCGCGCACGGCCCGCAACCGCCTGAACCAGACGCAGGCCGACCTCACGGCGGCGCGTGCCCGGCTGTCGATCGCCAAGGCGCAGCAGGAGCGGGCCCAGACGCTGCTGCAGCAGGGGATCCTGTCCAAGCCCGACTACGAGAAGGCCGCCCTGGAGCTGGCCACCGCCCAGGCGCAGGTCGTCTCGGGCCAGGTCAGCGTCGAGAACGCGCGCATCGCGCTCAACGACACCGAGATCCGCGCGCCGATCGCCGGCACGATCATCGAGAAGCAGGGTGGAGACCGGGCAGGTGATCTCCTCGCCCACGCAGGACGTCGGCGGCGGCACGCTGCTGCTGAAGATGGCGGACCTGTCCAAGGTGCAGGTCCGCGTGCTGGTGGACGAGACGGACATCGGCAAGATCGCGCCGGACCTGCCCGCGTCGGTGACCGTGGCCGCGTACCCGAACCAGCCGTTCTCGGGCAGCGTGCTGAAGGTCGAGCCGCAGGCCGTGATCGAGCAGAACGTGACCATGTTCGGCGTGCTGGTCTCGATCGACAATCGCGAGCGGCTGCTGAAGCCGGGGATGAACTCCGAGGTCACGATCACGGTGGCACGCAAGGACGATGTCCTGACGCTGCCGGTCCCGGCCCTGCGCACGAATCGCGACCTGGCTGCCACGGCGCAGATCCTCGGCATCTCCGGGGACGAGCTGTCCGCGCAGCTGCAGCCGAAGGAGATGCCGGGCGGGGAGCTGTCGAGCGACGATCGTCCGAAGATGCGCAAGGACACCCAGGGCAGCAGGCGCCGGCGCCGGCAGCGGGCGGCCGCGCGGGGGTTACCAGTTCGGCTCGAGCTTCTGGGTGGTGGCCGAGCGCGACGGCCAGCGCGTGCCGGTGGCGGTCACGACCGGCATCACCGACCTGGATCGCGCCGAGATCGTCGAGGGCCTGCAGGAAGGGGACCAGGTGCTGCTGCTGCCCAGTTCCCACCTGGTGGAGACGCAGCAGCAGCTGCAGTCGTTCATCAACCGGCGCATCGGCGGCGTGCCCGGCATCAGTCGGCGCGAGCAGTAGGACCTGGCCGTGCCTGTCCTGGAGATCATGCGCGTGGCACTGGAATCCATCCGGGCCAACCTGTTCCGCGCGATGCTCACGATGCTCGGGGTGATCATCGGGGTCGCGGCGGTGATCACCATGGTGGCTCTGGGCTCGGGGGCGCAGCGCGCGATCGACCAGCAGCTGGAGTCGCTGGGCGCCAACCTGCTCACCATCAACACCGGCATGTGGTTCATGCGCGGCGTGTCGCGGCAACAGAACACGCTGACCATCAAGGACGCCGACGCGCTCGGCCGCGAGGCCGTGCATCTCGCGGCGGTGGTGCCCGAGATGTCCTTCCGTGACCAGGTGAAGGCCGGCAACCGCAACATCAACTCCAGCATCATCGGGACCACGCCCAGCTTCGCCGACGTGCACGGCTTCACGGTGGACCGGGGGCGCATGTTCACGGCTGCCGACGACGCGGCACGGCGGCGCGTGGTCGTGGTCGGGGCCGAGGTGCCGGGGATGCTGGACATGGACGCCGCGACGCTGATCGGTCGCACGCTGTCAATCCGCTCGGTACCCTTCGAGGTCGTCGGCGTGTTCGCTGCCAAGGGCGCGATCGGCATGAGCAACCCGGACGACGACGTCTGGGTCCCGCTGCAGACGGCCCGCTATCGCCTGACCGGCAACGACCAGCTCCAGTCCATCAGCGTCGAGGTGGCCCCCTCCGCGACGATCGAGCAGGCGATGGTGGACATCGAGCGGGTGCTGCGGCGCGCCCACGGCATCCTGCCGGGGCGCGACAACGACTTCGCGATCTTCGACCGCAAGACTTTCTTCAATGCCCGGGCGGAGGCGACCGAGATCTTCGCCTTCCTGCTGGCCGGCATCGCCGGCGTCAGCCTGATCGTCGGCGGCATCGGCATCATGAACATCATGCTGGTGACGGTGACCGAGCGGACTCGGGAGATCGGCATCCGCAAGGCGCTGGGCGCGACCCGCGCCTCGATCATGCTGCAGTTCCTGGTCGAGTCGGTGACGCTGTGCGTGCTCGGCGGGGTGCTCGGCATTGCGCTTGGCGCCGGGCTGTCGACCCTGCTGGCGAGGTTCGCCGGCTGGCAGACCTACGTCACGCCGGGCAGCGTGCTGCTGTCGTTCGGGTTCGCGGCGGCGGTCGGGCTGCTGTTCGGGCTGATGCCGGCGCGGCGCGCCTCGCGCCTCGACCCGATCGAGGCGCTGCGCTACGAGTGAGGCGCCGGCTGTCGGGAGGCCCGGACCTCCCGACAGCGCGTCGCGGGTGACCGTTACTTCAGCGGCTTGTACGAGAACTTCGCACCGGAGATCGCCGCCTCGTACATCAGGCCGCCCTTGACGATCGTGAACGGCGCCAAGCCCTTGTTGTAACCGCCGACGGTGGTCGCGTCCTTCTTGCCGCCGCTGGCTCCGGCGCTTGTGCCACCGGTCCCGGCGCCCACCTGCGCGCCAGCGGTGATGGCCACCGCGCTGGCCTCGGCGCCGAACTCGAAATTGCCGGAGGTGAACTCGTCGAAGGCTCGCTTGTCCTGGAAGAAGATGATCATGGCTGTAGCCCTGGGCGCCGGCCTGCCAGCCGAAGCTGAGCTGGGTCATCTTGGTGCTGCCGACGGCCTTGCCGCCGACGAAGACGCGGCCCTCGCCGTGGGCGCCGCCGATGCCGAGGCCTGCCTTGCCGATGGTCGGGAAGATGGCGTAGCCGTAGCTCTTGCCGAAGTACTGGCCGCTCTCACCCGCGTCGCGGAACAGCTGTGCGGCTTCGGTGTACTTGTCCGCCAGGGCCGGGGTACCGAAGGCAATGAGGCCCAAGGCGAGGCAGGCGGAAATCAATAGCTTGCGTGTCATGAAGAATTTCCTTCGTCGTTGCCTGGCCAAGAGGACATATCTACTCCACCCGGCCGGAGCCCGACCTCGGGGCTTGCCGACCCGCCGCTGTCGCCCTCAGGAGACAGGCGGCGTCCGGGGCGTAGGCCAGCGCCGCCGCCCTGCGCGGTTCGATGACCGGCGGCAGCAGCTTGTACATCACCGGCGTCACCAGCCGCGCCAGCAGTGTGGAGGAGATCAGGCCGCCGATGATCACGATCGCCAGCGGCGAATACAGGCCCGAGCCCTGGATGGCCAGCGGCATCAGGCCGCCGATGGCGGTCAGCGAGGTGAGCAGGATGGGGAAGAAGCGGATCTCGCCCGCCTTCTCGATGGCCTCGTCGAGTCCGGCGCCGCCCTCGCGCAGCTGGTTGGTGAAGTCCACCAGCAGGATCGAGTTCTTGATCTCGATGCCGACCAGGGCAATCATGCCGATCAGGGCGGTGAACGACAGCGTGTAGCCGGTCAGGAACAGCGCGACGATCGCGCCCACCATGCCCAGCGGCACCACGCCGAAGACGATGAGCGTGGAACGGAAGCTCCCGAACTCGAGCACCAGCACCGCCAGGATGCCGAACATCGCGACCAGCAGTGCGATGCCGAGACCGCCGAAGGCCTCCTCGCGGGCCTCGACCTCGCCGCCGGCCATGTAGCGGTAGCCGGGCGGCCAGTCGTAGGCGCGCATCGCCGCCAGCACCTCCTGCGTCACCTGGTCCGTGTTGTAGCCCGCGGCCGGCCAGGCGGTGACGCTGACCGAGCGCTCGCGGTTGTAGCGCCGCACCACGTTCGGTGCGCTGCGGAACGCCGGGTCGGTCACCTGCCGCAGCGGCACCTGCTCGCCGGTCAGGGAGGACACCTGGATCTCGTCGATCAGGTCGAGCGTCGGCCGGCCCTCGATCGGCAGGCGCAGCGTGATGTCGTACTCGTCGCCGTCCGGCTCGCGGAACTGGCCGGCGGGGACGCCGGCCACCGCGAGGCGCACGGTCCGGTCCACCTCGATCGCAGGCACGCCGAACAGGGCAGCCTTCTGCGTGTCCACGCGCAGGTCGATGTCGGTGCGCTGCAGCCTGAGCGGGTTGTCGACGTCGCGGGTGCCCTCGGTCGCGCCGATGATGCGTTCCACCTCGGCGGCGAGCGCGCGCAGCGTGCCGAGGTCCGGCCCGATGACGCGGATCTCGATGGGCGCATTGATCGGCGGCCCGTTCTCGAACTGGCGGACGGTGATGCGGGCGGCAGGATAGCCACCGAACACGCTGCGCAGGTCTTCCAGCATCCGCACCGTCTCCTGCGGGTGGTACTCCTTCACCTCGGCGAACACCTCGGCGACGTTGGCCGAGTAGCTCTTGGGGATGATGTTGTAGTAGACGCGGGGGTTGTCGTGGCCGAGGTTCGCGAACCAGTACTTCACCTCCGGTCGTCGCGCGAGTTCCTCCTCGACGAAGCGCAGCGCCTTGTCGGTCTCGGCCAGGCTGGCGCCGTCGGGTGCCTCGATGCGCACCCGGAACTGCGGGATGTCGGCATTCGGGAACAGGCTCATGCCCATGCCGAACATGGCCAGCAGCACTGCGCC
This sequence comes from uncultured Gammaproteobacteria bacterium, assembly GCA_963715485.1. Classification (GTDB taxonomy): domain Bacteria; phylum Pseudomonadota; class Gammaproteobacteria; order Steroidobacterales; family Steroidobacteraceae; genus SG8-30. The sequence goes on from OY970244.1 coordinate 790,974, forward strand.
TGCGAACATCGCCATCGCAGCGACGAAGGTGGTGCGCGGCCAGGCCAGTGCGCGCCGCAGCGCCGGGGCATAGAAGGCGTGGATGCCGCGCATCACCATCGCCAGCACGCGGTCCGCGAGCAGGTCCGTGCGTTCCACCAGGTGCCGGCCAGCGAGCACCACCCTCGCCAGCCATGGCTGACGCGGCAGCGGCCGCGGCTCGCCGCGCAGCAGGCGGCTGGCGAGGAAGGGGATGATGGTCAGGGCCACGAACAGCGACGCCAGGACCGTGTACAGCACCGCCGCGGGCAGGGAGCGGACGAACTCACCCGAGGCCTCCGGCAGGAACAGCAGCGGCAGGAAGGCCAGGATCAGCGTCGCGGTGCAGCCGAGCACCGCCAGCCAGATCTGGTTGGTCGCCACCACGGCCGCCTGCCTGCGCGGCATGCCCTCGCGCACGTGCCGGGCGATGTTCTCCACCACGACGATGGAGTCGTCCACCAGCAGCCCGAGCGCCACCACGAATCCGGCGATGGACAGCTGGTTCAGCGAGAAGCCGGTGAAGTACAGCGCGGCGAGGCCGATCGCCAGCGACAGCGGGATGGACAGCATGACGATGCCGGCCGCCCGCAGGCCCAGTGGCAGCAGGGTCAGCGCGACGAGGCTGATGGCCAGCGTGAAGTCGAACTGCAGCCTCGAGAGCCGGTGGTCCACGTTGCGCGACTGGTCGAAGCCGCGCTCGAGCCTGACGCCCTCCGGCAGCAGCGGCTCGAAGGCGTCGAGGCGCTCCCAGATGCCGTCGCGGACGTCGAAGACGTTCTGGTCGTCCTTCATGTTGGCGGTGACGAACACCGCGCGCTCGCCGTTGAAGCGGCCGAGGTAGCGCTCCTCCTCGGTGCTCCAGGACACCTCGGCGATGTCGCGGACGCGGACCACGCGGCCGCCGCGCGCATTGACGACGGTCTCGCGGATCTCCTCGAGCGACTGGTAGTCGCCGGACGTCTTCAGGTTGTAGCGTCGCGCGCCGACGTCCACGGCGCCACCGGGGATGCTCGCGCCCTCGCTGCGGATCGCGTCGCTGACCTGCCCGAGCGTGACCCCGGCGGTCGACAGGCGCTCCAGGTCCACGGCTACGCGGACCTCGGGTCGCGGATAGGCCCAGCTCTGCGAGCGGCGCACGCCAGGCACCGTCTCGATCGACTCCTCGAGGTCCTGCGCGATGCTCTCCAGCTCGCGCCAGCTGGCGCTGTCGCTGACCAGCGCCAGCTGCACCATGTTGACCAGGCTCGGCTTGAACTGGCGGATGTCGATGTCGAGGATGTCGGCCGGCAGCGTCGGCCGCAGCCGGTTCACCTCGCGCAATACCTCGTCGTACTTGCGGTCGGCGTCCGTGCCCCAGATGAACTCGATGCGGATCAGGGCGAAGCCGTCCTGCGCCTCGCTGTCCATCAGCTTGACGTCGTCCAGGCCGTTCAGTGCGTCCTCGATGGGGTCCACGACCAGCTGCTCGACGTCCTCGGGATCGGCGCCCGGATAGGCCACCACGATGATGGCGCCGGGGAAGGTCAGCGAGGGGTCCTCGAGGCGCGGGATCAGGTTCAGCGCCGTGATGCCGGTCGCCGCCAGCAGCGTGAACAGCACCAGCGTGAACTGCCAGCGCTTGACCGCGAACTCCCAAAGGCTCATGGCGGTGCGGCCTCAGCCCGGCTCGACGATGCGGACCAGCTTGCCGGCGCGCAGGTAGGCGGCGCCCTCGATGACGACGCGCTCACCACCCTGCAGGCCGTCGAGGACCTCGACCCGGTCGCCGACCAGGCGGCCGATGCGGACCGCAACACGCTCCGCGACCTCCTGTTCCTCGCGGGTCGCGACGACGAACACCACGGCCTCGGTGCCGTCGGCCTCGAGCAGCGCCTGCACCGGCACCACCGTGACGGCGGCCCCGGGATCGCCGGCCATCTCGACCTTGGCCACCAGTCCCTGCACGAAGCGCTGGCCCTGCGGGTCGATGGCCAGCTTCATCTCGTAGGTCCCGGTCATCGGGTCGGCCGCGGAGGCGAGTTCCGCGACCGTCGCGTCGAACTGCCGTCCCGGGTAGGCGTCGAGCGTCACGCTCGCCTTGTCGCCCGTGCGCACGCGGACGATGTCGCGATCGGTGAGCGAGGCGCGGACGATCCAGCCGCCGGAGGTGTCGCCCAGCACGATCACCGGCTGGCCGGCGGCCACCAGTTCGTCCTGCTCCACCAGCTTGCGCAGCACGATGCCGTCGGCCGGGGCCTCGATGCGTGAGAAGCGCGCGTTGAACTCCGCCGCGCGCAGGTTGGCGCGCGCGACGTCCCGCGCGGTTTCCAGGTCGTCGAGCTGTTCGCGGGTTGCGACCTCGTCCGAGTACAGCGCGCGGCCGCGCTCCAGGTCGCGCTCGGCCTTGTCCGCCAGGGCACGGGCCTGCGCCACGGCAGCGGCCACTTCCTCCTGCACCAGCGAGGCCAGGGGCTGTCCCTGCCTCACGCGATCGCCGGCGTCCACCGGAATGGAGGCGACGATCCCGCCGGTCTTGAACGACAGCCGGATTTCCTCGGCCGGGGCGACCGTGCCGACGGTGCGCAGGCTGTTGCCGAGCGGCTGCCGTTCGGCCTCGGTCACGCGCACCGGTGTCGCGGCGGTGGCCGGGTCCGGCGCGTCGCCGTTGCCGCCGCAGCCGGCCAGCGCCAGCGACAGGCCCAATGCCGCGGCGCCGCCGCCGGCCAAGAATCCTTCCCTGCAAGCTCATGGCGACACGCCTCCCTGGCCCGCAGTTCGCGGCGGACCGCCCACCGCATACTCGACCGCCGCCAGCGCGGACAGCGCCTGGAAGCGGTTCACCTGCTGGCTCAACTGTGCGCTGGTCAGTGCGCGCCGCGCGTCGATGAACTCGACCTGCGGGATCTGGCCGAGGTCGCGCTTGCGCCGCGCAATCTCGAAGGCGCCCTGGGCTGCCTCGACACGCTTGGCGGCGGTGCGCATCGAGGCCTCCGCCACCTCGAAGTCCTTCACCGCCCCGAGCACCTCGAGGCGGATCTGCTGCTCGGCCAGGCCGCGGGCGGCGCGCAGCTCGTCGCTGCGGGCACGGGCCTCGCGCAGCGCTGCGCGGTCCGCCCCGCCGCGGAAGAAGTTGAAGCGCAGCACCAGCGAGGCCAGCACGAAGCGGTCGTCCTCCGAGAAGCCGAACTCCTCGCCCTGGACGCCGGCATCGACCGCGAGCGCGAGCTGCGGCTTGAATGCGGCGCGGGCGACGTCCTCGGCCGCGGCGGCGGCCTCCAGGCCCGAGTCGATCTGGCGCAGCTCCTGGCGCCGCTCGATGGCCGTTTCCTGCAGCCAGCCGCGGTCGCGGGCCACGCTGCCGGCCCGCCGCACCAGCACGTCGCGCAACCGGGCGACGTCGGCGTCGGCCACGGTCGCCTCGGGCAGGGGCGCCTCGAGGTCGGTGTTGCGCAGCAGGTTGACGTAGTTGCGCGCGATCCGGCTGGCGCCGTCCGTGGCCTCGATCTGCTGCTCGATCTCGAGTACGTCGGCCTCGGCGCGCAGCACGAGGTCGCGGGTCACGCGGCCGTTGCGGTACAGGCTCTCGTTGACCCGCTGGTTCTCCCGGGCGGTTTCCAGCGAGGCGACCAGGATCGACTTGGAGTCGAGGGTCGCGAGCCAGCGCAGGTAGGCCTGCTGTACGTCGCGCCGCAGGCGCAGCCGCAGCGCGTCGAAGCCCTGCCGCGAGGCCAGCAGGTCGTACTCGGCGGCGCGTGCCGCGGCGGGAATGCGCGAGTCGTAGAGTCGGCTGGGTCAGCCGCAGCACTGTCTCCTGCTCGCGCTCGCGCAGGAACGGGATGCTGGCGTTGTCGATCGGCATGAACGGCGCCGGCTGGCCGCTGGCCTCGAGCAGCGAGTTGAGCGACGCGTAGACCGGGTTGAGCAGGTCGCCGACCGGAATGTCGATCTCGCGGCCGCCGTCGGCCAGCGAGTAGCGCAGGCCGAGGTCGACGCTGGGCAGGAAGCGTGCACGGGCCTGGTCGAGCATGGCGAGTCGCTGTGCCACGCCCGCCTCGGCGCCGACCAGCTCGAGGTTGGCGGCCTCGGCCTCGGCCACCAGGCGCCCGACGACCTCGTCCACGGTCTCGGCGCGCGCGGTTCCGGTGAGCAGGGCCGCCAGGCCGAGCAAGGCGCCCAATGCAGGCAGGGGGGCTATCCGCTTCACCTTGGCACTCGTTGAACCGTTAGACATGTGTCACATTTCGGTCAAAAAGAGAGGACCGGGTTCAGGGCTTCGGCTCGAGCATGTAGCGCAGCATGGCCTGGCCTTCCTCCAGTACGCTCGAGGTCTCGATACCGTGACGGGCGATCTCCTGCGACTTGTTGATCGCGATCTGGATCAGCCCGTGGGTGAAGGCCCACAACATCACGCAGATCCGGGTCGGGTCGCCGACATCGCCACGGATCGAGCCGTCGGCGATGCCGCGCTGGATCGTCTGCACCATGACGCCCATCAGGGCGTCGCCGGAGAGGTTGCAGGACACCTCGTTCGGCGCCCCGGCGTGCGCCTGGTGGGCGTGGTAGCGGCTGCAGGCGTCGAACTGGAACGGCTTTTCCTGCTGGAACAGCACGTAGGCTCGCCCGATGGCCGAGATCTGGTCGATGCCGAGTGGATGCGCGGCTGCAGCCTGCTCGAACCGGTGGCGCAGTTCCGTCGAGCGCCCGTTCGGTGATGGCGAACAGCAGGTCTTCCTTGTCCTTGAAGTACACGTAGAGCAGCGCGCGGGAGAGGCGGGCGCGCCGTGCCACCTGGTCCATGGTGACGGCATCCCAGCCCTTCTCGGCGTACAGGGACTCGGCCGCCTCGATGATCTCGAGCCGGCGGCGTTCCTTTTCCTCTTCGCGGCGTTCGGCAAGGTAGGACATGGGGGGATGCTAGGCTTACATTGACACACTGTCAATTACTGTATGTCTGTACATACCAAACGATCAGGTACTTCCTGGGGCGCGTCCGGGGAGCGAGGGTCCTGCCGGCCGGCGCGGGGCCGTGCTGCGTAACCTTGGTCGCAGACTCGCCGGATCTGCGGCAGGCAAACTGACCGGATGCTCGCCGCCCTGCGCCGTCACCCGCTGAGCGAACAGGCTGTCGCGTGGATCCTCGCGGCACGCAGCGTGTCGCTCGCCTTCGTCATCTTCCCGTTCCTCGCCGCGGCTACCGCCCGTGCAGCCGACGATGAAGGTGCCGATGAGCTCGACGAGCCGGTCGTCGTCACCGGCGCACGCATGACCTCGCCGCTCGTCGTCGAGACGGACCCCAGGGTGCCGCGCCAGCCGTTGCCGGCGCACGACGGGGCCGACTACCTGAAGACCATCCCGGGCTTCGCCACGGTACGCAAGGGCGGCACGGACGGTGATCCCGTGTTCCGGGGCATGGCAGCCTCGCGCGTCAACATGCTGATGGACGGCGAGACGATCCTGGGCGGCTGCGGGATGCGGATGGACCCGCCGACGGCCTACGTCTTTCCGGCAGCCTACGATCGCATCGTCGTGGTCAAGGGCCCGCAGACAGTGCTGTACGGGCCGGGCAACTCGGCCGCCACGGTGCGGTTCGACCGCGATCCGCCCGTCTTCGACGGGCCGGGCTACGACCTGTTCGCCCACGCGACGGTGGCCGAGGCGGGTCGCAGCGACCTGGCGGGCGACCTCGCGCTGGGCAGCGGGGCCTACTACGCGAGGCTGGCGGCGACCCGCGCCGAATCCGACGACTACACGGACGGGGACGGCAACGAGGTCCACTCCGCCTATGAACGCTGGAGTGCGAACGCTTCGCTCGGCTGGCGACCCACCACCGACAGCTGGATCGAGCTGTCCGGGGCACGCAGCGACGGCGAGGCGGCTTACGCCGATCGTGCCATGGACGGCGTGAAGTTCGACCGGGACAACCTCGGCCTGCGCTTCGCCGTGGAGGACATCGGCGCGCATGTCAGGCGCATCGAGGGCATGGCCTTCTACAACCAGGTCGATCACGTGATGGACAACTACAGCCTGCGCGACTTCACGCCGACCGCGATGATGCCGTTCCGGTCGGTGTCGAACCCGGACCGGCGGACGGAGGGAGCGAGACTTGCAGTGGAGTTGTCGCTGGCCGCTGGCCTGTCGGGCACCGTGGGCCTCGATACCCAGCGCAACACGCATCGTGTCCGTTCGACCATGAACCAGGCCGCGATGCCGTACGAGGCCATGGCGCGAGTGAAGGACGGCGAGTTCGAGAACCGGGGGCTGTTCGGCGAGTTCGAGAAGACGGCCGGCGCCGACGGCAAGGTCGTGGTCGGGATGCGCGCGGATCGCTGGCAGGCGCTGGACGCACGCGAAACGCTACGCCTGGGCATGACGGGGACGGTCACCAACCCGACCGCCGGCGCCGAGCGGGACGAGACACTGGTCAGCGGCTTCGCCCGCTACGAGCACGCGCTTGGAGACACGACGCTGTATGCGGGTGCCGGCTACGTCGAGCGATTCCCGGACTACTGGGAGTTGCTCGGCGCGGGACGGGAGGCTGCGGATTCGCTGAGCGCGTTCGAGACCCGGCCGGAGAAGACGGCGCAGGTCGATGCCGGCCTGATCTACGCCACCGGGAGATTGGGCCTGTCGCTGTCGGCCTTCTACAGCAGCGTGGACGACTACATCCTCATCGAGTCGAACTACCCCAAGGGCATGCGCATGACCAGCATCGCCCGCAACGTCGACGCCTCGACCTGGGGCGCCGAGGGCGACCTGACCTACCGACTGGCGCCGTCCTGGACGGTGACCGGCTCGCTGGCCTGGACCCGTGGCGAGAACGACACCGACGGCACGCCGCTGGGGCAGGTCCCGCCGCTGGAGGGACGCCTCGGCCTGGACTGGGAACGCGCCAATTGGTCCGCCGGGGCGCTGCTGCGGGCGGTCGCAGCGCAGGATCGCATCGCGCTGAACCAGGGCAATGTCGTCGGCCAGGACATTGGCGAGACGGCCGGCTTTGCGGTGTTCTCGATCAATGGGGGCTATCGCTTCTCCGGACAGGTGCAACTCACGGCCGGCATCGACAACCTGTTCGACACCGCCTACGCGGAGCACATCAGCCGGGCCGGGGCGATGGTGGCCGGCTACGAGCAGACGACGCGGGTCAACGAGCCCGGCCGCACGGCCTGGCTGAACCTCTCCGCACGGTTCTGATCAAGAAAATGGGGACATTCCTATTTTCCTTTTTTCGGGCCGAGTCCTCCGCGGGGCCAGGAAATGAAAAAGGGAAAATAGGAATGTCCCCATTTTCCTAGTCGACACGATTCCGGCGTTCGCCGCGCAGGAAGGCCTCGACGTTGGCTGCCAGCTCGTCGAGGCAGCGCTGACGTGATTCGCGCGCGGCCCACGCGGTGTGAGGCGTCACGATCAGGTTGGGAATCGAGCGGTCGAGCAGGGGGCTGCCGTCCACCGGCGGCTCCTGCTCCAGCACGTCGATGCCGGCGCCGCCGAGCCGGCCGGCGCGCAGCGCGTCGGCCAGCGCCGCAGCATCGACCAGCGCACCGCGCGCGGTGTTGATGATCACCGCGTCGGGCTTCATCCGGGCGATTTCCCCCGGGCCGATCAGGCCGCGGGTGGCGGGCGTCAGCGGACAGTGCAGCGACAGGACGTCCACGCGTGGCAGCAGGTCGATGAGATCCACGCGACCTGGGCGCGGTTCGCCGCCCGGCCGGTTGGCGATCAGCACCTGCATGCCCAGGGCCTCGGCCACCGTCGCGACGCCGCGGCCCAGCGCGCCGTGGCCGACGATGCCCATCGTGCGACCCCTCAGTTCCCGGATGGGGTAGGGGAAGACCGAGAACTGCCCCGCACGTCCCCATCCACCGGACCGGGTCAGGCGGTCGTATTCCCCGAGGTGATGGGTCAGGGACAGCAGCACCGCGAACACGTGCTGCACGACCGACGGCGTGCAGTAGTCGCGCAGGTTGGTGACGGCGATGCCGGCCTCGCGCGCGGCGGCCACGTCCACGTTGTCCACGCCGGTGGCGGTGAGGGCGACCAGCCTGAGCTGCGGGTTGGCGGCCATCATCTCGCGGGTGATCCGGCACTTGTTGAGCAGCACCACTTCATGGCCCGCGATCCGGGCTGGCACCTCGGACTGCGGGGTCTGCTCGTGGATCACCAGGCCGGGCAGCACGGCAGTCAGCGCCGACGTGTCGAGGTCGCCGTTGCTGACCGTGCCGAGATCGAGGAACACGCCGCGCATGAAAGGCCTCCGTTGGCGGGCTGCCGCTAGACTATAGGCGATGACCTCCGGGCAACGCAGCGCGACGGGTAAACGCGGGCGGGTGCAGGCTGGCGAAGACCCGCGGCGCCCGCTCGAGAGGTTGCTGGCCGAGGTACGGGCCTGCCGCCTGTGCGAGGGGAACCTGCCGCTGGGACCGCGGCCGGTCCTGCGGGCGTCGGTCACGGCACGGCTGCTGATCGTGGGCCAGGCGCCCGGGACCCGTGTCCACGAGACCGGGATCCCCTGGAACGACCCCAGCGGCGACCGGCTGCGGGAGTGGCTGGCGGTGGATCGCGAGACCTTCTACGACGAGGCACGGGTCGCGATCATCCCGACCGGCCTGTGCTACCCGGGCCGCAAGGGCAGTGGCGACGCGCCGCCGCGGCCCGAGTGCGCGCCGCGCTGGCACCCGTTGCTGCTGGCCGCGCTGCCGAGGATCGAGCTGGTCCTGCTGGTCGGCCAGTACGCCCAGGCCTGGTACCTGGGCAGGCGGCGCAAGGCCAGCCTGGCCGAAACCGTCCGGGCGCACGCCGAGTACGAGCCCCGCTTCCTGCCGCTGCCCCACCCGTCGCCGCGCAACAAGCTCTGGTTGCGGCGCAACGCCTGGTTCGAGGCCGAGGTCGTGCCCCACCTGCGCCGCCGCGTCGCCCCGCTGCTGTAAAGGGGGACATTCCTATTTTCCTTCTGCCCAGCGGGAATCCGTCCGCGGGTCCGGCTGGCCGAAAAAGCGAAAAATAGGAATGTCCCCAATTTCTTTTCTACGCGAGAACCCCTATTCCACGCGTCCTTGGGACGCGACAAAGTTCGGCCTCGAGCCCGTCCCGGCAAGACCAGGGAGAACAGAGCCTTGAGTACGACTCACGCAGGACGGCTGGCCGTCAACGCCAGCGTACCCGTCATGAACAGCCGCTGGCCGGCCCGGCTGGACGTCGCGCAGAGCATCACCGGCCTGCTGCTGGCCCTGTTCATGTGGGGCCACATGCTGTTCGTCTCGTCGATCCTCATCAGCAAGGACGCGATGTGGACGATCACCAAGTTCTTCGAGGGCTACTTCTTCTTCGGCCGGTCCTACCCGTGGATCGTCGCGGTGATCATCGGCATCGTGTTCGCGCTGTTCATCACGCACGCCGGGCTCGCGCTGCGGAAGTTCCCCGCCAACTACCGCCAGTACACGGTGTTCCGCCACCACATGCACGGCATGAAGCATGAGGACACCACGCTCTGGTACTGGCAGGTGGTCACCGGCTTCGCGCTGTTCTTCCTGGCCACCGCGCACCTGTGGTGGATGCTCACGCACCCGGGCGACATCGGTCCCTACGCCTCCTCGGCGCGCGTGTGGGGCGATCACTTCTGGATCCTCTACCTCGCGCTGCTGTTCGCGGTGGAGCTGCACGGCGGCATCGGCCTGTATCGCCTGGCCATCAAGTGGGGCTACTTCGAGGGCAAGGACCCTGCCTCGAGCCGCCGCAACCTGCGGCGCGTGAAGTGGACGATCACCGTGTTCCTGATCGTCCTCGGGCTGGCCACGCTGGCCGCCTACGTGAAGATCGGCATGTCGCCGGAAGTGCGCGCCGGCGAGCGCTACGTGCCCGCCTGGGTCGAGCAGCCAGAGGAGCACGCGCCATGAAGGTCATCTATTCCGACGTCCTGGTCATCGGCGGCGGGCTGGCCGGCCTGCGCGTGGCGATCGGCGCTCGGCGGCGCGGTTTCGACCCGCTGGTGCTGTCGCTGGTGCCGCCCAAGCGCTCGCACTCCGTGGCCGCGCAGGGCGGCATGCAGGCGAGCCTCGGCAACGTCATCAAGGGCGAGGGCGACAACGAGGACGTGCACTTCGAGGACACCGTCCGCGGCAGCGACTGGGGCGCCGACCAGGCCGTCGTGCGCATGTTCGTGAACACCGCGCCGAAGGCGGTGCGCGAGCTGGCCGCCTGGGGCGTGCCCTGGAGCCGCGTTCGTCGCGGCGACCGCGAGGTCATCATCAACGGGCAGAAGGTGACGCTGACCGAGAAGGACGACGCGCACGGGCTGATCGCCCAGCGCGACTTCGGCGGCACCAAGAAGTGGCGCACCTGCTACGCCTCGGACGGCACCGGGCACTCGATGCTGTTCGCGATGGGCGACCAGGCGATCGCCGAGGGCATCCCGGTGCTCGAGCGCACCGAGGCGCTGTCGCTGATCCACGACGGCAGGCGCTGCCACGGCGCCGTCGTGCGCGACCTGATCACGGGCGAGCTGGCGGCCTGCGTGGCGCGCGCGACGGTCGTCGCCACCGGCGGGGCAGGGCGGCTGTACCGGGTCACGACCAATGCCGTCATCAACGAGGGCATCGGCCACGCGCTGGCGCTGGAGACCGGTGTCGCCGCGCTCGGCAACATGGAGGCGGTCCAGTTCCACCCGACCGGCATCTTCCCGGCCGGCATCCTCGTCACCGAGGGCTGCCGCGGCGACGGCGGCCTGCTGCGCGACGCCGAAGGGCATCGCTTCATGCCGGACTACGAGCCGGAGAAGAAGGAGCTGGCCTCGCGCGACGTGGTCTCGCGGCGCATGGAGGAGCACATCCGCAAGGGCCATGGCGTGCAGTCGCGCTTCGGCGAGCACCTGTGGCTGGACATCACCCTGCTCGGGCGTGCGCACATCGAGCGCAACCTGCGCGAGGTGAAGGACATCTGCCGCTACTTCCTCGGCATCGACCCGGCCGACAAGTGGATCCCGGTGCGGCCCGCGCAGCACTACACCATGGGCGGAGTGCGCACCGACCACACCGGGCAGAACCCGGCGCTGGCCGGCCTGTTTGCGGCCGGCGAGGCGGCCTGCTGGGACATGCACGGGTTCAACCGGCTCGGCGGCAACTCGGTCGCCGAGACCGTGGTGGCCGGCATGATCGTCGGCGAGTTCGTGGCCGACTACTGCGAGGGCGCCGAACTGGAGGTCTCGACGAAGCTGGTCCAGGAATTCGTGGACCGCGAGAAGGCTTACCTCGCATCGCTGTGCAACGGCGGCAAGGAGGATCCCTCGGCGCTGCGCATCCGGATGCAGGACATCATGACCAGCAAGGTCGGCATCTTCCGTGACGGCGGGGACCTGGCGAGCGCGGTCGACGAGCTGGCCGAGCTGTACCGGCGCAGCCGCAACATCGGTGTCGGCAGCCACGCGCCGGGCGCGAACCCGGAGCTGGTGACCGCCTATCGCACGCAGAAGATGCTGCGCCTTGCGCTGACCGTGGCCTGCGGCGCGAAGACCCGCACCGAGAGCCGCGGCGCGCACTTCCGCATGGACTTCCCGCAGCGCAACGACCAGGAATGGCTCAAGCGCACGCTGGCCACCTGGCCCGACCCGTCGGCCGACTTCCCGACGCTGGGCTACGAGCCGCTCGACATCATGACGATGGAGCTGCCGCCGGGATGGCGAGGCTATGGCGCCCGCAACCAGATCGACCATCCGGACACCGCGGTGCGCGAGCAGCAGGTCAAGGAAACCCGCGAGCGGCTCGCGGAGCAGGGCCGGTTCGCCATCCAGGAGGCGTTGATGCCCTACGAGCACCTGCTGCCCGAGGCCGTCCGCGGACGTAACGAACGACTCGGGGAGAAGCTGCCATGACCGGCCAGGCGTCGCCGCGCAGGCTGCGCGTACACATCCTGCGCTACAACCCGGCCGAGCCGGAGAAGCAGGCCCACCTGCAGACCTACGAGGTCGACGAGGCGGACGGCATGACGCTGTTCATCCTGCTGACCGAGCTGCGCGAGAAGCAGGACCCGTCGCTGCAGTTCGACTTCGTCTGCCGCGCCGGGGTCTGCGGCAGCTGTGGCATGGTGGTCAACGGTCGCCCGGGGCTCGCCTGCCGCACGCTGACCGCCGAGCTGCCGGCGGACATCACGCTGGCGCCGCTGCCGACCTTCGAGCTGATCGGCGACCTGTCGGTGAACACCGGCAAGTGGATGCGCGAGATGTCGGAGCGGCTCGAGACCTGGGTCCACCAGAAGCAGCAGGAAGTGGACCTGCGCAGGCACGAGGAGAAGATGGATCCCGACCTCGCCGACGAGGTCTACGAACTCGACCGCTGCATCGAGTGCGGCTGCTGCGTGGCCGCCTGCGGCACGGCCCACATGCGCACCGACTTCGTCGGCGCCGTGGGGCTGAACAAGGTGGCGCGCTTCAGCCTGGACCCGCGCGACGAGCGCGGCGACGCCGACATGTACGAACTGGTCGGCAACGACGACGGCGTGTTCGGCTGCATGTCGCTGCTTGCCTGCAACGACCTGTGCCCGAAGGAATTGCCGCTGCAGTCACAGATCGCCTACCTGCGGCGCAGGATGGCGAAGCAGGGCACCGGCTGAAAAGGGTCCGCAACCCTTTTTTGGGCCTTTCTTCGGGCGGCATGCGAGAAAAGGGGGCCGACGGCCCCCTTTTTGGTGCTCTACGGAAAAGGGTTGCGGACCCTTTTCCGGGGCGAATGCCGCGATGGATGATCAGTCGTAGAGGTCGGACGGGACGTTGCCGCCGTTCTCCGCGATCTTCTTCAGCACGGTCTTGTGCAGCCACATGTTCATCTGCGCGGAATCGCCCATCTTGTCGGCCGGGCAGCCGAGCTCGACCGCGAGCTCCTTGCGTGCCGCGTAGCTGCTGTCGATGTCGAGCAGCTTGAGCAGGTCGACGATGGAGGTCTTCCAGTTGAGCTTCTGCGGATTGGCCGCCGCCCATCCCTCGAGCATGGAAACGACGTCCACGACGGGAATCTCCACCGGCGGAGGCGGCGGTGGCGGGGCCATTTCGACGGGCGCAGGCGCAGGTGCCGGCGCGGGTGCCGGAGGCGGCTCGTCCTTGGCCAGGCCGAGCTTCTTCATGATCGAGTTGAAAAATCCCATGACGTTCACGTCCCTTCTTGCTGTGGGATGCCCTGTGGGCGGGAACGGCGGAGGTCCGCCGCGCTTCACATCCGGCGGTCCTGTTCCCTGCCGCCGGCGCGTGGGGAAACCTTACCGGATACTGCCCCCGCAGGCATCGAATTTTGCTGCGAGCCCGCCCGGGACTGTCGTCATCGCGACACTCCGGGCCGACGCACGCCGGACAGTGGATTGCGGAGGCATCGCGCCTTGCTAGACTGCGGCTCCTCACGGACGAAAGGGATACGGACCATGGACCTGCAGCAGATGATCAACCAGATGGGCGGCCTCCAGCAGATCGCCGGAGAGCTCGGCATCAGCAACGAGCAGGCGGCGAGCGGTGCCGCGGCATTGTTGCCGGCCATCCTCGGTGGCTTCAAGCAACAGGCACGTGCCCAGCCCGGCGGGCTCGAGGACCTGGTCGGCATTCTCGGGGGGCTCGGCGGCGGCGGGCTGCTCGACGACGTGCTGTCGCCGCAGCCGACCAATGTGAGCCGCGGCAACGACGTGCTCGGACAGATCTTCGGCTCGAAGGACGTCAGCCGCACCGTGGCGCGGGGCGCCTCGGCCCGCAGCGGCCTCGACCCGGCCCTGCTGACGAAGATGCTGCCGATGCTGGCCATGCTCGTCGGCGGCTTCCTGTCGCAGCGAGGTGCAGCCGCTGCGCCGCGTGCAGGTGCGATGCCCGCGGCGCAGCATGCGGCGGGACACGGTGCCTTCGGCGAGCTGGCCTCGATGCTCGACCTGAACGGGGATGGCAACCCGCTCGACGACATCATGAACGTGGCCGGCCAGCTGATGCGCTGACGGCTCGTCGATCAAGGGACCGCAGCCCTTCGAAAAGGGTTGCGGTCCCTTTTTCAGAACTCGACGGTGAAGCCTGCCAGCACGGTGCGCGGCGCGCCGGGACGTGCTCCCGCCGGCCGGAAGGCGACGTTGTACTCCTCCCCGGCCAGGTTCTGCGCGCTGGCGAACAGGGTCGTGCGGTCGTTGAGGTCGAATTCACCGCGCAGGTCGAGCAGCGTGCGGCTGTCGATGCGTTGCGTCTCCGGGATCGCCCCGGTACCCGCCACGGCGCGCGCCTCGTCCACGTAGTTGACCGCGAGATAGGCGCGCCAGCGCTCGGCCTCGATGCCGGCGTTCAGCGTCAGCTGGTTCTCCGGCACGTACGGCAATTCGTCACCCCTCTGGACGTCGCCCCACTCGCCGAAGTCGCTGTCGAAGCTGGTCTCGAACTCGCCCTGCGTCCAGGTATAGGTGAGCGACAGCGGCAGCGCGAACCCGGTCCGGAGAAGGCGACCGACGCGTCCCAGGCCGCGGTGAGTTCCAGGCCATGGACGCGCGCGGCGCCGCCGTCGTACTGGTCCCCGACGGTGCAGCTGCCGCCGGTGGAGGCGGTGCAGGTGCCGACGAGGTTCTCGTAGTCCACCAGGAAGGCGATGGCCTCGAGCGAGGCCGCGCCGCGGTCATAGCGGATGCCGCCCTCGTAGTTCCAGGACAGCTCCTCGTCCGCGTCCGAACCGGGCGATGGGTTGACGAATCCCCGGTGCACGCCGCCGACCAGCAGCAGGCTGTCGTTGAGCGCGTAGGTCGCGCCGAGGCCCGGGAGCAGGGCATCCACGCTGTTCCTCGCGACGCTGCCCGGCCCGTCGCGATCCGGGTTGGAGCCGCCCCAGTTGGTCCGCTTCAGTTCGATGGTCTCGTAGCGCAGCCCGGGCGTCAGCGTCCAGTCGCCCCAGGTGATCGTGTCGCGAACGTACAGGGCCCAGGCCGCGGCCTCGCCGACGCGGTTGTCCTGCGTGCCGGGTGCGCCGGCGGAAGTCAGCAGCATCCGGCCGTCCACCATCTGGTAGCGGTCGTCGTTCTGGAAGCGGTCCTCCTCGTCCTGGTGGTAGCGTGCAGACAGCTCCAGCTCGTGGCGTGCCGCGCCCGCGTCGAAGCCGACGCCCAGGACCGCTTGCAGGCCCGCCGCGTAGTACTCGCGCGCATTGTTGCGCACGCGCAGGGCCCCGGCAGCGCTGCTCGTGCCGGGCTCGCCGATCAGGGCCGCGTACTCGACCGGATAGGCGGCCGGGTTCGTCAGGATGTTCGTGAGGCTGGTGTAACCGGTATCGGCCGCGTTGCGGACGTCGTTCAGCTTGTACCAGGCGCGCTGGGTGCTCGTGTAATAGGCCATCGTGGTGAGGCCGACGTCGTCGCTGAAGTCGAGCTGGTGCGTCGCCTGCCAGGTCTGGTGCTCGACCTGCATGTTGTCCAGCTGGCTGCTGCGGTAGCGGCGGTAGGGGTCCGCGCGGAAGTCGTCCAGGGCCAGGCCGAGGTAGGTCTCGTCGGAGTCCTCGTCGGAGTACTGGAACTTCAGCTCGAGCGACTGGCGCAGGTCGGCGCCGTCCTTCGAGCGGAACGCAAGCTTGGCCACGTAGTCCTGGATGCGGAAGCCCGTGTCGCCGCCCGAGTCCAGTTCCTTGAAGCCGTCGGAGGCCTCCTGCAACGTCTCGAGGCTGGCGCCGACATCGAATGCACCGTCCGTCTGCGTCCAGCCGCCGATGACAGCCGTGCCCGCGCCAGGTCCCGAACTCGCCTCCCGACAGGTCGAGCTTGCCGCCGAGCCCTTCACCCGGGGCCGCCCGGGATGGGCGTCGAGAACATGCCGAGCGAGCCGGCCACTGTCTGCGGCCCGTACTTGATCGCGGCCGGCCCCTTGCTGACCTCCACCGCGGCCATGCGTGGGGTGCGAGGGAAGTAGTAGGCACCCGGGGCGGCGTAGGGCGCGGGCGCGATCGGCACGCCGTCCTCCATCACCGCGATCTTGGCGTTGCGATCGGTGCCGGAGCCGCGGATGCCGATGCTGGGTCGGATGCCGAAGCCTTCTTCCTCGACGATGTTGAGGCCCGGCACCTGGCGCAGCACGCGGTTGATGTCCGCGTAGGACTGCTGCTCGAGGACGCTCGCGTCGAGGAACTGGACGGACCCGGCCACTTCGCGTGCGTCCAGGCGGGAGGCGCTGACGACGATGCGCTCGAGGATGGTCGTATCGGCGGGGAGACCCGCGGCGGCGGCATCGTCGGCCAGGGCGGGCAGGGCAGCGCTGGCCAGCAGGGCGGTCACGGTGGCCTGCAGGGCGCGGTTCGCTCGGGCGGTCATTCGATTCTCCGGTCTTCTCCTGCCGGGGGCCGCTGCACCCGGACCGGCCGCTGGACCGGTGGTGGGGAATGTATGAGAATCAAATACGAATGTAAATGCGAATCACTCGCATTTAGGTAGAACCCGCAACAGGGCCCAAGTCTGGTGCCGGGTCGGGGGTTTCGGGGGTTTCAAAATCCCCGAAACCCCCGACCCGGCACCGATCAGTCGCGGAAGTTCTTGAATTGCAAGGGCACGCCGGGTTCGGCCTGCTTCAGCAGGCCGATGGCCGACTGCAGCTCGTCGCGCTGCTTGCCGGTCACCCGCAGCTGCTCGCCCTGGATCTGCGCCTGGACCTTGAGCTTCGCGTCCTTGAGCGTCCGCTGCAGCTTCTTGCCCGTTTCCTGGTCGATGCCATGACGCAGGACGACCTCCTGGCGCGCCGAGCTCAGCGTGACCGTCGGGCTCCTTGGCGTCGAGGCAGGCGACGTCGATGCCGCGCTTGGACACCTTCAGCGTCAGGATGTCGAGCATCTGCTTCAGCTGGAAGTCCACCTGGGCCTCCAGCGTCACGGTGTACTCGTTCAGCTCGTACTTTGCCCCGGTGCCCTTGAAGTCGAAGCGCTGGCTGACCTCGCGGTTCGCCTGGTCGACGGCGTTGGTGAGTTCGTGGGGATCGATTTCCGATACGACGTCGAAGGAGGGCATGGCGGGTCTCCGGACGATGGACAGGCGGCAGCGCGAGCGAGGGATCTTAACCCCGCCGATGCAGGCTGACAGCCACGATCACAGGCTCACTTCACCGCGGCCTAGTTCCACGACTGCCCCGGCCACGAAGACGCGGCGGGTCTCGTCGATCCGCAGGCGCAGGCTCGAAGGCCTGCCTGCCTGCGTACCCTGCGAGATCCAGCGCACCATGGGTGTCTTCGCGCCCTGTGCCAGGAACCAGCCGCCGAGATTGGCCGTGGCGCTGCCGGTGGCCGGGTCCTCCAGGACCGAAGCCGCCTTGCTGAAGAAAAACCGTGACAGGAGCGTGCCGTCGCCGGCCTCGGCAAACAGGTACACCTGCGCCATCGGTCCATCCGCCGTGACGGCAGACAGGCTCTCGAACGAAATTCTCGCCCGGCGGACCGCATCGGCGCTCGCCATCGGCACGATCAGCTGCTCGCTGCCCGCCTTCACCCACATCGCCCCGGCGCGCAGGTCGGCCTCGTCCACGCCGAGGGCCTCGGCCAGGGCCGCCGCCGTGGCGCGCGCGGGGCGTGCCGTGGGCAGGGGCGCGGCGAGTTCCCAGAGGCCGGAGTCCAGCCGAACCGGGACCACGCCGACGTTGAGCTCGAGCGTGACCGATTCCCCGAGGCCGGCCAGCCGCGACAGCACAGATGCGGTGCCGAGGGTGGGGTGCCCGGCAAATGGCATCTCGTAGCCCGGAGTGAAGATCCGCACCCGGGCGTTCGCGTTCGTCGAGGGCAGGACGAACGTCGTCTCGGACAGGTTGAACTGCAACGCCAGCGCCTGCATCTGCGCATCGGTGAGTTCGCGTGCATCCTCGAACACGCACAGGGGGTTGCCGCTGAACGGGTCGCCCCCGCGGGTGAAGACGTTCACGATACGGTAGCGGTAGTTCAAGCCGGACTCCTGTCAGGGCCTGATCCGTCGCGCCAGGGTCCGCCCGTCATCCCTCCGCGAGCAGCCCCTCGACCAGCGCGGTGAAGTCTGCCACGAACTCGTCGTAGTGGACGCCCGTGGCCGGGCCGCTGAAGCCGGTGTGCGTGTAGCGGACCCGTCCTTCCCGGTCGAGGACCAGCATGGTCGGATAGGCGTAGAACCTCTCGAGCTGCGGCAGGGCGCGTTGCACGGCGCCGGATTCGTAGGTGCCGGCGATCAGGACCGGGTACCCGATGCTGAACTTGTCCACGAAGTCGCGCACGGAGGCAGCGGAGGAAGCGAAATCCGGCGTGTACTCGAACATCAGCTGGACGACCTCGAGCCCGCGCGCCTGCCGGGCCGGCAGGAAGTCGCGCAGGAAGGTCGCCTCGTCGTGGCAGTTCGGGCACCAGGTGCCGCCGATGGTCACGATCACCACCTTGTCGCGGAACCGGTCGTCGGCGAGCGACACGCTCTGGCCGTCGAGGTCGGGGAAGCTGAAGGTGAACGGCCCGGCCTCGCTGTTGACCCGCGTCAGCGACGTGACGTCGGCCAGCCGGGCCCCGGCGTCGCGACGGCCGGACAGCTCGCGATAGCCGCCGGTGCCGGTGCGGAAGTCGCCCGCCAGCCTGCCGTCCTCGCCGAGGCGTGCGACGTACAGGTAGGCACTGCCGCCGTCGAAGCGCGAGAGGAACACGGTGTCGCCACGTACCTCGCCGGCGATGTAGCGATCGTCGCCCGACTCGCGCAGCACGGTGCCGGTGACGTTGCGTCCCTCCTGGCTCAGTTCGGCGATGCCGGTGCTCTCGCGGCCGGACTGCGGGTCGCGGAAGGCCAGGGCCCAGCGCCCGCTGAAGTCGGCGACCTCGCCTTGCGAGGGCGGGAAGAATCGCCAGCCCGCGCCTCGTTCCGCGACCATGCGCGCCGACTGGTGCTTGCCACCCGGCCGCAGGAAGATCACCTCGCCTTCGAGCCGGTCATCCGCGAGACGGGCCTCGAGGCGATGCGGGAAGCCCGGCATGCCCATGGTGATCCGGTCGCCGTCGACGGTGACGTCGGTGACCTTGGCGCGCTCCGGGCCGTTGATGAGCCAGGCCACGTGCCGGCCGTCCTCGCGACCGATTTCGAGGCCGAAGGGCAGGTCGCCACCGGTCACCGGCAGCACCGCGCGCCACCTGCCGTCGAATCCGGCCGCTGAAGCGGGCTGCGCCGCGTCCTGCCCGCAACCCGACACCGCCGCCATGCCGGCGATGACCGCCAGCGCCTGCCTCAGGTATCCCATACGCTCGCCTCCGTTCCGTCCTCGCTGCGCCGCCACGGTTCCCAGGCCAGTCGCAGTGCAGTGACGGCAATGTCCGTCTTGCGCGGCGGAACCTCGATGCGTTCCAGTTCCACGGCCTGCGGGTCGAGTGACGCCGCCAACGCCGCGACCTCGGCCTCCATCTCGTCCTCGAGCGCACGGCGCTCTTGCCGCAGCCCCTCGAGGCCGGCCTCGGCGCGTTCCACGTCCTCCTTTTCGTTGAACACCCGGCCTGCAGACTTCGCGGCCGTGCCCGCCTTGCCGACGGCCCCACGCCGTCCGCCGAACAGCGCGCCGAGCAGCGACGTGCCGATCGAGACGGCCGTGTCCACCTTGCGCTGCGTGTACTGCGCCTGTTCCTTCTCGAGACGCTCGCCGGCGCGCCGGAGCTTGCCGTCCAGCGTGCGCAGCTTCGAGGCGTAACGCTCGCGCAGCTTGTCCACCTGTTCGTCGCGACGCTCGCGCAGCGCCAATGCAATCCGGGCGCGGAAATCGCCCTCGGATTCTGCTGGCAGTGACGAAAGCTTCAGCTCGGCGCAACGCAGCAGTTCGACGCTGCCGGTGTGATGCAGGTGTGCCTTGAGGTCCTTCTCCCAGGCCGGGTAGCTCTTCTCACGCAGTGCGGCACCGGGCGCGTCCTCGAAGAGCGCCCCCTCCCGAGGCTCACTGCTTCCGGTGAGTGCGGCGGCCTCGGCAGCTTCTGGCCAGACCGGTTCGCCGTCCTCGCCGAAGGGAGCGACCAGCGACAGTTCCCGCCAGGCGTCGAGCGACGACTTGCTGTCCACGTAGTGCGCCCGGGCGCTGGCGGCCAGCCGCGGACGATAGCGCAGCGTCCCCTCTCCGGGGCGGGCAGCGAGGAACAGTTCCTTCGCGCTGGCGGGCGCCATCGGACGTGGGGACGCCGCCTGCGCCTCGGTGGCCCCGGGCAGCGCAGTCGGGGGATGGGCCCGGGCCGCGGCCGCCGCCTTGCGGCGTGGGGCCATGAGCAGGTCGATCTCGGCCAGCGTCAGCGGCCCGCGCAGGTAGGACATCGCCCAGCGCGTGCGGAACAGCACCGGCTCGTCGTCGCGCACGTTACGCATCAGGAACACGCGCTGGCTGATGCCGGCCATGAGACGTTCGAGTGTCGCGCGGTCGAAGGCCGAGCCCGCCACGGCACCCTGCAGCCCGTCGATCACGCGCGCCTGGTCGCGCTCGGTCTGCAGCCGGCCGATGAACCAGGTGCCGGCGTTCGACAGTCCCTTGTAGTCGAGGTCCACCGGGTTCTGCGTGGCCAGCACCACGCCTACCCCGAAGGCGCGGGCCTGCTTCATCAGCGTCAGCATCGGCAGCTTGGAAGGCGGCTGGGCGGTCGGCGGGAAGAAGCCGAAGATCTCGTCCATGTAGAGCAGCGCGCGCAGCGAGGAGGTGCCGGACTGCGTGCGCATCCAGGCGACCAGCTCGTTCAGGAGCAGGGTCACCACGAACATCCGTTCCGGATCCGACAGGTGCGCGATGGACACGATCGAGATGCGCGGCTTGCCCTCGTCGCTGAAGAGCAGGCGCTGCACGTCGAGCGGCTCGCCTGTCAGCCAGGCGTCGAAGCCGGGCGAGGCGAGCAGGTTGTTCACGGCCATCGCCAGCCCGAGGCGGTCGCGCGACGGGAAGAAGGTCTCCACGTCGAACACGCCCACCTTGTCGAAGGGAGGCTTCTGTATCGCCGCGATCAGGCCGGGCAGGTCCAGCGCCCGTCCGTCCTCCCAGGCCTCCGCCAGGATCGACGAGAGCAGGATGTGTTCACGGCTCTTCAGCGGGTCCGCAGCGATGCCGATCAGGCCGAGCAGGCCCGACACCACGCCGGCGATGCGCTCCTTCAGCGCGGCGGGGTCCATGCCGGCACCGGCCGGCGGCGCCAGCGACTTCAGCACCGACAGCGGCAGACCCCTGTTACTGCCGGGCGTGTAGACCGCGATGTCTGCCGCTTCGCGAAGGCGCCGGATCCGCTCGCCGTCCTGGCCCCACTCTGCCAGTCCCTTGCGCCAGGTCCCGGCCGTCTTTGCGGCCAGTTCGGCCGGCGTGATGCCCTTGCGCGCTGCCTCGGCCGCGTCCACCCAGGGCTCGAAGTCCGCCGGCACGAGGTCCGGGAAGGTCAGCAGCAGGTTGCCGATGTCGCCCTTCGGGTCGATGACCAGCGCCGGTACGCCGTCGAGCGCGGCTTCCTCCAGCAGCGAGATGCACAGGCCCGTCTTGCCGCTGCCGGTCATGCCGACACAGACGGCGTGGGTGGTCAGGTCGCGCGAGTCGTAGAGCAGCGGCGCGGGCGAGTCCTCGCCGCTGGCCGGGTCGACCTCGCGACCGAGGTAGAAGACGCCGAGTTTCTCGTAGTCCTGCATCGGGCTCCCCGTGTCAGTAACGCGGCAGCTTGATTCCCGAGAAGACGCCGGCGGCCTGCTCGCCGGTCGCTGCGCGCAAGGCCTGGTCCACCAGCCTGCGGGTCAGTTGCGGGGCGAACAGGCGCATGAAGTCGTACATGTAGCCGCGCAGCAGGCGGCCGCGCCGGACGCCGAGCCAGGTGACATGCTCGGGGAACAAGTGTGAGCCGTCGATCGCGACCAGGTCCTGGTCCTGTCCTTCCTCGATGGCCATGCAGGCGACGATCCCGACCCCGAGGCCGAGCCGGACGTAGGTCTTGATCACGTCTGCATCGCGGGCGGTCAGCGCGACGTTGAGCGGCAGTCCCGCGCGCTCGAACAGCGCCGGCAGCGACGAGCGGCCCGAGAAACTGAAGACGTAGGTCACCACCGGGTGGCGGCTGACGTCCTTGAGCGTCGGCTTGGCGATGTCCGCCAGCGGGTGGCCGGACGGCACGATGATGTCCCGGTGCCAGCGATAGCAGGGCATCAGCGCCATCGAGGCAAAGAGGTCCTCGGAGCCGGTGGCGATGGCGAAGTCCACGCGATCCTCCGCGGCGAGGTCCGCGATCTGTTCCGCCGTGCCCTGGTGCAGGTGCAGGCGCACGTCCGGGTATTGCTGGCGGAAGCGCTTGACGACCGACGGAAGGACATAGCGCGCCTGGGTGTGCGTCGTGCCGATCGAGAGCGAACCGCGCTTCTCGTCGCGGAACTCCTCGGACAGGCGGCGGATGTTCTGGGTCTCGTCCAGGATGCGCAGTGCACGCTCCACCACCTGCCTGCCCGCGGGCGTCACCCGTGTCAGGTTTCGCCCCTCACGCTCGAACACATCGAAGCCCAGCTCCTGCTCGAACAGGCGGATCTGCTTGCTGACCCCGGGCTGCGACGTGTTCAGGGCGCGCGCGGCTGCGGTGATGTTGAGGCCGTTTTCGACGACCGCCGCGAGGTAGCGTAGCTGGTGGAGTTTCACGGGCGGAGTATAGATGACCGTGCTGCGGGCGGGCCCCGGGCTGAAGCCCGGGTGCTGGATGTGCTAGCTTGCCGGCCCGCCTCGCCCACGCTCCAGGAGCCTGAAGTGACCTCCCTGATGGCCCGATGCCTCATCCTGGCCGCGCATCTCGTGGTGGTGCCGGCGCTCGCTGCCGCGGCCGATGCCGCCGATGAAGGCGCACGTGCCGCCGCGTTCTACGAGCGTGCACAGGCCGAATATTTCGAGCTCTACCCCGAGGCGGCGGCCAGCCTCGGGCTGCGCATCCGCTACGGGGCATGGAACGACCGCTCGGAGGCGGGTGACCTGGCTGGAAGGGAGCTGGCCGAGCGCCAGCTCGCCCAGCTGCGTGAGACGGTAGACCGCAGCAAGCTCGACGAGCAGGGGCGGCTGTCCTGGGACCTGTTCGCCGACCTGCAGCAACGCCGCATCGACGGATGGCGCTGGCGCAACCACGATTACGTGTTCGACCAGCGCTCCGGCCCGCACACCGCTGCGCCGGCCTTCCTGATCAATACCCATCGCGTGGAGTCGGAGGCCGATGCAGAGGCCTACGTGTCGCGCCTGCGCGGGATCCTCGCTCGTGTCGCAACGGCGCTGGAGCGTGCGGACCGTGCCGAGGCGCGCGGCGTGCTGCCCCCGCGCTGGGTCTTCCCGCAGATCATCGCGAGCGCGCGGAACGTGGTCACCGGGCGCCCCTTCGACGACGGGCCCGTGGACAGCACGCTGCTGGCGGACTTCAGCAAGAAGGTCGCTGCGCTCGACCTCCCGCAGGAGCGCAAGGATGCCCTGGTCGCCTCGGCCGAACGCGCCCTGCTCGAGTCGGTAAGGCCCGCCTACGATGCGGTGATCGCCTGGGCCAGCGCGGCCGAGGGGCGGGCCTCGCTGGAGGATGGCGTGTGGAAGCTGCCGCACGGCGCCGCTTACTACGACCACCTGCTGGCGCGCTACACGACCACCGTTCTCGACGCCGAGGAAATCCACCAGCTCGGGCTGCGCGAGGTGGCGCGGCTGCACGGCGAGATGCGTCGTGTCATGCAGCGCGTGGGCTTCAGTGGCGACCTGAAGGCGTTCTTCGATTACATCCGCGACGACGACCGGTTCTACTACCCCGACACCGAGGAGGGCCGGGCGGCCTACCTGGCCGAGGCGACGCGCATCATCGACGCCATGCGCGCGAAACTTCCCGGGCTGTTCCGCACGCTGCCGAAGGCGGACGTGGTGGTCAAGGCAGTCGAACCCTTTCGCGAGGCCTCGGGACGCAAGGCGTTCTACCAGCGCCCGACGGTAGACGGGTCGAAGCCGGGCACCTACTACGTGAACCTCTACCGCATGCGCGACATGCCGAAGACGGAGATGGAGGCGCTGGCCTACCACGAGGGCATCCCCGGCCACCACATGCAGCGGGCCATCACGCTGGAACTGGACGAGCTGCCGATGTTCCGCAAGCTCGGCGTCTACACGGCCTACACCGAGGGCTGGGCGCTCTACAGTGAGCGCCTGCCGAAGGAGGTCGGCTTCTACCAGGACCCTTACTCGGAGTTCGGGCGACTGACCCTGGAGCTGATCCGCGCGGTGCGCCTGGTCGTGGACACGGGCCTGCACGCCAGGGGCTGGACCCGCGAGCAGGTGGTGCAGTACCACCTCGACAACACGCCGCTGCCCGAGGGTTCCGCGGTGCGCGCCACGGAGCGCTACGTGGTGATGCCCGGCCAGGCCACCGCCTACATGGTCGGGCAGCTCAGGATCATCGAGCTGCGCCAGCGGGCCGAGGACGAGCTCGGCCGCAAGTTCGACCTGCGTGACTTCCACGACCTGGTGCTGCACTCGGGGCCGGTTCCGCTCGATGTCCTCGAGCGGCAGGTGGAGGAGTGGATCGCCTCGCTGAAGTGACGCTGGCCGGCGCTGGCCGGTGCCGTGTGGCTGGCGCGGCTCTCCGCTGGCCGGTGCGGGCCGGGGGTTTCGGGTTGGCGCGCAGCTCCTACTCCGGGGATCTCCCCGCTCGCTCCGAAAGGCAGACAGTCGCTCGCAGGGAGGTCCCCGTCGTCCTCGCCGGCTGCCCGGAACGCTCGCTGGCACCGGCGCGTCGACGGCGCGGTCCCGAGGCACGGACCGGTTCCTCCGAGAAAGCGAGTTTCGGCCTTTCGGCGCGAGCGGCGCCGAGCGAGCGAGCGTCACGGGCAGACCGGGAACGACTCGGCTCTCGAGGGGCAGTCTCTGCCGTTCCGGCGCGGCGAGAACCGACGAGGGAGCTGCCCAGCGCGTCCCGACCGCGCCCGGCAGCCAGTCGTGGGGAGGTCCCCGGAGTAGAGAGCCGCGCCAAGAACCGAGGGTGACCACCCGACCGGCGGGCGCGCCGACCGCCAACCGTCGCTATCGCCCGTGATAGCCGTGACCGAGCGTCTCGATCTCGGTGACGAGGCCGTCCTCGAGACGCAGCCGCCGCATCAGCTTGTGCGGGCCGAGGTTGTAGGTCCAGTGCTCCACCGGGACCGGGACCAGGTCCTCGGAGAGGTAGTACGGGCGCCCGAAGCGCCAGAGGACCGGACGACGCCAGACCTCGCTGCGGGTCACCTCGGTCGGCGGCCCGCACAGCGATTGCACCTTGTCGGCGCTGTCCCCGTCGGTGATCAGCTTCGTGCCGCAGCGGAAGGAATCGGCGACAGCCGGACCTGCTGCAAGTGCCGCAGCGGCCAGCAGCCAGCCCGTCCTCCAGAGCGTCTTCCTCATGGTCACCAGCATTGCGTGAGGCACCTGAACCATCCCTGAAGCGAGGCCGCGGCGATCCCGCCCCGATTTTGACTCCGGAAGCCGGCAGGGTCACGCGAAACAGCCACCTGCCGGGGGACCGGGCTAGAATGCGGGTTCTTCCGGCCCAAGGCCCGCGTCCAGGGTTTCCATGACCGTCTCGCGCATCGACCGCAGTTTCGAGCGACGCCTCGCCGCGCTGGTCAACGCCCGCGAGCCGGGCGTGCTGCAGGGCGGGCGCAAGGGTGTCGAGAAGGAGTCGTTGCGCGTGACCCCGGCGGGACGCATCGCGGCCACGCCGCACCCCGCGTCCCTGGGCTCGGCCCTGACGCACCCGCACATCACCACGGATTACTCGGAGGCGCTGATCGAACTGATCACGCCGGCCTTCACGGAGACATGGGAACTGCTGCAGTACCTGTGCGACCTGCACCAGTTCGTCTATCGCCACCTGGGCGACGAGCTGCTGTGGGCGACCAGCATGCCCTGTGCCCTCGATGGCGATGCGAGCATCCCGGTGGCCGAGTACGGCAGCTCCAACATCGGCCGCATGAAGCACGTGTACCGGATCGGCCTCGGGCTGCGCTACGGCCGCGTGATGCAGGCGATTTCCGGCGTGCACTTCAACTACTCCTTTCCGGACCGGCTGTGGCCGGTGCTGCACGAGGCGTGGCAGTCGAAGGACTCCGGGCAGGCCTTCGTCGACGAGGCCTACTTCGCGCTGCTGCGCAATTACCGTCGCCATGGCTGGCTGATCCTCTACCTGTTCGGCGCCTCGCCGGCGATGTGCAAGACCTTCTTCAAGGGACGTGAGCCGCCGACCTCGCTGCGCGAACTGGACCAGAACACCTTCTTCGCGCCCCATGCCACCTCGCTGCGCATGAGCGACCTCGGGTACCGGAACAAGAGCCAGGCGGCCTTTTCGGTCTCGGTGAACTCGCTCGACGAGTATGTGCGCGACCTCTCGCGGCTGATCGCCGCGCCGAGCGCGGAGTACGAGAAGCTCGGCGTCAACGTCGACGGCGAGTGGCAGCAGTTGAGCGCCAACGTGCTGCAGATCGAGAACGAGTACTACAGCTTCATCCGGCCGAAGCGCACCGCGCGTTCCGGCGAGCGTCCGACACGTGCGCTGGCGCGCGCCGGCGTCGAATACGTGGAGATGCGGTCGCTGGATGTCGGCCCGTTCGACCCGGTGGGCACCAGCCAGAACGAGATGCGCTTCCTCGAGGCCTTCGCCGCGCTGTGCCTGCTGAAGGACAGCCCGATGATCGACCGCTCGGCCGAACAGGCGCTCGATGGCAACCATGTCCTGGTGGCCGGACGGGGACGCGAGCCGGGCCTGTCGCTGGACCTCGACGGGCGGCCACATGCGCTGCAGGACTGGGCCGCCCAGTTGCTGGAGGAAATGCAGGGCATCTGCGAGTTGCTGGATACCGGCGACCCGGACCGCCCGTACGCGGCGGCGCTGGCCGTGCAGCAGGCCAAGGTCGCGGATCCGGCCCAGACGCCATCGGCGCGGTTGCTGCGGGAACTCGAGACGGAGAACGAGGCGTTCTTCTACTTTGCGCAGCGCATGTCCAGGGTCCACCGGGACTACTTCCGGGACCTCTACCCGCCGAACGAGGCCCAGCTCGAGGTATTCGCCCGGGAGGCCGTGGACTCGCTGGCCGCCCAGGGCGAGGTCGAGCGGGCCGACCGGGTCGGCTTCGACGAGTTCGTGGCCGGCTGGTTCGCCGCCTAGGCTGGCCGGTCAGCGAACGCGATCCGGGACGTGGTGCGGGTGGCGCATTGCCGAGGCCGCCCAAGCGTTTGACATAACACGAAATTTCATCAGCTTGTAAGGATTTCCCCTAGGCACTGTCACATGCGTAGGTATACTGACGTCAGTCCAGCGGCTATCCCTCTTGCTCGCTGGCCTGAAAACGGGGATGACCATGGAAGCAGTGAAGAGCGGCGCCAGCTTTGGCGCACCGCGCGGCGGCTCTAACGCCGGAACAGGCAACAAGCCAGCCACGGAAGGCAGCTCCCCACCGGCCGGATGGGACCCCTTCGAGGTCTGGCGTACGCGGGTCCGCGACGTCCAGAAGGCGCGCGTCCGCGACGGCGAGCCCGTCCGGGAAGCGCTGACCGCGACCGCCACGGGGCAGGCCTGCCGTCTTCCTGCTCCAGGATCAGCCGGCTACGAAGACGCGCCGTCCACGCCAGGGGACCTCGTGCAGCGGGCTGCAATAGAGCGCGCTGAGCCGCGCCTCGGTGAGCACCTCCTCGCACGGCCCGAAGTCCCAGCTCCCATCGCCGTGCAGCAGTAGCGCATCGTCGGCGAAGCGCGCTGCAAGCGTCGGGTCGTGCAGGCTGGCGACGACTGCCTTGCCCGCATCCGCGCGCTGACGGAACAGCTGCAACACCCCGAGCTGGTGCTGCGGATCGAGGTGGTTGGTCGGCTCGTCGAGCAGGCACACGTCGGCGTCCTGCGCCAGCAGCGAGGCGACGGCCAGCCGGCGGCGCTCGCCTCCTGACAGCGAATCCACGATGCGCGGCTCGCAGCCGGCCAGGCCGACCTCGCCGAGGCACGCCCGGACGATCTCGACGTCCCGTTCACTCTCCCAGGACCAGAACCCGATGTGTGGGTGCCGGCCGATCAGCGCCGTTTCCAGCACCGTGACGGGAAAGGGGTCCTCGAAGGCCTGCGGCAGCAGGGCGAGGCGGCGTGCGCGGCCGGCCGGTGGCCAGTCGCCCACCGGCTGCCCGTCGAGCAGGACCTGCCCGGCGGCAGCTTCGCGCAGGCCGGCCAGGGTATGCAGCGTCAGCGTCTTGCCGGCCCCGTTGCGACCGAGCAGTGCGACGAAGCGCCCGGGGCCTGCGCGAAAGCACAGCGACTCGACCAGGGTGCGCCCGGCGACTGCGACCTCGAGTTCGCGGCACTCCAGCACGTCAGGTCCGGCCCCGGCTCAGGGCTGCAGCCGGACGTGATGCCAGGGGCCGGCCCGGAACCCGCCCCTGCCGTCTGCCTCGAGTTCCCGTGTCCAGCGGGCGCGGTCGTGGAGGCGGTGGTCGCCCTCGACCCAGAACTCGACCGCATCCACCCACAGCCGGTAACCGCCCCAGTGGTCCGGCCGGGCCAGGTGGAAATCGGGCTCCTCGTCGTCCTCGGGCGTGCTGATCGGATCGGGCGCCCCGAGCCGGCGGGCGGCCTCCTGCCACTGGCCGACCAGCGCCTGCCGCGATGCGACGGGCGCGCTCTGCTCGCTGGCGCAGGCCGCGACGCGGCTGCGCCAGGGCCGGGAAGCGAAGTAATCGTCGCTCTCGCTGGACGGGCTGCGAACGACCTCGCCTTCGACGCGCAGCTGGCGCTGCAGCGGATCCCAGTGGAACACCGCAGCCGCGCGCGGCCAGCCGTCGAGGTCGCGACCCTTGCGCGACCCGTAGTTGGTGTAGAAGACCAGGTAGCCCGGGTCCGGGACGATGTCCTTGCACAGCACGACCCGCGCCGACAGCCGGTCGTCCGCGCTGACGTCGCCAGCACCATGGCGTTGGGGTTCGGCTGGACCTGCTCGTCCCAGGCCTGCCGCAACCAGGTCGAGGCCAGCGGCATCGGCTCGCGCGGCAGCGGATCCGGCAGGTTCTGGTTCAGGTTACGCATGGGGAAAATACTACCGGTTGGCTCTCGGGTGCCGTCACTTGGACTATCCGCAGGCACGACGGGGGTGCACGCGGCCTCGCTTCGCGCTAGCGTGCGGCAACCATGGAACACCAGGTCGTCAACGGCGTGCGGCTGGCCTGCCGCGTGGAGGGACACGGTCCCCCGCTGCTCCTGCTGCACGGTCTCGGCGGCAGCCACGACGACTGGCGCAGGCAGGTGCCGGTGTTCGCACGGCGCTACCGCGTCATCGCGCCGGACCTGCGGGGATTCGGTGACAGCGAGCGACAGGAACCGTTCACCGTCCAGCAGCACGCGCGTGACGTGGCGGGGCTGCTCGATGCGCTGGGTGTTGCGCGGGCGCACGTCGTCGGTCTGTCCATGGGCGGTGCCGTGGCGATGGAACTGGCGCTGTCGGAGCCGGGGCGCGTGGCCGGGCTGGTGCTGGCGAACACGGCCCCGGGTTTCGAGTTGCACGGGTGGCAGCGCCGTTACATGGGATTCTCCCGCCTGTTGCTGGCGCTGCTGTTCGGGGTCGGCGGGGTCGCGCGCTTCTTTTCCAAGCACGGCCTTTCCGGCGCCGCACCAGGAGAACCTGCGCAAGCGGCTGCTCGAGCGCGCCAGCCACACCAGCCGCTGGGTCTACATCGCCTCGCTGCGCTCGCTGGTCCGCTGGCATGCGGAAGATCGGCTCCCTTCCCTGCGCTCGCCGACCCTGGTGATCGGCGCGGAGCACGACTACACCGACATCCACGAAAAACGCCGCTGGGCCGCGAAGATCCCGGGCGCGCAGGTCGTGATGCTGCCGGGCAGCCGCCACCGCTCCGAGCTGGACGCGCCGGCCGCCTTCAACGACGCCGTGGACCGTTTCCTCGACGCCGTGCCGGCGCCATGACGGGTATGCTTGGCGAGCACAGCATCCGCCCACGACACGCACGGTCCGCCCCCTTGCCAGGAGCGTCCTGATGGATCTCACCGCCCTCCGGGATCGCCTGTCCCGCCTCGATGTCGAGCTGCTCGAGCTCGTCGCCGAGCGCCAGCGCCTGTCCCAGGACATCGCCCGCGTGAAGCGCGACACGGGACGGCCGACGCGCGACTTCGCCCGCGAGCGCGACGTCCTGCTGAAGGCACGGGAGGCCGCCTCCGGTCTCGGCGTATCGCCTGTGGTCGCGGAGCAGATCCTGAGGCTGCTGATCCGGTCCTCGCTGACCACGCAGGAACAGGCCCTGGTCGCCGCGCAAGGCCTCGGCTCCGGCAGGCGCGCGTTGATCATCGGCGGCGCGGGCAAGATGGGCCGGTGGTTCGCCGACTACCTGGCGTCGCAGGGGTTCGCGGTCGAGGTCGCGGACCCGTCCGGGACGGAGACGGGGTATCCGCAGCGCAGCGACTGGCGCGAAGGGCGGCTCGACGAGGACCTGGTGGTCGTCGCCACCCCGCTGGGCATCACGCGCGAAGTCCTGCTCGAACTCGCTGCGCGCAAGCCCGCGGGGCTGGTGTTCGACATCGGCTCGCTCAAGACGCCGCTGCGAGACGGGCTCGAGGCGCTGGTCGCCGCCGGGGTACGGACCGCCTCGATCCACCCGATGTTCGGGCCCGACACCGAGCTGCTGTCGGGCCGCCACGTGCTGCACGTGGACCTCGGCGACGCGACGGCCGTGCGCGAGGGCCAGGAACTGTTCGCGCCGACCATGGCCGAGCAGGTGGTGACGACCCTGGACGACCACGACCGGCTGATCGCCTACATCCTCGGGTTGTCGCACGCGGTCAACATCGCGTTCTTCACCGCGCTGGCCGGCAGCGGCGAGGCCGCGCCCAGGCTCGCCCGACTTTCGAGCACGACCTTCGATGCGCAGTTCGACGTCGCGGCGAAGGTGGCTTCCGAGAGCCCGGCGCTCTATTTCGAGATCCAGCGGCTCAACGAGCATGGCGCCGAGTCGCTGCAGGCGCTGACCACCGCGGTGGCGCAACTCCGCGAAGTGGTCGAGACCGGGGACTTCGCTGCATTCGAGCAGATGATGCTGAAGGGGCGCGCCTGGGTGGCGGGCCGGACGACCACCCGGCCGTGAGGACGGGCGCCCATCGGCCCATCCTGCCAGCGCCAGCCGCTACACTGATCGCCTGAGGACGGACGCTTGAAGAAACCTGCCTGGATCGTTGCGGCCCTGCTGCTGGCCGGACTGGCTGTCGTCGCCTGGATGCTGCGCGGCGGGACGGATCCGCTGGCGACCGTCGAGTCGCCGCCCGGACCGGCCACGCCGCCGACCTACGTCGGCAGCGACGCCTGCGCCGCGTGTCACGCCGAGGAGCATTCCGCCTGGCAGTCCTCGCAGCACGCAGCAGCCATGCAGCCGGCGACACCCGGCACCGTGCTGGCCACGTTCGACGGCACGATCCTGCGCGGCACCGACAGCGAGGCCCGCCTGCGTCGCGAGGGCGAGGCTTTCGTGGTGAATACCGCAGGGCCGGATGGCACCACGGCCGACTTCACCGTCCGCTACACCTTCGGGCTGTACCCGCTGCAGCAGTACCTGGTCGAGTTCCCCGATGGCCGGCTGCAGTCGCTGACCATGGCCTGGGACACGCGCCCGGCGGAGCAGGGCGGGCAACGCTGGTTCGACCTGTATCCGGACCAGGACCTGCCCCCGGGCAATCCGCTGCACTGGACCGGCATCGACCAGAACTGGAATTACCAGTGCGCCGACTGTCACTCGACGAACCTGCGCAAGGGCTACGATCCCGACACCGGCCGTTTCGACACCACCTGGTCCGAGATCCACGTGGGCTGCGAGGCCTGCCACGGGCCGGGCTCCGCTCACCTGGACTGGGCAGGGCGTGCCAGGGCCGGCGGCGCAGCGGAGGGCGGCGACATGGGCCTGGTCGCGCAACTCGACGAGCGGCGCGGCGTCACCTGGCCGATCGACCCGGCAACCGGCAACCCCGCACGCTCGGCGCCGCGCGGGAGTTCGCGCGAGATCGAAGTCTGCGCGCGCTGCCATGCGCGCCGCGGGCAGTTCTCGGACGATCACGCGGCAGGTGAGCCGTTCCTCGACGCCTTTCGCCCGGCGCTGATCGAGCCCGGCCTGTACTGGCCGGACGGACAGATGCGCGACGAGGTGTACAACTACGGCTCGTTCCTCATCAGCCGGATGGCCGCCGCCGGCGTGACCTGCAGCGACTGCCATGAGCCGCACGGCGGCGCGCTGCGCGCTCCCGGGAACGCCGTCTGCGCACAGTGCCACCTGGCGGAGAAGTTCGACGCACCGGCGCATCACCACCACGAACAGGATCGGCGGGCGCGCAGTGCGCGGCCTGTCACATGCCGGCCACGACCTACATGGTGGTGGACCCGCGGCACGACCACAGCTTCCGCATCCCGCGGCCGGATCGCAGCGTGGCCCTCGGCGTGCCCAACGCCTGCAACGCCTGCCACGAGGACCGGGATGCCGGGTGGGCCGCCGAAGCGGTGCGCGGGTGGTTTCCGCAACCGAAGCCGGGATTCCAGTATTTCGCGGAGACTTTTGCCACGGCGGATGCTGGTGATGGCCGGGCGCGGGCATCCTTGATCGCACTGGCCGAGGATGCGGCCCAGCCGCCCCTGGTGCGCGCCAGCGCGCTGGCGCGGCTGACGGGTGACGGCCGCCCCGACGTGATCGCGGCGGCGCGCAAGGGGCTGCGTGATCCCGACCCGGGCCTGCGCTTCGCCGCGGCCGATGCGCTGGCAGGTGCCGAGCCCGCCGTGATGGCGCGCGACCTTGCGCCCCTGCTGGACGACCCGATCCGGCTGGTGCGGATGTCGGCCGCACGCACGCTCGCCGGTCCCGGGGAGGCTGCGCTCGAACCCGCCGAGCGGGCACGGTTCGAGGCAGCGCTCGGGGAGTTCATCGCCGGCCAGCGCTTCAACGCCGACCGGCCCGAGGCTCGCGTCAGCCTCGGCTCGCTGCATGCGGTGCGTGGCGACGGGACCGCTGCGGAAGCGGAATACCGCAAGGCCCTGTCCATCGACCCGTCGTTCCACCCCGCCTGGGTCAACCTCGCCGACCTGCAGCGCGCCCAGGGCAACGAGGAAGCCTCGCGCGCGACCCTGCAGGCAGGGCTGGCCGCCGTGCCCGGGGACGCGACGCTGCGCCACGCGCTGGGCCTGTCGCTCGCGCGAAGCGGCGAGCTGCCCGCTGCGCTGAAGGAGCTCGAGGCGGCCGCCCGGGGGGCGCCGGAGAGCGCCCGCTATACCTACGTGTATGCCATTGCGCTGCATTCGGCGGGGCGCGAGCAGGCGGCGATCAGCGAGCTGGAGCGGGGCCTGGCGCAGCATCCGGCCAACCGCGAGTACCTCATGACGCTCGCCAGCATCCACCTCGACGCCGGGCGCCAGGACGAGGCGCTGCAGTACCTGGCGCAGGTCGCCCAGGCCTATCCCGGCGACCCCGACGTCGCCAGGATGCTGCAGTCGCTGCGCGGCCGGTAGCGGCTACTGCGGTGTGCGCGTCGCGCGCACGGCCAGGGCGCCGGTCGCGGTGCGCAGTTCCAGCGAGTCGCCCTCCAGGCGGCCGGTGGCCACCGACTCCAGCGCCTTCAGGAACTGCGTTTCCTGTTCCATGATCCCCTCGGGTCCCGCGCACATCATGCGGGTCGAAGCGGCAGCACCGAGCGTGACCGTCTCGCCGTCCTGGGAGTAACCGGCGGTGAAGCGGTTGCAGCCGGCCGAGCCGCTGGCGCGGCCGTCGCCGTCAAATGCCAGCGTGAGCGTCGTCCCCGCCAGCACGCTGACGACGGCCTGCTTGCCATTGTTGTAGCCGGTCACCCGCCAGTCCGTGCCGGCCAGGCCGGACGGCTGCGCCACGAAGGTGGCAAGGACACGGCCGTCGTCCGCCAGCAGCACGAGGCGATCGGCCTCCCGCCGATAGGCATTGGCCGCGGTGAGCGCTGCCCTGAATGCGTCGGCACGCTCCATCACGGCCGGCTCGCAGGCCATCATCGTCGTGGCGGGTCCGGACACGAAGGCCAGCTTCGATCCCGTTGCCTGCCACTCGGCCATGTAGCGGTTGCAGCCGTCGGTTCCGGCGGCGCGGCTGCCCTCGAAGCGCAGCGTGGCGGCATGACCCGGGAGCGGGGCCTCGCCGCCGAGCGAGTCGAGCACCCAGCCGGTGCCGTTCAGGGGGCGTGCCTCAACCACGGGCTGGGCGGTCGAGCAGGCGGACAGGAACGCGGCCATCACCAGGCCGCAGAGTCGATAGCGGGTCATTTCGTGCTTCCTTTACGTCGAGCATCGCGAGACAGACTCTAGTCGATTTTCAGCGCTGGCAGGCGGGACACCAGTAGGTGGAGCGCTGGCCCTGCACGCGGTGGCGGATGGGCGTGCCGCAGCGGCGGCAAGGCTCGCCCGCGCGCTCGTACACGAACAGCCGCTGGCGGAAGTAGCCGGGCAGGCCATCCGGGTTGACGTAGTCGCGCAGCGTGGTGCCACCGACGCGGATCGCCTCGCCGAGCACGTCGCGGATCGATCCTGCCAGCGCCTCCATCCGGGCCCTGCTGAGCCGCTGGGCCGCGGTGGTCGGCCGGATGCCGGCGCGGAACAGCGCCTCGCTGGCGTAGATGTTGCCGACGCCGACGACGACGGCCGCGTTCATGATGAACAGCTTGACGGCCACGCGACGTCCGCGCGCCCGGCGCCACAGGTAGTCGCCATCGAAGCCCGGCTCCAGCGGCTCCGGGCCGAGCTCTGCCAGCAGCGGATGGCGCCCGGGATCGCCTGCGGTCCACAGCAGGCAGCCGAAGCGGCGCGGGTCGTTGAAGCGCAGGATGCGTCCCGAGTCCAGGACCAGGTCCACGTGGTCGTGCGCGTACCAGCGGCGCATCGTGCTCCAGCACGCGCAGGCTGCCGGACATGCCGAGGTGCGCGATCAGCGTGCCCCCTTCGGTATCGATCAGCAGGTACTTGGCCCGGCGGCGGACGCCGGTGACCGTGCGTCCCTCGAGCGTCCTCGCGAGCCCGCGCGGGACCGGCCAGCGCAGGCGCCGCTCGCGGACGACGACGCGCGCGATGCACCGGCCCTCAAGGGAAGGCGCGATGCCGCGGCGCGTGGTCTCGACTTCCGGGAGTTCAGGCATGGGGCGTAGCGCCGGCGATCCTCATGACGCGCTATCATACGGCGCGAGTCCAAACGAACCCCCAGGGATCCACCATGCGACCGAACGGAAAATTGCTGCTGTTGACGAGCCTCGCGCTGGCCGCGCCGTTTGCGCCTGCGCACGCGGAAGACGGCTGGGACCACACGGTGTTCATCTATGGCATGGGCGCGGCCATCGACGGCAAGGCGCAGCTTGGTCCGCTCGAGGTGGACGTGGACGTCAGCATCTCGGACCTGTTCGACGCGCTGGAATTCGGCGCCATGGCAGCCTACCGCGCTGACAACGGCACCTGGTCGTACACCGTGGACGCCACGTTCATGGCCCTCGGCGGCGCGTCGAAGAGCGAGAGCGGCAACGTGCTGGGCAAGCTGGACGTGGACCAGCTGACGCTCATGGGGACCGTCGGCCGGCGCGTGACGCCGAACCTCGAGGCACTGTTCAGCCTCGCCTACTTCGACCTGTCGACCAAGCTGGAGGTCACGACCACCAACCCGCTGACCGGGGAAACGACCACCCGCCGGGCCGGCAAGGACCCCAGCTGGGTCGATCCGTTGGTCGGGCTGCAGTTCACCGCGCCGCTCGGCGAGCGCTGGCGGCTGGGCCTGCGCGGCGACATCGGCGGCTTCGGGGTGGGTTCGGACCTGTCGTACCAGGCCCTGGCCACCCTGCGCTGGGAAGTGAACGACAAGGTCGGTCTCTTCTTCGGTTATCGCCTGATCTCGTTCGACTATGAGGATGGCAAGGACCTGAAGTACGAGCGCTACGACCTGACGGAGCAGGGCCCGCTGATCGGTGTCGGAATCAGCTTCTGACGAGCCGGCCGCGAATCGCGCGCCAGGGTCCGGAAAAGCGAAGGCCCGTCATTCGACGGGCCTTCTTGATGTCGGGCGGAAGCGGCAGGACGCTTACTTGATCTTGCCTTCCTTGTACTTCACGTGCTTGCGCACCACCGGGTCGAACTTGCTGACCTCCATCTTCTCGGGATGCAGGCGCTTGTTCTTGGTGGTGGTGTAGAAGTGGCCGGTACCGGCTGTCGAGACGAGCTTGATCTTGTCACGCATGGTTGCGATCTCCTCAGACGTGCTGGCCGGCGGCGCGCAGCTCGGCGACCACCTTCTCGATGCCCTTCTTCTCGATGGTGCGCATGCCGTGGGTCGAGACCTTCAGCGTCACCCAGCGCTTCTCTTCCTCCAGCCAGAAACGCTGCGTGTGCAGGTTCGGCAGGAAGCGGCGGCGCTTCTTGATGTTCGAATGCGACACCTTGTTGCCGGTCATGGGGCCCTTGCCGGTGACCTGACAGACTCGGGACATGATCTTTTCTCCGAAATCACTGGCGCCAGCCAACCGGGCGGACGCCGCCAAAGAGCCGCGTATTAAACCAGCCCTGCACAGCCAAGGCAAGCGGGTGCCAGGGACGCTCGCTGAGGGCTCGATCCGCTAACTTGTTGATTTTAGACTCCCTGGCGGTCGTTTCTACCCGGCTGCTGTCATTCAGGTGCTCCAGACCCACCCATTGAGGCCCGGCAATCCCCGCCGGGTTGGGCCTGCGCTGTGCTGCGCTGGGCCCGGCGGGCGAGGCGTTCCAGCCGCTACACCACGCCGCGCTCGGCCAGCGACGTGCAGGCGCCGTCGCCCACGATCAGGTGATCCAGCACGCGGATGTCCACCAGCGCCAGCGCATCGCGCAGGCGGACGGTGATGATCTCGTCGGCGTGGCTCGGCTCGGCCACCCCTGAGGGATGGTTGTGGGCCAGGATCACGGAGGCGGCATTGCGGGCGAGGGCCTGCTTGACCACCTCGCGAGGGTGCACGCTCGCCCCGTCCACCGTGCCCCGGAACAGCTCCTCGAAGCTGATCAGGCGGTGACGCGTGTCGAGGAACAGGCAGCAGAACACCTCGTGATCCCGGTCGCGCAGGCGCGCGATGAGGAAGTCGCGCGCGGCGCGCGGGCTGGCCAGCAGCGGGCCCTGCCGCAGCCGCTCGAGGTGATGGCGGCGCACGAGTTCCAGCGCCGCCTGCAGCTCGGCCCAGCGCGTCGGGCCGATTCCCGGGTGCCGGCACACCGCCTCGCGCCCCGCGGACAGCAGGCCGCGCAACGAGCCGAAGCGCAGCAGCAGCGAACGGGCCAGGTCCAGTGCGTTGACCCCGCGGTGGCCGTGACGCAGCAGCACCGCGAGCAGCTCGGCCTCGGTCAGGGTCTCCGGCCCGCCCTGCAGCAGCTTCTCCCGCGGCCGCTCGGCCGCCGGCCAGTCACGGATCAGCATCGCCGGGTTCCTCCTCGGCGGGGATTGTCGTCGCGCGGCTGCGCGACCGGCGATGCCGAAACGAACGCAAACGGCGAGAAAGGCATGTGCCCAGAACCCGTGGTGATGGTGTGTTGGTGTCGGGCAGGCTGCGTGGGGATAATGGCCGCATGAGCGAGCCACGCGCCCCCCGCATCCTGCTCGGCGTGACCGGCGGGATCGCGGCCTACAAGAGCCCGGACCTGGTGCGCCGCCTGCGCGAGCGCGGCGCCGAGGTGCAGGTCGTGATGACGGAAGGCGCGAAGCAGTTCGTCACGCCGCTGACCTTCCAGGCCGTGTCGGGCCGCGAGGTGCGCGACTCGCTGTGGGACCGCGAGGCGGAGGCGGCCATGGGTCACATCGAGCTGGCGCGCTGGGCCGATGCGGTGCTCGTCGCGCCGGCCACGGCCGAGTTCCTGGCGAAGCTGACCCAGGGCCGTGCCGACGACCTGCTGACCACCCTGTGCCTGGCGTCGGCCTCGCCGGTGCAGGTCGCGCCCGCGATGAACCAGCAGATGTGGGCCAACCCGGCGACCCAGTCCAATGTCGAGGCACTGCGCAGCCGCGGCGTGTCGATCCTCGGTCCCGGTCGCGGCGACCAGGCCTGCGGCGAGACGGGCGAGGGCCGGATGCTGGAGCCGGCGGAGCTGGCGAGGCTGGTGCTGGCCGGTCTTTCGGCGGCGCGGCCGCTGGCGGGCATGAAGGTCGTGGTGAGCGCCGGTCCGACGCGCGAGGCCATCGATCCCGTGCGCTTCATCAGCAACCGCAGCTCGGGGAAGATGGGTTATGCGGTGGCCCAGGCGGCGCGCGAGGCCGGGGCCGAGGTGATCCTGGTCTCCGGCCCGGTGGCGCTGCCGGCGCCGGCCGGCGTGACGCGGGTCTGGGCGGAGAGCGCGCGGCAGATGCAGGAGGCCGTGCACGCGGCGCTCGAGGGGGCGGACGTGTACATCGGCACCGCGGCCGTCGCCGACTACCAGCCGGCCGAGGTGGCCGCGCAGAAGATCAAGAAGCGCTCCGATACGATGACGTTGGAGCTGGTCCGCGCGCCCGACATCCTGGCCTCCGTCGCGGCACGGCCGGACCGGCCATTCGTGGTCGGCTTTGCTGCCGAGACCCAGGACGTGGAGACGAACGCCCGGGCCAAGCTGGAGGGCAAGCGGCTGGACATGATCGCGGCCAATCGCGTCGGTGAGGGCGTCGCCTTCGACCAGGACGAGAACGCGCTGCTGCTCCTGTGGCCAGGCGGGCGCGAGGAACTGGCCAGCTGCGGCAAGCTGGAACTGGCGCGCAGGCTGGTCGAGCGCATCGCTGTCGCTGTCGCGGTCCGCGACCGGGCCGCGGTGCGCGCGGGCGGCTGAACGAGGGGAAGGGGTAGGGCGTGCATCGACTCAAGGTGAAGATCCTCGATCCGAGGATCGGCGACTCGATTGCGCTGCCGGCCCACGCGAGCGACGGCTCCGCCGGCCTCGACCTGCGGGCCTGCCTCGACGAGCCGCTGCTGCTGGAACCGGGACAGGCGCACCTGGTTCCCACTGGCCTCGCCATTCACCTGGACGACCCGGGGCTGGCGGCGATGCTGCTGCCGCGATCGGGACTGGGCCACAAGCACGGCGTCGTGCTCGGCAACCTGGTCGGGTTGATCGATTCCGATTACCAGGGCCAGGTGATGGTCTCGGCCTGGAACCGGGGCGCCCATCCGTACACCATCCAGCCGGGTGAACGCATTGCACAGATGGTCATCGTCCCGGTCGTGCAGGCGGCGCTGGAGATCGTGGACGACTTCGAGGAGACGGTGCGCGGCGCGGGCGGCTTTGGCAGTTCCGGGAAGGTCTAGGAAGGGACTGGCGCGCAACTGCCCTCGACGCGCAACGCGAACGCCGTGTGTCGGACCCGGCCGGCGGGTCGCCGGCCGGGCGGCGGATTACCAGGGAATCGGGTTGCCCTTGAAGTCGAAGAAGCGGCCATTGTCGGCCGGCTGCAGTTTCTCGATGACGGTAATCAGCCCGCTCACGCTTTCCTCGGGCGAGTAGGTCGCGTTCGACCCGCCCATGTCGGTCCGCACCCAGCCTGGGTGCAGCACCACGCAGACGAAGCCTTCCTGGCCCAGCTCCGCGCTGAGGATCTTGTTGACCTGGTTCAGCCCAGCCTTGCTGGTCCGGTAGGCGTACCAGCGGCCGTTGGAGTTCTCGATGCTGCCGAGCTGCGAGGACATGTTGGCGACGATCTTGCCCTTGCCCTGGCGCAGGTTGGGCAGCAGCGCCTGGACGACCCGCAGCGGCCCGAGCGTGTTCACGGCGAACGTCCGCTCCATGAGCCCGAAATCGACGGTGCCGACGCTCACGTCGCTGCGTTCGAAGATGCCGGCGTTGTTCACCAGGATGTCGATGGGCACCCCGTCCAGGCGTCGTGCCAGGGCAGCGACACTGGCCGCATCCGCTACGTCGAGCTGCTCGACGCGCTTCGCCACCGCCGACAGCTCCTTTGCGTCGGCGGGATCGCGCGCCGTGCCGATGACCGTGTAGCCCTTGGCCGAGAACTGCCGTGCGTACTCCAGCCCGATGCCACGGTTCGCCCCGGTGACCAGTACCGTCGGGGAATCGTTCGCGGCCGCGGTGCCGCAGAGGGTGCCGGAGAGGACGGCAAGGAAGATGACCAGGAAACGCATCATGTCGACTCCATGGGTGGCGCCGCGCGGTGCGGCCGCTTCCGATGGGTAAGCGTTACCTGTCCGGGAGCCGTGACGCAAGCCTCCTGCCGCCTGAGGCGGGTGGCCCCTCACCTCATGCCGCGCAGTTCCCGGTAGCGCGCGACGTCCGCGTCGAACTGGCGGTTCAGCACTGCGCGTTCCTCGCGCCGCTTGTCGAGGTTCAGCTCCTGCGTGCGGATGTCACTCTCGGCACGCTTGAGGTCCTCGGCCATGCCGTCGGGCATCGGCGGTGCCTTGGGATCGGTATTGGCCGGCGCGAAACGGCTGGCGCGCTGCACCTGCTCGGCATGACGCGCCTTGAGGTTGGCCAGCGACTGCTCCTGGATCAGGATCTGCGCGTCGATCTGGTCGAGGCGGCGGGCGCGCAGTTGCTCGATCTCGTCCACGTTCTGGTAGGTGGAGATCAGCATGCGGTCGCGTTGCGCCTGCTCTTCCGCGACCCGTGCTGCCTGCTCGCGCTTCTCCCGCTCCCGCGCTTCCTCGGGCGTCTCGGCTCCTTCCTCGCGGCCGACCTTCAGGCCCTGCTTGTTCAGCACGTCACGGTCCTGGTCGGCGTACTCGGGCGGGATCCGGTCGCCGTAGTGGACCTGACCGTCCTTGTCCACCCACTTGTAGAGCTTCTGGGCGGCTGCCGGCCCACTCGCGATCGCGAGCAGCAGCAGGGGCAACAACGAACGCAGCAGGGGCATCTTCATAAGGGTCACCTCGGGTGACATATTCTGCCAGCCGGCGAGGGCCGGTGCGGGACGCAGTTCACGCTTCCGGAACGACCCCCCATTCGCGCTGGTAGTTCCTCAACGACTCGAGTTCCGCGGCCCGGCCCGCATCCTCCAGGTGGGCGATCAGGTCGGCCAGCGCCACGATGTTTACCACCGGGATGCTGAAGCCTTGCTGAACTTCCTGAACGGCCGACAGCGGGCCCTGGCCACGTTCCTGGCGGTCGAGGGCCACCACGACGCCGGCCGGGGTGGCGCCGGCGGCGCGGATGATCTCGATGGACTCGCGGATGGCGGTCCCCGCGGA
The DNA here is from genome assembly GCA_963715485.1 of uncultured Gammaproteobacteria bacterium. Taxonomy (GTDB): domain Bacteria; phylum Pseudomonadota; class Gammaproteobacteria; order Steroidobacterales; family Steroidobacteraceae; genus SG8-30. Next base: position 832,085 of record OY970244.1, read on the forward strand.
GATCACGTCGTCCACGATCAGCACCCGGCCCGCCAGCGGCGCGCCCACGACGCTGCCGCCCTCGCCGTGCTTCTTTGCCTCCTTGCGGTTGAAGGCGAAGGGCAGGTTGCGGCCGTGCCAGTCGGCCAGCGCGATTGCCGTGGTGGTGACCAGCGGGATGCCCTTGTAGGCCGGGCCGAAGAGCATGTCGAACTCCACCCCGGAGTCGAGGATCGCGCGCGCGTAACAGCGCCCGAGGGTGGCCGCTGCGCCGCCGGTGTTGAACAGGCCGGCGTTGAAGAAATAGGGGCTCTGGCGTCCGCTCTTCAGGGTGAACTGCCCGAAACGCAGCACGTCGCTGGCAAGGGCGAGGTCGATGAACTCCTGCTGGTACTCTTGCATTCGGATCCTCCGCGGCAGGCGCGTATGATTGCGCCTTCGTACGGGGCCAGCAATGCGCATCATCACCCTCAACTGCAACGGGATCCGCTCGGCTGCCCGCAAGGGCCTGTTTCGCTGGCTGTCCCGGCAGCGCGCGGACGTGGTCTGCCTGCAGGAGACCAAGGCGCAGGAACACCAGCTCGACCACGGCGACTTCCGGCCGTCGGGCTTCCACTGCCACTACTTCGATGCCGAGAAGAAAGGCTATTCCGGGGTCGCGGTGTATTCCAGGTCCGAGCCAACGGAAGTGATAAGGGGCTTTGGAGTAGAGGAGTTCGACCGCGAGGGCCGCTACCTCGAGGCGCGCTTCGGCAAGCTTTCCGTGGTCTCGCTGTACCTGCCCTCGGGGTCTTCCGGGCCGCACCGCCAGGCCTCCAAGTTCCGTTTCCTGGACGCCTTCCTGCCCTACCTCAGGTCGCTGAAGCGCAGGCGGCGGGACTACGTCCTTTGCGGCGACTTCAACATCGCCCACAAGCCCGATCGACCTGAAGAACTGGCGCTCCAACCAGAAGAATTCCGGCTTCCTGCCCGAGGAGCGGGCCTGGCTGGACACCGTCTTCGATGACCTCGGCTACGTCGACGCCTTCCGCGAGGTGGATGGGAGGCCCGACCAGTACACCTGGTGGTCGAACCGTGGCCAGGCCTGGGCGAAGAACGTCGGCTGGCGCATCGACTACCAGGTCCTGAGCCCGTCGCTGGCGGGCAAGGCGCGCGCCGCGCGGATCTACAAGGACAAGCGCTTCTCCGACCATGCCCCGCTGATCATGGACTACGACCTGGAGGGCCGCTGATTGGCCGCTTCCCAGGACGCGCCGGGCAGGGCAGGCGGGCTGTGGGGCGCGATCCGGCCCTACCTGGAGAAGGAGTCGCTGGCCGCCTTCTTCGTCGGCGTGTCTTCGGGCTTCCCGTACGCGATGATCGGCGCGACGCTGACGACGCGCCTGGCGCAGGACGGCATCGACAAGCGCACCGTCACCGCCTTCACGCTCGCCTTCCTGGTCTACAACCTCAAGGTCTTCTGGGCATGGATCGTCGACGGCGTGCGCATCCCGCTGCTGGGCCGGCTGGGCCAGCGCGTGTCCTGGCTGCTGGTCACGGGGGTCGCCGTCATCGCCGCGGTGGTGAACCTCGCGCTGGTGGACCCGCAGGCGAGCCTGCAGGCGACCGTCGTCGCCGCGCTGCTGGTCGGCGTCGCGGGAGCCACCTACGACATCGTCATCGATGCCTACCGCATCGAGACGCTGAAGCCCTACCAGCTCGGCGTGGGCTCGGGCATGTCGCAGTACGGCTGGCGCATCGGCGCGGCCGCGGCCGGCGCGCTGGCGCTGGTGGTGGCGGCTCGCTGGGGCTGGACTGCGGCCTATATCTGCTGTGCCGCCTTCGCGCTGCCGGCGATGCTGACCGGCCTGATCGTCGGGGAGCCGGCGCGGCACGTGGTGATCCAGGAGAAGCGCGGCGTCGCCGCCATCTGTGGAGTTCCATCGTGGGCCCGTTCGCGGAATTCATGCAGCGGACCGGCGCCTGGGTGGTGCTGCTGTTCATCCTCGTCCACAAGATCGGCGACACCCTCGCCAACCTCACGTTCCGCCTGCTGTTCAACGACCTCGGCTACAGCAACGACGAGATCGCGCTCTACGACGTGGGCTTCGGCTTCTGGGCCTTCCTCGTCGGCATCTTCGTCGGCGGCATCCTGTACACGCGGCTCGGCCTGCAGCGCTCCGTGCTGCTGGCGCTGGTGCTGATGTGCGTCTCCAACCTCAGTTTCGCGCTGCTGGCGGCGGCGGGGCACAGCAATCTCGGCCTGGCCGCGGCGATAGGCTTCGAGAACTTCGCCAGCGGCTACGGCGGCGTGGTGGTCGTGGCCTACTTCTCGGCGCTGTGCAACCTGCAGTTCACGGCCACCCAGTACGCGCTGATCTCGGCCGCGGCCAGCGTGCTCGGGCGTGTGCTGACCGGGACCACCGCCGGCGGCCTGATCGAGGCGATGGGCTACGTGAATTTCTACCTGCTGACCACGGTGCTGGCGCTGCCGGGCGTGGCGCTGTTCTGGTTCATGATGCGCCGTGGCATGATCGACGCTGCGCTCGGCACGGCGGGGCGCAAGGAATGAGCAGGGGAGCGCAGTGAGGGACGTGCTGGACACCGAGCGCGTGCTCTGCGCGGTGGACGACCTCGCGGAGAACCCCTGCAGGGGGTTCCGGGTCGGCGCCGGCGACTGGCCGCTGTCCGGCTTCCTGGTGCGCAAGGGCGACCGGATCCGCGGCTACGTCAATCGCTGCCCGCACGCGGGCCATCCACTCAACCTGAAGCCGGACGACTTCCTCACGCCGGACCGGTCGCTCATCGTGTGCTGCTCGCACGGCGCGCTGTTCGACATCGATTCGCGGCTACTGCATCGACGGTCCCTGCGCCGGCGAGTCGCTGGTGCCGGTCCCGCTCGAGATCGTCGACGGATGGGTGATGCTGGCCGAGGGCGTGAATCCGGCGGACTATGAGTGATGGACGAGCTGCTGAAGTTCTTCGTGCTGCTGTTCGTGGTGGTCGAGCCGGTCACCCTGGTGCCGGTGTTCGCCAGCCTGACCGACGGTGCGAGCGAGCGCTACAAGCGCAAGATGTCGCTCAAGGCGGTGACCGTGTCGGGCATCGTGCTGGCGCTGTTTGCGCTGGCCGGCTCGTGGTTCATCCGCATGATGGGCATCAGCATCGACGCCTTCCGCATCGCCGGCGGCGTGATGCTGTTCCTGATCGCGATGGAGATGGTGTTCGCGCGCGAGTCGGGGACCAAGACGACCACCGAGGAGAAGGACGAGGTGCAGCAGCGCGCCGACATCTCGGTGTTCCCGCTGGCGTTCCCGTTCATCGCAGGTCCCGGTGCCCTGGCGACCGTGCTGCTGACCTTCGGCACGCTCAAGCCGGACTGGCTGATGACGCTCGGCCTGCTGGCGGTGATCGGGCTGGTGCTGGCGATCACGCTGGCGCTGCTGCTGCTGGCCCCGCTGGTGCACCGCGTGATGGGCGTGACCGGCGCCCACGTGGTGAGCCGGCTCGCCGGCGTCGTGCTGGCCGCCCTGGCGGTGCAGTTCATGGTCGACGGCCTCAAGGGCGCCTTTGCTTGAGGGGACATTCCTATTTTCCTTTTTCCTTCAAGTCATTGATTCGTTTTGGAATCGACCAAAACGGAAGACCGAAAATAGGAATGTCCCCTATTTTCTAGCGAAGGCCAGGTCGAAGACCTCGTGGCCGAGACGCTCGCCGCGGCGCTCGAACCTCGTCTGCGGCCGGCTGTCCGGGCGCGGGGCGAAATCGCCGTTGGGCGAAACGTTGACCAGCGAAGGGCTTCCTCGCAGCACCTCCAGCATGTGCTCCGCGTAAGGCGCCCAGTCGGTCGCGAGGCGGAACGTGCCGCCCGGCTTCAGCTTGCGTGCCAGCAGCTCGATGAACCCGGGCTGCACGATGCGTCGCTTGTGGTGGCGCTTCTTCGGCCAGGGATCCGGGAAGTACAGCAGCACCTCGTCGAGCGTGGCGTCAGGCAGCTGCTTCTCCAGCACCTCCACCGCGTCGTGGCAGATCAGGCGGACGTTGGTGAGGCCGCGCGACTCGATGCCCAGCAGGCAATGCCCGATGCCGGGGCGATGGACCTCGACGCCAAGGAAGTCGGCTTCGGGGCGGGCCGTCGCCAGGGCCAGCAGCGACTCGCCGTCGCCGATGCCGATCTCGAGCACCCGTGGTGCCTGTCGTCCGAACAGCGCGTCGAGGTCGAGCGCTGCCGCCGAGAACGCTACGCCCCACCGCGGCCACAGCTCGTCGAGCGCGCGCTCCTGGGCGCGGGTGATGCGTCCCGCGCGCTGCACGAAGCTCCTGATACTGCGACGCTCGGAAACTGGGGACATTCCTATTTTCCCTTTCTTGGCGCCGCCAGAAAAGGAAAATAGGAATGTCCCCAATTACGGCGCCAGGAGGTCGGGAGTGAGGTCGGCGACGCTGCGGCAGCCGGTCAGGGCCATCGTCCGGTCGAACTCGTCGCGCAGGATCTCGAGCGCCCGCGCCGCGCCGGCCTGGCCGCCGGCGCCGAGGCCGTAGACCGGCGCGCGGCCGAGCGCGACCGCGGAAGCGCCCAGCGCCACCGCCCTGGCAATGTCGGCACCGCGACGCACGCCGCCGTCCACGATCACCGTGGTGCGCTGGCCGACCGCGGCGACGATGTCGGGCAGCGCCTCCATGCCGCTGATGCAGCGGTCGAGCTGCCGGCCGCCATGGTTGGAGAGCCAGACCCCGTCCACCCCGAGCCCGACGGCCCGCTCGGCATCGTCCGCGCGCAGCACGCCCTTGAGCAGCAGCTTGCCCTTCCAGCGCTCGCGGAAGCGCGCCAGGTCGTCCCAGTCGAGCGACGGGTCGAACATGCCGTGCCCGACGAACGCGTTCACGTTCGAACCGGGCCCGAGCTCGCGCTCGACGTTGACGAAGCGCGGCCTGTTGCGCGCGACGGTCAGCACCCACCAGGGGTGCATCAGGATGTTCAGCTTGGTGCGCAGCGGGAACTCCTGCTTGGGCAGCAGGCCGCTGGCGAAGTCGCGCTCGCGCTTGCCGGCGACGGGGAAGTCGCTGGTGATGATGATCGCCTCGCAGCCGGCTTCGGCCGCGCGATCGATCAGCCGGTCGCTGATCTCGCGCTCGCGGAATACGTAGGCCTGCAGCCAGAGGCGCCCGGAGGTCGCCTCGACGAGGTCCTCGATGTAGCTCATGGAGACCGTGGACATGGCGAACGGCAGTCCCGCCGCGGACGCGGCACGGGCGATCGCCATGTCGCCGTCGGTCCACTGCAGGCCGTTGAGGCCCGTCGGGACCGACGATGGCAGGAAACGCCGCCGGTTGTCCGAGGATCGTCGTGGCAGGTGTCTCGCGTGGAGACATCCACCAGCGTGCGCGGCCGGAAGCGCAGACGCTCGAACACCGCACGGTTGCCGGCCAGCGTGCCCTCGTCCTCCGCGCCGCCGTCGACGTAGTCGAAGGCGAAGCGGGGCAGGCGTCGCCGGGCGATCGCGCGCAACGCATCGATGTTGATGGCCTGGTCGACTTTCCTGCTCATGCCACTTTCCCCGCAATGCGTCCCACCGAACAGGCAGCCGCCGAGGAAGGTGCCCTCGAGGCCGCGCTTGCCGTTCATGCCGCCGCCGCCGAACCCGGCCGCCTCGCCCGCCGCGAACAGGCCGGGGATGGGCTGTCCCTGCCGGTCGAGGACGCGCGACTCGAGGTCGGTCTGCAGCCCGCCCATGCTCTTGCGGCTGATGATGAACTCGCGGATCGCCATCAGCGGCCCGGCCTTCGGGTCCAGGATCTTCTGGAACGCGCAGGTCCGGAGCCGGTCGCCGGTCCAGCGCCGCGCGAACTCGATGCGCCGCAGCTGCTCGTCGTTGTGGAACCGCGGGCCGCGGTCGATGCAGGCGTCGTAGCGCGTGGCGGCCGCGTGCACCGACGTCGTAGTCCACCGACCCGTCGCCCACCAGCTCGTTCATGTGCTCGACCAGTTCCGGCAGCGAGTCCGCGGTGACGATGTCCTGGCAGTTCGCGGTCAGCTCCTCGTACAGCCAGTGGTTGCCGCGCAGCAGGTCGCGGGCCACGGCCAGTCGCTTCTGCTCGCGGAACGACGGGTTGAACTCCGCGCCCGAGACGGCCAGTTCCTTCAGCGCGATCCTGCGATTCAGCAGCTGCCAGGAATAGGCGCGATCCTGGCGGCACACCTGGGCCACGAGGTCGTGGGTGTCGTAGCCGGTGACCAGCGGCATCGGGCCGATGCGCTCGCCGCGCCAGTTCAGCCACAGGGCGGACTTGGGCGGCACCAGCGACAGGCCGTGGCCGGGCTTGCGCGGCCGCCAGTGACGCACGCCTGCCGCGTAGTTCCACTGCCAGTCGAGGTGGGTGACGCTCGCGCCGGCCCGCTGCGCCGCGTCGTGCAGGAGGCCGTCGGCAAACTTGTGCGAGCCGTTCAGGATCACCTCGGGCGGCCGGCCCCAGTCCTCGTGCCAGTTCGCCTTCACGCGGTCGATGTCGCCGTTGATGCCGCCGGCTGCGACGACCACCGACTCGGCCTCGACCTCGAAGGCGGTGCCGGTCGCCTCGTCCGTGCCGCGGCAGCCGATGACGCGGCCGCCGCCGGAGAGCAGCTCGTCTACGCGATGGCCGTAGCGGCAGGTCAGCAGGTCGTTGGCGGGGTGTTCAAGCAGGTGACGGGCCAGCGTCACGGCCAGGACGTGGCCGGTGCCCCAGACGATGTGCCATCGCGGCACCGAGTTGCCGGGCACGTGCAGGCCGCGCTCCACCCACATCGGCATGGGCATGAACTCGACGTCGAGCCCGCGCAGCCATTCGTACACCTCGGGGATGCAGCGCTCGACATAGGCCTCGGCCCACGCGCGCGGCCAGCGATCCTCCGGCGCGAGTTCGCCGAAGGCCAGCCAGTCGGCGAGCCCGAGTTCTGCGCTGTCGTGGATGCCGTACTTGCGCTGCAGCGGCGTGCCCGCGAACCAGATGCCGCCGAAGCTCTCCTTCGCGAGGCCGCCGAGGTTCTCCTCGGCATCACGATCGAGCAGCAGCACGCGCCGGCCGCGGCCGATCAGCTCGTAGGCGGCGGCGATGCCGGCGATGCCGGCGCCGACGACCACGACGTCCGTCTGGTAGCGCATGGCTGGAGGTCCCGTCCGCGGCCCGGCGCGAGTCGCCCGGGCGTCGCCGTTACTTTACACTCGCGGCGCTGCGGCTGGCACGCCGCGCGAGGCTGGGACCTGTCATGCCGATCTGGGTGGACGCCGATGCCTGTCCGAGGCCGATCAAGGACATCCTGTTCCGCGCTGCGGAGCGCACCGGCGAGTCGCTGACGCTGGTCGCCAATCACGCGATGGCGGTGCCGCGCCGGCCGAACGTGCGGCTGCTGCAGGTCCCGGGCGGCTTCGACGTCGCGGATGCGGAGATCACGGGCCGCGTCGGGCCCGGGGACCTCGTGGTGACGGCCGACATCCCGCTGGCCGCGGACGTCATCGCCCGCGGCGCACAGGCGCTGAACCCGCGCGGCGAGATGTACTCTGCGAACACGATCCGCTCGATCCTCAACATGCGCGACTTCATGGACACGATGCGCGCGAGCGGCGTACAGACCGCGGGTCCGCCGGCGCTGAGCCAGGCGGACCGGCAGGCTTTCGCCAACCAGCTCGACGGCTGGCTGGCGAAGAGGCCTTAGAAGGGGTCCGAAAAGGGTCCGCAACCCTTTCAGAAAAGGGTTGCGGACCCTTTTCCCCTTTCCTGGATTACATTCTTCCCGAGCGCCAGCCGCCGTTCTGCTGCCGCGGCTTGCCCTGCCAGCGACCGCCGGAGGGCCGGGCCTGCTTGCGGACCGGTGCGCTGCCGTCGTTCCTGGCCCGCGCCGGCTCCTGGCCGCGCGGCTGTTCCTGCCGCTGGCCGTGATCGTGCGCCGCAACCGGCTGGCGCGGGTGCCGCGGCGCGGACGGGCGCTGCTCGGCCCGCGGCCTGCGCTGGCTGGCAGGGCGCGGGGCTTCCCGCGTCGTCGCCGCAGGCGCGGTATGCAGGATCGGGAAGTGCGGCGTCTCGATGAACGGCACGGCCTGCCGCATCGTGCGCTCGATGTCGCGCAGCAACCCGGCCTCGTCTGGCGCGACCAGCGATACCGCGCGGCCGGTCGCGCCGGCGCGGGCGGTGCGGCCGATGCGGTGGACGTAGTCCTCCGGCACGTTCGGCAGCTCGTAGTTCACCACCATCGGCAGTTCCTTGATGTCGAGCCCGCGCGAGGCGACCTCGGTGGCCACCAGCGCGGCGACCTTGCCGGCCTTGAAGTCGGCCAGCGCCTTGACCCGGGCCGACTGGCTCTTGTTGCCGTGGATCGCAGCGGAGCGGATCCCCGCTGCCTCGAGCTGCTGCGCCAGCTTGTTGGCGCCGTGCTTGGTGCGCGTGAACACCAGGGCCTGGAACCACGCCCCTTCGTCCGTGGCGCCGTGCCCGAACAGGTGGATGAGCAGGTGGCGCTTGTGCTCCTTCGGCACCCGGAACGCGACCTGCTCGACGCGATCGGCCGTGGCGTTGCGCGGTGCCACGTCGATGTGGACCGGGTCGCGCAGCAGGCGCGTCGCCAGCGAGCGGATGTCATCGTTGTAGGTGGCCGAGAAGAGCAGGTTCTGCCGCTCCCGCGGCAGCAGCTGCATCACGCGGCGGATGTCGTGGATGAAGCCCATGTCGAGCATGCGGTCGGCCTCGTCGAGGACGAAGTGCTGCACCTGCGACAGGTCGGCCAGGCCGCGGTTGGCCAGGTCGAGCAGGCGGCCCGGCGTGGCGACCAGGATGTCGCAGCCGCGGCGCAGGGCGTCGATCTGCGGCCTCTCGCCGACGCCGCCGAAGAGGACCAGCGTCCGCAGGCTCTTGTGCGCGCCGTAGTCACGGGCGCTCTGGGCGACCTGGGCGGCCAGTTCGCGCGTGGGCGTCAGCACCAGCACGCGCGGTGCGCGTCGCCTGCGACTGGCCCAGCCGCTGGAGCAACGGCAGCACGAAGCCGGCGGTCTTGCCGGTGCCGGTCTGGGCGCCGGCCAGCACGTCGCGGCCGGCCAGCACTGCCGGGATCGCCTGCAGCTGGATGGGTGTGGGGTGTTCGTAGCCCTTGTCTTGTACGGCACGAACCAGCTCGGGCTCGAGCCCGAGATCGGAGAAATTCATTCTATGTTCCTTGATATGACTCGCTGCGCGGCGCATGCGCCGGGCCGGTCAGGAGCGAGAGGAGGGTCTATTTCGAGCGCGCCGGAGTGGCGCTGGCTTCGAGCCAAAGGGGGCGCTGACCGCGCGACCCTCGTTTGATGCGGCGCACTATACCGGGCCCGCCGGCATCCTGCTGGACTTTCTGCCGGTCGGCCGGTCCCTCTCGGTGCCGGCGCTGGGGCCTGATCGGGCGGGTCCCCCGTCGCTCACTCGGCTCCGCTTCGCTCCGCAAGCCAAACTCGCTCGCTCAGGGGGACACCGCCCTCGCCCCCGCGCCGGCCCGGTCGCGGCAGCGTTCGCGCAGGCGGGGCGAGGACGACCGGTGCCTCCCCGCAAGCGAGTTTCTGCCTTTCCGAGCGCGCGGGGAGGCACCGGAAGTAGAGAGCCCCGCCAGGCACCAGGCGGGACCGGCAAGCTGAAAGCCGTGCCGGGCACGAGCGGGTACCGGCCGATCGAAGATCGCGCTCGATGCGTCGCGGCAGCGGCCGCACCGGGCAGCGTGCGGGCGACGCTACCGGCGCAGCTCGTACGCGCAGATCCCCACGACCGAGGCGAGGTTCAGCGACTCGATCGCATCGCAGCCCGGCACGGTGAAGCGCGCCGCATTCAGGCCCGCGAGGTCGGCGGCCGGCAGGCCACGCGCCTCGTTGCCGAACAGGTAGCAGTCATGCCTGTGCGAAGCCCGGCGACGTGAGCGCCTCGCCGCGCATGTCCAGGCAGGCGATGCGGTCGTAACGGTCGCGTAGCGAGTCCATCCCGACATCGGTCTCGAACGGCAGGTGGAAGATCGCGCCTGCGCTGGCGCGCACCACCTTCGGGTTGTAGGGATCCACGCTGCCCGGTCCCAGCAGGCAACGAAAGCCCCCGAACCATGCGAGCGTGCGCAGGATCGTGCCGAGGTTGCCCGGGTCCTGCACCTCGTGGAGGTAGATGGCCTTCTCGTCCTTCCGCGGGGCCGAGCGGCAGCAGGAACGGCACCACGGCAACGAAGCCCCTGGGGCGTCTGTGTGCCGGAGATCCGCGCCATCTGTGCGTCGCTGACGACCTGCACCTCGAACGGCGTCTTCCACCCCGACCGTTCCGGGGTGAGGTAGAGGATCGAGTCACGCAGTGCAGGGTTGCGACCTTGCTGCCTTCTGCAGTTCCAGCACGAGGTGCTCCCCCTCGACCAGGAACCGGCCGGACTGCTCGCGGTACTTCTTCTGGTGCAGCTTGCGGACGTCGTCCAGTTTCATCACGGTGCGGCCTCCGCGGCGCGAGCTGGCCGTTGCGCGTCGGCGAGCATGGACAGCGCCACCTGTTCGGCGACCTTGATGCCGTCCACGCCGGCCGAGAGGATGCCGCCCGCATAGCCGGCGCCCTCGCCGGCGGGATAGAGCCCGCGCACATTGACGCTCTGCAGGCTGTTCCTGTCGCGGGTGACGCGCATCGGCGAGGACGTGCGCGACTCGATGCCGGTCAGCACGGCGTCGTCCCGGTCGAAGCCGCGGATCTGCCTGCCGAAGGCCGGCAACGCGTCGCGGATGGCCTCGGTCACCGCGGCCGGCAGCAGGTCCGACAGGTCGGTGGGTTTCACGCCGGGCTGGTAGGAGGGCTGCACCTCGCCGAATCCGGTCGAAGGCACGCCGCGCAGGAAGTCGCCGACCTGCTGGCCCGGCGCGCAATAGTCGCGCCCCCCGAGTTCGAAGGCCAGGGACTCCAGGCGTTCCTGCAGCTCGACGCCGGCGAGCGGGCCGCCCGGGAAGTCCTCCTCGGGGGAGATGCCGACCACGATGCCCGCGTTGGCATTGCGCTCGTTGCGCGAATACTGGCTCATGCCGTTGGTGACCACGCGCCCCGGCTCGGAGGTCGCGGCCACCACCGTGCCACCCGGGCACATGCAGAAGCTGTACACCGTGCGGCCGTTCCCGGCGTGGTGCACCAGCTTGTAGTCGGCGGCCCCGAGCGCGGGGTGGCCGGCGTGAGGTCCGAGGCGGGCCCGGTCGATCATCGACTGCGGGTGCTCGATGCGAAAGCCGACGGAGAAGGGCTTCGCCTCGATGTGCACGCCCCGCCGGTGCAGCATGCGGAAGGTGTCGCGCGCGCTGTGACCGAGCGCCAGCACGACGTGATGGCTGCGGATCTCCGTGCCGTCCTCCAGCACCACGCCGGCGACGCGACCGTCCTCGACCGTCAGGTCGGTGACCTTGCTCTCGAAGCGCACCTCGCCGCCGAGCGCGATGATCTCCTGGCGCATGGCGCTGACCACGCGCGTCAGCCGGAACGTGCCGATGTGCGGCTTGCTGACATAGAGGATCTCCGGCGGCGCGCCGGCCCGCACGAATTCCTCCATGACCTTGCGGCCGTGGAACTTCGGGTCCTTGATCTGGCTGTAGAGCTTGCCGTCCGAGAACAGGCCGGCACCGCCCTCGCCGAACTGGACGTTGGATTCCGGCGTCAGCGTGTTCCTGCGCCACAGGGCCCAGGTGTCCTGCGTGCGGCGCCTGACGTCGCGGCCGCGCTCCAGCACGATGGGACGGAAGCCCATCTGCGCGAGCACCAGCGCGGCGAACAGCCCGCAGGGACCGAAACCGACGATGAGCGGCCTCTCCTGCAGGTTCCCCGGCGCCTTCGCCACGAAGTGATAACGCGTGTCAGGCGCGGGGCCGATGCCGGGATCGCCCTGCAGGCGGGCGAGGATCGCCGCCTCGCCGCGAGCCTTCAGGTCGATGGTGTAGACGAACGGGATGGCGTTCTTCCTGCGCGCGTCATAGCCGCGGCGGAAGACGGTGAACTCCAGCAGTTCGTCGTCGGCAATCCCCAGGCGCCGGACGATCGCCTTGCGCAGCGCGTCCTCGGCATGGTCGAGCGGCAGGGTCAGGCCGGTGATGCGGATCACGCGCAGTTCCTGGCCGGTGTCTCCGGCAGAGGAATACAATGGGACGTCATTGTAGCGGCGCGCAGGCCCTCCCGTATCGCGTGAGGGTCACCCGGCGCGCGAGGTGCTCCCGGGCCGTGGCACGAATCAAGAGCAGCAGCCGCTGGCTGCAGGAACACGTCAGCGATCCTTTCGTCAAGCAGGCGCAGAAGGAAGGCTATCGCGCGCGCTCGGCCTACAAGCTGCTCGAGCTCGACGAGAAGGCCCGGCTGTTGCGCCCGGGCATGCGGGTGCTGGACCTCGGCTCGGCGCCGGGCGGCTGGTCGCAGGTCGCGAGCCGACTCGTCGGCGAACGGGGGCGGGTGATCGCGACCGACATCCTGCCGATGGACGCCATCCGCGGCGTGGATTTCGTCCAGGGCGACTTCCGCGAGCAGGCAGTGCTGGACGAGGTCCTTGCCGGCCTCGGTGGTGAGCCGGTGGACGTGGTCCTCTGCGACATGTCCCCGAACATCAGCGGCGTCAGCTCCGCCGACCAGGCCGCCTCGATCTACCTGCTCGAGCTGGCGCTCGAGGCGGTGCGGCGCGTGCTGAAGCCGGGCGGGACGTTCGTGGCCAAGCTGTTCCAGGGCACCGGGTCGGACGACTACCTCAGGGAGGTCCGCAAGGACTTCGACAAGGTCTCCATCCGCAAGCCGGCGGCGTCGCGATCCCGGTCCCGTGAGGTGTACTTCGTCGCGAAAGGGTTCAGGGGCCAGGCCTGAGGGCGCTGCCCGCGGGCATCACCCGTGCAGGTGGCAGGCCACGCGGTGCGGACGTTCCGCCGTCCCCACGTCCACGACCGGGGGCACGACCTTCGAGCAGATGTCCATGACCTTCGGGCATCGCTTGTGGAAGGGACAGCCCGGCGGTGGGTTCATCGGCGAGGGCACGTCGCCGGTCAGCACGATGCGCCTGGACTTGCGCTTCGGGTCGGGCACCGGCACGGCCGACAGCAGCGCCTGCGTATAGGGGTGCCGCGGGTCGCGGTAGATCTCCTTCGCGGGTGCCATCTCGACCAGCTTGCCCAGGTACATCACCCCGACGTGGTCGCTGACGTGCTCGACCACCGACAGGTCGTGCGAGATGAACAGGAAGGCGATGCCGTGCTCGCGCTGCAGCTTGGCGATCAGGTTCAGCACCTGCGCCCGCACCGACACGTCGAGCGCAGAGACCGGCTCGTCCGCGACGATCAGCTTGGGATTGAGCGCCAGGGCGCGCGCGATGCCGATGCGCTGCCGCTGGCCGCCGGAGAACTCGTGCGGGTAGCGGTCGAGCACGGCAGTGCGCATGCCGACGACCTGCAGCAGTTCCTCGACCTTGCGCTCACGCTCGGCCGGCGTGCCGATGCGGTGCACGTCGAGCGGCTCGCGGATGGTCTGCGCCACCGTACGGCGCGGACTCAGCGACGCGAACGGGTCCTGGAAGATGATCTGCATCTCCCGGCGCATCTCGAGCATCCGTTCCGGGCCCGCCGCGGTCAGGTCCTCGCCCTCGAGGATCACCTGCCCGCCGGTCGGCTTCTGCAGCTGCAGATATCGCGCGGCCGAGGGTCGACTTGCCGCAGCCGGACTCGCCGACCAGGCCGAGCGTCTGGCCGGTGCCGAGCGTGAAGCTCACGCCGTCGACGGCCTTGACCTGGGCGACCACGCGCCTCAGCAACCCGCCGCGTACGGGAAAGTGCTTTTCCAGGTTCCTGACTTCGAGCAGCGTGTCCACGGGTCTCACTCAGCAGGGGTGGAAACAGGCGACGCGTGACGGGCTGTCCTCGCGGCCGTCGAGTTCCGGCAGTTCCTCGTCGCAGCGCGACGTGCGACGCGAGCAACGGTCCGCGAAACGGCAGCCGCGTGGCAGGTGCAGCAGGTCCGGGACCATGCCGGGGATGACGGCGAGGTCTTCCTTCTCGCCATGGCCGACCCGCGGGATCGATTCCAGCAGGCCGACGGTGTAGGGGTGTCGCGGCTGCCCGAACAGCGGCCCGATCTCCGCCTTCTCGGCGATGCGGCCGCAGTACATGACGATCGCGCGGTGGCAGGTCTCCGCGACCACGCCCAGGTCGTGGGTCACCAGGATCATCGCCATGTGGAATTCCTGCTGGAGCTTCACGATCTGCTCCAGCACCTGTGCCTGGGTGGTGACATCGAGCGCCGTCGTGGGTTCGTCGGCGACGATCAGCTTGGGGTCGCAGGACAGCGCCATGGCGATCACCACGCGCTGTCGCATGCCGCCCGAGAGCTGGTGCGGGTACTCGTCGATGCGCTTGTCGGGCGCGGGTATGCCGACCTTGGCCAGCAGCTCGATCGCGGCCGCGCGTGCCTGGCGCCCGCTCAGGCCCTTGTAGCGCCGCAGCACGTCGATCATCTGGTTGCCGACGGTGAACACCGGGTTCAGCGCGGTCATCGGCTCCTGGAAGATCATCGCGATGTCCTGGCCGCGGATGCCGCGAAACTCGGCCTCCGGCAGCCCGACCAGCTCCCGCCCGTTGAACTCGATGCTGCCGCCGGCGATGCGGCCCGGCGGGCTCGGGATCAGGCCGAGGATGGCCAGGCCGGTGACGGTCTTGCCGCAACCGGACTCGCCGACCAGCCCCAGTGTCTCGTTCGGGAACACGTCGAAGCTGACGCGGTCGACGGCGCGCACCTTGCCGTTCTCGGTGGAGAACTCCACCACGAGGTCGCGGACCTTGAGCAGTGGCTGGCGGCTCACGACACCTGCCTCGGGTCGAGCGCGTCCTGCAGCGCGTCGGAGAACATGTTGAAGGCCATCACCAGGCCGAACATCAGCACCGAGGCCGCCAGGAAGTTGTTGAAGAAGCCGGCCAGCACCTCGAAGGTGCTCTCGGCGATCATCAGGCCCCAGCTCATGCCGTCCTTCACGCCGAGGCCGAGGAAGCTGAGGATCACCTCGGACTTGATGGCGGCGACGAAGGTGATGGTGGCCTGCACCAGCAGGATGTGCAGCGTGTTGGGAATGATGTGGCGCAGGATGATCGTGTACTCGGGGACGCCGATGGCATGCGCCGCCTCGACGAACTCGAGGTTCTTCAGCTTGATGACCTCGCCACGGACCAGCCTGCCGGTGGTGATCCAGAAGGTCGAGATCATCGCCACGTGCATGGCGTAGGGGTTGCCGGCCAGCGCGAAGGCGATGGCCGCGACCAGCAGGTAGAAGGGGATCGAGTCGAGCACGCCCATCACCCAGAGGATGACCTCGTCGGTGAAGCGGCCGCTGAAGAAGCCCGCCAGCGCGCCGAGCAGCGCGCCGAGCAGCGTCGACAGCACGGCGACCACGAGGCCGACCTCGAAGGCGGTGCTGACGCTGTAGAGCGAGCGGTCGAAGATGTCCTGGCCGATCAGGTTGGTGCCGAACCAGTGCGCGGCGGACATCGGCTCCCACTTGCCGCCGTCGACATCCGCCCAGCCGGTCGCCCACCAGCCGAACCAGACGCCCAGCGCGGCGATGAAGTAGGCGACCACGATGGCCAGCCCGAGCATGCCGGCGCGATCGCGGCGGAACTTCCACGCGGCCTTCGACCACAGCGACTGGCGGCGCCCGGTGCCGGCGACGGCGGCCTCGACGGTGGGGGCCACGGCGTTCATCCGAGCGACACCCGCGGGTCCACCGCCCGGTAGAGGATGTCGGTCAGCAGCTGCGCCAGCACGAACATCACCGCCGTCAGGCCGACCACTGCCTTGAGCACCGGCTGGTCGCCCGTGGTGATGGCATCGAAGGTGACCTTGCCGACGCCCGGGATGCCGAAGTAGCTCTCCACCAGCAGCGCGCCGCTGATGACGATGAGGGGAATGGAGAACACGACGCGCGTGATGATCGGGATCATGCAGTTCTTGAGCACGTTGCGGTACAGCAGCTTGCCGGGCGGCACGCCGAAGGCCCGGGCCGTCCGCACGTGGTCGCGCGTCATCTCCTCGACGATCACCGACCGGTAGAACCTGGTGTTGTAGCCGAGGGCGACGAACACCGTCGCCATGGTCGGCACGGCGACGTAGTCGATGTAGTCGGCGAAGGAGTGCACGTTCCAGCCGCGTACCGGGAAGATGCCCAGGCCCTGGCTGGAGGAGAAGATCACCTGGAAGGCGATGATGACGATCAGGTAGCTGATGCTCATGCCGATCACGGAGAATCCCATGATCACCTTGTCCGGCCAGCGGCTGCGGAAATTCGCGGCGAGCAGCGCCAGCATGATCGCCAGCAGGTTCCCGAGCAGGAAGCCCGGCAGCACCAGCACCATCGACACCGGGATGGTCCGCCCGAGCAGGGCGCTGACCTTCTCTCCGGTCGAGTTCGAGTGGCCGAAGTCGAGGGTGACCAGCTCGCGAAGGTAGTCGGCGTAGCGCGCGACAAACGGCTTGTCGTAGCCCAGCTGGTGGCGGATCTCGGCGATCTGCTCCGGCGTCGGGTTCTTGCCCAGCAGCTCGTAGGTCTGGTCGGGACCGAAGTACACCATGAGCAGGAAGCTGACGAAGGTGACGCCGAGGATCAGCGGGATCCCGGACACCAGCTTGCGCAACGCGTACTGCAGGACCTCCATGCTCAGTCCTCGAGGTCCACGTACTTCAGGAAGAACCCGCCGACGATCTCGCGATCGGGCAGGGCGATCACGTCCTTGTGCCACAGGTGGATGCGCGTGCGTGCCAGTCCGGTCACGGCCAGGCAGTCATCGATCACCATCTGGTTCATGCGCCGGTAGATCTCCGTGCGCTCCGGCGAGGGCAGCATGACGCTCGACTGGTCGTACAGCCGGTCGTACTCGGGGTTGCGGTAGTTGGTGTCGTTGGACCCCGGCGAGCTGTTCGGCCCGTAGAACAGCTGCAGCGTGTTCTGGGCGTCCGGGTAGTCCAGCCCCCATCCCTTGGCGACCCAGGGCAGCTCGGCCTGCTTCCAGGCCTTGCTGATGTCGCCGAAGGTGGCGTACTGCTTCAGCACCACCTTGGAAGGCGGGTAGCCGATCTCCTTCAGCCAGGCGCGGAACTGCTCGAAGTTCAGCCGGCTGATGACGCCGGCGGTCGCCCCGTAGGTCAGGACCGGCAGGTTGTCCGCGTTCCAGCCGTTCTCGGCCAGCAGGCGCCGCGCGCCCTCGACGTCGCGCGTGATGCTCTCGTCCGACAGGTCCGGGTCGAACTCGGGCGTCGCCGGGACGATGATGCCGGGAAAGACCAGCCCGATTCCCGCGTAGAAGCTCTCGTTCCGGGCCGGCCAGTCGAAGGACTTGATCATGGCGCAGCGCAGGGCCTTGTTGCGCCGTTCGCGTTCCGGATCGGGGTGGTAGCCGAACTCGGGCAGGGCGAGGTTGAAGGTCTGGAAGATGAACCCCGCCTCCGGGCCCGCGTAGAGCTGGTACTTCGACGCGTACTCGGGCTTCAGCCGGATGGGATGCTTGGACTCGAGCACCAGGTCCACCTGTTCGTTCGGCACCGTCGTGTACTGGATCTCGTCGCCCTTGGTGAACGAGTTCCAGCGAGCCGAGGGCTCGCCGATGAAATGGATCTCCAGGCGATCGATGAACGGCGGCGAGCGGCCCTCGATGCGCTCCAGGTGGTACTGCCCCTGCGTCGCCGGGTCGTAGCCTTCCGCCTCGAGGTCCACCGGCTCCTGGCGGTACTTGGGGTTGCGGTCCATGACGATGCGGGCCGTGTCGTAGGACACGACGCGAAACGGGCCGGAACCGACCGGCCGGATGGCGAACTCGCGGCCGTAGTGTTCGACCGCCTCCCGTGGCACGACGGACGAGTAGCCCTGCGCGAGCGAGTCCAGCAGCTGCGGATAGGGCTCCACCAGCCTGACCTGCAGCGTGTGGCGATCGAGCGCGCGCAGGCCCTCGACCTCGGCATCGTAGTCGGCCCCGGCCTCCTTCCATTCCTCCAGTCCGGCTATCCGGCCCTGCCACAGCCAGGCGCCCTGGGCCCGGGTTGCGGGGTCGAAGTGCCGCTTGATGGAGTAGACGATGTCCTCGGCGACGAGCTCCCGGCCGATGCCGTCCGGAAAGGCCGGGTCGTCGATGAAGTGCACGCCTTGCTTGATGCGGATGGTATAGGTCAGCTGGTCGTCCGAGATCTCCGGCCAGCCCTCAGCGAGGTTCGGCTTGAGCTCATAGGGACGCGCCAGGTACTTGTAGGAGTACAGCGTGTCGTAGGCGTTGATCAGGACGTGGTTGGCGTAGACGTTCGACCCCTGTACCGGGTCGAGACTGGTCGGCGACTGGTCCATGCCATGGCGATAGACCTTCAGGGCACTGCCGTCGGCTGCCGGCGGTGCGCTGGTGCGTGCACCGCGCTCTCCGCCACAGCCGGCCAGCACCACGAGAGCCCCCAGCACGAGCATCGCGGTCAGGCGCAGCCTTGCAGCCGTGGATGTGCTGACCTCCATCATAGGGCGCGCATGGTAACGTCACCCCGGCGCCCGTGTCTCCCACTTCGACGCCCTCTTGCAGGACACGGCAGCGCCCTCGTGTGCGACCCGGTCGATGGGAGGAGCCGGTGGTGGAGGCCCGGGAAAGACGCATCGGACTGGCGCTGGGCAGCGGCTCGGCGCGCGGCTGGGCGCATCTCGGCGTGCTGAAGGCGCTCGAGGAGCGCGGCATCCGGCCGCAGGTCGTCAGCGGCGCTTCCGTCGGTGCACTGGTCGCCGCGGCCTACGCCAGCGACCAGGTGGAACCGCTGGAGGACTGGGTCCGCACCCTGACGCGCGTCGACGTCTGGCGCCTGCTGGACACCACCTTCCGTGGCGGCGGCGTGATGCGCGGCAACCGCCTGATGCAGGCCATCGGCGAGCAGATCGAGGACCGCCGCATCGAGGACCTGCCGGTCGTCTTCGGCGCGGTCGCAGCGGACCTGAATACCGGCGAGGAGATCTGGCTGCGGGACGGCTCGATGCTGGCGGCGGTGCGGGCCTCGAGCGGGATGCCCGGCCTGTTCACGCCCATCTGGCACAAGTCGCGCTGGATGATCGACGGGGGCGTGGTCAACCCGGTGCCCGTCACGCTCTGCCGCGCACTCGGCGCCGACTACGTGATCGCCGTCAACCTGAATGTCCCGGTCAGCCAGCGCTGGGCCGGGCGCCGACCGCAGCCCGAGGTCGCGCCACCCCTGCTGGAAGCACCGGAGAAGGGCAACGAGGCGAGCTGGGCCTCGATGGACAAGTGGAGCGAGCTGATGGGCGGGCTGGTCGAGTCGCTGCGTCCGTCCTCGAGCGCGGGGCCCGGGCTGTTCGAGGTCATGGCGGGCTCGATCCACATCATGCAGGAGCACATCGCGCGCAGCCGCATGGCGGGAGATCCGCCGAACCTGACCATCGCCCCCGACCTCGGCCACTTCCAGCTGATGGACTTCCACCGTGCGGAGGAGGCCATCGATATCGGCTACCGGACGACGGATGCGGCGCTGGCGGCGCTGGAGCCCGACGAGGGCCAGCCGGGTTGAATTATCATTGGTGCAGCGTGAGCTGTGTCCGCCGGGATGGCGGAAAGGAGTGAGGAATGGACCTGTTCGGATTCGTGAAGGACGTGGGACGCCGGTTGTTCAAGAAGGACGAGGAGGCGGCCGAGAAGATCCGCGACCACATCCTGGCCAGCAACCCGGGCGTCGAGGACCTCGAGGTGACCTACGACAACGGCATCGTGGGCCTGAAGGGCCGGTGCACCCGTCCGGATGCCTTCCAGAAGTGCGTGCTGATGGCCGGCAACGTGCAGGGTGTCATCGACGTGTATGCGTCGGGCCTGCAGCCGTTCGTGGCGCCGAAGCCCGAGGAGACACCGATCGGTGGGACCCACCAGCATGCGCATCCGACGCCGGAGCAGCGCGCCGAGGAGTACTACGTCATCGAGCGCGGCGACACGCTGTCGCACATCGCGAAGCGTTACTACGGCAACGCCAACAAGTGGCCCGATCTCTTCGAGGCCAACCGCGAGGTGATCGAGGACCCCGACAAGATCTTCCCCGGGCAGAAGATCCGGGTGCCCCTCGCCTGACGGCACTTCTGGTAGTCCATGGGCTACATGGGCTGCAACATGAGGGTGCTGGCCATCGCAGCGTTCGTCGCCGGCCCTCGCCGCCTTGCGCCGGTCCGATGCCGGCGCTACGCTGGCCGCCCTTTCCACCAGAACACGAGGTCGTGAGCGCTATGGATGCCAAAGCCGTCACTTCCGGCCGCGTGTCGCCACCGGCTCCCGGAGTCCGCGCCCCAGCCTGATCGCCGGCGCCCGGTCCGATCGCCTTCGACCCCCGGCCGCAGTCCCGGCTTCCGCTTGCGGAGGCTGACATCGTGCGATTGCCTCAGGGGTTTGAAATGTCAGATGAATTCTTGTCGCTCGGCCAGCTGGGCTGGCGAGCCTTTTATTCGACCCAGCTGACGCTCGAGGACCTCGACCGCGGCCGGGTCGCGCGCATCGCCTCGGTGCATCGCAGCCGCATCGAGGCTCTCGGCGAGTCGGGCCGGGTCGAGGTGGTCGCTACCGCGGCCTGGCATGCGGAGGGTGCGACACCGGTCGCGGTCGGCGACTGGGTGCTGGTCGAGCACGGGACGGGGCGTCTGCTGCGCCGTCTGGAACGACAGTCGGTCATCCGCCGGCTGGCCGCGGGGGAGGTGCATCGCGAGCAGGCCATCGCCGCGAACGTCGACACCGCTTTCATCGTCACCTCCTGCAATGCCGACTTCAATCCCTCACGGCTGGAACGCTACCTTGCAGTCGTGCTCGATGCCGGGGTCACGCCGGTGATCGTGCTGACCAAGGCCGACCTGTGCGACGACGCGGGCCACTATCGTGACGAGGCGGCACGAGTGGTGGGAGACACCGCGGTGGTCGCGTTGGACGCCCGTGACCCTGAGGTGCATGCAGCGCTGGCCGACTGGCTCGGTGCTGGCCAGTCGGTCGTCTTCATCGGTTCCTCGGGGGTCGGCAAGTCCACGCTGGTCAACACCCTGACCGGCGCGGCCGGCCAGGCGACCCGGGAGATTCGCGAGGACGATGCCCGCGGGCGGCACACCACGACCGCCAGGCAGCTGCTTCCGATGCCGGGCGGCGCGTGGCTGATCGACGTTCCCGGCATGCGCGAACTCAAGATCGGTGCGGCGCAGGCAGGCCTTGGCGAGGCCTTCGGCGACCTCGAGGCGCTGGCAGGGACCTGTCGCTTCCGCGATTGCGAGCACGGCGACGACTCGGGCTGCGCGCTCAGGGCGGCGGTCGAGGCAGGCGTCCTCGACCCGCGGCGGCTCGGCAACTTCCTGAAGCTGCAGCGCGAGGCGGCGCGGGCCGCCCAGGCCGATCACGTCAAGCGCGAGGCCTTCCGGCGTACGGGCCGGCTGCACCGGAAGATGGGCCGCGAACGCGAGGCGGCGAAGCGCGGGCCGCGCTGACGCGGTCACCGGCGGTGCCGTAAGCTCACGCCGCCGGTCAGCTCATCAAGAGGACTCCATGCCACGCCGGATCGCCCTGGTCACCGCAGGTGAAGCGCTGCCGCTCGACGAGGACATGCCGCCGCTGGTCGAGGCATTCCGCGCCGCCGGCGCGCAGGTCGAGACGCCGGCCTGGGACGATACGTCCGTCGACTGGGCGTCGTTCGATGCCGCCGTGCTTCGCTCCACCTGGGACTACATGGATCGCCTCGACCAGTTCCTGGCGTGGGTGGATCGCTGTGCTGGCGCATCCTTGCTGTTCAACGTGCCGGAGGTCGTGCGCTGGAACCTCGACAAGCACTACCTGCTGGAACTGCACCGGGCCGGCGTGGCCGTGGTGCCGACGCGGTTCGTGGAGCCAGGACAGGCACCGGCCGAGGCACTGTCGGCCTTCCTCGCGGGAGGTCCCGGGAGCCTGTCGGCCGGGGGCGAGGAGGCGTTCGACGAGTTCGTGATCAAGCCGGCGATCGGCGCCGGGTCACGCGATGCCCTGCGCCTGTCGCGTGCCGAGACGGCACGGGCCCGGGCGCATCTCGCGCGGCTGCTCGCGGCGGGGCGCAGCGCCCTGCTGCAGCCTTACCTGAACCGGGTGGACCAGCAGGGGGAGACCGCGCTGGTGCATATCGGTGGACGCTTCAGTCACGCCATCCGCAAGGGCCCTCTGCTGCGCGCCGGCGGAACCCTGGTCGAGGGGCTGTTTGCGACGGAGGACATCAGCCCGCGTGCGGCGGGTGAGGACGAACTCGAGCTCGCTGCACGGGCCTGCGAGGTCGCCAGCCAGTGGGATCCGCTGTACGTCCGGGTGGACGTGGTCCGGACCGCTGCCGGCCTGCCGGTGGTCCTGGAACTGGAGATGACCGAGCCGTCGCTGTTCTTCGCCCATGGACCGGAATCTGCCCGGAGATTCGCGCAGGCCCTCCTCGCACGACTGTAGGGGAGGCCGGCCGCTCGCGCCGCTGCACGGCGCTTCCGCGAGACCCGCACTGGCCATTCCGGCGCGGGAGATTTACCCTGAAACGGTCTTTCCCGGAGGCCACCTCGACCCTCTCAGCCGAGTGAATCATGGACGACACGACCCGCAAGCAGAGCCCTTCCCGCAAGTCCCGCCGCAAGGCAGCCCCGACGCGCAAGCGCCGCAGCACGCGGCCCAGGCGCACCGCCGAGGGCGACGTGCCGCCCGACCTGTCGTCCGAGGGCATCCAGGAGTTCGCGGTCACCCAGTCGATCCTGGCCGCCAACGAGGCCAAGGCGATGGCCGTCGAGGACATCCTGAGGCAGGTCTCGGAGACGGAGTCGGGCAATGTCGTGGAAGCCTTCGAGGCGATCCTGTCCGGCGCCTCGCCCGACGACGTCCTCGCGCTGAAGGCGCTGCTGACCAAGCACGAGCGTGCCGCGAGGGGCACCCGCCGCGACCGCTCGGACGTCGAGCTGGCAAAGGAGTGGCGCGACGGCAGCTATCCGTACAAGAACCTGATGTCGCGCCGCAACTACGAGCGCGAGAAGTACAAGCTGCAGGTCGAGCTGCTGAAGCTGCAGGCCTGGGTGAAGACCACCGGGCAGCGGCTGGTCATCCTGTTCGAGGGCCGCGACGCGGCCGGCAAGGGCGGGACGATCAAGCGCTTCATGGAACACCTCAACCCCCGCGGCGCGCGGGTGGTGGCGCTCGACAAGCCGACCGACGCCGAGCGCGGGCAGTGGTACTTCCAGCGCTACGTCGAGCACCTGCCGACGCGCGGCGAGATCGTGCTGTTCGACCGGTCCTGGTACAACCGTGCCGGCGTCGAGCGGGTGATGGGCTTCTGTACCGACGACGAGTACCTGGAGTTCATCCGGCAGGCGCCGGAGTTCGAGCGCAACCTGGCCCGCAGCGGCATCCACCTGATCAAGTTCTGGTTCTCGGTCAGCCGCAAGGAGCAGCGGCGCCGCTTCAGGGAACGCAAGTCACACCCGCTGAAGCACTGGAAGCTCTCCCCGGTGGACATGGCCTCGCTCGACAAGTGGGAAGACTACACGCGCGCGAAGGAGTCGATGTTCTTCTACACCGACACCGCCGATGCGCCGTGGACGGTGGTGAAGTCCGACTGCAAGAAGCGCGCGCGCCTGAACGCCCTGCGCTACGTGCTGCACAGGCTGCCTTACACCAACAAGGACCTCGAGCTGATCGGCCCGATCGACCCGCTGCTGGTCGGCCGCGCGCACGTGGTGTACGAGCGCGGCGAGAAGCACGACGCCCCCATCCTCTGAAAATTGGGGAAATTCCTATTTTCCTTTTCATCCTCCGAAAAGTCCGATCCGCGACTCGGCAGAAAGGAAAATAGGAATGTCCCCAATTTTTATTTCATGGCGCGGCCGAACAGGCCGGTGACCCGGCGCCGGGCCGGGCGCGGCGTGAGCTTCATCAGCCCCTGGTAGAACACGTTGGCGGCGCCCGGCACGACGAGGTCCTCGTGTTTCATGGCGCCCTCGTAAGCGGCGGCGGCCACGGTGCGCGGTTCGGCGAACAGCCACGGCCGCCAGGGGGCGAGGTCGCTGGCGCGCTCGAGCGCCGCGTCCGCCATCTCGGAGTTGGTCAGGCCCGGGCAGACGGCCGTCACCGAGACGCCCGTGCCGCGCAGCTCTTCCGCCAGCGCCTCGCTGAAGGCCAGCACGAACGACTTGGTCGCCGCATAGACGGATAGCCACGGAATCGGCGCAAAGGCCGCGATCGAGGCGAGGTTGACGATCCGGCCGTGCCCGCGGCTCAGCATGCCGGGCAGGAACGCGTGGGTCAGCTCGACCAGCACCGAGACGTTCAGGCGCAGCATCTCGGCGATGCGCTCCGGCTCCATGTCCGCGAACGGACCGCCCTCGAGCGTGCCGGCATTGTTGACCAGCACGTCGATCGGTAGACGGGCGAGCCGTTGGCGCAGCCTTGCCGGCGCGCCGGGGTCGAACAGGTCGGCCTCCACGACGCGGACCGACACGCCATGGTTTGATTCGAGTTCGCGCTTCAGCGCCGCCAGCCGGGAGCGGCGCCGGGCGACCACCACGAGGTCGAAGCCATGCGCGGCGAACTCACGCGCCAGTTCCCGGCCTATCCCGGCGGAGGCGCCCGTGATCAGCGCCCGATGTCGTGGTGCGGCGGCTTTCCTGTTGGCCATCGAAAACTCCCGGTCCGTGAGGCCCTGCCAGACAGCGTAGCCGACCCCCTGCGGCGCGGCCTCTCGCGTTGCGAGAGCGGAGGCGTCACACTCCGCGGCCGGCCAACCTTATCCAGGATCCCGTGACCCACGCCGCTGCCCCGCTGTCTGCCGAGCAAGCCGCTGCTGCGCAACGGGGCGTCCTGGCGGCGACCACGGCCTTCGTGATCTGGGGCCTGTTCCCCCTCTACCTGAAGCCGCTGACGCACGTGCCGGCGCTGGAAATCCTGGCGCACCGCATCGCCTGGTGCATGGTGTTCGTGCTGGGGTGGCTGGCCTGGAAGGGCCGGCTGCACGAGGTGACGGCCGCCGTGCGCGACCGCGGCGTGCTGGCGCGCCTCGTGCTCTCGGCCGGCCTGATCTCGGTCAACTGGGGCCTGTACGTGTGGGCCGTGTCCAACGGCCGCGTGCTGGAGGCCAGCCTCGGCTACTTCATCGGTCCGCTGGTCAACGTGCTGCTGGGGGTCGGCGCGCTGCACGAGCGGCTCAACCCGCGCCAGTGGACGGCCGTGGCGCTGGCCGCCGTCGGCGTCGGCTGGCTGACGGTGGCGGCGGGCGGGCTACCGTGGGTGTCGCTGGTGCTGGCGTTGTCCTTCGCCACCTACGGCATGGTGCGCAAGGTCGCCAATGTCTCCGCGGTGCCGGGACTTGCCGTCGAGACCCTGCTGCTCGCGCCCGTAGCCCTGGCGTTCCTCTCGTGGCTGCATTTTCGCGGGACTGGCGCCTTCGGCCACCCGCCGCTGCACGTCACCCTGCTGCTGGCCGGCAGCGGGCTGATCACCGCCCTGCCGTTGGCGCTGTTCGCGACCGGGGCGCGATTGATCCCTTACTCGGTGGTCGGCCTGATCACCTACATCGGGCCGAGCCTGCAACTGCTGCTGGGCGTGTTCCTCTACGGGGAGCCCTTCACCGGTGCGCGTGCCGTCGGCTTCTGCATCATCTGGGGAGGGCCTCGCCGTGTTCGTCGCCGACAGCTTCCTCCGTTCGCGGCGGGCCCTTTACTAGTTCTGGACCGTCCCCTCGTGCACCAGCTGCAGCAACACCGGCCAGGCGGCTTCCAGGCTGCGCCCGGCCTCGCCGGACAGCGGCTCGCCGAGCCCGAAGCGGCTCCCGCGCACTGCCAGCAGCAGGGACCTGGGCGGCTGGCAGCCGGTGACCCGCGAGCAGGTCTCCAGCACCGCTGCCGGTGACAGCGCATGGGTCGTGTGACTGGCGTCGCGGGAAGGCTCCAGCGTGCGTACCTCGACCAGCCCGGCGCAGTCGATTGCCGCATCGACGAAGACGGCCAGCCGGCGTCCCTCCAGGTCCAGGGCGTGCTCGACCTGCAGCTGGTAGTCGACGATGACCTCGACGCCGGGCAGGTGCGCGCGCTCGAGCCTGTCGGCAAGCAGCGGGCCGATCGCGTCGTCGCCGCGGCTCGGGTTGCCGGTCGCCAGCACGACGACGGGCGCACGCATCCCTAGTCCCTCGCCAGGCCGGTCGAGGCGGCTGCCGTCGGCGTCGAGCAGCTCGACGGACAGCGGCATCTGTCCCAGCGCGTGGGTCGCGCAGGACAGGCAGGGATCGAACGCGCGGATCGCGACCTCGACGTGGTTCAGCAGGCCCTCGGTGAGCTTCTGGCCGTCCAGGTAGCGGCGCGCCACCTCGCGCACCGCGCGGTTCATGGCCTCGTTGTTGTGGGTCGTGGAGACGATCAGGTTGGCGCGGACGACCATGTCCTGCTCGTCGACCCGGTAGTGGTGGATCAGCGTGCCGCGCGGGGCCTCGAGCACGCCCACGCCGCGTGCGCGCCGTTCGCCGTGCCGCACGAGGTCCCGGCCCGACAGGTCCGGGTCGTCCAGCAGGCCGGCGATGACCTCCGCCGCGTGCAGCATCTCGATCATCCGCGCCCAGTGGAAGCCCAGCGTGGCCCGCGCCGGGCTGCCGTCATCGAAGGCGAGGAACTCGCGCCGCTCGACCTCCGCCAGTGGAGAGGGCATGAAGTCGCACCCGGTCACGCGCGTCAGCGGGCCGACCCGGTACCACCCGTCTTCGGGCCCGAGCGCGCGGAGGTAAGGGAACTTCATGTACGACCAGGGCTTGACCTCCTCGAACACCTGCTCCCAGTAGGTCGAGTAGTCCACGTGGTCGAAGATCGTGGAGCCGTCGCTGCGCCGGGCGCGCAGTCCGCCATGGTAGAGGTCGAGCGCGCCGTCCTCGCGGACCAGCTGCAGCGTGTGCGCCGGGAAGGTCGCGAAGCCGCGGTACAGGTCGAGGTTCTGCTCGAACAGCTGCCGCGCCAGCCGCGTCGCTTCGCGGCTCCAGTCCACCACCTGGCCGACCTGGGCACGCAGTGTCCCGCGCTCCTCGGGCGTGACGCTGCGATTGACGCCGCCGGGAATCGAGCCGGTGCCGTGGATCCGCTTGCCGGCGGTGACCCGGATCACCTCCTGGCCGAATTTCCGGAGCAGCACGCCCTGGCGGGCGAGGTCCGGGTAGGCTGCCGCCACGCCGACGATGTTGCGCCGGCCCACCTCGGAGTCGAAGCCGAACAGCAGGTCCGGCGAGGACAGGTGGAAGAAGTGCAGGGCGTGCGACTGCAGGATCTGGCCGTAGTGCATCAGGCGCCGGATCTTCTCCGCCGTCGGCGTGAGTTCGTCCACGCCGACGATCCGGTCCATCGCCTTGGATGCGGCGAGGTGATGGCTGACCGGGCAGATGCCACAGAGTCGCTGCACCATGGCCGGCACTTCCCAGTAGGGCCGACCCTGGATGAACGTCTCGAAGCCCCGGAATTCGACGATGTGCAGGCGGGCCTGCTGGACGTGTCCCTCCTCGTCGAGCAGCAGCGTCACCTTGCCGTGGCCCTCGACGCGGGTCAGCGGGTCGATGGCCACGCGGCGCAGGCCCGGTTGCGTCGCGGTCTCGAGCGGGTCGGTGCTAGTCATAGCGTATGAGTCCGTGGCCGAGTCGCGGGGTGCGCCCGGCGACCAGGTCGGTGAGGAAGCTCCAGATGGCGTCCGCCGACGGCGGGCAGCCGGGTATGAAGTAGTCGATCTTCACCACCTCGTGCAGCGGGCGCACCTTGTCCAGCGGAAGCGGCAGCTCCGGATCGTCCGGCACCATGCCCTTGGACAGGCTGGGCTCCGACTTGTAGACCTCCTGCAGGCAGAGGCCCAGGTCGAGGTGGTTGCGCTGCGCTGGCAGCCCGCCGTTCACGGCGCAGGCGCCGATCGAGACCAGCGTCCGGCATCGCTCGCGGAACTCGCGCAGCACGCGGACGTTTTCCGCGTTGCACACGCCGCCCTCGATGATGCCGACGTCGCAGCGCCCCAGGTCCTTGATGTCCGTAAGCGGCGAGCGATCGAGCTCGATCCGCTCGAGCAACTCGAACAGCCGCTCGTCGATGTCGAGCAGGGACATGTGGCAGCCGAAGCAGCCGGCCAGTGAGGTCGTCGCGACACGCAGCTTCCTGGGAGAACCGCAAGGCGTGAAAAAGGGTCCGCAACCCTTTTCCAGAAAGGGTTGCGGACCCTTTTTTGGAGGCGTTCCTAGATCTCCTCCGGCACCTGCTTGATCGCGCCGCAGGGGCATTCGGTGATGCACAGCCCGCAGCCCTTGCAGTAGTCGTAGTTGAACTCGTAGCGCTTGCCCGGCCCGAGCTTGATCACCGCGTTGTCGGGGCAGACGCCGTAGCAGTTGTCGCATTCGAAGCAGTTGCCGCAGGAGAGGCAGCGGCGGGCCTCGAACTGGGCGGTGGCCTCGTCGAAGGAGCCATAGATCTCGTCGAAGGTGGACTGCCGCCGCACGACATCGAGCGTCGGCGCGACGCCCTTCGGGGCGTCGGAGTAGTACCAGGTATTCAGCTTGTCCAGGGTGGCGATGTCATGCCGCGCCGGCGGCTCCCACTTCTCGCCCCGCAGCCAGGCATCGATGTGGCGGGCGGCCTGCTTGCCGTGGCCGATGGCGACCGTCACCGTCCGCTCGGCCGGCACCATGTCGCCGCCGGCGAACACGCCCGGGTAGCTGGTCATCATGTCGGGCCCGACCTTGACCATGCCGTCCGCCTGTTCGAGGCCCGGCACGCGGTCGAGCAGGCCGAGGTCCACGTCCTGGCCGAGCGCCAGCACCACCGAGTCGGCTTCCAGCTCCTCGAACTCGCCGGTGCCGCAGGCCTTGCCGTCCTCGTCCAGCTCCATCTTCTCGACGGTGATCGAGGAACCCTCCGCGTGCTTGATGGTGGACAGCCACTTGACCAGCACGCCCTCCTGCAGCGCCTCCTCCAGTTCCGAGTCGTGTGCCGGCATCTGGTCGCGGGTACGGCGGTAGATGATGATGGACTCGGTGGCGCCGAGGCGCTTGGCGGTGCGCGCGACGTCCATGGCGGTGTTGCCGCCGCCGTAGACCACGACGCGCCGCCCGAGCTGCGGCTTCTCGCCGGTCTCCATGCCGCGCAGGACGGACACGGCGTCGAGCATCTTCGCGGCCGACCCGGCCGGGATGTAGGCGCGCTTGGCGAGGTGCGCGCCGACGGCCAGGAAGGCGGCGTCGAAGGCTCCTTCCTGCATGGTCTCGAGCAGGTCGGAGACCTTGCTGTCGAGCCTGATGGTCACGCCCAGCGTGGTGATGCGCGCGATCTCGGCCTCCAGCACGTGGCGCGGCAACCGGTAGGTCGGGATGCCGAAGCGCATCATGCCGCCTGCCACCGGGCCGGCCTCGTGGATCACGACCTCGTGGCCGCGCAGCGCGAGGTGATAGGCCACCGACAGGCCGGACGGCCCGGCGCCCACCACCAGCACCTTCTTGCCGCTCTTCCTCGCCGGTTTCTGGAACTGCCAGCCCTGCTTCAGCGCCTCGTCGCCCAGGAAGCGCTCGACGGCGTTGATGCCGACCGACGCATCCATCTGCGCGCGGTTGCACGCCTCCTCGCAGGGGTGGTAGCAGACGCGGCCCATCACTGCCGGCAGCGGGTTGTCGCGGGTGAGAACGCGCCAGGCGGCCTCGTAGTCGCCGGACTCGGCGTGGAACAGCCAGCCCTGGATGTTCTCGCCCGCCGGGCAGCGGTCGTTGCAGGGCGGGATGCGGTCGACGTAGACCGGGCGGTACGTGCGCCAGGCGCCAGTGTGGTTGGCGAG
The DNA here is from genome assembly GCA_963715485.1 of uncultured Gammaproteobacteria bacterium. Lineage (GTDB taxonomy): Bacteria > Pseudomonadota > Gammaproteobacteria > Steroidobacterales > Steroidobacteraceae > SG8-30. The sequence goes on from OY970244.1 coordinate 861,853, forward strand.
GCTCGAGCCGGGGTCCAGCGTGATGGCGAAAGGGTGCTTCATGACGCGTCAGCCTCGTCCAGCAGTCCGTAGCGGCGGATGTTGCGGTCGGCGATTTCCTGGATCCTGCGGATGATCACCTCGCCGGAGGGGTCCTTGAACAGGTGCGCAAAGCGCGACTGGGGCCTGAGGTAGTCCTCGACCGGGCGCTTGTGCTTGATCTTCGAGACCTGGGTGATCTCGCCGTTCTCCGATTCGTACACCGGGAACAGTCCCGTCTCCTTGGCCAGGCGCGCGATGCGGATGGTGTCATGGGACGCATGACCCCAGCCCAGCGGGCAGGGCACCATGATGTGAATGTAGCGCGAGCCGCGGAACTCCATCGCGCGGCGCACCTTGGCCTCCAGGTCCCGCAGCTCCGCCACCGTCGCCGTGGCGACGTAGGGGATCTCGTGCGCCACCGCGATGGCCGGCAGGTTCTTGCCCTGGCCGAAGGCGTTGCCGCGCGCCTGGCCCTGCGCCGCGGTCGTGGCGGTGCGCGCCGCCGGCGGCGTGGCGGAGGAGCGCTGCACGCCGGTGTTCATGTAGGCCTCGTTGTCGTAGCAGATGTAGAGCACGTCGTCGTTGCGCTCGAACATCCCCGACAGGCAACCGAGGCCGATGTCGGTGGTGCCGCCGTCGCCGCCCTGCGCCACGACGCGGACGTGGTCCTGGCCCTTGACCCGCATCGCCGCGGCGATGCCGGTCGCCACCGCCGCCGCGTTGCCGAACAGCGAGTGGATCCATGGGATCTGCCAGGAGGTTTCCGGGTAGGGCGTCGAGAACACCTCCAGGCAGCCGGTCGCGTTGGCCGCGATCAGCTGGTTGGCGGTGGCCTGCATGGCGGCGTCGAGTGCGTAGCGCGCGCCGAGCGCCTCGCCGCAGCCCTGGCAGGCGCGGTGGCCCGAATTGAGCGAGTTGGTGCGGCGCATGTCGGCCTGCACCGAGCGCTGACCCTCGGGCAGCAGGCGGTTGCCGACGGTGAAGGTGCCGGTCTGGTAGAAGCGGATGGGCTGGAAGGGCATGTCCTGGCTCCTCAGGCGGGTCCGGCCGCGACGACGCCGATGTCGCGCAGCAGCGCCTCGGCGATCGGGCCGGAGCGGCGCGTGCTGCGCTCGCGCTCCAGCGCGCGCTGGACCATGGCCTCGTCGAGGTCGAGGAAGGTGATGCGCTCGAGCTGGCCGGCCATGCCTGCCTCGAGCAGCTTGCGCAGCGACTCGCGCGTGATGGCCCGCCCGCCCAGCCCGGCGATCACCGTGTGCACGTCGGCATCATGCCCGTGGTAGGCGCCGGCCACGTTGGCCGCGACCACGCCGCCGAGGCCGACCGCGAGGCTCTTCTCCACCACCAGCACGCGCTTCGCGCCGGCCAGCGCCTCGCGGATCGCCGCCGAGGGCCACGGTCGGAAGCAGTGAATGCCCAGCACGCCGATCTTCTCGTCCCGCTCGCGCAGCTCGTCCACCGTGTCCTTCAGCGTGCCGAGCACCGATCCCATCGAGACGACGATCGTCTCGGCATCCTCGCAGCGATAGCCGCGCACCAGCCCGCCCGCGGGACGGCCGAAGACCTGCTCGAACTCGCGCGCCCAGGCCGGGATCAGGTCCAGCGCCTGGCGCTGCTTCACGTGCGCAAGGTAGCGGACCTCCATGAAGGCCTCCGGCCCGACCATCGCGCCGATGGACACCGGGTCGGAGGGGTCGAGCACCTGGCGGGGCTCGTATTCCGGCAGCCAGGCGTCCACCTGCTCCTGGGTCGGCATGTCCACGCGCTCTACCGCATGGGTCAGGATGAAGCCGTCCATGCAGACCATGACCGGGACGGACAGCTCCTCGGCGAGCCGGAAGGCCTGGATGTGCAGGTCCACCGCCTCCTGGTTGCTCTCGGCGAACAGCTGGATCCAGCCGCAGTCGCGCAGCGCCATGGTGTCCGTGTGGTCGTTCCAGATGTTGATCGGCGCGCCGATGGCGCGGTTGGCGACGGTCATCACGATCGGCAGGCCGAGCCCCGAGGCGTTGAACACCGCTTCCGCCATGAACAGAAGGCCCTGGCTGGCGGTGGCCGTGTAGGCGCGGGCCCCCGCGGCGGAGGCGCCGATCGCCACCGACATGGCGGCGAACTCGGACTCCACGTTGATGAACTCGCAGCGCTCCAGCTTGCCGCCCGAGACCATGCGGCCGAGCGATTCCACGATATGCGTCTGCGGCGAGATCGGGTAGGCGCAGATGACCTCCGGCCGGCAAAGCCCGACCGCCTCGGCGACGGCCTGCGAGCCCTCAATCTGTTTAAGCATGGGTTGCCTCTTTCGCCTGTCGCAGGACGTGCTCGTAGGCCTCGGTCGCCGCCTTCGCATTGCCCTCGGCGACCTTGCCCCCGAAACGTTCCCGGATCGCGGAGCAGACCGACTCGAGCGACACCTGTCCGGTGATGGCGGCGAAGCCGCCGAGCAGCGCGGCATTGGGGACCGGGCGCCCGACGTGCTCCAGGGCCAGCTCGGTCGCGTGCACCGTGGCGAGCCGGTCCGGCTGGAAGTCGGCGACGAAGTCGCCAATTCCAAGCTCGTCGAAGGTCCGCGTGGTGTTGATGAGGATGTAGCCGTCCCTCGCCAGGCCGCTGAACACGTCCACCTGGTTCAGCAGGGTCGGGTCCTGGACGATCAGCGCCTGCGGCTCGAGCACGGGCTCGCGCAGGCGGATCTCGCGGTCCGAGATGCGGCAGTAGGCGACGACCGGCGCCCCCATCCGTTCCGAGCCGAAGCTCGGGAAGGCCTGTGCATGGTGGCCCTCCAGGAACGCCGCGACCGACAGCATTTCCGCTGCCGTCACCACGCCCTGTCCACCCCTGCCGTGGATTCTGACTTCGAACATTGCCCCCCCGGGGGAAACGTGGCGGTCTTCGGGCCGCCGGGAAACCGTGACTGCAGTCTGTAAGGCCCGGCCGGCAGGGGCAATTGTGCGAAACCGATAGACGGGCCCGGATCCGCCCGGTCCGGATCCCAACGGCTGCGCCCGGGGTGTACATCGGGGTGCCGATCCGCTAGGTTTCCGGCCCTTTCTCACGCACCCGGAGCCTCGAGATGCAGGGAGCGCGCAGCAAGACCCATGCCCTGGTCGTTTCCCTCGCCATGTGGGGCGGCCTGGCCCTGTCCCAGTCCGGCGCGGCCGCCGACTGGGCGCCGCCGCCGCCCATGCCGGACGAGTTCGACTGGGTGCAGCTGACCTCCGGGGAGTGGCTGAAGGGCGAGATCAAGGTCATGTACGAGGAGTCGCTGGAGTTCGACAGCGACAAGCTGGACCTGTTGAGTATCGACCTGGAGGACATCCAGCAGATCCGCTCGGCGCAGGTGCTGAACGTCCGCATGAAGGGCGGCGAGACGTCCACCGGCAAGGTGCTGATGGAGGACGGGTCGATCCGGGTGCTGGGTGACTCGCCTGCCCAGTACCAGCGGGCCGACCTGTTGAGCATGACGGCAGGCGTGCCGCGCGAGCGCAACTACTGGGTGGGCAAGGTGTCGGCCGGCGGCAACCTCCGCTCCGGTAACACCGACCAGGTCGAGATGAGTGCCGCGGCCTCGTTCAAGCGGCGCACCGTGGAGAATCGCGTCAGCCTCGACTACCTCGGTAACTTCAGTGAGACCAACGACGTCGAGTCCGCCAACAACCAGCGCGCCAACGCCGTGTGGGACTGGTTCTTCTCCGAGAAACTGTTCCTGCGGCCGGTGTTCGTCGAGTATTTCAGCGATCCGTTCCAGAACATCGACAGCCGCTACACCATCGGCACCGGCCTCGGTTACCAGCTGATCGACACCTCGCGCACCGACTGGAGCATCTTCGCCGGCCCGGCGTGGCAGTCGACGCGCTTCGACGAGGTCGAGCCGGGCGAGAGCCGCAGCGAGGACACCTGGGCGCTCAGCGCGGGCACGACCTTCGACACGGAACTGACCGACCGCATCGACTTCACCTACGACTACCGCTTTCAGTTCACCAGCCCGGAGTCGGGCCGGTACAACCACCACATGATCGGGACCTTCGCGATCGAGCTGACCGACTCGCTGGACCTGGACCTGTCGCTGGTCTGGGACCGCATCGAGAAGCCGCGTCCCGATGCGGACGGCGCGGTCCCGAAGCAGGACGACTACCGGTTCATCGTCGGCATCGGCTACGACTTTTGAGCGGGCGGGTTGGCGGCAAAGGTGCGGTCCGCGTTTTTCAATCACGGCAGGCGCGGCTCGACCGACGGAAACTACCTACGCGGCCGTGGAGGCTGCGCCTATCGGTGTGTTCACAACAGGTTTAGTCTCTTCGTACGCGGAAATCCGCGCGATTGTTGCTCAATAGCAACACCTGAGTGAACATCAAGGAGGTGTCACCGTGTCACGTATTTCCAAGAGTCTTCTGGTTGCCGGCGCCCTGGGACTGGCGGTGGCCGCGATCCCGGCCCAGGCCGAGCAGGGCGACTGGGTGTTGAAGGGTGGCGTCACGATGGTCAGCCCGAAGTCGGGCAACCTGAAGCTGGGCGACCTGGGTGAGGTGCCGGACCTGGGCGTGAGCATCAACAACGTGTCGCTGGAAGTCGACGACGGCACCAGCTTCGGGTTCACGGTCACCTACATGATGACCGACAACTGGGCGGTCGACCTGCTGGCGGCTTACCCGTTCAAGCACGACATCAAGCTGAAGGCAACCTTCACGGAGCTCGATGACGCCGCCGTGCCGTTCACCGACTCAGCCAGGATCGGCGAAACCGAGCACCTGCCGCCGACCATCAGCCTGCAGTACCACTTCCTGCCGGACGCGATGTTCAGCCCGTACATCGGCGTGGGCCTCAACATGACGATGTTCTCCAGCGAGAAGCTGACCAGCGACGCGCAGGACCTGTTCGAGGCGCTGGGCCTGACCAACGCCAAGCTGAGCCTCGACACGTCGACGGGCGTGGCCGCGCAGATCGGCGCCGACTTCAACTTCAGCGGCAGCTGGCTGCTGAACGCGGACATCCGCTACATCGACATCGGCACGAAGGCGACGATCAAGGGCGATGAGGGCAAGCTGTCACTCGGCACCGTGAACATCGACCCGCTCGTCTACAGCCTGATGGTGGGCTATCGCTTCTGATTCGGTACGAACCGCCACCCCCGGGGTAGCCGGCTGGCGGAATCAGGGAGAGGGGGAACGGCGCCTCAGGGCGCCGTTCTCTTTCTGGCCAGCGACCACAGGCCGCGCACGTCCGCGCGCCACTGGGGCAGCAGCGCGAGCAGGGCGTATTCCTCGAGGTTCGAGGCGATGGCCACGGTGATCGCCAGGTAGAACAGCCAGGGCACGAAGCCGTGCAGGAACAGCACGGCGACGAACACGACCAGCAGGAATCCGGCGACCTTGGACGACCAGGTGTGGAAGCTCGACAGCCGGCCGTAACGCAGCACCGCCAGCACGTACTCCAGCAGGCCGGCGCCGAGGAACAGGGCCAGCGCCAGCCAGTGTTCCCGGACCATGTCCGGGTGGAAGCGCCAGATGCCAGCGAAGATCGCCACCGTCAGCAGCGCATCCGCGAGCGAGTCGAGCTTCGCGCCGAGCCGGCTCTCGAGGCGGAAGGCACGTGCAATCAGGCCATCCGCGATGTCCGACAGCAACGCAGGAACCAGCAGCCAGGTATAGGGCTGCAGCAACTGCTCGAGTGCCAGGCCGACCATCACCAGCGCTGCCAGCAGGCGAGCGATGCTCAGCGCGTTCGGAACCTGGCGCAGCATGGCGGGTAGAAGGGACTGCGACGACCTAGATGGGCCGGTCGGCAGCAGCCCGGGTCACGGCGACGGGGCCTTCAACAGGTGTTCGCGCAGGAACAGCACGACGGCCTGCTGGTAGACGTCGACGTTCTCCTTCTTGCGGTAGCCGTGGCCTTCGTTCAGGGCATTCATGTACCAGACCGGCTGGCCGCGATCGCGCAGCGCGCTGACGATCTGCTCGGACTCGGTGAACGGCACGCGTGGGTCGTTCTGGCCCTGGACCACCAGCATCGGCACGTCGATCTGCGCCGCGTTGTTGAGCGGGCTGATCTTCTCCAGGTGGGCCCGCATCGCCGGGTCGCGCTCGTCGCCGTATTCCATGCGGCGCAGGTCGCGGCGGTAGTCCTGGGTGTTCTCGAGGAAGGTGACGAAGCTGGAGATGCCGACGATGTCCACCGCGGCCTTCAGGCGGCTGCTGTGGTGCACGGCACCGGCCAGCACCATGTAGCCGCCGTAGCTGCCGCCGAACAGGGCGACGCGGCCGGCATCGAGGTCGGGCTGGGTCCCGATCCAGTCGAGCAGCGCGCCGATGTCCTTCACCGAGTCCTCGCGCCTGAAGCCGTTGTCGAGGCCGAGGTAGGTCCGTCCATAGCCGTCTGAGCCGCGGACGTTGGGGACCACGATGGCGACGCCGAGTTGCTGCAGCCACATCTGGTAGGTGCTGCTGAAACCCGGGCGCGACTGGGCTTCCGGGCCGCCGTGGATGGAGACGACCACCGGGAAGGGGCCCTTGCCGGCGGGCTTGTACACCCAGGCCGGCACGCTCAGTCCGTCGAAGCTGCGGTAGCGCACCAGCTCCGGCTCGATGAAGGTGGAGGTGTCCAGCCCGCCGACCTCGCTGAAGGTCCAGCGCGCCAGCGCGCCGTGCTCCAGGGGCGATGCGCCCAGTGCCAGCACGAAGGCGTCGCTCGGCGTCTTCGACGTGTTGAGCGTCATCGCCAGCCGGCGTCCGTCCGGGCTGAACTCCAGCCCGCCGGCGAGGCCGGTGGGGAGCCCGTCCACGGGCGCGTAGCGTCGCGTCGCCGGGTCGAGCAGGTAGATCCGGCTGCGCCCTTCCTCGTTCACGACGAATGCGCCGCGGCGGCGGTCCTCGCTGAAGGCGACCGACTCGATGTTCCAGGGGATGTCGGCGGTGACGACCTCGGGCGTTGCGCCGGACTCGAGCGACTGCCAGGCGAGGCGCCGGAACTCGCTGCCGCGGTCGGTGACCAGCCAGAATCCCTTGCCCTCGCGGTCGAAGGCGGCCGCCGTGTGGGTGCCGCCGCCCTCGCCGCCGCCGGCCAGCAGCTCGCGCTGGCCGCTGGCGAGGTCGAGCAGGTGGGTGCGCGTATCGGTGATGCTGACGTAGTTGTTGACCAGCAGCTTTCGCCCGTCCGCGTCGAAGTCGGCCGGCGTCCAGGAGGTGCCGTCCGGTGCCTCCAGCACCAGGCGTGCCGAGTCGGGGCGCTCGATCTCCATCATCCAGATGTCGTTCGAGGCGCCGTTGCGGCGCGTGCTCTGGTAGGCGATGCGCTGGCCGCTGCGATCCCAGGCCACGGCGCCGTTGCGCGACTTGCCGTCGGTCAGCATGCGGCTGTCGGAGGTGGCCGGATCGAGCAGGAACAGCTGGGCGAACTCGCTGCCGCCCACGTCCCTGGAATACACGAGCTTCGAGCCTCGAGGCTGCCGCGAGGCCCCGCCGACCGGTTCGTCGAAGAAGGTCAGCTGCGTGCGCGCGCCGGCGGGCATGTCGACGCGGTGGATCTGCGACACTTCGGCGAAGCGTGTCGAGATGAACAGGCTCTTGCCGTCTGCGCTCCAGTCCAGCACGCTGCCCGAGCGGACGTTCTGGTAGCGGTTCAGGTCGTCCACGATGGACTGCGGGATCTCGGGGATGTCCTCGAGGATGAGCTGGCCGTTGTTCAGCTCGCGCCGCTCGACGTCGGCGATGACAGCCTGCAGGGGCAGGGCCGCGAGCAGGAGTGCGGCCGCGATGGGCAACTTGCGCATGGTCGGGTCCTCGACAGCGTGCATCCGGCATGAAACGGGCGCATACCTTACGACAAACCAGGGGAGCACGGCATGGAACACAGACGGGCACTGAAGCACTGGAGCCTCGCGCTGGTGTGCCTGGGATTCGCCTGCCTGGTGGCGTTCCGCCTCATCGGCGGCGAGGTGGACGCGGACGGCATCCTGCGCGAGCCGTTCGGGCTGATTCCCGTCGGCTGGTTCAGCATCTCCGTGGGCCTGATCCTGGGCGCGGTGTACGCCTTCGGGCGGTTGTCCCGGCAGGGTCGTCCGCCACCGCAGGACCCGAATTAGTCGTCGCTTTTTCGGCGTGATACGCGGCGGGGCAGGTGCTACCTTGCGCCCCCATGAAGGCCCTGCCCCCCGTCACCGAGATGCGCCGTGCGTTCCTGCACGGCGATGCCAGCTACGACGGCGTGTTCTACACGGGCGTCAGGACCACCGGCATCTTCTGCCGCCCGTCCTGCACGGCCCGCAAGCCGCGTCCGGAGAACGTCGAGTTCTTCGCGACACCGCGCGAGGCGAGCTTCTCCGGTTACCGTCCCTGCAAGCGCTGCCGGCCGCTGGATGCCGACGGCAAGCCGGCAGCCTGGGTGCAGCGCCTGCTGGCGCGGGTGGATGCCGATCCTTCGCGTCGTATCCCGGCTGGCGATTTGCGCGCGGCGGGCATCGATCCGGCACGGGCCCGGCGGTATTTCCTCAAGCACTATGGCATGACCTTCCAGGCCTATTGCCGGGCGCGCCGCCTGGGGGATGCGTTCCGCATGATCAAGGAGGGGATGGCGGTGAGTGAAGCAGCAGCTGGGTCGGGATTCGAGTCGGAAAGCGGCTTCAGGACGGCCTTTGCCCGTGCCTTCGGCACCACGCCGGCCGAGGCAGCGACCGGGCAGGCGATCCTGCTGGACTGGATCCCGTCGCCGGTCGGACCGCTCATCGCCGGGGCCAACGAGGAAGGCGTGTGCCTGCTGGAGTTCACCGACCGGCGCATGCTGGAGGCGCAGCTCGAGACGCTGCGCCGCCGCGTCGGCCGGGTCGTGGTCCCCGGCCGCCACCGCTGGCTCGACGCGCTGCGCGCACAGCTCGGCGAGTACTTCGCCGGGCGCCGGCGTGACTTCGACCTGCCGCTGGTGATCCGCGGCACGCCGTTCCAGGAGAAGGTCTGGCGGGCGCTGCTGACGATTCCCTACGGGCAGACCTGGTCCTACCGCGAGCTGGCGGGACGCGTGGGCCAGCCCGGCGCGAGCCGCGCGGTCGGGACGGCCAACGGCATGAACCGGATCGCGATCGTGATTCCCTGTCACCGCGTGGTGAACGCCGACGGCAAGCTCGGTGGCTACGGTGGCGGGGTATGGCGCAAGCAGGTCCTGCTCGACCTCGAGCAAGGCCAGCAGTCGTTCATGGCGGAAGGCCCGGCCGCGCACTGCTGAGCGAGCGCGACGAGACCCCGGGCCCTGGCCGCTCGGCCGGTTGCTCACTGACGTAAGATAGGCTGCCCGGCAGCGCGCAGGGCCGACCCTGTGCGTCCGTTTTCGCTCGCGCCCGCATCCAGTAGCAAAGCCCTATGTCGATTCATGTCGCACTGACCCACGAGACGCGTTACCGCTACGACCGTCCGACGTCGCTGGGGCCCCAGGTCGTCCGGCTGCGGCCGGCGCCGCATTCACGCACCCGCATCCTGAGTTACGCGCTGCATGTCGAGCCTTCCGGGCACTTCCTGAACTGGCAGCAGGATCCCCTCGGCAACTACCTCGCCCGCATCGTGGTTCCCGAGCGCACCCGCGAGTTCCGCCTGCAGGTGGATCTGGTCGCCGAGATGGCGGTGTTCAATCCCTTCGACTTCTTCCTCGAGCCCGAGGCAGAGCAGTACCCGTTCGTCTACGAATCGCGCACCGCCAAGGAACTCGAGCCCTACCTGGAACTCGATGAACCCGGCCCGCTGCTGCTCGACTGGGTCGGCAGTGTCGATCGCGGCCCGGTGGCCACGATCGACTTCCTCGTCGAGCTGAACCGCCGGCTGCACCTGGACGTCGACTACGTGATCCGGATGGAGCCGGGCGTGCAGACCTGCGAGGAGACGCTCTCGACCCGGCGCGGTTCCTGCCGCGACTCGGCCTGGCTGCTGGTCCAGGTGCTGCGCCGCCTCGGGCTGGCGGCGCGCTTCGTGTCGGGATACCTCATCCAGCTGAAGCCGGACGTCGAGGCGCTCGACGGGCCCTCGGGGACCGACAAGGACTTCACGGACCTCCACGCCTGGACCGAGGTCTACCTGCCGGGCGCCGGCTGGATCGGGCTCGATCCCACTTCCGGGCTGCTGGCCGGCGAGGGCCACGTCCCGCTGGCCTGCGCGCCGCATCCGAGCGGCGCGGCGCCGATCACCGGCACCGCCGACGCGACGAAGGTCGACTTCTCCTTCGCGATGCACATCGAGCGCATCGTCGAGACCCCCCGGGTGACGCGTCCCTACACCGCCGAGCAGTGGTCAGCCATCGATGCGCTGGGGCGCGAGGTGGACGAGCAGCTCATCGAGCAGGACGTTCGGCTCACCATGGGAGGTGAACCGACCTTCGTGTCGATCGACGACGTCGATGCGCCGGAGTGGAACACGGCCGCACTGGGCGAGCAGAAGCGGGTCCTGGCCGCGCGCCTCATCAAGCGCCTGCGCGATCGCTTCGCGCCCGGCGGGCTGCTGCACTTCGGCCAGGGCAAGTGGTATCCGGGCGAGTCGCTGCCGCGCTGGGCCTTCGCGCTGTACTGGCGCGGCGACGGGCAGCCGCTCTGGCGCGATGCCAGCGCTGATCGCCCAGGAGGAGTCCGGCGGCGAGGCCACGCTCGACGATGCCAGGGCCTTCACGGAGGCCCTGGCCGAGGGGCTCGGCGTCGAGCCCGACCGGGTCGTGCCGGCGTTCGAGGATCCGGTGCCCTACCTGACCCGCGAGCAGCGACTCCCCGAGAATGTCGATCCGCTCGACTCGCGGCTGGAGGATCCCGAGGAACGGGCCCGGCTGGCGCGCGTGTTCGAGCGCGGGCTCGCCGAGCCGGTCGGCTACGTGCTGCCGCTGCAGCGCTGGAATGCGCCGCACCAGCGGGCCTGGTACAGCGAGCGCTGGACGACCCGCCGCGGCCGGCTGTTCCTGGTGCCTGGCGACTCGCCCATCGGCTTTCGCCTGCCGATCGAGTCCCTGCCGCACGTGGCGAAGGAAGACTACCCCTATTTCATCCCGTCCGATCCGTTTGCGCCCAAGGAGCCCCTGCCGGGCGACGAGCCGGCGGACGAGGACCAGCTCGCCATCCGGCATCCGTCGGGCGCAGGGGCCGAGCGCCAGCGCGTGATGGAGCAGGGCGCGGGGGCGGGCGGCGTCGCGCGTACCGCGCTCGCGGTCGAGCCGCGCGAGGGCCGGGTGTGCGTCTTCCTGCCGCCGACCGAGACCGCCAACGACTACGTCGAGCTGATCGGCTGCGTCGAGGCGACGGCCGCGCGCCTCGGCCAGGCGGTCCACGTGGAAGGCTATACGCCGCCGGCCGACGAGCGCCTGAACGTCATCAAGGTCACGCCGGACCCGGGCGTGATCGAGGTGAACGTGCATCCGGCGCGGGACTGGGAGCAGCTGGCCGCCATCACCACGACGCTGTACGAGGAGGCGCGCCTGTGCCGCCTCGACGCCCAGAAGTTCCTGATCGACGGCCGGCACACCGGCACCGGCGGCGGCAACCACGTCGTGGTCGGCGGCGCGACCCCGGCCGACAGCCCGTTCCTGCGCCGGCCGGACCTGCTCGGCAGCCTGATCACCTACTGGCAGAACCATCCGTCGCTGTCATTCCTGTTCTCGGGGCTGTTCATCGGCCCGACCAGCCAGGCGCCGCGTGTCGACGAGGCGCGCCACGACCAGCTCTACGAACTGGAGATCGCGCTTCGCCAGGTCGAGCGGACGCGCGACGGCCAGCCTGTCGAGCCGTGGCTGGTGGATCGCCTGCTGCGCAACATCCTGATCGACGTGACCGGCAATACGCACCGCACCGAGATCTGCATCGACAAGCTGTACTCGCCGGACGGTCCGACCGGCCGGCTCGGGCTGGTCGAGTTCCGCGCGTTCGAGATGCCGCCGCACGCGCAGATGAGCCTGACCCAGCAGCTCCTGCTGCGCGCGCTGATCGCGAGGTTCTGGCGCGAGCCCTACGTCCAGCCGCTGGTGCGGTGGGGCACGACGCTGCACGACCGTTTCATGCTGCCCCACTTCGTGTGGCAGGACTTTCGCGACGTGCTCGCGTGACATGCGCGAGGCGGGCTTCCGGATGGAAGAGTCGTGGTTCGAGCCGCACTTCGAGTTCCGGTTCCCGCGCTACGGTTCGCGTCGAGCGTGGCGGCGTGGAAGTCGAGCTGCGGCAGGCGCTCGAGCCGTGGCACGTGCTCGGGGAGGAAGGCGCCACCGGCGGCACGGCGCGGTACGTCGATTCCTCGCTCGAGCGCCTCCAGGTCCGGGCCCTTGGGCTCCGGGTCGAACGGCACGTGGTGGCCTGCAACGGGCGGCAGGTGCCGCTGCGGCCGACCGACACGGCGGACGAGTCGGTGGCAGGCGTCCGCTTCCGCGCCTGGCAGCCCGCCCGGTGCCTGCACCCGACCATCCCGGTCCACGCGCCGCTCATCATCGAGGTCCTGGATCGCTGGTCGGGCCGCTCGCTGGGCGGCTGCACGTATCACGTGGCGCATCCGGGCGGCCGCAACTTCGAGACCTTGCCGGTGAATTCCTACGAGGCCGAGAGTCGCCGCCTCGCGCGGTTCTCCGGGCTGGGTCATTCGCCCGGGCCCGTGCGCATCCCTGCGGCGGAGCACAACCCGGAGTTTCCGCTGACGCTGGACCTGCGCCGGGCCGCGCCTCCGGAGGACCGTACTGCTTGAACTCGTTCACCGAGCCCCTGCCGGAATCGCCGGATCCGACGCTGGCGTCGATGTTCGACACCTATCGTCCGCTTCCGGGCGTCTACGACGAGATGGCCTCGGACGACGGCCGGATCCGGCCGCACTGGCAGCAGCTCGTCGACGCATTGCGTGGCGTCTCGCGCGGTGAAATGGACGAGCGATGGAGGCGGGTCGAGCGGATCCTCTACGAGAACGGCCTGACGCACGACATCTTCTCGGAGGGCGGTGCGACGACGCGGCCCTGGCGTCTCGACGCCCTGCCGCTGCTGATTGCGCCGGATGACTGGCGCCGCCTCGAGGCAGGACTGATCCAGCGCGCGCGCCTGCTCGATCGGGTGCTCGCGGACTGCTACGGCGAGCAGCGACTGATACGCGAGGGACGCCTGCCCGCGCCGCTGGTGCTGGGCAACCCGCAGTTCCTGCGGCCCTGCCACGGGGTGGCCGTGCCCGGCGGTCGCCGCCTGCACTACTACGCGGCCGACGTCGGGCGGTCCCCGGACGGTGACTGGTGGGTGCTGAAGGATCGTTGCGAGTCGCCGGTCGGCGGCGGCTATGCCCTCGAGAACCGGATCGCGCTGCGCAACGGCCTGCCGGACGAATTTGCCGCCAATCGCGTGCAGCCGCTGGCGGGGTTCTTCAACAGGGTGCACGAAGGGCATACGGCGCTGGCCGGCACGCCCGAGCCCCGCATCGTCGTGCTCACTCCCGGCCCGACGGCGCCCGGCTACTTCGCGCATTCCTACCTGGCGCGGTACCAGGGCTATGTGCTGGCCCAGGGGGCCGACCTGACGGTGCGCGACAATCGCGTCTACCTCAAGACGATCGAGGGACTGCGGCCCGTCGACGTGATCATCCGGCGCGTCGATGCCGGCTCCTGCGACCCGCTCGAGCTGCGAAGTGACTCCGGCGTGGGCGTAGCCGGGCTCGTCGAGGCGGTGCGCGCGGGAAAGGTGATGGTCGTCAATGCGCTCGGCAGCGGCCTGACCGACACCGAGAGCCTGATGCCCTTCCTTCCCGGGCTCTGCCAGCACCTGCTGAAGGAGGACCTGCAGCTGCCGTCGCTCGCGACCTGGTGGTGCGGGCACGCCGGCGCCCGGGACTACGTGCTCGACAACCTGGGCTTCCTGGAGACCCGCGACATCTTCCACCGCGGCGCGAGCGAGCCAGGGAGCCAGAACCCCGACGGCCCCGAGGCGTGGCAGCTGGGAGGCGATCGCGAGCTGATCGCCCGGCGCGGTTTCGCCTACCTCGCACGCGAACCGATGAAGCTGTCGACCGTTCCGGTGCTCGGGGAAGGACGGGATCACGCCGGTGCCGTACGCACTGCGGGTCTTCGTCGCCGTCGATGCCAACGACTACGTCGTGATGCCCGGTGGGCTCGCGCGGCTATGCCCGCCGCATCCGGGACAGGCGTTCGACTTCGGGCGCTTCGGGGACGGCAAGGACACCTGGGTCCTGTCCGGCGAGTCGGCGCGGCCGCTGCCGCCCGCGGCGCACCCGCGCCGGCGCCGTGCAATTGCGGCGGACGGGCCGTGAGCTACCGAGCCACAGTGCCGACAACCTGTTCTGGCTGGGCCGCTACGCCGAGCGTACCGAGGGCATGATGCGCGAGGTGCGCGCCGCGCTGCAGCGCCTCGTCGACGACGAGCGCCCCGACGAGGACCTGCTCGCGATCGATCGCGTCCTGCGGCAGACGTTCGAGAAGGCGGATATTGCACCGCCGCAGGGCAACGAGTTGCTTGCCGACCCACGTCGCCACCTCGAGCGACAGCTCGGTGAGCTGGTCTTCGACGTCGATCGGCCCTACGGCCTGCGCCGGTCGCTGCGCGATCTCGGTCGTACCGCCACGCTGGCCCGGGACCGGCTGTCGGCCGACTCCTGGCGGATCCTGCGATCGCTGCAGCCGGAGGAATTCTCGCGGCGACCGGGTCCGGTCGCGCCGCGCCGTCGCCTGCGCATCGCCGGCCTGATGGGCCAGCTGGACCATGGCGATCCAGCGACTGGCGGCGTTCAGCGGCATGTGCATGGAGAACATGACGCGCAGCTTCGGCTGGAGCTTCATCGACATGGGCCGCCGGATCGAGCGCAGCGTGCAGACCCTCGCGCTGCTCGGGAGCCTGCCCGAGGCTGGCGACCCGGAGGACGACGGCCGCCTGATCCTGCTGCTCGATATCGCGGACAGCTTCATGACCTACCGGTCGCGCTACCTGCTGACACCGCAGCTGGCGCCGGTGCTGGACCTGCTGCTGATCGACGAGTCGAATCCACGCTCGGTGGCCTTTCAGCTCTCGGCCCTGGTCGGCCACCTGGGCCGGCTGCGGCATGACGCGGCGGAGCCCGAGGATCGCGTCGAGTATCGCGTCGCTTCCGGTGCGCTCGCTGTGCTGCGCGCGACCGATGTCGGCCCGCTGTGTCGCCGCAGCGGGGACGGTCATCGACCGGCGATGCGGTCACTGCTGGAGCGCGTGGCCGAGGACCTGCCGCGTGTGACCGTCGGCATCACCCGCAACTACTTCAGCCATGCCGACGGCGTCGCTTCCTTCTCGACGGCCAGCGCCGCGCCGCGCTGAACGCCATGCGCTACGACATTCGCCACCGCACGACCTATCGCTACGGCCAGCCGGTGTCGATCTCCCACCACATGCTGCACCTGTCGCCGCGACAGGGCCCGCACCAGGTGGTCCATGGCTCGTCGATCACCGTCTCGCCGGTTCCGGCGGTGCGCAGCGATACCGCCGACTACTTCGAGAACCCCGCCACCTTCGTCACGATCCAGGAACAGCACGAGGAACTCGTCATCGAGGCGCGCTCGGACGTCGAGGTGACGCTGCCGCCCGAGCGGCCACCGGAGCGGTCCATGCCATGGGACCGGATTTTCGGCCACCTCGAGCAGGACCTGACGGCAGCCGGGCTCGACTCGCTGCAGTTCGCCTTCGACTCGCCCTATACGCTTGCAGGCCCGGACGTCGCGGCCTTCGCCCGGGAGTCCTTCCCTCCCGGGCGGCCGCTGCTCGACGCTGCGCTCGACCTGACGCGGCGCATCCACGGGGAGTTCCGTTACGACAGCACCGCGACCAGCGTGTCGACGCCGGTGGACGAGGTCTTCCGGCTGCGGCGAGGTGTCTGCCAGGACTTCGCGCACCTGGAGCTGGCCTGCCTGCGCTCGCTGGCGCTGCCGGCCCGGTACGTGAGCGGCTACCTGCTGACCCGGCCACCGCCCGGCCGGGAGAAGCTGGTCGGCAGCGACGCCTCGCACGCCTGGGTCTCCGTCTGGTGCCCGGAGTCCGGCTGGGTGGACCTGGATCCCACCAACAACACGATGACCCGTGACGAGCACATCACGCTCGCCTGGGGCCGGGACTACGGGGACATCAGCCCCATAAACGGGGTAATCTTTGGCGGTGGGGAGCACAGCATCGACGTGGCGGTCGACGTGACGCCGGCGACGGTCCAGGAACGCGAGGGACGGCAAGGGACATGACCGACCGCAAGCCCGCCGGGCTGCTCAGCGGCTACGACCCGGGCGGCTTCTACTGCGAGATGTTCGGCGGCCGGCGATCCGCGGCCGGCCACACCCGCGTGGTGCGCGACCGGCTCGACCACATGACCCTGGCCGACCTGCGGCGTCGCGCGCAGGCAGCCGAGCGCGAGCTGTTCAACCTGGGCGTCACTTTCACCGTCTACACCAGTCGCGAGCAGATCGACCGCATCCTGCCCTTCGACGTGATCCCGCGGGTCCTGTCGGCGGCCGAGTGGGAGACGATCGAGCGCGGCGTCGTCCAGCGGGTCACGGCGCTCAACAAGTTCATCGAGGACATCTATCACGGGCAGCGCATCCTGCGCGACGGGATCGTCCCGGCGGAGCTCGTGCTCGGCAACGCCAACTACAGGCCGCAGATGCGGGGCCTCAAGGTTCCCTTCGGCAGCTACGTCAACATCTGCGGCACCGACCTCGTCCGCGGCGGCGATGCGCGCTTCTACGTGCTGGAAGACAATGCGCGCACGCCCTCCGGGGTGTCCTATGTGGTCGAGAACCGCCACCTCACCCAGCGGGCATTCCCGGACCTGATGCGCGACATCGGCGTGCGCTCGGTGTCGAACTACGGACAGCGGCTCATCGGCAAGCTGTCCGAACTGGCCGAGGGGATCGATGCGAACCCATCGGTGGTGCTGCTCTCGCCGGGCGTCTACAACTCGGCGTACTTCGAGCACGTGTTCCTGGCCCGCGAGATGGGCGTTCCCCTGGTGGAGGGGCGCGACCTGGTCATCCGGGACGACCGTGTCTTCATGAAGACGACCGGCGGGTTGCAGGGCGTCAACGTGATCTACCGTCGCATCGACGACGACTTCCTCGATCCAGAGGTGTTCAACAAGGAGAGCATGCTCGGCGTGCCCGGCCTGATGCGCGCCTACCGCGCGGGCAACGTGATGCTGGCCAATGCCATCGGCACCGGCATTGCCGACGACAAGGCCGTGTATGCCTACGTGCCGCGAATCATCCGCTACTACCTCGACGAGGAGGCCATCCTGCCGAACGTCGAGACGCACATCTGCCGCGAGAGCGAGGGCCTCGAGTACACCCTGGCCAACCTGGACAAGCTGGTCGTCAAGCCGGTGGGCGCCTCGGGTGGCTACGGGATCCTGATCGGGCCGCAGGCCAGCCGCAAGGCGCTGGCCGAGTTCCGGCGCAAGCTGCGCGAGGATCCTGCCAACTTCATCAGCCAGCCCGTCGTGGAACTGTCGGTCTCGCCGACCGTGACCCGCAACGGCATCGCGCCGCGGCACGTGGACCTGCGGCCGTTTGCGGTGACGGGCCGCTCGACCTGGGTGCTGCCGGGAGGGCTGACCCGCGTGGCCCTGCGCAAGGGCTCGCTGATCGTCAACTCGTCGCAGGGCGGCGGCTCGAAGGATACCTGGGTCCTTGAATAACCTGCTTTCAAGGCACGCGGAGTCGATCTTCTGGCTGGCGCGCCAGGTCGAGCGCGCCAGCAACCTCGCGCGCATCCTGGACGTCAACGAGAGCTTCAGTCGCAATGCCCGGGGCGAGCACGACTGGGAGTCGGTGCTGCGTCTCTACGGTGACGAGGAGCGGTTCCGCGCGGCCGGAAACGAGCCCAGCGCCGACTCCGTCCTGCATTTCTACATCCTCGACAGCCAGAACCCCAGCTCGGTGCTCAGCAATATCCGGATGGCGCGCGAGAACGCGCGCGCGCTGCGCCCGCTCATCTCGACCGAGATGTGGGTGCAGCTGAACAGCTTCCACAAGCGGATCAGCCGGCTGCGCAGGCAGGACCTGCGGGTCGAGCATCTCAACCGCCTGTGCGGCTACATCAAGGAGTCCTGCCAGACCCACAGCGGCATCACCATGGAGACGCTGTACCGCGACGAGTCCTGGTACTTCCACCAGCTCGGCCTGGCCATCGAGCGCGCCGACCAGACCACGAGGCTCGTCGACGTGAAGTACCAGGTGCTCCTGCCGGAGCCGACCGACGTCGGTTCGGCCATCGACGAGGCGCAATGGAACACCGTGCTGCGGTCCGCCGCCGGCTTCCATGCCTTCCGCCGGGTCTGCCCGAACAGCATGTCGCCTGGCAGCGTGGTGGACTTCCTGGTGTTCGACCTGCGCTTCCCGCGCTCGGTGGCGGCCTGTGTCCTGACCGCGAACGAGCAGCTGAACAGCATCCGCATCAACTACGGCCATGGCTCCAAGCAGGGTGCATCGAAGTTGCTGCGCAAGCTCGCGGCAGAACTGGCCGAGGACAATGCGGCCGACCTGATAGCACGTGGCCTGCACGAGAGCCTGGACGGGATCCAGGCAGAACTCGGCGAGGTGACCGAGGCGCTGGGCAGGGAGTTCTTCCTGCTGGACTAGGCCTCGGCCTGCAGCAACGACACCGGGGTGATCAGCATGTCGATCGAAGGTCCAGTCACGCGGGTACTCTGGGTTGCCGTGGCGCTCGCCAGCGGCGCAGCGTCAGCGGGTGAGGCGCCGCCGGCCGCGCAGCTCGAGGCGCAGGAGATCGTGGATCGCTTCCAGCGGGAGCTGGCCGGCAAGCTGAGCGGGGCAATGGCGGAGGGCGGGCCGCTGCGCGCGATCGACGTGTGCAAGGTCGAGGCGCCAGCCATCGCCTCGCGCCTGTCGCGCGAATCGGGCTGGCAGGTCACACGCGTCGGGACACGGGTCCGCAATCCGGTGACCGGGCTGCCGGATGCGTGGGAGCAGCAGCAGCTCGAGGAATTCGCCCGGCGCCTTGCGGCCGGCGAGCCGCCGCCGCAGGTGGCCACCTACGTGGAAGTCGACGAGCCGGCCGGGCGGATGCAGCGCTACATGCGGGCGATCCCGGTCGCGCCACCGTGCGTCGTCTGCCACGGCGACCGTGAGGTCCTGTCCGAGGACCTGCGGGCACTGCTCGAGCAGGAGTATCCGCACGACCGGGCGACCGGCTACCGGCCTGGCGAGCTGCGGGGGGCGTTCTCGATGCGCCGTCCCGTGCCTGCGCCGTAAGCGAGGCTTCCGCACGGTTCTGTACGCGCCGCCCGGATCACGGTCCCGGGCATGCCTCGCTTGCCGCATCCCCGGCCTGTGAATAGAATCGACGGCCGAAGCGGGTGTAGTTCAATGGTAGAACTGCAGCTTCCCAAGCTGCTAACGTGGGTTCGATTCCCATCACCCGCTCCAATTCCCCCTGCGGACGCCAGGCGCACCCGATGGTTCCGGTCCATCTCGAGTCACTTCAGCCGGGTCCCGAGCCGCTACCGCTTCTCTGGTTGCTCTCTAGACGGGTCCGCAAGCGGAAGTTCCAGGACCCCATGCCGTTGTCTGACCGGTGTTCTCTCACGATTCGGTTGGGGATTTGTGGCTTTGTGCCGACAAGAGCTCGCGCGGTGAGCGAATGGTAGACTGCTCGCCGTTTCTGACGCCCATCACTCCAGCAACTGGCTGATCCGTGCGCTACATCGAGATCGTGACCATTGCCAGCATCAGTCTGCTACTGGTGCTGGCAACTTACCTGATAGCCAAGGTAAATCCGAAGGACGGATCATTTCGTTGGATCGGGGTTTTCCTGCTGCTGCTCGCCCTGAATTTTGCCGATGGCCAGCTGGCCCTCAGCGGGTTCTATTTCGACCATCCGCAACTCGCGGGCTGGGAAGAAGCATTTGTATTGCTGTATGGCCCGTCGGTGCTGTTCTTTGCGTTGAGTGTCACGGACCCGCCGTTTCGATGGTCGATGCGAAAGTGGATTCATCTCGTGCCATTCCTCGTTGCCGAGGTGGTCACGGTGGGCCTCTATCAGTCCTTACCCACCGAAGATCAGCAGGCCATCATCGCCAACGCGTCGTTGATGAACCCGCCCGTGTTTGTTTCCGGCATACAACTGGCAGTGATCGCCCATTTCCTTGCCTATACCCTGTACGCCCGCCGAATCCTCCTCCAGCACGAAGAGAAACTGAAGCAGCACTATTCGACACGGGCGGTGAGTTGGGCCAACTCGATATTTCGTTACCTGATCGGCTTGCTTGCAATATCGCTTGCCGCGACGCTGATGTTGCAGGCCGGGCATCCCGAGCTCTACCTGGTCACTGTTCTCGTGATCGTCGTGTCGACCGGCATCGTCACCTTCTACGCCCTTATCCAGGCGCTCGATCGACCCCTGCCGCTTGCAGCAACGCCGAAGACCTCCGAATACAGCCTGCCAGCCGATGATGTCGAGCAACTGTCGATGAAGATCCGCGACTACTTTGTGAATCAGCGTGGATTCACCAACCCGGACCTGACCATCGGAGACCTGGCGGAGCAGCTGGCTGAACCGGTCCGGGACGTCTCACACGTGGTCAACCACCATCTGGCCAGGAATTTCTACGACCTGGTGAATGGTTATCGCGTGCAGGCGGCCGAGCGGATTTTCACCACGGAGCCGGCCTCGACGGCAACCATCACCGACGTCATGTACCAGGTCGGGTTCAGCTCCAAGTCGTCCTTCAATACCCAGTTCAAACAGAAGACCGGCCTGACACCGTCTGAATACCGCAGGAAGGCCCGCCTCGGCAGCTGAGCGAAGGGAAAAAAAGGTTCGACTTCGCGAATTCGGTCGATTCCGACGCCCGTTTGGCCGGAAAGTTCATCTGTACAAGTCATGGGAAGACGCAGATGAATCACTCAAGAACCTTCCGCAATCAAACGGTTGAGCATCTTTACCTGGGGATCCTGGTGACCGCCGTTTACGTGGTCATTGCCCCGCGCTTTATAGACCGGGGGTATCCAGGCGGTGGCGCGCTGCTGTTCGTCGAACTATTCGTTCTGGCCCCCATCCTCATTGCCCACCTCCTCATGATTGCGAGGAAGCTGAGCCGATCCTGGTCGCTCGACACCGTTATCCTGTATCGCGAAAGCATTGGCTGGAAACGATTCCTGTTCTGGTATGTCATCGGCCTGATCGCCGTCAATGTCACGTATATCCCGCTCTACCCGGTCGGCATCTTCGTGCGTGGAGAACTGTTCGCCTGGCTGCCGGAGTGGTACTTCAATCCAGGCTACGGCGCGACGGACATCTCTCTGGTAGCAAACATGTTCCTGATTGGAGCCATTGTCGACGGCGTCATTGGTCCCACCATGGAAGAGCTGTTCTTTCGCGGCTACCTGTTGCCGCGAATGGAGTACCTGAAGGGGTGGGCGCCGGTGGTCAACGGTGCTTTCTTCGGCCTTTACCACTTCTGGCAGCCACACAACCTCATCGCACTGGTCATGGTCGGAATGATCCTGAGCTATATCGTCTGGAAGACGAAGAATGTCTACCTGGGCATCGCGGTGCACTGCACGATGAACCTGGTGGGCGCCATCGGCGGTTACCTGGCTTTAGTTGATGGCGTCATCATTGCCCGCTAGGTCACCATGCGCCCAACTGTGTTCCCGCAACGAATGAGCTCTTGCACGACATCTGTGCAATGGACTCGGATACTGAACGTGACTCGATCTCCAGGAGGATGCCCACCTCGTTAACGGATCACGGGGGCCATCAGGCATGGTGTGTAACCCATATCGCCTGGGTTCTCTTTGATCGCATCGATGGAGTTCTGGCCACGGCTAGATGGCTGGGCCAACCACGCGATTCTGGGGCAGCTGCCAGATCGGTACTCTACCGGTCAAGCCCTGACCGTCGACTTGCCCAACCTCGGCAACCTGCGCAAGGCCTGCTTCGGCTCGCGGGTGTAGTTCAATGGTAGAACTGCAGCTTCCCAAGCTGCTAACGTGGGTTCGATTCCCATCACCCGCTCCACCTGGATTCAAAGACTTAGAAGGGCCCTTCGGGGCCCTTCGTCGTTTCAGGCCGGGCATTGCCCGCTCGCGGCTTGTGCGGTCGGGCTGGCGGTGGCTCGGCTGGTTTGATGTTTAACGTTAACCGTTATAAAATGACCCCGTGATCAAGACCTTCCGTTGCGTGGAAACGCGGCGCTTCTTCGAGACCGGGAGGTCGAAGCGGTTCTCTTCTATAGCGACCGTCGCGGCGCGCAAACTTGCAATGCTTGATGCCGCGCAGACCCTGGAGTTCCTGCGATCACCGCCTGGCAATCGGTTGGAAGCGCTGCGAGGTGATCGGAGAGGTCAGCACAGCATCCGGATCAATGACCAGTTCAGGATCTGCTTCCGTTGGGCCGATGATGGTCCGACGGACGTGGAGATCGTCGACTACCACTGAGGTGAACATGATGTCCAAGAATGGCATGCGACCTGTTCATCCCGGCGAGGTGATCCGTGAGGAGTTCATGGTCCCGCTGGGCCTGAGTGCCAATGCCCTGGCGAAGGCGCTGAACGTGCCTGCGCCGCGGATCAACGACGTCGTGCGCGGGCGGCGGGGAGTCTCAGCGGACACGGCGATGCGGCTGGCTCGTTACTTCGGCGGCGACGCGCGGTCCTGGCTGAATCTTCAGGCAGCGTACGACCTGCGGGTCGCGGAGATCGCCAATGGCAAGCGAATTGCACGTGAGATTTCGCCTGCGGCAGTATGATTTTCGGCGGCCGAAGTTCGGTCATGCGTCAATCACATGCGGCGGTCGCGCGATCTGTAAGTGATTGATCCGTAGAGACAGGCGGAGCGACTCACGTGGATTCGATTCCCATCACCCGCTCCAGATGAATCAGTTGGTTAGAAGGGCCCGAGAGGGCCCTTCGTCGTTCTTGGGACACTGGTGGGACACTGATTCAGTAACAGCTTGGAAAAGTAGCGGTGGTCCAGCCGTCTAGATGGGTGTCCGCCACAATCTATACACCTCTGGGGCTACGATCAGACAGCTCCGTGCAAACAGGTCCCAGTTCGTCGCCGGAGTTCCTGGCTTCTCGCAGCGCGTAGGCGATCTGTTCGTCTGAATACCGTGAGCGCTTCATCGTCCTCTCCTCATCGAGGACCCGAAACGCCACTCTAGTCCAGTTCCAAATTGACCTCAAAAACGGGACTCAGGTCACCCGGCTCCTGCATCGCTCGTGATCATAGAACAGGAGCCGCCAGACGGGACAGCGCCACGCTCAGGCGCCACCAGAATGACCGGTGCTGGAGCTCCGTCGGATCGAGTTCGACGGAATGGGCGAAATCCGCCTCGAACATTTTCTCCATTTCCGTCGCGAAGGACTCGTCGACGATGAGCGCCGTCACTTCGAAATTGAGACGGAATGAACGATTGTCGAAGTTGGGGGTTCCGACCGTCGAAACCGTGTCGTCAATCAACGAGACCTTCTCGTGCAGGAACCCAGGCTCGTAGGCATAAAAGCGGATACCGAGGTCGCGGAGTTCGTTCATGTAATGAAAGGCCGCGAGAAATACGGGCCAGCTGTCGGGCTTGCCGGTCGTTATGATCCGCACGTCCACGCCCCTCAGCGCAGCAAGCTCCAGTGCGGTCATGACCGCAGGGTCGGGGACAAAATATGGTGCGGACAACCAGATCCTCTTGCTTGCGGACTGCAGCGCAGAAACGAAAAACAGCTTCGCCGTTTCAAGATGCTGTGTAGGTGCGAACGGCACGATCATTGCGTTGACATCGCCGCTATCCGCGCCTTTCGGTTCCCAGTTCAAACTCGGCAGTTCGCGCGTCGCCCAGTACCAGTCGGTCAGTATGACTCCCTGCATCTGCGTGACGACCGGCCCTTCGAGCTTGACGTGTGTGTCACGCCAGGGGCTGAAATCGGGATCGAGGCCCAGGTACTCGTCGCCGACATTAAGGCCACCAACCCACCCGGTAAACCCATCGACGACCACCATCTTGCGATGATTGCGGAAATTGAGCTGGAAACGGTTGCGCGAGCCCTGGGTCGGTTTGAAAGAACTCACCTGGACGCCGGACTGCTCGAGTTCCTCGACGTAACTCCGCGGCAGGCCGCTACTACCGATCTCGTCATACAGCACGTAAACACGGACTCCGGCTTTCGCGCGCTCAATCAGCGCCTGTTGCACGCGGCGACCGAGCTCGTCGTCGTGGATCATGTAAAACTGAAACAGGATGTAATCCTGGGCCTTGCTGATGCCTTCGAGGATGCTGTCGAATGTTGCGTCACCATTGATCAGCAACTCGGCACTGTTGCCGGCCGTGAGCTCCAGCGCCGAGAACTTGCGCACTGCCTGGTACACAGAGGGACGGTCGTCGTGTACGACATTCCAGGGTTTTAGATTCTCACGAAACTCCCGGTTGATCCGGTCGATTTCATCGGATTGTTCTTCGTAGGCTTCTGCAAATCCCTCGAACTTGCTCCGCCCGAAAACGAGGTAAGCCGGCACCGATACGAAGGGAAACGTAACCAGTGATACGGACCAGGCGATTGCGCCTTGTGCCGTACGCGCGGTCATCACCGCCTGCACAGCGAGAACCATGCCAGTGATATAGAAGACCGCAACGATTATGCTGATGATCCGATTCCTTTTTTTCCGGCTGCCGAGCATTGAATAGGTCACTGACTATGTCGGCGTGCCTGGCACGAGTACGCGTGGATCCTGCGAAAGTGAATCAACGCCTGGCAAACGGCTCACGGATGTCCCTCCCGGATTCAGTCTTCCACGGCCTTGGCGATTCCGCGCGCGGCGCCGCCAAGCGCCAGCAGGGCTACGCCGGTGCTGACAAGCTGCACACCGAACAGCACGCCGACAGCCCATGCGCCGGACAATGGCCACCCAGCTGATCGCCATGCCGGTTACGAGCGGCGAGCCAATCGCGAGGATGCCCATGACCAGCAAAAGGATGCCGATGCCGGTAACCCATCCGGCATTTTGCCGTAATCCCTCGATCAATCCGCCTTCCATCCCGGCTGTATTAGTGTTCATCTTTTTCTCCGGGTGATGTAGGGTGATGTATGGATGAATTGTGTGTCGATCAATACAGCGTACTCTTGACCAAATCGGGGCTCGGTCAGGTAAGCTAATCCGATTTCGCACCCCCGAGTCTGTCCAAGGTAATCGACTGGCAGCCGTAGCAGCAAGTTTGTTCCTGCGGTGCATGCCGGCACCGGATCCCCGACCACTCGACCGTCCCGAAAGGGACTCTGGTTCGCCGCCCGAGAATGTCCTACCGTCCTGTCCGCTAATGGTGAGCAAAGCAGCGGTCGCCCCTTTGAGCACAGTGCTGGATGACGATGACAGTCTGCGCCGGACCGTGGCGAGATTCCTGCAGGCATCTGCATTTCGCTGTCCCGCAAGCGGACGCCGTCAGTCGCGATGACGGACTGCCACCGAACCCCGACGAAATTCCGAGGATCGATCATTGTTTAGTGGAGGATCTCCGAAATGCTGATGTCAACAAGAAGTCTGCTGACCGGTCTGATGATACTGGGTGTCACGGTCGCGCCGCCGGTCGTTGCGCAGGACTATGATCTCGTGATCAACAACGGCCGGGTCATGGACCCTGAAACCCTGTTTGACGGTGTCGCCAACGTCGGTATCAAAGATGGCCGCATTACCGAAATCAGCAAGAAACCGCTGAAGGGTGCCAAGACGATAGATGCCACCGGCCATATCGTGGCGCCGGGCTTCATCGACACGCATTTCCACTTTCAGATGCCGGTCGGCTATTCCCTCGGGTTGCGCGATGGGTTGACCAGCAGCATGGATTTCGAATTGGGCTGTGCGGGATCCTATATGGCCGACTGGTACGAAGCGCGTGCCGGTGTGACCGGGGCCAACTACGGCTGTGCGGTTAGCCACGAGTTAGCCCGCGCGATGGTCATCGACGGGTCAGACGGCGATTACTTGAAAGACGGCCCCATTTCCGCTTTGGAAACCCGGAAGAAGACAGGCTGGAGCGTGACGCGCCCGACCCTGGAACAGGGCAACGCGATTCTCCAGGAGATTGACAAGGGCCTGCAGGCTGGCGCCCCCGGCGTCGGCAGTACCGTGGGCTACATGAGAGAGGGCGTCTCATCACGCGAGATGTACGAAATTCAGAAAGTCGCGGCGCGCTATGACCGCCCGACCGGCGCCCATACCCGCTATACGCTCGGCACCGACACGACGGAGAACAATGGTGCGCAGGAACTCGTCGCCAACGCCGTGGCGCTTGGCGCCCCGGCGATCGTGCTGCACTACAACAACGACGGCTGGCAGCTTGCACACGAGATGATTACCAAGCTTCAGGAACAGGGCCACAACATCTGGGGTGAAATCTATCCCTACGCAGCAGGTTCCACCACGATCAATGCCGAGTTCCTGGAGCCTGAGAGCTGGATCGACGGTTTTGGCAGACGCTATGAAGATACCATGCTGGATCCGGTCACCGGTGAGTACTACACCCTGGAAACCTACAAGGAAACCGTCGCATCCGAACCGTCCAGGCTAATCGTCATCTTCAAGCAACCCGTAGAAAACCAGGCGAAGTGGCTGACGCTGAAGGGCGTGACCATGGCCAGCGATGCAACTGCTGGCACGCCGTATGACGCCCCCTGGGATTACCCGATGGAGAAACTGGGCGGCACCCACCCCCGCACGGCTGGTGCCCGAGGCGCTACGATTCGCCTCGGTCGGGAAAACAACATCCCGATGATGCAGCTGATGTCGATCCTCAGCTACAACGCTGCCAAGCATCTGGGCGATACCGGCCTGAAGGCCATGCAAGAACGCGGCCGCATCCAGAAAGGCATGGTCGCCGATATCGTGGTCTTTGACCCCGAAACCTTCACGGACAATTCAACCTATGAAAAGGGCAGTATCCCTTCGACGGGCATGAAAGCCGTGATCGTCAACGGTCAGGTCACTGTGCGTGACGACGTGGTGCTTCCTGTCTTCGCTGGTCAGCCGATCCGATTTGAGCCCGAAGCCAAGCCGCGCTTCGAGCCGATCTCGAAAGAGGCGTGGGAGGCTGAATTCTCGACCGGTATGCCTTTGCCATCTGACTTTTCGTATGCATTCCCTCAGAGCGTCGAAAAGTGATCATGACACACTCAGAAACTTAGGCGTGACATGAGGTTTTGGGCATTCGTTTTTGTGGTGGCGGCCATGTTGGCCGCCACCCAGGCGTCTGCAAAGCCCGAGGTGATCGAGTTTTCAGACCTGGTGGACCCTTTGGCCGTCGTCTTCGACGATCCCTACAGAGACATGGGGTTCCGCTTGCTGAATGAGTTGAAGCTCGTGGTGGAACTTGATGAGAAGCTCGCGCAGAAGGATCTCGCTGAAGACGAGCGCGCCCGGCTGACAGCCCGGCGCAGCGCGGCCACGGACATGCTGGAGATCAACGGTCAGGACGTCGATGCGCTCTTGGCCCAGCGCTGGGACGTCGCCAAAAAGCGGCAGACCGCGCGCATGGCCACGAACCCCTCTCTGGACAAGGTCGAGGTTACGCTATCGGGCTATCTGATTCCCGCGCCAAAGGCCGCCGATGGCACGTACTTCGGCTACCTGGTCCCCCAGGTGGGGATGTGCAGCCATCTTCCGTCGCCTCCGCCGAACCAGCTCGTGCGGGTGAGATTGACGGAAGACCCGCAGGGCCAGTCTCTCTATGTACCGGTTCGGGTGACGGGCCTGCTCCGTGTCGAACCAAGCGATGCCACCATATTCATCCTCGATGGAGAGGCGCGCATGCTCAGCGGCTGGACCCTTGACGCCAGCACCGTCGAGCGACGGGAAGATCTGGGCGGGATTGGCGTTGTTGGTGCGTCCGAGAAAACCGTCACCACCGGCGCCGAACGCTGACACACCGGCCGCGTACATGCAGAAAGGTGGCCTGTACAGAGAAAATCTGTAAATGACGCGCCGTCTCAAGCTGACTGCAGCGACTGTCACAAAACAAGCTTACGTAGTGACATTCAGAATTTCCAAAAGCAGCATTTTGGGCAGATGGCTGGTGCTGAACGCCCTGGCTTCGCTGCTTTTTCTCGTCGGCCTCGCCGGCATTGCCTTGGCTGCCACCACTGAAAAGGTGCAGCAAATCACGTGGGCGAATCTTGTCCCGCAAGTTGAGATATATAACGATCCCTTCCTCGAGCTGACCCCTGAGCAGAAACTCGACTTGGTGGTGGTCGCCAGAACAAGGCAACTACAGTCGGGAGGCGTGGACATTGCACCAGAGCAAACTGAAAGGCTCACTAACGCTTTAAAGCGGCTTGAGAAGGACCATGTCGATATTGATGGTTTGCTCGCTTTGCGCGGAGAGATTGCCGCCAAGCGAAAGCACGCGATGGAAGCGGTCAACGAAACCCTGAACGAACAGCAGGTACGGCTCGCCGGCTATGTCCTGCCACTCGAGATGGACGGGCTGAAGATAACGGAATTCCTGCTCGTTCCATACGTCGGTGCCTGCATTCATGAGCCGGTACCACCAGCCAATCAGATCGTACTGGTGAAGTTTGCGCAAGGGATTGAGGTCGATGGCCGATTCACGCCGGTATGGGTGCAGGGAAAAATGATCACACAGATTGGCACAACCAAACTTTACTTGATTGATGGCACCGCAGACATTCCAAGCAGCTACACGCTGGAAGCCGGCTCCATCGAAGCTTACAAAAAATAGTTTGTCTTACGAGCGCGCCCAGACCGCAACCGAGCACGGTCTTGAGGCCGCACTCGGAGCACCTGCCGCGATGGTCGAAGCATCTCCGGTGTCTGTGTCGAAATCGAACTGCGTGCTTGTCGTAAAGGACATGAGTTTTTCCTGGCCGGGGTCTTCGTTCCGGATCGCAATCACAGACTTGCGTGTCAGATCAGATGAACACTGGATGCTGGAAGGGCCGAGCGGTTCAGGGAAGAGCACCTTGCTGCAGTTGTTGGGCGGGGTTCTGCTGCCGCAGCGGGGAGACGTCCGGATGCTTGGCCAGAGTATGGGTGAGCTGAGCGCCGCTCAACGCGATCTGCTCAGGGCTGACCATGTTGGCTTTGTCTTTCAGCAATTCAACCTGCTCCCCTATCTGAGTGCCCTCGACAACGTCCTGCTGCCGTGTCGTTTCTCGCCACTTCGGCGTCAGGCAGCGGAAAGCGGTGGCGGGTTGGTTGATGAAGCGCGGCGACTGCTCGCTGCCCTGGGGCTCGGTGCCAGGGACGTCCAATATCGTCGCGCGGGGCGCCTGAGCGTCGGCCAGCAACAGCGGGTTGCCGCCGCACGGGCGCTGATCGGAAGGCCGGCATTGGTGCTCGCCGATGAACCGACCTCGGCCCTTGATGCCGACAATCGCGACGCCTTTCTGGAACTGCTTTTCTCGGAAGCGCGCAGCGCCAATACCGCAATCGTTCTCGTCAGCCACGATGCCAACCTGCGCCCGCATTTCGAACGACACCTGACGCTGGATGCAGGCCCATGCTGATGCGGTCCCTGCTGACACTGGCCTGGAGCAGTCTTGGTTCGCGGCGCTTCGCAGCGCTGATGACGATTGCCTGTATCGGGCTGGGCTCGGCCGTGCTGATCGTCGTCGAACAGGTCCGCACGCAAGCCCGCGAGGCCTTCACGCGCAGCGTCTCCGGGGTCGACCTTATCGTGGGGCCGCGCGGTGGCTCGGTTGAGTTGCTGATGGGCGTGGTCTTTCGTACCGGCACGCCCGGGCGCGGCATGAGCTTCGAGTCCTACCGCCAGATTGCAGCACTGCCCGGAGTGGCCTGGGCGCTGCCAGTCAGTTTCGGGGATTCGCACCATGGCTACCCGGTGATGGGCACCGAGGCGGACTATTTCAAACATTTCCGTTATGGACGTTCGCAGCCGCTGGCCTTTGCTGCGGGACATCCCTTTTCTGATCTTTTCGACGCTGTGATCGGTGCCGAGGTTGCTCAACGACTCGGCTACCAGCTGAACCAGCAGATCGCCCTTGAGCATGGTCTGGAAGCCGCGATGGATGCGGAGCACAGCCATCAGGACAAACCGTTCCGCATTGTCGGCATCCTGCAACGCACTGGTACGGCGGTTGATCGTACGGTTCACATCAGTTTGGCTGGTATCGCAGCGATGCACGCCGACTGGCTGGGTGGGCGCCCACCTGATGCATTTGACAGGCTCAGTGCCGAAGAAGCCCGCCTGATCGCTATAGCTCCGGAGCGGATCTCGGCGATGCTGGTGGCCCTGGATCAGCGTGCTGCTGCGCTGTTCATGCAGGCGCGACTCGGCAACTGGCCAGCGGAGCCGCTCAGTGCTGTCATGCCGGGCCCGGCGTTGCTGGAGCTCTGGGAGATTGTCGGCGTGGCCGAGAATGTCCTGCGTGGTATGTCATGGTGTGTGATCACTGTAGTGCTGGCGGGAATGCTGACCGTACTCTGGAGTGGCCTGGAAGAGCGCCGTCGCGAAATGGCCGTGTTGCGCGCTGTCGGTGCGAGGCCTCGGCACACATTTCTGCTGATCATCGGTGAAGCCTTTCTGCTTACGCTTGGCGGCTTGGTGATCGGGATCTTCCTCGCGGCGTTAAGCTTGTCGGCACTCGAGAGCACGCTAGTCCAGCATTATGGATTGAGTCTGTCCGCTGCATTCACCGGGAGCACCATCGCGCCACTATTCGCAGGGATGCTCGCGGCCGGTCTGCTGGCTGGACTGCTGCCAGCGCTGCGTTGTTATCGTCGCACGCTCTCTGACGGGCTCAGCCCCGAGATGGGAAGCTGATCCTTCTTGACGAACTCTTCAAAGGCTTGGGAGAAAGAATATGCACGCGAAATCCAGTTTTAACCATCTGATCACAATCTGTGTCTTCTCTACTTTGAGCGTTACCGCTCTTGCTCAAGAAGACCAGGCAGAAGAGAGTATCGAGCTAAGCCCCACACCCTTGATGAGGCGAGATCAGGCGGCGTCAGCCGACGACATTGCCAGGCAGTTGGCAGATCCGAACTCTGTGCTTGGGACATTGAACTTCAATCTCGACTACTTTACGTATAAAGGCGACCTGCCGGGGGCATCTGATCAGAGCGCAACTCGCTTGACCTTTCAACCCGTCTTTCCCTATCCGATCAACGACACTACCAACTTTTACCTGCGGCCCGCTGTGCCGGTTGTGATTGCTCAAGACGTTCCGACAGCAGGCGGATACGATAATAAAGGTGTCGAACTTGGGGATATTGGCTTTGATGCCGCGGTGGGCAAAAGTCTTCCAGGTGGCTATGTGGTGGTCGCTGGTGTTGTGGGTACTTTGCCCACGGCAACAGACGACGCACTGGGTCTGGACCAATGGTTGCTGGGCCCCGAGGTCGCTATTGGAAAGGTTTCCAAATGGGGTGTGCTCGGTTTGCTCGTCTCGCATCAGTGGGACGTTGCTGGCGAGGACGATTTTTCAACAAGTATCACCGCTGGACAGTATTTCTACACGTTTAACCTCAGCGATGGCTGGCAGATTAGCGCGTCTCCGACCTTCTCCTACAACCACGAGGCGGCCAGTGGACAGGAGGCCTGGACGCTGCCGGTTGGTTTCGGTGTGTCCAAGACCACAATCCTTGGTGGCAAGCCCTGGAAGTTCGGTCTCCAATACTGGCAATACGTCAAGCAGGCGGATGCTTTCGGTCCCGATTGGCAGGTGCGTTTCACCGTAACCCGGGTAGTCTCCTTGCCATGGGGTAATAAATAGCAGGGGCCAATGCCTGGAAAGAAGGAGAGCGACAGGATACAGCTGATTGGAAATGTTTGTTCAGGACCAAGGGACGGGTGCAGGTGGGTGCCGATGCCGACATCGTTGTCTTCAACCCGGACACGGTTACTGACAACAGCACTTACGTTTCCCGGTGCAGGAAAAAGGCCGTCTGGACCAGATTGAGATTGAGCCCAGAGTGTTTGACCCAAATCAATGAGCAGTGAGCAAAGTGGACGAGTCAATGGAGACCAAGATTAATGAATAATTTTCGTCGGGCCGGACCCTGGGCAGCTGCCGCGTTTGTGCTGGCGGCGGCTTCGATTGCCCAGGCGCAGGATTCGCAAAGTCCCGCTCCGGATACGGACGAGCGCTTGGTCGAGCAGGGGCAGCGGATCGAGCAGCTGGAAGAACGAATTCAGCAGCTCGAGGCCGAAGCAATGGGCGGCGCGGCAGCAGAGAGCCCGCAGATGAGCGGCTCGCCGTCCCCAGACGCTGAGAGAACGCCGCCGGGTCATTTGGAGGGCATTTCCGGTGAAGTGCGCGATGCGCATCAGCTTCTGACGCGTGACGAACTGGAGTCGGACGAGTTCCCGGCTTCCTGGCCCATGTTCGGCACCAACACGCGGATGAAAATCGGCGGCTATCTCAAGGCCGATTTTGTCGCAGACTTTGACGGCACGCTCGATTCTACACAATTCCTCATGCGCACTATTCCGGTAGAGGGGACGCCGGAGTATGGCGGCGATGCCTATGTCGCATTTCTTCGCCAAGGAGACGCGATTCAATCTCGACATCCGCCGCATCATTCCTGGGGCGGTACCCCTCCGTGGTTTCATCGAGGGGGATTTCTTTTCAGAGGGAAACCAGTTTCGGCTGCGCCATGCGTATATCACAGCAGGCGACTTTGTCATTGGCCAGACCTGGACAACACTCTCCTTCATGGAGGCGATACCGGTCATGTTTGACTTCGCCGCAGGGGACGCCCTGTTTGGCGGCCGTGCAAACCAGGTGCGATACCAGATGTCACTCAACGAACGCTGGAATCTATCGGTTGCTGCGGAGGAAATGCAGTTTCTTGGAATACAAAACGCGAACAACCTTCCCGGCAGAGCAACATCGCAGTGGCCCCTATTGGCGGTTCGGGCCAACTACAAATACGACGGTGGTCTTGTTTCGATCGGTACGAGCATCGGTCAGCTCCACTGGGATGGCGGCTCGATTGGACCCTCGGATAGCACGGTTCAGCTCGCGTTCCTGGTCGGTGGCCGCCAGAACCTCAGCGAGAGAGCATTCGCGACGTACCACGTTTCCTACAGCGAGGGTGCTGGTGAGAACATCATGGCCTTCGCTGGTACGACAGCAAATGCGGTACTTGACGCCAACGGCAATCTCGAGACTTTTCCGGCTTTCGCGGTGGTTCTTGGATTTGGCTATGATTTGACAAGTACGTTGACCACACAAGGGTCGTACGCTTACGGCGTTTTGGATACGCCAGACACGCGTGGTCCGCTCGAGTTGGAGCGCGGTGGTGTGGCTCATTTGAATCTTACCTGGAAACCCAAAAACAACGAGTATTTCTCGACCGGCGTCGAGATCATGTACGGCAAGACAAAGGTGCAGAACGGCGCAACCGGCGATGCCACACGCCTTCAGTTGATGGCAAAGTTCGCGTTCTGAGGTTTGTCGACCCTCGCCAGGCTTTGTGGCGGCACCTGGTTGCGGGTAATGAGAGAGGTTATAGGGTGAAAACTTCAACCAACAACCTGACTTCACCGGGACGTTAATGTATCGAGTCGCTGAAATCCGAATCGGTATGCTCGCGGTATTCCTCCTGTCGGTAACCGGGAATGCAGACGAGCTGGATGACCCAACTACGCTTCGCCCGGGCATTACGCCGGACATTAGCGAGGCTGATCTGCCGTTGTCGATTCGCGACGGAAATTTTGTCGCTGTCCCTATCCCGTTTTCAAATCCAACGCTGGGAAGCGGCCTTGTTGGCGGGGTTGCCTATTTCTACCCGCAAACGGACGCACAAAAAGCATCCCAGCCACCGTCGGTGACGGGGATTGGAGCGATGTACACCGGTAATGACAGTTGGGGTGTTGCACTCGGCCAAAGTACCTACTGGGATGAGGACCGCTGGCGTTTTGTCGGGGTCTTGGGTCACGCCGATGTGACGTTACCACTGCTCGTGGCGGGTGAAACGTCACGGTCGCTGGAGATTGACTGGTTACTGCGCGGCACGCTCGTTTACACGAGCTTGTCGCGTCGTTTCGGCACCGCTTGGTATGCCGGGCTGGCCGTGCAATACCTGGACATCGAACAGGATTTCTCGTTCGAGTTCTTCACACCGGACTTTGTACTGGGAAACAGAATACGAAGCGTTGCGCTTGGGCCTTCCCTAAGCTACGACACGCGTGACGTTCCCGCCAATGCGTACACTGGCCGCTATTTCAAGGCGACCGCGATGGCGAACAATGAAGGTTTGGGCAGCGACCTGGACTATGAGTCCTATTCGCTCGCATACCGATCCTATCACCAGGTTCTGCCATCACTGGTCTTCGCATGGGAGGCCGTTGCTTGCATGAGATCGGACGATGTTCCCCTCTGGGATGCCTGCATGATTGGACTGCGGGGGTTTGCCAGCACGGACCATATGGGTAAGTCATCCTTGCGTGCGCAAGCGGAGTTCCGCTGGACGATGAGCAAACGCTGGGGCCTTGCAGCCTTTGGTGGTGCCGGCCAGATTACGGAATCGCTAATCGGTTCCCGCGATCACGATATCGTCCCCAGCTACGGTGCGGGAGTGCACTTCACGGTTCAGCCGGAACAGCGAATCGTGATGCGACTCGACTACGGTCGATCCTCAGGAAGTGATGCCTGGTATCTGGCAGTAGGGCAGGCGTTCTGACTGGTCGCGGCGTCGCAAACTGGTGCCTCGAATACAATGGGTGTGCCGGGACTGGGCGAACTCCGGGACCAGGGCATATCGTCTTTGCAGATGCGAGCGCATCCGTGCATCGTGTTTCGGCGGGCTGCAAGCAGCAATTGGACGCGACCTCCGATGGTGATGACTTCGACTAGAGTACGGTTGGCAATCTACGGCTCCGTCGTGGGACTGGCCTTCAGTTCTTCGGCGGTTGCGGGCGAGTACGACAAGTTTGCGGACAAGTGGCATATCCACCTGGGGGTATTCTGGGCAACCGTCAACTCCAGCATCGGCATCAACGGGGAAGTGTTGCCGCCGGCGCCACCGGTAGATGTCGAGGGCGTGCTGGGCGTTGCGCGCAGCAAAGCCGTCCCCTGGGGCGGTATCGCCTGGCGTTTTGCGGCGCATCACTCCGTCGAAGCGGAGTTTTTCAGCCTCACGCGCAAAGCCGAAAAGACTGACCTGTACGATCCGCCACTGCAAATCGGCGATACGATCCTGGAGAGCGGAACCGTCGCAACGAGCTATGGGACCGACGTTTATCGCCTGACCTACGGATTCTCCGTGCACCGTACCGAAAGGTCGGAGCTGCAGCTGAAAGCCGGTCTGCACCTAGCGGACCTGTCGGCCGGCTTTTCGCTTGCCGGTGCCATTTGCGATCCGACGACCGACCCTGCGACCCCGCCGGGTTGCCCGCAGATTGGCGGAAAGACAGAGTCTGAGGAAGTCAGTGCGCCGTTGCCGCATATTGGTATTTCCTACACCTATGCATTCGCTCCCAACTGGTCATTACATGCTGCAGGAATGGGATTCGCGCTTGAAGTCAATGATATCGATGGCAGCATACTCGAGGCAGATGCCGACGTTATCTGGCAACCCCTGAGGAACTTCGGTATTGGTGCCGGCTACCGGTATTTCAGGGTCGATGTCGATTCGGGCACCTCGAATCTGAACGGGGCCCTTGACTTTGAATACCACGGACCGACCTTGTATCTGAGGGCAACATTCTAGGCGTACGATCCAGACGCGGCCGGGTAGCGGAGGCTTTCGGCGCATTGTGGGAGAGTTACGTTGACACAATTACGTTTCGAGGCATGTAGCGCGTGATCTGGTTGGTTTTGCACATTGTCATCGTGGGCGCCCTGCTCGTTGACGCATTGCTGCGTCCCTTTCGCCAGCCGTCCGCCGCGGACGATGCGCTCCGGAAGGTGCCGGACAGGTACGCGGCTTTGTTCCGGCACGGTCATTCTGTAAACGGCTTCGATCCTGTCGGTGGCAACCGCGGGCAGTTTGACCATCTCCTAAGTCATCTATCGCAGTCCTGCCTTGCGGACTACCGTCATCGGCCGGCATGGGGGAAGCCCCTGCCGGCGCGTTCCGGGGGGGGAAGCAGCGCCCGGATCGGGCACAATGCCGGCCCTGGCGTGTCATGAAACCCGACCGTTTCTGCCGGGTCGAACGGGCCCTGGCAGGTAACATGGAGCGAGCACCCGATGGGCAGGAAGAACAGGAAGAACCCGGCGATTGCAGCGCCGCAGGCGCCCGGCGCACCTGGAACGGCGAGGTCCTCCCGCCGTACGGCCGTGGCCATCGGCGTCGTCGTGGCGCTGGTCCTCGCCGCACTCGTGGCGATCCTGCTGTACTCCCAGGGACCCTCCTCGACTTCCGGGAATGCCGAGTGGACGGCGGCCCTGGCCAGCCAGGATGCCCCGACGCTCGGTCACCCCCAAGCACGGGTCCACGTCGTTGAGTTCCTGGATCCCGCCTGCGAAACCTGTGCCCTCTTCTTCCCGATCGTGAAACAGATGATGGCCGAGAACCCGGACAGGATCCGCCTGTCGGTTCGCCACCTCGCCTTCCATGACGGCTCGGAGTTCGTGGTCAGGATGCTCGAGGCCAGCCGCAGGCAGGACAAGTACTGGCAGACGCTCGAGACACTGTTGGCCACGCAGTCGCGCTGGGCGATCAACCACAGCGTCCGGCCGGAACTGGCGATGCAGGCCGTCGCCGGCGTCGGCCTGGACACCGGACAGCTGATGGCGGACATGCGCTCGCCTGCGATCGAGGAGCGCATCCGTCGCGACCGGATGGACGCGATGACGGTCAAGGTCACCGCGACACCGGAGTACTACGTGAACGGGCGCTCGCTGCCGAGTTTCGGCGAGCAGCCGTTGCGTGCGCTGATCCGCGAGGAGTTGCGGAAGGCGTACTGAGGGCCCGGCCCTGACCGGGCCTGCGTGCGATACCTACGGGTCGGGCGCCGCCGTGTACGCGGTATCGCGTAAGGACCGGCACCGGCAGCGCGCGTAAGATCTGCGCCGAGACCGGTGAACCGGTCGCCTGCCCCCCGCTTCTTCCACTTCGCGGTAAACGATCATGAACACTCGCTTGCGGTTGTCCTGCAGCCTGGCGGTCCTGTCGGTCGGCCTGGCACTGGCCGGTTGCGGAGGCGGCAGCGGCACCGCACCTGACGGCACGAGTCCGACGAATCCGCCCGCCGCGACGACGGCGACGACCCCCGGCCTGTGGAAGGGCGCCATCACCTCGACCGCTACCGGACAGACCTCCCATGTGGTCGCGCTGACCGGACACGACGGACACAGCGTCTGGATGACCACCGACGGGCGCGTCTGGAGCGGCCAGGTCCCATCACACGGCGATCACTTCAATGCCGAGTTCGCGGGCCACATGTATGAAGGCGCGCACTTTCCGGACGGAACCAACCACGGCACGACCGCGATGATGGTGGACCACCATACGGTCGGCGCGACGAACGGCAGGTACGCCGGCTGCGGCGATGCAGGCGCATTCGACATGACGCTCAGCCCGATGTGGGACCGGCACGCATCACTGGCGACGGCGGCAGGCGTCTACACGCGCAGCACCTCGAACGGCTATTCGATGACCATGACAATCAGCGCCAACGGACAGATGATGGGCAGCGACACGCGCGGCTGCGTCATTCAGGGCACGGTCGGCACACCCGACGCAAACCACAACCTGTACGGCATCGACGCGACCGTCAGTTCCTGCGGGTCGCTCGATGGCCATTACCAGGGCATGGGTACGCTGGTCGACGCAACCGCCATGCAGGACTGGATGACCGCCATGCACCCGCTCGAACACGGCGGCCCCACGCATGGCGGACACATGATGGGGCACAACACCCTGCCGTCAGGCCAGAACAATCTGTTCATGTTCTCGATGGCGAACGGCCAGAACGGCATGATGGACGCGCTGGCGCGCTAGGACAGCCAGACCTGGCGACCACGCCAGCCGGCCCTGCCAGCGCCAGCAACGGCACCAGCCAGCTGGCGATCCGCAGCCCGACCAGCAAGCGGCGGAAGAAGCGCCGGAGAGCGACCGGCTTGCCGGCGGCCGCCCGCACCCAGAATCTCATGTCCGGGTAGCGCAGCATCGCGACCTGCATGTGATAGCACGGGTCGTAGCCCAGCAGCCCGCGCTCCAGCGGTATCTCCATCGACTATTGACAGCAAGACGTTTTGCACCCACAAAGCCCAGATTAGCCGAACTTGATTCCTGCTTCTCCTGACCCATCGGGGGTCGGCATGGTCATAGGATCCGTACCCGGCCGGGGACTTGGCAGGGTGGAAGTGGAGCTGTAATCAACGAAACTCCCGTCGGGACACCTGTCAATCGCCAGGGGAAATGCGGAATGCCATCGATGACTGAATCTCCGAAACCTGCCATCGTTCGCCGCGGTTTCGTAGACGTGCCGTTCGGGCAGGTTCACTACCGAAGCGTTGCCGGAAGCGAGCGGTCGCTGGTGATGCTGCATGCATCACCCGGTAGTTCGCGTCAGCTCGTGCCACTCATGGAGCAGTTGGCCGGCGTGCGCGCGCTCGTCGCGCCGGACACCGCCGGCTTCGGCGACAGCGCAGCGCACCCGCTAGCGGCTCCCTCCGTGTCCGATTTCGCACTGACCACGCTGCAGGCGCTCGACGCGATGGGACTCGAGAGTTTCGATCTCTACGGATCGCACACTGGGGCATGCATCGCCGCGGAATTGGCGATTGTCGCGCCCGAGCGTATTCACTGCGTCGTGCTCGACGGCGTCGGTCTGTTCGAAGGCGAATTCCTACAAAGCCTGCTTGCCAACTACGCGCCTCCCTTCACGCCCGACCTCGAGGGAGCGTACCTCATCCGGGCCTTCCAGTTCTGTCGCGACCAGTCGACATTCTGGCCCTGGTTCAATCGAACACGCGCCGGGAGGCGCGACAGCGGCTTGCTCCCGGCGGAGCGGCTGCACGCATGGGTGGTCGAGGTGCTCAAGGCATGCGAAACATATCAACTGGGCTACCACGCTGCCTTCACCTGGAAGGTCAAGGAGCGGCTGCCGCTGGTCACCGTTCCGGCACTGATGATCGCTGCACAAGACGATCCGCTGGCCCGCGACACACGGGCACTGGCTCCACTGCTCCGCCGCGGTCGTTTCGCGCAGCTGCCACACAGCTCGGATGATCATTTCATCAGGGCCCGCAGGGCAGAAATTCTCGATTTCGTGAGCGACTGAGACATTCGGCAAGGTTGCACAAGCCCCTCGTTGCGCGTTGTGCTTTCCGGCACGGGGCTCAGGTCCGGTCTTCGCCCTGGGCAAGGCTGCTGCTGACACCGTGACGATGCGGGTCTTGGAACGCGTCACAAGACTTGCCAGTGAAGTCCGGTCAGAGCCGAGGCGAGAGCGACACGCGGGCCGGGCCTCTGCTGAAGACGCGCCTTCCCCGACGAACGGATGTGATTGCCGATGACATGGGTTGCGGCGCCGGGAAACGCTGTCGAAAGGCGCCCGGCCCACTCCCGGGCCTGCCGTGGGCTAACGATAGGGTAAATAGGCCCCGACTATGGTCGTGATATGAACAATCGATTTCCTCTATTGATTGCCGGGGCCTATTCTGTGGTTCCTGACCCAACCACTGACGAGGATTTCCCCATGTCCCTGATCAATACCGAGATCAAGCCGTTCAAGGCCACTGCATTTCATCACGGCAAGTTCATCGACATCACCGAGGCCAGCATCAAGGGCGAGTGGTCGGTGTTCTTCTTCTACCCGGCCGACTTTACCTTCGTCTGCCCGACCGAGCTGGGCGACCTGGCCGACAACTATGGCGAGTTCCAGAAGCTTGGCGTGGAGATCTATGGCGTGTCGACAGACACCCACTTCACGCACAAGGCCTGGCACGACACGTCGGACACCATCCGCAAGATCCAGTACCCGCTGATTGGTGATCCGAACCACGTCATCTCGCGGAATTTCGAGGTGCTGATCGAGGACGCCGGTCTTGCCGATCGCGGCACCTTCGTCATGGACCCGGAAGGCCGGATCCAGATCGTGGAGATCACTGCTGGTGGCATCGGTCGCGATGCCGGCGAGCTGCTGCGCAAGATCAAGGCCGCCCAGTACGTGGCCGCACACCCGGGCGAAGTCTGCCCGGCCAAGTGGAAGGAAGGCGAGAAGACCCTCGCTCCTTCGCTGGAACTGGTCGGCAAGATCTAGTTTCTTTCATCGCTCCGTATCGTCGCCTCGCGCGAGGCGGCGATGCGGGGTCTCGTCTCACACCCCGCCGGAGGCTCGCCATGCTCGATGCCAACCTCAAGATCCAGCTCAAGACCTATCTCGAACGACTGGTCATGCCGATCGAGCTGGCCGCCTCGCTCGACGACAGCGCGAAATCGCGCGAGCTGTCCGGGCTGCTTGACGAGATCGCCGAGCTTTCGGACATGATCACGGTCGCGCGCCGTGACGATGATGTGCGCCGGCCCTCGTTCGCCATCAATCGCGTGGGAACCGATATCTGCGTCCGTTTTGCCGGTATCCCCTTGGGCCATGAATTCACGTCGCTCGTGCTGGCCCTGCTGCAGGTGGGCGGCCATCCGCCCAAGGTCGAAGCGGAGGTGATCGAGCAGGTTCAGCAGCTGGATGGCGACTTCCACTTCGAGACCTACTTTTCATTGTCGTGCCAGAACTGTCCCGACGTGGTCCAGGCGCTGAACCTGATGAGCGTGGTCAACCCGCGCATTCGGCATGTGGCCATCGACGGCGCGCTATTCCAGGATGAGGTCGACGCGCGCCAGGTCATGGCGGTGCCGAGCGTGTATCTCAATGGCGAGCTGTTCGACCAGGGACGCATGGAGCTTGCGCAGATCATTGCAAAGCTCGATTCCGGCGCGGCAGCGCGCGAGGCCGCGAAGATCGCGGGCAAAGACGCCTTCGACCTGCTGGTCATCGGCGGTGGCCCGGCCGGCTCGGCCGCGGCGATCTACGCCGCGCGCAAAGGCATCCGTACCGGCATTGCCGCCGAGCGCTTTGGCGGCCAGGTGCTCGACACGATGGGTATAGAGAATTTCATCTCGGTCAAGGAGACCGAGGGGCCGAAGCTCGTCGCCGCGCTGGAACAACACGTGAGCGGGTACGACGTCGACGTCATGAACCTGCAGCGTGCCGAGAAGCTGATTCCCGCGACCGAGCCGGGCGGGATGATCGAGGTGCAGCTGGCCAGCGGAGCCAGCCTGACGTCACGCTCGATCGTCATTTCGACGGGCGCGCGCTGGCGCTCGATGAACGTCCCCGGCGAGGATGAGTACCGCAACCACGGCGTGGCCTATTGCCCACACTGTGACGGCCCGCTGTACAAGGGCAAGCGGGTCGCCGTGATCGGTGGTGGCAATTCCGGTGTCGAGGCGGCGATCGACCTCGCGGGTATTGTCAGCCAGGTGACGCTGATCGAATTCGACGCACGGCTGCGTGCCGACGAAGTGCTGCAGCGCAAGCTCCGGAGCCTGCCGAACGTCAGCGTGCTGGTGAACGCCCAGACGACCGAGGTCCTGGGCGACGGCCAGAAGGTCGTGGGCCTCGCCTGGCGGGACCGCGGTACTGGCGATACGCACCGGCTCGAGCTGGAGGGCATCTTCGTGCAGATCGGCCTGCTGCCAAATACCGAGTGGCTGAAGGGCACGCTGGCACTGTCGCCGCGCGGCGAGATCATCATCGATGAGCGCGGACAAACCTCGTTGCCTGGCGTGTTCGCCGCCGGCGATGCGACTACGGTGCCGTTCAAGCAGATCATCATCGCGATGGGCGCGGGTTCGACGGCCGCGCTGGCAGCCTTCGACCACCTCGTCCGCAGCAGCGCGCCGGCCGAGGCGCCGCCGGTTGGAGTCGCGGCCTAGCGCCGGCCTAGGATTCCAGCCCCTGCGCCTCGAGGTACTCATCGTAGCTGCCGGTGAAGTCGGTCACGCTGCCGCCCGGTCGCAACTCGATCATGCGGGTGGCCAGACCGGCGACGAACTCGCGGTCGTGTGACACAAAGATGAGCGTCCCTGGATACTTCTCGAGCCCGATCTGCAGCGACTCGATGGTCTCCATATCCATATGGTTGGTGGGCTCGTCCAGCAGCATCACGTTGGGTTTCGTCAGCATCAGCTTGCCGTAGATCATGCGGCCCTTCTCGCCACCGGAAAGCACTTTCACCGGCTTCTTGACCTCGTCGCCGGAGAACAACAGCCGGCCGAGGGTAGCGCGCACGATCTGGTCGTCGTCGGCCTTGCCGGTCCAGGTCGACATCCAGCTGAACAGGTCCGTCTTCTCGTTGAACTCGGCCTGGGGGTCCTGTGGCATGTAGCCGGGTTGCGCGTTTTCGACCCAGGTAACTCGGCCGGCGGTCGGGTGGAGCTCGCCGGCCAGACAGCGCATCAGCGTCGTCTTGCCGATGCCGTTGGGGCCGATGACGGCGACACGCTGGCCCGCCTCGACGTTGAAGCTGAGTCTCGAGAACACGTCGGCATCGGCGCCGGGATAGCGGAAGGTCAGCCCGTCCACAGTCACGGCCGAACGGTAGAGCTTCCTGCCCTGCTCGAAGCGGATATACGGGTTCTGCCGTGACGACGGCCGGATCTCCTCGATCTTGATCTTCTCGATCTGGCGGCGGCGCGAGGTGGCCTGCCGCGCCTTGGAAGCATTCGCCGAGAAGCGCCGCACGAATTCCTGCAGGTCGGAGATCTGGGCCTTGGCCTTGGCGTTCGAGGCCTCGACGCGCTGGCGCGCCTGGACCGAGGCCAGCATGAAGTCGTCGTAGTTGCCGGGGTAGATCTTGAGCTGCTGGTAGTCGAGGTCTGCGACGTGCGTGCATACCTGGTTCAGGAAGTGCCGGTCGTGGCTGATGATGACCATCGTGGCGTCGTAGTCGTTGAGCGCCCGCTCGAGCCAGCCTATCGAGTGGATGTCGAGGTTGTTGGTCGGCTCGTCGAGCAGCAGTACGTCGGGCCGGGAGAACAGCGCCTGCGCCAGCAGCACCCGCAGTTTCAGGCCCGGTGCAACCTCGCGCATCGGCCCGAGGTGCCGCGACTCGTCGATGCCGGCGTCGATCAGGATGGCGCCGGCGCGTGCTTCGGCGGTGTAGCCACCGTACTCCGCGAACCGACCCTCCAGCTCGGCGGCTCGCATGTAGTCACCGTCGCTGGCGTCCGGATTGGCATAGATCCGGTCGCGCTCCTGCATCGCTTGCCACATCTCGACGTGGCCCTGCATCACTACGTCCAGTACGCGCTCGTCCTCGTAGGCAAACTGGTTCTGGTTGAGCTTGCCAAGCCGCATACCCGCCTGCAGCGCGACGTCGCCGGCACTGGGTTCCAGCTCGCCGCCGAGGATCTTCATGAGCGTCGACTTGCCGGAGCCGTTGGCGCCAATCAGGCCGTAGCGGTTACCGTCGGAGAACTTGACGGTGACGTGTTCGAAGAGCGGCTTGGCGTCGAACTGGATGGCAAGGTTGGTGGTCGAGAGCATGGAATCTTGATTCTTGCAGGACGCATGGTCGGCCGGGCCTCGCGTACCGCGCTGCCGAGAGGACCAAGGATTGGGAGGGCTTCGCCCCGGGGGCGCGATTCTAGCCGAGGCCGCACGGCGGTTGGCGTTTTCCGGGTGGCCCCTGCGGTCAGCCCGTCGCTGCGCCGAGCTTGCCGCGCACGAAGCCGACGAATTCGCGGCTCTTGAGCGGCAGCTTGCCAATCGGCCCGCTGCCCGGTTCCGCCGAAGCGAAG
The DNA here is from genome assembly GCA_963715485.1 of uncultured Gammaproteobacteria bacterium. Lineage (GTDB taxonomy): Bacteria > Pseudomonadota > Gammaproteobacteria > Steroidobacterales > Steroidobacteraceae > SG8-30. Next base: position 905,546 of record OY970244.1, read on the forward strand.
GGCAGCAACAGCATCAGGATCAGGTACACGACGATCATCGCGCCACCGGATACGAACAACAGCAACAGCGCGATCAGACGCAGCAGCGTGACATCGACCTGCAGGTAGCGGGCGAGCCCCTGGCACACGCCGCTGATGATGGCGCCCTCGCTGACCTGCTCCAGGCGTCGCGTCGCGTCCGGATGGCGCCCGATCCGACGCTTCCGCGGCGCCCGGGACCTGGACCGATCCGACTTGTTCCAGCGCTGGTTCCAGCTCCGCCAGCGTGACGATCTTCTGGTCGGGCCGCATACGCCGCGTGCACTGGTCGGCGACCGCCTGCTCCAGGTCTGCGAGGATTTCCTGTCGATCGGGGTTGCCGTCCAGCGTTCGGGCAGCTTCCGCGAAATAGGCTTCCAGGCGCCTGTAGGCCGGCTCTTCGAGCTGAAGCGTGACGCCATTGAGGCTGGCTGTGACGGAGATGCGTTCCATGGCTCAGTGTCCAATCTCGGAAATGGTGCGGTTGATGCGATTCCAGTAGTCGTCGAACGTGGCGAGTTGCGCCTTGCCGGCCTCGGTCAGCCGGTAATACTTTCGGGGCGGACCCGCGTCCGATTCCTGCCACTCGTACCGGACCAGGTCTTCCCGGCGCAGCTTGCTGAGCAGGGGATAAAGCGTCCCTTCCTGGGTCGCGAACTCCGTCCCGGCAAGACGGTGGAGAATCTCCGGCACGTAGACGCTGCGGGCGCCGACGATCCTGAGCACCAGGAATTCCAGCAGGCCCTTGCGGATCGGGGCGAGTTTCGGCTCCGTGACGATGGTCTTAACCTCAGTACCTTGTTAAGACAAGGTAGCGGAGTACGGAAAGGATGTCAACCCGGACCCGTCCCGGCGCGTGACGGCGGGCAGGAAGCTATTGCAGTCGGCGCAACGCCATCGATGACACGGCGCAGCAGTCGACCTGTTTCGATGGTCGTCGCCGGATTGCCAGGCTGGAACTACTCCGCCTTGCGGGCCGGAGGATGTGCGCCGTCGTCGTCGTCGGCCTCGCGGGAGCGACTGAAGTGGTCCTCCCACATGAGTTCGACGCCGCGCTTGCTGCCCAGGCCCACCGCCAGAACCAGGCACACGGCGAGCGAGCCAAACGCGATCAGGAAGGCGCCGGTCACGATAGTGACCGCGATCTTCAGTTCGACCAGCGCACTCGCGAAGGTCGTCACGAGGACCGCCCATCGCACCAGTGTGGCAACCAGGCGTGCCTGCGCGAACTGCTCGCGGTAGAGCACGCGCTGGACAGCGCGCGAGACGAGGCTGGCCAGGCTCCAGCCGACGATCAGGATGAGGACAACTGTGATCAGTTCCGGGATCAGCAGCAGGAACTTGGTGAAGAGCTCCGAAAGAACCGTCAAGCGCCAGATCACCAGCGCATTGGCCAGGAAGATCAGGAATACGAAGACGCCGAGCACTGTGCCGAGCAGTTCGAAAAGGGAATGCCTTGCGTCGCCGGAGTCCAGCGCAGAAGTCCAGCGCAGCCGCGCCATCACCCTGTCGAGCCGCATGAAGATCAGTACGCGTACGAACAGGCGAGTGGTTACCCAGGCGACCAGCAAGCCGATGACCAGCACAAGCAAGCCTGCCAGCAGTGTCGGCAGGTAGGTTGCAAGGCTCGTTGCCAGGTCGCGCAGTGACTCGAATGGCTTGTTTTCCATGTTCACACCCGCTTCAGGTCATCCAACGCTTGGGTTCGGCTGGCATCTCGTAGACGATGATGACCGGCATGGAAGCGCGCTCCGCCAGTTCCAGCGGAACCGCATAGCCGAGCAAGTGCTCGATCATGCCAGCCTCGGTACCCCCTGCCACGATAAGGTCGGTGCCGCGAGCGGCGCGCAACAGTCCGGTCACGATATCGCCGGAGCGCACGATGCTGATGTCCGCCTGGGGACAGGATCCGACGATCTGCGCCCGCAGCTCCGCTTCCGCTTTTTCGCATTCCGCCTTGGTCGCTTCCGGCGGCAGCACGTGCGCCGCCAGTACGCTTGCCCCGGTTGCCTGCGCGACCGAAGCGACGATGTCTGCAGCCAGCCTGGCATGGGGTCCGCTGTCATAGGCAAACAGCACCCGGCGAAAGCGCCTGGGCCACCGCTCCGCGGTAACGACCAGGGTATGGGCGGGTGACTCGCGTATGGCGCGATCAACGATCGTTGCCGCGAAGCGCTGGAACAGGCCGGCACGGCGCGCCCGACCGATGATCACGACGTTGCAGTGTTCCTCGAGGATCGTCTCCGCGATACCGAAGGAAACCCGGTGCGAAATCTTGACCAGGGACTTGAGTTCGACATCCTGGGGTGCCAGGCGCTCGATCGCGCGATCGAGGCGTTTCTTGACGGGTCCGACCCAGTCGAGGCCCGTCGCCAGGAGCTCGCCATCCGGGACTTCTATGACTGACAGGCCTATCAGTTCAGCGTCGCGGTCGTGCGCCAGGAACTGGGCAGTACCAAGAAGCGGAATCGCGTCGTCTGTGCTGCCCAGGCATGCCAGGATGCGGTAATCCTTGCGCTGGGCCGCCTCGCGCATCTCGACCACGTGCTCGTAGGCCTGGTCGCGCTTGCGTGCGTACATGTAGTAAACCACCAACCCGAGCACTATCCACGCAGCCGCGCTCAGCCAGGCCATCGGGCTGTAGAAGAAGAGGTAGCCGGCCAGGAACAACTGCAGCAGGATGCCGATCGCCGGTACGAATGGCACCCATGGGACCCGGAAGCCACGCGGCATTTCCGGCATCTTCCGCCGCAGCACGATCAGCACCGCCTGGACCTGGATGAACAGCAGCAGGAACATGATGTTGGCCGCGCTGGCCACCGTCTCGATCGGCAAGGCGACCGCCATGAACGCGATCAGCACGGCGGACCCCGCGATCGCGCCGTGCGGGGTCTTGCGGACTGCGTGCACCTTGCCGAAGAAGGCCGGCAGGTTGCGGTCACGGCCCATTGCCAGGGAAACGCGCGACGATGAATAAATGGTCGCGTTGAGCGCGCTGACGGTCGACAGCAGGCCGCCGATGAGGATCATCAACCCGCCGCCCGGGAAAAATGTCTTTGCCACGTCCACCAGCGCGGTTTCCTGGTTCTCACCGAGGAACTGCCAGCTGGGAACACCTTCAATCTGCACCGAGCCGAGCGCGGCAAAGGCGACGAGCAGGTAGATCGGCACCACGATCAGCAGGGAGAGGAAGATGGCGCGCGGGACATTTCGTTCCGGCTGGTGCACCTCCTCGCTGCATTGGGCAATGATCTCGTAGCCTTCAAACGCGATGAAGGTCAGGCCCATGGCGACGAATACGCCGCCGTAGCCGTTTGGCAGGAAGTCGTCCGTGAAGACCGGCTGCCAATCCGGCCGTTGCAACGTGATCCAGATGCCGAAGCCGACAAAGACCGCCAGGATCAGGATCTTGCCGATGGTGATGATGTTGCCGGCCCCGCCGGTCTCCGACGCTCCCCGGTAGTTGATCCACGCGAACAGCGAGATGACGCCCAGTGCAAGCCACTTTTCGACTGCCATCAGGGGCGTGTCGAAGCCCTCGAGCCCAATGAGCGGCAAGACCAGCTTGAAGTAGGCGCCGAAGCCCAGCGCGTAGAGCGAGCAGGCGACGGAGTGGGCGAACCAGTCCATCCAGCCGCTCATGAAGCCTTGCGGATCCTGCAGGCCGAGCTTTACCCAGAGGTAGCTGCCACCGGCGTCGTGAAACGATGAGCCGAGCTCCGCGTAGGCGGCCGCAGCGAAGAGGGTGACGACGGCATTGAGCAGGAAGGCCAGCAACAGTCCCGGGCCGGCCACGCCTGCGGCGATGCCCGTCAGCACGAAGATGCCGGCACCGATCATCGCGCCGACGCCGATCATGACGATGTCGAAGAGCCGCATTTCGCGGCTCAGTCGTACCTCAAAAGCCGCCGTCGGCGCCGCGACTTCAGCATCGCCCAACAGCATTTCTCCGTGGAACTGTCAGACCGTCGGCGCCGATTCTACGGGCCGGGCCGGCAATGCACCAACGAATCCTGTGGCCTGACGGTTGCCCCAGAAGCGGCTAGCGCCGCCTCAGGGAGCTTCAGTCGGCGAGGCGTTCGAAGACGAGGGTGGCGTTGGCGCCGCCGAAGCCGAAGCTGTTGGACATGATGGCGTCGAGGCGCAGGCCGTCGCGCCGCTCGCGCACGATGTCCACGCCCGTGGCGGCCGGGTCGAGGTTCTCGATGTTGGCCGAGGCGCAGATGAAGCCGTGCTCCATCATGAGCAGCGAATAGATGGCCTCGTTGACGCCCGCAGCGCCGAGCGCATGGCCGGTCAGGGACTTGGTCGAGCTGACCGGCGGGCTCTTCGCGCCGAAGACCTCCTTGATGGCTTCCAGTTCCTTGACGTCGCCGATCGGCGTGCTGGTGCCATGCGTGTTGAGGTAGTCGATGGGGCGTCGTACGTCCTGAAGCGCCATGTTCATGCAGCGCACGGCGCCCTCGCCGGACGGCTGGACCATGTCCGCGCCGTCGGAAGTCGCCCCATAGCCGGTAAGCTCGCAATAGATCTTCGCGCCGCGAGCCCGGGCGTGCTCGAGTTCCTCCAGCACCAGGATGCCGGCACCGCCCGAGATCACGAAGCCGTCGCGGTCCACATCGTAGGTCCGGGAGGCCTTTTGCGGCCGGTCGTTGTAGGCGGAAGACAGCGCCGCCATGCCGTCGAACATGACGGTGGTGCCCCAGTGCACTTCCTCTGCGCCACCCGCGAACACGATGTCCTGCTTGCCCATCTGGATCAGCTCGGCGCCATTGCCAATGCAGTGCGCACTGGTGGCGCAGGCGGAGCTGATCGTATAGCTGACGCCCTTGATCTTGCAGGCTGTGGCGAGGTTGGCGGCGATGGCGGAGTTCATGCACCGCGTCACCATGTAGGGGCCCACCTTGCGCGGACCCTTTTGCCGGGCGGTGTCCGCGCACCAGATGACGTTCTCCGTCGAGGCGCCACCCGAGCCGACGATCAGGCCGGTACGGATGTTGGAGACCTGGTCGTCAGCGAGGCTCGAGTCCTCGATTGCCTGTCGCAGGGCGAGGTAGTTGTAGGCGGCGCCGTCGCTCATGAAGCGCTTGATCTTGCGGTCGATCAGCGCATCGAGCTGCAGGTCGATGGGTCCGTAGACGTGGCTGCGGAAGCCCATGTCACGGTATTCCTCGCTGTGTCGGATGCCGGAACGCCCGTCATGCAGTGAGGAGGTGACTTCCTCCTTGTTGTTGCCGATGCTGGAGACAATGCCCAGGCCCGTGACGACTACGCGACGCATGGCAGCCCTCTAGAAGGAGTCGGTCGAGGTGAACAGGCCGACCTTCAGGTCGGTGGCGGTGTAGATCTGGCGGCCGTCCACGGTCATCGTGGCATCGGCGATGCCCATCCGCAGCCGGCGCAGGATCACGCGCTTCATGTCGATGGTGTAGGTGACCAGCCTGGCGGTCGGCAGCACCTGTCCGGTGAACTTGACCTCGCCGACGCCCAATGCGCGCCCGCGCCCGAGTCCGCCGCGCCAGCACAGGAAGAACCCGATCAACTGCCACATGGCATCCAGGCCGAGGCAGCCCGGCATGACCGGATCGGACTCGAAGTGACACTTGAAGAACCAGAGGTCGGGATTGATGTCGAGCTCGGCGACCACCTGGCCGAGCCCGTGCGGGCCACCATCGGCTGTAATTCCGGTGATGCGGTCCACCATCAGCATGGGCGGCATGGGAAGCCGCGCCCGATCCGCCCCGAACAGTTCGCCGGTACCAGCCAGCAGCAGCTCTTCGTGTGAATAGGCGCTTCTTATCATTTGTCCCCGTCAGCGCTCCGGCCCGGGATCGGGGCAGGCCGGTTATCCCGCATAGCCTGATGTTCCGCCTCCAGATGGTCAAGTTTTCCGGCCTGCTCCTCCTCGACCTGACGGAGTAGTTTCATGAAGGCCGTGGCAGCCGCCGACGGCGTGCGGTCGCGCAGGCGGGCTATGCCATAACGGGTCTCGAGACCGGGTATCTCGATGTCCAGCAGCGTCAGCGCGCCGCGCCGGATTTCCTCAGCAATCTGGGCGTGAGTCGCGAGGCCTATTCCGTCAGTACGCTTTACCAGGGCACGCGCGCTAGCGTTCGACGTGGTCCCGATTCGCGGCATGAAATCGCCATTCGCTGGATCGATCACGCCCGCAGCCTGGCTTGCGCCGAAGGCGGCCCCGACCCGGCTGGGGAGGCGGGTGCCGACCAGCGGGTACTCGAGAATCTGCTCCAGCGTCAGGTTGCGAAGCCCGTCGAGCGGATGGCCGGTCCTGCAGAAGAAATGTCCCCGACGGGACGGCAGCGGTTCAGCGATCAGCCGCGGCTCGTCGGGGAGTAAGGCCGCCTCGGAGACGATCATGGCCATGTCCCCTGAGAGCAGCCGCGGAAGCGACTCGCGCCACTGGCCTTCGATGATGTCTATTCGTACGGCCGGATGCAGCGCGGCCAGCCGGGCCGCGGTTTCAATCACGCTGATTTCGAGCGCATAAGGCCCGGCACCCACGACCAGTTCGCCCGTATGCAGCGCCTCGAGGTCTCCCAGGTCCTGCCGGAGCCGGGCGGCATCGGCCAGGAGGGTTCCGGCCCGTGCAAGAAACAGACGCCCCTGTTCGGTCGGCTCGACCCGCCGGCTGGTCCGGTCAAAGAGCCGAACCCCCAGGTCTCTTTCAAGCGCGGCGATGTTGCGGCTGAACGTCGGCTGGGTGACGCCGACGGCCGCCGCCGCACGGGCGAAATTGCGGTGTCGATCCAGCGCGACGGCATTCCTGGCCAGACGGAGGTCAATCATGCATAAAACGTATCAAATAATGATGAACATTGCATTTGTTATACATGATCAAATAGGTAACACTACCTATCCGTCCCTCCCGAGTCAGGTTCCATAGATGCCGGCGTCGTCACCGATGAAACGGCTGTACTCCGCCCTGTGGCTGGCGCTCAGCCTGGCTGCCTTCGGTGGGACGGCGCTCGCGGCTGGCGGCGGCGCGGTTCTTTCCGATCCTGGCGCCCTGGCAGGCGGGCACTTCCACCCCAAGGGCAAGCCGCCCTCGACGTTCACCATCGAGCTGCAGGAGGGCCTGCGCGCCACGCTGCCTTTCGAGGACCGGCGTGATTTCGACGAGGCGCGGCGCGGCTTCATCGCGGCACCCCCCTACAAGCAGATCATGGCCGAGGCCGGCAACGTCGCCTGGGACATGGGCAGCTACGAGTTCCTGTTGCAGGACAAGACCTTCGACAGCATCCATCCGTCGCTGCAGCGGCAGGCCCTCCTCAACATGGCCTACGGCCTGTACGAAGTGGTGCCCGGCAGGATCTACCAGGTTCGTGGCTTCGACCTCGCCAACATCAGCTTCATCAAGGGCGACACGGGCTGGATCGTGTTCGACGTGCTGACCGCCAGGGAAACGGCTGCGGCGGCGCTCAAGTTCATCAACCAGCAACTCGGCGAGCGCCCGGTCGTCGCGGTCGTCTATTCGCATTCGCACGCAGACCACTTCGGTGGTGTCCGCGGCATCGTGGACGAGGCCGACGTCAAGAGTGGCAAGGTGCCGATCATCGCGCCGGTCGGATTCATGCACCATGCCGTCTCTGAAAATGTCTATGCCGGCAACGCGATGACGCGCCGCCTGTACTACCAGTATGGCGTGCTGCTGCCCCGGAGCCCCTTCGGACATGTGGACCAGTCAATCGGCAAGAATATCGCGGCCGGCACGCTTGGACTGATTCCGCCAACGCGTGTCGTAGACAAGGACATCGAGCAGATCACCATCGACGGCGTCGTGATGGTGTTCCAGAACACGCCGGGCACCGAAGCGCCGGCCGAGATGAATACCTGGTTCCCCCAGTTCAAGACGTTCTGGGCGGCCGAAAACATCACCGGCACCATCCACAACATCTACACCTTGCGTGGGGCACTCGTCCGCGACGCGCTCGAGTGGTCCAAGAAGATCAACGAAGCGCTGTACCTGTTCGGCCAGGATGCCGACGTGATGCTTTCGTCGCACAGCTGGCCGCGCTGGGGCAATGCCCGCATCCAGGAAGTCATGCGCGCGCAACGGGATACCTACGCGCACCTGAACAACGAGGTGCTGCACCTGGCCAACCAGGGCGTGACCATCAACCAGGTACACAACGTCTACAAGCTGCCCGACAGCCTGCGCCGGCAGTGGGCCGCGCACAGTTATCATGGCTCGGAAGCGCACAATTCCCGTGCCGTGATTAACCGCTATCTCGGCTACTGGGACGCCAATCCGGCCACGCTGATTCCGCTTTCACCCGAGGACTCCGCGCCCCTGTATGTCGAGATGATGGGCGGTGCCCAGCCGATCCTTGCCAGGGGCCGTGCATTGTACGACCAGGGCAAGTACCGCCATGCCCAGGAGATCCTCAACAAGCTGGTGTATGCCGAGCCTGCCAACCAGGAGGCGAAGGACCTGTTGGCCGATGTGTTCGAACAGATCGGCTACCAGCAGGAAAGCCCCAGCGTGCGCAACAGCTTCCTGGCTGGCGCCTTTGAGCTGCGCTCCGGTCTGCCGGGTGGAGTTGCCCCTTCGGCAGCCAGCCCGGACCTGGTGCGGGCCCTGACAACCGACCTGCTACTCGACTTCCTCGGTATCCGGCTGGACAGCCAGAAGGCGGAAGGGCATCACTTCGTCATCAACCTGGTAATACCGGACAACGGCGAGAAGTATGCCGTGGAGCTGAGCAACGGTGCGCTCACCAACATCAAGGGCCAGCAGGCCAAGGACCCCGACCTGACGATGACCATTAACCGGTCGGACCTCGATAGGGTCCTGACCGGCAGGGCCACGCTCGACCAGCTGGTCGCAAGCGGCGGCGCGAAGCTCGACGGCGAGGCCAGGGTTTTCGGCCAGCTGATGGCCATGATGGATACGTTCACACCGGATTTCGAGATCCTGCCGGGGACGAAGGCGGCCCCGGCAGCGTCCAGTAGCGGATGAAATGCCGCGTACGCTGCTGGATGCAATATTGACTGACGAGTATTGACGCGGACTGACTGACTTCGAGTTTTTTGAGCTGCAAGGAGCATTTTCAATGAAGAAGCGAAACTACGGCCTGATGCGTGTCGCTGCCTTTACAGCGCTGGTGGCGCTGTGCGGCGTCGCCAACGCGCAGGCCGCACAGAAGCCAAACATCCTGGTGATGTTCGGCGATGACGTGGGTTACTGGAACGTCAGTGCCTACAACCAGGGGATGATGGGCTACAAGACTCCCAACATCGACCGGATCGCCCGAGAAGGGGCGATGTTCACCGACGCCTATGCGCAGCAAAGCTGTACCGCTGGACGCGCAGCCTTCATCACCGGCCAGTCGCCCATCCGCACCGGCCTGTTGAAGGTCGGCCTGCCCGGTGCGCCTGAAGGGCTGTCCGACAAGGATCCGACGATTGCCACGCTGCTGAAGGCGCAGGGCTATGCGACCGGGCAGTTCGGCAAGAACCACCTCGGTGACCGCAACGAGCATTTTCCGACGGTGCACGGCTTCGACGAGTTCCAGGGCAATTTCTACCACCTCAATGCGGAGGAGGAGCCCGAGAGCCCCGACTACCCGAAGAACCCGGAATTCAAGGCCAAGTTCGGCCCGCGGGGCGTGTTCAAGTGCAAGGCAACCGACACCGACAGTACGCTTCCGGATGACCCGCGCTTCGGCAAGTGGGGCAAGCAGAGCTGCACCGATACCGGACCGCTGACCAAGAAGCGCATGGAGACGATCGACGAGGAGATCCTGGCGGCCACGCTGGACTTCATGGATCGCAATGCCAAGGCCGGCAAGCCGTTCTTCGCCTGGTTCAACACGTCGCGGATGCATATCTGGACGCATCTCAAGGCGGAATCGGAAGGCAAGACCGGCCTGGGCATCTATCCGGATGGCATGGTCGAGCACGACGGCCACATCGGTCAGTTGCTGAAGAAGCTCGAAGAGCTGGGTATCGCCGACAACACGATCGTGATCTGGACCACCGACAACGGTGCCGAGGCGATGAGCTGGCCGGATGCCGGTACGACGCCCTTCCGTGGCGAGAAGAACACCAACTGGGAGGGCGGCTACCGCGTGCCGTTGGTGATTCGCTGGCCTGGCACCGTCAAGCCGGGAAGCGTCTATAACGACATCATCTCGCACGAAGACTGGTTGCCGACGCTGCTGGCGGGTGTAGGCCAGAAGGATGTCAAGACATCGCTCGTGAAGGGCGCCAGTGTCGGGGGCAAGAGCTACAAGGTGCACCTCGACGGCTACGACTTCGGCCCGTACTTCCGCGGCGAGACCACGGAGGGGCCGCGCAAGGAGTTCTTCTACTGGACCGACGACGGCGACGTCGCCGGCCTGCGCTACCAGCAGTGGAAGATTGCTTTCCTGGAACAGCGGGCGCACGGTTATGAAGTCTGGCAGGAGCCCCTGGTTCCGCTCAGGCTGCCGAAGCTGTTCAACCTGCGTACCGACCCGTTCGAGCGCGCAGACCACGAGGGTATCGATTACCCACGGTGGCGCCTCGAGCGTGCCTTCGTGCTGGTTCCGGCTCAGACGATCGTGGGCGGGTTCCTGCAGACGCTGCAGGAGTTCCCGCCGCGGCAGAAGCCGGGCAGCTTCAGCCTCGGTGACGCCATGGACAAGATCCAGGCGGGTGCCAAGGGTGGCTCCAACTAGGCGCACACCTCGCGCCTGACTTCCGCCCGCGGCAGGAGATTCATGATCAAGCCGCGGGCGGACCTTGACCTGGGCCGGACCAGCGTTGGCGCACCATCCAGTGCGCCAGCGTTGATCCGGCTTCTTCTTTTCCTGTCGGGCATGACGGCACTCGCTTTCCAGACGCTGTGGGTCAAGCAGCTGACGCTGGTGGTGGGGGTCGAGATCCTGGCGGTCTCCATTGGCGTCGCGGCGTTCTTCACTGGCCTGGCCGCTGGTGCGGCGGTGGTCGGCGTCCGGGTGGACGGCACGAACCGGCCGCTCCGCTGGTACGCAGCGCTGGAGTTGCTCGTCGCCGTACTGGGTGTGTCGACGACGCTCCTGATGTCCTGGGCGCCGGCGGCCTTTGTCGCCATCCAGGCGCGATTCGGCTGGCTAGCGTGGTTCCTGCCTGGCCTGCTGGTCGCCGTACCGGCGTTCTTTATGGGTGGCACGCTGCCCGCGGCGAGCCGCGGATCGAAACCCGTGGATCTGGCCCTGGGCCGAGACGTCGGGTCGCTTTATGCCTGGAATACTGCGGGTGCGGTCCTGGGTGCGCTGTTGGCGCCATTTGCGCTGGTCCCCCTCCTCGGTGTGCGTGGTGCGGGCGCTGCAGCGGCAGTTGCCTGCGCGGCGACCGCGGCTCTCGCCCTGGCGCTCGATCGCAGGACGGAAAGCCTTGCACCGATCTCACGGCCGGCGGAGCCCAGCAAGAGCAACTCGCGGTCCGTCCGGATGGTCACGCTGGGACTCATCCTGTACGGCCTGGCCGGCGGCATCGCCATGGGTTACGAGGTGCTCTGGTCGCAGCTCGTCGCACCCTTCACAAGCACCCGTGGCGCAGCCTTTGCGGTGGTGCTGGCCGTGTATCTCGTCGGTCTCGCCGCCGGCAGTTCACTCTGGTCTCGCGTGGCGGACCGGGTCGTAGATCGCTGGGCCGCATTCGGCCTGCTCATAGCCATGGGCGGCGTCCTGGCCATACTGCCCTATGCCGTACTCGGCGGCTGGTTGCCGCAGGCCCAGGCTGCGCTCGGCCAGTGGATCGGCCGCGTTTCCGGATCCCATGCGCTGGGTATGTATGCGCGCTTCCTGCTGGCGGCGGCGGTCGTCGTGCTGCCCGCGACACTGGCGCTTGGCGCGGCGTTTCCAGCGGCGGTTCGCCTGACCGGCGATGCCGGCAATGCCGGCCGTTCCGTAGGCCGCGTCGCTGCCTGGAACATGGCGGGCGCAATCTCCGGCACGCTTGTCGTCGGCTTCGCAGCCGTGCCGCTATTGGGGCTCGCCAGGACCCTGTTCCTGCTCGCAATCCTGTCCGCTCTCATCGGCGCCGCCGCAGTGGCCACATCTCCCCTGCGGAGCAGCGGAACCGTCCTGGCCGGTAGCGCACTCCTGCTCGTCAGCCTGCTGGCCGCATTCGGTCTGCCGACCGACAAGCTCGGCAGGCTGCTTGCCGAGATCCGCGGCGGTAAGCTCGATTTCTACGAGGAGGGTGCGGGAGGAGCCGTCGCCGTCCTGGCGCAGGCCACGCCGGCCGGCGAGTTTCGCCGGCTGTACATCTCGGGCGTATCCAACTCCGGGGATTCGCTTGCGTCGCTGCGTTACATGCGCCTGCAGGCGCTGCTGCCGCTGATCATCCATTCCGGGCAACCCCGCTCGGCGATGGTCATCGCGCTCGGTACCGGGATAACCTGTGGCGCGCTGCTGGCAGATAACAGCCTGAATCGCCGCAGCTGCGTCGAGCTGCTACCCGAAGTCATTTCGGCGGCGGAGCGGTTCAGCGGCAACTTCCACGTGACCCGCGATCCGCGTGTCGAGATCCGGGTCGCCGACGGCCGGCACGAACTGCTGCGGCGCAACGAATCCTGGGACCTGATTACGCTCGAGCCGCCACCGCCCTCGGCGGCCGGCGTCGTCAATCTGTACTCGAGCGAGTTCTACGAGCTGGCACGGCGACGCCTGGCACCCGGCGGCATGGTCGCGCAGTGGTGGCCGCTGCCAACCCAGAATCTCGAGGACTCGCAATCGCTGGTGCGCAGTTTCGTCGACGTGTTTCCGTACGTGACCGTCTGGACAACCGAGGTCCACGAGATGCTGCTGGTCGGGTCGATGCAGCCGATGCCGATCGACGTATCACGGGTCCGCGAGCGTTTCGCTGATCCGGACATCATGGCGGCGCTGAGTGCGGTGGGCATCGACTCGCCGGCAGCGCTGCTCGCCACCTGGGTCACCGATCGCAACGGACTGCTGGCGTTTGTCGGCGAAGCGCTACCCGTGACCGACGACCGTCCGCGGATCGAAGTCGCGCCGTGGCTGCGCCCCGGCGAAATGGCTCGCATACTGCCTGCCGTGCTCGAGACGACCTCCGATCCACCGCTATTGAACGCCGATGCGGAATTCGCGAGTGCGGTCGATCGTCACAGGGGTAATCTTGGCCTGCTGTTCCGTGCCCTTCAGGCATCTCTCGAGGGCGACCGCAGGACACAGGCCGAGAGCCTGCGGTTGCTGCGTGCGGCGGCGCCCGGGAACCCCTACTACGAATGGATCGCCCCAGGCACGAAGTGACATTTACCAAGGACACCATGATGAAGCGTATTCAAGGAAGGACCCGCAGCAAGGCGCTGCCTCCCGCAGCAACGATCCTGGCCCTGTCGATCCTTGCGGTCGTCGCGTTCATGCTGGCGCCTGCCAGCCGGGCCGCCACCCCACCGCCTCGCCTGGTCCTGCAGGTCACGGTCGACCAGTTGCGCGGTGACCTGCCGGAACGCTTCCTTGCCGGGATGGGCGAGGGCGGCTTCCGCTACCTGCTCGACAACGGGGTCGTGTATGCGAACGCCCATCATGCGCATGCCAATACCGAGACCATCGTGGGTCATGCCACCCTCGCCACTGGCGCACATCCTTCCGATCACGGCCTGGTCGGCAACGTGTGGTTCGACCGGGCGTCGGAGCAGCTGGTCTACAACGTGGAGGATGCCCGCTATCCGCTGCTAAGCGCGGGAGCGGACGTGGACCGGGCTACCGAGATCGACCCGACCCAGAAGGTAGCCAAGACCGACGGTCGTTCGCCCAGTGCGATTCTTGTCTCGACGTTCAGCGACGAGCTGGCGATCAGCACTGCCGGCAAGGCCAAGGTCTTCGCCGTCTCGGTCAAGGACCGGGGGGCGATCTCCATGGCCGGCCACGCCGGCAAGGCATTCTGGTTCTCCAAGCAGAAGGGCGAGTTCGTCACCAGCCGCTTCTACTACGACCGTTATCCGGAATGGGTGCAGGCATTCAACGCTACGCGCCCCGCGCAGCGCTATGCGAATACGCAGTGGGAACTGCTACGGCAACCCGCGGACTACCTGCTCGGCGACAAGGATGACCAGCCCTGGGAAACGGCGTTCGGTTCCTTTGGCCGGGTCTTCCCGCATCCTTACGGGCCGGGTGACGGCAAGTATTTTACGACGCTGTTGACCTTGAGCCCGGCCGGTGACGAGCTGACGCTCGATTTCGCCAGGCAGCTGGTCGAGAACGAAGCCATCGGCGCCGATGACGTGACCGACTACCTGTCCGTCAGCTTTTCCTCGACCGACTACGTCGGCCATCTGTTCGGTCCCTCGAGCCTGGAGGCAGAGGACAACCTGCTACGCCTCGACCGCACGTTGGCCAGGCTGCTGGCCTTCGTGGATGAGAAAGTCGGCCTGAAGAATACGCTGATCGTGCTCTCCGCTGACCACGGCGGACCAGAAGTGCCTGGACAGCTCAACCAGTTTGGCATCGAGGCCGACTACGTGAATCCCGATGAGTGGGACAAGGCAGCCGGGATCGAGAGCCTCAAGAAGCGTTTCGGCATCGGCGGTGAACTGATCCAGAAGTTCTTCCCGCCCTATGTCTACCTGGATCGTGAGGTGATTCGTGAGCGCGGGCTGAGCCAGGCCGAGGTCGAACAGGCCGTGGCCGAGGAGATGATGAAGTTCAAGGGCGTGGCCCTGGCGGTCTCGAGCACGGCACTGATGGAAGGCCGCGTGCCGGACACGGCCATGACACGATCGATCCTGAACGGCCACAACCTGAAGCGGTCCGGCGACGTCTACGTGGTATTCGAGCCGCACTGGTTCATCAACGACTTCGACGGCCTGACTGTCGCGAGCACCCACGGGTCGCCGTGGCAGTACGACAGCTTCGTGCCGGTCATTTTCGCGGGCGCGGGCCTGCAACCGCAGCGCGTCTACCGCGAAATCCAGACGATCGACGTGGCGCGGACACTTGCTGCCTGGACGGGCACCAAGCCGCCGTCTGCTGCGAGCGGACAGATCCTGGTCGAGGCGATGCACTGACCGGGGCGACTGTTGCGGTATCTCGGCGCAGGGTCTCGACCGGTCCTGAACTGACATAGCGAGTTGTGCGCATGGCGACCTCAATGGACTACGACTGGTTGATCGTGGGCTCCGGATTCGGCGGCAGCGTCTCGGCGTTGCGCCTCGCCGAGAAGGGCTACCACGTGGCCGTCCTGGAGGCCGGCCGGCGTTTCCGCGACCAGGACTACGCGGAATCGACGTGGGACCTGAGGCGCTTCCTGTGGGCACCGTTGCTGGGCCTGCGTGGCATTTTCCGGCTGACGCCGTTCAAGGACGTGTTCATCGCGAGCGGCTCCGCGGTCGGCGGGGGCAGCGTGGTCTACGCCAACACGCTCTACCGGGCCGCTCCCGAGTTCTTTACCAACCCGCAATGGCGCGAGCTGAACGATTGGGCGACCGCCCTCGCTCCGCACTACGATACCGCCGAGCACATGCTCGGCGTCCAGGTTGTCGCGCGCGAGAGCGACTCGCAGCGGCTGTTGCGCGAAGTGGCGCGCCAGTTCGGCGTCGAAGACACTTTCACTCGCACACCGGTAGGCGTGTACTTCGGCAAGCCGGGCGAGACGGTTGCGGATCCTTACTTCGGTGGCGAGGGCCCTTCACGAACGGGCTGTACGTTCTGTGGCGCCTGCATGGTCGGCTGTCGCGAGGGCGCCAAGAACACGCTGGTCAAGAACTACCTGTGGTTTGCCGAGAAGCGTGGTGCGCGGGTGCTGCCCGAGCGCGAAGTTGTGGATATCCGTCCGCTGGGCAGCGGGGACGGCAGCGATGGCTATGTCGTCACCACCGAACGGCCGGGCGCGTGGTTTCGCAAGGACCGCAGGACCTTCACGACGCACGGCATCGTCGTGTCGGCCGGCGCGCTGGGCACCAACCAGCTGTTGGCGCGCTGCAAGCTGTCTGGCTCACTGCCCGCCATCAGCGACCGGCTCGGCC
Source organism: uncultured Gammaproteobacteria bacterium (assembly GCA_963715485.1). Taxonomy (GTDB): domain Bacteria; phylum Pseudomonadota; class Gammaproteobacteria; order Steroidobacterales; family Steroidobacteraceae; genus SG8-30. The sequence continues at coordinate 921,540 of OY970244.1, forward strand.
AGCTGGTGCGCACCAACAGCGAGTCGATCCTGGCGGTCACGCTGCCCGAGGGCATGGCCCGGCCGTGGAATGACGTCGCGATCAGCGCCAGCATCCACCCGAGGCCGGACACCCACATCGAGTTCGTGACCTATGGCCGGCACGGCGACTTCATGTCGCTGCTCTACACCTTGTTGACCGGCGACGGCAGCCGCCTCACCCGGCCCCTGATGTGGTTCGGCAACGTGCTGCGTCATCCGGTTACGTTCCTGAAGACCCTCTGGCCGGTGGGCTGGTCACGACGCACGGCGATCTTCCTGGTCATGCAGAGCCTGGACAACGCGATCGCGTTTCGCGCCAGGCGTGGGCTGTTCGGCGGCGTGTCGCTGACCACTGAGCAGGACCCGGAGAAACCCAACCCCACCTACATCGACGCTGGCCACCGGGCTGCCGAATGGCTGGCGCAGCATACCGGCGGCTATGCGCAGAGCATGTTGCTGGAGGCCTGGGCTAACATCCCCACCACGGCGCACATCCTTGGTGGCGTCGTCATCGGACGCGACGCAAGCTCGGGTGTCGTTGACGCGCACAGCCGACTGTTCGGCTACAGCAACTTCCTCGTCTGCGACGGCTCGACCGTGCCCGCCAACCCCGGCGTCAATCCGTCTCTCACCATTACCGCGATGACCGAGCACGCCATGAGCCATGTCCCGGTAGCGGATGCCGCGCCCGGTTGACGCCGGCCGAGTCAAACGGGTCGGCGCACGAAGACCCTGCCGGTGTGTGACAGCCCTTCGGGTCGGTGCTAGCGTGCTCTCTTATCGGCAGGAGACGGAGTCGTGAACAGCCTGGACCTCGACGTATTGAGAACCGCGCTGGCCTGGGTCGGGCAGGGCCGGGTAGTGACGCTTGGAACCGTGGTCGGCACCTGGGGCTCGTCGCCGCGACCGCCCGGATCGATCATGGTGCTGCGCGATGATGGCCAGGTCGCCGGGTCGGTTTCGGGCGGCTGCATCGAGGACGACCTGATCGATCGGCTGCGTAATCGTGATCCGGCGTTTTCCAGGGCCAACTTGACCGTGTATGGCGCTGAGGCCGAGGAAGGGCAGCGTTTTGGCCTGCCCTGCGGAGGTACCGTCCGGGTGGTGCTGGAGCCGCTCGACTCTGCGTCCTGGTTGCAGGAGCTGCTCGAGGCGATCGAGTCGCGTCGCGGAATCGAGCGGCGGCTCGACCTCGAGACCGGTGAGGTCACACTGGCACCGTCGGCGGCGGACGACCGGGTCGAGTTCGACGGCCGCGTGCTGCGGAGCGTGCACGGCCCGCGGCATCGGCTGCTGGTCATCGGCGCCGGGCAGCTGTCGCGCTACGTCGCGTCGATGGCGACGATGCTCGACTACGACGTGACCGTATGCGATCCCCGGGCGGAGTATCACGAGGGCTGGCAGGCACTCGCCGGGGTCACGCTGGCGACGTCGATGCCCGACGACCTGATCATGGCGATGCGTCCGGGCCCGCACGACGCGGTCGTGGCGCTGACCCACGACCCCAAGCTCGACGACCTGGCGCTGATGGAAGCCCTGAAGTCGCCCGTTTTCTACGTGGGCGCGCTGGGCTCGAAGCGAACCAACGCGTCCCGGCGCGAGCGGCTGCTGGAGTTCGAGGTGACGCCGGAACAGATTGCGCGACTGCGGGGCCCCATCGGGCTCGGCATCGGCGCGAAGACACCGGCCGAAATCGCGGTATCGATCGTCGCCGAGATGACCGCCCTCCGGCGCGGCGCCACCTGATTCAGACCGGAATCTCCGCCGTGCGCAGGAACCGCGGCGGCTGGCGATGCCGCGTCGCCTGCTCGAAGGCGTAGGCCAGCGCGATCAGCCTGGGCTCGCTCCAGGCGCGGCCGATGAACGAGAGTCCCACCGGCAGGCCGAATACCTGCCCGGCGGGCACCGTGATGTGCGGATAGCCCGACACCGCCGGGAAAGTTGACGTGCCGCCCCCCGTGTAGTGATCGCCGTTGACCAGGTCGATCGGGAAGGCAGGGTCGCCGGTGGGCGCCACCAGTGCATCGAGCTTGTGCTCGTCCATCACCAGGTCTATCCCCTCGACGGTGGACAACCTCCGGCAGGTCTCGACCGCCTCCAGGTACTCTGCCGAATCGAGCGGCCCCTTTTCCTGGCAGGCGATGAAGATCTCCTGCCCGAACCAGGGCATCTCGCGCTCGCGGTTGGCTTCGTTGAAGGCGATCAGTTGTTCCAGGTTCTGGTGCGGCGCGTCGGATCCGAGCGAGGCCAGGTAATCGTTGATCCCGGCCTTGAACTCGTACATCAGCACGGTCCACTCTGCCTTGTCGAGCTCATCGCTGCCCTTGATTTCCACCGGGTCCACCAGCACCGCGCCGAGGCGTGCCAGTTGTGCGAGCGCTTCGCTGGTCACCCGTTCCACGTGCGCGTTCTGCCCAAACATCTGGCGGACCACTCCCAGGCGCGCACCCTTCAACGCCTGCGGGTCCAGGAACTGCGTGTAGTCGCTCGATGCCTTGCCTGCACCGTGCGCCGTGGCGGGATCGCGTGGATCCACACCAGCGATCGCACCGAGCAGGGCGGCTGCATCGGCCACGGTCCGCGTCATCGGACCGGCGGTGTCCTGGCTGGCTGAAATCGGGATGATGCCGGCGCGACTGACCAGTCCCACGGTCGGCTTGAGGCCGACCAGGCCGTTAGCCTTGGCCGGGCAGGTGATCGAGCCGTCCGTCTCGGTACCGATCGCCACTGCGCACAGGCTGGCGGCCGCAGCGGCGCCGGAGCCTGAACTCGAACCGCAGGGGCTGCGATCCAGCGCGTAAGGATTCAGGGTCTGCCGGCCACGCCCGCTCCAGCCGCTGCTCGAGCGGGTCGAGCGGAAGTTGGCCCATTCGCTCAGGTTGGTCTTGCCGAGGATCACCGCGCCGGCAACACGAAGTCGCTCCACCAGGAACGCGTCGCGCGTCGCCACCGATTCCGCCAGCGCCAGCGAGCCGGCCGAGGTGCGCATGCGGTCTGCCGTGTCGATGTTGTCCTTGATCAGCACCGGAATTCCGTGCAGCGGTCCACGCGGGCCCTTTTCGCCGCGCTCCCGGTCAAGTTCGCCGGCGATGGCCAGTGCATCGGGATTGCGCTCGATCACGGCGCCCAGCCGTGGCCCGGCCGAGTCGATTGCGTCCATGCGCGCGAAGTAATCCTCCGCCAGCTTGCGGGCCGTCAACCGGCCCGATGCCTGCGCCTGCTGCAGGTCCGTGATCGAGGCCTCGGCGTGTTCGAATTCCGGCACGTTCCAGTCTCCTGGTGCGCCAGCTGCGGCGGGTGCCGCCGCGCGACCCTCGTTTCCAAGCGCCGGGCCGCCGTAGCTGCTGACCACCGTGGCGCTGCCGGCGACGATGCCGGCATGGAGGAACTCGCGTCGTTGCATGACCAACCCCTGGAAGATTGCCGCGGCTGCGTTTCAGTCGCCCTAGGATAGCGGGGTTTTGGAGCGGCGGCAGCAGGCTGTTCAGCCGTTCGCTGGCGACACCAGGCGAAAGGTCAGGTTGATTCGTTCGCCCACCGGCCGCGTCGTTTTTGGCAGCGCGTGCAGCCAATGATGCTGGGTAGCGCCTTGCATCAGCAGCAGGCTGCCATGCTCCAGGTCGAGACCAAGGGTCTCGGCGCGCCGCTTGCGGCGCCGCATCCGGAAACGGCGGGTCGCGCCGAGCGACACGGAGGCTATGACCGGGTTTGCGCCCAGTTCCGGTTCGTCGTCGGCATGCCAGCCCATGCCGTCGCGGCCGTTGCGATACAGGTTCAACAGCACGCTGTTGAAGGAATGACCAGACAGGGACTCGACCCGCTCCCTGATGCGCAGCAGCGGCGGCGTCCAGGGCTGCGGGTGATGCTCGACGCCGGAGTACGCATACACGGCCCCGGCGTCGCCGTGCCAGGCGACCAGGCGCGGCACCAGTCGCCGCTGGCCGAACAGCACGATCTCCTCCTGGCGCCAGTCGACCTGTTCGCGCAGTTGCGCGAACAGGTCGTTCGCTTCTTGCGCGCCGAATGCGTCTGGAAGGTAGTGCGCTTCACCTTCGGTAAGGGCAAGCGGTTGAGGCGACACGAACATTGACCCAGGGGGCGAAAGCCGGGATGAAGTGGACCCGATCAGTCGACCTGCACCGCGGTGCCGCTGACACTGACCATCAGCATGGTGCCGCCGACGGTCTCGTAGTCGACGTCGACGCCGATCACGGCGTTGGCGCCGAGCTTACGGGCCTGCTCGATCATCTCCTCGACGGCCATGTTGCGGGCGTCGCGCAGCACCTTTTCGTAGGCGCCGGCCCGGCCGCCGACGATGTCGCGGATGCCGGCGAACACGTCGCGGAAGATGTTGGCGCCCAGGATCGACTCGCCGGTGACGAGCCCGAGGTAGGTGGTGACCTTGCGGTCCTGCAGGGTTGCGGTAGTGGTTATCAGCATTTCAGTATCCTCGCGCGGGATCGACGACCGACAGCATCTTCTCGCCAGCAACATAGCGCCCGAGGTTCTCGCGCGCTATCCGCCAGCGGTCCTGGTTGCCGAGGTCGGACCTCGCGGAGACGTGCGGCGTGATGATGACGTTGGGCAGCCGCCAAAGCGGATGATCGGCCGGCAGCGGCTCGGGATCGGTGACGTCGAGTCCGGCTCCACCGACCTGGCCGGAACGCAGCGCATCGACCAGGGCGGCGGTGACGACGCTCTGCCCGCGACCTACGTTGATGAAATGAGCGCCGCGGCGCATGGACTTGAAGAAGTCCGCGTCGAACATGCCACGGGTCGCGTCCGTCAGCGGCGTGGTGTTGACGACGAAGTCGGCCCCGGCGGCAAACCCGGCCAGCTCGTCCGGCAAGCCGACGCGCGAAACATAGTCGGGCCCCGTGCGCCCGCTGGCGCGGATTGCGGTGACATTCATGCCGAGCGCATGGGCACGCCGTGCGACTTCCAGGCCGATACCGCCGAGGCCGACGACCAGGACGGTCTTGCCCTCGATGCTCCACATGCGTTCGTCGGGCACGAGATCCCGGTCCCAGCGACCCTGCGACTGGGCCGTGATGAATTCCGGCAGGCCGCGGCCGAGGGCCAGCATCATCGCCAGCACGTGCTCGGACATGACCGGTCCGGCGATGCGCTGCATGTTGGTCAGCAGGATGTCGCGCTCGCGCAGGGCGGGCACCGAAACGCAGCGTTCCGCGCCGGCGGAGAGAATCTGCACCCAGGCAATGCGCGCTCCAGCGGCAAGCACGTCCTGGTTGCAGATGCCGATGATCGCATCTGCGTCTGGTGCAGCGGCGACGGCCGCCTCGACGCTGCTCACCGGGACCAGGGTGACGCCGGGCACCGCCTCCTGCATCCAGGCGATGCGTCCGGGTTCGTACTCGACTACCAGGATGCGCTCGGGCTTCTTCCAGCCGGCCCGCTCGCGGACCGGGGTCGCCGACTCGACCAGCCCGAGCCGGTCAATGACCGCCGCAGTCTCCGGATCGGTGACCCAGTCTGACGCGCCCGCCGGCGTGGCGAGCAGGGCGGCGAGAAACAGGGTGGCTACCGCTGGAGCGAAAGGCCTGCTTCCCGCAGCAGCGGGGGTGTAGCGCGTCATGGTCTGCTCCCGTAGCAAAAGATGAAAAACCGGGGACAGTTTACTTATATGGAGTCACGCTGAAAGCCGTGACTCCATATAAGTAAACTGTCCCCGTATTTCACCCGTATTTCCTACAGGAACGGTTTGGCGCGCTCCAGCAGCTCGTCCAGCCCCGCTTCCTTGGGATTCACCGGCTTGCCCGGATGAATGATGCCCAGCTGGCAACTCTCGGCGGCCTCGATCATCTGCCGGTAGGTGCCCGCCTTGAGGTCCTTGATGTAGGCCTGCTTGTTCTCGTTGTAGGCGAACATCTTGTCGTTGATCTGCGTGCATTCGTTGCAGGTCGAGCAGCGGATAGTCTCGATGTAGGCTTCGTCCGGCGAGCGTTCGGGTTCTTCCTCGACGACTGCCGGCGCCGTAGCAGGGGCTGCCGCCGTCGCAGCCGGTTCGACCGCGGCCGGCGCCGCCGCCGCGCCCGACAGCGCCTCGATCTCCTGCCGCTTCTGCTCCTCCCACACCGCGCGTTCACGCGCCAGCAAGCGCTCGGCGTGTGAGTTGTGCACACCGCCGAGTTCCTGCAGGCGGTGCCAGTTCTCCAGGCAGCGCCGCCCGGCCTGGACGAGCCGGTCGTCCACGATCAGTCGCTGCAGCACGTTCTCGCTGTCGACGGCCAGGAGGTAGGGAACTGCATGATCGTCACCGGCGCCCGCCGGGCGGTGCAGCCAGTCTGCCACCGGTACCATGTGACCGTTCCAGCCATCGTGTGGCACACGGGCGAAGTGGCTGGCGTGGCGTGGGTCAGCGGCCACGAAGTCGGCCAGCGTGAACGCGACATCTTCTGAAATGCGCTGCAGTGCCCCGTCGGCGTAGTCGAACTTTGCGATCGGCCAGTCGCAGTCGGGCTGCGGGTTGTCCTCCAGCGAGAAGCGCGACGCCAGGTCCTCGCCGGCCGACGGGTCATAGGTAAAGGCCGGGAAGGCGCGGGATTGCATGGCCGAAGCGCTCACGAGATATGGCGGGATGTCGCCGCAGTGCGCGGCGGTCGCGGTGAATACCGAGAACAGCGCCGCCGAAGTCTTCGTCAAGCCGTCGCGGATGCGCCCCTGCAGCTGCAACAGGTTGGAGCTGGTCGACTGCAGCACGTAGACGTCGCCGAGGCCGACCGCCAGCGTCGCGAGCTGCACGCTGCGCACGCCGAAGGCGAACTGGCCACGGCCGACGTTTGATTCTTCCAGGATGTCCTCGGCTTCCACCAGTACCTTGACCGGAATGCCGGAGGAAAGCAGTTCCATCAGGTTGGCGTCACTCGACAGCGCCGGGCGCCGACGCAGTGCGACGAAGTAGTCCGGGAAGATCTCGGCGTCCTGCGGCGTCAGCGAGTGCTCGTCGTAGGCATCGAAAAACTCGTCGTGATGGGGCGGGTCGTAGCGGCCGTCTACCTCGAGCTCGGCGATCGACATGGCCTTGACCAGCTCGATCATCCGCGGCAGCCGCTCGGCGAAGGCCTGCTTCACGGCGCGGCAGGTGTCGAACTCGAAGACATGGGATTCGGCGCCAGGGCCGGGGAAGAAGCGCTGGTCCTGCAGCACCGACAAGGTCCACTCGATGCGCTTGCGGCGCGTGTCGGACAGGCGGCTGGCCGGCGAACCCAGCGCCAGCAACCGGGACATCCGGTCGAAGTCGAACAGCTGCCGCTGCTTGGTGCCCATCGCGGACTTGAGGCTCTCCGGCTTGCGGCCGGCCTCCGAGTGCACGAAGTCGGCGCGCAGGATGTCACTGAGCTTCATGGCCAGCGCGTCGATATCCCTGCGCACTCGCCGTACCTTCTCGCCCTGTACCACCTGCCAGGCGTGGCGCAACAGCTTGCCCGGCATCGCCTCGTCGCAGTCGACGACCTCGCCGTCGACGCCCATCGACAGGTTGGCGTGCAGCAGCGCATCGCGCACGGCCGGGTCACCGTCGGCAGTAAGCCTCTGGACGGACATCTTCCACATCGCCGACAGCCGGCCGGTGTTGCCAGCGGCGGCAGCGCGCCGGATGTCGCGTTCGACGTGCAGCAACCGCTTGCGCATGGCCTCGCCGGTCGGTCCGGCAGGGGCTGCGTGTCGCGCCAGGTCGCTGACCAGGTCCTTCAGCGCGCGTACGAAGGGGGCGCCGGGCGCCGGGTCGTCCACCAGGACCAGCGGAAAGTCGTAGCGCAGCCGCGTCAGGTCGCGATAGCGGGCGAGCAGCGCCGGACGCAGCCGCAGTTCGTCGATGGGGTCGAGCGGCGGGCCCGGCTTGCGGCCGGTCAGGTGGAAGGCAGTCTGGGCTTTTTGCGTCGCGTCCATGGTGGATCCGGCGTCAGGAGTGTGAATGGGCCGCGGACAGCGTCCTCAAGCGGCGGGTTGCTGGCCGTCAGGCCAGATGGTGAACTTGTCGAACTCGGCCTCGAGTCCGGCACGCACCATGCCTGGCCCGCGCCGCGTACCAGCGAGACGGATGTCCTCGTAGCAGGGAACCGACGGGTTGCGGTAGAGGATGCCAACCGGGATCGTCTCGGTATCGGAAGCGATCTCCCTGGCGCGGTCGATGTTGGCAGGATCGTGCTGCTCCTGGTTGCGGTACAGCTTGGCGATCGCCGGACTCGGCCGGACGCCGTCGTCGTGGGTCAGCAGCAACGACCTCTGCGGGTCGTTCAGCCAGGGGTCGAAGGCCTTGGGCATGAACTCCGGGCAGCGCTGGATGATGCGGACGAACGAGAAACCCTTGTGGTGGAAAGCCGCCGAGATGATGTCGTAGAGCATGTCGGGGATCCAGTCCACCGCCTGGGCCACGAAGGACACATTCTGCACGCCCAGCGTAACCGTCAGCGGGTTCAGCGCATCGAGGTAGGAACCGCGCGGCGTGGTGTTGCTCTTCGTCCCGATCGGCGAGGTCGGTGAAGCCTGCTTCTTCGTCAACCCATAGATGTTGTTGTCGTGCAGCATCAGGGTCATGTTCATGTTGTAGCGGATCGCGTAGATCCAGTGCGCGGCGCCGATGCTGCAGCAGTCGCCGTCACCGGTGTTTACGAATACGTGCAGGTCGGGGCGGGCCAGCTTGATTCCCTCCGCAATGGGCAGCGCGCGGCCGTGGATGCCGTGGAACCCGTAGGTCTTCATGTAGTGCGGAAAGCGGCTGGAGCAGCCGATGCCCGAGACGAACACCGTCTTTTCCGGCCTGAGGTCCTCGTCCCGGCACAGGCGTTGCACTGCTGTCAGGATCGCGTTGTCGCCGCAGCCGGTGCACCAGCGCGGCACGCCTCCCTGGTAGTCCTCCAGCGAGTGCTGCTCCTCGAACAACCGCAGCAGGTGGCTGGTCGCGTTGCTGGTCATGCCTTGGTACCCCCCATCTTCTCCAACCGCTCTCGTACTTCATCGCAGATGTCGACCGGCTTGATGGGCCGGCCGCGAGACTCGCTCCAGCAGTCCACGTTCACCAGGTAACGGCCACGCAGCATCCACGCCAGCGCCGAGTAGCGTCGGTTGTCGTGGTTGATGATGTCGTCGCTCAACCTGTCGGACCAATTGTTCTCGATGGTCATCACGTGCTTGAAGCGGCGCAGGATCTCGCCGATACCGGACGGCATCGGCTGCAGAAAGGTCAGATGCAGCGAAGAAACGCTATGGCCCTCCGCCCGCAGTCGCGTGACCGCCTCCTCGATGGCGCCCCGGGTGCTGCCCCATCCGACCAGCAGCAGATCGCCTTCCGGATCGCCGAAGACCTCGGGTGTAGTCAGCGTCTGCTGCAGTGCCGCCAGCTTCAGGCTGCGGTGACGCAGCCCTTCCTCGTTGGTCGCGGGGTCGTAGGCGACGCGGCTGTTGCGATCGTGCGCCAGTCCCGTGATGGTGTGCATGCCACCGGGCTGACCGGGAACCATGCGCTGGAACAGGCCGGTGAACTCGTCCCAGTCGTAGGGCTTGGCACCGGCGGGGACCGGGCTCTGGTCGACGGGCGGCGCCTGCCATTCCTCGTCGAACTGCGGCCGCGGGAACTGGGTCTGCGCCGTCGCCAGGCTCGAGTCGGAGAGGACGACCACGACCATGTTGAAAGTCTCGGCGATCTTGCGTGCGGTGATCACCGAGTAGAAGCAGTCCTCGATGCCCGATGGCGCGATCACCACCTTCGGCGCATCGCCGTGGCTGCCGTAGATCACCGTCAGCAGGTCCCCCTGCTCGACCTTGGTCGGCTGGCCGGTGCTGGGCCCACCGCGCTGCACGTTGATTATCACCATCGGAATCTCGGCCATCACCGCCAGACCAATGGCCTCCTGCTTCAGCGAGTAGCCGGGGCCGGAAGTGACCGTCACTGCGCACTTGCCTGCATAGGAGGCGCCAATCGTGAAGGCGGCCGCCGCAATCTCGTCCTCGGCCTGGTGAACCAGCCCGCCGACACGCTCGAAGACATCGCTCAGGTAGTGCGAGACCGAGGTGGCCGGCGTGATCGGGTACATGGCGCAGATCTCCATGCCCGAGGCCAGTACGCCCAGCGCCAGCGCGGTGTTGCCATTGACCACCACCTGCGGCTCGGTGGCCTTGATGGCCGGGATGCGGTACTTGAAGTCCAGGTTTTCCTCCGCCCAGGCGAAACCGGCTTCAAGCAATTTCTGGTTGGCCTCGATGACCTTGGCGGACTTCTTCTTCAGTGCTACCGCGACCTGTTCGCATCCCAGGGCCACGTCGAGACTGTAGATGCAGCAGAGCATCCCCAGCGCCCACATGTTCTTGCCCTTGCGGGCGTCGGATACGATCTTCAGGCACTCCCGTTCCATCGGGATCTCGATGACCCTGAAGCCGTCGGTCACCAGGCGCTCGTAGGTCTCGGCATACGCGGCGCGTATGCCGGCGTCGCGGTGCTCGCGCCACATGGACTCGAGCAGGATGACGCAGCCAGGCTTCAGCTCGCCTTCACGCACGCGGCCGAGCAGCACCTGCTCGTTGAAGGCCACTACCAGGTCGGTCTCGTCGCCACCGTTGGTGACGGCCGTCGCGCCGAGGCGGATGCGGTTGCCGCTGGCCCCGGCGATGCTGCGTGCAGGTGGCTGGATCTCGGCAGGGATGATCTCGGTCGTCCAGACGCCGTTGCCCATGCGGGCGGCGATCGAGCCCAGGGACTGGCCGCAACGCTGCGCGCCTTCACCCGAGTCGCTGACGATCTCGACGATGTGTTGCTGGATGTCGACGGCAGCCCTGTGCGGGACTGCTGCTGCTGCGGTGGCGTTCATGGCGGGCAGGGGCCTCGCAAGGGTTCAGGATGCGTTGGAGGAGTTGGCGGCGGCGCGGGGCACGCGCACCAGGGCAAAGTCGTGCTCGGCCGGGTCGAGGCCCAACAGGCGGTCCTCGAACGGCGCCGGCTCGGTCAGGCACGACTCCTCGGTGTCGCGCAGGCCGAGCCAGGCCTTCATGCCGCGTGCTGCCTTGCGGCCCGCACCCATTGCCTCGATGACGGTCGCGGCGCCGGTAACGATGTCGCCGCCCGCGAACACCCCGGCGATCGACGTGGCGAGGTTTTCGTCGGTGGCGATGTAGCCCCACTTGTTGAGTTTCAGTCCCGATGTCTGTCCCAGGATCGGGTTGGCGTTGGTGCCGATGGCATAGACCACGAGGTCCGCCTCGAACTCGAACTCGCTGCCTGGCACGACCACGGGGCGCCGCCGTCCGGACTCGTCCGGCTCGCCGAGTTCCATGCGGATGCAGCGCATGCCACGAACGTTGTTCTTGCCGTCGTCGAGGATCTCGACGGGGTTGGTCAGCCAGTGGAACTGGATGCCTTCCTCCTCGGCGTGATGGATCTCCTCGGCGCGCGCCGGCGCCTCGGCGTGGCTGCGGCGGTAGATACAGTGCACGTTCCCGGCGCCGAGCCTGAGGCTCACGCGCAGCGCGTCCATTGCGGTGTTGCCGGCACCGATGACCGCGACGTTCTTGCTCGGCGGCAGCGGTGTGTCGTAGTGCTCCGGGTCACGGCCGTGCATCAGGTTGCAGCGGGTTAGCAACTCGTTGGCCGAGAGCACGCCGTTCAGCGACTCGCCCGGGATGCCCATGAAGCTCGGGTAGCCCGCACCAGTGCCGATGAACACCGCATGGAAACCCATCTCCTGGATCATTTCCTCGATCGTGAACAGGCGACCAACGAGCGTGTTGCACTCAAACTTGATGCCCAGCTCGATCAGCTTGGCGAGTTCGGCGTCGACGGTGCTGTTGGGCAGGCGGAAGTCCGGGATGCCGTACTTGAGCACGCCGCCGGCCTCGTGGAAGGCCTCGTACACGGTTACGTCGCAGCCCGCCTTGGCCATGTCGGCCGCGCAGGCCATCCCGGCCGGTCCGGACCCGACGATGCCGACCTTGAACCCGCTCGGCTCGATGTAGGGAATGTTGCTCCAGCCCTCGCGGATCGCCATGTCACCGACAAACCGCTCCAGCCGTCCGATTGCCACCGGTTCGAGCGAGTCGGCCACGGTGCAGACACCCTCGCACTGGTTCTCCTGCGGGCAAACGCGTCCGCAGACGGCCGGCAGCAGGTTGGTGTTGGTGATGACGTCATAGGCGCCGTGGAAGTTCTTCTCGCCGATCTTCTTGATGAAGGACGGGATGTCGATGCTTACCGGGCAGCCGCGGACGCAGGGCTCGTCGGCGCACATCAGGCAGCGCTCGGACTCGCGCAGCGCCTCCTCGAGCTTGTAGCCGCAATTGACCTCGAGAAAGTTCGTGGCGCGCTCGGCCGGGTCGAGCTCCTCGACCGGCGTGCGCTCCTGGGGGATGGTCCGGATTGTGCGCTTCTTGAGTGCCATGGTGGTGCCGTGGAGTCGATACTGAAGGGAAAGGGGCTGGGGCGGGCCGGGCTCAGTCCTTGCTTGCTTCCTGGGCGGAAGCGGCGACGAATTCCTCGCGCATGTGGCAGCTTTCCTCGAAGCGCGCGGTCGCCTTCTGCTCGACTTCCCGGTAGCGCCCCAGGCGCGACATCAGGTCATCGAAGTCAACCTCGTGGCCGTTGAAGTCCGGTCCGTCGACGCAGGCGAACTTGATCCCGCTGTCGAGCTTGACCCGACAGCCGCCGCACATGCCGGTGCCGTCGACCATGACCGGGTTCAGGCTGACCATGGTCTTGATGCCGTGCGGCCGGGTCGCCTCGGCGGCGAACTTCATCATGATGGGCGGGCCGATGGCGATGCATTCGTCGATGTCAGGATGCTTCTCGATGGCCTGCCGCATGCCCTCGGTGACGTTGCCCTTGACGCCGGCGGAGCCGTCGTCCGTACAGACGATCAATTCGTCGCAGACGGCGCCGAACTTGTCCTCCCAGAACACCAGGTCGCGGTTGCGGAAGCCGACCACGCCGATGACGTAGGCGCCGGCCTCCTTGAACCCCCGTGCCTGCGGGAAGACCGGCGCCACGCCGAGCCCGCCGCCCACGCAAAGCACCTTTTTCGCCTCGCCGATGTGGCTGGGGATGCCCATCGGGCCAACCAGCGCATGCAAGTGTGTGCCAGCGAGGCAGTCGCGCTGCATTTCCCTGGTCGTCTTGCCGACCGCCTGGATGACCAGCGTTATGGTCCCCTTGTCGCGGTCGAAGTCAGCGATGGTGAGCGGGATACGCTCGCCCTCGGGATGCGACATGACGATCACGAACTGCCCGGGCTTCGCGGCCCGCGCCATTCGCGGGTGGTGCACCTCGAGCAGGTAGGTGACGTCGGAGAAATCCTCGCGTGTGAGGATCTCGTAGTTCGATCCGGTGCCCGGCATAGCCATCGGCGTTACCTATCGGCTGACGCCCGCGGCGCGGGCGTTCATTTAGAGCGGTTCTACCCTGCGGCGATCGGCGCCGCAATGACGGTATCTTCGGACTTCCGCGCGGTGATCGCCATGGGTGTGTTTGCCGCGTTCGACCTTGGTCTAGTTCCGGCCGCACAGTGCGGCTGATGTAGCAAGAAACAGGCTGCAGATCCGCCAGCGTAGGTACTTTTGCGGATCATGATGTTGTGGTGGTTGCGCAGCCGGCTCAGCTGAGGGCATCGCCGCGCCGTCGCCGCAGGCGAGCGCCCAGCGCCTGCCCGGTGAAATACGCAGCGACGAACAGGGGCAGCGTGCTCCAGCGGAAAGGCAGGCCCAGGCCCCACCTCAGGGCGACGACCAGCGGAACGGGCGCGTGGATCGCCAGGAACCAGCCTGCCGACAGCTTTCTCAGGCCCGCCCGCCAGTAGCCGAAGGGCAGGTTCAGCACGAGAATCGCCGCCGCCGCGAGCGCCAACAGCTCGAATCCGGGCATGGGGTCACCTGAAGCCTGGTCCGGCCGGCATATTAATGTCTATTGCCATCTCCGTCTGCCTGGTGGCTTGGCGTGGCGGCCCTCGTTCGCCCATAGTTGCCGCATGGACACCGCAGAACGGAACGCCGCGCTGATGGCGCGCTACTACGACGAGGTCTTCAACCGCAGGAACCTCGATTTCCTGCGTGAGCATGCCCATGCCGACATCGTCGGCCATGGCCCGGGGGTGGACGACGAGGTGCGGGGGATCGAACAGGTAGTGGCCTTTTCCGCCTATGTCTACCAGGTTTACGAGGATTATCGCCTGACGGTGGAGGACGTCGTGGCGAATGCTGACACCGTGGTCGTGCGTGGCAGCGTCAGTGCGATTCACAAGCCGACGGGGAGACCCGTAAGCTTCTTCGGCCTGACGCTCTACAAGCTGCAGGATGGAAAGATTCGCGAGTACTGGCGCGCCTACGACCGCCATGATCTCTACGACAGGCAGTTGGCAGGCTGGCGGCCGGCCGATGCGCCCGTCGGCGTCGATCCGACAGGGTAGTTACCAACCGGGAGCGGCCAGCAGAAAGATGGGTACCGTAGCCCTGGAGTTTTCGAGCAAGCCAAAGACCAGACACAGGGCTCTTGTCATCGGTACGTATGTCTCGCCGTCGGCCAGCGGCTTCAAGGCCAAAGTCCATATGTGGCGAGCGATCGAGCGTGGCAAAACGCAGCCTGCCATGATCCATCACGCTCTCCTGATACAGTTGGCGGCGACGATTTCGAGTCGTCATTGATCTCGTAAACCATCCCTGCAGGAGGCGGTGATCATGAAGAATGCGACGAAGTTAGGCGCTGTCGTGCTGACTACCGTTTTCGGAGGCAACACCGCCATCGCAGATCCGCTGGTGCATACCTACTCGATTGTCGCCCGGGACCCCGTCTCCGGCGAGATGGGTGTAGCCGTGCAGTCCCACTGGTTTTCGGTCGGCTCCATCGTCACCTGGGCCGAGGCGGGCGTTGGGGCGGTCGCGACGCAATCCTTTGTCGACCCCGGGTACGGCCTGCGCTCCCTGGCGCTGCTCAAGGAGGGACGGGAGGCGCCGGACGTCTTGCGCACCCTCGTCGCAGCGGATGCGCAGCGTGACTCGCGTCAGGTTGCGATCGTCGATGCCCAGGGGCACGTCGCTGCGCACACCGGGTCGGCCTGCATCGCATCCGCCGGCCAGCACGTGGGACTCCAGTTCTCGGTGCAGGCCAACATGATGGCGAACGACCAGGTATGGCCGGCAATGGCCGAGGCTTTCGAGAAGGCCGGCGGCGACCTGGCCGACCGCCTGCTGGCGGCGCTCGAGGCCGGCCAGGTCGCCGGGGGTGATGTCCGTGGACGGCAGTCAGCTGCAATCCTGATCGTGAAAGGGGAGTCGACGGGGCGGCCGTGGGCAGGCGCGGATCGTGTATTCGACCTGCGCGTGGAGGATCACCCGGAGCCGCTGCAGGAACTCCGGCGGCTGATGCGGCTGCAGCGCGCATACAACCATGCGAACCGCGGCGACGAGCTGATGGCTGTCAACAAGGTTGACGAGGCCCTGGCGCAATATTCCCGCGCTGCCGAGGTGGCGCCCGAGGTTCTCGAGTTGCCCTTCTGGCACGCGGTCACGCTGGCCTCGGTAGGGCGCGAGGCCGAAGCAATGCCGATCTTCGCTCGGGTCTTTGATAAGGAGCCGCAGTGGGCGACGCTGCTGCCGCGGCTGCCGGCCGCCAGGCTGATGCCGGATGATCCTGCCCTGATAGAGCGCATCCTTGCGCAGGCGCCACGATAGCGCTGAAGGCGATACCACGGCGTTTCGCCGGGAGTTTCCTTATCCGGCCCGACTGATTTCAAGAAAACAAACGCTTACGACAGTTTCTGGATTTGGGCCAGTTACTGTGAATGCGAATGAGATGGAACACGCGGGAGATAATTCTCGACCTCCCGGCCGATCGAGCCTACTGTCGGCCGCACAACAACTGGAACTGGGGGATGCGTCATGTCAAAGAGTTACGTACTGCTGGTCGCCGTAGCGCTGTCTTTTCCTGTTCTGGCCGATACCACTGAAGAAAAGATCAGTTTGGCGATGAGCGCCGCGCCGGCTCATATCAGTGGCGAAGCGACAATACAGGATGATGACGGAACGCTACTGAGAAAGGGCAGCAACGGCTATACATGTATGCCAGGCAGTGGCTCGCCTATGTGCAGCGATGCTGTGTGGGGCAAGCTGGACGAAGCAATGAAGAACAAAGCGGACTTCAGCACGGACCGGATAGGCATTTCCTACATGATGCAGGGCGACTCGGAGCCTGGTAGCAATGATAGTCCCGATGCGACGGATCAGACCAAGGGCGCCTGGGTCAAGGAAGGCCCGCACCTGATGATCATCGTGCCAAATGAACTGCTGAAGGGCCTGCCGAGCGACCCGGCGAGTGGATTGCCCTATGTCATGTGGAAGGACACACCCTACGCGCACATCATGGTGCCGGTGGGAGCGCGCAAGTAGGACATTTCGAGCCCAGCGGCCCCTGTTTGGCAAGCAAGGACGTCTGGCCAGTGAGTGCTTCGTTTAACACCCCGGCCTCGCGCCGGGGTTTCTGTTTCAGGTGCGGTCCGATAACCAGCGCGTCTGCTGTGGCCGTTCCTCACACGGAAGCACGCAAGTAAGCGCATAGTGGCCGCAGGAGTCGAGAAACCGCACTTACCGAACCCGTGGGCCTGATTAGGCAACGCTGACATGGTGGTGCACAACCGTCTTGGGGTGACGAGATGCTGGACGAATACAACTCGCCGTTCGGGTTTTGGGACGTTCAGCATGTTGCAGTCATCATCAAGTGCACACCAGATCGTGGGGCCACAATCGAAGCGGTGGCTGAGGACGGTACGTTGAGGCCATTTCCGCTCGGCGCCGTCTACCGCAAGGGCAAACACATCTCCAAGATCGAGTTCGTCAAACGGTTTCCGTTCGCGGCTCTATTCGCTCTGTAGAAGGCCACTGGGCCACGTCTGCTTCGGGCCGGCAGCCGCCGTCCGGCCGAGGAGACAGCCCGTCCCAGGACATTCTATCCTTCGGACGGCCGCTTCCGACCCTGAACCGCCATCCGCAGCGGCTAATGCTGCTTGTTTCGGACCCAACGAAAGTTACGCAAAGGAGCAGTTCTGCTCACCTATCCTTGCGCGTCCGAAGTGTGGGCTGTAGAAGTACGGCGTTGGCGGGGTGTCTCGTCGGACGTTGAAGAAAGGAATTATTCATGAAGAAAGCACGGAATGAACTAACGACGCGCCTCGAAGCTGGCGGAGTCTGCTTTCAGGGCCAGGATTGGGGGGATATGAACGTCGCTCGCGTCAGGTTCCCTGCTGGTGCAGACGCCACCCCACTGCTCGAGGGATTGCCGAGCAACCTATGCCAATGCCCACACTGGGGAACGGTGGTTAAAGGCTCCATTCATGTGACCTATGCAGACGGCACTGAAGAGACGGTAAAGGCCGGCGACGTTTACTACTGGCCGCCAGGACACACGGTCAGAGTCGACGAAGATTACGAGGCGATTGAGTTCAGCCCGAGTAACCAAATGAGTGAACTCATGAATCACCTTGAGGCGAAGCTGAAAGGCTGATTGGGCTCACGGCATGACTGCGCAAGGCCCCGGCCAATTCGGGGCCCTGCGTGTTCCCAAGAGAGGCGGCTCTCGACCCGTAGCGGACATGCTGATGCGATACATTAAAACGGCAGCTATCGCTTAGAACGAACGTCGGAATCTTCCGGCGGATCGGAAAGTGTTACGCGGCAAGGATTCAGAGCGCGGGCATTGCTGCCCGCGCTCTGAAGTCCTCAATGGCGCCGATGCGACTCTAATTATTGCTCACGGCGGATCTCAGCCTTCCCAGGTCGGGTTACACCCCTGACTGGGAGAAGTGATGCCAAAAAAGTTGGCAAAGACCAAGCGCCCGAATTCGGTCAGCTGGCCCCAGTTCTGCGTTCTATCGCCCTTGAAAAGCCCGGCGTCTCCAACGGGATCGTCTTGCTGTCCCGAATAGACGCATTCAGACTTGCCATGCCTCGCGATGATCTTGCCGTTCCCGGTAATCTCCCCGGCAAGAGCCAAGTTGGCACCTAGAATCGAAGCTGCGCAGAAGATTAGACCAAGCTGGATCTTCTTTGTGGACTTGATAGTCATCGTGAATTCCCCCTCAATTGTTATTGGCCTCTGAGCGCTTGTCTCAGAAGACGTGCGTGGGCACGCGCCATCACTGTGCGCCGCCCCTAAGCTGGGCGTCAACTCAATGGACATAATCTTTAGTCCATTCGGGTACTTTGCCGCCTTTGGATGTCCGTTCCTGGCCGGTAGCTGCCATCAGCCGGGGAGCCTCGCCTGAAGCCTCTTTAGGGCTGCTTCCGACCCTTAACCGACATCCTGTCGCAGCGCAGCAGAAGGTCGGCTAACGACCCAAAGGGGCCAGTAGTGTGATATGGCATATATCCGGGCGGTACACGAAAGCTTGGTTGGGAGGCCCGACCCGCGGAGCCAAAATGAAGACTCAAAAGTCACCAGACCGTATTGACCTAATTCGACGCAAGATTCTTGGGGGTGCAACTCTGGCTTCCACGCAGCTTCTGGTGCCAGTTACGGCGATCGCAAATCCAAAGTCATCTCATTCGGCAACGAGAGCAAAGATGAACATCGATCACTTCGTGCAAGATTGCATCGCCGCAAATGAAGAGACGGACGCTCAAGCCGCAGTGAACGAGGTTCTTGCGCGAGCAGTCTCCACTCCCGAAGCTGTGTTGGCAGCATTAGGTAATCCCGAGAGGGCCGGGCTCAATGTGCTTCTAAGCTCGCCGACGCTGACGATTTTTGCAGCAACATGGACGCCCCAAATGAATCTAATGCCTCATGATCACCTGATGTGGGCCAACATCGGCATATATACAGGTCGTGAGGACAACATCTTCTGGGAAAGGACATTGGACGGGATCAAGGCATACAGTGCAGATGCACTGTTCGTAAAAGACACGGCAATGTTGCCCGAAGACGCGCTGCACTCAGTCACCAATCCGCTACAGCGCTTTACTGGCGGCATCCATATTTATGGCGGTGACTTCTTTAACACGACTCGGAGCCAGTGGAATCCTGAGACTCTTGAGCAGGAATCCTCAGATGGCGGCAGAATTCGTGAGATGTTCCAGCGTGAGAACGAAAGGCTCGGGCTAGACAAAGGGGCGTGACGGATTCTCATCTGGCCGTCCGCTTCTGGCCGTTAACAGACTTGGCGACTGAGCTGGTGGGGTCGTGCCGAGAAGGCGGCTAACGACCCATAAGCGACATCATGGTGCGGTGCTGCAGCCACGGCAGCTAGGGACCCTGACGAGCCATCTGGCTGCCGCCCAGTGCGTCTGGCCGTTCTCCCTGAGTTCGCTCCTTCGCCAATCGAGCCCCGGCTTCGCCCGGCGCAATATCGCCTCACATGGGAAGCGCCCATCATGTTTCCAGCTAAGGGGGCCATGCCTCATGGCGAGGTGAAGGAGTCGTGTATGAGCCGTCTGTTAGCCATGGTAATCGCAATGTGCTGCGTTGCAGCAGTTCATGCTGCTGAACCGCTGGGTCAGGTCACAGTGACAGCATCCCGTTCGGCAGAGGGGCGCGTCGCGCAGACCAGTTTCGGTGTGCCGGTGTATGAAGTGTCGATGTCATACCGGGTCAGCTATTCGGACTTGGACCTGCGTACCCAAGCAGGCGTGAGCGAGCTTGAGGCGCGCGTCGCGAAGGCGGCCAAAGAGGCTTGCGCTGCAATTGATCGACAGTACGCCAAGTCCGAGCCTCGGGGTGCCGCGTGTGCAAAGGCAGCGGTCGACGAGGCGATGAGCCAGATTGAGGAAGCCATCAATCGGTCACGCTGACTGGTCTGTCAATTTCGCGGCGGACGCGTCCAGACACCGTCCGCCGCTACCTGACCCAAGGACTAGGGCGGTTCCGGCAAGTCCGCTTCCGACCCAAAGGAGACTTGCTACCCGGCCGCAACAAGGCGTTGGCCTGCCGCCACGTATGTATATCAACAACTGGTCAAGTCCCGGTGCGCTCGCTCATGAAGAATCCAAGTTCGTCAACGACTTGCTGGGATTCCGTCAGCAGGTGACCAGCGCCGGAAATCACGTCGAGTCGGGAGCCCGGCATTGCGTTGTGCAAGGCTTCAGCCATGGTCAATGGCACCAATCTGTCCGTCTCTCCATGGAATAGCCGCACTGGCGGGCCGATTTCAGAAAAGTCGATTCCCCAGGACCGGCTTGCGAGGACGGCTGCATCTGCGACATGTCCAGCCGGCCCTTGGCGATAGGCTTCCTGCAGGTCGGCGAGCATGGCCGCGATCAGCGGCTCCGCTTCCATGAGGGCACGGTCCGGTGCCGATACTTGCTCGGCCAGCTTGCGCATGAATCCTTGTGGATCTTTGATGATCGCTCGCGCCGTCGCGGCGGTAAGCTTGCTCATTAGTCCAGGAAAGTGCCGGGTAAGCAGAAAGCTAAGGCGGTTGCCGAAGTGCATTCCAGCCAATGAAGCCCCGATTTCGGCGGGAGCAGGGGAGCTCATCAGGAAGGCCCCCATCACGTTTGCTGGATCACGGTATGCGCACGCCAAGGCATGAGGTGCCCCCCCGGAAATGCCGGCGACCCAATAACGCAATGTGCCAAGTTCGGCCGCAAGCCACCTGATGTCTGTGGCCCATCCGACCAGCGTTCTTCCGGCCAGAGGTGTGGACAGGCCGTAACCGGGCCGCTCAGCCAGGATGATGAACGTACCTGGCAGCTTGGTCAGCGGGTCGCAGTCCCCAAGCACGAAGCGAGAACCGGGCGTTCCATGCATGAAGAACAGCGGCCTATCCGTTTTGTTCCCGTAAGTGCGGTACCCGAGGTAGCGTCCGTCAGGCAGAAGAAGCCTCCGGTCTTCGCTCCAGCGCAAATTTTGAGCCATCCGTTTCTCCGCGGCCTGGCGCCGTACAGCGGCGCGTGCATTGGTAGAGTGCACTCTCGCCGCCACGATAACCCATCGCCCGAGGGAACGCGTGCTGCCGGCCTGCGCCCATCGTCCCATTTGGCCGGTCTTGCCAGGCGCGCGGGTGTCTGTTTCTGGCCGTTAACAGCCGTGGTCGCTGAGCCGGCCTGACCTGAGGCCGGGTCCAAGTCCGCTTCCGACCCGAAACCGACACTGTTATCAAGAAACCCGATTCGATCGGACTACTTGTCGCGACCTAGTGGCAGGAGAGGAACCCGATGACCTGGGCGCGCGAACCTCTGGCCGGCAGCCCAGAAATCCTTCCGCGCAGTTACGCGACGCCATAGACTGGGTACGACCGGGTCTTCGAGGGGGAGCCAGTGATCGAGACAATGACTTTCCGTGCCTTCTTTCTATGCGCACTATTGACTGGAGCAGCTCCAGCACAGGCCCAGTCGCCTGAGCCGATGGGGCAAGTCATGCTCGTGGGCACCTTCCATTTCAGTAATCCTGGGCGGGACGCGGTCAAGACGCGAAGCCTTGATGTGACAACCGCTGAGTCGCAGCAATACCTGGAAGCGCTGGCCAGGCGAATTGCCACTTCTTTTCGGCCGACCCGGGTCTTGCTCGAGTATCCACCGTCCAGCCAGGCTGACGTCGAGCGGCAGTTTCGAGAGTTCCAAAGAGGCCAGTTCGAATTGCCTGTGAACGAGATCTATCAGCTTGGCTTTCGTGTCGCCAAGTACAGCGGACTTGAGCAGGTCAGATCATTCGACCACGGGGACATCGAGTGGCAAGCAGATCGAATGCTGGAATACGCCGAGCAGAACGATCCCGAGGCAGTCGCTGATTTCAACCGCAAGATAGAGGAAATGACCGCGAAGAGTCAGCTACAGCAGGACTCAATGTCGCTCCAGCAGCTATTGGAGTTGCACAACGACGCTCAAGAGCTTGCTGCCAACAAGGCGCTATATATCGACACAAACGAGATTGGCGCCCGCGACGGCTACGCAGGTGCCGATGCAGCCGCGAGTTGGTGGCATAGGAACTTCCGTATGTACGCCAACATACAGGCCGAAGCGCACCCGGGTGAGCGAGTGCTGGTCATCGGAGGTAGCGGACATATCGCGATCATTGCCGACTTCCTGCATTGGGACAGCCGGAGAAAGGCGGCTGACGTGAGGCCGCTGCTTAAAGAGTGAAGTGGGCTTGTCGCCGCCAGTCGGCGAGGCTCCTGCTGTCCGTGTTGAACTCAGCAGCCGATACTCAGCAGGCCGTTGAAGATTGTCTGCTTCTGGCCGATAACGGCCGTCGGTTGGTTCGTCACGCCTGGACACCCGAGCCGGGTCCGCTTCCGACCCTGGGACAACAGCTTGTCGCATCCGTTAACAGACCTGGCGACTGAGCCGGTGGGGTCGTGCCGAGAAGGCGGCTAACGACCCGTAACCAACATTCTGTGGCGCCGTTGCAGGCACGGCAGCGAACGACAGGGAGCCAGCGTCTCGAGCCACTGTAAGTGAGGTCTGGTCAGGCGTAGCATCGCCACATGGCAAGTCAGAACTTGCCCGGGTCTTATGGCTGGCAAGAGAGCAAGCTGTTGGTTCCCACCCAAGCTGTTGCCCGAGTACGCTGCACTGGCGGCTCAACAGGGAGAAACAACATGGTCAATTCTCTTGACATGATGCTCAAGCTGCGCGTCGCTCCCGCACTAGTTCTTGCGCTGATGCTGTGGGGTTGCGGTGGTGGTACCGCGCCTGGTACAGGTGTAGCAGCAGCGACGGAATCCGGTATCGAGCGTGACCCGATTGGTGTCTGCAGCATTTTGAGTGCGGACCAGGTTTCGACGGTCCTGCCTGGGCACGATGGCGGAGTAGTGGCGCACTCAGGCGGCTCGATGATGCAAGGGGTAGACTCATATCA
This sequence comes from uncultured Gammaproteobacteria bacterium, assembly GCA_963715485.1. Taxonomy (GTDB): domain Bacteria; phylum Pseudomonadota; class Gammaproteobacteria; order Steroidobacterales; family Steroidobacteraceae; genus SG8-30. The sequence continues at coordinate 944,337 of OY970244.1, forward strand.
ATGCTCCTACACTTCCGAGTCGGATGGCGAATATCGCGTGTTTACTCTGGTGGTCTCGGTTGCAGCAAACGACGAACTGATGGCCAAGATCAAGCCGAGCGGCACGCTGCACGGCGAGAACCAGCGAGCTGCGATTGCCGACGGTGCTTTCATCAGCGATCACATGGATGACGAAATTGGAATCACCGTGATCAAGGGACGCAAGAAAGCTGACCTCGATCTGCTGGCTGCTGGTGCGGCGGCGATGCGGGGGCAGATGTTGCTGCTGACAGAGGCGGTTGCAGCCAAGCTCTGACAGGCGACGAGTCCTGAAGTGCAGGGCGCTGACACGCTTTCCAGGGCCATAGAGTCTTAGCGCAGCGTTCCCGGGTCCTGACGCGCGCCGACTGCAGGCCGGGCCACGCTGCAATCGCCAGAGCCGCATTTCACCTGCGATGCATCACGCAGCTGTGCTTTTGAGATGTCCGCTTCGGGTCGGAAACTGCCATCTTGCTTTGTGACGGTAGCAGGACCGGTGTGGACCGGTAGTAGAGGCCTATGCGCTTGCTGGAAACATACTGGCGAAAGGCCGAGGTCAAGGCGACGACCCACCAACGAGGTACTCTGAACCCAAGCGGCGTTAGCGTAGGCCGAACAGGTTCATCCAGTAGCGAATGATGAGATGCACCAGCATGAAAATAGCCGTGACTTTTCACCCAGGGTGGCTGGCAAGGTGACAGATCGATCTCGCTGATGCTGTGATGCGGCCCGCCTTTCGAGACGAACAATCCAGTGGGCCTGATCCTTGCCTTTAGCGGACGGTCTGATGCAATGCAGCAAGCATGTCTGCTCCCGACCCGAAGTGAATACCACTCGTGCTTCCCTAGAAGTTGCGGGTGTCTGTGGTCCTGGTACAGGAAGATGACGCAAGCCGGAACCAATGGCGCCAGCAAGATGACGAATAGTGCGATCAGAAGCCGATTTGTCGCAAAGCTCCCGACACCGAAGTGATCGACGAGCCAATGCCTCGGCGAGAAATTCTCTCAACAACATTGAAGCGCAACGGGTAGTGACCGGCACAGTGCGGAGACGAACTGCTTGCGTGTGGACATGCTGCGCTGGAGAAAGCTTTGGGAATCTGGGCACGATAGACGGCAGGGTCAGCGTCCACTAACCGGTGACGAATTCGTCAGCCAGCACAAGACTTTGCGCCGCTCTGGGTTTTTCGGTTCTAGTCTCCCAATATCTCCGGTGAACCGGCCAGTTCATCGAGGAACCTCGTGGCGATGGGCGACAGGCTCTTGCCGCGCGGGTAGAGAATCCACCAGTTCGAGTGCAGCGGAAAGCCAGCGACGTCGAGGATCGTGAGGCCCGGGTCAGTCTCCTTGCTCCCCAGGGCGTGGTGCGACACCACTGCGATACCCATGCCTGCAGCGACGACCTCCTTGATGGCCTCGTTGCTGCCGATCTCGAGGCGTACGTCGGGCACAAAGTCCGCGCGCTCGAAGTGTGCATCGCAGGCAAGGCGAGTGCCAGAACCCGGTTCGCGCAGGATGAACCGCTCGCGGCCAAGCCGCGCGAGCGGCAGGCGCTTCTTGCCAACGAGCGGGTGCGACGCACTGGCGATGACCACCAGCGGATTCGGCAGGAAAGGGTGGCGCTCGAGCGCGATATCGGCGGGCGGGATCGACATTACGTAGAGGTCATCGCGGTTATCGCGCATTCGGGCAATGACGCCGTCGCGATTGAGCACCTCCAGCGCAATGTCGATGTCGGGATACCGCGAGCAGAAGCGGCCCAGGATTCGCGGTACGACGAATTTGGCAGTGCTGACGAGCGCGACTCGAAGACGACCGCGAGTGAGACCCTTCATCGCGTCGATGCGCTGGACGAATGCCGCCCACTCATCGCTCATCGCCCGGGCCGTCCGCAGCAGATCTTCCCCTGCCTGGGTGAGGTGGATGCGGTTGTCGACTCGCTCGTAGAGGGGTAGTCCCACCGCATCAGTCAGGTCCTTCAACTGCATCGACACCGTTGGTTGGGTCACATGGCATGCCCTTGCGGCTGCCGTGACGCTCCCGTGCTCCGCGAGGGCGGCGAAGAGGCGCAGCTGACGGAGAGTGGTGTGCATAGACGATTCTCGATGAGTATGAAATGAATTATCTATTTTACTCTATGCCATCCAGGCCGTACCGTCCCGCCGCACTGATTACAGGGACTCCCCATGCAAAGCCTTCTAGACCCCGCTGTCCTGTTCTTCGTGTTTGGCGTTGCTGCGGGGCTCGCACGCTCCAATCTGGAGATTCCGCCCCAGGTCTCGCGCTTCCTCTCGCTCTACCTGCTGATGGCGCTTGGGCTCAAGGGAGGCTTCGCGCTCGCCAAGTCCGGGCTCACCGTTGATGTCACGGTGAGCATTGTCTGCGCTCTGTTGCTCGCCGTCGTCGTGCCCGCAATCGGATACCAGGTGCTGCGCCGACTCGTGTCCGGCTTCGATGCGGCAGCCATCTCAGCGACCTACGGTTCGGTCAGCGCCGTCACCTTCATTACGGCGGCGCAATATCTCGACAGCCGCGGTGTGGACTACGGCGGGCACATGGCCGCGGCACTGGCGCTCATGGAATCGCCTGCCATCATCATGGCAGTAATCGTCGCCAATGGGATACGTCGGTCGCAGGTCGTGCCGGCGGGTGCCAGCGCCCACGGCGGCGCCGCAGTCGCGGTGTCGGGTCCGTCGCCGGGCGCAGGCACGTCGGTCGGCAAGATCCTGCACGAGTCCTTCACCGACGGTGCGCAGCTTCTGCTCCTCGGCTCAATGGCAATCGGACTGGCGACCGGTGAGGCCGGCCAGGCGGTGATGCAGCCCTTCTCCGGGGATCTCTTCAAGGGCATGCTCGCGTTCTTTCTGCTCGATATGGGCCTCATGGCCGCCCGCAACTTCGGTGAGCTGCGCGGCAAGCCTCCGATGCTTCTGGCCTACGCAGTGCTGGGGCCGCTCGCCCATGCGTCACTCGCGCTCGCGCTTGCCATGCTGGCCGGCCTGTCACCCGGCAACGGGGCGCTCCTGATGGTGCTGGCGGCGAGCGCCTCATATATCGCGGTGCCGGCTGTGCTTCGCTACGCGGTCCCGGAGGCGAACCCGTCGCTCTACTTCGGCATGTCACTTGGTGTCACGTTCCCGCTCAACATCTTGCTGGGCATCCCGCTCTACACGAGCGTGGCTGCTGCGGTGCTGGGATAGGTCGCTACGCTGCGGCGTGACCATCCGCGACCCTTGGTGGAGCGTCGCCCCGACCTTGCCGCTTGCATGGCATTGGAACAGGGTGCCGTCCTCGCAGGAATGGCCGCTTCGGGGGCATTTGGATAAAGGGCTGGAACGGCCAGTATCCGCCGCGGATTCATATGATCGATGCGGCACCTAGACTCGTGACGTCGCGGGAAGGATGTTGCAGATGGGATATAGGACCCGGATTCACTACACGGAAGCCGACAAGGCACTGATATGGGAACGCTGGCGGCAAGGTGAGTCGCTGAACGCGATCAACAAGGAATCCCGCGGAAGGCCAGGGCAACAGCTGCCAGAGGCGCCTGGTCCAGGTTTGGCAGCAATTGCCCTCGGGCCCGACCTGTTTCTGCGGCAAAGGACTCTACTGACCTCAGCCTGACGCGGAAAGCGGGAAGCAGGTCAGCCTCGTACGAAAAGCCTGCTCCGGCACCCACACATCATCATGGCTTGTCGCCAAGACGATGTCAGTCGGCCGGGGACATGCCCTTCAGGAATTTGAAGAGCTCACTGTCCGTCGTCAGGACAATGGTGGTGTCCTCTGTGATGATGGACTTATAGGACTGCATCGTCCGCGTGAATTCGTAGAAATCCACCGCTTCACGGCTCTGGTTGTAGGCGCGTGCGTAGATTTCGGTAGCCTTCGCATCCGCTACGCCGCGGATTTCCTCGACCTGCCGGTAGGCTTCGGACTGGATCTTATTCAGGTCACGCACGCGATTACCGCGGATTCTGGCCGCCTCACCGTTACCTTCCGACAAGAAGCGCTCCGCGATCTGCCGGCGCTCGCTGATCATTCGATCGTAGATCTTCGGGCGCACACTTTCGTTGTAGTTGATTCGCTTGAAACGGATATCGAGCAATTCAATGCCGAACACTTGGACCTTCTCGGCAGCGGCGGCATAGATCTCCTGCTCGACCAGTTTGCGTCCCTTCTGAATAGGAACCAGCGAGCCCATATCAAGGTCTCGTTCCGCGTCAGTCAGGAGCGCATCGCGCAACGGCACGCGATCCTTGGTTGTCCGAATGATCTCGATCAGCTCGTGCTTGGCGACAGCGTTGCGGGTCTCGCTGCCTAGAATATCGTCCAGACGGGACTGAGCGCTGCGTTCATCGCGCAATCGCAGAAAATACTGGAGGGGGTCCGTAATCCGCCAGCGGGCGAAGAGGTCGACCGAGATGTAGAGCTTGTCCTTGGTTGGCATGTCGGACGGATTGCCGTCCCATTCGAGGACCCGTTTGTCGATGGGATTGACGGCCTGGATGAATGGCACCCGGACTTTCAGGCCAGCGGAAGTCACGGGAGCCCCTACAGGCTTGCCGAACTGCGTGATGATGACCTGTTCGACTTCGCTCACCGTATAGATCGAACTGAACGAGATGTACGCCCCGATGCCCAAGACCGCCACGATAGCGATTTGCCGATTCATGGCTGGACTCCCTTCTGGGAGTCGAGGTTCAGCAGTGGCAGGATGTTGCGCGCTTTTTCATCGATAACGATCTTTGAGCGTATGCCCGGCATGACGTCCTGCAGGGTCTCGATATAGATGCGGCGGCGAGTGACCTCCGGTGCCTTCCTGTATTCTGCCAACAAGGCGTTGAACCGGGCCACGTCGCCTTCCGCTTCATTGATCCGCTTGAGCCGGTAACCGTCGGCCTCGCGGATTCGCTGATCCTTTTCGCCCTCGGCCAGCGGGATTACCTGGTTGTAATCGCGTCGGGCCTCGTTGATCAGCTTCTCTTTCTCTTGCTGGGCCTGGTTGACCTCGTTAAACGACTCCTGTACCGGACCGGGCGGATTGATGTTCTTCAACTGCACCTGGTCTATGCTGATGCCCATTGCATATTTGGTTGAGAGTTCCTGCATTTTGGTCAACGCTTCCAGTTCGATTTCCTGCCGGCCGATGGTAATTACCTCGTCCACAGTGCGATCGCCAACGACCTCCCGCATTACGGATTCTGAAACATAGCGGAGGGTTGCACTCGGTTCCCGAACTTCGAAGAGGAATTTGACGGGTTCCGAAATTCGGTATTGAACTACCCATTCCACGAGTGCGGCATTCAGGTCACCCGTAACCATCTCCGTTTCCCGCTTGCCGTCCACAGGACTCTGGTGTGGATCAGTGGCGCCTTCAGTCGTGAACCCGAATTCCTGCTTCAACTGCCGTTTTACGGGAACGATGGTCACTGCGTCGATGCCGAGCGGCAGCTTGAAATGCAGTCCCGGCTGGACTTCCTTCAGATACTTGCCAAAACGCTGCACAACCGCGACAGAGTCGCTCGGCACGGTGTAATAGGCCGCCCATGCAACCAGGCCGACCAGAACGACGGCGGCAAGGACGATGACTTTTCGGCCGTCACCATTTGGCGTCATTTGCCCGGGTATCAGCTGTTTGAGCCAGTCTCGACCCTGTCGAAGCAGATGTTCAAGATCGGGCGGTGTTGTTCCGCCACGCCCAGGGACGCCTCGGCCGCCATTACCGTCCTGCCAGGACATCAGAGTCGTCTCCTCATCTTCTGTGCGCTTATGTTCGCGCAAGAGTGGCGGTGCGCTGTGCCGAGCGCATCGAACGACCTTGATACTACATCGTATGTCATGCGCGCGCCGGAGGCATTCGGATCACATACGATCGTGTCGACGCCTGGTTTGGCGCAGTTGACCTTGTCCCGCTGCACCGAAATGGCGGCGAATCGATTCAAGTTGCCTTGGAAGAATTGAGATACCCTGACGGCCGACGGCTTCCGCTGCTGCCAGAAAATTGCTCCTGACGGGCCTGCTCATTGCGTCGCTGCTGACTTGGCATCGGACTCTCGGCTCCGTGGACATATCGTCGGTTCGCAGCCCCAGGTCGGAGTTCTTCTACTGGCTGACCATCATGTTCTCGCAGACGCTGGGAATGGCTCTAGGAGACTGGACTGCCGAGTTGCCCGGAGTCGGCTACCTCGGGGCGGCAGCGATCTTCGGCGCGCTGCTGCTGCTGGTGATTGTCGCCCACTTCCGAACGAGGATTTCCTCTACGGTCCTGTTCTGGATTGCGTTCGTACTCACCAGGCCATTGGGCGCTGTCGTAGGCGACTTCCTGGACAAGCCGGTGAGCAGCGGTGGACTCGAACTTAGTCGCTATTCGGCAACAGCAATGTTGCTGACACTCATCGTCGTTTGCATCTTTCTGTTCCCGCAACGGGCCGCCAGGACGGCCCACTGACCGGTAAAGATACTGGTCGAATCGATCTCATGCGTCAGCAGGCACGTCGGACTGGCCAGACCCTCAGAAGTCATTGGCCGTGGCTGCGGGCCGCAGCCCGGAGCCAATCACGAACTCGCCGGGAATTCGAAAGCAGTCCCCATGCCGCCAGGGCTCGATCGATGCCAGGTAGTCGGCGCGCGCCGCAAGGCGGGTCGGCCCATCGAATCGGGAGTAGGCGAGCGCTACCGGACCACCCAGGAAGGCCGCATCGCAGGCCGCGTCCGCGTCCGCATAGCTGATCTCCGTGGGTATCCTGGTTGTCTGCACGTCCACCAGCCCGGCAGCGCGCAATGCCTGCGCCAGCGTGTCGCCGCTGCCGACCCGGAAGAACATCGGACAGACCTCGGAACGTACACGCGCGTCGACGATCGGGAAGATCTCGGCCCATCCGCAGGCGCGTCGTTCACCCCATACAGATACTGCCAGGCGGCCGGCGGGGCGCAGGCAGTGTGCCATGCCGACCAGCGCCGCTTCCGGGTCGGGCATGTACATCAGGCCCAGGCCGCAAAGCAAGGCGTCGAAGTACGCCATCGGCACATGCTCGTTCAATGTTTGTGCGTCGGCGCGCACGAAGCGACAGCCGGGTAAGCGAGCGGCCGCTTCGGTCAGCATCGCCTCCGAGATATCACTGCCAACCACTTCGCCGCCGCCCGGCGCCACTGCCTGCCACGCCGCGCGCGTGAGCAGGCCGGAACCGCAGGCGACGTCGAGCACCCGCTCGCCAGGCCGAAGCGCCGCTGCCTCCAGGACCGCACTGGTAGCCGGTGCGAGCGCTTCGTTCCAGGCGTTCTCGTAGTGGGGGGCCGCGCGATCCCAGCCGTATCGCTGCAATCGCAACTGCAAGCGCGCGTCCATCGCGCTACGCCTGGGGCCGGGGCCCGAAGACCACTTTGCCCGAGACCGGTTGCGGGGTTGAAAATACGTGCAGATAGGGACTGTTGTGTCGCGCCCTCTCGAGCGCCGCCTCCACAGCCTCACGTGGCGCGTCGCACTCCAGGTACAGCGTGTGCCGCACGTCGAGGTAGCCGGGACTCACGTTCGACATTCCCAACATGCCGCGATTGTCGAATTCGACGCCCAGCTCTACCTCGATGCTGCGCGGCTCGATCCCCGCACGTGCCAGCTCGATGCTGTAGCTCATGGCCAGGCAGCTGGCGAGCGCAGCGCGCCCATGTACGCCGGGAGTCGGCCCCGCACCGGTGCCGCCCGCCTCAGCGGGCATGTCGAGCACAAACTGCCAGTCGCCTTCGCGCGTCTCGCAGCGCAACCCATCGATGATCCGAGCGGACATCGTCGCAGTGGCCTGGGCTGCCGCCGGGCGTCTGGCGAACACCTGTTGCATCCGCTCGAAGCTATCCCGGATTCGTTGCATGCTGCTCATGTCGATGCTCCCGCTGGGCGACGATGGCAATCAGGCAACACTGGGCCAGCCATTGCCGCAACAGACAATTTTCACTGCCGCCCGGCGTTCGTGACAGATAACCGGCTGCGCGGTTTCCCGCGGGCAGGACTCAAGCCTTTGCGTACCAGAACTTCACGCCGGCGTGGTCATTCACCGCATCGTGCACGCCCATCAGCTTGGGATAGTCGGCGAAGATCGTGGCAGGAATGTGGTCTACCTTGCCACCTATGAACCAGCGCACCGCCATGTAGATCTTGAGGTCCACAACCTGGATCTCTTCCCCGCCGAAGAACGGACCGTCGCCTATGTTGTTCTCGGCTGCCCTTGCCCAGGCCGGCAGGAATTCCGCCACGATCGCCTCGCGTGCTGCCTTCTTCTCGGCGTCACCCATGCGGATGGTCGGCGAGACGACGGCACGCAGGGTTTCCACGTGCTGCATCATTCCTTCATGCCGTGCCGCCTCGAAATCGTCGGCAGGGTGCAAGCCGTGACGGCGACCTATCAGCACCAGGATCGCATTGGAGTGCGCGATCGGCTGGCGCCCCGGCAGCTCGAGGACGGGCAGGCCGCCGTAGGGCATCTGCTCCTTCATCTCGGGCCATGTGGCGGCGTTGATGCGCACGTCCTCGAATTCGAGGCCGGCGAGATGCAGGGCGAGGCGGCACTCCTCCCCGCGACTTACCGGGGCGTCAAAGTAGATGAGCTTGGGCATGGTCATGGCGCAGGAGGATACCACGCTCCGCATCGTACTCAGGCCCGGATTATGGTAAGGGTGCGGAGCGATGGACAGGCGCCGCGTGCACCGCACTGCCAGAGGGTTGATCGCCGATGAGGCGATCGCGCTGCAACGTGAACGCTACTGTGGCTGAATTCCGGGCGACTCAACGCCGAGTCGTGGTTCGGGGCCGGTCCCACCGGTTGCCAAGGAACCCCATCACTGCGCCCTTGAAGAACGGATCGGTCATCGCCGATACGTGGCTCTTTCCCGGAATGACGACGGCCCTTGCATTGGGGATTGCCTCGGCCAATGGAATCGGGCTACCCGAGGTCGCGTCCTTCTCGCCGCAGATCACCATCACCGGTGCGCGCACGCGCTCGAACGCCTTCGCCTCGATGCTGGGAAACGAACCCAGCAGGCAGGCCGCCAGCGCGCCAAGGCGGCCACCCCGGCCGGTGGCCCGCTGGTAGAACTTCTCCATGCTCGGAATGGCGAGCGACTTCGTCTTGCGGTTGTCAGCGGTAATCCTGAATCCGCGTGACTCCCACTCGGCGGCACTTGTCACCTTCAGCACGTTGAGCCCCGCGCCACCGATGATGCCGGTCAGGAACCGGCCCGGGTATCGGTACAGCAGCCAGGCGGCGTTGCGCCCACCCATCGAGTAACCGAAGAGGTGCGCCTTCCTTATCTTCAGGTGGTTCATCAATCGGATGGTGTCGCCGGCGATACCGGCGGGCCTGTAGTCGGCGGGATCGGTCGGCTTGTCGCTCTGTCCGTGGCCTCGTGCGTCCGCCGCAATCACGCGAAAACCCGCCTTCACCAGCAGGTCGTACCAGCCGGTCGTACGCCAGTTCAGGCGCCGGTCCGCGGCGAATCCATGCAGCAGCAGGATCGGCTCGCCCTTACCGAGGTCGTCGAAGGCGATCCGGACTGGTCCGGACTGGAAATGATGGGTCATGGCGTTGCTCTTCGCGATTACCGGCACGAACGCGCGGCGGCGTTTGCCGCCGCTTGTGTGCAGCCAGTTTGGGTTGCTGCCGCCGTAGTGCAAGACTGGAAATCCGGTATCCGCGCCGGACCCGGCACCTGCCCGGCAGGCCGTATGGTGGCCGGGCGCGCAAGCCAATACGGCAAGTCCGGGCAGACGCGTCGCCCGGGTAGGCGTAAGTTTCCAGTCAGGGTGACTGCAAAGGATGGTGGGGCGCCCGCGACCTGTGTCACGGCCTGCCCCGTTTCCGAGGAGGCCAATATGCCGAACACCTGGGTCGTGGTGGCCGACAGCGGATCGGCCCGCATCTTCACGGCGGACTCGCCGATCGGACCGCTGGTGGAATTCGCCGACTACGCGCATCCCGAAGCGCTCGTCAAGGAACGCCGCCTGGTCAGCGACCGGGCCGGACGGACGACCGACAGCCATGGCCGGAGCCATGCCTACGAGAGCGAAGACAGCCCGCAGGAGCATGAATTCAAGGCGTTCGCCAGGCTCCTCGGCGACGAAATCTGCCTGGCACGTGCCAAGGGGGAGTTCGATCACCTCTTCCTGGTTGCTCCGCCGCAGTTCCTGGGCATGCTCCGCGCCTCGCTCGATGCCGAGACGGGCAAGCGGATCGAGACAGAGCTTCCCAAGAACCTCGTCGGGCTGAGCGCGGCGGAGATCCGCGCGCGGCTGCCGGAGAGCCTGTACGAGGGTAGCGCTGCGCACTGACATCGTGGGGCGGCGCTTGCGGATTTCTCGTGCTGCGGCGCGGGGCGCGGATGTTTACAGTTGAAGGCCGCCCCGTCACGGAGTCGCCTGCGCATGGCTACCGAAGATCTGTTTCCGGGATCGATCGCTTCGCGTGAAGCGCTGCTGGCAGCCGCCAGGCGGGCGGCACGGCAGGCCTACGCATCGCGCTCGGGTGTGCACGTCGGCGCGGCGATGCTGTCGGCGACCGGGCAGGTCTACTCGGGCTGCAACGTCGAGAATGCCGCCTTCCCGCTCGGCAACTGCGCCGAGCCCGCCGCAATCGCCGCCGGCGTGCTGGCCGAGGGGCGGGACCTGCGGATCGCCGAAGCCGCCGTCTGGGCCGAGACTGCGGACGGCAAGCCATTCGCGATTTCGCCCTGCGGTGGCTGCCGGCAGCGCCTGAGTGAACTGGCCGTGGGGCCAGACGTGTTGGTTCATTTCGCCTGGCCCGGCCCGGCCATGAAGAGCATTACCCTGGGCGAATTGCTGCCGTTTGCCTTCCGCATGGGTGCCCGCCCAGCCGGATCAGAAACATGACCGATCGCATTCCCATTCCACGAGATCCAGGCAACGACTATTCGACCGATGCCATGTCGCTGCGCCGCGAGTTCGTACGCGGTCGGACGGGCGTCGGGCTCACCCACCTGCCACAGTTGTCGTTCGAGCCGGGCCTTACCGCTGGCAACATCGAGAACCTGATTGGCGTGGTGCAGGTACCGGTGGGCCTGGCCGGTCCGCTCCGGATCAACGGCGAGCACGCGCGGGGCGATTTCTACATTCCGCTGGCAACGACCGAGGGGACGCTGGTCGCGAGCTACAGCCGCGGCGCGCGGGTCATCACCGAGAGCGGCGGGGTGAAGACGACGGTCGTCAAGACCTCGATGCAGCGTGCGCCCGTCTTCATGTTCGCCGACGCCCCGCAGGCGCGCGACTTCGGCCAGTGGCTGGTCACGAACTTCAATCGCGTCAAGCAGGCCGCCGAGGCGACGACGGGTTACGGCCAGCTGGTGGAAATCGAGCAATACAACATCGGCAACCTGCTCTACACCCGCTTCAACTTCACGACCGGCGACGCGGCCGGGCAGAACATGACCGGCAAGGCCACCTACGCGGCCTGCGAGTGGATTCGCAGCTCGCATCCGCTGCATCCCGAGTACATGCTGTCGGGCGCCATCGACACCGACAAGAAACATTCGGCCATGAACCTGATCCGCTCGCGCGGCCGCCGCGTGATCGCGGAAGTGGTCATTCCCGCCGAGGTCCTCCGGCGCGTCATGCGGGTCGAGACTTCGGCCCTGTTCCGGGCCCGCAACATCGCCAACGCCGGCGCGATCCAGGCCGGCGCTGCCTACAACGGCCCGCACGCGGCCAACGGCATCGCGGCGCTGTTCATCGCGACCGGCCAGGATGCCGCCAATGTTGCCGAGTGCCACGCGGGCATCACCTACGCCCAGTACCGCGACAATGGCGACTACTACTGGTCGGTGACGCTGCCGTCGGTGATCGTCGGCACGCGCGGGGGCGGCACCGGCCTGCCTACGCAGCAGGAATGCCTGCAGATACTGGACTGTGCGGGGGCGGGCAAGGCCGACAAGCTGGCCGAGATCGTCGCGGCAGTGGTGCTGGCCGGGGACATCTCGCTGGGCTGCGCGGTCATCGCGGGCGACTGGGTCACCAGCCATGAGCGGCTGGGACGCAACCGGCCGACGTCGTGATCGCCCCCTGGCTTTACCTGTTCCTCGCCGCCTGGGGCGCCTTTGGAACCCTGACCGCGGCTTCACGCGGGCGCAGGCCGCCGAGCCTGGGCGCGCTGTATTTCATCATCGCCTGGCCGGTCGCCGAGCTGCCGCTGCACCACGTCGCGCTGTCGCTGCTGGCCACCGGGCTGTTCGCCGCGCTCGGCGTATTCGCACACTGGCAGGGCTGGGCCGGGCTGATACTGGTCGTGCCCTCCTGGTTGTTGCTGGGGGTGATCCACCTGCGTTCGCTGAAGTCGCAGGCGGCGATCGATCGCGGCCTGCAGGAGGGCCTGGGAGCGCGTTTCTTTGAATCGATCCGGCCGGAACTGGGCGCCAGCCTGAAGGCCGGCGCGCCGTTCGCGAGCTGGGTCCGCCCGTTCAGGCTGCACGACCATGCGCGGGTAGAGCGTTTGCGCGATATCGCCTACGGACCCGCGGGTCGGCGCAACCGGCTCGACGTGTATCGGCCGCGCGATGCCCAGCGCGGTTGCCCGGTCCTGCTGCAGGTCCACGGTGGCGCCTGGGTCTTCGGCAGGAAGGACAACCAGGGCCTGCCGCTGATGAACGAGATGTCGCGCCAGGGCTGGATCTGCGTTGCCCTGAACTACCGGCTGAGCCCGAAGGCGACCTTTCCGGACCACCTGGTCGACTGCAAGCTTGCGATCCGCTGGATCCGCGAGAACATCGCGGAACATGGCGGCGACCCCGCGTTCATCGCCGTGACCGGTGGGTCGGCCGGCGGGCACCTGGCCGCGCTGGTCGCCCTGAGCGCCAACGATCCCGAGTATCAGCCGGGCTTCGAGGACGTGGATACCTCGGTGGTCGCGGCGGTGCCGTTCTACGGCGCCTATGACTTCCTCGAGCACAACGGCGTCAAGGTGGCCGAGGCGTCGAAGCCGAGCTTCGTCGAGAAGCTGGTCATGAAGTCGAGTCCGACCGGGGAACCGCGCGACTGGGAACGTGCCTCGCCCATCCGCCGGGTACATGCCGATGCACCGCCCTTCTTCGTGCTGCACGGATCGCACGACTCGCTGGTCTGGGCGGAGGGGGGTCGGAGCTTCGTGGCCGCACTCAGGCAGGTCTCGCGCCAGCCGGTCGCCTACGCGGAATTCCCGGGGGCACATCACGCCTTCGACATCTTCCAGTCGGTACGTTGCGTGAACGCCGTCAACGGCGTGGCGACGTTCCTGGCGTGGGTACGATCGACACGGGTCTGAGCGCCGGTCCTCGTTTCAGGGTGCTGCGTCAGTGGCGTCGAGGCGTCGGAAGGCCCGTGCGAACGCACCCGAGGGCTTGAAGGGCTTCCACTTGCCCTCCGGCAGCGCCAGGCGGTCCGCGACGATCCACAACACCAGGAAGTTCACACCGAGCCCCGTATGGCTGCCGGGAACGCGGATGTTCTCGTGGTTCTTCGGGTCACCGTCGAGCGTTGCCTGGTGCGGCGGCACGATGCCGTCGGTGTCGGAATAGAGGCAGGTCGAGGGAGCCGGTGGCGGCCCGCGCATGGCTTTCGAACGGCTGTGCGCGGCATGCGCCAGCGTGCCTTGCGGGTTTTCCAGCGCCCGGTACATGGCGAGCACCGACTGCGGCGGCGGGTGGTCCGGGTTGACCCGCAGCGGGCTGCCGAGGGAAATCGCGGTGCGCACGCACTCCGGCGCGACGTGCGCGGCATAGAAGGCAAACACACCACCCAGGCTCCAGCCGACCAGGCTCACTTTCTTGCCGGTCTTGTGGTGGAGGTAGCGGACCTTCTGCTCGATCACCTTGGTGTAGCGGCGATTGAAGCCGACGTTCTTGCCAAGGCCCCAGGTCTCGACCTCGTAGTTGCGCGACTTCAGGAACAGCCGCAGGGGTTCGAGGGTCGCGTCGCCGGCCGCAAACCCCGGCAGTAGCAGCACCGGATGGCCGTCACCCTTGGCGGCTCGCGCCAGCGTCGGCAGGGTGGCGATGAGCACGGCGAACTCGAGCGGCGCCCTGATCTCGAGCAGCGACAGCAGCGCCCGCGGCAGTTCGCGGCCGATCAGCTCCAGCGGCCTGGAGACGGCCGATTTCGCGGAAACGCTCGGGCTGGTCCTGACCGGGAACCTGGCCAAGTTCAGGTCCGCCGCCGGCTGCGACGCGCTGCGGCCTTGCCGCGGGATTTCCGTTTCGGCTTCTCGAGGGCGGTCTGCAGCGCTGCGAATTCGTCGGTCATGTAGCGGGCGAACTGGTCGACGTCGGGCATGAGGTCCGCACAGGAGATGATGCCGACGAACAACTTGCCGTCGTAGCTGTAGACGGAAATGTTCAGGCCTACGCCGTGGTAGACGATCGAAATCGGCAGGTAGGTGAGCACGCGGGCGCCGGCGACGTAGATCGGCATTGACGGGCCGGGCACGTTGGAGACGATGACGTTGAACGGCAACGGTACCCGGTCGGCGACGTCCGGGTGGCTGACCAGCCGGGCGATGCCGCCGAGTAGCCAGGGCAGGCCGATGGACGGCACGTCGTCGGGGATGAGCGACTTGTAGGTGCCGGCGGATTGCTTGGCGGTGTCCGCGGACCGGTGAATCGCAGCCAGCCGGCCGAGCGGGTCGGCGGCGCCGGTATGCAGGTTGACCGAGATGAACGCGACCTGGATGGAATGCTCGGTATCGCCGTGCGCCCGGGCCGACACCGGTACGCCGGCGAACAGCGGCTGGGAGGGCAGCAACCCGCGTTCCAGCAGCCAGCGCCGCAACGCGCCGGCCGACAGGTCGAGGACCAGGTCGTTGACCGTCACCTGGGCGCGACTGGCGAGTTCGCGCGCCGCATCGAGCGGGAGCTCCGCGGTCGAGAAGCTGCGGCGGCCTGAAATCACCTCGTTCAGCAGCGTTCTCGGCGTGGGCGGGGTGGTGCCGTCCTGGGCGCGAATGAGCCTGGCCGCGGCGCTGCCGAGTTCCGCCATGCGCCGCGGCAGTCGCCGCATCTCCGTCACCTGGTGGCGCGCCCCGGCCAGCAGCAGGCTGGCCAGCGATGCGCTGTCCGGCTGCGGCATGGGCGCATGACTGGCCGCGGCGGGCAGCCTGGGCGCGGTGTCCACGAAGGCCTGCAGGAACAGCTGGGCGGAGTGGCCGTCGAGCCCGGCGTGGTGAACCTTGACGTAGAGCGCGACCTGGCCGCCGGCCAGGCCCTCGATGATGTGCAGCTCCCACAGTGGCCGGTCGCGTGCCAGCAGGGGCTCGTGCAGCTGCGCAATGCGGTTCTCGAGCTGTCGCCTGCTGCCAGGTTTCGGCAGCACCGAACGGCGCACGTGGTGATCGAGGTCGATGTCGCGGGTCGTGACCCAGAACGGGTTGGCCAGCGCGAGCGGCAGGCCGGCCAGCCTGCGCGTAAATACCTCGCTCGCACCCAGCCGGCTGGCGATCACGGCGCGAAATCGCTGATAGAAGGACTTGCGCGAGCCTCCCCGTGGCAGCTCGAGCACGAACAGGGCACCCACGTGCATGGTCGTCGCGTCGGTCTCGGCATGCAGGAAGGCGGCGTCGAGCAGCTTGATCGGTTTCATGGAATTGGCATCAGTCGGTTGCAGCCGCGAACTGCTTGCGCAGCTCTTTCTTCAGCACCTTGCCTGCCGGGCTCAGTGGCAGGCGGTCGACGCAGCGCAGGTACTTCGGCACCTTGAACCCGGCCAGCTGCTGCCGGCAGCGCGCGAGCAGCTCCTCCTCGGCCAGCGAGCGGCCCTTGCGCAGTTCCACCAGCGCCATGCCGACCTCGCCCCACTTCGGGTCGGGCACGCCGATCACGGCGCAATGGCTGACTTCGGGAAAGCGATCAATGACGGCCTCGACCTCCGCCGGGTAGATGTTCTCGCCGCCGGAGATGATCATGTCCTTGATGCGGTCGACGACGTAGAGCGTGCCGTCGGCCATCATGCGGGCGGCGTCGCCGGTGCGGAACCAGCCATCCTCGGTGAAAGCCGCGGCGGTGGCATGCGCGTCGTTCCAGTATCCCGGCGTCACGCCTGGGCCGCGCACCTGGATCTCGCCCACGGTGCCGCGCGCCAGTTCCCTGCCGTCCTCGTCACCGATGCGCACGTCGATGTGCATCAGCGCGTGGCCGGCGGAGCCGATCTTCTCGCGCGCCTTCTCCGGCGGGCAGTAGGCCACGCTGAAGGCTTCCGTCATGCCGAAGGACTGCGACAGCTCGCAGCCCTTCTGCTCCCAGGTCTCGAGCAATGGCAACGGCACCGGGGCGCCGCCCACCGCCGCGACCTTCAGCGTCGGGAACCGGGCCGTCTGGAACTCCGGTAGCTGGGCCAGCAGCAGGTAGCTGGTCGGCACCCCCACCACGTGGGTTATTCCGAGGTCGGGATCCATCAGGTGACGGAAGCACTCGGCGGTGTCCCAGCGCTGCATGACGATCACCGCGCCGCCATAGTGGAACTGCGGCGTCGATACCGCATAGAGCCCGGCAGCGTGAAACAGCGGCAGGTAGGTCAGGGTGCGCGTGCCGCTGCGCACGTGGGCGTGCAGCGCCGCATGCAGGACGATGTTGTGGGTCATGCGATGGGTGTAGATCACGCCCTTGGGCCGGCCGGTGGTACCCGAGGTGTAGAGCAGCATGTTGGGCGTGTCGAACGACACCCCCTGCATGCGCACCTCGGGCTGGTGCCCCGCGATCAGTTCTTCGTATTCGCAGCCGTTTCTCTCCCGGCCGGCGAAGTACGCGCGGAGCAGGGTGGTCCACGAGATGCTGCTCGAGGTCGGCGTCGCAGAACACCACCTGCGGCTCGCTGTGCTGGAGCACCTCGACCGTCTCGTAGGGCGACAGCCGCCAGTTGAGCGGCACGAACATCGCGCCGAGTTTCCAGCAGGCAAACATGGTCTCGAAGTGATCGGTGCTGTTCTGCGCCACGAAGGCTACCCGGTCGAACGGGCTGACGCCGTAGCGCTCGCGCAGGGCGGTCGCCAGCCGCGCGGCGCGATCGTTGAATTGCCCGTAAGTCAGCCAGCGGTTGGTCGACAGGTCGATCGCAGCAATCCGCCCCGGATCGAAGTCGGCGTAGTAGGACAGCCAGTCGAAAACGGTATCCCTGCTGCGGGCCTCCATCACGTCTCCCAGGCATCAATCCGGCACGGTTGCCGTCCCGGCGCCGCCGCGGTTGCCGGGCAACGCTCCACGGCCTGTTATCGCAGTTGACCGGCCACTGCGGCGAAGCTGAATTGGGAATTGTCCCTAGATACTACCGCGGTCCGGTGTCGGTCATGCGGACCCACCGCAGGCGGATGGCCGCTGGCGGTGCCGTCGAGTATTGTGACGGTCCATGATGGAGCCGATCTTGACCCTCGATCCGCGACAAGTTGCTGATATCGCAGGGCGCTCGCTCGCTGCCCTCGACCTGACCAGCCTCGGCGAGGACGATACGCCGGTGCAGATCGAGGTGTTGTGCGGGGCGGCGCGCGGCCCCGGGGGCCTGCCGGCAGCCGTGTGCGTCTATCCCGAGCACATCGTCAGCGCCCGCCGGGCGCTGGGAAGCGCAGGCGTGACGGCGGTGAAGGTGGCCACCGTCGTGAACTTCCCGGATGGCGGTGCGGACGCCGGGCGGGTGGCACGGGAGACACGCCGGGCCATCGCCGCGGGCGCCGACGAGGTGGACATGGTCCTGCCCTGGGCCCGCTTCCTCGCCGGCGACCATGAAGCGGCGCGCTCCGCAGTGGCCGCGGGCCGCGAGGCCGCCACCGGCCGGGTGCTCAAGGTGATCCTGGAAACCGGCGCCCTGGCCGCGACGGGCGCCATCCGCGGCGCCAGCGAACTGGCGCTCGCCGCCGGCGCGGATTTCATCAAGACCTCGACCGGCAAGGTGGCCGTCGGGGCGACGCCCGAGGCGGCGCGGATCATGCTCGAGGCGATCCGTGACCACGGCGGGCACGCCGGTTTCAAGGCCTCCGGCGGCGTTCGCAGCCTGGCCGACGCGGCGACCTACCTGCAACTTGCCGACGAGATCCTGGGTGCCGGCTGGGCCACACCGGATCATTTCCGCATCGGCGCCAGCGGCTTGCTGGCGGAGATCCGCAAGGCCTTCGGGGCAGGCGCGGCGAGCGGCCGGGCCATGGATTACTGATGAAGCATCGCTGGCTGCCGCAGGAATCGATACGCCGCAAGCGCCATGGCGGGCGGCTGTCACGGGAGGAACTGGCCGCGATCGCGCGTGGGCTCGCCGACGGCAGCCTGAGCGACGCCCAGGCGGCTGCCTTCGCGATGGCGGTCTCCTTCCGCGGCATGCAGCCGGACGAATGTGCCGAGTTCACCTGGGCGATGCGCGACAGCGGCGACGTGTTCGACTGGCGCGACGCGGGTCTCGACGGTCCCGTGCTCGACAAGCACTCGACCGGCGGCGTCGGCGACCTGGTCTCGTTGCCGCTCGGGCCGATGCTCGCCGCCTGCGGCGCGTACGTGCCGATGATCTCGGGCCGCGGGCTGGGTCATACCGGCGGCACCCTCGACAAGCTGGAGTCGATACCGGGTTACGACGTTCAGCCTGCGCGGCAACGGCTGCGTTCCGTGCTGGCCGAGGCCGGCGTGGTCATCGTCGGCGCGGGCAAGCGCCTGGCGCCGGCCGACCAGCGCCTGTACGCGATCCGCGACGTCACCGCGACCGTCGACTGCGTCCCGCTGATCACGGCGTCGATCCTGTCGAAGAAGCTGGCCGCCGGCCTGCAGGGACTGGTGCTCGACGTCAAGACCGGCAACGGTGCCGTCATGACCGAGCTGGCCGACTCGCGCGCACTCGCCGAGAGCCTGGTGCGCGTCGCGGCCGAGGCGGGCCTGCCGACGGTCGCGCTGATCACCGACATGTCGCAGCCGCTCGCTCGTTCCGCCGGCAACGCGCTGGAGGTGCACGAGACCCTGCGCATGCTCAAGGGGGAACCGGCCGACGCGCGACTGCTCGAGGTTACCCTGGCGCTGGGCGCCGCGCTGCTGGTCCTCGGCGGACTGGTTGCCGACGAGGCAAGCGGCCGGGCACAGCTGCAGGCAGCGCTCGCCTCCGGCGCTGCGGCGGAGCGGTTCGCGCGGATGGTTGCCGGCCTCGGCGGTCCGGCCGATTTGCTCGAGCGACCGTCTGCCTACCTGCAGGCTGCGCCGGTCGTGGCCGAGGCGACCGCGCAGCGCGGTGGCTGGATCGGCGCCGTCGACACGCGGGTACTGGGCCTGGCCGTGGTCGCGCTCGGTGGCGGACGCAGCCATCCGGAATCGGCGGTCGACGCCAGCGTCGGGCTCGACCGGATCCTGCCGCTTGGCGTCGAGGTTCGTGCAGGCGAGCCCCTGGCGCGCGTGCATGCGGCCGATGCCGCCGCTGCTGCACATGCGGTGGAGCTGGTGCAGGCGGCCTTCGCCATTGCGGGCCATGCGCCTGCGTTGCACTCGCCCGTGATCGAACGCGTAGACGCCCCGTCCCGGGCGGTGTAAGGAGGGACCATGAGCAAGGAGCAGGCAACGAGTCCCCGCCGGGCGGTGTTGCTGGTGATCGACTCGCTTGGCATCGGCTCGCTTCCGGACGCGGACGCCTACGGCGACGACGGCGCCGACACCTTTGGTCACATCGCGGAGGCCTGCGCCGAGGGCCGGGCCGACGTTGACCGGAGCGGACCGCTCGCCATTCCCCATCTCGAGCGGCTCGGTCTCGTGCGTGCCTCGGCCGCTGCGCGCGGTTCCCTGGCGCCCGGTTTCGACGGCGCGCTGGAGCCGGTCGCGGCATGGGGCATCGCGGCCGAGCAGTCCCGCGGCAAGGACACCATCTCCGGTCACTGGGAAATGGCGGGCCAGCCGGTTCTCGAGGACTGGGGCTACTTCAGCGAACTCACCGACTCGATGCCCGCGAAGCTGCTCGACGAGCTGGCGCGACGCGGCGGCGTGGCGGGTTTCCTGGGTAACTGCCACGCCTCGGGCACCGAGATCATCGAGCGGCTCGGCCAGGAACACCTGCGAACCGGCAAGCCGATCGTCTACACCTCGGCCGACTCGGTCGTGCAGCTGTGCGCGCATGAGGAGTCTTTCGGCCTGGATCGCCTCTACGCGCTGTGCGAGGTCGCGCGCAAGCTGGTGGATGCCTATCGCATCGGCCGCGTCATCGCGCGGCCCTTCCTCGGCCGCAGCCCGGCGGATTTCAAGCGCACCGCGAACCGTCGTGACTATTCCGTGCCGCCGCCGGGCGAGACCCTGCTCGACGCCCTGGAGAGCGCGGGCGGTACGGTCATCGGCGTCGGCAAGGTACCCGACATCTTCGCCGGCCGCGGCATCACGGCGCGCGTCAAGGCCAGCGGGCTCGAGGCGCTGATGCGCGCGACGGCCGGCTCGCTCGCCGACGCGACGGACCGTTCGCTGGTGTTCACCAACCTGGTCGACTTCGACCAGGAATACGGCCACCGCCGCGACATCGCCGGTTATGCGCGCGCGCTGGAGTGGCTCGACGGCGAGCTAGGCCGGTTCATGGCGGTACTCGGCGCCGGCGACCTGTTGCTGATCAGCGCCGATCACGGCAACGACCCGAGCTGGGAGGGCTGGAACCACACGCGTGAATACGTGCCGGTGCTGGCCTATGGACCGGCAGTGCCGGCCGGCGCCATCGGCCGCCGCGACAGCTTCGCCGACATCGGCCAGTCGCTGGCCACGTGGTTCGGCCTGCCGCCGTTGCCGAACGGCCAGTCCTTTCTGCAACCCCCCGCGCTGCCTTGCGGGCAACGGAGCGTCGCATGAGTTCGCCACACATCAATGCCGATCCCGGCGCGTTCGCCGATACCGTGCTGCTGCCGGGCGACCCCCGTCGTGCCCAGCACATCGCCGCCACCCTGCTCGACGATGCGGTCGAGGTCACTGACGTCCGCAACATGCTGGGTTTCACCGGCGGCTGGAACGGCCGCCGCGTGTCGGTGATGGGCACCGGGATGGGAATCCCCTCGACGCTGATCTATGCGACCGAGCTGGTGCGCTTCTATGGCGTAAGGCGCCTGGTGCGCGTCGGCACCTGCGGCGCCGTCGATCCGGACCTCAGGCTGGGCGACATCATCGTCGCACTCGGTGCCGGCACGGACTCACGCGTCAACCGTATCCGTTTCCGCGACTACGACCTGCCCGCGACCGCGAGCTGGCCGCTGGTGGAACGCGTGACGCGCACCGCGCGGGCACGCGGCAAGCCGCTCAGGGTCGGCAACGTCTTTTCCAGCGACCTGTTCTATCACCCGGATGCCGAACTCCGCCCGGCCCTGGCGCGCATGGGATTCCTCGCCATCGAGATGGAGGCGGCCGGGCTCTACGGCGCGGCGGCTGAGCTGGGCGCCGAGGCGCTGGCCGTGCTGACCGTCAGCGACCACATTTCCCATCCCGGCGGCATGACGCCCGAGCAGCGCGAGACGGGCGTGGACGACATGACGCGCCTGGTGCTCGACGCGCTGACGGCGGACTGAGCGCCGCGCACAGCGTACATGCCGGCGAATCTCTCACCCGAGTACAAGGCGGCGGCGGAAGCGCTGCGTCGTGCCCGCGACCCCGCGGAGCGCCTCGAGCACCTGCGCGAGATGCTGCGGGTGATCCCGAAGCACAAGGGCACCGACCACCTGCAGGCCGACCTGAAGCATCGCATCAAGGAACTCGACGAAGAACTCGCCGGCCCGAAACGGGGCGGCGCGCGCAGCAGCCCGTCGCTGGTCGTTCGCCCCGAGGGCGCCGCGCAGGTCGCGATCCTGGGTCCGCCGAACAGCGGCAAGTCTGCATTGCACGCGCGGCTGACCGGGTCGAGCGCACGGGTGGCGCCTTACCCCTTCACCACCCAGTACCCCGAGCCCGGCATGATGCCGGTCGAGGACATCCTCCTGCAGCTGGTGGACCTGCCTCCGCTTAGCCCGCAGCATCCGGTGACCTGGATCGGCAGCACCCTGCAGTCGGCCGACGCCTGCCTGCTGGTGGTGGACATCAGCGATCCTGCGGCAGTGCAGCAGGTCGAGGACCTGCAGACCATGCTCGAAGGGCGCCGGGTCGGGCTGACCCGGGCCTGGCCGGTCGACCCGGACCCGGTCGGGCAGGAGACGGAGGAAGCTGAGGACCCGTTTGCCTTGACGCTGCCGGTGCTGCTGGTCGCGAACAAGTCCGATCTCGATCCGGACAGTCGCGCCGACGTTGCCGCGCTGGAGGAATTGCTCGGCATCGACTATCCGGCGATGGTGGTGTCGGCGGAGACCGGCGCCGGGCTCGACCGGCTCGGGCCGTGGCTGTTCGACCGGCTCGGGATCGTGCGCGTCTACACCAAGGCGCCAGGCAAGCCCGCCGATCACCACAAGCCGTTCACGTTACGCCGTGGCCAGACCGTCGCGGATGTCGCGCGCCTGGTGCATCGCGAGCTGCTCGAGTCGATCAAGTACGCGCGGCTGTGGAGCGCCGCGCACGACGGCCAGCATGTCGGCCGTGATCATCCTCTCGAGGACCGCGACGTCATCGAGCTGCACGAGTAGCCGGCTAGGCGAGCGGGATCCTGGCCGCGTTCGCCTTCAACCAGCCGTCGAAGGTCTGCAGCGTCGGGTTGAGCGCACGGGACTCGTCGAGACTGCGCGCAGCGCAGAAGTCGTCGCTGAAATCGCGGTTGAACTGGAACATGTTGCCGAGGTCCTCCGCGCCCGGAAAGCCGAAGCCGCGATAGGCCTCGGGCTCCACCGCGAGGTGACGGACCGGCTCGCCCAGCGCACGCGTCAGCGATGCCGCCATCTGCGCGCCGGTCAGGTGCTCACCGGCGATGCCAACGGTCTGCCCGATGTATTTTCCGCCCGCCTTGAAGATGCCGTAGGCGCAACGGCCGATGTCCTCAGCCGCGATGCCCGGCAGCCGACGGTCGCCCATGGGCAGCACGAATGACAGCACCCCGTCTTCGCCCCGCTTCGGGCCCATGCCGAAGTGGATCAGGTTGTCCCAGTAGAACGAGGTCAGCAGGAAGGTGGTCGGCACGCCGGCGTCGGTGAAGAAGTGGTTGGCTTCGTCCTTGGCGTCGAAGTGCGGGACCTTGTACCGGCCCATCAGCGTCGGCATCCGGTCATCCGTCAGCGGGATCCACTTGCGCGAGTCCTCGAGCGTGGACCAGATGACGTGCTTGAGACCTGCCCGCGCGGCTGCCTCGGCCATGGCACTGGCCTGGGCCTGTTCCTGGTCCGGCGAGAAGTGTTCCCAGAAGAAGGTCACGCAGTAGGCGCCGTAGGCCCCGGCGAAGGCGCGGTCGAGGCTCGCCGGGTCGCCGACGTCGGCGGCGACGACCTCGGCGCCGAGGCGGGCCAGCTCACGCGCCTTGTCGGATCCGGTGTCGCGGGTCACCGCGCGCACCACGAAGCCGCCTGCAGGATCCTCGAGGATGGCCCGGACCAGTCCGCCGCCCTGCGCGCCCGTTGCGCCGATGACTACGATGACCTTGGGGTTTGACATGGTTGAGTCTCCTTGATCGCCCTGCACGCCTTTGCGGGTGGAGGAGGATACACCGACCGTGGCGGAGTGCAGTAGAGTCGGCGCGATACCCGGGAGGAAATCGATGGCGGACATCGTCAGTGAACTGGTGGCACTGCTGGGCGCAGACGCTGTACTGGACAGCCAGGCCGTGCGCGGCCGCGCCAGGCACGTGTGGGACCCGAGGCCGATGGAAGCACGCGCCCTCGTTCGCCCACGGATGACCGGGGAAGTCAGCGCGGTGCTGAAGTTGTGTCACCGGCATGGCCAGCCGGTGGTCACCCACGGCGGGGTCACGGGTCTGGCCGGTGGCGACCGCTCGACGGCAGACGACGTCATCCTCTCGCTGGAGCGGATGAACCGCATCGAGGAAATCGACCCGGTCGGTCGGACCGCGACGGTACAGGCCGGTTGCATCCTGCAGGCGCTGCAGGAGGCAGTGGAGAAGCAGGGCCTGCTGTTCCCGCTCGACCTCGGCGCCCGCGGCTCCTGCACCGTCGGCGGCAACGTCGCGACCAATGCCGGCGGCATCAACGTCATCCGCTACGGCATGACGCGCGCGTTGGTGCTGGGCCTGGAGGCGGTCCTGGCCGACGGTACCGTGGTGTCGTCGATGAACCGGATGATCAAGAACAACACCGGTTACGACCTCAAGCAGCTGTTCATCGGTACCGAGGGCACGCTTGGGGTGGTCACCCGCGTGGTGGTGGCACTGAAGGAAATGCCAACCAGCGTCAACACGGCGCTGGTCGCGCTGGACGAGGTGGGCAAGGTCGCGCGCCTGCTCAAGCACATGGACCGCAAGCTCGGCGGACAGCTCAGTTCCTTCGAAGTGATGTGGGGCGAGTTCTATCGGGCGGTGACCGCACCCGGCAGCCTGGCGCCGCCGCTGGAACGCGCGCATCCCTTCTACGTCATCCTGGAGAGCCAGGGGGCGGATCCAGGCCGCGATGCAGAGTGCTTCGAGACGGCGCTCGGCGAGGCGCTCGAGCACGGACTCATCGTCGATGCGGCGATGCCGAAGTCGCGCGCGGAGCGTGATCATTTCTGGGCGATCCGCGAGGACCTGGGACCCATCAGCAGCGACCGGCCGCTGGTGGCCTACGACGTCAGCCTGCCGATCCGCGACATGCCTGCCTACGTGGATGAGGTCGAGGCGCGACTGAAGGCC
This sequence comes from uncultured Gammaproteobacteria bacterium, assembly GCA_963715485.1. Lineage (GTDB taxonomy): Bacteria > Pseudomonadota > Gammaproteobacteria > Steroidobacterales > Steroidobacteraceae > SG8-30. The sequence continues at coordinate 969,036 of OY970244.1, forward strand.
AAGTGGCCGCAAGGCCGGGTCTACGTCTTCGGGCACATCGGCGACGGCAACCTGCACATCGTGGTCTGCCCGCGGACCGAGGTCGCCGACCTGCATGCGCAGGCGGACCCGGAGATCTACGAACCACTGGTCGCCTACGGCGGTGCCGTGTCGGCCGAGCACGGCATCGGACTGGACAAGAAGCCGTGGATGCCGCTTTCGCGTGGCGAGGACGAGCTCGACCTGATGCGCCTGCTGAAGCGGAGCCTCGACCCTCGCAACATCCTGAACCCGGGCAAGGTGGTCGACGCCCACGGAAATTCAGCCTAACGGTGAGGAGTCGCGATCAGGCCGGCAGCTGCCTGAAGCCGTCGACGCGGGCAACGAGCCGGTGGTCGCGGGTCAGCGATATCGTCAACCGCAGGTCGAGGATCTTCGCGATCGCCGTGGCCAGCGACAGGCCGAGACCCGCGTGCGTGCCACCATTGCCGCTGTGAATGCGGAAGAAGCGCTCGCCCAGGCGCGGCAGGTCCTCTTCCTTCAGTTGTGGGGCATGGTTGTCGATGCTGAAGGCCTTGTCCCCTGCAATCTGCATTCGGATGGTGGAGCCGGCCGGCGCGTGTGCCACGGCGTTGCCGAGCAGATTGGCGACCAGACGGCTGCACAGACCGGCATCGGTATGCACCCAGGCCTCGTGGGGCATCTCGAAGTCCAGCGTCAGCAGGCGCACCTTCGCGGCACCTGCAAGGTGCGAAGCCTGGCGACGAATCTCCGCCGCCAGGTCGACAGGCTCCGGTTCGGGCTTCTGGATGCCCGATTCGTAGCGCGACAGTGACAGCAACGCGTCCACGATCTGCTCGAGTTCCTGCGCTGCCTTGCCGACTTCCTCGAGTGAACTGCGCGCCTGATCGCAGTCCTGCGCCATGGCGCCGACCTCGGCCAGCATGCGCGCCTCTGCCAGCGGCGTGCGCAGCTCGTGCGCAACGTTGCGCGCGAAGCGCCGCTCACGCGCGACCGCCCGGACGAGTTGCTGGGTCATGTCCTGGATCTTGCCCGCGACGGGTTGCAGCTCGCTCGGCAGGTCCGCAATGTCGAGCGTCGCCGCGGGATTGTCGAGGTCGATGGCCGAGACCGAGTACGACAGGCGATCGACCGGTCGCAGGCTGCGCCGCACCGATACCACCGCGATGGTCACCGACACCAGCACCGTCGCCGCCGAGCAGATGAACACGAACAGGTGCAGGCGCTGCTCGAGTTCGATCAAAGGCGTGATCTCGGCCGCCATGGCGACGGTGACCAGTCGCCTCGGGTCGCCCTCGGGAACCGGAAAGTTCTGCACCGCCAGGCGGCCGTCGTGCTGGTCCGGCAGCTCGATCCCGTAGAATGTCGGGCCGGTCTTCACAGCCGTCATTCGCGGCAATTCGCGCCCGGCGCTGGAATCGGAGCGCGCCAGCACGACCCCCGCCGCATCCCAGACCTGGAAGAAGTTCTGGTGGGCCTGCGTGCGGAACTCCGGCATGTACTCGGCGATGCCCTCGGCGCCGGGGTTCTGCACCACGTAGGCCGCCAGTGCCTGCATGTGCGCCACCAGCGAGTCGTCGAAGCTGCCGTAGAGCTCGTTGCGGACGAGCACGTGAAAGATGAACAGCCAGATCGCCAGCGATACGATGATCGCGGCGGACAGGCTGAGGATCAGCCGTCCCGCCAGCGAGCCCAGCACGCGTTTACCCAACGACATAGCCGAAGCCACGGCGTGTCTCGATGAACTGCTCCACGCCGGCGGCGGCAAGCTTGGCACGAAGCGTACTCATCAGCACTTCGATGACGCTGTCCGAGGCGTCGCTGTCACTGTCGTAGAGCTGCTCGAAGATCGAGCCGCGCGACAGCACATGGCCGTGCCGGCGCACCAGCAACTCGAGCAGTGCGTACTCCTTGGGCGTGAGCGCCAGCTGCCGCGCGTTGGCCTGGGCGATTCGCGCGGAGGTGTCGATCTGCACCGGCCCGATCGCGACCAGTGGCGACGGCTCGTCGAAATGGCGACGCGCCAGCGCGAGAATGCGCGCCCTGACCTCGGTGAACGCAAAGGGCTTGACCAGATAGTCGTCGGCGCCAAGATTCAGTGCCTCGACGCGATCGTCTACCTGGTCGCGGGCGGACAACACCAGGATGCGTGTCGGCAGCTTGGCCGCACGGACGTGGCGCAGTACCTGCAGCCCGTCGACTCGCGGCATGAGGACGTCGAGTACAATTACGTCGAACGGAGTGTCGTGAAGCCGCTCGAGCGCCTCCTGGCCGTCGCAGGCTGTCTCGACGACCATGCCCTGCGCGCGCAGTCCCGTGGCCAGGGCCTCGCGCAGCCGCTTCGAGTCATCCACGACGAGCACGCGCATGGGTGCCACTTTGCGCAATTCCGCTGCGGCGTGAATCCGTAAGTGTTGCAGCCCAACTGCAGCAATCCACCCTTCGGGCATGCCACCCATTGCCGGGGACTCACCGCAGCCCGGCTTCAGGATTGCTTAAGCCGTGCCGCGTATAAATGTCCTTAAGGAAAACCCAAGGAAGCTTCAGGAAAAGCCAAGGAAGTGCGGCAGTGGTCGGGGGACGGCGCCGCCTCGGGGCGAGAAGCTTCAGGAGCACGAGATGAAGACACAGTCGAAAGTCATGCTTGCAGTCGTCGGCACCCTGGCGCTGGCTGCGGCGGCTGGTGCGCAGGCGCAGGAGCCGCTCCAGACGGAGCAGCAGCTGCGGCAGCGTACCGAGGAACAGCTCAAGAACGCCGGCGAAGCGGGCCAGGTTCGCACGCAGCAGCAGGCCGAACAGGCCGTCCAGCAGGGTGCGGGTGAAAAGGCCGGCGCCGGCGGACAGGGCCAGATGGCCCAGGAACGCCAGCGCCTCTACGGCGAACAGCTCATGACCGAGCAGGAGCGCAACCAGTACCAGGCGCGCCTGCAGAGCATGAAGACCGACCAGGAGCGCAAGGAGTTCCAGAAGGAACACAAGAAGCAGATGCAGGCGCGGGCCAAGCAGCAGGGGAAGGCGCTCGACCAGGACGGCAACGTCCTGACGGCCGACCAGCTGCGGGACCGCGATCGTGACCAGGACATGGATCGTGACCGTGACAGGACCCACCAGATGGACCAGATGTCACGGCCGATGCCGGCGCCTGCGCCAGCACCCGGGATGGGTGGTGGTGGCGGTGGCGGCGGCCGCGGTGGAGGATGACAAGGAGTGTCATGACTGAGCAGTGCGCAGGGAATGGCGCGCACGACGACGGTAGCCCCGATCGCCAGGGAGGTGGTCGGGGCTCAATCTTTTCAGGGACGACAAAGGGGGCTCACATGAAGAGCACGAATCTGAAACTGGCAGTGGCGGCGGTGTTGCTCGGCGCGACCGCGCTGGCGTTTGGTGCGCCGGGCGGCGGCAAGGGGCCGCCGTGACGGGGAAGGGGAACAAGCCGGACACGGAAGCTGGGAACAACCTGTCGGTGCCGGCGATCATGGTGGGAACAGGGGCAGGATTTGCCATCAACTGCTCCGACAGCTGGGCGGCGCTGGATCGCGTCACGGGTGATGCCGCCTGACAATGCCCGCGGGTGTCAGTACCCGAGCACGGTGCCAGGAGACCGACGGAACCGTCTGCGTCGACGCGGGCTACTACTTCGTCCAGCGCGTCGCCAATGGCAGGCACCGTGCCTGTACTGCTGGCAAGCGCTTCGGTTGTCGCTGAATGGGGCGACAATCTCACAGGCGATGCGATGCTGAAGGTCGGCAGCCCGATCCGGGTCGAGATCGTTCTGTTTGGATAGCACGACCGCGCTCGACAGGCCAGGAGGGCTACAAGGTGATCAAGCTCGAGCCGAACGAGCTCGATCGCCTTCTGACTATGGACATCTTGCCGGGGAAGGTGGGGTGGATATCCCGCTCGCGGTGGATGGAACCATTTTCCGCGCCATCGTGCATGACGCGAACGCCAGCTCTGACGATCGAGTTGGTCGATGCTGACGGATACGTCGTAGACCTACGGTCTACGACGGACCAGGCGGGGGCCGAGATCAACGCGACCGGCAAGATCGTCTACGGATACAACCTGCGTGTGGGGCTGGCGGGTACTTACCGTCTCACCTATACGCTTCCGAACGTCAGATCACTGATGTGGATATCGGCAGCTACAGCCAACAACGATGGCGTTGCAGCGGCCATTCTCGAAATTGAGGTGATCGGAGGTGGCGGTGGCGGTGGCAAGGGCAGCGGCCAGGAGGCGGCAGCCGAAGACGGCAAGTAACTTCGGCCAGGGACGCAGGACGCGTCCTTAACGAGCCAGGGAACGGCTCAGCCGGAGCAGGCGTCGCCAAGGCGCCTGCTCCAGGACCCGGAAGGTGTCTTCCGCTTGGTTCGACCAGGACAGGGGGCACCGCAAGGAGGCAGCGGCCAGGGAGGCCGCGAGTGAAGTCAGGGGAATGACATGAACTCCAGGCGGAACATCATCATGGCGGCGGCGGTGGCCACCGCACTGCTGGGACTGCCGGCAGTCGGGCAGAGCCAGGCCGCGTTCGACTGGCAAGTCGTAACCGACAACACGATCGATATTCCCGGCTACAGTGGCCGGACGCTCAACAGCTACAACGACCCGTCGGTCAATTCGGACGGCTTCGTTGTCTTCCGCGCCCGCAGCACCGGCAAGCAGGGCGGGCCGATCCGGGGCGTCTTCGCCCGTAACATGGGCGAAGGGCTGCCCATGCGTATCGTCTACCTGGCGCAGTCGGAGGTGCCGTGGCCGAACAACACCTCGTACAACGGCGCCGACGGGCGCTTCAACGAGTTCCCGTCGTTCGCGCGCGTGGACGCCGGCTCGCCGACGATCGTGACCCGCGGACAGTCGCAGCCGACGTGGGGCTATGAGGTCGACGGCGAAGAGGCGCGGGTTGGTACCTCCGGTATCTACGTGCGCTACGGTGGCCAGTTGCGTACGGCGATGACCCAGCTCGGCGCGGTGCCGGGCTTCGAGTATTTCTCGGTGCCGGGCGCCGACCTGTACACGCGCTTCGAACAGTTCCCGGGCGCACCATCGGTCATGGACCGTGAAACGATTGCGTTCAAAGGGAACTTCAGCATCGGCGACGACGGATACACGGGCGTCTATTTCCGCAACTTCCGTCGCAACGGCGGCATGGCGCCGGTGACGCTGGTGGCCTCGTCGTTGACGACGAACATTCCTGGTACCAGCAAGCGCTTTGGCAGCACGGCACCACCGAGTGCGACGGACGGCTACATGGTCTTCGTCGGACTCGACGACGAAGATTCGCCGACCCAGGGCGGCATCTACCGGGCCAGCCTGAAACGCCCGACGGCGCTGGAATCACTGGTGAAGATCGGTACGCCCGTGCCGGGTGTCAACGGCGCGCAGTTCACGCGCTTCGGCGAAAGCCTGGCGCTGGGCGAGCAGGCGCGGTTGGTGGCGTTCTGGGGTGCGTGGGGAAGCGCGACCTACGACAGGACAGTGAGCTGCCCCACCGAGGGCAACAAGGAACGGCGCGCCTACTGCAACGATGTCGTCTGCCCGGGCGGGACTTGCGTCGTCAAATTGCCGGTGAACGAAGGCATCTTCGTCTACGACAGCAAGTCGAAGTCCGTGGTGCCAGTCGCCAGGGTCGGCGAGGACGGTGTCGAGACCTTCCTGTATTGCAAGTTCTCCGGCCGCGCACCGGGTGCGAGTTCCGGCTGTGGCGGGGGCAGCGGACACGGTGAGGGCGGCGAAGAGGGTGGCGGCCCGGATGACTTCGACAGCTACGAGGACGGCGAGCTGGCCCGCTGGCGCTGCGGCGCCTACGTGGCGCTGGCCAGCCGTGGTGCCGCTTACTACCAGGTCGCGTACAAGGCGGTCAGTGACGGCAAGACGGGCCTGTACCTGTGGGACAGCCGGCCGAAAAAAGCGCTGCAGACGGTGCTCGAGACAGGCATGGACGCCTCCGTGCTCGACCTGAACGCGGCGGGCATGAAGATCACCGGCATCGGCATCGAGCGCGACGGTTTCCGCAAGGGCTGGATGGCCATCACGGCCAGCATGGCCGCGCCGACATCCGGCGTCGAAGCCGCTGCGGATGATGGTCACTCCGATGAGGCGGAAGGCGGGGCAGGCATCTTCCTGACCCGCGTGCCGGGATGGTCAGACTTGGACGAATGACCCTGACTATTCGTCCCTGAAGGGGCGGGCGTGGTCCATCCGGCTGCGTCCGCCCCGATTGCAGGTCGACTGGCTGGCGGGGGCGGCGAGCTGTCGGTCGCTTGGCTCAGGCCGGTTGGTGCCGCCTGATCGCTGCCACCACGGCCTCCAGCTGACCGGCGAGACGCTTGAGCCCGACGTCGCCGACCTCGGCTGCGCGTTGACTCAGGATCCCGGCCAGGCTGCCGTAATACCAGAGCTGATCTGCCTTGCTCTTGGCGCGGAAGCGCTGCCAGACCTCGTCTCCGAGGGTCTCGTAGTCCACCAGGATGGCGCGCGCGTTGTGCAGCTTGTCGGCGCAGCTGACCCGCAGTGCGCCCGTGTCCAGCTGCTTCTCGAGCTTCTCCAGGTAGGCTTTCTTGCGCGTTTTCCATTCCTCCGGCGTGCCCTTCTGGGCCGGGCGACCTTCGGGCAGGTATTCGTCGTCGGTGCAGTGCATGACCAGGTCGCGCACCCGCGCGCCGAACAGTTTCTCGATGTCGTGCTTCAGTGCGCCGCGCCCGGTCGGCGGGTTCGCCTTGCAGCGCGTGACGTAGTCGTCGCCGCGGTCCTCGACCGAGTCGTGCAGCAGTCCCGCAATCGCCTCGTCCTCGTCGCCATCGTTTTCCATGACCAGCGCGGAAACCGACAGCAGGTGCGAGAGGTAGGCGACGTCACTGCCCTTCTTGGTATGCCCCTCGTGCACTTCGGCGGCGTACTGCAGGGCTTGCTTGTAGCGGTCCGTCAGCATGGCTCAAGGCTCCCTGTGTCCACCCGAAGCCTATCGGCGTGGATGCGTCCAGGCCATCCGCGCAGACCGCTAGTGGCCGGACAGGCGGCCTGGCAATGGGGGTTGCTGCATCTGCCGGGCCCCGGCCTGCGAATTGCCCCTCGAGCGGGTCCTTCGGACCCCCTGGGGTATATAGTCTCGATTGGGCTCGAAAGGCCGGAGGAACCAACATGGCAGCGAGGAAGAAAGCGACGACCGTCACGACGGTCAGCCAGGACCAGGCCGAAGAGGCGGTCCGCACGCTGCTGCGCTGGGCCGGCGAGGACCCGAGCCGCGAAGGCCTGCTGGACACGCCGCGCCGCGTGGTAGACGGCTATCTCGACTGGTTCTCCGGCTACAAGATCGATCCCGCCGAATACCTGGCGCGGACCTTCGAGGAAGTGGCCGGCTACGACGAAATGGTGGTGCTGCGCGACATCGAGTTCGAGTCGCATTGCGAGCACCACATGGCGCCGATCATCGGCCGGGCGCACGTCGGCTACCTGCCCACCAACAAGGTGGTCGGTATCAGCAAGCTAGCCCGGGTGGTGGAAGGCTACGCGCGCCGCTTCCAGGTGCAGGAGAAGCTGACCGCGCAGATCGCGCAGTGCATCAACAAGGTGCTCAAGCCGCGCGGCGTGGCGGTGGTCATCGACGCCAAGCACGAGTGCATGACCACCCGCGGCGTGCACAAGCGGGGCGTGTCGATGGTCACCAGCCAGATGCTGGGGCGCTTCCGCACCGATCCGCGCACGCGCACGGAATTCCTGCGCTATATCAATATCACCGGGGTGCAGTAAGCGCGACACAGCCGTTTTCTGGCCCGACTGCGGCGACTACGGATCGGCAAGGCGGCTACGACGCGCCATAGGTGGGCATGCCAGCCGCGCCGATCGCGGCGGTGTGGGCCATGCGTTCCATCTATCAAGCCCAGCTCGTTAACGGCGCCTTCGGCGACCCGGTCTTGCTGATCGACTTCAGGTTCGAGCGGCGCGCCCTGCTGTTCGACCTCGGGGACGTCGCGGCGTTGTCCACGCGCCAGCTCCTGCGGGTCTCGGACGCGTTCGTGTCGCACGCACACATGGATCATTTCGCCGGATTCGACCGGCTGCTACGGGTTTGCCTCGGGCGCGACTCCGGCATCGCGCTCTACGGCCCTCCGGGCTTCATCGCCCAGGTTGGCCACAAGCTCGCCGCCTACACCTGGAACGTCATCGAGCGCTACGAGACCGAGTTCGTGGTGACCGCACACGAGGTGAGCCTGGACTGGAGGCTGTCGAGCGCCCGTTACTCGAGCCGGCACCGCTTTGCATGCCAGCCGCTCGGCGAAACGCAGCTGGTGCCAGGCGTGCTGGTCGACTTACCGGAGTTCCGGATCCGCGCAGCGTTCCTCGATCATGGCACGCCCTGCCTGGCCTTCGCCTTCGACGAGGCCTTTCATATAAATGTGTGGAAGCCGCGCCTGCACGCGCTGGGCCTGCCGACCGGATCGTGGCTCACCGAGTTGCGCCGCCACGTTCGCGCCGGCTCGCCGGACGACACGCCGATCGTCATTCGCTGGCGCGATCGGGAAGGGCAGCGTGAAAGGATCATGACGGCGGGCGAGCTGAAGCATGAGGTGCTCGAACTGACTCCGGGGCAGAGACTGTGCTACGTCACGGATGTCGCCATGACGGCCGACAACGCGGCGCGCATCGCCGGGCTGGCGAGGGACGCCGACCTGCTCTACATCGAGGCAGCGTTTCTCGATGCCGACAGCGGGCACGCGCAGCGCAAGTCGCACCTGACGGCCCGGCGGGCCGGCGAGATTGCGGCACTGGCGGAAGTCCGCAAGGCGATCCCGTTTCACTTCTCGACCCGATACCTCGGCGAGGGCGAACTGCTCGAGCGGGAATTCGAGTCGGCCTGGCGCAGGACCGCGGCGGTGGCATCGCCACCTTCATCGCTGGGGAGCCCGGCGCAACCGCGCGCCGCTGCCCCGGTAGGTTGACGGCCCGCCGGGGCCATGAATGGTCGCGCCCGGGGAGGGCAGCATGAGCAAGGATCCGAAGGTGCTGATCGAGCGTCCTGGGCGCGAAGCCCAGAGTACCCTGCTCAAGGATGTGCAGGGCGCCGAGAAGGCATTCCTGTCGGGCAGGCGCAATCGCGAGGCCGATCTCGAGAGCGTGGTGCGGTTCTTCCTGGAATTCCTGCGTGGCTTCGAGAGCTTCGACTTCGAGGGACCCTGCGTCACGGTGTTCGGGTCGTCGCGTTTCCGCGAGGATCACCCCAACTACCAGCTCGCCCGCGACCTCGGTCACGGGTTGGCCAAGGCCGGCTACGTGGTGATGACCGGCGGCGGGCCCGGGATCATGGAGGCGGCCAACCGGGGCGCACGCGAGGCGGGCGGCCTGAGTCTCGGCTGCAACATCCGGCTGCCGCGCGAGCAGGAGCCGAACCCCTACCTCGACCGCTTCATCGAGTTCGAGCACTTCTTCATCCGCAAGGTGATGCTGGTCAAGTACTCCTGTGCATTCGTGGTGATGCCGGGTGGCTTCGGCACGCTCGACGAGGCCTTCGAGGTCATCACGCTGGTGCAGACCGGCAAGCTCGAGCGCTTTCCCAGTCATCTCCATGGGCGGCGACTTCTGGACCCAGTTGCGGGCCTTCGCGGCCGACACCATGCTGAAGGAAGGGGTCATCAGCGCCGACGATGTCGAGTTCATCCACGATGCGCCGACGGTCGAGGCCGCGCTCGAGATCATCGGGCAGCGTTGAGCCCGGGAGACGACCGATGTTCCTGAAGTCGCTCGAGGTCCAGAACTTCCGCGGCATCGTCGCGGGTCGACTCGACCTCGACGACACCACCGTGCTGATCGGTGAGAACGACTGTGGCAAGTCGAGCCTGCTGGCGGCGCTGGAGGTCGTGCTCGCTTCGGGCCACGGCGATCGTCCCGCCATCGAATTGCACCATTTCCATCGCCCGAGCGACCCGTCGCTACCGCTGCAGGGTCCGGTGAAGATCGACCTGGTGTTCGAGGAACGCGCGGCCGGCGAGTGGAACGAAGCGTCGCTGGGCACGCTGGCGCGGCAGCTGCCGGCACCCGCGGGAGGTTCACGGCACCTGGTGGTGTCCGTGACCGCCGAGGCGCCCGCGGGCGACGAGGCCCCGGTGACGCACTGGAAGATTCATGCCCCGGGTTCGGCCGGCGTCGCGTCGCAGGACGACCTGGAACATCTCGGTGCGCTCCGGCGGCTTTGTCCGCTGGTGTGGCTGCGCAGCGGCATGCTGCTGGGCGCGACCAGCGACGGGCCGGTAGTCGAACCCGGCCCACCGGCACGCGGCGAGCTGGACAGGCTGGCAGCCGAAGTGGAGTCGCACTACAAGGCGCTGCTGGCGGGAACTTCCTCCAACGAGCTCGAGGAGCTGAAGGCCGGCTATGAAGCGGCCCGCGAACTGCTGAAGCGGCGAGCCGAGGAATATCACTCCGCCGGCAGCCTGTCCCACACGCCGGTCAGCGAGGTGCTCGGTCGGCGTGCGGATCATCGGCCAGCCGGGCTCACCTTCCACGGCTCGGCGGCGCAGCAGATCGGCGTGCTGATCGTGACGGCGGCGATCATCCGCCACGGCCTCGGCAAGTGGGCGGCGGGCACCACGCCGCTGCTGGTGGTCGAGGATCCGGAGGCGCACCTGCACCTGATGACGCTGGCATCGGTCTGGGGCCTGCTCGAGCATGCACGCGCGCAGAAGATCATCGGCACGCAGTCGGAGACGCTGCTGGCCGCGGCGCCGCTGCACTCGATCCGGCGCTTGACGCGCACCCACGGCCGCATGCGCCAGTGGCGGGTCCGCGAGGGCGCCCTGGGTCGCGAGGATACCCGCAAGCTCAGCTATCACCTGCGGGCGCGACGCGGCGAAGCGATGTACGCCCGCTGCTGGCTGCTGGTCGAAGGGGAAACGGAGTTCTGGATGATGCCGGAACTGGCTCGCCTGTCCGGATACGACCTCAACCTGGAGGGTGTGGCGCTGGTCGAGTTCGCCCAGTGCGGCCTGCCACCGCTGATCAAGCTGGCACGCGAACTCGGTATCGAGTGGCACGTGCTGACCGACGGCGACCGGACGGGGAGCGACTACGCAGACGAGGCGCGTTCGATGGCGGGCGCCGAGGCGGACTGGCGGCTGACGCGGCTGCGCGAGCCGGACATCGAGCATTGCCTGTGGCGCCACGGGTATGCCGGTGTCTACCGGCATTCGGCTGGCATCGAGCGGCCGGACGACCGCCGTGGCGCCACGCGGCGGGTGATCCAGCGCGCGATCAAGCGCCACTCGAAACCCTACCTGGCGTTCGAGGCCCTGGCTGCCGTCTCGGCCGAAGGATCGCCCGGTGTGCCGCCACCGCTCAAGCGCACCATCGACACCTGCGTGCAGCTCGCACGCGGGGCGCCTGAGCGCAGCGAGGCGCAGCGATCGCCTCGCAAGCACCGGCACGGCCGGCACGGCAGGCGCAAGTGATCAGGATCCCGCTATGCGGTGCGGCGGGCGAGGTAACGGGATCCGGCTACCTGGTCGAGACACCGCGCTCGACCGTGCTGGTGGATTTCGGCGTCTTCCAGGGTGGGCGCGAGGCCCGCACCCGCAGCCGCGAACTCGGCCCGGTCGATCCCGGACGCCTGAATGCCGCGATCCTGACACATGCGCACATCGATCACTCCGGCCGCCTGCCGCGGCTCTACGCACAGGGTTACCGCGGCAGCGTCTGCGCCACGCGTGCGACCCTGGCGTTGACGCCGATCCTGCTGGAGGACCTGGCGCGGCTCGACCTGGAATGGGTGGCGAAGCTCAACCGTGCACGGCAGCGGGCCGGCAAGGACCTGTTCGCGCCGATCTACACGCCCGAGGACGTCAAGCGCATGCACCAGCGCGTGCGCGCGCTGGGCTACGGTGGCCCGCAGGAAATTGCCGCGGGCGTCGCGGCGCGGTTCCACGAGGCCGGCCACATCATGGGCTCGGCCAGCATCGAGCTGATCGTCGAGGATGGCGACGCAGAGAAGGTCATCGTGTTCTCGGGCGACATCGGACCGAAGGGCGTGCCGATCCTGCGCGACCCCGAGCCGCCCACGCGGGCCGACGTGGTCTTTCTCGAATCCACCTATGGCGGACGCGAGCGCGTGCCGCAGGCGGAGACGGTCAAGGCCTTCAAGGACATCCTCGAGACGGCGGCGGAGCGCAGCGAGCGGGTGCTGATCCCGGCGTTCGCAGTGGGCCGCTCGCAGCTGATCCTCTATTACCTCGCCGAGGCCGTGCGCGAGGGTCGGTTGCCGCGGGACTTCCCCATCATCCTCGACAGTCCCATGGCAGCCAAGGCCACCGAGGCGCTGATCCGCCATCCCGAAGTGCTGGACGACGAGGCGACCGAGCTGGCTTCGCGGCGGCAGTTTTCCGCGGACCTGCAAAGCCTGCGGGTCGTGCAGTCGGCGCGCGAATCGAAGGCGCTGAACGACAGCGACGAGCCCTGCGTGATCCTGAGCGCATCGGGCATGTGCGAGGGCGGCCGTATCGTGCACCACCTGCGCCACAACCTGTGGCGGCCGAAGGTCAATGTCGTGCTGGTGGGTTACATGGTCGAGGGATCGCTTGGCCGGCAGCTTGCCGACGGTGAACCGGCCGTGGAGATCTTCGGCGAGGAGGTGGTCGTGCGCGCCAGGGTGCACCTCCTGGATGGTTTCTCGGCGCATGCCGATCAGGCGGGGCTGCTGGAGTGGCTCGGGCCAATGGCGACGCAGGGTGGCAGTCGCCGCCCGCGCGTCATCCTGACGCACGGCGAAGACCCGGCGCGGGAAGCGCTCGCGGCTGCCATCAAGCGACGATTCGATCTGGTGGCGGAGCTGCCGCAGCGCGGAGCAGTGATCCAGATCCAATAGAAAGGGACGGTCCCCCTCTCAGATGCCGGAGAACTGCAGCTCGGCCAGCCGTGCATACAGCGGGTTGCGCTCGATCAGTTCTGCGTGGCTGCCGCTGTCGACGATCCGGCCGCGGTCCATGACGACGATGCGATCGGCCTTCAGCACCGTGGCCAGGCGGTGCGCGATGATGATGGTCGTGCGGCCTTCCATCAGCCTCTCGAGCGCCTCCTGGACGACGCGCTCGCTTTCCGCGTCGAGCGAGCTGGTGGCCTCGTCGAGCAGCAGGATCGGCGGATCCTTGAGGATGGCCCGCGCGATGGCGATCCGCTGCCGCTGTCCCCCGGACAGGCGCGCTCCGCGTTCGCCGAGGAAGGTCTCGTAGCCCTCCGGTAGTTCCAGGATGAACTCATCGGCCGCCGCCGCGCGCGCCGCAGCCTCGATCTCGGCATCAGCGGCCTCGGGCCGACCGTAGCGGATGTTTTCCCGGGCCGACGCGCCGAACAGCACCGTATCCTGCGGCACCAGCCCGATCCGGCGGCGGATGTCTTCCGGTCGCGCACTTACCAGGTCGATGCCGTCCACCAGCACCCGGCCGGCCTGCGGGTCATAGAACCTGAGCAGCAGCTGGAAGGTGGTGCTTTTGCCGGCGCCGGAGGGCCCGACGAAAGCGACGGTCTCGCCCGGCTCGATCACGATGGTGAAGTCCTGCAGCGCCCGGGAGTCGGGCCTGGACGGGTAGCTGAAGCCCACGCCCTCGAACCGGATGCTGCCGGTGCCGGGCGAGGGCAGGGCGACGGGGGAAGCCGGCGGACGGATATCCGGCTCTGCCTCCAGCAGCTCGACCAGGCGCTCGGTTGCCCCGGCGGCCCGCTGCACCTCGCCCCACATCTCGGTCAGCGCGGCGGCGGAACTGGCGACGAACACCGCGTAGAGCAGGAATTGCCCAAGCTCGCCGCCCGTCATGTTTCCTTCCAGCACCGCGTGCGCACCCAGCCACAGCACCAGCGTGATGGCGCCGAACACCAGCATGACGCCCAGCGCGGTCAACAGCGCCCGCGCCTTGGTGCGCCGCACCGCGGCGCCGAAGGCGGCCTCGACCGAGCGATGGAAGCGCTCGCCCTGCAGGTTCTCGAGCGTGAAGGCCTGCACAGTCTGGATCGCATTCAACGTCTCGCCGGCCAGCCCGCTGGAATCAGCGATCCCATCCTGTGCGTCCCGCGACAGCTTGCGGACCAGCCGCCCCACCAGGATCAGGGGCGCGATGACCACGGGTACCAGCAACACGATCCAGCCCATCAGGCTCGGGCTGGTCAGCGCCAGCATCACCAATGCGCCGACCAGGTTGATCGACGATCGCAGCGCGATCGAGATGCCGGAGCCGGCGATCGACTGCACCAGCGTGGTGTCGGTGGTCAGCCGCGACAGGACTTCGCCGGTGCGCGTCACCTCGAAGAAGGCCGGGTCGAGGCGCACCACCTTGCGGTAGACCGCATCGCGGATGTCCGCGACCACCCGCTCGCCAAGCCAGGTGACGAAGTAGAAGCGGATTGCCGCAAACACGCCGAATACCGCGGCGGCCAGCAGGAACCAGCCAAAGTAACGGTTGATCGTCTCGGCCGAACTCGCCGCGAATCCGCGATCGATCAGGAAGCGCGCCGCGATCGGCAGGGTCAGCATGGCCGCGGCGGCCACCAGCAGCGCAAACAATGCCAGCAGCAGGGTGCCGCGGTAGGGGCGCAGGAAGGGAAGCAGCGCGCGGAGGGGTCGGATCGACCGGCCCTTGGGCCGGTCGGCGGCGTCGGTCATGAAGGAATATTTCCGTTATGGCGGGGCCCCGGCTCGACGTTTCCGTAAAAGGTCCGGCGCCTGGCCCGAAGGCGCCATTCTAGCCGGGTTCGCGCCGCTTCGCGCGTCGCGGCCCGGCGGGGGCGACCACGGATTCACTGCCGCTGCGGGCTCGGGCAGGCTAGCATGCGTCGATTCGTGGATGGACGAGGTGAAGGGCGATGTCGGACCTGAAGAGGCTGATCTGGGACGTGCCGGACTTCCCCAAGCCCGGAATTCTCTTCCGGGACATCAGCCCGTTGCTGCGCTCGCACTTCGCCGAGACGATCGAGGCGATGGATGGCCTCTTCTCCGACGACGAGTGGCGGGAGGTCGACGCGGTTGCCGGCATCGAGTCGCGCGGCTTCATCCTGGGTGCGGCGATGGCGGCTCGACGCGGCAAGGGCTTCGTGCCGGTCCGCAAGCAGGGCAAGCTGCCGCCGCCGGTGGTGGACGTGCCGTATGCACTGGAGTACGGCACCGGCGTGCTGGAAATGCAGCGCGGCGAGGGCCGGTTGCTGTTGATCGACGACGTGCTGGCGACCGGCGGCACGCTGGCCGCTTCTGCCACACTGGCGCGGATCGCCGGCTATGACATCGCAGGTCTCGGCGTGCTGATCGACCTGAAGCTCGTTCACGACTTCAAGTGGGAGGGAATGACCACGCGAACCGTGATCAAGTACGGCTGAGCTGCGCGCTCACTCGGCGAGCTTGCTGCCCCGCTTTGCCTTCCTGATCCCCTGGATGATTTCAAGCGCGCTGCGATCGCAGGGCGGCAGTTCGACGTCGCTTTGCCCGAGCGGCGTGATCCGCTCGCCCCAGCGCACGACGTGGGCGGACCAGGTGAGGCCCGCCCCGAACCCGGTGAGCAACAGGTTTGCATGCGGCTTCACGCGGCCGTCCTCGAGCGCTTCGACCAGCGCGACCGGGACCGTCGCCGAGGACATGTTGCCGTAGCGCTGTACGTTGACGTAGCAGCGTTCCATCGGGATGCCGGCGCGCTTCGCGACTGCTTCGATGATGCGCAGGTTGGCCTGGTGCGGCACCACCAGGTCGATGTCGTCGGGTCCCAGCGCACAGGCCTTCAAAACCGTGTCGCAGGCCTTGCTCATGCCAACGACCGCGCGCTTGAAGATCTCCTGGCCCTCGAAGTTCCATTGCGTGTCGCCCAGCACCCAGCCCTGGTTGGCGTAGCGCTGGCCCATGCCGTGAACCTGCAGGATCTCGCGGACCTCGCCGTAACATCCCAGCTTGTCCGCCAGAACCCCTTCGTCGGCGTCGGTCGGTTGCAGCACGACGGCCGCGCAGCCGTCACCGAACAGCACGGCGACGTTGCGGTTTTCCCAGTCCATCAGGTGTGAGATCAGCTCGCCGCCGATGACCAGGACGTTCTGGACCGTGCCCTGGCGGATCATCGCGCTGCCGGTGGTCAGGCCATACAGGAAGCTGGTGCAGGCGGTATTGATGTCCATCGCCCCGGCGTTCACGGCGCCGAGCCGTTTCTGCAGTCCGGACGCCATGTTGGGCACCTGCTCGTCCATGCTGCAGGTGCCGAAGATGATCAGGTCGACATCTTCAGCGCCGATGCCAGCGCAGGCGAGCGCGCGCGCCGCCGACACATAGGCCATCTCGCCCAGCGACACATGGGAAATGCGCCGCTCGCTGATGCCGGTCCGGCTCCTGATCCACTCGTCGTTCGTCTCCAGGAACGTGCCGATGTCAGCGTTCGAGAGGATGGCCGGCGGCATGCACTTGCCCCAGCCCGTGATGGTTGCGTTCGGCACTGATCGGACTCCGGTAGGTATCCCGGCATTCTACCCGGCGGCTTACGACGAACCACTCAGAGGTGGAAAATACAGCTGCTAGCGCCGGTAAACGCTTGATTACAGAGGGCCTCTGGATTTCGGGCGGGCACGGAGCGGCGCATTCAGGCAACATTCAGCCGTGCAACGTTAAGGTGTTTTCCGAAATGATTGCGCTGTGGGCCTGAGCCTATCATTCCGGCGGCCCGAACCCTGATGATCCTGGTTTCAAGGAGATTGACGATGAAGAGCAAGTTGGTGGCCCTGATGATCGCTTCCGGTGCGCTGGCCATGAGCGGCGCGGCGCTGGCGGGAGATGCCGCGGCGGGCGAGAAGAAGGCCGAGATGTGCATGGATTGCCACGAGCCTGCGGAAGACTTCGCGGACCTGAGCGCCGACGAGATCGCCGGCAAGATCAATACCATCGTTGCCGGTCAGTTCAAGCACCAGAAGAAGCTGACGCTGTCCGACGCCGACGTTGCGGACATCGCCGCCTACTTCGCCGCCGCCGACGGCAAGTAATCGGCAATCGCCTGGCATCCGGGCGGGCGCGACGCCCGCCCGGATCGCCTGCCAGACCCGCAGGAACGGAACCCATGCGCGCCACCAGGCGCGCTGTTGCGTCGTGGCGAGCCTGCGTGACAGTGTGTCCACGCGTGCCGCGGTCGCAGCCGGTTGCGTTACCATGCTTCATCAAGCAGGGATTCGCGTAGCCGCAAACGTGACCGAACGGACTCCGGTAGTGCTGGTGGATGACCATCCCGTGGTTCGCGATGGGCTGTCGTATCTGCTGGCCGAGCAGCCCGACTTCGTCGTCGTCGGGGAAGCGGAGGATTCCGATGCCGCACTCGACGTCGTCGCAAGAACCGCGCCACAGGTGGTGGTGCTGGACCTGAGCCTGCAGGGACGCGAGGCAATCCCCCTGCTGGCGGAACTGCGCCAGCGCTGGCCGCAGCTGCGCGTGCTGGTATTGTCCATGCATGACGAGGATCTCTATGCCGAGCGCCTGATCGAGCTCGGCGCCCACGGCTACGTCATGAAACAGGAAGAGCCGGCCGAGTTCCTGCGCGCCCTGCGCCGGGTGGTCGCGGGCGACATTCACCTCAGCCGCTCTCTTTCCTCTCGCGCGGCGTCCCGGCTGCGCCGCCGTGCCGAGACCGGTGGCACCAGTGTGGCGGTCCTCACGACCCGTGAGCGTGAGGTGCTCGGGCGGGTGGCACGCGGAATGGACACCCACGAAATCTCCGCGGAGCTCGGCATGAGTCCCAAGACGGTCGACTCGCACCGCCGCAATATCCGCGAGAAACTCGGCCTCGCCAATGCCCGTGACCTGGTCCGCTACGCGGTACGCTGGGCCCGGGGCGAAGACGATCCAGGCAGCCCGGCATGAGCGCCGATCCTGCATCGAGTCGAGCTCCGCGAGCCTCCGTAGCGAACCATTTTGCCGCGCTGGAAGGCGTGGCTGAGCCGGTTCTGGTGGTCGGGGGGCGTGATGAACCCGCCGTGGTGTACGCCAATTCGGCCTGTTGCGAAGCCTTCCAGCTGCAACGCAAAGCGATCCTGTCGATGCGCCTGTCCGACTGGCTTGCGCCGGATGCCGCGCGACGTCTGAGCACAGCCGTAGACCAGGCACTGGCCACCGGCCAGGCTGAATGCCGGGAAGTCGATCGGTTCGGCACGGTGGTACGACTGAAGCGCGTCGAGCTCGGCGGTCGACGCTATTGCGTCATCACCATCAAGCCATGGCAACAGGGCGATGAAGCCGAGCGGTCCAACGCGGAATTGCGCCACCGGGTTGGTCAGCTCATGTCCGCGATGGATCTCGATGCGATGGCCGCCTGGACCTGGTGGCGCGACCGGGACCGGATCGAAGTGGACTACCGGAGCAGCGACGGCAGTGCCCCGCGACTGCAATCCAGGAGCATGGGCGAGTTTCTCGAGCGGGTCCTCGAGCAGGATCGAGAGCTCGTCCGGCGGACCGTGGATGATGCGCTGTCGACAGAGCAGGTCTACCGGTTCGAGTTTCGCATCCGCAGGCCCGATGGCGATACGCGATGGTTTGGCACCGCGGTCAAGCGGTTTCACGATGAGCACGGCTCGTTGGCGGGCCTGGTCGGCGCGACCCGCGACGTCACGGCCCGCAAGAAATTCTATGCGGACCTGGCCGAGAGCGAGGGACGGCTGCGATCGATCCTCGAGGCCGAACCGGAGTGCATCAAGGTCGTGGACAGGGCCGGAAGGTTGCAGCTGATGAACCCGGCAGGCCTGGGCCTTCTGGAGGCGGACGACGCGCAGCAGGTCCTCGGCCGCCCGGTGATCGACCTGGTCGCTCCCGAGTATCGCGACGCCGTTCAGTCGCTGTATCAAGAGGTGATGACTGGCCAGTCCGGTGTCCTGGAATTCGAAATCGTCGGGCTGAAGGGTGGCCGGTGCCGGGTAGAGAGCCATGTCGCGCCGTTGCGCGACGCCCAGGGAGCGGTGGTTGCCGCGCTGGCGATCACCCGCGACGTGAGCGAGCTCAGGATGCTGGCCCGGGAGATCATCGAAGCGTCGAATCGCGAGCAGGAGCGGATCGGGCATGACCTGCACGATGGCGTCGGGCAGGAGCTGACCGGCATCGCGCTCATGCTCAAGGGCCTGCAGGGCCGGCTTCACAAGCCGTCAATGGATGTCGAGCGCGACATCGGGGACATCCTGCAACTGGTGAACGCCGCGATCCGCAGCACGCGTTCGCTGGCACACGGTCTTTCACCCGTGACCGTGGAGCGCGGTGGACTCGAGCCGGCGCTGCGTGCACTGGTCGAGCGGACGCGCGGGACCTCCGGCCTGAAGCTGCGTTTCACCAGCCGCGGCTGGTGCGCAGCGCGGCAGGACCCGGCCACCGACCTGCATCTCTATCGCATCGCCCAGGAATCGCTGAACAACGTGGTTCGCCATGCGGGGGCGCGGCGGGTCAGCGTCAGCATCGGAATGACGGACTCGCAGCTGAGCCTGAAGATTACTGACGACGGCAAGGGCGTCGACCCGCATGCGCCATCGGCCGCCGGGCTGGGTTTGAAGATCATGGGTTACCGCGCGCAGATGATTGGCGCGCGGCTCAGCGTGACCCCGCGGCGAGGCGGCGGGACGGTGATTGCCTTGACCTGTCCGAGCCAGACGCGCGACGCGCGCGGGTCCACGTGAGCGCTACGGGCACCGGACAGCCCGACGGATCGGTGGCGGAGCGCGGTGCCCCCCGTCGCCGCGTGCTGCTGGTGGACGACCATCCGATTGTGCTCAAGGGCCTGCGCCGGCTGATCGAGAATGAAGCTGACCTCGAGGTCTGCGCGGAGGCGGAGGGTGTCCGTGAGGCGCGTGCCGCGATTCGTCGACACCAACCCGACCTGGCAGTCGTCGACATCTCGCTCAAGGATGGGGACGGCCTCGAGCTGGTGAAGGACCTGCGGGCCCAGTACCCGGCGTTACCGGTGCTGGTCTTGTCCATGCATGACGAGTCGGTCTATGCGGAGCGGATGCTGGCGGCCGGCGCCAACGGCTACATCATGAAGCAGGCCGCGAGTGAGCAGTTCATGGAGGCGCTACGTAAGGTCCTGGCGGGCGGAATCTACGTCAGCGACACCATCGAGGCACGCCTGGCACGCGGTACGGTGCGAGGAGAGGTCCCGGCTTCGCAGGATCCGATCGGGCAGCTGTCGAACCGCGAGTTGCAGATCCTGCGGATGATTGGCCGTGGCCTGTCGACCCGGCAGGTGGCGGACACACTCAACCTGAGCATCAAGACCATCGAGGCACACCGCCAGCGCATCAAGCACAAGCTCGGCCTGAAGACCGGCGCGCAGCTGGTGAACTTCGCGGTCAGCTGGAGCGAATAAAGGGGACAGTCCCTCTTTTTCTGTCGCATTGATTCTGTTGAGGGAGGAACCAGACAATGGGGACAGTCCCTGGTCCTGAGCCTCCTCGGCTCATTAAATCAATGAGTTACAGGAAAGGGACTGTCTTCATTTTTCGATTCCAACCATTCCGGCTTAGCGCGCTTCTAACCCTTCGAAGCCAGTGCGACCGGGGTACGCTCGGTCCACCAGGCAGACGGGAGGCACGCAGTTGACGGAGCCGGTGCAAAGGCCCGAGCCGGGCGAGGCGGAACTGATCGCCCAAGCCAGGGCCGGCGACACGACCGCCTTCGAGCGCCTCTACCGCGCCCACGTGGCGCGCGTTCACGGCCTCTGCTTGCGGATGACCCGTCACCAGCAGACCGCCGAGGACCTGACGCAGGAGACCTTCGTGAACGCCTGGCGCAGCCTGTCGACCTTCGAGGGACGCAGTGGCTTCGGCACCTGGTTGCACCGCATCGCGGTGAACGCCGTGCTGGCCCGCAGCCGTTCCCCGCAGGGGCGCGGCGAGGTCAGCATCACGGACTTCGATGGCGAGGACCGCGAGTTCGAGGCGCACGACGGCATGGACACTGCCACGCCGCTCGACCTGGAGCGCGCGATCGAGACGCTGCCCGAGGGCGCGCGCGACATCATGGTGTTGTACGGCGTGTACGGCTACAGCCACGAGGAGGCGGCCGACATGCTCGGCGTGGCAGTCGGGACCTGCAAGGCCCAGCTGCACCGCGCGCGCCGGCTGCTGAGGGAACGCATGGGTATGGAGGCAGGCGCATGAGCACCATCCAGTTCGGACGCGACGAGCGCGAGCGCGACCCGCTGCTGAGCAAGGTCGCCGCGCTGCCGAAGGAGATCGAGCCGTCGCGCGACCTGTGGCCCGACATCCGCGCACGGCTCGAACAGCCCGCCCCGATGCCGCAGTCGGCACCGCGCGGCCTGTCCTGGTCCTGGGCGCTGGCGGCCGGCGTCGCCGTGGCCTCGGTGTCGGCACTGTTCACCTGGATGGCGGTGCGTGCACCCGGCGATGGCCCCGCCCAGATGGCGGCGCTTGCGCCGACCCCGGTCGAGTCGCTGCAGCCGGTGTCCTACGGCGAATATGCGCGGCTGGGCCCGGAATACGTCGAGACCCGCGCGCAGATGCTGGACCAGTTCAAGTCACGGCTGGCGACGCTGCCCGACGAGACGCGCGTCCGCATCGAGCAGGACCTGGCAACCATCCAGAAGGCGGCGAATGACATCGACGTCGCCCTGGCTGCCGATCCCTCGAGCAGGCTGCTGAACAAGCTGCTGCTCAGCACCTACCAGGAAGAAATGAGGCTTTACACCAGAGTGGCGGCACCCGGCGAAGCCGGCCGCCAGAGGACCTGACCATGAACATTCGCTATGCAACCATCGCCATGACCGCGCCTGCTGGCCACGCCCGCCGCCGAGGCGGTCCAGAACATCGATCGCAGCCTGCCGACCGGCGCGACCCCATCGGTCGAGATCAGCAACGTGCAGGGGCGCGTCAGCGTGGTCGCCTGGGACGGCCTGGAGGTCAAGGTCACCGGCACGATCGAGAACGACAAGACCCAGCTCGAGTTCTCGGGCGACGCAGCGCCACGTGGTGATCAAGGTCCGCCCCGAGTCGGACAACTACCGGCGCCACGACGACGCCAATCTCGACATCCGCGTGCCGAAGGGCGCATCGCTCGACATCAACACGGTCAGCGCCAACATCGACGTCCAGGGCGTGCTTGGCGAGCAGCGGCTCGAGTCGGTGAGCGGCGACGTCACCACGACGGCCTTCGACGAGCAGCTCGACCTGCGCACCATCAGCGGCGACGCCAAGGTCAGTGGCAGCGGCGGCACGGTGCGGATCCAGGCGGAGAGCACCAGCGGCGACGTGACGGTGCGCGACGTCGCCGGCGAGCTGGAGGCCCAGTCGGTGAGCGGCGACGTCGAGTTCGAGATGGGAATGGCTTCGCGCGTGCAGGTCGAGACGGTGTCGGGCAACGTCAAGGGCAGCCTGACCCTGACGGACAATGCCCGGCTCGAGGCGGAAAGCGTCTCCGGCAGCGTCAACCTGCGCTTCGGCCAGCCGGTCAACGGCGAGTTCGACCTCGAGACCTTCAGCGGCGGCATCGACAACTGCTTCGGTCCGGACGCGGAGCGCAAGAGCAAGTACGCGCCCGGCACCGAAGCTGAGCTTCACGCAGGGCAACGGCGGCGCGCGCGTGAGCATCGACACCCTGTCGGGCAACATCACGATCTGCGACAAGTAGCCTGAAACGCGGCCTTTGCGCGACGGCCGGCCCCCTGGGTCGGCCGTCTTGCGTCGAGACCCGAACAGGCGGGCCGGGCGTCGCTGGTAGAATCGCCGCACTGCCCGTGTCCTGGAATCCATGCGCCCCATCCGGATCCTGCTGTTGACGATCGCCGCCCTGGCGACGACCCTGGCCGTGCTTGCACTGGGCCTGTACGCGATCGCGCGCCTGTCGTGGTCCGAGGCACGCGCTGCCGGGTGGCTGACCGCCGGGCTTGGCCTGCCGGTCGAGATCGGCGCAGCTGACCCTGGGCTACTTCCCGCAACCCTGGGTGGAAGTCGAACAGCTGTCGGTCGCGGCGAGCGCCGCGGCGGCAGCCGACAAGCTGCTTGAAGTGGAGCGTGTCAGGATCGTGGTGCCCTGGCGCACGGCGCTGGGGCGCGGCGAGCGGATCGCGCGCGTCGAGGTGGAGTCTCCCCGGGTCCACCTGCAGGTGGATGCCGCGGGCCAGGCGAACTGGGACGAGCTGGTCGAGCGGCTGTCCGCGCTCGGTGGCGACGAGCCACTGACCGGATCGCTCGGCAGTACTCGAGGTGGAGGGCGGCAGCATCGGCTATCGAAACCAGCAGGATGACTCGGTCGTCGAGGTGACCGGCCTGACGCTCTCCGGCCGCGACATCCTCCCGGGCGAGTTCTTCCCGGTGGAGTTCCGCGCCGCCATCCAGTCCGCCGGCTACGTGCTGCACGCGGCCTTCGAGGGTGCAGGCGATGCTCGACCCGGATCGCGATCGCTATGCGGGACAGGACCTGACCTTCAGCGGCTGGCTCGGCGGCGGCGAGCTCGGGCTCGGCGGCGTGGAACTGGCCGCGGACCTCGACAGCATTCGCGCCGACCTGGCGGCCGACACCGCTGGGTGTTCGCGGGCTCGAGTTCGACGGCCTCGGGGTCAAGGCCGGCGCCGAACTCGACCTGGCGGCGCTCGACGCCTCGCCGGTCGCGCACTTCAAGCTGGCAACCGAGCCGTTTGCGCCGAGGACCATCGGCCATACGCTCAAGAGGCCCTTGCCTGAGACCACCGATCCGGCGGCGCTGGCGCGCGCGGTGATCAGTCTGCGCGGCGAATGGAGCGCCGGCCGGCTGCAGCTCGATGATATCCGGGGAGAACTCGACGACAGCCGGTTCAGCGGCACGCTGTTGCTGCCCGCCGCCGGGTTGCCACCGGTCATCCGCCTGGACGTGGACCAGGTCGACCTCGATCGCTATCTCCCGCCGGCGTCCGCGGAGACGACAGAGCCAGGCATCGCCCCAGGCGGCGCTCCAGTCGCTTGCGGCCGAACTGCAGTCGCGGACGGTCGACGCCGAGATCACCATCGGCGTGGCCCGCGCCGCCGGCGTGACGGCGCGCGAGCTGAAGCTGACCCTGGTGCCGGATGCGCCGGCGGCGGCGAAGGCGCAGCCGTGAACCGCGGCGCAGATCGCCGCGGAAGTCGCGCCACGGCTGCTCGAGTGGTTCGCCGTGCATGGTCGCAGGAACCTGCCCTGGCAACAGGACCCGACGCCCTATCGCGTGTGGGTGTCCGAGATCATGCTGCAGCAGACCCAGGTCAGCACCGTGATTCCCTATTTCGAGCGCTTCATGCAGCGTTTTCCGGACGTTGCCACGCTGGCCGCCGCACCCGTCGACGAGGTGCTGCACCTGTGGTCCGGGCTCGGCTACTACGCCCGGGCGCGCAACCTGCACGAGGCTGCCCGGGTCATCGTGAAGGAGTCCGAAGGGCAGTTCCCGGACACGATCGAGGCGATGCGCAAGCTGCCGGGCGTCGGCCGGTCGACCGCCGGCGCCATCCTGGCACTGTCGCGCCAGGAGCGGCACCCGATCCTGGACGGCAACGTCCGGCGGGTGCTGGCGCGTTGCTTCGCGATCGAGGGCTGGCCGGGTGAGCGAGCCGTGGACGCGCAGTTGTGGGACCTGTCGGAGGCCTGCACACCCGAGACCGAGGTGCATTCCTACACGCAGGCAATCATGGACCTCGGCGCCACGGTGTGCGCGCGCAGCAAGCCCGCCTGCGAGCGCTGCCCACTCGAGCCGATTTGCCTCGCCCGGGCGCAGGGCCGGCAGGCCTTGCTGCCGACACCGAAGCCGGCGCCGCGGGAGCGACGTGTCGAGCGGACCTACATGCTGATGGTGGTCGCGCGATGAAGCCAGCGTGCTGCTGGCCCAACGCCCCGCCCGCGGTATCTGGGGCGGGTTGTGGAGCCTGCCGGAATTCGAGGACACCGAGGACGCCGCCGCGTGGGTGGCCGAGCGGCTCGCAGTGAACGATGCGGAATTCGAGTCGCTGCCCGCGATCCGGCACAGCTTCACGCACTTCGACCTGGAGATCCTGCCATTGCGCCTGAGGCTCGACCGCCCGGTGGATGCCGTGGCCGAGGAGGGGTACGTCTGGTATAACACCCGCGCTCCCGCGAAGCTCGGCATCGCGGCGCCGGTCACGGCGCTGATTGGTGCGCACGTTGTTGTGGCAGGGAATTGACCGCAGGGTAAGGTGGAACGATGACCAGAATGGTGCAGTGTGTGAAGTTGCAGCGCGAGGCCGAGGGCCTGACCCGCCAGCCGTGGCCGGGCGAGCTCGGCAAGCGCATCTACGACAGCGTCTCGAAGGACGCGTGGCAGGAGTGGCTCGGGCACCAGACCATGCTGATCAACGAATATCGCCTGAACGCGCTCGACCCGAACGCGCGCAGCTTCCTGGCCGGCGAGATGGAGAAGTTCTTCTTCGGCGAGGGCGCCGAGAAGCCAGCCGAGTTCGTCGAGCCGGACTGACAAACCGGGGACAGTTTACTCATTTCTAAACCGGGGACAGTTTACTCAATTCCTATCGGCCGCCTCGAAAGGACGATCGGGGGGAATTGAGTAAACTGTCCCCTTGCTACTTCCCGGCTGAATACCCGAATTCGATCGAGAAGCCGGCACCACTAATCACGACCACCGGCGCGCTCATGCGCGGCGCGACTCCACCACCGAGTTGCCACCGTCCACCACGATCAACTGGCCGGTGAGGTAGGAACACCCCGGCGAGCAGAGGAATTCGACGAGTGCTGCGACCTCGTCCGGCGTGCCCGAGCGCGACATCGGCGTCGCGAGACCCGCCGCGGCCTCGTCCGGTGTCTGCGAGGCGGTGGCGATCCAGCCCGGCGCCACCGCGTTCACCGTGACACCGTGCGCCGCGACTTCGAGCGCCAACGCGCGGGTGAAGCCGACCATGCCCGCCTTGGCCGCTGCGTAGGCGGAGTCGTTCGGCATGGCAGACACCGGCCCGGCGGTGGAGGACATGTTGACGATGCGACCGTAGCCGCGTTCCGACATGCCGCCGACGAAGGCGCGGGTCACGAGAAAGGCGCTGGTCAGGTTGCGCTCCAGCGAGCGCTGCCAGTCCGCCAGGCTCAGCGTGGCAACGGGTGCGGAGGGATCGAGCTCGCCGAGTACCGCCATGCCGGCATTGTTCACCAGTGCCGTGACCGGACTGCCGAGGCCATCTGCGGTACGCGCGAGCTCTTGCACCACCGACTCGTCGGCGAGGTCGCCACGAAATGCGGCGACCCGGCAGCCGAGCGCCGCCAGTTCTGCTGCCCGGTCCTGGATCCGGGCGGACAGCCCGGTGACCAGCAAGGTAAAGCCGGACTCCGCCAGCCGCCGGGCGACGGCAAAGCCGATGCCTGCATTGCTGCCGGCGCCGGTGACGATGGCCACGCCCTTGTCCTGGCTGGGTTTTTCATTCGGATGCGGCATATCGGACCTCGCTCGTCCCACGCATCCTAGCGTCGGACCGGGCACCTTCCCAGCGTGGCGCCGGGTTTCCTTGACGCCCCCCGACGCGTCCCGGTCTAATACGCCTCCCTACCGGCGGCCAGGTAGCTCAGTTGGTAGAGCAGCGGACTGAAAATCCGCGTGTCGTTGGTTCGATTCCGTCCCTGGCCACCACTTCCAACTCAATGATTCTCAACGAGTTCTGGGCATCGCCCGCGAACCATTCATGCCCATCGATGGTTGACCCGCGGACTATTGGTCCGCGGGTGGGGTGGGGCGTCGTAGTTACTCAGGCCACCCGCTTCGAAGCGGACATTCTCTGGACCCGTGGCGGATCCCTGCGGGCCTTCCAGAGGTCGTGGCTGGTCTGCATGTTGAGCCACATCTCGGCGCTGGTGCCAAACGCTCCTTCGAGGCGCAGGGCCATGGATGCGCTGACCCCGGCACGCCCGTTCAGAAGCGCGGAGAACGCCTGCCGGGTGACACCCAAGCGCTTTGCTACCTCACCGATCGATACTCCCTCGGGCAGATACTCCCGGAGTACCTCTCCAGGGTGTGCAGGGTCGTGCATGTTGCTCATAGCCAATGTCCGTCAGTGGTAGTCCAGATAGTCGACGAGTTCAACGTCCTGCCCGACGAATCTGAAAGTCACACGCCAGTTGCCGTTGACCGTGATCGAATGAAAACCTTTCAGCTCACCGGTCAAGGGGTGCAAGCGCCAACCGGGCGCTGCGAGATCGCTTGGCTTGGTCGCAGCATCTAGTGCCGTCAGCTGCAGCCTCAACTTGGGCGCGTGCTGCGGCTGGATCCCGGCTCTGGTGCCGCGCCTGAAAAACGCCTCGAGCCCCTTGTGTCGGAAACTCCTGATCACGCCTCATCGTAAACTGGAAAGTGACACTTTACAAC
Organism: uncultured Gammaproteobacteria bacterium; assembly: GCA_963715485.1. Taxonomy (GTDB): domain Bacteria; phylum Pseudomonadota; class Gammaproteobacteria; order Steroidobacterales; family Steroidobacteraceae; genus SG8-30. Next base: position 996,339 of record OY970244.1, read on the forward strand.
TGGAGGCGCGCGGTTCGGCCCAGGTTCGGTTTGGGTGCAAATGGGCGATTTAAAGGATGCATCTCTAAAGGTAAATGGGTGTAAATGGGTGTAGTATTGGTTCATGCTCAAGACCGACACCCTCCAGATCACCCCGGAGATCCTGAGCCTCATCGCCAGGATCGACGAGTTCAAAGGCGCCTGGCGCGCCTTGGGCACGCTCGCGCCTGACCGGCTGTCGGCCCTGCGCCGCGTGGCCACCATCGAGAGCATCGGTTCATCCACTCGCATCGAGGGCAGCAAGCTGTCCGACCGGGAGGTGGAGCAGCTGCTGTCGAACCTGGAGATCAAGTCCTTCGCCACCCGCGACGAACAGGAGGTGGCCGGCTACGCCGAACTGATGGACCTGGTGTTTTCGTCCTGGCAGGACATCCCGTTCACCGAGAATCACATCAAGCAGTTGCACCAGATCCTGCTGCGCTACAGCGAGAAGGACATCTGGCATCGCGGCAACTACAAGACCAACTCGAACAGCGTCGCTGCCTTCGACGAGACCGGCGCGCAGATCGGCATCGTGTTCCAGACAGCGTCGCCCTTCGACACGCCCGGCCTGATGACGGAGTTGGTGACGTGGGTAGGCCAGGAGCGCGAAACTGCCAGGCTGCATCCACTGTTGATCATCGCCCTGTGCGTCGTCGTGTTCCTGGAGATCCACCCTTTTCAGGACGGCAACGGACGGCTCTCCCGCGTGTTGACCACGCTCCTGCTCCTGCAGGCCGGTTACGCCTATGTGCCTTACAGTTCGCTGGAGAGCGTGATCGAGCAGAGCAAGGAAGCCTACTACCTGGCACTGCGCCAGACGCAGGGCACGATCCGCACGGAGGCACCGAACTGGCAGCCGTGGCTGGCTGTTCTTCCTGCGCTCCCTGGCCGAGCAGGTTCGGCGCCTGGAGAAGAAGGTCGAGCGCGAGAAGATCGTGCTGGCGGCCATGCCGAAACTGCAGCTACAGATCGTCGAGTTTGCACGCGAGCACGGGCGCGTCACCATCGGCGAGGCCATCAAGCTGACGGGCGCCAGCCGCAACACGCTCAAGCAGCATTTCCGGGCGCTGGTCGAGCGCGGCACGCTTGATCAGCACGGCAGTGGCCGGGGAGTCTGGTACGACCTGCACTGAGGACTGCGGGACGCGGGTTCGATCGCCATTTCTGGAACAGCAGCTAGCAGCACTAGTCACTGATTCCCATGCCGCTATCCCTGCGGCAGGGCGGCCATCGGACTTTTCGGATTCGGGTGGGTGTAGGGCTGGATCCCAAAACGAATCTCCCGGATCGTTCCTCGTGACTTTCTCTTGGGGCCGCATTGGTCTCTCTCGCCGGGTATTGCCAAGTTAACTCTCACGGCGCAGCAGTCCCCCCGCCGGGTTGCCGTCAGATCGCCACCGCGGTGTGCCAGCACGTGCCGGAAGAAGAGCCTGGCGGCAGCCGCGTCCCGTCGCCGAGCCAGGGTGTCCTCGATGTCCCGGTCGCTGAGATTGAAGCGGTAATAGAGCCAAACGGCGTGCTGAGTGATTTCAGCAGGAAATCGGTGGCGCTTGTATTGGGTAGCCGGGTATTTCATCCGGGGATAATCGCGCGCCTCTGCTTAACTTGGCAGTACCGGATTGTGGTCCCTACGCTGCTTGATGACTAGCTGACCTGACGCGTGCCAGGGCCTTGGTCTTCTTCAGGGTCACGCGTGCGTGCCACAGGTCGTAAGCCGTCTGCTGCGCCAGCCATACCTCTGCCGCGCCACCATGGTCACGCCCGAGCCATCGCTCGATGCGCAGTGCCATGGCAGGGCTGATCGCAGCCCGACCATTAAGCACCTTCGAAAGGGTGGTGCGATCCACCCCCAGTTGGGATGCAGCCTCGCCGACCTGCAGGCCAAGTCCCGGCAGGACGTCGTCCCGCAGGGTCAGGCCGGGATGAGGGGGGTTATGCATCTCGTTCATCTGGGCCTCAGTGGTAGTCCTGATAGTCGACGAGTTCCACGTCGCCATCCTTGAATGTGAAAGTCAGTCGCCAGTTTCCGCTGACACTGACGCTCCAGTGGTTGGACAGCCTGCCCTTGAGAGGGTGGAGCCCCCAGCCCGGCAGGTTCATGTCTGACGGTTGTGTCGCCACATTAAGCGTTGCCAGCTGTCGTGCCAGCCGTGACGCATGGGCAGCCTGGATGCCTGCCTTGCCGCCGGTCCTGAAGAACCTCTCGACACCTTTGTGGCGAAACGACCGGATCACGGGTGGATAGTAGCGCGTAGCGTCACGCGCCACAAGTGAACTACCGCGCGCTATGCGATACCGGGCGGTTCAGGATGAGCCTCGCGAGCGCCCCTGCGGCTCCAGTCGAGTTCGGCCCCGGTTCGGTCCGCCCCGCCGGAAACCCCTTCCCGGTCTTCGGCTTCCTGGCGCCCGCGGCGGGGCGGCCATCGGGCGTCATCCGGACTGACTCGCGGACTATGGGATACTGGGTCGGTCGCGGCGTCGGGGCCTCCGATGCTGCGGCGTGCAGTCGCTGTCCGGGTCAGACGCCCCGGTAACCTCCGCCCACCCACGCGAGCACCATCTCGGCGAACTCGTCCGCCTTGTCCTGGTAAGAGAAGTGACCGCAGTGCTCGAAGATCTTCAGCTGGCTGTGCGGCAATCGCTCTTGCAGCCGGCGCGCGTTGTCTGGCAGCAGGAACACGTCCATATCACCCCAGAACAGCTGCACGGGAAGTTCGAGACCGTCCAGGTACGGGTCGGTCGTGGCGAGGTTCTCGGGGTAGGTCTTGAACCAGTGCGTCACCGGCCCGAGGCGTCCATCGTAGGAGGCGACGTAGTCTGCGACTTCCGCCGCGTGCGGCACGTAGTTGACGCAGGCCAGGCGGTAACCGCCTTCGACGAAGGCGCGGGCACCCGTGATGCGGAACATCATGCGCCAGAAGCCCGAGTCGACCGCCTTGTTGATGATGCTGCCGTTCACGGTCGGCAGGATGCCAGGGCCGTCACCGAGGATCAGGCTGGCCGCGGCATGCTTGCTGTGGATGGCGTAATGCAGCGCGACTGCCATGCCGACATCGGGCCCGACGACATGCACGTCCTTCAGGTCCAGCTCGCGGATGAACGTGTCGAGGAAGCGACCCTGGGCCGCGAAGCTCATGAACTCGATGCCGCCTTCGCTGCGCCCGAAGCCGGGTAGGTCGAGCGCTACCAGGCGGCAGTGCTGACCGAGCCGGTTCCAGATCGGGTCGAAGCACAGGATGCTCTGCGGCAGCGGGCATAGCAGAAGCACGACGGGACCGTCCTGCTTGCCGCCCTGGGCATAGCGGATCTTTGTGCCGCCGATCGTGCGGTACTCAGGCTGCATCGCAAACGTCGCTGGTCGGGACTCGGCCCGCCCCGCGCCAGGGCGAGCCGTCTTCTTGAGCATGCCGTACTCGGGGGTGACGGCAAGCAAGACCCCGGCATTGAGCTTACCCAGGAAACCGATCGGATCGCGTGTCGCATCCATAATTTTCTCTTTGCTGAATGATGGGTCAACGTGAGTCGGCTGACCGGTCGGTAGCGGACTGTGGTGTCAGTTCTTCTTGGCGAGGTCGACGAAGCCGTGCCATGGGCTCCAGTTATCGGCGACCGGGAGGATGCCCTTTTCCTTCGCGTAACCTTCGTAAAGGGCGATCATTCTCTGCAACCGTTCCGGCTGCTGCGTCTCGAGTGGCGTTGTCTCGGCGGGATCCTTGCGGATGTCGTACAGGTGCCACTGGCCGTCGCCATACATGGCCGGACGGACGCGGATCGCCTTGTAGTCGCCGGCAACCAGGTAGCTGTTGCCGAACAGCTCGAAGGCTACCCACTGCTCCTCGGTGCGCGGGCGGTCGGCCTTGCCCTCGAGAAAGTTGCGCATCGAGACGCCGGAAGCCGCGGCGATCTTGCGGCCCTTGTAGCCCTGCGGTGCTGGCTCGACGCCGGCATAGCTCAGGATCGTGATGGGAACATCCTTGACGTGGGCATACTCGGCGGTCTTCTCGCCCGTGCGGGCAGATGCCCGGTTAGCTGGCGGTACGATGATCAGCGGCGTCCGGATGCCGCCTTCGCCGATGAACCACTTCCACCACTGCAGGCCGCCGGTGACCGAGTTGGCGAAGTCAGTGCCGATGGCAGCGTAAGAGTCGCCCCGCCCGATGTGCTCGTAGCTCTGGTTGAACGTCTTCTGGATCCACTGCGTCGCGCCGGCATTGCTCAGCTCGCCGCGCTCGTCAAAGCCTTCCGGCCCGTTGTCAGAGAGGTAAACGATCAGCGTGTTGTCGAGCTGGCCGGTCTCCTGCAGGTAGTTGAGCAGCAGCCCGATGTGATAGTCCTGAGACTCCATCATTGCCGCATACGTGGCCATGATCCGGGCCAGGTGCCGCTTTTCCTGTTCGCTCAGGCTGGCCCAGCTGCGCAGCAGCTGGTTCTTGCTCGCGTCCGGGAAGACGGCGTCCTCGGGAATGAGACCCAACGCCTTCTGCGACTCGAACCGCGCGCGCTTCAGGCCTGCGAAGCCCAGTTCGTAGAAATGGTCTTCGTACTTGTCGATGAGGAAGTCGGGAGCCTGAACCGGCGCGTGCGGCGTGGTGTACGCCACGTACGCGAAGAAAGGCTTGCCGGAGCTGCGGTCGCGCTCCAGGAACTGGAGCAGCTTGGCGGTATACAGGTCGTCCGAGTAGATACCGGCTGGGCGGGGGACGCGTTGCCCGTCCTCGTAGTACGGCTCGGCGGGGATCTTGCCAGCCTTGACCTGCTCGACGACCTCCGGGTCGTGCATGTCCAAATGGAACACACCTTCGTTCCAGTGGTTGGCGCCGCCCGTATAGATGCCGAAACTGTGATCGAAACCCCACTGGTTGGGCGGCTCACCGCCGTGGCGGGTGCCGCCGAGGTGCCACTTGCCGATCGCGTAGGTCCGGTAGCCGTTGTCCTGCAGCAGTTCGGCGATCGTCGCCGTTGTCCGGGTCAGGTAAGCCTCGTAGCCCGGCTTGCCCTCCGAGGGCGGGTAGATGGTGTAGTCGAACGCACCCAGCCCGATCTCGATGGGGTTGTTGCCGGTCAGCAGCATGCCGCGGGTTACGGAGCAGACGGGGGAGGCATGGAAGCGGGTGAAGGTGACTCCCTCACCGGCCAGGCGATCGATGTTCGGCGTGCGGGTGACAGCGCCGGTGAAGCCGAAGTCGCCGAAGGCCGCATCGTCAGCGACGATCAGCAGCACGTTGGGCCGACCATCAGCCTTTTCCGCGTGCGCGGACGGCGCAAGACCGGTCACTGCTGCACACAAGAACAGCGCTGTAATGACATAAGACCGCATCTGTTCTCCTCCTGAAGCCATGGCAGGCAGGTCCCTGAGCACCAGGGGCTGCGGGTTTGCCTTAGTCGCGACGCCACCGGGTCCAGCCCGGCTGTGCTGGACCGGATCGATCCCTGTCTCGAAGACCGTCCTCGCGAGTGAGGGGCGCATGCTCCGCACTTGACCCTGGGAGGGCAAGGTGAAATGCTGCCTATGAGGGGGTGGAATCGTGCCAACTCGTCACTTGACACAGGCCATGGGCTATCCCGAATCCGTCTCTGTCGGTAAGGGCCTGACGGCGGCGGGCAGCACCTCCGGCCTGGCGGCACTCTTCGACGAACTGGCCGAACAGGGCGTGCCCGCGGGGGCGCTCGTTGCCGGCAGCGGTATCCCCATCAATTGGCCGGAATCCCCCGACCGTGCCCTGTCCCACTGACGAGCGACTCTCGCTGTTCGATAACGCACGACGCCTGGCCAGGCGACCGGATACCGGCCTGCGTGCGGGGGCGAGGCAGAAGATCAGTGACTTCGGTCTGTACGGGTACGCGATGGCGACCAGTGCCACGCTGGGCGAGGCCTTCAAGTTCGGGTTCGAGCACCTGATGCTGGCCGGGACGTTGCTGCGGATCACTTTCGAAATCCAGGGGAACACAGGCGTCCTGCGATCCCACAGCCCGCAGTCACTTGGCGCGGTGCTGCCGTTCGTCGCCGAGTTCTGGCGCAGCTCCATGACCACGCTGATGGGCCTGCTATTGAAGGCGCCTTTCCCGACCCGGGCGATGTTCTTTCCCTACGAGGCCCCCGGCCACGCGGCCGCCTATCGCCGGACCTTCGGCTGTCCGATCCATTTTGGTAGCGGGGTCATGGAGTGGCACTTTGACGCCGCCATCCTCGACGCCGCGCTTCCCGATGCGAACGCCATGACCGCGGGAATCTGCCGCGAGTTCTGCGAACGCGTGGTTTCGGGTGGGGCAGGGCATACCCCGTTGCAGCGCCAGGTGCGTGCCGCCTGCCTCGACACCCAGGGCCGGCAGGCCACAGCCGCCGGCGTGGCCGCATCACTGGGCATGTCGCTGCGGACCTTTCACCGGCGCCTGCGCGCGGAGCGCGTCAGTTTCCAGCAGTTGCTGAACGAGGTGCGCAGCGCGATCGCGGTCGAATACCTGAGCAATACGCTGATGCCCGTCGAGGAAGTCGGGCATCGCATCGGCTTCAGCGATGCCGCGAACTTTCGCAAGGCGTTCCGGCAATGGACAGGGAAGTCGCCGAGCGCGTATCGCCAGTCAATCAGCACATGACTACGGTGCCCAGGAATCGAACCTGCGCAACGCCCTCCGCTTGAACTCCGCACTGAATCGCTTCCGTCTTGCCATGACACACCCCCAGGGCATTATTACGCCCAATCAGGTGGTCCAGAAAATCGGGGTCAGACCACTGTTCGGCAGGGGAGGGGTACGAGGCAGGCATGAATCGAAGCTTGCGCCCTGTTCTTCCGGATCATTGAGAGTTCAGAATACGCGCCATGCGCTTCAAGGGCACGCTTGCAGAATGGAATGATGACCGCGGGTTTGGGTTCATCGACCCGGCCGAGGGAGGCGCGCGAGTCTTCTGCCACATCAGCGCGTTCCAGGAACGCTCCGGCCGACCGTCGGTCGGCAAGGTCGTGACCTACGAGGCCGCACGCGACGAGCGGGGGCGTCCGCGGGCCCGGCAAATTCGCTACGCGGGTAATTCACTCAAGCCGGCCCGCAAGCCAGGATCGGCGCCCCATCTTGGTCGGGCGGTGACGGTATCGGGACTGTTCGTGGCGTTGATCGCAGGATTGGCAGGGGGCGGATTCCTGACCTGGATCGTGCCGCTGTGGTACTTGGGTTGGAGCGGCGTCTTGTTCCTCGTCTACGGCTGGGACAAGACCGCGGCTGAGAGCGGGCGCTGGCGGACGAAAGAAGCGACCCTCAACTCCCTGGCGCTCGTGGGGGATGGCCGGGTGGCTGGATCGCCCAGCAGGCCTTCCGGCACAAGTCGCGGAAGGTGTCATTCCAGGTCTGGTTCTGGATTGCGGTGGCAATCAATATCGCTGCGCTGGCGTTGCTGGTGCAGTCGGGCGGGAACCCGCTGGCGTTGCTTGGGCGGTGAGTCACCGCACTGGAGGCGCAACCAAAACGCAGCCGACCTGAGCCAACCGGAGCCGATCCCAGCCGACTCCGGCTGGTACTGATTTGATGAAAAACAGCGGCTTAGGTTGGCTCCGGTTCGCTCGAATCGGGGTCCGGGTCGCCTGAAAATCCGCGTGTCGGCGGTTCAATTCCGTCCCTGGCCACCACTTCCAACTCGTTGATTTGCATGCCGCTTCTGACGCGGCAGGGCGATCATCGCGCGCCATCCGGGGTGACCATCGGACTATTGGATATTGGGTGGGTCATGCGGCAGCCGGGCTACGAACCGTAGCCGTTCGTCCATCTTGCAACACTCCCGCCGCGGCGTCTTGCGTCCTGGGACAGGGCAGTGGCAATTTGACGGAAATCCAGCGAGGTATTACGGCTGTGGAGAGTTAACTTGGCAATACCGTGGCGCAGCGTTGATGGTGTGCTGTTCGTTCCTCTTGCATACTTGATGTGAACATACAACTGGGCTTCGCCATGAAAACCCCGCGCTTGCCCGACAACGAACAGGAGAGACTCGCGGCGCTCGCGAGCTACGACATCCTCGACTCCCAGGCCGATCCCGCCTTGGACGCGCTCACGCGGGTTGCGGCCCATATCCTCAAGGTGCCGATCGCGCTGGTGTCCCTGGTCGATGCCGATCGCCAGTACTTCGTGTCTCGATACGGGCTCGAGGTCTCGGAGACCCATCGAGACATATCGTTCTGCGGGCACGTTGTCGGTGATGGCTCGCCGCTCATCGTCGAAGACGCGTCGAAGGATGAGCGCTTCTCGGACAACCCGCTGGTGACGGGCGAGCCTCGGATCCGTTTCTACGCTGGCTTTCCCCTGCGCACGCCCGATGGCTTCGTGCTCGGCACCCTGTGCGCGATTGACCCGCGCCCGCGTGCGCCGAGTCGGGACGATCTAGAGCTGTTGGATCTCCTGGCGCGGCAGGCCCTCGATCAGCTCGAGCTGCGCCGAAAGACCGTTCTCCTGAACGAGCAGGAGAGACGCTTGCGAGCCATCCTCGGGACCGCGACGGACGTCATTATCATGATCGACGAGGACGGCCGGATTGAGCAGGTCAACAATGCCGTGGAACTGCAGTTCGGATACAGCTCCGAGGAGCTGGTCGGACAAAATATCCGGCTGCTGATGCCCGCGAGCATGCGCAGCGCGCACGACCACGGTATTGCAACGTACCTGCGCACCGGACAAAGGAGGGTTATCGGCATCCCCCGTGAGCTGGTCGCCATGAGAAAGGACGGGACTACCTTCCCGATCGACGCCATGGTGAGTGAGATGCGCCTTGGCGAGCAAAGAAAGTTCACCGGAATCCTTCGCGATGCGACCGACCGCAAGAACATCGAGGAAGAGTTAAGCGCGACGCTGTCCGAACTCCGAGTGAGCCACGACATCCAGAATCAGGTGCTCGACTCGCTCGGAATCGGCGTGCTCGTGCTGGAAGTGGATCATTCGGTCGCGTTCGCCAACGACTCCTTCCTGTCGCTTTGTGGCAGGGAAGCGGAGTCGGTAGTGGGGAAGCCCTGGATGGAGGTGTTGGGCACGAACGCGACCGAGCGCCAGGCAATCCGCGCGCTCAGGAAACTTCCGGACCTCGAGCGCACCCGAGTCGCGTTACGCCTGGGCACGACGGGAAACGGCCAGCGCTATGTCGATCTGGATCTGCGCGATTATCCCGGGGATTCCGCACGGCAGATCATGTTTCTCTACGACGTCACCGACGTCCACGAGCTCCGCGATCAATTGGGCAAGCAGATCGGCGAACAGATGATCGGTCAAAGCCAGGCTATTCGTGATCTGTTCAACCAAATTGACCAGGTGGCAAAGGGCGATTGGACGGTGCTGGTGGAGGGCGAGACTGGCGCTGGCAAGGAACTCGCGGCCCGAGCGATTCATGGCGCCAGCGAACGGCGCCAGCAGCCTTTCATCGCGGTCAACTGCGCAGGGCTGACTGATTCACTTCTGGGAAGTCAGCTCTTTGGGCATGCCAAGGGAGCGTTCACGGGTGCGGATGTGGCCCGAGAAGGCCTTTTCGAGGCTGCCGAAGGCGGTTCTCTGTTTCTTGACGAGATCGGGGACGTCTCAGCGACAGTTCAAGCTTCGCTCCTGCGCGTCCTTCAGGAAAAGGAGATTACTCGCCTCGGCGAGACGGGGATCCGGAAGGTCAACGTACGCATCATTACCGCGTCCAACCGCAACCTTCAGCAGCTTGTCGAGCGCGGGCAGTTCCGCGAGGATCTGCTCTATCGCATTCGAATTGCCCGCGTTCGCGTGCCACCGCTGCGCGAGCGCCGGGAGGACATTCCGCTCCTCGCAGCAGCGTTCTTGGCGCAACAGCGCATCGCGTCCGGCAAGCTCGTCGTCGACATAAGTCCCGACGTTCTTGATCGGATGGTCCATTACGACTGGCCCGGAAATATTCGTGAGCTGAAGTCCGCGATCGAACACGGACTCATGCGCTGCCGCAGTCGCCGCATAGAACTCGCAGATCTACCGCCCGAGATCCTCCAATCAGAGCGGCTAGGCCCATCGCTGCCGACGATTGGCGATGAGCGCACCCGAATCGTCCACGCCCTGCGCGCGACCAAGGGTAACCGCGCACGCGCCGCCCGGCTTCTGGGAGTTGGCCGCGCGACACTCTACCGGCGCCTGAAGGAATTCGGGATACGGCACCAGGACAAGGACGAGCCTTCCTAGCGGCGAAGGGTCGCGAAGGCTGTCAGTGGGGGGCGCCGCGGCCCGACGGAGACGAGATCTGACAGGCGCCGTCGTGAATCTGCGACCGGCTACTGAGGGTAACCAAGGCGCCATGGTTTACCCGTGTCGGCAAGGCGAAACCCCACGGTACCAACGTCCGTACTCGTACAGCTGCCAGGGGTGACCTGGCTGGAGCATCGAGCAACGATCCGCCTCGCCAAGGGGCGGAGCTCGAGGTCCCTCGTGATTGGTCATCGCGCCAGAGGGACCATGGTGTCTCAAAGGTGTCTCTCGAGACAAATGTGAGGCACTCTGGGTTGTCTCGCGAGCTATTTCAGAGATGAGCTCCGAGTCTATATAAATATAAAAACCCTTTATATATCAGCATTTTGTGAGCATTTTGCTCATTTTGGCACGTATATTGCTTGATGATACCCCGATAGTTAACCGTTGAATCAATATCAGGGGTATTTGCAGATGAAATTTGGAAACAAACTAAGGGTCGCGCTTTCAGTGCCGCGCCCGATCGCCGGAATCCTCGCCGCGGGTCTTCTGGCGCTGGCCGCTGTCCCGGCCCAGGCGGCAGGAGATCCAGTTCTGAGTGTCACGAGCGGCACCAATGGCTGCTACGCCCTGTTGGCGGGCCAGACCATCGACGCGGGTGTTGTCTGCTTCGTGGTGAACGATAACGACACCCTGGACGTGACCTACGCGACTTCCGACGGCTGGGAACTGACCGAGGCCCACTTGTGGGTGGGAGAAGACCAGGACGGCTACCCGATGGCCAAGAACGGCAATCCCAAGATCGGTAACTTCCCCTACAACTCCGGAAACATTACCGGCACCACCGTTTACACGTTCTCAGTGCCACTGGGTAACGTACAGAAGTTTTTCGACCTGGGTGAACTTGGCGATTCCTGCGGCAAAGCAGGCACCCTCTACGCCATGGCGCATGCGGCCGTGCGGTTGGTGGACGGCGGCGGCAATGTAATACAGACCGAGACCGGCTGGAGCGAAGGCGAAGGCGCCGTGCAGAAGGGTAGCTGGGCCACCCGGTCGGCCATCACGCTCAAAGTGACCTGCGATGATGGGCCGCCGCCGCCTCCGCCGACCCTCGGCCAGGAAACAGCGATGATGTTCGGGAACATCGTCCTGAATGATGGCACCGACGGCATCTGCCTGGAATTCGTTGATACCAGCAAGCCCAAGGATGGGATTGCGGACACCTGGGTTGATACCTTCGACTCGAACCGTTGGGGCTGGCAGGCCGGACCTCTGTCAACAACTGGCGGTGTTGCAGCCAATGGTGTCTACGTGCAGGAAATCTGGGCAGCCGCCGGAAACAATGTCCTGACGAAAGGCACGCATGTGGGTGACGTTACCATCAACGTTACTGACGGTAATGTCACGGTCACGCCCGTCCTGTTCGAAGGCTTCGGGGCCAAGGAAACGCACATCTATATCGGCACGACCCCGGTCTGCTCCGCAGCCTTCGGCAGTGACTGGAAGAACACTGCGAGCACGAACGTCGATACAAACGGCGGCGTCTACGTCGGCGTTCACCTCAGTGTCGAGGCCGAGTGCCAGAGTAACGGCAACTTCTGCGAGGCACCTAAGTAAGTCGCCTTTGATTCTGGACAGCGAGTCTTACGAATCTTAGCTGCCATCAACGGCCTCCGCTCTCACGGGCGGGGGCCGTTTTTTTTTGGCATTGACAAGTGAACTCTACGCGGCCGTAGTCGTCCCCCTGCTGGTTTGCCGTTAAATCGCCGCTGCCCTGTCCCATGACGCAAAGGCGCCTTGACGCAGCGTCCGGTAGTGGCCCGCTGCTACCAGGTGGCGGCCCAGGTTGAGGCGGTGGTAGAGCCAGACAGCGTGCTGGATGATGTCGGGCGGAAATCGGTAGCGCTTGTAGCGGCTTTGTAGGGATTCCATCCAGGGATTGTCAGGTCGCGCCGACTAATTTGGCAGTACCGTTGGGAGAAGCCGCAGGCCAACACGCCCAGGCACACCGGTCGATGCCGTGACGTAGCAATGCCAAGCAGGCTCTCCATGACCGGATTCCGCCTTGTGGAGCGATCAAATCGGGAAGCAACTACATCTCGCGGAGCTTCCACTTGTGCGGATTGTCATTGCGGTTTCCGGTGTTAGGATCGTCGGGCAAGGGGTCGACAACAGGCAGCGCGTGGCGAGCCCGATCCCGCGATCCATGGCAAACCCCACCATGTAACGAACTCTCCTGGCCCTGGCGGCAGTCGGGCTGAGCTCCAGCCCATGGGCGCCCTGGACCAGGAGTCTGACTGGGGGCGAACAACGAGATGAACAGGCACAAGACACGTCTCGGATTCTCTATCCTGGCAACAGTACTCGCTGGCTCCGTCGCAGTGGCGGCCCCTCAAGGGGGACAGTCATCGGTTCCGACACCGGCACCTGAAGTCGGCAGCCGCGCTGCCTTGCCCAGGCCAGGCACCGGCAACCTCGCGCAGACGCTCATACGTGACCTGCGCGCTCGCGGCATGGAGGTCAACGTGGGTTATCCGAGGCTCTACACCCCGGCGGACTGCGCCGACAGCTACGACGTGTTCAAGAACTGCTTCGGCAACAACCCTGCCTCGCCCTACGTGATGCCCATCGTCAAGCCGTGGCCGGAGGAGTACGTCGACCCAGCGATGAAGGATGGTTTCGGCAAGACGCGTCCCGGCTACAGCGCGATCTACCGGCTCGACCCGAGGGAGGCGATCCTCGTTTTCGGCAGGATGCCGCCGCCGGCGAAGTACATGGGGCTGCAGACCTGGATGTTCGGGACGAAGTGGCTGCACGAGCGCATTCCGTGGAACGTGGAGGCCTGCGTCTTCTATGCGAGCCACGCGAACCAGATGACCCAGTATTTCTTCACCACCTTCCCGCCGTTCTCCAACGCCACGCATTGCTTCACCCTGCCTGATGCCGACGGACGGCTGCTGAGCCTGTCGAGCATCAACAACAACATCAACAACGTCGTGATGAGGAGACAATCCGGCGACCCATGGAACGAGGTCCGGTACTTCGTGATCACCCCCGATCGGCTCACGGACCGGACTGTTCGTGACGCGCTGCAAGGCCTGGGTGTCGACGAGGGTGAGATCTTCACCGAGGAAATCCCGGAGTCCTTCCAGGATTCCGACTACGAGGCCGGCTTTCCCTTCGGCCAGAGTCCGGCGGTCGGTCCGCTGGGGCTCGACCAGGACGCGACCGACTTCACCACGGCGATCCGCTATGCCATGCCGGAGAACCCGCACGCCGCCAATGCCTGGCTGAAGAGCCTTCCGCTGACCGTGTTACGCGTCCGCAGGCCGTCCTGGGAGCCGGACCCGGAGCGTTACGGACCCCGCGAGGCCGACGATCGCACGGTCGAGGACGAGTCGGACCTTGGCGAAGACTTCGACAACCTGATTCGCGCCGTGAAAGCACGCGCGGCCAGCCTGGGATGGATGATCGACGATGGCGAAGACCGCACGATGATCGACATCGTCGCGAAGCTCGGGCAGTTCGGGTCCGCCTGTCGGGCGATCGGCATGAACTGCCTGGCGGACGGCCAGGACGCCAGCTACTTCTTTGCCCAGCCGAGGCCGCTAGACATGGGGTGGATCTACGCGGTGGTGGGCACGCTCGCCACGGAGACCGGCAATGCAACCTACGTGGGCCTGTCGATCAACGACGCATCGCTGCTCAAGGGTGCCTTCAACGTCGATCACATGAAGTTGAAGGGTTCTGCCGACAGTTACCACAGCGAGGTCGACAATCCGGCGACGTTGAACAAGTTCTTCGTTCACTTCTTCGCGAGGGACTGTGACGCGATCGCGGACCTCACTTACGGGGAGTGCACCACGGTCACACCGGACATGATCCCGCTGGCCGACGACGACGAGGCCATCGGTGACGAGACGCTGCGTGGCTGGATCAGCCTGGCGGTGCGGTCCTACGTCAAGCCGGGCTCCGACAGGGGTCCCGACCCGGCCGGGCAACTGCCCCCGCACGCGCTGACCTTCCGGGTCGAGTGAGGCACTGACAAGTCAACGGCATCGAGCGAAGTGAAGCTTGCCACCCAACCTCACGCCGCAACGGCTTCGTTCCAACGTTTGAAGGCGCGCGCCCGGCGAGACCGATAGAACGCCGCCGACGCTAGGTGGCGCTGCAAGTTGAACAGGCTGTAGACGACAGCGTGGGCGCTCAGGAATCGCTGGGCCTGCTGGGGCGAACTGAAGCGGCGCATGCCACGCTCCCGGGCCCCGGTCGGCCCCAGTTCGGTCCGCGCCGCCGCAACCCCTTGACCGGCATGCCCCTCGGCGCCGGTTCGGTCCGAAGTTCGGTCGGTACGGCTCGGAATAGGCTCGGTCGGGGAGGGCAGTTCGGTCGGGCCCGGCGGAACCCCTTACGAATCTTCAACTTGGTCGCGCCTCCGACCCCCCTCTGGTGTAACTCAAAATCCGCGTGTCGTTGGTTCGATTCCGACCCTGGCCACCACTCCTAACCTTTTGATTCCCATGACGCTTTCCCCGCGGCAGGGCGGCCATCGGGTGGCGATGGCGGGCACCATCGGACTTCTCGGAATCGGGCCCGTAGGCGGGTCCGCTCCAGGGGGCTTCCAGGCGCACGACAGCACCGCGCAGGCAGTACCCTTGAAACCGGCCCAGTCGACGCGCGCCGATCGCTAGTCTTCCACACGAGCACGGCCAGGAACGGACGCTCGCTGCATCAAACGATGTTGCTCCTCTTCTACTCGGCGAGGAGCCGTTCAATGGCGGCGCGGATATTCCCCATGTCATCCACGCACATCGTGTGTTCCTCATCGCCGTTGTCATCGTGGTACTCCATGCCCGGATGGACGAACCGGATGACGCCGGACTTGTCGAGGAGGAACGTCACCGACGTTGCCGGCCGCTTGGGTCCCGTCAGCCACCATTCCTTGAGTGTCCGGTTCCGCCAATCCCAGTCAATGGCTACCGGGAACAGGAACTGCCGACTGTCCACTGCGCGCTGCACGCGTGCGACATCGAGCGGGTCATCGCGCCCCGCTTTCGGATGAAACACGCCGATGACCGTCAGCCCCCTGGCTGAATACTGCTCATGCAGCACACGAAGGGCCGGCGCGCTGCTCGCGCAGAACGGGCAGGTATCGGTCCACCAACGAACCAGGACAACCCGTCCCCGCAGATCCTCCAGCGATAGCGGCGGAGAATTGAGCCATGCATCGAACTGGAACGGTGGCGCGGCGACGCCGATGCGGTCGTTTCCGGCAGAACGGTCCATCGCTCTCAGGCCGGCGAGATCGCTCGCGATTTCGGAATCGATCTCGGCCTCGGACTTTCCTTCCGATCTCAGTACGTCCCGGTATTGAACCCATGACTCCACGATCCTGATGTCTTTCCCTGCGGCAACGGATGCTCCGCAAGCCAGCGCAAGGAACACAATGGCGAGTCGAAACATGGGAATTTCTCCAAGGTCAATAGGGTGATTGAAACGATCCGGGTTACGCGAGGGTCTGCGGAAACGTCACGTAGCCGGTGCCGCCAGTCTTGCCCGCAAGTCGGTCATCAACTCCTCACGTGTCTTGGTTGCTTTGAGCGTGTAGCTTACGGTCTTGTCTCCATCGACCAGAAAGAGGCGCGGCGTACCGAAGGTGCCGTACATGTCCTCCACGTCATCTGCATTCAGCAGCAGGTGGAACCGATAGCCGTGCTCCTTGAAGTAGGCGACAGGATCTCCGTCCTCGCTGACGTTCAAGGCATAGAAGTTGACTGATCCCTCAGCCAGCGACGCCTGGAGCCTGGCGAGCTCCGGCATCAGCTTTCCACAGCTTGGGCACCACGTAGCCCAGAACAGGATCAAACTCGGCTTGTCACCGCTGTGCTCATAGAACGATATGGTCTCGCCCGCCGGGGTCTGCAGCGACCAGTTCCCGGCCCGCTCACCGACCTGCAGCATGCCCGCGTCAGGAAAATTGATCCGGTATGCCACCCAACCGGCGAGGACAATGAAGGCGACGCCCGCGATCGTGTAGACCGCCTTGGCGCCGCGGCTCCAGAAAAACCGTTTCATTGCATCCCCCTTTGACTCACCATCGTTTGTTTTTGGGTAATCGCACAGGATCGCGGTTGCTGTCGGCATGACGAAGTAGCCGACCGCTGCTGGCGGCTACTCTGGATATTCTGCCTTGAGAAGGTCGATCAGTTCCCGTGCCATGCTGATCGCATCCGGCACTTCGTGTTCGGCGCGTGCCCTGATCTGACCGACCTGACTCGCGACGTTCGTCAGCATCTTGATCTTGTTCATGTCATTCGTGAGCAGTTGCAATTCATGACCCTTGTAGATCTCGTGTAATTCCTTCGGTGGGAACTCGTACGGCCCACCACGCAACATCTTCATCGTGACTGACGTCGCTTCCTCGCTGTCCGGATAGTTTCCATCGACCAACTCGGCTGCCAGGGTCTTAGTGTTCCAGATGCGTTCGTGATCGCCTTGATAATCGCTGTCCAGATGGTGCGAAAACGCCTCGTATCGTGTCAGCAGCGTCACCAGCTCCGGATTCCTGATGTTCTGCAGTGCGCCAGTACTCTTGAACACTTCTATCGTCGCGCGATGCCACTCGTAGGGTCGGTGTCCCATATGATCGAGCAGAAACAACAGGTCCAGGTTATCGATCTGGTCCAGGGACTTTCCGCGCGTATAGTCGGACATCGTCTCAACGCTTCTCAGCGTGATTTCCATCTGGCGAAGTATCCTCTCAAGGTCAGCGATGTCGCTTTCCAGGTCTTTGATCAAAACATGCGCCAGTTCCCGGACCCTGCGCTGTTCGACCCTCTCGATATTCCAGTTGTTGACTTGCAGCGCAATGAGTATCCCGATGATTACCAGGATGACTTCACCTACCGCATACGCCACGTACTGACCTGCCTTTGACTCAAGCGGGAGTCGCGCGCGGAAGGTCTTGAATCCCCGGGCCATAGAGGCGGAATGTGAAGCACACTCTGCCAATCGGCAAGTAAATGTTGCGGCAGGCGCCAGGCCGCTGTGGGCCGTCTGACCTTGAACTGTTGCGGCGCGGTAGATTGCTTGCTACAGCCCGTCAGTGGACTTGTCGAGTCTGGTAGGGTTTGTCGGCCGCGGTACCCAGCCCGGTTCGGGCCTGGTTCGTTCTATGGGTCACTCGGTCAGAAAGACGCCCGGCAGGTCAGACTGATAATCCGCGTGTCATTGGTTCGATCCCGACCCTGGCCATCACTCCTAACTCACTGAGTCTCATGTCGTTTTTCCCGCGGCGGGACGCACCTGAGTCCGATGCAAACACCCGGCGGCAGGCGTACCATCGCCGGAAAGCGTGCTGCCCTTGGACGTCGCGGCCGCTAGCTGCCAGCCTTGGGGGATGCAACAGTATGGAAGAAGAACTGACCCGCCGGTTGGCCACGGTGGTGATGGCGGACGTCGTCGGCTATTCCCGTCAGATGGAGCGCAACGAGAACGGCACTATTCAGCGCCTGAAATCAATGCGCGAGGAAGTCGTTGAGCCGAACACGCGTCGCTTCAGGGGGCGCATCGTAGATACGGCCGGCGACGGCTGGCTAGCGGAGTTCGCGAGCGTGACCGATGCGGTGCAGAGCAGTCTCGCAATTCAAGATGCGATGCTGGTTCGCAATGCCGAGTTGCCGCGCGACGACCGCTTTGAGCTTCGAATCGGGATCAATCTGAGCGACATCGTATTTGAAGGCAATGCGATATTTGGCAACGGGGTGAACATCGCGGCGCGCCTGGAGGCTCTCGCAGAACCTGGCGGTATCTGTGTCTCGAGCGCGGTGCGCGAGCAGCTCCGGAGTTTCCCAGATATTTCGTTCGATGACCTTGGTGAGCAGAAGGTCAAGAATATCAATCGTCCTGTTCACTGCTACGCGATCCGCGTCGCTCCGCACCGGCGCATGCAGGCCGTGGCCGGATCAGGCAGGGAGGCGCATGGCGCCTCGATTGCAGTGCTGCCGTTCGCGAATCTCTCAAGCGATCCGGATCAGGAGTATTTCGCCGATGGGATGGTGGAAGACATCACCACGGCCCTGTCGCGCTTCCGGAGGCTTTTCGTCATCGCCCGGAACTCGACGTTCGCTTACAAGGGCCAGTCGGTGGACGTGCGCAAGGTGGCAATGGAACTTGGCGTGCGCTACGTGCTGGAAGGCAGTGTTCGGCGAGCTGGTGACCGAGTGCGACTTACAGCGCAGCTCATCGACGCGTCGACAGGCGGACATCTCTGGGCTGAGCGCTTTGATGGTGGCTTGGCGGACATCTTCGACCTGCAGGACCGGATCACCGAGAAGGTCGTCGGCGCCATAGAGCCACAATTGCGGAGGGCCGAAATCGAGCGGGCGAGGCGCAAACCCACGGATAACATGGAGGCCTACGATCACTTTCTGCGTGCACTGCCTCTGGTCTACGCCATGCGTCCGCGCGATAACGCGCAGGCACTGGCCCTGTTCCGCGAGACCATGAGGCTCGATCCGCATTTCATACCGGCAGCGGCCTACGCAGCATGGTGCTATGAGCAGCGCGTAGGCCGGCAATGGACGTCCGATGCCGATGCGGACGCGGAAGAGGCGGTCCGGCTTGCACGGCTGGCCCTGAGCGCGGACACCGACGACGAGAACGCTATTGCTATTGCGGGTTTCACACTGATCCGGCTAGGTCGGGACTATGACAGGGGAATCATGGCACTGCAGCGGGCCACGAAAATGAACCCCAACAACGCCTTCGTCGCGATGAACGCTGGCTGGGGCCAGGTCTTTGCGGGCGACCTCGATGTGGCGCTGGCCAACTTCGAACGCGCACGAGAATTGAGCCCCTCTGATCCCACGGCCTTCTACGTCCTTACGGGCCTTGGCATGGCGCATGCACTGCAGGGACGCTACGAAGAAGCGGTGGCTCTTTCCAGTGCGTCGGTCGCGCTGTACGAAGACTGGGATGCGACGTACGGCGTACTGGTTGCGGCTAACGCTCTCCTCGGACGCCTTGAAGCGGCAGCGGCAGGCCTGGTGAAGTTCCTGCAGCTGTTGCCGGGATTGACGGCATCGGAGTACGGCAGGCTTGCCCGCTTCCGCGACCCGGCTCGCCTTGAATTGATCCGGAAGGGACTGAGATTGGCCGGTTTGCCGGAGTGATTCAGACCGGGCGCGCCTGACCACGCGGAGTACAGATGCCAGGCTCGGTTCGGCCGGGCGACGACACATTGGGTGTCGTCGCCCGGCCTCACCCATCCTTGGCCACCACTTCCACGTCGTTGAGTTTCATGCCGCTTCTGACGCGGCAGGGCGACCATCGGGCGCAATCCGGGCCGACTCGCGGACTATTGGATATTGGGTCGGTCATCCGGCAGTCGATCTACGAACCGCAGCCGTTCGTTCATCTTGCAACGCTCCCGTCACGGCACTTTGCGTCTCGCGCAAAGGACTGAAAGTGTTACCCATGTGCCCGGAGTTAGCAGCCGCCTGGTTGCCTGGAGAATCGACCTCAACCCCCGGGCGGTCGTGGGGAAGCTATACAAGTCAGCTCGTTGGTCTATAGTGGCCAAGATCCGTTGAAGTCCGCACGCGACTGAAGTGGGTTGGGGGGATCCAGATATGGTCTCGGCAAGTCTGCCTGCCGTTGCAGTCGCCATGGCTGCGGCTGCAAGAACGCGGATGATCCCGCCCGCTCTCCCGGTCGACTAACCCACGATGACCGAGGATTCCATCCAGGACCTGCTCGAGCGCCTTTCAGCTGGGCAAGTCGATGCCGCTTGGCGTGAATTCCTCGAGCGCTACTCGCCCCTGATGCTGCACCTCGCGCGGCAATACGAATCCGACCGTGAACGCGCCATGGACTGCTTCGTCTATGTCAGTGGCGCGCTCAGCGACGATGGCTTTCGCCGACTGCTCAAGTACCGTCCCGATGGCCCTGCCAAGTTCCCGACCTGGCTCTCGGCGGTCGTCGCCAACCTGTGCATCGACTGGCGTCGGCAACAGCGGGGCCGGTTTCGTCCCGCCCAGGCAATCACTGGGCTCCCGGTGCTGGATCAACTCGTGTATCGCTACATGTATGTCCGGGGCATGACCCGCGACGATACCCTGCGCGCACTACAGGCCCGATTTCCAGAAGTGGCCATCCAGCAGGTCTCAGAGATCAGTGCACGGATCTTCTCCTCGCTGACCTCGCGCCAGCGGTGGCAACTGAGCGTGCGAATGGCCGGACCGGTCTCCTTGTCCGAGCCAGCGTTTTCCGATCCGGATGAGCCGGCGTGTCAGCCGGAAGAGCCGGGGCCGGGCCCCGACCTGCTGGCGCAAAGCGACCAGGACCGGCGTCGGCTCGACGCGGCCCTGTCCCGTCTGCCGCCCCAGCAGAGCTTGCTGTTGCGGCTCCGCTTTCAGCAGGACCTGACACTGGCGGAGGTCGCCCGCCTCACCGGGCTGCCTGACCTGAACCGGACTTACCGGCAAGTCCAGGCAGCAATTGATGCGTTGACCGAGCTCATGAAGGACGAGGACTCCGGATGAGTCCGAAAAGATCGAGGAACCGTCCGTACAAGACGGCATGGGCAGTCGATCCAACCAAGCTCGAGAGTCGCTTGAGGCGCCAATGAACAGCAAAGACCTGGCTTCAGTTCTGCGCCAGGCACCTAGCGGCGGACGCAGTCGTGCAGCCGGCTGTCCGGATGAACATGAAATAGCTGCCTACGTAGACGGAACGCTGGCGCCCAGTCAGCGCGAGCCCCTCGAACTTCACCTGGCACGCTGCGAGGCCTGCTGCGCCCTGATCGGGGTTGTCAGCAAGGCGCGCGAGCCTGGCACACTGGAGCCGGTCCCCGAACTGACCCTCGCACGTGCCCGACGGGTTGGCCGCCCGCCCGCCGGCCGCTGGCAACGCTACACGCCATGGCTGGCCACCGCCGCACTCATCGTCGTGTCGGTCTCCACATTGCTCCAGGTCACCCAGCAGCCCACCCCCGTTAACGAGCCGCCGGTCGCCACCAAGTTCCGTATCATCCGCGGCGCGGCGCCAGCCGTCGACAGACTCGACGTGCTTGCCCCCACCGTCGGAGCCGCCGTTGCGGCGAATGACCTGGTCGTTCGCTGGACCTCTGTACCCGGAAGCCGTTTCTACGCGGTGCGGATCGTGACCGAGTCGGGCGACCTGGTCAGCGAAACCCGTGTTGTCGGGACGGAGTGGCGACCCGGAAACGCGCTCGGTCTTCACCCCGACAGCGAATATTTCGTTCAGGTCGTTGCCTTTCCATCCGAAGGCACCACGCTGAATTCGGACCACATTCCTTTCAGCATCTCTCAGCGGCCCTGAGATGCCCAGGCGGACCTCCAGTTTCGCTGTCCTGCTGACCCTCGGGCTGTTGTGGGCCGTGGGCGCGTCCGCCGAAGTCGAGCAGTCCGACCCGCGCCTTGACGCGGCGATCGCCGTCTATCGCCAGGATGGCGCCGACAAAGCCCTGCCCGAATTCGAGCGGCTCGCCAGGCTTTTCCGCCATAGCACTCAACGTCACGACGAGGCCGCGGCACTGCGCTACACCGGAGAGTGCCATTGGCGGCTCGGCAATTTCCGCGAAGCCCGATCCTACCTCGATCGAGCACTGACATTGGATCGTGCCTCGGGCGATCGCCTGGCGTTGGGCAAGACGCTCAACGTGCTTGGTCTGCTGGAGTGGGACCTGGGCCATTACGACCAGGCGATCGGGGTCTTCAAGCGCGCCGGAACCCTCGGCCGGGAATTGGGCGACAAGCGCCTCGAGGGCGCCAGTCTCAACAACCTCAGCCTGGTCTACGACGAGTTGGGCGACTATCAGACGTCGCTGCAGCAGTACCACCAGGTTCTGGACCTCTATCGCGGGGCCGACATTCCGCGCGGCCTGGTGGGGGACACCCTCGGCAACCTGGGCGGGACACATCTTCTGCTCGGCCGTTACCGCGAGGCCCTGGACTACTACCGGCAAGCGCTCAAGATCAGCGAGGCGCTGCAGTCGACGGCCTCCATGAGCCAGGACCACGGAAATATCGCGCTATGCCTGCTGGGGCTCGGGCAGGTGGATCAGGCACTCGGTCATTTTGATCTGGCCATCGACCTGGCGGCGCAGGCCGGAATGCAACAGGACCGGGCCTATTGGCTGCTCGGCAAGGGCAATGGACTCGTCCAGAAAGGCCGGTATGGCAAGGGTCTCGAGTATCAGCGCGAGGCCTTGGCCGTTTACGAGAAGCTCGGGGCGCAGGCAGAACTCGGCGAAGCCCTGTATGACATGGGTAGGCTGTATCTGCTGCTCGGCGACGCCGATTCGGCCGAAGAGTATTTCAGCCGCGCGTTGAACTCGGCTCGCTCCATCGGCTTGTCCCGCGCTGTCACCTTGAATCTCATCGCACTCGGTGACCTGCAGTTCCGCGGCGCGCAGTTCGAGGCGGCCACCGCGCTCTACGACCAGGCACGCCAGCGCTCGGCCCAGTCCGACGAGCGGCAGCACCTGGCGCAGAGCCTGCTGCGACTCGCCCTGGCGCATCGTCAGCTGCAGCAACTCAAGCCGGCCTCCGACGAGGTCGCCCAGGCACTGACCCTCTCCCGCCAGATCGGTGCGCGCCTGGTCGAGGCCGAAGCCTTGTTTGCCCAGGCCGAACTGGACCGTCTCCGCCAGCGCTTTACCGCGGCACTGGCGGGCTTCATCGCAGCGGAGGCGGCCCAGGCCCAGATCGGCGACCCGGATCTCCTCTGGCAGATTGACTTCAGCCGGGCGCGCACCTACGAGGCATTGGGCAACAAGACCGCCGCCATCGAGGCACTCATCGCGGCAGTGACCGTGATTGAAAGTGTCCGCAGCCGGCTCCTGGAGGAGCGCTTTCGGGCTGGCTATGTGCAGGACAAGTACGAGGTCTATACCGAGCTGGTGCGGCTGCAGCTGGAACTGGGCCGTACGGCGGAAGCGTTCTCGACCGCCGAGCGCCTGCGCGCGCGTAGCTACGCCGAACAACTGCAGGGTCGCATCGCGGCCCCACTGTCTCCGGAGGATCAACAAACGGAGGCCCAGCTACGTGCACGGATACGGCAGCTGCAACGCGCGCTCGGAGAAGAGGAGTCCCAGGGGCGATCCGCCAGCCGGCCACGGGCTGTCAACACCTACTCGCACGAACTGCTGCTGGCCGAGCAGGAGTACCAGGGCTTTGTGGTCAGTCGTAGCAACGCGCTACCCCTCGATGCCGCCATCGACAACCCGCCCAGCGCAGCGGAGATTCAAACCCGGCTCGCCCAGGGCGAAGGGCTGCTGGAATACGTGGTCGGCCAGGACAGCATGACGGTCTTTGTCCTGACCACGCACAGTGTGTCGGCCAGGACCTTTGCAGTCCGTCGCGCCGACCTGGGCTCCCGGATCGGCCTGTTGCGCGACCTGATCCGTCACCCCGGTGACGATCGCTGGGGCAAGCCGGCCGCGGCCCTGTCGGCCACCTTGTGGACCCCGCTCGAGGACGCCGGCTGGCTCAAGGACATTGATCATCTCTACATCGTGCCGCACGGCGTCCTCAACTATTTGCCCTTCGCGCTGCTGCCACGACCGGGCACTGGCCCCCAACAGCTGGTCGTCGACACATACACCGTCGCTTACCTGCCCGCCGCCACTGCGCTCTTGCACGACGCTCACGCTTCGAATGCTCCACGCGGCCTGCTGGCCATGGCACCGGCCCGGAGTCGGCTGCGTTACGCGCCAGACGAGGCCCGCGCCGTCGATGCGCTGTTCCGACCCGACTCGCGCCTGCTGGTGGGGACTGGGGCTACCGAAGAACAGTTCAAGGCACTCGCCGGCCAGTACCGGGTGCTCCATCTGGCCACGCACGGCAACTTCAACAAGCGCTATCCGCTGCTCTCCGGACTCGAGCTGGAGGCCGACGCCAACGAGGACGGCATGTTGCAGGTACACGAAATTCTCGCGCTCAAGTTGACGGCGGATCTGGTGACGCTCAGTGCCTGCGACACGGCGCTCGGTAGCGGCTACTTTGCCGAGACGCCGGCCGGCGATGACTTTGTCGGCATGACCCGCGCCTTCCTGGCTGCCGGCAGCGCCTCCGTCATGGCTACGCTTTGGGAAGTAGATGATCGTTCCTCGGTCGCGCTCATGACGCGGTTCTACGGGTACCTGAATCAGTCCAACACGCCCAGCGAGCCAGATGCCCTGGCACGGGCCCAACAAGACCTGCGCTCGTCAAATGACTTTCGCCACCCCTATTTCTGGGCGCCTTTCATCCTGGTCGGAAAGACGCGTCGAGTTCAAAGCCACAATGCCCTGACGGCTCGGAGATAATGAAATGAACGTCCGCACACTCCTGACTCTTACGGCTTCCTGCATGCTGCTGATGCTCGGGCCTGTAGCGACATCCCACGCCGACGTCACGGTCACTGCCGCGGACCCCACCGAGGCGCCCCAGGGCACGGTGAGCCTCGACGTCACCATCAGCGGCAACGGCTTTGACAGCAGCGCCCAGGTCCAGTTTCTCGTTGCCGGTACCACCAATCCGGGCGGCATCACCGTGAGAAAGGTGTCGGTACGCGGCTCCAAGAAGCTGATTGCGACGATTGATATCGCCGATACGGCGACAGTCGCCAAGTTCGACATCGAAGTGGCGCTCTCCAGCGGCCGTAAGGGCAAAGGCTCGACACTGTTCACGGTCCAGCTGAAGCCCAGCGCGGATCCCTGCGCCCAACCCGGTCTCGACTTCCCGGCGTTCACCTACCATGTAGAGACCGCCAAAGGACAACAGATCTATGTTGCCGACGCGACCGGCCAGTGCAGCCGGCCCCTCTACCTGAAGACCAGCACGGGCGGCACTGTTGGTCGCGGAGCATTTAGCTATCCCGTAGACGACGGCACCGTCAACGCCAACGTCGGAAGAGTGATATGGCCGGATGGAGCGGATACTCAAATTTATGGCATCACTTTCACCGTAACCGGATTGTCGACAATCACCGTGGGTGAGCCAGAATTGATCTATGAAATTGGTCCGACTGCACTGTGGATTCAGTCGATGGACCTGAGCAAGGACGGCACGGTTGTCTATGCGGCCGTGGACTTGGGGTCGTCAACGGAGATCGTGTCGATTTCCGCTGCAACTCGTACTACGACGAGTCGCTACCTTGACCCCCACACCGCCTTTCTCGGTGCCATCTCGGTGAATGAAGATGGAACACTGTTTGTGCGCCGGGAAATCGAACAAGCTCCGTATGTCGACAACCAGCTGTTACGGATTGGGCCAGCTTGCCATGATTCGTCATGCGCCACGGTCCTGGCGACCAGCCCCTATGGTCAGCACGGGCTCAATTTTCCTGCAGCGAGCCTTGACGATGATCGCCTGGTCTACTCGTACGACTTGCCTGGTTACACGGCTTGCTGGCTCCTGCAGGTAATTCTTGACACCGATACAAGCGGCACAATCCTGAATTCCAGCCAGCCACGCTACGGGATGCAATCGTCCTGGTACGGCGGAAAGATACTGACCAATGGCCGCAAGCCGCCAACCCGCAGGGGAACATGTGATGCCACAGGCTTCGTGACGCAGGTCGACCCCGATACTGGCGCGGAGACCCAGCTCGTCAAGGGCCAGGACCCGCATGGACGGTAAGACATTGCTCGGACCGCGGATCCGCGCCGGGGTTTCTTCGTCGAGTGAATGTCTTTTCCTCACCGGTAACAGACCTGGTCGCCCGGGCGGGCCAGGTCATCGGGGGCTGTTATGCGTTCTGTAATAGTAGTCACCCTTGCTGTTGCGAGCATTCTTTCAGGTTGTGGTGGTGGTAGTAGCTCAAATGCCTCTTCCAATCCGCCTCCTGTCAATCGGGCGCCGACCGCCAATGCCGGTGCTGATCAGAATGTCGATGAAGGAACAACGGTCAAATTGTCTGGTACGGGCGTGGACAGCGACGGCACTGTTGTTTCTTACAGGTGGCAGCAAGAAAACGGTATGGCTGTCACCATTACAAGCGCTGACATGGCGAACGCTTCCTTTATTGCCCCGGCGATTGCGGTAACTGAAGATCTGCTTTTCCGACTCACGGTCACCGATGACGACGGGGCAACCGGATCGGACATCATTACAGTTACAGTTAAGCACATAGACCCTCCACCGCCTCCGCCACCTCCTCTGAGTAATTTCTATCCTCTAGGCGATCTCCCGGGCGGTGATGTCTACAGTACCGCCACCGGCGTATCCGACGATGGCAGCGTCCTAGTCGGCTTTAGTGGTGTTACCGACCAAGGCGGTGGCAGTGTGGAGGCCTTCCAGTGGACCAGCGCAGGCGGCATGGTGGGGCTCGGTGATCTTCCCGGCGGTTTTTTCCGCAGCAGAGGCGAAGGCGTCTCCGCCGATGGCAGCGTGGTGGTGGGCACCGGGGGAATCGACGGGAGCATCGAAGCCTTCCGCTGGACCGACGCAGGCGGCATGGTGGGGCTTGGCCAGTTACCGGGTGGTCGACCCATCGACAGTGTTGCAGAAGATGTCTCCGCGGACGGATTGGTCGTAGTAGGCAGAGGCATTGCCCCAGGGGGCATTGCACCTGAGGCAGCGCACGTTGAGGCCTACCGCTGGACGTCCAGCACCGGCATGGTCGGTCTCGGCGATCTGACAGGCGGTGCCTGGAATAGCACTGCTAAAGCTGTCTCCGCCGATGGCAGTGTGGTTGTCGGCAACAGCGGCAGTGCTTCGGGCATCGAGGCCTTCCGCTGGGCTTCCGGCACTGGCATTGTCGGGCTTGGTGATTTACCTGGCGGCGGCTTCGATAGCCGGGCCAACGATGTCTCCGCCGACGGCAGTGTGATAGTGGGCTACGGTAGCACTACATCAGGGCCTGAGGCTGTCCTTTGGACCAGTGCCGGCGGCATGATGGGTCTTGGCTGACCGGCTCGGGATTCTCGGACCACTAGCTCTGTGAGTTTGCGACCCCAGTGAGCTTCGACCGGACCGCAAAT
Organism: uncultured Gammaproteobacteria bacterium; assembly: GCA_963715485.1. GTDB lineage: Bacteria > Pseudomonadota > Gammaproteobacteria > Steroidobacterales > Steroidobacteraceae > SG8-30. Next base: position 1,023,514 of record OY970244.1, read on the forward strand.
TCCCGAGGTGTCAGACCCTCGAGAGAACGGTGAGGCCGATGCTCATTATAATCCCATCGCCAAGCGTCGATCTTCTCTTTGGCGTCCTCGACGGACTCAAACCAATGGGCGTTGAGGCATTCCTCGCGGAACTTGCCGTTGAAGGATTCCACGATGGCGTTGTCCGTGGGCTTGCCCCGGCGGTTGAAGTCGATCTGCACATGGTTCGTGTACGCCCAGAGGTCCATCTGTCCGCCGGCGAACTCGGAGCCGTTGTCACAGGAGATCCGCTGCGGCAGGCCGCGCTCGTGGCTTATATGCCGCATGGCTGCGACCACATGTTCGGCTCGCAGACTGAAGCCCACCTCGAGCGCCAGGCACTCGCGTGTGAACAGATCGATGACCGTCAGTGTCCGGAGCTTCCGGCCATTAGCCAGCTGATCCGCCACAAAGTCCATGCCCCAGACGTCGTTGGGTCCGTCCGCGGGTCGCTTGATGTCCCGATGCACTGCCGTCACATGCCGCCAAGGCCGCTTCCGCCTCAGCCCCAGGTTCTCCTCGCAATAGACACGGTAAAATCGGGTCTCGCCGACATCCCAACCTTCCCGCCTCACCAAGACATATAGGCGTCTGTAGCCGAACCGGACGCGCGCGTGAGCGAGCTCACGCAAGCGCTGTCGCAACGCGGTCAAGGGGTCCATGCGGCTGCGGTAGTAGTACATCGAACGCGCTAGCCGCACGCAGCGGCACGCTCGCCTGCTGCCCACTCCGTATCTGCCCATCAGGTAGTTCGCCATTTCACGCTTCTTGACGGGCTTCAGAATTTTTTTTGGAGAACATCCTGTAGCATCGCCTTGTCCAGCGACAGCTCAGCCACCAGGCGTTTGAGCTTGACGTTCTCTTCCCGCAGTTGCTTGAGCTCCCGGGCCTCAGAGGGCTCCATACCGCCGTAGATCTTCTTCCAGCGGTAAAAGCTCTGCTCCGACACCCCATGGATCCTACAGAGCTCCTGGGCCGGCGTGCCCAGCTCCGCCTGCTTCAAAATCCCACTAATCTGCTCGACCGAAAATCGCTTCCTCTTCACGACAAAACCTCCGTCCTCCCAGACTTGATTTTGTCGCAATACTCACATTGCCGCTGGCCCGATTTTCCGGGGGCCGGTCAATCACGATGACGACGACTGCCAGGACCAGGAGGATATGAATGAACCCTCCCATGGTGTACGAACTGACGAGGCCCAGAAGCCATAGAACAAACAAGATAACTGCAATTGTCCAAAGCATGTTGTTTCTCCTGATCGCTGTTTTCGCCAAGGAATCCAACCCATCCAGGCCAGATTCGCATTTCCGCTCAAGACGCGTTCGCCGTCCTAGTTGAACCAGGAATCGGTCGCCTTGCGCTCCCATGCCGCGAGTTGCTTCTCTGCATCGTCTTTTGCAATGCCGTAGCGCTCCTGGATCTTGCCGGACAGCTGGTCACGGCGGCCGGCGATGACGTCGAGGTCATCATCCGTCAGCTTGCCCCACTGCTCCTTGGCCTTGCCGGTTACCCGTTTCCAGTTACCTTGTATGCGGTCCCAGTTCATTTGCTTTACCTGTACTGATGGATTGAACACTCAGGTGAGAGTGCCGCGAAGTCGACAATGAGTCTGTGCGGTATCGAACGGAAGAATGACACGGGCTCTTCGGCTGACGATGAACCACCAGTCGGGGCATGTTGGCCAGCGAGCGGAGCAAAGCACGTCGAATCTGTTCAGCTATGCGTTGTGAATCACGATCTTATGTGCCTTTGCGCACGGACATGCCGCGCTAGGTCGAGGAGACTGCTGTCTTAGAAGGCTCTCTTGAGGCCCATATCGCAGGTCTCGACGCGGCGACGGTCTGCCGCGGTATCGCGGATGGCGGAAACGGGAACAAAGACCATGCAGCTCGGCAGATGACACCCATGTCCAGGCAAAAAGGATCAGTGCCGACCAATCGCCTGCTCGATGCGCTGCCGGATCGTCGCCGTCGGCAGTTCGTGGCGGACTGTGACCGCGTCGATCTGGACTTCGCCCAGGTTCTCTGCGAGCCGGGCCAGCCGATTCGCCATGCCTACTTCCCGCTCGATGGCTTCATCTCGCTGGTGACATCGGTCGACGACAGCGTACGACTGGAAGTCGGCCTCGTTGGCAATGAGGGCATGCTCGGGGTGTCGCTCGTGCTGGGCGTGGGCGTATCGCCTGAACATGCAGTAGTGCAGGGGGCCGGATCCGCGTTGCGGATGAGCGCGGCGGCGTTTCGTCGTCACTGCAAGGACAGCGCGGCGCTGCGATACAGCCTGCACCGTTACATCCACGTCCTGATCGCACAACTGTCCCAGATGGCCGCATGCACCCACTACCATCACATCGACGAACGCCTCGCTCGTTGGCTGCTGATGACGCGCGATCGAGCCAACGGCGATCACTTTCATCTTACCCACGAATATCTTGCCTTCATGCTGGGGGTGCGGCGGGTCGGAATCACGCAGGCCGCAAGTGCCTTGCAGAGGCGCGGCCTGGTCAGCTACAAACGTGGGGATATTTCAATCCTCGACGGCGCCGGCCTGGAGAAGGCATCCTGCGGATGCTACGGGACTGCAAAGAAGATGTACGAGCGAACCATGCGGGCTCGCGCCTGAGCCCCTACCGGGCGCGCGATTGCGGCACAAGACGGCACGTGCGCTAGCGTACAGACGGCCGCAGTGCCTGCGCGCATGATCGTCCGTCAAGTCTCAACGGCCGCGTCCCGCGGCTTTAGGTAATTTCTGCATGAACAAGCAACTCCTCATAGGCGGGATCGTAGGTGCCCTGGCGATCACGGCAGTTGCCGCATTCGCTGGATACCGGACGATGGACACGAAGACGGCGAATGTTGCTCGCGAGGAATGCCGTGATGAAATCGTCACGCTCACTCGGTCTACCAAGGACCCCGACCAGATTGCAGGAACGGTAGTGGGTGCAGTGATCGGTGGCGCTCTCGGCAATCAGGTCGGCGGCGGCGACGGCAAGAAGCTGGCCACTGCCGGCGGTGCCGTTGCGGGCGGCTATGCCGGCAACAAGATCCAGGAAAACATGCAGGAAAACAACACCTACCAGGAAACCCGGCGAACTTGCCGGACTGTTTACGACTAGAGGTAGAACCGGCTGTCGGAACAGGCGGTTGAGACAATAGGACCGCCTGCCCGACCCCGATTACCGAGCTCGGTGAGCGCGCCTTGCCCGGTCCGTTCGCAGGCGAACAGGTGTCCGGCCGGACATTTACTCATTGAGTGTCGTCGTGAAGAGGCCGGCCTCACCCGTCCCTGGCCACCACTTCCAAGCCGTTGATTTGCATGCTGCCTGTAGCGCGGCAGAGGCGACCATCGGGCGGCATCCGGGGTGATCATCGCTTGATCCCCCCCCTGCGACCCCTGTCCAAATAAATTTGGTGTAGAAGTAGATGTGGTGCACGGCTCTATAAGGGGTGAGGGTTATGACTGAAGGATTCAATCCTGATGCTGTCGCGAAATATGAGCGCGAAACGTGGGGCCGTTGTGCGGAAGACTATATAGATACGTTTGCCGGTATCACGCGAGAGACAGTGCCGTTGCTGATGAGGGCCGCAGGAATTCAGGCCGGCAATCAGGTTCTGGAAATTGGTTCTGGGCCTGGCCATGTCGCCGAATTGATGGCTCAAGCCGGTGCGGGCGTGATTGGCGTCGACTTTTCGTCAAAGATGGTGGAAGTCGCGCGCAGTAAATATCCAGAAATTGCATTCGAGCAAGCGGACGCAGAAGCACTTCCTTTCGATGCGGACTCATTTGATGCGGTCGTGGCCAATTTCGTGGTGCACCACCTGGCTCGGCCCGAGAAGGTTTTTCATGAAGTAAATCGAGTACTCAGGCCGGGCAGCCGGTTTGCATTTGCTGTATGGGGTGCTCCAGAGGAACAAAGCAGCATTGGTGCGTTTTTCGGTGCCGTTTTGGCCCATTACGACCTTGAGGAGCTTCCGCATGGGCCGTTGTTCGGGGTGACAGAACGGAGCGTCTACGAGCCGTTGCTGACACAAGCCGCCCTGACGGATTGTCAGCTTTCCGTTCATGAGGTGACTTGGAAAGCCAACTCGCTCGATCCAATACTCAAGGGATTTTGGGACTGGGGCAACATGGCCGCACTACCGGCGGAGACGCAGATGAGAATTAGGGAGTCGACGCGGGAAAATGCCCAACCCTACAGACGGGATGGAGGGTATGCATTTCCGCACTCGATTCTGTTTGGGAGTGCGTTGAAGGCCTAGCGGCCGTCTACAAACGTCCCTGCTAGCAGGCAAACGACCCTTCGGCCTGGGCCAGCCTGGAGCCAGTCAAAGCAGCGCTTTACGACCCGAAGCGGACATGTCCTGGCTGACTGCTTGGCTGTGGTTTGGATCGCTTACCGTTGCCTTTCCGCACCAGGACGCGGCTTGCGAGTTGAGCCGTTGACAAAAACCATGCCAAGGGTCGCCCGCAGTTTGACATTACTGTTGCCACAAATATCTATTCAACGTCCTCCAATACTACGTATTTCGCACAACAGAATTGCGGCGGAACGTATTGGAACCAATGAGAATCATCGTCCTGATAACGGCAGACGACGCGCCGTTACTGGTGCGCCCAGCCAACGGTAGGACTAGGAGAGAGTCATGAGACGCATCTATTCCGCAGCCGCCGCCACCCTGCTGGCGATTGCAATTCCGGGTTCCGCATCGGCTCAGGTCCTTACGTTAACCGTCGATTGCGCGAACGGCGGAACGATCGCACATGCGCTTGCTCAAGGAGACTCGCGCAAGCCGCTCGTGGTGGTGGTTCGAGGAACGTGTAACGAACATGTGGCGATTAGCCGCGATGACGTGACGCTGCGTGGCGCTCCGGGCGTAGGTGGCGCAGTGAACGGTCCGGACTCGACCGCGCCGGCGATTCTGGTTCGGGCACAGCGTACAGGCATCGAGTCGCTGACGGTCACCGGTGGCGCCAACGGCATAGTGGTCTCGGGCCCGTTTAGCGCTTCGCTGACCAAAGTCGTGGTCAGCAATCCGGCGTCCGGTAATGCAGTCATAGTCCGGAGCGGTGCCGACCTGAGCGTCACAGGCTGCACGTTGATGCAGGCCAGTAGGGGACTGCTGGTCCAGCGCGGTGGATCGGTGCGGGTGCTGGGCAATACCGAGATTCGCGACAATTCGGACACTGGCATCTACGCGGATCAGAACTCGATCGTCAACGTCAGCGGAGGAAGCAAAATACTCTCCAACGGCGGCCACGGAATAGACTTGGAGAACGGCTCGCAGGGCAGTATCAGCGACAGCGAGATCGCGGACAACAGCACAGGAGTCCTGGTGTCGGCGTCCCAGGCGAGCATCGGTGCAAACAATCTCATCCATAACAATCGCGAGAACGGTGTGCTGGCGCAGGTCGCCGCGGCCGTCGACGTCAGCAACAACTCGATCAGCTACAACGGCGAGAACGGCGTGTTCGGTTACCTCGGGTCGACGCTGGTGATGCACGGTAACGACATTGCCTTTAACGGGACCGGCGTCGCCTGCCGGGCGGATTGCACGCTGCAGATGGGTGGCGCGAGCATCCGTTACAACACGACGCATGCCGTGGTGGTGATGCTCGATTCGAGAGCGATCTTCCAGTCGCCGGTTACCACCGCCACCCCCAACGGGGAGGGGTGGGTGGACCTTTGGTGCGGGGACGCGAAGTCAACTGTCGACGGCGTTGACGGGCTGAGCTATGACGGCGGAGATTTCTTCGACGGAAGCGTGAGTCCCACCTGCGTCGGCTTCAGCGACTGACACCCTCTTCGCGGGCGCCGGGCGGGGTCCGGCGCCCGTGGACGCTTCGGGATCGCTACTTGATGCAGCCCCGGCCCCGCGCCGCGGTTTCTCGATCCGGCGGATGTCTGTTGCTGGCCGTTAACAGACTTGGCGACTGAGCTGGTGGGGTCGTTCCGAGAGGGCTGCCAACGACCCGTAGGCGACGTTAATTGATTGGTGTTCGAATGTCCGCTTTCTTGATGTTGGGGTAGAACATCAGCTTCCCAATCGGAGTCGCTGAGCTGGGCGCTCGCGTAACCGCCTGATTTCCATGCTCCTGGGACCACCGACTCAAAGAGTCAAATCACCCAAGAGTAACCAGCTGAGTCCCCTGGACTTCCTGAGATTGCTCAGAAGTAGCCTCACATCGCAGCCAGGCTTGCGGTTTCGGCTGGGTCGGCACCTGTGGATACCTTTTGGCCCGAGTTTCGACGTACATCTATCAATGGGGAGTACTCCCGATTCCCCCGATCTGTCGGTTGGCATAGCCTCTGTGCATGATTAGGGAGCTTGCGACTATGAGAGGCTCAGCTGCTCTCCTGCTACCACTAGTGTTTGTATTCATCGCCTGCCAGGGGCCGAGCGAAGAAGCCACTCCCGCCGCCCAGGAAGCCACCAGTACCGACGTTCCGGCCACGAGCGATGCCGATATCTATGACCTCGTCAGGCGGTCCTACCAGTACGTCGCCATGTACAACGTGAACAACAAGTTCGCGATGAAGCAGGGCGGGTGGAACACCGTGGATGCGGACACGCAGCTCAAGGACCACACGATGCGCGAGATCGCGCGGCCGAACAACGACACGCTGTACATCTCAGCGCTGCTCGACCTGAGGAAGGATCCGGTGATCCTCGAGATGCCGGCCTTCGATTCGGACTACGTTTCTTTGATGGTCACGGGCTACGACCACCACGTCAACATTCCCATGGCGACCCGCTTCGGTGACTTCGGGAAGCCCGAAAAAATACTCTTTTATACCGAGCGTACCGAGGGCTACGACGGCGACCCTGTCGAGGACGTCGACCGGGTCTTCGAGGCCAGCGGCGACTTCATCTCCGCTGTGCTGCGGATCATGCCCCATGCCGCCGACGAGGAGCGGTTCAACCGCATCGTCGAACAGATGGAGCAGGTGGACGTCGAGACCCTGTCCGAGTTCCACCGCGAACCGGCGAAGCCGATCGATGGCATCGAGTTCCCCGCCGTGGGTCAGCGGGATGCGGATATCTTCGGCGATAACCTGCTGGAGGTGATGCAGTTCGTGTTCAATCACACCACCTTCGATGCGGATAACGAGCTCGACCAGGCGCTACTGGCCGCTTACGAGCCGCTGGGTGTTGTACCGGGCCAGCCCTACGACGCCGCCAAAGTAGCGACGATCGACGGCGCGAAGTTCCGCGAGGTCTCCGAGCGGGTCTTCGCCGAGGAGATGGCCAGAACGACTGATGAGGCGTTCAAGGAGCAGGAACTGGTCGGCAAGTTCAAGCCCAAGGGTGAGACGCCCCTGGAACTGCTGCTGTTCCAGTCCGTCATTGGCCCCATCGGAATGCCGGCTGGCGAGGCGGTCTATCCGGGGGTCACCACCACCGATGGGAAGCCGCTCAATGCGATGAACGACTACGTGATCCGCATGAGCGCAGACGAGCTTCCGCCCACCGACGTGTTCTGGTCATTCACGCTCTACGACCTGCAGAACGGGTTCTTCATTCCCAACGATCGCAAGAAATACAGCGTCGGGGAAAACGCCGGTATGAAGCTTGACGAGGACGGTGGCATCGCGGTCTACATCGCGGCCGAGAAACCCGAGGGTGTGCCCGAGGAGAACTGGCTGCCGATCAATCGCAAGGACGAAGACATGGATGTCATTCTGCGCATCTACGTTCCGGATCTCGAGGAACTCAAGACATGGGGGCCTCCAAAGGCGGAACGGATCGACACAAGGTGACGTGTACTCGCCAGGTGATGTGACGATCACCCGGACGAGGGTCATCGTGCGGATGGCCGAAGATGGCCACAACTTCGACGTGCCTGCGCGTTATTACCGCCCCGAACCCGCGATCGCGAGCGGAAACCAGATCATGCCACTGCGGTCGCTGCTCGGGGCCTGTTGAGGATATTGGCGATGAAGCACAAATTCGAACTGGTTGCGGTCGCGGTGATCAGCGTCGCTGCCTGGGGAACCGCGAATTCGCAATCAGACGGCGCGGATCTCGCTCAGCAGTTGACGAACCCGATCGCCGACCTGATCACAGTGCCGATCCAGGTGAATTTCGACAACGATATCGGACCGCTCGACGAGGGCAACAAGATACAGACCAATGTACAGCCGGTCATTCCCTTCAAGATGGGCCCGGACTGGAACCTGATTACGCGGACCATCCTGCCCATCATTTCCCAGGACGACATCGTGCCCGGCGCCGGATCCCAGTTCGGACTCGGGGACACCAGCGTCAGCCTGTTCTTTTCGCCGACTGCCACGGGTCCAAGCGGAATCGTCTGGGGCGTTGGTCCGGTATTCGTACTGCCGACGCGGCCACGGATCGCCAGCTCGGTGCGGACAAGTGGGCCGCCGGCCCTGCCGCCCTGGCACTGACCATGCGGGGGCCATGGACGCTGGGTATATTGGCGAACGACGTCTGGTCGTTCGCCGGCGACAGTGACCGTGACGAATTCAGCAACACGTTCCTGCAGCCGTTCGTCGCCTACACGACGCCAACTGCCTGGACGTTTTCTGCCCAGACCGAGAGCACCTATAACTGAAAGACGGAGCGCTGGTCGGTGCCTGTCAACGTCGCTGCCTCCAAGCTCGTCATGTTCGGCAAGCTGCCGGTCAGTCTGCAGGCCGGCGTCGGCTACTGGCTGGATGCGCCGCGATCCGGGGCCGACGGTGTTCGCTATCGCCTGCAGGCGAATTTCGTGCTGCCAAGGTGAATTTGCAGGGTAAAGAAGCCGGGAATCATTACAAGGACGGCTTCCGGTTCACCGCCCGTTTTTGCGGAGACGTCACATCGCTGATCGACGGCAGCTACGATAGGCCGGACGTGGTGCAGACGCATTCCGAAGACTACTGAACGCAAACACAGGATAAACACCATGCGAATCCAAACAATTTTCGTTTTCACGGCACTCATCGTCGCAATGGCAATCGCTCCCGGTTCCTCGGCGCTGGCCGCAACCAGCGCCGATGACAAGCTCACGCCCGCCGAGGCGAAGGAAATCGCCAGGGAAGCGTTCCTCTGGGGCATGCACCCGGTGGCCATCTACCACCTGCGCTTCAACTTCGCGCAGAACGAACTGAATCCGCGCGCTGCGGGCGTCAACCGCCTGAGTTGGTTTCGCGAACCCATGAAGGCCTTGCCGCGCGTCGCCACTACGCCCAACGCCTCCACGCTCTATGGCGTTGGCATGTTTGATCTGTCCGAGGAACCCGCGGTCATTATCGTCCCCGAAATCGAGGATCATTACTGGAGCGTCCAACTCTACGATAACTACTCGCGCTGGTGGCACATGATCGGCAGCCAGTTCAATGCGCCCGGCCCCGTTCGGCGCTTGCTGATCGGCCCGAACTGGCGCGGCGATCTGCCCGACGGCTTCGTCGGGGCCGACATCGTGCAGTCCCAGTCCGACTTTGCCGGGGTACTGGCACGCGTCGCTCTCACCGACGATACGGAAGAAGAGCTCCGGATCGTCAACGGCATCCAGGATTGCATTACGGCCATGTCCCTGAGCCAGTGGATTGCTGCCGGACGCAAGGAGGTGAGGGCCGAGGATGTGCCGCTGACCGAAGCCACGTATGCCACCTATCCCGGCATGGAGACGGTCCGTGAACCGGGCAAGCTCACCGGTGTGGACTATCTGCGCTGGGTCAGCCTGGTACTGAACGATCCCAGTTTCACCAAACAGACGGACGGGCATAAAGAGATCACTGCGCTCGCGCGCTTCGAACGCCTGGGCCTGAAGGCCGGCACGCCCTTCGACCCAACTGGAATGACACCCGAGATCACGGCTGCGATCGAGGCGGGGATCGAGGATGTAAAGCAGGAAGTGCTGGATGGGATGGCCATGAACTTCACCGAAGGCCCAAATGGCTGGAAGTTCGACAACGATCTTGGCTACAGAGACACCAACTGGCAGTGGCGGGCATGGGCCGGGTTGCAGGCTGTTCTCTCCCCCGTTCCCTCCCGATCGCATACGTCCGCAAACTGCTGGGACGACGCCGATGGCCGGCCGCTCTCGGGCGAGCACCGCTACACGATCACGTTCGACCTGGATGACATGCCGCCGGTGACCGAGTTCTGGGAAATGCCGCTCTACGATAGCGAGGGCTATTTCTACGATAACCCGATCGACCGCTACGCGCTCAACAGCTTCATGCTCGAGCGCGGCAAACTGCATACCGAGGACGGCAAGCTGGTGATCTATGTCCAGCATGACGAGCCGACAGACCCGAAAGAGCGCCAGAACTGGCTGCCCGCACCAAAGGACGGCTTCCGCTTCACCGCTCGTTTCTACGGCGCCGCCACGCCTCTGATCGATGCGAGCTACGAGATGCCGGGCGTGGTGCGAGTGGATTGAGAATGAGAACTGAAACAATGAGAAAGCTGACAATGAAGAACCTCTATCGCGCCCTCGTGACTACAGCGTGCGGCATCATGCTCACCGCCTGTTCCCCGGAGAAGACCACCTCGAAGGATGACTTCGAGAAACAGGTGGAAGACTACATTCAGAAGTTTCCCCACCAGGAGACTTTTGACTACGCCATGCGGCTCACGGGTGGAGATACCGGAAAGCTGAATCAATGGGGCCAGGCGTCACGGGACCTGCTAAAGGCCGGTGAGGACAAGATCGTCCGGAGCAACAACGACACCCTCTACAAGACGGCGTTCGTCTATCTCGGGGATGGGCCGGTGGTGCTGCGCTCGGATGCGCCTTCGAAAGAGCGGTTCAGCTCGTTTCAGCTACAGGATGACCGGAACGCGAATTACCGCAACATCATCAATCCGTCCGGCAGCTATACGCTCTACCATGGAGAGAAACCCGACACCATCGAGGGTGAGGCTGTTGAAGTGCCGTCGCTCCTGTCCGCGGTCGTCACGAGGATCGAAGTGAAGGATCCGAACGATGCTGCCGACATGGCGGGTGCACAGGCCGTTTTCGACGGCATCACGATTGAAGGGCCGACCATCCGCAAGATGCCCGCAGTCGATCTCCTGAGTGGTTTCGACGAGCAGGTGGCGCAGGAAGCCAACAAGCGCCTGGATGAGACGGCGAGGTCCGTGCCGTTTTCCAGGATGATCGTCGGGCCCGGCCAGGAACCCGGCAAGGATGTCCCCGTTCTCTACCACTCCGCCGGCACCAAGGTGGGTTGGGGCGGACCGGCAACCTCTCACAGTGCCTACGAGTCGATGTTTAGCGACGCGTCCGGTGAGACCCTCGAAGGCTCTAAGGGCGAATACGTGCTGGTGACGGAGGCGCCTCCGGTCAACGCCTTCTGGTCGATCACCGCTTATGACTCCACCGCCGGTCGCCTCCACGCCAACGAGGACGACCGCTACCACATCAACAACACGACCGCCGTCAAGAATGAGGACGGCACCTACACCTTCCGCTTCAAGGTCAAGTGCGAAGATGGCGACCAGAATTGCCTGGAGGTTCCTGCCGGGCCGTTCGACGTGGCCGCACGCTATTACCTTCCGGAGCCCGAGATTATGAGTGGCGAGTGGACGATTCCGAGGCCTGCCAAGGTCAAGAAGGATTAGGGAGCGCCTCGAAAATGACTTCGTCGTTTAACGGCAAATGGCGGGTCTTTGATCCATCGGGATGATTCTGACTGGCCCGAAGAAACTCAGTGCGGTTCAGAACAGAGTTTGGAGAGTCATTCGCGAGAATGGACTGGAAGATGATGCTGATGCTCTGCGAAGAGAGGATCGCGAGGACTAGATGCGGCTCAGACGCTGAGGTCGTATTGAGGTAACTCCAGATGTTCGTCATGGTAATTCGGCCTTGTCAATCCGATCTCTTCTCTGCGAGCCTCGGAATCGCTTAGAACCCTACTGCGCCCACTCTTGTGTTCAGTTGCAGCCAAGTGAGACGTAACTCACTGAATAGCGGGTGTAGTTCATTGGTAGAACATCAGCTTCCCAAGCTGACAACGCACCCCGTCGCCCGATAGCGGACATTCGAAACTGGCGACACGACGTCCGCTAATGGCTGCGGATTCATATGATCGATGCAACACCTAGACTCGCGGTGCCGCGGGGCTGCCATGCTGATCCGGTCGCGGGAACTTTTTCGCTGTTCCAGTCCATCTAACTGGCGTTCGGCCCCTGGAATCGCAAAGAGGAACGCAACATGAGCGGCGAGCAGGTTGTTCCAGATACGAAAGGCGTTACGGTGAAGTTGCTTGCATCGGTCGACCTTGGCCCCGAGATCGAGGGTATGGCAGGTCGCCAACTTCGGATGCGCATGGTGACCATTGAGCCGGGAGGCGTCTTCGGCCCGGTTCACGACCATAAAGGCAGACCAGGCACGGTCTACATACTGCAAGGAACAATCACTGACCATCGGAATGGAGTAGCTACGGACTATGGTCCGGGAGTGGGATGGCCCGAGGACAGGAACACCACACACTGGCTCGAGAACAGGGGAACGATCACGGCGGTGGAGATCTCGGTCGACATAGTTAATAAGCAGCAAGACAAACCCCGGGAGCCAGCCTGACCGGGTCTTGAACAATGCCTGATCAGACACGCCCTGGCCGGCCACGCTGGCGACTGGACGGCCCTGCAACAGGGCGCCGGGCATTGCCCCACCGCACGCCCTGCGCATTATCGCGCTTGGTTAGGTGGTCCAGAAAATCGGGGTCAAACCAGATAGTCGACGTTAGGCCGCGGGCGGCATTCGGCACCCCTGGGTGCTCGAGTGTCCCAATCACGGCTTGCCACGATGCGCTGGTCCCGGACCGAAGTAGAGGCTCGGTACAAGTCGAGGGAAGTGGACTCGCATGGGCTTGGCCGAAGCACTTCGGGCGTCCACGGCAGTCGTGGCAATGCTGTCGCTAACGGCATGCCTGTCAATACTGGGAGGGGATGCCGTATCGAAAGACGCCAAGGCGCTCCCTGACAATGAACGAGCGGTGCTACTGGGTCGGTCGCAGTGGTATCTCGCTTGGGGTCGGGACATCTCGGTATTTAGAATTGACGGTGTCCTCTACGACGTAGACGGACTAAAAAAGGTCGAAGTTGAACCCGGTTGCCATGCAATTGTCATCGAACAGATGGCTTTTTTCGGTGGTATGGGCGGCAGCAAGCAACGCTACTCCTTCACGCTAGAGATGCAGGCCGGGCACCACTACCAGATCCTGTCCGTACAAGACTGGCATCAATGGCCTTTTCCGGCTCAACATCAAGAGCAATGCAAAATCGAAATTGAAGACGTGCCGCCAGGCAGCGATCAGGGGACGGACCTGCAGCTGCCTTGCGGGATCTACAACGACTACTAGTCTGCCGGATGCAATCTCTCGACAACCTGTGGGCCGGGATTTCTATATTTCGCGACTGTTCGTTCCTGGCCGATAGCAGACCTGGTGACTTGCCGTTGGGGTCGTTCCGAGAGGGCTGCGAACGACCCCAACCGCACGCCGCTGGGCATGCCCCCGACGCTCCTGTCCACGGATTCTTGAACCGAACGATTCCGGGCAAATCGGCTCAGAACTCGACGTGGGCGGGGTCGTCGCGTCAGTCTCATTGACTTCACTCCTCGACCAGGGAAACGTCCGGTTTGGATTACTGCCCTCGCCACGGTATAAGTAGGACAGCAGGTCCAGTAGAAAAGACACGGGGTTCGGGAGTCATGCCGGAAGCCAAGCAAACCTATCCTCTTTTTGAGCCAAAGCAGAAATATCCACAGGCGTTCTGCACGCCCGAGGACATCGCGATCGCCGAGTCGGTGCGCAAGTTTGTCGACAACGAGGTCATGCCGCGTCGCGATGACCTGGAGGGCGGATTTCACCGCGACGAAGAGCGCGCTCTGGGCGCGCTGCATCATCTCTACCGCGCCTGCGGGCAGCTGGGCATCACCAAGATGAGCGTGCCGGAGTCGCTCGGCGGCCTGGCAGCCAGTGCCTCGGCCCGGATGATCGTCCTCGACGAGCTATCACGCGGTGACATCGGCCTTGCCAACATGCTCGCGAAGATGGCATGGGTGTCATCGATCATGATGGCATGTCGGCGTGACGACCTGATGAAGGAATTTGCGCCGCAGATTGTCGCCGATCCGCCCTTCGCTGCCTGCGTGGCCATCAGCGAGCCTAGTGGCGGTGCCAACATCGAGGATCCGGCGTTCAACTTCAGGACCCTTCGCACCATCGCCAGGGCGGAGGGTGACAGCTACGTGATCAACGGCCACAAGATCTGGCCGGGCCCCGCAGGTCCCGCCGAGCGCTTCAAGACCCGGGATCTGGCGGGGCACATGGGCTACTGGACGGTGGCGACCGTCGATCCCGAAGCGGGCGAGCAGGGTGTGGGGATCTTTTGGGTGCCTCCCGACGCGCCGGGACTCACATTCTCCAAGCCCATCCAGAAGATGGGAATGAGCTGGACCGACGAGAACGCGGAGCTCTGGTACGACAACGTGCGTATCGACAAGCGGTACCGTATCGACACACAGCCGGGTCAGGCGGCACAGGTGCTCAAGGGCTACGTGATTGGCTACGGTCGCCTGTCCGGCGGGCCATGTTTGACCGGGCTTGCCGAGGGTGTGTTGGAGACGGCGCTCGACTGGACGGCCAACCGATACATCGCAGGCATTCCGGTACGCGAGCATTCGGCGTTCGCCATGGCTTTCGGGGACATGTGGCGGCTCATTGACATTTCGCGCCAGTATTACCTGAGCGTCACCTGGCAGGCCACGAGCCGCAACCATGGCCGCCCGTGGTCCAAGGAGATGATGGCCAAGTTTTCCGCGGCACGTTCTTTCGCCGCCGATGCAGCCGACCAGGTCACCAACAAGTGCATGGAATTCATGGGCGCATACGGCTACTCGTTCGGCAATCAGATCGAGAAGTACGCCCGCGACTATCCCATCGTCAAACTCTGGCTCGGCGGGGCACAGCGCGACCGCATGGAAATTGCGCACGGGCTATACGGCACTCTCGGCTGGCCGATGCGAAGCGAGAAGTGAGTTGTCGGAGACAGCAATTCACTGTTGGTCGGTGTGCTGAAACCGGGAGAAGCCTTACGATGAGGCTCTGTTGCATCAGGAGCCTCTTTGGCGGTGACCCCAAGGCAGGCAGGTTCCTGCCGATCGTGCCGGGATGGAATTACATCGTCAGAATGTATCAACCGGGGCTTGGGATTCTGGATGGAAGCTGGGCATTCCCGGCACCGGAAACGGCAGAGTAGAGAAGATATGGGACGGCTGTCGCTGTCTCTACTTGGGCGCTCAGAACGGCGTCGACGGGCACACCCACCGGCGGGGCTGATGTCGCATACGGCAGTTACGGTTCCTGGGCATCCGCGCCTGGGCTTCTTTACTTCGAAATCTTCTGCTCCCGGCCGGTATGCGACCCTTCGGCCGACGAATTGCCTCGGGGAGGTCGCAAGGGGCAGTTAACGATCCGAAACAGGCCCCTGCGGATCCGGCGCCGGAGCATCTGTGCGAGGATTGCCCACCGGGGTGATGGGTACTGGCACAAAGCGGTCGACGGACGGGTCGTGCAAACTTCAAACATGAAGGGAAGGTTGTGGCTGGTTGGCATGACGTCACTTGTGCTGATCGCATTCGCCGCAAATCCAATCCTTTGCCGCCTGGCGCTCAAGCAAACCGCCATTGACCCTGCGAGCTTCACGCTGATACGGCTTGCGGCCGGCGCAGCGACGCTGTCGGTGCTGCTCCGTCTGCGGGCAGGTAGGCGGGCAGTAGCCGGCGACTGGCCGGCAGCGCTCAGCCTGTTCGTCTACGCCGCCGCCTTGTCCTACGCATACGTTTCGCTCGATGCTGGAACGGGAGCATTGCTGCTGTTCGGGGCGGTCCAGGCGACCATGATTCCGGTCGGCCTGGCGCAGGGTGAGCGCCTGAGCGGGCTACAGGTTGGTGGCTACGTGCTCGCACTCGCTGGCCTGGTTGTACTCGTGGCCCCCGGGGTGACAGCGCCGTCCTTAATCGGAGCAGTCTTGATGGTTGGGTCAGGAATGGCCTGGGGAATCTACTCACTGATGGGCAGAGGCGGCACCCGGCCCGCGGCAGCGACTGCCGGCAATTTCCTCAGGGCGATGACGCTGGCAGCCGTATTGAGCATCGTGACACTGCGCTGGGCCGCCTGGGATTCGTGGGGTGCGGGCTACGCTGTCATTTCGGGTGCACTGGCATCGGGTATCGGCTACATGCTTTGGTATTCGGTGTTGCCAGCGTTGCGGGCGACCCAGGCTGCCACCGTGCAGTTGAGTGTTCCGGCGATCACCGCGCTGGGTGGCGTGCTGTTTCTCGACGAGCAATTGACGCTGCGGTTGCTGACCGCATCCATAGCGATTCTCGGAGGTATCGCCCTGGCGCTGCGCGCCACAAGGCCGACCCGCACCGACTAGCGTTGTATCGCTTCGGCGCTGCAGTTCTCTGGAACTGCCGTTTCCGGCCGTGAACATAACTGGCGGCGCCACAGACAACTCGAACCGGCATTGCAGTGGGCGCCGCCGTCGAGTCATGGGGCCATACGCGCCAGAGTGAGTGGCGTCGGCCACGCCCTCGGTTTGGCTTGTCAATACCTCACCTGGTCAATGCCATTCTTCTCGAATGTGCGTCCCTCAGTGGCGACCGACAGCTTCGGTAAATCCACTTGACGGCCGTTACGGACCGGAGTAGTGGCTCGGATTAGAACAAACGCCGCAGATGGCATCACAGTCATCGGGTTACGGGGGAGGCAATCACTGGCCGTCGATCCGGGGTGTGGACACGACGTTTGTACCAGTATGCGCGATGAGTCGGTCACCGAGCTGATCGAGAGGCTGTCGTCGGCAGCGGCAGGGACGGCATGGAGAGAATTTGTCAGCCTGTACTCGCCGCTGATCAGACACGTGGTTGCGCGCCATGAATGCGAGCGCGACCGCGCCGATGAATGCTTCGAGTACATCTGCGAGGCGCTCAGCGACGACGGTTTTCGCCGGCTGCGGAGTTTCAGGCCCGATGGTCCGGCCCGGTTCCGGACCTGGCTCATGGCGGTCGTCGCCAATCTATGCCGGGACTGGCGCCGCAGGCAGCGGGGACGCTTTAGACCGGTCCGATCTGTCTTGCGCTTGCCTGAGCTGGACCAGCAGATCTTCCGGCACATTTTCGCAAACGGAATGTCGCGGAAGGAGTGCGTCGAAACTCTTGCGCCCAGGTTCCCGACACTGACCGAAGACCTGGTCGCCGAGACCAGTGCACGCCTGTTCGCGCTGCTGACCCCGCAGCAACGCTGGCAACTGAGTGCGCGACCGCGCGACCTTGCACGGACGGCGCCGGATCCCGAGCACGAAGACGATGACGAGGCCTGGCAGCCGGTGGCCCCGGGACCCGGGCCCGACGAACAGGCGGCCGTACTACAGGAACACCAGCAGCTGAAGGATGCCCTCGCTAGGTTGGTCCCTGAACAGCGCCTGCTGCTGCGGCTTCGCTATGAGCAGGGCCTGACCCTGGCCGAGGTGGCGCGCCTGACCCGGGAGCCGGACATATTCCGGGCGAACCGGCGAATCCACGCGGCGCTCGACGCATTGGCACGGCTCATGGGCGCCGACAAGTCCGGTCCGTTCCGCAAAACACCCTGAGCTGTCCGTGTACTGGTTTGGACCTCATGGATTCAGCAGGGCCTCGGCCCCCATGGCACACCGATGACACCGGAACACCTGGCAAGATTGCTGGCCGCCAGCCGAGTGGAGGCCACTGAGCGTTCCGGGGACTGTCCGGACGAGCACCAGCTCGCGGGCTATGTGGACGGCACGCTTGATGTTCCTGCGTGTGTGCAGCTGGACCGGCACCTCGCCAACTGCGACCACTGCCTCGAGCTCGTCGCTCTGCTCTGCCGCGAACGAGACGCAGGGCTCGTTGAGCCCGATGCTTCAGGGGATGCCTTGCCGGCACGCCCCCGGACACTGGTGGAGCGGCCGAGGCGCTGGCGGCTCGCGCCGCAGTGGGCTGCCGCAGCGGCGCTGGTCCTGGCCGTCCCGTTGCTGTTCCAGCTTGGCCGCAATCTGGATGGCAGCGTCGAGGTACAGGGACCTGCCGCCCCATCCGAGAACCGGAGCATCGTGCCGACCGACATCGGCCTGCAGGTGCACTCAGCGGGTCCGGGATCGGCGGAGTATCCAGGGCGGTTGTCCTTCCGGTGGAACGAAGTGCCGGGGACGCCGTACTACGACGTTCGCGTGGTGACCGACGAGGGCGACGTCATCGTGCAGCAGCGGGTCACGGGTACGAGCTGGCAACCCCCGGCGCACCTCGATCTGCGTTCCAGCGCCGAGTACTTCGTGCTCGTGGAGGCCTATCCGGACGGGGACAAGGCCGTCAGCTCCCGGCACGTGCCGTTCCGGACACCGGATTGAATCCCCCATGGAACCAGTGGTCAGAAGCCTCTTCTGCGTGCTCGCGCTGGGCATGCTGCTGGCCTGGCCGCCGGCGGGTGCCGCCGCCGCGCTGGATCCACGCCTCGAAGCTGCGGCACGCCTCTACCGCGAAGAGGGCGCCGAAAAGGCACTGCCGGTATTCGAGAAGCTCGCCAGCGAGTTCGCGCGCGACGCGCGCCGGCAGGACCACGCTGCGGCGCTGCATTACGTGGGCGAGTGCAGGTGGAGGCTGGGCGACTTCGCGCAGGCTCGGCAGTACCTCGACCGCGCGCTGGCGCTGGAGCGCGCCGACGACGACCGGCTGAGCCAGGGTCGGACGCTGAACGTCCTCGGTCTGCTTTCCTGGGACGAGGGTAATTACCAGAGGGCCATCGCCGACTTCCGCGAGGCCGGCCAGCTTGCGCGGGCCGGCAACGACAGGAAGCTCGAGGGAGCCAGTCTCAACAACCTGAGCCTCGTCTACGACGAGCAAGGCGATTACGACACCTCGCTCCAGCAGTACCAGCGAGTTCTCGAGCTGTACCGGGGGGCGGAGTTCCCGCGGGGCGTGGGCGACACCCTGGGAAACATTGGTGGTGTGCACCTGCTGCTGGGCCGCTTTCGCCGGGCACTGGACTACTACCAGCAGTCGCTCGAGATCAGCGAGCAGCTCAAGTCCACGACATCCATGAGCCAGGACCACGGCAACATCGCCCTGTGCCTGCTGGGGCTCGGCGAAATCGACGCGGCGCTGGTGCATCTCGACAAGGCAATCGGCCTGGCGACGCAGGCCGGCATGCAGCAGGATCAGGCCTACTGGCTGCGCGTGAAGGCCGGCGCGCTCGTGGAGAAGGGGCGCTACGACCTCGGGCTGCAGGACTATCGCGACGCCCTGGCCATCTACGAAAGAGTCGACGCGCAGGCCGAGCTTGTCGCGGCGCTGCACGGCTTCGGCCAGCTGCACCTGTTGCTGGGTGATTCGGCGTCCGCGGAGCGCGACTTCAGGCGTGCGCTGGAGCTGGCGCAGTCGATCGGTCACGACCGGGGCGTCACGATGAGCTTCATCTGGCTCGGTGACATCGAATACCGGCGAGGGCAGGCGGACCCCGCGGCAGCACTGTACCAGCAGGCGCGGCAACGGGCGGCTACGGCCGACATGAAGCACGTGCTGGCGCTGAGCCTGCTCAGGCTCGCCCGCGTGGACAGGTCGCTACGGCGCCTGGCCCTGGCCACCACGGCGACAGACCAGGCGCTGGCCCTCGCGAGGGAAATCGGCGCGTCCAGCCTGGAAGCCGAGGCGCTCTATTCCAGGGCCGAGGCGGCACGCATGCAGCGGCGCTACACCGACGCGCTGCTGGACTACGAGTCGGCCGAGGAAGCCGGCACGGGTCTGGTCGACCCGGACCTTCTCTGGCAGGTCCGGTTTGGTCGTGCCCGGGCCCAGGAAGCGCTCGGGGACGTTCCGGCGGCCATCGACTCGCTCGAGGCCGCCATCGACCTCATCGAGGGCGTGCGCGACCGGCTGCAGGAACCCCGATTCCGGTCCGGCTACGCGGAGGACAAGTTCGACGTGTACCTCGAGCTGATGCAACTGCAGCTGCAGCAGGGCGGGACCGCGGACGCGTTTTCGACCGCCGAGCGGCTGCGCGCGAGGAGTTTCGTCGAGCAACTCGGAGGACGCGCGTCCGTTCCACTGACCGCGAGCGAGCGGCGCACGGAAGCCGAGCTGCGCGAACGAGTCCGCAGGCTGAACCAGGCCCTCGATGAGACCGACGACGACGGTGCAAGCGCGTATCCGGCAAGGGCGATCAACCGGTTTTCACAGGAACTGCTGGTTGCGGAACGGGAGTACGCGACATTCATTGACGACCGTGCACGCGTGGCACCGAAGGCAGACGTATTGACACGGGTGTCGAGTATCCAGCATCGCCTGGCGCCAGACGAGGCGTTGCTGGAGTACGTCGTCGCCCCGGAGAGCCTGGTCGTGTTCGTGCTCACCTCGCGCGACATCGCGGTGAAGTCGCTGCCGGTAGCCGAGACCGAGCTCGCGGCCCGCATCGCGCTGTTGCGCGACCTGGTCGGGCGCCCGGGCGACGACCGCTGGCACAAGCCGGCGGCACGCCTGTGGACACAGCTGATCGAGCCTATCGAGGCCGCCGGATGGCTCCACGGCGTGTCCCGCCTCCAGGTCGTTCCGCACGGGGTCCTGAGCTACCTGCCGTTCGCCCTGCTGCCGCGATCGGGCAAGGGGCAGGAGGAACTGCTGGTAGATCGTTACACGGTGTCCTACCTGCCGGCAGCCACGGCGCTTCTCCGGCCACCCTCGGGCGCTGCAGCCGCGGGATCGCTGCTGGTCGTCGCGCCGTCACGCAGCGGGCTGCGCCACGCGCCGGAGGAGGCGCGCGCCATCGGCGCCATGTTCCAGCCGCATTCACAGGCGCTCATCGGTGGCGATGCGACCGAAGGGCGATTCAAGGAACTCGCGGGCGGCTTCCGGATGCTGCACCTGGCGACCCATGGGCACTTCAACGAGGCGAATCCCGTGCTGTCGGGCCTCGAGTTCGAAACCGACCCCGACGACGACGGCATGCTCCGGGTGCACGAGATCCTTGACCTTCAGCTGCGCGCGGATCTCGTGACGCTGAGCGCATGCGATACGGCGCTGGGCACGGGCTACTTCACGCGACTGCCTCGCGGCGAGGAGTTCGTCGGGCTCAACCGCGCCTTCCTCGCGGCGGGCAGCGCGTCCGTCATGGCCACGCTGTGGCAGGTGGACGACCGCGCCTCGTTTTCGATGATGAAACAGTTTTACCGGCGCCTGAACGCGTCGCAGGACGGTTCAGGTGCCGCGGGCGCGTTGGCGTATGCCCAGCGCGCGCACCGCCGTTCGGGTGCACTTGGACACCCGTACTACTGGGCAGCGTACGTCGTCGTCGGCCAGGGCAGCCAGGCCATGGGAGCCGGGGGCATGTATTCAGGGAGAAGGTCATGAACACTTGGAAGAAGATCGCCATTGCCTGCCTGTCGCTGACGGTGCTGGGAGTTGCTCCGGCAGGCGCGGCGCCTCCGCAGATCAAGGTCACGGCGGCCACGCCGGCGTCGGCGGAGCAGGGCACCATCGCCCTCGACGTGGTCGTGAGCGGCAGCGGCTTCGACAAGTCCGCCAAGGTGCAGTTCTTCGTGTCGGGCACGACGAATCCCGGCGGCATCATCGTGCGGAACGTGAAGTTCAACAGCTCGAGCGAGCTCGTCACGACGATCGACGTCGCCGACACGGCCGAACTCGCGAGTTTTGACATCCAGGTGACCCTGAGTAGCGGCCGCAAGGGCAAGGGAACGACGTTGTTCCGCGTGGCCGCCAAGCCCAAGCCGAACGACCCGCTACCGGTGCCCACCTATCCGGCTGCACGCGCCTGGCACTCTTTCACCTCGAACAGCGCAACCACGACGGAGGCGAGCCGACTCTATATGTACGGTGGCGCTGGCGCGGACTGGCAGGCGGTACCGCCGTACTTCTGGTTCTATGGCGCGCACGCCGACCGGTGGACGCTGGTTACCCCCGATGGGACAACCAGTCCTGGCCCAAGGCAGTGGTCCGGACTGGCGTGCGGGGCCGGAGCCTGTGTGCTGGCTACAGGCTCGAATGGCGTGGGTTTGGTTGACGAAACCTGGGTCTACAGGGAGGCAACCAACGCGTGGACCAAGTCAACGTGCCGCAGGGGCAGCTACCCATGCCCGTCGCCGCGGCAGATGGCGACGGTCGCCTTCGACCCCCAACGAAACAATTACCTGCTGTTCGGGGGGAGGGGTTCCGCATTGGGTCTCGACGACACGCTGACTTTCGACGCAGCCACCCTCAAGTGGACCGTGAGGAGCCCCAGGCTGAGACCATCCGAACGCAATCGCGCCGCGGCGGCCTACGTACCAGGCGTCGGTGTCGTCATGCACGGCGGACAGCCGTGGCGGGCCGACAAGGTCTACTGCGATCTGTTCGCCTGGACCGGTTCGGACTGGACGCCCATCCTCTACGACGCCCAAGCGACCGGGCCCTGCCTGCATTCGCACAGCATGGTGTGGGACGGCACGGGACTCGTACTAGCCGGTGGCTTCGTGGACACCAGCGACACGCCGAGCCCGACGAACTGGCGCTTCACGTTCGCCGCTGATGGCCGGTCGGGGAACTGGTCGCAGTCGGCAAGCGAAACCTGCGCGCCGGTCTTGGGAACGGACGCCGAGATTCATCCTGGCGCCAGGATGGCGTACGACATTCCGACGGCGACCCGTGTGTGGTTCGGTGGTGAGGAGAGCGTGGACGGGGTCGGGCTTGTGCGCTACGACAACACGGTCGAGTGCTACTGACGCGGAAAGGCCAGCTCAACCGCATGAGCCGCAGCCGCCGATGGCGCTACGGTCGAATGCGCGTGACGGAGGGTCACCAAGTGACGAACTGCAAGGAGCGCTTCATGTTTATCGGATCAATTGAAGGCAGGATCCAGAACCCCGGCATGCGCCGCCACGGGGCCGTGCGCGGCTCGGGGGACCACGATCCGGACCGGTCATACGACAGGAGCAACACCATGTTTCTGCATCTCAGGAAAGCACTTTTCCTGCTGGCGTTTGTCACCAGTACCTCTCAGGCTGCGGTAGTCGGCGAAGTCATCGCCGCGCACAACCAGTGGGGGAGATACGTTGTCATGTCAGCCAGCAACGGCGGCCAGTTTGCCGAGGTGAATTGTGGCCTCGATCTGACGCATGGCGGCAGCCCCAGATATTTTCTGGGGGCGGTGGCGAACGGGATCGAATTCCCTGACGGTAACCAGATGAGTGAACTGATGGCAACGGACGAAGAATGCGCCCTTGGCATTGTCATCAGCGACGAGCAAAACGTTCAGTTTTCCAGCACCCCGCACTGGTCTCCGGACGGCGAGAAAATAGCCGTGTGGTTGCGCCGATGGGATCCTGCTCTGAACCAATTTGACGAAAGCGAAAGCGGTCTTTACCTCGCTGACGTAGAGCATGACTCGACCGGCAGGCCGGTTCGCGCCACGAACCTCCGCCTGCTGATTCCTTCCGTCGGCGAGTTCTTGATGTCCTGGTCCGGGGACGGGCAGCGTATCGCCTACGTCGCGCGTGCGCCGAGCAGTACGGGCGGTTCACAGGCCGACATCTTTGTCTACGACCTGAACTCGGGAACCTCCGTAAATGTCACCAATACGCCTGACAGCAATGAGGATCATCCAGCCTTCTCACCAATCGGGGACCGCATCGCGTTCATCAGGGTCGTAGATGTGCGCGGTTCCTACCTGTACGACATCTTTACGATTCCCGCCTGGGGTGGCGCCGAGATCCGCGTGACCACCAAGAAGACCACCGGATCGCCCGCGAACATGTTTCCATGTTTCTCGCCGGATGGGCAGTACCTGTCGTTCTCGTCCGGTAGCTTGGTGGCGCCGATCAAGGACTTCGACATCTACAAGATCAAGGCGGATGGTTCGGGCAAGGCCACCAACCTGACCAGCAAGCGCAGCGGCAGTTTCCGCTACCAGGTCTGGCGCAAGTAGGCAGGACGCAACCGGGCACTGACTGGAAGGGACGCACGCAAACGGAAAGGGGGGGGATCGAACGCGATGCCCCCCTGCGAGAGCCCCTCATATAGCTGGCGCGCCCGGAGAGATCGTTCGCCGCCTTCGGCGGCTCACCCCTCGAGGGCGGCGCTCGCTCGCTACGAGTTGTCTCACCCGGCTGACGGCGGGCTCGGCCGCATGCGGGCTGCGCTCGACGGTGTGCGCGATCGGCGCCGATGGGCCGGCGTGGTGCTGGGGCCACAATGAGCGTGGGCAGCTGGGCGTCGGGAACTCCCCGAACTCTGCAATCCCGGTTCCTGTGGCGGGAGCTCACCAGTTCACTTCGATCACGGCGCACCAGCTCGTCACCTGTGCGATTACCACTGACGGAGCCGGGTACTGCTGGGGGGACGGGGGGGTGGCAACCTCGGAACCGGATCAACCTCATCGAGCCTCGTCCCGGCGGAGGTCAAGGGAGGCCTGCGGTTCGCGTCGTTGAAGGTCGAACTCTGGACGGCGTGTGGTGTCACGACTACCGGCGAAGGCTACTGCCGGGGGTCCAGGTAACGAAGGCTGCATCGGTGACGGCGCTCTTGTGGATCGAGGTGTTCCGACGAAGGTCGCAGGGCAGCCGTGACGCGACATCGCCCAACGGGCTGACAGATGCCGCAATGCATCAAACCCCGGCGCCGCGCCGGGGTTTCTTGTTGTAATCAGTGTCTATTCCTGGCCGGTAAGCGACCCTTTGGCTGACGACTCGCCGGGCTAGTCTGAAGGGGCGGCCAGCGACCCAAAGAGGACCCGGGGTGCGCATACATTGAGGGCTGGGGGATAGCGTCCCCGATCACCAGCTGGACATACGTACGCGTCTGTTCTCTGCGATTCACTCAGCCAGCGCGTTGATCTTCGCCTGCATGACGGCCGACATCACCGCCGCGAGCATCAACCTGGTCCTCGGCTCAAGATCGCGACGTAGGTAAACGACGTTCTTGTTAAACCCGAGTGCGCCGGCACCCAGGTACTGGAGCGCAGCAATAGGCCGGTCTTCTTCGAAGAACTGGTATCCGCGAGCGGGCAGCGAGCTGCTCTTCGCGCCGGGCGAGTCGGAAGTAACCGGTACTACACCGATCTGTCTTGCGCCATTGCTGAGCAGCGACATGCTGGTCTCCTCGACGGTGTTAGCCCAACTGCGCTTGACGTTCAGTAGCAGTGTCCACGGCTCGCCCTGGTCACCCTCGATCTGGATCGACGCCACCAAGCTGTCGACCCCGCCCTCGATGGCCTCGAGATCGATGGCGAAACCCGCGCCCAGATCGAGTTCTTGGAGGTCCTCTGCCTCCGCTTTCTGCACCGCCTTGACACTCGCCGTGGTGGAGTCACCGCCCTTCAGCACGAACGAATACTTCTGCCGAGTGCGGTGTTCGCCGGGCTTACCCGGGACCGAGGAAGTAGTCGTGGTCACGGCACCGCCGGCTTTGCTCGATACAATGGAGTAGTCGCCGAACTTGAAGTCCCAGGTGCGGCCAGGTTTCTGCATGCCCAGGCTGACCTTGTATACGTCGGCGTTTGCCCGCAGATCCTCGTCGACAATGATACTCGCCGCGGCGGACGCAACGCTGGGCACCAGCAAGTTCAACATGATCCAGACAAGCCAACTCGGGTGTGCGGGTCGTATCGACATGCCGTTACCTCTCGCCGCCGCAATGGCGGGTCCAACCATTTAACCACCGCCGGCCGACCGGTGCCATGAACGGTGCAAGGCATGCAGGAGCGGCCGGTGGGGTGGCATTTGCGATACTGCGAGCGCTGGTCGCTTCGGAATACGTCCCCAACGCAGCATTTATGATGCCAGGTCAGCTGAAGATCGCGCCTCCACACGCGCCGGGGTTCTTGTTTGTGGGCGATGTCCGTTTCGGGTCGCAAGCAGACCTGAAGTCGGCCTCAGGTCTGACCGGCCAGCCGACGGCGGTCACCGGTCAGGAAGCGACATCTGATCTGGTTTCATGCCGTACGTCGTACGTCCGCAGAAATGCCAGGCTCTTCCAGCTCTAGACCAAACGTTGGTCCGGCGCTCGACCCGGATCACGGCCGTGCGGAAATTCGTAGTCACTACTAGAAACTGAACTGCAGCCTCAGGGATGGGACGAGGGCATTCTTGTAGTCACCCCTGGCCGGATTTATGTACTGAATGTCCGCCCCGATCTGCAGCCAAGAATTAACCGCCCAGCTGTAAAAGGCCTCAACAGCCGCTTCGTCCCGGAAGTTGTTGAAGGCAGGATTCAGCGAGTCCTGAAGTGTGTCGCTTAGATCATAGTAGTAGGCGCCAACGCCGAAACTGTCCTGAGGCCGACCAAGAAACAACGCTTTTCCGCCAATCCCGACGATCAGCGAACGCTGGATGTAGTTGGGATTACCGTCAGCAATCGCCGCTTTGAAGTAGAACCCCCAGGCGCCATTTTCCTGCTCCTGCAGATTGTACTTGAACTCAAAGTTGACGTTCCAGGAACCCGACTTTGTGGTTGCACCCTTGATGCCACCAATAGAGGAGTAATCCACGCCCTCGGCCGTGCTGTAGAGCCCGCCAATCGCGTAGGTCGTCTTGCGACCAGCGAGCGTGGCGTTATGCGCGGCAGTCACGGAAGCATTCACGCCGTCATCGAACAGATCGCCCGGAAGATAGTCGTTGGTGCGGTCGTTGGGATCAAAGACCATGATGGTCCAGGAAACTGGCTCGGATCTGATGCTAGCAACTGCACCCATGAACACGACCGGAATCAGTCCGCTTGGTGGCGCGGTAAGGATGAGGTTCATGAATCGATCAATACCCCAGCCGCCGATGAAAGAGTCTGCCGCCAACAGGTCAACGGGATTGAACTTGCCAAGAGCGATACTGCTTCGATCGCCCATCTTCTGGGTGAAGTACAGCGACGTTGCTACCAGCTCGTTGGGAGTGTCCGTGGGCCAGTACAGGGCAGTATTGGTCGCAAAGATCGCACCGCCGAGATTGGTCGGGGCATTGTCGCTGCTGTACTCGAGGTGGAATCGAAATCCGCCGCCTTCCCGCAGGCCAAACTGGCTGCTGTCCAGGTTGATGAAGGCGTCCAGTTTGTCACCAAAACTGAAGTGCTTGTCTCCTGTTCCGGACGCAAGTCCCTGATAGAACGCGGTGTATCTGATGTCCACGCTCACGCCGTGATCGGCTAGCCAGGCACGTCTCGCCAAATAGTTATCAGGCGGCGAGATCTCCAGAACATCGTATCCTGCAGCCATGACTGGGTTCGCGGAAGCCGAAAATAGCAGCGCCGCCAAGAGCGAGAAGCTCATGCGTAAGCAGAAGAAATCAGGAACTTGAGTCATGATGCGTCGCGGCTCGCGTACTCAGCCGAACGGCTGATTCGGATCCAACGACACCCTATGCCTGCCTGGAAGGACGAGACAGCCGGGAGAAACACCTACGGTGATTAGGCCCCAAGTGACGCAGGTCCAGAAGTCTGCTCTGTGGTCTGACCCCGATTTTCTGGACCACCTGATTGGGCGTAATAATGCCCTGGGGGTGTGTCATGGCAAGACGGAAGCGATTCAGTGCGGAGTTCAAGCGGCAGGCCTTGCGGAGAGCTGACGAACCTGGGATGACGGATGCGCTGGTGTGCGAGGAGCTCGGGGTCAGTACCCGGCAGCTGCGCCGCTGGCGGGATGCGATCAAGGAGCACGGTGAGGCGCAGGCCTTCCCGGGTCACGGCAAGAGCCGCGACGAGGAGCTGACCCGGTTGCGACGGGAGCTGGCGGAGGTCACGGAGGAGCGGGATTTTTTAAGAGCAGCGGCGCGGTACTTTGCCAGGGAGTCGAAGTGAGATACGGCTGTATCCATCGACGTCGCCGCCAGCACTCGATCAGGATGATGTGCCGGGTGCTGCAGGTCTCGCGCAGTGGCTACTACGACTGGGCGCAGCGTGCGGAGAGCGTCCGGCGGTGTCGTGACCGTGAGTTGAGCCTGCTGATCCGACGGATCCATCTCGAGACGCGGGGCGTGTACGGCGCCCGCAAGATCCATCAGGCGTTGCTCATCCTGGGTGAGCCCTGTGGCCGGCATCGGGTGGCCCGCCTCATGCGTCAGGACGGCCTGAAAGGCTGTCCGAAGCGACGCTTCCGGCGCCTGGCCGGGGACCCGCCCAGCCATCCGATCGCCCCTAACCTGCTGGCGCAGGACTTCACTGCCAATCGCGCCAACGAACGCTGGGCGGCCGATATCACCTTCATCGCGACGCGCCAGGGCTGGCTGTATCTGGCGATCGTCATGGACTTGTACTCGCGACGTATCGTCGGCTGGGCCATGGACAGCCAGGTTGGGCGGCATCTGGTGATCGACGCGCTGACCATGGCGCTCGGCTACCGCCAGCCGCAGGACTCGCTGCTGCACCACTCCGATCGTGGACCGCAGTACACCAGTGATGACTTCCGCGATCTGCTGGCCCGGCACGGCATCCAGTGCAGCATGAGTGGCCGCGGCAGCTGCTACAACAATGCCCCGGTCGAGAGCTTCTTCTCGTTACTGAAGCGTGAGCGGGTCCGTCGCCAAAACTACTGCACTCGGGAGCAGGCGAAGGCCGATGTGTTCGACTACATCGAGTGCTTCTACAATCGACGCAGAAGCCATACCTATCTCAATTATCTCAGTCCCGTGGAGTACGAAAACCGGGAAGAAGGGGCTTAACCAACTGGTCCGAAATATCGGGGCCGAATCATTCGGCAAGGAACGGACGACCTACCTAGCCGGCGCACGACATCACCCTGTCGCTGCAGCGGTTTCCCAGCCAGTCAATGGACGACGGCAGGACTGAGGGTACGGGGTACGGGATCTACTCTTTCTGCTATGCCTGTACGTATCTAGTGTTGTGTTACCCAACACGCTGATGATGAGCGTTTTTTTGTAGATTTTCCAAATCGTCCTGAATGATGCAGCTCAAAGCCACCCCGTCTCGACTCGGACCTGCCATTCTCGTTGCAAGTGTTGCCGCCTGCGCGGAAATACCTGCAGAGCCCAATGTGCCCGACTTGCACGCAAGAGCAAGCATTCCAGGCGAAACAAGTGAACTATTCGTGGTCGTTCGCTCTGCCACGTTGGCTCAGGATCGCAAGGTTCGTTGGGTTATTTTTGTTGATGGAGAGGCCCGCGCTGTATTTCTCGACGCCCCCGGATACACGCTGATCCCGGTATTGCCTGGACCACACACGGTAGTCGCGTCTAATCGCATGAGCGAGTATGGTGTCTTTGTTGCCTTTCCGCTGCCAGTTCCCTTGCACTCGGAGAAACATGCAGAGACATCTGTAACCTGCCCATCGCAGGATCGGTGCGGTGTCACAATTGACGAACACCCTCCAACAGCCTGGAGGGGCCTCAGAATTTCTGCTCAGTCGGTACCAAAGGAACAACTTGATCAGTTGATCCGTGGATTGTCCTACACAAGACCAGATCGATGAAGCGCTTGTGTCGGCATAACCTCCAGTTCTCGGTCACGAGAGAAGTGAGTTGCTGGGCGGCGCTTGTCCACGGATCGAACGCTGGTTGGTAGGCTACCGCCAGCAAGGTCTGCTGCGAGCCGTCAACAGACATTGGTTTGGCCAAGTTTCTACAGGGCGCGCTTTACGGGACTTCACGGAAGCGCTCTGCCCTCGACGACAGCTTCGCTTGCCATGCATTGGGCCCGCACCGATCGTATTGCTCGGCGCATGCCGTTAGTCATTGTCACGATGCCATTCACCGTCACGCAGATGAAGATGGTTCTTCCGGGCGTAAAGTCTCACGGCTTGCGCGCCTGCGTCACCGCTTGCGCTCGCATCGTGCGCCGGTGATCCACCCGAGTTCAAGCTGACCGGCTCGTTCGGATTGAAGTTCGATCAATCCCGAGCCCTGGGCCGCTGCTCCACCGGAGCCCATCCAGGCCACGGGCAACGCCTGACCACGGCCCGGCAAAGTCGCGCCGACGGGATCCGACCGATACAAACCGGTCGCGTGACGCGCGAGCGCCAAATTCTGGGTAATTGGGCAGTCCCGCTGCGCTCCGTAGCCCGGCTGCTTAATGGCGAGACAAGGACATCTGCGATACCTCTAGGAAAAAATGAGGCGGCCGTAGGCTGACGGAGGATGGGGGCGCTGCGCCTTGGGGTAAAGTGCCGTTCCGATACAGCACGGAGCGCCTCATGAATTCGATCTACGATACGGATCTGCCCCGCAGTCCGGCCAACCATGCGCCGCTCAGTCCCTTGAGCTACCTCGAGCGCGCGGCCGAGGTCTACCCCGAGCGACTGGCCATCGTGCACGGGCAAGGCGCGCAGGCGTTCCGCCAGACCTGGGGCCAGACTTACCAGCGATGCCGTCGGCTCGCCAGCGCGCTGCAGCGCGCCGGCATCGCCAGGAACGACACCGTCGCTGTCATGCTGCCCAACACGCCGCCCATGGCGGAGGCGCATTTCGGCATCCCCATGGCCGGCGCGGTGCTCAACACCCTCAATACCCGCCTGGACCCGGAGGCCATCGCGTTCATGCTGGACCATGGTGAGGCGAAGGCAATCCTGGTGGATCCGGAATTTGCGGGTGTGGTCAAGCAGGCGCTGTCGCTGCGCACCCTGGGCACACCGCTGCTTGTGATCGAGACCACCGATGCACTCTATGGACCGTCTTCCGCAGCGCTGGGCGGCACCGACTACGAAGCCTTCCTGGCCGGGGGCGACCCCGCCTTTGCCTGGGAGCTACCAGGGGACGAATGGGATGCGATCTCGCTCAACTACACCAGCGGCACGACCGGCAACCCCAAGGGCGTCGTCTATCACCACCGGGGTGCGGCGATCAACGCCATCTCGAACATCCTCGAGTGGGACATGCCCAAGCACGCGGTCTACCTGTGGACCCTGCCGATGTTTCACTGCAACGGCTGGTGCTTCCCGTGGACGGTCGCGGCACGCGCCGGGGTCAACGTCTGCCTACGCAAGGTCGACCCGCAACTGATCTTCGACCTGATGCGCGAGCACGGGGTGACCCACTACTGTGGCGCACCCATCGTGCATAGCCTGCTGGTCAACGCGCCGGCAGCGATGAAGGTCGGGCTGCCCAGCGGAATCAAGGCCATGGTGGCGGGCGCCGCGCCGCCGGCTTCGATGATCGAGGGCATGGAGAAGATGGGATTTGACCTGACCCATGTCTATGGCCTGACCGAGGTCTACGGACCGGCCACCGTCTGCGCCAAGCAGGAAGACTGGAAGGCGCTCGACATCGGTGAACGGGCCCGCCTGAACGCGCGCCAGGGCGTGCGTTACCACCTGCAGCGGGAAGTCCGCGTGCTCGACAGCGAGACCCTGCGTCCGGTGCCCTGGGACGGCGAGACCATGGGCGAGATCATGTATCGCGGCAACATCACCATGAAGGGCTACCTGAAGAATCCCAGGGCAACCCAGGAGGCGTTTGCCGGCGGCTGGTTCCACACCGGCGACCTGGCGGTGCAGTACTCCGACGGCTACATCCGGATCAAGGACCGCAGCAAGGACATCATCATCTCGGGCGGCGAGAACATCGCCTCCATCGAGGTGGAGGACGTGCTCTACCGTCACCCCGACGTATTGGCCGCCGCAGTGGTCGCCCGTCCAGACCCGAAATGGGGCGAGACGCCTGTTGCCTTCATCGAACTCAAGACTGATGCCGAGACCACGGCGGAGGAGATCATCAGCCACTGCAAGGCGCACCTGGCTGGCTTCAAGGTGCCGCGTGCGGTCATCTTCGGCGAGCTGCCCAAGACCAGCACTGGCAAGATCCAGAAATTCGAGCTGCGCAAGCGGGCCGGGGCGGCCGCCGCCATCGACGTCTGAGTTCAGTTGCGGAGTCAGCGGCTCGATGGCTCGGCCGAGTCGTCCTCGATCCGTGAGTCCGGCAGCGGTGGCCTGTGGCGGTCCCGCGGTTCCCGATGGCGGCGTCAGCGTCTGGCGAGCTGTGCAACCGGGATCAGCACTTCGTTGCGGCGCAGGAACCAGGGTGTGAATGGAGAATTGTAGCGGGCGAGGGTCGCATCGCCGCGCGCGACCAGGCCGCGAGCCTTGATCCGTGCGCGAAGCAGCGTTTCGTTTTGTCGATAGTTGGCGACTGTCCAGCGCCCCGAATAGCGCCAGCAGGCAATGACCTGGGCTGGCACCTCGCGAAGCTGGATGGTGGGGTCCAGCGGCTTTGGCGCTGTTGCGAGCGTGTAGGTGGACGGAAGCGTGAAGGCGACCAGAAAAGCGCGACCGTCGGCGACCTGCGATACCGGTGCTGTCATCGCGATCTTCTCGCCGCGCGATTGGGTCACGGGTGCGGTCATGGCGATCTTCTGCTGCGCGACGTTCTTGCCGCTAATGTAGCGGAACAGGCGTTGGAAGGCGACGCTGCCGGCGTCCTCGAAGTTGGCTTCGACCCGAGTCTGGGCGACGACATAGGGTGCGTATTCGCGCAGCTCGAAGCTGCCGTCCTTCTCGAGCACCTGAAAACCTGGTTCCTCGATGGCCATGGCGGTTGAAATCGTGAGCACGGCGACGGCAGCCACGAACGATGCGGCCCTCGGTGCGTGCACGATATCGTCTCCCGGGTTGAAGCGGACGCGGCGCCGCAATCCAGTGTACGCCGCCGTCGGTCGGAGCGGGGGAAGTCGAGTCCGATCGAGAAACCGTAGCTATCGCAGGTAGCGACTGCTTTCGACAGAAGCAGACGTTCACGAACTTCGGCTGTCGACCCGAAGCGGACATTCGTAATCGATTAGAACTAGATTAATACTCAAAATAAAAACGAGCATTGAACATGCCAAACAGCCCGCGTAGGCGTGTTCGAAGCAGTTGATCGCCAGGTTTTTTGGGCAATTTCCCCTTCCACTTGTGCTTATTGACGTAAGTGCTTTCCAAGCTTCTTCTATTCACGCACATCCGGCGGATTGCCGGTCGCCCTCCGCGAAAAGACCACGAAGGACACCGATGGTCGCCGGACTAACAACGTCCGAACAACAATGCTTGGGGAATACTATGAAGAAGTCACTTATGTGCCTGTCCGCAGTTGCAGCCTTTGGCCTTTCTTTGTTGGGAACTCCTGCGGTGGCTGAGCCCGCTCAAGTCTTGCACGATGTTTCAATTGAGGCGGCCGCACAGACTGAATACATCCCGTGCGCCAATGGAGGCGCCGGCGAGTATGTTGATTTCCAAGGGTACGCACACTTCATGACGACGTTAGTTCTGCAGGGAACTCACTACACGGCCACACTAAAGTCGAACCCTCAAAAGTACTTTGGGATCGGTCAGATCACCGGCGACAAGTACGTTGCTACGGGTCAGTACGGGTATTCGGAGTCAGGCCAGATGGATGAGGGGCAGTTGCAAGGCACCTTTGTCTTTCGATTTCATATCGTCGGCCCAGGGCCAGGAAACGACTTCTACCAAAAGGTAACTGCACACGTCGCAGTCAATGGAAACGGTGACTTGATTGTGGATCGTGTTTTTGAGGACATTACCTGCAAGTAGCGTTCGATGGTTGTCTCAGCCTCATCGAGGGTGGGGTGGTAGCTTAGAAACCCCGGCTCTGCGCTGGGGTTTCTTCTTCCGGGAATGTCTGATCCTGGCCGTTAACAGCCGTGGTCGCTGAGCCGGCCGGGTCGTGCCGAGAGGGCAGCTACCGACCCGAAGCGGACATTACACGACCCGGGCTTGCATCCAGCGCATGCCGTTCCACTGTAGCGCCGAGCGGCGGGTCGGGATGTCTCCAGCCAACCACGCTCGATCGAAGACGACAAGAATTTGTGAGCGCCCGTTTACTATAAGATCGCGGCCTTCAGCCAAACCAGAGACGTGACATGAAAGAGTATTTCATTAACCCGGACTCGCGACGCTTGCGTGCTGGCTGGCGGATCCTGATCTTTTTCCTGATCTTCATCACGATTACCGCAGTCTTGATGGTCACGGTCAGGACGATCCTGGGTGGCCTAAGGCGCGGCTCCGACCTGCAGTTCTTCCTTCTTGGAATATCAGCTACAGCAGCCGTGTTCATCGCGCGAAGGTTCCTCGATAAAAAGACACTGACGTCGCTTGGCCTCGGATGGGACAAGTTCGCCGTTCTGGATCTGCTGTCCGGTATCTTGAACAGCGCCTTGGTGATGGCCGGCATCTATTGCGTCATGTTGGGCGCCAACCTGATCGAGTTTCATGGCTTCACTTGGTGGCAGGACGATCCCGCTCCCGGCGCAAACCTCCAAGTGCTGATTTTTCCCGTCGTGATCGCGATCTTGTTCAAATTGGCAATTGTCGCCTGGTGGGAAGAGCTTGTATTTCGGGGTTACTTGCTGCAGAACCTGATGGATGGCATTGGCTTCAAGTGGAGTATTGTGTTCTCGTCCCTTGTGTTCAGCCTCGGTCACATTTTCAATCCAAATGCGACACTGCTTTCCGCGCTGCTCATTGCGCTGACTACGCCCCAACTCATCTATGCATACCTCAAGAGCGGACGGTTGTGGTTACCCATCGGCATACATCTCGGTTGGAATTTCTTTCAGGCATCCGTTTTTGGATTTGCGGCCAGCGGACAGGTATCTCCTAGCCTCATTTCGCAATCGCCGACCGGGCCCGATTGGCTGAGCGGTGGTCAATTCGGGGCCGAAGGCAGCCTGTTGATCCTGCCCTTTACTCTGCTTTCGTGTTTCCTCATCCATTACTGGGTAGGCGCGACCCGCCATCCGGGGCAGAAGCTGTTTCAGACAGCGCTTCGGGTCGAACCTTGAAAAGTGCAGGTTGTGGTCTAGGTTTGCAGTGCGCATGAAGCTGCCGGTCGCTGGGCACGTGGTGGACGGCAGGTCATGGCCGTTACCTGCTGCGTGCAGGCTTCTGGATCAGGTCGAGGGCTGAGCGGCAGGTACCGACCCAACGCGGACATCGGGGTGCTAGCATTCGCTAAGCAGCGAGCGGCTGCTAGTGGGCATTTCCAGCCGCCCACCGAGTGCTAGACTAAATAGCTGCCAACCGGCAGGTCGGACACTAACCGTGGTAGATGGTAAGCGACCTGCCAAGGTTGGATAACTAGAAGCGCGGCTCCGGTTAAATTGAAATTCTCTCTCAATAAATACGTTAGGCCCCACAAGCGCCCACTGTCCCCATCAGATTAGCCCGTTCACTGGAGGCATTGCCGTGTACCTTTATGTCGAGATGTGGAATGCGAAGCCCAGCTGGCTGGCGCTCTCACTTCCGGAGCGCAAGCAGTTTATGGAGAAGGTCGCCCAAGCCGCAGCGGGTCTCGGACCACTCGGGGCCGAATTGCTTGGCGCTTGGGTAAACGAGCCCGATGTAGACAGGAGAGCCGAAAAGACCTACTTCACTGTCTTCAAGTTCCCGAGCAAAGAGGCCATCAAGTCTTTCGAGGCAATAGTCCGCGACTCGGGGTGGTACGAACTATTTGATCAAGCCAACAGCTCTGGGCCAGCCGATACCTTCGGCAACGTAATGGCCCATGCTCTCTCCCTTTGAAACATCATCATCTCTCCTTTGCCTTAATCGCGTGTTGCCTAACTCCTCCATCGAGCGGACATCCTACGGCACACTTCGTGTGCCTCCGGTCGCCGCTCATGTCGAACGTTAGGAAACGTCCGTTGCTGGCCGTTAACAGACCTAGCGGTGGAGTCGGTGGGGTGCTTGCGTGAAGGCTGCTAACGATTGCGGATTCATATGATCGATGCAACACCTAGACTCGCGGTGCCGCGGCGGATCTCTCTGCATGCCTGAACAGGCAGCGGCCAGTCACCTGGCCTCAGATGACTCAGCCGGAGCGGGCGTCGCTTCAGCCCAGGGCCTTGAGCGCCGCGTCGATCTTGTCGAGCGCGTCCTGGCTGATCAGTCCGCCGGAGAACTGGGCCGCCATGGCCAGCGACATCCCTCGCGCCATACCGATCTGTGGGTGACCGGCAATGCCGGGCAACACCTGTTCAAGTACGGCCTTGGTTGTTTCGTTATCGAGCAGGTCGCCGACAGTAGTCTGAGTTGAAAAGCCCATGTTGAATGCTCCGTTCCGTCAAGAGGCTATCTCGAGCATGGCCAGGTATCAGGGGACCTCAGAAGACCCGCCGCGCCGATGCCGCCGACGACGGCATGTTTTTCGCTGCGGGTTCCCGCGGTTTGGCTCGACCGATTGTAACGCGGCCATCCAGCCCCGATGCTACATCCCCGGCCAGGGCTCCCGGATCGGCGCGTCCGGTGCGACGACGGCATATTGCCGGCATTGCTCAGTATAGGTACGCCGGGAACATCATGAAAAAGACATCCTCGACGCGCTGCCAGCAGTTCCTGGCCGGTTGACGGGTCACGATGGCGTCACTTGAGACCCACTGGAGCTTGCCGGCTTCGGTCAGCTGCACCTGCCAGCTGTTTTCGGGCCTCATGTCGCGCTCTATGAGCCGGGCGAGCTCCTCCCCCAGCTCGGGGCTGTCGATGACTGCCCCCATTTCGGTGTTGATGACCGCGGATCGGGGGTCGAAGTTCATCGAGCCGATATAGGAGCGCCGGCGATCGACGACCATCGCCTTCGAATGCAGCCCCATGAACCTGGCGCTCACCGGCGGCGTGTCGGCTACCTCAGCCTGTATGGCTGCATCGTGGCGCATTTCATGCAGTTCGACGCCGGCTGACAGGAGATCCCCGCGTCGCTGCTTGTAGTGGCTGTTGACGGCAGGTACGTCATGCGATGCCAGGGAGTTGGTGAGTATCCGGACCTGGACGCCGCCGTCGGTAAGCTCGCGCAGAATCTTGATTCCGGTGTCGTAGGGAATGATATAGGCGTTGATGATGAGCAGCTCCCGTTGCGCCGAGGCCATCAGTTCGCGCACGGCAGCGATCATGTCCTGGGCAATCTCGCCTGCCCGCGGAACGTCGGTCAGGATCTCGCTGGTCCCGGCATGCAGACGCTCCCTCAGAACCCCGAACTCCCGCGTCCAGTCCTGCGGCTCGACCGGAAAGCGCTCCAGTGACTTCATCATGCGCAGCCCTGCCTGGAGTTCCGAGCGGGCGCGAGCCGCGGCCCCCGGGGTCGCGTCGATGTCCAGGGCCGAGGCGGGCAGTACCCATTCGCTGTTCCAGAAGGTGTCGAACACGCCGGATGCCTGGCGCGCGACCGGACCGATACCGAGGACGTCGAGGTCGTGGAAGTTGAAGTCCTCGTTCAGGCCCAGGTACTCGTCACCGATGTTGCGGCCGCCAAGGATTGCTGCACGGTTGTCCACGACCAGCATCTTGTGGTGCATGCGCTGGTTGAGCCGGCGCATGTCGGTAAGCATTTCGCCGGCGCGACTGGCGAGGCCGCGCTTTGACCACGGATTGAACACGCGGAGCTCGATATTGGGGTGTGAGTCAAGCAGCGCCGCCGCCTGGTCGCGCAAGCCTACGGTGCCCGCATCCCGCAGCATCAGGTTGAGGTCGTCCACCAACAGGCGCACCCGCACGCCGCGGTCCGCGGCGGCGAGCAGGTGCTCCATGAGCAGCAGGCCCGTGGCGTCGCCGTACCAGAGGTAGTACTGGGCGTCAATCGAGCGCCGGGCCGAGTCAAGCAGCGCAAGCCGCCAGCGCAGGCCGTCCTCATTGGTATCGAGCAGTTCGAAACCCGAGAACCCGGCACCATGCTGCGCCGCAAACGCCGACTCGATCGGCGCAAGGTAGTCGGCGGGTTGGGTCGGCAGGGCGAATTCCGGCTCTGGACGAGGCGCTTGCTGGAAACGTTGGGCGGCACAGCCCGAAATAATCGCGGTCAGCAGGAGCGTAAGCAGCAGATGCGCGGGCCTGGTCAATGCATTGTCGTCCGTCGATGGCACCCCCTTGCGACATGATGCCCGAAGCCGAATGTGACGGAAATTCGGTTCTCGCCTCTTGCGCGCTGCGCTCTGGTGGTCGCCTGCTTCCTGGCCCCGCGGCGTCGACTCCGGGAATGTGGCGGGAAACCCGGTAGCAGCCGCCGCCTCAATGGTGGAATATCTTGCGGACAAGCCGTCGAGCGCGGCTCATCGCCTTTCGGTAGCGCGGCAACAAGGGTCGGCCCATGGGAAGTACAGGGACGCTGGTCAATATCAGGACGAGCGCGCCCATCGTCAGCTCGATGTTGGCCTCGGCCATGGGGCTGCTGCTGGCCCTGGCGCTGGTCGGGTGCACCGGCACCCCGACGCAAGCCGTGTCGCTCGACTATCGCGCGCGGGCGGAGACCCAGGCGGAGGGGCGTGTGCGAGTGTCGGCCGTCGTGCTGAGTCCGCTCGAGTCCGAACAGACCTTCTCGATGCCGCTCGCCAGCAAGGGGGTACAGCCGGTCTGGCTGGAGATCGATAACCAGGAGGATCAGCAGCTGTACCTGATGCTGCTGGGCGTCGATCCGGATTACTTCGCACCTTCCGAGGTGGCCTGGCAATTCAAGTCCTATGGGTCCGAGAGCCTGGCGGCAAAGTCCGACCGACTGCTGGACATGCACGTCCCGGTGTTCATTTCCCCGAAGAGCCAGGTGTCCGGCTACGTCTACACCAACCTCGATCCGGGAGCCAAGTCATTCGCAGTCGAGTTGTTCGGAAAGTCGTACTTCCGCTCGTTCGATTACGCCCAGATCGTCCCCGGCTTCGAGGCGGACTTCATGAGGGTGGACTTCCAGCAGCTCTACCCGGAACGGGAAGTCCGGAGACTGACCCTCGATGAGCTGCGAGACTACCTTGAGGAACTGCCATGCTGCGTAGTCGGCGGTGACCGGAAGACCCCGGGTGATCCCCTGAACCTGGTGATCGTTGGAGATCCGCAGCGGGCGCTGTCTGCCCTCGTCTCGCGCGGCTGGGACCTGACGGAAACGATGCGCGGCGATACGACCTGGCGCACGATCAAGTCGTCGCTTTTCGGGTCGAAGTATCGCAACTCCCCTATATCGCCGCTCTACCTGTTCGACCGGCCGCAGGACATCGCGTTGCAGAAGACCCGTCGCAACGTGGACGAGCGAAATCACCTGCGGCTCTGGCTGACGCCGGTCATGGTCGAGGACAACTACGTCTGGGTGGGCCAGATCAGTCGCGACATCGGCGTAAAGTTCTCACGCAAGACGTTCGTCACCCACAAGATCGACCCGATGGTCGACGAGGCCAGGTTCTACATCACCCTCGATTTGATGGGCTCGCAGTCCCTGCGCTCGATCGGCTACGTCGGAGGCGTCGGCCAGTCGGTGCGCGAAGCGCCCCGCTACAACTATACCGAGGATCCCTATTACACCGACGGCCTGCGGGTGGTGTTGATCCTCGGCGACGAGCGATATGCGCTCGACGAGCTGGAATACTTGCCGTGGAAGCAGCCCCCGCACATCACCGGAGACTAGACTTCAGCCGGATGAGGAGCCGACAATGAAAGAGAACTGGGCTTCGATCGCTGCTGCGGGCTTGCTGCTGGCTCTTGCTTCCACCGCGCTGCCAGGCTGTGCAGCGCTCTCGGTCGAGGAACGCGAAGCGAAGCGGGCCGAGCTGGATGCGATGGCCGACACGACCATCGAGACCTTGCTCGCAACGAAGCCGCAGTCCGCAGAGGTTCTCGAGCGGTCGCTTGGCTATGTCGTGCTCGACATGAAGGTCACCAAGATACCTGTGGTCGGTGCCGGCAGCGGCCTGGGCGTGGTCGTCGACAGGCGCACGGACACCCGCTCCTATCTGAAGATTTCACGCTTCGAAATCGGCGGCGGGCTGGGCGCGGAGAAATTCAAGGTCATCATCGTTTTCGACGACGGCAAGCTCCTGGACCGGGCGGCCGCCGGCGCGTGGCACTACGATGCAGGCGCCGAGCTGGCGGCGGGGACCGCCAGCAGCGAAGGCGGCGTGCAGGCCGCCCCCAAGGGCTTCCAGGCCTACAGGCTTGTCGAAGGCGGCGCACTGGCCACCGTCACGGTGCGGGTGGCGCGCGCCAAGCCGTACCTGGACTAGTCAACCTGATCCTCTGGCGACCGCTCCGGGACGGTCCCGGTCGACCAGTGCAGGGCGGCAGTCACGACGAGGCACGGGCCCGCTGTGGGCTACGCGCGGACATTCGCTCATCAGTGAAATCCTGGCGCGGCGGCCGGACGATTTGCCGCTTGTCACGGCGCGATCAATGTGGACTCACTCCATGTCAGCTTCACCGCTACTTGCAAGCACTTCGCGTATCGCAGGAACACTTCCGGGAGCGCGATCACATCTCGGTCTTCGAAATGACGCGAGATTTTGGCCATGAAGGCGACGACCGCGCATCGGCAGAGCGTCGGACAACCTGATACTTCGGAAGGTTCAGGCGAATGGCCCGGCGCTGACAGCAGGGTTGGTTCGGCTGGAACCAGCTTCTCTACGACGTGCCCTTCCGACTTTCTTACTCCGGCACAAGTACATCAGCTACTTGTGTCCCCGCAAGAGGTTCGTCACGTGCCAGATCCTGGCGGCTCGCCCGTGGCGAGCGTTCTTTTCGGTGAGACCGAGTACGTGCCCGTGACATTCAGCGGCTACGCTGGCGTCTACGGCGCAGCTATAGGGACCGAGCCGGGTGACCCTGACGACCATGACGTGCTGCGGGCTTCGCGAAGCGTCATCTGGGTAACCGTATTCTCCGTACCGTTCTGGACCAGTATTCTCCTGTTCGTGTATTGGCTCTAGGCGAGATCGATCGTCAGGATCGAGCCGACCGCAGCAGTAGAATGCGGCCAGCAACCCCTGTCGCAAACACACGGCACCGCCCTGATCCGGGAACGACTGCCACGACTGAAGGGCCCGGGTGCCAAAGGGTTGCTGCCTGGTCGGGCATCCGCAGTACTACCAAAGAGTCGGATTCCAGAACATTCCCGGACTCGTCCATCCGGGGGTCCCAGCAGAGGTATTCTTCGCCCTGTCGTTCGACGGCCACTTTCCGCAGGGTAGTGTCGCGTTCCATGACGCATTCAGTGCAACGGGCCCACGGCCGCGTTCGGGATTCGCCTCCCGCGGGCGCAGGCCGCACAATCACGTGAGCCAACGCCATCTGCCTGCTTCAACCCCGGCCCCGTGCCGGAGTTTCCCTTTCCATCCGCTGTCCGCGGCCGAAAGCGGACACTACCAGCTGGGTCTGGAGCGTCGGTTGCCGATTCGCAAATGGGCTCGGCTGCGGTTGGGTGCAAGAGTCCCTGGGCTCTTGACCCTCTTGTTTCTCCGCGCACTCCCTTGTTCTGGGAATCTGTATGTTGTTCGTTGACCTGCTGGCGCAGAGCTGGCAAACCAATCGCCTAAGCTTCTAGCCTACATGTAGCACGAACATATTGATGTCGCGTATGCGCCGCCAAAGTCTTCGTACGTCAATTGCCTACGCAGTCAACGCCCGTGCGATTTCCGTTACGTGGCGCAAATCTGATCCGCAGCAGCCGCCAAACACATTGAGCCATGGCATCGTCTGGATTAGGGTCTTGTACTGGCTTCCCAATTCAACCGGATCGCCGTCATCCAATTGGGTCGATTGGTCCAGCTCCGCATGGCTCCTTCGTGAAGCATTGCAACGAATCCCACGAATGCGCCTCGCAGCAGCCGAGCCCTCGAGCGTGTGGAAAAAATGATCGGGATGCGCGCAGTTGACCATGAAATAGGCTGCGCCCGATTGCGTAGCTGCGTCCACGGCAAGAATGGCGTCGTCGAGCGACTGGCCACCGGGCAATCGACTGTCGGTCTCGACGGTAAAGGACACCACGGCCGGTAGCCCGACCTTTTGCGCGGCGCGCACGAAGCCAATGGCTTCATTGGCTTGGGTGAAAGTAGTCGCCGTAACCATGTCCGCTTCTGTGTCGGCGAGCCAGCCAATCTGAGTGCTGTGATAAGCCTCCGCATCTTCAACCGAAAGCGTGCTACCCGGCGCATAGGCGTCGCCACAAGGGCCGATTATCCCGTTGAGCACTATCGCCTGGCACGACGACGAAAATTGTTTCCTGAGTCCGGAGATGAACGCGATGGACTGCCGGTTGGCGTCGCGCAGTTCCATCGTGGTTGCACCAAGTTCAGCAGCCCAGTGCGGGTGCGCCTTCCAAGTCTGACTGTCAAGAATGAACCCTGTCCCGACATCCTGGGCTAGTTCCAGGAAGGCGCGGAAATAGTCGTCCAGAGCCTTTCGCCCTCGAGCATTTTCGAGTAACAAATGCGCAGCGAAATGTGGGATGTCGATGCCGTGGTTGAATATCAGATCCGTTTCGATACCGGCATCCGCCAGAAAGATCTGTCCAGAAAGTTGCGGTAATCCGCCTCGATAGCCGGTCATGCGATGCCCCCCCCCGTGCGGACGTATGCTGCCGACCAGTTCAACAGGTACGACGCTGACAAGTAGTGCTTTTACGCTGCATTACGCGCACGAGCAAACGACAGATCTTGTGTGCAATGCAGCAGACCACACCTGCGCAGTGGCGGTCCGCTTCTTGCCGACAACAGACCTGGCGGCTGACTCGGCGGGGTCGTGCCGAGAGGGCTGCTAACGACCCAAAACCAACATGTTGACGCAGCGTAGCAAAATGTTCCTCGTCGACCCGAGGCAAACGGCTCAGCACCTCGTGTTCGCGTGGCCGGCTTCGAGAACCCTGCTCTGCGAGAACAGAATAGGGCAGTATTTCTTCCGCGCGACCAAGTATTGCCACGGGTAAATAGAGCCTATACCCTCGGCAGGTCTCCGGGGGGGGCTTCATGACCATGCACGTCATCGGGGCGGGCGTCGGGCGCACCGGCACCTATTCCCTGAAACTCGCTATTAACCAGCTGGGCCTGGGTCCATGTCACCACATGGAAGCAGTGCTTAATGGCATGGCGGCGCAGGTCCCGTTGTGGAATGCCGCGTTGAATGGACAGCCGGACTGGCAGGCAATCTACGCAGGGTTCGACAGCGCCGTCGACTGGCCTACTGCCGGCTTCTTCCGCGAACTGCTAAAGATCTATCCGACGGCGAAGTTTGTGTTGACACTTCGTGACCCAGAGAAGTGGGCCGACAGTTTCGCTGCTACGATCTATAAGCTGGTCGGCGGAAGAGAGCAGGCCCCACCCGACAAGAAGGCGTGGCTCGACATGGCCGATGGAATCATCGCCAAGACCGGTTTTCCGACAGGCCTCGACCACGACGAATTGGTCAAGGCATTTATCGCTCACAACGAAGCAGTCAAGGCAACGGTTCCGTCCAGACAGTTGCTCGTGTACGAGGTAAAGGACGGTTGGGATCCGCTCTGCAGTTTCCTTGGCGTCGCACCGCCGGCTGAACCGTTCCCCCGCACCAATCACCGTGCAGAGTTTTGGGACCGCGTAACCGGCAGGATCTGACGCTATTCCTTTTCATTCTCGGTCGGC
Source organism: uncultured Gammaproteobacteria bacterium (assembly GCA_963715485.1). Taxonomy (GTDB): domain Bacteria; phylum Pseudomonadota; class Gammaproteobacteria; order Steroidobacterales; family Steroidobacteraceae; genus SG8-30. Next base: position 1,066,828 of record OY970244.1, read on the forward strand.
AACCACGCAGCGACCGCACGGTATCGAACCGATACTCGGTTTTGAATCGTTGGCTCACACAGGAAGAAACACGTGCCTATCACCACCTTCAGCAGTTTTACCGATGGTCTCGATCCGGAACAAAGAAGCCGCGGCCACTTCGTTGCCAACCTCAACCTGGAGGACGATCGTCGCTGGGTGCCTTACGCAGAGGGTGTCTGGTTCCAACCGTGCCACTTCAACGTCACGACCGGGGGTTTTAGCGTTGTTCTCAAGGGGCTCCCCGGCGCCGCGCTGGGCGTGCACTACCACGTTGGCACGGTGCGCGGCTATACGATCTGTGGCCATTGGCGGTACCTGGAGCATGACTGGGTCGCGAAGCCGGGAACTTTCATCTACGAGCCCGCCGGTGAGGCTCACACGCTGGTTATCACGAAGGACTCGCCAGAGCCGGCGTTGATCATGTTTGTAGTGGAGGGAGGGCTCATTTATCTGGACAAGCCGGTCAACGGTGGCGTTGCCGCCTACGAGGATGGATTCACCCTTCTTGATCTGTCTCGGAAGCACTATCGTGAAGCCGGCCTCGACGTGCGTGAGCTGGACCTGCTAGTTCGCTAGTTCGGGCATACGCTCGAGCAAACGGCACCGGGAGCACAATTCCAAGCCTGTGTTGCGTCGACCGATTGAATCGGCAGCCGAAAGCGGACATCGACCAGTGTTGGTTGCCGCGTGCTAATGTCGGCGTCACTATCATCTGTGTCCCGCATATTCGTGAGCAAGACCAGTTTCGAGCCGATGTCGACGGTGATATGTCCGGAGTGCGGCTATCGCTCCAAGGATGTGATGCCTACCGATTGCTGCCAATTCTTCTATGACTGCGCGAGATGCGGGGCCGTACTCCGGCCCAAGCCAGGAGATTGCTGCATTTACTGCTCATACGGTGACGTTCAGTGCCCGCCCAAGCAGTTGGGAAGAAACTGTTGCTGAGATGGGTCGATCCCGTTCCTGGTGTCGACGGTCGCTGATCTACGACGGGTGGAAGTTGTAACCGCTTCTATGGCGACGTCAGCACGAGGGAGCTGTTACCAACCGCCACCCATTTGGTATCGCCCCAGGTCAAGCCGCGGACGTAGGGTCCAACACCCGGCAGCTGCGTTGTTTGCCACTGAATGCCGTCCGTCGACGAATTGCAGTAGACGATATGACAGGTCAGGAACCTCTGCCCGCTCCAGGCAATGGCCTCGCCACCACCTACGGAGCCCGACCCCGTCTGTTCCCATGTAATGCCGTCGGCCGATCGTGCGATCCCCGGATATCCCACAGCTACGAACTGCGAGCCGTTCCAGGCGATGTCATAAAAGACACTCAGGTTGGCATTGGCTGCCGAGTGAGCGGTCCAGTTCAGCCCGTCATCCGAGAGAAGGGCCACGGGCGCAGCGTTCGGAGCACCGAGCAAGCTTCCAACCGCAATGAACTTGTCTCCGGTCCAGGTGACCTTGTAAAGCGCTGCCTGAATCGTCTGCGGATTCTTCTCCCAAGTCACGCCGTCGCTTGACGTCAGGATAAGGGCGAGGGTGTCGCCCGTTGCGACTACGTACTGCGTGCCAACAGCAACCAGGCGGTTGCCGGAGGCGGCAACGCCATTGAGCGCTGGACTTGTTGTGGGTGGAATCGGTTGTTGCGTCCAAGCCGACCCGTCCGGTGAAGTCAACACAGTGCCGCCCTCACCGACGATGACGAACCGGCCGTCCATCCAGGTGACGTCGTTGAGCATCGCCGGGACACCATTCTGATATTCGCTCCAGGTCACCGCGTCGGGCGACACAAAAATGCCTTCGCCAACGGCGATGTACTGCGACGCGAGCCAACGCACACGCTTTAGGGCAACCGTGGACCCTGATGGCATCGACAGCGACTGTTCGGTCCAACGCTCGCCAAGGTCGTTCACCTTGATCTCGAACCTGCCGGACAGAGTGTTTGAACGTCGGCCTCCTTGGTCCGTTACGTAAACTTCGAAGGTGTAGGAGCCAATCGCGCTCGTGTCGATGAGCAGGCTGCCCTCAATCGTTCCCGACTTAAGCCCGGCGACGCCTTCGATGGGGATCGAGAGCGTTTCACCCTGGGAGCTGAGGTTCAACGTAGCGAGGTCTCCACCCGGATCAGTGAAGTCAAACGTTCCAACAATGGTTATCTCGCCATCACCCTCCAGCTGCAACGCGCTGGAAGGTGAGTACGCCAGATTACTGATGGACGGCGTAGAAGCCGGGGCACCCCCGTCACCCCCACCACCGCCACAGCCAGCGGCAACAAGCAGGATGCACGCCGCCAGCGATATCGAAACAACATAACGCGCTGCGCGATGACGCAACATGATGATGCTCCTTTACAGGCATTATCCTCCTCGATGTTGCGGTCCGTACTGCGCCCGGCGCAGCCGGATAGCGCATAACGAAGTCGGCTCGTTCCTGATGCATGACACAGCCGCGACGCGCATTCCTGATCCCAGGAGGACAACAAATTGAGTGCTGTCGTGAAGGTCCCCGGCCTCAGTCGTCCCTGGCCAGCACTCCTTGCTTCTTGAATAGCGTGGCTTGTCTGGCGCGGTCGGGCGGCCGTCGCGTGCTGCCCGGGTAGACGACCGAACTTGCGGAAAACGGTTCCCCCGGTCAGCGACCGGCTCGGCACGACTGCCGGAACGCCATGCGGCAAACGCGATTTCCGGCTGGAGTATCAGGACCGCCACCAGCCCAGAGAAAGGCATTGCTACTTGTTAGTCCCTCCTGCAGACCCGCCGGGACTGACTGGCAGCGTGACGGTGAAACGCGCTCCGCCGGTGTATGAACGGTCAAGTTCGAGCGTTCCCCCATGGGCTTTGGCCACCAGCGTTGCCAGGTACAGACCGAGGCCGCTACCGCCTGTGTCACGCGTCCGCGATGGATCACCGCGGTAGAATGGCTCGCCTATCAGCTCGACTTGCGCTGGCGGGATGCCCGGTCCCTGGTCGGAAACGCTGATGCTCCAGGCATCGTTCCGCGCGGCAAGGTCGATGGTGACCAATCCACCGTCTGGCGGGGTGTAGCGTAGTGCATTGGCGACCAGATTCTTCAGCATGAGTGTCAAGCGCGCCTGGTCGACGGTGACGGCCAGGTCGTTCGGGCCGCTGACGCGGATCACCTCGCGGCTGCCGGAAAAATAGTGGTCAATCATCCGGTCTACCAGTCGTCTGGCTACGACCCGAGTCAGCTGCAGGGGCGCGTGGCGTGTGTTCAGGCGCTCCGCCTCGAGCAGCGTTTCGATGATCCTCTCCATTTCTTCGACGTCGTCGCGCAGCCCGCGGTTGTCGGCCGAATCGTCAGCCAGTGCCAAGGCGAGCTTGAGACGCGAGAGAGGCGAGCGCAGCTCGTGACTGATGCCCAACAGCAGCTGGCGCTTGGCGTCGAGCATACGCTGGACGTCGTCGGCCATCGTGTTGATATCCTCAGCCAGGTCGCCGAGCTGATCGCTGCGCGCCACGGTGATGCGGCCCTGGAAGTGACCCTGACCGATCTGCTCAGCGCCGCGGCGGATCGCGTCGATCGGCTTGATAAGCCAGCGGACCGCCAGGTAGGTCAGCATCACCAGGAACAGCCCGAATGCGATGACGACAGGTGTCAGGTGACGTTCGACCACCTGATCCGCGATTTTCGGCGAGGCGACTATCACCGCATAAGGCCCCTGGTCGAACTTCAGGAAGCCATGTCCGGCAAATTCGGCGAACCGGACACCCTCGACGCCGCGGAGCCACTGACCGGTTTCCGGCCGGAATACGCCGCTGTCGCCGAAATCCAGGTCGGCCAGCGCAGGAAAGGCGGGGTCGGACGCCCAGTCGAGGCTGGGCCCGCTGATGCGGATGTCGACCGGTATCTTCTGGGTGATCGCCAGCGCGTTGATGATCCGGGGGGGATTGCCGATATCGTCACGAACGTACTCGACGTGCAGGGACAGGTGTCCACTGACCAGTTCCCGCAGCTGGTCGGTCGCATAGACCCAGCGAATGGCCAGTACGGAGCCGTAAGCAAACAGGGCGCCCATCACGAGGAAGATCGCGAGCAGGCGAAACGACAGCGACCGTGACAGCTTCCTAAACATCTTCGCCGACGGGACGGCCGACGAACGCGTAGCCGCGTCCCCACACGGTCTGGATGAAACGGGCGGGCTTGCCGGCGTCGCCGATCTTCTGGCGCAGGCGACTGATGGCAATATCGACTGCTCGCGTCTGGATGGCGGCATCAATCCCGCGCACTCCCGCCTGGATCTCGTCGCGGGACATCTTCTTGCCGGCATTGCGTGCCAGCAGGCTCAGCAGCTCGAATTCCATTGAGGTCAGTTCGACCGGCTGGTCATCGACGCGCACCGTGCGGGCGTCAATGTCGATGTCGATGCCACTGAAGGCCAGGCGGCGCAGCCCACCGCGGGTCTCTACTCGCCGCAGGATGGACTGGATCCGAGCGACCAGCTCCCTGGGCTCGAACGGCTTGCCGATGTAGTCGTCGGCGCCGAGCTCCAGTCCGGAGACCCTGTCGATGACGTCCCCCCTGGCGGTCAGCATGACGATCGGGATGCTGCTCTTCTTGCGGACCTCGCGGCAGATTTCGAAGCCATCCCGCCCTGGCAGCATCACGTCCAGCAGCAGCAGGTCAGGCTCCGCAGACTCCAGGCGGGCGAGCCCGCTGTCGGCGTCCGTGGCGCACAGCAGGTCGATGCCGAATCGACCCAGGTAGGTTCGCAGCAGTTCCGAGTGTCGCTTGTCGTCGTCGATGAGCAGGACTTTGGCCACGGACACATGTTACCGCGTCACCAGCGGGCGGTCGCCACCGCCGGCCAGCCTGTTACAAATCGTTACAAATCGTTACCGGGCTGAGACCACTTCAGGGGTGGTCCTCTGCAGAATGCCGCTCCAGATCACAACTACTTCGGCAGCTAGAGGAGCCCGATCATGATCAAGCCACAGAATCTCATTCCAGCAGCAGTGCTGCTGGCTCTCGTGGGCTGCAGCGATTCGAATGACAGCAAGCCACAAGGCGGGATCGATCCACCGCCTGCGGCGACGTTCAAGGTACAGGCGTTGCACGCATCGCCCGATGCGCCGGCCGTCAACCTCTCGATCGGCAGCAGCACGATTTCCGACGTCGACTACAAGGCCGGCACCGCTGCGCTCGAGTTCGACGTAGGAACGTACGCGGTGCAGGTCGACGGCATCGTGCCCGATGGCACGGCAACCGTGATCGGGCCGGTGGACCTGGCCTTCGAGGCGGACACCTTGTACAGCATCGTGGCCATCGGTGACGTCGCTGACATCGATGCGCTGGTTCTGAGCCAGCCTGACACGGCGGTACCGGCCGGCTCCGTTCGGCTGCGCCTGGTACACGCGGCGCCGATGGCACCGCAGGTCGACGTCTACCTCACCACGCCCGGCGCAGATCTGACGACCTCTGCGGCCGTTGGAACGTTCTCTTTTGGCGAGGATCTGGGCCCGGTCGAAGTCACGGCGGGGGACTACCAGGCGCGGGTCACACTGGCCGGCGACGCTTCCACAGTGGTTTACGATACCGGCACGATCACGCTGGCGGACGGCGGCAACCTGCTGCTCGCGGCAGTCGAGAACACCGTCACGGGACCGGCGCCGATCAGCCTGGTCGTCCAGGACGGTAGCGGCTCCGCGGAAATACTCGATGTCGCGACAACGTCAGACCTTCGCGTCGTGCATGCTTCTCCCGACGCCCCGGCGGTCGATGTCGTGGTCAACGACAATTTTGCCAACCCGCTGGTTCCGGACCTGACCTTCCCGGGTTTTACGCCCTTCGTCAGCGTCCCGCCGGCAAGCTACAACGTCAAGGTCACTGACGCCGCGACCCAGGGCGTGATTCCGATCGACGCCGACTTGAACCTGGAGGCTGGCGTTCGCTACTCGGTGTTCGCTGTCGGCAATCTTGCGGCACTCGAGGCGCTGATTGCCACCGACGATCCACGCCCGGTGGCGACCGCGGCCAAGGTACGCATCATCCATGCCTCGCCGACTGCGCAGAACGTGGACATCTACGTCACCGCACCGGGCACCGACATCAACACGGTCGCGGCGGCTCTTACGGACGTACCGTTCAAGGCCAACACCGGCTTCCTGTCCCTGGCAGGCGCCAGCTATGACGTGACTGTGACGCCGGCTGGGTCCAAGGACGCCGCCATCGGGCCCGCCACGATCTCGGTAACGAACGGTGGCGTCTACACGGCAATCGCACGTGATGCCGAAGGCGGCGGTGCGCCGCTTGGGCTGATCCTGCTCGACGATTTCCTGCAGTAATCCCCGAAATCATTACTTCCCCCTCCTGGCCCCGCTCATAGCGGGGCCTTTTTTTTGGAGCGCCCGCTTCAGGGTGCAGATTGGCGCAGGAATCCGCCCATGTGCGGGCTGCCGTTTCAAACGTCTTTGACCTGGGCCGCCGACTGCTGGCGGATGTGACCTATCGCGGCTGGGAGCAGCCGAGCGTTGGGACGCTGTCGATGCTGTTTCTACATGCGAAATTTCCTCGTACGACTGCCGATCTTGCCCAATCGCGTAACGTAGCAGGGAATCCTGGCGAAGGCCGAAGCGAACTCGATACTGTGCCGCGGTGCAGCATATCAACGGCTATCGACCGTGAATCGGACGTCGCCGACAGGGACGTGGTGTCTATACTGCGGCACGGGCCTTCCTGGAGGGGAAGCCTGCTGGCATCACGCCACATCCAATACGCGCATCAGCGCCATAAAGGGGGAATGAAGGCAATGAGTACAAGAATCCTGTCGATCCTGGCAGCTATGGCAACGCTGCTCGTGACCATGCCGTCGCTCGCAGACAAGTTCGAGGCGGTGCACAGCATCAACTACCCGGACACCCAACGCGCCAAGGCTGCCATCGACATTCTGATGGCGGACCCGGCCATGAAGGGCGCCAAGCTCACGCTCTACGCGCGGGAGTTCGGCGATATGGAAGCTACGCACCTCGTCGTTCAGGACTTCGACAGCTATGCCGAGTACATGGACTCGACGGCGAAGCGCCTCGCCAGCCCGGGCTGGTCGCGCTACCTGCTCGAAACGAACGTAGAAGCGCACTACCTGGGCAGCAAGCTGGTTATGGTAGTCGACGACCACGGCGCGGCGCGGCGCAGCGCCGGCTACCTGGTGGCCTACCTCATCAACACTACCGATCCCGCAACCTATCGAGAGGGAATCGCCGATCTCAATCGTGAAGTGGGCAACCCGGGCGTCTTGCGGCTGGCTTCGTTTCGCAGCGGCAGCACGGCTGTGACGCACGCGGTGCTGATCGGCGGGCCTGACTTCAAGGCCGTCAACGAGTACCTCGACAAGCTCTTTGCGAGTGACGCCTTCGGCAAGTTCGCCGCGAAGGTAGGCCCCGCCCGCAAGGTGGTCGGGGTCGAGATGTACGAGCGCGTGGCGACCTGGGGGGACTGACGCTGTAGCTCCTGTCTGGCCGGTCCGGTCAGGCCGTGTGAGGCCTGACCGGGCAGGCTATCGGCGTGTGGCGGGGGTCGATTACATCCTGCATCGACTGCGGGGAGGACATGCGGTCGGCAACCGAGATCGTGAAGAATCTGGTCTGCCTGTCCCTGGCTACCACTTCCAACTCCTTGAATTTCACGCTGTCGCTGGCATCGTCGGCCGACCCGTGGCCTTCCGATGCAGGTTCATCCGGCGCCCGGATCCCGTTGGCGACTTGGTATTGATTGTCATTCGCGTTAATGTGATCTCGTGATCCGATCCTGCGACGATCACCAAGGGGGAACTCATGAATAGAAGAAACTTCTGTCGCGCTGCCGCGGCAGCCAGCATTGCTGCTGCGTATCCTGCATCACTTCTGGCCGTCGAGGCCAAGACCAGCATTGCCGCCGTTTCGCTGGATGGCGCGGCGATCGAACTTGAGAAAGCTGCAATACGCGAGCTGGGAGGAAGCCTTACCGGTCCCGTGCTGCTGGCGACCGATGCGGGCTACGATCCCGCCCGACGGATCTGGAATGGCATGCACGACAAGCGTCCCGCGTTGATCGCCCAGTGCCTGACCAAGGAGGACGTGAGCCACGCAGTCACCTTCGCGGGTGAGCGCCGGTTGCTGACGGCCGTGCGGGGCGGTGGACACAGCTGGCCAGGCAAATCGGTTTGCGATGGTGGGCTGATGATCGATCTGTCGCGCATGAACGAGGTCCAGGTTGATGCAGGTGCCCGCCGCGCCAAGGTGGCCGGTGGAGCCTTGCTCAACGCTCTGGATACGGCGGCGCTCGCGCACGGCTTGGCGACAACGGCCGGCGTCGTATCTCACACCGGAGTCGGCGGCTTTACGCTGGGTGGCGGGTTCGGACGTCTCAACCGGAAGTACGGGCTCGCCATCGACAACCTTCTGTCGGCGACGCTCGTTACCGCAGACGGTCGCGTGAGACGGGTCAGCGTCGACGAAGAGCCAGACCTGTTCTGGGCAATTCGCGGCGGGGGCGGTAACTTCGGAGTAGCTACCGAATTTGAGTTTCAACTGCATCCATTCAACCGGTCACTGCTGTCCGGAAATATCGTCTGGCCGATCAGCCAGGCCCGAGAGGTGCTTGAGTTCTACGCGGAGTGGTCAGCCGGACTCTCTGACGAGATGTACGTCGGGCCAGTTCTCTTCAGGCACCCCGAAATTGGCGATGTTGTGGCCATGGACGTGGTCTACAACGGTGATGCTGCTGCTGGCGAGAAAGAACTCGCTCCGCTACGCAGCATTGGCAAGCCCGCCGTGGATGGCGTCATCGTTCAGGACCACATGGTCATGCAGACCTCGCTGGACGGCATCATGGCTCACGGCGTGCGATCCTATGCCAAGAACGGGACGGTCAAGGAATGGTCGCAGGAACTCGTCGACCAGATCATTGAGGGTTACGACCCGCGAGTCTTCCTCACTAATCACGTGGCGGGTGCGGCCGTAAAGCGTGTCGGAGAGCTTGAAACCGCGTTCCCGCACCGCAACGCGGAGATCTTGCTTGTGATTGTTGCCGGCTGGACAGATCCAGCAGCAGACTCGGATATGGCTTCGGCCGTGCGGGGCTACCATCAGGCGCTTGAGCCGATGATGGGTGGCTACTACGACAACATCGATTTCGATCGCAGTGCCGCCACCGGGAATTATGGCCCCGCGTACGGCAGGCTTTCGAAGATCAAGGGGCAGTACGACCCTGGCAATCTGTTCCGACTGAATAGCAACATTCAGCCCACGTGAGGGCATCTCGAGCGTTGCATGGCGCCACAGCTAATGCGTCGCCAGGACTGATGCGATCTCGGTCGCGCAGGCTACGATAGCCCCAGATGCCGGACTGTCGTAGCCTGCCTGGCCAGAGCGAATTGTTGAAGTTCCGTGAACGAATGCGACAGCAACGCTATCCAGGTGGCGCGTCGGCGGGTGAGGGAGATGAACTGAGGCTATTGGCATGCTCGGTTCATCCCCTGCATTCACAGCTCACTTCGGCAGTGTCAGCCTGCCCTTCATCGAACCAGAGAATGATCCGAACGCGGGAAACGGAACCTCTGGATCGCAGCCGTGGCAATCCATGACAAACGGCCCTGCCAGATCATTGCCGCCGAAATCCGACTCGACGTTGCCACTGGCGCCTTGAAAGCGTCCGCTCCCACCAACGACGTGACCGGTTACCCGGCCATAGTAGCTGGCTGCGCCTGCGGGACCAGGCGTGGCGCAGATCCACCCGGTATCAAAGACAACGAAAAACTGGCTCAAGTCCTTGAAGGTGGTTACGGAGCGGGCGTAGATCATATCCAGAGGGATCTCTCCCACATTACAGACGGTCAGGCCGAAATCCGGTGCGTATTGCGACAGAATCGACATCCGCGATGACCCGAACGCACCTTTCATCTCGACCTCACCGAGGATGACGGGATTGAAATTGCCCGAGTCATCGAGCTGAAAATGATCAATCACGGTCCCTGCATAACGACCCGAAATCAGGGTTTCGGCAGCTCCTGCGACCGAGAACCACGCTACGCAGGAAATCGCACACAAAACGAGCATTGCGCGCATCTCTGCCCTCCTTCCGGCCCATCATGAAGATCACGGGAACAGGACCCTCGATCGAGGCGCCGCGCGCCTGATCGGGATCGGTCTCGCTGTCGGATCGATCACTGCGCGGCCGTGTGGCCAACTCCCCGGTTGGCCCGAATCTGAGTTATCACACAGCCTCGATCCAAAGCAGACACGATCTTGCGGCGCATCAGAGGGTGGGCTGACGACCCATATCGGACATCACCTTGGAGCGCGGCGCAGTGAATAGTAGCGGCCTGAAGCAAGAGTCTTGCGCCAAGAGCGCGCTGCAAATCGGACACAGATGCGTGACATGACTTTTTTGACTTGTTCAATCGAATCGGAAGAGATGATGAGTTGCAATACAGCGCAACTCGCCCAGCAGCCACTATCGCGGGCCAACGGGCGTTGGTCAGGAGAGTAGGGTCTGGTGCGAATCCGACATCAGCGGACGTTGCGCCAGGAGCCGGCATTGAGTACGCGTTCGAAACCGCGGGCTCGCAGCCTGCGGCGCGCCATTGCGCTGCGGGTGCCGGATGCACAGCAGACGATGACCCAGCGGCTGGGATCCAGCTCCTTGATGCGCTGCTCGAGTTCCTGCAGCGGGATGTTTACGCTGCCTTCGGCATGCCCACCGGCGAATTCGCCGGGACTGCGTACGTCCACGACCTGCGCTCCTTGACGCCGAAGTTCGGGGACGCGACGTCTCGCGTGAAACGCCGAAAGGATTCGCCATGCGAAGTACGCAACGACCAGGCCCAGTAGGAGTTGATCTAGCGTCATGCTCGGTCGTGAACGAGGCGTTAAGTCTGGATGGGCAAGTGCGACCCGACCTTACCAGTAGCGCAGCGCGTTGCGGTACAAGCCTTCCAGGTCCACCTTCGACACACTGCGAGGCGCCAGGACCAGCAGCCGCTGTTGGGCGTAGGCCCCCTCCGCCAGGGCAGAAACATCGGCTTCACCATAGCCGAGCTCGGTGATCCCGTTCGGCAGGCCGGTCTCGCGCATCAGTGAAATGAAGGCCTGGGCGAGGATCTCGCCCGCGTCTTCCGGTGACGCACCGGCGACATCGGCCCCGAGTGCCGCAGCGGCCTCCAGGTGGCGCGCAGGGTTGGCTGCGGCGGTGAAGCGGAATGCCGCTGGCGCGTTGATCACTACCGAGATGCCGTGCGGCACCATCGGCTCGCGCTCCTCGTAGCCCTTGGCGGTGAACTCGTGCTTCAGCGTCGCGATCGAATACGCCATCGCATGCGGGATGTGCACGCCGGCGCTGCCGAAGGCGAGCCCGGCCAGCGTTGAGGCGAACATCAGCTGGTGGCGTGCCTCTTTGTCATCTGCGATCGCGCACGGCGCGGGCCAGGTACCTACCGCCGAGGCGAATCGCAGCGATGGCGCCGATATCGTTGTATGGCGTCGCACCCTGGTACGGCGGCCGCTGGCTCGGATGCACGGGCCGCGGGCGGCTGGTGTAGGGCCGTGCCGTGTACGACTCGCAGGCGTGCGTGAGCACGTCGAAGCCGGTCGCGGCGATCACGCCGCCGGGCAAGGTCTCGGTGGTGGTCGGGTCGATGATTGCCAGCGACGGCTTGAGCAGCGGCGAGGCGATACCGGTCTTCAGCCCGGCAGATTTCAGGTCGACGATCGTGACGCCGGTCGTCTCGCTGCCGGTACCGCAGGTAGTCGGGCAGGCGATGTGCGGCTTGAGTTTCCCCGGAATTGGCTTCGCCTTGCCGATGGGCGCGTTGATATAGGCAATCAGTTCGTCTGGGTAGGTCGACAGCAGGTTTGCCGCCTTGGCCGTGTCCATCACCGAGCCGCCGCCCAGCGACACAAAGCCATCGAAGGCGCCGTCGCGGGCAAACGTCGCAGCGGCCTCGAACGAGTCGCTGTTCGGCTCGCAGCGACTGCCGTCGTAGACCGCGACATCGAGGCCCGCTCCGCGCAGGGAGGCGAGCGCCGTTTCTCCCGGTTCACTGGCCAGCACGTGAGGATCGGCAAACAGCGCGACGCGCTTCATGCCGAGTGACTGTGCTTCGGCGCCGAGTTCGCGCAGTGCGCCGGGACCGAACTTGATCGGCACGGAACTGACGGCAAAGACGGTCTCGCCTTCGCCGGGAGCCAGATAGGTTGGATTCGCTGACATGGGTCAAGGATCTCCTAGTTGCACACAAAGCGCCAGCCTGCCCATCGGCACCAGGCCTTGGCACGAGGGTCGCCGTCGCCACAAGCGGACAACGCTAGGTCGGGGCGAGCGTCATCACACCCAAATAGCGGCTCTCGTCGCCCAGATCGAATTGGGTCGAGAAATGCCCGAGAGGGGACGTCGCTTCCAGCTGGTAGCCGCGGCTGTTCGGCTCAAGCCTGTCGATCTTGAACTCACCGAAGGTGTCGGTCGTCGCCCTACCACTCTCCCGGCCATCCTGCCGCAGCACGACCTCGGCGCCCGCCGCGCATTCCTCGACGCCGTCGACGTGCACGACCAGCGTTCCACCGACGAAGCACTTCGTCATCAGGTGCAGGTTCTTGTAGTAAACGCGCGGCCTGGTTTCGAGCTCGGGCTTCCTGACTTCGAGGTCTTCCTCCGCCTGGATCCGCTGCATCTCCTCGTCCTCGACCTGGATCGTGCGGTATACGTCCATCGGGCAGGACTGCTCGCCGCGTATATGGGTCCAGCCCTTGTCGAGCAACTGGGCATCAAAGGGCCAGGCCTGCGGGATCTGCTTCTCCTCGTTCCAGCTGATCGCGCCATAGGGGCAGGCGTCCACGATCTGCTTCTGGCCCTTCGACTTCTCGGGATCGATGATCACGATGCCGTCCGGGCGTTTGCGCACGGCGCCGTCGCGTGCGGCCTCGATGCACGGTGCGGCATCGCAGTGGTTGCACATCACCGGCATGAAGCGCGCCTCGAGCAACGGGTAGCTGCCGCGCTCCTTGCGCTGGATGTCGAGCCAGTTGTGCCCGTGCTCGGGTTGCGCAGCCGCGTAGCCCGGGAAGTCGTTGCCGGTGTACTCGTCCTTGACGGCGAGGAAGCACAGGCGGCAGTTGTCGCAGCGCGCGACGTCGACGATCAGGTTCCACTTCTTGGCCATCACACTGCCTCCGCCGGTTGCCAGGTGTCGACGCCGGTCCACTTCTCGACCTGGATCAGGGTCGTGTTGGGCCGCATGCCGTGGGCCTTGCTGCTGATCGACTTGCTGGTGTTGAGCATGTTCACGCAGCCGCCCAGGTCGGTCGAGCGACCGGGCTCGCCTGCCGGCTTGTACTGGGCCGATCCGGCGTAGGCGCTGACGACGCCCGGCTGGATCCGACCCGTCACCTGGGCTGCGCAGACGACAGACGCGCGGTTGTTCCACAGGCGGATCAGGTCGCCGTCCTGGATGGCGCGTGCCTCGGCGTCCTGCGGGTTGATGCGGGCGACGAGGTAATACTCGCCGTCCTTCTTGATCCGGTGCTCGCGGATGTCCCAGACGCTGCTGCTTTCGTCGTCACCCATGACGTGGAACGCGTAGCGGGTGTGCGGCGTCAGCAACTTGAGCGTAAAGCCAGCCAGCTCGGGCTCCCGTGACGGATCCTCGTAGGTCGGCATGTAGCGGTTGAGCGGTGGCCGGTCCGGGTCGTCGATGCGCTTGAGGGTGCTCGGCCACGAACTCGAACTTGCCCGACGGCGTCTGTAGTCCTTCGAGGTACCCGCCGACATAGTCAGACGGCAGCGGGTAGGGTTCCGGCGTGTCCTTCTTGCGTCCCTCGTAGTACCAGCGGTTGGCCGTCGGTGCGCGTCCCTGTTCGGCCTCGGGCGGGACGACGTAGTAACCCTTCTTGAGGAACTGACGCCAGGAGATGTGCTTGGACAGGTCGGAGGAGTCGAACACACGTCTACACCAGTCGAGTTCGGTGGTGCCACCCTCCGAGTACACCGCACCCAGGCCAAGTCTCTCCATGATGGACAGGAAGATGTCGTAGTCGGATTTCGACTCGCCCAGCGGCTCGATGCACTTGTGCTGCATCGAGATCACGCGGTGGTTGTTCATCGAGTACATGTGGTGCACGTAACCGGCGCCGACGTTGTACCACTCGCCGATGTCCCACTTTTCGAACACGGTGCAGGCCGGCAGGATGATGTCGGCGAATTGCGTCTCGCCTTCCTTCCAGACCGACTGGTTGACGACGAACTTCAGGCTCTCGTGCTGGTACATCCGCGCCCAGCGGTTGCCGTCGACCATGGTGCCGAAGATCTGGCTGCCGTACTTGTACAGCATCTCGACGCGCACATGTCCGGGCGAGGGGTAACCGACCGGGAAGAACTGGCCTTGCACCGAACCGACGTCGGTGGCGTAGCCAAGAACCTTGCCCTGCGTGATCGCCTCGGGCAGCCACATCCGCGGGATGACCTGGCGGACCGAGCTCATGGTCACGATGTGTGGCATGCGCTGGTAGTTGTTGGCGGAGTTGGCGCTGTAGGCCAGGTCGCCGGAGAAACTGCCCTCGCCGTAACCGGGGAAATAGAAACTGAAGTCGAGCGGCGAGCCGAACTGCAGGTTGCCGAAGTTGGAGCCCGGGCGGCCGTAGCCCTGCATGGCGCCAAGAATGGTCATCATCCGCGCCCACTGCATGCCGGTCGGGCCACGGCAGGCACCACCAACGCCGACACCCCAGCTGCCGGCGCCGAGGTAGGTTTTCTTCGTGCCCCACTCGCGCGCCAGCGCGCGTACGTCACGCGCGGGAACTCCGGTCTCGGCCTGCTGCCACTCGGGTGTCTTCGGCACGCCATCGCTCTCGCCGAGAATGTAAGCCTTCCATTCATCGAAGCCTGTCGTCTTCTTCTCCACGAACTCCTTGTCGTACAGGCCCTCGGAGATCCAGACGTGGCACAGCGCCTGCGCCAGCGCCGGGTCGGTGCCGGCCTTGGGCGCAATCCATTTGCCACCGAGATGGGCTGCGGTATGGTTCAGGTGCGGGTCGATGTGCACCATCTTGATGCCCAGTTCCCGGGCCCACTCGCGCCTTCGTGCTCCCTCGAAGCCGTAGGTCGTGTCGGGGTCGCTGGACCAGAACACGATCATCTCCGCTTCCTTGAGGCAGTCCTCCACGGTGCCGTAGAACTCGGGGCAACCCAATCGCAGGCTGTTGCCCCAGTGGTGCATCGCGCCCCAGAACCAGCCTTCCCAGCTGTCGGGGCTGTGCATCAACCGCGTGGTGCCGATCAGGTTCCAGAAGCGGTTGAAGGCACTCAGGTAGTGGCCGAGGTTGCCCCACTGGTGGTGCGAGCCGTTGGCGACGCAGATCGCGCCGGGGCCCACGGCCTTGGCGCGCTTGATCTCCTTGGTGACGATGTCGAGCGCCTCGTCCCAGCTGATGCGCACGAACTCCGACTTGCCGCGATTCTGGATGTTGCGCTCGCCGTCGGGGTCGAAGTCGACCCGCTTCATCGGGTAGAGCAGGCGACCCTTGGAGTAGAGCATCGACTTCTGGCACGCGCCGTGCGCGCCGAGCGTGGTGCGCCTCGCCGGCGTGAAGGTCTTGCCGCGGGCCGTGATCGACCATGACGGTGCGTCCGTCTCGTCGAAGTCGATCGGCGTGGTGCGAATGACCTTGCCGTCCTTGACGTAGACAAAGATCGGACCGCCGTTGGTGCCGCTGGTGTAGCGGACTACGCCGTCGCCCATGTCCGTGCCGGCCTTCCAGGTGATCGACTCCAGCCTGGCCAGCGTGGCCATGAACCACACGGCCAGCTCGTCGGGGCCCTCGAGGCCGATCTTGTAGTTCTTGGCCGCATCGACGCGCGTGAGCAGGTCGAAGGGTGGTGTAAGGAACTCCTCGGCGATGGCCCGGTTCTGGAAGTGCAGCGTGAGGTCCGGGCTGGCGTGCAAACCCTTGCCAGTGCTGACCTTGCCGCCGTTGAGCCGGACCCAGCGGCCCTCGGGCTTGTCCCGCAACCTGAATTGCGCGACGAGGTCCCGCTCTTTCAGGCGCGTGGCGTACTCCGGGTAGACCTTCGCGGCTGCCCGCATCGCCTGCGGCATGCCCCACAACAGGACGGATAGATTCATGTCACCCTCCAGGAACAGACATAGCGGCTGGACTCACGAGTCGCTTGATCCAGCAATGGCGATGATCGGGGTCACCCAACATGCGGTGCACAGTGAGGAGCGGCGTGTTCATGCACGCTTCCGACGCGCCGGCTGCGCGGGGGCGAGTCCGACGCCGCCCGAGCGGTCCACCAGCCAAAGGCGATCGAGACAAGCACGCAGCGAGC
The DNA here is from genome assembly GCA_963715485.1 of uncultured Gammaproteobacteria bacterium. Lineage (GTDB taxonomy): Bacteria > Pseudomonadota > Gammaproteobacteria > Steroidobacterales > Steroidobacteraceae > SG8-30. The sequence continues at coordinate 1,083,153 of OY970244.1, forward strand.
CGAGCAGCTGCTTGCGTTCCGTCGGCGTCAGGCTGGCGAACAGGTTCTGGTTGGCCTCGCGGCGGCCCGCCTCGATGCCAGACAGGGCCTTGCGACCGGCATCCGTTATCGTGAGGTGCTTCCGACGGCGGTCGTCGGGTTGTTCCTCCTGGCTCACCAGCCCCATCCGCAGCAGCTGTGCAACCAGCATGCTGACGTTCGCGCGGGAGACGCCACGTGCCCGGGCAATCTCCGAGGCCATGATTCCGGGGCCACTGCGCGACGGGCCGTCCCCTGGCGTCGCAAAATTGGGGTCGCCTGCAATCTGCAGGAGCAGCAGCCACTGCTGGGTAGTAAGTCCCGCGCTCGAGGACAGCCCATCGCCCAGCTTGCCCAACTCATTCGCGATGTCGAACAGCGTCAGGACGATGCTGTCCTCAACGGAGCGGGTAAGTAGGGGCAGGCGAGGCATATAGTTAAGGCTTTTATCCATTAAGGCAAAAGACTGTCTATACGTCTAAACCGCAACGAGCCCCGGACGGGCCGTGGCCCGCGGTATGTTTTTACTCTGGGGTCGGACCCCAGTAAATCATTGATTTTAAATAACTTTATTGCTTTATTGAGGTCCGGCCCCGACGGGTAGCCGACCTCGGCAATTAGCTCTCCGGACCAGGATCACGACGTTGTATGCGGTTTTCTGAAGCCCCAAACCCCCGAAAGCCCCGACCTGGCCCCGTTTGTCCGGTATCAGGAGGGCAGGTCTCCATGCAGGCCGCGTTCGACACCGGTGACCACCGGCTCTGACGCAGGCTGCGTGCCGAGCGGATTCGCGCCCGGCGGTCGTGCGACGAGCCGGCGCACGCTGCCGTGCTGGCCGACAATCAGCGTACCGATGCGCGCATGGAAGGCGCGGTCCGACTCGGTCCGCCGGGTCCGCCAGCGCAGGTAGTCCATCCAGGTTGGGCTCTCGAACCGCTCGACCCACAGGTCCAGCTGGTCGATGTCCTGGCATATGGACCATGCGCGGGCGCCATCGCGGCGCCGGAGTCGCCCGAGCTCGTTGATGACGGCGACGAATTCCAGCGCGTTCTCTGCCGGAACACGGTATTCGATGGTGACGACGATCGGGCCCGACGCCGGATGAATCTCGACACTGGGCGGGCTGAGTTCGACCCTGGCCCGAGGATCCAGCGAGCCGAGCTGTGCCACCGAGACCGGCAGCCAGCGCGCGGCGGCCAGCGACACCAGCGCGGAGATCCCGGCCACCGTCAGCGATTCGCGCAGGCCCTGCGCGCTGGCGAACTCGCCCCACCACCAACTGCCAAGCGCAATGCTGGCAAACGCGATGGTCTGGTAGGTCGCCAGCATCCGTCCCGTCACCCAGCGCGGCGAGGACAGCTGCACGGCTATGTTGAAGTTGGCAAACGCCAGCGTCCACACGGACCCGGCGAGCACATGGGCGAGCAGCGTTACAGCGGTCCAGCGGCTCTGGCCGATCGCAACCATCGCGACGCAGGCGAGTGCTGACAGCGTCCGCAGCAGCGCGTCGCTGCTGACGCGGCTACGCAACGTGGCGCTGGCGAGCGCTCCGAGCATGGCGCCGATCCCGAAACCGCCCAGCAGGATGCCGTAGGTGGGCGCACCCCCGCCGAGCAGGTCGCGCGCCACGATCGGCATCAGCGCCGGCACCGCGGCAATCGGGACCGTGTACAGGATGCAGCGCTGCATGATCGCCAGCAGGTGGGGCGAGTGGCTGATGTAGCGCACGCCGGCGGCGATCGCCGTACCCAGCGGTTCGGGTGGCAGTTCGCCCCGCGGTCGTTCAGGTCGCCACCACAGCAGCGTCGCGATGATGCCCAGGTACGACACGGTGTTGATGATGAACGCGGCTGCCGCACCAATGGCTGCGACGATGACGCCGCCGATCGCGGGTCCGACGCTGCGTGCCACGTTGAATCCCACCGCATTGGCCATGACGGCCGGGGCGATCTGCGAACGTGGCACCTGGTCGCCGATCGACGCCTGCCACGCCGGCGCGAACAGCGCAGCGCCACAGCCGATCAGGAAAGTGAGCCCGAGCAACAGCGGGGGCGTGATGTTGCCGGCCAGCGCGACGGCCGCCAGCGCGGCGGACGCCAGCAACGTCAGGACCTGGGACACCAGCATGATCGAGCGCCGGTCGCGGGTGTCGGCCAGGGCACCTGCGAGGAGCGACAGGAAGAAGAACGGCAGCGAACCCGCCGTTTGCACCAGTGCGACCTGGTTGGCGGACGGCGCGATCGTGGTCATCAGCCACGAAGCGCCGACCGTCTGGATCATGCTGCCGAACGAGGAGGCCAGCGACGCCCACCAGAACAGCGCGAACGCGCGATGCTCGAATGGCGCGAGCGTTGCGCTGCGCCAGCGTTCGAAGTGGGAGGGGTTGTCCGCGGCCTCAGCGGGCATGAGTCAATGTAGCACGGCTGCCAAGGCGTTCGATGGGTTCTTCATGCCTGGCGGGAGGGACCCCGGCTGGCTCAAGGCGGCCGGGCCCCATCCGGACTCGACTCGCAGCGTAGAGGCGTCAGCCAGGACGTTGCGAGTCGAGTCCTGATGGCCTGCGAACCGGCGTTCCATATCGCCCGGACCGAGCGGGCCGTCGAGGTCTATGATCGCCGCTTGGGTCAGCGATATTCCAGGGGGGGTCGCGGTGATTGCGGTGATCTTTGAAATCTGGCCAGCTGAAGGACTCGCGGGCGAGTACTTCGACCTGGCGGCGTCCCTGAAGGGGGATCTGGAAGCGATTGACGGGTTCATATCGGTCGAGCGCTTCGAAAGCCTGGTGACCAAAGGGAAGTACCTGTCCCTGTCGTTCTGGCGTGATGACGTGTCCGTCCACGCATGGCGGAATCTGGAGAGGCACCGACGGGCCCAGGCGCGGGGACGCGGTGAACTGTTCGCCGACTACCGGTTGCGGGTGGCCTCCGTGGTGCGTGACTACGGACTGCAGGAGCGTGGCGATGCGCCGGTGGACAGTCGCGATGTACACGGCTAGCAAGGCGATGGGGCGGTTTGGCCCGAGGTCGAGACGGGCATAGACTGGAACGGGTGGCTCACCGAGGAGGCGGCAGATGAAGATCCGCAACCTGGCCAAAGGGCTGCAGTACCGGGGTGAAGTCTCGGGAATGCGGCAGACCTACTACGTCTTCGAGAGCGGCAAGAGCTACGTCTCGCTGCACTTCAACATCCACCCGCGCTGAGCACGTTCGGCCGGACGGCAGCGCGCAGGAGTGGTCGTGAAGCACGCCGGCCTCACCCGGCCCTGGCCACCACTGCCAGCTTGCTGAAGCTCGTGCGCTGTCCGGTATCGCCGGTGGACAGGGTCGAACAGCCCTGTGGCGGACGCTTGGCACCGGGACGAGCAATGCTTATTGTTGGTCGTCGGGAGAGGGGCTTCAGAGGCCGCTGAGATTGCGGCCAATGTGTTTCAGCGCACCCTCGCCACGTCGCCTGCCCAAAGAGAGATCACAGTACATGACGCACGCTCAAATCGTCGATGTTCGCGGCCTTTCCCTCAGTGCGCCCAGCCCGGCAGCTGTGGAGCGATTCGACGCCGTGATTGACGATCTCTACTACTACCGTCTCGGTGTCGGGGATCGCCTGGACGAACTGTTGCAGGAGTTTCCGGAGTTCGTCCTTGCCCATGTACTCAAGGGCTACTCTCTCTTGTCCGAAGGTACGCTAGACGCTCACCCCAAGGCGCGGGTACAGCTGCTGCAGGCGGAGGCTTTGCCCGCCAATCCCCGGGAACGTTTGCACCAGGAAGCCTTGCGTGCCTGGATTGCGCAGGATCTTCCTGCTCGTGCGGCGGCCTGGGAGCAAATCCTGGTCGAGTGGCCATTGGATCTACTGGCCTTGCGTCAACACACAGGCACGCTTTTCTGGACGGGTGACAAGAGACATCAAGCCGAAGTGAGCGCGGGCGTGGCCGGCCACTGGGGCACACAGACGCCCGGCTATGGACACTTTCTTTCGGCTCATGCCTTCGCTATGGAAGAGGTCGGCCAATATGTGGTGGCCGAACGTTGCGCGCGCGAGGCGCTGGCTGTGCAGCCGCAGGATCTCTGGGCCCTGCATGGCCTGGCGCATGTTTTTGAGATGCAAGGTCGTGTCCAGGAGGGCATCGAACTACTCAGTGACGCGGCGCGATTTCTGGGTGACTACAACCTGTTCCGGGGCCACCTGTGGTGGCATCTGGGCCTGTTCAAGTTGTCGCAGGGTCGTTTCGACGAGGTTCTCGATCTGTTTGACCGCGAGGTCTATCCGAAGTCTTCCACGTTCTACCTGGACGTTCAAAATGGCGCCTCCTTGCTGGCGCGTCTGGAATTCCAGGGTATTGACGTCGGGCTCGCGCGTTGGGAACGCCTCGCGCAAGCTTCCTTGCGTAACGCCACGCAAAGCACGCTATGGTTTACTGCCATGCACCACGTCATGGCATTGACCCGCAGCGGGCGGGTGTCGGCAGTGCAATCAACGCTGGAGTACCTGCGCTCTGAAGGGACGAACTCCACACAGGCGGCGCTGGCACACGAACTCTCCCAGGCTGGGGCAGCTTTCTACCAGGACAAGCCCCGCGAGGCACTCGAGCGGATGCTGGCCGTGCGTCAGCGCCACGCTGCACTCGGCGCGAGCCATGCGCAACAAGACCTCTATGACCAAATCATGGTAATGGCCGCCTTGGAGCTGGACGATTTCCCCCGCGTGCGCCAGCTGCTCAAGGCTCGCCTGGGTACGCGCATCTGGGATGCAGCATCGTGGCAGGTATTCGAAAGCCGCTCGCGTCTCGTCGACGAGGTGCATGACGCTGAAGCGGTGCGCGCCGCGTTGCGCTGGGACGCGGACTAGCCGCGTGTAGCCATATTGCGGCTCGCGAAGCCGGGATGGGACGCAAAGCAGCGCGATCGTGTTCGCAGATGCCCAATTCGAACGAACCCTGGCCCCGTTGATGAAACCGATGCAGGCCAAAGTTGCGGAGCCGGAACCTCACCAGGGGTGGCATGATGCATCGATGCGCACGATAACTCTTCTATTCGTCATTCTTGTGGCCGGCTGTGCAGCGGCATCGGCAGCCAACGACGCTGTTCGGGAAATTTCGCCGCCCATCCACCCGCTCCCGGAAGAAGCCGCCTCGGCCGGCATCACCGGATTTTCCTTCATTGCCTACGGCGACACACGGGGTCGGCGGGACGGCGTCGAGCTGCAATACGAGCACTCGCTCGTTATCGACTCGATGATCGAGACGATCGCGCGGCTGGAAAGGTACCGCCTATCCGGTACGCTTCGTGCTGCAATCCGGTGACGCGGTCGTCGACGGCGGCAATCCAGGAACAGTGGAACCGCAGCTTCGTCGATCTGATCAACCGACTCACGGCGGGAGCGGGTGTCCCATATTTCCTCGCTCCGGGCAACCACGACGTTACCTCGGCGGCGAGCCTCGATGCACCGGGTCGGGTGGTGGGGCTCAGGAACTATCTCGAGGCCATGAACCAGCTGATTCCCCCGGTCGGCGCGTCACGCCGGCTGGCGGCCTATCCAACGTATGCATTCGGTTACGGCAACACGTTCGTGCTTGCCATCGACTCGAACATCGCGGCCGATGACACGCAGTTCAGCTGGGTCGAGTCACAGCTCGACGGTCTCGATCGCCAACGCTACGTGCACGTGGTCGCGTTTTTTCATCACCCGATCTTTTCATCCGGCCCCCATGGCGGACCGACTCTCGAACCGCCGACGGCCGAACTCCGGGCACGCTACGAGCCGCTGTTCCGTCGACATCATGTGCGAATGACCATCGCCGGGCACGATCATCTTTTCGAGCACTGGGTGGAGCGCTACCAGGATGCTGCCGGCGCGTCGTACCGGATGGATCACCTGGTGACGGGCGGAGGCGGGGCGCCAATCTACACGTACCACGGAGAACCCGATTTGCGGGATTTTCTGACGGCCGGGGCGGCCGAGAAAGTTGAGCTCGAACATCTTGTCAGGCCGGGCAGCGACGTCGCCGACAATCCCTACCACTACGTTGTGGTGCAGGTTGACGGCGACGACATTTCCCTCGACGTTGTTGGCGTTGGCGCCGCCCGGAAGTTCGAGCCGTATCGCTCCAGTGGAGTGACGATCCGGGATGACGAGCGCATACCCTAGGTCCAAGCTAGGATATAGTCAAGCTAGGGTCGGACCTCGATAGGTGTTTGAATTACCTTAAGAATGACCGACTCTGGGGACTTTTGAGTTACATCAAGAGTTCGTCTCCTGATCGAAAAAATTGGCTTTCACGTTCCCGGCGATTGGGCGCTCGCTCTGCCGGGCCTCCGTATCGGAGACGAGGCACCAGGAAATCAAACGAGTTCCTTGGATCTCACTTCGATTACAGCGTCAGATGGAGAAATTGATTGAACGAACTTCGCTTGTAGTCGGCGAACGCTTCCCCGTCCAGGAAGCCCCGCCGACGATAGAGCGCCAGCGCTGGCGCAAACGCCGGGCCGCTGCCCGTTTCGAGGCTCAGTCGTGTCATCCCTCGTGCACGCGCGACGCCGATAATGTGGTCGAGCAGCGCGGACGCAACGCCACGGCGCAGAAACGCCGGATGAGTGCGCATTGACTTGATCTCGCCAGCCCGGTCGCCTAGATCCGCGAGCGCGCCGATGCCAGCCACAGCATCGTCGATCCACGCGGTCCATACCGTCACCCTATCCGTCTTGAGGCCTGGCAGGTCGAGCGCGAACACGCTGCCTGGCGGCGAGTTCGCATGCATGCCGTCAAGGTGCCAGCGAAGCAGCTCGTGCGTCTCATGACTCGAGAGGTCGTCTTCGCGGATTTCCAACGAGTCCTCCGGCACATGTCGCCCCAGGTCGATTCGATGAGCCGAATACTAGCGCGATGATTCCTTGCGGCGCCTCCGCCGTGCCGAGTCTGCTCCTCCACAGGACGATTGCAGGCTGGAGCAGGGCACCACACTGGCTGCTTTGCTGCGTGGCTGCGACGCCGGCCGGGCGCTGATAACGGGGCGCTGACTGGCTCCGCTGGCAGACCTCGGCAGTCGGGCTCGCCCGACAGGGGAACATCCCGTACGCAAGGTTTCGATAGATCTGGGAATTCGGAAGGTAATTCAATGGGTTACTGAGGTCCGACCCCAACATGAATCGACCTCAACATGAAGACCCCGGCTGATGAGGAAAATACCCGCAACGCAAGTTGCGGGTATTTTCATTATGGGCTTTGTGCGTGGTGACAGCCGGGACCAGGGGGCGCTGTTTCCGGTATCGCTCGACGAGTTGGTGCCCGAGGATCATGTCTGTCGGGTGATCGATGCGTTCGTCGGGTCGCTGGACCTGGCGGAACTGGGGTTCGGCAAGGCGCGACCGGCCGGCACGGGCCGGCCGCCCTACGATCCGGCCGACCTGTTGAAGCTGCACATGTACGGGTATCTGCACCAGGTACGGTCCTCGCGGCGGTTGGAGCGGGAGTGCCAGCGCAATGTCGAGCTGATGTGGCTGCTCAACCGGTTGGCGCCGGATCACAAGACGATTGCCGAGTTCCGGCGCTGCGATGGCGCGTCGGTACGCGCCGTGGCGGCCGCGTTCGTACGCTTCTGTCGCGGGCAGGGGCTGGTCCGCGGCGAGTGGCTGGCGATCGACGGCTCGAAGTTCGAGGCGGTGGCGAGCCGCAAGGCGGTGCTGAGCCGTGAGCAGTTGCTGCGCGAGCAGGCCACGCTTGATCGCCGGGTCGCGGAGTACCTTGCGCGGCTGGATACCGCGGACGCCGAGGAAGGCGAGTTAGCGATCGAGGCAGCGGCCGTTCGCGAGGCGCTCGAGGTGCTGCGGCACCAGCAGGCGCAGACGGTCCACGGACTGACCCGGCTGGAGGCCCTGGGTGCCACGCAGTGGGTCGAGGGCGAGCCGGACGCCAGGCAGATGAAGGGGCATGGTCCGGCGTACAACGTGCAGACGGTGGTCGATGCCGAGCATGCGTTGATCGTGGCGCAGGCGGTGACCTCCGAGGCTACCGACAACACCTCGCTGCAGCCGATGGCGGAGGCGGCGCGGGATGCGCTCGGGGTGGCGACACTGAACGTCGTGGCCGACGCCGGCTACTCCAACGGAGCGCAGGCCGAGGCGTTGGAAGCGCAAGGCATCGTGCCCCACGTACCGGCCAACCGGGCAGTCAACAACCAGGGCGAGGGCGCGTTCTTCGATCGCACGGCCTTCAGCTACGATGAGGCCAACGACACGTTACGCTGTCCGGCCGGCAAGACGCTGTGGCGCAAGCAGTTGCAGCGGCGCAAGCACCGGGTGCTATACGCCGCCGAGCTACGAGACTGCGCGGCCTGCCCGCTAAAAGCCCGCTGCACGCAGCAGTCGCGACGCATGGTGTCGCGCCACTTGCACGAAGCGGCCCTGCAGCGCATGCATGGACGTGCCACGCCCGCGGCCATGCGGCTGCGCCGCTGCGTCGTCGAGCATCCCTTCGCCAGCCTGAAGTACCGGATCTTTGAGAAACCGCGGTTCCTGCTGCGCGGTCGGTGGGGTGCCGGCACCGAAATGGCCTTGGCAACGCTGGCCTGGAACCTGAAACGGGCCATGAAGGTGCTGGGGAACCCCATTTTGGTCGAGCGCCTCGCGTTCGCCTGAGAACACCGGCGGCGCGGCCGCTCGAACCCCAAAAAACAAGGACGCCCCGCAAGCGGGGCGTCCTCTTACCCTTGCCTACGAGGCCGGGGCTTCACTCAGACCATGCGGTGCATCTTCAATCGCTGCACGCACCGACGTCCGGGAGCGCATCCGGATAGGTGCCCGGGGGCTTGCTCGTTCCGACGTACTCGACTCGCTTGGTCTTGCCTTTCAGTTCATTGACCAGCGTCAGCCCGAATCCTGACTGGCTGAGTCGGCAATAGAACTTGTGCTCGACTTCGCCGGGTGCAAGCGGCGTGTACTCTTTCGTCTGCAGACAGTTCGTGTAGTCGTCGACCTCGATCGAGACGTTGGCGTTGGATCGCAGGACCTTGGCCCAGTCCTCTGCCTCACCTTCGTAATACTCTTGCCGGTAGGAAACACCGGGAAGTGGGTCCGCCAGCATTATTACCCCCGGCTCAGCGTCGTCTTCGCCTGCCGTCCAGGAGCCCGCATCCGACAGGCAATTTTCGTCTTCGTGCCAGGCTGTCGTGTCCTCGCCCATATACCAGACGTTGCCGCTATCGTCCTGCGCATACCAGTCGTCGGTGTCTTCGACCAGAATGTAAGTGCCATCGCACTCCTCGGACACCCACTCCCGGTCATGGATCACGACTGCGTTGATGTCGTACGGATCATCAAAAAATCCTGTACCCGTCGGCCCGGTTACAACTGACTCGCCGACTTCACAGCCGTCGTCCGACTCGGAGAAATATACGGCGCTGGTTGGACCGCCCAAGCGCAGGCCCCAGTAGTCATTGGTCAAAGCAGTTGAGGTGCTGAATTCGTTGCTGTCGAACTCGAACTTCAGCGTGCCGCCCCATGCGACGCCGGCGGCCCCCAGAGTCGATAGCGCCACGATCGGTGCAATCAGGAACTTGGAACGTGAATTCATGTTGATTAACCTCGGGATCGTTAGCCTGGTCTCCAGTAGTTAGACGCGCGAGCAGCAAGAATCCTTCGCCGCTATGCGCCCGGGAACCGCACGGTGTGCCGCCTGCGACAAAAAAGCGCGAGGTCGCTACCACGCGATACACATGGCCGTCACCGACGGTTGTTGAGGGGGCATTTTGCGGGCTACGCTGGCACGGGCGCATTGCGGATTGGCTGACAAAAACCCGGCCCTGCGCCGGATTCCGGTGCCGTCGTTTCACATATTACGAATTGTGCTGCGACCCGTGCGGTGGTCTATTGGCAGTTGGCCGGCACGGCCGGCCACCAACGGGCCGCCGAGGTCTAACTCGACGCTTTTCAGACTCGGCCAAGCAGGTATCAAATCATGTTTGCAAGATTGGTCACGGCTACCATGAAGCCAGGTAAGTTCGACCTGGCGACACGCAAGTTCGAGGAGAAGATCATTCCCGAACTCAGGAAGCAGCATGGCTTCCGCGATGAGGTGTCCTTCTTCGACAAGGAACGCAACGAATCGCTTGCCATCAGCTTCTGGGATACAGAAGCCGATGTACGGAAGTATGAGAAGGACATGTATCCGGAGATGATCAAGACGCTCAGCGACACCTTCGAAGGCACCCCCAAGGTCAAGCACTTCGAAGTCGCCAACGCGACGTTCTACAAGATCCACGCCAGCTAGCCCAGTTTCAGCGCTGGCTCTCCTACGAGGGCGGTCATCGGACCGCCCTTTTTCGTGCACGCAGGGGGTGGAAGTGCCGTATGGGCGGGGGCGAGAATTGAATGAGCCGGGAAGGACGCGAAACCCGGAAACCCCGACCCGGCACCGACCGGCGGGTAAGGGCCAGTCGATTTCTGCGAGTTATGTCACATTACGTGTCGACTGGGACCGGCTATTCTTCGAGCCACTGCGGGCCCGTGTGATCCACGCCTGGTCCGACGGTACGGAACCCGGGGAGCAGGCGAGATTCTCATGCACACGCGCCGGACGATTGGCTTGATGACGCTGGCCCCTTGCCTGCTGGCCGGTCTCATGCCGATTGCTGCCTCGGCGGCTCCGCAAGTCGTCGTGCAGCGACAATCGCAGCCGGACGTGCGTTCCGGCGCGTTCTACGTTCTGGACGAATCAGACTCGTCGGTGCTCGCCGCGCGTGGCGAGCACATTCCTGTACCGATCGCCTCCATCACCAAGTTGATGACTGCGCTGGTCGTGCTCGAGGCCGGCCAGCCGATGGACGAAATGCTGACCATCAGGTCCGATGACGTGCGTGGCACAGCTGGTGGCAGCTCGCGCCTGGCGCCCGGCGCCAGGCTTAGTCGGGAGGACCTGCTACACCTGGCGCTGATGTCTTCGGAGAACCGTGCCGCGCACGCGCTGTGCCGCAACTACCCGGACGGCAAGGCTGCCTGTGTGCAGGCCATGAACGACAAGGCCGCTGCGCTTGGCATGAGTACGGCGTATTTTGCCGATCCGACCGGCCTGTCCAGTCGCAACGTTGCGAGCCCCGAAGATCTCGCGAAACTGGTGCTTGCGGCGGGTGAAAATCCGACCATCCGCGATTACTCGACCGACGCCGACCACACGGTGTACGTCAATCGCCAGCGACTCGATTACCGCAATACCAACCGGCTGGTCGGGAATCCCGCCTGGGAGGTAAACGTCCAGAAAACCGGCTATACCTCGCAGGCCGGCCGCTGCCTCGTGATGCAGGCGGTCATCGACGGCCGCCAGGTCGTGATCGTGTTACTGAACTCCTGGGGCACGCTCACGCGGATCGCGGATGCCAAGCGCATCCGCACCTGGATGGAATCGCACAGCCAGGGCACCACCAGCTAGTTCCCGGCGGCGCCCGCAGTCGGTTCGAATTCGACGATCGACCCGTCGGCCATCGTTTCCAGGAGCAAGTGCCCGCCCTCCATGACGTAGCTGCGCACCCACTGGAACTGGGCGAGATACCGGTCGTGCCTCGGCCTGGCAGGCAGGCTGCACACGCGCTGCCGGTCTATGGCGGATCGGACGATGCCGGGCGAGTCACCTGTCCCGCGAGCGGATTCGGCTGGCGGATTGACCGGCGAAGGCGAAGGTGTGCGGCGTCGCACCGGCTTGGCGTCGATCCTGTACACGCCGGACACGCTCCTGCACGACCTGCCGGCCAATCATCCGCGTCACGCCGACTGCCTGATCGCCGTGGATCGTCGTTTGGAAGACTGAGGACGTGCGTGCCCGCGGCTGACCAGCTGATGTTGCTCTCAACCATTCGCCTGACCCGGCCACACCGGGTCAGGCGCCAGACCGTCCACAAGTCCGCTGCGCAGCCGCATTTCGCGGACACAACCGCCGCTCGACCAATGCCCTGCGGTCATTCAATGCTGTTGGGCATCGGGCTATAGTCGCAGTCGGCAAGGCAATGCGCTCAGGGTCGAACCAGGCCAGCGACCGCATTACCCCGTGACAATTGCCGGTTATCCCAACGTATCGGGCGGACCTGTGCATGGAGCTTTTCACTGATCAGTGGTCAACCTACCGCAGCGTCGTTGACCACGACTTGATGGAACATCGCGCATTGCGAGGAGCGTTCGAACGGGTACTGGACCAGTTCGTGGCAGCGCAAGCCGAGTCGATCAGCATGACGGATCTCGGCTGTGGGGACCTGGGATTACTGCCGGATCTGTTCTTGAAGTTGCCGCTCAAGCGATTCCTCGGGGTCGATCTTTCTATGCCGGCACTGCAGATTGCCGCCGGGAAGCTTGCCGATGCCGGCTTCGTATGTGAGTGGCGACAGCAGGACCTGCTCGACTGGGCACGCCATGACGCGGGCATTGGGCCAGGTGTGAATCTGCTGCACTCGGCGTTTGCGATTCACCATCTCGACGACGCGCTCAAGGCAGAGTTCCTCTGCTCGGCCATTACCCACATGGCGCCAGACGGGATCTTCCTGTGGGCAGACGTCTTTCGCGAGCCCGGCGAGACCAGGGCGGACTATCTTGCGCGCTACCTCGAGCGGATCGACACCACCTGGACCGGATTGAGCATTGATGAGCGCGAGTACGTCAAAGCCCATATGAGTGAGTTCGATCTTCCCGCCGACCGGGCAGAGATTGCGAAAGTGGCGGAAGACGCGGGCTGGCAATGGCAATGGCTGTGGAAGGGACAGCATCAGGCGGAGGCCCTGGCAATCTTGCGGCCGCGCTAGGGGCGTCGGGCGGTGCCATTGGACGGCACCGGACACACTTTTCTGCATTTCTGGTGTCGCGGGTATACTGCCCTCAAGAGTTCGAGAGCAGCGCGCAAGCGCCCATAAACGGTGTCAGCGGTCCATGGAACCCACGAAGCCAAGCGAGTACGAAGAACGGCTCAACCAGTACCTGCGGCTAAACACCTTCCCGGTCGCGGTCAGGTTCCTGCGCAGCTGGGAGGAAATGCCGGCGCGGGCGAAGCGCCCCCGCAAGGACCTGAACAACCGCTTCACGACCTGCCAGGCGATTGCCATGTCGCGACGTTACGGCTGGGTCCTGGCACTTGGGCGGGAGGACAGCAGTTGTGTACTGGGAGCCGTGGCGATCGGCCTGGAGAAGCGCTTGCCTCACTACGTGGACGGCAACCTGTGCATGAATCTCTACACCGAGAATCTGCGCGCCGGTCGCATCAGTGAGGAAAGCGTGCCGCGCTTTGCCGAGGGCGAGTACGTGGGTGTCGTGACCGCGCCGCTCAATCGGGCTGCCTTTACGCCCGATTCCATCATCATCTACGGCAACAGCGCGCAGGTCATGCGCCTGGGCCAGGCGTGGCTGTGGAAGCGGGGCGGCACGCTGCGTACCGAATTCCGCGGCCGCATCGACTGCGCCGATCTCGCCATCGCACCCGTGATCAAGGACGAGCCACAGATGGTTGTGCCCTGCAGCGGCGATCGTATCTTCGGGCAGGTCCAGGACCATGAAATTGCCTTCAGTTTTCCGTTCTCGCTCATGGAAGAGATTCTCGAGGGCCTCGAGGCGACGCATAGGGCAGGTACCCGCTATCCCGTGACCAACTGGCTCAGCTACACTGGTGAGTTCCCGCCCTCGTACGACGAGTACCGCAAGATGCTCGATGACGCGGGCCCGCCAGGGTCGGAGTGACGCGCGAGGTAGCAGCGAAAGGACCCGATCGAGAGCCTGCCGGCATCACCTGCGGGCGAGACCTCGTCTCAGTAACGCCCGGGGGGTTCCGCGTGATGGATCTCAACGAGCCCCAACTGGCAAGAGGGAAGGGGCCGGAGCCATGTATCGGGTGTACCTGTCCCGAATCGACTCCGCATCAAATGTTGAACGTAGTGATTTTTGACCGCACCAAGGAGATTGACAATGATGAGTTCCAGATCCGCGATCAAGGCTGCCTGCGTGGCCGGGGCCCTGTGCCTGGCGACCGTGGCCGTGGCCCAGGCGCCTGCGGAAGAGTCGAAGGGCGAGGCCGTGATGTCGTCCGTGGAAATCACGGCGACCGTGACCAAAATCGACCACGCAACGCGCGAGGTCACGCTCAAGGCGGAAGACGGCGAGGAGTACAGCTTCGTCGCCAGCGACGAGGTGAAGAATCTTGCCCAGGTAGAGCCGGGCGACGTATTGACCGTGGTCTACGCGGAAGCGCTCGCCTACGAGGTTAAGAAGGGCGGCAGCGCGGTAGCCCCGGAGACGACGGTTGCCGGCGGCAGGGCCGAGCCTGGCGCGAAGCCTGCGGGCATCGTCGGGCAGCAGACCACGGTGACGGTCACGATCACCGCAATCGACCCGACGGTCCCCACCGTTACCTTCACGGGGCCGGCCGGCAACACCAAGACGATCAAGGTCTTACGCCCCGAAAAGCTCGAGGGCGTGAATGTCGGCGATACGGTCGAACTCACCTACACCGAAGCGCTGGCGATCAAGGTCGACGAGGCCCCGAAGAAGTAGCTCCACATGGGTGCCGGGTCGGGGGTTTCGGGGTCTAATTCAGTTTGTTGGTCGCGTGCGGCCAACCCCGGAAAACCCCGACCTGGCACAGCGCCTGGATTACGCCGTGTGGTCCGTGTGGCACATGGTGCATTCCATGTGCCCCTGCTGATTCCACTTGCGTGCCTTCTGGGTCGCCGTGTCCGGTCCGTGGCACTTGACGCAGTGCGCGATATCATCTGAAGGCTTCCAAGCCGGTGCGACCCAACTGCCCGCGAAGTACTCGTTCAGGGCGAGGGTTACGGTGTAGGCGACTTCTCCGGCCACCTTCGCGCAGCGCTCGATCTTCGCGTCTTCCTTGATCTGCGCGCCGGCTGCCAGCGCCCATTTCGAGACCGAGGTATGGCACAACGGTGACATGGCCTTTACCTGTACCTGCTTGGGTATCGGCGACAGGTCGTCGAATCGGGTAGGCGGAAAGTTCTGCTCGGCATACCACCAGAACAGCCGATCGATGATCTGGTTGTTCTGCTGGTAATCGTCGAGCTTCTGGCCGAAGGTCACCATGTTGATGATGGTCGAAACGCCGCCCAGCGCACCGCAAAGGGTGCCGTGACCGCCGTAGCCCGCCGCAGCATGGGCCATCAGCATGTCCGGCATCGTCGTCCATGGATAGCCGCCCTTCTCCTTCAGCAGGCTTAGCAGGCTGAGGTAGGACGCCGTGCCGCAGCCGCCCTTCTCCTTGTAGAAGCGGTAGGCACGCCGCCCTGCCTCGAGCGGGTCGAGCTCGACCCACTTCCATGGCAGGGGAGGCACCGCGCGATTTGCCTCGCTACCGGTTGCCGCGCCGGCGGCCGCAGTCACGACCGCCCCGACAGCGCCGCTTGCGAGCAGGGCCGCGGACCCCGCCAGAACATTGCGCCTCGACCATCCCTGTTTCTGCGTCTCCTGCGAATTCATGTTGGTCTCCTGAAAGAGCGAGCTCGTCGAGTGCATTGCAGATCCGGTATCGCAAACGACGGAATTGCCTGCTCGCCCGTTGCTTCAAAACTTGTCGCCGGACCAGACTTACAAAGATTGCGCCTGGGAAACCGGGTCGACCATTCGGTCTTGACGCAGCTGAATCAGGCTCTTGCGCCGCTTCGGTCAACACCGGCAGTAACCCGCGACGCGGCCGCAGGAATTGCCTTAGCGGTTGATTGAACGATTCCCATTCCAAATTTCGACACGTCGGCGGGATATTGCTCGTCTGCGGCCGTAAAGCTGGCCGACATCGGCGACGACCGTCCGTGATGATCCGCATTGTCACGCCGGGTGCATGTCGCAAGATGATCTGGTGAGCCGCCAGACGGACAACGTGAAAACATCAAGGGCACGAATATTTAGGATTTCGGCGGCCGTGCTGCTGGTGGTCGGCGTCGCGTTTGTCATCGCCGTAGTGCGACCGGGCCTGCAGCGCACGCTGGTGATGGCGACCGGTCCGGCAGGCAGCACCTACGCGCAGTATGGCGAGCAGTACCGGCTCCTGCTTGCGCGCCATGGCATTGAACTGCGGCTGCGAGCGTCGGGTGGCACCGTCGAAAATCTGCGGCTCCTTGGCGATCCAACTGCTGGCATCGACGTTGCCTTCCTGTCCGCCGGCGCGACCAGCGCGGAGGAGTCGCCAGACCTGAGCGCACTTGGCACGGTCTTTCTCGAAGAACTCTGGTTCTTCACTTGCGATTCTGATCTCAGGGGTGGCGAACTGACCATGACGCGAGGCAAGCGCATATCCATCGGACCCGAAGGCAGCGCTACACGATCGGTCGCCCGGGCCCTGATCAGCCTGAACGGAGTCGACCCAGCCTCCGCGGAGTTCGTCGGGCTGGCACCGCGGGAGGCGGCGGAGCAACTGCGGCACGGCGATATCGATGCCGCGTTCATCGTGACGTCCGCAGACTCGCCGATCATCAAGGAGTTGCTGGCGGATCCGTCCATCGACCTGGTCAATTTCCGTCGGGCCGGGGCATACGTCGCGCGGTATCCTTTCCTGACGCAGTTGACGGTGCCGGAGGGTGTCGGCGACCTGCGATTGAATCGCCCGCCCCTTGATGTCACCACCCTCGGGGCTCCAGTGAGCCTCGCGGTGCGCGCAGATCTCTATCCCGCGCTGCAGGCGGTGTTGCTGGAAGCCGCCCGCCAGATTCATGCCGGGCCCGGCATGTTCAACGCGGCCGGTCGTTTTCCGTCCCCACAGGCCATTGACCTGCCGCTCAGCAACGCGGCCACGCAGTACTACCAATCCGGCGTGCCATTCCTGCAGCGATACCTGCCCTTCGGGCTCGCCGTCATGGTTGGGCAGCTGCTGTTCATCGTGATTCCTCTCGTCGGGGTTCTCTACCCGGCCCTGAGAATCGCCCCGGGCCTGTACGGCTGGTTCATGCGTCGGCACATCTTCCGCTTGTATGGTGAACTCAAGTTTCTGGAGAAGGATCTCGACAGTGACACCGGCAACGAGCGAAGGCAGGCCTTGCGAACCCAATTGGAGCAGCTTGACCACCGGGTTGAGCGGATGCACGTTCCGGTGAGCTACGCGCCCCTTGTCTATACCCTGAGGATGCACATCGACCTGATTCGCTCACGCCTGTAGCGAAGTGCGTCCGGCTGGAATCCGCCGCAACGGCCCCGGGCGTGACCTTGTAGTACACTCGCCGCAGAAACAAGGGTCAATCGCCATGCGTTTAAAAGTGTCTCGTCTTCGGTCCTGGAACATGATTTGGCGGGGTCTGGTTCCAATCTCCTGCGCGGTCCTGCTGCTGTCGGGTCAGCCGGGCGCTGTTGCGCAGGAGACCGCGCCGGCCGCTGTTACGCAGGAGACGGCGCCGGCCGCGGCGACGATTCCCGCAGAGCAGCTCGAGGCGCTGGTTGCTCCGATCGCCCTCTACCCGGACTCGCTGCTGGCGCAGACGCTGGTCGCGGCCACCTACCCGCTCGAAATCATTCAGCTCCAGCAGTGGCTCGCCAAGAACCCGGACCTGAAGGACAAGGCGCTCGTTGATGCGGTTGCCAAGCAACCCTGGGACCCGGCGATCCAGTCGATGGCAGCGGTCCCGGATGTCGTGAAGCGGCTCGCGGACGACATCCAGTGGACCACCGACCTTGGTAATGCTTTCCTCGCGCAACAGGGCGACGTCATGGACGCCGTGCAGCGGATGCGCAAGAAGGCGCAGGACAACGGTGCCCTTGCGTCCAACGAACAACAGAAGGTCGAGACCCAGGTCGTCGAGCAGAAGACGGTCATCGTAGTCGAGTCGGCAAATCCCGAAGTCGTTTACGTGCCGTCCTACAGCCCCGTCGTCGTCTACGGCCCGGCCTATCCGTATTATCCGTACCCGCCTATCTACTACCCGCCGTACCCTCCGGGCGCAGGGCTGGTGACGTTCAGCTTCGGCGTGATGGTCGGCGCGGCCTGGGGCGGCTATTGCTGCAACGTTGGCTGGGGCGGTAACGACATCGACATCGACATCAACAACAACTTCAACAGGAACGAAATCAACAACAACCGGGGCGGCGGCCAAGGGAACAATACCTGGCAGCACAATCCGGATCATCGCGGGGCGGCCCCGTACTCCGACAAGGCAACGGCCAGCAAGTACGGCGGGTCGGCGCGTGGCGAGTCGCCCGGGAGTCGCCAGGCGAGCGCGGGCCAGATGCCAGGCGGCGGCGGGAGTCGCACGGGCACTGCCGGCGTCAGCGACCTGTCCGCGGGAGGTTCGAGAGGGAGTGCTGGGGGACCGAGCACCATGGACCGTGCGGGCGGAAGCAGTAGCAACCGGATGGGGAACTACAGCGCGCCGAGTGCCAGCCCATCGCGGTCCAGCGGTTTTGGTGGCGGTTCCAGCGGGTATAGCGGCAGCAGTGCCCGGGCCAGCAGTTCACGCGGTGCCTCCAGCATGGGTGCGCGCGGTGGCGGTGGCGGCGGCGGAAGGCGGAGGTGAGCGCGATGATTTCTGGAACAGTGGGTCGGACTCCCCTCGGCCGAGTCGGCCGCAGAATGCTGCTCGGGCTTTGCCTTGTCACCGCCTGCGCAGCGCTTTCGTCGCCAGTCGCACGGGCGGCAGAACCCGCCAAGACACCGGCCGCGCGGCCGGTGATCGAGCAGCAGAGGTTTGGCTCCCCCGAAGAAGCATTCGAAGCCCTGGTCTTGGCCGCCGAGAGATTCGACGTGCCGGCGCTGACGCAGATTCTAGGGCCCGATGGCGTTGACCTCGTGGTCACCGAGGATCCAATCCTGGACCGGAACCAGAGCGCGGCATTCGCAGCGCAGGCCCGCGAGAAGACGCAGGTCGTGCGGGATCCGGAGAACCCCGGTCTTGCTACCGTGACTATCGGTTCCGAAGACTGGCCCGCGCCGATTCCCATCGTCGAGGAGGCTGGACGGTGGCGTTTCGATTCCGCGGCCGGACGCGAAGAAGCGCTCTTCCGCCGTATCGGAGAAAACGAGCTCAACGCCATCCGGTTCTGCCTTGGGTTCGTCGAGGCCCAATACGAGTACGCCTCGGAAAAACACGACGGTGCTGTCATCAATCAATACGCCCAGCGCGTCCTCAGCACGCCCGGTCGCCAGGACGGGCTGGCGTGGCAGACACCGGATGGAAGCTGGCAGGGACCCGCGGGCGAGGCAGCCGCCCGGGTGGTCGCCGAGGGCTACACCGAGCGGTACCGGCCTTTCCACGGCTACTACTTCAAGATCCTGCGCGGCCAGGGACCCGCCGCGCCGATGGGCCAGATGGACTTCGTCATCAAGGGTGTGATGATCGGCGGCTTCGCACTCGCGGCCGCTCCAGCGGACTATGCGGTGACCGGCGTGAAGACCTTCATAGTCAGTCACAACGGCGTCGTCTACGAGAAGGACCTCGGGGCGGAGACGCTCGAGCAGTTCCGCGCCATGGACCGCTACGATCCGGATCCGTCCTGGACGCCGGCACAGGAGCAATGACCCGTAGCTACTGCTAACTACGGTCCTGGCGCAGCGGCGTTTGAAGCTGCACGCGGCAGGTCCGCTGATTCCGGTTGTGCGAGGAGCCAGGAGGTATACAGCTCATAGGCCAGCGCCAGCACCACCGGGCCGACGAACAGCCCTAGAATTCCCGATGCAAGCATGCCGCCGATCGCGCCGACCAGGATGACGAGCATCGGCACACTGACACCCCGGCCGAGCAGCGCGGGTTTCAGGAAGCCGTCGCTCAGGCTGACCGCGACGCTCCAGACCGTGAACAGCACCGCCGGCAAGGTGTCGACGGATGCGAATGCCCAGATGATCATCGGGCCGAGCACCAGCAGCGGCGGCAACTGCACGATTGCCAGGATCAGCACGAGCAGCGCCCACAGCCCGGCGCCCGGGACGCCCATCGCGAAGATACCGATGCCGGCGAGCAGGCCCTGGATGGCGGCGACACCGATTACACCCTTGAACACGCTGCGAATCGTCGCCGTCGAGAGGTCCAGAAAGGCCTCGCCGCGTGTCCCGACGACGCGCAACGCCAGGGCCCGTATCGATGTCACCAGGTGGTCTGCGTGGACGAGCAGCGCCGCGGCGATGATCGCGCCGGCGCCGAACTGCAGCAACGCGAGTCCGCCGCGACCCAGTGCAGCGAAAGCTGCGGCGCCGAGCGATTTTAGCTGGGGCGCCAGCCTGACCAGCAATGCCTCGGTGTTGGTGGCGAGGCCATCCAGCAGGCGGTGAAGCGCATCCCCGACGAGGGGCCAGGCGGCGAGCGCCTGATCCGGTCGCGGCATGTGGATGTTGCCGGCCTCGAGCGCGCCGGAGACGAGCTTGGCACCGTCCGTGACGGAGACCGAGAAGACGACCACCGGGATAATGAGCACCAGCAGCAGCAGCGTCGCGACGAGGCCGGCTGCAAGTCCGGCACGACCGCCGAGAGCGCTGGCAAGACGTATGTGCAACGGACGGCAGGCGACTGCAAGAATGACGGCCCAGATGAGCAGGTCGAGGAACGGCGCGATGATCCTGTAGCACCAGACCGCGAGCGCGGCCACGAGCGCCAGGCGAAGACCTGTCTCGACCAGATCGCGAAAGGGAGCCCGCGGCAGGTATTGCGGCGCGTTCCCGTCATGCGTTGCCGACATCGGTTTGCCACCTTCACTAGGTCGCATAGTCACGCGCCTCGAGACAGGCTGCGAAGCCCTGGTTGAACAGCGTGCTGGGCGGTCTGCTGTCGCTGTGCCCGTTTGTTGCAACTGTCCGCGCCAGGCAGGCGCTCGCCGACCGGGGTCAGAACCTGCACCCTGCGGCAATGTTATACGGCCTTACTCGTATATTGCACGCCGGCCTTTGGTTCAGACTGTTATGGTCTGCGCCACCCCAGATGTCGGTCTCGGGGACCGCTTGCGCCATCGGAGATTGACATGGAACTCGACAAGGTCATCAAGGTAGCCCGGAAGCTCTCCAAGCCCTACCGGGTGACTGGCACGGGCAAATTCCGCCTCAAGGACGTCGATCCTGGCGACACCGCCTGGCTGGAGCAGGAGGACAAGCCTCGCGCCAAGGAAGCCCTGCAAACGGGCATCGAGGCACTCGCTGAGCTGCAGGATATGCTCTACGCACAGGATCGCTGGGGCGTGCTGCTGGTGTTCCAGGCGATGGACGCGGCCGGCAAGGACGGCGCCATCAAGCACGTGATGTCGGGCGTCAACCCGCAGGGCTGCCAGGTGTCCTCTTTCAAGGCGCCCTCGGCGGAGGAACTCGACCACGACTACCTCTGGCGCTGCAACAAGAGCCTGCCAGAGCGCGGCCGTATTGGCATCTTCAACCGGTCCTACTACGAGGAGGTGCTGGTGCTGCGCGTTCACCCGGAACTGTTGCAGCACCAGAAGCTGCCCGAGTCGCGCATCGGCAAGGGCGTCTGGAAGGACCGCTACCGCGACATCCGCGCCTACGAGCGTTATCTCGACAGCAACGGCGTAATCGTCCGCAAGTTCTTCCTGCACGTGTCGCGCGCCGAGCAGAAGCGCCGTTTCATGGAGCGCATCGACAATCCCGACAAGAACTGGAAGTTCTCGGCCTCCGACGCGCGCGAGCGTGGCCACTGGAAGGACTACATGGCGGCCTACGAAGATGCAATCCGCGAAACCGCCACGCCGGAGTGCCCGTGGTACGTGGTGCCGGCCGACAACAAGTGGTTTACGCGCGTCGTCGTTGCCGCGGCGATCATTGACGCGCTTGATTCGCTTGCCCTGCACTATCCCAAGGTCGGCCCAGCCAAGCTCAAGGAGCTGGCCGCGGCGCGCAAGGTGTTGATGTCGGAAGGCAGGTGAACACCATCGGTTCGACGGGCAGCACGGCTGCCGGACCGGGCTGGCTCGCGCGCATCGTGCCCGCGCTCGGCTGGCTGCGTGGCTATGACCCTTCGAACCTCCGGCCCGACCTTGTGGCCGGCATCACGCTGGCCGCCTACCTGCTGCCCGCCGGTCTGGGCGACGCCTCGCTGGCGAACCTGCCGGTAGAGGCGGGCCTGTATGCCTGCCTGTTCTCCGGCCTGTTTTTCTGGCTGTTCTGCAGCTCGCGCCAGACTTCCATAACCGTCACCTCGGCGATCTCGCTGCTGGTGGGCGCGTCGCTCGGCGACCTTGCCGGCGGCGACCCCAACCGGTTCTGGGCGCTGGCCACCTGCACTGCTCTCATGGTCGGGATCATGTCCCTGGTTGCCTATCTGTTGCGCGCCGGCTCCCTCATCAACTTCGTGTCGGAGACCGTGCTGGTCGGCTTCAAGAGCGGCGTGGCGCTCTACCTGGCCAGCACGCAGCTGCCGAAGCTCTTTGGCTTTGGCGGCTCGCACGGCGACTTCTGGGAGCGCAGCCATCACTTCATCGCCAATCTCGGCTCGACCAACAAGGTGGCGCTGGCACTGGGCCTCACCGCCCTGACGGCGCTGGCGCTCGGCAAGCGGTTCCTGGCGAACCGGCCAGTAGCGTTCTTCGTGGTGGTGCTCGGTATCGCGATCTCGGCCCTTGCGGGCCTCGCCGACCAGGGCGTGAAGATGCTGGGGGAGGTCCCGCAGGGGCTGCCCAAGCTCGGCCTGCCCGATGTGCGGGGAAGCGACATCAACGAGCTGCTGCCGCTCGCCATGGCCTGCTTCCTGCTGGCCGCGGTGGAGACCGCCGCGATCGGCCGGACCTTCGCGCAGAAGTACGGCTACAGGCTCGACAGCAACCAGGAGTTCCTGGCGATTGCCGTGGCCAACGTCGCCTCGGGTCTTGGTCGCGGCTATCCGGTCAGCGGCGGCATGTCGCAGTCGCTGGTCAACGAGAGCGCGGGCGCGCGGACCCCGCTGTCGGGGCTGGTGGCCTCCGGCGTGATCCTGGTCGTCGTGCTGTTCTTCTCGGGTCTGCTGCGTGACCTGCCGCAACCGGTGCTGGCGGCTATCGTCTTGTTCGCCGTAACCGGCCTGTTCAAGCTGGAGGCGTTGAAGCGGCTGTGGCATTTCAATCGCGGCGAGTTTCTGGTTGCGATGGCGGCGTTGGTGGGCGTGCTCGGCTCCGGACTGCTACGCGGCGTGTTGATCGGCGTGGTGCTGTCGGTGCTGCTGTTGCTGCGCCGCGGCTCATCGCCGCACACGGCGGAACTGGGCCGCGTGCCGGGAACTGGCTACTTCGCCGACCTGCTGCGTCATCCCGAGAACGAGCGCCTGCCGGAGGTGATGGTGTTCCGCGTCGATAGCTCGCTGCTCTATTTCAACGTCGACCACGTGCGCGACCGCTTCGGGGAGGCCTTGGCGGCGCGCGGGCCCGGCATCGGGCTGGCGGTGTTCTTCCTCGGTACCAGCCCTCAGGTCGACCTCGCGGGTGCGGACATGCTCCAGGAACTGCGCCACGCCTGCGCGGAGCAAGGCATCGCGTTCCGTCTCGCCGAGGCCCATGGAAACGTGCGCGAGTCGCTGTTGCGGGCCGGCTTCGGTGACGGTGAGTCGGTGGCGGCGCACCAGACGGTTGCGCAGGTCATCGACATGTGGCGTGCCGGAGAGCGCGCCGGAGGCTGAGAGATTGGGCATCCTGCAATCGAAGTCAATGTCCCGCCACCTCGATCCGGCCAGCAGCCTGGGCGAAGTGTTGTTCGGGCTGATCATGACGCTGACATTCACGCTGAGCGCCGGCCTTATGATCCAGGAAGAAGGCCGGGAGGGCGCCCGACAGCTGCTGATCGCCACGGTTGGCTGCAACATTGCCTGGGGCGTGATCGACGGCATCCTGTACGTCATTGCGCAGCTGTTCGATCGCGGTCGGCTGCTGCGACTCGTGCAGAGGATCCGCGAGACGCGGGATGAAGCCGAGGCGCGCAGTCTCGTCGGCGGTGAGCTCGACGAGATGCTCGAACCGGTAACCGCGGGCGACGAACGTCAGGCGCTTTATGCCAGTATCGTCGCGAATGTCCGCCGGCAGGCGGCCCACCAAGGCCGCGTGACACGCGAGGACCTGATGGGCGCCGCGGTGTGTTTCTGGCTGGTGTTCCTGGCGAGCTTCCCGGCAGCCATCCCTTTCTTCTTCATCGATGACCCGTGGATCGCACTGCGGGTGTCGAACGCCGTGCTGCTATGCCTGCTGTTCTATGCGGGCTTCAGCTGGGCGAAGCACACAATGGCAAGGCCCTGGGTTACCGGCGTCTGCTTCCTCGCGGGAGGGCTGGCGCTGGTGCTGATGACCATCGCGCTTGGCGGTTGAAACGAATGGTGCCGACCCGGCAGCACTCGTCCTTCAGGTCGGCGCTTTCTCGAAACCGCCGCCCAGGGCAAGGTAGAGATTGACGCGCTGGGTCACGCGTTCGGCCTGGACGCTGAGCAGCGAGCTGCGCGCGCCGTAGACGGCGATCTGCTGCTGGGTGACACTGCGCAGGTCGGTGCTGCCGACGCGGTAGCGGATGTTTTCCAGTTCAAGCGCGCGTTCGCTGTTACGCAGCTGCGCCGCGAGGATTGACTGGCGGTCGACGGCAGCCTGCTCGGCGGCCAACGCCTTTTCCACCTCGCCGAAGGCCTTCAGTCCCACGCCTGCATATTGCGCGACTGCGGCCTTCTGCTCGGCGGTCTTCAGCTCGACCTGCGCGGCCAGGGCGCCGCCGGCGTAGAGCGGCATGAGCAGGCCGATCCCGAGTCCGAAGGCGGGGTTCTCCCGGTCCTGCAGCACCAGCACGTCGCTTTCGAGATACGAGACATTGGCCGAGAGCGAGATCCGCGGCAGGCGCGCCGCCTTGGCCTGCGCGGTGCTATTGAACGCGGCCGCAACGCGTCGTTCCGCGGCGATCACGTCCGGGCGGCGCTCCAGCAGCTCCGCCGGGATGCCGGCAGGGGCCGCCGCGGTCACGGCTGGGAGTGCCGTGGCGGCCTCGAGGTCCGCGGCAGGGTAGCGGCCGAGCAGCAGCTCAAGACCGCGCAGGGCCCGATCCTTGCCGAGGTCGAGCTGGCGCAGCGCATCGCGAAAGCTTTCGACATTGGCTCGCGCAAGGGTTACCTCGAGCTCGCTGCCGATGCCGACGCGCTGCCGGTCGTTCGTAAGCGAGAGCAGGCTCTCTGCCCCGGCCAGGGCCTCGACGACCAGCTGGCGCTGCAGTGCGGCCTCGCTGGCGGTGAGCCACCCCTGCACCACCAGCGCGGCAATCGACTGTTGTGCGTAGGCGTAGTCCGCGCTGGCAGCCGCGAACCGGTCCTCGGCCGCGCGGACGCCGTAGCGGACGCGGCCCCACAGGTCGATTTCCCAGGAAGCCGCCAGGATTCCGCGGTTGAGAGGCTGGGAGCCGTCGCCGCTGCTGGTGCTGGTGCTTCCAAGCAGGTTCACGGCCGGATAGACGCTGCCGCCGGCGATGCGGACGTATGCGGCAGCCTCTTCGACCGTGGCCGCCGCGACGCGCAGGTCGGCGTTGTGAGCGATCGCCTCGGCGACCAGGGCGTTGAGTTGTTCGTCGCCGAATGATGCGACCCAGCCTTCCTCGACCGCACCGTCGGTCGCACCGACGGCGGTCCAGGCAGCGGGTGGCACCATCGGGTCGAAGGCCTCGCGGTTCAGTTCCTCGCCGGTCGGGGGCGACTGCAGCGCGCAGCCGCCTGCGAGTACCGCCAGCACGGCGGCTGGCAGAACCGACCAGCGGGTGACGATGCAGTGGCGTGCCATCAGTGCAGCTTCGCGATGATGTAGTTCAGCTTCGAGCTGATCCGCAGGAATACCTTGCGCAGGATATGGATGGCCTTGCCGCTATCCGTGTAGATCGCGCCCTGTCCGATGGCACCGGCTGCCAGGAAGACGTCGCGGTACTTCTCGTCGATGTCGAGCTTGACGGCGAACCGGCCGGGTGGAATGGGCGCCATGCCGGTTTGCGGGAGCGTTCCCGACATGGGCGACTGACCCTGGCCCTGCGCCCAGATGATCGAGTCCACCCTGGCCTTGATGATCTCGCCCGGCAGGGTGGGCAGCGCGATCTCCGCCTCGTTGCCGGGCGCCACCTGGTGCAGCTCGTTCTGGTAAAAGAGCGCGATTACCTGGTATTCGTCCTCGACGAAGGTCATGGCGACGAAGGCGGGCAATGGCACAACCATCGAGCCCGGTCGCAGCTGCAGGTTGATGACCCAGCCGTTGGCGGGCGCGTACGCGGTCGTCTGGGACAGCTCCCAGCGGGCGTTCTCGAGCTGCGCCTTGATCTGTGCCACTTCGGCAAGGTCGCCATCCACCTGCGCGAGTAGCCGTTCGCGGACCTGCGCCTCGGCGGCGTTGGCCGACGCATACTGCGACTGTAGGTCCTGCAGGTCCGCCTGGGCTTTCTGCAGGGCGAAGGTGTCGCCGGCACCGGTCGAGGCTAGTTCCTGGTATTGCGCAACCCGCTGGCGGGCGAGTTCGACCCGGGCCGACACCGCCTGTTTGTTGGCCGTGGCTGACTTGAACTCTTCCTTGAGCTGGCGCGAGGCGCCCTCGGCGTTGGCAAGCTGCGCCTCATAGGTCTTGACCGTCAGTTCATAGGGTGTTGGATCGATGCGGAACAGCACGTCGCCCTTCTTCACGTAGTCGTTGCCGGTGACCGGCACTTCGATGACGCGGCCGCGCACCTGCGGCAAGACCTGCACGACATACTTGATGACGCGCACGTCTGACGACGATGGCGCTACCACGTTGAGTGTCAAGACCAGCGCGGTCAGGGCGACGATCGGGATGATCACCACGACCACCTGGGACTTTGTGTTCCACGGCAACCACTTGAATTTGATGAAGATCAGCCAGACGAAAAACGCGTAGATACCAAGGAGGATGGCTTCCATCAGGCAGTCCTCCCTCTGCTTGCTTCGTCGCTGACCGGCTCGACGGCCCCGGCCTCGGCGTGATGATCAACCCGGTCGGTCCCATAGGCCAGCTGGTGCAACACGGGCTTGGTGTAGGCCCACAGCCAAGCGATCGGCCATAGCAGGCCGCCGAAGACCAGCGACAACAGGCACAGGACCTTGATTGCCTGCGCCTGCGGGTGGCCCTTCTCCTCGGCGATCTTCTCGGGAAGGATGTGGATCAGCCAGAACAGCCAGAGGCCGCCGATCGGCACCACGATCATGACGACCCAGGCCAGGAAGTCGGCAGCCTTGTCGAGCGCTTCGCCCTGGAACATGGAGGCCTCGGCGACTCCTGCCGTCATCAGCCACACGCCCAGGAGGCTGATACGTAACGCGGCACTGGCGGAACGCCGAAGCGAAATCGTCATCGGTTCATCTCCGTGGGTTGGCTCGGCAAGGCTGCGTGGACCCTTGATTTGAAATCTTACTCGTGCCGGGCGAA
The DNA here is from genome assembly GCA_963715485.1 of uncultured Gammaproteobacteria bacterium. GTDB lineage: Bacteria > Pseudomonadota > Gammaproteobacteria > Steroidobacterales > Steroidobacteraceae > SG8-30. Next base: position 1,110,455 of record OY970244.1, read on the forward strand.
TCAAGTTAGATAGAATAACAGGATTTGCAGTGGTGCTCCTGGCGGGTCCAGCCAGCCCAGACCAGGCATTCGGGTTTGTCTCTCCGCCTTGTCACGCCCACGCTGTCAGCCCAACGCTTCAGGCTTGAACTTGCAGGCGCCGGCGATCGCGTTGAATAAAACCCTGAAGCGGCCGATCCAGCCCGCGTAATATCTACATGCTCGGTAACGGATTCAAGCAATAGTTGATTACCGCTTTCCGTGCCGGCCAAGGTGTGCTGCAGCGTGACTCTCGATCGCCAAGGAACTGTCATGGAATTCGACAATGCAGTCACGACCGCCCGTAAGTCTTTCAGTCCGGCCAGGGTGAAGGGCCGAGGCAGGTTCAGCCTCCAATGCATCGGTGCGGTATTGCTCGGTTGCGCCAGCGCGTTGTCGTATGGAGTCGAACAAGCCCAACCGGCGGCGACCGCTTCGTCTACCCGACCGCGTGTCGGCCTGGTGCTCGCCGGCGGCGGTGCCAAGGGCGGTGCCCACGTTGGTGTGCTCAAGGTTCTGGAGGAACTGCAGGTCCCGGTGGACTGCATAGCCGGTACCAGCATGGGCGCGCTCGTCGGAGCCGGTTACGCGTCCGGCATTCCGGCTGCCGAGTTGGAGGAATTCCTGGTTGGCGTCAACTGGAAGTCCGTCGTCGGCGGCCTCGGCCAGCGTGACCTGCAACCGATCGAGCAGAAGCGTGCAGGGGTGACCTACAGCAACAATTTCGAGCTCGGGCTGGAGGACGGGCGTATCGTCGTCCCGGCAGGCGTGGTCAACACGACCGCGATTGACGACCTGCTGCGCAGTTACGTCGCCCGCGCCCGCCTGCAGCCGAACTTCAGCCGGTTGCCGATCCCGTACCGTGCCGTGGCCACCGACATGATCACCGGCCAGATGGTCGTGCTGGATCGCGGCGACCTCGCCACGGCCTTGCGCGCCAGCATGGCCATTCCCGGGGCCTTTGCGCCGGTCATCACGGATCAATACATCCTGTCGGACGGAGGCCAGGTCCGCAACATCCCGGTCGACGTGGCGCGGGAATTGTGCGCGGACATCGTCATCGTCGTCGACCTGGTCGAGCCGGCGGCCACGCGCGAGAAGCTGCAAAGCGCGACGCAGCTGCTCGGTCGCAGCACCGATGTGATGATCCAGGCGAACGAGAAGTTGCAGCTGCAGACGCTGACGGAGCGCGACGTGCTCATCAGCGTTCCGATGGGCGATATCGGCACGGCGGATTTCGAGAGGATTCCCGAGACCATCCCACTGGGTGAGGCGGCTGCGCGGGTCGCCGCTGACCGCCTGGCGACGCTGTCCGTGCCAGGCTCCCAGTACCTGGCATGGCGCCGGCAGGTGACCGAAGGACAGGAGATTGAAGCCAGGCTAGCAGACGTGCGCTTCGAGGGACTGCAGCGGGTCAATCCCGAGTTTCTCGAGCAGCAGTCATTGGTGCGACCGGGCGATACGGTCGATACGGAGACGATCAGTCGCGAGGCACAGCGCATTGCCGCACTGGGCGAATTCGAATCGGTTGGATACCAGCTGACCGGCGACCAGAGCAATCCGACGCTCGAGTGGCTGCCAAGGGAGAAGCGCTGGGGACCGGACTACCTCAAGTTCGACCTGGGTATGTACGCATCCGAGGCCGGCGACCTGGGATTCTCGATCTATGCCAAGCACACCCGTACCTGGCTGAATGCTTACGGCGGCGAGTGGCGCAACGAGTTGCAGCTCGGTGGTGACAATCTGTTTACGACCAGTCTCTACCAGCCACTCGACATCGCGCACAAGTTCTTCGTCGAACCCGGCCTGCTCTGGTCGCGAACCTGGGACTATGTCTATGACGATGGCGAACGCCTGGCCCGCTATCGGCTCGGCGATGCCGGCGGGGGCATCGACGTCGGCGTGAATTTCGGCAGCAACGCGCAGGCCCGCCTCGGCTACCTGTACACGCGGCGATCAGTTGATCTCGACACCGGGTCGTCGCTGTTGCCGGAGGATAATCTTCATGATGCCGGCATGATTGTTTCGGCCACCTTCGATAGCCGGGATACGCCATTCAATCCGACCCACGGACTGGCGGCAGCCCTTGAATACCGGCGCAGCGAGGAATCCCTCGGCGCCGATCGCGATTGGGAGAGAGCGGAGCTGGGCATTGGCATGGCGATTCCGATGCGCCGCGACGTGCTGTGGTTGACAGTTGCTGGAGGCTCCGACCTGGGCAGCGATCTGCCGGCTGATCGTTACTTCGCAATCGGTGGCCCTGGAAGTTTTCCGGGGTATGAACTTGGAGAAGTGCGCGCAGCGGAATACTGGACCGCCAGCGGTAGTTATCTCTGGAAAATCAAGGACACGCTCTCTGTTCGTGGTCAGGCGCTATACGCGGGCCTGCGCCTGCAGGCGGGCGAGACCTATGACCGTCTCGACCTGGTCGACGAGGGCGTCATCTACGGCGGTTCGGTCTACATCGCGGGTCGAACCACGGTCGGTCCGCTGACGGTCGGCCTGGGCTTGACCAGTACCGACTCCTGGAGCCTCTGGCTGGCGGTCGGCCGGCCAATCGGGCATGGCACCATCCTCGAGAGGGGAATTTTCAGGTGAGTCATCATGCCGGACTGCGTTGTCCGCGACCCGGCGAGGAAACTGCAATGAATGCGAACAGACAGGTAAACAGGATCGGATGGGTTGCGTGCGTCTTCGCCGGCTTGGCTCTTGGCTTTTCCGCCGAGCTGCCAGCTGAGGATCCGCGGCCTGAAGTCAGCTCCGAGGGGCTTCAGCTACAAAAGGACACCAAGACCCGGGTGGTTTACCTGCGACCGGGTGCGAGCTTCGCCCAGTACAATCGAGTGGCCATCCTGGATTGTTTCGTCGAATTTGCGAAGGATTGGCAGCGCGATTACAACAGGAACGTCGCAGGTACCCAGAACCGCGTCTCCACGGACGACATGGAACGGATCAAGACGGCGGTGGCAGCGGAGTTCAAGAAGATCTTCACGGAAGAGTTGCAGAACAAGGGCGGTTACCAGGTGGTGGACGTGGCGGCGCCGGACGTGCTCGTGCTGCGACCGGCCATCGTCAACCTCGTGGTTACTGCGCCCGACCTGATGACAGCCAACATGGGGAGGACCATCGTCGATTCCGCCGGCCAGATGACCCTGTACCTTGAATTGTGGGACTCGGCCGACAGCGAGATCCTCGCGCGCATCATGGATGCGAAAGCCGATCGCGGGTTTGGCGGCAGGGGCCAGACTGCCAACCGCGTGACTAACAAGGCCGCGGCCGATCTTATCCTCCGAAGCTGGGCTGAAGAGCTTCGCAAGCACCTGGACGCCGTGCGCGGTCCGTCCGCCGGAAACTGAAACGGGCCCGGCCTGAACACTTTCGGGCAATCGCGAGCGTATTTATCTGTGGTGGCCTGGTCTGGAGCCGCCTAGGCGCGATCGGCGTGCTCGGCACGCCACGCGGCCGGCGTCGTGCTGCTCCAGCGCCGGAATGCTCGCGTGAAGGCGCTTGGGCGGGCATAGCCCAGCGACGCAGTGATGTGGCTCACCTGCAGTGCGGTGTTCTCAAGCATCTGCCGGGAAATCTCGAAGCGGCCCTCGTCCACTCTTCCTCGATGACCCCGGCCAACGGTGCTGGCCATGCATCTTCTATCGTGACGATGTCCCCGCTTTTGCCACACGGCGGGCTGATTCGTGCGCCGGTTCACGGAACCCATCGCCTGTGTGTGCTGATTATGTCTCCGTAGCGGCGGCTTACGTTCGCGGTTTCACCGGCCGGGGGGCAGGAGATGGACCAGAACCGACCAGCAGGCCTGATGGAGGTGCAAAGCCTCACGGAGTACTTCCGCGCCGAGCTGCGCGATGCCATTGGCCACCAGCGCCTCGAGATCGATGACCACACCGAGCATTACGTCGTCGGCGTGCTGACGTCATTCGCGCGCTCCGAGACACTCTACGACACGACACCCGATGGGCCACGGCTCAAGCCGCTCGCGCTGATGCTGGCCGACGCACTGGAGGCGAGTTCCGGCGCGGAGCGCATCCACCTGACCCAGCGGCTTGGTGACGTATCGCTGTTCCTGGCGGGATTCTTCGCCCGGGGCTTCGCCCGGAGTCTCGTCGACGTCGACTACCACATCGCCATGGGCGGCCACGCCTACGGTTCGCTGGCCGGAATGCTGCGTGGCACGCCACGCGGCCAGGCGCTGGTAAGCGTGTTCCACGAACTCGCCGTCAAGTTCCAGCGCGTTGTCGATGCGTTGGCCGAGATCGCCGAGCGCGCCTACACACACTCGGACCAGGACGTCTTGCGGCTGTACGAGATATGGCTCAAGACAGGCAGCCCCCGCGCACGCGGACTGCTGCTCGAGCTCGGTGTGCAGCCGGTGGCTACCGCGGGCGGGCGGCTGGAGCACTGAGCCCATCATGGTCCTGTCGCGACTGCAGTCGCTGCTTGGACAAATCAACGATGTCGAGCCGCCGCTCGACGTGTCGACCTACCTCGTGACAGATGCCGCCGCGGTGCAGGATTGGCAGGAGGCGGCGCGCTCAGCCACGGACGAAACGCTGTACCTGCGGGAGCAGGGCGACTGCCTTGAACTCTCGTTGTACGTCGATGCCTCGGTGCTGGCGCGCCTCGAGACGGCCGATCCGTTCGAGCGGATCACCGATGACAACCTGCAGGACTGCTGCACCGCGCTCGAGGGCGTGAGCCATCTGCTGTACCTGGCGTGGAACGCGGTACGCGGCCGCGGCGTGTCGCTGCTCGAGCTCGAGACGCAGGCCGAGGTGGACAAGTTTGCAGCGGTGCTCGTGCTGGCCGGGGAGCTCGGCGACGGAGGGGCGGAAGCGCTGCATGCCCGGCTGTTCGGACAGGTGCGCTTCGCGGACGGCCTCAGCGCGGAGCAGCTTGACCGCTACCAGGCGGCCAACCGGTTTGCGGCCCGATTCTGCGGTCGCCTGGCGCGTCGGTGGCTGCGCGGCTCCTCGCCACGCCATGCCGGACTGTTCCGGGACCTCAGGCAGTTCTATCGCCTGCCACATGCGCGCAAGCTGGCCTGCGCATCGGCTTGAGATCAGGGTCTTCGTCGACCTTCACCGCTCGGCAGACCGGTTTTACGGTATCTTGCCGGCATGTCGGTACCGGCTCTCCCGAAGCACGCCCGAGTCGTCGTCATCGGTGGTGGCGTCATCGGATGTTCAGTCGCCTATCACCTGGCCCACATGGGCTGGAAGGACGTCATTCTTCTCGAACGTGACCGGCTCACCTCGGGCACGACCTGGCACGCGGCCGGATTGATCGTCACCTTCGGGTCGACTTCCAGCACCTCGACGGAGATGCGCCAGTACACGCGCGACCTGTACGCACGGCTCGAGGCGGAGACCGGCCAGTCGACTGGCTTCAAGCCAGTCGGTTTCATCGAGGCCGCGGCGGATCCTGACCGGCTCGAGGAATACCGGCGCGTCTCGGCCTTCAATCGTTACTGCGGCATCGACGTCCACGAAATCTCGCCGGCCGAGATCGGCGAGCTCTTCCCGCTGGCGCGGACGGACGACTTGCTGGCCGGTTTCTATGTCAAGGAGGACGGTCGTGTCGACCCGGTCGGCGTGACCATGGCACTGGCCAGGGGCGCGCGGATGCAGGGTGCGAAGGTCATCGAGGGCGTCGCCGTCACGAGCGTGCTCAGCCGGCGTGGCACGATCACCGGGGTCTCGACAAGCCATGGCGACATCGAGGCGGAGTACGTCGTCAACTGCGCCGGCATGTGGGCGCGCCAGCTGGGTGAACGCGCTGGCGTAAACGTTCCGCTGCAGGCTGCCGAGCACTACTACCTCATCACAGACCAGTGTCCCGGCATCGACCGGTCGTTCCCGGTGCTCGAGGATCCGGCCTCCTACGGCTACTTTCGTGAGGAGGTAGGCGGCCTGATGATCGGACTTTTCGAGACGGTGTGCGCGCCATGGAAGGTCGACGGCGTGCCCGAGGATTTCTCGTTCGGCGAGATCCCGCCTGACTGGGAGCGCATGGCCCCCTACGTCGAGAGGGCGATGCGGCGTGTTCCCATTTCCCTGGAACTGGGCGTGAAAAAACTCTTCTGCGGGCCGGAGAGCTTCACACCCGATCTGCAGCCGATCGTGGGCGAGGCCCCGGAGCTGCGGAATTTCTTCGTCGCAGCCGGGCTCAATTCGATCGGTATCCTTACCGCAGGCGGCCTCGGTCGTGTGCTGGCGCACTGGATCATCAACGGTCGTCCCGATGTCGACGTCACGGGCTTCGACATCGACCGGTTGCACGCATACCAGTCCAACCCCCAGTACCGGCGCACGCGGACCGTGGAGTCGCTCGGCATGGTCTACCAGTGCCACTACCCGACGCGGTCGATGCAGTCGGCGCGGGGCGCGAAGCGGAGTCCCTTTTACGATCGCCTGGCCGCGTGTGGCGCGTACTTCCGCGACGTCAGCGGCTGGGAAGGCGCGGACTGGTACGCGCCGGCGGGGACACTGGCGGATGCGGGGCAACTGTCGTGGGGCCGTCAGCACTGGTTTCCGTGGTGGGAGGCGGAGCACCGTGCCGCGCGCGAGGGCGTGATCCTGATGGACATGTCCTTCATGGCGAAATTCCTGGTGCAAGGGCGTGATGCGGGACGGGTGCTGAATTACATCTCGGCCAATGAGGTCGATGGACCGGCTGGCGGCATCACCTATACGCAGTGGCTCAACGAAGGTGGAACACTCGAGGCGGACCTGACCGTCACCAAGCTGGACGACGAGCGCTATTGGGTCGTGGCGTCGGACACCGCGCATCGTCACGTCGAGACCTGGATGCGCCGCCGTATCCCCGACGATGCGCACGCCTTCGTGACCGACGTGACCTCGGGCTTCGCGCAGCTGAACGTGCAGGGGCCGCGATCGCGGGAACTGTTGCAAGCCGTGACGAGCGCCGATATGTCGAGTGACGCCTTTCCCTTCCGCGCGGCGCGCGAGATCGACATCGGCTTCGCGCGGGCACTGTGCATCCGCATCACCTACCTGGGCGAGCTTGGCTACGAGCTTTACATTCCCGCCGAGCAGGCAACGCAGGTCTACGACCGGCTGGTGGAGGCGGGCGAGCCGATGGGATTGCGTCACGCTGGCCTGAAGGCGCTGGCCAGCCTCAGGATGGAGAAGGGCTACCGCGACTACGGGCACGATATCGACAACACGGACTCCGTCCTGGAAGCGGGGCTGGGCTTCGCGGTCGACCTGGACAAGCGAGGCGGCTTCATCGGGCGCGAGGCGGTGCTGGCGAAGAAGGCCGAGGGTCCGCTGCGGCGGCGGCTGGTGCAGATACTGGTGAAGGATCCCGAGCCGATGCTGTACCACGCCGAGGTGTTGCGGCGAAACGGCAGGATGGTCGGCTACATTCGTGCCGCGTCCTACGGACATACGCTCGGCGGCGCCGTGGGGCTCGCGATGGTCGACGGCGACGAGGCGATCGACCAGGCCTGGCTCGATGCAGGACACTGGGAGGTTGAGATTGCCGGCCGGATGTATCCGGCCATCGCGTCGCTCCGACCGCTCTACGATCCGGCGATGAAACGGATCAAGATCTGACTGGTACCGCTTGGGCCGCCTGCGCTCACTCGACGTAGAAATGGCTCGGCAGCCACAGCGCGATCTGCGGGAAGATGATGACCAGCGCCAGCCCCAGCATCATGATCAGCACGAACGGGACGATCGACCGGTAGATATCGACAATCGTGATTTCCGGGGGCGCCATCGCGCGCATCAGGAAAAGGTTGTAGCCGAAGGGCGGCGTCATATATGCGATCTGGCAGGTGATGGTGTACAGCACGCCGTACCAGATGGCATTGAAGCCAAGCGAAATGATCAGTGGCACGTACAACGGCGCCACGATGATCAGCATGGCGGTGTCGTCCAGGAACATGCCCATCAGGATGTAGGTCAGCTGCATCAGTACCAGCACCTGCCAGGGCTCCAGTCCCCACTTCTCGAGAAACAGGATCTCGATCGCCTTCACCGCGCCCAGCCCGTCGAAGACCGCGCCGAAGGCCAGCGCCGCGAGAATCACCCACATGAACATACAGCTCACGGCCAGGCTCTTCTTGAGGGTGTCTTCCATCACCTTGCGGGAGATACGGCCCTTGCGCCAGGCGACCAGGGTGGCCATGGCCGCGCCGACGGCCGAGCTCTCGACCAGGCTGGTGACGCCCAGCAGGAATAGCCCGGTCATGGAGAAGATGATGACCAGCGGCAGGATTCCGGCCCTGAGCAGGCGGAACTTCTCTCCCCACGAGATCTGCTGTCGCTCCTCCAGCGGTAGCGCCGGTCCGAGGTTCGGTTGTATCCAGCACCGGATCATGATGTAGGCCAGGAACAGGAACGCCAGCAGCAATCCAGGGAAGACGCCGGCCAGCCACAGCTGGCCAACCGGCTGGCGGGCAATCATGCCGTAGAGCACCAGCACGACACTGGGCGGAATCATGATGCCCAGCGAACTACCCGCCTGGATGACCCCGGTCACCATCCGCTTGTCGTAGCCGCGCTTCAGTAATTCCGGCAACGCGACGCTGGCGCCGATTGCCATGCCCGCCACGCTCAGGCCGTTCATGGCCGAGATCGCCACCATCAGCAGCATGGTGCCGATGGCCAGCCCGCCGTGCATCGGGCCTGTCCAGACGTGGAACATGCGATAGAGGTCGCCCGCAATGCCCGACTCCGACAGCATGTAGCCCATGTAGATGAACATGGGCAGGGTCAGCAGCGGGTACCAGTGCATCAGCGTGATGGTCGAGGCAAACGGCATTTCCGCGCCGCCCTTGCCCCACAGCAGCAGCGAGAAGATGGTCGCTACGAAACCGATGGCACCGAAGACGCGCTGCCCTGTCAGCAGCATCATCATCATCGTCGAGAACATCAGCAGGGCGATCAGTTCATAGCTCATGCAATGTCCCTCCCAAGGAACTTCGCGATGTCCTTGAACAGGATCGAGATCGCCTGCAGCAGCATCAGCACGATGCCCACGGTCATGATGATCTTGATGGGCGCCATTGGTGGCGCCCAGGCGGAGTAGTTGGTTTGCCCGTACTTCAACGCATAAGCGGTACTCGACATCCCGCCGCGAACGAGGAAGATCAGGTAGAAGATCAGGAAGAAAGCGGTGATTGAGTCCCAGAACGCCCGTTTCTTCGGGGTCCAGCGGTCGTACAGCACGTCCATCCGGACGTGTGCGTCCAGCTGCATCGAGTAGCCGCCGCCGAGCAGGTAATAGGCGGCCATCAGGAACTGCGCCATCTCGATGACCCAGAGGTAGGGCACGTTGAAGACGTAGCGGGAGATCGACGCAAACAGCAGCACGCCCATCATGGCGAAGACCATGTACATGACGAAGAAGCCGATGACCCGGTTCATCGCGTCGACGTACCGGACATAGGCCTTCATGAATCTGGGCATGGCCGACTCGCTACCAGGTTTCATGGTGCGACATCCTTCCCCGGCCCGGGAATGCCTGGCCGGGGAAGGTGTCAGCTATTCGCTCGTGGGCGCAGATCCCGATCAAGTATAGCGGTACGGGGGACCCGCCTTCGCCATGACCGCGTTGTAGTCCTTGAATATCTGGACCACCTTGGCGCAGCGTGGGCTGGTGGCGGCGACCTCGTCCCAGAACTTGTGTGCTTCCGCCTCGACGGTCGCCCATTCATCGTCCGGAATCGTCGTCAGCTCCATCTTCGCGCCGTTCACGCGCAGATGGGCTTCGCCCCCCCAGTACCAGTACTGGCGATAGTAGTGCGAATTGTCGATGCAGAGCTTGTACAGCGTCTGCAGGTGCTCGGGTACCTTTTCCCAGGCCGCCGAGTTGACGAAGTACGAACCGATCCACGCACCGGAGATGTTGTTGGTGAGGAAGTACTTGGTCACATCCGCCCAGCCGACGGTGTAGTCCTCGGTGATGCCGGACCAGGCAATTCCGTCCAGCTCGCCGGTCTGGACGGCCACCTCGACGTCTTCCCAAGGCAGCGTGACGGGGACGACGCCGAAGCGCGCCAGGAACTTGCCGGCGGTCGGGAAGGTGAACACCCTGAGGCCCTTCAGGTCGGCCAGATGCTTGATCGGCTTGACCGTGTTGAAGTTGCAGGGGTCCCAGGAGCCGGCGCTGAGCCACTTCACGCCTTCGACCTCGCCGTATGCTTCCTCCCAGATCTCCTTGAGTCCGTAGCGGTGGAACAGCGTCGGGACGTCCAGGCTGTAGCGGGTGGCGAAGGGGAAGTACCCACCAAAGACGGATACGTCGACCGGGGCAGCGATGGAGTCGTCATCGCTTTGCACGGCATCAATGGTGCCGGCCTGCATGGCCCGGAATAGCTCGCCCGTGGGAACCAGCTGGTCGGCGAAATACAGCTCGATCACCATCTCGCCATTGGCGGCCTTGTTGAAGGCCTCGATGGAGGGCTTGATGACGTGCTCAGCCAGGGCCGGTCCAGCGTAGGTTTGCAGCCGCCACTTGATGGTGGTCTTCTTTGACGTCACCACACCAGGGGCACCTGCTTCTTCCTTCTTGCCGCAGGCGGCCAGCAGTCCCGCCGAAGTGGCGGCGGCGGTCAACGCCGCATTCTTCAGGAATGATCTTCGCTCCATCTCGTTCTCCTTATGGGGATCTGGGGTATCTACGGCCAGTCCCGGTTTATTGCCGGCCTTGCCGGAGTTTCCCATGTTTGGAATAGCGCCGTCAGCCGACAAAAGTCAAACGCCGGTGCCGGGTCGGGGGTTTCGGGTGGCTTGCCGAAACCCCTGAAACCCCCGACCCGGCACCAGGAAGTTCGTTACAGTGTGCCATGGCTCGCATCGCGGTCGGCGGCTTCCAGCACGAGACCAATACCTTTGCCTCGCTGCCGGCCACTTTGGCCGACTTCCAGGCACCTGATGCCTGGCCCGGCCTGGTGCGCGGCGCCGAGCTGTTTGACGCTGTCCGGGGCATCAATCTGCCCGCTGCGGGATTCATCGATGAGGCACGTGCGGGCGGCTCCCATCTGATCCCGCTCGCCTGGTGTGCGGCCCAGCCGTCCGGCCGCGTGACCCGGGAGGCCTTCGAAAGCATTTGCCAGATGCTGCTCGAGGACCTGGCAGCGGCTTCCTCTTTAGACGCTGTCTACCTCGACCTGCACGGGGCGATGGTCGCCGAGCATGTCGATGACGCGGATGGCGAACTGCTCGCGCGCGTGCGACGGCTGGTCGGGCCCGATGTCCGCATCGTCGCAAGCCTTGATTTTCATGCCAATGTTTCACCGCGCATGGTCGAGATTGCCGACGCCCTGGTTGGCTACCGGACCTACCCGCACGTCGATATGGCCGACACTGGCGCACGCGCCTTCGTCCTGTTGCGGGAAGTGCTCCAGCGGCCCTGTCCCGCGAGACTGCGCCGCGCGCTGCCGTTCCTGATCCCGTTGACCTCGCAGTGCACGCTGCTCGAGCCGATGCGCTCCCTGATGGAGCAGGCCCAGGAACCGAATCCCGCGGGTGTGGCGTCGCTGGGCTTCTTTCCGGGATTCCCGGCTGCCGACGTCGCCGAGTGTGGCCCGAGCGTGGTCGCCTTCGGCCATGACCCGCGGGCGGTCGAGCGCGCAGCGGGCTCGCTGCATGCCGCCGTGCTCGGGCAGGAAGCCGCCTTCGGGCTCGAGCTTGCGGGCGTCGAGGAGGCCGTCGATCTGGCGCGCCAGTACGGCGGCCGCCCCGGGCATCCGCTGATCCTGGCCGACACCCAGGACAATCCGGGGGCGGGTGGCAACGCCGACACGACCACCCTGCTAAAGGCGCTGGTCGCCGCCGATATTCCGGGAACGCTTGCGGGCGTACTCTGGGACCCGGAAGCGGCGGCGCGGGCCCACGCGGCCGGCGAGGGGGCCTGGGTCGACCTCGCGCTGGGTGCGCGCAGTGCATTCCCCGGCGAGACGCCGTTGGTTGCGCGCTACCGGGTGGAACGGCTTGGCGACGGGAAGTTCACCGGGACCGGACCCTTTTACCGGGGAGGCCGCTTCGAGCTCGGCCCGATGGCGTTGCTCTCGCTCGGCGGCGCCAGGATCGTGGTCGCGACACGCAAGCAACAGGCAGCCGACCAGGCCATGTTCAGGCATGTTGGCGCCGAGCCGGCCCAGGCAACCGTGTTGATGCTCAAGAGTTCGGTGCATTTCCGCGCCGACTTCGGACCCATCGCCGGACGCGTCGTCCTGGTCGAGGCGCCGGGACCCAACCCTGCCGATCCGGCCAGGTTGCCGTTCACGCGGCTGCCTCCCGGCATGCGTCTGCGTCCGGGAGCAACTCGCTTGCGGTAGCTGCGTACGTCGGCTGCCGCTGGGTCAGGGCGATAATGGACGGCCGACCCGGAAGGACGGGCGGCTCGCCACTCATTGAGGGGGGTTAAAGTGGAACCGAGACAGGTACGCAGTGCGGCCGACGCACGGGTGATCATCGCTGAACGCGGGCTGGATCATGTGAAGGTGGGCGCCTTCGACATCGATGGCATCCTGCGGGGCAAGTACGTTTCAGCCCAGAAGTTCGATTCGGTGCTGGACGGTGGTTTCGGCTTCTGTGACGTAGTCCTGGGCTGGGACAGCAAGGACGAGCTCTACGACAACGTCAGATTCACCGGCTGGCAGACCGGGTACCCGGATGCCAACGTACGGGTGCTGCCGGAGTCCTGTCGCCCCTTGCCGTGGGAGGAGCGCGGGCTGTTCTTCCTCGGCGAGTTTACCGGCGAAGCGGAAGCGATCTGCCCGCGAGCGTTGCTCCGGCGGGTTCTCGACCGTGGCCGTCGCATGGGTTACGAGTCGTTCGCGGGTTTCGAGTACGAATTCTTCATCTTCGACGAGACTCCTGACTCAATCCGCGCCAAGCACTACCGCGACCTCAAGCCCATTGCGCCAGACTCCTTCGGCTATTCGGTGATTCGCAATAGCGTATGGAGCGAGCTGTACCGGGACCTGCTCGAAAATTGCGAGCAGATGGACCTGCCGATCGAAGGACTGCACGAGGAGACCGGCCCGGGGGTGGTCGAGGCCGCGCTCGCCTACGACAGCAGCCTCGCCGCGGCCGACAAGGCAGCATTGTTCAAGACCTTCGCCAAGGTCATCGCCCAGCGCCGCGGGCTGATGGCGACCTTCATGGCCAAGTGGTCGAAGGACTGGCCGGGCCAGAGCGGCCACATCCATGTTTCCCTTCGCGACGCCGCTGGCAAGCCGGTGTTCCATGACCCGGCGCAACCGCACGGCATGAGCGACGTCCTGCGCTGGTTCGTCGGCGGGCAACAGCGCCTGATGCCTGAACTGCTCGCCATGATCGCGCCGACCGTCAATTCCTATACCAGGCTGATTCCGGGTTTCTGGGCGCCGACCGACTCGACCTGGTCGGTGGACAACCGGACCTGCGCGCTGCGGGTCATCGGTGGCAGCGCCAAGTCGCAGCGGGTCGAATACCGCGTTGCGGCAGCCGACGCCAATCCCTACGTGATTCTGGCGGCGGCCCTGGGTTCGGGCCTCTGGGGTATCGAGAACCGCATCGAGCCCGAGCCGATGGTCAAGGGCAATGCCTACGACCACAAGTTTCCGAAACGCCTGGCGCTGCCGCGCACTCTCTGGGACGCGGCGCAACGGCTGAAGGCGTCGAAGATGGCGCGCGACTGGTTCGGCGACGCGTTCGTCGAGCACTTTGCCGCGACACGCGAGTGGGAGGAAAGGGAATACCGGCGCCATATTACCGACTGGGAGCTGGCGCGTTACTTCGAGATCATCTGAACATGAACGTCCAACGCACTATCACGCCGGTCGACGGCACGGTCTACTGTGAGCGTCCGCTGGCCAGCGACACTGAGCTCGACGCCATTCTGGAGCGTGCCGACCAGGCACAGCGGGCATGGCGGAACACGGACCTGGCGACGCGGGCAGCCGTCTGCCGCCGCTTCTGCGACCTGTTCGAGTCCAAGCGAGACGAGATCGCGCTCGAGCTCACCTGGCAGATGGGACGACCTATCGGCTACTCGCCGAGCGAGGTTCGCGGTACGCTCGAGCGGGCGCGCTATATGGTGGACATCGCGGCCGAAGCGCTGGCCGACGTCGATGCTGGTCCCAAGGAAAACTTCAGGCGCTTCGTCCGGCGCGAGCCCCTTGGCGTCGTGCTAACGATCGCCGCCTGGAACTACCCCTACCTGATCGCGGTAAACAGCGTGGTGCCGGCAATCATGGCCGGCAACACGGTGGTGTTGAAGCACTCCGCGCAGACGCCGCTGTGCGCAGAGCGCTTTGCCGAGTGCTTCCGTGAGGCCGGCCTGCCCGAGGGAGTGTTCCAGGCCGTTCATCTGTCGCATGCATCGGCCGAACGCGCGATGCGCGACCCGCGCGTCGACTTCGTGGCGTTCACCGGTTCCGTCGCAGGCGGGCATGCGGTGCAGCACGCGGTTTCGGACCGCTTCATCGGCACGGGACTGGAGTTGGGCGGCTGCGATCCGGCCTACCTCCGCCACGATGCGGATCTCGCCCACGCTGTCGAGAGCCTGGTGGACGGCGCCTTTTTCAACAGCGGGCAGTCGTGCTGCGGCATCCAGCGCATCTACGTACACGAGCGGCTCTACGACGACTTTGTCGCGGGCGCCGTCGAGCTGACCAACCGCTACGTGCTCGGCAACCCGACCTCGCCGGACACCACGCTCGGCCCGGTGGTGCGTACCGCGGCTGCGGAGCAGATCCGCCGGCAGATTGCCGCGTCGATCGCCGCCGGGGCCACGCCGGCCATCGACGAACGGCACTTTCCGCAGAGCCGCGAAGGCACGCCCTACCTGGCGCCGCAGCTGTTGCTGGGCGTGAGCAACCACATGCCCGTCATGCGCGAGGAGATCTTCGGCCCGGTGGCCGGTGTCATGAAGGTTGGCGGCGACGATGAGGCGGTGGCGCTGATGAACGACAGCGACTTCGGCCTGACTGCGGCGGTCTGGACGCGCGACCTGGAGGCGGGTGCTGCGCTGGGTGATCGCATCGAGACCGGCACGTTCTTCGTGAATCGCTGTGACTACCTTGACCCGGCGCTGGCCTGGGTCGGAGTCAAGGATTCCGGCCGCGGTTGCACGCTGTCGCGCGTGGGCTACGAGCATCTCACCCGACCAAAGTCGTTCCACATTCGCCTCAAAACCTGAAGCACAGGAAACCGTCATGGAACTCAAGGGCAACTGGAACTACCCGACGTCCGTCCGTTTCGGTGCCGGTCGCATCCGCGAGCTGCCCGACGCGTGCCGCGGCCTGGGCATGAAACGACCGTTGCTGGTGACGGACCCGGGTCTCGCCGCCTTGCCGATGGTCGCGCAGGCTGCCGAGCTATGCCGCAAGGCGGGGTTGCCCTGCGCCGTGTTCTCCGATGTGCAGGCCAACCCGGTAGAGGAGAACGTCAACCGCGGCGTCGCGGCATACCACGCGGGCGGCCATGATGGCGTGATTGCCTTTGGTGGCGGCAGTGCGCTCGACGCGGCCAAGGCGATCGCCTTGATGGTCGGACAGAAGCGGCCGCTGTGGGATTTTGAGGACCGCGAGGACTGGTTCACGCGCGTGGACGTGTCCGGCATGGCGCCGGTGGTCGCGGTCCCGACCACTGCGGGTACCGGGTCGGAGGTTGGCCGTGCGTCGGTGATCACGAACCTTTCGGATCATACGAAGAGAATCATCTTCCATCCAAGGATGTTGCCGGCGATCGTCATCGAGGACCCCGAGCTCACCGTCGGGTTGCCCGCGCAGGTGACCGCGGCAACCGGTATGGATGCCCTGTCACACTGCCTCGAAGCCTGGTGCTCGCCGTTCTATCACCCGATGGCGGAGGGCATCGCCGCGGAGGGCATGCGCCTGGTCAGGCAGTGGCTGCCGGTGGCGGTTCATGATGGTGCCAACCTCGAGGCGAGGGCACACATGCTCGTTGCCTCGTCGATGGGAGCGACCGCCTTTCAGAAAGGGCTCGGCGCCATGCATAGCCTGAGCCACCCCTGCGGCGCGAACCTGAATACCCACCATGGCCTGACCAACGCCGTGGTGATGCCCTACGTGCTGGCATGGAACCGCAAGGTGATCGACGGACAAGATGGTGCGTCTGGCCGCCTATATGGGCCTCGGCGAGCAATCCTTCGACGGCTTCCTCGCCTGGGTGCTGGAGATGCGCGCCGACATCGGGATTCCGAACACGCTCGCGGAGATCGGCGTACGCGAGGAGCACGCCGCGGTTTTTGCGCCGCAAGCCCTGGCCGATCCCTCGACGGGCGGCAACCCCCTGCCGATGACCGAGGAAGATTTCCGCGTCCTGTACCTGAACTGCATCGGCGGAACGCTCGCTCCCTGAAACCGGGGACAGTTTACTTATATCACCGGCACCGCCAGGATCGGTTCCTTGCTAAGCAGTTCGTATGTCCGGACAATGACCTGAGCGGCCCATCCGGCCGTGCCCAGGAAAATTCTGAATGGTGCCCTTCGCAATCGCGGGCGTGCAGATGTACGTCCCAGCCTATAAATCGAATGTCGAGGCGGTACTGCACCGCCTGGAAATCCTGGTAAGCCGATTTCCCTGGGTCAACATGGTGCTATTCAGCGAGTTGGCACTGTCCGGCCCGGTTCACAACCATCCTGTCAGCCTGCCTGGGCCGGAGGAGGACGAGTTGCGGCGCGCGGCCGCCAAGCATGGCGTCTGGCTGATTCCGGGGTCCATATTCGAGCGAACCAAGGAAGGACTGATCCACAACACCTCCCCGGTGATTGCGCCGGATGGCACCGTCATCGCGCGTTACCGCAAGATGGTGCCGTTCCTTCCCTACGAAGCGGGCGTGACTGCCGGGACGGAGTTCTGCGTGTTCGACGTGCCTTCCGTCGGCCGCTTTGGCCTGTCGATCTGTTACGACATGTGGCTGCCCGAGACGACGCGCTCGTTGACCGCGATGGGCGCTGAAGTGCTGTTGCATCCGGTCCTGACCGGGACGATCGACCGCAACGTCGAACTGGCGATTGCGCGGGCGACGGCGGCGCAATTCCAGTGCTACGTCATCGACATCAATGGGCTGGGGCCGGGCGGGTTCGGGCGATCCGCGGTGGTCGATCCGTCCGGAATCGTCATCTACCAGGCTGGCGGCGCGGACGAGACCATAGCCGTAGAAATCGACCTGGATGTCGTCAGGCGACAGCGTGAACGAGGTCTTCACGGCGGCCTTGGACAGACGCTAAAGAGCTTCCGCGACAGGAAATTCTCGCTTCCCGTGTATGATGGAACCAGCGGCACCGCGGAATATCTCAATACGCTGGGCCCGCTGCGGATGCCCGGCAAGCCGGGTAGCGACGGTTGATCCGGTAATGCTCAGGGAGAAATGGTGCCCGAACAGACAGGCGGCAAGAAACAGTCATCGTTAACGGAATACTACAGCGCATCGCAGCTTCGCAGCGACCGCTGGATCAGCCTCAAGTCGGCCTGCGCAAGACTTGCCGGCGCGACTGAAAGCGATCGCACGGCCTTTGAAACCCGCGCCCGCGACCTGCTGGCGTCCCTTGAACCGATCGAGTTCTACTGGGCTTTCCCGAGCCGGGCTGCATGGCAGTCCCTCTGGCAACTGCTCGAACGACGGCAGTTCGAGGAGCTGTCGCGCAGCGTGTCCCTCATCGTCCGCGCGCTGGTCAGCGGATCGTACCGACGCCGTTCGCGGCGCGGAACCGAGCACGACGACGACGCTACCCCGATCGAGGAAGAGCAGCTGGAGGAGCGCAGCGAGGACGTCGCCAACGCGCCGCCGTACTTCGAGGTCCTGATAGTGGACTCGTTGTCACCCACGCAGGAAGACGGCCAGCGCCGCGCGCTACGCAAGGCCCGCCGGCTCGACGACCGATTCGTCTACGAGCTGGTATTCGTGCCGAGCCTCGAGGACGCGTTGATCGCGGCACTATTCAACTTCAACATCCAGAGCGTGGTGATCCGCCCCGGGCTGGAGCTCAAGTCCCGCAACGAGATACCGTTCCTGCGGCGCTACCTGCGTCGCATCGGCGGGCGCGAACTTGAGAGCTATGACCCGGAGTCATGGCAGGTCGAGCTCTGCCGCCTGATACACGAGATTCGCCCGGAGGTTGACGTCTACCTCGTGACCGACGAATCGGTCGAGGTCATTGCCGGGCTCGAGCTGCGCGGCTGCCGCAGGGTGTTTTACAACCAGGACGACTTCCTGGAGCTGCACGTCAACATCCTGCGGGGAGTCGACGCGCGCTACGAGACCCCGTTCTTCAACGCACTGAAGCAGTACTCCCGCCGGCCCACCGGCGTATTCCACGCGCTGCCGATCAGCCGCGGCAAGTCGATTGCACGATCGCACTGGATAGGCGACATGCTCGACTTCTATGGCATCAACGTCTTCCTGGCGGAAACTTCAGCCACTTCCGGGGGGCTCGACTCCCTGCTGGCGCCAACCGGTTCCCTTAAACGGGCACAGGAAAATGCTGCGCGGGCTTTCGGTGCCGACCGCACGTATTTCGCGACCAATGGCACGTCCACCTGCAACAAGATCGTCGTCCAGGCGATCGTCCGGCCGGGCGACATCGTGCTGGTGGACCGTGACTGCCACAAGTCACATCACTATGGAATGGTACTGGCGGGCGCGAAGGTCGTTTATCTGGACAGCTACCCGCTCAACGAGTACTCGATGTACGGCGCGGTGCCGCTCAAGGAGATCAAGCATAGGCTGCTGGAACTAAGGGCTGCCGGGAAACTCGACCGGGTCCGCATGCTGTTGCTGACCAACTGCACCTTCGACGGCGTGGTCTACAACGTCGAGCGCGTGATGGAAGAGTGCCTGGCAATCAAACCCGACCTCGTTTTCCTGTGGGACGAGGCCTGGTTCGCGTTCGCGCGTTTCGGCACCGTCTACCGCCAGCGGACTGCGATGCATTGCGCCGAACTGCTGCGCGATCGCTACGCCTCGCCCGAATACCGCGAGCGCTGGCAGGCTCAGCAGGCTGCACTCAAAGCCTCCGGCGATAAGGCGCTCGTGGCCGAACCATTGCTGCCCGACCCGGACAAAGTCCGGATTCGCGCCTATGCGACCCAGTCGACACACAAGACGCTCACTTCCCTGCGGCAGGGGTCGATGATTCACGTGCGTGACCAGGACTTCAAGGGCGAGGTGGCGCAGGCCTTCCACGAAGCCTACATGACCCACACGTCGACCTCGCCGAACTACCAGATACTGGCATCGCTCGATCTCGGTCGCCGCCAGGTGGAGCTCGAGGGCCTCGAGCTCGTGCAGAAACAGGTCGAGACGGCCATGGCCATCCGCAAGGTAGTCAACACGCACCCGTTGATCAGCAAGTACTTCCGGGTGCTGGGAGTACGCGAGATGGTGCCGCCGGAGTACCGTCCGTCAGGCGTGGACTCCTACCTGGACAATGAAGGTGCCTGGAGCGAGATGTGGGACGCCTGGTCGGAAGACGAGTTCGCCGTCGATCCGTCGCGGATCACTCTCGCAGTCGGCGGCACCGGCTACGACGGTGACACGTTCAAGACTGCCATCCTGATGGATCGCCACGGGATCCAGGTCAACAAGACCTCGCGCAACACCGTATTGCTGATGACCAACATCGGCACCACGCGCTCGTCGATTGCATACCTCATCGAGGTCCTGGTCCAGATTGCCCGGGATATCGACGAGCGGCTGGATGATGCGGGAGGCATGGAGCGACGGTCATTCGACAACCGGGTTCGCTCACTCATGCAGGAGCTGCCACCGCTACCGGACTTCAGCCGCTTTCATGACGCGTTCCGCGCCAATGACGGAAGCGGCACGCCGGAAGGCGACATTCGCGCGGCGTTCTTCCTCGCCTACGACGAGAGCCGCTGCGAGTATTTCCTGCTTCACGATGACAGCCTCGCCGAGGCAATGGCTGCCGGGCGAGAACTCGTTTCCACTTCATTCATCATTCCGTACCCGCCGGGGTTCCCGATCCTGGTACCCGGCCAGATCATCTCCGCGGAGATCCTGGCTTTCATGCGCGCGCTGGACGTCAAGGAAATTCACGGCTACCAGCCAGAACTCGGACTGAGGGTATTCACCCAGCCGGCGCTCGATGCGCTCGTCGGCGCAGGGAACCCGGGTTGACTCGCCTGGCGGGCGACGCGCGGACAAAGGAGAACAGCATGGCTTCAACGAGGAAACTCCGGAACATCTCGGAGATTCGCCGGTATTTTCACCGTAACGAAACGCCGATCTATTTCGTCAGCGCCACCAACTTCAACCTGCTCGGCATCGACGAATGGGTTCGCAACTTCAAGTACATAAACTACATCGACTGCTACGACGGCAAGCACCCGAACGTCTTCTGTCCGCCGGAGATGCCGCACGCCGAATTCGAATCGATCGAGGACATCAACAACTACCTGCTGCAGCACAAGTCAGTGGTCGACCTGATCGAAGGGCGCGGCGGCAAGCCGAAACTCGTGTTCCTGATGTTCGACGAGAAGACCGAGAAGCTCGCCAAGGAAATAGGCTGCCAGGTCTGGTTCCCCAGGGCCAAGCTCCGCGGCCGGGTCGACAACAAGATCGAGACGGTCAGGATCGGCGACAAGGCCGGCGTCCCCAGCGTCCCCAACACCCTCGCCGAGGTCAAGGACTACAAGCAACTGATGCAGGTTGCCGCAGAGGCGGGCCTGGGGCGCGACCTGGTGCTGCAGTCGGCCTACGGCGACAGTGGCCACACCACGTTTTTCATCAAGTCGGAGCAGGATTTTCGCGCTCATGCCGGCGAAATCATCGGCCAGGGCGAGATAAAGGTCATGAAACGGATCCGTTGCCGGGGTTCCGCAATCGAGGCGTGTACGACCAAGAACGGCACCATCGTCGGCCCGTTGATGACTGAGCTGGTTGGCTTCCCGGAGCTGACGCCGTATCGGGGCGGATGGTGTGGCAACGAGATCTTTCCGGACGCTTTTACGCAGAAGCTGCGTAACAAGGCGCGAGACTACACCTTCAAGTTTGGCGAGCAGCTGAGGAAGGAGGGCTACCGCGGCTACTTCGAGCTGGACTTCCTGAGTGATCTCAAGTCCGGCGAGCTGTACCTCGGCGAGCTCAATCCGCGCATTACCGGTGCGAGTTCCATGACCAACCATGCGGCATTCGCCCATGCCGACGCGCCGTTGTTCCTGTTCCACCTGCTTGAGTTCTCGAATGTGCCCTTTGATCTCGACATCGACGAGCTCAATGCGCGCTGGGCGGCTCGCGAGAACATCGACAACTGGTCGCAGATCGTCATCAAGCACACCGAAAACACGGTGGATGTGCTGAGCGAGGCACCCGCCTCGGGAATCTGGCGGATGCGCGACGATGGCGGAATCGACTATTCCCGGTTCGACTACCACCGGCGCGCGGTCGAGTCCGAGCGCGAGGCTTTCTTCCTTCGTATCCTAAAGCCGGGCGACTACCGCTACGAGGGAGCGGACCTTGGCATCCTGGTTCTGCGTGGCCGCGTGATGACGTCCAAGTTCGAGCTGACGGAGCGGGCACGGCGGTGGATTCACTCGATTCGTGCCATGTATCGGGGCCGGCCTCTGGCGCCAGCCGCGGCTCCGGCCGAGCGCAGTTTCAAGATCCTGTGATCTCTGGCCCGTATGAGTCGCCGTCGTGCAACTCGACTTTGAACTGATCACCGAAGAGCGCCACGGCCCGCGCTGGGGCGCGCTGTTCGACAAGCTGTGGCCGCACCATCGCGAGTGGTACCTGAGCGAATCGCTCAGGGACCGGCCAACCTTCCTGCAATGTCGCCGCGCGCTCGGCAGGTACATGCCAGAAATGCTGCCGGTCTACGAGGCACTGTGCGAGCTTGCGGGTGGCGGCGACCTGGAGTCCCGTTTTCTCAGCCTGTATGGGCCTCCGGCCTACCTGACGGCCTGCTCGCAGGCTATCTGGCAGGGGTCGCCTCCAGTGCTGGTCCGCAACTACGACTACAGTCCCCGGGCCTTTGACGCCGTGCTGCTGCGAACCCGCTGGCTCGGCCGGCGCGTGCTTGGCATGAGCGACTGTATGTCCGGGTTGCTGGACGGAATCAACGATGCCGGCCTTGCGGTCTCACTTACCTTCGGTGGGCGAAGGGTGGTCGGCGACGGCTTCGGGGTACCGGTTATCCTGCGCTACGTGCTCGAGACCTGCGAAACGGTGAGCGAGGCCGCGTCGGTGCTCAAGAGGGTTCCGTGCCACATGGCCTACAACGTGACCGTGCTGGATGCAGCGGGTGAGTGGGCCACTGTGTACCTTGGGCCGGACCGAAAGGCGCTGGTTTCACGCGTGGCGGTGGCGACCAACCACCAGGAGCGGGTGGAGTGGGCGACCCATGCTGCCGCCACCGGATCGGTCGAGCGTGAAAGGTACCTGTTGAACGAACTCGCCCGCGGCCGGCCGTCCCGTGAGCAGTTTGTCGGAGCCTTTCTCAGGCCACCGGTTTACTCGCTCGCATTCGATCGCGGCTTCGGTACGCTCTATACCGCGGTCTACTCGGTAAGCGACCGAACGCTGGAGCTGCGCTGGCCCGGGGGCGAGTGGGTACTCCCGCTTGAGGGCGCCGACGATGGGGTCCTGCCGATCAGCTATCCCCTGGCCGACGTCGCAATGACTCACGCCTGAACCGGTAGACTGGTGCCGGGTCACCCGGCCTCAGTACGGATACTCGGTGATGTATAACCTGGTCATCGTTTCACCGGCGATAACGCGCTCGAACCTTGGTGGTGCTGGTCGCCTCGCCAGGATCCTGCGGATCCCGCTGGTTCGCGCGGCGCTGCTCGCGACTTCAATCCCGGCGCTTGGCAGGCTCCACGGCCTCTATGCCCACAATGTCGAGCCGTTGCTAAGCGACGCCTGGGTGATATGGGTCAACGGTCTGGAAAAGTTGCTGATGATCTTCGTCGCAGTGGTGACATACCGACTGCTGATCAGACTCATCGAGCGACGGGCTGCCTACGAGCTGGGCGGACGTGACGGCCTCAAGGAATTCGGCATTGGATTCGGCTTCAGCGGGATGATGATCGCGACCTGCGTGCTATTGATCGCGATCTTCGGCAGCTACCAGGTCACCGGACTCAACCCGCCCGGAATCCTGGTCTATGCATTTGTAACAACGGCTTTTTACGCGCTGCTGGAGGACCTGCTTTTCCGGGCCATCATTTTTCGCGCCATGGAAGAATGGCTGGGGTCCTGGCTGGCCATCGCTCTGGTGGCGGGCCTGTTCGGCCTGTCCCACTACGGCAACGAGAACGCCAGCGTGTCATCCAGCGTGGCGCTGGCGGTGGGTGATCTGTCGCTGGCGGCAGCGTTCGTGCTGACTCGTCGCATCTGGATGGTCTGGGGCGTGCACGTAGGCTGGAATTTCTTCCAGGAGAAGATCTTCGGTATGCCGAACAGTGGGTTCGCGGCCAGCCAGAATCTCATCGATGCCGGCATCTCCGGTCCCAGCTGGGTGACTGGCGGGGCCTTTGGAGTCGAGAACTCCATACCCGGCGTGCTCACCAGCGTGGCGGTCGGCGCGCTGCTGATGTACTGGGCCTACCAGAAGAAACAGGTCGTGGCGCCGGCCTGGATGTAAAACGGGGACAGTTTACTTATATGGCCGTCGGCCGGGCTTGCCCTTCTGCAGGCATCGTCCCGTCAAATCCTCGAGATGGGCGACGAAGCTGTCTTCCCCGAGAGGTCGTCCGGTTCTCGCATGCACTCGAATGGCGTCCAGCTCACATGGATTCGCTTCCGTTCGAAGGTATCGCGCCCAGCTCCCGACGCGATCCAGCATGGGCTTGACCGTCACGAGCATGTCATCGGTCCGCTGGTAGTGAGCGTGAATGCTCGACCAGCTCCAGTCGTCGGGGCGTCGACACAGACCTGCCCGAACCGGATTGAGTTCCGTGTACCGGACCGCTGCAAGAAGATGCGTTTCGTCCATCACTGAGGAATGGAAACGCTCCTGCCAGAGATGTCCGCGCCAGCCCTCTCGTAAGTTGATCTGGCGTGTGTATCGGCGGTGGGCCTCGCCGAAGAACGCCACCAAGCTATCGCATCGAGTCGGCACCACGATCAGGTGAACATGGTTGGGCATCAGGCAGTAGGCCCAGATATCGATGCCGGCGTCCGCTCGCGCATCAGCAAGCAACCGGAGGTAGCCGAGGTAATCTCCAGGGCGGAAGAAGGTATTCTGCCGACGGTTTCCTCGTTGCGTTACGTGGTGGGGATATCCAGGCACGACCAGCCTTGCCATCCGTGGCATGGGCTATTTCCTGATGCTATGGGCAAGGACCGTTCTCTCTCAGTCGTTATCTTGAAGGCAACTTCGACGACAAGGTGGTCGAGAAACTGCCGGATATCTCGAACAAATAGTGGACAGACTTCATATAAGTAAACTGTCCCCGGTTTTCAGGCGAGCCGGGCGAGCAGCTCGGCGACCGCGCGGTCGGCCGATTCCGAGGCGCCCTCCATGCCGGGCTGCGTAATCGCAGCATGCTCGCCGGCGAAGTGCAGCCGACCCAAGGGCTGCGCTGTCGCCGGGCGCAGGCGCCCGATCTGGGCCGGCGCGTAAAAGGGATAGGCGCCGCCAGCGAACGGATCAGTGGCCCAGGACACCGATGCGACAGCCTCGACGGCACCTTTCGTGGCCGGGCGCAACTCGGCGAGCACCTGCTCGGCAAAGCGGAGCCGCTGCTCTTCGTCCATCGAGTCGAGCCGCTCGGCGCCCGGTCCATCGGCATGGCTCACCAGACCCACGACTTCGCCGGACGGGTCACGCAGCGGGAAGATCCGCTCGAGCGTGCTGTCGGTCCACATGGTTCCGGGCAGGCCGTCCTGCTCCCAGAACGGTCGCGTGACCCTGAAGTAAGTGCGGGTGATCGGTGTGTAGGCGATCTCGCGGAAAGCGGCCAGCTGCTCCGCGGGCGGGGCGGGATCGAACTTGAGCCGGGCGAGCACCGGTAGCGGCAAGGCCGAGATCCCGTATTCGGCTTCGTGCATCTTGCCGTCGGCGCAGACGACGACCAGTTTCTCCGGCGTACTGGCGATGCTGGTGACGACCTGCCCGGTTACCGGCCGCTTCTTCAACGCGCCGGCGAGCTTCTCGACGAACACCGTCGCGCCCTCAGGAAATTCCAGCGGCAGCCCGCCCACAGCCGCGGTGCGGCGCTGGGAGTCGCGCAGGGCCCAGAGCGCCGAGGCCTTCGACAGGCCGGGACAGTTCGGCGCGACATCCATCAACTGCAGCGCCGTGGGTGTTGCGCCCAGCTTCTTCAGGTAAGTCTCGAGTGACGTCGCATCGAGGTCAGCGTGCTCGGCGCGGGTCCAGGCCTCGGCGTCCTGAAGAGGATTCTCTGCCGCCAGGTAGGTTGCAAGCAGGCGATCGGGCGATGCCTGCCGCTCGCGTTCCGACAGCTCGGGGAGGGCGTCGATCCAGTTCCCCTGGAGCACCATTCGCCCGCGCCAGGCGATCAGCGATCCCGGCCCACCGCGCCGGTCGGGGACCTTGCCCTGCGCATGACAGGCCTTGCAGGGACCGGTCTTGGGACCATGACCCATGGCCGGCGTTTCCAGCGATGCGCCGATGCGTTCTGCCATGCCCTGCATGCGCAGGTACGACCGGCCGAGCACCGAGCCGCCTGTCTCCGGCCGGCCGGGCAGGTCGTCGAGCGTGTGCAGGCGACCGCCGATGCGGGACCGGCCTTCGAGGACAGTCACGTCGAAACCCTGGTCCTCCAGAAGCAGGGCGCTGCGCAGGCCGGCGAGGCCGGCTCCGAGCACGAGCACCCTCGGCCGCGGCTGGGCCATGAGCGGCATGGCAGGCATCGACCACAACAATGCTCCGCCAGCCGAGGCGTGTGCCATCGATCGCAGGAACTCGCGTCGAGTGCGGTATCGGTGGTGCATCGTCGACCCTCCGGATGTCTTTGCCGAGGCAAGGCCGATGGTCGACGCTTTGCCGGATGTCCGTCAATTCAGGAAAGTGCGCTACGGCTACCCACTCAGCCGGCGACGGGCCCGGTCGCGAGCTATCCAGAACTTGCGGCGCCGGTGCTCGCCAACGGATCCCGCCTCAGAATTTCCAGAGGACGCCGATCGACGGCACCAGCGGGAGCCAGTGACGGACCTCCGATTCGAGCACGACGCTGCCATCCTCTTCGGTCTCGTAGGAGAAATCGGTGCAGCAGGGGTTGCGCCGGTCGAAGGCGTTGGTGACCTCCGCAAACGCGTTCAGTGTTCCGCGCGCCAGCTGGAAGTCTCGGCTCACACGAAAATCCACTGACGAGAAGTCGGCGTAGCGCCGGCGATTGCGCGGGCCGACGATTGCCACCGGCCCGGATCCGGAATCCTCCAGCCGGAGCGGCGTCACGGGCCAGCCGCTGTGGTAAGTGCCCGCCAGCGTGACCAGCCA
This sequence comes from uncultured Gammaproteobacteria bacterium, assembly GCA_963715485.1. Classification (GTDB taxonomy): domain Bacteria; phylum Pseudomonadota; class Gammaproteobacteria; order Steroidobacterales; family Steroidobacteraceae; genus SG8-30. Next base: position 1,136,901 of record OY970244.1, read on the forward strand.
TCCGGAGTCGGACCAGGTCACTCCGCCACTTACCGCGTTCGCCTGGTTCCAGCTGCGCACGGTCGTATCACCGGCTGTCGTGTCCTCGACCCGTGACCAGGCGTAGCTGATCCAGCCGCTCCAGGGATCGCTGCCCTTGCGCGTTAGTAACAGCTCGGCGCCTTCCGCGACCGCGGCTGAAGGCGCTATGCGTACGCGGTCCCAGCGCAGTTCGGGCGCCAGTGACAAGGGGTCGAACAGGGACTCGAAGCGAACCCTCGGCCGGCCGTAGTCCTTACGATAGGCTTCAGCCCGGACGGAGAACCCTGCGGACAGGTCGCGCTCGATGCCGATGACGGCGTGGTCGGCATACTGGGCCCGCTGGAACTCGTCGATGCCGTCCTCGACCTGCAGTTCCTCGATGCCCTGGAATTGCTCATATCGCCCCCAGCTCGCCCGCAGCCGAGTCGCATCGTCCAGGTTCCAGACGATGTTGGCACGCGGCGCAACCGGGTTGTCCGCGTCCTCGCCGTAGGTCTGGGTGTCCCAGCGCAGGCCCAGCTCGGCGGTCAGCGCGTCGGTGATCCTGAACCGGCTGCTCAGGTATGCCGCGTAGTGTGCACCGGATGGCTCGGGCGCCAGGCTCTGGTCGATTTCCTGGGCGGGACTGCCGGGAAACGGGTATGCGGGTTCAAAGCGGACGTGCCCCTCGTAATCGTAGCGGGCATGCAGCCAGCGCACTTCCGCCCCGAAGCGGTGTACCCAGCGATCCGTGGCATAACTGCCGTCGAGCTTCAGGCCGATCGCTTCATAGTCGCGATTGTCATCCACGTAGCCACTGCGCTGGCCCTCCTCGCTGACGTCACCAGCGCGTTCGGAGGACACGTCCGTATAGGACAGTACGGCCTTTCCATGCAGGCTTGCCGACCAGTCGTGATCCAGCGTCGCCCAGAGGTAGGAGTTGTGGTACTCGGCGTCTACCTGCTCGGTTTCCGCCGAGTTCGAGACCGTAGCCTTGTCGCTCGACAGCAGCATGTGCAGGCTGCCGTAAGTGGTTGGCGAGAATTCATAGTCGATACGCGCGAATCCATCCATGTACTGCGGCTCGCCCAGGTCAGAGTCAAGCGTATCGGCCACGACATCGAGGTTGCTGCGTCGAATCGAGGCCAGCCACTGACCGCGACCGTCAGCGAATCGCTGCGAGGCGAGGCCGTTGACATGGAACAGGCTCAGTCCCAGCTCGTAATAGCGGTCGGCGGCGGGGTGAATGGACCGGGCGTCGATGATCGCGCTCATCCGGTCGCCGTACTCGGCGGTGAATCCGCCCGCATAGACGTCGAGGCTGTCGACGACCCGCTGGTCGAGCACGCTGACTGGACTCTGCAGCAGCCGCAGGTGGAACGGCTCGTACATGGGCAGCCCGTCGAAGACGATCAGCGTCTCGTTCTCCTCGCCACCGCGCATGTGTGCGAGCCCGGATAGTCCGTTGCTGGCCGCCCCGGGCAGGCGATGTACCGCCTTGAGGGAGTCGTCGGCCAGGTGGGGCATGGCCTCGACCTGTGTCTGCGTCAGGAACGTGTGAACGTCCGGGATTTCCGCGGCAAGCGAATAGCGGCTCGCGCTTACGACGACGTTCTGGAGGGGTGCAACGGACCTCGGCGTCATGGCGCCCTGGTTCGTGGCGACCGTCGACGACGATTCGGCCTTCACTATGGCGTACACATTGCCTGCAACCTGGCTGGCACGAAGACCATGTGGCTCGAGAAGCTGGGCGAGCACCTCGAGGTCCGTGCCCGGCGACGGTTCGCGGATCACCCGCAGGGATGGCGGAACGATCGCGCTGTTGTAGACGAGCTCCAGTCCTCGTGACGAAAATTCCGGCAGCACAGCGTCAAGCTGCAGGCCTAGATAGGGCGGTCCGGCCAGGGCGACGGCGGAATACCAGAGGGCGAGGGCGGCGACGGCCGGGCTGGCGCGGCGTCGCGATCGGCTCGGGTCAGTTTGAAGAACAAGAGATGGGGGCATGGCTGCTTCGCGCGCCGACGCCACCGCGTCGGCGTCGCGATAGTAACCGAGCCAGCCAACCTGTCCCAGCCAGGGACGTCGAATGTCAGGACGCGGGTTCCTCGATCCGGATCCGGTCGGCCTGGACTTCCAGTCTCAGTGGCGTGGTCGACAGCACTGCCGATATCGCCTGCTCGGGCGTCAGGCCCGCGACGGATCCGCGCAGGACAATGGCATGTGCCTGTTGGGCCGCCGTTGGCGAGGCATAGTCTACGGTGCGTCCCGTTTCCCGGCCGGCCCAGGCCAGGAATGTGTCGACCGACTTGCCTTCGATGGAAAATGGCGGCGCAACCAGCCCGATCCAGGCCCACTGGCCGGCATGGGCCGCCAATGGCACTCGCGTGACGTCGCCGTCGGCAAAGGTGAGCTGCTCGCCCGCGCCTCCAACCACGGTTGTGGCTTTCGTGCCAACCTCGACGCGACCTTCGCGCACAGCGACCTGCAACGCGCCGTCCAGCAGGCGCGCTTCGTACTGCGTGCCGAGATGCCGCACGTCGCCCAGCGGGGTGACGATCTCCAGGTCGCGCAGCCTTGCCTCGGCGCCCTCGCCGGAGTCCACGTACACGCCGCCGCGAGCCAGCGAGGCATGGCTCGAATCGACCAGCGCGAGTTGCGTGCCGGTGTCGAGGCGGACCTCGATCCCATTGTTGAACTTCACGGCGACTCTCCCGGAGTCGTTCGTCCTCAGTTCGTCCCCGGGCCTCAGGCTCACTGCGGTCGCGGCAGATACCCAGTCCTCGCCCGATCCGACGCGGTATTCCACGCCTCCCTCAACGCGGGCGACGGAGGCGACCGGATCGCTCGCCGGCAGATACAGTGGGCGTGCCAGCCATACGGCCACGGCGGCGGCGCCCAGGCCGGCTGCCGCGGCCCACGCCGTGAATTGCCGCCGCTGCCTGCGGCCGGCAACGGTAGCGCGCCACTCGGCTTCCACGGCGGCACGCACCTCCGCCGCCGCGCCGTTTGCCAGCCGGGGCCGCAGTCCTGCGGCCTTGATCAGCGCGGCGAGGTCGCGGTCTTCTTCATTCACGACATTTTCTCGTTCTTGCATTCGTCCCCCCTCAGGATTCGAGTCCTGCCAGGACATCGACGGCCGACGCCCCGAACACCGCTTCGAGCCCCTCCCGGAATGCCCCTCGTGCCCGCGCCAGCAACGACTGCGCGGCGGTGTGGCCGATACCGAGCAGTTCGCCAATCTCCTCGACCGAGCGTCCCTCGACGTACTTCCACTCGAGCGCCTCGCCGTAACGGTTTGGGAGACGGTCGAGCACTGCGTGCACGAGTCGCTTCAACTCGTCGCTGTCGGCGCGACGCAGTGGATCGTCGGCAGCCGGCGCCTCGATTGACTCGAGCGCGGCACGTACCTCCGCGCTGTCCTCGATGAGCACCACCTTGTCCGAGTGGCGTCTCTGCGACCTGACCTGGTCGGCGATTTCGTGGCGGCAGATCTGGCACAGCCAGGTAAACAACGCGGCGTCGCCGCGCCAGTCACCGAGCTTGCGCATTGCCTTGATCAGCGTCGCCTGGACGACGTCCTTGGCCATGGCTTCGTCGCGCCCGACCCGCGGCAGGGTAAAGCGATAGATGCGCGGGAAGTAGGTCTCGAAGAAGACCTCGAAGGCGCGCTCCTCGCCCGCAAGCATCCGGTTCGCCAGTTGCCGGTCGTCGGTCACATCTTCATCCCGGGTCACGTTCGCCGAGTTAGACGGACGGCGGCCGCTAAATCAATCGTCAGAGATCCATCCCGAACCGGGTAGTCCACCCAATCCACTGATTGACATCATAAAAAGAGCTCTTCGTCGAGGCTTCGATTGATTTTTCCGGCAACCGCCGTCTAACGCTCGCCCGGCGCACTTCCGGCTTGGGCCGAGGCGGCGAACAGGAGTCTTTGCGTGAGCCAAGTGACCGACGACAGCCCCACAGGGACGGGCGCAGACCTGCCTGTATCCGTCGCCAGGCCCGCGAGCGCCGGCGGGCCCCGCCTGCACCTGCTCGAAGCGGCGCGCGGCGCCGCGGAACGCACCGAGTTCGAGGCCTACGTCGGCGCCGCATTCCGGCGCCGGCACGCGGCGACGGTGCACAGCTTCATGCCGACGTTGCTCGGTTTCCGCGACACCGCCGGACAGCTTCGCGGCGTGGCCGGCCTGCGCGGCGCAGCGGCGGAATGCCTTTATCTGGAGCAGTATCTCGATGCGCCAATCGAGGCGGCGATCGCCGCCTCGACCGGCCGGATCGTACGCCGCGACGAGATCGTCGAGGTCGGCAATCTTGCTGGCGCCAGCTGCCGCACGGCCATGCGCATGGTGGTACAGCTGCCAGCACACTTGCTGTCGCGGGACTTTCGCTGGATAGCGTTCACGGCGACCAGCGCGGTGCGAAAGATCCTGCTCGGCCTCGGCGCACCGCTGGTCGAACTCGCCCGCGCGGATGGCACCCGGGTCGCCGGCAGCAATGACGAGTGGGGCTCTTACTACCAGGCCGATCCGCGCGTGCTCCTGGGATACCTCCCTGACAGCCGGCAGATACCGGCCTTCTGCAATGGAGATCACCACTATTAGCGCGCTCGCGGCGGCGCTGCGCGGTCCGGTGCCCGGACGTGTCGCACTCGACGACGGGCTGCGGGTGGTTGCCTACGGAGAACTGGGTCCGCTGGTCGAGGAAGAGGGCCGATGGCTCGCGGCTCTCGGTGGTCAGCGATTTGCACTGCTTGCCGACAACGGCGTGCCCTGGGCCGTGACTGACCTGGCCCTGCACCTGCGCCAGACGTTGTCGGTACCGTTGCCCGGATACTTCACCGCGGAACAGTCGGTTCATGCGCTCGACGACGCTGGGGTCGATACCGTGGTTACGGATACGCCGGAGCGGCTGGCCGGCATCCTGTCCGGCTGGAACCAGGCCGGAACTTCGAGTCGCACCGGCCTGTCCCTGTTCCGGCGGCAACTCGATCCGGAAGATCGGGCACCGGCGCCACCCGGAACCGCCAAGGTAACCTATACCTCGGGCAGCACGGCCTCACCCAAGGGAGTCTGCCTGTCGACCAGTCATCTCGAGGCAGTTGCCTCGTCGGTGGCCGCGGCCAGCGCGACGCTGAAGATCGAGCGACACCTCTGCCTGCTGCCGCTGCCGACCTTGCTCGAAAACGTCGCGGGGATCTATGCCCCGCTGCTCGCAGGCGCGACCTGCATCCTGCCGCCGTCGAGCGCCACCGGCATGAGCTACACCGGGCCTGACCCGGCGTTGCTGCTGCGGACCATCGCCACGAGCGGGACTGAAAGCCTGATCCTGGTACCTGAGCTGCTGCGCCTGCTGGTTACGGCAGTGGAACGCGGCTGGCGCGCGCCCACGACGCTCAAGTTCATCGCGGTTGGAGGCGCGTCGGTGTCGATGGCCTTGCTCGAGCGTGCTGCTGCCGCCGGCTTGCCGGTCTACGAGGGTTACGGCCTGAGCGAGTGCGCGTCCGTGGTCAGTCTCAATACCCCGGCCGGACGTCGTCCCGGAAGCGTCGGGCGGCCGCTGCCGCATGCTCGGGCACGGATCGGGGACGACGGCCAGATCATGGTGTCCGGGGTCAGCATGCTCGGGTATCTCGGCGGAGAAGCGCTGCCTGCAGGTGCCGAACTTCGCCACCGGCGACCTCGGGGAACTCGATGCCGACGGCTATCTTTACGTCCGGGGACGTCTCAGCAATATCTTCATCACCAGCTTCGGCCGCAACGTGGCGCCGGAATGGGTCGAGCAGGAGATAGCGCAGCAGACGGGGATCGGCCAGGTCATGGTCTACGGCGAGGCGCGCCCCTACGCCGTGGCGCTGATCAGCGCGTCCCAGGGCGACGCGGACGCGGCGGCTATCGATCGTGCGATAGGCGCCTGCAACGCGCGGCTCCCAGGTTACGCCCAGGTCCGGCGCTGGCTGCGCGCGCCCGAGCCCTTCTCCTTCGCCAATGGCCTGCTGACCTCGAACGGGCGGCTGCGCCGTGCCGCCATCGTCGAGCGCCATGGCGGCCTGATTGATTCACTTTATCGCGACGAAGTCGCTTCCTGACCAAGGGAATCAGATGAACCTCCACGAGCAACTGACCCAGGAAACCGCCGCGGACCGGGAATTCCTGCTGTCCGCGCCCGTTATCCAGCGCTGCCTGGCCGGTGACGTCACGCGCGAGCTGTATCTCGAGTTCCTCACCCAGGCATATCACCACGTGCGCCACACCGTGCCGCTGCTGATGGCCGTCGGTGCGCGCCTGCCAGAGCGACACGCCTGGTTGCAGGCCCCGATCCTGCATTACCTGGAGGAGGAGACCGGCCACGACCAGTGGATCCTCAACGACATCGAGCACGCGGGCGGCGATCGAGTCGCGGCCGCGGCCTCGACACCGGCGGTGGCCACGGAGGCCATGGTCGCCTATGCCTGGGACACGGTGATGCGTGGCAATCCGTTGGGTTTTTTCGGCATGGTCTACGTGCTGGAGGGCACCAGCGTCGCCCTCGCGCTGCGCGCCGCCGACGGGATCCAGTCGGCACTGGGACTTCCAGGCCGGGCCTTTTCCTATCTGCGCAGCCACGGCGAGCTCGACAAGGAACACGTGCAGGACCTCGCGAACATCCTCGCGAAGTTCACTGACGCACGGGACCAGGAGGCCGTGATCGGCTGCGCCAGGGGCATCTTCTGGCTATACGGCAATGTCTTCCATGGTCTCGGCGCCCGCCCGGTCGCCGCGGTCGCTTCCGGCAACTTGAGGAAAACAGCATGAATCCAGCAACGGTACGAGCCCTGATCACAGGCGGGGCGGGTGGCATCGGTGGCGCAATCGCCGCGGAACTGCTGTCGCGCGGCGGGTCGGTGCTGCTGGTCGACCGTGATGATGCCGCACTGGCGCGCGGCGCGCGGCGCCTGGAACGCTACGGCGAGCGCGTTGCCACGTTGGCCGCAGACCTGACCAGCGACGCCGATCGCCAGCGCGTCTGCACCGAGGCTGCTGTCTGGCACGGCGGCATCAACGTGCTGGTCAACAATGCCGGCGTCAACCATTTCCAGATGTTCGAGGACCAGCCACCCGAGCAACTGGATCTGGCGGTGGCGGTCAACGTGCTGGCGCCGATCCACCTCTGCCGCGGACTGCTGGCGCACCTCAAGCGCCAGCCCGAGGCCGCCATCCTGAACACGGGATCTGTTTTCGGCGCCATAGGCTACCCCGGCTACGCCCTGTACTCGGCCACGAAGTTCGCCCTGCGCGGATTCTCCGAAGCGCTGCGGCGCGAGCTGGCCGACAGCACGGTGCAGGTGCAGTACGTGGCGCCGCGGGCGACCCGGACCGGGATCAACACATCCGCCGTCGAGCGCATGAACGAGGAGCTCGGGGTGGCGATGGATCCGCCCGAGGTGGTGGCGCAGGCCGTTTGCGACATGCTCGAAGCGGGTCACAGCGAAGCCGTGATTGGCTGGCCCGAGAAGCTCTTCGTGCGCATCAACGGGGCGCTGCCGCGAATCGTGGACGGTGCGCTCCGCAAGCAGCTACCAATCATCCGCCGCCATGCGACCGAACCCGCGGCACCGCGCCCGCCGGTGGAGGTCTCCGCGGTTCCCCTGACTACCAAGCCCTGAACGAGAAGGAATCACCCATGAAAGCATTGCCGAGAATTGCCGCGTTGGCCGGGCTGCTCATCAGCGCCGTCGCGTCCGCTGCTGCGCCGGATCCTGCCTTCGATGCCGGTCTGCTGGCGATCCAGCAGGCCTGGGCCGAGGTCAACTACGGCATGGAGGCCGGTGACGCGCGCGAGCAAGCGTTCGAGACGCTCGAGAAGCGTGCCGAAGCGTTCACCCAGCAGCATCCGGCGCGTGCCGAGGCGCTCATCTGGGAGGGCATCATCGAGAGCAGTTATGCGGGTGCCAAGGGAGGACTGGGCGCGCTCAGCCTGTGCAAGGAGGCGCGCGGTAATCTCGAGGCCGCCCTGAAGCTCGATCCGACGGCGCTCGACGGATCCGCCTACACCAGCCTCGGGGCGCTTTACTACAAGGTTCCCGGCTTTCCGATTGGTTTCGGCAGTGACGACAAGGCACGCGAGCTTTTGCAGCAGGCGCTCAAGCTGAACCCGGCCGGCATCGACCCCAACTTCTTCTACGGCGAGTTCCTGTACACCGAGGGCGATTACAGGCAGGCGCTGGAGTTCCTCGACAGAGGCGGCGCAGGCGGCTCCGCGACCGGGACGCGAGCTGGCCGATAAGGGGCGTCGAGCCGAGATCGCGGCCCTCGCCGCCAAGGCCAGGCAGAAAATGGCCTGAGCCCGATAAAGCTGGAAACTGGTGCCGGGTAGGGGAGTTCGGGGGCATTGCAGATGTGCCAGACCCCCGAAACCCCCGAGCCGGCACCGTTCTGTGAAAGGTAGGTAATCTCCGCCGCATTCAGGCACAATAGGCGAGTCTGGTGATCCCTCGACTAGCCTCACTTGGCTTGTCCCGCCACTCCGGCGCGACTTTCAGCCACGTACTGCCACTTCTGAAGAATCGCCGAACCGGCTGGCAAAAAGTTGCCGGCTGCAGTCCTTTTATTACATGAGTAACTTGCATTGACTAAGCTATTTGTTGGAAATCTTCCCTTCAGCGCCACCGAGGATTCCGTTCGTACGCTGTTCGCGTCCCACGGAACCATCGAGTCCCTGGCCCTGATCAACGACCGTGAAACGGGCCGCCCGCGCGGCTTCGGCTTCATCGAGATGTCGAATGCGGACGCCGCACGCGCCATCGAGGCACTGAACGGCACCGACTTTGAGGGCCGTGCCCTGAAGGTGAATGAAGCCCAGGCGCGCGAGCGCTCCTCGGGTGGTGGGTCGCGTCGCTACTAAGACGCGCCCGGGAACCACGGCGACGCCCGTCGCACGCTGTCGCGTCGACGAGCCCGTCGTGGGGCCCACCTGCCGGCCGGATGGCCGCAGATATCATTGTTTGGACCCGACCCGGCTCTCAGGCTGTGTCAAGCTATGAGGCAAGACCTTGAATACCGTCCTGATCGCTGGCTTATCGCTGGTGCTGATCTACGTCGGCAAGCAGTGGATCGATGCCAGGTCTGAAATTGCCGAGCTGAGAAACACGGTTGCTGCGCTCAAGCGTCGCCTGAAGGCGAATACCCGCTGAGCCCCGCCACCTAACCCGGACGAAGTGCATGCGATTAACAGCCCCGTCCAGTCGAATGACCCTGGACCAGCGCCGCGAGCAGACGCGCCGTAGGCGAATCGCGGCCGGGCCACTTGCCGCGGCGTTTCCGGTCGTGGAGCTCATCCGAATCCAGTTGAATTTTGTTGACTCTTCGAGCCATCCGCCCAGCGGACAGGTTCACGTCATCTATCCGCCCGCGCCCGCGTTTTTCGAGTACGCCTGCCCCTACGGGGATTGCGACGGTGGACTCGACCTGAACGACGCTGTCGCCTCGATGGTCGCGAAATCGACTCCGCAGGCGGAGGGAACGGTCGGTTGCACCGGCTTTCGCGCTGGTGCCGGGCCGGTAAAGCGTCCCTGTGAACTGCTCGCCAAATTCCGGATCGCCGCCGAGTACCAGCCGAAGACCTGATCCGGGCGAGGTGCGCCGCATCAGACGGACGGCGACCGCTAGATCAATCGCCGGAGGTCCATTCCGATTCGGGTGGGTGTAGCTAATAGATTGATTTAGTTTATTAAAATAGACCTGCGAGTGGGCTTCGATTGATTTTCCCGGCAACTGCCGTCTAATGCACGCCCGGCGCGATTCCAGATCCGGCCGAGGCGAGGACCGGAGCCTTAGCTTGAGCCACATGACCGACGACGGTCCCAAGGGGACAGCAGCTGGCCTGCCTGCGGCCCTCCCCAGGAGCGGGTGAATTGGTGAATCGCATATCGAGCTTCGTCCCGAGGCGCTACTACTCCCTGCTTTGGGTCCTCGCGCTGTTTCTGCTCATCAACCTGGCTACCCGGCTGGGTCTGCTGGCCTTTGAGGCCGATATAGCCAACCTGGCTCCGGGCGTCCTGCTGACGATCCTGGCCGTTGGGCTGATCAACGACCTGGCGGCGTCTGCCTACGTGCTGATCCCCTTTGTGCTGCTCGCGCTGGTGCTGGGCAATGGTCCGCGCAGGCGCCGGTTGCACGCGATCGCGGCGCTGGCACTGCTGGCCGTCGTCACCTTCGGTTTCCTGTTCACCGCCCTGGCGGAAGGGACTTTCTGGAACGAGTTCTCTTCACGCTTCAACTTCATCGCGGTCGACTACCTGGTCTATACGCGCGAGGTGCTGGGCAATATCTGGCAGTCCTACCCGATAGGCTGGTTGCTGGGCGGCATCGGCTTGCTGGCAATCGGGTTGATATGGCTGGTGCGCAGGCCGTTCCTGCAGGCAGCCGGTGCGGAGGGTGGGTCGCTCCCGGTGCGACTGATGATGACCATGGTGCTGCTGTCATTGCCCATCGCCAGTTTCGCGCTGGTTGACGGGACATTGCGCCACGGACTGACACGTCCGTCCGCCCGCGAGCTTGCTGGCGACGGCTACTACGAGTTCATGCACGCCTTCCGGGCTAACGATCTCGATTATTTCGAGTTCTACCGGACGTTGCCGCAGGAGCGGGCCGACACCATCCTGCAGCAGGAGTTCCGGGACGGGGACCCGGACATCGTTTTCACCGCCGATGGCGCAATGCCGGTGGCGCATGAAGTCAGGCCGGCTGGTCCAACCGCCGGCAAGCACGTTGTGCTCGTATCCATCGAGAGCCTGGGTTCGGACTACGTCGAGTCCTTCGGCGGCAAGCCTGGTCTCACGCCGAATCTCGATCGCCTGGCCAGACAGAGCCTGATGTTCACGCAGCTCTACGCCACCGGGCTGCGGACGGTGCGCGGTCTCGAGGCCATTACCCTGTCGATTCCCCCGACACCTGGACACGCGGTACCGGTGAGGGAGCGCAATGCCGGCCTGCAGAGCCTGGGTGGCGTGCTGAAGCAGCATGGCTACAAGCCGATCTACATCTACGGCGGCTACAGCTACTTCGACAACATGAAGGGGTTCTTCTCCGCCAACGGCTACGAGGTGATCGACCGAACGGACGTCGCGGACGCCGACATTCACCACGAGACCGTGTGGGGCATCGCCGACGAGGATATCTTCCATCACGCGATCGGGGTGATCGGCGAGCAGTCGGCCAGTGGGCAACAGGTGTTTGCCCACATCATGACCACGTCGAACCACCGTCCCTATACCTACCCGGACGGCCGGGTCGACATTCCCTCGGGCAGCGGCCGCGACGGAGCGGTCAAGTACACCGACTGGGCAATCGGCCAGTTCGTCGAGGAGGCCAGCCGGCAGCCCTGGTTCAAGGACACCGTGTTCGTCTTCCTGGCGGATCACACGTCCCGCGGTCGCGGCAGGACCGACCTGCCGCCGGAGAACTACCGGATCCCCATGATCTTCTACTCCCCCGGGTTCATCCCGCCCGGGCAGGTGGACGATGTGGCGTCACAGATCGACCTGGCGCCGACACTGCTCGGCCTGCTCAACATCAGCTACGACTCGACGTTCTTCGGGCAGGACATCCTGGTCGCCGCCCATCGCCATCCGCACGCGTTCATGGCCAACTACCTGACCGTCGGTTACCTGGAAGGCAACCGGGTGGTTCAACTGATGCCGAAGCGGACCGCAGAGGTTGTCGATGCGACGACCGGAGAGATGCTGGCCGGTTCATCGGAAACGGATTCGTTGATCGACGACACCGTGGCCTACTACCAGTCGGCCGCAGCGGAGTTGCGCCAGCTGACGCGATAACTGCGCTGCCAAATCGACTCGGTGCCGTAATCGGGGACAGTTTACTTATTTGACTAACTCCGGCAACGTCAACCGGCGCAAAGTCATATGAGTAAACTGTCCCCGATTTGGCGCAGGAATCCGGCATGACCAAGGCAGTTCTGGGGATCATCGGTGGCTCGGGCGTGTACGACCTGCCCGGCCTCGAGGACGTCAGCGTGCGAGAGATGAGCACGCCCTGGGGCGAGCCATCCGATGCGTTGCGTATCGGACACGTCGGATCGACCAGGGTGGTGTTCCTGCCGCGCCATGGCAGTGGACACAGGCTGCCACCGTCGGACATCAATTACCGCGCCAACATCGACGCCATGAAGCGGGTCGGGGTGACCGACCTGGTTTCCTTCTCGGCCTGCGGCTCGTACAGGGAAGACCTTCCGCCCGGCACCTTCGTCCTGGTGGACGATTTCGTGGACCGCACGGTGCGACGGCAGAGTTCCTTCTTCGGACCGGGCTGCGTCGCGCACGTGCCTTTCTCGCATCCGGTCGGTCCCGCATTGCAGGAGCTGCTGGCACGCGCTGCGACTGCCGAGGGCATTCCCCACCAGCGCGGCGGTGTTGCCGTCTGCATGGAAGGTCCGCAGTTCTCCACGTTGGCCGAGTCACGGGCCTACCGGCAACTCGGCTATGACGTGGTTCACATGACCTCGATGCCGGAGGCCAAGCTGGCGCGGGAAGCCGAGATCACCTACGCGGTCGTCGCCATGGTCACGGACTTCGATTGCTGGCACCCGACCCACGACACTGTGGATGTGGCCAGCGTGCTCAAGGTGATGGAGGCCAATCGCGACAAGGCGCAACGGCTGTTTTCGCGCCTGGCGAATGACTTTCCAGCCGATCATGTCCCTTGCCCGGTCGGCTCCGATCGTGCGCTCGACGGGGCGATCCTCACCAGGCCGGAGGCGCGCGACCCGGTGCTGCTGGCCAAGCTGGGCGCCGTCGCTGGGCGCGTGCTGACGGCGGGCTGAGATGCGCATCAACGGCAGGCCCTACCGCACCATCTTCGTTGCCGATGACAGCTGGACGGTGCAGGTCATCGACCAGACCCGCTTGCCGTTCGAGTTTGCGCTGCGCGAGTTGCAGGCCGCGGAACAGGCGGCCGATGCCATCCGCGACATGGTGGTACGTGGCGCACCGCTGATCGGCATCACGGCGGCCTACGGCGTTGCACTCGGCATGCGCAGCGATGCGACCGATGCCGGCCTGCTGCGGGTGGTGGAATTGCTGGGCGCCACGCGACCCACGGCGGTCAACCTGCGCTGGGCCCTGGCGCGCATGGACTCCGTGCTGCGCGACGAGCCTCTGGATGGACGCGTGGTTCGCGCCTACGTCGAGGCGGCGCGCATGGCGGACGAAGATGCCACCGCGTGCGAATCGATCGGACGCCATGGCTTGGCGCTGTTGCAGCGGCTGAGTGCCGTCAGGGGCGGGAAGACAGTCAACGTACTGACTCACTGCAACGCCGGCTGGCTGGCCTGCGTCGACTGGGGCACGGCGCTGGCACCGGTGTACGCGGCACATGACGCGGGCATCCCGGTCCATGTCTACGTGGACGAGACACGGCCGCGCAACCAGGGCGCGGCGCTGACGGCCTTCGAGCTCGGCGCACATGGCGTCCCTTACACCGTGTTGGTCGACAATGCCGGTGGTCACCTGATGCAGCGCGGGCAGGTGGACGTCTGCATCGTCGGTAGCGACCGGACAACAGGCAGTGGCGACGTAGCCAACAAGATCGGTACTTACCTGAAGGCGCTGGCGGCGAAGGATAACGGCGTGCCGTTCTATGTTGCGCTGCCGTCCTCGACCGTTGACTGGACGATGCACGATGGCGTTCGTGAGATTCCGATCGAGGAACGTTCGCCGCGCGAAATCACGCATGTCCGGGGGCGCTCCGACGACGGTGCGCTGCGGGAGGTCGAAGTCGCCGCGCCGGGCAGTGTGGCCGCAAACCCGGCCTTCGACGTCACCCCGTCGAGGCTGGTGACGGGGCTGATCACGGAACGCGGCGTTTGCGATGCCAGCCGCGAGGGGCTGCAATCGCTATTTCCGGAGCAAGGGCGATGATCGATTCAATCGACAGGGTGCAGGAACTGCGAGCCGCCATCGTCGAGACCTCCCAGGCGCTCGATGCAAGGGGGCTGATGCCGAACAAGTCGGGCAATGTGTCCTGCCGTTCGGCGGATGGCTTCCTGATCACCCCCTCGGGCGTGCCCTACGGCAAATTGACGCCTGGGCAGATGATCGCCTTGCCGTTGCCCGCCACGGACGAGCCCGCGGGCCCGCGCCCGTCGTCCGAGTGGCGGATGCATGCCGCCATCTATTCGGCCCGGCCCGACGTGCTCGCGATTGTTCACACGCACAGTCCGCGCGCGACGGCGCTGGCCTGCGCGGGTCGTGGCATCCCGGCATTTCATTACATGATCGCGCTGGCGGGCGGGGATATCCGCTGCATGCCATACGCGACTTTCGGCAGCGACGAACTGGCCAATCACGCTGTGCGCGGACTCGACGGCCGCCGCGCGACGCTGCTGTCCAATCATGGTGTCGTGGCGGTCGGAACATCGCTGCAGCGGGCGCAGGCGGTCGCCATCGAGGTCGAAAACCTGGCTGGGCAATACCTCGATTTGCTGTCGGCCGGCCTCGAGCCCGTCCTGTTGAGCGACAGTGAAATGCAGGTCGTGAACGAGAAGTTCGCCGACTACGGGCGAATCTCGGAGTGGATCTCGGGAAATCTCGGGGTCGGACCTCAATAAGTAATTGATATATATAGAATTATAGCCTGAACCTCGCGTCTTGCGCGGCACGGCGAGGTCCTCGAAGTCTGCAATCCTTCGGAAAATCAACGACCTACTGAGGTCCGACCCCAAGTCAACCAAGTCAAACCCCAAGTCAAAAACCAAGTAAGCCCTAGCCGCCGATGAATGCGCGGACGGCAGCAATCGTCTCCCTGACGGAGAAGATCAGCACGATGGCGACGATTGGCGGGACGACGTAGCGCAGCATCAGCATGATGCGCGGCACCTGCCTCGCCCAGAACGGTGAGGCGCCCTTGATCAGTTCATCCTGGATGGTCGACCGTGCCACCCACGCTGCGACGATTGCTATGGTCAGCACACCGCCCAGCAGCAGCAGCTCACCGGCGATCTTGTCCATCAGTCCGAGCGCGTCGAGGCTCGTCGCTGGCAGGATCCCGATGATCGTCACAATTGCCGCCGTACCGAGAGCTGCGTTCCTGCGCGAGACGCCGAACTCGTCGATCACGGAGGCGGTGATCACCTCCAGCACCGCGATCGCCGACGTCAGCGCGCCCACCGCCAGCGCGATGAAGAAGAACAGGCCGACGAAGTGCCCGACCATGCCCATGGCATCGAATGCGCCCGGCAGGGCGATGAACAAGGCGCCGACGGTGCTTTCACCAACCGCTCCCTGCAGGCCGAGCGAGAAGACCACGGGGAAGACCACCAGGCCGGAGACAAACGCCACGCCAAAGTCGGTGAACGCGACGATCGTGGCGGATTCGGGCATGTCGTATTCATCGCCCAGGTAGGAGGCGAAAGTGAGCATCGCGCCCATGCCGAGGCTCAGCGAAAAGAACGCCTGCGCGGCGGCGGCGCGCCACACGGCGGGGTTCATCAATTCGTCCAGGTCGGGCTTGAGGTAAACCTCGTAGCCGGCGCCGCCTCCCTCCAGCGTCGTGGCCCAGGCCGCCAGTCCGACGACAATGAAGAACAGCGCCGGCATCAGGATCAACGAGGCGCGTTCGATGCCGCCCTTGATGCCCGCCATCACCACCAGCACCGTGGCCGCCATGAAGCCGACATGGAACGCGATCGCGCCACTGCCGGAGGCCACCTTGCCGAAGTGGGTGCCCGCGTCTTCCGGAAAGCCGTGGATGATCGCCTCGATGGCGTAGCGAACCGTCCAGCCGGCAATCACCGAGTAGTACGAGAGTATGAGTACGCCCACGGCGGCGAAGCCGTAGCCGACCACCGCCCAGGCCGGGCCAGCCACACGGCGCAGCGACCCGACTGGCGACCGCTGCCCCCGGCGGCCGATGCCGAACTCGCCGAGCATGATCGGGATGCCGAGCACGAGGGTCATGACGACGTACAGCAGCACGAACGCGGCACCGCCGCCTTCGGATGCCTGGTAGGAGAAACGCCACATGTTGCCGAGGCCAACAGCGCTGCCCGCGGCCGCCAGGATGAAACCCGCGCGAGAACCGAATGCCTCGCGAGAAACGGATGCAGCAGCCATCTTGCCCCCGGCCCGAGTTGCGAATGGCGCGAGGATAGACGATGCGGGTGTCTAGATCACCTCGAAGGTCAGGCCGGAATGCGCCGTCAGCCGCTCGATCAGCCGGCCTCCGAAGATCGTCGCTGGCGTCCAGAAACCGCCGGGCCTTTCGTCCTTTGCCACGTCGAGCGCGAGGCAGGCGGCGGCCTGGCCAAGCATCTTACCGGTCGAGCCGTAGCCCGGATCCCGGTCGCCCGTGACCTTGACCCGGAGTTCCTTGCCCCCCGAGGTCCTGCCGAGGAAGCGCAGGTCGAAAAAACCCTTCTCCTGCGCCTCAGGACTCGGTCCTTCACCCGGCGCGGGCAGCACGTAGCGCTCGAGCGCCCAGCGCGCGGGAGCCACTGCGCCGGCGACCATCAACCCGCCGATGCCGGCGGCCATGCCGGCGGCGGCCAGGCGGCCCTTCATGCCCTTGCCAGTGAGCACCGCCTCGCCATAGGCGAAGTCGGCGCCATAGGCCGCATCGAGCAGCGCATTGCTGCGCTGGACGATACGCGTGTTGATCCCGCTCATAACGAACGGGGCGATCCACGCCTTGAAGTCCGGGTCGAACTGCGGGCCGGAGATGCCCGGCTGCCGGACCTCCGGCCGGTATCCGTCCGGGCAGAGCGAGTAGGGGTTGGCGAGTTCCCTGCGTAGCGCCGGGTTCGCGGCTGCTTCCTTGATCACGTTCATCAGGCTCGCGACCGTGCCGCCCGAGAAGCCGCCGCGCATGGCGCGAACGCGCATGTTGACCCGGGTGCAGGGCCTGCCGTAGCGCCTCAGGGCCTCACGCTGCAGGAAGTACACGCCGAGGTCCGAGGGTATGGAGTCGAAGCCACAGCAGTGAACGATGTGTGCGCCGGATTTTCGTGCTGATTCCTCGTAGCGCTGAATCATCCGGCGGATCCACTGCACCTCGCCGGTCAGGTCGCAATAGTCGGTGCCGGTCTCGGCGCAGACCTTGACCAGCGGTTCGCCGTACAGGGCATAGGGGCCGACGGTGGAGACCACCACCCGGGTCCCTGCGCACAGCGCGCGCAACGACGGCTCGTTGGCCGCGTCGGCGACCATCAGCGGCAGCGTCGACGCTTTTGGGCCGAGCGACTTGCGTAATTCCTCCAGCTTCTGCAGTGAACGTCCTGCGGCGGCCCAGCGCAGCTCGCCGCCGACGCCGAATTGCCCCAGCAGGTAGCGGCAGAGGATCTGGCCCACGAAACTGGTCGCGCCGAAGACGATCAGGTCGTAGCTCTTGTTCTCTGTTGTTGGCATGCAGTCGAGTTCCTGCTGGCATAGTGCCGCCGGATCAGGATCCGTGCAATGCTGGCCATGACGGCCGCTCACTACCGGGGATGAATCGTAAATGCGGGACACTGTCGCAATCTGGAACACCATATGCTGGCGATTGCCAGCATCTTTACGATCGTTCTTCCTGGTTCACCTGGCTTACACGGCATTTGGTCTGGCGGTCCTGGCGCCGTTGACCGGGCTCACGGTCCGTACACTGCTGGCGCTTGGTGGCAAGACGGCGGTAGCCGACCAGGACATCGCATGGTTCCTGCTGTCGCCGCTGGGCATGGCCTCGCTGGTGCTGGTTGCCGGACTGATGCTCGCCCTCGCCGCGGTCGAGCAGGCGGCGATGCTGGCCATTGCTGCAGAAGCGGCGGCCGGACGAACCGCCCACTGGTTCGCAGCACTGAAATTCGCTTTCTCCGGGTCGGAGCGCGTGCTGTCTTTCGCCGTCCGGCTGGTGCTGCGGGTTCTGGTCATCGCGCTGCCCTTTCTCGCGGCAGCGGCGGCGGTTGCCTGGCTCCTGATCACCGACTACGACATCAACTTCTACCTGAGCCAGCGCCCGCCGGAATTCCTGTTGACCGCGGCGATCGCTGTTGTTCTGGTAATGGCGATGCTCGCGCTGCTGCTGGCGCGACTCACCGGCTGGGCGCTCGCGTTGCCGCTGCTGTTGTTCAGTGACACTGCACCCGCGGCGACCTTCTCCGAGAGCGAACGCCTGACGCGTGGCAGGCGATGGTGGATAGCCCGTGCCCTGCTGGGCTGGGCGGCAATGACCCTGGCGCTCGGCGCCATCGTGGCGGTACCGGTCGAGCTGCTGGGCTCATGGCTGGTGCCGCGTTCGTTTGATTCCCTCCGCTGGCTGGTCATGACCCTCGGATTAATCGTGGTCGTCGGCGCAGTTGGCAGCCTGCTGGCTTCGGCGCTGGCCGGGGGCGCATTCTCACTGGCGCTCATGGAGTTCTACACCCGACTCGCTCCCGAGACCGGGAATCCGCTGGGCGCCAAGAGCATCGACCTGCGCGGCACGGCAAGCAGGAATCCGTGGCGCATGGTTACCCTGCTGGCCGGCATTTCGATCACGGCGATCGGCATCGGTGCCTGGTTGATGGCCAGCGCGCAGGCGCCGGATACGGCGGCAGTCGTCGCACACCGGGGCGCCGCGGGTCGGGCACCGGAGAACACCCTGGCGTCGATACGCGCGGCGGTCGCGGACGGGACGGACTGGGTCGAGATCGACGTGCAGGAGACCGTGGACGGTGAAGTCGTCGTCGTTCACGACAGCGACTTCATGAAGCTTGCCGGCGTCAGCCTCAAGGTATGGAACGGCACTCTCGGGCAGGTCCAGGACGTCGACGTGGGTGGCTGGTTCGGGCCATCGTTCGCCGGCGAGCGGGTGCCAACGCTCGAGGCGGTGCTCGAGGAAATCAAATCCAGTCACGCGCAGCTCGTGATCGAGCTCAAGTACTACGGCCATGACCAGGACCTGGAACGCCGCGTCATTGACCTGGTGGAGCGAAACGGCATGGCGGACCGGGTGGCAATCATGTCGCTGAAGTACCCGGGCATCCAGAAGGTCAGGATCTTGCGCCCCGACTGGAACATTGGCCTGCTGGCAGCGACGGCTGTCGGCAACCTGGCACTGCTGGATGCCGACTTCCTGGCGGTCAATGCCGGGATGGCGAAGCCGCGGTTCATTCGCCAGGCGCATGCCTCCGGCAAGAAAGTCCTGGTCTGGACGGTCAACGATCCTGTTTCCATGTCGCGGATGCTGTCGCTGGGTGTGGATGGCATCATCACCGACGAACCGGCCATGGCGCGGCAGGTGATTCGCGAGCGCGCTGAATTCAGTTCGGTCGAGAGGCTGCTGGTTCATGCAGCAGCCATCTTCGGCACGCCGTCACCGCCGCGCGAATATCGCGATGATTCGCCCTAGCCGGCCGAGTCAACCGCCGGCGACTGCGGGCAGGATGCTGACGACCTCGCCGGTGGCGACCGGCGTGGAGAGTCCCTGCAGACCGCGAATGTTGGCGCGGCCGACAAAGACGTTGACATAGGGCCTGAGCCCGCCTTCGGCATCCAGCAGGCGCGACAATAGCTGTGGGTGGCAGATGCTGATGGCGCGCAACACCTCCGCGACCGTGCCGGCGGGTGCCTGCAGTTCGTCTGCACCAGCGGTGAATGAACGAAGCGGACCCGGGATGCGCACGGTGACGTCAGTCATGGATCGATTGTAGGACCGCGTCCGGTGCGGACCAAATCGGGTGTTCGCTAACGCCGGATCACGGCGACGACCGGGTCGGCCGCGCGTTGCAGGCACGCGAGCACGACCTGGTCGATGGCCGGGTTCAGGTCGAGGGCGATTTCCGCTGCCTCACGGGCGAGCGCTTCGCGGCCAGCGTCGTCCACCATGTTGATCAACGGCAGGATGCGCCAATTCTCGCGCCCCTTCTGCAGGCCGGCAGGACTCGCGATGAGCCGGCCCACGTGCAGGGGCGTGATCACTTCATTGGCGGTGAGCCCGGTGACCTGTCGCAATCGTTCGATGCGCTGCGCAACTCGGGATCCGAGCGGCTCGCCAATCGCGCGGGCCGAAACGATCGCGACGACCCTGGTGCAGCTGGGTGGCACGACCGGCTCATCTTCCTCGGGCGCCTTGATCCAGCGCATGCGCGCGCCATCGGCCTTGACGTAGGTTGCCGCGAACTCCTGCTCATGATGGATACGCTCGATCACCGCCGCCGACACTCCCCCGAGGCGGCCGGTCTTTTCGCTTGGGCAGGCGTAGGCCACATTCGCGGCGCGATTTAGTGAGGCGACGGCGGCAGGCAGCTGGTCGTCCGGTGCGATCGTCACGCCGAAGCCGAGGTTGTCGGGGAAATCCGGGGTCACCACCGTGGCGGTCAGCGCCACCCGGCCGGGATGGCACGCCGCCAGGTGTTGCAGCAGTGATTTCTTGCCGCCGGCACCGACGGCGCAGACGATGCCGCGGCGGGCATCGAGCAGGTCGAGCAGTGATTCACCTTTGGTCATGTGCTCACCCGCGGAGTGCCCTGACGCTCAGGATCCGCGGCAGGAAAGCGGCCACCTGCTGCCAGCTGTCGCTGCCGTCGCGGCTGGCGAAAAGGTGACCGGTCGACGTGCCGAAGAAGACGCCGCAGGGTGTGGACGCATCGGTGTCCATCGCCTCCCTCAGCACCGTTACGTAGACGTGCTCCTGCGGCAGGCCCGTTGAGGCGGACGCCCAGCTCGCGCCCGCGTCGCGACTGCGGAAGACCCTTAGCCTCGCATCTACCGTGGTGCGCAGGTCGGCGCCCGATTCCGGAATCTGGAAGATCGTGTCGGCGTCGTTCGGGTCGCAGGCGATTGCGTAGCCGAAATCGCTCGGCAGGCCATCGGTGACTTCGGTCCAGGATCGACCATTGTCGTCGCTGATGTAGGTGCCGTTGTAGCACTGGCGATAGAGGCGGCCGGTCGCGGGGTGGCGGACGATGCGATGCACGTTGTGGCCGGCCTCGACGTAGCGCTCCGGCAGGTTCTCGGCGCGCACGCCCCGGTTGGCCGGCGCCCAGGTGCCGCCTCCGTCCTCGCTGCGGTAGGCACCGCCGGCCGAGATCGCGATCACCATGCGCGCCGGTACGGCGCGATCGATGCAGATCGAATGCACAGCGAAGATCCCGCGCGAGGGTTCCCAGGCGGTGCGGGTCGGATGTTCGTTCAGGCTGGTCACGTCCTGCCAGCTGGCGCCGCGGTCGTCGCTCACGAACAGGCCGGCAGGGTCGATTCCGGCGAACAGTCGCGAACCGTCCGGTGTCCAGGCCAGGCCCCAGATCGCGTCGAGTGAACTGGGATGCCGGCCGGGCGGATGATGCGGTGCCTGGTCGAGGCTCTCCCAGCCGAGGCCGCCGTCAACGCTGCGATAGAGGTGCGCTCCCCATACATTGTGGCGGGTCGCGGCGAGCAGCTCCTGCGGCCGGTCCGGCGTCGCCGTCACCTGCAGCACCGAATGCCCCGGCAGCTGTGGTCCATCCACTTGCCACGGCGAATCGTGGCCGTCGCATCGAGCCGTGAACAGGCCCTTGTCGGTGCCGACGAGCAGCTTTACGCGGGAACTGCCTTGCGTGCCGGCGCGAGTCACTTTTCGAGCAGTCTCGGCATCAGCTCGACCAGGTTGCACGGGCGCGTGCGGTAGTCGAGCTGGGCTTCGATCAGCTCGTCCCATGCAGTCGCGCAGGCGCCAGAGGAGCCCGGGACGCAGAAGACATAGGAACCGTTGGCAACCCCGGCCAGCGCACGTGACTGCAGCGTGGAGGTCTTGATCTGGGCGTAGGAAATCGCACGGAATGTCTCACCGAAGCCCTCGATCACCTTGTCCAGCAGCGGCAGCACGGCCTCGGGCGTGCCGTCGCGCCCGGTTACGCCGGTGCCCCCGGTGGTAATGACTGCGTTGACTTCGGGGTCCGCGATCCAGCGTGAGACGACCGCACGGATCTGGTACACGTCGTCGGGCACGATCGCCTTCTCGGCCAACTGATGGCCCGCGCGCGTGAGGCGTTCGACCAGCAGGCGGCCGGACTTGTCGGTCGACTCGTCGCGGGAATCGGAAACGGTCAGGATCGCGATCCTTATCGGCTTGAACTGTCGCTCGCCGCCGCCGTGCGCATAGGACATCGATTGGTCTCCTGGAACCGCCGATTCAAACGAGGCCAGCGAAAGGCTGGACTTCGACCTCGTGGCCGGGCTGGACCGTCTCCTGCTCGAGCGGCAGCACGATGAAGCAGTTGCCTTCGGTCATCGAACGCAGGACGCCGGCGCCCTGGTGACTCGCGGCGCGTACGACATATCGGCCCTCGCCGTCGCGCTCCAGTATCCCTCGCTGGAACTCCAGCCTGCCGGCTTTTTTCTTCAGCTTCGACTGGCAAGTGGCCTTGACCAGAACCGGGAGATCCGCTGCGGCGTCGCCGGTTAGCTTGCGCAGCGCAGGCTGTACCAGCTGGTAGAACGTCGCCATCACCGAGACCGGGTTGCCCGGCAGGCCGAAGAACAGCGCTTTGCCGACGTGGCCGAAGGCGATCGGCTTGCCCGGCTTCATGGCCACCTTCCAGAAGCCGACCTGGCCGTATTTCTCGAGCGTCTCGACCACGTAGTCCGCTTCGCCGACCGACACGCCGCCCGAGGTCACGATCGCGTCCGCGTTCGCCGCGGCTTGTTCGAAGGCGCGTTGGGTGTCGTCGCGCAGGTCGCGCACGACGCCCAGGTCGAGCACCTCCAGCCCGAGCCGCGTCACCATGCCATGCAGGCTGTAGCGATTGCTGTCGTAGATCTGGCCTTCGCCGAGTTCCTCGCCGATGCCGCGAAGCTCATCGCCGGTCGAGAAGATGGCGACCCGTGGGCGGCGCCTCACCTCTACTCGGCCCACGCCGATGGACGCGACCAGCCCCAGGTGCGCGGGCATGAGCCGCGTGCCGGCAGGCAGGGCGACGTCGCCCGCCCGGATGTCCTCGCCTGCGAGGCGGCGGTGCTGGCCGGGACGGTGGCCGGCGGTAATGACGGCGATTTCGCCCTCACGCCGGACATGTTCCTGCATCACGATGGTGTCGACGCCCTGGGGCAGTGTCGCACCCGTCATGATGCGCACGCACTCGCCACCGCTGACGGCACCCCCAAACGGTCGGCCGGCCCAGGATGTGCCTATGACGCGGAAGGCCTTGTCGCCCTCCGCTGGCAGGTCGCTGCCAGCCAGCGCAAAGCCGTCCATGGCCGAGTTGTCGTGCGACGGCACGTCCACGGTCGAGCGGACGGGTTCACTGAGGACGCGGCCGAGCGCGTCGCGCAGGCCGACGATTTCCGCTCCTTCGACGGGATGCACCGCATCGAGGATGCGCGCTCGCGCCTCATCGAGCCGCAGGACGCCGTGGCCGTGGCCGGGCTCATCGCAGGGATCGACGTTGGCAGGCAGGGGAGCAGTCGTCTTGTGCATCAGTGAGTCCGCGGGCAGGAGGAACGCAATGCTACTCAGGCCCAAGGCAGTTTTGAAAGTAGCAGCGACTCGACGCGTTGCTTTTCCTCTGGCTCGTTGACATTGATGAAGCTCTCGGGCCGGTGGCTCAGGTTGGCCTCGGCTACGCGGTGCCGGCCGAACCAGCGATCAATCTTGCGCTCGCCACTGGCGAGGTAGTCTTCCAGGTCGGCGGCCAGCTCGCGTTTCAGCAGCAGGAATACCGGTTGCTGCCGCTGCCCGTCGTGGGCCACGGCAAGGTCCGCGTGCCCTTCCTCGCAAGCGGCGTACAGGCATTGCGCCAGGTCTGGCGCCACCAGCGGCGAGTCGCAGGGCACGGTCAGCAGGTAGTCGGTTTCGATCGCCCGGAGCGCGCTCAGGGCCCCGGCCAGCGGGCCCAGGTAGCCTTCGAGGGTATCGCTGATCACGCGGTATCCGTAGCGGGCATAGGCATCCAGGCTGCGGTTGGCATTGATGAACAACTGACTGACCTGTGGCTCCAGTCCGGCCAGCACGTGCTCGACCATGGGTCGGCCGGCGATTTCGACCAGCCCCTTGTCCACGCCGCCCATGCGCCGCCCCAGGCCACCGGCCAGTACCAGCCCGGTCATCGACTCGACGGGATACCCGACGGGATTCATGCTGCTGACCTGCCTGGTGAAAGCGACCGCTCGAACCGGGACGATGATGGGGCCGGTGCAGGATCGCGCGCAAGGCATGTCCGGACCCGCGCCAATCTCAAGATTCCGTCAGCTGGATCTCATGACATCGGAGAGCTGGGACAATTTGTCCCAAAATCGTCGGGGTTGCGTAATCCTGTCGCACTGAATAGCCTCGATGTCTGGGAAGCCTGCGGGCACCGACGGGAGCGACGGTTCATTGTCACAAGAGCAGATTTCGCTGTTGCTGGCGGGCGCGAGCATGCTCGCCGACGAGCGTCTGCGGCGCACGCTGGCGCGGCAGTACGCGCTGGTGGAGTGGGCGGACAGCACGGACGCGGCCGAGCAACTGCTGCCACGCTGTCACTTCGACTGCATCGTCGTACAGGCCGATTCCCCGACCGACCCGGCGCTCGAGTGGGTCGCGCGGCTGCGCGAGAAAACGATGCCCGATCAGCTGATCCTGGTGGCCGGCGCGGCGAACGCCGAGCTGTCGGTTGCGGCTCGCCGCGCCGGCGCCAGTGATTGCTTGTCCTGGCCACCGGATCCTGGCGCGCTACGCCGGGCCCTGAATGGCCGCCTGCGCGCCGGCAGCATAGCCGCGGTCTCCGTGTCCGCAGGGGTCACCGGTCGCAGCTTGCCGGCGCTACGCGCGGGGCTGGTTGGCGATAGCGCCCCCATGCGCGCGGTGCGCAGCCTGGTGGCACGCATCGCGCCGACGTCGGCCACGGTCTTGCTGGAGGGGGAAACTGGTACCGGCAAGGAACTGGCGGCGCGCCTGCTGCACCAGTTGAGCGGGCGGCGCGGGCCGTTCGTGCCGGTGAACTGCGGCGCAATTGCGCCCGAGCTCATGGAAAGCGAATTGTTCGGCCATTCCAAGGGCGCCTTCACTGGAGCCCACCAGCTGCGCGAAGGGCTGTTTCAGGCCGCCCACGGCGGCACCCTGTTCCTGGATGAGATCAGCGCCATGCGGCACGACCTGCAGGTCAAGCTGCTGCGCGCGCTGGAGGAGGGCGCCATCCGCCCGGTCGGTACAGACCGTGAAGTGCCGGTCGATGCGCGTATCGTGGCGTCGGTGCAGCCGGGCCTCGCCGACCTCGTGGCAGACGGCCGTTTTCGCGAGGATCTTTTCTACCGCCTCAACGTGGCGTACATCGTGCTGCCGCCGCTGCGCGAGCGCTCGGACGACATCCAGGCGCTCGCCGCCCACTTCATGGAGCGCGCCGCAGCCGAATTCGGGATGCCGCCGGTACCGCTTGGCGCGCCCGAGCTGCGGTGGCTGTGCTCGCGTCCCTGGCCGGGCAATGTGCGCGAACTCAGGAACCTGGTCGAGCGCGCGGTGCTGATGGGCGAACTGCCGGGCATGACGCTGATTACGGCCGTGGCAGAGCCGTTGCCAGGGGGCAGCTATCCGCTGGACTGGACGCTGGAGCAGGTAAAGCAGGCGCACATGCGCCGGGTCCTCGAGGCCCACGGTGGCAACAAGTCGGCTGCGGCCCGCCAGCTGGGGGTGTCGCGCAAGACGCTCGAGCGGAAACTCGGCAACGCGGTCGATGGCCCCGATCAATGATCTCTTTCCCGGTAAAGATGGAGCAGAACGCATGACCGAGCAGAAGTTCGACGAAGAGAAATTCAACGGCGAGATCCGCAAGTTCCTGAAGAAGGTCGGTATCACCTCCCAGATCGAAATCGAGACGGCGGTGCGGGCGGCACTGTCACGGGGCGATCTCGACCTGACCAAACCGTTGCGCGCACGGATCGTGCTCGAGGTCGACGGCCTCGAGCTGCGCCACGTGGTCGACTACGACCTCGCGCTGAGCTAGGGCTTGTCGGCAGGTCTAGGGTGACCAGACCAGCGAGCCGAGCTCGCCGAGGTCGTAACCGCCGAGCAGCTGCGCCAGGCGCTGGCACTCGGCCCCGCGAAGCTGTTCGAGCAGCTTGCGGAACAGGGTCCGGAAGAAAAAGCCGCGCGACAGCGCAAGGTCGAAGGCCTCCCACCCGATCGGCTGGAAATCCAGGCCGAACTCGGTCGCTGCACCACGGACTCCCGGTGCAACATCGGCCTGGCCCATGGCCACCGCCGCGGCGGCGTCGCGTTCGGAATAGGCCCTGGCGGTGATGCGCTGGTCGGCTGGATCCACGCGATGCAGTGCCAGCGTTTCCTGCAGGAACCGTTGCGAACCTGCGCCTTCCTGCCGCGCCGCCCAGCGCACCTCGGGGGCCATGAGCTGCTCGATGCGGCCTTTCGCTGCCCACAGCCCGGGCGCCATGATCAGTCCCTGCTCACGGCGGAAAAGTCGCACCAGGATCCAGTCCTTGTGCTGCGGATAGGGGCGCAGCAACGCCGGATGACGCTGGCTGCTCTCGGTATCGGGTCCCCAGTGCAAGGCACACAGGTCCGCCCGCCGCCCGGCCAGCAGCGCGAGGCCCAGTTGCGTTCCCGTTGGCGCATGGCTGACCAGCGCCTGTCCGCGCATCTCGACCCCCATGAGCATGGCCGCGCGGTACAACAGGGGATCGTCGCTGCCGGCGATGACCATCCGGTCGGTCAGCAGGCCGCCGTGGCTCGACTCCAGCATCCATTGGTCGACGAGGTCGCGGGGGAACAGCCATTTGCCGGTCAGCCGTGTGGCCGGGATGCGACCCTCGTTCACCAGCGTGTAGATCTTCTTCTCGTTGACCTGCAGGTAGCGCGCCACTTCGCGCACGTTCATGAACCGCGGCGGCTCGATGGTCGCCACCGGCGGCGGATCCCCGGCGACCTGACTGGTCTTCTTGCTCGTGGTCATTTCAAATCCCCGCTCGACAGATTTCCACGACGCGCGCGCCGGCGGGCCGGCATCCGCTCGCTGGACACCAAAATCGCTGCAAGTTCCGTTCCGGCGAGCGAGTTGCCCCGCATGCGGGTGACTGGTGCAGAATGGGACTGGTTATCAGCCGTGAAGGTGGCCGGTTCGCAATGACCGCGGTACCCAGGTTCAGTGTTCCGGTGGCGGTGATCATGGGCAGGCGCATGGTCAGCCGCTCGGGCTGGCGCGTGCCCAGCTGGCGCGTCGTTGGCGTCGTCGCCGGCGACAACCTGCCGGGTCGCCAGTCGCGCGCGGTATCCGTGCACCGCGCCGAGGACGAGGAACATTTCCTTTGGGGAGGGCTGCAGCTGGAACTGTATCGCGATGCCACCGAAGCCTACTGGTCCAACCTGATGGGACAGCAGCCGTCCCTGTTCGTGTTGTGCGCGGAAACCGAGAACGGAGCGCTAGAGCCGCAGTTCGTCACCGCGGACATGCACGAGGCTTCCTCGGGCACGGAAGGAGAAGACCTTGTCTTTGCGGCGCCGATCCCGCCGGAGGTGTACCAGCAGCTTGAACGCTTCGTGGTCGAGCATCACCGGCCGGAGGAAAAGCGTAAGCGCAAGCGCACCGACTGGAACGCCGACAAGCCCGCATGAGTGAACGGAAACCCACCGCAGGCGCCGACCCGACCGCCGCCGAGCCATTCCTGGAGCGATGGTCTAGGAAAAAGACGCAGGCGCGGACGGGCACGGACGAGGAATCAGCCGCGCCAGCGGACCTGCCTGTCCAGGCGAGTGAGCCGGAACCCTCCTCGCGTGATCCGGGTGTCGTCGAACTGCCAGATCTCGACAGCCTCGATGCCGACTCCGACTACAGTGCCTTCCTGACGCCGGGAGTGGACGCCAAGCTGCGACGTACGGCACTGCGCAAGCTGTTCAGTAGCCCGAAGTTCAACGTGCTGGACGGCATGGACGACTATTGCGACGACTACACCCAGTTCGAGAGCCTGGGTGACCTCGTTACGGCGGATATGCGGCATCATATCGAGCGCATCGCACGCGCCGCCGCCAAGGCGCTGGAAGATGGCGGGCCCGGTGAGGTCCCTGCAACGGATGCGGCACCGAACGCGCAAGCCGTCGCAGCATCTTCCGGCGAGCCTGCCGATCAGGCTGCCAACGACCAAAAGGGACCAAATGACGAATCCGACCGGCCTGCCTGAGGAAACCGCCGACGGCAAGGCCCGGGTCGCCGCGCTGGCTTGCTTGCGCTTCGACGACGTGACGCCAACGGCGGTGGTGGAGTTCGTCTCCGGCGGCCGCTGCCTGATCGTTGGTGACGAACAACGAGCGCTGGAGGCGGCCCGGCGCCTCGGTCCTGGATTGCCCTGCGTGATCGCGGTGCCCTCGGAGGCCGCGCCGCGTGCCTCGGTGGTCGATGGCATCGACGTGGTCCGCGGGGGCCAACCAGTCGTGTCAGGAGCGCTCGGCGATTTCCGGGTATCGCTCGCCGGCAGCGGTGCCGGTCGCGACCTGGGGGCCTTGCTCGCGCCGCCAGTCGAGCGCTTCGACCTGGTCCTCGACCTTGGCAGCCCGCGGCTGCTGAGCCAGGCCATGCCGCCACTCGGATATTACGCTCCCGGGCCGGATGAGTCCGCGCTGGAAGCCGTGCTCGCGACCCTGCCCGACATGCAGGGCAGCTTCGAGAAGCCGAAGTTCTTCGCTTACGACCCGGATATCTGCGCGCACGGGCGTAGCGGCAAGCGTGGCTGCACGCGCTGCATCGATGCCTGCCCGGCCGAGGCGATCGTCTCGATCGGTGAGCGGATCCAGGTAAACCCATACCTGTGCCAGGGCGGCGGCGCCTGCGCGACGGCTTGCCCCACTGGCGCGATCACCTACACCTATCCGCCAGCCGCCGACCTGCTGGCACTGCTGCGCGGCGCGTTGCGCGCGTACGCGGACGCTGCTGGATCCCGGCCGGTCCTGCTTTTTTACGATGAAAGCTCGCGCGAGTCGGTCTTTGGCTCGCTGGCTGCAATGCCCGAGCGGATCCTCCCGGTACCGGTTGAGGAAGTCGGCTCGGTGGGCATGGACGTGTGGCTGGTTGGACTGGCCTACGGCGCCGAGGGCGTAATTATTCTGACATCCGACCGGACGCCGCCCCAGGTGGTCGAAGCTGCCCAGGACCAGCTGGTCACGGCAAGGGCCATCCTTGCCGGGATGGGTTACGACGAGGGATGCCTGCAGCTGGTGAACGCTGACCAGACTTCGGCTGCGCTGGAAGCGCTGGCCGGCTTGCCCGCCGGCCCGCCGAGGCGCCCGGCGACCTTTGCAGCGCCTCCCGACAAGCGTGGCAGGTTGAGAGGCGCCCTGGAGCACCTGCATGGGCAGGCACCGGCGCCCCGACGGAGCGTGGAGCTGCCGGCGAGCGCGCCCTTTGGCGAGGTTCGGGTCAACACGCAGGCCTGTACCCTGTGCATGGGCTGCGTGTCGGTCTGCCCGACCCATGCGCTGCAGGATGGCCGCGGACTACCGCAGCTGAACTTCCGCGAATGGAGTTGCGTGCAGTGCGGGTTATGCGAGCGCGCCTGCCCGGAGAGCGCCATCACGCTCAATGCGCGGCTGCTCTACGAGGTCGAGGAACGCGAAAGGCCGCGATTGCTGCATGAGGAGCAGCCGGTTTGCTGCATCTCTTGCGGCAAACCCTTCGCCACCCAGTCGATGCTCGACGTGTTGAATCGCAAGCTGGCGGATCACTGGATGTTCCAGACCGAGGAAGCGCGGCGTCGGATGCTGATGTGCGAGGATTGCCGCGTTCGCAACATGTTCTCCGCCGAGGGCGGAAAGAGTCGTTAGGTCCCACTTGCGGGCCCCATTCAGGACAAAATGTCTCATTCACGACCGCAATCAGCCCCTTACTTCGGAGTAACGTGGATCACAAGGCAGCTGGCCGCCGCAAAATGTGGCCCGGATATTGCTTATGTTGAGGGTGTACGGATGAAGGGAAGGACGTCGGCATGCCTGAAGCGGGCATTGACGTCGCTGCAGCAAGGTCGGTCGCCATGGTGACCGCCGCCGGCGACGAGGACCAGGTTCGGGGCAACGTTTATGCGTTGCTCGGGCACCTGCTGTCCGCCCCGCCCGATGCCGCCGTGCTCGAGTCCCTCGCTGCCATCGACCCCGCGCCCGCCGACCAGAGCCTGCTGACGGCATCCTGGCAGATGCTCGGTGATGCCGCCGCCCGAGCCACGCCCGAGTCGCTGCGTGAAGAACACACCGCCCTGTTCATCGGTATCGGTCGCGGTGAGGTCGTGCCCTACGCTTCCTGGTACCTGACAGGATTCCTGATGGAACAGCCTCTGGCTCGCCTGCGCAGCGACCTCGGGCAGCTCGGCATCGAGCGGCAGGATGGCGTGAAAGAGCCCGAGGACCATGTTGCCGCGTTGTGCGACGCGATGGCGCTGCTGATCACCGGGGACGAGCCAGTGCCGGTCGATCTCCAGTCGCAATTCTTTGCTCGCCACATGGAGCCCTGGATGGGCCGGTTTTTCCGCGACCTGCAGCAGGCGACCTCGGCGCGTTTTTACCGCGCTGTGGGCCAGTTGGGCGAGCAGTTCATGGACGTTGAGACAAGGGCGTTCTCCATGTCTATCCCGGCGGCGGGGACATCTTCGCCGCGGACGGACGCGTAGTTCCTGGAAACTTGATAGCCTAGGCCGGCCATTGGCAAGAACCGGCGCCGATAGAGGAAGCAGACACATGAGTCGTGAAACGGGCCAGAGCAAGACCAGCCGGCGCAAATTCCTGCGCGATTTGGCTGCCATGGGCGGCGTCGCCGCCGTCGCAACATCGGCCAGCGCCGGTGTCCGCGATTCGGTCGTCGAGACGACCCCACAGACCCCGAAGCCGCAGGGCTATCGGGTGACACCGCACGTGGCCAAGTACTACGACAAGGCCCGAATCTGATTCTCCGGAAAATCGCGACCCCCGGGCCGCGCCCCGATTTCTCCAAAAGGGAGACACAGCGATGAAGCTGGTCAAGAAGACGAGTCCCGACAACGCAGTCACCCAGGCAGCCGCAGGGCTGCTGGGTAGAACCATCGACCGCCGTGCGTTCCTGAAGCGCACCGGCATCGCAGCGGGCGGCGCGGCAGTGGCCATCGGCCTGCCGGCACGCATGATGCGCCGGGCCGATGCGGCGGATGCCGCAGCGGCAGGCGGCGATACCGTCGTCAAGAAGTCGGTGTGCACGCACTGCTCGGTCGGCTGCGGCATCGTCGCAGAAGTCCAGAACGGCGTATGGACCGGCCAGGAACCGGACTTCGATTCGCCCTTCAACATGGGCGGGCATTGCGCCAAGGGCGCCTCGGTCCGTGAGCACGGCCACGGCGAGAAGCGCCTGAAGTACCCGATGAAGAAAGTCGGCGGCAAGTGGGAACGCCTGTCCTGGGACCAGGCAATCGACGAGATCGGCGACAAGCTGCTGGAGATCCGCGAGCGGACGAGTCCTGACTCCGTGTACTGGCTGGGTTCGGCCAAGTTCAGCAATGAGCAGGCCTACCTGTACCGCAAGTTCGCGGCCATGTGGGGCACCAACAACGTCGATCACCAGGCGCGTATCTGCCACTCCACCACCGTGGCGGGTGTCGCGAACACCTGGGGCTACGGCGCGATGACCAACTCCTACAACGACATGCACCTGTGCAAGTCGATGTTCTTCATCGGCAGCAATGCCGCCGAGGCCCATCCGGTCGCCATGCAGCACGTGCTGCGCGGCAAGGAGAATGGCGGCAAGCTGATCGTCGCGGACCCGCGCTTCACGCGTACCGCAGCGCACGCCGACCAGTTCTTGCGGCTGCGCCCGGGCACGGACGTGCCGCTGATCTGGGGCCTGCTGTGGCACATCTTCCAGAACGGCTGGGAAGACAAGGAATACATCCGCCAGCGCGTGTTCGGCATGGAGGACATCCGCGCCGAGGTCGCCAAGTGGACACCGGACGTGGTCGAGAGCGTCACGGGCATCCCGGAGGCCGAGGTCAAGAGAGCGGCGCAGACCATGGCGGAGAATCGCCCCGGTACCATCGTCTGGTGCATGGGTGGCACCCAACACACCATCGGCAACAACAACACCCGGGCCTACTGCGTCCTGCAGCTGGCGCTGGGCAACATCGGCGTGGCTGGCGGCGGCGCCAACATCTTCCGCGGCCACGACAACGTGCAGGGCGCGACCGACCTCGGTGTGCTGGCCGATACGCTGCCGGGCTACTACGGCCTGGCGGAGGGGTCCTGGAAGCACTGGGCCCGCGTCTGGGACCTCGACTTCGACTGGATCAAGGCGCGCTTCGACCAGGGCAGCTACGAAGGCGGCGACAAGCCCGTACCGGTGATGAATGCCAAAGGCATCACCGTCTCACGCTGGATCGACGGCGTGATGGAGCCCGCCGAGAACGTCGCCCAGAAGGATTCCATCAAGGCCATGTTCATGTGGGGTCACGCGCCGAACAGCCAGACGCGCGGAACCGAGATGAAGAAGGCGATGGAGACGCTCGAGCTGTTCGTGATCGTGGATCCCTACCCGACGCACTCGGCGGTGCTGCCGGACCGCGAGGACGGCATCTACCTGCTGCCGGCCTGCACGCAGTTCGAGACCTACGGCTCGGTGACGGCGTCCAACCGGTCACTGCAGTGGCGCGAGAAGATCATGGAGCCGTTGTTCGAGTCGCTGCCCGACCACACCATCATGTACAAGCTCGCCAAGAAGCTTGGCTTCGCGGACGAGCTGACCAAGCACATCGAGGTGAACGGCGAGGAGCCGCTGGTCGAGGACATCCTGCGCGAGCTCAATCGCGGGATGTGGACCATCGGCTACACCGGCCAGAGCCCGGAGCGGCTGAAGCTGCACTTGGAGAACAAGCACACCTTCAATGTGACGACGCTGAAGGCGGAGGGGGGCCCCTGCGACGGCGATTACTACGGGCTGCCGTGGCCGTGCTGGGGCACCCCGGAGATGAAGCATCCGGGTTCGCCGAACCTGTACGACACCAGCAAGTCGGTCGCGGAGGGCGGCATGCCATTCCGTGCCCGCTTCGGCGTCGAGTACCAGGGCAAGAACCTGTTGTCGGAGGATTCCTGGAGCAAGGATTCCGAGATCAAGGATGGCTATCCGGAGTTCACCGCGGACATGCTCAAGCAGCTCGGCTGGTGGAGCGACCTGACCGCCGACGAGCAGAAGGCGGCGGAGGGCAGGAACTGGAAGAACGACCTGTCCGGTGGCATCCAGCGGGTGGCGATCAAGCACGGCTGCGCGCCCTACGGCAACGCCAAGGCGCGCTGCATCGTGTGGACCTTCCCGGACCCGGTGCCGATTCACCGCGAGCCGCTCTACACCAGCCGCCGCGACCTCGTGGAAAAGTACCCGACCTACGAGGACCGCAAGTCGTTCTGGCGCCTGCCGACGCGCTACGCGTCGATCCAGGCACAGGACTACTCAGGCGACTACCCGCTGATCCACACCAGCGGACGACTGGTCGAGTACGAAGGCGGCGGCGAGGAAACCCGTTCCAACCCATGGCTGGCCGAGCTGCAGCAGTTCATGTTCGCCGAGATCAACCCGGTGGACGCGAACGACCGCGGTATCAAGGACGGCCAGTGGATCTGGCTGGAAGGACCTGAAGGCGGAAAGATCAAGATCAAGGCCATGGTCACCCAGCGTGTCGGACGTGGCGTGGTGTTCACGCCGTATCACTTCGGCGGCTGGTTCCAGGGCGAGGACCTGCTGAACAAGTATCCTGAAGGCACCGCACCGTACGTTCGGGGTGATGCTGCCAACACAGCGTTCACCTATGGCTACGACTCGGTGACGATGATGCAGGAGACGAAGGCCTCGTTGTGCAAGATCACGGCAGCCTAGGAGAACATTAATCATGGCTCGCATGAAATTCCTGTGTGATTCCGAGCGCTGCATCGAGTGCAACGGTTGTGTGACGGCCTGCAAGAACGAGCACGAGGTGCCCTGGGGCGTGAACCGGCGCCGGGTGGTGACGCTCGACGACGGCGTGCCGGGCGAGAAGTCGATTTCGGTCGCGTGCATGCACTGCACTGACGCGCCATGCGCGGCGGTCTGTCCGGTGGATTGTTTCTACACGACCGACGACGGCATCGTGCTGCACGACAAGGACCTGTGCATCGGTTGCGGCTACTGCTTCTACGCCTGCCCGTTCGGGGCGCCGCAGTACCCGCAGAAGGAGGCCTTCGGCGTCCGCGGCAAGATGGACAAGTGCACCTTCTGCGCCGGCGGCCCCGAGGGCAAGGACAACTCCGAGGAGGAGCGGCACAAGTACGGCCGTAACCGCATTGCAGAGGGCAAGCTGCCGCTGTGCGCGGAGATGTGCTCGACCAAGGCACTGCTCGCCGGCGACGGCGACATGGTGGCCGACATCTATCGCGAGCGTGTACTGAAGCGCAGTGGTCGGCCGCAAACCTGGGGTTGGGACACTGCCTACCAGGAAAAGAGCTGAGGCTGGGGCGGCGACAGCGCCGGTACGCACGAGGGTTAGTCGAGTGAAAACCTCAACAGTAAAACTGACAGTCTGCGTCGCCGCGACCGTGGTCGCGCTGGCCGGCTGCTACGGGCCCGTGTTCCCGACCGTGTACGAACCGGGAGAGTACAAGGGTGCCAGTGATCCGTTGCTGAAGACGCACGCGACGGCGGAGTCGAAGCAGGCGTTGCAGCAGCGCTTCACGACCAGCCAGACGGACCGTTAGAGGCTGCCGCGCGGTTCGAGCAGGAGATACGCAATGAGTGACGCACAGGCCACTGAAGGCAAACGCGCCAGGCGCTTCAAGGCGATGCTGTGGAGCATCGTACTGATCGCAGTGGGCTCGATGACCTTGCCGCTGGCGGGGTATCTGTATACGGCCGCGGTGCAAGCCCAGGAGCAGGCCGCTGGTGACGCGGCCAATCCGCGCTCCGAATACTGGCGCGAGGTGCGCGGCGGCATGGCCGGCTATACGGCGGTCGTCGGGCAGGAAACGGACGTGCTGATCCAGAGCCGCGGCCAGGTCTGGCGCGAAATCCGTAACGGGCCGGTAGCGACCCTCGGCGCGATCCTGGTGCTCGGCGTCATCCTCGCCGTGCTGGCTTTCCACTTTACCAAGGGTGGTGCGAAGCTGGAGCACCGGACCGGCAAGAAGGTGCTTCGCTGGTCGACGCTGGACCGGGTGCTGCATTGGTATAATGCCACCCTGTTCATCATCCTGGCCATCACTGGCATGAGCATGCTGTGGGGCCGCGCGGTGCTGGTTCCGGTGCTGGGCAAGGAAGGATTCGCGGCCTATGCGGCATTTGCCAAGCCGGTGCACGACTACCTGGCGCTGTTCTTCGCGGTCGGCCTTATCGTGATTGTGCTTAAGTGGTTCAAGCGCAATATCTGGGCGTCCTATGACAAGGAATGGCTGAAGAACCTGGGCGGCAACTTCAATGGCACGCACCCGCCGGCCGGGTTCGCCAACGCCGGCGAGAAGCTCTACTTCTGGGCGCTGGTCATCGCCGGGACAGGTATCGTGGTCTCCGGCTTCTACATGCTGTTCCCGAACCTGGGGTTCACGCGCGAGGCGATGCAGAACGCCAATGTCATCCACGGCATATTCTCGTTGGTCATCATTGCGTTTGCTTGCGGGCACATTTACCTCGGCACTGCCGGCACTGAAGGCGCCTTCGAGGGCATGTGGACGGGCGAGGTGGATGAAGGCTGGGCGAAGCAGCACCACGGCCTCTGGCTCGAGGAAGTGAAGAAGCAGGGCGCAGCCCCTGCGCGCGAGGGTGATGCGTCGGGTACGTCGGCGACCGCGTCGGCCTGACCGGCAGTCGCTACGGGGAGAGTGGGCGGGGGCGCTTCGGCGCCCCTTCCTTTTGCCGGACGCGACTTGGACCTGACGCGGGCGACCGTGTACGCTCGCCTGGAACGGCCGGGCTTCCCGGCGATGGGCCCACCATGCGCTACCTGATCGGCATCGACGATACCGACAATCCGGATTCCCGCGGCACCGGCTTTCGCGCACGGCAGCTCGGTGCCCGCCTGGGCGAAACCGGGCTTGCGGTGACGCGCGGCATCACCCGCCACCAGCTCCTGGTCCATCCCGACATCCCCTATACGTCGCACAACAGCTCGGCCTGCCTCGACGTCGAATTGGGAGACGCCGGATTTGGCTCCCTGGTCGATTTCTGCCGCGACTATCTTGCGGCGGAAAGCGCGCCGGGGTCGGACGCGGGGCTGTGCGTCGCGGCCTTCGACGAGGTGGCCGAGGCGCTGGTGGAGTTCGGGCGCTCGGCCCAGCGGGTGGTCCGGACCCGCGAGCAGGCCAGCGACCTTGCCGCACGCCACAGCGTGCATCTCGAGGGCGTGACGGGCGACCACATGGGGGTGATCGGGGCGCTGTCCGCGGTAGGGCTGCGCAGGAGCGGCCACGATGGCCGCTTCATCTGGCTGAAGGGCGTTCGGGAGCTGAGCGGTACCGCCAGTGTGACCTTCCTGCTTGGCGAAACCGGGATCGAAGCGGTTGAAACGGTTGACGGCAGCCCAATTCCGAAGGAAGCTGCAATCCGGGTGGATCCTTGGCCGCGGCCCGTGCTGCTGAACGGCAAAGCGGTCCTGCTGGCCCAAAAGAAGAGTGGTGAACATGCAGGGTATGAATGGGAACTCCTCTCCAAAGAAGCTGTTCGGCGCTATTGAGCTGACAGGCAGCCTGAGCGCAGGACGACTCGTCTGGCTCGTTTCGCTGGGCGTGGCCATTGCGGCGCTGGAACAGGCTTTTCGCTGGTCCTTACAGATGCCCGGCCATCATGGCATCGAGGCCGTGGCCCTGCTGATGCTCGGGCGCCTGAGCTGCACCAACCCGTGGTCTGCCACCATCGCAGCGGCTGGCGCCGCCGTCGCGGCCCCGGCGCTGGGCGCCGATCACGGCCCCCTGATGCCGCTCTTCTACCTGCTCCCGGGGGCCCTGATCGACCTGGGCTACCGCCTGCGGCCGAAAGCCAGCATGTTCGTGTTGTATTTGCCGCTGGTTGGGGCCCTGGCGTGGAGCTCCAAGCCGGTACTGCGCGCGCTGGCCAACCTCACCATGGGCATGCAGTTCGGGTCGCTGCGGGCCGGCCCCGTCTATCCGATCCTGACCCACCTGATGTTCGGCTTCGTCGGCGGGTTGGCGGCAGTCCTGCTGTGGCGGATGACCGAGCGCACCGCCGATCACTAAGCGCGGCGCCGCCGCCGCGGCGGAACGCGGCCCCTAGAAACGATATTCCGCGCCCAGCACGTAGGTGCGTCCAGCCTGCGGGAACCCGAAGTTTTCCTCGTACAGCTCGTCCAGCAGGTTCTCGATGCGGCCGAACACCCGGGCATTGCCCCCGAAGGTGAAAGAAGCGTCTAGGTCAAACACGTTGTAGTCAGCGAGCTTCAAGGCTGTGGTCGGCGTCGTGCGCGACAAGGCGTAGCTGTCCGCGACATACAGCCAGCTTCCCCCGACACGCAGCCCGTTGTTGAACCCGTAGTCGGCGCGCAGCGCGAACTTGTGCTCCGGCCGGTTCTGCAACGTCTTGATATCCGCGTTGCTCGATTGGTTCTCCGAGTCGGTGTAGGTATAACCGGCCGACCAGTCGAACGATCCTGCGCCCTGGCTCGCCAGGGTGAGTTCCACGCCCTGGAACTGGTAGGCCTCGAAGTTCTGGACGATGCCACCGCTCAGCGGACGCTCAATGAAGTCGTCGGCTTCGATGCGAAACAGTACTGCCTCGAACGAGAGGCCCGCGGACCGGAAGTCGTGCCGCCACGCCAGCTCGTAGGTATCGGTGGTCTCGGCGGACAGTGACGGGTTGCCGCGATCGGCGGCATAAAGATCGCGCAGCGTCGGGAACCGCAGCTGCCGGGAGGCAGATGCCCGCAACGAAGCGGCGTCGCCCAGGGCATAGGTAGCGCCCAGCAGCCATGAGGTGCCGTCGTCATTTGGCCCATCGCTGCGGTCCTGCCGGCTGTAGCCGAGACCGGCGATGACGCCGAGCTGTTCGGTCACGGAAAACTCCAGCTCTGCGCCGGCCGAATACAGTCTCAGCGACTCGTCCTGGTCGAAGGGTTCGATGACGGTCGTGGTGGTGCCACCGCCGCCACCGCCGCCGCCGCCACCGCCGCCACCGCCACCGCCACCGCTACCACCACCGCCACCGCCACCACCGCTGGTGACGGTCGTGACGTTGAAGCCGGTCGCATCCCAGCTCTCCTCGCGCCCCGTAGCCGACAGGGACAGCAACGCACGATCGCCGAGACCTATCGTCGCCAGCAGTCCGCCCCCCAGGATCTCGGTCGTGGCGTCCTCGCTGAAGGCGCCGTTCCTGGCCTGGGTATCGAAGCCCGCGTCGTCATAGCCGTCGGTCAGCTCGTTGTTGCGGTTCAGGAATAGCGTCGGCTTGAAGCTGAGCGAATCGCCGACGGCGATATCGCCGGCAGCCTGGACCGAGAAGGTATCGAATTCGACGCGCTCGAATCGCGCCCGGTTGGCGAAGTCCGATTCCGTGTTGCTGATCGTGGTCGGGGGCTTGCCGTAGTCGCCTTCGCGGTAGGCCAGGCTGACGCCGAACCCGCGGCCCGGCTCACCGAAGACCAGGTTGCCCTGGATCGAGCGATCCTCGCGGTCGCTGTTGACCCGCTCGCTGCCCGGCTGCAGTGCAGTCGGTTCAAAGTCGTCTGGCAGGTCGAAATTGTTGCGGTCATAGACGGAGCCCGCGAGCGATATGCCCACCTGGCCCACCATGCCGCTGACTGCTCCGCGGGCCAGCCAGGCCTGCGGATCGGCGGTTTCGACCAACAGGTTGCCACGCGGCACCGTGCCCGCGGTCCGCGTGACGATCTCGATGACGCCGGCGTTGCCGCCCGATCCATAGAGCATCGAGCTGGTGCCGCGGATGACCTTGATCGAGGCAATGTTCTCGACCGGAATCGCGGCGGGGTCGAACTGGCCGTCGTAGCTGGAATTCAACGGCACGCCGTCCTGCAGCAACAGGATGTTGCGTGTGCGCAGCCCGCGAATGTCGATGCGCGGCACGCCGTCGGCGCCCATGCGCACGTAGACGCCGGGCAGCAGCCTGATCGCCTCTTCGAGGTTGCGGGCGCCCCGGCGCTCGATGCCCTCCGCGGTCACCACGTCCTCGGTGGCGATCTCGTCAGCCAGGCGAACCCGTTCGCCGACGACGGTGACCGTTTCGCCGAAACGGTAGCCTGGATCGGCTTCAGCATCGGCCTGGGCCTGTGCGGAACCCAGGATCGACAGGCACGCTATCGAGACGATCGAGCCGCGACGCGGTGTGGACATCAGAGATCCCTCCCCTCAATTGTGGGAAAAAAATAACAGAAACACTGCGATATTAACAGAGAACGTGGCCCGGGCCGACGGCGGCGTTTTGTTGTGACGCACAATCCGCTAGGCTCCGGGGCTCAAGGGGGGAGCGCCGAAGTGTCAGGCCAGCTCAAGTATCGGGCGTTCATCAGCTACAGCCACGCCGACGAGAAGTGGGCGAAATGGCTGCACAAGGCCCTTGAGACCTACCAGGTGCCGAAGCGCCTGGTCGGGACCATGACGCCCTTCGGGCCCGTCCCGGCGAAGTTTTCGCCGGTTTTTCGCGACCGCGATGAGCTGGCCACCTCGATCAGCCTGGGCGACACGCTGACCCGCGCGCTACAGCAGTCCGCGTTCCAGGTCGTCATTTGCTCTATGGCGGCTGCACGTTCCCGCTGGGTCAACGAGGAGATCCTCGCCTTCAAGCGGCTCGGTCGCGAGGACCGCATTTTCTGCCTGGTCGTAGACGGTGAACCGTGCGTCTCGACCACCGCAGGTCGCGGGCAGGACGCGTGTTTCCCGCCAGCGTTGCTCTACCGGATGGGTGCCGACGGCGAACTGACGGACCGGAAAAGCGAGCCTATCGCGGCTGATGCCAGGCCCGGCCGGGACAGCCGCAGCGACATCAAGCTGAAATTGATCGCCGGCATGCTCGGGGTCGGCCTTGACGACCTGAAGCAGCGCGAAACCCAACGCCGCAATCGTCGGCTGGCCATGCTTGCCGCCGCATCGGTGGCCGGCATGGCGATGACGTCATTGCTGGCGACAACGGCCTTCCTGGCGCGAAACGAGGCCGAACGCCAACGCGTTCGCGCCGAGGCGGAGGCCGAGACCGCCCGGAGGACCATGGAGCTGATGGCGGATCTGCTCGACCGGTCGGCGACCCAGGTCACGCTGCAGCACAGCATGGGTGCCGTCTGCACGAGCCTGGGCTTTCTTGACCCGTCGGCCCTGCAGGGTGGTGGGGGCGGCCTGGTGGTGAAGGCGCACCCGCTGGCTGCCGACGTTCATGGGCTCCCGCGCAGTTCGCGGCTGGACCCTGAGGCGCGGGCCCTAACCCGGATGACCCTACGGGTGCCTGCGCCGGGCGCCAACTGAGGCAAGAACGCCCGCATCGATACGGGCGTCGTAGGGCCGTCTGAAGGATCTTCGCGGGGCGGTCAGTTGGATGGGCCCGGCGAGAGTTCGTCCTCTCCAAGTACCTGGTCTCCAGCGCGGACCTGCAGCACGATGGGCGCAGTCCCGGAGAATTCCAGCGAGCTGGCCACCCGCCCTGGCCCGGCCTGAACGATGATTGCACCCTCCAGCTCGGCCAGATCTGCGTCGCCGTCTGCACCCAGGTAGGTCGTTGCGACGGGGTCGAAGGACGCAACGACTTCGTACGGCACGGTCCCAAGTAATTCGAGATCCAGCCGCAGACCCTGGCCACTGCGATAAAGCGTGGCGCTGGCCTCGATACCGTCGCTCTGGAACAGCGCTTGATCCACGGACGTGCCGCCCGCGACCACTGTCGAAGGGATGGCGGCGCCCACCGATCCTTGCAGGTCGGCGCCCGGCTGGCTGACTTCGAGCAGGTTGTAGCCGATGCCAGCGACCACCAGACCGCCAATGATGGCGGCAGCCAGGCGATAGCCTGACCAACGACCCGGTCGCCCGCTGGCCGGGGCTTCTGCGCGCGTCGTCAGGCCAAGCGCCGCCAGGATCGCCGAACGCAGCCCCGGAGGGGGCTCGGCCAGGGGAATTTCGCGCAGCAGAGCATGGGTTCGCCTGAGGTCGTACTGCAGGCGCCGTGCCTCAGGGTCCTGCAGCAGCAGTCGGGCCAGCTCGGCACGTTCGGCGGCTGTCAATTCGCCATCGAGCTCGGCGTGGATCAGTTCCTGTGTGCGAAGGGTGTCCATGGTCAAAGTGCCCCGCGCGAGGCGAGTTGCTCCTTCAGAAGTTGCCTTGCGGTAAACAACCTGGATTTCACGGTTTTCGAGTCGATACCCAGGGCCTGTCCCATGTCCTCGTAGCTCTGGTCGACGAAGTAGCGGAGCACGATCACGGCCCGATACTCCGGCTTGAGCCTGTCGACAGCCGCGAGCACCGCGTTGCGCTCCTGGTCCCCGGCCAGCGTCTCGACCGGGCCGGCGTCGTCAGCGGGATGCTGGTCATCGACAGGTCCGACGTTCCGTCCACGGACCCGCAGGATGTTGAGCGATTCGTTGATCGCCATCCGGTAGATCCAGCTGTAGAACTTGTATTGCGGGTCATAGCTAGAAAGATTCTGGTAGGCCTTCAGGAATACCGTCTGGGCGATGTCGCGCGCGTCCTCGGGATTGCGAAGCATTCGCAACGCCACGTTGTACAGCGGCTTTTCGTACTGTTCGACGAGCGCGCTGAAGGCCTGCGTATTGCCCCGAAGGCACTCGCGGATCCGCTCGGTGTCGTCGTCCTCATTCATAACTACACGCAGGGACTCGAAAAGTTGACATTTAGCGGAAATTAGCGTGTGGGCTCCGCGAGCCGGGGGCAAAAAGATGCGCGACTGTAGCCTTTCGGGTTGATTTGTCACAAGCTAGCGCCCCGTTCCGAACCCGGTAGATCGAGTTTCGACGTGTGACGATGCTTCTTCAGGCGACCGGCCTGGCGCTCATTCCAACTCTCGTATGGGGATACCTGTTCGTATCCCGCAATCCGGAATCCCTGCGCCTGGTATTCGCGACGTTCGTCATCGGGACCCTGTCGGTGGTGCCGGTCCTGCTGTTCATGGGGGAGCTCGGCGTCGAACTCAGCCTGCAGGAAACGGCAGCCGGGATGGCTGGCGCCGGCACCTCGGGTCGCGAGATGGCAGGCATGGCGGCATTTTTCGCGATCCTGGCGCTGATCGTCTTTGCGGTGATCCAGCTCTTCCGCTACGTTTCCCGTCGGATCTCGAATATGGCCGCCCGGTTGGCTGCGCTGGCGGTCATCGTCGTGCTGCTGGTTATCACCAGCCTGACCTACGATCAGCTGCACGGATACTTTGGCCGCTTCGCCGCCCAGTTCGTCGATGCGTTCCAGTTCATGGTGGTTTTCTCGCTGGCACTTTTCGTGCTGGAGCGATTCAGCCAGAAGTCGGTACGCAACCTCATGGCGGCCGGCCTGGCAGCAGCGTTCGTGCTGGTGGTCTTCAACGTCGACGCCAGGCTCGCCTCGGCGCCCGTTGCCGAGCTGAGCTCGATCTCGACCATGTTCAGCCTGCCGTTCCTGCTGGATGTCGTGGACCAGAGTCCGCTGACGCTCAAGATACTCAGCTTCCTGCAGATCTACCTGATGTTCTCGATCATCGCGATTGTCTCGCTGGTGGTCATCGCGCTGTTGCACATCATCTACCTGTTGCACGAGCGCACCTGGATCAAGTTCGTACACGTCGCGTCGCTCGTATTCTTCTCCACGCCCTTCGTCGCCAGGGCGCTGCTGGTCATGAACCCCGGACTGGAGTTGCCCACGACCATGACGCAGGTCTACGCGCAGCTGGTACCGCTGTACCGGGTCAACCTGGTGCTGCTGGTGGGCCTGTCCCTGTGGGCGCTGTACGAATTCCGCCGCGAGATGGGCCCGGAGGGTCGCGGACTTCTGGCGGCTTTCTACGAGGAGCCGCTGAATTTCCTGGGCGTTGGGGTGTTCCTCACTGCATTCATCGTTGTCTTTCACTGGCTCGGCCTGCCAATCGTCGCCTTCAGCGTGATCTTCCTGGCATTCGCAGAGGAATATTCCAAGCATCTTGTCGTGCGCTTCACCGATGACGACAGCATCCGCTCCGTAGACGACGCGATCGAGTTCTCGATCATCGTGGGGCTGGCATTCGCCTTCGCGGAGAACGCGCTGATCTACTTTCCGCGTTTCCTGGCGAACGAGGATCCGAGCCTGGTCATCATGAGGTCTATCCTCACGGTGCTGATGCACGGGGTGGCCTCGGGAATTTTTGGTTATTTCTATGGCCTTGCGCATTTCTCGTCGCAGGCGGTCCGCTCGGATCACCAGGCCAGGGGTCCCGTGGTACGGGTCCTGCACCGGGTCTTCCTGTTCAGCCGCGAGGGTATCTACCACGAGGCGAAGATGTTTGAGGGCCTGGTCCTGGCCGGGACCTTCCACGCAACCTTCAACCTGGCGGCCAGGAACGATCGCATCGGGGTCATGCTGGTCCTGGTCGGCGTCGGTGCGGCATTCCTCTATTACCTGCTGGGGGTAAAGAGCAACCGGATGCGTGACGGGGGTATCACTGTTCGCAGCCGGCCCGCCTTTTCCACGCGCCTGCGCCCCGCTGAGCGCCCCTCAGAGAATCTTCAGCGATAGCAGCCACTCACCGTCGAGCTTGCGGCCGTCCTCGAATCCGGCCGCGTAGCCGAAGGAGAGGGTCA
This sequence comes from uncultured Gammaproteobacteria bacterium, assembly GCA_963715485.1. Classification (GTDB taxonomy): domain Bacteria; phylum Pseudomonadota; class Gammaproteobacteria; order Steroidobacterales; family Steroidobacteraceae; genus SG8-30. Next base: position 1,180,528 of record OY970244.1, read on the forward strand.
TCGGCATCCGGTGCATGACCGTGAAGTTCAGGTCGACCTGGGCGCCGGCGTTGTAGAGGGTGCGGCGGCGTGAATCATGTCCCGGGTCGGTCACCAGCATGCCGGCAAACAAGGCCGGCCGGGCTGAACCCAGGAACAGCCCGGGCTTGCCCACTTCCTCGAACCGGATCGGCGGCAGGTTCAGCTCGAGAACCGACTTGGCGAAGCTCTGTCCGCTCAGGCTGTCGATCTCGAAGCCCGGAAAGCTGTCGAATTCCCGGTAGCGCTTGACCTCGTCGTCGTCCACGTAGTTGTTGCCGAAGCCGCCGAAGTAGAAACTGGCCAGGCTGTTGTCGCGATCGCCATCGGCTACGCCGGCCGCGTTGTAGAGCCAGATGGATGAGTTGCCGAGCGGCAGCGCGAACCCGAAGTCAAACCCCGCACGCAGCTTCGGCACCGTATCGCCCTCGGCGCGGTCAGCGGTCGCCACCAGGTCCCAGCGATAGCCTTTTTCGTGGTCGACGGAACCCTGGGAGCGGCGGGTGTCCGTGTAGGAGAGTTCGAACTTTCCCGAGAGGATGTTCTCGAAGCCTGACGGGACGTTCTGGTTGCCAGGCAGCGTGTCGAGCCCGGTGAAGTAGGCGGCGCCAATCGACAGGTCGAGGCGGCGCGGTTCGTCGTAAATCAGCGGCCGGTCAAATTCGACGATGAACGCGTCGCCCTTGCGGCTGCGCTTGGTCGGGCCGAACAGGTCGTAGAAATCGGCGTCGTTATGCCAGTACTCGAAGCGCCAGTTCAGGGCCTGGTAGCGGGCGCCGAAGTGGAGCCTTTCGCTTGAGGGAAGGTCCTCGTCCCAGGAGAGGCTGCCGGTCACGTCCAGCCGGTGGAACTGCGCCGGATCGGCGAAACGCATGTGCCAGCCGAGCGCGGCCGAATCCCGGTATCCCTCGACGACCGGGTAGCCGCTGCCATATTCGAGTTCGTGCATCGGCCGATACTTGCCGCGATTCGTCACCAGCGCGTCGAGATCGACGTCCGACGGGGAACCCACCATCCAATCGCGAACCACGGGATGCTTCCGGGCGATCTCGGCGCCAAGAAAGGTGATGGCGCTGACGTCCTCGAGCGGAACCGGCTCGATCACGACCGGCGCGAAGCCCTCACCAGTGTATTCCTGCACGATCAACGAGCCATCCGCGACCGGGATCGGGCGGAAAAAGCCGGTCTCCGCATTGCTGACGGCCTCGATCTCGCCGGTGGCGAGCTCGTAACGGAAGATGTTCGACACGCCCGTGTAGTAGGAGCTGCCGTAGAGGTACTTGCTGTCCGGGGTGAAGACGAAACCCTCGGGGATGGCCTTGCCAAAGTCGAACTGGGTGACGGCCTCGGCCTTGCCGGCCCTCAGGTCCGCGGCCCTGAATACACGCATGAACTGGGTGCCGTCGATCTCGCCGACCGACAGTGACAGCAGTGCGCCATCCGACGACACGTCGAGCTCGAAGGGTTCCTGGCCATACGGCCAGGTGTAGACCTGGTTCCAGCTATCGTAGGGGTAGGGGATGTTTACCAGCGTGACCAGGCCGTTCAGGTGCCGAAGCCCCCAAAGGGAACGATCGGAGGCGTCGAAGCAGATGTCGCCGATACGTCCATCCTTGATGAGTCTTCGGACCTTGCCGGAGGCGACGTCCACTGCCTGCAGATCGCGGTAGGCGTCGTTGTCCGTGGCGTAGAACAGGGTCCGTGTCGTGGGGTCGTAGGCCGTCGAGGTGACCCGGTACTTCATCGGGCCCTTGATGTCGGCCAGCTTCCTGATGCTGCCGTCCTTCAGCGAGAGCACACCCAGGTAGGCGACCGTGCCCGGGTACTGGAATGCGCCGATCAGCGAATCCGTGGCCGGTTCGTGGTAGGACCTGGATACGGACCCCAGGCCCCTGGTCGTCAGGCGCCGTGTTTCGGTCAGCGGAAACTGTCGGACCGAGGCCAGGTTCGCCTGCTGGAACTCGTGCTCCCAGGCGATCCACTCGTTCCAGGCCGACTCGAGCGAAGTGCCGAAGACCTTTTGGAACTGGCGCGCGTAGTAACGCTCGCTGTCCTCGCCACGCTTCAGCCATTCGACCACGGCCTGCGGCGAATGGACGTAGGCCAGGTAGCTGAAGAAGCGCGTGCCGTAGAGATAGGCGTTGGTGCCGGTCTGGAAGTCGGCGGCGACGCCCTTCGATACCAGACCGAGGTTGCTGTAGAAGCGGGCGTCGTCGCGCACCATCGCGCGAAAGACCATCTCGTCGTACGCGCCCTGGGCGCGGCCGATGCCGCCGGCCATCCAGGTTTCCATGAATGACGCCGCTCCCTCGAGGTACCAGCGGGGCGAGCTGAGACGCGGCACGGCCAGGTAGTTGTAGAGGATCGACTCCGGGTGTTCTTCGCTCTGCCGGGGCTTGCCTCCAAAGAAGTGACGCCACCGCAGGTCAAGGCTGTTGGCCGAGTCCATGTTGGCAACGTGGACCATCTCGTGATTGAGCAGCGAGTACATGCGCTCGCTCCCCGGGAGCGTCTCGAGGGTGTGGCTTGGGGGCGCAATGAAGATGGTGACGCCGTTGGTCGGCGATGCGCCGGCGCCGGCGTTGCCGTAGTCGGCGAGGTCGGTGAGGATGAGCGTGCTTTTCTCGTACGGGGTCCAGTCGAACACCCGTCGCTGGAATTCGAGCGAATTCTGGAAGGTCCTGGCGACATGCGGCGCGAGGTAGGTCTGGAACGGATCGAGATAGAGCAGGCGTAGATCCGCCGTCTCGATCATGTCCAGCTCGAATGGTGCGGCAACGGCCGGGCTGCCGACCAGGCAGGCCGCCAGGGCCAGGGCCGCAGCGGACCACCCGGTCACGGATACCCGTTTCAGCTGACCGGACAGGAAGTCACCGGGAGCTGACGCGCTGCTACCCATGCAAATGCGCGAAGGTCGCTCGTGTACCACGAGCGACCTTCGCGTCGATGCGGAATCCGATCCGCGTGGGCTAACGGGCCGCTGCCCGCATGGCGTCATTCGCGAGGGCATCCCGCAGGGCGTCGCTCGCCAGGACCTGCCGGAACGCGTCGTTGGCGAGCGCGTGGCGGAAGGTGTCGTTGGCCAGGATCATGCGGGACGCGTCGTTGGCCATGACCCACCTGAAGGCGTCATTGGCCAGCAGGTGGCGGAAGGCGTCGTTGGCCATGAGCTGCCGGAAGGATTCATTAGCGAACGCCGCGCGTCCCGCATCGTTGGCCATGACCGCACGGAACGCGTCGTTGGCCAGCAATGCGCGGGCGGCGTCATTGGCCATGACCTGACGGAAGGCGTCGTTGGCCTGCAGTTCGGCAAAAGACTGCTGGGCCAGCATGGCCCGTGAGGTATCACTGGCCAGCGCCTCGCGGAATGCCGGATGGGCGTAGGCTGCGCGGAAGGTGTCACTGGCCAGCGCCATGCGGAAAGTGTCATTGGCCCACAACCGCCTGAACGCATCATTTGCGAACACGGCGCGGAGCGAGTCATTGGCGAGAACCGCGCGGAAGGAGTCCTGGGCGAGCATCTGCCGGAAGGCGTCGCTGCGGAGCGCCTGGGCGAACTCGGCATCGGTCACCATCAACTGGTAGACGTCCGTCTGCATGAACTGCGCGATGGCCTGGTCGTCGATCACGACGGTATCGCTCGAGATCGGGTTGGTATCCGCGCGATAGCGCTCGGCAGGGGTCACCTTGCCGACCAGGTGCTCACCCGGCGTCGAGTTCTGGCTGGCCATGTAGCCGACCCCGGCGAGGACCGCCGCGAGTCCTGCCGCAACGATCAGGCTCTTGCGGCCGTTCGAATTTCCGTCCTGGCTGCTCATCGATCTCCCCCCTGGGGCCCGGTAGACCGGGCCGATTGTGTGTCAGATGTACCAAATACTACCCGGGCGCGGGAAAGTTGGTCGGCTGACATGAATATCCCGACCTGGGCGGGACTGCACCGGGACGGCCGGGCCATGTACCATTGCGCGCGTGCAGCAGGTCCCCCTAAGAATCGCAGTCGCAGGCCACCGGCACCTGGAGCCGGCTGACGTCGATGCCTTGCGGCAGGCCGTCGAGGACCTGTGCGCCGACCTGCTGAAGCGCTTGCCGGGAATCCACGCCCAGCTGGTGACCGGCATGGCCGACGGGGCTGACCGCATTGCCGCCGAGGCTGCCCTGGCGGCGGGCATGAGCGTTCACGCCTTGTTGCCGATGCCGCTCGAGATGTACCTCAACGATTTCGATGAGGCGTCGCAGGCGGGCCTGCGGGCCCTGCTGGCCGACCCGCGCGTCAGTTGTAGCGAGCTGGAGTTACCACAGGGCCTCGATCTCGAGGCAGCCTCGGTGCCGGGCTGGGCGCGCGACGTACTTTACGTGGAACTCACGGAGCGGGTCAGGCGCACCACCAGCATCCTGATCGCGCTGTGGGACGGGCAGGACCGTGGCCTGCCTGGAGGTGTCGGTGACACGGTGCTCCGCTACCTTGGCCTGGTGGACAAGGAGGGAGTTCGAAAGGCCCACAGGCTGGCGCTGCCCGATGCCACTGGTCCGGTCTCCGACGGTGAGCGGCCGGTGTTCTGGCTGCGCACGCGGCGCAAGGGCAGCGAAGTCGGGCATGACGGCAGGGCCGGCTTCCTGGGCATCGCTGACGACGGCGAGGTGGTGGTCACGGGGCGGCAGCTCCCGGCCGGCCTGGCCGAGGAGCTCGACAAGCTGGCCGACTACGCGCGGGATGCCGAGGCACATATCGACCCGGAGAGCAGCCCCTGGGGACTGGTCACGGACGAGGCATTGGCGCTGCGACCGGTGGCCGCGGAGGCCCTGCGGGCCATCGACTACGAGTACCGTCGGGCCGACCAGCTGGCCGTGCACCACCAGCGGCGCTCCGACCGGCTGTTCAAGGCCTTCAGCGTGATGGCGGCCATCATGGGCCTGCTGTTCCTGGTGTACGCCAAGATCTACCCCGGCAAGTTGTACCTGGCGAGCTACCTGGTCCTGTTCGTTGCGGGCTACTTCCTGTTCTCGCAGGCCAGCCGCAAGGGCTGGTTCACGCGGCACCTGATGTACCGGGCCATTGCCGAGAGCCTCAGGACCCGCTTTTACCTGTCGGTCGCGGGAATCCCTTCCCTTGGCGTCGAGCAACACCTCATGCGCCTGCTGGGTGTCAGGAGGATCGCCGGGTTCAGCTGGATCGGTCACATCCTGCGCGCCGTGACGCCCTACGAGGTGGGCGGCGTCCAGAACTCCGAACGCTGCGTCGAATGGGTGCGCAAGGCGTGGCTGGAGGACCAGCAGAAGTACTTCAAGCACAAGGTGCATGGGCTCCACCATGCGCACCACCGGCTCGAGCGAATCAAGCAGTTCATCCTCGTGTCGATGGCTCTCGCGATCGTCGCGCTGATGGCGTTCAAGGAACTACTGACCCACACCGAGTTGTTCGGGCTGCCGCTCAAGACCTTCCTCGTCTTCCTGCTGGGCCTGATCCCGTTCTGGCTGGGCGTCTGGGAAATCTATCAGACCAAGATGGCCACCAAGGAGCTGGGCTGGCAGTACCAGAACCAGATCTTCCAGCTGGAACGGACGACGTCCTCGCTGCAACAGATCCACAGCAGCAAGCGGATAATGCGCCTCCTCAACGAGGCGGCCGAGCGCCTGCTCGCGGATACCTACCTGTGGACGGTACAGCGGTTCCACCGGGAGCACGAACCCCCGGCCGCCGGCTGAGCCCGGGTCAGGTCAGTCGATCGCCTTGCCGCAGTGCGGGCAGGTCGGCACCATGACGCGCCTGAGGGATCGCGTGTGCAGCATGCGGTCGAGCGTGTCCTTGGGGATGCCCAGCTCGTCGCTCAGTCGCGCCAGGTCCTCGAACTCCGACTGGTTGACGTTGCCGTCCAGCATCGCCAGGTCGAGCTGAGCGGCCAGCTGGTCGCGCCGTCCCTGCAGCTCTTCGGCGAATCGTGCCGCCAGGATGCCGGCGGGCAGCGCGACGACACCGACCCCCAGCAGCATGATGATCGCAGCCAGGATCCGGCCCGCCGTCGTGACCGGGGTGACATCGCCGTAGCCGACCGTGGTCATGGTGACGACCGCCCACCACAGCGACTCGCCGATGCTGCCGAAGCGCTCCGGCTGCGCGGCGTGCTCGACGCCGTACATCAACGACGCGGCAACGATCACCAGCACCGCCATGGTGAACAGTCCGGACAGCAGGGTGCGGCCTTCGGCCTGGACCACCATGATGAAGATGCCCAGGCCCTTGAAGTAGTGCGTCAGCTTCAGCAGCCGCAGCAACCGCAGCAGTCGCAGGTAGCGCAGGTCGACGGTCATCATCAGGCCGAGGTACGCCGGCAGGATGGCGAGCAGGTCGATGATTGCCACCGGCGAGACCAGGTAGCGCAGGCGGGCCAGCCACGCGGACTGGCCCTGGTAGGCAGGATTCTCGGGTGCAACCCAGGCGCGCAGCAGGTACTCGACCGTGAATACGGCGACCGAGAACAGCTCGAAGACGTGGAACGCGGAACGGAACTGCAGGAAATGCTCGTGATCCGAGCCCAGGACTACCGCCAGGGCGTTGAGGATGATCAGCGAGACAATTGCCGCCGCGATCCACCAGGCGGCACGGCTTGCCGAGAACCCGCCCTCGATCAGTTGATACCAGCGCTGACGTTGCATGTTGGCCGTCCCCGGTGACGCGTGGCGGTGGTCAGGGCTCCCTGCGCGAATCGGGCGGCCTCGCGGTCTGGCGCAATTCGTCCAGCCACACCACCTCGGTCCGGATCTCGCCCGTGGGCAGCAGCTCCAGCCAGCGGAAGCCCGGTGGACGCAGGTCCATCACGCAGGTCTGGGTATCGGGCGTGAATTGCGCGCAGGTCGATGGCGTGCTCATCATGCGCATGCCGCGGTGGACGCGATCCGAGGCCTGGTGGACGTGTCCCCACAGCACCGCCCGGACATTGCCGTGCCGGGCCAGCACCGAGTCGAAAGCCGCGCCGTTGTGCAATCCCACGGCATCCAGCCAGGGGCTGCCCATCGGGATCGGCTGGTGGTGCAGGCAGACCAGCACATGCTCGTCTGTTGCCGCGGCAAGCTCACGATCGAGGCGTTCGAGCTCGCCATCGTCGAGCCGTCCGGCGTCGTCGCCCGGGGTATGGCTGTCGAGCATCACGATCCGCCAGCCGGGGAAGCGCATGCTGCCGCAGAACTGCAGCGGCGGCGAATCCAGGATCGAGCGGAGCTTCTCGCGGTCCTCGTGATTGCCGGGAATGCACAGCACTGGAATGCCGAACCCTGCCATGATCGAGCGAAAGCGCTCGTAGGTTGCCCGATGGGAGTCTTCGGCGATGTCACCGGTGACCAGGATGGCGTCGAGCGGGCCGGGTGACTCCGCCAGGCCCCTGGCCAGGGTCGCGCGGAACGTCGCCGCGGTATTCACGCCGTAGAGTTCCCGCGATTCGTCCTCGAAAAGGTGCGGGTCGGTCAGCTGCAGCAGGCGGATGGGTCGTGCGGTAGTCATCGTGCCATCGCTCGCAGTTCCTGTTCCTTGCGGACGATCCGGTCGGTGAGCACCTTCATGATGTGCAGCGCGAAGTACGGCGTCTCGTGCACCAGCATCACGAAGCGGCGCTCGGTGACGGGCGCGAGGCGGCAATCTGTCGTGGCCACCGCGGTGGTCGTGCGCTTGTGACTGCCGACGATCGCCATCTCACCGAGCAGGTCGCCACCCCGCGACTTGCCCACCGCACGTCCGTCTACCAGCAACTCGAGCTCGCCGTCGAGCACCACGTACATGTGGTGGGCCTGGTCCCCTTCGCGAAATATTATGTCGCCTGGCGCGTAAACCTCAATGTCTTCAGCCGTTTCGAGCAGCTGTCTGATGTCCATTCTGGAGTGCCCTTTTTTGCAGCGCGTTGCCTTAGGCCTTAGCTAGAGGTTAGCAACGTTGCAATGCGAGGAAATGTTCTGGTAAGAGTAAATACGCATATACTAGCGCAGGGGTCGCAACCGAGACCATGTCCATCGCAGGCGCAGGATGCGCCTGATGCGACAGGATCGGTTCAACAACAAGTCGGGCGCCGTTCTTGCGGCGGAAGGGAAGGAATCATGACTGATCCGACATCGGTTTCTGTCCGTACGCCTCGTCCGTTGCGGGCATCGAGCGCCCTGTTGCTGGCGCTGGGTTGCCTTGGCTTCGACGCTTCGGCCACTGAGCCCTTGATTTTGCCGGCACACGGACATGGGTGCGCTGCGATTGGAGCTGGGCCAAGCCGTAGCGGCAGGGGGTCTTCACAATCCACTACCGTCTGGTCGTTTCGTCTACGAAACCAAGGGCCAGCCGGGGCGAGGGACCGAAGGCTCGGACTGGGATCAGCTGGCGGGACAGGCCATCAACCTGAGCGGGAAGTGCAACTTCAACCTCGCGACCACGCCCGCTTACATTGCGCAGCCAACCTCTGCATTTCCTCTCGGCTCGGCTGCCCTCGGTCTGGGACCCGATTCCATTGGCGTCCAGGACGGACCCAAAGGGCGTGGCGTGTTATCGAATCACTGAGAGCATACGGCGAGTGGGTGCAATTTCAGATCGGCCCGCAACTGATGAATCTCGTGCGCGTGTCGTTTCTATCGTCTCGAGCTCGACCTGGAGCTCAAAGGAGAACGCGGTATTCGAGCTGCGGATTTCGGGTGGCGTACGTATAGACTCTGCCCGGAACAAACCGGATCTGGCGTGTTATGCAGGCGAGGCGGACCGGGCTCATCTTGTCGTCAACTGTGCTGAGCCCTCGGATTCGGGCCCGGATTCGGGGCCAAGCGACAATTGTCGCTGGATGATCAACGATACGGGCAGATCGTTCGGGCTGAAGCCTACAGCTGGCGAAGGCTCTCTAGAGGGCGGCGGCGACTATGTCGGTCTGCCAGGCTACTCGGATGGCGACTTCAACACAAAGATCTACCTGACCGAGCCGAGCGTTGGACGCCTTGGCTGCGACGCTAATGACAACGTGACGGCCGAGGTCTTTGGCGATTCAGCGACGTCTGTCGGCGGCGAGTTGTCGGTTACCCGAATTGACACCGGCTCCAGCGGTCATAGGAGGAACCTGCACCGGGCCTATCGACTACTGATTGGAAACGTTGGCATGGTGCGCGAGGCCTTGTGCCAACTGGACAAGACAGGGGAAGTAGGGCTTCTCGACCAGCTTGTCGGACTGATGCAGGTCACGTTCGAGCCGGAGGCAAGTACCGCACTGGGATGTCGCGCAGACTGAGATCGAATTCCCGGGCCAAAACACACCTTCCCCGCTTCTTCGCCGAAGCGCTGCGGCACTGGACGATGCGAACGGCGACGGCACGTGGTTGACGGGTATCGCCGGAAATCCAACGATATTGGAGGTGCTGAACGGCACTCTGACTGGAGCGATTGAGGACGGTCATTCGTCACCCGACCTGGTGCCCCTGGTGCAACCGTAATCCCGGCGGCAAGGTCGAATGGGCCTGCATCCTCGAGCAAGCCGAGGACTTCGTGGGCAATTCGGGCGGCGACGACATGCAGGTCCCGCCAGAGGATCCTGTTCTGGGGCGACATTCGTTTCCCAGCCGCGAATAGGTAATTTCAGCTGCTCTGACGGTCTGAAGGCCTCGGCGTCTCATCGACGCCGAGGCCTTTCAGTATCCGGGACGCCGAGTCGATGTCCGATTGATCCGGCAACCGGCCGGCCCGCCGGTCTGATTCCACCCGCGCTTGCAGCAAGAGCGCCTCTTCGTACGGCAGTCCGTACTTGCGGGCTGCCTCGATGCCCGTGGTGATCGCCTCCCTGGCCTCGTCGCTGTTTCCCAGTGTCGATGAGTGCCAGGGCCCGAGCCTCCGCGACCTGCGCTGCGAACATGCGCGCGCTCTTGCCGGCAGCGGCGGCGTACTGATCGATCAGCTGACAGTGCTGCCTCGGCCCTGGCCAGAATGCCACCTCGGCCTGTGCCTGCACGCAGGCGGCCTCCAGCGCGCTTGCGGCCTGGCCGAGCTGCGAGAATTCGCTGGCGACGCGCTGCAGAAGCTCGTTGGCCCGGCTGAACTCGCCGCGCTTGACCAGCAACCGCCCGATCTGGACTTCGGCATAGGCGGCGCCGTCGTGAAAGCCCGAGGCGCGCATGACGCGCACCACGTCTGTCAACATGGGCAGCGCTTCGTCCAGTTGCCCGCGCTTGACCAGGATCTCGCCGATATTCGAGGCGGCCGTGGCGGCTCCCACGACGTTGCCCGCCTTGATCCTGGCCTCGCGGTCGCCGCGGAACCACGCCAGCGCTTCCTCCCAGCGGCCTTCGAGGAAGGCTCCGCAACCCAGGTTACCGCGGACCATCGCCACGCTCGACAGGTCGCCCAGTTCCTCATAGATGGCAAGCGCCTCCGGCATGCGCTCGGCGCCGCTGCCGCCTAGCGAGAGGTGGGCCGAGTCGGCGGCGACCAGCGCCTGTGCGAGCGCCGCCTTGTCGCCAGCCTCGCGAGCTTCCACGGCGGCCTGCTCGGCCTGACGCAGCGCGACGTCGAACTTCTCCTGGGCGAAACGGATCATGGCAGCGTGTGCGCCGAGACGTGCCCGGGCAGCCCGTGCGGGGGCGGTGTCGAGCTCTGCCAACAGCCGCTGGCCTGAAGCCAGCTCGCGCAGCGCGGTGCTGAAGGCACCCATCCGTTCCCGCGCCCTGGCGCGCAGCCCGTGCAGGTCGGCGCGTCCCAATGGATCGTCGGCGATCAGCCGGTAGGCCTGCCGATAGGCATCGAGCGAATCCTCGAACAGGCCAGCCAGCCGGCAGACGTTACCGCGGTCGGTCCACACCCGCATACGCTCAGCGGCATCGACGCTCGGCAGCTTGCGGGCGGCTTCCAGGGCCATGAGGTACAGGCGGGCCGCATCAGCATTGGCATAGGCCTTGGCGGCGCGGTCGGCAGCCAGCCGCGCGTAGCGCCAGGTGCGCTCGTGGTCGCCGGCGATCGAGAAGTGCAGCGCCAGGCTGTCGGCCTTGGCTGACGGGTCGCTGGCGAGGCGCTCCATCGACTCGCCGGCCTCGCGGTGGAGACGCACCCGCAGGCGAAACGCCAGGCCTTCGTATACCGTCTTGCGCACCAGGCCGATGCGGAAGCGCAGGCCGTCGTCGCCGTCCGGCGTGAGAAAGCTCTCGAGCCGTTCCAGGATCGAGGCATCGACGTCGAGGTTCTCTGCACCCAGTAGTCCGGCCAGGCTGCGTACGCTGAAGCTGCGGCCGAGCACGGTCGCATAGCGCAGCACGTGGCGCGCCTCGGGATCGAGCGCATCCACCTGGGCGGCGATCGCGGCTTCGAGGGAATCGGGCACGGCTTCGAACGAGCCGGCCTGGCGGGCCGCGCGGACCATCTCCTCGGCGAACAGCGGATTGCCGCTGGCCCGGCGGACCACGAGTTCGAGTTCGTGCGGCCGCAGGGGCGCCGAGGCGGTGGCCTGGTTGACCAGTTCCGCGAGTTCCGGATCCGGCATGACGCCGACCCCGATATGCCGGCCTGCCGTGGTGGCGAAGCCGCCTGTATCGTCGCGGCGCGCCGTGAGCATCAGCCAGGGACGCGACGAGCAGGCGGCAGCCAGGCGGCCGAGCAGATGGGCGGACGCGCCGTCGGCCCAGTGCGCGTCCTCCATGACGATCACCCGTGGCCCTTCCCGCGCGGAGTCGAACAGCTGGATGATGGTGTCGGCGATGCGGTCCTGCCGGAACTGCGGCTCGATTGCCGCGACCTCGGGCGATGGTTCGACCTCGATCTGCGCGACTTCGCCGAGCAGTGCCAGGTAGGGAAGCAGGGTCGGGTCAGCGCGCGCGACGCCCGCTTCCAGTTGTTCCGTCATGGCCGTGGAGTCGCCGCGCACGACGCCGAGCAACGACCGGATCGGGTCGCGAAAGACGCGATACGGGTTGGTGGTGCCGTAAGGCTCGGCCCGCAGCTGCAGCACCGGCAAGCCGTCGAGGCGCTCGAGCGCCGCGTGCAGCAGGCGACTCTTGCCGAGTCCCGCAGCGCCGGTGAGCGATACGACGCCGCCGATGGCCATTGCCAGGGCGTCCACGGCTTCACCGAGGACCCTGAGTTCGTCACGGCGACCGATCAGCGGCAGCGCCTCGGCCTGGTCAGCCGCTGCCGTGGTCGTCTCCTCGCCGACCCGGTAGACGACCTGCGGCACCTTCTTGCCCTTGAAGGTGAACGGTCCCGCGGGTTCGGTCGCGTACTTGCTGCGCGAGTGGACCAGCACCGAGGGATGCGCGTAGAGCTCCCCGGGCGGGGCCTTGGCGCAGATGCGCGCAGCCGTGTTGGTGGTATCACCCATCGCCGAATAGGCGGCGCGGCGCGGGGTGCCGACTTCGGCGACAAAGACATAGCCGCGGTTGACGCCGACCTGCAGGGGCAAGGGCGTGTGAGCGTCGACCAGCCGTCGCATCGCGCGCAGCATCCGGCCCTCGTCATCCTCGGTGGCCAGCGGCACCCCGGACCCGAGAAACAGCTTGCCGCCGTCCTTGTCGATATCCACGGTCAGCAGCGTGATGTCCTCGGCGGCGAAGATGTCCATCGCGGTGGCAAGCGTTCCCTGCAGCGCCGCCGCGACGGCATCGGGGCCGTCGCGCTCCAGCATGGTGTCGGTGCCGGAGAAGCGCACGAAGGCGATGCAGGCGACGCGATGCTCCGGTTCCGGCCGTCCGCGGGCCAGGACCTTGCCGAGCGCGGGCGGGAACAGGCTGTTGATGAGTTCCTCGGTGGCCTCGCGATCCGGACTGGCGCCCGCGGGCGGCGCGGGCGCCTTGCGCCAGCGCAACAGCAGCAGGCCATCCTCGCGCGGGCGAACCGCCGAGGCCGGCAGCAACGCGGCGGTCGAGGGGCTTACGCCGATCTCGCCGGCATTGGCCGCCGACTCGGTCGCGGCCGCCATCGACGCGTCGGGCCCCGCCAGCACCAGCTCGCGATCGGTCGAGCCCACCAGGAAGAAGTGGATGCGCCCCGAGTGCAGGCCCATCGACATCGACAGGTTCAGCGGCCCGACCGAGGTGGGGATCTCCTTGGCCTTGCGCAGTGCCTGGCGCATCTCGACCGCCGTGCTTGCCGCCCGCAGGGCGTGGTCCGGTCCCTTGAACAGGAACAGCAACGCGTCGCCGCCGAACTTGAGCAGCATGCCGTCGCGCTCGCGGGCAGCATCGAGCATGCCGCCGAACACGCGGCTCAGGGTCTCGACCAGCTCCTCGCCGCCGATCCGCCCGCGCCGCGACAGCTTCTCCGACAGCGCGGTGAAACCGGAGATGTCCGCAAAGCACAGGGTTCCATCGACGGCCTGCCAGAGCCGGTCGGGCTGATCGAGCGCCCACTCGATGGCGATGTCGGGGATGTGCCGGCGAAGTCCGGTCATGGAGCCATGCTTCCCTGCAGAGATTACCCGCAGCTTAACCCGCGGGTCAGGTTCGCTGGTACTCCAGCAAGCTGGCGTTCGTCGGATTCGGTCCAACGCGAGCCGGACAGCTCGCGGGCCCTGGCCATCGCCGTGGCGGCCGTCGGAGCGTCGCCGCGGGCCCAGGCGTAGCGGGCGCGCAGCTTCAGCAGCGGCGCGGATTCCGGTTGCCCGGCCAGGAATTCGAGCAATGGCGCAGCGGCGTCCAGGTTGCCGGCGCCTACCAACGCATCGGCGAGGGCGATACTGGCGCGAATCTCATCGCCGCTGTGCCCGATGTCGCGCGCGCGCTGGCGCGCCGACTCGTACAGGCGGATCGCCTCGGATGACATCGTTCCGCGCCGCGATGTCGCCGGCCTGCAGCAGCGCCTGGATCTCGACGGGCACCAGGTCGGCCTCGCGGGCCTCCGCAGCGACCCGGTCGACGGTCGTTCGGGCCGACTTCAGCTGGCCGCGCGCCACGTCCACCTCGGCGAGCTTCAGGTCCACTTCCAGGATGCGCTGGCGGTCGCCGATCTCCACGAAGATCCGTCCCGCCTCGACATAGTGGTCGCGGGCGGTGGCGAGCCGGCCAAGTCCGAGGTTCGCATCGCCGAGCTGGGCATGCGCGGTGGCGATGTACAGGCTGTCGTGGGCTTCTTCTGCGCTCTGCAGGGCGATGGTCGCCGAGCTGATCGCGTCGGTGAACTTGCCACGGTCGTTATAGACGACGGCAAGCATGTTGTGCACCCGGCCGACGCCGACCGGGTCGCCGAGTTCCTCACGCAGCTTTGCGGACTCCAGGTGCAGGACCTCGGCCTCGTCCAGCCGACCCTGCAGGCGGCGCAGGAAGCCGAGGTTGTTGACCATCATGGCCACGTTGCGCCGGTCACCGACGGCGCGGAAGCTGGCGATCGCCTGCTCGAGCCAGCGATCGGCGTCGTCCAGCGCGCCGGTCTCCATCGATGCGTTCGCCAGCCCGCTGTAGACGTTTCCGGGAATGATGTCGCGACCAGATGCCGTGTATTCCTGTAGCGCCCGCTCCAGATACTGGATCGACTGGTCGAATTCGCTGTGTCCCTTGGCGAGAATGGCCAGGTTGACCAGGACATGTCCGATCAGGTCGTGATCGCCGACGGTCTCAGCCGTCTGGAGCGCGTGACCATATTGCGCCCCTGCTTCGTCGAGCCGACCCGTACGATTGAAGACGACGCCCAACCCGAGCTGCGCCCGCACCAGCGCGCGGCTCGGCCCGGCCGGCGACTGTTCCGCTGCCAGGGCCGACAACAGGTCCTCCGCCTCGCGCCACTGGCCCAGGATCCGCGCGCAGGTCGCGGTCTCATAGCGCGGCTCGAACAGCTCCGGCACCTGGCTGATCGCCGCGGCAAACATCGAGCGAGCCTCCTCGCAGCGTCCCTCGAGGGCCAGCGCGAGTCCGCGGGCGAAGGCTTCGTTGACGAACGGGTCTTCCGAGATCAGTGTCTTCTCGAGCGGCAGGCGCCTGGGGCCGCCGAGCCGCGACGCGACGGCCTGCACGGCGCCGCGCATCAGCCCGGTCACGTCGCCGCCAACCGAGGTTCCCTCGTACGAGCGGCCGTTCGCGCCAAGCAGGCTGTACGAAACGCGCAGAAGACCGGCGCTACGTTCGAGCCGCGTCTGCAGCACATGCGTGGCGCCGAACGCCTGCCCGAGTTGCGCCAGCGTCGCCGGCAGATCACCCTGCGTCGCCTTGCCGCCCCGGCCGGCGAGACGCATCACGTCAGAATTATTGACCACCGGAATGTTGCCGGCCGAATCGAACAGGCTGCTTGCCAGGCCCATCAGCCCGATCTCCACCCAGTCGAACTCGACCTCTCCCGTCGTATTCTCGACCGGCAGTACCGCCAGCCGAACCTGCGACGGGTCGATGGCGGGGCGCAGCCACCAGGCGATCAGCAACGCGGCCAGCGCGGCAACGGCCCCCAGTCCCCAGCCCAACAACTTCCCACGCGATGGCCGGGCGAGCTCAGGCTCGGCGGTTCGGGCTGGCGCCGGCGTCACCCCCTCGGCATCTTCGGCCGGCCCAACGGGGAGTCCCGATTCCTCGGGGAGCGGCTCCGGTGTCGGCACCGGTGGCTGGTCGAGTCCGGCGACGAAGCGGTAGCCGTGCCCATGGACGGTACGGATGATGGTCTGCAGGTTGGCATCATCGCCCAGCGCCACGCGGGCCTTGCGCACCGCCTGGGTCAGGGAGGTCTCCGTGACCACGACGCCTGGCCACACGGCATCCTGAATCTCGGCCTTGTCGACGGCGCGGCCACGGTGCTCGATCAGGTAGGCGATCAGCTCGAAGACCTTGGGCTGGACGGTCACCAGCGCGCCGTCGCGACGCAGCTCACGCGCGGCGACGTCCAGTTCGCAGTCCGCGAACCGGTAAACAAGCCCGCCGTGGCCGGTCCCTGAGCCGGTCATCCCCCTCGAACCCCAATTGATCATCGAATGTTCAGCGAATGATCAGGGCTTGATCAGGACCTGTCCAGCCATTCCGACGACACTGGCGCCCAGCAGCGGAGGTGCTGCTCCATAAAACGACTGAATGAGGGTAAGTCAATGAAAAAGCTAACGATATTTCTCTACGGCGTGGTGTCCTACGGGGCTTTCCTGGCCACTTTCCTGTACCTGGCCGGGTTCATGAGCAATCTCTGGGTACCGAAGTCAATTGACTGCGGTCCCGACGGCGCCACTTGGCCAGGCGTTGCTCATCAATCTGTGTCTGCTCGGCATTTTTGCGGTGCAGCATAGCGTGATGGCGCGGGCCTCCTTCAAGCGCTGGTTGACGCGCTACATCCCGGCGGCGGCCGAGCGCAGCACTTACGTGCTGTTCTCCTCCCTGGCCCTGATCCTGCTGATCGCCCTGTGGGAGCCGATGGGTGGTGTCGTGTGGAGCGTGGGGTCACCGCTGGCGCAGTCGCTGGTCTACGGCCTGTTCGGCCTGGGCCTGGTGCTGGTGCTGGTCAGCACGTTCCTCATCAACCACTTCGACCTGTTCGGGCTCAGGCAGGTGTGGCTGAACCTGATCGGCCGCGAGTACGAGCCGGTGCAATTCAAGCTGCACTCGCTGTACCGCTACGTGCGCCACCCGCTCTATGTCGGGTTCTTCGTGGCGATCTGGGCGACGCCCACCATGACGATCGCGCACCTCGTCTTCTCGGTCATGTGCAGCGCGTACATCCTCATTGGCACACACTCGAGGAACGCGACCTGCGCAGCTTCCATCCGGAATACGACGCCTATGCCCGTGAGGTGCCCGGCTTCATTCCGAAGCTCGGTGGCAAGCATCCAGCCGCGGTCAGCGACCTGGCCTGAGTATCACGCGGGGCGGCGTCCAGCGCGACGCCGTCCCGCCGCATCACGGGGGAAATCACCATGAATACAATGACTATCGATCTGGAGGAAGCAGCACCGGAGACGCGGCGCGCAGTGCTGCTGCGCAGGGCAGCGAAGGCCGGATTCTGGTTCTTTCTCGCGAAAGGACTATTCTGGCTGGTCGCACCGTTTCTTGCGTACCAGGCCATTGGCTAGGAATCAATAACTTACGAAATGGGGGGGACAGTCCCCTTTTTTGGAGATCAGGACAGATGCGCTACGAGAATATCCTGGAGACGATCGGTGACACGCCCCTGGTCCGGCTGAACCGGCTGGCTCCTGCGGGGGTCAACGTCTATGTGAAGGTCGAGGCCTTCAATCCGGGCGGCTCGGTCAAGGACCGCATGGCACAAGCCGTGATCGAGGAGGCGGAACGAAGCGGTGCGCTGAAACCGGGCCAGACGGTGGTCGAGGCCACCAGCGGCAACACGGGCATCGCGCTCGCCATGGTCTGCGCGCAGAAAGGCTATCCGCTGGTGGTGACCATGGCCGAGAACTTCTCGGTCGAGCGCCGCCGCCTGATGCGTTTCCTCGGCGCCCGGGTCGTGCTGACGCCGGCCGGCGAGAAGGGGACCGGAATGCTCGCCAAGGCGGTCGAGCTGGCCGAGACCCACGGCTGGTTCCTGTGCCGACAGTTCGAGAACGAGGCCAACGCCGACGTTCATTCGCGAACCACCGCGCGCGAGATCCTCGCGGACTTCGCCGGTGAGCAACTCGACTACTGGGTTACCGGGTTCGGCACCGGCGGGACGCTCAAGGGCGTGGCACGCGTGCTGAAACAGGACAGCCCGCACACGCGGGTTGTGGTCTGCGAGCCCAGCAACTCGCCCGTGCTGGCGAGCGGCATCCCGCAGCAACGCGACGCAGTGGGCACGCCCTCGGCCAGTCATCCCATGTTCCGACCGCATCTGATGCAGGGCTGGAGCCCGGATTTCATCGCCAAACTGACCGAGGAGGCGCGCAATGAGCAGCTGATCGACGAGTTCCAGCCCGTCGACGGGGCGGTTGCGCTGGAAACGGCGCAACGGCTCGCACGTGAGGAAGGCATCTTTGCCGGCATCTCGAGCGGTGCCACGCTGGCCGGGGCGCTGGAGCTGGCCAGGCGAGTTCCCGCCGGCACCAACATCGTCTGCATGCTCACCGACACCGGCGAGCGCTACCTCAGCACGCAGTTGTTTGCAGAAATCCCGGAGGACATGGGCGAAGAGGAACTCGCCATCTCGCGCTCGACGCCGAACTTCCGCTTCGACGCACCACCGCCTGTGGCCGGCCGAGCCGGCCGAGCCGGTCGAGCGGTGGCGCAGCCGGTGACGGCGCCAGCCACGCTGGACGCAGATGCGGAGAGGTTCTTTGAGGAGACCGTCAATGACGCCGCGCAGCCGGTCGTCATGTTCGCGCTGGAGTGGTGCGAGTTCTGCTGGTCGGTGCGCACGCTGTTTGCCCGGCTTGGCATCGAATACCGCTCGGTGGATCTCGACTCCGTCGAGTTCCAGGAAGGGGATCGCGGCGGTGCAATCCGCGCCGTGGTGAAGGACCGAACGGGCGCGGTCACGATTCCGCAGATCTTCGTCGGCGGCCGCCACGTAGGTGGCTGTACCGAGCTGTTCGACGCCTACAAATCGGGCGTGTTGCAGGCGCAGCTGAAGCAGGCCGGTGCCAGGTTCAATGAAGACGCGACGCTCGATCCATACTCACTGCTGCCAACCTGGCTGCACCCACGAAAGAGTGCCTAGCCATGACGATCCAGCACGCAAGTCTGTTGCCAGGGGAATCACCGATGGTCACGGAGTCCGCCAACGACGCAGAACTCGGGGACCTGTTGCGCGACGCGGCCGAGCGGGGCATCGCGTATCGGTCAGGGATAGTCGACAGGCGCGTCGCGCCGGATCCGCAGGCGGTCCGCGACCTGACCGCGAACCTCGGCGGGCCGCTGCCAGAGCATCCGGTGGATGCGCAAGAGATGCTGGCGCAGCTCGACCGCTTCGGGTCGCCGGCCACCATGGCGACGTCGGGCGGCCGGTTCTTTGGCTTCGTCATCGGTGCCTCGATGCCGTCGACGGTCGCAGCAGGTTGGCTCGCCACGGCCTGGGACCAGAACACCGGGCTGCTGGCTGCGGCGCCGGCGACGACCCTCATCGAGGACATCGCCCTGGAGTGGTTGCTCGAAATACTGGACCTGCCGCGGCAGTCGGGTGGTGCGTTTGTGACGGGCTGCCAGATGGCGAACTTCACGGCGTTGGCTGCTGCGCGCCATGCCGTGCTCGCCAGGCTTGGCTGGGACGTGGAATCGCAGGGCCTCTTCGGGGCGCCGGAACTGCCGGTAATCGTCAGTGCGGATGCGCACAACACCATCTTCAAGTCACTCGCGATGCTCGGGCTCGGTCGCGACCGCGTCCTGCGCGTGCCGATCGATGCGCAGGGCAGGATGCGGGCTGACGCAATGCCCGATATCAACGGCCCGGCCATCGTCTGCATCCAGCACGGCAACATCAACACGGGTGCCTTCGACCCGACCGACCCGATCATCGACTGGGCGCGCGAGCGGGATGCCTGGGTGCACGTCGATGGTGCATTCGGCCTGTGGGCGCGGGTAGCGCCGGACAGGGCGCGACTCGCCCGTGGCGTCGAACGCGCCGACTCCTGGGCGACCGACGCACACAAGTGGCTGAACGTACCCTACGACTGCGGTATCGCGCTGGTGCGGGACCGGAGTGCGCTGCGCGGCGCGATGGGCACCGGCGCCGCCTACCTGCAGGAATCACCGGTTCGCGAGCCCATGCACTACACGCCGGAGCTGTCCCGCCGGGCGCGCGGCGTGGAAGTCTGGGCCGCGCTCAAGACATTGGGTCGCAGCGGCGTGGCGGAGATGGTGGAGCGCTGCTGTTCGCACGCGACCCGCTTCGCGGAGGGCCTTCGTGCCGCCGGCTTCGAGGTGCTGAACGACGTCGTGCTGAACCAGGTGCTGGTGTCCTTCGGCGACGACGCCACGACCTTGCGCGTTATCGAGCGCCTGCAGGCAGATGGCACCTGCTTCTGCAGCGGCACGAACTGGAAGGGCCTTGCGGCCATGCGCATCAGTGTTTCGTCCTACGCGACCACCGAGCGTGACGTGGACCTGAGCCTGGCCGCCATGTGCCGCCTCGCCAGCGCCTGACAGGAATCTCTTCATCTCCCGGCAAACCCCGTTCCTGACCGCGTTTGTGAGAGAATTTCGCCGCTGCGTACTCGCGGCAGGGGTGTCTCATGGATACGGTCATCTTCGAAGCCTACGGTCTGATCATCACGCCGTGGAAGCTCGTCGGCTACTTTGGCGTGCTGCTGTTTTCCGGCCGGTGGGTCGTCCAGGTGATCTACTCGAAGGTGTACAAGCGCCCGGTGCTGCCGACAGTCTTCTGGTACATGAGTATCGTGGGCAGCCTGTCGCTGCTGTCCTACTTTACCTTTGGCAAGAACGACTCCGTAGGCATCCTGTCGAACCTGTTCCCGGCCGCGGTCGCGAGCTACAACCTGTGGCTCGACGTTCGACGACGCAAGGACCGTAGGCCCGCCCAAGCCTGACTGTTTGGCTGATCCGTCCTCAGCGGCCCAGCGTCAGATAGGAGACCGCGGCGACGATGACCGCGACGATCAGGTTGAGCACGACGCCTTCGCGCGCCATCCGGGCAATGGTGAGCCGGTCGGTGGCGTAGACGATGGCGTTCGGCGCGGTTGCCACCGGCAACATGAAGGCACAGGAGGCGGAGAGAGCGGCCGGGATCATCAGCAGCTCGGGCGCGACATCGGCGCCGATCGCGGCCGCGGCCAGCACCGGCATCAGCAACGTGGCCGTCGCGGTGTTCGAGGTGATCTCGGTCAGGAAGGTCACCGTCAGGCAGATCGCCAGGATGAGGGCGAACACCGGCAGGTCCGCCAGGCCACCCAGCGCATTGCCGATCAACGCGGCGAGCCCGCTCACGGTAAAGGCCGAGGCAATGCAGATGCCGCCGGCAAAAAGCAGCAACATGCCCCAGGGAATCGATCCTGCCATCTTCCAGTCGAGCAGGTGCCCGTCCTCGCCATCGGGCACCAGGAACATGACCACTACCGCGGCCAGCGCGACCGTGGAGTCGCCGGCCGTCTCGATGCCGAGCCAGCCCGACCAGCCGCCGAACGGCTCGGACCTCGTGATCCACGCAAGTATCGTCAGGCCGAAGACCAGCATCACGCGGACCTCAGGCCGGCGCCAGGCGCCCGCCGCGCGCAGCTCGATCGGCCTGGCGCCTCGCAGCCCGCGCGACAGCCACAGGGCGATCGCCGGGATGGCGAGGATGACGACGGGCAGCCCGGTCTGCATCCAGCGGACGAAGCCGTACTCCTGGCCCGTCATCTGCTGGTAGACACCGGCGAAGATCACGTTGGGTGGCGTACCGATGAGGGTGCCGGTGCCGCCGACCGAGGCGCCGTAGGCGATGCCCAACAGCAGCGGCACGGCCAGCCGCTCGTCCCCGCTGCGGGCCAGCACGGCGAGCGCCATCGGCGTCAGCATCAGTGTCGTCGCGGAATTGGAAATCCACATCGATACCAGTGCGGAGGTCAGCATGAAGGCGAGCACCAGCCGTCCGCCTCCATTGCCGCCGACGAGACGGATCATCCCCAGCGCGAAGCGCTCGTGAATCCCCGACTTCTCGATCGCCTTCGACAGCATGAAGGCGCCCATCAGCAGCAGGATCACGGTATTGCCGAGCGCCGCAGATGCCTGCTGGTGGGTCAGCACGCCGGACAACGGGAAGGCGGCAAAGGGCAGCAACGAGGCCGCCGGGATGGGAATGCTCTCGAACACCCACCAGATGGCGGTAGTCAGGGTAATGCCTGCAGTCCAGCAGATCTTTGGGTCGAGGCCGCCGCCGGCCAGCGCTGTGCCGAGCAGGGCACCGGCGACCGGACCGAGCAGCAGGGTCATGCGCTTCAGGTTCATCCTTGGCTCCCTGGCCGTGCCTATAGCTTACAATGTGCAGCCTTTTACAGTTTTCTCAGGCATGGAACGCAGGCGCAAACCCCTGGTTGGCATGATGGTGGCGGTGCTGCTGCTGGTGCAGTGGGCGTCGGTCCAGCATGTGCTGTCGCACCTCGACGACGGCAATGCAACGCCTGCGACCCATCGGGTCGCTTCCTGCGCAGACTGCGTCGGCTCGATGCCGCTGCTGGCCTGTATTGGTGGCAGCAGCCTGGCTGCCCTCGTGCTCGATGCCACGGTCGATGCCGTCCCCGGCGTCGCGGCAGCAGTGGGGTCTTCGTCCCGGTCCTGGCGCCACTACAAATCCCGGGCTCCTCCACGCTGATTGCAGTCCCCTCGTTGCCGGTCCCCCCGCGGCCGGCTCTCGTGCAGTCAGTTGGGAGTGATCGCAGTGAACGAACGATTCCGTTGCCTGGCGTGGCCGATGGCCGCGCTGTTTCTTGCCTCGCCGGCGGCACACGCCGATGATGACGTCGCCGCGCTGCGTGCCGAGCTGGCCGAGCTGAAGGCCGAGTACGGCCAGCGAGTTGCTGCGCTGGAGTCGCGCATTGATCAACTGGAGGCGGCCCCGGCGGCGACGTCGATGGTGGCGGTCGAGCCTGTACCGCTGCCCGCTGCGGCGGGCGGCGGCCCGACTGCATTCAATCCTGCCATCTCGGTTATCCTCGCCGGCCAATACGCCGACACGTCCGAGGATCCCGAGAGCTACCACATCGCCGGCTTCATGCCGAGCGACGGGGAAATCGGTCCTGGCGAGCGGAGCTTCAACCTCGGCGAATCCGAGCTGACGCTCTCCGCCAGCGTCGATCCCTATTTCGCCGCCAGCCTGACCGTCGCACTGGGGGCGGAGGGCGACCTGGGCGTCGAGGAAGCCTTCTTCCGCACGACCTCGCTGCCGGCCGGGCTTTCCCTCAAGGGCGGCAGGTTCTTCTCGGGTTTCGGCTACCTCAACGAAATTCACGCCCATGCCTGGGATTTCGTCGACCAGCCGCTGGTCTACCAGGCCCTGTTCGGCGGCCAGTACGCGCAGGACGGCGTGCAGCTGAAATGGCTGGCGCCGACCGACCTGTTCCTGGAGTTTGGCGTCGAGACAGGTAGCGGCGAGGCCTTCCCAGGCACCCGCCAGGGCAGGAACGGCTTAAACGGTGTCACTTTATTCACCCATGCCGGCGGCGATCTGGGCGACACGGTCGCCTGGCGCGCGGGATTGTCCTGGGTGGACCTTGACGCGCTGGACAGGATCTACCAAGACGAGAATGCGGCAGGCTCGCCGGTCACCAACGCCTTCAGCGGGAGTTCGGAGACCTGGATCGCCGACGCGACGCTCAAGTGGACGCCGCTCGGCAACACGCAGCGCCGGGAACTGAAACTGCAGGCGGAATACCTGCATCGAACCGAATCGGGGAGCCTCGCCTTCGATGTCGACGGGGCCGGCCTGACTGACCGCTTTCGCAGCAGCCAGGATGGCTGGTACGTACAGGGCGTCTACCGTTTCCTGCCGCGCTGGCGCATCGGCCTGCGTTATGACTCGCTCGATTCCGGTTCGCCACGTATCGGGCTAGTCGATAGCGGCGCGTTACAGCCTGCCGATTTTCCGTTACTGGCGTCGGCCACGCCGAGCCGCGTCACGACCATGCTCGACTTCAGCCCAAGCGAGTTCTCGCGGCTGCGGGCGCAGTTCGCCTGGGACGACGCCCGCGGCGCGGAGCGCGACCGGCAACTGTTCATCCAGTACATCTATGCCATCGGCGCGCACGGCGCCCACAAGTTCTAGGAATCGCGACATGAAGACGTTGATCAGCGGTCTGTGCCTTGCGGCCTCGCTTGCGGTCGCGATGCCCGCGCATGCGGCGCTCAAGGTCCTTGCTACCACGGCGGACTGGGGTGCGCTGGCCACCGAGCTGGGTGGAGCGAAGGTGGATGTCTACACGGCAACCAGCGCACTGCAGGATGTGCACCGGGTCGACGCGCGGCCCAGTCTCGTGGCGCGGGCGCGGACGGCGGCGATCGTCGTGGCCACAGGCGCGGACCTGGAGGTAGGCTGGTTGCCCGTGCTGCTGCGCGAGTCGGGCAACCCGCGCATCCAGCCGGGCCAGCCTGGCCACTTTGAGGTGGCTTCGGTGCTTAGACTGCGCGACGTCCCGGCTGCCGTCGACCGGTCGATGGGCGACGTCCATCCGCAGGGCAATCCGCATGTCCAGCTGGACCCGCACAACATTTCGGCCGTTGCCAAGGCGCTGACCGCGCGACTGATTGCGCTCGATGCTGGCAATGCGGCCTACTACGAGTCGCGTGGCGTCGATTTCCAGCGGCGCTGGCAGGAGGCGATCGCGCGCTGGGAATCGCGCGCTGGTCCGCTGAAGGGAGTGCCGGTCGTCGTGATCCACAGTGACCAGGCCTACCTGTGCAACTGGCTGGAGCTGAAGCAGGTCGCTGCCATCGAGCCCAAGCCGGGCGTGCCGCCCAGCGCGGGTCATCTTGCCGAGCTCGTCACGAGCCTGGGTGCCACACCGGCGCGCCTGATCTTGCGAAATGCCTACAACGACCCCAAGGCCGCCGAGTGGCTTTCCGGCAAGACCGGCATTCCCGTCGTCACGCTGCCGTTCTCGGTGGGTGGCAGCGATGGCGCCACGGACCTGTTCGGGCTGTTCGACGACACTCTGGCCAGGCTGCTCGGGGCAACGAAGTGAGCGACCTGGCTGCAAATCTTCCCATTCTCTGGCCAGCGCTGGTCGCCGGACTGCTCGTCATGCTCTCCCACGTGCCGCTCGGTCAGCAGGTCCTGCGGCGCGGGATCGTGTTCATTGACCTTGCGATCGCGCAGGTCGCCGGCGTCGGCGTGATCGCCGCACACGGCTTCGGGCTGGAACTGGAAGGCTGGAAGACCCAGCTCGCGGCGGTCGTTGCCGCGCTGCTCGCCGCGCTGCTGCTGACCTGGACCGAGCGCAAGCGTCCGGAAGTCCAGGAAGCGTTGATCGGGATCCTGTTCGTACTGGCCTCGACGGCGCAGATCCTGCTGCTCGCAGACAACCCGCACGGCGGTGAGCAGCTCAAGGACCTGCTGGCGGGACAGATCCTGTGGGTCTCACCCGACCAGCTGTGGCGAGCCGCGGCGCTGACGGTCCTGTTCCTGTTCGTCTGGTTCCGCTGGCGTGAGCGGTTCGGTCACACCGGCTTCTACGTCCTGTTCGCCCTGATGGTCACGATGTCCGTGCAGCTGGTCGGCGTGTATCTAGTGTTCGCGACGCTGATCGTGCCGGCCGTGGCGACCCACCGCCACCCACGGGGCAAGCAACTCGCGCTCGGCTATGCCTTGGTGGCGGCGAGCTATGTGCTCGGGCTGGCGGTGTCGCTGGTCACCGACCTGCCATCTAGCGCGGTCATCGTCTGGGCGATGGCGGCGGTCGGTCTCGTCGTCCACCTGACCGGGCGGACGCCGGTCAGCGCGAGTGAATCACCGCCTTGAGGGGATCGACGGCCGCCCGTATCCGGCCCGACGGCGCGGACGCGCTGTCAGCCCGAGGTCTTGTTGCGGCGCGTAAAGAACCAGATCAGCGTCATGGCCATGGCAACGGAGAGCACCAGGCCCCACGACTGCAGGCCCAGCATGCGGCCGACGATACCGCCGAGGAACGAGCCGCCGATACCGTAGAGGATCGTCTTGCCGATGCTCATGTTGTCGGGACCCGGTAACAGGAATCGGGCGAGGGCGCCGATGGCCGCACCGATGGCGGCGGCGATGGCGAAAAAGATGAGCAGGCCAATCAGGCCGCCAATCGCGGCAGATCCAGCATCCATGATTCTTCTTCCCCTCTCCAGAAACAGACGCCCAGTCGGCGGGTCAGAGCATAACGCATGTAGGCGTCCTGTCGCGCCAGCCGGCGTCGTCGTGGATGACGTGTCCATTGCGGCCCCGGCCGGGCGGGGCTTCTACGGTCGGCGGGCGCCAGCGGCGCTTCACGCGCGCGGACTGCGCTTCGCGAACTCCGGGTAACGGCCAAGGAACAACAGCAGCACCGCACCGGCGATGAACAGGAACAGCGCGACGTTCAGGATCGGATCGTAAGTCCCGCTTGAGTCCCGTACCCAGCCGTAGGCCGCAGGCGATACCGCCGAAGCCATGCCGAAGGGCATGTACAGCGAGCCGTAAATCTTGCCGTAATGCGCCATGCCGAAGTACCGGCCGGCCAGGTAGGCGACGAGGTCGGTCTCGGCGCCGGCGGCGAAGCCCAGGAACAGCGCGGCGACGAACGCGAGCGGCAGCGTCAGGGAATCGCCGGTGAGCAGGACGCAGGAAATTGCTGGCAGGCACAGGATCGGCAGTGTCACCGCCGGTGCCCAGAAGTGATCGAGCAGGAAGCCGGTGAAAATGCGCCCGAACATGATGCTGAATCCCAGCCCGCTCATGACCAGCGCGGCCTGGCCCGGCTCGAATCCCTTGGCGGCAAGCATCTGCGGCAGGTGGATGTGTGCCCCGCCATAGGCGAAAGCCACCAGCAGGATCGACGCGAAAATGATCCAGAAGCGGTAGCCGCGCATCGCCTCCCGCAGCGTCAGGCCGGCCAGTGCCGAACTGCCGACGCTTATCGCCAGTTCCGGGGGGCGCTCCTCTGCGGTGGGTTCACGGAAGAACAGGATGCCGACGGGCAGCGCCACCAGCAGTGGCAACAGCGCGACGATCGGGTAGGCCATGCGCCAGCCGAAGTGCTCGATGGAATAGACCGTCAGCGGTGGCACCACCATCGCGGCAAGGCTGGTGCCCACCAGGGTGATGCCGAGCGCCAGGCCACGATTGCGGTAGAACCATAGATTGACCGCGCGTGACCAGGTGACCGGCGTCGAACCGATGCCCACCAGCCCGACCAGCACCCATAGGCCATAGAAGCCGACCAGCGTGCCGGGGGTGAAGGCGAACGACGCGAACGTCAGTCCGAAAGCCAGCAGTGACCACAGCGCCACCCGACGGACCCCGAAACGGTCGGCCATGGCACCGAACAAGGGCGCCAGGAAGGCCGCGAGCACGCCGAATATCGTGATGCCGATGCTGATGTCTCGGAAAGTCCAGCCGAATTCCTGGTTCAGCGGCCCGATGAAGAAGCCGATGGTGTTGAAAGGAATGGGCGAGGCGCCGCACATGACGCCGAGCATCGATGCCAGCAGGACCTTCCAGCCGAGCCGGAACTCGGGATGCTTCGCGGGTGAACTCATGGCGGTCGCTGCTCCGTTCCGGGCCAGGCTGAACGATACCTTGCCGCCGGCTCAGCGCAAGGCGCTTTCGAGCGACTCGACCAGCAGGCGGCGCAGCCGGGTCCAGTTCCGGCCGCCGTTCCGGGGGTGGCACTGGTTGACCTCGAGTTCGATGCCGACATAGCGCCGGGCCGTGAACCGGCGCCGCAGGTGGGTGGTCAGGCCATCGGCCTTGCCGGCGTAGGGATAGTTGAAGCGAACCCGGAGGGCGGGATTGGCTGCGAGAATCGCCTGTCGCCAGCGCCGCGCCAGCGCCCGCTCGCCGGGGCGTGCCGGGTCGTACAGCAGGCCGATGTCGGCATCGCGGATGACGCCGCCCAGGGCCGGAGCAAAACTATGCGAGGAAATGTGCACGACCCGCCGCCCGGCGGCGGTCTCGCCTGCCACGCGGCCGACAAGCTCTTCGCGGTAGGGCTGGTAGTAGAGCTGAACGATTCGATCACGATCGGCCCGCGGCAGGTCGCGCGTTACCTCGGAAAACAACCGCGGATGACCCTGCGAGCGGTTCAGGTCCACCAGCAGGCGGGTGGTGGTGGACGACGTCAACCCGACACCGAAATACCGGGCGAGGTCGCGCGCCATTGTCAGCGAGCCCGGGTCGAATCCGCGGTGGGTGTCCAGTAGTGCGCGGTACGGCTGGAACAGCTTCCGGTACTCGCGCGGCACACGGTTGCCGCCGTGCTCGCTGCTCAGGATCAGCACCGGCGGGCGGCGCCCTCGTGGTTGCATGTGGGTCAATTCCGGAACAGGAGGTCACGATCGAGGCAGCGGCACAACCGACCGAACACCTCCCGCAGGGACTCGCGGCGGTAATCAGCGCCGATCGCCCGCAGGATCCGCCGCGCCAGTACGCCCTCACGAAGGATCAGCTCCAGCGGCTTGCCCCAGGTCTCCCGGGCACCTGGATCGCGAAACAGCGTGTCGTCGAGCAGGTGCCGCCACAGTTCATGGGCGGTGCAATGCGGCTCCGGAAATCCCACCCGCTGCAGGTATTCCGCGTCGGAAATTACCGCTGGACCGGCGCCACGGCTGCAGGCGGTCAGGATCGCGAGCAGGCGTTGCGAGTCGAGCGGATCGAGCAGTTCGCATTCGGCAGTCTCGCCGTCGTACCAGGCGTGCAGCACTGCAATGGTGGCGGCCGCGATCGCCAGGTCGGCCCGTGGGCACTCCTGGGTGTCGATCACGCGGATCTCGATAGCGTCACGATCAAAGCGCGCGATGGCGCCGCGAGAATTCAGCCATTCGTCCTGCAGGACGCCTTCAGTGTCGAACGGTGCAATCGCGCGGTACATCGGCTCGAGGATGCGCGAGCGGTAATCGGCTTCGCTGTTCACCGTTTCGGGAATCACCAGGCCGGCCATGCTGGGCACCCGCGCGGAATTCGTCCGGTAGCACTCCATGCGGTAGTCGAGCCAGCCGGTCGGCGTGCCCTCAGCGATGGGCGAGCTGGCGGCCAGCGCCGGCAGGATCGGCAGCAACAGCCGTACCATCGCGTGCAGTCGCGCAAACTCGTCATCGCCGTGGAAGGGCAGGTTGACGTGCATGCTCTGCAGGTTGGCCCAGCCGTGCCGTCGACAGCCGAAGATGCGGTCGTAGCTGCGCGTAAATCTCCGCGTATTCGTGCGGCCACAGGCGCGTTTCCGTGCGTGGGTCCATCCAGGGGTGGATGGCGCCCGGCATGAGCATCGCGTCCGCGCGCGCCAGCGCGTCATTGATCTACGCTCACCTCGCCGGCGAAGCCGGCCGGTAGCGACGGCAGCGGTTGCCTCGGGTCGTTGCTCTTCACCTCGACCAGGTGTGCGGCCAGCTCATTCGACCAGCCGAACGCGCCGCGGTCGCGGTCGGTCGACCAGCTGCCGTCGGGCGAGCGCAGCAACTCGTCGGCGATCGGGCGGACGTCGAGGGTGTCGCGATCGACGATCATGTACTCGAGCTCGATGCCGCAGCCCGAGAACACGTGCAGTGGCATGGCCGCGCTCATGCCGCAGGGCCGCGCTTGCGCTGCTCGACGCGGCGCAGGATGGTGCCGATGATCTCGCGGTACAGCGCGTCCTTCATCACGCCGTCCTCGACCCCCGAGTCGATGCTGGGGTTGTCGTTGATCTCGATGACCACGACCCGGTTGCCAATCTGCTTCAGATCGACGCCGTAGAGGCCGTCTCCGATCAGGCCGGCGGCCTTCACGGCCATGCGCACCACGTCTTCCGGCGCCTCGCCGACGGAAAGCGCCGTCCACGGCCCCTCCGTGGGTTCCTTGCCGCCCTCGCGGCTGATGATCTGCCAGTGCCCCGGAGCCATGAAGTACTTGCAGACATACAGCGGGCGACGGTCGAGGACGCCGACCCGCCAGTCGAACTCGGTGGGCAGCCATTCCTGGGCCACGATGAGCTCCGAGCGTCCCAGCAGTTCATGAGCCTTCTGCAGCAGTTCCTGCTCGCTCTCGACCTTGACGACGCCGAGCGAGAAGGCGCTGTCGGGCTGCTTGAGGACCACGGGCAGTGACAGCGTCGGGATGATCTGGTTGACGTTGTCGCGATGAACCATCAGCGTTCGCGGCATGGGTACGCCATGACGCCCCAGCAGTTCAGCCAGGTAAACCTTGTTGCTGCACTTCAGGATCGACTCGGGGTCATCGATGACCACCAGTCCTTCTGCCGCGGCACGGCGCGAAAATCGATAGGTGTAGTGATTGACCGAGGTCGTGTCGCGGATGAACAGCGCATCAAATTCGGCCAGGCGGCCGCGATCCGCGGCAGTGATAAATTCCACCTCGAACCCGACCGCCTCGGCGGCGACTTCGAAGTGCCTGAGCGCCTTCTCGTCCGACGGCGGCTCGGAGCTCGCCGGATCGGTCAGGATTGCCAGCGAGAAGCGCGGCTCGACTTTCTTGCGGGCGTGGCGGAAGCGGCCCTGGAAGTAGCCGGTGGCCGCCTCGACCACGAAGTCGAAGTGCTGCGGCGGGATGTCGCTGGCCGCGATCGGCCGGACGCTGCGGATCCGCCACCGCCCGGGCAGTCGTTCGAAGGTGATCCGTAGCAGCGGCGCCGGAATCAGGCGAAACAGCTGCTGGCACAGGGCGTCGTAGCGATGGGCGGTGTTTCGGCCAAAGTAGATGCTGAGGTCGAAGGTCTCGGACTTGATCGGGGCCAGGTCCCGCTGAATGCGGCTGTCGAGTTCCTCGGTCAGGAAGCGGGCGAGGTGGCGCGACTTCATGTCCTCGATCGTCGTGGTGCGTGGCAGTGGCTTGTGGCCACGCGCCTCCGCCAGCAGCGAGACGTAATAGCCGAGGCTCTGGTAGCGGTAGGACTTGCACAGGTTGAACACCTTGACCGAGCGCCCCTCGGCGTAGGCAGGATCGGTCAGGTAGGCGCGTGCGGCGACCGCCGACACGCCCGGGATCTGCAGGGGCCATTCGTGTGGGTTGTCGACGACAATGAGGATGGACATGGGCCGCTCGGTGAAATCGCGTCAGTGTTCCTGGCGCGGGGAGATGACCAGCAGGTTGGCGTCGTAGGTGACGATGCCGAGCAGGATTGCCCCGATCACACGGTCGATGCTGGCCCAGTAGCGCCGGTTCGGCCCATGCGGATGCGGATCGTAGGGGTCGGCGACCTGCACGCTGCGCTGCTTGCGGTCGTAACCGGACAGCACGACGAAGTGTCCGGCCGGCTCGCCGCGGATGTCGTCGGGCCGGTCATCAGGACCGTACTCGCGTGCCGAACGGTACAGGAAGGTCGACGACAGGCCAGCCAGCACCGGCAGTTTCCGCCGGAGCAGCCCCCTGATCAGGGTCCTTGAAGGGTCTGTCAGGCGTACCCGGCCGCCCAGCGCCAGGAATTCCAGGTAACCGGCGGTGGCGCTGGCCAGTCGAGGATCGTCCTTGAACCGGGACTGCTGCAGCAGCCGGTCGGCAAGGTCGACATCACCGCTGAACCACGTCGGGTCGAACATGGTCAGGTTGAAGGTGTAGATCGTGGCGTTATAGCCGCGGCGCAGCGCGTCGCAGGCGAGGTACACCGCGAGCGTGCCGCCATGCTCGAGCCTCTGCATCCGCGCGATGACCTCGGCAAGTGGCTCGTCACTGCCCCAGTAGCGGTAGATCGCGTGCAGGCAGGTCGGGCCGCACGTGACCTCGTCGGGCTGCGCGAGCATGTCGACGGGAAGGCGCAGCCGGGCGGGAAGCATGGTTTTTCGGGCACGAGCGGTGGCTGATTTGGCGCGAATCTTCGCTATCTCGGCCGGGGAAGTCCAGTGATGTCGGCGATCGGAGCCTGTACACGACAGCGAATGCCCGGCCGGGGCCGCCGGGAGGCAGGCGGGGATGGGATTGGATCCCGTTTTCCCGTAACCTTGCCCGCCAATGGGTGGTTACTTCCTCCGACGCCTGCTGCTTCTCCCGCCAACACTGATCGGTATCACGATTCTCGTTTTCGTGATTACCCGACTGGTGCCCGGCGGGCCGCTGGAGCGCGCCATCATGGAGGCCCAGCAGGCCAGCATCAGCTCGGGCGTATCGTCGACGGCGGGGCAGGGAATGGCCCTGTCGGAGGACCAGCTGCAGCAGCTCAGGGAATACTACGGTTTCGACAAGCCGTGGCCCGTGAGCTATGCCCTGTGGGTGGGCAAGGTGGTCAGGGGCGACCTGGGGACCTCGTATCGCTACAACGAGCCGGTCTGGGACATCATCCGCTCCCGCTTCCCGGTCTCGCTGTTCTACGGCATCGTGACCCTGATCATCACCTATGCGGTGTCCATACCGCTCGGCGTGCTGAAAGCCATCAAGCACCGGACCGCCGTGGACAACGTCACCTCGATCATCATCTTCGCCGGCTATGCGGTGCCGGGCTATGTCCTCGGATCGCTGTTGCTGCTCTATTTTTCGGTGCGGCTGGAATGGTTTCCGATGGGTGGCTTCACCAGCCTCTACTTCGACGACCTCGGCACCTGGGGCAAGATCAAGGATCTCTTTCACCACGCCGCCCTGCCGCTGGCCTGCTACCTGATCGGCAGTTTCGCGGTCACCACGCTGCTGGTGAAGAACAACCTGATGGACAACCTCGCGGCCGACTATGTGCGCACCGCCATTGCCAAGGGTGTGTCGTTCCGCCGTGCGGTGACCGGTCACGCGCTGCGCAACTCGCTGATCCCGATCGCTACCACGTTTGGCCAGAACGTGACCCTGCTGGTAACGGGATCCTTCCTGATCGAGACCATCTTCGACATCAATGGCTTCGGGTTGCTCGGCCTGTCAGCGATCTTCGACCGGGATTACCCGATCGTGATGGGCGTGGTGCTGCTCAGCAGCATGTTGCTCCTGATCGGCAACATCCTCTCGGACATCATCGTCGCCTTCGTCGATCCGCGCGTGAGGTTCCAGTGAAGAGGCTCCGGCCGTGAGGCTCAACCCGCTCACCGCGCGCAAGCTCAAGCGCTTCCGTGCGTTGAAGCGCGGCTACTACTCGTTCGTGCTGCTGGTGGCGCTGACGGTGCTGTCGCTGGGCGCGGAATTGCTGGTCAACGACAAGGCCGTAGCGGTGCGCTACCAGGGTGAGTGGTCCTTCCCTACCTACTCGGCGGTCAGGCTCGGCGCCGAGTTCGGGATCGAGGGCGAGGAGGCGCGGACCCCGGTGACCTATCGCGAACTCAAGCAACGGTTCGAGGCGGAGGACGCCGGCAATTTCGTGGTGATGCCGCTCGTTCCCTTCGGCCCCTACGAGAACATCGCCTTCGAGGGCATCCTCAGGGCGACCCCCCCCAGCTCGGAACGCGGCCATTACCTCGGCACCGATTCGACCGGGCGGGATATCCTGGCGCGTCTGTTCTACGGCTATCGCACGGCGATCCTGTTCGCAGTGGCGTTTACGGCGCTGACCTACCTGATCGGCATCTCGCTCGGCTGCATGATGGGCTACTTCGGCGGGCTGTTCGACCTGCTGTTCCAGCGGGTGATCGAGATCTGGTCGAACATTCCCTTCCTGTACATGGTGATCATCGTCTTTTCCGTGATTCCGGGGACCTACAGCATCAGCGCGCGCATCGGCATCCTGCTGACGATCATGGTGCTGTTCTCGTGGACCTTCATGACCTACTACATGCGCACCGAGACCTACCGCGAGAAGGCCCGCGACTATGCCTCGGCTGCCAAGGTCCTCGGTGCCGGCAGCGCACGGATCATCTTCCGTCACATCCTGCCCAACACGATCTCCACGGTGGTGACCTTCATCCCCTTCACGGTGATCGCCGCCATCACCTACATTACCGCGCTCGATTTCCTCGGCTGGGGCCTGCCGCCGCCGACGCCGTCGATCGGTGAACTGCTCAAGCAGGGAACGGCCAACCTGACGACCGCTCCGTGGATCGTCAGCTCGGCGTTCTTTGCACTGGTCTTCATCCTGACCGTCGTGACCTTCATCGGCGAAGCCATCCGCGAGGCCTTCGATCCGAGGAAGTTCACGACCTACAAATGAGGTTTGACATCCCGATGTTCCTGAAAAGAGTGAAACAGCTGCCCGCTGCCGTGCTGCTCGCGGCGCTGGCGGCCTGCGGCGGCGACAAGGATGCCGCCACGACGACGCCGGCCCTCGACAATACTGCGGAAGTGCAGGAGTACTACCGTACCAAGGTCAAGGTGCCGGTCGAGGTCTGGGAGCAGCTGGAAAACGGGGAGATCACCCAGGAGGAAATCGACCGGCGCAGCGCGGCGGGCGAGTTCCCGAAGTTCTTCCGTTACGCGAAGCCTGAGGACCTGCCCGCCGACCTGGCCTGGGAGGACGGCATGGACCTGCCGGACCTCGGTTCGCCGGAGGCGAAGAAAGGCGGCACGTTCTCGTACTTCATCGACGATTTCCCACGTACCCTGCGCATCGCCGGGCCGGATGCGAACGGTAGTTTCCGACCCTACATCCTGGATGACAACGCGATGGGATTCGCGGTGCGGCACCCGAACGACACCTCGATCGGGACCAACGGCTTCCGTTATTTCCCCGGAATTGCCAAGGAGTGGGCGGTTGACCGCGAGAACGCCCAGGTGTTCGTACGCATCGACCCGGCCGCCCGCTGGTCCGACGGCGAGCCGATCACCGTGGACGACGTGTTCTTTCTCTTCTACTTCTACCAGAGCCCGCACCTGCGCGATCCCTGGTACAGCAACTGGTACAACCGTTCCTACACCCACGTGACGCGCTACGACGACCTGACCTTCGCCATGGGGGTGTCGGAACGCAAGCCCGAGCTGGCTGGCCGGGTACTGGGACTCGAACCGGTGCCGGCCCACTTCTTCAAGGAATTCGGCCCCGATTATCCGGAGCGTTACCAGTGGCGCTTCAAGCCGACCTCCGGCGCCTACCTGGTCCGCGACGAGGACATCAAGAAGGGCACGTCCATCACCCTGACCCGGGTGCCGAACTGGTGGGCAAGCGACAAGAAGTTCTGGCGCAACCGCTATAACTTCGACCGGATCCGGCTGAGCGTGATTCGCGACACGTCCAAGGCCTTCGAGTCGTTCCGCAAGGGCGAGCTCGACTGGTTTGCCATCACCACGCCGGACTACTGGTACGAGAAGCTGCCGGACACCGACCCGCTGGTCCAGGACGGCTACGTCGCCAAGACAGTGTTCTATAACCAGCGGCCACGGCCAACCTACGGCCTGTGGATGAACGAATCGCGGCCGTTGCTCGACAACCGCGACGTGCGGGTCGGCATCCAGTACGCGACCGACTGGGACCGGGTCATCAAGGAGTATTTCCGCGGCGACTACGTCCGCATGCGCACCACCTCGGATGGCTATGGTGAATTTACCGAACCGACCATCCAGCCGCGTGGCTATGATCCGGAAAAGGCCCTCGACAGCTTCGCCAAGGCAGGGTTCA
Organism: uncultured Gammaproteobacteria bacterium; assembly: GCA_963715485.1. GTDB lineage: Bacteria > Pseudomonadota > Gammaproteobacteria > Steroidobacterales > Steroidobacteraceae > SG8-30. Next base: position 1,215,453 of record OY970244.1, read on the forward strand.
CCAAGCGCGGGCCGGACGGCATCCTGGTCAACGACAAGGGCGAGCGCCTCTCGTTCACGTTGACCACGGGCTATGATTACTTCCGCGACATATTGACCATCCTGCGCGAGCAGGCCGCGCGAGCCGGACTGGAGCTTCGCCTGGAGGTGCTCGACGGTACCGCCGCCTGGAAGAAGGTGCAGGAGAAGAAGCACGACATCCAGCTCTCTGCGTTCTCCGTTGGCGCCGAGATGTACCCGCGTTACTGGGAGACCTATCACTCGGTCAACGCCTACGACCAGGCGTTCCTGGACGACGGCTCACCCAACCCGGATCGCAAGCCCAAGCCCAACACCAACAACCTGCAGTGCATCGCCATCCCGGCACTCGATCGCATGATCGAGCAGTACCGTGGGTCCGAGGACACGGACGAAATGAAGCGGCTTGCCTTCGAGATGGAGCACGTACTCTACGACGACGCGTCGTTTTCACCGGGCTTTGTCTCTCCCTTCTATCGCACCGGCTACTGGCGCTGGTTGCGCTGGCCGTCTGACTTCAACACCAAGATCTCGCGCCGCTCGGAGGAGTGGTACGTGTCCTGGATCGACCAGGACGTCAAGAAGGAGGTCGAGGACGCGCGCAAGGCTGGCAAGACCTTCCCGCCGATGCTGGAAACCTATGACCAGTACCGCGAGCAATAGCGGTCAGGGTCGCGGCGAGGTCCTGCTGGACGTGCAGGACCTCGCGGTCGAGTTCGATACCGAGGCCGGGCGCGTGCGCGCGGTCGATGACGTGAGCTTCACCGTGAGGGCCGGGCAGACGCTCGGTATCGTCGGCGAGTCCGGCTGCGGCAAGAGCGTCACCGCACTGTCGATCCTGAGGTTGCTGCCACAACCGATGGGGCGGATCGCTGGTGGGCACATCCTGTTCCGTGGCCAGGACCTGACGGCGCTGCCCGCGGAGGCGATGCACAAGGTCCGCACCGGGCAGATCGGCATGATCTTCCAGGAGCCGATGACCGCGCTGAACCCGGTGCACCGGATTGGAAAACAGCTGAGCGAGGCCTTCCTGCTGCACCAGCAGATCAGTCCGCGCACGGCGCTCGAGCGTTCGGTCGAGATCCTCGAGAAGGTCGGTATTCCCTCCCCGGAAGTCCGGGTCAGCGAGTATCCGCACCAGCTGTCGGGCGGCATGCGACAGCGCGTGGTGATTGCCATGGCGCTGGCCTGCCGGCCGGCACTGGTGATAGCCGACGAGCCGACCACGGCGCTCGACGTGACCATCCAGGCCCAGATCCTCGAGCTCATGAAAGCGCTGCAGGACGAGATGGGCATGTCCATCATCCTGATTACGCACGATCTCGGCGTCATCGCCGAGGCCTGCGAGGACGTGCTGGTGATGTACGCGGGTCGGGTGGCAGAGAAGGGCTCGGTGGAGGACATCTTCCACCGGCCGTCGCACCCCTATACACGGGGCCTGCTGGAGTCGATTCCGCGGCTCGAGTACCCGCGCAAGACCCGGCTCAGGACCATCGAGGGCATGGTCCCGGGGCTGATGGACATGCCTGCGGGCTGCCGCTTCAACAATCGTTGTCCGCACAAGGTCGACCGCTGCACTGCCGAGGCGCCGCCGCTCGCCAGCGTGGCGGGTGGCCACGGCGTCGGTTGCCACCGCTGGCGCGAGCTGCCGGCCTGGACGGAGCCGGTGTCGTGAGCGCCCCGTTGCTCGAAATCCAGAATCTCCGCACCTATTTCCCGGTACGCGGCGGTGTGTTCCTCGCGGCGCGCGGCCAGTGCAAGGCGGTCGACGATGTCTCGCTGTCGGTCTGGCCGGGCGAGACCGTCGGCCTGGTCGGCGAATCGGGTTGCGGCAAGTCCACGCTCGGCAAGTCGATCGTGCGGCTGGTCAAGCCCACGGGCGGGAAGATCCTGTTCAACGGCGTCGACCTTGCCTCGCTGCGGGCGCGCCAGCTGAAGCCCTTCCGCCGCGAAGTACAGATGATCTTCCAGGACCCGGCCGACTCGCTGAATTCCCGGCTGTCGGTCGGTGCCATGCTCGAGGAACCGTTCCTGATCCACGGCATCGGCGACGAGGCCTCGCGCCGCGAGCGCGCACTGGAGCTGCTGAAGATCGTTGGCCTGCCGCCGGCGGCACTGGACCGGTTTCCCTTCGAGTTCTCGGGCGGCCAGCGCCAGCGCATCGGTATTGCGCGGGCTATCGCACTCAACCCGAAGCTGATCATCTGCGACGAGCCGGTGTCCGCGCTCGACGCGTCTATCCAGAGCCAGATCCTGAACCTGCTGCTGGACCTGCAGCAGCGGCTGGGCCTGAGCTACCTGTTCATCGCGCACGACCTGGCCGTCGTCAAGCACGTGTCGGACCGCATCGCGATCATGTACCTGGGCCACGTCGTCGAGTCGGGCGATGGCGAGGAAGTGCACCGGCATCCGCGCCATCCCTATACACGCGCACTGATCTCGGCCATTCCGCAGCCGGTGCCGAGGCGGCAGCGCTACCGCCAGATCCTGACCGGCGAGGTGCCCTCGCCAATCGACCCGCCGCCCGGCTGCCCGTTCCAGACGCGCTGCCCGCACGTCCAGGCAGTGTGCCGCGAGCAGTTGCCGCCGCTCAGGGAGGTCGCCGGCTCGGGCCGCGACGTGCACGCGGTGGCCTGTCACTTCGACCTGTAGCGCGGGCAGGGGCTGGCAGTGGGACCGCTCAAGGGCGTCCGCATCATCGAGATCGCCGGCATCGGGCCGGGCCAGCTGTGCGGCATGTTGCTGGCCGACATGGGCGCGGAGGTCCTCCGCATCGATCGGATCGCGGCGGCGGAGCTGGGGGTCAGCCTGCCGGCGCGTTTCGACCTGATGAATCGCAGCCGCACTGCGTTGGCAGTGGACCTGAAGCGCGCCGAAGGCGTCGAGCTGGTACTCGAGCTCTGCGGCAGCGCGGACGCCCTGTTCGAAGGCTTCCGGCCCGGTGCGATGGAGCGCCTCGGGCTCGGCCCGGAGGCCTGCATGGCCCGCAATCCCCGGCTGGTCTATGGCCGGATGACGGGCTGGGGCCAGGCCGGCCCGCTGGCTGGACGGGCAGGCCACGATCCCAATTACATCGCCCTGGCGGGCGTCCTGTCGTGCATCGGCGAACGCGGCGGCGGACCGGTCTATCCCCTGAACCTCGTCGGTGACTTTGGCGGCGGCGGGACCTACATGGCACTCGGCCTGCTGGCCGGCATCATCGAGGCCTCGCGCTCGGGCCAGGGACAGGTGGTGGACGCCGCCATGGTCGACGGTGCCGCTTCGCTGATGACCGCCTTCTACGGCCTGATTGCTGCCGGAATGTGGCGGGAAGAGCGCGGCAGCAACATCCTCGACGGCGGTGCGCCATTCCTGCGTCCCTACGAGACGGCCGATGGCCAGCACGTCGTGATCGGTGCCCTCGAACCCCGGTTCTTCCGGCTGCTGCTCGAGAAGATGGGCTTCGACGATATCGATCCCGTTGCCCAGAACGACCGCAGCCAGTGGCCTGCCCTGCGACGCCGCTTCGAGGACGCGTTCAGGACCCGTACGCGGCAGGAATGGTGCGACCTGCTGCAGGATACGGACGCCTGCTTCGCGCCGGTGCTGTCCCTGACCGAAGCGACCCGTCATCCCCATGCGACCGCCCGCCGGGCCTACGTTGACGTGGACGGCATCGTGCAGCCCGCCCCGGCACCGCGATTCTCGCGCACGCCCTCGGCGATCAGCCGACCGCCGAGGCCTGCCGGCGCAGGCGCGGCGCAGGCGCTCACCGGGTGGGGCATCGATGCCGCGAAGGTCCAGGCCCTCGGTCGGGCCGGGGTGCTGACGCTGGCCGACGCCTGAACCCGGTGCCGTCGCTCAGAGCTTGACCATCACGTGCCGCACAGCCGTGTAATCCTCGAGCGCGTAGGACGACAGGTCCTTGCCGTAGCCGGAACGCTTGAGTCCGCCGTGCGGCATCTCGCTGACCAGCATGAAATGGGTATTGATCCAGGTACAGCCGTACTGCAGGCGCGAGGCGACCTGCATTGCGCGGCCGACATCCTGGGTCCAGACGGATGAGGCCAGACCGTACTCGGAGTCATTGGCCCAGGACACGGCCTGGTCAACGTCCTTGAAACGCGTGATCGACACGACCGGCCCGAATACCTCGCGCCTGACGATTTCGTCGGCCTGGCGGGCGCCAGCTATCACGGTGGGCTCGTAGAAGAAGCCCTTGCCGCTGCCGGCACGTCCTCCCGCGGTGACTTCCACGTGCTTCAGTCGAGCGGCACGCTGGACGAATCCAGCGACCCGCGAGCGCTGCTCGGCGCTGATCAGCGGTCCCATCTCGACGCCGGACTCTTCCTGCCGGCCGACCTTGATTGATGACGCGGCGGCGCTGAGATCCGCGACCAGGCGGTCGAAGATCTTCGGTCCTGCGTAGAGCCGACAGGCCGCCGTGCAGTCCTGTCCAGCGTTGTAGAAACCAAAGGTACGCACGCCCGATACAACCGACTCGAGATCGGCATCATCGAAGACGATGACCGGCGCCTTGCCGCCGAGCTCGAGATGGGTTCGCTTGATGCCCTTCGAGGCGGCCTTCAGGATCTTCTCGCCGGTCGTCACGTCGCCGGTCAGCGAAACCATGCGCACTCGCGGATGACCGACGAGTGGTGCGCCGACGGTCTCGCCGCGACCAGCGATCACGTTGACCACGCCGGGCGGGAACAACTCGGCCAGCAGTTCGGCAAGCTTCAGCGCCGTCAGCGGCGTCTGTTCGGAGGGCTTGAGCACTACGGTGTTACCCGCAGCCAGCGCCGGCGCGAGCTTCCAGGCCGCCATCATCAACGGGTAGTTCCACGGGGCGATCGAGGCGACCACGCCGATGGGGTCGCGGCGAATCATGCTGGTGAAGCCGGCGAGGTACTCACCGGCGACCGCGCCGTGCATCGTGCGTGCGGCACCCGCGAAGAACCGGAACACGTCGGCGACCGCCGGTATCTCGTCGTTCAGGGCTGCGGCCAGCGGTTTGCCGCAATTCAGCGACTCGATGCGGGCAAAGCCGGCGCCGTCCGCCTCGATCCGGTCGGCAAGCTTCAGCAACAGGGTGGCGCGATCCTTCGGCGGGGTTTGTGACCAGCCGGCAAAGGCCGACTCGGCCGCCCGCACCGCCGTATCGACCTGCCCGGTGGAGGCTTCGGCCACCCGGGCAATCACCCTGGCCGTAGCCGGGTCGAGGATCTCCTCCACCTGTCCCTGGCCGGCGACGAGGCGGCCGTTGATCAGTAATTTCTTCTGCATGGCATCACTCCGGTGCGAGGTTTCACTTGGGGCCGTCCGGCTCGCCCTGGCGCGTCAGCCAATAGGCCAGCAGGATTGGAATCAACGTGACCAGCACGACAGTCACGGCGACAACGTTGGTGATCGGCCGCTCGCGCGGCCGGAACAGCTCGTTGAAGAACCAGATCGGCAGGGTCCGTTCATGCCCCGCGGTGAACAGCGTGACGATGATCTCGTCGAAGGAAAGCGCAAAGGCCAGCATGCCGCCGGCGAGCAGCGCGGTGGCGATCTGTGGCAGCAGCACGTAGCGGAACGTCTGGGTGCCGTCGGCACCGAGGTCCATGGACGCCTCGATCCAGCTCTGCGGCAGGCGGCGCAGGCGCGCGATGACATTGTTGTGCACGATGACGATGCAGAACGTGGCGTGACCGGTGACGATGGTCCAGAAGCCGAGCTGGAAGTCCGCGAGCTTGAATGCCGACAGCAGGGCGATGCCGGTGATGATGCCGGGCAGTGCGATGGGCAGGACGAACAGCAGGGTGATGGCCTCGCGTCCCCTGAACCGGCTGCGGGCCAGCGCGAACGCCGCCAGGGTGCCGAGGACCAGCGCCATGGCGGTGGCCATGGCCGCGACCGAGAGCGACAGCCGCAGCGCGGCCCACATGTCCTCGCGCGCGAAGGCCACCTCGAACCAGTGCAGGGTCAGTCCGGGCGGTGGAAACTGGTAGGTGCGGTCCTCGGTCGTGAATGCATAGAGGACGATCACCCAGACCGGCAGGTGCAGGAAGGCGAGGCCGGCGAAGGCGGCGAGCCTTTGTCCCAGCGAGGCGCGGTTCCAGTCGCGATCAGAGCGCATCGAAGGCCCCGAGCCGCCTGGCCAGCGTGAGGTAGGCGCCGATGAGCAGGATTGGCACGACCGAGAAGGCCGCTGCCAGCGGGATGTTTCCGGCGGTTCCCTGCTGCTGGTACACCATCATGCCGATGAAGTAACCCGGCGCCCCGACCACGCTGGGAATGATGTAGTCGCCGAGTGTGAGTGAGAAGGTGAACACCGATCCGGCGGCGAGCCCCGGCAGGGCCAGCGGCAGCACGATCTGCCGGAAGGTCTGGCCGGGGCGGGCCCCGAGGTCGGCGGACGCCTGCAGCAACGAGGCGGGCACCCGCTCCAGCGCGGCGGCCAGCGGCAGGATCATGAATGGCAGCCACATGTAGACGAAGACGATGAACATGCCGAGGTAGGACGACGCCAGCGAGGGTCCGCCGACGACCGGGGTGGCCAGCGCCTGCTCCAGGGCCGGTGTCAGCCCGAACTGGTCCACGAACCAGGACAGGACGCCCTGCTTGGCCAGCACCAGGCGCCAGGCGTATACCTTGACGAGGTAGCTGGTCCACATCGGCGTCATCACGCCGACGTAGAAGAATGCCTTCATTCGCGGTCCGGCATAGCGGGCCATGTAATTGGCGACAGGAAAGGCAATGACCGCGGCCGCCAGCGTCACTGCCACGGCCATGCCGAGCGTGCGCAGGATGATGTCTACATTGGCCGGGTGGCTGACCAGCTGGCGATAGGTTGCGAGCGTGAATTCCGGGATGATGCGCGCCGTGAATTCGTCGATCGCATAGAAACTCTGCATCAACAGGGCGAACAGCGATCCCAGGTACACCACGCCCAGCCACAGGAGCGGCGGCAACAGCAGCAGCGACAGGTAGAAGCCCCGCCTGCCGTACAAGAATGCCGAGATGGACCGCGTCATGGATCAGCCGTCCGCGAGCAGCACCAGGCTGTCCGGCGACCATGCCAGGCGGACGCGGGAGCCCGGCCTCAGGCCACTATCGTGCATGTCGGCTTCCGGCCGGGCGGCCGTCAGCGATGGGCCGCCGTCGAGCCGTACGTGCCAGCGGCTGGTGGCGCCGTGGTACTGCACGTCTTCCAGCACGCCTTCGCAGCTGACCGCGCCGACCGGCGCGGTCGAGTCGATCGACAGCACCTCGATGAGCTCGGGCCGGACCGCGAAGGCGCGCCCGGACCCGGTCAGGCGTGCCGCGACGTCGGCCTCCACGACATTGGCGCTGCCGACGAATCGCGCCACGAACGCAGTCCGCGGGCGGATGTAGAGACCGCGTGGCGTGTCGAGCTGCTCGATACGCCCTTCGCGGAACACCGCGATGCGGTCGGCCATGCTGAGCGCCTCGCCCTGGTCGTGGGTCACGTAGAGGAACGTGATGCCCAGGCGCTGTTGCAGCGACTTCAGTTCGGTCTGCATTTCCTCGCGCAGGCGCAGGTCGAGCGCTCCCAGCGGTTCGTCGAGCAGCAGTACCTTGGGGTGGTTGACCAGCGCCCGGGCCAGCGCGACGCGTTGCTTCTGGCCGCCGGAGAGCTGCGCCGGGGAGCGACCGGCCAGTGCCTCCAGGCGGACGAGTTCGAGTACCTCCAGCGCCTGCTTGCGGCGTGCCGCCGCCGCGACACCGCGCACCTTCGGGCCGTAGGCAACGTTGTCCACGACCGTCATGTGCGGAAACAGCGCGTAGTCCTGGAACACCGTGTTGACGCTGCGATCGAAGGGCGGCACCGCGGTGACGTCCTCGCCATCGAGGAGCACCTTGCCGCGGGTTGGCCGGTCGAATCCGGCGACCAGCCTCAGGCAGGTCGTCTTGCCGGAACCCGAGGGTCCCAGCAGTGCGAAGAACTCGCCCTGTGAGACCTCGAGCGAGACGCCGTCGAGCGCCACCACCGGCCCGAAAGTCCGGCTGACATCGACCAGTTCAACGGCGGCGGTCATCGAGCGGGCGGGGCGCTTCCGGGAGCGCCCCGCCCTGGTTCCAGTAGCGGCGGGACGCGGATCAGCGGCCGCCCATGATCGCCACGTAGTCCGTGCTCCAGCGGCTGTAGGGCACGCACTCGCCGCCGGCGCAGGCCGCTTCCGGCGTCCGCCAGAACCAGATCTGCTCGAAGTTCTCGAAGCCGTTGGTCTTGCAGCCCTCGGGACCGAGCAGTTCGTTGCCAGTGCAGGCCGCGGGCACGGCCGGGTTCGAACCGAACCATGCTGCGACGTCGCCCTGCACCTTCGGGCTGATGGACCATTCCAGCCACTCGTACGCGCAGTTCGGGTGGGCGGCGTTGGCGCTCATCATCGTGGTGTCCGCCCAGCCGGTGGCACCCTCGGACGGCACGACGCTGGCGACGGGCTGGCCATTGGCGGCCAGGGTGTTGACCTGGAAGGGCCAGGATCCGGAGGCAACGACGCCCTCGTTGGTGAAATCCTGGACCTGCACGTTGGCGTCATGCCAGTAGCGATGCACCAGCGGATGCTGCTGGCGCAGGACGTCGAGGACCGCGGCGTACTGCGCCTCGCTCAGGGCGTAGGGGTCGGTGATGCCGAGCTCAGGGTTCTTGGCCTTGAGGTAGACGGCGGCGTCTGCAATGTAGATGGCGCCGTCATAGGCCTGGATGCGGCCCTTGTTCGGCTTGCCGTCAGACAGCTTCGCCGGCTCGAATACGACCGACCAGGACGTCGGCGCTTCCTTGAAGGCCGTGGTGTTGTACATCAGCACGTTCGGGCCCCACTGGTAGGGGACGCCGTAGTGCTTGCCGTCGACGTAATGCCACGTGGCCTCCTGCAGGCGCGGGTCGACCGTCGCGTAGCTGGGAACGCGGTTGACGTCGACGGGCTGGACGGTGTTGCCGCGGATCAGGCGGATGGAGGCGTCACCGGAGGCCGTCACCAGGTCGTAGCCGCCCTGGGTCATCAGCGAGACCATCTCGTCGGAGGTGCCGGCGGTCTTTACATTGACCTTGCATCCGGTCTTGGCCTCGAAGCCGGTCACCCAATCGTAGCCGGCGTCGGTCTCACCGCGCTCGATGTAGCCCGGCCAGGCGACGATGTCGACCTGACCCTCGAGGGTGGGAGCGGCCGGCGGCGCCTCGGCCTCCTTCTTGCCCTGGCAGCCGGCAAGAGCCAGTGCGAGACCGGCCGAAACGGCGGCAAAACGGCCCAGATTGCCGGAAAGATGCATGTTCATTACGTGTTCCCCTGGCGGATAGCAGTAGCGGATCTTGAATCCGGCGCCGGAAGGCGCTACCCACATTGTATGCCGGCGCTGGTGCGCCGGGAAATGAAGGAAACGCGAGCCTAGGTATGGCACCCTTTACCCGCCCCAATACCGGGCGGTGAAACGGTACAACAAGGCATGCTTGACTCGATAAAGTCCTTCTTTCGCAGGCACATGGCTCCCGGCGCCGACGAGGGTCCGGAAGCCGCCGCGCAACGCGGCCGCCTGGCGGCGGCGGCGTTACTGGTCGAGGTCGTCCGCTCGGACAGCGAATTTTCTGAGGCCGAGCGCGAGGCGGTGCTGTCAGCCGCGCGCCGGAAGTTCGGTCTCGATGAGTCGGAATCCCGGCAGCTCATCGAGCTGGCGGAGGCGGAGGCCAGCGAGGCTCACGACCTGTACCAGTTCACCTCGCAGATCAACGCTTCATTCACTGCGGGACAGAAAGCCCGGCTGATCGAGGAGCTGTGGCGAGTCGCCTATTCTGACGACGTCCTGCATCGTTACGAGGAACACGTCATCCGCAAGGTGGCGGATCTCATCCACGTGTCCCACTCCACCTTCATCGCAGCGAAGCTCCGCGTCCAGGCGGGCCAGCCGGACTGATGCCCCTGGTCGTCTGACAGGCAGCCAATTGCCGCATGCCGACCCGGCGCCAGTGGCAGAATCGCGCGACGTTCAGGATCTGTATTGGGAGGTGGGTGCAATGGCCTGGGTGGAAATCATGACGGCGCTGGCGTTGATACAGTTTGCCGTGTTTGCCGCATTGGTCGGCAAGGCGCGGGGAACCTACGGGATCAAGGCGCCGGCCGTGAGCGGCAACGAGATGTTCGAGCGCTACTACCGCGTGCAGATGAATACGCTGGAGGTCCTGGTGCTGTTCGTGCCGGGGCTATGGCTTGCCGCCGGGCACCTCGACGACCAGTGGATCGTCCTGCTTGGCGCCGTCTACCTGATCGGGCGAGTGGTGTACTTTCGCGCCTACGTCGCGGACCCGGCCAAACGCGGCCCCGGCTTTTCCATGAGCCTGGTACCGTCGACGATCCTGATCGTCGCGGGGCTTGTCGGGGCCGTGAGGGAGTTGCTCGCCGGATGAGCCGGGCGATGATCAGAGACGGTCGATCAGCCAGCCCGGAAATACCGTAAGCAGGACGACTGGCAACAGGCAGCAGAGGCTGGCAGCGAACACCATTGCGCGCGGCGGCGCTTCGGCGGCCTGTTCGCCTGCGCTCATGAACATGTACTGGATCACGCGCAGGTAGAAGTAGATTCCGAGGTAGCTGCCGATCAGGCCGGCCACGGCCCAGCCGGTGTAGCCCGCGTCGATGACGTTGCGGAAGATCAGGAACTTGGCCACGAACCCGGGGAACGGCGGAATGCCTGCCAGCGACAGCATCGCGGCGGCGATCAGCAGGGCCGCGTAGGGACTGCGGTGGAACAAGCCCTTGAGGTTGTCCAGCCGGTCACGGGTCGCATCGTCGCCGGTCGGCAGGCAGACGAAGGCGAGCAGGTTCATCAGTCCGTAGGCGATCAGGTAGAAGATCACGGCCTCGTAGCGCCCCGGCTCCGCCCCCAGGAAGGCAAAGAACAGGTAGCCGGCATGGGCGATCGAGGAATAGGCGATCATGCGACGGAAGCTTTCCTGCCGCATCGCTGTCAGATTGCCCCAGACCATGGACACCAGCGGCAGCGCCGCGATCAGCCCGACCAGCGACGCCGGCACCGTCACCCCGACGAACAACCGGACCGCCGCCAGTAGCACGGCTGCCTTGATGACGGTCGCCATGTACGCCGTCACGGGAACGCTGGCCGCCTCGTAGGCGTCGGGTGCCCAGCCATGGAAGGGTACCACCGCGGCCTTCAGGTAGAAGGCAAGCAGCACCAGCACGACCGCGGCACGGGCCAGGGTGTCGCCGGAGGCGACCGCTTCGGCGAAGGCAGCGAGCTCGAACGAACCGGTCGCACCAAAGGTGAAGGAAATGCCGAGCAGCAGCGTCGCGGTGCCCGCGCCGCCCAGGACCAGGTACTTGAGCGCGCCCTCGACACTTTCCGGCCGGCCCATCGCCAGCAGTACGAGCGCGTAGACCGGCAGCGACATCAGCTCGATGCCCAGGAACAGGGTCAGGAAGCTGTCGGACGAGAACAGCAGGCAGGCGCCATAGAGCGAGGACAGCAGCAGGATCGAGAAACGCGGCCCGGAGAACTCACCCCCGGCAATCAGCACCACGGGGATGGACAGGCCGAGCACGACCGCCTTGGCCAGCGCGGCAGCCGGGTCGACCGAGAACTGCCCCGGGAAAGGCGCGCCGGCATAGTCGCCCAGGTACAGGCGCGCTGCGGCGAATGCCGCCGCAAACACGACCAACAGCGTGACCGGCAGCAGGTCTCGCTCGCGTCGCGAGCCGATCTCGAGCACCAGCAGCAGCAGGATGCCGAGCAGCAGCAGGTGCTCCGGCAGCATCGCGGTCAGCACGGTTTCTGTGTTCATGGCGACTTCCCGCTGGCCGGCTGGTTCATGACCCACGCCTCGGCAGGCTGAGCGGCCACCAGCTGCTGGTACTCGCGCGCCGCGAGCTCGGTCTTGTGCATGAACGAATCAGGGAACAGGCCGAGCGCGAAGACCGCGGCCACGATGGCGGCAAGGATCAGCTTCTCGCGCAGGTTGAGGTCGACCAGCGGCTGGTGGGGCGCGCGGCTCTCGCCAAACAGGAACTGCTGGGCGAGGCGCAGCATGTAAAGCGCCCCGAGCACGACGCCGAGGACTGCCGTGCAGGCCAGCACCAGCGGCCAGGTGATGCCCGCCTCGTATAGCGGCCAGGCGGCGTTGAAGGCACCCATCAGCACCAGGAATTCGCCGGTGAAGCCGCTGGTGGTCGGCAGGCCGACGGCCGCCAGGGTCAGGATCATGAAGAACACGGAGTAGACCGGCAGCAACTTGGCGAGCCCGCCATAGGCTGCCAGGTCACGGCTGTGGCAGCGCTCGTAGATCATGCCGACCATGAGGAACAGCCCGCCGGCGGTCAGGCCGTGGCTGACCATCTGGATGATCGCGCCCTGGATGCCGAGCAGGTCCAGGCTGGCAAGGCCCAGCATGACGTAGCCGAGGTGGCTGATCGAGGAGTAGGCGATGATCTTCTTGATGTCGTCCTGCACCAGCGCCAGGCAGGCGCCGTAGATGATGCTCACCACCGCCAGCACCATGACCGCCGGCGTGTACACGGCCGTCGCGTCCGGGAACAGCGGGAAACCGAGCTTGATGAAACCGTAGGTCCCCATCTTCAGCAGCACGCCGGCGAGGATGACCGAGCCGGCCGTCGGTGCCTCGACGTGCGCGTCCGGCAGCCAGGTATGCAGCGGTACGACCGGCACCTTGATGGCGAAGGACAGCGCAAAGGCGCCGAACAGCAGCACCTGCGCGTTGAGCGGCAGCCGCGTGCCGTACAGGTCCGCGAAGGCGAAGGAGGAGATGCCAGTCTGCGTCTTCAGCGAGTAGACGAGGTAGATGACTGCGGCCAGCATCAGGATGCTGCCGAAGGCCGTGTACAGGACGAACTTGAGGGTCGCGTAGATGCGCCGCTCGCCGCCCCAGATGCCGATGATCAGGAACATCGGGATCAGCATCGTCTCCCAGAACACGTAGAACAGGAACAGGTCCTGCGCGATGAAGGTGCCGAGCATCGCGAACTGGATGAAGAACACCATCGCATAGAAAAGCTTGACGTCCTTCTGGATGGCACTGAACGCGCCGGCCACGACCAGCGGCCCGAGGAAGGCCGTCAGCAGCACCAGCAGCAGGTTCAGCCCGTCGAGGCCGACGTGGTAGTAGACGCCCCAGTCGGCGATCCAGGGCAGGCGGGTCTCGAACTGCAGGCCGGCCGTATCGGCGTCGAACTGCAGGTACAGCCACAGCGTCAGCAGGAACTGCAGCGCCATGACCGTGAAGGAGATGCCGCGCAGCATGTCGTGGCGCGACCTGGGGGTGACCACGCAGCAAGCCGATCCCGAGCACCGGCAGGAACAACACCCAATTCAGCATGACGGCCTCAGACATGGCCCCAACTCCATGCCAGGCAGGCAAAGATGCCGGCCAGCACCAGCCAGGCGTACAGGTGCAGGCTGCCGGTCTGCACCCGTCCAAGCAGTCCGGCGGTGAAACGGGCCAGTCCCGTCAGGCCGTGCAGCGTACCGTCGATGACTGCGCGGTCACCGAGGCGCAGGAATATCCGGTCCGAGATCCACACCAGCGGCCGGCCGATCACGGCCTGGTAGAGCTCGTCCACGTAGTACTTGCCCGACAGCAGGCGGTGCAGTCCCGGGAAGCGCTCGCGCAGCCTGGCTGCGCGTGAGGCATCGCCCCCGAAGAAGAACGCGGCTCCGGCCAGGCCGACGAGCGCGATCACGACCGAGGTGACGATGAGCGGCGTCTCGAGGTGATGCAGGTGCTCGTCAACGGCCGGCAGCGGCAGCTGGGCCTCCAGGAAGTGCGGGATGGACAGGAATCCTCCTGCAGCCGAGAGAATCGCCAGGACGACCAGGACGCCGGTCATCGATGGCGGTGACTCGTGAACGTGCTGGGCAGTGTGCTCGTCCATGCGGGGCTGGCCAAAGAACGTCAGCCACAGCAGGCGGAACATGTAGAACGCGGTCAGCAGCGCGGTGAAGCTTGCAAGCGCCCAGAGCCAGGGTGACCCGCCGGCTTCGCTCGCGTAGGCGAACCAGAGGATCTCGTCCTTGGAGAAGAACCCGGCCAGTGGCGGCAGTCCCGCGATCGCCGCGGTGGCGACGGCGAAGGTGCCGAATGTCCACGGTATCTTCCTGGCAAGCCCGCCCATCTTGCGCACGTCCTGCTCGCCACCCATGGCGTGAATCACGCTGCCGGCTCCCAGGAACAGGCAGGCCTTGAAGAAGGCGTGGGTGTAGAGGTGGAAGACGGCCACGCCGTAGGCGCCGACGCCGAGTGCCAGGAACATGAAGCCGAGCTGCGAAATGGTCGAATAGGCCAGGACCTTCTTGATGTCGGTCTGTACCACTGCGATGGTGGCCGCGAAGAAGGCCGTCAGCACGCCGATGACCGCGATCACCTCCGAGGCCTCCGGCGCATGGAGGTAGACGCCCGACAGGCGGGCCACGAGGTAGACGCCGGCGGTGACCATGGTCGCGGCGTGTATCAGCGCCGATACCGGCGTCGGGCCGGCCATCGCATCGGGCAACCAGACGTGCAGCGGGATCTGTGCTGACTTGCCGGTCGCGCCGATGAACAGCAAGATCGCCGATCAGGCTCGCCGAGACCGCCGGCAACTCGGGAGCCATGAAGGCAGCGTTGATGCGATCCATCTCCAGCGTGCCCAGCGTGGAGTAAATGACGAACATCCCCAGCAGGAATCCGGCGTCACCGATGCGGTTGGTAATGAACGCCTTCTTGCCGGCGCGAGCCTTCTCCGGATCCTCGAACCAGAAGCCGATCAGCAGGTAGGAAGCGAGCCCGACGCCCTCCCAGCCAACGAACAACACCAGCAGCGAGCGGCCCAGGACCAGCAGCAGCATGAAGAACAGGAACAGGTTGAGGTAGGCGAAGTAACGCGCGTAGCTGGCGTCATCCTTCATGTAACCGGTCGAATACACGTGGATCAGCGACCCGACGCCAGTGACGATCAGCGTCATCACCGCGCTCAGCCGGTCGAGATAGAAGGTGATCTCGAATGCGTAGTCGCCGATCAGGGCCCAGCGGAACGCGATGTCGAGCAGTGGCGCCCCGCCGGCCTGCAGCGACTGGAACGCGGTCACGGCGGCCGCGAAGGCCAGGATGGGCAGCCCGCAACCAACGGCGCTTACGAACGCCTTGCCGAGACGGTTGCCAAGGAGCCCGTTCAGCAGGAAGCCGAGCAGCGGCAGGATGACGATCAGGGTCAGCAAATGGGCCACCTCTTGCTACCCCCTCAGGTCCGTGAAGGCGTCGGCGTCAAGCGTGTGCTTGCGGCGCGCCAGCAGCAGCACGATCGGCACGGCAATGGCGATTTCCGCCGCGGCCACGACGAAGACCAGGAACACCAGCACCGCACCCGTCGTTGATGCCGCCTGCTGGGACAGGGTCACCAGGCTCAGGATCACGCCGTTGAGCATCAGCTCCATGCACATGAGCATGACCAGCAGGTTGCGACGCACGATCACGCCGGTCAGGCCGAGCGCAAACAGCGCGGTAGACAGGACGAGCAGCAGCTGGGTGCTATCCATTGTTCCCCCGCCGCGCCTTCAGGATCGCTATCGCCGCCACCACGGCCGCCAGCAGCAGCACCGAGGTCAGCTCGAAATAGAGCCAGTAGTCGTTCAGGAAGGCGACCGAGAACTGCTGGACATTGAAATTCCCGCCCGCCGCCTGGGCCTCGACAGCCGGGAGCGAGCCGCGAATCGCGCGGACGAAGGTGAAGGCCAGCACTGCGAGCCCCGCCAGGCCCGGCAGCAGGTAGGCCGAGTAGCGCCGCGTGAACGACGGGTCGCGAACGTCGAGCAGCATGATGGCGTAGACCATGAACACCATGACCGCGCCGACGTAGATCAACACCTGGAACACGGCGATCACGTGCACGCCGAGCATGGCGTAGATGCCCGCCAGCGACAGCATGGTCGAGATGAGCGCGAGCGCCACGCGCATGGGGTGGCGCAGCACCAGCATCATTACGCCCCCTGCCAGGGCCGCGAGCGCGAAGAACCACAACAGGGCCTGCTCCATCATGGCTTCCCTCCGTCGGTCGCGTCCGGCTTCGGGGGGTAGGACTTGGCGACGTCGCTGCGTGGCATCCAGCCGAGCAGGTCATCGCGCCTGAACCACATGTCGTCGCGGTCGCCGCTCGGCAGGTCGGGAACTTCCTTCACCATGCGAATGGCGTCCTCCGGGCAGGCCTCGACGCAGAAGCCGCAGAAGACGCAGCGCGAGTAGTCGATCTCGAAGCGCGACGGGTGCTTGGGATGCGCCGGGTCGTCCGGATCGAAGGCAGCTTCGATCTCGATGCACTGGGCCGGGCACACGGTTGCGCACATGTTGCAGGCGATGCACTGCGGCCGGCCGTCGGGCCGTTGCGTGAGGATGTGCTTGCCGCGGTTGTGGGTCGCGTAGTCGCTGCGGGTCTGCTCGGGATAATAGGTGGTCAACGCGCCTTTCCGGCCGGTGATCCAGCGCCCCATGTTGCGCAGGAACACGCCGCCGGTGATCGACAGGCCGCGCAGGATCTCGAGCAGGTAGAACCGCTCCCACCAGCTCATGGTGGATTCGTTCCAGTAAACCCGGCGCTGGTAGGGCTTGCGGCTCATGCGCCTGCTCCCCGGATCGCCCACACGGCAACTACCGTGACCACCAGGTTGGCGAGCGCCAGCGGCAGCAGGAATTTCCAGGCGAACCGCAGCAGCTGGTCGTAGCGGAAGCGAGGCAGCGACCAGCGGACCAGGATCTGGAAACTGCAGAGGAGGAATACCTTGACCAGGAACACCAGCAACTGTGTCAGTACGACCGCACCGTGGCTCAAGGCGATGAAGTGGCCGCCCGGCAGCGTGAAGCCGGCGTCGGACATGAATGGCAGGTTGTAGCCACCGAGGAACAGCGTGGTGAACAGTGCCGCGATGATCGCGATCTCGATGAATTCGGCAAACATGAACAGCCCCATCTTCATGGCGCTGTATTCGGTGAAGTAGCCGGCGATCAGTTCCGACTCGGCTTCCGGGAGGTCGAAGGGAATGCGACGGTTCTCTGCCTGCGCGGCGGTCATGAACAGTATTGCGGCGAAGGGCTGGTAGAAGATGCCCCAGGCGGGCAGGAAGCCCAGCAGCACACCGGACTGCTGCTCGACGATGCTGCCGAGGTCCACGGTGCCGTAGATGAGGATGAGCCCGATGACCGTCAGGCCCATTACCACTTCGTAGGAGATCATCTGCGAGGCGGAGCGGATCGCGCCGAGCATGGAGAACTTGTTGTTGGACGACCAGCCGGCCAGCATGCTGCCTATTACGGTGATGCCGCTAAAGGCAAACACGACCAGCAGGCCGGCATCGAGGCTCGCGATCTGCATCGGATAGCTGCGGTCACCGAACCACTCGACGATCGCCGGTGAACCGTCGAACAGGACGGCCGGCACCAGCGTTCCGCCGAAGGGGATGACCGCGAACACCAGCAAGACCGGCGAGAAGACTACCCAGGGGCCGAGCGCGTAGGCGACGCGGTCGTAGGAAACCGGCCGGAAATCCTCCTTCAGCAGCATCTTCATGCCGTCGGCAAGGCCATGGAACAGGCCCCACCAGACCAGCTTGATCTGTGTGAAGGGAATACGCAGGTAGGCGCGGTTGGCGCCGATGCGGTCTGACATCACCGCTGCCTGCTTGCGCTCCACCCAGGTGAGGATCAGGCCGAAGGTCATCAGCATGCCAATCGCATAGGCGATGTAGATGCCGCGGATGACGAGGTCCTGCATCATGGCGCGGCTCCGGCCAGTTGCGCGAACAGCGCTTCGGCATCGGTCACGCCCGGCGCCTTGGGGAAGCAGGCCTCAAAGCCGCTCACTACACCCTGGCAGTTGGTGTAGTGCCCGCTGCGCTCGGTCTGGATGCTGACCGGGATGAAGACGTCGGCGTGGCCGTTCTCCGGCGCGAGCCACGACCCCAGCAGGATGATCCTGGCGCCGGCCGGAATCTTCGAGAAGTCGCAGCCCTCTCCCCAGACCAGCACCAGGTCGGCCTCGGCCGGGATCACCGCGGGCGCCGTGCCGAAGAGCTCGCGTGCCTTGCCGGTGTTTGGGTTCTTGTCGGGGCGAATCAGCAGGTCGTCCTCGAGAACCTCGCTTGCCTCGGGCAGGTGATCCGGTTTCACCAGCGCTGTGAAAGTCGACCCCAGGCTCGCCCGGAAAGCCTCGAGCTCCTCGTTCGAGCCCCAGCTGGAGACCAGTGCCACGGGGCGTGCCGCGGCCTTGATCAGTCGCCGTGCCTCGGTGGCCGCCTCGGCAACGGAGGCCGGCTTGCCCTTGAGCATCGGCTCGTCGGCGCGCCTGCGCTCGAAGATCCTGGCGAGGTCGCGTCCCTTGTTGCAGATCCAGGGACCGTTGACCTCGCTGTTCTCATGCGGCGTGATACGGGCGATCGCCGTGTTCTCAGCGGTGTCCAGGGACTGGACCTGCCACTCCGGCTTGCGGTGCCAGATGTCGATGCGGCAGCCGCGTTCGCAGCCAGGGCAGACCGAGGGAGTCTTCGTCAGGTACCAGACCCGGGCCTTGTAGAAGAACGAGCGCGACAGCAGCGCGCCCACCGGGCAGATATCGACGACATTGTCGGAATACGGGTCGTCCTTGAAGCTGCCGTCGGTCGACGGGCGGACCAGCGACACGTCGGCGCGCTGCTCGATTCCGAGGCCATGGGACTTGGAGATTTCGTGGGTGAAACGCACACAGCGGGAGCACAGGATGCAGCGCTCGTTGTCGAGCACGATGCGGTCCGAGAGGTCGTAGAACTTGGTCGAACGGACCTTGGGATCGCCCGACATGGACGGCGAGCCGTTGTACTCGTAATGGTAGTCCTGCAGTACGCACTCGCCGGCCTTGTCGCAGATGCCGCAGTCCACCGGATGGTTCAGCGTGATGAACTGCAGGATCGCCTTGCGATGAGAGCGCACTTCCTCCGACTCGGTCAGCACCCGCATGCCGGCCTTGACCGGCATGTTGCAGCCGATATCCACGCCGCGGCCTTCTTCCTCGATCATGCAGATGCGGCAGTTGCCCGCTACCGAGAGCTGGGGGTGCCAGCAGAAATACGGCACGTAGATGCCGTTGGCCAGCGCGACTTGCAGCACGGTCTGGTCGGAATCGGCCTGATAGGGCTGGCCGTTGATGAAGATCTCAGGCATTGGCGACCTCGGGCAGGCACTCGAGTCGTCCGTCGTTCTTCGAGCGCTTGTGCTCGATCAAGTATTCGAACTCGTCGCGGAAATGCTCGATGAAGGCGATCGTCGCGTAGCCTGCGGCGTCGCCGAGTCCGCAGATGGTGGTGCCGTCGTTGAACTTGGAGATGTGCAGCAGCCGGTCTATGTCCTCCGGACGGCCCTCGCCGGAAACGATCCGGTCGATGATCCGGTGCGCCCATCCCATGCCCTCACGGCAGGGCGTGCACTGGCCGCAGGATTCGTGGTGGTAGAAGCGCAGCATGACCTGCAGCAGGCGCACCATGCAGGTGCCCTCGGCGATGGCGATCATGCCGCCGGAACCCAGCGACGAACCCACGTCCCACAACGCCTGGTGGTCGAGCAACAGGCTGTCCACGCTGTCGGCTGTCAGCACCTTGGCGCCGTGGCCGGTCAACACCTGCGAGGAGATGCCGCCGGGTATCAAGGCCTTGAGCTTGCGGCCGTGCAGCACGCCGCCGCAGTCCTCGTGCAGGAATTTCGCCCACGAATAGCCCATCTCGACCTCGTAGACGCCGGGCCGCTGGATGTGGCCGGAGATCGAGATCAGGCGCGTGCCCGGGCTCTTGGGCGTGCCGACCTTGCGGTATTCCTCGGCGCCGTGGGCGATGATCCACGCCAGGTTCGACAGCGTCTCGACGTTGTTGACGACGGTCGGTCGCTGGAACAGGCCTTTCACCGTCAGGCGTGGCGGCCGGTTCCTCGGGTAGCCACGGCTGCCCTCGATGGACGCCAGCAGCGACGAGGCCTCGCCGCAGACATACGCGCCCGCGCCGCGGAACACGTACACGTCGCAGGAGAAGCCGCTGCCCAGGATGTTCTCGCCGAAATAACCGGCCGCATAGGCTTCCTCGACTGCCGCCGCCAGGCGCGTGTAGGGCTGGTCGAATTCGCCGCGGATGTAGACGAAGGTATGGCGGGCCGCCAGCGCGTAGGCGGCGACCAGCATCGACTCGAGCAGCGTGTGCGGCGAGTGCTCCAGCACCCAGCGGTCCTTGAAGGTGCCGGGCTCGCCTTCGTCGGCATTGGCGATCAGGAAGTGCGGCTGGCCGTCGTGCGGATCGACGACCTGCCACTTGCGACCGGCCGGGAAGGCGGCACCGCCGCGTCCCTGGATACCGGAGGCGACGATCTCCTTGGTGACGTCCTCGGGCTTCATTTCCCGGAGGACCTTGGCGATCGTCTGGTAGCCGCCGCGCCCGAGGTAAGCCCCGAGTGTGTGCGAGTCGGGCGTCACCTCGAAGTTCATGAGGATCTTGCGGCCGGTCATGGCTACTTCAGCTCCTCGAGCAGGGCGTCCAGCGACTGCGCGTCCTGCAGCTCGTGATAGCGCTCGTTGACCATCACCACCGGCGCGGTGCCGCATGAACCCAGGCATTCGACCGTCGATAGCGTGAAGCGGCCGTCCGCGGTGGTCTCGCCCGGCTTCACGCCCAGCCTGTTGGAGAGGTGCTTGATGAGGGGCTCCGCGCCGCGCATCGAGCAGGACACGTTGCGGCATACCTGGACATGCCAGCGACCCAGCGGCTTCCGCCGCAGCATGGTGTAGAAGGTCAGCACTTCCTCGATCTGGATGCGCGGCACGCCGAGGTACTCGACCAGGCCGTCGATGTCCTCGTCGGCAATGTAGCCACGGTCGTCCTGGATGCGCCGCAGGCAGGGCAGGACCAGTATCGAGTCCAGGCCGGGCGGCAGGCGGGTCTTCAGCGCCTCGAATTCGGGGATCAGGTGCTTCACCTGTCGCACTCCCCGCCGATCATGTTGATCGAGCCGAAGGTGGGAACGATGTCCGCCAGCTGGTAGCCGTCCAGCATGCGATGCACACCGCACATGTGCACGAAGCTCGGTGCGCGGCAGTGCAGTTTCCAGGGCGTGCCCGTGCCGTCGCTGACGATGTAGAAGCCGAGCTCGCCATTGGCAGACTCGTGCGCGACGTAGCATTCACCGGCGGGCACCTGGGGTCCGTCGATGATCAGCTTGAAGTGGTTGATCAGCGACTCGATCTCGGTGTAGACGAGCTGCTTCTCGGGCAGGACGCAACGCCGGTCGTCCACTGTCACCGGCCCGTCCGGCAGCATCTCCATGAGCTGGTGGATCATGTGTACTGACTCGTCCATCTCCCGCATGCGCACGAAGTACCGGTCGTAGTTGTCACCCTTGATGCCCACCGGCACCTCGAAGTCGAGCTCCGCGTAAGCCAGGTACGGCGTGTCCTTGCGCAGGTCGCGGGGTACGCCCGTGGACCGCAGGATGGGCCCGGTGTAGCCCCAGTTGACCGCGTCCGCCGGGGTCAGGACGCCAACGTCGCGCATCCGGTCAATGAAGATGCGGTTGCGGTCCATCAGGCCGTGCACGCGCCCGGCGAAATCCTCGTACTGTTCCAGGATCTGCCCGAGCCGCTCCAGCCAGCCGGTTGGCAGGTCGTTGGCCAGTCCGCCGATGCGGCCGTAGGAATAGGTCACCCGCGCGCCGGTCACGTCGGCCAGGTGCTCGTAGATGTAGTCGCGGATGGTGACCAGGTACAGGAACGCCGTCATCGCGCCGAGTTCCATCAGCGACGCCGCGATGCAGGTCAGGTGGTCGGCGAGGCGCGAGTACTCCGCCAGCAGCGTGCGCAGGTAGCGACAGCGCGGCGTGATCTCGATCCCCATCAGCGTCTCGACCGTGTCGCAATAGGCGAAGTTGTTGATCAATGCGGAGCAGTAGTTCAGCCGGTCGACGTACGGAATCAGGTTATGCCAGGTGTGCGACTCGCACTCCTTCTCGAAGCCCCGATGGAGGTAGCCGCAATGCACGTCGGTGCGCACGACCCGCTCGCCGTCGAGCTCAGCCACGATCTGGATCGTGCCGTGGGTGGCGGGATGCGACGGCCCGATGTTGACGATCACGTGACCGTCGTCGGTCGGTACCGTGAAGGCCGGGCGGATCGGGTTGGGAAGCTCGGTGCTCAAGGGTTCCTCGTCACTTCCGGTAGGGCACAAGCGGCTGCTCGCGACGCTTGGGGTAGTCCTTGCGCAGCGGGTGGCCCTCGAAACCTTCGTAGAGCAGGATCGGACGCAGGTCCGCGTTGCCGCGGAAGCGGATGCCGTACATGTCGTGGCACTCGCGTTCCATGAAGTGCGCCGAGCCGTACAGGCTGATGAGCGTATCGACCACCGGGTCGGAGGCCGGAACCCGGGTCTTGAGGCGGATGCGCACGAAATCCCGGGTGGAGTAGAAGTGCCAGACCACGTCGAAACGAGGCTCGCGCTTCGGCCAGTCGACCGCGGTGACATCCAGCAGCAGGTCGAACGCATGCTCGGTCTTCAGCCTGGTTGCGGTGGGCAGCACCGCATCGGCCGCCAACTCGACCGCGACCAGCCCGTGCGCGACCGAGGCTTCGCGACCGTCCCCGGCAAGCTCGTCCCGCAGCGATTCCAGGAGTGCCGTGTTCATGGTCAGAACTTGTCGTTGACGATTGGGTGCTTCGAGCCCGCGATCTTGTCCTGCAGCCGCATGATGCCGTCGATGACCATCTCGGGGCGCGGCGGGCAACCCGGCACGTAGATGTCTACCGGGATGATCTTGTCGATGCCCGGCAGGGCCGCATAATTCTGGTAGAAGCCGCCGCTGGTTGCGCATACGCCGAAGGCCATGACCCATTTCGGCTCACACATCTGCTCGTAGACCTTCTTGAGGATCGGCGCCTGCTTGTGGGTGACCGTGCCGACGACCATCAGCAGGTCGGATTGTCGCGGCGTGAAGCGCGGCAGCGCCGCACCGAAACGGTCCGTGTCGTAGAGCGTCGAGCTGACCGACATGAACTCCATGGCGCAGCAGGCGGTGACGAACGGGTAGGGGAACAGCGAAAACTTGCGCGCCCAGCCGATCAGCTCGTCCTTCTTGGTGGTGAGGTACTCCAGCGCCGGGGCCGGCCGTTTCAGGTTGGCGTTCAAGATGAGTTATCCCGTGACGTCTTCGATCAGCCTGGCCTTCCAGACATAGAGCAGGATCAGCACCAGCAGTGCCAGGAAGATCCCGAATATCAGGACCATGAGCCCATCAAGCGGCTGGGCGCCGAGCGCCCAGATGAAGAGGAATACGGTCTCCAGGTCGAAAAGGATGAATACGATGGCGATCCCGTAGTACTTGATCGGGACCGCCTTGACGTTGACCCGGTCGATTGGCGTGGCGCCGCATTCGAACGGCTCGAGCTTCATTGCGGTCGCTACCGGCTTGGGTCCCAGGGCGTGGTTCAGGAACAGCGTGAAGCCCACGAATCCGAGGATCGCGAGCAGGTAGAGCAGAAAGATCGTGTACTCGTTCATCGCCACGCCAGGACGTTCCCTCCGGCCGCTCGTCCTTGAGCGATATTGCGGGGATTTGTACCAAGTCCAGACGCAGGGCAAATCACGGAAATCCGCAGGC
The DNA here is from genome assembly GCA_963715485.1 of uncultured Gammaproteobacteria bacterium. Lineage (GTDB taxonomy): Bacteria > Pseudomonadota > Gammaproteobacteria > Steroidobacterales > Steroidobacteraceae > SG8-30. The sequence continues at coordinate 1,239,099 of OY970244.1, forward strand.
TCTCGCCCTTGCGGAAAGGGTTGCTTTGTGGGTCGTTTACCGGCCCGTCAGCCGCTCTCGCCGACGGCGTCCTGCGCGATCAACAAGTCGATTTCGTCATCCACGTACCCGAGCCCGCGCAGCACCTCCAGGGTGTGCTCTCCGGGCCGGGGCAGGGTGCCTCCCTGGGTGGGCCGGCGGCCGTCGATTTCCACCGGCAGGAGCGGCAGCCGCGTACGCCGGCCGTCGGGCAAGGTCACCTCGCCGAGGCCACCGCTGGCGAGCAGGTGGGGATCGTCGAACAGGTCCTCGGGCCTGCCAATCGGCGCAAATGGCAGGCCGATGCGTTCGAGCTTCCCGACCAGCTCCGCCTTGGGGTAGCCCTTGAACAGCTCGCGGACCTGGGGCAGGAGCGTATCGCGGGCCAGCACCCGCTTCGAGTTGGTCTTGTACCCGGGGTTGGCGGCCAGTTCCGTAAGTCCGAAAGCGGCGCAGAACTTCTCCCACAGCGAGTCGGAGACGATGCCCACGAAGACCTGTTCGCCGTCGGCGGTCTCGAACACGTCGTAGATGGCCCAGGCCGAGATGCGCACCGGCATTGGCCGCGCCGCCTCGCCGGTCACTGCCTTCTGCGCCATGTGCTGGCCGACCAGGTAGACGGTCGTTTCAAAGAGCGAGCTTCCGACCTTCTGGCCGTGTCCGGTACGGTGCCGTTGTTCGAGCGCGGCCAGGATGCCGATCACGCCGAACATGCCGCCGGTGACGTCGATCACCGAGGTACCGGCCCGGAGCGGGCGACCCGGCGGTCCGGTCATGTAGGCAAGCCCGCCCATCATCTGCGCGACCTCATCGAGCGCCGTGCGATGCTCGTAAGGTCCCGCCAGAAAACCCTTCTCGGAGCAGTAGATCAGCCGGGGATTATCGCGGGCCAGGTCCTCATAACCCAGTCCGAGCCGGTCCATGGCGCCGCTGCGGAAATTCTCGACCACCACGTCGGCGCTGGAGACCAGCTTACGGGCGACTTCCAGGCCACGCGGGTTTTTCAGGTCGAGGCAGACGCTCTGCTTGTTGCGGTTGTACATGGCGAAGTAGCCTGCCCCGGAACCCAGCAGCTTGCGGGTCGCGTCTCCGCCGACCGGCTCTACCTTGACGACCTCGGCGCCGAGTTCTGCAAGGATGGCGCCGACCGCCGGCCCCATGACCATGTGGGTGAACTCCACCACCTTGATGCCGGCGAGCGGCAGCGTCGATTCCTGTCCGCTCCCGCTCATGCCGCGTCCACCTCCTGCGTAGCCGGCTGGAATCCCAGCGGCAGCCCGGCGTCCGGCGTGAATCCGTAAAGTTCCTCGCCAGGAACCGCCTCGGCGACGATGCGCCGTACGGCCAGCAAGCGCGACAGGTCGATGCCGGTCCTGAGCCCCATCGACTCGAGCAGGAATACCAGGTCCTCGGTGACGATGTTGCCCGACGCGCCGGGCGCGAAAGGACAGCCGCCGAGGCCCCCGAGCGAACTGTCGAAGGTGGTCACGCCGACCTCGAGACCGGCCAGGACGTTGGCGAGGCCGAGGCCCCGGGTGTTGTGCAGGTGCAGTCCTGCAAAGGCGCCCTCGCCGACGGCGGCGCGCACGCGCGTGACCAGGTCCTTGACCTGTGCCGGATTGGCATAGCCGGTCGTATCCGACAGCCCCACTTCGTCGCAACCGGCCTCCATCAGCGCCACGCCCAGCTCGACCACCCTGTCGGCCGGGACCGGTCCCTCGAGCGTGCAGCCGAAGGCGGTGGACAGCCCGCCCTCGAACTTCGGACGATTCGCGGCGGGCACGGAGCGAATCAGCGCCGCGATGGCGCGGGTCTCCTCGAGCATCTGCGCGTGCGTGCGGCGTACGTTCTTCAGGCTATGGGTCTCGGACACCGAGAGCGGGATGGTGATCTTGTGGGCGCCAGCTGCGAGGGCCGCCTGCGCGCCGCGCAAGTTGGGCACCAGCACCGCGACCGTCAGGCCGGGAAGGGTGCGGGCATGGGCGACAACCTCCGCCGTGTCGGCCAGCTGCGGCAGCAGCTTTGCCGGCACGAAGCTGCCGACCTCGATCTCCCTGACGCCGGCGGCCGCTTCGGCGCTGATCCAGGACTTCTTGGCCTCGAGCGGCATGATCGAGTCGATGCTCTGCAGGCCGTCCCGTGGGCCGACCTCGCTCACCAGGATGTCGATGGGCATCAGGTTCCTCCGCCTGCTGTCTCGATGTAAATCCAGGGCCTCGCCCACTGGTCGCGCGCCCGAAACGCCCTGATGGCGTCCGCCTGCCTGAGCGTCAGGTCGATGGCGTCGAGGCCCTCCAACAGCATCTCGCGCGCCTCCGTCCCGATCTCGAACTGATACACGCTGCCGCCGGCGGTGGTGACGCGCTGCTGCAGCAGGTCGATTGTAACGGGCTGCGCCGCCGGGTTCCTCGCGACATCCTCGGCGAGCGCCGCAATGTCCTCTGCCGGCAGGCGCACCGGCAGGATGCCGTTCCGGACGCAATTACCGTAGAAGATCGGCGAGAAGGAGGGCGCGATGATGGCGCGCATGCCGTACTCGGCGAGCGCCCAGACGGCGTGTTCGCGGCTCGAGCCGCAGCCGAAATTCTCGCCGCCGAGCAGGATCCGGGCGCCAGCATAGTCGGGCTGGTTGAGGACGAAATCGGGATTCGGTTCGCGCCCGCCGATCTCGGTGTATCGCCAGCCCGCGAACAATCCCGCGGCCAGGCCCGTCTTCGAGACGCTCTTCATCTCGCGCGAGGGAATGATCGCATCGGTGTCCACGTTGGCGCGAATCAGCGGCGCGGCCACGGCGGTCAGCATGGTGAACGGTTCCATGACGGTTACTCAGTACGCCAGCCGGCGCACATCGGCGATGCGACCGGCTATTGCGCTGGCCGCAACGGTTTCCGGACTGGCGATGTGGGTGCGCGTCTCCGGTCCCTGCCGGCTCTCGAAGTTGCGGTTGGTGGAGGATATGACGCGCTCCTGCCGCCCGAAGCTCTCGCCACCCGCGAAGAAGCACATCGAGCAGCCCGGCTCGCGCCATTCGAAACCGGCCGCCTTGAAGATCCGGTCGAGACCCTCGGCCTCTGCCTGACGTTTGACGCTCATGGACCCCGGTACGCAGATCGCCCTGACTCCCTGGGCAGCCTTGCGGCCCACGAGGATTACGGCGGCGCGGCGCAGATCCGAGATCCTGGCGTTGGTGCAGGAGCCGATGAAGGCTGCGTCGATTGGCAACTGGTCCAGCGCGGTGCCCGGGGCGAGTCCCATATAGGCGAGCGCCCGCTCGTACGATTCGCGGCTGGTGCCGCTGGCCTCGAGGTCGGGAACGCGCGAGTCGACGGGCACCGCATGCTGCGGGCTCGTGCCCCAGGTGACCATCGGTGCCAGCTCCGAAACGCCCAGCTCGATCTCGTGATCGAAACTCGCCGCGTGATCCGAGGCCAGTGTTCGCCACTCGGCCACCGCCCGCTCCCATAACGGGCCCTTCGGCGCATAACGACGGCCTTCCAGGTAGGCAAAGGTCCTGTCATCCGGTGCGATAATGGCCGACACGGCCGAAAATTCCGTTGCCATGTTGCACAGCGTCAGTCGCGCCTCGATGTCCATGCTGCGCACGGTACTGCCGGCGTATTCAACCACGTAGCCGTTGCCACCGGCCGAGCCATGCCGGCTGATGAGCGCCAGGCTCAGGTCCTTGGCGGTCACGCCCGCGGCGAGCGCACCGTCGATACGGATGCGCAGGGTTTTCGGCCGTTCCAGTCGCAGCGTCCCGGTGGCGAGCGCATGCTCGGCCTCGGTGGAGCCGATGCCCCAGGCGAACGCGCCCAGGGCCCCCTGGGTGCAGGTATGGCTGTCGGGGCAGACGATGGTGGCGCCTGGCAGGGCGATGCCGAGCTCCGGCGATATCACGTGCACGATTCCCTGGTCAGGATCGCGCACGTCGAACAGGTGGATCCCTGACTCGAACGCGGCCTTCCGGGTTTCCGTTATGAACGCCCGGCCGCCCGGCATCAAGGTGTCGTCGCCGCGGCCTGGCAGCGTGTCGACGATGTGATCCATGGTGCAGAACACCCGACTGGGGTCGACGACCTGACGGCCCGCCTGCCTGAGGCTCTTGAGCGCGATCGAGCCGGTGCGCTCGTGCAGGAAGACCCGGTCGATCGCGATCAGTGAAGCCTTGCCCGCCGTCGCCGTGACGACGTGCTGTTCCCAGATCTTGTCGAACAGCGTGCGCTGGAGCTTGTCGGGTGGGTTGCTGGCCATGGATACACGAGCGGGGCCACAAAAGCGGATATTCTAGGCCCATTCCGCGGTGCACGGGCCGACTGTCATCACCCGCTGCGGGGTGGCGGCCACCGGCGGGACGAATCGAGGCAGCCGAAGCATGATCCCGTTCTGGTTCAAGCTCGCCTACACGGCCTTTGTCGCCGTTATCGTCGTCATCTGGCTCAAGCACTATGGCTGGCGGAACCTGCTCTGGTTCTCGGACATCGCCTTGATCGGCGCGGTCCCGGCGCTATGGTTCGACGATGCGGCGCTCACGAGCATCCTGGCTGTCGCCGTACTGGGCCCCGAACTGCTGTGGAATGTCGATTTCCTGCTGCGTCTGGGGACCGGGCGACGCGTGGTCGGCCTGACCGAGTACATGTTCGAGGCGGAGCGGCCGCGCATCCTGCGGCTGCTGTCCCTGTTTCACGTGCCATTGCCGCTGCTGCTGATCTGGATGCTCCATGAGTATGGTTTTGCCGCGCCCGTGGCCCTGCCGGGCGCGGTCCTGCTTGCCGCGCTGGTATTACCTGCCAGCCGCCTGTTCGGTTCGGCCGAGGCCAACATCAACTGGAGCTACGGACTATCCCGGATACAGGCTCGCTTGTCGCCAGTCGCCTACGTGGCGCTGTTGTTCGCAGGTTTCGTACTGCTCGTGTTCGTGCCGACGAACCTGTTGTTGCTGCGCGTGTTCGTGCCGGTGCCGGGCTGACCGCGGCTGCAGCGGGGCCGGTTGCCTGCGCGGGCTGCAGAATCTCAGCTGCGCTGTCGCAGCAGCGCCTCGGTCGACGCACGGACCTGCGCTGCCCCGTCAGTGAGCAGATAGTCGCGAAACGCCGTCGCCGCGGGCGGCAGCCACCGATCGCCGTGATGAACCACGTACCATTTGCGCAGGATCGGCGTGTACTCGACGTCGAGGCGCACCAATGCGCCGCTGCTCAGTTCGAGCCCCAGCGTGTGCATCGACGTCAGGCTGATGCCGAGCCGGGACATGACCGCATGCTTGACCATCTCGTTGCCGAACATCGTCAGGCGTTCCCTTGGCGACACGCGATGCATCCGCAGAAAGTCATCCAGCATCGCGCGCGTGCCGGAGCCGCCTTCGCGCTGGATGAAGGTTTCGTGGCGTAGCTCGATCGGCGCTATGCCGCGCTCGCCGGCCAGCGGATGGCCGACCCAGGCGATGATCACGTGCGGATTGTCGGCCAGCGGCTCGCGCACCAGCGGATCCGCGTTGGCGGCGACGGCCGCGTCATCTCGTCCGGGGACACGGCCCATGAGCGCCAGGTCCACGGTTCCCTCGAGCAGGTGCGAGGCGAGCTCCTCGCGCGTGGAAACGACCATGTGCACCGCGATGCCCGGGGCGCGTCGACGGAATTCGGCCAGCAGCGGCGGCAGGATGTGCGTGCCGGTCGCCAGGATGCCGAGATGCAGCACGCCTTCGTCGCGGTTGGCGAGCGCGTCCATCTCACTGGCCAATGCCGCGAGCCGTGCGTGCACGTCGTGGGCGGCTGCAAGAGCGTGCCTCCCGGCGGCCGTCAGCTTCAGGCGTCTCCCGAGCCGGTCGTACACGGGAGCCCCGAGCACTTTCTCGAGTTGCTGGATCTGCTGGGTAACGCCAGGGCCAGTCATGTGCAGCGTCCTGCCTGCCTCGGCCATCGAACCCGTGTTTTGAACCGCCTCGAGGATTTGCAGCTGCCTGAGGGTCAGGTGAGTCGGTTTCATAAGTAAAAGTTTAGGAAGGACTAACAAATACTAAGTTTATATTATCTGAATGTGTCCAGTACAGTCGATGCCAGTCCCAGCTGGGGCTACAAACGTAGTACGGCTACAAGCGGAGAAAACCATGGCCAAGCAGGCCCAGGATCAGGCGGCTGCCGGACAGCGCACTTCAGGCAACACGGCAAAGCGGTACCGGGCCGGGGTGCTGAAATACAAGGAGATGGGCTACTGGGTTCCAGACTACGAGCCCCGTGCGACTGACCTCCTGGCCATCTTCCGGATTACTCCGCAGGAGGGCGTGGACCCGGAGGAAGCGGCCGCGGCGGTGGCCGGAGAATCGTCGACCGCCACCTGGACAGTGGTGTGGACGGATCGCCTGACGGCCGCCGAGAGTTACCGCGCCAAGGCCTATCGGGTGGATCCGGTGCCGGGTGCAGCGGACCAGTACTTCGCATGGATCGCCTATGACCTGGCGCTGTTCGAGGAAGGTTCGATCGCGAACCTCACGGCCTCGATCATCGGCAACGTCTTCGGCTTCAAGCCGCTGAAGGCGCTGCGGCTGGAGGACATGCGGTTCCCGGTTGCCTATGTGAAGACCTTCAAGGGACCGCCAACCGGCATCGTCGTGGAGCGGGAACGGCTCGACAAGTACGGCCGGCCGCTGCTGGGCGCCACCATCAAGCCCAAGCTGGGGCTGTCGGGCAAGAACTATGGCCGGGTGGTCTACGAGGCGCTGACGGGCGGCCTCGACTTCACCAAGGATGACGAGAACATCAATTCGCAGCCCTTCATGCACTGGCGCGACCGCTTCCTGTTCTGCATGGAGGCCGTCAACAAGGCGCAGTCGGGAAGCGGTGAGGTGAAGGGCCACTACCTGAACGTCACCGCGGGCACGATGGAGGAAATGTACCGCCGCGCCGAGTTCGCGCGCGAGCTGGGCTCCTGCATCCTCATGGTGGACCTGGTCATAGGCTGGACCGCAATACAGTCGATGTCCGAGTGGGCGCGCCAGAACGACATGATCCTGCACATGCACCGAGCCGGCCATGGCACCTACACCCGCCAGAAGAACCATGGCATTTCCTTCCGCGTGATCGCCAAGTGGCTGCGTCTGGCCGGCGTGGACCATCTCCACTGCGGCACGGCCGTCGGCAAGCTTGAGGGCGACCCGCTGCAGGTACAGGGGTTCTATAACGTCTGTCGCGATGCCGTGACCCGCGAAGACCTGCCACGTGGCCTGTTCGTCGAACAGGACTGGGCGGCGCTGCGCAAGGTCATGCCGGTCGCATCGGGCGGCATCCATGCGGGCCAGATGCACCAGTTGCTCGACCTGTTCGGCGACGACGTGGTGCTGCAGTTCGGTGGCGGCACGATCGGCCATCCGATGGGTGTCCAGGCCGGCGCCATCGCCAACCGCGTCGCGCTGGAATCGATGGTGCTGGCCCGTAACGAGGGCCGCGACATCGCCAACGAAGGTCCGGAAATACTTGCAGCCGCCGCCAGGGACTGCAAGCCGCTCGAGGCGGCGCTTACGACCTGGAAGAACGTCACCTTCAACTATGCCTCGACCGACACCTCGGACTTCGTCCCGTCGGTCAGCGTTGCCTGAGGAATGCCCATGAGAGTCACGCAAGGCACCTTTTCCTTTCTTCCCGACCTGACGGACGAGCAGATCGCCAGGCAGGTCGACTACGCACTTTCGCAGGGCTGGGCAGTGTCAATCGAGCACACTGACGACGCCCACCCGCGGAATGTGTACTGGGAAATGTGGGGCATGCCGATGTTCGACCTGAAGGACGCCGCCGGGTTGATGTACGAGCTGGCCGAGTGCCGCAAGGTGTTCGGTGACCGTTACATCAAGGTCAATGCCTTTGACCCGACACTCGGTTTCGAGACCATGCGTCTGTCGTTCATCGTCAATCGGCCGGCGGTCGAGCCCGACTTCAAGCTGACACGCGCGGAAGGCCCGGGCCGCAACGTTCAATACGGGCTCGAGACACGGCGTCAGTGACCAGGGCCCGGTCGTGAGCGACACCGTCGACCTCAAGGCGCTGCTCGAGGAGTCGAGGGTCGCCGACGTGCTCGACGAGCTCGACCGCGACCTGATCGGGCTCCAGCCGGTCAAGAATCGCATCCGCGAGATCGCCTCGCTGCTGGTGGTCGAAAAGGCGCGCGCAGCGCTTGGCGTGAGCGGCGCACCGCTGTCCCTGCACATGAGCTTCACCGGTAACCCCGGAACCGGCAAGACCACGGTCGCCATGCGCATGGCCGAGATCCTGCACCGGCTCGGCCACGTGCGGAAGGGACACCTCGTCGCGGTCACGCGGGACGACCTCGTGGGCCAGTACATCGGCCACACGGCGCCCAAGACCAAGGAAGTCCTCAAGAAGGCCATGGGCGGCGTGCTGTTCATCGACGAGGCCTACTACCTATACCGCCCGGAGAACGAGCGCGACTACGGCCAGGAGGCCATCGAGATCCTGATGCAGGTGATGGAGAACCAGCGCGAGGACCTGGTGGTGATCTTCGCCGGCTACAAGTCGCGTATCGACCGGTTCTTCGAGAGCAACCCGGGCCTGGCCTCACGGGTGGCGCACCATATCGACTTTCCCGACTACTCCGAGGGGGAGCTGCTGCAGATCGCCGATCGCATGGTCGGCGGACTCGGCCTGCAGCTTTCAGCTGACGCCAGGCAGGCGCTCGCCGAATATGTCGAGCTCAGGCGCCGGCAGCCCAACTTCGCCAACGCGAGGTCCATCCGCAACGCGCTCGATCGCGCCCGCCTCCGGCAGGCGCGCCGGCTGATCGAGGCCGGGCGGGTGGACGCGGAGACACTGACCACGATCGAGGCAGCCGACATCCGCGCCAGCCGGGTATTCGACGCCGTACGCGACGACGATTCCACCAAGGAGGCGGCATGTTGAACCCCGGCTACACGACGGTTTCGAAGTTCGCCATCGAGCAGATCCCGCAAGGGCCCAATGCGCGCGACCTGGCGGCGCTGCTGGTTGACGTCGCCGCAGTCACCAAGGCGATCTCGGCCGCCGTCGGTAAGGGCCCATTGCTCGGGCTGTCGAAGCTTGCCGGTAGCGAGAATGCGCAGGGCGAGGCGCAGAAGAAGCTCGATGTCCTGTCGGACGAGTTGTTTGTGCGTGGCACGGAGTGGAGCGGACTGGTCGGCGCGCTCGCGTCCGAGGAAATGGATCATGTGAAGATGGTGCCGGGCAGGGGACGCCTGGCGCTGGTGTTCGACCCGCTTGACGGCTCCAGCAACCTTGACGTCAACGTGGCGGTCGGTTCTATCTTCTCGGTACTGGAGATTCCCGAGAGCGCGACAGGCGGGCAGGCGGTGCTGCAGCCAGGCTCGCGCCAGATCGCCGCCGGCTATGCCATCTATGGCCCGTGCACGGAGCTGGTGCTTACGGTCGGCAGCGGCACGCACAGCTTCACGCTGGACCGCGAGATCGGCAACTACGTGCTGACCAGGCGTGACCTGAGGATCCCCGACAGCACATCGGAGTACGCGATAAACGCGGCCAACCGCCGCTTCTGGGAGCCGCCGGTGATCCGCTACATCGACGAGTGCAAGGCGGGGCGCGACGGTCCGCGCGGCCGCGACTTCAATACTCGTTGGGTCGCGTCCATGGTCGCGGATGTACACCGCATCCTGATGCGCGGCGGAGTCTACATGTACCCGCGCGACCAGAAGGAGGCGCACCGCGAGGGCCGCCTGCGGCTGATGTATGAGGGGAACCCGATGTCCATGCTGGTGGAGCAGGCCGGCGGACTGGCATCCACCGGCCGCGGCCGCATCATGGACGTACAGCCCACCGCCCTGCATCAGCGCGTGCCGGTGATCATCGGTTCACGCGAGGAGGTCGAGCGTATCGAGACCTACCATGCCGAGTACGACAGCGGCGAGGACCAGCCATACACGTCACCGCTGTTCGGCGGTCGATCGCTGTTCATCAATACCTGAGCCCGGAGGGACAGACATGTCGGCCAAGCATCCGATCATCGCCGTGACCGGCTCCTCGGGCGCCGGGACCACCACGGTCAAGACGACATTCGAGTGGATTTTCCGTCGTGAAAAAATCGACGCTGCCATCGTCGAAGGCGACGCTTTCCATCGCTACGACCGCCAGGCCATGCGCGACAAGCTGGCGGAGGCAGCCGCAGCAGGCAATGACAACTTCAGCCACTTCGGACCCGGGTCAAACCTGTTCGGCGACCTCGAGGAGCTGTTCAGGAGCTATGGCCTGTCGGGAACTGGCCGTTCGCGCGTCTACGTGCACGACGAGCAGGAGGCGGTCGTGCATGGCGACACAGCCCGGCACCTTCACGCCCTGGAAGGAAATCGGCGAGGGCTCGGACCTGCTGTTCTACGAGGGCCTGCACGGTGCCGTGCAGACGCCGGAGCACGATGTCGCGCGGCACGTCGACCTTCTGGTCGGCGTGGTACCCACCGTCAACCTCGAGTGGATCCAGAAACTGCACCGCGACAAGGCCAAGCGCGGCTACTCGACCGAGGCCGTGGTGGATACGATCCTCAGGCGCATGCCTGACTACGTGAACTATATCTGCCCGCAGTTCTCGCGCACGCACATCAACTTCCAGCGCGTGCCGACCGTGGATACCAGCAATCCGTTCATCGCAAAGGACATCCCGCTGGCCGACGAGAGTTTCCTGATCATCCGTTTCGCGAACCCGAAAGGAATCGACTTCCGCTACCTGCTGTCCATGGTCCACGACAGCTTCATGTCGCGTCCGAACACCATCGTGGTGCCAGGCGGAAAATTGCCGCTGGCCATGCAGTTGATACTGACTCCGCTGATCCTGAAGCTCCTCGACACCAAGAAACGGGCGTACTGACCGGGGACTGGCGGTGCCGGGGACCCGCACCAGCGACGCGAGAGCGGCTGGAAGCGTCCCTAGCGAATCAGCCCATCCCGACGCAGCCTCTCGGTAATCGCCAGCGTGACATCGAAGAGCACCTGATCGCGCGACTCGAAGTTGGCTGCCTTGGTTTCGATGGAATAGACCAGTCCGGCGTCGCGGGTCTGGTAGAGCTGGGTCGAAATCCGGGCGGTACCCTGGACGGCAAATACCGATGGTGAGGTCTGGAACTCGCCGTAGACCACCGGCACGCCGTAGACGCCCCAGTAGCCGGTGGAAAACCCGGTACCGATCGCCTTGTAGCGAGCACCGCCGCGGGTGTCCATCGAGCCACCCTCAGTAAGTTGCTGGCTCGATTCGACGAGGTGCGTTGCGAGGACCGCGTCGGCGCCGACGGCGCCGACGGCGCGCTCGACGCTCTCGCGGGTGAGCGGTTCCTTCGGGTCCATCACCGAGCAGCTGGTTTTCGCGACCACGGCGGCACTCCGCAATGTTTCCACCAGGTATCTCTCGAAGGCGCAGCGCTGGTTCGACTCCGGACTGATGCCGAGAACCAGCAATCGCGAGTAGGTCTGGTTGCGCGGCACGCCCTCGCCCCAGGCGCTCTCGGTCGTCACGGGAGGGGTGGTACAGCCAGCCAGACTTGCCACGGCGAGGCCGACGAGGCAGGCGCCGAGCCCGGCTCGCTGCGCAGGGGTCTGGTGGTCGGCCAGAGGATTGTTCAAGGGATGCTCCGGTAGCAAGTGAGGGCCGCGTGCGGCGTTCTTGTCGGGGATCAGTATAGGGTACGCAAGGCTTCGGCAGCCAGGTCACGACGCCTGGACACCAGCCCGCACGATGCATGGCGTCCTTCACCCCGTCCGATTCGGCAGCGTTTATGCTGTGCCTGGTTCCTATTGGAGTTGCGCCATGGATCTTCGAAGTGTCCCGGCTGCGTTGTGTGGCGTGCTGTTGTCCCTTCCAGCGACAGTGTTCGCGGCCACCGTGGCCCCCAGCGGCGCCACACTGTTGCGTACCACGCTCACGGTGGCGGACGTCGACCGCTCGCTGGCTTTCTATTCGCTGCTCGGCTTCTCGGTCGAAAGCGAGATGGGCGGCGAGCGCAATCCTGACAGCCCATTCCCGCTCAACAGCAAGTCGACGCGCTGGCGGCTGACGATCCTTGGGCCGTCGAGCGGTGAGGGCGGCAAGATAGGCCTGCTGTCCTTCGATAATGCGCGACCAGCCCCGACGCATGACGCGTCACGCGAGCAGATCGGACTTGGCGACATGGTATTCGTGTTCGATGTCGCCGACGCGGGACTGATTCACTCGGTGCTGCAGGCCGCCGGCGCCCGCATCGTCGAGGATCCGGTGACCTATCGCTCGCGCAACAAGGATGCAGCGGGCAGGCCCATGGAGGGCAGGGTCTTTCACGTCTTCGACCCGGATGGCTACCTGATCGAAATCCTGCAGGCCCCGCAGCCTGTCAGTGACTAGGGCGCTGCGACCCGGCGTGATCGCTGCCGCTCAGATCCACTTCAACTTGCGGAATAACCACAGCTCGAGTCCCGCAACCACCAGTATTCCCAACCCCACGATGGCAAACGACCAGCGCCAGTCGGCTCCGGGAATGCCGCCCACGTTGATGCCGAGATAGCCGGTCAGGAGCCCCAGTGGCAGGAACACGGCAGCGACGATAGACAGCACGTACATGTTCCGGTTGATCTGCTCCGACACGCGGGCAGCGAGTTCTTCCTGCACGATCTGGGCACGCTCGCGGGCGGCGTCGAGGTCCTCGACGTAGCGGGTAATCCGATCGGCCACCTCGCGCAGCCAGCGCCGGTCCGTGGGTGAGATCCAGTCGGCCTGCTGGGTGAGTAGGCGCGACATCGCCTCGCGCTGGGGACCGATGTAGCGTCGGAGCGCGATTGCGGCCCGACGCAGTTCCGCGAGTCTCAGCCTGATGCCGTCGGTGCGGTTGGCAATGATGTCTTCCTCGAGGTCGGCCACCTGTTCCTCGAGTGCGTCGACCACGGGACCGACACGTTCAACCAGGCCCTCCGCAAGGGTTGCCAGGAAATCGCCGGTCGTCGTCGGTGCGCGGCCGGCGTCGATGGAGGCACGGACTGAATCGACCGCCATGATCCTGCGCCGGCGGACACTGATGACGCGGCCGGCCTCGGCCCAGAGCACGAGGGCGACCATATCCTCGGGATCGGCGCCGGGATTGAGGTTGACGCCGCGCAGGCTGATCAGCAGTCCCTCGCCGTAGCTTTCACAGCGCGGCCGCGACTCGCTCGACAGCAGTGCATCACAGAGGATTTCGTCGAGGCCGGATTCGCGCTCCAGCCACTTCCGGCTGCCGGGCGCATCGCGCTGCAGGTGTACCCAGAGCCAACCTTCGTCGGCCCGGTACGCACGAAGCCCGTCCCAGTCAAGCAGGCGACCGCTGCCGTGGCCATCGAACGCGTACGCGCAGATCAGATCTGGAGAGCTATCCATGCCGAGGTGTCCTCTGATGGCAGGTTGGGCAAATGTTGCCGGGTCGAGGGTTTCGGGTGTTCGGGGATATTGCACCGTTATCGCGAGGCGGGCAAAACCCCGGAACCCCGGACCCGGCACCGTCTTCAGCGGCGGCGTCGCGTTTCCATGGGGTGCGCGACCTTGCGCCGGCCGTCGACGAGGTGCAGCAGCGCGAGCCAGGGATGGCGCGTCATCATGCGCGGGCCCGAGTAACGCATGACTACCTTGGCGAATTCGCGTGGGGCTTTCTTGTAGCAGTGGATCGGGCATTTCGCGCAGGTCGGCTTGTCTTCACCGTAGGGACACTTTTCCAGCCTGCAGGCAGCGTATTCCAGAAACTCGGTGCAGCGTGGGCAGGGTCCCGAGCCATCGGACGCATGATGAGCCCGGCAATACAGGCTCACCATGTGTCGCATGGTCTGGTGCTCGCGACCCAGCCGACCTTCCAAGGCGTGGCTGCTCGCCGGTGCCCGGCGCAAGTGTGGATTTGTCATCTGCCTGGGTTGTCCGTGGGCACCATGGTAGCCCGATGCAATCGGTGTAGCTGTCCGTCAGGCTGGCAGCTTAGCGCCGTACAAGAAAGCCTGTACAGCCCGCACCCCGCACGGTCACTCGTTACCTGCTGGAATGTTCCCGGCCTCGGCAATGGTCTGGCGCACCGGCACATGTCTCCCTGGAGGGCTAGAATTGTTGCCCCGGCATAGTGTCCGGTATACCCGTCGCCAGGAGGCATGACATGGCAAAGGCCAAGGCACCGAGAATATTTCTCAAGTTGACCCAGGATCACCCCAAGGTATTCAAGGCGATCGAGATACTCGGCGCTGCGGTTCGGTCGGCGGGGCCACTCGATGCCCGCACCAGTCACCTGGTGCAGCTGGCCGCGGCCGCGGCGGTGAGATCCGAGGGCGCAGTGCACAGCCACGTGCGTCGCGCACTCGCGGCCGGCGTGACGCCGCAGGAAATCGAGCACGCACTACTGCTGCTGGTGTCGACGGTAGGCACTCCTCAAGTCGTCGCTGCGCTCAGCTGGGCGCGCGACGTGACCGATGGCATCCCGAAGAAGCGCCGCAAGCAGGTCCGTTGACGCGACCCCGGCCCGAATAGCCTCTTGATGATCACGCATCCGAAGTTGCGGCGAGCCCGGCCGTGAAGCGGGCCCCTGCGCCGGCCGTGCAGCCGGCACCGCTGAGCGGTTTTTTTGGTGTCTTTCGCTATAGCCGGCGCGCCCTCGAGCTGGTCTGGAGCACCAACCAGCCGCTGACCGTGAGCATCGGAACGCTGACGGTGATGGCCGGCGTGCTGCCGGCCGGCATCGCCTGGGTTGGTGCCCTGATCGTAGACGCAGTGGTAGCGGCCATCGACACCGGGAACGCGGCCCGGGTCATCGAGTACGTGCTGCTGGAAGGAGCGCTGGTAGCGGTGCTCGCTGCGACGCAGCGGGGGTTGAACCTGTGCCAGTCGCTGCTCCGGGCCCAACTCGGCCAACGCGTCAACGTCATGATCCTGGAGAAGGCGCTGACGCTGGAGCTGAGACATTTCGAAGACTCGGAGTTCTACGACAAGCTGACCCGCGCGCGGCGCGAGGCGTCGGTGCGTCCGCTGTCGTTGGTCATGCGAAGCTTCGGGCTGGCACAAAATGCCGTGTCGCTGGCGAGCTACGGCGTGCTGTTGGTCAAGTTTTCACCCTGGGCGGTAGCGGTGCTGCTACTGGCGGGCCTGCCGGCCTTCGTGGCCGAGGCGAAGTTCTCGGGCGATGCCTTTCGGTTGTTTCGCTGGCGCTCGCCCGAGACGCGCATGCAGATTTACCTGGAGACGGTGCTCGCGCGCGAGGATCATGCCAAGGAGGTAAAACTTTTCGGCCTCGGGCGGCGCCTGCTCGACCGCTATCAGGGCATTTTTGACAAGCTCTACCAGGCCGACCGCGCGCTGACGATACGACGCGATTCCTGGGGCTTCGGGCTTGGCCTGCTTGGCACCGCTGCGCTCTATGGCGCCTACGCGTGGATTGCGGTGAGCACGGTGCGGGGCCTGATCACCCTTGGCCAGATGACGATGTACTTCGCCTTGTTCCGGCAGGGGCAGTCGGCCGTCTCGGCAGGACTGTCGGCCATCGGGGGCATGTACGAGGACAACCTTTACCTTTCCACGCTGTACGAATACCTGGAGACCGAGGTGCCCGCGCCCAGGGGCGCCCTGCAACGCGGCCCGGTGCCGGCGGATGGGGTGCGTTTCGAGTCGGTGAGCTTCACTTACCCGGGCTCGACCGAGCCTGTGTTGAAGGACATCAGCCTGCACCTGCGCCCCGGCTCCTCGCTGGCGCTGGTTGGCGAGAATGGGTCGGGCAAGACGACCCTGATCAAGTTGCTGACGCGGCTTTACGACCCGAGTTCGGGCCGGGTGCTGCTCGACGGCCTGGACCTGCGCGAATGGGATGCGACGGCGCTGCGGCAGCGCATCGGCGTCATATTCCAGGACTTTGCGCGCTATCAACTGCTGGTTGGCGAAAATGTCGGCGCGGGAGATGAGAGTAGTTTTGAGGACGAGTCACGCTGGCGTGAGGCGGCGGCCAAGGGCCAGGCGGCCGAGTTCATCGAGCGGCTTCCCAGCGGCTACCAGACTCAGCTCGGCAAGTGGTTCAAGGACGGCCGCGAGCTGTCGGGCGGCCAGTGGCAGAAGATTGCGCTGTCGCGGGCCTTCATGCGAACCGGGGCGGATGTGCTGGTGCTGGACGAGCCGACAGCTGCAATGGACGCGCGCGCCGAGGCGGAGGTCTTCGAGCACTTCAGGCAGCTGGCGAGCGACCGGATAACGATACTGATCTCGCATCGTTTCTCGACGGTACGCATGGCAGATCACATCGTCGTTCTCGAGCGGGGCCGCATCGTGGAGCAGGGCAGCCACGAGCAGCTGATGGAGCTGGGCGGCACCTATGCCAGCCTGTTCACCCTCCAGGCCAAGGGCTACCGCTAGACCCGAAACCGGGGACAGTTTACCTATTTCAGTTCGCACGATCTCTTTCCCGGGGAGGACAAGCTGTCCGGGCGCGTTTATGAAATAGGTAAACTGTCCCCGGTTTCAGGAACGCGACTGGCTCGCCTTGGCGTCGAGTTCCGCCCAGCGGACGAACATCGCCTCGAGCAGCCGCTCGATGTCAGCGAGGCGCTGGCGGTCCGTCCGGATTCGCTCGGCGCCTGCAGCATGGTAGTCGCCCGCCGCCATCCGGGCGGCGATGTCGTGTTGCTCGCGCTCGAGCGCCTCGAGTTCCGTCGGCAGCTGCTCGAGTTCGCGACTTTCCTTGTAGCTCAACTTGACGCGCGTGGGTTTCTCCGGCGCCGCGGGCCGGGCCGCGGTCGCGCGCGGTGCCGCTGCGCGTGACGTTGCCACGGCCGGCCGTTGCGCCAGCCAGTCGCTGTAGCCGCCGACGTACTCGCGCCAGCGGCCATCCCCCTCGGCCGCCAGTGTCTGCGTCACCACGTTGTCCAGGAATGACCGGTCGTGACTGACCAGCAACAGCGTGCCGCGATAGTCCTGGAGCGTGGCCTCGAGCAGTTCGAGCGACTCGATGTCGAGATCGTTGGTCGGTTCGTCGAGTACCAGCAGGTTCGCCGGCCGCGCGAACAGGCGGGCCAGCAGAAGGCGATTGCGTTCGCCCCCGGATAGCATCTTCACGGGCGCCTGGGCGCGTTCGGCAGGGAACAGGAAGTCGCCGAGATAGCTGATGACGTGCTTGCGCTGGCCCCCGACCTCGACCCAGTCGGAGCCCGGCGAGATGGTCTCCACCAGGCTCATCTCAGGATCCAGCTGCTCGCGCAACTGGTCGAAGTAGGCCACCTCGAGCCCGGTGCCAAGCCTGACCGATCCGGTGTCGGGCGCCAGTTCGCCGAGAATGATCCGAATGAGCGTGGACTTTCCGGCACCGTTGGGACCGAGCAGGCCGAGCCGGTCGCCACGCATCACCCTGAGGGACAGGTCGCGCACCACCGTCTTGTCACCAAAGCCCTTCGACACGCCGGCCAACTCGGCGACCAGCCGGCCAGAGCGTTCGCCGGCATCGAGGGAGAGCTTCACCTCGCCCAGACGCTCGCGTCGCGCCGATCGCTCCTGCCGGAGCGCTTCGAGCCGTCGAACGCGCCCTTCATTGCGGGTGCGTCGCGCCTCGATGCCCTTGCGGATCCATACCTCTTCCTGGGCCCAGAACTTGTCGAAGCGCCGCCGGGAAACGGCTTCGGCTGCCAGTTGGTCCGACTTGCGCCTCTCGTAGGTCGCGTAGTTACCCGGATATGAACGGAGCAGGCCGCGATCGAGTTCGACGATCCGCGTCGCCACTCGATCCAGGAACGACCTGTCATGGCTGATGACGATCGCCGCGGGCCCCTTCAGGAGCAGCTCCTCGAGCAGCAGGATGCCGTCGATGTCGAGGTGATTGGTCGGCTCGTCCAGGAGCAGGAGATCGGGCTCGAGGGCCAGGGCCAGGGCGAGCGCCGCCCGTTTGCACTCGCCCCCCGACGCATCGGCCGGCGCGGCAGCCGGATCCAGTCCGAAGCGATCCAGGTACTCGATCAGGCGGGCCTCGCGACGCCACCGCTCACGCTCGTCGGCGATCGCGTCGAGCCGACCGCGAACGGAGAGGCTCTCGCGCAGTGACACCGCTGCAGGCAGTGACGGCTCTTGCTCGACAAGCGTCGTCCTGAGGCCGTCACGGCGCTGGATTTCGCCGCCATCCAGTGTCGCCGTGCCCGCAATCACGCCCAGTAGCGACGACTTGCCCGAGCCGTTGCGGCCAATCAGGCCGATTCGCTCACCGTCCTCGACGGCCAGCCCGGCGCCATCGAGCAGCGGGTGCAGCCCGTAAGCGAGCGCAGCGTCAGCAAGGGCGACGAGGGTCATGAGTGGGCGGTGCCAGCCGGGGACAGTTTACCCAATTGAATTAAGTAAACTGTCCCCGTAATGCTACTGGAGCCCGTCGGCGACGCGGCCGTCCTCGTAGATGGTCAGCTCGTCTCCGGGCTCGGCGGTAGTGGTGTACCAGCCGTCCTTGAAGCGGACCGAAATCTCGTATTCGCCCGGCCAGGGTGCGCCGACCAGCAGGTCGTAGGCGCCCTGCGAGCGCAGTCCCGACCCCGACTCGACGACACGGGTGATCGTGCGCCCGGCAACACCGCTGGGCACGATCTTCACGATGCGTCCCTGCTGGTTGTACTCGCCGCCGGCGCCGAGCACCCGGATCCGCAGCACGGCGCCCAGCGGAAGTACTGATCGCAGGATCCGGTACTCGCCCCAGCGCGCGACGATGTCGGCGATGCCGCTGCCGTCGACGTCCGCACAGCCCATCAGGTCGTTCGCAGCAAGCAGGTCACCGGTGTCGGCGGCCAGTTCATCAGGCACATCCGAGCGCATCAGCTGGCCATTCACGTTCAGCAGCAGTTGCGGCGTGCCGGTCCCGGTCGCCACGGCATTGCTCGCGACCCATACGTCCTGGAATCCGTCGCCGTTCACGTCGCAGACAGTCAGTCCGGCACCCCGCGCCGTGGTGTCTCCGTTGACCACGGTGCCGGCGCCGAACACGCCGCCGTCGTTGAGGTAGAGTCGGGTAAAGGTGCCGTCCAGGCGCACCAGGTCGAGATCGCCGTCGAGGTCGAGGTCCGCCAGGGCCAGGCCCTGGTCGGCCACCGCCGCAAGCCCCGCCGCCGCACTGGCATCGCTGAAGCTGCCATCGCCCCCGTTGAGCATCAGCCGCGACCCGAACAACAGGTCGACGCGGCCGTCCTCGTTGAAGTCCACCGCCTGCCCGCCACCCGGAACGTACGCGGCGCCGGCTGGCCCGGTTTGCAGCCCAGCAGCGGCAGCATTGTCGATGAAGCTTCCCGCGCCGTCATTTACCAGCAGCCAGTTGCGTCCGCCGTCCGTGCCGGACCAGTCGTGCGGCGCGAAGATGTCGACGTCGCCGTCGTTATCGAAATCGGCCGCCAAAATCGTGCCGCCCTGGCCGCCGATGTCGAGCGCTGCCACGCTCGCGTCTGCCAGGAAAGTTCCGTTGCCCTGATTGATGTGCAGGATGGCGCGCGAGCCCGCCTGGCTGGCGGCCGATCGTACATCCGAAAAGATATCCGGCTTGCCGTCGGCATTGACGTCCGCGAAACGTGAATCGCCGTTGACCCGGTCAGCCGCGAACAGGCTATCGAGGCCCGCAGTGGCGAGGTCACTCGCCTCGAACGCCCCGGCGCAATCGCCCTGTGCACCAACCAGGTCGAGGCAATCGTCATCGTTGCTGTCGGCCAGCGCCGGCGCCACGTCCGGCAGTTCGAATTTGCTGATCCCAAAGGCCGAGGTAACGACAACCGGGCCGTCGAACCCGATGCGGGCGCCCGCCGTAGCGATGACCCGGTAGTAGTTGGCAACGCCCGCTGAGACGTTCTCGCGCACATAGGGCGATGTGGCGGTGGTAACGAAACCCGCGTCGGGCCTGCGGCCGGCGAGGGCCCCCGCGGAGTTTGCAATGTAGACGCGATACTCCTCGGCACCTGCGGCCGGATCGAAATAGACCTTCTGGGTAGTGCCCTCGGTCACTACCGCTGGCCCATTCGACCGTTTCCGGAACCGTTCCCGTCTCTGCCGAGACGATCACACTGCCTGGGCCATCGCCGCCACTACCGTTTGCATAGATCTGGTAGCGGTAGGTGTGAAAATTGACCAGCCCGGTATGGACATAGGTAGTATCTGTCAAGTCCTTGATTGTATTTGGGAATTTTGTTTCTCCCGCAGTGCTGTCCTCCCACCGGATGGTGTATTTCTTGGCATCGGGTACCGCATTCCAGCTGATCTCTACTTCGCCGTCGCCGCCCTCGGCTACCGGACGGGAGGGCGCCTGGTGAATCGCAGAGCCGCCGCAGCCCGCGAGGGCAGCAGCCGTCAGGCCACACGCAATGATCAGCGCGCGGAGCATGCCGGCCGGGCTCGGGAGGGCAGGGGCGGGGGTGGGCGTCATGTCAGGTCCTTGGTCCATTTGCGATCGCCGCGGTTCCCGCGGCGGCTAAGGGTCGCCAATGATACCTGCTTGCCCGTGGCCGGGGTTCGCCGAGGCTGATCAGCTCCGCGCAGCCGACTGCTGCTCGTACTGGGAGGGCGTCATGCGCGCGTGGGCCAGGTATTCGCGCAGGTGCTTGATGCCCGACTTGTCGAGCACGTTGCTGTGGTGGGGCCGGTGCAGTATGCCTTCGGCGCCATTGAGCCTGACGCGCAGCCGGGCGCCGGAAAGCTGCTCGATCTCGGCGCCGAGGTGCCTTAGCAGCGACTCGACTTCCCGCCAGTGAATGTTGCCACTGACCGGGTCGTGAAATATCGAGCGAAGCAGGTTGTCGTGCTTGTGGCTCATCGGCTGCGCGTGCCCCGGAGGCGTCGCCTCGACTGTCTACAAGGGCCAAGGCTATTCTCGGGTTCATGAGCGACAGCCACCAGCCGCAAATGCCGCAGCAGGGCAGGGTGCCTGAGCACTCCCGCCCAAGCGGGGCGGCGCCTGCCCCCGAATGCGATGTCATCATCGTCGGGTCCGGGTTCTCCGGCATCGCGATGGGCGTCGAGCTCAGGAGGGCCGGCGTCGAGTCCTTTGTCATCCTCGAGCGCGCCGATGCACCGGGGGGCACTTGGCGTGACAATCACTATCCGGGGGCCGCCTGCGACGTGCCCTCACACCTGTACTCCTATTCCTTTGAGCCGAAGGCCGACTGGTCACGCTTCTTCGCACCACAGCCGGAGATCCGCGACTACCTGCGCCACTGCCTGGACAAGTACGGGCTCGCAGAAAAGGTCCGCTACCGCCGGCAGGTCACCGCCGCGCGGTTCGACGCCGGACGGCGCCGCTGGCTGGTGACGACAGGCTCGGGGGAAGCCTGGCTGGCGCGGGCGCTCGTGCTTGGTAATGGACCGCTGAGCAATCCGGCCAGGCCGGAGATACGGGGTCTCGAGAAATTTGCAGGACGCATCTTCCACTCGGCACGCTGGGCGCAGGACTGGGTTGCCGCGGAGCGCCGAGTCGCGGTGATCGGGACGGGCGCGAGTGCCATCCAGATCGTGCCGGAACTCGCGGCCAGTGCCGCGAATCTGTACGTCTTCCAGCGGACGCCCTCCTGGATCCTGCCCCGGCACGACGCGGCGATAGGCCCGTACCTGCGGTCGTTGCTGGCCGGATATCCGAACCTGCACCGACTGTACCGGGCGTCGATCTACTGGCGGTACGAGTCGCGAGCGCTTGGATTCACGGTGCACAAGAGCCTGCTCGCGCCGGGCCGCTGGATGGCGCTCCGGCATCTCCGGCGACAGGTCAGGGATCCTGCGTTGCGTCGTCGCTTACGCCGGACTACGCGATCGGTTGCAAGCGCGTGCTGCTTTCCGACGATTACTACCCCGCGCTGCAGCGCGAGAACGTCGAGCTGGTGACTACGCCGATTGAGCGTGTCACCGAGGACGGCATCCGGGTCGGCGATGGCATCGAGTACCGGGTGGACACAATCGTGCTGGCCACGGGATTTGCGGCTACCGAATATCTGTCGACGATCGACGTGCGGAACCAGGAGGGGCGGCGGCTGGACGAGGGCGACGGCGGCATGCCGTCGGTCTACCTGGGCATCACCGCCCGTGGGTTTCCCAACCTGTTCCTGCTGATGGGACCGAACACGGGCCTCGGTCACAACTCGATGGTCTTCATGATCGAGGCCCAGGCCCGTTACGCGCGGCAGGGTATCGAGAAACTCGTCGCGCGCGACGGCGTCGCGATGGACGTCAGGGCGGAAGTGCAGCGGCGCTACGAAGCCGGCCTGCAGCAGCGGCTTGACCGGTCGGTCTGGAATTCAGGTTGTCGCAGCTGGTACCTGAAGGACGGTCGCAATCCGGTGATCTGGCCGGGGTTTACTTTTGAATACTGGCTGAAGACGCGCCGGCTCAATCCCGAAGACTATCACTGGACACCGGGCGCAGCGCAAGCGGCCGCGAAAACGTGAAGCCAGTGCGTTGCCTGTCGCATCCCCGCAGTATACGGTCGGCATCTGGACACCATGGAAGTCATGCCGCGTGAGCCTTCGCGATCAACTCGATCATGTCATGCCCGGCTGGGAGCGCTGGTACCCCAGCGTATTCGACGCAGCCCAGGACCTGGGCCTGATCCGGGCGCGCGTCTGTCCGCCATCGCAGCTGTTGCTGTCCAATCGGCATTCAGGCATCAACAGCGAGGCGCTGCAGGCCTTCCGCGAGCGCTGGGCGATCGAGTACGACCCCGAGGTGGATGACACGGAATCCAATGCTCGCCCTGGCCGTGCGCATCCGCGTCCCGCCCCGGCGGGACGGAAACTCCGGCGCTGGCGCCGCTAGACGACCTTAACCTCGATCAGCTGCTGCCCATCCGGGTCCATTACGTGAACTGCGCAGGCGATGCACGGGTCGAAGCTGTGGATCGTGCGCAGAATCTCGATTGGCTGTTTCGGATCGTGCAGCCGATGGCCGGCGAGCGCTGCTTCATAGGCGCCCGGCTGTCCGCCGGCGTCGCGTGGTCCCGCGTTCCAGGTGCTGGGTACCACCGCCTGGTAGTTGGCAATCTTGCCGTTCTCGATGACGATCCAGTGGCCGAGCGCGCCGCGCGGAGCTTCCATGAACCCGGCGCCTCGGGCCTTCTTCGGCCAACTGGTCGGGTCCCAGAGCGTCGGGTTGAAGGTCTTCGTGTCGCCCGCCTTGATGTTGTAGATCAGCTGGTCGTACCAGCCCTGCATCGCGTCAGCGAAGATCTTGGTCTCCAGCGTGCGTGCGGCGGTCCGGCCAAGCGTGGAAAACAGGGCGTCGATGGGGACTTCCAGCCGCGACAGCGTCATGTCGACGAGTTCGCGTGCCTGGTCGTGGCCGGTTGCGTACATCATCAGCATGCGTGCTAGCGGTCCTACCTCGACCGCCTTGCCACGCCAACGCGGCGATTTCAGCCAGGAATAGCCATCGTCCACGTCGAGTTGCTGGTAGGGCGGCTTCGGACCCGTGTAGTTGAGCGTGGTCTCGCCATCGTAGGGATGCAACCCTGCCTGTTTTCCGTCGGCGTAGTCGTACCAGGCATGGGATACGAATTCCTGGATCTGCGCCGGGTCGTGCAGATCGACCTCCTGGATATCCGACAGGTTTCGATCCAGGATGACGCCGCGCGGCACCATGAACTTCGCCGTATCGTTGATGGAGGTCGCCGGGAAGTCGCCATAGCACATGAAATTGCCGAGGCCCTCCCCCTGGGCGGCCCAGTCCTTGTAGAAGCCGGCGATGGCCAGCGTGTCGGGGACATAGACCTGGTCGACGAACTCGCGCATGCGGGTGATGATTTCCTGCACCTGTGACAGCCGCTTGGTGTTGATTGCGGAGTCCGAGTTGAGGTCGATCGGGTTCGGAACGCCGCCCACCAGGAAGTGGGGGTGCGGGTTCTTGCCGCCGAAGATCGCGTGCAGCGCGGCGACATCGCGCTGCCAGGCCAGCGCATCGAGATAGTGCGCCACCGCCATCAGGTTGGCCTCGGGCGGCAGCTTGTAGGCGGGGTGACCCCAGTATGCGTTGGCGAAGATGCCCAGCTGGCCGCTCTCTACCAGTGCCTTGACCCTGCGCTGCACGTCGGCAAAGTGACCAGGCGAGGATCTGGGGTAGCTGCTCAGGCTCTGCGCCAGTGTCGAGGTCGCCGCCGGATCGGCAGAAAGCGCCGAGACCACGTCAACCCAGTCGAGCGCATGCAGGTGGTAGAAGTGCATGACGTGGTCGTGCACGTACTGGGAGCCGATCATCAGGTTGCGGACCAGGTTGGCATTTGCCGGGACCTGGTAGCCGAGCGCATCCTCGACGGCGCGAACCGAGGCGATGCCATGAACCAGCGTGCAGACCCCGCAGATCCGCTGTGCAAAGGCCCATGCGTCACGCGGATCCCGGCCGCGCAGGATGATCTCGATGCCGCGGACCATCGTTCCCGCACTGTAGGCCTGCTGAATGACGCCATCCGCGTCGGTTTCGGCCTCGATTCGGAGGTGGCCCTCGATGCGGGTGATTGGGTCGACGACGACCCGGCGTGCCTCGGTGCTCATGCGTCGTCCTCGATCAGGTTGTCGGCCACCATCTCCAGCAGGCTGTGCATGGTCTTGTCCCACTTGAAGTGTGCCTGGCCGTCATCGAAGGTCTGGCGACAGTTGGCGCAGCTGGTCACGGGAATTTCCGCTCCGGTCTTCTCTATCTGGTCCATCTTGATCTGGAACACCTTGTGCCGCAGCTTGTCCGCCCGGTGTATGGCCACGACGCCGCCACCGCCGCCACAGCACCAGTTCGTACCCTTGGTCGGAAACATTTCCCGTAGCTCCACACCAAGTGCTGCCAGCACCTCGCGTGGCGCCTCGATCGCGCCGCCGCGCCGCGCTACCTGGCAGGGATCGTGGAATGTGACGCTCTTGCCGACCTTCTTCAGCCGCAGCCGGCCCTCGCGAACGTTTTCCGCGAGGAACTCCGCCATGTGCAGGACGCGGAACGGCAGCGGCTTGCCGTTCATGTTGGCGCCCATCCAGCGCAGCGCCTGGTAGGCGTGCCCGCATTCCGGGAGGATCAGCGTCTTTGCTCCACAGGCGATTGCGGCGTCGACCAGCTTCATCGTCATCTGCTTCTGCCAGGCAGCGTTGCCCGACAGCAGCCCGAAGTTGGTAGCCTCGTAGCCGTCTGTGCGGAAGGTCCAGTCCACGCCCAGGTGGTTCATCACCCTTGCGGTGGCGACTACCGAGTCGGGGTACTTCATGATCTCGATCGAGGACATGGTGCAGAGCACCTCGGCCTTGTCCCTGTCAATCGGAATGTCGACCTCGTGGTCGTCGGCCAGCCAGTCGACGCGGTCCGCGAATACCTTTGGCGTCGCCCCCAGCGGACTGCCCTCGCGCTTGGCTCGCTCGGCGACGGCGTAGAGTTCGTGCGGAACAAGCCCGGCGTGGAACATGCCGTGCCGGGCCTGCGAGATGAGCGTGGCAATGTCGATTCCCATCGGGCACATGAGCGAGCAACGGCCGCAGACCGTGCAGGAGTCGTACAGCAGGTGCTGCCACTCGGCGAGCTGGGCGTGAGTCACCTTGGGCTTCAGGTTGAACAGCCGGAAGAACAGCGCAAAGGGGCCGTACTCGCGTTTGTAGGCCTGCTTGAAGGGCTCGAGCTTCCAGATCGGCGTGTATCGCGGGTCCTTGGTCACTTCGTGGAAGTGGCAGGCCTCCGCGCACATGCCGCAATGGATGCAGGATTCCATGTAGATCGCGGCAGTCCGGCCGAAGTCCTTGACGAAGTTGCGCATTGCGGTTTCGACGCGCTGCTCGTCGGACATGTCGCCCTGCATGTCGAAACGGACCTTCGGGTCCTTGACGGAAAAGCGGGGCTCGTTGAGTTCCAGTGGAAACTTCTGGTCGATGTCCTGGTTGGGAGCGCTCATAGCGAAGCTCCCTTGCGCTCGAAGATCATGCCTGTCGCGCCTCGTGCGGCGAAGATCGTAAAGGCGTGAATCAGCTTGCTGAACGGAAACCACACCAGCAGGACCTCGGCCGACAGGATGTGCGTGCCGAGCAGGGTTTCGTAGCGGATGCCGCCGGCGTGCGCGTAGGTGAGCAGGCCGGTGGCAAGCGGCGCGACTGTCAGCAGCCAGCTGAAGTAGTCGTCGAAGTTCGAGATCAGCCGCTTGACCGGATTGGTGATGCGATGGATCAGCACCGCTACCAGCGCGGCGACGGAGATTGCGCTCAAAAAGGTGATCGCCGCGGTCGGCAGCACCGGCCAGCGGAAGCCGAAGATTCCCTCGAAGTCGGTGCCGAAGAGCCCCTCGAACACGCTCTCGAAGAACAGCAGGTGAGGCACGTAGAAAAACAGTGCCACCAGGAAGCCCAGATGGAAGGTGTAGCCCATCACCTCACCAAAAGCGGTGCCCTCCAGGAATTCCTTGCGCGGCCAGGAACGCAGTGCGATCAGCCGCAGGCCTTTCCATTTGGCCGGATTCCTCGGCTCTGACAGGTCTGGCTTGGTTCTGAGGAAGAAAATACCGACCAGCCGCCAGAGCAGGCCGAATACGAAGATGGCCACCGACCACTGCAGTCCAGGGCCGCGCGCAAAGTCGAGTAGCGTCATGATTGCTTGGCCTCCACGTCCTTCTGGCGCTTGCGGCCCAGGGCCGCGGCCGCCGCGCCAAGCACCACGCCGGCGCCGGCAGCGGCAGCGATGGTCTTGCCGGATCCCCAGTCACCGGCCGACAGTGGCTGATAGAAGCCGCCCTTGTCCCAGAACTTCGGTTCCGAGCAACCGATGCATCCGTGGCCGGCCTCGATCGGGAAACTGGTGCCGTTGTTCCACTTCGTCGTTGCGCAGGCGTTGTAGGTAACCGGGCCCTTGCAGCCGAGCTTGAACAGGCACCAGCCTTTCTTGGCGCCCTCGTCGTCGAAGCTCTCGGCGAACTGGCCGCGTTCATAGAAGGGCCGCCGGTAGCAGCGGTCGTGAATGTTCTGGCCGTAGAAGGCCTTCGGCCGGCCAAGCGCGTCGAGTTCGGGAATCTTTCCGAAGGTCAGGTACTGCACCAGGGTTCCGGTGATCACGACCGGGATGGGGGGACAGCCCGAGATGTTGATGATCGGCTTGTCCTTCACCACGTCGGAGACCGACACGGCGCCGGTCGGGTTCGGGTTGGCCTGCGGAATTCCGCCGAACGCCGCGCAGCTGCCGACCGCGACCACGGCGGCGCAACCGCTTGCAGCCTCCTTGAGCATTTCGAGATTGCTGACGCCCTGCAATGGTGCCGTAGCCAGGATTGGCGGTCGGGATCGATCCGTCGACGATGAGCAGGTACTTGCCCCAGTTGTCCTTCATCGCCTTCTCGCGGGCGTGCTCGGCCGCCTCGCCCGCGGCGGCCTGCAGGGTGTGCTGGTAATCGAGCGAAATGGCCTCGAAGATCAGGCTCTCGATCGTCGCGCCGTGAGCGCGGGTGATGGACTCGGTGCAGCCCGTGCATTCCTGGAAGGGCAGCCAGATCACCGAGGGGCGCCGGGCCACTTCCAGCGCCGCGGCGATGCGCGGCACCATGGACGGCGGCAGCGCCATGAGCGATGCGCTGGTCGCGCAGAACCTGAGAAATTGCCTGCGGGAGACGCCGCGCGCGCGCAGGTATTCGCCGAGTGTCGATGACGCCATGTGGATCCCCCGTCAGATGCCGTGACCCTGTCAGGGCCGGCTGCACGGTTACATTAGCGTTTGGTGATGAAGCCGCAATAATAGTTGGGCGCGGTCCTGTAGGTAGATCCCGCAACGCGGCTCAGTGCCGTCAGGTGGACCAGTCGTTGAGCAGCCTCCGCGCCTCGGCCGCTGCGGCTGGCAGGGAGGCGGTGACCTCAGGGCTGAGCGTCTCGCCCCAGCCGGTTTCGGCTGGTTGTACGCCGATGAATGCGCGCCGATCGGGCAGGGTGTCGGTGAGACGTGCCAGGTCGAGCAGGTCGCGGATGCCGACCTCGTGAACGCTGCAGCGGGCGGTTCGCAGGAATTCGTCCATTTCGGCGCCAGCCAGCGACCGGATGGTACCGGGAGCTTCGCCCAGCTGTGCCGCATCGAGCACGAGCAGCGCGCGACACGCCTGGATATCTGGCAGGAGCACGAAACTGAGGGTGCCGGCGTCGATGTACTCGACGCCTGGCAGTGGCGGCTGCAGCGCCTGAAGGTGTTCCAGGAGCCTCACGCCGACGCCGTCGTCGGACATCAGCGTGTTGCCCACACCAAGAACCAATATTGGGGACATTGCGGTCTTCTAAAGCGGGGACAGTTTACTTATATGCCATATAAGTAAACTGTCCCCGCTTTAGAAGGGGGCGGTCCCTTATTACTTGCCGGGAGTCTCGCAGAACCGCCGGTGCAGGGTCTCCATCAGCGCGGTGGCGTCCTGATTGGCGATCCGGTAGTAGACGGACTGGCCTTCGCGGCGGGTGGCCACGATGTCCTGGTCCCGCAGCACGGCGAGGTGCTGGGACATTGCCGACTGGCTGAGCCCGACCGTGTCCTGCAACTCGCCGACAGATTTCTCACCCTCGATCAGCTGGCACAGGACCATCAGCCGTGCCTCGTTGGCCATGGCCTTGAGCAGGCCACAGGCCTTGCCTGCGCTTTCCTGCATTTCGCTGAAATCGAGCTCGCTGGCGGGAACCGTCATGGGTCGGGATCCTACCGGGAATCCAGGTGAAGCATCAGGCGCCGCAGCCTGCAAAGCCGTCTGCAGCCATCTTTTCCTCGTATGGCCCGGCTACGGCCGCACCCGCGACCAGGGTCGGCTTGACCGTCTCCCATTCTTCCGGCTTCAGGATGACCAGCCAGCCCTCGCCATAGGGATCTGCATTCGCGAGGCTCGGATTGGCCGTCATGGCCTCGTTCACGGCCACCACCTCGCCACCGGCAGCGACCTTGGCGGGCCCCACCCACTTGCCGGACTCGACCGTCGCGCAGGACTTGCCCGGCTTGACGGTCTTGCCGACGCCCTTCGGCGTAAAGGCAACCAGGCGGCCGGCCATCGCGGTGGCGACGGCGGTCATGCCGACCTTGACGTTGCCGTCGCCGGTTTCCTGGAACCAGATGTGATTGGCGACGTCGTAGAGCAGTTCGTCGGGCAGGTTGCATCCGCGTACGTTTGCCATCTTCAGTCTCCTTACGAGTGGACCCGCTTCAGCCCGCTTCCTGGCGCAGCGGCCGGGACGAGCAGCAGAATTCTCCGAGTTGTTCGACCTGCATCTTGCCGGACACGAACAGGAAGAGATGATTGGCCACCAGGACCATCATCCGTGCCCGCTGTGCCGCGTTCTCATCGTCCGGCTGCAGGGTCAGCAGGTTGTAATGATAAACCAGCTCGCGGCAGGTCTCACGGCAGGCATTGAAGCTCGGCAGGTCGCGACTTCCCTGGCGGTGCAGCGCCAGCAGCCGGAATCCTTCGCGCCGCTCCTGCGTAGGGGAGTCGCCCCGCGCCGCGATCCAGTGTTCGAGCACTTCCTCGGACAGCGCCAGTAGCTCGGGGGCGTCGCCCGGCGCCGCGCCGGAAGCCTCGAGCAGCTCGAGCCTGGCCCCGATTTCGGCAAGGGTCATCAGGCGATGCCCTTGGACTTCATGAAGCTCATCGAATCCGAGATGTTCTCGTGCAGGCCGACCTGCCGTGGCGACAGGCCAAGCGCCAGCCCGATCAGCTGGGTGAAGTAGACGATCTTCACCGAAGTCTTGCGGCCGAGCCGCTTCTCGGCGCGGATCTGGTGCATCTCCAGCCCGGAATGACAGGTCGGGCATTCGGTCGCGATCACCTCGGCTCCGGAGGCCTCGGCGGCATTCAGGATGTTGAGCACCAGCTTGGTAGAGGTGTCGCTGTCGGAGAGGGTGTGCGCGCCGCCGCAGCAGGCCGTCTTCAGCGGGAAGTCGACGTTCTCGGCGCCCGCGGCCGCCAGCAGGTCGTCCATGAAATGAGGCTTCGAGGTCGACTCGCTGCCCGGTCCCTGGTCCTTCTCCGGGAAAATATGCCGCGGCCGCGTGTACATGCAGCCGTAGTAATTTGCGATCTTCAGTCCCTTGAGCGAGTTCTTCACGCGCTCACGCAGCCCTTCCTCGCCGATCGAGTCCTTGATCCAGTCCAGCGCGTGGATGGTCTCGACCTGCCCGGCCTGGTAGGTCTCGTGGCCGGCCTTCTTCGACAGCCGGTCCACGACCTCGGCGCTCTTGACGTCGTTCGTCAGGTCGTACTCGGCCTTCTTCAGATTGTGGTAGCAGCCATTGCAGGGCGCCATCACCGTGTCGAAGCCCATCTCGTTGGCAGCGATGGACATGACGCGCGAGGACAGGTAGGTCTGGATCTTCGGGTCGATGTTCTTGACTTCCATCGCGCCGCAGCAGTTCCAGTTCTTGACCTCGACGAGGTCGAGCCCGAGCGCCTTGCCGACGACCTTGGTCGAGCGGTTGTAGGCGTGTCCCGTGCCTTCCAGCGCGCAGCCGGGGTAGTAGGCGACCCGCTTGTACTTGTCCGGGTTGGTTGCCATCTTCAGCTCCGGGCGGGCGCGCCCGCGTCCTGTTTAGCCGTTTCGATCAGATTGTCGAGGCCCAGCGCGCGCCGCTGCTTGCCGTGCTGCTCGTCCGCGTACTCGCGGATGGCGTCGCGGGCGCGCGACCAGCCGCTGGTGCTGGGCGCCAGCACGCTGGCCAGTCCCATCCGGGCCAGCATCCCCACCGGCAGGTGGCGGAGCATCTGCTTCACCATCTCGACAAACCAGTCCTGGAGCAACGGCTGGCCGGTGCGCTTGAAGAAACGCTGCATGGTCCGGCTTTCCTCGATCTTGCCGCGCTCGATGACCTGATCGGCAAACACCTCGTCGAAGTGCATCGAGGGCGACATCGGCGTATGACCCTTGAGCTCGAGCCAGTGGCTCATGGCCTTCATGACACCCTCGGGCACCACATCGCGCGGGCAGGCGTAAGTGCATTTGTTGCACGAGACGCACTGCCAGATGATGTCCTTGTCGCGCAGCAATTCGGACTCCATGCCCATCCGCGCGAGGTAGATCCAGTAACGCGGGTTGAAGTCCGGGTTGATCGCATTCACCGTGCAGGAATTGGTGCAGGAGCCGCACTGCCAGCAGCGGTGGATATGCTCTCCGCCTGGCAGCGCGGCGATCTCGTCCTGCATCGCCTCGTTGTAGTCGGTGACTACGCGCGACTCGATGAAGGTGCTCCAGTGGCCTGAGACGTCGACGCCGTCCATGACCAGCTCGTCATGGGTCTTCAGGTTCTCGGGCCGGATGAGCGATTGCTCGTGAATAGGCATGCGGTTGTCCTTGCTGAGCGGGTCGTCAGTCCAGTTGCTCGGTCCGGGCGTCGTCCATCAGGACGAACGCCGCTCCATCGATGGTCTTGAGCCGCGTGCGGCCCGAGCCCGCCTGTACCCCGTCGAGGCCCAGCAGCCGGCGGGTGTGCTGCATCGGATCCTCCTCGGCGGCGAAATCAGTCCGCAGGTAGCTGCCGCCCTGTTCGCCGATGTACTCGGCGTAGACCTGGGCGCAGAGCAGGTCCACGTACCAGGTCACGTCGCGGAAGAAGCCCTTGCCGGCCAGGTACTGCGACAATTCCTCGCGTAGCACCAGGAAGGTGTCGTAGCGATCGGCCACGCCGATGCGGATGTGGTCGAGGTCCGCCGCATGCCATATCTCGCGAATGACCCCGGTGTTGGTCCCCGCGTCCCAGACCCAGCGGTTCATCAGCGGGAAACGTTCCGGGTCCACGTTATGCAGCACTTCGGCGGCGAGGTCGCGCACCCAGCGATGCCTTCGTCCGGTCGGCGAAGCTGTTCGCAGAAGGACTCTATCCGCTCGTCCGTTGCGTGGGTCTCTGTCCGTGCCGCCAGCAGTTCGACCAGGGCGCCGCGGACCTCGTTGAAGCCGGGTTCCTCCAGCCAGGGTCCGATGCGGCGCCGGACAGTGGACATGAAGGCGCACAGTTGCTTGAAGGTTGACGCCTCCAGGCCGGCCGGGTCGTCCTCGAGCGCCTGCTTGAATAGCGCCGACTTGAGCTTGAGCGCCTCGACGTAGCGCTCGAGGCCACCCTGCGGTTCGCAGCCGGCAGCGAGTCGCGCCAGCGTCGACTCCAGCCGTGGGCCGCTCAGGTCGAGGTGCGGCCTTGGCGCTTCGGCCGGGGTCACGCGCCTGGAAAGAAATCCCACTGCGCGGTCTCAGGCGCTCGCGCGCGCCGGCTGCAATGCACCGAGCGCCGCCAGCGCTGCCGCACTGCCCTGGGCGATCGAGTCGTCGATCGTCTCCGGCCCGGTCGCCGCGCCAGCGACGAATACACCAGCGCGCGATGTTTCGGCCGTGTTGCCGTAAAAGTTGCCGCGGCCGAGGTAGCCGTGCGGCTCGAGGTCGACGCCGAAGACCGAGGAAATAGACTTGTTGTCGACGTTGGGGTCCATGCCGATGGCGTGCACGACCAGGTCGAAGGGAATGGTGATCGGGCGCTTCACCAGGGTGTCTTCGCCCTTGACGATCAACTTGTCGCCATCCGAGGTGACTTCCGCGATGCGGGCCTTGATGTACTTGACCTTGAACTCTTCCTGGCTCTTCCAGTAGTACTTGGTCTCGTACAGGCCGAAGGTACGGATGTCCATGTAGTAGATGTATACGTGGCAGTCCGGCAATTCCTCGCGGATCTCCATCGCCATGTTGGCGGAGACCGTGCAGCAGATTTTCGAGCACCACTCGCGGCCGATCTGGCGGTCGCGCGAGCCGACGCAGAGCAGGATGGCGACCCGCTTGGGCTTGCGGCCATCCGACGGACAGCGCACGCCCTGGCCGGAGGAGATCATCTGCTCGACCTGGGTCGTGGTCACGACGTCCGGGAAGGTCCCGAAACCCCACTCGGGCTTGTTGAGCGAGTCGAAATGCGTGAACCCGGTGGTAAGGATCGCCGCACCGGCCTGCACCGACGTGCCGTCCGAGAGCGTCGCCGTGAAGTTTCCAGGCGCGCCATCAAAGGCGGTGACCCTGACTCCCTTGCGGACCTCCACCAGGGTGTCCGATTCGACGCGCTGAACCATGCCGCCGATCGCGTCCCTGGCCCATTCGCCGGAGGGCACGAGCTTGGCGTAGCCGGAGAGGATCGGGGCGCCACCGAGGCGGTCTTCCTTCTCCACGAGTACGGACCTCTGGCCAACGCGGGCCAGTGCGTGGGCGGCCGCGAGGCCCGCAGGGCCTGCGCCGACGATGAGGATGGGCTGATTCATGCTTGCCTGCTGATTCTCTTGTAGCCGGGACCCGAGGTGATCATGCGCCGCGGGTCGTAGAGGTTTTCGCCGCGGCCTTCCGCGACATCCTTCAGATAGGCCTCGAACTCCGCCTTCTTCGCCTGCCAGTCGATGCCGAGCTTCTCCATGAGCGTCTCGGTCGAGGAGGCGTGCCAGTGCGACTGCACGATCTTGTAGGGGTGCGCGCCGCAGACCAGGGCGGCGAACTGGCAGTCCGCCAGCACCGGCAGCTGCACCTGCTTGCCAGCCGCCTTGCTGATCCACTGGTTCTTGTCGAGCGTGGTGATGCAGCCGGTGTCGTGACCGATCATCACGTCGGCATGCGCTTCCTCGACGGCGACGCGGATCTTGCGGTCTATGGCGAAAGAGCGGGTGAACTCACGCTCGGAGATGATGTGGCGGAAGCCGAATCCGCAGCAGTCATACCAGGTCGAGTAGTCGATGACCTGGGCGCCAAGCGCCTGGATGAGGCCCGTGGACACCGCGACGCGATTGCCGTCGAGCACGTCCTGGTCGTAGATGACGTCCTCGGGGACCATCTTGTAGACGTGGCAGGCCGGGTGAATGGTAGCCCTGACGTGGCTGCAGTCGATTTCCTGCAGGTTGGCCACCTGCTTGCGCATCACGTGCAGCCACTCGGAGTAGTGCACGACCTCCTCCGGGATCAGCAGCTTGCCGTCGACCAGGCGGCCGAGCTTGCCGAGAATGGTCTTCACCCGTTCGCGCAGCTTGGCAGAGCGGATCAGGTAGCCGCGTACTTCCTTGTAGTTGCCGAAGGAAGTGCCGCAGTGCACCAGCGGGTAGTAATAGCCCTCGGGCAGGCCCTGGGCCTTGGCGGCCACGTAGGCCTGGTGGAAATTCCTCAGGAATACCGCCGACAGGCTCTCGATGTTGCCTATGCCGGAACCGTGGTAATTCCAGGCCGTGCAGGAGGTCTGGTCGGTCTCGTCGAGGTACTCGACGTCCATCTTGTTCATGAGCCACAGCAGCGAGGCGGGGTAGCCCGGGATGTTGCCGCACTGGCCGCAGGACTTGTGGTGCCACAGCCGCGTGGTCGGGATCTTCTTGTCCCAGCCATACAGCGTCTTGGTCATCACCGGCTTGTGCTCGTCGGTGACGCGGTGGACGATGATCTCGCCTTCCTTCTCGAGCTGCCACATGGCGTCGCGGACGTCCTCGACGCGGTCCTTGTTGGTCTGCATCGAGCGCTTGTTGATGATCTGCTCGACCCAGACGGTGGCGGTCACGGCGTCGCTCTTGCTGAGGCTGGCGTCCTTCCATTCCTCACCATGACCGGTGAAGCGTTCACCGGGCTTGTGGCCCGCAAAACCTTCGCCGGGCTTCTTGTCGTATGGCGTCGTCACTTGCTTATACCCCTCAAAGTGCAAAATTCGTGCGGTACGGGCCCCGGGGCCGGTTACTCATCGTCCTCGTCTTCCTGGTCGTCCAGGAAGTCCTGCCAGTCGTCGCGTTTCTCGTCCATGATGTCGCTGATGACATCGAACAGGTTCGTGTCGATCGTCTTCAGGCTGTCGAGCACGCCGGTTTCTTCCCAGATGGTGTAGAGCTCGACCGAAGTCTTCAGGTTCACTTCCCAGGCGGTCTTGGTCGTGTGCAGGGTCGGGACCGGGATCGCCCTGCGCAGCGTCGCGAGCGGCGCATCCACCTTGGAAATATTCGGACCCCAGTCGGGGAAGGCGTCCTTGCTGATCATGTCGGGCGCCAGCTGGTTGCCCGTGGAGATCAGCTTCAGCATCACGCGGCTGAAGGGACGCAGTACGTTGCGGGCCGACTCCATGCCGTGCTTGATCGCTACCTCGCGCATCAGCATGACCAGCCCGCCCGGCGAATTGCCAAAGGGGCAGCGCGCCGCACAGGTGTAGCACTGGGCGCAGGCCCAGATCTTCTCCTGCATGGCGTCGTAGATACCCTCGAGATTCTCGGTCCACAACAGCTGCACGATTTCGCGCGGGCTATAGTCGTAGTAATGGGCGGACGGGCAGGTGGCGGTGCATATGCCGCAGTTCAGGCAGCCATTGAGCTCGTGGTCGAAACGCATGTCGGCCTGGATGTCCTGGAAGATTTCCTCCAGCTTCTCGCGGCCGACTACGGGCGCTTCGGAGACCGGGTCGCCGATGAATTCCTGGATGCGTGTTCCGTGCGCATGAGACATGCGGTTACCCCTCGGTCTTCAGTACGTCATCACTCGGACGTCGTCGTCCTCCATGATCTGTTCGATCAGGTGCGCGCCACCGACGATGCCGCTGCATTCCGGGATCAGGTCTTCCTGGGTCATCTCGTGCAGGTCGAGGTTGGGCGAGCAGCAGTAGAACTTCGCGCCGGCCTCGTGCGCGTCCTTGATGAAGTCGTACACGCTCTTCGGCGAGCCTTCCTTCACGAAGAGCCTGTCGGCGACACCCTTCTTCATCAATCGGCCCGCGGTTGCAGTGCAGATGACCTCGACCTCGTACTCCATCGCAGCGGCGACGGTCGCCTGGAATATCGGGGCGCCGAGTTCCTCGCCGTTGCGCGGATCAGTGTTGGCCATGACGATGACGAGCTTGGATGCCATGCAGATGTCTCCAGGGCTGGGCGTAAATCATGCCGCAGCGCAGCATAGGGTGCGCCGCGTTACGCATTAGGTGACACTAATATAAATCCACGGCCTTTGCCAACACCTGTATGGCTGGCGCGGCAACGAGGAACCGGCGTCAGGGTTCCATCAGGCCCAGCACCTTTACAATGCCGGTCATGATCGGCACCAAGGCGTCCTCGATAGCCGGTCGCCGCTCGCGCAGGGAGTCGAGTGCAGGACCGGGCTCCACCGGCCCCTCAGCGAACTCCATGATCAGGTCTTCGACCATCGCCGTCTTCATGCCCGGGTGTCCGGTGAAGCCCAGTGCACGGTCGCCGACCTGGAACACGGCGGGCTCGCCGTCAACGTCGGTGGCGAGTACCTCGGCAGTCGTGGGCAGTACGGGCCTGTCGCGCATGTAGCGGACCAACGGAAAACATTCCGGCAGGAATCCCTGCAGCGCGTCTTCGCGCTGGCGCAAGGCTTCGCCTACGTCGAACACCAGCGGCGCGGTGACTGACCCGCCGCCCGCCGCGATGCTGAGGACCTGCGCGCCCAGGCCGATGCCCAGCAGGGGTATACCGCTGGCCAGGGCATGACGCGCCAGCTCCACTTCGGACGCCAGGGTCGGCACGTCTCGTTCGCCAGCACTGCCCCAGGGGCCGCCACCCAGCAGTACCAAACCGCCGGCCATGTCGGCGGCCACCGGCAGCTTGCCGCCGGACGTGAAGGGGCGGTAGTAACGGAAGCGAATACGCCGGCCCTCGAGGTGATCTTCGATCAGCCCAAGGAATTCCGCTGAGGTGTGCTGAACGACGGCGATGGTTCTCACGGCCTGCCTTCCCGCCGGCCGTCGGGCCGATGCCGGAGTGCCGCCTCGATTGCGTGGCGGAAGTCGACAGGGGTTACCGTCAGTGCCGTGAGTTCACGATCCGTGAAGAACTGTTCCACGGCCTCGCCAGCGGCTGCCTTGTCGAGGCCCTGCAGCGATGCCTCGAGGTCAAACACGATGCGCGGGGGCGCGACAAAGAAATCACCCGTAAACAACACCTGCCCCACGCGGTCGCTGGCCTGCCCCTCGAGCCGGACGAACGCCGTGACTGTGCCGCCGGGACAGACATGTGTTCCTGTCGCAAACAACGTGCTGTCTGCCGGTTCGTCGATCTCGGTAACGAAGGCGTCCGTGCCGATTTCCTCGTCATGCAGGCGCTGTGCCAGCGACTCCTCCTCGGGGGTCAGTTCGGCGTGATACCAGTCGAGCCCGAGCCGCTCCCGGAAGCCGTCGAGCAGCGCCGCCTGCACCTCCGTGATCGTCGGCGTAGCGGCGCCGAGCAATTCCCTCATGGTGACGACGCGCTGAGCGACGCTACTCGCCCCGTGACGTGCGAGCTTGGTGGCAGGCACCTTCAGGGTCGACATCATGCGGCCGGGATCCATGTCTACCAGGACGGTGCCCTGGTAGATGAGCGAGTCGCCATCGAAGAAGCCCCCGGTGCCGCTGATCTTGCGGCCGTCGATCTCGACGTCATTGCGTGGCCGGTAGCGGGCGTCGAGTCCGAAACGGGAAAGGCCGGCGGCCACGGCTTCGCAGATCGCCCTGGCCACATCGCCGAGCGCGCCCAGGCCAAGGGTCGCGCGGTTGAAGACCAGGGACCAGCCGAGCTGGCCCTCGTCCAGGTATATCGCCCCGCCACCCGTGATGCGCCGTCCGACGCTGATGCCGTGTGCTGCGCAAAAACCGAGGTCGATCTCGCGGCTGAGCACCTGGTGCCGGCCAACCAGGGCGGTCGGGGGGAAGTGGATGAAGCGGATCGTGTCGGGAATCCGCGCCGACTGGTGCAGCTCGATCATGGCCTGGTCGAGCGCGATGTTGAAACGTCCGTTGCGAAGGGCAGCGTCGACTACACGAAAGGCGTTGTTCATTCCGGCTGTCAGGCGCGCACGACCGGGATGCCCAGCTGCCGGCGGATCTTGCGCAGGTCGGTCCTGTTGGGCTGGAACGGAAAGCTTGCGATGTTGCTGGGCGGCGAGTCGCCGTAGGGCCGGTCGCAGGCGGAGACGTCCTCACGGAATTTGCCTGGACATCCCGAGGTGCGAAACGCCACGCCGTCGTTGATGATCGTGTCGAGTTCTGCGGCCGGCAGCCCGTATTCGCTGACCCGGCCCTGCTCGTCGAAAGTCATCTGCCCGAGCCGCACGCCGGCATAGTCGATCAGGTAGCGCGCCAGCTGGACCCTGCGCCACTGGTCCCGCGGTGTCGCCGGCAGGTGGTCCATCAAGCTTCCCTGCTCGGGGAAGAAGCAGAACATGTGGCTGTGACCGCCGAGGTCCACGAGCCGCTGCACCAGTTCCAGCGCCTCAAATTCGGTCTCACCCATGCCTATGATGATGTGCGCGCCGAATTTCTGCGGGCCAAAGACGTCGCGCGCGGCGAGCAGGATTTCCCAGTACTTGTCCCACTTGTGCGGCGACTGCACCCCCTTGCCGCGGGTGCGGTCGAACAGCTCCGGCGTCGCTGCGTCGAGGGCGACGGTAAAGATGTCCGCGCCGAGGTCCTTCAGCCGGCGCACGTCCTCAACGGTCATGGTCGTCGGGTTCGACAGGATCGAAACCGGGATGGCATCAGGGTCGATGCGCGAGGTCCACGCCCGGAGCACCGACACGGTGTCCTCGTCCGAGCGCGGGTGGGTGATCATGGAAATGCACATGCGATGGAAGGCACTGCCGGCGACGTCCCGGGCGACGATGTCGACGACCTGCTCCATGGGCACCGCCGGCCAGTCGACCCGGATGAAGTTGCGGTCGGCGTAGTCACGCTCGGCTTCGCGGTGCCGTGCGAGGCCGCAGTATGCGCAGTTGGCGCGGCAGCCCTCCGGGTAGGTCAGCAACAGGTTCAGGCAGCGCGTACATTCGCAGCGGTGCATCTTGCCGGGCATGAGCCCGAGTGTCATGGCTGCGGCCGTCGACATCTGCACGTACTCAGGCGAGCGCATATGCGGCGTCAGCACGTTGTTGTTCGGCAGGTAGACGCCCTCGGCCGGCAGGTCCGCATCCTTGACCCGGCGTCCGTTGCGGAGTTCCTGCGGCGTGCGTGCCGGGGCGCGCGGCTGCATGGCCCTAAAGGCGTTGAAGCCCAGGCCGTCGGAAGTGCCATCGGTGGTGATGCCGTTCGTGTTCTTGATGCAGCTCATGCTTGCTTGACTCCAGTAGACATTCCGGCGCGGGTCGGCTCAGGCGGCGCAGGGGCTGGTGGCCGCAGCGGCACGGGTGCGTCCGAGCTTGATGGCGCAACAGGCATGTTCCTGCGTGAACGGCCGGCCCACCGCCGCGGCGACCGCGACGGTTCCGTCGGCCGGGAACGCGATGCCGTCGAGTCCAGCCATCACCGCGTAGGCGTCGGTCACTCGCTTGTGCATTCCGGGCGGCCGGGCGCAACCGAGCAGCACCTGCCTGTCGGGGAGGCGGCGGCGCGCTTCCAGGAAGATCCGGCCAACATCGCTGGTGTCCGGCGTCGCGAACATGCCCGGCGCCGCGTAGAACGGCATGATAACCACCAGCACCAGCGCGTTGACCGGATGGCGCCCGACTATGTCGAGTGCGTTGGTCTCACCGAGCAGCCGCCCGTAATGCAGGCCGATGACGATGTGCGGCGTGATCTCCATCGACGTCGTGCAAAGCGCCGCAAGGGTAGCCTCGAAGTCCTCGACCGGCCGGTTGAGGTGGTAGACGTCGCGGATAGTCTCGGCGGCGCCGATGACGTCCATCATGGCGGTGTCGACGCCAGCTGCTTCCATGGCACGCGCGCCGATCTCATCGGTCAGCGCCGTATGGATGGCGATGCGCATCTGCGGAAAGTCGCGTTTCAGGCGCTCGACTACCGGGTAGTAGCGCTCGTAGCGGATCTCGTTCCTGCGGCTCGACCCGCCGGAAAGAAGGAAGCCCTGCAGGTTCTGCGTGTGCACCAGGTGCCTGACCTTCATGTCGAGGATCTCGGGCGAGGTCGCGGGAATCATCGGCTCCAGGATCTTGGCCTGGCAGTGATCGCAGTTGAGCCCACAGGCCCCGCCGGTGATGGAGAATGACGGAAAGCTGTTCTTCGAGCAGCCCTGCAGCTCGGTACTGGTGTAGTCGCGAAACGTCGGCGTCGAAAAGCGTATGGGACGCGCTACAGCCAGGGCCGAAGCGGCCTCGAATTCCGCGACCAACGCCGCATCGAGCGTCGCGTCCTCCAGCTCCTCAATGGCCTGCATTGCATTCAGCCAGCTCATCTTGCCTCCTGCCAGGTCAGCATCGTCGCCTGCCCGCCATTCATTGTGCACGCGACACGACAACGGCCAGCTCGCGGATCTCTTCCCGAATCCTGCCATGTCGTGGCTCATCCGCAAGCGTCGTCGTCCACTCGGGCAGGATGTCCTCGTCATCGACGAGGTCGCAACTGAGTGTCGCAAGCAACGAGCGGGCGTCCTCCGGGAGCGCCGCGGGAATGTCCCGGCCGCACAGCCGGCCCCACAGTCCGGTCCAGCAGCGCGCCACCGTCCAGGGGTTGTAGCCGCCGCCGCCGAGGACCACGGTCGCGGGCGCCATGCCCCGGAGCCGGTCCACCGCATCCCAGAGCGCCACGTTGCTGAGATTCATGCTCGCCAGCGGATCGCCGGCGAGGGCGTCAGCTCCGCAGGTTATCACCACGGCCTCGGGATCGAAGCCGGCGATCAGCGGCAGGATGGCCTCGTCGAGCAGCAAGCCGAACTCGCTGTCGTTCAGGCCGCGTGGCACTGGCAGGTTGAACGCGCCGCCGGCCCCGCGGCCAGCCGCCAGCCCGGAGTGCGGCCAGCGGCCAGATTCGTGCAGTGAGATCGCCCGGACCCGCCGCTCGGCGGCAAAGGCCGCCTCGACCCCGTCGCCATGGTGTGCATCGAGATCGACATAGGCGACCCGCGCGAGACCCCGCTCGAGCAATGTCAGGATGGCAAACACCGGGTCGTTGAAGAAACAGAAGCCGCTCGCCCGGTCTGGCCGCCCGTGATGGGTGCCACCAGCAGGATGAAAGGGCAGGTAGCCGTCCAGCGCCAGCTCGGCGGCGAGAATCGATCCGCCCACGGCAAGCGCCGCCTGACGAAAAACGCCCGGGAAAACCGGGTTCTCGAAGTTGCCGATGTGATAACGCTCGCGGACCGAATTCTCGACGTGCTGCGTCGCGTCAGCCTGTTGCAGCGCGGCAATGTAGGAGCGCGTGTGAAAGGTGGCAAGTTGCCTGGCAGTAGCCTGTGGGCTGTCCTGAAAGTCGGCCGCATCCAGCCAGCCGAGCAGCCGACTCAACTCCATGACCGTGGTCACTCGCGCGATGGCGAGCGGGTGGTTGCGGCCGGCCAGCGCTGGGC
The DNA here is from genome assembly GCA_963715485.1 of uncultured Gammaproteobacteria bacterium. Taxonomy (GTDB): domain Bacteria; phylum Pseudomonadota; class Gammaproteobacteria; order Steroidobacterales; family Steroidobacteraceae; genus SG8-30. The sequence goes on from OY970244.1 coordinate 1,280,254, forward strand.
GTGCGCCCATCTGGCTGCCGAAGAACATGGCGCGACCGCGCCCGGCAGTGCCCGTCATGGCCGGGTCATGCTGCACTGCGGCAGCCACGGATTCTGCACCTGAATTCAAGCTGTAAACTCCACTACCAGTCCTGCGAATGACCCTGATGATGGTCAGGCGCGGCAACCTTATTATGCTTTGCTAATTAAGCAAAGCCTGTTATATGTGCGGCAAGGCGGCTTGCAGCAGGGGGAAGCTATGTCTGAAGACGGCACCAAGAGCATGTCCATCATCGTCACCAAGGGCACGCTCGACTGGGCGTATCCGCCCTTCATTCTTTCCACCACCGCGGCTGCGCTCGGCCTGAACGTGACCATGTTCTTCACGTTCTACGGGCTGCCACTGCTGCTCAAGAACCTCAGCCTCGAGATGTCGCCGCTGGGTAACCCCGCAATGAAGATGCCGATGGCGGGAATGCACATGGGTATGCCGAACATCATGTCCATGATCCCGTTCGTGGACTCCGGCGCCACGGCCATGATGAAGAACATGATGAAGAAGAAGGGCGTTGCTTCGATCGAGGAGCTGCGCTCGCTGGCGGTCGAGTCCGAGGTGCGGCTGATCGCATGCCAGATGACCATGGACCTGTTCGAATATTCGCTCGACGACATGATCGGAGGCATCGAGCTCGGCGGCGCAGCGACCTACATCGAAGTCGCGACCCAGTCCGACATCAACTTGTTTATCTGAGCGCCCGCCGGCGCAAGCAACAACGAGGCAGGAAGACGACATGGCAGACCAGTTACTCGACGCCAAGGGGCTCAACTGCCCCTTGCCCATCCTCAAGGCGAAGAAGGCGCTGCAGCCGATGGCCGCTGGCCAGACGCTCGAGATCCTTGCGACCGATCCGGGCAGCATCAAGGATTTCCAGGCCTTCTGCCGTACGACCGGGCACGAGCTGGTCGAGTCGGACAATGACGGGAAGATATTCAGGTTCGTTATCAGGAAGAAAAGCTGATTTCGGACTGCACGATATGAATTCGAGCGGGTATCGCGGGTGCAAGCCTGGCGGTGCGGCGCGAGCATGAAAGCATCAATCATGAGGCACTGAGCGGGCGTCATCACTTTCTGGCGGCCCGAGGGAGAGATTGCATGAAAGTCCGTTCCGGGAAGATTCTGGTAGTGGTGGCCACGGTGCTGGCGATGGCGGTGGCGGGCAGCGCCAACGCTACCAACGGCTATCTCACCCACGGCGTGGGCACCAAGAGCAAGGCGCTGGCCGGCTCCAACGTTGCGGATCCGCAGGAAGTCGCGGTGGTGGCCTCCAATCCGGCGGGGATCGCATTCGTTGGCGAGCGGCTCGAGCTGGGCATTTCGTTGTTCAGCCCGATGCGCGACTACAGCACGACGCCCAGCCAGTTGCCGGATGTCGCTTATTCCATGGGTGCCTTCACGGTCGGTGATTCGACCAGTGACCCGCGGACCGGCAACTCCATCTCGAGCGAGAACGAGCTGTTCTTCATTCCCTACGTGGCCAAGAGCTGGAAGCACGGCGAGCAGGGCACGATTGCATTGTCCTTCTACGCGCGTGGCGGCATGAACACCGAGTGGCAGGGCGGCAACGCAACCTTTGACCCGGACGGCCCGGGGCCGGCACCGACGTTGACTTTCGCGGGCACCTACGGGGGCTCCTTCACGGGTAATGAAGGAACCGCCGGCGTGGACCTGATGCAGGGTTTCCTGAACACGGCCTATGCCTGGAACAATCCGTCGAAGACCGTCTCGCTCGGTGCGGCTGCCATCTTCGGTGTCCAGCGCTTCCGCGCGATCGGCGTGTCGGCATTCGCTCCCTACACCAAGACCTTCGCCGAAAGTGGTGGCACAGCATTCCCGCAGCACCTGTCCAACAATGGCTATAACTGGTCCTACGGCATCGGCGGCTCGCTCGGCTTCCAGTGGAACCCGACCAGCAAGTTCAGCGTGGCGCTTGGCTACACGTCCGAGATCATGATGACCGAGTTCGACAAGTACCGGGACCTGTTTGCCCAGAAGGGCGGCTTCGACGTTCCGGCACACCTCGACTTTGGCATCGCTTTCAAGCCGACGCCTGGCGTTGCGCTCACAGCCGGCATCCAGGAGATCTTCTACGAGGGTATCGCCTCGGTCAGCAACCCGATCCAGTACCTGTTTGACTGCCCGACTGCAGGCGCGGGCGGCACGGACCTGGAGAGTTGCCTCGGCGGCAGCCGGGGCGGTGGTTTCGGCTGGCAGGACATGACCGTCTACAGCGTCGGGGCCGCGTGGGATTACGGGCAGGACTGGACCTTCCGGGTCGGCGCCAGCACGACTGACCAACCCATCCCGGAGGACCAGATGACGTTCAATATCCTTGCGCCGGGCGTCATGGAGGAGCACTACACGGTGGGCTTGACCCGCAAGATGGGTGGCGGGAACGAGTTCAATGTGGCCTTCATGTATGCGCCGAAGGTCAAGGTCAGCGGGCCGCAGAACTTCGATCCGACCCAGACGGTACAGTTCAAGATGGACCAGTGGGACCTGGAGTTCAGTTACGCCTGGGGCAGGTAATTCACCGTCAGACTACTGCGCCCCGCCTTTGCGGGGCGCAGCGCGTTGGCCGGTCGCGACGGTTATGAGGCACCTTGACTGACCGGTTCTTCCCAAGGAAATTTTTCATGAACATTCTTCCGGGTTTCCTGTTGGCGTTGGCCATTGCCGTAGCGGGCGGCTGGTCGGCGGAGTTTATCGGCACGACGCTGATGGGCCTGCCAAAGAGCCCGATCAGCGGCATCATGATGGCCATCCTCATCGGCATTGCCGTCAGCAACCTCATCAAGCTGCCGGCGATTTCCCAGCCGGGCATCAAGTTCAGCGTGGTACGCATCCTGCGCCTCGGCATCGTGCTGCTGGGAATCCGCCTCAGCCTGGCGGAGGCCGGTGAGATCGGCATCAAGGCGTTGCCGGTGATCCTTGGCTGTGTACTGACGGCGATCGTGCTGGTCTCGTATGTGGCCAAGCGCGTGGGGCTGACCGATCGACTGGGGACGCTGATCGGCGTCGGCACGGCTATCTGCGGCGCCACGGCCATCGTGGCGACAGCGCCGACCATCGGCGCCAAGGATGACGAGACCAGCTACGCGGTGGCCTGCATCACGCTGTTCGGCGTGGTCGCCATGCTGGTCTACCCGTTTGCGGCGCACTGGTTCTTCGACGCGGATCCGTTCAAGGCGGGCCTGTTCCTTGGCACGGCCGTGCACGAGACGTCACAGGTTGCCGGTTCCGGCCTCGTCTACCAGGAGTATTTTGGCGATGCCAAGCCGCTTGACGTCGCCACGGTCACCAAGCTGGTGCGAAACCTGGGCATGCTGGCGGTTATCCCGCTGATGTCCATCTACTACCACCGCCGTACCTCCGCCGGCGCGGCGCCACCGCCGTGGTACACGATGGTGCCGTTGTTCGTCATCGGCTTCGCACTGATGAGCCTGGTCCGCACGATCGGCGACACCGCCGGCGCGGACGAGAAGGTGCTGGGGTTCCTGACTCATGAGCAGTGGAAGGCACTGGTCGGCAACGTGAAGACGATCGCCGAGTACTGCCTGGCGGTGGCCATGGCCGCTGTCGGCCTCGGCACCAGCGTCGCGGGCCTCAGGAGCATCGGGCTGAAGCCACTGGGCGTCGGTTTGTTCTCGGCGGTAGTCGTTGGTGCGGTCAGCGTTGCGCTGATCACGCTGTTCTACTGACCGAAAGAAGGAAATCCGGGGACAGTTTACTTATATGCCTACGAGTCAGCGGACAGACTCACTGCCGCGCCATGGCATATAAGTAAACTGTCCCCGGATTTCCCTGCCTTCTCACACGAGCGTGTGGAAGACGCGCTGGACATCGTCGTCCTGCTCGAGCTTGTCGATCAGCGTCAGCGCCTCGGTAGCCTGTTCCTCGGGAAGCTCCGTCGGCACCGTGCAGATGTACTCGTGCTCGGCTGAGAGCGGCTGAATGCCGCGGTCCTCGAGGGCCTTCTGGACCATGCCGAAGTCGTCGAAAGCGCACCGCACCACGATCTGCGGTTCGCCTTTCTCCCCGGTGGACTCGCCCATCTCCTCCAGGCCATGGTCGATCAGGTACAGCTCGAGATCGTCCTGGTCGATCCCCGCCGGGTCGAGCCGAAACACGCCCATCTTCCTGAACAGGAAACTGACACTGCCATTGCTGCCTAGGTTGCCACCGAACTTGTTGAAGATGTTGCGCACGCCGGCGACGGTGCGGGTCGGGTTGTCGGTCGCCGTCTCGACGAGTACCGCGATGCCGTGCGGCGCGTATCCCTCGTAGACGATCTCCTGGTAATCCGCTGCTTCCTGGCCGGAAGCGCGCCGGATCGCGCTTTCGATCTTGTCTTTCGGCATGTTGATCGCGCGCGCGTTCTGGATCACACGGCGCAGCGTCGGATTGTTGGCGGGATCGGTGCCGCCCGAGCGGACGGCGATCGTGATGTCCTTGCCGATGCGCGCGAACTGCTTGGCCATGCGGTTCCAGCGCGCGAACATCGTGTGCTTTCTGACTTCGAATATGCGTCCCATGAGTGTTGCTCTCGCGTTGTGGCCGGCCAGCGCCCGCCGCAAGTCCTCGTTTCGGTCCGATTGCCACTAAACAGGGAATTGTCCCGGATCACCGGGGCCGAGCGCCAGCCCCGGGATTCGCGCCGCTCAGGCTGGCCGCGCGGCCACGAGCTGGCCGCGCTGGTAGTCCAGCACAGCGCGCTCGATCTCCTCGCGGGTATTCATGACGAAAGGGCCGTACTGCACCACCGGCTCGCGCAACGGCCTGCCCGCGAGCAACAGGAGACTGGCGCCGTCCGGGCCCGCGGCCAGGGAAACCACGTCGCCATCCGACAGCAGCCCCGCTACGCGGCGTGGCAGCAACCGCCGGTCCTCGCCGACGCTCACCTGGCCTTCGTAGGCATAGAGGAACGCATTGTGGCCAGCCGGCAGCGGCACCTGCACGCCGGCAGCGGGATCCAGCCTGAGGTCCATGAACACCGGTTCGGTCGTCCGGGTCCCGACCGGTCCCGTTGTCCGTTCATTCCCGTGGGTGAAGGTGCCGGCGATGATCCTGACAGTGCCGATGCCGGCAAGCTCGACGATGGGGATTTCACTTGCCGGGATGTCCCGATAGGCGGCCGGCTGCATTTTCTCGGCGGCCGGCAGGTTGAGCCATAACTGGAAGCCGCGCATGCGGCCCTCGGTCTGCTGCGGCATCTCCGAATGAATGATGCCGCGCGCGGCTGTCATCCACTGGACGTCGCCAGGGCCCAGGTCGCCGCGGTTCCCTTCGCTGTCCTCGTGGCGCATGTGGCCGTCGAGCATGTAGGTGACCGTCTCGAAGCCCCGGTGGGGATGTGCGGGAAAGCCAGCGAGGTAGTCATCCGGATTGTCCGAGAAAAATTCGTCCAGCATCAGGAATGGATCATGCCGCAGGTCCTGGGCGCTGCCGAGGCTGCGCCGAAGCTTGACCCCTGCGCCGTCCGAGGCCGGCACCGATTCGATGATCGAGACGATGTTGCGGTGATTCATGCTGGAAATATCTCTGGATCGATTCGCCTGGATGCGGCTTACGGGCGCCGGTACCGCGTCAGCCGGTTACCGGCGATACGCCGAACAAGCGGTAGTGGGCCCAGGCAACGAACCAGACGTAGAGCGCAAATCCGGCCACCACCACGATCAAGTCGTTGAAACGCCGTTCCGGCAACGCCTTCACCGGACGGATTGGGCGACTCTTGAGCGAGATGCGATCCGCGACCGCCCATGCCAGGAACCCGCCGAACAACAGGATGTCGGGCAGCATGCCGTTTGCCAGCAGGTGGGCCACCGCCCATAGCTTGGTGGCGGTGAGCATCGGATGCTGGGCGGCAGCCTTGATGCGTCCCGGAAAATAGGTCGAGAGCAGCAGGGGAAATACTGGAACCATCAGGATCGCGGCGATGTGCCTCAGCCAGTAGGGCGGCGAATAGACCAGCATCGGTTCGAGTTTCGCCTGGCCATAGCCCCAGACCATCAGGATGAAGCCGGCTATCGAGATGACACCGTACAGTCCCTTCCAGGGCTGCTCGCCGAGGCGCGCGACCATCTGGTCACGCCAGGCCGGCGCGACGATAGCGGTCGAATGGATGCCAAGAAAGATGGCCATGCCAGCCAGCAGGTACAAGATTCCCATTACATTCATCCCTCGTCAGTTTCCCGGTTCAGCCACCGGCCCGCTTGACCTCGTAGCCTCGCCTGGCAAGTTCCGCGACCAGCAGGTCGCGATGATCGCCCTGGATCTCGATGCGCCCGTCGCGGACGGTTCCTCCGGAGCCACAGCGGCGCTTGAGTTCGCCCGCCAGAGCCGCGAGTTCAGTCGGGCTCAGCGGCAGGCCGGACACGACCGACACTCCCTTGCCCTTGCGGCCGGCGACCTCCCGTGACACTCGCACCGTCTTGTCACGGGCCGGCTGGCCGCCCTGTCTGCGGCAGGCGCAATCAGCAACCGTGCGCCGGCAGCCCGGGCAGATGGCCCCAAGGCCCGTGGTGTAGACGATGCCGGGCGTCTGGCTGCGCCGCAATGCGAGGCTCCGGTTGGCAGGACCGATACTATATCGAACGGTATCGATCGGTGCCGGGTCGGGGGTTTCGGGGGATTGCCGAACCGAGACTCGGCAGTGAAGCCGCCGAAACCCCCGACCCGGCACTGTTTTCCCAGTCGGGTATCATGCTCATCCCGCCATCCGTTCCCAGCCTGGTGCCAGACGATGACCCGAAATGCCTCGATTTCAGCTGATTCCCCCGTCTCCCGCGTAGGTCATTTCATTGGTGGCAAGGCTGTTGCAGCGACCGGTCGGATGCTTCCGGTATCAAACCCGGCGACCGGCCAGGTCGTTCGAGAGGTCGCTGCCGCTTCCCGCGAGGACGTGTCTGCAGCGGTCGCCGCCGCGTCAGCGGCCTTTGCCGGCTGGCGCGCCACCACGCCGCTCAAGCGGGCCCGGGTCATGTTCCGCTACAAGGATCTGCTGGAGCGGAATGCCGATCGCATCGTGGCGCTGATCACCGAAGAGCACGGCAAGGTACTCGACGACGCACGCGGCGAGCTCATGCGCGGCATCGAGGTCGTCGAATATGCCTGCGGCGCGCCGGAGCTGCTGAAGGGCGAGCACAGCAAGGACATTGGCCCCTCGATCGACAGCTGGTCCGAGTTCCAGCCGCTCGGCGTGGTCGCTGGCATCACGCCGTTCAATTTTCCCGCGATGGTGCCGATGTGGATGTTTCCCATGGCGCTGGCCTGCGGCAACACGTTCGTGCTGAAGCCCTCGGAGAAAGATCCCAGCACGGCGATGGTGCTGGCCGAGTTGCTGCGGGAAGCCGGGCTGCCCGACGGCGTTTTCAACGTGGTCAACGGCGACCGCGAGGCAGTCGACGCGCTGCTCGAGGATCCGCGCGTGCAGGCCGTCAGCTTCGTCGGCTCGACGCCGGTGGCAGAGCATATCTACCGCACAGGGAGCGCTAGACGGCAAGCGCGTACAGGCACTCGGCGGCGCGAAGAATCACGCCATAGTCATGCCGGACGCCGACCTCGATAATGCGGTCGCGGCACTGATGGGCGCGGCCTACGGTTCCTGCGGCGAGCGCTGCATGGCGATCTCGGTCGCTGTCTGTGTGGGCGACCAGACCGCCGATGAGCTGGTCGCCAAGCTGGCGGCGCAGTTGAAGTTGCTCAAGGTCGGCCCCGGCACGATGCCGGGCGCGGAAATGGGGCCGCTGGTCACGCGGGAACACTTCGACAAGGTCCGTGGCTACGTCGACCTGGGCGTGGCCGAGGGTGCGGAACTCGTCTGCGATGGACGGGGACTCGTGGTGAAGGGCGGCGAACGGGGCTTTTTCCTGGGCGGTTGCCTCTTCGACCACGTCAGGCCGGCGATGCGTATCTACCAGGAGGAGATCTTCGGACCGGTGCTGTGCGTGGTACGGGTCGATTCGCTGGCCGAGGCGATGGCACTCGTGGACGCGCACGAGTATGGCAACGGCACCTGCATCTTCACGCGCGACGGCGGTACCGCACGCTGGTTTACCGACAACATCCGGGTCGGGATGGTCGGCGTGAACGTAGCCTTGCCGGTCCCGGTGGCCTACCACAGCTTCGGCGGCTGGAAGCGGTCGCTTTTTGGACCACTGGCCGCCTACGGTCCGGACGCGGTGCGTTTCTACACGCAGCGCAAGACGGTCAGCCAGCGCTGGCCGGGCAACGCGGCGGAGAAGGCCCAGTTTGCCTTCCCAAGTTCCTCGACGCAGGGCTGAGCCCGGACTCGGGCCGTCCATCGACTGATGCGCTGAGCCGATCGTTGCGTCCGGTCATGCGCCTCAACAAGTTCATCAGCGAGACCGGTGCCTGCTCGAGGCGCGAGGCCGACGCGTGGATTGCCGCAGGACGCGTCACCGTGAACGGGCGTGAGGCGGAACTCGGCACCAAGGTGGGGGAGGGCGACGAGGTCTGCGTCGATGGCCGGCCGGTCGGGGCACCAAAGCGCCATGTCTATCTCGCGCTCAACAAGCCGGTCGGCATAACCTGCACCACGGAACGCCAGGTACGCGGCAACATCGTCGATTTCGTCCGGCACAGGGAGCGTATCTTCCCGATCGGGCGGCTCGACAAGGACTCGGAGGGGCTGATCCTGCTGACCAACAATGGCGACATCGTCAACGAGATCCTGCGCTCCGAGAACGAGCACGAGAAGGAATACGTCGTCGAGGTGGACCGGCCAGTCACACAAGGATTCCTGAGGTCGATGGCTGCCGGCGTACCAATCCTCGACACCGTGACCAAGCCCTGCCAGACGCAACGGCTCGGAAGGAACAGCTTCAGTATCGTGTTGACACAGGGGTTGAACCGGCAGATCCGCCGCATGTGCGAGCACTTTGGCTACACGGTCCGCAGGCTCAGGCGCGTGCGCATCATCAACCTGACGCTCGAGGGGCTGCCTGTCGGCAAGTGGCGCAACCTGCGCCGTCACGAGCTGCAAGGACTGCTGCCCGGACGCAAGGACTGGTAGACAGCGCCGGGTAAAGCTGGCTCAGGACGCCGGACGGAAATCCACGCGCTCCTCTGCAGGGATGCAGTAGATCTCCACTGGCGAGGACGCGCCCGCGCAGCTGCAGCGCCGGCAACTCGATGACCCTATGCGAACTGCCGCATTCGTCGAGGGAGCGCTTCACGACGCTGGAGAACAGGGCTTCCCCGGCGCGTGCGCGCTGACTGAGCCGGGACGCGACGTTCACCGTGTCGCCGATGATGGTGTAGTTCATGTAGGCCCGCGAGCCGACATTACCGGCAATCACTTCGCCTGCATTGATACCGATGCCGAGACCGGTCTCTATGCCAAGGCGTCGCTTCCAGGACTGCCGCCAGGTCGCTGAAACCGGCCAGCATTTCCTGCGCCGTGTCCACGGCGCGTTCTGGCGCGTCGAGCTGCTCCTTGGGAACGCCGAAGGCCACCATCAGGCCGTCGCCGGCCATATTGAATACCGTTCCGCCATGGCCAACCGTAATGTCGGTGAGCAGCGCAAAGTACTCGTTGAGCAGCGGGACCACGTCGGTCGGGCTGAGCTGCTCCGAGATGCTGGTGAAACCGCGCATGTCGGCGAACATCACCGCGCTCCACACCCGGGTATAGCCGGGTTGCTCGCCCGCCCGTGAGGCGGCTGTGCAGCGACACGAGCCGGCCTGGTGCAGCTCGACCAGGTTGCCGGCGGGGTCCCTGAGGAACACCTGTTCCGAGCCGGGTCCGACGACGCCGTGCAGGATCCGGTAGTCGATCCCGAGACGCTCGAGCTCGGCGCGCGCCTCGGCGATATCCTCGACCGCGAACGCGACGTGCGGGGCAGACGGGTCGATCCCGAGACCGAGGTCCATCAGCGCGCCCTCGGCGCCCATCAGGTGCACCTGCGCATGCGGACCGGCGTTGATCCAGTGTCCGGGCACGCCCTTGATCTCGGGACGGCCGGTATCCGCGGTGAGTCCGAGTACCTTCTCGTAGAACTCACGTGCGCGGTCGGCGGCCTGCTGGGTCGCGGCAACACGGATGGCGTGGTGATGCAGGTCCACTATCTTGATCGGCATTGATTCAGGCTCCAGCTGGCCACCCGGCGGCGCTACGGACGGCGACGCCCGCGCAGCGAATCGTGGATTCGGCACTTTACCGCGACGCGACCCTGCTTGGGCCCGATTCTACGTAATTGCCCCAATTCGAGCCGGCCTGCGCCGCGAGAAAGTGCATTCGAGTGGGAATTGGAGAACTTGCCATGATCCGCCTGCCCGTCCTGCTGATGACCGCGGGCACCCTGCTGCTGGGTGCGTGTTCGAAGGCCGAGCCGCCGGTGAGCTTTGCCGGCGACGTGCAGCCAGTGTTGAACGCGCGTTGCGGCGCCTGCCACCTGCCTGGCCAGCCCGGTCAGGAAGCGAGCGGGCTGAGCCTGGAGAGCTACGATGCCCTGATGAAGGGCACCAAGTTCGGTCCGGTGGTCATCCCCGGGGATGCGCTGTCCAGTGCGCTGACCATGCTCATCGAGGGCAGGGCGGATCCGTCGATTCGCATGCCGCACGGCGGCACCGCCTTGCCGGCCGAAGAACAGAAACTCATCCACGACTGGGTTGCCCAGGGCGCCCAGAACAACTGACCTGATCACGACGACGTGGATGCGGGCCGTCCCGTCCCGGCTCGTCGTCGCCCTGCGCAATCTGCTTCAGCCCCCGGGCGTCGCCTCGCGCGCCGGCACCGGAAACCCCCGCATGCGCAGCAGTGGTCCGACATCCGCGTCGCGGCCACGGAAGCTTCGATAGCCCGCGTCCGGATCGACCGTATTCCCGACCGACAGCACCTCGTCACGCAGCCTCCGCGGCGACAGCCTGGTCCCAGGGGCCGCCGGCCTCGAGGAACGCCTCCCAGGTGTCCGCAACGAGCTTGTCGGCCCACAGGTAGCTGTAGTAACCGGCCGAGTAGCTGTCGCTGGAGAAGATGTGGCTGAATTGCGGGGTGCGATGACGCATGACGATCTCGCGTGGCATGCCGATCTCGGCGAGCGTCTGTCGCTCGAAGCTGTCCGGGTCGATGGGCGTGTCGCCGGCCAGGTGCAACTTCATGTCGAGCAGTGCCGCGGACAGGTACTCGACCGTGGAAAACCCCTGATTGAAGGTCTCGGTCTCGCGCAGTCTCGCCGCCAACGCTTCCGGCATCGGCTCGCCGGTACGGTAGTGAATCGCGAATCGGTCCAGGACCTCGCGCGTGGCAAGCCAGTGTTCGGTCAGCTGCGAGGGTAGCTCAACATAGTCGCGCACCACCGAGGTGCCGGCCAGCGAGGGATAGGACACGTTCGACAACAGCCCATGCAGGGCGTGGCCGAACTCGTGAAACAGCGTCCTGGCGTCATGCCAGCCGATCAGGATTGGCTCGCCCGGAGCGCCCTCCACGAAATTCGAATTGTTCGAGACGATGGGAGTGATCGCTTTCTCAAAGCGTTCCTGGGCGCGATACGCGTTCATCCATGCGCCGGAGCGCTTGCCGACCCGCGCGAACGGATCCAGATAGTAGAGGCCCACGTGCTGACCGGTCCGGTCGCTGACCTGCCAGACGCGCACGTCAGGGTGATAGACCGGGATGGCACCCGGTTCCACCGACGTGAACTCAAGGCCGTAGAGCTGTCCGGCCGTCCAGAACATCGCCTCGCGCAGCCGGTCGAGCTGCAGGTAGGGCTTGACCTCGTTTTCATCCAGATCGTACTTTGCCTTGCGGACCTTCTCGGCGTAGTAGCGGTAGTCCCAGGCCTCGATCGCAATGCCGGCGCCTTCGGCATCGGCGATCGCCTGCATGTCGGCGACTTCCTCGCGCACGCGTGCCACCGCCGGCGACCACACGGCCTCCATCAGCTCGAGCGTGCGCTCCGGGGTCCTGGCCATGGTTTTCTGCAGCCGCCAGTGCGCATGCGTGGCGAAACCCAGCAGCCTGGCCCGGTGCGCCCGCAGGGCGAGGATCTCGGTGATGACTGCGTTATTGTCGTGTGCGTCGCCTTCGTCGCCACGGTTGACGAAGGTCCGCCAGACCTGCTCCCGCAGTTCACGCCGTGACGAATAGGTCAGGAACGGCTCGACGCTGGAGCGCGTATTGGCCACCACCCACTTGCCGTCCAGCTTCCGCTCCGTCGCGGTTGCGGCCGCAGAGGCGATGAAGGTGTCCGGCAGCCCGGCAAGATCTCGTTCGTCGTCGATGACCAGCATCCGATGGTCCTCGTCGGCCAGGATGTTCTGGCTGAAGGTGGTAAACAGCGCGGCGAGCCGCTGGTTGATCGAGGCGACTTCCCGCTTGCCTGCAGCGTCGAGGCCAGCACCGGCAAGCACCAGGTTGGTGTAGCGGTTCCAGAGCAGGCGTTGCTGCTCGCCGCTCAGCGGTAGTGCTTCGCGCCTCTGGTACACCACCTCAATCCTGCGGAACAAGGCCTCGTTCTGGACTATCTTGTCGCGGAATGCAGCCAGTTTCGGCGCCATCTCGCGCTCGACGGCCTGCACTTCCGGCGTGCTCAGGCTCCCGCTGTAGATGCCGTAGATCGTGGCGACGCGGTTGAAAGCGCGACCCGAGCGCTCGAGCGCCGCGACGGTGTTGTCGAAATCGGGCGGTGCGGGATCGGCCGCGATGGCGTCGGTCTCCGCCAGCTGCGCGGCCATCGCGGCTTCGAGCGCCGGCTTCAGCAGCGACACACTGGCCTGGTCAAAGGGCGGGACGCCGCCGAACGGGCCGGGCCACGGTCCCAGCAAGGGATTTCCATTCTGTTCCACAACATGCATATCGGGGTCGATCCTGGTGGTGGCGCAGCCGGCGCCGGTGATCGTCGCGGCCAGCATGACGAGGGCGAGAGTATGGCGCATCGCGGGGTCTCCGGCACCAGTCTGCCGCCGCCGTCGGGCAGCAGATGGCTGCGATACGCGGGGCAGAATACCTGCGGAAATCATGACCCCGCAAGAGAGTCTCGACCCGCTGGATTGCCACGATCCGCAGCGCTCTGCTGCGCTGAATATCGTCAGGGAATCATGGCTTCAGCGCCCGGTACAGGAATGGCAGGCTGACATCCATCCGGTAGTCGATGTCGGAATGATTGTCGTCGAACTCCTCGTAGCGATGCCGGATGCCGGCCTCACTCAGGCGCTTCGAAAGGACTCGGGCGCCGTAGTGGATGTGGTACTGGTCCTTCCAGCCACAATCGATGTATATGCCCTTGAGCGTCCTGAGCTCGCGCGCATGGGCCTTGACCAGGTTGACCGGGTCATGTCGCAGCCAGCGCTTCCAGCGTGATTCGATCAACTCTCCCGTTTCCAGATTGAACGGCACGCGGAATCCAAGCGGGGCCTTTGGATCCGGGTCGTAAGTGGCCGCCATGCAGATGTTCATGATGGCGTGCACCTCGGCGTCCGAGAGCTTGGGCTTCTTCCACACCGATTCCAGGAAGCGCCGCACCCGGCCGTCGTCCCGACCGTCGCCAAGGCCCGCCGAGGCCAGTACGGCGTCATAGGCGCCCTCCCGCCGCTTCGGCTTGCGGTACTTGCTGAGTTCGTTGAGCGTGTTCGGCCAGTCGCCCCCATAGACGAGGTCGAAGTACGCATCGCCGGAGTGATCAGCGATGGCACCCCAGTACTTCGCGTACTTCATTCCGTGGATGATCGCGCCATAGCCGCCGGAAGACTTGCCGAAACAGCCGCGGTGATCGCGGGAGGCGAGCGTGCGGAATTCGCGGTCGACGAAGGGGATGATTTCCCGGGTCAGGTAGTCCGCGTAGCGGCCGATCGCCGTCGAATTCACGTATTGGTTGCCACCGAGGCGGGTGAAGCAGTCCGGGAATACCAGTATCGCCGGTCCCATCTTGCCTTCGTGGATCAGCCGCGCCGCGCGCTCAGCCAGGTTTTCGCTGAAGGGCTTCCAGTTAAGGTGCGCAGTCCCTGAACCGGTGAATCCGACCAGGTCATAGAGCACCGGAAAGCGCTTGCCGCGGCCGGGGCGACCCGTGTCGTACTGCGATGGCAGCCAGACCGCCAGCTGACGCACGTGCGGATCGCCCAGGGCGTTTCCCGCCAGGACCTTCGACGTATGCTCCAGCACCACGACGCTGCCGGGACTGCGGACGGGACGCTTGAGTGCCATGGATGATTCTCCCGGTGGTAAGCGCCGCGTCAGGACTCGCGCCCGAGGATTCGCACCTCGCGCTGCGGAAAGGGAATGACAATCTGCCGCTCGCGGAGTGACTCGAGAATTGCGCGATTCAGCTCGCTTCCGGCGGCACCGTAGTCGGGGACACTGACCCAGGGCCGGACGTCGACATTGACCGACGAGTCGGCCAGGGCGGAGACCCGGATGACCGGAGAGGGATCCTGCAGGACCCGCGGATTGCGCCGCAGCACGTCCTCGATCACAGCCAGCGCCGTGCCGACGTCGGAGTCATAGGCGATGCCGACCGTCAGGCCAAGCTGCCGGATCGTGCCGTAGTTGTGCAGGATCTCGCCGACGATCTTGCGGTTGGGAATGATGACGCGCGAGCGGTCCGGGTGGCTCAAGGTAGTGGTGAACAGTGAGACGTACTCGATCAGGCCCTCCTCGCCGACGATCGAGATGTACTCTCCCACCTTGAAAGGTCGCGTGAAGATGATGGTCAGACCGGCCGCCAGGTTCCCAAGGACGCCCTGCAGGGCCAGCGCGATGCCCGCCCCGGCGATGCCGAGGCCGGCGATAAGCGGCAGCAGCTCCACGCCAAGGTTCTGCAGCGCCATGATTGCGAACAGCAGGACCACCAGCGTGCTCGCGATCCTGGTCAGGAGAATCCTGACGGTGGCATCGAGGTCCAGCTTCTGCAGCAGGCGATCCAGTGCGCGGCCGGCCCAGCGACCCACGTAGTAGCCCGCCAGCAGGATCAGCGCCGCGACGAGCACCCGCGGGCCATAGCTGACGGCGAGATCGATGACGGTGGAGCTGGTCTGCCCCATATTGGCAATTTGTTCGTCCATGGCCGGCCTCCGGCGGCAAGGGCACAGCTGCCGCCCAGCCCAAGTCTAGCCCGGCAGGATCAGGATCTCGACAGCTGGCAAGAAAACGGGAGGCCGAAAACCCCTAGTGCGTCGCCGGAGGCTGTGCGGCCATGGGCTGGGTCGGCAGCAACCGGACCAGCACGGCAAGGATGATGAAGGGTAGCGCCAGCAGCACGAGCGCCATGCCCAGGCTCTCGATGCCGGTCAGCTCCATCTTGTAGGCCATCAACCCGCGGTAACTCTTGGAGTACAGCTGGCCGCCGATCACCACGTTCCAGCGCATGCCGAAGATGCCGACCTGCAGCAGCAGCGCGGAGACGAAGTACATCAGCTTGCGCAGGTCGTCATTGAGGTGCCGGATCCTGGCAAATGCCAGGATGGCAAGCGGCACGAACATGCCGACGAGCACCTGCAGGATCACCAGGCTGGTGAACAGCTTGTTGGAGATCAGTTCACCCAGGATCTCGATCGATTCCTCGGCCTGGTACATGCGGTGAATGTAATCCAGTGCTTCAAGCGCGAAGTCGACGATGATCGCGACGAGCAGGAACAGTCCCACCTTGTCCAGGCAGCGCATGTCGACCTTTTCATTGCGCACCAGGCTGAGGATCGTATAGACGATGATCACCATCGCGATGCCGGACACGATTGCCGACATCAGGAAGACGATGGGCATCAGCACGCTGCTCCACCAGGGATTGGCCTTGATCGAGCCGAAGATGAAGCCGACGTAGCCGTGCAGCAGGAATGCCGAGGGAATACCGATGATGGTGATGAGCTTGCTGGCCTTCTTGTCGAAAGCGAGCGCCTGCGGGCTGACGTCGTTGGAAAACAGCGACAGGACCCTGTATAGCTTGCCCATGAATCCGCGCGTCTGCTGCGCCATCAGGATGAACTGGGCGCGGTATTCGAACCAGACCTCCAGCAGCAGGACTGCCATCAGGTACCAGAGGTAGACGAAGCCGAACATGGCCATCGCCGAGGTGGGCTGGGGCGTCAGGAAGATCTCGTAGGAACGCTCCGGATGTCCCAGGTGCAGGTTCAGCGGCATGCCGGCGATGAGCATGAACGCCAGCGCGGTCAGCAGCGCCAGCCGGTATATGGGCTGGACCTCGACCACGTTGAACACCTTGACCAGCGAGGCGAGGATGAAGGCGCCGGCCACGATGCCCGTGATGTAGGGGTAGACGACGATCAGGATCGCCCACTGGATCTCGACTTCATTGGGGTAGATGAAACCGGCCACCTGGCCCAGCTGGTGGGCCAACTGCTCGAAGAGTGCCTGGTTGGTGTCGATGTTCATCGCACTTCCCCGTCAAGTTTGGCGTAGCGGACCTTGGGCGCGGTGTTCATGTCCGCCTTCAGGACGCTGATCTCGTTCACCCGCTCGAATCGCACCAGGCGGCTGGCCTCGCTCTTGAAGTCGCCAAAAATGCGCGCCTGGGTCGGGCAGACCTCGACGCAGGCCGGCTGCAGACCCTCGGTGATGCGGTGATAGCAGAACGTGCACTTGTCGGCGGTCTTGGTCTCGGGATTGAGATAGCGGGCGCCATAGGGGCAGGCCTGGATGCAGTAGCGGCAGCCGATGCAGCGCTTCTCGTCCACCAGCACCACGCCGTCCTTCGTCTGGAAGGTGGCGCCGACCGGGCAAACCTGGACGCAGGGCGGGTTGGCGCACTGGTTGCAGAGCTTCGGAACGAAGAAGCTGCGGACGACATCCGGGTCGACCTGCGGGGTTTCCTCGCCGCGCGGCGGCTGGGTGCTGACGCATTCGACGGTCACCTCGCCGTCGGCATGGATCGAGTAGCGTTCAATCCAGGTGCGGAAGAAGAACGGCTCCTGGGGGACGTTGTTCTCGGTCTTGCAGGCCTCGACGCAACGATTGCAGCCGATGCACTTGTCGACGTCGATGCCCATCCCGTACCAATGCTGGGAAGCGTCGTAGTCGCCGCTGGTCGCAGCTGCGGTCGCCATGTCCTCGCCCGCGGCGACCCGCGCCAGTGTCTGCATCAGTCCCGCGGCCGGAATGAACAGGATGCTTTGCTTGAGGAAGTCGCGCTTGTTCATCGTGTCATCTCCGGCGCATGCGGATAGTGGCACTGCCAGCACTGGTAAGAATCTCCATGCGACGCGAGGTCGACCCTTGGCGCGCCGGAATCGGTCGCGTCACTGCCATGGCACTGGCCGCAGGATTCGCGTCCCGTGGGCCTGCTGGGCAGTGCGGCCCGGGGGCTGGTGAAGTGCTGCTCCGGCACCTCGTGGCAGGCCGCACACTCGACCGTCGCATGGCTGGAAGTAGCCTTGGTCTTGGCGATTACGCCGTGACAACCCGAGCAATCGCTGGGGGCGGACGGCGGCACCGGGTCGTGTGGGTCGTGGCAGCGGATACACTTCTTGCCCGCCCGGTGCTCGGTCGGCTCGATCTGCGGGAAGCCGTTGGGCCGCGACGGGTCGAAGGCGTGGCAGGCGTAGCAGAATTCGCGCTCGGTCGGCAGCGGAGGATTGCCGGTCGCCGGATCGCTGGCATGGGCGGCGGCCGCCCCGTGGCAGTTTTCGCAGCCCATGTAGCGGTGACCGCCGGCGCTCTTGGTGTCATAGATGTCGGCGTGGCATTCGCGGCAGGCAGGCATGCCGGCGTAGTGGAGCGGCTTGGCCATTTCCCGGACGGCCTTGGCGGCCTGGTGGGGCGCCGCCGAGAACATGTCCGCAGGCAGGATCACGAAACGCAGCAGCAGTACCACCGCCAGCACTCCGGCCAGCAGCATGCCCAGACGCGTGATCTGCTCAGGAATCTTCACGACTTAACCCCCCTTGGGGCCCGCCCGAGGCCACGCCCCGTGCCGCGTGTCGCTCTTAAGGCCCGCTGGCTGCCGCCTCGCCAGCCGGGTCACCCCGGGCAGCACGGACGGTATGCATACACGCTGCGATCCTATTGACTAGGACGGCTAGCGGGCGTCGGTAATTACAGCTACGCAGATGTACGTGGTCCGCCCTGGCCTGCCGGGCGCACGGCAGGCCAGGGGGCGTCGAGTTCCTGCCTCAGCGGTAGCTGGCGTAGAAATTGACCAGGGCCTCGAGGTCCTCGTCGGTCAACTTGTCCGTCTGCCGGCGCATGCTGGGCGGCTGGTCGCGATGGCCGCCCCGATACTGGCTCAGCGAGTAGCGAAGGTATTCCGCCCACTGGCCGTGGAGGATGCTCTTCTCGGCGTCCTCCGGCCCGTCGCCGTGGCAAACCTCGCAGTAGTCCTCATGGAGGCACCCGCCCCTTCTCGACCAGCGACGCGTCGAACGGCTGGTCGGCCGGCTTGAACTCGAACGCGGCGAAGTGGGCGGACAGTTCCCGGATCTGATCGTCCGTCAGTTCCTGGGAGATCTTGCACATGCGGGGCACCGGGCCGCAGTCCCGGTGGCCGTTGCGGTAGGCCTGCATGGCGTCGACCTGAAGCTGGAACGGCAGGCCCGCGATGCTCGGGTAGGCCGACTCGTCGCTGATGCCCTGTTCACCGTGGCAGATGGTGCATTTCTGGAGCAGTTCCGCGTCGATTGCGCCTGCGCTCGCTGCGCCAGCCGCCAGGCACCGGTTCCCCCGATCCAGCGACGCCAGCGATCCTTGTTTGTCGTTCATGTCGAGTTACTCCGTCAAATGGCATGTCATGCGTCGGCTCCGGCCGTCATGGATTGAGCGTCTCGAGGATCTCCGGGTTTTCCTCTTCCTGGGCCAGGATCGTGTGGCACATCCCGCAGTCACGGGAGATCTTCTCGCCGTCGTCGGTCTTGTGCTTGCGGTCGTGACAGCGCCAGCACCCCGGCGAATCGAAGTGCTGGGTGTTGTCCGGATAGGTGCCCCAGGTCACCTTCATCTCCGGGAACACGTTGGACGTGTAGATGACCTGCAGTTCGCGGATAGCCTGCTCGATCGACGGCGTTTTTCTCATCCGCGATCTCGGGGTAGTTCTCCTGGTAGAAGGCGTGCATTTGCCGGTGAGATGCCCGCCCTGGCTTCCTCGTGGTTGTTGTACTGTGCCTCCAGCGCCTTCATGGATTCGCGCTTCAGGAACGGCAGCGACTTGTCCATGTAGCCCTTGGCCATGGCGTTGTCCACTTCGTCCATCGGCAGGTGGTACTGGTGAGTCGGGCGGTTATGGCAGTCGATGCAATCCATGGTGCGCCACTCGCTCGCGTCCTCCGGTGTTTCGTCCGCGGGCTTGAACAGCTTCACCGTGCCGTCCGGCTGGGTCAGCTCGACGTCGTAGATGGTCTGCCGGTCCTCGCTCGAGCGGTAACGGATCTGTACGTCAGGATTGACGTGCCAATGGATGCCGGAGGCTTCACGCCCGGCCAGGCCTCCCACCTTTAGCAGTACGGCGGTTTTCAGCTCAGTGTTGGCCTCGTCGTCGGTGTAGACGGACTTCACCTTGAGCAGGTCACCGACGTGGGTCGTCGGCCAGTGACATTGCTCGCAGGTATCGCGCGCCGGGCGCAGGTTGTGGACGGGTGTCGGGATCGGCGTCGGATAGAGATCGAAGGTCGACGGCGACCAGCTGCCAGGCGCCCGAAATCTTGGCCTTGACGAACCAGTCCGCGCCCGGGCCGATGTGGCAGTCGGCGCAGGCTACGCGGGCATGCGGCTGAGCGCTGGTGAGCCGTGAATTCGGGCTGCATGACCGTGTGGCAGACCGTGCCGCAGAACGGGGTCGAGTCCATGACCTCGACGCCCTTGTAGGTCGCGGCCGCCAGCACGACCGCGCTGACAGTACCGATTCCCACCACGCCGAGTATGGCCTTGCGGGTCCGTTCCTGGTTCAGGTCGACGATCGGAAATGCGCCGGCGTCCTTCATGCCGATCGACTCGCCCAGCTTCCGCTGGCGGCGAATGCCGATGTAGATCAGGACCAGTCCCGCCACCAGGACCATCGGCAGCAGGACGAAAGTGATGATGCCGATGTAGGCGCCGCCGCGCAGGCCGATCATCTGGATGGCGATCAGCGACAGCATCAGGGTCAGGCTGCCGATGACCAGGCCGGTGCCGGCCAGGCTGGTCTTGTTGCGTGTCATCGCCGCGAAGTAGTGCTTGGCCATGTCGATCCCTTGCTGAAACGGTATCCGGTCTGGAGTTCTACCCGATTGAAGGCCGCCTATACGGCGGCCTTCAAGCCCTGCGTATACGGATTTTCCGTAGCTCGCTGCCGCGGGCGATGGATTACATCAGTGCAGACTCTTCAACAGACCGATGAAAATGGCCACCGCCAGCCCGATGCCAATGGTAACCGCGAAGAAGCCGAAGACATAGGCCTCGACGAGGTGCTCCCGCGTCGGCGGGTCGACAGGACCGATTCCAGCTGGCCGCTGGTCCACCAGCCTCTGGTACTCCTGCGGCCGTTCTTCCTTGAATTTCTCCAGCGGCATCTTGCCGGTGAAGATCACCGGATCCATCGGGAAGCTCTCCGGCCGCAGATGGGTGTGGAAGAAGTGGAACAGGAAGATGAAGCCGGTGGCCAGCAGCGCCTCGTCGCTGTGCACCACGTAGGCGGCGTTCAGCACCCAGCCCGGCAGGAACTTGGTGAAGACGTTCGGGAACCAGAGGAACAGGCCCGAGAGACCGATGATGGCCACGCCCCAGAACACCGCCAGGTAGTCGAACTTCTCCCAGTAGGCCCAGCGGTCCATCTTCGGCCGCGGCCCGAGGTACAGGAAGTACTTCATGTTGCCCAGGAAGTCGGTGACGTCGCTCCACTGCGGCACCATCGAGCGCGGTCCCCAGAGATAGCCCTTCTCTTTCCTGATGAACATGCCCCAGAACACCATCAGCAGGTGCGCGGCGAAATAGCCGAAGGTCACGATGGCCGCAAAGCGGTGCAGCCAGGACACGACCTCGGCGCCGCCTAGCACGTTGGCCATCGGCTGGGCCCAGGGCGCTCCAGCGAACTTCAGCGGCAGGCCGGTAGCGGCCAGCAGCAGGAAGCTCAGGACGATGCTGATGTGCAGAGCGATCTGGCCGCGCGAGAAGCGCTTGACGTACTTGCCCGGGCCGCCGTGCGAACTTTGGAATTCGCCGCGCAGCTTGCCGACCAGCGCGCGCTGCAGCCACAGCAGGTCGTGGATGCCGAAGAAGGCGAACACGCCGATCAGCAGCGACACCATGAACACGTAGACCCAGTAGACGTAGATATTGTCGTTCGGGTCGGTCGGATCGTTGTGCGGGTCGAAGGTCAGGAAGGCCGGCGTGATCTCGCCCTTGATGGCACTGGCCGCACATCGCCGTGAGGTTGTCCGGGTGGATGGTCGAGCGCGGATCACTCGCCGGCAGGTTGTGGTGCGGCGTGTGGCAGTCAGAGCACATGGCCGCGGCCGGCGCGGCCTATGCCAGTCGCCTTACCGTGGAAGCTCGAGTGGAAAGTCGTGATTGTACTTCTCGTGGCAGTTTCCGCACTCGTGCGGGAACTGCTGACGCGTCGCGATCGTGTTGGGTCCACGACGTCGTGCGCGTTGTGGCAATCGACGCAGACGGGCCCCGTCTTGCCCTGCTGCCAGAGCTGGCCATGCGTGCTCTCGGTCCACTTCGACAGGATGAACTCGTGGCAGCCGCCGCAGGTTTCCGGGCTCTTCGCATGCGAGGTCCGCGAGTCCGGGTTGCTCTTTGGCAGGATATCGTGAGTGCCGTGGCAGTCGGTACAGGCCGGCGAGGAGTTCAGGCCCTTGACCAGCCGCGCCTTGGCGTGCGAGCTGTGCAGGTAACCCTCCATCATGTCGCCGTGACATTGCCCGCAGGTCTGCATCTGGTTCACTGGCGACAACGGGGCTTCGAGTCCCGGGCGCCGCGGCAGGGTATGCAGGTCGCCATGGCATCTTGCGCAGGATCGCTGCGCTCGGCTTCCGGTGTTGCCTTCTTCGCGTGGACGCTCTCGCGCAGGGGTGCCAGTTCCTCGGCATGGCATCGTTCGCAGTTGGCTACCGGCACCGCGCCCAGCTTGTTGCGCGGATGACGCGTGCTCAAGGCATCGGCGTGGCAGGTAGTGCAGTCGAGTCGGCGGTGCTTGGAGGCGGAGAACCCGCTCTCGTGGACCAGCATTGAACGGCCGTCTTCGGCCGTCAGCGTGTCATCGTCGTGACAGCCGAGGCAGCGCTCGTTCGAAATGGCGCGAGCCTCGTCCTGGGCGATCGCCGGCAGAGTGGAGGCCAGCGGCAGCAGCAGCGCCACCCAGGCGAGGATGGCAGGGCGGCTGTTGGCGACACGACGCCCGACTTCGCTTGCGCGAGGCCGACGGATCGAGTTCCTGTTCACGATGCTCTCCCTGGTACGGGGCAGCAGGCGGGGGCGAAGGGCCGAGGGGATCGTCCGGGCGCCCGCGGTCAGCTAAAGCCTTGCCAACCCGTCAAAGTCCCTGAGTTGCACACTCGCGTCCCTAGCCGTACCGGGCGGCTCGCGGGTTCCGAGTTCCGGAATCTTTGTACCGAATTTTCCTGCGGTGCATCATCGTGGGAAAGCCTTAGTTTCTGGTGGCTTCCCAAGCGGGTAAATCACTGATGCGGAAGGAATGTGCCGTGCTGCTCAAGCCCAACCAAAGTGCAATAGCTGGCCCATTGACCGGGCCGCGGTTGGCAAATCATTCGCCGTGCTTGAACACCTCGACCGAGAGGCTGACCGAGCGTTGCTCGCCCGGCGCAAGGGAGCCGACGCCGACTACATTGCGAGCAATCTCCTCGCCGCGACCATCGCGAATGACGACCACGACGGAATATTCCCACGGCTCGCCGACCGGGGGATGGCCGAATGATCCCTCGATGCCAAGCGCAATCTCAC
Source organism: uncultured Gammaproteobacteria bacterium (assembly GCA_963715485.1). GTDB lineage: Bacteria > Pseudomonadota > Gammaproteobacteria > Steroidobacterales > Steroidobacteraceae > SG8-30. The sequence continues at coordinate 1,303,134 of OY970244.1, forward strand.
CCGGTTCGACACGGCCCGCCGCCTTGCGGGAGTCGAAACGCAGGTGATGGCGGCACGCCGGACAGACGGCCGCGCTCTCCAGGATCGTAGCCCGGCAATGTGGGCAGGAACGTGTCTTTCCTGCCGTTGCGGATCGCACGCTCATCCCGCGTGCGCCGCGGCGCTACTTGCGCTCGACGGGGCGGGGATTGCCGGTCTCGTTCCAGCCGAACTCGGCACGGCCACGCATCCTGGCTCCCGCCGCGACCGAAAGCGAACCTGCCGCCACGTCGCCGTTGATGACGCCGGTCTGTTGCAGTTCGACCCGCTGTGCCGCTTCGATGTTGCCTTCGAGTTCGCCGCTGACTATGACCGAACCTGCCTGTACCGATCCGCCGAGATGCGCACCCTGCTCGATGGTCAGCGTGCCGTCCACGTGCACGTCGCCCTTGAAGCGGCCGGAGATCCGCACATGACCCGAACCTTCGATCTTGCCCTCGAAGGTCAGCCCCGCCGCGATCACGGATTCCTTCAGTTCCTGCTTGGTCCGGGGCGGCGTCTCCGCCGTTGTCGCCACCGGCTCGGGCCGGGGGCGTGCCGCGGGTCCAGCGGATGCCGGTGTCTCGACCGGGCCTGGTTCCTTCGCAGCGGTGTCTTTCCAAAGCGCCATGGCATGTTCCTCCGGGGTAGCGTGCTGCCTAGATTAGCCAGTCGAGCCTGCCGGGGCCAGCGAACTGGCGCACATCGTGGCTGTCTGCGTTCGGCGACAGGCCGGCGGCCGTGCGGGGAGGCGCCGGCCGGACTACTTCCCGGTATAACGCGGCTTGCGGCGCTCGGCGAAGGCGCGAACCGCCTCCTCGAGGTCGTCGGAGTGCAGGAAGGCCGAATTCCACAGTGCGACGTAGTCGAGGCCCTCGCGGTTCGCGGCGCGGTTCGCTGCGTTGAGCACGTGTTTCGCCCCCTGGACCGCCAGCGGTGAATGCGCAGCGATACCAGTAGCCAGCTCACGGGCCCTGGCGAACAGCCCCTGCGCGTCTGGCAGCACTTCGGTCAGCAGGCCGACCTGCAGTGCGCGGCCGGCGTCAATATCACGCGCAGTCAGTATGAGGTCCCTTGCGACACCCTCGCCGACGATGCGTGGCAGGCGTTGCAGCACGCCCACGTCGGCGACCATCGCGATGCGGGTCTCGCGCACCGAAAAAACCGCATCGATGCTCGCGATGCGGATGTCGCAGGCGGTAATCAGGTCCATGCCGGCGCCGAGGCAGGCGCCATGCACCGCGGCGATTACCGGCTTGCTGGTCGTCTCGAAGCAGGTCGCGGTGCGCTGGTAGCGGTGGATGTCTTCGTAAAGCGCCCGGCGCCTGGACACCGGGGAGTCCCCCCGGCCCGAGATCGACCCGCCGCCGGCAAGCGCCGGCGCATGGTCTACGAGGTCGATGCCGGAGCAGAAGGCCTTGCCGCGGCCAGCGAGGACGATCACCCGCGTCGCCTCGTCGGCGTCGAGTTCGGCCACTGCCACTGGAATGTCGTCCCACAGCTGTCGATGGAGTGCGTTGAGCTTCTCCGGCCGGTTCAGCCAGAGAACGGAGACTCCGTCAGCGGACTCGACTTCAAGGTTATCCCAGGACATGCACTAGGCTCCCGGTACCGGCACGACCGGCGTACGGCCCGGATCCGTTCAAGCCGCCGCTGGAGGCTGCCGCACGAGAATCTGTTCCGTCAGCAGGCGCATGCGCCGGCGCTGCATCTTGAGCCGGTATTCGATCTCGCGCACGCGGGTACGAAAACTGGCTTCCTCCCAGCGGGCGGCGATACGTTGCCGCGTCGCCGCGTACCACTCGTCGCGCAGCCTCGACCATTCGCTGAGCGTCGCCTGGAAGGTTTCGTACTCGCGCGCCATGCGTTCGCGGATCGGTTCCAGGTCGGGCAGGTGCAGGCCCTTGCGGCTGCATTCAAGCGCCGCCTGGGCGCGCTTGAACTGCATCGCCAGGCGGGCGCGCTGGATGGTCACGTCCGGGACGCGCTTGAGGTTCGTGGTGAGGCCGACCAGCGACAGGGCGTAGATCATCCATTTCGACGGATCCCACTGCCACCAGCGGATGCCGTTGCGATAGTCGCGATCGAAGATGTGATGAAAGTTGTGGTAGCCCTCGCCGTAGGTCAGGAAGGCGAGTACCGGGTTGTCGCGAGCCGAGTTCTCATCCGTATAGGGCCGGCTGCCCCACATGTGGGCCAGCGAATTGATGAAGAAGGTGGTGTGGTGGATCAGCACCAGGCGCAGCACGCCCGCCAGCAGGAACACGCCCAACAAGTCGCCCGCCAGCCAGCCTAGGACCAGCGGCAGTCCGACATTGGTCGCCAGCACCAGCGGCGCATAGTAGCGGTGCTGCCAGCGGACCAGCGGATCCTGTTCGAGATCGCGACCGTTGCTGAAGTCGTTCCTTCCGGTTTCCCAGTAGCGGAGCATCCAGCCGATGTGCGAGAACCAGAAACCGCGACCGGCTGAATAAGGATCGGCGTCGTTCCGGTCCACGAACTGGTGGTGGCGGCGGTGGTCGGTCGCCCAGATCAGGATGCTGTTCTGCAGCGCCATGCCGCCAAAAATCATGTAGACCAGCCGCAGCGACCAGTGAGCCTGATAGGTGCGGTGCGCCCACAGGCGGTGGTAGCCGCCGGTGATGGACATGCCGTTGGCACCCAGCAGCAGGAAGCACCAGATCCAGGCCGCCGCGCTGTAGCCATGGGCGAAGCCGTACCAGGGAACGACGGTGATTGCTGCCAGGAAAGTTGTAGCGAACAGGAGGGTCGTCACCCAGTTGATGGGCGGCTTGGCCGCGGTCGATTCCGTCATCTTTTCAGGACTCTCGGGAGCTTGAACAGAACCCGATATTCTGGACGAAAAGGTCTTGGTGCGGGCAAATATTGTGCGATGCGGTAATTGTCATTTATTACAGTGAGTTGCAATCGCCTGCCTGGTGGGCGGGCGAGCGTTTTTCGCCGCCTGCCGGCAGGTTCTTACTCGCCCCCGAGACGCCTGTACAAAAGTCCCGCCAGCACGGCGCCGATGATCGGCGCAACCCAGAACAGCCACAACTGGCCTAGAGCCCAGTCGCCCACAAACAGGGCCGGCCCGGTGCTGCGGGCCGGATTCACCGAGGTGTTGGTGACCGGGATACTGATCAGGTGGATCAGGGTCAGTCCAAGCCCGATCGCGATCGGGGCGAAGCCAGCTGGAGCGCGCTTGTCTGTTGCGCCGAGAATGATGACCAGGAACATGAGAGTCATCACCACCTCGCAGACGAGCGCCGCCGCGAGTCCATAACCGCCAGGCGAGTGCATGCCGTAGCCGTTCGATGCAAAACCACCTGCGAGGTCGAAGCCGACTGCTCCCGAAGCGATCACATACAAGACGCCCGCGCCCGCCACGCCGCCAAGGACCTGGCTGATTACGTAGGGCAGGATCTCGGCGGCGGGGAAGCGGCCGCCCGCCCAGAGGCCGATTGTCACCGCCGGGTTGAAGTGGGCCCCGGAAATATGGCCGACGGCATAAGCCATCGTCAGCACTGTGAGTCCGAAGGCAAGCGATACGCCGGCCAGGCCGATGCCAAGGTCCGGAAAGGCGGCCGCCAGCACGGCGCTGCCGCATCCGCCGAGGACGAGCCAGAAGGTGCCGACGAATTCCGCCAGCAGCCGATTGGACATGGGCATGCAAGATCCTCCACGGGAGCAGGGCGGCCGTGAGGCCAGCCGACGGAGTAGTCAGGGATCCTCAGTATAAGCCGGGCAGGTGAATCTGGGCAGGCGTCGGCTGGTCGGGCACCGGGTAGCGGGTTTCGATTTTTGCACCTGGCTTGCCGGCAACCAGCGCGGCGGCGCCCGTGGGCGGACAGCTGCCTGTCTGGAGCCAGTAGAGTGCGGCCGCGGTGGATGCTTCCATGGGGTCGTTCATCGGACGGTCGAGATCATCTGCAGCGCCACAGAACGGCAGGGTGCTGGCAAGGCCGTCGTAGTAGTCGCCCTCTTCATCACGGTTGGTGCTACGGAACGTAACCAGCCTGAGCCGTGTTTCGCAGCCCGTCAGGTCGAAGGCGGACTGGCCAACCGGCTTGCCATAGGTGTCGGCACCGATCAGCCCCGCGGCGGTGACCCAGGACCTCATGGAATTAATGGTCATTTCGCTCGCCGAAGCCGTGGCGCCGGTGCCGATGAAGGCGATCGCGACGGGGGCGACCGACTCCGGCTGCGGGTCGAAGAAATGCGTCCTGTCCTCCGCGGACTTGCTCGAGCGGAAGCGCAGGTTTGAATAGACATCGTCGGCCTGGCGCCCCTGTCCGAACAGGTCGCCGAGAAACTCCGAGATCGAGATCAGGCCGCCGCCGTTGTAGCGCAGGTCCACGATGAAGTGGTTGATTCCCTGCGCACTGAACTGGCCAAAGGCGTTCCTGAGTGGTGTATTGGCCGTAGTGATGTAGGTCCGCAGGTTGACGTAGCCAACCTTCACCGCCGGATTCGAAGGCAGGGTCAGTACCGCAACGCCATCATCCGGAATCGGCTGGATTGCCACCACCCGCTTGGTCAGGCTGCGATCGGTGACTATCCCGTCCGCCGAGAAGCGGAAACCGCGCACGACGCCTTCCTCCGCGGGGCCGAACGCGTTCGTCAGGTTGGGGTCGCCTGGCAGGATGTTGGCGACCCCGACAAAACCGGAGCCAGAGTCGATCGCCAGCAACTCCGCACCACGGGAGATGCCCGCCTCGGAGGCCGGACTCGATTCGAAGGCCTCCATGAAGTAGACGCGGTTGCCGTCAATTCGGACCCGGAAGCCGAATCCGATGAATTCGCCCTCCTGGAGAAACGAACTGTCCGCCGCCTGGGTGGTGACGTAGCTGAAGTGCCTGTCCTTGCCCTGGGCACGCGCCGTCGCCGTCATGAAATCAAGCAGTTCCTGGGCGGTAGCGAACTGGCTGGCATTCACCTGCGCTGGCAGCAGGTCGGGGAACAGGTACCACTCGTAGGTCGCGTCCCTGACGAAGTTCTTCTCCGTGCTGACTGAACAGGCGCCCGGAACGATGCCGCCGTCGCCACCTGAGCCGCCGCCACACGCGGTCAGTGCCCCTGCGACCAACAGCAACGCGAAACGACAAGGAAGCATACGCACACCCTAGCCAAAACCGTCAAATTGGGGGAGCGGGTCAATACAGATACCCGTCCGCCATGCCCCTTGTCCTGGCCGGGCTATTCCGGGGTCTCTGGAGGTTTGGGCCCACCAAAGAGGTCCTCGAGCCGGGTCCTGGCCTCGTCCCCGGGCGACGGCGATCCGGTCCCCTGGCCGGACCCATCCCCGAACAGCGATTCGAGCTCGGAGCGGGCACGCGTTGCCGCGTCAGCGACAGCCGTGAATGCGTAGGCCCGTGGACGGAAGTAGTCACAGAAATTGGCGCGGGTCTTGTCCTTGACGTCCTCCGCCACGGGCTCCCGGCAGCTCTTCGCGACGGCGGTGTCGTAGAACTCGCACAGGCGGCAGGCGTGCAGCTCCGCTCCACAGGCGGCGCACTCATCCTGACGGCGAAGCGGCAGCGACAACGCCGCCAGTGAGGCCCCGCACTTCCAGCACACGAGCCCTTCGATCGCATCGAACATGGCATGAACCTCGCGCAGTGCGCCGCAAGCGGGCCGGTGCCGGCGCAGTGTCGAATTCCGACACCGCTGGCAGCCGCGATTGCGCGAGAATGTCGGTTCCCACCGGCAAGTTCAAGGATCGCGGCATGAGTGAACAAGGAAAATCGGCGCGCCCGGGATATCTCGTCGTGCAGGGCGTCGTAACCGATCGCGACGGATTCAAGGCCTACAGCGCGGCCCTGCCGCCAATCTATGCCAAGTACGGTGGCCGTTACCTGGCCATGGTTCCGGCGCCGCTGGTGGAGGTCGCGGAGGGCGATGCGGAGCAGCGCAGCGTCGTCATCGCGCGGTTTGCCTCGAAGGAAGCCGCATGGGAATTCTGGAATTCGCCCGAGTACGCGGAGGCCAAGAAACTGCGCGAGGGCAAGGGCAGTTTCTACGTCATGGTGCTGGAGGGCATGCCGGACTCGTGAGTCGCGAGCGCTGAGCCGTCAGCAGGTCACGGCGCTCCTCCCATTCTCCGCGACTCGTCGATCACCCAGGCACGGATGTCTTCCGCCTGCGGCGCGCCGAAGCGGCTCTCGAAGGCGACCATGCCGTTGGCCGCCAACGCGCCCTCCAGCACGATGGTTTTCCACAGGGTCGCATCCGTGAGCGCCGCCGAGTAACGCAGGTCGGGCAGCACGCCGCCGGAGATCGCCCCGGCGCCGTGGCAGACCATGCAGTGGTCCGCATAGAGCCTGGCGCCGGCGGCCGCCGTACCGGTGGTGCTGGTGCCAGCGAGGTCCGGGACGGGCCGGGGTTCGGGCAATGTCGCCGGGGGCAACTGCGCCGAGCCGCCCAGGCGGAAAGCCAGCACACGGCCCATCTTTCCGGGCCGGTCCTCAGGCATGGCAAATCCGGAGATCAAGGGCGCGGCGCCGCCCTTGCCGACCATCACCGCGACGTACTCGACGCCACCTGCTTCGTAGGCGATGGGACCCGCCAGGATGCCGTTACCCGCGTCGAACGACCAGAGCTGCTTGCCACTGGTCGCATCGTAGGCAATGAACTTGCCGTCGACGGTGCCCTGGAAGACGAGGTCGCCTGCCGTGGCGAGCGTACCGCCGTTCAGCATGTACGGATGATCGACGTGCCAGGCTTCCCGCTGTCTTGCCGGATCCCATGCGACGAGGCGTCCTTTCAGCATGGCCGCCAACGCCTTGCGCTCGGCCGCGTCGTCGGGCAGCGTCGTGGCTATCAGCGCATCGATGCCGTTCTGCCACCCCGTGTTGGGCGACGTGTCGGCAGCCGGGTTCGCATAGACAAACGGGATTTCCATCGCCGGGATGTAGACCAGCCCGGTCCGGGGGCTGAAGGACATCGGATGCCAGCTGTGGCCGCCGTAACCCGAAGGGATTACCACGGCCGGGCCCTCTGCGTAGCGGGCCTGCGGGTCCTCGACCGGTCGGCCGGTGGTCAGGTCGATATGGCTGGCCCAGTTGACCGGCACGAAGTTGTTCGCCGAAATCAGCGCGCCGGTGGCCCGGTCGAGGACGTAGAAGAAGCCATTCTTGGGCGCCTGCATCAGCACCTTGCGGGGCTGCCCGTCGAGATTCAGCTCCGCCAGGATGATGGGCTGGGTCGCCGTGTAGTCCCAGGTTTCGGCGGGCGTCGTCTGGTAGTGCCAGACGTATTCGCCGGTCTCCGGCCTGAGCGCCACGATCGAGGACAGGAACAGGTTGTCGCCCTTGCCCTCCGAGCGCAGCCGGTGGTTCCAGGGCGAGCCGTTGCCCACGCCGATGTAGAGCAGGTCGAGCTCCGGGTCGTAGACGATTGCGTCCCAGACAGTGCCGCCACCGCCCAGCTTCCACCATTCACCGGCCCAGGTTTCCGCGGCTCGTCTCAACGCCGCGGATTCGAACGGTTCGGACGGATTGCCTGGCACGGTGTAGAAACGCCAGGCCTGCTGGCCGGTCGCGGCATCGTAGGCGGTGACGTAGCCGCGGACGCCATATTCGGCGCCGCCGTTACCGATGATGACCTTGCCCTTCACCACACGTGGCGCGCCGGTAATGGTGTAGGGCGCTGCCGGGTCCGTCGTCTGCACCATCCAGGCTGGCTTGCCCGTGGCTGCATCGAGCGCTACCAGGCGGCCGTCCAGGGTGCCAAGAAACAGGCGCCCTTTCCACGCCGCCAGGCCACGATTGACGACGTCGCAACATGCCTTGAAGGCTGCTTCACGCGGCACCTCGGGATCGTATTGCCAGAGCCTGGCACCGCTGGCCGCATCGATGGCCACGACCTTGCTCCAGGCGGTGGTGGTGTAGAGCACGCCGTCGATGACGAGTGGGGTGCCTTCCTGCCCGCGCCAGGTGTCGAGCTCCAGCGACCAGCCCAGGCCGAGCCTGGCGATGTTGCCTCTGTGCAGTTGCGTGAGCGGTGAGTAGCGCTGTTCGGAGTAGGTGCGTCCGTGGGACATCCAGTTGCGGCCGTCCTCCTCGGCGGCAGCAAGCCGCAGGCCATCGACGTTGGCGGCGCGAGGCGGCCCGGGCATGCTGGAGCACGCAACGATGACCGCAGCTGTGCAGGTGACTACCACCAGCAACGTCCGGATGGAGGTGAAATTCATGAGCGCCCCTCTACCTGTGTTCCGGATCATCTTGCGGCAATCAATCGCACATGACCAGATGTGGCTGGCGACTCCTTCATTCAAGCGCGGCGAAGGCGGTGCGTGCCTCGGTCATGCCAGCCGTGATCTCCTGGTCGGGAATGTCGAAGGCGAGCCTGAGGTAACCGTCCTGCATGAATCCGCAACCCGATGCGGTTACGACGCCTGCCGTCTCGCACAGGTATGCCGCCACGTCGTCGGAGTCCGCCAGCACCTCGCCTGACGGCGCGCGCTTGCCGAAGACGCGCGTGACATCCCAGAACGAATAGAAACTCGCCGGAGTGTCCCAGACTTCTACGTGGGGGATGCTCCGAGCGGCTGCGATGAGCAGGTCCCGCTTGCGCTGCAGGTCGGCTACCAGCGTGTAGTCGTAGCTCGATTCCAGCGCAGCCAGCGCCGCACGCTGGCTCGGCACCGAAGGGCCGCTGGTGTAATGACTCTGCAGGTTGACCATTGCGTCGGTCAGGTCCCTCGGGCCAACCGACCAGCCGATCCGGAGCCCGCCGGCGCGACGGAAGTTCTTGGACATGCCGTCGATCTGCACCAGCCAGGGAAGCACCTCGTCGTCCAGCGGTGGTTCCGGGAATGTGCCGCCGTCGAACACCAGTTTCCAGTAGAGCCGATCCAGGACGAAGTACAGGCCGTGCCTGGCGCAGACCCGGGCAAGTGCCGCGACGGTGTCGCCGTCATACATCTGCGCCGTCGGATTGACCGGGTTGTTCAGCAGGAACATGCGGGCATGCGGCCGCATGCGGATGTTGCGCTCGAGGTCGTCGGGTCCGACGAGCATACGGTCATTCGACCGCGGCAGGACCATGATCGGCGTGGCGTAGGACATCACCGCGAGTGGCTGGTAGGACACCCAGGGCGCGGCGTCGAACAGGAACACGTCAGCCGGGTTCGCGATCGCCATGAAGGTGTTGAGCAGCGCCTGCTTGGCGCCAGTGGTGATGATGACGTCTTCGGGCCCGTAGACGTGTTCGAGGCCGAGCCAGCGCAATACTGATGCACGCAGTTCCGGCAGGCCGCCGGGGTCCGCATACATTGTCTCTTCCTCACGGAAGGCCTGTTCGCCTGCAGCGCGGATCTCCGGATTCAGGTGTCCCTTGGTCTCCCCGAGGCCGAAGTCGTATACCGGCAGGCCGCGAGCGGCGCGCTCCTGGACGAGCGCCTTCAGACCGAGTGTCAGCGAAGGGCGGAACTTGTCGAGCTTGGCCGAGATTCTCTGTGTGTACCGCATGACCGTTCTCCCGCTGGCACATGATCTGCCGGATGGCGTTGAACATCGGCGCCGTGGACACCATATCGTGAACATGTCCCGTGAGTCACGAAGGGTGGCCAGGGCGGAGTCGGTCTGTTACGGTCCTGAAGCGCCGCGCCGCCACTGAGCGCGCCGGAATTCTTTCCGTGGCGCCACCCTGTTGTCCGCTGCGTGGTAACTGACGGGCAGCGGCTTACGGCCTCGCCGTTTCCCGGATACGGCGCTGACACTTGCAGAGAGGACATTGTGCGACCCGAGTCGTCGACGCGCTACACGCCTTACACGCTGTCCAGCATGGATCGCATCCCGCAGATTGGGAGGTTGTCCGAGCGGCGGCGGCTGGCGATGAAGGCGGTTGCACAAGTGTTGCCGTTTCGCTCGAACCGCTACGTCACAGACGAGTTGATCGACTGGGACAACATTCCGGATGACCCGATCTTCCAGCTGACCTTCCCGCAGCCCGGCATGCTCGAGCCCGAGGACCTTGCTCGCGTCATGGCCATGCTGCGGGATGGGGCCAGCTCGCGGAAGATCCGTCCCGTCGCCAACGAAATCCGCCGCAAACTCAATCCCCATCCGGCGGGGCAGCTCGAACACAACGTGCCGAGGCTCGATGGCGTGCCTCTGCCCGGTCTCCAGCACAAGTACCGCGAGACGGTGCTGTTTTTCCCCAGCCGCGGCCAGACCTGTCACGCGTACTGTACCTACTGCTTCCGCTGGGCCCAGTTCGTCGGCATGGAAGACATGAAGTTTGCACAGCGTGAAACCGAGACGTTGCATGCATACCTGCGACGTCATGACGAAGTGAGCGACGTGCTGTTGACCGGAGGCGATCCGATGATCATGCGGGCCTGGCACCTGCGCGCATACATCGAGCCGCTGCTGCAGAAGGGCTTCGAGCACATCCGGCACATTCGCATCGGCACCAAGGCGCTGGCCTTCTGGCCGCGCAAGTTCGTGTCCGACCCCGACTCCGGCGCCCTGCTCAGGCTTTTCGAGGAAGTGGTTGCCAGCGGCCGGCACCTCGCGCTGATGGCGCACTTCACGCATCCGCGCGAGCTCGAGACCCCCATCGTAAGGCAGGCGATCGAGCGCATCCGTTCGACGGGTGCGGTGATCCGCACACAGGCGCCGCTGATTCGCCACATAAACGACTCTGCCACCGCCTGGGCCGACATGTGGAAGAAGCAGGTTGCGCTGGGCTGCATTCCCTACTACATGTTTGTCGAGCGCGACACCGGGCCCAGGGATTACTTCGGGGTACCCCTGATCGAGGCCCATGACATTTTCCGCCGGGCCTACCGGCGGGTGTCCGGCCTGGCCCGGACCGTGCGTGGCCCGTCCATGTCGGCCACGCCGGGCAAGGTCGTGGTGCTCGGGACACAGGAGATCCACGGCGAGAGGGTATTCGTGCTCAGCTTCCTGCGAGCGCGCAAGCGGGAATGGGTCGGCAAGCCGTTCTTCGCAAAGCTCGACCCGCGCGCGCGCTGGCTCGACGAGCTTCAGCCCGCCTTCGGGGCCAAGCGATTCTTTTTCGAGGACGACAGCCCGCCCCGAAAAAAGCAGGTCGGCTGGGAGTAGCTGCCCGATTCCCTGGCCGCGTAACTCGCCACGATGACCGGCCGCGCGTCGCGCGCTAGCATTGGTTCCGTGTAACGGAGGCTGTCGTCATGAGTGTCCGCACCTTGCTGGTGATCATCGTCCTGGGGCTGCTCGCGATCTTCGCGATGGTCAACTGGAGCACGTTCATTGCGCCCACCCACCTGTCGCTGGTAGTAACCAGCGTGGAAGCGCCGCTCGGCCTGATCATGCTGGGCTTCACCGCGGTGCTTGCCGCGGTGCTGCTCGGCTACGCGCTCAAGGTGCAGATCAATGCACTGTCAGACAGCCGCAGGCAGTCCGAGGAGTTGCGCAGGCAACGTGAACTCGCGGACCAGGCCGAGGCATCGCGATTCACCGAGCTACGGCAATACCTGGAGCAGGAACTGGGATCGGCCAGGCAATCCCAGCTGGACTCGGAACAGCGCCTGCGCGAGGAGCTGGAAGCTGTGGCCAACTCACTTGCCGCGAGCATCGGCGTGGTCGACGACCGGCTGGAGAGGCAGTCGCCGACGCCTCCGGAGAGACAGCCCTGAACCGGCAGACTCTCAGTCCTTGACCTGCACCGAGCGCGCCGATTCAGGTCCTTCGATCCTGATTGCCCCCGACTTGAGGTGCAGGTCGCGCTGCGGGAAGGGAATCTCCAGCCCGCGCGCGGCCAGCTCGGTTTCCAGCGCCCAGAGGTACTTCGCCTGGGTGCGGCTCGGTGAAATCATCAGGTTGCGGGACACCCAGACGATCAGCTCGAAGTCGAGGCTGCTGTCGCCGAATGCAACCAGCCAGACCTCGGGGTCGCGGCCGGGCCCGAAAATGGTGCCCTCAACGGTATGGGCGGCAGCGATCCCCGCTGCGCGGACTTTCTCCTTGTCCGAGCCATAGGCCACGCCGAAGGGCACGTGAATCCGGCGGAAGCTATGGCCGTAGCTCCAGTTGATGACCCGTCCGCCGGTAAGCTCTGAGTTGGGCACGAACATGTCGACCGAGTCATTGGTCGTGATGCGCGTGTAGCGCATGCTGATCTCGCTGACCCGACCCATGACGCCCGACTGCAGGTCCACGAAGTCGCCCACCTTGACTGAGCGTTCGAACAGGATCACGAGTCCGGACAGCAGGTTGCTGAAGAAACCCTGCAGGCCGATACCGAGGCCGACGCCGATGGCGCCGCCGACGAGCGCGAGGCTCGTCAGGTCGAAGCCGAGCCAGGTCAGTCCGATGACGGTGGCCAGCACCCAGATCAGGTAGCGGGCCACGCGGCTGAAGGCGTAGGCGCCCGCCCCGGAACCGGGCTCGTTCTCGTCGGCAAGGCGGTCCGCCAGGTGCTGCAGGCCATGCTCCGCCTGCTTGGCGACCCACCAGGCCAGCACGATGATGATGCCCAGCGCCAGCAGGCGCGCCGCGCTGATCTGCGTCTGGCCGACGGTCAGGAAAGGCTGGGTCAGCCAGTCGGGCAGAGCCTGGAGCGGCTTGGCGAGTCTTTCGTCCATTGGGTCGACCCTGGCAAGGAGATCGGCAGTGTAAACCTTCGGCGCGCAGTACAGTCGAGTCGTCGTACCGCTTGCACGGGTCAGCGGGATTCGCTGGCGCGGCCGTAACGTATGGCGAGATAGGCGAGCCCCGTTGCCGCGGCGTCGCCGATGGCGGTATGTCGGGCCAGCGGGGGAATTCCCGCAGCCTGCAGGATCGCATCGAAGTCCAGCAGCGGCGCATGGTCCTCGACCTGCAGGCCTGGCTTCAGCCGGTACAGTCGTCGGATGTCGTAGGCCAGTACATCGAGTGGCGGCAACCCGCCTTGTCGCAAGGCACGATTGAGCGCGGCGCGGTCGAAATCCACGCAGTAACCGAGGATCGGGCGGTCACCGAGCCACTCGCGAAATCTCGACATGGCCTCGGCAGGCGGCAGCCCATGCGCAAGGTCCATGGCGCGCAAGCGATGAATACGCACCGACCCCTCATGGGTCGGCGCATCGTGCCTGACCACCGCCTCGAAGCGATCGCTCAGCACCACCCGGCGATCGCGGATCGGGACAGCGCCGATTGACAGCAGCTCCGCGCTGGCCGGGTCGAGGCCCGTGGTTTCAACGTCCACGGCGACGATCTCGGCGTCCTCGGGGGGCCAGCCCCTGAGGCCCGCTGGAATCATCCGGCGCAGCAGCTTCTCGAACACCTCAGATTCCGTGGCCGTAATGCGACCCGAGGAAGGCCTGGAATTCCTTGACCACCCGCAGGGCGTCGCGTAGCAGGTCACGGTCGAGACGGCGCAGCTTGCCGAGGTCGATCCGGTTGTCGGGCACCACGCCTTCCTGCGTGGATTCGAGCTGCTGGCCAAGTCGCAGCCTCAGCATGACCGCGAGAGCCTGCTGAAGGTCTGCGGTCAGTTCGGCGCTGAGAACCCCGCGCTCGCCAAGCTGAACCGCGCGCTCGAAGGAATTGGTCACCGCCAGCCCGTGCTCGACGGCCAGCGAGCGCAGGCCGTGAACCACCGGGAAGATTCCGCCGTACTTGATGTCGACTGCGGTGTCGCGCCCGAACGGGTTGCGCAGGGTCAGTGGCGCGTGGAACTCGATGGCAGGGCGGACGAAATGGTGCAGCCAGATCTGGTTCTGGCCGAGCTTCGAGAGCGCCTCGCGCAGGGGATGGAACAGCACCGGGTCACCGGCGACCGGCTGGGCATCGATCAGGATCGCGGTATCGAGCTGGGATTGGGGAGCGGTGCTGCCGACCAGTTGCTCCACATGCGCCTGCCACTGTGGTACCGAGCCGCGCCATTCCGGATTCGAGACCATCACGCCGCCGGGGCAGGGCGGATAGCCCAGCGCGACGAGTCCCTCCGACAGCGCGACGGCGTAGGGCGCAACCTCGGCGTCAGTGACGCCTTCTCCCAGGATCAGGGCGTTGTCCTGGTCAGTCTTCAGGATCTGCTCGCTGCGGCCTTCGCTGCCGAGCACCATCATGCAGCAGCGGTCCTGCAGGTCGGGCGGCATGGTAAGCGCATACAGTCGCGCCAGGATGCGCGCGTTCAGCGCACTGACGAGCTCTCCCAGGTGCCGCATCTTGGCGCCGGTCGCGTTCAGCGTGCGCACCAGCGGCGTCAGGCCGGTAGCCGCTTCCGCAAGTTCCTCGCGGGAGCGTGCCCGGGCGACGCGCAGGCCAACGATGTGGGAGTGGCTCGAGTAATGGCTGAGCACCTCGGCCAGCCCCAGGGTCCCGACCAGATGGCCCTTCCGGGTTACCGCTACCCGTTCTATCCGGTGACGGGTCATGGATACCAGCGCCTGGAACAGCGGCGCCTGGGAATCGCAGGTCACGATCGGCACCGTGGTGATCGAGCCGACCGCGTCAGTCAGTGGGCGGCCGGACAGTGCGATCGCATCCAGTACGTCGGTACGGGTCGATATGCCGAGGCCCTCCGGGGTATCGACGAAGACGCAGTTGACCCGCCGGTCGCGCATGCGTCGGGTCGCGTCTGCGATCGACAGGTCGGCCGGGACAATCACTGCCTCGGCCAGCTCGGCCTCACCCACTCGCGTCAGCATCAATTCGCCGAGGTCGCTCTGCGCGGCGCCAGTGTCGACCGTGGCCGCCTTGCGTGACAGTGAATCGAGAAAATAGGCAGCGAAACGCCCGTTGGCCTCGACCGCTTCGCGGAATGCATCAGCGGGGATGGTCCACAGCAGCACGTCCTCCAGTGCCATGTAGCTGTGTCGCGACTGGCCTGTCAGGCAGGCCATGGAGCCGAACAGGTCCCCCGGGCCATATTCCGCGAAAGTTCGCGGCTGGGTATCACCTTCGCGCTGGTCCACCGCCGCGACGTGTCCCTTCAGGATCATGTACAGGAAGTTCGACGGGGTGCCTGACTCGAGCACGCACGAACCCTCGGACTCGAAGCCGATATCGATGCGTCGCCCCAGCGCGACGGTCTGCTCGCGCGAGAGCAGGTTGAACGGGGGAATCGTGAAGTCGAATTCCCTGAGAGCCGTCTCCATGGCCATATTCTAGTCAGAAGGGGACATCGCTATTTTCATTTTCGACCCGACCCGTCCGCAAGGCATGGTCGGCTGTGGGAATCGAAAGCGGGAATATCGCCGAATTGGTGCAACAAAAAAACGGGGACGACCTTGCGGTCGTCCCCGTGGAGGTCGTCACCAATTCTCAGTGATGCGTCGCCGCACCCGCACCGCGCGGGACGCGGATATGGTCCACCAGCTCCTGGATGTGCGCCGGCGGTGGCGCGGTCAGGTGGCTGATGGTGTAGGTCACCGCGATGTTCAGCAACATGCCGATGGAGCCTATGCCTTCCGGTGATATGCCCCACAGCCAGTTGCTGGCATTGTTGCCCTCCGGGTTCACGAACTTGAAGTAGATGATGTACCCGGCCGTAAACACAATGCCGACCACCATGCCGCGTGATCGCGCCCTGCATGTTGGCGCGCTTGTCGAAGATCCCCAGGATGATCGCGGGGAAGAACGAGGCTGCCGCCAGTCCGAACGCGAAGGCCACCACCTGGGCGACGAAAGCCGGCGGGAAAATGCCCAGCAGGCCTGCGATGACCACCGCGAAGAACGCCGCGATGCGCGCGTACAGCAGTTCCTGCTTCTCCGTGATGTCCTTCATGATCATCTTCTTGAGCAGGTCATGCGAGATCGACGAGGAGATCACCAGCAGCAGGCCCGCTGCCGTGGACAGCGCTGCCGCCAGGCCGCCGGCCGCCACCAGCGCGATGACCCAGTTGGGCAGATTGGCGATTTCGGGATTGGCCAGCACCATGATGTCGCGGTCGATGGACATCTCGTTGCGATCATCCTTGGCGTAGAACATACGGCCGTCGCCGTTCTTGTCCTCCCACTTGATCAGGCCCGTCTTCTGCCAGTTGGCGATCCATGCGGGAGCCTCGCTGGCCAGCACGCCCTGGCCGTCGGCGCCGTTGATCGTCGTGATCATGTTGACGCGCGCGAAGGCGGCCACCGCCGGCGCGGTCGTGTACAGCAGCGCGATGAAGAACAGCGCCCAGCCGGCTGACTTGCGAGCGTCGGAGACCTTCGGGACGGTGAAGAAGCGGACGATCACGTGTGGCAGGCCGGCGGTACCGACCATCAGCGCGAAGGTGATGGCGAACACGTCGATCGTACTCTTTGTCCCGCTTGTGTACGGCGAGAAGCCTAGCTCGGTGCTCAGGCCGTTGAGCTTGTCGAGCAGGTGCCCGCCATCCTGCATCTCGGCGCCGAAGCCGAACTGCGGGATGACGTGCCCGGTCAGCAGCATGGAGATGAAGACCGCCGGCACCAGGTAGGCAAAGATCAGCACGCAGTACTGCGCCACCTGGGTGTAGGTGATGCCCTTCATGCCGCCGAGCACCGCATAGAAGAACACGATCGCCATGCCGATGATGACGCCGGTGTTGATCGGCACTTCAAGGAAGCGCGAGAACACGATGCCGACGCCGCGCATCTGGCCGGCAACGTAGGTGAAGGACACGAACACGGCACAGATCACCGCCACCAGGCGCGCGGTATCCGAGTAGTAGCGGTCACCGATGAAGTCGGGAACCGTGTACTTGCCGAACTTGCGCAGGTATGGCGCGAGCAGCATCGCCAGCAGCACGTAGCCGCCGGTCCAGCCCATCAGGTAGACCGTGCCGTCGCGGCCCATGAAGGAAATGAGGCCGGCCATCGAGATGAACGATGCAGCCGACATCCAGTCCGCGGCGGTCGCCATGCCGTTGGCAAGCGGGCTGACACCGCTGCCGGCGACGTAGTAGCCCTGCGTGGTAGTCACCCGGCTCCATATGGCGATGCCGATGTAGAGAGAGAAGCTAAGGCCTACGATCAGGTAGGTCCAGGTCATGACTGACATGATGTGATCCTCCCGATCAGTCTTCGTGGACGTCGTGCTTGCGGTCCATGGTGTTCATGCGGAACACGTAGACCCAAATGAGCACAACGAATACGTACATCGAGCCCTGCTGGGCGAACCAGAAGCCCAGCGGGAATCCCGCGAGATGGAACTGGTCGAGCCAGTCCACGAGCAGGATGCCGCATCCATAGGACACGATGAACCAGATGGCGAGAAGCGCGGCGACCAGCCGCAGGTTCTCTTTCCAGTAGGCGCCTTCTCTTTCTTTGCTCACGGCGTAATCCCCCTAGGGTCCGAGTTTTGGTCAGTGGGCAATCTAGCAACCGGCCGCAATCGCCACGTCCCGACTTTGGTCGAAGGATCTGCACGCGGACGCTGGTCCTAGACCTTGGTCTAGGCGCTGCTGCATTGCAGTACAGGATCCGGGGTGGACAGGCGCGTTCATGTTGCGGTGCATACAAGGTCGCGTTGATGCGTCGGTCCCAGGCAAGACCGATTCGCGTGGCAGCGACCGCACACACAGTGACCCCGACGGCGTGATTATTCACAATGGCTCGATGAACAAGCGCGAAGGGAAGACAACCCCGCCGATGATCCCGCTGCCGGGGTATGTCGAGTACCCGCCCCAGGTGATGCTGGCGCGGGCCCGGGAGTTCGCCGACGACATGCAGCGCCGACGCAGCGTGCGGGACTTCTCTTCCCGCGGCGTGCCACGCGGAATCATCGAGGAGTGCCTGCGGGCGGCGACCGCGGCGCCTTCCGGCGCCAACCAGCAGCCCTGGAGGTTTGTCGCGGTGTCGGACCCTGCCATCAAGCGGCGCATTCGCGCAGGGGCAGAAGCCGAGGAGCGCGAGTTCTACGCCCACCGCGCGCCGGAGGGCTGGCTCGAGGCTATCGCGCCGCTGGGCACGAACGCCGACAAGCCGTTCCTGGAAACCGCGCCGTGGCTGGTCGCGATCTTCATCCGGCGCTTCGACCGGCGTGCAGACGGCAGCAAGGTCAAGCATTACTACACCGACGAATCCGTCGGGCTGGCCACCGGACTGTTCCTGGCAGCCTGCCAGCGGGCCGGACTGGCCACGCTCACGCACACGCCGAGCCCGATGGGGTTCCTGAACGAAATCCTCGCGCGGCCAAAGGACATGGAGCGGCCGTTCCTCTTGTTGGTTGTCGGCTACCCGGCCGAGGACGCACAGGTCCCGGACATCGATCGCCACGGCGTTTCCGAAGTTACGGACTGGAAGTGAACATCGCAGCGCGCAGGTCCCCGTGAGGACGGCGACGCAGGTCCTGGCCAGTTACCTCGCTGCGGGCAACCTGAAAGCCGGGTGCACGACTCGATCCCCTGCGCGAATCTTCAGCCGCTCGGCGGTTCCTGCCAGGACCTCGAGCACGCCGGTGACCGGCGCCACGCTCACCAGCGGATCGGTGGACAGCGGCGTCGCGCCCGCGATGACGTTCACGATCCGTCCATCCGGCGCAATGAACAGCAGGTCGAGCGACACATACGTGTTCTGCATCCAGAAGGACGCGTACTGGATCGGGTCGAATACGAATAACATGCCCTGGTCAGGCGCCAGTTCGCGCACGAACATCAGCCCCTGCGAGCGGCGCAGCGGCGTGTCCGCGACCCAGACCTCGAAGCTGTGCATGGCACCGCCGCCCGAAACCTGCACGCTGGAGCGTGGAAAATTGTCCAGCGGCTCCGCACCGTCGGGAGACGCGGCGCAGGCACTCCCTGCCAGCAGCATCAGCAGGCACAGGCCGGCCATTCTCAGCGGCATTGCGACGCCCCTCATGAGTCGGGAGCGGTACTGTCGCGAGCTTCTTCGCGCCGCAGGATCACCTGCCCACGAAAATCGAAGCGCGTCATCAGGATGACTCCGCTGTCGTCCAGCGCCCTGGCCGGCTCGGTGCAGAAGCCTCGCGCCTCGACCTGCCAGGTCCGTTCGTCGGCGACGGCATCCGGCAGGCGATGTTGCGTGACTTCATCCAGCATGCAGCGCTGCTCGCCGCGAGTGCCGTAGATCATACCGCTCGCTTCGTGAAGAACGGTGACGTTGACGGGAACGGCCCTGGCGCTTGCGCCTTCCTGCAGCACCGGTGGGGCAAAGACGATCGCCAGGTCGCTGCCGTCCGGCAGCTTGCCCGAAAAGCGCAGGCGCATCCCGAGCCCATCCGGCCGCGGCATCCCCGTGCACGACAGCCCTGGCTCGCGCCACTCGAGCTCAACCTCGACGTCGCCGCGCAGCCTGGCGGTCAGGAAGCCGCTGCCATCGCGCAGGCAAGCGGGCGGGGCCGCGACTGCCGGCTCAGCTCCAGCAAGCATTCCGTAGAGAACGAGCGTCGCGACCAGTCCATGCATGCCTCTCGGGTCCTCCGCCGGACTGCAGCCGTGTGAACCGGTTCCGCTCAGTCGGCGCGGGATTGCGCCACCAGCAGGTTCTTGGCGAGTCCGCCGTGCATGGTGCCAATGCCGCGGATCAAATGCAGCACCAGCGTGAGGAGCAGGATGCCGAGCGGTACGGCGATCAGTCCGATCATCGGTTCGGCGGTGACGTAGACCCCGTCGATATTGAGGCCCTCGCCGTGGAACAGGAACGCGCTCAGCGGGCCCAGGATCAGGGAAAGCCCTGCGGCCAGGCCGGTCACGGCAACCGTGAAGTAAACGACGCCGAGGGGCAGCATCAGCAGGAAGTACAGCATCGTCGTCCAGGTCCGCCTGTCGCTAAGCATCTCCTTGATGCGCTCCATCATCGGCCGGCCCTTCTGCGGGTAGCGCGGCCGCCGCGGCATGCGCTGGCCCAGCAGGCCTTCGACCAGTCTGCCCTCGGCCAGGGCGAGCACCCGCGTGAAACCCACGAACAGCAGGAAGAACGGGATGCCGACGATCAGGATCGCGAAACCCAGGGACATCGACAGGCCGGTGACGGTCACCGTGAAGTAGACGATGCCGGTGCCGAGCGCGAGCAGCGAATAGAACAGAGCCGTCCAGGTCCGCGATTCCGCGTACACACCGAAGAATCGCCCGAGCGCGGTGCGATGCTGCTTCGGCTTTGGCGGGGCAAGGGCTTCACGCACCTGCCTCTCGGTCGTGCGGTAGGCCTCCGCGACCTCATCCGGTGCGCCGTAGGTGCTGGCGATCAGTTCCAGCACGTCCGCCTCGCTCTTGCCGGGGTTCGCATTGATCTCCGCGCGGAGATATTCCTCGGCGTCGTACAGCGCGTCCTGGATCAGCGCCGGGTCTTCGCCCGTCAGGGCCTCTCTCAGCGCCTTGAGGTAGTGCTCGATCGAGCGCGGCGCGCCAGAAGTGTTCATGGCCTGTCCCCCATTGGGTCGGTGAAGTCGTTGACGAAATCGCGCGTGTCGTGCCAGATCGCACGCCAGTTCTGGAGAGTCTCGCGGCCCATACCTGTAATCCGGTAGTAACGGCGCGGCGGACCGGAATAGGACGGCACTACACGACTGGCCAGCAGGCCTGCTGCAGACAGCGTTCGCAGTACCGGATAGAGCGCTCCCTGTTTGACCAGGGTGCCCGAGCCGCCCTGGCGCTGGAGCCGCTTGGCGATCTGGTACCCATAGAGATCTTCCTCGGCCTGGTCGAGGATGGCCAGCAGCACGAGCGCGACCAGACCGGCGTTCAGTTCCTTCTGAAACTTGCGCGAGAGCGGGTCCTGCGCTGGCAAGGCGGCATCCAGTGCCTCGCCTTCGTCTTGTGCGGTTGAATTCATAAGGCAGTCCATCACACTGTTGAGTCAAGCATACTACTAACTTAATACTAGTCAAGCCCCAGTCAACCCAGTTTGTCGACCAGGTCCGACGCGGCCACAGGGTTTCCCCAGCCAGGCGGCGCGCGAAGGGGCTGATACGGAGCATGAGCGCCCATGAATCTATCCGCTTGCTAGCTCGGGAGCTGTGGCTACCATACGAGGGCGTAACCAGGCGGAGGACGGCATGGAGAGCGGTATGGCAGGCCGTCGGCACTCGGGAAGATTCGTCAGTCGCCTGACCCGGGGCACGCTGGCGGTAATCATGGCTGGCGGACGGGGCGAGCGGCTCAAGCACCTGACGGAGCATCGCTGCAAGCCGGCTACGCCCTTCGGGGGCAAGTTCCGCATCATCGATTTCGTGCTGTCCAACTGCGTCAATTCCGGCATCCGCCAGATTGCGATCCTGACCCAGTACAAGGCGCACTCGCTGATCCAGCATGTGCAGCGTGGCTGGTCCTACCTGCGTGGCGAGTTCGGCGAGTTCATCGAAGTCATCCCTGCGCAGCAGCAGGTGGGCGAGCACTGGTACCGCGGCACGGCCGACGCGGTATTCCAGAATCTCGCCTACATCCGCGAGCACCGGCCAATGCACGTTCTGGTCCTCGCCGGCGACCACGTCTACAAGATGGACTACGGTCCGATGGTCGCGCATCACGTGGAGAAGGGCGCCGACATCACCGTCGGCGTCGTCGAGGTGTCGCTGGACGAGGCCCGCGAATTCGGCGTGCTGACGGTCTCTCCGGAAAACAGGGTGCTGAAGTTCTCCGAGAAGCCGGCCAGTCCAGACTCCATCCCGGGACGTGAGGGCGTTGCGCTCGCCTCGATGGGCATATACGTCTTCAAGACGCGCCTGCTGGAACGGCTGCTGGAGGAGGATGCCTTCAATCCGGAATCCGGACACGACTTCGGCCGTAACATCATCCCGGCGGCGATCCACAAGCGGGCGGTGTTCGCCTATCCGTTCCAGGATGTCAGGACCCGCGCGCAAAGCTACTGGCGCGACGTGGGCAACGTCGATGCCTTCTACGAGGCCAACATGGAACTGGTCCACGTGGCTCCGGAGCTGAACCTGTATGACGCCCAATGGCCGATCTGGACCTACCAGGTACAGCAGCCACCAGCCAAGTTCGTGCTCGACGATGAAGGTCGCCGGGGTCATGCCATCAATTCCATGGTGGCCGGCGGATGCATCATCTCGGGCGCCGAGGTACGTGAGTCGCTGTTGTTCTCCGACGTCAGGGTGGAGGAAAGATCGCGGGTCGAGGGTTCCGTGGTGCTGCCGAACGTACGGATCGGTTACGACTGCCGCATTCGCAAGGCAGTCATCGACGAGGACTGCGAGATTCCGGATGGCTGTGTCATCGGCTACGACGCCGAGCAGGACGCGCGTCGCTTCTACATCACCAGGCGCGGCGTGGCGCTGGTGACCGCGGACATGTTCCGCGGCCAGTCTTGAGCGGCGAGCCTGGCCGACGATTCAAGGTGGTGCCGTGCCGGCACAGGTAGATGGACCTGGAGCAGGAAATCGAGTGCGGCGCTGGCGCTTCTCCGGTTGATGGCGTTCTGCCGTCCGCAGATCTGCGATGAGCGGCCGATCGTCACGCGATGTCCGGGACGGCAACGGTGATGACCCTATACTGAGGCATGGACACGGGATGGAGATGCACATGAACCCGGCGAACGGTCGCAACCGAAGGCGCCCGGCATGGTGGTGGCTCGCAGTGGTGTTTGTCTGTGCCGGTTGCGCGTCGATGCTGCCGAAGCTCGAGGCGCCGCAGTTGTCGCTGGTCGGCGTCAAGGTGCAGGAGATGACGTTCTTCGAACAGCGGCTGATAGTGCGGCTGCGTGTCCAGAATCCGAATGACCTGGTCCTGCCTGTCAGGGGCATTGACGTGAATTTCGAACTGGCCGGCGAGGACTTTGCCCAGGGCGTCAGCGCGCGGGCCTTCGAGGTGCCGGCACTCGGCGAGGCGGAATTCGACATGATTGTCACTGCCAACGCCGCGACCGCGATCCTGCGCATCGCCAATTCGGGTCGCGGCAAGCAGATGGAATCGATCGACTACAGGATCCGCGGCAAGCTGAGCACCAGCCTGGGATTGTTGCGGTCGGTACCCTTCGATGAGGTGGGCACCATACCGCTCGACTCGATCACTGGTCGCGGCGGCAAAGGGGGCTGACGAAGCCGGGCCTGTGGCGCGTCAGCCCGGCCGCTTCAGGGCCTGTCCGTAGAGCTCCAGGTAGCGGCCGAATTGCCGGTCCCAGCTGAAATCCATGGCCATACCGTTCGCGACCAGCCGGTCCCAGTCCTGGTGGCTCTTGTACAGGGCGCAGGCTTGGCTCAATGCCCAGCGGACAGCCGCGGGGTCGGCGTCGTTGAACACGATGCCGGTGCCTTCCCTGGTTCCGGCCTCGAAGTGGCTCACCGAATCCGCCAGCCCGCCGGTACGACGCACGATCGGCACGGTTCCGTAGCGCAGGCTGTACAGCTGGTTCAGCCCGCAAGGCTCGTAGCGGGACGGCATCAGGAAGGCATCGCAGCCCGCCTCGATCCAGTGCGCGAGTTCCTCGTCGTGACCCTGGCGAAACGCGACGCGACGCGGGTGATCGCGGGCCAGGGTGGAAAAGAACACCTCGTAGTCGCGCTCGCCGCTACCGAGCACCACCAGCGTCAGGGCGCCCTGCGAAACGAGTCCGGGTAATGCCTCAAACAACAGGTCGACGCCCTTCTGCCAGGCCAGGCGCGTGACCATGCCAACCAGGGGACGACCGGTTGACGCGTCCAGCCCAAGGCGCTCGCACAACGCGGTGCGCATGCGAACCTTGCCGGACAGGTCTGACGGGGAGTATCTCCACGGCAAGTAGCGGTCGCTGGCGGGATCCCAGTCCCTGGGGTCCACACCGTTCAGGATGCCGACAACTTCATCGCCCCGGTCACGGAGCACCCCGTCCAGGCCCATGCCGTGCTCCGGGGTACATATTTCCTTCGCATACGTCGGGCTGACGGTGCTGACCACATCTGCATCGCGCAGCCCCTGCCGCAAGAGGTTGATGCGGCCGGCTGCGGCTTCGCCCGGGTCGAGCAGGGCTTCGCCGGTGTCGAGACCGAGGTCCGGCGCGGCGGAAATCGGCAGCACGCCCTGGTAGCCGAGGTTATGAATGGTGAGAACCGAGCGCGTGCGCTCTAGCTCCGGCCAGTCGGCACGCAGCAATTTCAGGTACAGCGGCAGCAATGCGGTGTGCCAGTCGTGGCAGTGCACGATGTCCGGCGTGAAGCCGAGCAGCCGGCACGCCTGCAGCGAGGCCCGGCAAAGCAGCACGTAGCGCAGGTGCTCGTCTGTGGCGGTACCGTAGATCCCCGGACGGTCAAACAGCGCGGGACAGTCGACCAGCAGCACGTCGGGCAGCCCACTGCTACGCCGACCGCGCACCACCGAATAGTCAAAGCGGTGGACACCCAGCTCCATGGTCAGTCGCTCGAGACCGGCGAGAGGTAGCAGTTCGACGCCGCTGCGATCGAATTCCGCATACAGGGGAGTAAAGAGACGGAGCGCGTGCCCACCCTCGTGCAGCAAGCGCGTCAGCGCGGCGGCGACATCCGCCAGGCCGCCGACCTTGGCGTGGGGCGCCAGCTCGGCGGTGACGAAGCAGACCGAGTATTTCACCCGGTGAGTTTACAAGAGGCGACGGGCACTACCGCAGCAAGAATCAGGTTGCTGGCCGGCCGGGCGAATACCGCCGGGGCATCGGCGGCACGCAGGCGATGGAATTGTTTCAGACCCCAGCCCGAAGTCCCGTGTCAGTCCTTGTGCGACTCTGGATCGCCGGCTTCCTCAGCCGGCTCCCCGGCGCTTGCCGCGCCCTCGGTTCCTTTGGCCGCGAACATTCCCAGCATGCCTTCCTGCATGCGCGTCCAGAGTTCCATGTTCTGGCGGGCCATCTCGGCCATGGCGTTCATCGGCGGCGGCGCTACCTGGAGCATCTGCGAAATCTGCGTTTGCATCGATTCCTGCTGCTTCATGACGGCCTCGACACTCGATTCGAGGTAACGGGACATGAAGTCCTGCATCGGCCCGCCGTAGAAGCGGATGATCGACTCGAGCAAATGGGTCGTCAGGATCGGCTGGCCGAACTGTTCCTGCTCGGCAATGACCTGCAACAGGATCAGCCGGGTGATGTCCTCGTCGGTCTTGTCCTCGACGACGCGGATCCGCTCGCCATGCACGATCATCTGGCGGATGTCGGCGAGGGTGACGTGCTTGCTGATCGAGGCGTCGTAGAGCCGCCGGTTGGCGTATTTCTTGATCAGGCGTTCAGGTTTCATCCGCCCAGTTTAGCGGATCGTGATGCGCTGCGTTAAATGCGGTGCACAAGTCGACGGAATCTGGGCGACGGAATCTGGGGTCGGACCTCGGAAAGTCCTTGAAAAGAAAAGGGACGGCGGCCCGGAGGCGCGCCGTCCCGAGGGGGGAAGGTCGGAAGGTCGCTTACGCGGCCTTCTTGGCGACTGCGGCGTAGTCCGCTGCAGCCTTGTCGTACCACTTGCCCAGCTCGGCCTGCTGTTCGGTGGCCAGCTTGATCAGGTCCTGCGAACGCTGCGTGGTCTTCTCGACCAGCTGCGTGGTCAGCTCGACCTGCTTGGCGGTCAGCTCGTTGACGTCCTTGACCTGCGCGGGCAGCTGCAACTGCTTGATCGCGATCTCCAGCATCTCGCCGGCAAAGGCATACTGCTGGCGCGCGACGCGCTCGAAGCCCTGTACGGCCAGCTCATTGAATTTCATGGCCGGGGCAAAAGCCTTCTTGGACGCGTCGATGAAAACGTTGAAATCGAAAGTGGGATTGGTCATGTTGGTCTCCTTGACGGTACTGATTTGGGGCCTGGACGCCGAAGGCTTGACTGACTTGGCCTTGCTCCGCGTCCGGGTCGCTACGGTTGGTTTCCTGCTCACCATGGAAAGCAGTATATAGATCGTTTTTGTGCAGCGCAACAAAAATCGTGAGCGGAATTTTGAAGACCGCGATTCGCGCGATCGAAACTGTACAAAAGTATTATAAAACAAGAGGTTGAATTCTTATGAGCAAGGTGGTCAGTAGCCTGTCCGCCGCCTCTTGAGGCCCTCTGATTTTGCAATGCACTAGGCTCCGCGACGCCATTGGAGGCTCCAGATGAGCGATCGAGATCCTCAAGCTGCCTGGCTCGATGCCTGGACAGCAACCCAGCGCGACATGTGGCAGAAGTTCCTCTCGGGAAATGCCACGGCCGCTCCGCAGGCGGCCCCCGGACTCGCCCAATTCATGCAGTTCTTCGGTCAGCCGTTGCCGGAGTCGTCCCAGGACGTCACGCGCAAGATGATGGAGTTCGGTGAGGGTTACCTTGGCGTTGCG
Organism: uncultured Gammaproteobacteria bacterium; assembly: GCA_963715485.1. Taxonomy (GTDB): domain Bacteria; phylum Pseudomonadota; class Gammaproteobacteria; order Steroidobacterales; family Steroidobacteraceae; genus SG8-30. The sequence continues at coordinate 1,329,251 of OY970244.1, forward strand.
CGTGAATTCTGGAAGCTCGTCGAGTCGGCCGGAGGGAGCGGCAAGGGCGATACGTTGCAGCGTGAGCTGGAGGCGCTGCGCTCGAGCTTCACGCAGGGATTTTCCAAGCTCTATGGCGGCGGCCCGCTCGGCGTCGACATGCTGGCGGCATGGCAGCGGATGGGTGGCACGGCGGCGGCCGGTGCCGGCAGCCAGATGCCACCCTGGCCGGCGTTGCCCGCGCTCGGGCTGACACGTGAGCGGCAGGAGGCGATGGAACGACTCGGGCAGGCGGCCATGCGCTATCAGCAGGCCCTCGGTCGTTACGGCGAGATGCTCGGGCGCGTTTCTACCGATGCGGTCGAGCGGCTGAGCAAACGCATTGCGCGCGGCGCCCAGTCGAACGAGCAGATAGGCAGTTTCCGGGCGATGTATGACCTGTGGGTCGATTGCGGCGAACAGGCCTTCGCGGCCGCGGCCCACGGTGCCGACTTTGCCAAGGCACAGTCGGAAGTGAACGACGCGCTGATGGAGCTGAAGACCGAGCAGCAGAAACAGGTGGAGGACTGGGCGCGCTCGCTTGACCTGCCTACCCGTACCGAGATGAACACCCTCCTGAAACGGGTCAATACCCTGCGACGGAGGCTGCGGGAACTTGAAGAAGAGGTGGAACAGGGCAGGCGCAAGAGGGGCCCATGAACCCGTTCTCGATCGACAGCGCGAAGGCACTTGAAGAAGTCGCGGCATTCAGCCGCAAGCTGGCCGACGGCGTCCGGGCGGTTGCAGGGATCGGCGAGGTGGCGGTTGGCTGCTCCGCCAAGGATGCAGTCTATTCGGAGGACAAGCTCACCCTGTATCGCTACAGGCCGCTTGCCCCGGACGCTGGGTTCGCGCCGGTATTGCTTTGTTACGCACTGGTCAACAGGCCGTACATGGTGGACCTGCAGCATGACCGGTCGCTGGTGCGTGGACTGCTGGAGCGTGGACTCGATGTCTATCTGATCGACTGGGGCTATCCTGACGGCGCCGATCGTTTTCTCGAGATTGACGATTACGTCAACGGTTACCTCGATCGCTGCGTCGGGCAGGTTCGCAAGGCGTCCGGCCGTGATGCGATCAACCTGCTGGGAGTCTGCCAGGGCGGGACTTTCAGCCTGTGCTACACGGCACTGCACCCGGAAAAAGTCAGCAACCTGATCACGATGGTGACACCGGTCGATTTCCAGACGCCGGAAAACCTCCTGTCGAAATGGGCCCGCGACATCGACGTCGACCGCATGGTCGACGTGATGGGAAACATCTCGGGGGAACTGCTGAACATGACGTTCCTGTCGCTGATGCCCTTCAGGCTGACGAGCCAGAAATACGTTGCACTGGCAGACATCATCGACGATTCCACGCAGCTGGAGAATTTCATCCGCATGGAGAAGTGGATCTTCGACAGCCCGGACCAGGCCGGCGAGACGTTCCGGCAGTTCATCAAGTGGATGTTCCAGGAGAACCGCCTGATGCAGGGCACGCTCGAACTCGGCGGTCGTCGCGTCGACCTGTCGGCGATCCAGTGCCCGGTCTTCAACATCTACGCGACCCAGGACCACCTGGTCCCGCCATCGGCCTCCGTGCCGCTGGAATCACTCGTGGGCACGAAAGACTACAGCGTCTTCGCATTTCCCGGCGGGCACATCGGCATCTACGTGAGTGGCCGGGCCCGCCAGGTGCCGCAGGCGATCGGCGACTGGCTTGCCGCGCGCGGCTGACGCCCGGGCAGGCTACCATCCAGCCTTCGCAGAGCATCAAGGAGCAGGCAATGTCGCAACAGGACGTGCTGGCGCAGCTTCAGTCCATGATTGGCACTGAGATTCACGCCAGTCCGTGGATTCCGGTAACGCCGCAGCGTGTGCAGGCCTTCGCGGAGGCGACCGGCGATCACCAGTGGATTCATGTCGACGAAGAACGTGCAGTCCGGGAGTCGCCATACGGCGGTCCGATCGCCCACGGCTACCTGACCCTGTCCCTGTACCCGATGCTGCGGGGCCTGGTCGAGGAGGCGACCCCGGTGTTTCCCGGGGTGAAGCGCGTGATCAATTACGGGATAAACAGGTTGCGCTTCCCCAGTGCCGTGCGGGTCGGCTCCTGTGTCCGTGCGCGCTGCACCCTGCTTGCGGTTGAGGAGATCGCCGGCGGCCTGCAGATTACCGAGAACTGCACCATGGAAATCCAGGACGAGGCCAAGCCGGCCTGTGCGGCGGAGTTGATCATGAGGCTCTACTTCTAGGCGCGCGACCGCGAAGTCCCGGTCCGTGTGCATCCACCGCGGCCGGACGAACGAACATTTGGTCTGGAGTGCGTGCCGGCCTGCGCCGGTGCGATAATGCCCAGCTTATCGGCCGAATCCGCCCAAGAGCCCGCATGTCGTCATCCCGTCTGCTGACTATCGGAATAATCGCTGGCATCGCGGTGGCGCTGGCCTATGTCTACGTGAGCCGGAGGCCGGACTTGCTGGGCGATTCGTCCCCGCCCGCCGTTGGCCAGGGCGCCGCGCCGCGCGCATCCGCCAGCGGCGTATTGCTCAGCCAGCAGCAGGTGCCTGTGGTCACGGCGCCGGTCGAGCGGGTGCCCCTCGCTGTTGAAATCGAGGCTGTAGGCACGGCCAAAGCGAACGAAGCCGTGGACATCACTTCCAAGGCGGCCAACATCGTCACGGCGGTGCGCTTCGAGGAGGGTCAGCGCGTCGCGCGCGGTGCAGTGCTGGTCGAACTGGACGGAGTGCAGGCGCGCGCCGATCTCGCTGCCGCCGAGGCTGCCCTCAAGGAAAGCCTGTCGACCTACAAACGCAGCCGCGACCTGTTTGCCCGGCAGGCGCTTTCGGAATCGCAGCTCGAGCAGATCGAGGCGACGCTCAGCGCCAACCAGGCCAGGGTTGCGTCGGCCCGGTCCCGGGTTGCCGACACTGTCATTCGCGCGCCGTTCAGCGGCAGGATCGGGCTGCGCCGGATCAGCGTGGGTAGCCTCATCAACCCGGGTACCGTCATCACGACACTCGACGACAGCTCGGTGGTCAAGCTCGACTTTGACGTCCCGGAAGCCTTCATGTCAGTGCTTGAGTCTGGCCAGGCGGTTGCCGCGACCAGCATCGCCTACCCCGGGCAGGTCTTCGAGGGGCGGGTCATTTCGGTGGACTCGCGCATTGACCCCGTGTCACGGTCGATGACGGTCCGCGCGGCCATTCCCAATGGGGATGGCCTGCTCAAGCCGGGCATGTTCATGGCAGTCCGCCTTTCCCGGGATCCGCTGCCTGCGCTGGTCGTGCCGGAATCCGCCATCGTCCCGGAGCGCGGGCGCGTATACGTGTTCCTGGTTCGGGAGGGCGTGGCGCAACGGCAGGAGGTGATCGTCGGTCGGCGCCAGCCCGGCCAGGTCGAACTGCTCACCGGGGTCGAGGCCGGCCAGCGCGTGGTGGTCCAGGGTACCCAGAAGATCCGGGACGGCAGCCCGGTTGTCGAGGTGCCTGGGACCGGCGGCGACGCAGGCTGATCGCGGGTCCAAGCGAATGAAGATTTCCGAGTTCTCGATCCACCGGCCGGTGTTTGCCACGGTCATCAGCCTGCTGCTGGTGATCCTCGGTCTGGTGTCGCTGTCGAACCTTGCCGTGCGCGAGTACCCGGACATCGACGCGCCGGTGGTGTCCATCGACACCAGCTATCGTGGCGCGGGCGCGAATATCGTCGAGGAAAAGATCACTCAGCTCATCGAGGATCGCATCGCCGGACTGGAGGGTATCGACAAGCTTCGCTCCAGCTCCCGCGACGAGCGTTCGGACATCACCGTGGAGTTCACCGCGGACCGCGATATCGATGCGGCCACCAACGACATTCGCGACCGGGTGGCAAGGGTCGCCGACGACCTGCCGCCGGAGGCGGATCCGCCCGACATCGCCAAGGCGGAAGCAGACGCCGAGCCGATCATGTGGCTCAACCTGACCAGCAACCGCCTGTCGTCGCTGGAGGTGACCGACTACGCCGAGCGCGTGCTGGTGGACCAGCTGGCGGCATCGCCTGGCGTCGCCATGGTGCGAATCGGCGGTGCGCGGCGCTATGCAGTGAGAGTGTGGATCGACCGGCAGGCGCTGGCCGCCCGCCAGATGACGGTCGCGGACATAGAGGATGCGCTCAGGCGCGAAAACGTGGAACTGCCCGCCGGACGGCTCGAGTCGACCGAGCGCGAGTTCGCGCTCAGGACCGACACCGGGCTGAAGAAGGTCGAGGATTTCCGGGCGCTGGTGATCGGCCGCGGCGCCGAGGGCTACCTGGTCCGCCTGGGCGACGTCGCGGAGGTCCGTCTCGGCGCCGACAACGAGCGCACGATCTCCCGTTCCGACGGCGTGGCCGGCATCAGCCTGGGCGTCGTGCAGGTTTCGAAGGCGAACACCCTGCAGGTCGCGCACGGCGTACAGGAAACGGTGGAGCGGCTCAAGCCGGGCCTGCCAGAGGGCATGGTCCTCGACACCAATTTCGACCGGTCAGTGTTCATCGAGGCTTCGCTCAAGGAAGTCGGCATTGCGCTGGTCATTTCGCTGGTCCTGGTGCTGATGGTCATCTACCTGTTTCTCGGCAACATCCGCGCGACGGTGATCCCCGCGGTGACCATCCCCGTTTCCATCATCGCGACCCTGACTTTCATGGACGTGATGGACTATTCCGTAAACGTCCTGACCCTGCTCGGCATGGTGCTCGCGATTGGCCTGGTGGTCGACGATGCAATCGTCGTGCTGGAGAATATCTTCAGGCGAATCGAACTGGGCCAGCCGCCACTGATCGCTGCGCTGGACGGCAGCCACGAGATCGGCTTCGCGGTAGTCGCCACCACGCTGGTTCTGGTATCGGTCTTCGTGCCCATTTCATTCCTGCCTGGCGCGATCGGTCGGTTGTTCCGCGAGTTCGGCCTGACGCTGGCGGCGGCGGTACTGTTTTCTTCGCTGATCGCCCTGACGCTGACGCCGGCCATGGCCTCGAGGATGTTCAAGACCGGCGAAAAGCGCTCGGGATTCGCTGCCCACGTGGACGGGTTCTTCCGACGGTTGGCGGACTGGTACGAGCGGCGGTTGCGCAGCCTGATTCGCCGGCCGTGGCTGGTGGTGGCAGGCACGCTGCTGCTGGTGGTCGCAGCCGGGCTGGCGTTCCGCTCGCTGCCGACCGAGTTCGCACCGTCGGAAGACCGCGGAGTCCTGTTCATGGGCCTCGATGCTCCCGATGGCGCCAGCCTCGAGTACACCGAGAAGCAATTGCGCGCACTGGAGGACATCGTCTATCCCTACCTGGAAAGCGGCGTGATCCGCCGAATGAACCTGCGCGTCGGCAGCTTCAGCAGCGAGGTCAACTCCGTACGCGGCTTCCTGGTGCTGGCTCCCTGGGCCGAGCGGGACATCAGCAACCACCAGCTTGCGCAGCAACTGCGCGAGCAGATAGGCGTACTGCCCGGTGGTCGCGGCTTCGTGGTCACGCCGCAGGGGCTGGCTTCCCGGGGATTCGGGCAGCCAGTGCAGGTGGTCATCGGCGGTCCGGACTACGAGACGCTGGCGACCTGGAGTGACCTACTGGTCGGACGGGCGGGGCAGAATCCGGGGCTGGTGGCCGTCGATACGAACTACCGCGAGCGCAAGCCGCAGATCCGCATTTCAGTCGACCGCGATCGCGCCGCGGAACTCGGCGTGTCGCTGCAGACCGTCGGCCGGACGCTGGAAACGGTGCTTGGGTCGCGCATCGTGACGACCTATGTCGACCGGGGGCGTGAGTACAACGTCATCCTGCAAGGCGAGGCGCAGGACCGCGCCTCGCCTTCCGACCTGCAGAACCTTTACGTGAAGTCCAGTCGCGGTGGCGAGCTGGTGCCGCTTGGCAACCTGGTGAGGCTGGAGGAAACGTCCGGCGCCATCCAGCTGAACAGGTTTGACCGGCTGCGGGCGATCACCATCAGCGCAGGCCTCGCGCCTGGTTATACCCTGGGCGAGGCCGTCGGCTACTTCCAGCAGCTGGTGCGCGACGAGCTGCCTGCCAACGCACGGCTCAGCTTCGACGGCGAATCGCGCGAGTACCTGCGTTCGAAGGGCCAGCTCTGGACGACCTTTGGTTTCGCGCTGGCCATCGTGTTCCTGGTGCTGGCGGCGCAATTCGAGAGCTTCAGGCATCCGTTGGTGATCATGACGACGGTGCCGCTGGCGATCGTCGGCGCGCTCGCTGGTTTATGGCTGTTCAACATGTCGCTGAACATCTTCAGCCAGATTGCAATGATCCTGTTGATCGGCATCGCGGCGAAGAACGGCGTACTGATCGTGGAGTTCGCCAATCAGTTGCGTGACCGCGGCCTCGAGACAGTCGAGGCCGTTGTGAGAGCCGCCACCGTCCGGTTGCGTCCGGTGCTGATGACCAGTCTGTGCACGGCCTTCGGTTCGATACCCTTCCTGCTCGCCCATGGCGCGGGTTCGGAGCAACGCGAGCCGATCGGCGTGGTCGTGTTCTACGGAACGACCATCTCGGTACTGCTGACCCTGTTTGTAGTCCCTGGCATGTATGCCCTGATGGCCGGTAAACACCAGTCGCCGCATTTCCTGCGCGACATGATCGTCCGCTTGCGGGCCGTCTCACCGGAGATCGGGGGGGAGGCCACAAGCATCGACGCCCCTGGCAAGCGGGCCTGAGGGGCTGGACGGGTGACATAACCGGCCTGGCCGGCCGGCTCAGCGGCCATTTCATTGCATCGCGGCTGTTACACTTGTGCGTTCCGCCTGTCTGGCTGCGAGCCGGCGGGCCGGGTTCGGGGTTCCTGGTTGCGCGCTGCGACCGGGACAATGGAGGGCAGACGTGCCCGCACTGACGCCATACGAACAACTCGAACAGGAATTCCGCCGCCTGCATGCCTTCCAGGGCACGCTCGCGCTGCTGCGCTGGGATGCCGCGGTGACGATGCCGCGGGCCAGCGCTGACGTTCGTGGCGAGCAGCTGGCCGCCCTTCAGACCGAGTGCCATGCGCTCCTGACTTCGCCGCGGCTGACGCGGCTGCTCGAGCGGGCCGAGGCCAACCGGCAGGGGCAGCAGGACTGGCAGCTGGCCAACCTCCGCGAGATGCGGCGCCAGCGCGACCACGCCATTGCGACTCCCCCTTCGCTGGTCTCGCGTCTCGCAAGGGCGGTCGCCAAGGCGGAGGCGATGTGGCGCGAGGCGCGCGACAGGAATGATTTCTCGGTGCTTGCCCCGCATCTCGACGACGTGGTCAAGCTGACACGCAACAGGGCCGCCATGCTCGGGCAGCACCTGGGGCTCGACCCCTACGACGCGCTCGCCGACGAGTTCACTCCGGGACTGCGCTCCAGCGAGATCACCCGGATGTTCGCGACCCTGTCGCGCCGCCTGCCGACCCTGGTGGGCGAGGCGATCGACATTCAGCTCGGCCGCCCGGCGGTGACGATTGCCGGGCGGTTTTCTGCCGCGAAGCAACGTGGGCTGTGCGTCGAGGTCATGAAATCGCTGGGCTTTCCCTTTGATCGCGGGCGCTTTGACGAGGCGGAGAGGGCGCTCACCGAAGGTGTCCCGGGAGACATCCGGGTCACCGCCCAGCTCGATCCCCGCGATCCCTTCGCGGGCCTGCTGGGCGCGCTGCACGAGACCGGGCAGGCGCTCTACGACCTGGGGCTGCCGCCGGAATGGCGCGACCAGCCGGTAGGGCAGGACCGGGGCATGGCGCTGGAGGAGAGCCAGTCGCTGCTGCTGGAAATGATCGTGGGGCGCAGTCGCTCGTTCGTCACCTACCTCAAGCCGCTGCTGGAAAGACACTACGCCGTCAGTGGCCCGGAATGGTCGGAGGAGAATCTCTACCGGCGACTCAACACCGTTTCCCGCGGCCCGATCCGCATGGACGCGGATGAGCTGACCTATCAGGCGCACATCATCGTGCGCTACGAGCTGGAGCAGAGACTGTTGTCGGGCGAGTTGCCGGTTCGCGACCTCCCTGGCGCGTGGAACGAGCTGTTGGACAGGCGACTCGGCGTCTGTCCTGCCAGCGACAACGATGGCTGCCTGCAGGACGGCCACTGGGCGCTCGGCCAGTTCGGCTACTTTCCGTCCTACGGCATCGGCGCGGTGGTAGCCGCGCAGTTCTGGGAAAGCATCCACGAAGAAGTCCAGGGCGTGGAGCAACAGATGGCAGCGGGCGAGTTCTCCGGGCTGCTGGCATGGCTGCGGAACAACGTCCACGCTCTGGGTGCGAAGATGGAGGTTCCGGACCTGGTGAAGCATGCGACCGGAAAGCCGCTGTCGGCGAGCGCGTACCTCAGGTACCTCGAGCGGAAATACCTGTCGGAGTCGTGATCCGTCCTGCGCAGGCGCGGTCTTTGTCCTAGAATTCGGCTCCCCGTTGCACGAGTCTGCGCCCCGATGTCCGCCGTTCCCGTCATCCACTCCGGCAACTTCAAGCGCCTGCAGGCCCGATTGCGCGGCCTGGTGGGGAAAGCCATCGGCGACTTCGCCATGATCCAGGATGGCGATCGCGTCATGGTCTGCCTCTCCGGCGGCAAGGACTCCTACACGCTGCTTGACATGTTGCTGTCGCTGCAGCGGGCGGCGCCGGTGCGATTCGATCTCGTCGCGGTCAACCTCGACCAGAAGCAGCCTGGCTTTCCCGCGCAGGTGTTGCCGGACTACCTTGCTGCGCTCGGCGTGCCCCTGCAGGTCATCGAGCAGGATACCTACAGCGTCGTCAGGCGAGTCGTGCCGCAGGGCAAGACGCAGTGCGGGCTGTGCAGCAGGCTGAGGCGCGGCGCGCTGTACCGCCACGCGCGCGAAAACGGATTCAACAAGATCGCGCTCGGGCATCACCGCGACGACATCGTGGAAACGCTGTTCCTGAACATGTTCCATGGCGGACGGCTGAAGGCCATGCCGCCCAAGCTCAGGTCGGAGGATGGCGCCAATATCGTGATACGTCCGCTGTGCTACGTGCCCGAGCGGGACATCGAGCGCTACGCGCGAGCCCGTGGCTTCCCGATCATTCCCTGCAGGCTCTGCGGATCGCAGCCCAATCTCCAGCGCAAGGCGATCGCGCGAATGCTGGCCGGCTGGGATCGCGACCACCCGGGGCGGGTCGACTCGATATTCACCGCCGTCCGCAACATCAGCGTTTCGCACCTGGCCGATCCGGCGGCCTTCGACTTTGTGGCGCTGCGGGCGGAGGAGGAACCTGAACGCGGCGTTTCGCGGAGACCGCTTCCAGAGGGGGCTGCCCCCTCCCGAGACGGTGGCGCCTGATCAATCCGGACAACATGCCGAAGACAAGCGATTATCCACCGCCGCTAGAGAATACCTACTGGGTCGACCCGGGACGCCTGCTGGCGGGGGCGTATCCGGGCGCGGGCTCGGAACGGGCGGCAAGCGCGCGGATCCGCAAGCTGCTGGACGCCGGTGTGCGTTGCTTCGTGGATCTGACGGCGGTCGGTGAGCTGGAACCCTACGAAAGGTGGCTGCCTGGCCCCTATGGTCGCGACTCGGTCGCGTATGTGCGCAAGCCTATCCGCGACCACTCGCTACCCGAGCGGCCCGAGCACACCATCGAAATCCTCGATGAGATCGACGCAGCTCTGGCGGAGGGACGGGTTGTCTACCTGCACTGCCGTGCAGGTATCGGCCGCACCAACCTGGTGGCAGGCTGCTGGCTGGCACGGCACGGACACGCCGGCGAAGCAGCGCTGAGTCGGCTCAACCAGTTGTGGCAGGCCTGTAGCCGATCGGCCACCTGGCCGAGCATCCCGGAGACCTCGGCCCAGGTCGAGTACGTGCGGGGCTGGAGCGAGCGCGGCGCTATGGCTCCCACGCCGGCGGTCAACGTCAAGTCAGCCCTGACGCTCAAGGATCGCTACCGTGGCCTGCTGCTTGGCCTGGCGACGGGGGACGCTTGCGGGCAGCCGGCGGCGCACCGCCGCCCGGGATCGTTCACGCCACTTGGGGACCTGCTCGGAGGCGGGCCGTTCGACGTCCCCCGCGGCGCCTGGACTGACAAGACCGCAATGGCGCTGTGCCTGGCGGAGAGCATGGTCACGACAGACCGTTCCGACGCGGGCGACCAGGTTGCCCGCTACCTGCGGTGGCAGCGTGAAGGTCACCTTACGAGCACCGGGCAGTGCATCGGGATCAGCGCCACGACTGCCCGCGCACTGGCGCAGGCGCAATGGACCAGAAATCCGTTGGCTGGTTCGCACGATCCTGCCAAGGCCGAAAAGGAACCGCTTGCACGAGTCGGTCCGGCTGTCGCGCTGTTGCTTGCGGATCCGGAGGAAGCGATCGAAGCGGCGGTAGATGCCACGCGAGTCACGCACCAGGCGCCGGTGACACTCGATGCAGTCCGGTATTTTGCCGGGTTGCTGGTCGGAGCCCTGCAGGGCGCATCGAGCGTGGAGCTGCTGCGGCCTTACTTCAGCCCGGTCGAAGGCTACTGGGACAGGCACCGGCTCAAGCCTGCGGTGGAGGCGGTGGCGCGGGGAGCATGGGTCGAGAAGACGCCACCACGGATCTACGGGGGCGGACAGGCGCCACAGGCCCTTGAGGCTGCGCTCTGGGCGTTCAACCGCGGTCACTCGTTCCGAGACATGGTCCTCGCCGCGGTCAACCTCGGCGGTGACGCCGATACCACCGGCGCAATGGTCGGGCAGCTGGCCGGCGCCTATTACGGATTGCCGGGCATCCCCTCGACCTGGCGCTCTTCGGTCATCCTCGCGCCAACGATCGCCGACATGGCCGACCAGTTGCTTGAGCGCGCGCTGCGACGCCTTGCGGGTGGCTAGGGCTACGTCGCCGGGCGCAAGGCGGTCGGGCCGGCTAAGCTATGCTGCGATGGGCTCTGCAAAGAAAAAGCCGAAACGCAGTGGCAAGGCTCGCGGCAAGCCCGCGTGGGCGAAGCTGGACGACGAGGAGCTGCTTGATCTCCGGCTGTGTGACCTGGGTCTGAGGATCGAGGGCTCGCTGGTTGAACGGCCGTTGCTCAAGCTGTTTTCAGAACTGGAGCGACGCGGAGTCGGTTTCCGTCCCCATTACTGGATCGCCCAGGAGTGGTTTTCGCCTGACGGCGTGCCGGGGATCGCCATCCCTTTCTATCTGCTGCACCCGCGGCTCAAGAGCCTGGAGCGGCGCTTGATGGGGGAGGTCGAGGGAGGCAATGCCGATTCCCTGATGAAGATACTGCGGCACGAAGCCGGCCACGCGGTTGACACTGCCTATCGTCTGCGCCGCCGCAAGGCGTGGCGCGAGATCTTTGGACCGGCGTCCAGGCGCTACCCCCGCCACTACCGGCCGCGGCCCGGCAGCAAGCGCTTCGTGCAGCACCTTGACAGCTGGTATGCGCAGAGCCATCCGACCGAGGACTTCGCCGAGACCTTTGCGGTCTGGCTGAAGCCCGGCTCGACCTGGCGTCGCCAGTACGAGGGCTGGCCCGCGCGGCGCAAGCTGGAGTACGTCGCGCGCACCATGGAAGAACTACGCGGCCAGCGGCCGCGGGTCAGGTCGCGACATCACGTCGAGCCGATCCGGATTGCGCGCCGGACCTTGCGCCAGCATTACGCCGTCATGGTCCGGCATTACCGGAGCGACGACGCGGAAAAGATTGACAAGATCCTGCAGCGGGTCTTCACCAACCGGCGCCAGCGCGCCCAGCAAATGCGCGCCAGTACATTCCTGCGCGAAAACGGGCCGACGTTGCGCCGGCGCATCGCGCGCCGTCTGGATGCCAGCGAATACCTGGTGCAGGAGCTACTCGACCACCTTATCGGTCGCTCGCGCAGCCTGCGGCTGCTGGTCCGCGGCGAGAAGCGCAAGGCAGTGCGCCGGGTCGAGCGACTGCTGGTGGTATTGGCGCGCAAGTCTCAGAAGGGTGTCGGCCCCTGGATAGCATTATGAAGAAACTACGCATACTGGTCCTGGTGCACGAAACCCTGGTACCGCCCGACAACATCGATCATCTCACGGACCAGGAGGCGGACGAATTCCGGACGGAATTCGATGTCATCACCACGCTGCGGGAACTCGGTCACGATGTGCGGCCACTCGGCATCGGCGACAGCCTGACCGAACTACGCATGCAGATCACCGACTGGATGCCGGACATCTGTTTCAACCTGCTGGAGGAGTTTGGCGGAATCGTTACCTACGACCAGCACGTCGTGGCCTATCTCGAGCTGATGCGCCAGCCCTACACCGGCTGCAATCCGCGCGGGATGATGCTGTCCCGGGACAAGGTCCTGTCGAAGCAGATCCTCGCCTATCACCGCATTCCGACCCCGCAATTCGCTCTCTTCAGGCGCGGTCGCAAGCCGCGCATTCCACGGCGGTTACGCTACCCGCTGTTCGTTAAGTCGGCGACCGAGGACGCGTCGCTGGGAATCGCGCAGGCGTCGGTCGTGGAGGATGCAGTCCGGCTGCGGGAGCGTATCGAGTTCATCCATGAGCAGACCAGCACCGATGCACTGGTGGAGGAATTCATTGACGGGCGCGAGATCTATCTCGGCATCATCGGCAACGAGCGGCTGACCACGCTGGCGCCATGGGAGCTGTCGTTCGGGACGCTTGGCGAGTCGGCCATCGGCATCGCGACGCGCAAGGTGAAGTGGGACCGCGCCTACCAGGAAAAACACGACATAGTGACCGATCCGGCGAGGAATCTGCCGCAGGGCGTCCCGGCCCTGCTCGATCGCCTGGCGCGGCGCATCTACCGCGCGCTGCACATGTCCGGCTACGCCCGCATGGACTTCCGCATGCGTGACGACGGATCGCTCTTCGTGCTCGAAGCAAATGCCAACCCCAATATCGAGCAGTACGAGGATTTCGGTCGTGCCGCCGAGCACGCAGGGATCCCTTACGAACGCCTGCTGGAGCGGTTGATATCGCTGGGGATTGCCTACCAGGCGGAGTGGCGCGACTGACCGACGGGAGGGTTTGGTTGAATAGAGCGGTAACACGGCCGGGGCAGGAACGTCGCTGTTCCGGAATTCGTGTGAGTGGGCTGTTTCCGTTCAGCTATCGAACACGAACACACGAATCAATACGTCGCTGATGCCGATGATGGCCGCGCCGGCGATCAGGCCTGCGCAGATCGGCTCCTGGGTATCCACCCAGAGCTTCCAGCCGGTCGACTCCTGACGCTCGGCGTAGCGCCGCTCCATGAACCAGAAGAACAGCGCGCCGCAGAACATCATCAAGGTCGACTCGGGCGGCACCAGCACGCCCAGGCCAATCGCCAGTGGCGACAGGGGAAACCTGCCCCTGGATCGTATCCTGGCGATCTCCATGACCAGTCCGGCCACGCCGGCGATTCCCATCGACCACAGGATGGATGGGGTCAGCAGCGTCCCGGCGCCGTCGCCGAAGACGGCCGTGACGAGATCCGAGACCCCCTTCCATTGCAGGGCCGCGGGAAACGTGAACTGGTCGGTGACCATGGTGTCCTGGATCGATCGACCGCTGGCGGGGTCGTAGTCCCACAGTCCGAACAGCACGAAGAACAGCGGCGTCGCGGCCAGCGCGCCGGAGACAATGCCGATGACGTGGCCGATCGCCTGCTGTCGCGGCTTCGCGCCAAGCATGTAGCCGGGCTTGATGTCCATGAGCAGGTTCGAAGCGTTTCCCGCGACTTCGGAACAGATGATTGCTGTCATCAGGTTGGTCGGCGGATGGCGCGGATCGGCCGCACCGAACAGGAACTGCGGGATCTTTGACAGCGAGCCGGTCGGGGTAATCGAAGTCATCGCTGTGCTGCTGGCCGCCACCAGGGCCAGCACGATGATGAGCGGGATGGCCAGCGCGCCTAGCAACCAGTCGACGCCAAACCAGGCGTGCGTCATCCACACGGCCAGCGCGCCAACCAGCGGCACGCCGCTGTAGGACACCCACAGCGGCAGTTCGATGGCATGCAGGACGTCGGCGCCAGGCTCGGGGCGCTGGGAGCGGCGCAGCATCTTGATAGCCTGGGCGAAGACCTCGGGCCGGGCGAATAGCGAAGCCATCGCCGCGACCAGCATGATTACCAGGCCCCACCAGAGGGCCCAGTTATTGAGAATCCAGGCGCGACCGAATATCGCGGTGCCGGCCTCGATGGAGCCGGCGCGCGGCGCCAATTCGCCGGTCGCGATCATCCACGGCACGATAATCGCGAAATTGGCGATCATTCCCACCATCAGGCTGACTGCGGTGCGGATTCCCATGAGTCCCCCGGCGCCTACCATGGCAAGGTCGATCGCCGGTGACAGTGCGAGCTGCCGGATATCGACTCCTGCGAGGCGTGGCAGCGGTGCGCTTCCTTTCTCGACGAGCGCGTAGTACCAGCTGTCCAGGCTTGCGGGCAACACCCAGACCGCCTTGAGTCCGAGCCAGCGTTCCTGCACCAGGCGCATGATGTTCTCGCCGGTGATCAACGTCATGCCCCCGGCGAAGGTGGCCGCAAGGCCGAGGGCACGTGCCTTGAACATCCCGGAGGCCGCTTGTGCGGACGTGTAGAGCGTGTCGAGCACCACGCCGCAGGCGCGGCCCTCGGGGAAGGGATGCTGCTCCTCGTTGATGAAGCGACGTTTCATTGGAAACGCCACCAGCACGCCCAGGAGCGAGATCACCACGGTGAGGGCGACGATCTGCCACCAGGGAACCAGCTGGTTCTGTACCCACATGAAGGCGGCAAGCCCGGCGACCAGCGGGGAGGTCATGTACCCGGCGGCCGTTGCAATGGACTGAACGCAGTTGTTCTCGAGAATGGTCATGTCGCGCGTGCCGAGTTTCGACAGCGTGCGGTGGACGGCGAAGGCGAGGATGACGGAGGTCAGCCCGACACCCAGTGTCCAGCCGGTCTTTGCGCCGACGTAGAGGTTGGTCGCGCTGAGTAGCCCGCCCAGCAGGAAACCCGTGAGCGCCGACCGCAAGGTCAGCTGCGGCATGTCGCCGCGCCAGACGTTGGCCAGCCACCAGCGATCCTTCTGCTCGCGGGTCCAGGTGCGGACCTGCTCTTCGCTCAGTTGCCTTATCGGCATGCCATTCTCCCGGCCCCGGCTGTTGATCCCGGCTTCATGTTCCTGGGCAGGGTGCGATCTATCAGCGCCGTGGCCGCACGAGGCCCAAAACCGCAGTGTAGCCGTGCAGGAAAGTCGCTCCCTGCACCGGCCCGATTTCGCCAGCGCAGAACATTCCGCCGAGTGGCGCGTCGCCAAAGGCGCGCCGGAACATTCCGGAGTCGCGTCCCGGCACGCCGTAGAGTGAGACGCCTCTCCCGATGCAGGCGAACATCAGGGCCGCCGAAGGCTCGGCCGGATCGATGCTGCGGTGCCGCGCCAGCTCACGCTCGAGGTCGGCCGCGGACGCCTCGGCATCGCGAAGGTGAAACTGGACGATGGTGTTGGCGGAGGCCTGCGCGCCGATGACAAGGTCTCCCGATTCCGAGTCGAGTCCGACGACCTCGCGCACCAGGAAGTCGCCGGCGCCTATCGACTGGCGGGGTCCGGGCAGGGCAAGGCCGATGAACAGCTGCCGGGCATTGAACAGGTCCCGGTCGGCGGGACCGAGCGAGGAGAAGACCTCGCCGAGCACCTCGCGCGGCGCCTTGCCGTCGAGTTCGTGGATACGGTTACCGTCGCTGGAGGTCACGAACAGCGGGTCGCCGACGGGTCGGCAGCCCTGGGACACGATACCCTCCAGGCGGACGTTGCCAGTCCATGCCAGCAGCAGGGCTCCGGCCCGGTGTATATCGTGGTCAGCGAGCAGGCAGGCCTGGCCAGGCTGTGACGCGGCGCTGGTCAGGCCGCCGATCACGGTCGAGCCGGGATAGGCGCGATCGAGTCCGCGGATGCAATGCTCGATGTCGAAGGAATAGGGGTCAGCGAAGATGGTGAACGATGGCTCGTCCTCGGGACGGATGCCGAGAAGCCGCCACCAGGCGTCGCGGGACGCGGTCAGGGCCGGCAGCGACGCCTGGTCTACGTGAACGGCAGTGAGCTCTACGTCCGTCAGCAGCGCTGCCATCAGCGATAACGCGGGGCCCTCCTCATACTCGCGGCCGTGACCAGCGACGCCGCTGCAGCTGCAACCAACCAGCATTCCATCGCCTAGCCACGGATGCAGCAACGCAGGCAGGCGCTCGAGATCGCGCGAGTCATGGCCCGCCGCGAACGCGAACACCAGATCGGGCTCCACCTGGCCGAGCGCGTCGCGAAGCTGGGCCACGGCCTCATCGACGGCCGGACCGAGTTCATGCTCAGCGGACAGCGCGCTGGCCCACTTCACGGTTGCTTCGTCCGCGGAGGCATCAGTCCTGCTCTCCCGTCTCGTCCTCGGGAATGATGACAGCCTCGACCTCGGCGGCCGTGATCCAGCGACCCAGGTGTTCGTCTGCCAGGACGGTTTGCTGGTACCCGAGCGCGTCCGGGGACACCTGCAGGCCGTAGGTCAGCAAGCGCAACGCGACCGGTGCGTACATCGCATCGGCGGCACTGTAGGCACCAAACAGCCACGGCCCGTAGTCGCCGTAAGCGCGCCGGCACCCGCTCCAGATCGAGTCGATCCTTTCCAGGTCATGGACCAGCGCCGGGGTGAGGGGTACACGACGATCGCGGGCCCGGGCATTCATCGGACAGCTCGCGCGCAGCGCGGCGAAACCGGCGTGCATCTCGGCCGCAATCGCCCGCGCGTGGGCGCGCGCTGGCTCACTTGCCGGCCAGCCCCGACCGCCCGCAAGTTCGGAGGCGTACTCGCAGATCGCCAGCGATTCCCAGATCACGATTTCGCCGTGCAGCAGTACCGGGACGCGGCAGCTCGGCGACAATTTCGGAACCTCACGCGCGAACTCGTCGGTATTGAAATGCAGGAGTCGCTCGCTGAAACCGATTCCCAGGTGCCGGAGCAGGAGCCAGGGACGCAGCGACCAGGAACTGTAGTTGCGCGTGCCGATGACCAGCACCGGTTCAGGCATGGCGGCCTCCTTGCACAAGGAACACCGACCATATTGCACCGACGGTGTCCGGGCAAGGCCGGCGTTGCCGGGGCGGTTTATGATATGCGCGGCCACGGCGGGACGAGCGATGAAGCGAGTTGAAGCGATCTGTCTGGACCTGGATGACACGCTCTGGCCGGTCGAGGCGGTCATCGAGCGCGCCGAGGCTGCCATGGTTGACTGGCTGGCGCGCCACTATCCGCGCGTGGCCGAGAACCACGACGTTCACAGCATGCGCGTCGTGCGGCAACGGATGGCTGAGGAATTCCCGGACATGAGGCACGACCTCACGTTCCTGCGGCGCCAGGCGCTTGCATGGCATGCGCGAGAGGCGGGATACGCAAAAGACATGGTCGATGAGGCCTTCGGAATATTCTTTGCCGCGCGCAATGCAGTGGAACCATTCGAAGACGTGGTGCCGGCCCTTGAGCGGTTGGGCCGCCGATTTCGGCTCATGACCCTGTCTAACGGCAATGCCGACCTGCGAATGATAGGTCTCGAAGGCTACTTTGAGCGCACTCTGGCGGCACGCGAGGCCGGCGCTGCCAAGCCGGATCCGCGGATATTTGTCGCGCTACTCGACGGCGTCGGCCTGGAACCCCGCCAGGTGCTCTATGTTGGCGACGACCCGCACGCGGACATCGAAGGCGCCCGGAACGCCGGTATGCACGCGGCCTGGGTGGACCGGTTCGGGAGGCAGTGGCCGCAGGACGTCGCGCCGCCGGCGATGGCCGTCCGCGACCTGCTGCAACTCGCCGACCTGTTGCTCTGACGACCGCCTGGCAGGAGGTGAGTGCTCAGCGCTCGTCGTCGAGCTTCTTCTTCTGCTCAATCCACTTGGACAGCGCGCGCAGGTCTTTCTTCTTCTTCCACTGCTTCTTCAGCAGCATTCCGCTGTCGTATGGGTCATAGCCTTTCCTCAGGCCGCCGGCGTTCGGCTGGACGCGCCTGACGGTTCCTTTCGAATCGTCCTGGCTGAGCGCGAGTGTCTCGTCATTGAGCAGGCGCTTGAGGGTCTCCTCGCTGCCGAGGCCGCCATAGGGAACCCAGACGGCATTGCCCAGTTCGTCATACTCGATGCGCCCGTGCCCCTGGCGCTCGGCTTCCTCGAGTTTATGGAACTCGGCCATCCTTTCCGCGGTCTTGAACTTACTGGTATCGCTCATGACTTCCACACACCCTGTGCCAGTCCAAGCTGCACGTTGTAACAGAATACGATCGCTCGGCGTTGAAAAGTGTGACGGGTTTCCCGATCTGTGTTCCTGGGTGGCCCGGCCCGGCCCGGCCCGGCCAGGTCACGGCGCAACACCCGCAGCGCGGCCGTTCACCCCCCGGGCAGAGGTCCGAGGTACGGGCTGGCCCTGAACAGGCCGGCAATCGTCTTTGCGTCGACGATCTCACCTTCGAGTGCCCGGCGCAGCGCGTCGGCCATGGGAATCCAGAAGACTTCAAAGTCCTCGCCGTACTCGCGCGACGCCGCCACCGGCGCCAGGTCCCGTGCCAGGAACAGGTGGACGACCTCGGTAAGCACCCCGGGCGAACTGATTATCGAGCCGAGACTTTCCCATTCCCTCGCGGTGACGCCTGCCTCCTCGGCCAGCTCGCGCTCCGCGGTCACACGCGGCTCCTCGAGCTGTTCCAGCTTGCCGGCTGGCAGTTCCCATAGCCAGTCCCCCGCGGCGTGACGGTATTGTCGCAGCAGGCACACACGGTACCTGGCATCGACGACCACGATTGCGGCACCGCCGGGATGCCGGACGATCTCGAGCTGCACCAGCTCGCCGTTCGGTAACTCAACCTGTTCCAGGTCGAGGTCGACGATGCGACCGGAGTAGATCTTCCTCGATTGCTTGACGCTCACTGCGTCAGTCCTGGGCAAATACGATCCATATTCGGTCTTGCTCCTACGGGGTAACGACCACGAATCCTGGTCTCTGCAGCTAGAATACGGCTCCGCGGGTGCTGGCGGCGAGGGCGTGTCCAGCGGAACTCGCCACCGGCCCCACGCTGGATCGAAACCATGCAACTGCCGTGGCTGCTGCTGATCTCGGGTCCGCCCTGTAGCGGCAAGAGTGCGCTCGCCGCCAGGGTTTCGCGGGACACCGGGTGGCCGATCGTTGCCAAGGACACCTACAAGGAAATCTTGTTCGAGGTGCTCGGGAGCCGGCGACCCAGCCTGGTCCCGTCGCCTCAGCCGGGCGGCGTTCGCCATTCAGTTCGGGGTCGCGGACTCTCTGCTGTCGGCCGGCGCCAGCCTGTTGCTCGAGGGAAATTTCAATGCGGGGGAGCATGCGGAGCAGATTGCGTCCATGGTCGCCGGCCGTGCCCGGGTCTTGCAGTTGGCGTGCAGCGCCGAAGACGCATTGCTTGCAGCCAGGTGGCGCGCGCGGGCGAGATTGGGGCTCAGGCATCCGGGGCACCTCGATTCCGGGAACGAGCGGGTCGCCCGTGATACGGCGCGATACGCGCCGCTGCCGGGGCTGCCGACGCTCTGCCACGACAGCGGCGCTCCCGCTGAGTCGGGATACGCCGCGCTGCTAGGTGGATTGGCCGCGGCAGGCGTAGCGGTCGAGCCGCCCCGGGATCGCGGCTGAGTCGACCGGGCTCAGCGGGCCTGCCCGTGATAGAGGTCGTTGGGCATCATGTCGGTCGCGGTCGCGAGCCGGTTGGTGAAATTGAAGAAAGCCGCGACTTCGGCGATGTCCCAGATCGCCTTCTCGCTGAAGCCCGCCTCGCGCAGCGCCTGGCGATCAGCCTCGCTGACGTCGCGTTGCGCCACGGTCAGTTTGTGCGCAAAGTCGAGCATGGCGCGATGTGGCGGCGAGAGTTCCGCCGCGCGGTAGTTCATCACCAGTAGTTCCCCGAGCGCCGGGTCGCCCGACAGTTGCCGCACTGCGGCTCCGTGGGCCACGAGGCAGTAGTAGCAATGGTTGGCGGAGGACACCACCACCGCGATCATCTCGCGCTCGAGCCTGGACAGCGGCGATTCGCCCAGCATCAGCTCGTTGTAGAAATTCGCCATGTTGCGCAGCTTCGGGCCGTGGGCGCTGTAGGCCAGCAGCACGTTTGGAACATGGTCGATCTTGTCCTCACAGACCGCGAAATAACGCTGCATGTCGGGATCGAGCTGCTTGCGCGGGGGCGTCCTGATCTTGAGCGCGGTGATGTAGCGTGGCTGGGCGGTCTTCTTGCGTGGCATGGAATCGCTCCGGTCGCCGGGTTGGCCCGGCCTGTGGCGGCCGAGGCGCATGGTAGCCGATCGATGATCCGGCGGGCCGGCTCGACTCACTGGATGGATATACAGTCGACGCGCTAGACTGGAGCCATGTCGGCTGCTCCCCAGCAAACCCTGAATCCCGCGCAGTACAGGGCCGCGAGCTACGGTCGTCGCGACCCAACGGGCCGATTCGCGGCGGGTCCGCTGCTGGTCATCGCTGGCGCCGGAACGGGCAAGACCAACACGCTGGCCCATCGAGTTGCGCACCTCGTGCTCGAGGGCGTCGACCCTGCACGCATCCTGCTTCTGACATTCACGCGGCGCGCATCCCAGGAAATGATCGGGCGGGCCGAGCGCATTGTCGCCGAGGCCTTGTCGGGGAGACGTGCCGGGAACCCGATGCCAGCGGTGCGGCTGCCCTGGGCCGGCACGTTTCACTCGATCGCAAACCGCGTCCTGCGCCAGTATCACTTGTCTGTGGGACTCGATGCCGCATTCAGTGTGATGGATCGCGGTGACTCGGCGGATGTCATCGACGTGCTCAGGCATCAGCTCGGACTGTCCGCCCAGCAGCGCCGTTTCCCGCGCAAGGACACCTGCCTGGCGATCTACTCGCACCGCGTCAACACACGCTGGGAGCTCGGTCGGGTCCTGGAGGAGGTTTTTCCCTGGTGTGCCGGTTGGGAGGACGAACTGAAGGGCCTCTTCCGCGCGTATGTGGAACGCAAACAAGCCAACGGCGTGCTCGACTACGACGACCTGCTGTTGTACTGGCATGCAATGGTCGAGGACCCGCGACTGGCTCGTCGACTGGGCGATAGCTTCGATCACGTACTGGTGGACGAGTACCAGGACACCAATACGCTGCAGGCGGAAATCCTGCTGAACTTGAAGCCGGATGGATCCGGGCTGACGGTCGTCGGCGACGATGCCCAGGCCATCTATTCCTTCCGGGCGGCAACGGTGGACAACATCCTGCAGTTTCCACAGCGCTTCAATCCGCCGGCGGAAATCGTCTCGCTCGAGGAAAACTACCGTTCGGGTCAGCCGGTCCTTGACGCTGCCAACGCGCTTATCGCCGAGGGGCGGCGCCAGTACCGGAAAACCCTGCGCGCAAGCCGGCCGGGCGGTGCGCGGCCGCGACTGGTGACGCTGCTGGACGATCGGGCGCAGTCGCTATACGTCGTCGAACGCGTACTCGAGAGCCGCGAGGCCGGGATGCTGCTCCGCCGGCAGGCGGTGCTGTTCCGCAGCTCGCATCACAGCGACGCGCTGGAGATCGAGCTGATGCGCAGGAACGTCCCCTTTGTGAAGTACGGCGGACTGAAGTTCCTGGAGGCAGCCCACGTCAAGGACCTGCTCGCCGTGCTGCGCTGGGCGGACAATCCCAGGAATGGCATTGCTGCGTTCCGGGTGCTGCAGCTGATGCCGGGGATGGGCCCTGCCAATGCGGAGCGTTGTGTGACCACGCTCGCGGCGGCCGGTTTCTCGCTGGCGGCGCTGGCAGCCTTCACTCCGCCGCCGGCTGCCCGCGAACAATGGCCGGCCTTCGCCGGCATGTTGGCGCGACTGGCTGCGCCGGACGTCGCCTGGCCGGGACAGGTCGAAGAGGTGCGGCGCTGGTATCAGCCGCTACTGGAGAAGCTCTACGAGGCGCCGGGCGTGCGTGCGGCCGATCTGGACATGCTCGAGCAGGTGTCGGGCCAGTTCGGCAGCCGCGAACGCTTCCTGAGCGAGCTGACGCTCGATCCGCCACAGGCGACCGGTGACCTGTCGGGCCCGCCGCTTCGGGACGAGGACTACCTGGTCCTGTCCACGGTGCACTCGGCCAAGGGCCAGGAATGGGACGCCGTCTACGTGCTCAACGTGGCGGATGGAAACTTCCCTTCGGAATTCGCGGGCGGCAAGGAAGACCTGATCGAGGAGGAACGCCGCCTGCTCTACGTCGCGATGACGCGTTCGCGCGACCAGCTCGACCTTCTCGAGCCGCAGCGCTACTACGTCACGCAGCAATCGCGTCGCGGCGATGCCCACGTCTATGGCGCGCGAAGCCGCTTCCTGACGCGAGGCGTGCTCGCAACACTGGAGCAGAAGGGATGGGGCGATGCTACGGCGGCCGAAGACGCGGTAGCGGACGCACCGCGAGTGGATGTCGGCAACCGTCTGCGCGACATGTGGTGAATCGCGGCCACCACGGCAAACCGCAGGCGGCCGCAGTTGTTCGCGTTCAGTCTGGCTGGCTTCTCGAATCGCAGCGTCATCCGGTCGCTTTCACCGATCGCCAGGTACTTGTCCCGGTCGATGTCTCCGAGTCGCAGGGTTGGTGGCAGGGTCCAGACGCCCTGGCCGTAGTCCTTGGTGTCGGCGGGATTGGCGTTGATCTCGCTGCGGCTGACCAGCCGGAAGCCGATGGCCTCGATCAATTCGATCGCGTAGTCCTCGCGAACATATCCGGAGCGTGCCTTGGGATCCTGCGGGTTATCCGTCGCTGCACGGTGCTCAACCACGCCGAGTGTCCCGCCGGGCTTCAATGCCGCGTACATTGCCTCGAGCATTGGCCCGGCTGCATCGCGGGGCATCCAGTTGTGGATGTTGCGGAATGTCAGGACCATGTCCACCGTCCCCGGCGGCACGGCATCCATGGCGGTAGGGTAATGCAACGCGACAACCTCGACCCTGTCGTAAATGTCCGGTCTTGCGTCGAGCTTTGCCCGGTACGCCTTCAGGCTGTCTTGCACGAACTGGTTTTCGGATTCGGGATCCCAGCTCGCGGCGATCAAGCGGCCGCGATCACGAAGCACCGGGGCAAGGATCTCTGTGTACCAGCCGCCGGCGCCGGGCCAGATTTCCATCACGGTCATGTCGCGCTCGAGGCCAAAAAAGGCCAGGGTCTCCCTGGGATGGCGCCAGGTGTCACGAGCGGCGTTGGCGGGCAAGCGGTGATCGCCGGCAATGGCTGCGTCGAGCAGCGCGGCCGTCGTGGTATCTGTTTCCGGCAGCGCTGGAACTGCCGGCTCCGACGCGCATCCGGTGACCAGCATGGTCGCCAGCAGGGCGGTGATCGCTGATGTCGAAATCGGGGAATTCATTGGTTTCGCCTCCATGGCTTGTGGGCGTCGAACCGTCTTTGGCATGACCGCTACGATACTGGAGCAGGCCGGTCGGCAGCCAGCGGGGCCGACCCGCAGCAGTTGCTCAGCGCGGAAGTTCGGCCACTGCCGCCAGCTCGATCAGCGCATCCGGAAAGAACAGCCGGCGAACTTCCACGGCGGTCGCCGCCGGCGGCGCAGCGCCCGCGCGCTCATAGAACTCATCCCGCACCCACGCGGCGCGCCCGAGCCCTACGATGTCGGTGGTGTAGGCCGTTTCGCATACGACATGGGCCAGCGAACATCCGCCGGCCGCCAGCGCCTGCTCGAGACGGGTGTAAACGCGGCGTATCTGGGCCTCCATGTCGCCGGCGCCGATGACCTGCATGTCGTCATCAATCGAGGTCAGACCCGAAAGGAACAGCGTACCGTTGGAGCGCACGGCAGCGCTCAGGTTGAATCGCTCCTCGATGTCGCGATTCACGCGGACAACCTGGTCCCAGCGCGCCATGCTTCCTCCCGCTGTCAGCCTCCGATTCTAGTCCCGGAGCTGCCGGGCGCCAAAAAAGGCGACCCGGCCGCAGCGCGGGGGACGGGGCGCGCTCGTCCGATCGACCGGAGGCGATGGCTCAGTGCGCGCCACCACCCTGCGGCTCGACCATCTTCTTGAAGTAGGTCCAGCTGGTCTCGTTGGGACGCGGGTCGTCGCCCGGCGGCGGCTCGCGATAATCGGGGTAGTTCGCTGCGATTTCGCCCTTCATGAGGTCGGACAGCTCGTCCCAGCTGTCGAGCTTGATGCCCGCAGTGTGAAAGTAGACGCTGCCCTCGCGGCCGCTCATCTGCATCCAGGGCAGCCAGCTGGAGATGCGGACCCAGCCCACCCGCGCCTGGGCGCTGGGCTTCCTGGGGTCGAGCAGGTCGTCCACGTCGCCCATGAAGTTGAACATCTCGGTCGCGTGGTAGAAACCACCAACGTACTTCTGGTAATCGCCCGCCAGCGGATTCGTATAGAACAGTGGCACGGTTATAGTCTGCCACCAGCGGTTGCCCTGGATGGAACCGCCCCAGGTTACCGGCTTGCCATCACGCCCGACTGGCCAGGCGGTGCTGTTCACCGGGTCGTTGGCCACGTGCAGGACGTCGACTTCCTCGCCGGACCAGGGGTTGGTCCACTTGCGCGCGACCTCGCCGGTCTTCGGGTCGATGTACAGCAGGATCTCGCGCGACACGAGCTTGTAGCCGGTGCCTTTCGTAGGGTCCGTCACGGTGACGCAGCGGCGGGTGTTCATTCCCTCCACCTTGAACAGCAGCCGGTCGCGCTCGCCTTCCATCCGGCTATACATGTCACCGTGCCACCAGTAGGTGACCGGCTTGCCGTCCTCCAGCGAACACTGCACCTTGCGTTGCGCCATCAGGACGCCCTGTGGATCCTCCAGGCTGATCCGCGCGGGAGCTGGCTTGGCGGCCAGCACAGCCGGTGCGGTCAGCGCCAGCATGGCTGCCGCGACGATATGAAAGCGCGTGTTGCTCATCATCTGCTCACTCCTCATCGGATCAAGTCGGGTCAAATTACCGCCAATTCCTGTCTCCCCGTTCGACCAGTGGCTGCCCGTTCCAGTGGGCGGCGCCGCGGGCGCGGCTCAGGCCGAGACGTCGGGTTCCAGGTAGGTGTAGCCGGCCAGTTCGGATTCGTAAAAGCGCTTCAGCGCCTGGCCCTCCGCGACCGAGAGACGTCCGTCGCGCATCGCCCGCTCGCAGTCGCGCGCAAAGCGGGGATAGAGCTCGTCGGTATCGTACTGCATGTAGCCGAGCACCTTGTTTGCGGTGTCGCCCTTGAGCACTTCCTCGATCCACCAGCCATGTTCGTCGTCGAGTCGGATGTGCACCACATGCGTGTCGCCGAAGAGGTTATGAAGATCGCCAAGGGTCTCCTGGTAAGCTCCCACCAGGAACGCAGCAAGGTAGTAATCCTGGCCCGGCAGCAGTTCGTGCAGCTCGAGGGAGCGCTTGATGTCGCGCAGCGACACGAAGCGGTCGATCTTGCCGTCGGAGTCGCAGGTGATATCGGCCAGGACGGCGCTGCGGTCTGGACGCTCTGTCAGACGATGTAGCGGCATGATGGGAAACAGCTGGTCGATCGCCCAGGCGTCCGGCAGCGACTGGAAGATCGACATGTTGCAGAAATACGTGTCGGTGAGCACCGCGTCGAGCCCCCCTAGTTCCTCCGGCATGCGGCTCAAGCGCCGGGCAAGGTCGCGCACGCGAGCGCAGGTGGCCCAGTAGAGCCGCTCCGCCAGTCCCCGCATCTCGAGGCTGAGGTAGCCGAGCTTGAACATCTGGTGGACCTGCTCGCGGGCCTCCTGCGCGTCGTGCCAGCATTCGACCAGCCGTCTTTCGCTGACCGAACGGTAAGCGTCGAACAGGTCCTGCACCGGCTGCGGGACTTCCTCGCTGCCGCCGTAGTCCTGCTCGAGCTCACCCGCGACGCGGAACCGGTCCAGTCGCGACGCGCCGAGGACGTTAAAGACCAGCACGCTGTGATGCGCGGTAATCGCCCGTCCCGACTCGCTGATGATCGTCGGATGGGCGATGCCCCTGGCGTCGCAGACGCTCGCCACCCGGTAAACGACGTCGTTGGCGTACTCCTGCAGCGTGTAATTCATCGACGACTCGAAATTGCTGCGCGAGCCGTCATAGTCGACCCCGAGTCCGCCGCCGACGTCGATGTACTCGAGGCCGGCGCCGAGCCGCTCCAGCTCGGCGTATACGTGGGCGAGCTCCCCGACCGATTCCTTGACGCGGCGGATGTCGTGCAGCTGCGATCCTGGATGGCAGTGGACCAGCTTCAGGCAGTCCAGCATGCCGTGCTCGCGCAAGACTTCGACGAGCTCCAGGATCTCGGTGGTGAACAGGCCGAATTTCGAGCGGTCGCCGGCCGATTCGCGCCAGCGGCCCGCGCCCTCCGAGGCCAGCTTGACCCGTACGCCGATGCGTGGCCGGACGCTGTACTTCTCGGCGTGCTTGAGCACGTAGGCGAGTTCGGAGAAGTTCTCGATGACGGGGATGATGGTACGCCCCAGCTTCGAGGCCAGGATCACCGCTTCGATGTAGCTGTCGTCCTTGAAGCCGTTGCAGATGATCAGGCGATCGGGCGCATCCTCGGTCATTGCCATGACCGCCAGGAGCTCGGGCTTGGATCCGACCTCGAGGCCGAAGCCGAGCGCAGCGCCGGCGCGATAAACCTCCTCGACGACGAGCCGCTGCTGGTTGACCTTGATCGGGAAGACCGCGGAGTAGCCGCCACGATATTCGTTTTCCGCGATGGCGGCCGCGAACGCATCGTGCAGGGTCTGCAGACGATGCCGCAGGATGTCGGAGAAGCGGACTACCACCGGCGCAGTGAGGTCCCGCGCCTTCAGCTGCTCGACCACCTCGAACAGGTCGATCTGCCGGGAGGGATCCTTGTCAGGCAGGACCACGACGTGACCGGCTTCATTGACGTTGAAATAGCCGGCGCCCCAGGCCTCCACGGCGTACAGGTCCAGTGAATCCTGGAGACTCCAGCCAGCAGCGGTCCTGGGCTTGGTTGCGACGTCCAAATGCGTGATCCCCTTAGCACCGAAGCGCCGTTACCGGCGGCGCGGAATCGTTCGGCGCGGACGATACCAGATCGATGCGCCATTTTAATCGCGGGCTCATGCCGGTCCGCCGCCGACGGCACGTCCCGGGTCGCGGATCCACTCGCTCCAGGATCCCGCATACAGGCGTCCGCCGGGAATTCCCGCAACTGCCATCGCGAGCAAATTATGGCAGGCGGTGACGCCGGAGCCGCACATACAGACCGTCTCGTCGCCGGCCCTTGTCTGCAGCGTCTCCGCCCAGCGTGGGCGCAGCTCGGCGGGCGCGAGCAGGCGCCCATCGGGACGCAGATTCCACTGGCTGGGATGATTGACGGCACCAGGGACGTGGCCCGCTACCGTATCGAGCGGCTCGGATCTCCCCTCAAATCGCTCCGTCGCACGGGCATCGACCAGCAGGCAGGCGTCCGTGGCCAACATGCCCACGAGCTGGTCTGCGTCAACGGTCATGCCGGATCGAGGATGGGCGATGAACTCACTGGCCGGCCGCCCCGGCGAGGAATTATCCTGGGTACCGCCATGGGCCACCCAGGCCTGCAGGCCGCCGTCGAGTACTGCCGCCGCGTCATGCCCCATCCAGTGCAACATCCACCATAGCCGCGCCGCGAGCTGGCCCGCCGAGTTGTCGTAGACAACCACCTGCGTCTTCGGTTTGACGCCCCAGCGGGACAGCGTCTCGGCAAAGGCCTGCGGTGCCGGCAGCGGGTGACGGCCTGATCGAGGCGTGACGGGCCCGGACAAGTCGCGGTCGAGGTGGGCGTAAGCTGCACCCGGAATGTGTCCGAGCGCCCACGCGGCTTCCCCTGCCTGCGGGTTGGTCAGATCGAACCGGCAGTCGACGACCAGCCAATCCGGATCCGCGAGGTGCCCCATCAGATCAGCTGGCTGCAGCAGGGTCGTGAATTTCATGGGCTAGTCCAGATTTCATATTGCGATGCGGCAATCCTGCCGGCTGCTCGATTTAGGCCGACTGCCGCGCTGGTTGCAACCTTTTCTGACGCCGCTGCGTCTTAGCATTCATGAGCCGGAACACGATGCAGAGTCAGCAATCTTCGGGCACCGATCCTGCGTTGCCGGCCCTGCCGGTCGTCACTTCCCGAGAGCGCGATTTCTGGCGCCGCGCCGTTGCCGAGCAACGGCAACGACTCGAGCTGACCGGCCACGAGGCGCCGCCGGAACTGAAGGCTGAACGGCATTAGCCGCAAGCGGTGCAGGTCACCGCGGAGTGCAGCCTGGACGTATCCCCTGTTGCAGCCGGCCACGTGCCGGCCTTTTTTGGGCCGTCGCGTGGTGCCTCGCGATGCCCGTTTGCGTTACATTACCGGGCCATGCATCAAGGCAGTTGCCAGGCTGCCGGTTGCCGCGTGTCCCACCAAGAACTGGAAGAAACCCGATCATGACGAGTCACAAGATCCATACGCATTTTCCCGGCCGCCTGCTTCTTATCGGCTTCGGCAGCATCGGACAGGGCATCCTGCCGCTGGTACTGCGCCATATCGGCGGCCTGTCTCCCGATCGGATCACGGTGGTGACCGCCGACGACGCTGGCCGTGACGAGGCCGAGCAATTCGGCATTCGTTTCCTCAATCACCCGCTGACGCGCGAAAACTACCGGCACGTGCTGGAGCCGCTGGTCGGGCGCGGCGACTTCGTGCTCAACCTGTCGGTCGACGTGTCGAGCATCGCCCTGATGAAGCTGTGCCAGGAAAAGGGCGCGCTCTACCTGGACACCTGCATCGAGCCCTGGCCGGGCGGCTACAGCGACCCGAACATTCCAGCCAGCCGCCGTACCAACTACGCCCTGCGCGAAGAGACGCTGGAGCTGCGCAAGGCCTACCCCAAGGGGCCGACCGCGGTAATTACCCACGGCGCGAATCCGGGTCTCGTCTCTCATTTCGTCAAGCAGGCACTGCTGGACATTGCGGCCGACACTGACGTCGAGGTCGGCGAACCGGCCAACCGTGACGAGTGGGCGGCGCTGGCCCAACAGCTGGGTATCAAGGTCATCCACATCGCCGAGCGCGATACACAGATTTCCAGCAGAGCCGAAGATGCCGGGTGAATTCGTCAACACCTGGTCCGTGGACGGGTTCATCAGCGAGGGCAGCCAGCCAGCCGAGCTTGGCTGGGGCTCACATGAGCGCCACTTCCCGCGAGACGGGCGGCAACACGATTTCGGCCGCAAGAACGCGATCTTCCTGAGCCAGCCGGGTTGCGCCACCCGCGTGCGCACCTGGACGCCGCTGGCGGGCCATTTCCACGGTTTCCTGATAACTCACGGCGAGTCGATCTCGATCTCGGACTTCCTGACGGTCAGGGAGGGCGACAAGGTTGCCTACCGGCCGACGGTTCACTACGCCTATCACCCGGCGGACAACGCCGTGCTCTCGGTCCACGAGTTCTGCGGCAGGAATTACCGTGAGCAGGAACGCAAGCGCATCATGATGGCGGATATAACCTCCGGCATCGACGAGCTGGGCGTGCTGCTCGCCGGGCACAAGAAGAACGCTTACTGGTATGGGTCGCAGCTGTCCACGGACGAGGCGCGCGAGCTGGTGCCTTTCAACAGCGCAACCTCGCTGCAGGTCACGGTGGCCGCCCTGTCGGGCATGATCTTCGCGATGGAGAACCCGAGCCTGGGCATCGTCGAGCCAGACGAGATCGACTTCCGCCGAAACCTGGAAATCTGCGCGCCCTATCTCGGTCCGGTTGTCGGCAAGTACACTGACTGGACGCCGGTATTCGACCGCGGCCGACTGTTCCCGGAAGACATCGACGAGAGCGATCCCTGGCAATTCAAGAACGTGCGGGTGATCTAGACCCGGCGTCGATGCGGCCAACGGCGGGTGCGGGGCGCGAGGGCGCGGCCCCGCCGGCCTCAGCAGCGTTCGGACGAATCCTCGTAATCGATCGAGGTGATCACCAGGGCTTGATCGCCGCCGGGCAGTTCGATCCTGACCTCGTCATCGAGGCGCCGGCCGAGCAGGGCGCGGGCCAGCGGCGAGTCCATGCTGATGTAGCCGGGGGCCAAGTCGAATTCATCCGGCCCTACGATGCGGTGCCGCCGCGTCTCGCCGTCGGCGTCCTCCAGTTCCACCCAGGCGCCGAAATAGACCCGTGACCGATCGGTAGGTGCCTGGTCGACAACGACCATGCCGTCGAGGCGCTTGCGCAGGAAACGGACCCGCCGGTCGATTTCCCTCAATCGACGCTTCCCATACGTGTATTCGGCGTTCTCGGACCGGTCACCCTGGGCGGCCGCCTCGGAGACGGCCTGGGTGACCTGCGGACGTTCGATCCGCCACAGCTGGTCGAGTTCGGTGCGCAGTCGTCGCTCCCCGGCGGGGGTGATGAACTGCGATCCGGGCTGCAAAGGTGGTTTCCAGCGCCCCATTATGTCAAATATGCCCGTCGGTCTGGGTCAAGCGGCCACTGCCTCAAGAATGGCGAGTCGCTGCCGTCAAGCTGGCAGGGTGAACGCATCGGCGGTTGCTGAATTGTGCGCAAGGTCACTGATCGCCGCCAGGGGTGGGCGTAGTCTCAGACCCGAGCGGTTGGCTCATTGTTGAATCCCCTAGCGGACTTTCCTTCCCTTCACCGTAAGTCCGCTTCTCAAGCCTCAGGGCGAACCCCTGGGGCTTCTTTTTTTGGTCTCGCGCTGTCGGATTCGCCGCAAGGCGCAGCTAGTGTAACGTGGAGTCTGTATCGGCCATCCGACATCAGCAGGGCATGACCGACGGCGCATCCTTCAAGGACCACTTCTCCGCCCAGGCGGGCGAGTACGAGCGCCACCGCCCGGGCTACCCGCCCGAACTGTTCGGATGGCTGGCCTCGGTCGCCCCGGCCAACGAGCGAGCGCTCGACCTGGCGACCGGCAACGGCCAGGCCGCGACCGGGCTGGCGGCGCACTTTGCCGAGGTGCAGGCCACGGAGCCGAGCGAGGCCCAGCTTTCCAGGGCCAGTCCGCATCCGCGGATCAGCTACCTTCGGGGGACTGCCGAGCGTATCGACTTCCCCGACGGATACTTCGACCTGCTGACTGCTGCCCAGGCTGCGCACTGGTTCGACTGGCCACGCTTCTACGCCGAGGCGCGCCGGGTTCTCCGCCCCGGCGGCATCATCGCCCTCTGGACCTACGAAATGTTCACCACCGATCCCGAAGTCGACGCGGTCATGGACGACTTCTACCGAAACGTGGTGGGCCCCTACTGGCCGCGCGAGCGCCGTCACGTAGAGGAGCGCTACACCAGCCTGCCGTTTCCCTTCGAGGAAATCGCCTCGCCGCCCTTCATCCTGCGCACCCAATGGTCGTTGTCCGATGTGCTTGGCTACCTCGAGACCTGGTCTGCAGTGCAGCGTTATCTACGCATTCGTGGGCGCAATCCGGTAGAGCTGGTGGCGGATCCTCTGGCCGGGGCCTGGGGGCAGGGCGAGCGCCGGCTCAGCTGGCCGATCCACCTTCGAGCAGGACGCGGCTAGCGGCAGGGTCCGGCACCGCGGGTTTCGGTCACGAGGAGGGCGTCAAGCCGTGGCTCCCTGCTGAGGAATGGAGCAGGATCTGGTAAAAGGGGCGGGCCCGCGCGAAGTGAGTGGGTTTCAACGGAGCAAGGACATGCGCGCATTGACGATACTGGCAGTGATTGCCGCCACGCTGCTGCTGCAGGGCTGCGGCTACAACACCCTGCAGACTCAGGACGAGCAGATCAAGTCGGCCTGGTCGGAGGTGCTGAACCAGTACCAGCGGCGCTCCGACCTGATCCCGAACCTGGTCGCCACGGTCAAGGGATTTGCAGAGCAGGAACAGGCGGTGCTGGTGGGCGTCACCGAGGCGCGCGCCAAGGCCTCGCAGATCCAGGTGAACGCAGACGATCCAGCCTCGCTGGCACAGTTCCAGGCGGCCCAGGGCGAGGTGACGAGCGCGTTGTCACGCCTGCTCGTCACGGTCGAGAACTATCCGGAGCTGAAGTCCGACCAGAACTTCCGTGACCTGCAGGCGCAGCTGGAAGGAACGGAGAATCGCATCACCGTAGCCCGCAATCGCTACATCCAGTCGGTGCAGGACTATAACGTGACGGTGCGGCAGTTCCCGACCAACCTGACGGCGATGATTTTCGGCCACAAGGTGAAGCCGAATTTCACGGTCGAGAACGAAGCAGAGATCTCGAAGCCGCCAGCGGTCGACTTCACGAAGCCGGCTGAATCCGCTGCGAAGGGCTGATTGGGGCTCGCGCGCCGGCCATGCGCGCCCTTGCAATCGGTTCTCTGCTGCTGGCGACCGCCGTCGCCATCGCGCCGGCGGCGCGAGCAGACCTCGTGCCGGTGCCGCCGTTGGAGCGGCGCGTCACCGACCTCACCGCGACGCTCGACGATGCGCAGCGACAACAGCTGGAGCGCCGCCTCGCGGAATTCGAGGCCGGCAAGGGCAGCCAGATCGCAATCCTGATCGTGCCTACGACCCGGCCCGAGGATATCGAGCAGTTTTCCATTCGCGTGGCCGAGCAGTGGAAGCTGGGGCGAAAGGGCATTGACGACGGCGTACTGCTGGTGGTCGCCATCGAGGATCGTTCGCTACGGCTCGAGGTTGGCTATGGCCTCGAGGGGGCCGTTCCGGACGCCATCGCCAAACGGCTGGTAAGCGACGTCATCACGCCTTACTTCCGTCAGGGCGATTATTACGGCGGCCTGCAGGCGGGGATCGAGCGGCTGATCGGCGTCATCGACGGCGAGCCATTGCCGGAACCGCAGCCCGGCTGGCGCGAGAATGCCCGGGTCGGGCAGTCCATGCTGCCGCTGTTGCTGGTCTTCGCTGTCATCGGTGGCGGCATCCTGCGAGCGATATTCGGGCGCCTGGGCGGCGCCGCTGCGACCGGAGGCCTCGCCGGCGGGCTCGTCTGGCTGCTGGTGCACGTACTCGGCATCTCGGTTTTTGCCGGCTTCGTGGTCTTCGTCGTTGCATTGCTTGGCGGCATGCCGCGGCGCGGCTGGACCTCGGGCGGGCGCGGCAGCGGCGGTGGCTGGGGCTCCTGGGGCGGCGGGATGGGCGGCGGCGGCTTTGGCGGGGGTGGCTTTGGCGGTGGCGGCGGTGGTTTCGGCGGTGGCGGCGCCAGCGGGAGATGGTGATGCAACTTGGGCGCTTCTGGCGGCACCTGATTGCCACCCGCTGGGCGGTACGTCGCGTTTTTCCTGACGCGGCGCTGCTGGCGATCGAGGCCGCTGTCCATGCGGGCGAGCGGCTTCATGATGGCGAAGTACGATTCGCGGTGGAAACCGAGCTCGGCTGGCAGGAGCTGCTTCGGGGCATCACGCCGCGGCAACGTGCGATCGAGGTCTTTTCGCTGCTGCGAGTCTGGGACACGGAACGCAACAATGGCGTGCTGATCTATCTGCTGTTCGCCGACCGCGATGTCGAGATCGTCGCCGACCGGGGCTTCGACGGGCGCGTCCACGAGGCCGCCTGGCGGGAGATCTGTGCCGTGATGCGGGCCAGGTTTGCAGGAGGCGAGTTCGAAGCCGGCGCGCTGGAAGGCATTGCCGCGGCCAGCAGGCTGATGGCTGAACATTTCCCCGCGAGCGGGGGGGTTGGACCGCGACGAGATGCCGGATCGCCCGGCCATGCTATGAAACGGCCGCTATCCGCCCTGTCGCCGTGCGCCGACGCACGGCCTTGCACACGACCGTACATCGCGATGTCATAATCCCATGATGCGAACACCCGACCGCGGGCGCCGGTGGCGCCTGTCAGCGATCCTGCTGCTCGCCTTCAGCACTGCGGCCTGCGTGCCGTTCGAATCGCTGTGGCGCAAGGAACCCAAGCCGCCCCCGCCGCTGGCGGAACCTGTGGCAGCGCCCGAGGCGCCGCTCGCCGAGGCGACTCATCACTTCGTGGTGGAGAAAGACAGCGATCTCGTTGGTCGCGTACAGGTGACGATTGCCCGTCACGAGGACACGCTGCCCGACCTCGCCAGGCGTTTCAACATAGGCTACGAGGAAATTGTCCGCGCCAACCCGGGCGTCGATCCGTGGCTCCCCGGCGAAGGCACCCGTGTGACGCTGCCGACCCGCTTCGTGCTTCCGGACGCGCCGCGTGAGGGTCTGGTCATCAACCTCGCAGCGATGCGGCTGTTCTATTACCCGCCGCACAAGGACAAGGCAGCGCCGCTGGAGGTCGTTACCCACCCGATCGGAATCGGCAAGGTGGGCTGGAGCACGCCGGAAGGCCGGACCAAGATCGTCTCGAAGGTCAAGGATCCAAGCTGGACGCCGCCCGCCTCGGTGCGCAAGGAGCATGCGGAAAACGGCGACCCGCTGCCGGCCAAAGTGCCACCAGGACCGGACAACCCGCTAGGTCGCCACATGATGCGCCTCGGCTGGCCGAGCTACCTGATGCACGGCACGAACAAGCCATATGGCGTGGGCATGCGCGTCAGTCACGGCTGCATCCGCCTCTATCCCGAGGACATTTCGCAGGTCTTCGACGACATCCCTGTAGGCACCACCGTGACCGTGGTCAACCAGCCCTACCTGCTGGGCTGGCAGGGAGATGTACTGTACGTGCAGGCCTACGGTCCGCTCGACGACGACGAACGCAACTGGGAACACGGGCCAGCAGGCTTGAGGAAGAAAGGCGCCAAGTCGAAGTCGCCGCTGTGGAAGCGAATCGTCGCAGCCGACACGGCCGTCAACTGGGACCGCGCCCGCGAGGTTGCAGAGGAACCCAGCGGCATTCCACTGGCGGTCAGCCGCGGCCACGAGGGATCCCTGCCGGTGGTCCTGGCAGCCGCACCGGAGGTCCGCAATGCACTGCCGTCCGGGGCGACCTGGGATGGAAACGAGAATCAGTACGAGGACGAGGGCGAATTCCGCGAGCTGCTGTCCGAGCGGGATCCTGCCGCACGCGAATCCGCGGTCCGTTGAAGTCGCGCTACGACGGGCTTTCCGCCACCCGCTAAAGGCCTGCGCCCGCCTGCCGATCTTCCCGGGGGAGGAGACGGACCGGCCATGGATCTCAAGTACTACACCACAGTGCTGGTTGAACGCCCCGGGCATTCCTCGGCCCGCCAGTACAACGGCGTCATTACCGTCAGCGATGATGACCTCGCACGCGACGTGCGGGAGGCAGTCGGCGCGGCAGTGTGCCGATCGCTGGGCGTTGCCAGGGACCAGGTGCGGGTCGTTCACTGCTCGCCCATTCACTGAAGGGCTGGTCTAGAATCCGGGCATCGATGGCCCGGCGACTGGTCGATGCACAGCGAATGGATGAAGGTCATGCTCGCGGAGATAGAGCGCAAGCGCGAGGAAACGCGCAGCGCCGAGGACGAAGAACTGCGACGGGCCCGGGAACGGCAGGCGGCCCGCGGACCCGATCCGGGCAGCAACGGGAAGACACCGGCGCGCAAGCGCCGCTGAGCCGCTCCGCTCGACCCCACGCGATGGTGCAATCGGCGGAGATTCTGTAAGACGGCGCCGGTCGATTGGCGGGGGTGACACGACGATGTGCTAACCTTCCCCAAACCAAGGGGAGCCTCCGGTGGCTGATCGACTCACCGGGATAGACGTTCGCGAAGACGCTGGTGCCGAGCAATCCATTGCCCGTGCGCCGACGGGCATTACTGCCTTCATAGGGCGGACGCTCCGTGGTCCCCTCAATCGCCCGGTCATGATCCGCGGGTTCGCCGAGTTCGAGCGTTTTTTCGGTGGCCTGTGGCAGCCGAGCACGGTGTCGTACGCAGTCGAGCAGTTCTTCGAGGCCGGTGGATCGACCGCGATCGTCGTCCGGGTCGCGAACGGCGCGCGACCTTGTACGCTGGTGCTGCCGGCAGGAGACGAATGGCTGACCTTGCGCGCCGTGGCGACGGGTACGCGGGAATTCCTGCGTGCCGCCGTGGACTACGACGGCATCGGCGACAACGAGCAGGACCGCTTCAACCTGGTGCTTCAGCGAGTCCGCAGCCACGGTTCCGAGCACATCGAGGACCAGGAAATATACCGCCGTTTGTCCGCCGATCCGCAGTCCTCGCGGTTCGTCGCGACCGCGCTGGTGGAGTCCCAGCTGGCCCGGGTTGCCGGCGACGTCCCGGCGATCCGTCCGGCGCTCACAAGGGCCATCAGCGGTCGCGGCCTGGCCGCTTACGTCAACTCCAGTTCAGACGGGGACGACGGCGGCCCGTTGACCGACTACGACATCATTGGATCGGCTGCGGAGGGCACGGGACTGTTCGCGCTGGGCGCGGCAGAGACCATCAATTTCCTGTGCATTCCGCCGCTCTCGCGCGACGTCGACATAGGTCCCAGCACCTTGCTGGTGGCCAACCGCTACTGTCGCGACCGCCGGGCGCTGCTCGTTGTCGATCCGCCGCTCTCCTGGGACACCCCCGAGGCCGCCATCTCCGGCGCACGTGACTGGGGTTTCGCGAGCGAAGATGCGGTGATGTACTTCCCGCGGCTTCTCGCGCTCGACAAGCTGCGTGGGCGTTTCGAGGCATTCAGTTCCTGTGGCGCGGTCGCCGGCATGCTGGTCCGGGGAGACGAGCACGGCCGATTCTGGTCCATGCCGACGGGAGACGAGGCCGTCCTGAGGCCCAGCCTGCGGCCGCTTTGCCCGGTTGGCGAAGACGATCGGCTGAGGCTGGCAGCCCTGGGAATCAATGTCATTGCTGCGTCCCGCGCTCCGGGTAGCAGCCGGCCCGCGGCCCGCACGCTGGCGGGTCCTGGCGCCCAGTCGCCCGATTGGCGGCTGCTGGGTCGCCGCAGGCTGGCGCTGTTCGTTCTCAATAGCATCGAGCGCGGTACGCGCTGGATGCTGTTCGAGCCGAACGAACCAGCGCTGTGGAACCGCGCCAGCAGCCAGTTGCGCGCGTTCTTCGAATCGCTGGAGGCCGAGGGCGCGTTCGCGGGCCGGGCGCCGGACGATCGCTGGTTCGTGGTTTGCGACGAGCGCATCAATCGACATAGCGAGCGGGATCGGGGCGCGGTCAACCTGCTGTTTGGATTTCCCGCTGCCCGCGCGGGCCAGTTCCATTCCTTCCTGGTCAGTCATCGCGCCGGCGGCAGCCGGGTGAAGCCGGTCAGCCTCAATCGCCTCCAGGCAGAGACTGCGCATCCTGAGGCGCTGATCGACGCCGTGGAACCCCTGCCGTTCATCCAGGCGGGTTGATCGGAGCGGATGCCGCGTGACTCGGCAGGGCGCTCTTTCCTTGCACGGTCGCAGCCGGTGAGTACCGACCAGGATACGCTCGAGCAGATCTGGCGTGCGATTGCGGCTATTCCCTGTGGGCAGGTGGACAGTTACGGTGGCGTAGCCAGCCGGGCTGGACTACCGCGACGCGCGCGCCTGGTCGGCCACGCACTGAAAGTGGCGCCGCGCGAGCTGAACCTTCCCTGGCATCGCGTGTTGAACGCCAGTGGCCGCATCAGCTTTCCGGAGGGCACGCGGCTGTACTCCCTGCAGCGGCGCAAACTCGAGGCCGAAGGGGTGCGGTTCGAGGGTGGACGGGTGCAGCGCAAGGTTCTGGAGGATCCGAACAGCCTCGACCGACTGCTGTGGGGTCCGCCTGCTTCGTCGTCGTGACTCCACTGACCCGGTGGTAACATCGCGGTCGGCGTCAGCGGAGTGGCCCATGCCCAGACGACACGTGATTTTCTCTCACGGCAAGGAGAGCGGCCCCTGGGGATCGAAGATCGCGGCCATGGCCGAGGTAGCGCGAAGCGAGGGCTTCGAGGCGGATTCCGTCGACTACCGCGGGATCGGCGACCCGAAGGACAGGGTGACCAGGTTGCTCAGCTTCTGCCGCGACCTGCGTGGCGACCTGGTGCTGGTCGGGTCGAGCATGGGCGGGCACGTTGCGACCTCGGCATCGGCCCTGCTGCGCGCGCGCGGCTTGTTCCTGCTGGCGCCAGCCTTCTACATGCCCGGCCACGAGGAATTGACCCCGAAGCCGGCCGAATGCCCGATGACCATCGTGCATGGCTGGAAGGACACCGTGGTGCCGGTCGAAAACAGCATCCGCTACGCGCGCGAATACGGCGCGACGCTACACATCATCAACTCCGATCACCGCATGCAGGACCAGATTACCCTGATCAACTACCTGTTCGAGTACTTCCTGGTTGCACTGGACCTGCCCTATCTGCAAAAGAAGTAACTCGTCGCGGCGCCCTCGACGGCGCCGCCGGCGGCCCGCTGGCCGGCACCTCCTGCCGGGCGATCCGTCCAAGGTCGGTTCGCGGTAGACTGCCGGCATTTCCCGGGGGGAGAGCCTGCATGCCCCAGCCAGTCAGAACGATTGCGATGCTCCTGTTCGTGCTGCTTGCTGCCTGCGGCGGCGGCGAGAAGAAGGAGCGCGAGGTGATGAAGCCGGAGGAGACTGTCTTCCGCGACCTCGTCACAGCGCCGCAGAAGGCAGAGGATCGCACCAACGCCGCGATGGACGCGCATCGCGAAGCCCTCGAGAAGCAGTTGCGCGAAAGCGAAGGCGACGGATCCGAGGAATAGGCCAGCGCATCGCAGCAGGGCCGGCCGCCAGCAGCCGGGCCGGCAGCGACAGCGACCGCCTGCAAGAATGACCCAATGATTCGTTTTCTCGGACTCGACCGTAGTTTTCTGTGGATGATGCGCGGCATCTCCCGTCTCTTCGTGCGCCCCACCGTCGCGCCGGCCGACGCGACCACACGGCTCAGTGGAAGGACGCGTCCGGTGATGTATGTGCTGGACGAGCGCAGCCTTTCCGATTTCCTGGCGGTTGAGCAGGTCTGCATGGACGCGGGACTGCGCAGGCCCGGCAAACGGCTGGCCACCGGGGAACTGGTGCTGCCACGTTCCTACGTTGCACTCGAGCGACGCGCCGGCGTCTTGCGCAAGCGTCCCGACAGGCGCATGCCGCCGGAACTCCAGTCGGCCATGGCTGCCGCGGCCGCCGATCCAGAGCTGCAGCTGGATATCGTTCCGGTGGCGGTCTTCTGGGGCCGTGCGCCCCAGCGTGAGCGTTCCTGGCTCGACCTCGTGCTGTCCGAGAGCTGGGCGATGGTGGGCCCCTTCAGGCGATCGATGTCGGCGCTGTTCAACGGCCGCGCGACGCTGATCCGCTTCGGTGACCCGCGGCCGGCCCGGTCCTGGGTCGTGGAGGGGCAGGACCCGGCCCGCGCGGCGCGAAAACTGCTCAAGGACCTGCGCGCCGAATTCCGCCACATGCGTGTCGACAGCGTCGGTCCGGAACTTGCGACGAGGCGGGTGATGGTGGCGCAGGTCCTGCACACGCGTGCGGTGCGACAGGCCGTAAGGCAGGAAATGCGGGAACGAAACGTGACCCGGCGGGAGGCACTGCGGCAGGCGCGCAAGCTGGCGATGGAGATCTCGGCCGACTATTCACACGCCTTTGTTCGGCTCATGGACCGGTTGCTGACCTGGCTGTGGACCCGGCTCTACGACGGTGTCGAGGTGCGCAACGCCGAGCACCTCGACCGCCTGCCAGCGGGTTGCGAGATCGCCTACGTGCCCTGCCACCGCAGCCACATGGACTACCTGCTGCTGTCCTACGTCATCTACTACCGCGGCTACGCCGTTCCCTACGTCGCCGCGGGAATCAATCTCAACCTCCCGGTCATCGGCCGCTTCCTTCGTATGGGCGGCGCCTTTTTCATTCGCCGTTCCTTCCGCGGTAGCGGCCTGTACCCGGTCGTTTTCACCAAGTACGTCGACGTGCTCATGGGACGTGGCCACCCCATCGAGTTCTTCATCGAAGGCGGGCGAAGCCGTACCGGCCGGCTGCTGACCCCCAAGACCGGAATGCTGGCGATGACCGTCCGCAGCTTCCTCAGGAATCCGCAGCGCGCGGTCGCCTACGTGCCGGTCTATTTTGGCTACGAGCGCCTGTTCGAAGGCCGGACCTACATTGGCGAGTTGTCCGGGAAAGCGAAGGAAAGGGAGTCTGTTTTCGGGCTGGTGAAAACACTGCCGGCATTGCGCCAGCGCTTCGGCAAGGTGCACGTCAGCTTCGGTGAGCCCGTGCTGCTGGCGGATGCGATCGCACGTGTCGAACCTGACTGGAAGCAGTCGATCGGTTCGGACGACGCCCGCCCGCCGTGGTTTGCCGAAGCCATCGATAGCGTCGCCGGGACGATCATGCGGCGGATCAACGCGGCTGCTGCAGTCACGCCGATCAACCTCCTCGGTGTCGCACTGCTGGCGACGCCGCGGCAGGCCATGGTCGAGGCGGACCTGATCCGGCTACTCGAGCTGTACGTCGAAGTGTTGAAGCAATGCCCTTATTCGCCCGATGTGGCGCTTCCCGAGATCGGTGGGGCCGCGATGATCCGCCATGGTGAGGCGATGCAGGTGCTCGAGCGGCAAGCGCACCCGCTCGGCGACGTGATCAGGATGCCCGAGGAGGGGGCGGTACTGTGCACCTACTATCGCAACAACGTCATCCATCTGTTTGCCTTGCCGTCGCTGGTGGCCTGCGCGTTCCTGAACAACGCGGCCATGCGCGGCGAGGACGTGCAGCGGCTGGTCTGGCGCGCCTATCCCTATGTCAGGCAGGAGCTGACCTTGCGGTGGACCGAAGAGGAGGTGCCGGGAGTGGTCGACGCCGTGCTGGACACGCTGGCTCGCAACGGCCTGCTGGAGCGGAGCGAAGACGGCAAGGTCTGGCGACGTCCGTCCACCGGCACGGTTGAGGCGGTGCAGTTGTCCCTGTTGGCCCAGGCCACAATCCAGACGATCGAGCGCTACTACCTGGTGATCGCGCTGCTGCTGCGCGCCGGGACCGGCGAGCTGACCCAGGACGGGCTCGAGCGACGCTGCACGGCGATGGCCCAGCGGATGGCGATGCTTTACGGGCTGAACGCACCGGAGTTCTTCGACCGCACGATGTTCCGCGACTTCATCGGGCGGCTGCTGGCGCGGGGCGTGATCGAGGCCGGGGCCGAGGGGCGGCTGCTGTTTGGCGAAGCGCTGCTGGCCGTGGCGGATGATGCCCGCGTGGTGCTCTCGGAGCAGATCCGCAACAGCATTCTCCAGGTCACCCACGGGTAATTTCTTGCGGTGCAAAACAAGTCTGGAGTAGGTAGTGGCCTAGGCTAGGCCGCAGAATTCTCGCTGATATACTGCCGGCGCTGTTGTGTGCAAAGCGCCTCGATTGGTGTCGACGCCACATCCAGTGGCCTGGGTCTCGGGATTGCTGAGTCGGGCCTTTGTCTGTCGGGTGCTCTCGATCGTCAGATAATGGGGAACACAATGATCACTCAATCCGCCAGGGTCCAGCCGCGTCCGGTGCGGGCCGCTGTGACTGCGACACTGCTAACGGCTGGCCTGCTCGCGGCCGGATCGGCGCAGGCGTTTGATTTCAAGATGGGCAGCTGGGACGGCAACTGGAACACGACGCTGTCCTACGGCCAGCTGTGGCGAGTGGAGGATCGCGACCTCAGGCTCATCGGCACCGCCGACGGTGGCGTGGGCCGCTCCCCGAACATCGACGATGGCAACCTCAACTACAAGAAGGGCATCGTCTCGAACGCGGCCAAATTCGTCACCGAGCTGTCCCTGAGCCGCGACAGCTACGGCCTGTTCATCCGCGCCAACGGCCTGTACGACTACGAGGTCGAGCAGGGCAAGACCGAGCGTACCCCGATTTCCGAGACCGGCAAGAACCTCGCCGGATCCTACGTCCGGCTGCTCGACGCGTTCGTCTACGGCCGCTGGGACCTGAGCGGCCACGAGCTCGGCCTGCGCGCCGGCAGCATGGTGGTCAACTGGGGCGAGAGCACCTTCATCCAGGGTGGCATCAACAGTGCCATCAACCACTTCGACGTCTCGTCCCTGCGTATCCCGGGTGCCGAGTTGCGCGAGGCCTACCTGCCGCAGGAGATGGTCAAGGCGTCCTACTCCTTTACCGAAAACGTGAATGGCGAGTTGCTGTACCTGTTCGGCTGGGACCAGACCCAGCCTGAGCCGGCCGGCACCTATTTCTCGAGCAACGATTTTGCGGTGCGCGGCGGCCGGCGAGCATACCTCGGTTTCGGGGCATTTTCCGACCAGGGTGTCGACTACACGCCGCTCGGCGGCCCCTTCATCAAGGACTTCCAGGGCATCCCGCGCGGCGAGACCCGCCACGCCAGCGACAACGGCCAGTACGGCGGGGCGCTCAAGTGGTACCTGCCAGACTTCAGCAGCGGGACCGAGATCGGGCTGTATTTCATGAACTACCACAGCAAGGTGCCGCTGATCAGTGGGCGCACCGGCACGCAGGCCGGGGTCGGCAATGCGGTGGGTGCGGCGGTCGGCATGCAGGCGACGGCAATTGCGCTGGCCTCGGGACTGCCCACGGCCACGGCTATCGCCATCGGCACCGCACAGGGTGCCGGTGCCGCGGCGCAGGCGGGTGGCGACATCTCCGCCTCGACGCTGAGTGGCTACGCGACCATCGCAGCCAATACGGCGCTCGGCGGCGGCAGTGTCGTTGCGCAGATCAATAACCTGGCCACGCACGAGTACACCATCACCACACAGTACTTCACCGAATATCCTGAGGATCTGTCGCTCATCGGCCTCAGTTTCAACACGTCGGTCGGCACCACCGGCATCGCGCTGCAGGGCGAGGTGTCCTACAAGATGGACCAGCCGCTGCAATACGATGACATCGAGGTGCTGTTCGCGGCACTGGCTCCCGTGCAGAACACGCTCTATACGTTACTCGGCATCCCACTGCCCGCGACCTGTACTCCGTCAAACCCGACGGTCTATACCTGCAATCAGGTCGGACGGTTCGGGATCGACCAGGAGGTCAAGGGCTGGGACAGCTTCGACATCATCCAGGCGCAGATGACCGCCACGAAGGTCTTCGGGCCGATGCTTGGCGCATCGCAGTTCGTGACCCTGATTGAGGTCGGCATGACGTCGGTCCTGGACTTCCCGGACAAGCAGACGGGTGGGCCGCAGGGCCTGGGGCTGCGTTTCAATGGGCCCGGTACCTCTGTGTCCGGCAACGCGGCGCTGGCCGGCCGCCATTTCGGCGAAGTCGAGCCACAGAATCGCTTCGCCGACGCGAATTCCTGGGGCTATCGCCTGGCGCTCAGGCTCGACTACAACAACTTCATCGGCGCGTGGAACTTCAGCCCGCGGCTGGTGTTCGCGCACGACGTGAATGGTACGACGCCGGGTCCCGGCGGCAACTTCGTCGACGGCCGCTACGCGGTGACCGTTGGCGCCGGCGCCAACTACCAGGCCAAGTGGGAAGTCGACTTGAGCTACACGAGTTTTGGCGGCGCCAGCCGCTGGAATGACCTCAATGACCGCGACTTCATTGCGGCGACGCTGAAGTACTCGTTCTGATTTCCGGGAGAGATCACATGAAGTTCAAGATCCTTTCGAGCGTCGCCGCCCTCGCGATGTGCTGCGTCGCGGGTTCGGCCCTGGCCGCGGCCAGCGCCCAGGAAGCGGCCCGGCTCGGCGCGGACCTCACGCCGACGGGCGCCGAGAAGGCCGGCAATGCGGCCGGCACCATCCCGGCCTGGGAGGGCGGCATCACCTCGCCGGCCAAGGCAGGCTTCCCGAACTTCAAGACTGGGGGACACCACCCGGATCCGTTCGCTGCCGATAAACCGCTCTACAAGATCGATCCCTCGAACATGGGTAAGTACGACGCCCAGTTGACTGAGGGCCACAAGGCGCTGCTGGGGAAGTACAAGGACACGTACTTCATGAACGTGTATCCGAGCCGGCGCAGCGCCGCCTTCCCGCAGCGCATTTACGACGCCACCAAGCAGAACGCGACGACGGCGAATACCAAGCCGAGCGGCAACGGCGTAACGGGCGCGATCATAGGCATTCCCTTCCCGATCCCGAAGTCGGGTGTCGAGGTCATCTGGAACCACATCATGCGCTACCGCGCGGACATCGCCGGCCGTGACTACGGCGCGGCCCCGGTGTTGCGCAGCGGCGATTACACCAACGTGAAGTTCCACGAAGAGATCATCTTTGCCTACAGCCTTCCGGGCGCGACCGAAGAGGGGCTAGACAACGTCATCCTCTACTTCACGCAGGAGACCCTCGCGCCGCCTCGTTCTGCCGGCGAGATCCTGCTGGTCCACGAGACGCTCGACCAGGAGAAGGAAAACCGCCGCGCCTGGCTGTACAACCCCGGCCAGCGCCGGGTGCGGCGCGCACCGAACGTGGCGTTCGAC
This sequence comes from uncultured Gammaproteobacteria bacterium, assembly GCA_963715485.1. GTDB lineage: Bacteria > Pseudomonadota > Gammaproteobacteria > Steroidobacterales > Steroidobacteraceae > SG8-30. The sequence continues at coordinate 1,373,350 of OY970244.1, forward strand.
AATCCGGGCACCGGCTCCGACGGCCTGCGGACCGCGGACCAGCTGGATCTGTACAACGGCAGCCCGGAACGCTACGACTGGAAGCTGGTAGGCAAGAAGGAAATGATCGTTCCCTACAATGCCTACCAGTTGCATTCCGGCGACCTCAAGTACAAGGACATGATCCGTCCGCTGCACATCAACCAGGAACACGCCCGTTACGAGCTGCATCGCGTGTGGGTAGTCGATGCCACCCTGAAACAGGGCCAGCGCCACATCTACAAGCGCCGTACTTTCTATGTCGATGAGGACTCCTGGCAGATCCTGGCGGTGGACTGCTATGACGGCCGGGACCAGCTGTGGCGCGTGCAGGAAGGCCATTCCATCAATCATTACGACGTGCCGACCTTCTGGTCGACCCTGGAAACGACCTACGACCTGCAGTCCGGGCGCTATCTCGCGCTGGGTCTGGACAACGAAGAGCCGATGACCGTCGACTTCAACCTGAAGCGGACTACGGCGGACTTCACGCCGGCGGCGATTGCGAGGCGCGGCACGCGCTGATGCGCTCGCCTGCGACTTGACGCGGGCTGGCGTGCCCCGTTGCGCCGGCCCGCTGGCGCGAACGGAAGAGGGGGGGATGATGATGCAGTTTCGCCGAACGGCCGTGGCGGCCTTGCTGGCTTGCGTAATTTCCGGCGCAGCGCTGGCGCAGGTAGCGGACGATGCCTCCTCCCGGCCGTCGATCATCGCGCCGCTGGCGGTCAAGTCCCTGCTGCTGGATCTTGCCTGGGCAGGTGAGCGCGCAGTGGCGGTCGGCGAGCGGGGCCACGTGTTGTATTCCAACGACCAGGGACGAAGCTGGACCCAGGTCGTGGTGCCCGCCAGCGCCAACCTCACGGCCGTCCATTTCGTTGACGACCAGCACGGCTGGGCCGTGGGCCACGACGAGGTAATCCTGCGCACGGAGGACGGCGGCCTGACCTGGGATCGGACTCATTACAATCCGGAGGCCAAGCGGCCGCTGCTGGACGTCTGGTTCGCCGACGCCGAGCGCGGCCTGGCGGTCGGCGCCTACGGCGCCGTGTATTCGAGCGCCGACGGCGGCCGTACCTGGACCGACGTGCAGTTCGATCCGGTGCCGCTCGGTGGAACCAAGCAGGATTACGACCCCGACGACTTCAGTGCGGAAGTCGACATGGGATTCGACTTCCACCTGAACGCAATCGTCCGCGGTCCGGGCACAGTGCTCTACCTGGCAGCAGAGGCTGGCCGCCTGTTCCGCTCCGATGACGACGGCACGACCTGGCGTGAGTTGCCCTCGCCCTACGACGGTTCGTTCTACGGAATCCTGCCGCTCGACGGCGACGCGCTGCTCGCCTTCGGTCTGCGCGGCAATGTCTTCCGCTCCGAGGACGGGGGCGAGAGCTGGTCGCCGATCGAGACGGGAACGGTTGCGCTGCTCGACTCGGCCGTCCGGCCTGCGCCGGAGGTCGTCGTCATCGCGGGGCTGACGGGCATCATGCTGGTCAGCACCGATGGCGGCAGGACCTTCATACGCACGCAGCAGGAGGATCGCAAGGGTCTGTCTTCGCTGCTCTGGGTCGGCGACGGTGAAGTGATCGTGGCCGGAGACGGCGGGGTTCGCCGGCTCTCCGTCCCGGGTTTGAGGTAACGCCATGCATGTGGAACAGGAACGCAAGGACGGCAAGCCGACCATGGCCGAGCGGCTCGAGCCCCACGTCTTCGGGCATCGCGGGCTGATTCTTGCGGCGTTCGCATTGCTGACGATCGTATTCGGGGCGATCGCGATCCAGGGCCTCAAGCTGGATACGAACTTCAACAAGCAACTGCCGATCGGGCACGAGTATATCCAGACATACCTCGACCACAAGGCTGAGTTCGGCGGCGCCAACCGCTTGCTGATTGCCGTGATCGCCAAGGATGGCAACATGTTCACGCCGGAGTTCTTCCGGGCACTCAAGATCGCCACCGACGAGGTGTTCTTCATCGAAGGCGTAGACCGCGCCCGCGTCCAGTCCTTGTGGACTCCGAACGTGCGTTATACCGAAGTAGTCGAGGGCGGTATCCAGGCGGGCGACGTCATTCCACCGGATTTCCAGCCGGATGAGGCGGGTTTCGCCAGGGTCAAGGAAAACATCCTCAAGGCGGGCATCGTCGGCCGCTTGGTCGCCAACGACTTCTCGGGCGCCATGGTCAGTGCGCAACTGCTCGACGCCGATCCGGAGACCGGCAAGCCGGTTGATTACGTCGCCATCTCAGAGGCACTCGAGAAGAACGTTCGCGACAAGATTGCGGACGCCAGCCCTGGCGGCGACCAGGCAGGGGCAATATCGGTGCACATCATCGGTTTCGCCAAGGTGGTCGGCGACGTCGTGGATGGCGCGATGATGGTCATTGTCTTTGCGATCGTCACGGGAGCGCTGACGCTGCTTTTCGTCTGGATTTACATCGCATCCTTCAGGATCGCGCTGGTGCCGCTGATGGCCTCCGGCGTGGCGATGGTGTGGATGCTGGGACTGCTGGTGCTGCTTGGCTACGGCGTGGACCCACTCGGTATCCTCGTGCCCTTCATCATCCTGTCGATCGGCACCAGCCATGGGGTGCAGAAGATCAGCGCCGTCACCGACGCGGCCATCGCCGGCGCGGACAGCAACGAGGCGGCCCGGAGGACGTTTCGACTGCTGTTCCTGCCGGCAATTTTCGCGCTGCTCGCGAACGTAGTCGGATTCATCACCATCCTGCTCATCAGGGTGCAGGTGATCCAGGAAATGGCGATCACCGCCAGTCTGGGTATCGGCGTGATCATCCTCACGGACCTGATCCTGCTGCCGGTACTGGTGTCGTACGTGCCAATCACGGAAGGTTACCGGCAACGCGTCAGGACCAGGCGGAACATGGCCGACCCGCTGTGGAAGGGCCTGGCCCGGATCTCCGAGCGGGGCCCGGCGCTGGTCATCATCGTCATCGCCGCCTTGCTGGCAGTTTTCGGTGTCATCAAGGGCCGCGAGACGCCGATCGGCGACACACAGGCCGGCGTGCCGGAACTCAGACCAGACTCCCGCTACAACCGCGACACCGAACTGATCACCTCGAAGTTCTCGATCGGTACCGATGTCCTGAACGTCATCGTCGAGACGGAGCCGAACGGCTGCATCGATCACCGCGTCATCGACGCGATCGATCGATTCGCCTGGAACATGGCCAACGTCAGTGGCGTCCGCGACATAGTCAGTCTTGCGGGGGTGTCCAAGGTGGTCAGCGCCGGCTGGAGTGAGGGTAGCCTGAAGTGGCGCAACCTGCCTCGCGACCAGAGTCAGCTGGTCCAGGCGCAAGGATACATCGAGACCAGCACCGGGCTGCTGAACCGCGACTGCAGCGTCATGCCGGTGATGATATTTCTTGCGGACCACCGCGCGGAGACGATCGAGGGCGTGATCGCAGCCGTCAAGCAGTACCGCCAGGACAACCCGACGGACGGCGTCACCTACAGGCTGGCGACGGGGAACGTCGGCGTGATGGCGGCGCAGAATGAAGAGGTCAAGGCGAAGGAGTTCGTGATACTGGGCTGGGTGTTCGCCGCCGTGACCGCAATGTGCCTGATCAACTTCCGGTCATTCGTGGGCACGGTCCTGGTCATCCTGCCGCTGACGCTGGTGTCGATCCTGGTATATGCGGTAATGGCCTTTGTGGGAATCGGCCTCAAGGTCAATACGCTGCCGATGGTCGCACTTGGCGCCGGTATTGGCGTCGACTACGGCATTTACCTGTTCAGTCGCATGCAGGAATTCCTGAAGCGCGGCGAGAGCGTCCACGATGCCTATCTTGGCGCTCTGAGGGTAACGGGCGTTGCGATCTTCTTTACCGGCGTGACACTTGCAGTGGGCGTGGCGACCTGGGCCTTCTCGCCGTTGAAGTTCCAGGCCGACGTCGGCCTGATGCTGACATTCATGTTTGTGGTGAACATGCTCGGCGCAATGCTGCTGCTGCCCGCGCTCGGTGCCTGGCTGCTGCCGCTGTCAAGGAGGGTCAGGAAGGCCCGCGAGGCAACGGCCGGTGCCCCGGGCTAGGTTCAGTCTGCGTCGATCCGACCGCGCAGGCGCTTGGTCGTCTGGCGGCGCTTCTTGCCCTCGATTCGGCGCTCCTTCGAGGCCCGCGTGGGCCGGGTCGGCTTGCGGGTCTTGGGAACATGCCGGGCAGCTTCGATCAGTCCGGCCAGCCGTTCAACCGCGTCGCGCCTGTTCGCCTCACGGGTTCGGTGTCGATGGGCATCGATCAGCAATTCGTCGTCCAGGGTGAGTCGCCGTCCAGCGAGCTGACGCAACCGCTCGCGCCCCGCCTCGTCGAGCAGGGTGGTAGCCGCCACGCTGAAGCGCAGCAGGCAGGCCGTCGCCAGCTTGTTGACGTTCTGCCCACCGGGCCCGGGCGAGCGGCTCCACGAGAGCTCGTATTCACCGTCTGGAATATCTGGCTCTCTTGCGTCCGTCATGAACTGCGGCCCGGCCCTGGCAGCTCAGTCCTGCCCGTCAAGCGTCGGCTCGATCGGTCCGCGGGTCCTCGGTGCGAGCGTCGAGGCGGATGTGCTGCCCTCGAGAATGCGGATCTCGCGCTGCGCGGGCGGGATGGTGATTCCGTGCTTGCGGAACAACGCCCAGATCTTCCGGTTGATGTCGGAGCGGACGTTGTTGACGCCCTCGGCCGGATCGCCGATCCAGAAGCGCACCTCCGTCTCCATGCCGTGGTCGGCAAAGTCCATCAGGCGCGAGACCGGCGGCGGGTCGCGCAGGATCCTGGGGTGGTCGTTGGCGGCGTCCAGCAGCAGCCTGAGCGCCAGTTCCACGTCGTCGCGGTAACTGATCCTGACGCCGAGGCGCAGTCTGACCTTGGGATGGCCATAGCTCCAGTTGATGACCTGGTTGGTAATCACATTCTGGTTCGGCACCAGCGTCGCGACACCATCGCGGTCACGAATCACGATATAGCGGCCGCGCAATTCTTCGACCCAGCCGAACCCATGGGTGCTGGTTCCGGTCGTGCCGGTGAAGCTGATGACGTCGCCCGGCTTGATCGACTTGTCCATGACCAGGACGAAGCCGCTGACGAAATTGGCGGCAATGGCCTGTAGTCCGAAACCGAGGCCGAGGCCGATCGCGCCGGAAAAGACCGTCAGCGCGGTCAGGTCGACGCCCGAGGCACGCAGGCCGAGCAGGATGCCGAAACCGACGAAGAAGGCGTAGCTGGTCTTGACGATGCCGATGCGCGTCGATGGGGCGAGGGTATCGATCTGCGAGACCTGCCGGTCGATCCACCGCGCCACCCAAAGGCTGGCGATGACGCAGACGGACACGGCGAACAGAGCGGCGATTACCGACCAGATGGTGACGCGCGACTTGCCGGTGGACAGGCCGATCGAGTCGAGCACCTGGACGATGTAGTCCAGCCAGCCGAGCATCTGTGCTGCGACCAGCAACCAGACGGCCAGGGACGCCTTGTTCTCGAAGCGTTTGAGACGGTTGTTTGGGGAGACCGATCGTCGCACCGCATAGGCCAGCAGGCGGATGATGATCAACGCGCCCACCAGCCGCACTGCCGGATCGAGCAGGTCGGTTGTGAGCGAAGCCGCGGCAATGATCGAGCGAGCCGCGGTGACGATCAGGAAAGCGGCGATGTAGGGCGAGGTGACCGCCAGCGCCTCGAAGCCGACGATTCGGGCCGTCATCCCGGGCTCGGCACGCGGGACGTACCAGCGACGCACCGACCTTTCGGCCAGCCACGCCACGCCAGCGGCCACCACGAGCGCGATCAGCTGGGCCAGGTTGGCGGCGGTCAGCAGCCCGGATGCGAGGTCAGTGAATTTGTTCATGTGCTCGGCCCAAGCGGGCCCGTTGGCGTGCCGGATCGGCGCATCACGCGTTCATGTCGGGTATCAGCTCGCTCTCGAGCCGGGCGATCTGGTCCTTGAGCAACAGCTTGCGTTTCTTCAGCCTGCGCAGCTGCAGTTCGTCCACATACAGGTCCATGGTGAGCCGCTCGATCACGTCGTCGAGGTCGCGATGCTCGATGCGCAGCTCGCGCAGCCGCTGGATCTGCTGGAATAGTTCAGTATTGATCTTGTCTTCGTCGCCGCTCATGCCAGTTCAGCCAGGGCCTGTGGGAACGCCGCGCCGGTCCAGACGGGCTGCACCGCAACCGGAAGCTTAGCCAATCGCCCGGGCTGATTCCATGGGATGGCCGGATCGTGAAAATCCGACCCTACCGAACCCGCAAGTCCCGTCCTGAGCACCAGCGAGGCAGCCCGCTCCACCTGCGCCGGGCCTGCGCCGCCACACACGACCTCGGCTCCGGCGCCGCCGAGATCCCTGAACTCGCGCGCCAGTTCGCGCCTCGCGCCGGCCGAGAGCGTGTAGCGCAGCGGGTGCGCCAGCACGGCGACCCCGCCGGCTGCAAGAATCCACTCGATTGCCTCGGTCATGGCCGGCCAGGCTGACCTGACCGCTGCAGGCCGCCCGTGGCCGAGGTAGCGCTCGAATGCTTCGGCCATGCTGCGTACCGACCCGAGTTCCGAGAGCGCCCGGGCAAAGTGGGTTCGTGTCGGCAGGTCCGTCTGGTTCCGGATCCGCCGCAGCGATTCGCTCCCGGGAGCACCGGCCGCGTCCAGCCGGCGGGCAATTTCCGCGGCACGGCGCTCGCGTTCGGTTGCCAGCTGCCGGATACCACGCTCCAGCCCGGCTGCCGTCGGGTCGATGGCCAGCCCCAGTACGTGGACGGTGCGTCCGCGCCAGTCGGCAGACAGCTCAATCCCCGGGACGAATGACATGTCGAGCGTTGCGGCTGTGGCCGCTGCAGCGTCCAGGCCGGCAGTCGTATCGTGGTCGGTCAGCGCCATCATGCGGACGCCGCAATCGAAGGCATGTTGAACCAGCGCTGCCGGTTCCAGCCGGCCGTCGGAGGCAGTCGAATGCAGGTGCAAGTCGACCTGCGCAGTCACGATACGGCCCGCGGCCCGAGGCCGACGCTGTCGAGCGCAAGGCCTGTCAGCACCACGAAGCCACGCCGTCGCTCGTAACCATCCTCGGAATAGTCAAATACGTAGGTGCGGCGCAGGGCAAGCCGACCATCGGCGGCGCGCGCGAACGCGAACTTGAGCATCGAGACGGTGCCGTCCAGCAATTGTACGCCGGCCCGGGTGCAGGTCTCGGATGCGACCTTGTTGGCGAATTCACGCGCCGCCAAGCTGGCGTGCCAGGCCCAAGCGACGAGAATCAATGAGAGGACACCCAGGAAGACAGGCCAGCTCATCAGAGCATGGCCTTCCAGTTCACCCGGTCGTCACCGTAGGCGAGGAAGTACGGGTTGAGCAGCTCCGGTCGGGCGTTGTAGCTGAGTGGCTGGCCATCGAGTCCAGTGACGTAGCCACCTGCCTGCTCCAGCACGCAATGACCCGCCGCCGTGTCCCATTCGCAGGTGGGTCCGAGACGCGGGTAAACGTCCGCGGCACCCTCCGCGATCATGCAGAACTTGAGCGAACTTCCCACCGCAACCAGTTCATGGGGTCCGACCCGCTCGAGGAAGCCATCGAGGGACGAGCCGCGGTGCGAGCGGCTGCCTACCACGCGAACCGGAGAGGCGGCGCGGTCCGTGACCCGGATGGGGGCCGCCGCTTCCCGCCCCTGGCCTTTGAAGGCACCGAAGCCCTCGCAGGCGTAATAGTCGGTCTCGAGCACTGGTGCGTGAACGACGCCCAGGACCGGCCTGTGCCCATGGACCAGCGCGACGTTCACCGTAAACTCCCCGTTGCGCTGCACGAATTCCTTCGTGCCGTCCAGCGGATCCACGATCCACAGCCAGTCCCAGCGGGAACGGGTGCCGTAGGCGACTGCCTCGGCTTCCTCCGAGAGGATCGGTACTTCCGGCAGCAAGCGCCTGAGGCCAGCCGCCAGGATTTCCTGGGCGCGCAGGTCTGCTTCCGTCAGCGGCGAGGCGTCATCCTTCTCCTGTACGGTGAAGGAGGAGGTGTAGACGCCCAGGATCGCCCGGCCCGCCTCGCGCGACAGCGCGACGACATCGAGTAGCAGGCGATGGAGGTCGTGGGTCATTTTCAACGGGTCCTTTGGGTCATGCGGGCCCCATGATACGCACAGGTTTAAGTGCCGACTGCTGCCCGGTGAGGCGTGGAGTGCCCCCGGGGCCTCAGGGAGCCGAAGATGGCGGGCCGCCGGGGCCCGGTGTGGCACGGCCACTACTACGCCTGCGCCTGCGCCGCTTGGGCTTGCCGGCATCCTCTGCGCCGGCGGATTCCGCGGCCGGCGGCACCGGCGGGCGCTCCTGGCCGGCCGCCGTCTGGCCGCCGTGCTCCGCACGCGGCGGGGCTCCGCGGCCGCCCGGACCACGTCGTGGCGGCCTGCCGCCGCCCCGCTCGCCGCGGCGCTCCTGCCGCTCGCGCCAGGACTGTGTGTCCTGATGCCGCGGCACATTGCTCGCCGAGGCGACTTCCGGGAGCTCGTGGGGGTCGAAACTCGCGACTGGCAGCTTGCTGCCAATGAAGGCCTCGATTTCCGGCAGGGAAACGACATACTCCTCGCAGCCGAAGCTGATCGCGTCGCCGGCGGCGCCTGCGCGCGCGGTGCGGCCGATGCGGTGCACGTAGTCCTCCGGGTCCTGGGGCAGGTCGTAGTTGAAGACGTGACTGACGTCGGGAATGTGCAGTCCGCGGGCTGCAACATCGGTCGCTACCAGCGCGGCGATCTTGCCGTCGTGGAATTCGCGCAGCATGCGCTGGCGGCGGGTCTGCGGGACGTCGCCCGACATGGCTGCCGCCTCGATACCGTTGGCCCGCAGCTTGCGCTCGAGATACTCGGCCACGCGCTTGGTATTGACGAACACGATGCTGCGCGTCGCCCCCTTCTGCTTGAGCAGGTGGACCAGCAGCGGCGCCTTCTCCTCCATCGAGGGAAAGTAGATCGCCTGCCTGACCAGGTCGACCGTGACCCGCTCTGGCTCGATCCGGATAAGCTCCGGGTCGTTCATGTGCTCGTAGGCCAGCTCCAGCACGCGCTGGGCCAGGGTGGCCGAAAACAGCAGGTTCAGGCGCTGGTCGGGCGGCGGCAGGCGCCTGAGCAGGTAGCGGATATCCTTGATGAAACCCAGGTCGAACATCCGATCTGCCTCGTCCAGCACCATGACCTCGGCAAAGCGGAGGTCGAACACGTGCTGTTTGAAGTAATCGATTATCCGCCCGGGCGTGCCGATCAGGACGTCTACCCCGGCCTCGATGTGGCGTCGCTGCTTGTCGTAATCGACGCCGCCGTAGGCGAGCCCGAGGGTCAGGCCGGTGTACTGCCCCAGGATCTCGGCATCGCGGTGAATCTGCAGTGCCAGCTCGCGGGTCGGCGCCAGGATCAGGGCGCGCGGCGAGGTGGTCGGCCGCCCTGGCGCCGACTCGTTGCGCAGCAGGCGGGAGTAGAGCGCTACCAGAAAGGCCGCCGTCTTGCCGGTTCCGGTCTGCGCCTGGCCCGCTACGTCGAAGCCGGCGAGCGCTCTCGGCAAGGATCGTGCCTGAATCGGGGTGCAGCGCTCGAAGCCGGCATCGGCGATTCCGCGGGCCAGGGCCTCGGGCAGGTGGAGGTTGGTAAAGGACAGTTCCGAGAGTTGTTGTTCGCTCACTTTGGTCTTCTGATTACTCATGTCTTGAAAAATTGCGCGCGAAAGGCTAAAAAGCTACCTGAGCACCGCGGGTTCCCCGCAAGCATTCGCACAACACCGGCAGATCCGGGACGGTCCAAACGGGCCCCCGGCGGAGCCGGTACCCTGGACAGGCAGCCTTAGGTTCAAGCGCCAGAACAGTATTGTGCCGTATCGGGCATCGGCTCGTCACTTGCAGGCCCGTTTTGCGCGCCTTTTTTTCTGATCAGCAACATCCATCCACGACCTCTGCAAGGGAGGAAAACCGCTTGAGCGGCAACAACATCGTCCATACATCCGATGACACCTTCGAAGCCGACGTGCTGAAGGCCGACGTCCCCGTCCTGCTCGATTTCTGGGCTGAATGGTGCGGTCCATGCAAGGCGATTTCGCCGATTCTCGACGAGATCGCGAGCGAGTACGGCGATCGGGTCCGGATCGCCAAGATCAATATCGACCACAACCGCCAGACGCCGCTGAAGTACGGTGTCCGGGGCATCCCGACACTGATCCTGTTCAAGAACGGGGCGCCTGAGGCGCAGCAGGTCGGGCTGGTCGCGAAGTCAAAGCTCGCGGCCCTGCTGGACCAGCACCTGTGAGGGGCTATCTCGGTAACCAGGCGCGCGGCGGCGGCCGGAAGGGCCAGGGCGGTGGTCGCCACCGCGGCGGCGGCAACCGGCAAAGCCAGGAAGGCCTGCCGCAGGACGATTTCGTCGAGGGTGGCGATACCGACATCATCTCCCCTGAGGAGCTGGCAGCGTCACGCCGGTCGATGAATCTCACCGAGCTCAAGACCAAGCCGGTCCACGAGCTGGTCCAGATGGCCGAGTCCATGGGGCTCGAGAACACCGCAAGGCAGCGCAAGCAGGACGTAATCTTCTCGATACTCAAGGCGCACGCCAAGAGCGGCGAGGACATCTATGGCGACGGTGTGCTGGAAATCCTCCAGGACGGCTTCGGCTTCCTGCGATCGGCCGAAGGGTCCTACCTGGCCGGGCCCGACGATATCTACATCAGCCCGTCGCAGATACGCCGGTTCAATCTCCGGACCGGGGACTCCATTTCCGGCCTGATCCGGCCGCCCAAGGATGGCGAGCGCTACTTCGCGCTGCTGAAAGTGGGCGAGATAAACTTCGACTCGCCTGAGAGTGGGCGTCACAAGCTGCTGTTCGAGAACCTGACCCCGCTGCACCCCACCAAGCGGCTGAAACTCGAACGCGGCAATGGCTCGACCGAGGACATGACGGCGCGGGTCATCGACATGACCGCACCGCTGGGCAAGGGCCAGCGCGGCCTCATCGTTTCCCCGCCGAAGGCCGGCAAGACGATGTTGCTGCAGAACATCGCCACCTCCATCGTTGCAAACCATCCGGACGTCTACCTGATCGTGCTGCTCATCGACGAGCGGCCGGAGGAAGTCACCGAGATGGCGCGCACGGTCAAGGGCGAGGTCGTTGCCAGCACCTTCGACGAGCCGGCCAGCCGCCACGTGCAGGTGGCCGAGATGGTCATCGAGAAGGCCAAGCGCCTCGTCGAGCACAAGCGCGACGTCGTGATCCTGCTCGATTCCATCACGCGCCTCGCGCGCGCCTACAACACGGTGGTGCCGAGCTCGGGCAAGGTGCTGACCGGCGGCGTCGACGCCAACGCGCTGCAGCGGCCGAAGCGTTTCTTCGGCGCGGCCCGCAACGTGGAGGAGGGTGGCTCGCTGACCATCATCGCGACCGCGCTGATCGACACTGGCTCGCGCATGGACGACGTGATCTACGAGGAGTTCAAGGGCACCGGCAACTCGGAAATTCACCTCGACCGTCGCATTGCCGAGAAGCGCATCTACCCGGCGGTCAACATCAACCGCTCAGGTACGCGCAAGGAAGAGCTGATCACGGCGCCGGACGAGCTGCAGAAGATGTGGATCCTGCGCAAGCTGCTGCATCCGATGGACGAACTGGCCGCGATCGAGTTCCTCATCGGCAAGATGAAGGACACCAAGACCAACGGCGAGTTCTTCGACGCGATGAAGCGAGGATAAGCCGAGGTGCCTGGCACCGTGACGAGAAGGGGACCGTCCCGCTCTCGTCACGGTGCCAGGCACCCACCCGGTTGTTGAATGGATCCCTCCGTCCGCCGCCATCTCTCCCGAGACCCGGTCATGCGTGCCCTGATCCGCGCCGCCGGGCCCTGCGAGATCAAGCCGGAACGGGGCCGCACGCCCTTTCAGTCCCTGGTCCGGTCCATCGCCCACCAGCAGCTGACGGGCAAGGCCGCCGGCACGATCCTGCAGCGATTCTTCGCGCTGTATGGAGAGGGAAGGTTTCCGGAACCGGCCGAGTTGCTCGATACGCCCGAGGAGACCCTGCGTTCGGTGGGCTTCTCGCGCGCGAAGGCGGCTTCGCTGAGGGACATCGCTGCCCGGACGCTGGACGGCACGATCCCGTCCCGGCGCAGCCTGGCGCAACTTCCCGATGCGGCGATCATCGAGCGGCTGGTTCAGGTCCGGGGCGTCGGCCGCTGGACGGTCGAGATGTTCCTGATGTTCACGCTTGGCAGGCCCGACGTGCTGCCGGTGGACGACTATGGCGTGCGCAGCGGATACCGCATCGCGTATGGCGTTGCCGAGCTGCCCCGGCCCGGTGAGCTGGCCGAATTGGGTCGGCGCTGGGCTCCGTATCGCAGTACGGCCGCCTGGTACCTGTGGCGGGCTGTCGATCTTCACCGCGGAGAGTAGGGCGCATAAAAGGGGACAGTCCTCTTCTCGGTGCAGCAAGAAAAGAGCTGTCCCCCTTTTCGGTCAGATCTTGCGCGTGAGCTCCTCGTCGAGAATCTTGCTGATCTCGTCCTCGACCCGGTGCTGGAACATCGACAGGAAGAAACCAAGCCTGGCGTCGATCACCACCTCGCTCTTGGTGACATGAACTGTGCCGGTGACATTCGAGTGGTCTATGTGCACCACGTCGCCTTCCCAGTGCCAATCGGCGCTGTATTTCTCGCCCAGCCGCTCGGCCAGGTGCGATACGCGATCGCGCAGCTCGGCGTGGCCCAGCTTATGCTTGCGTCGGATGGTGATTTGGCTCATGACAGCTCTCCCCCGGGGCGCGCCAAGCATAAACGTCCGTCTCAGGACGAGCCAGCGCCGCTGGCCCGGCGGGATCCGGGCTAGTTGCCGCGGAACAGGGAGGGCAGCCAGGTTGTCAGCGGTGGCCAGTAGGTAATGACGATGACGCCGGACAGCAGCACCAGCATGGGCACCAGCGCCGCACGAGCCACAGTCATCACCGGCCGGTTGAAGCGGTACGCAGCAAGGAACAGGTTGAGCCCGACCGGCGGGGTCAGGTAGCCGAGTTCCAGGTTGGCGAGGATCAGGATGCCGAGGTGCAGCGGATCGATGCCGAAGGCGAGGGCGGCCGGCAGGACCAGCGGCACCACGACCACGATGGCCGTGAAGATGTCCATCAGGCAGCCGACGGCTATCAGGAACAGGTTGAGCAGCAGGAGGAATGTCCAGCGCGACTCCACATGTAGTCCGATCCACGCGGCCAGAGCGTCCGGTACCTGCAGGGTAATCAGGTAGTTGGTGAAGCCCATGGCGGTGCCGAGGATGAGCAGTACGCCGCCGGTGAGTAGCCCACAGTCGACCAGCACACGGCGCAAAGTGGCCAGGTCCAGGTCGCGATGGAATAGCATCCCGGTCACTATCGCGAACAACGCGGTCGCGGCTGCCGCCGGCACCGGCAGGGCGAGTCCACCGATCAGCAGGGTGAGAGGTACCAGCGGCAGCAGCAGTTCGAAACGGGCCGCCCACGCCGCGGACAGGGCCCGGTCACGGTCAAAGGCTGGCCGCGCCTGTCCAGAGCGGCCAGCGGAGGCCATGCCCCAGCCGGCCATCATCGCGATGAGCAGTGCGCCCGGAAGCAGACCCGCCAGGAACATGTCGTTCATGCCAACCTGGCCGATGATCGAGTACATGATCAGCGGCAGGCATGGCGGCAGCAGCACGCCGAGGGAGGCCGCGCCGGCAATAAGTCCCAGGGAGTCGCGATCCGAATGCCGCGCAGCCAGTAGCAGCGGCACAAGTAGTCCACCCAGTGCCAGGATGGTGACACCGGAGCCGCCGGTGAACGCCGTAAAGAAGGCTGAGCCCAATACCGTAACGATGGCAGGCCCGCCGCGCAGGTGCCCCGTCCAGGCGATCAGCAGCGTGACCACGCGCTGGGCCGCGCGTGTACCCGCCAGCACGTAGCCGGCCAGCGTGAACAGTGGCAACGTTGCCAGCAGTGGGCTGGTGACCTGGCCGTAATGATCGAGCGGGATCGACGCGATCGGGTCCCCTGCCGCGCCAAACAGCAACAGCGATGCGCCGCCAAACACGGCAAAGATGGGCGCGCCCAGCAGGGTCGCGGCTGCCAGCAGGGCAAGTGCCGGTCCCAGCAGCTGCCCGGGCGGCAGTGGCGGGTTCCAGGCCACGACCATCAGCGCGACCGCGAGCGCCAGTGAAATGGCCCGCCCGCGCGGTGTCCTGGTCGAATGGAACCAAACGCGGGCAGCCAGTACCGCGAAGCCGAGGGGCAGCGACAGCTGGATGATCCAGACCGGGATTCCCAGGGCGAGGACGAGTCCGGCAGGACGTTCGAAAGAAACGAACTGCCACGAGGCGGCGGCGAGGCCGGCGGCGATGCTGGTCGACATGGCGCCAACGAAGATCGCGATGGCCGGCTGCAGGCGTTCAGGGGCCAGCTGGGCCAGCGTGCCGATCGCCAGCAGTCTCCGCTCGCGGGCGGCGACCATAGAGCCGAGCATGCCGATCAGCAGCGTGACGTGGCGGGCGACATTGTCCATCACCCCGACATTCAGGCGCAGCCCCAGTGCCGGCCAGAGGTCCAGCTGGCCAATTCCCAATAACACTAGCGCCCCCATTGCGGCGCACAGCAGCAGGTCCTCGGCGATCCGGAACGTGGCTCGCGATCGATCCAGCCAGCCCTGCCAGGGATCACTGCCCTCCATCTCAAGCGAAGCCAGCATGGCTAGTCCTCAGCCCTGGCGAGGCCGGCTGGTGCGTGCGAGCGGTAGTCCTGCAGCGCGGCGCCGACGCGGTCGAAGATGTCGGCGGGCACGATCTGGCCGCGGATCTGCGGACTGAGGCGGGCAAGTTCCTTGCGCCACTCCTGCTCGAGCGCGGGTGGGAAGGGCACGACGTTGAGCTTCTGCTTGGTACGCATCGCCTCGACGGCGGCGTCATCTTCTGCCCGGGCCTGCCGGCGAATCTCCGCGCCGGCCTCGCGACCCGTGCGCAGCATGTACTCGCGGGTCTCGGCCGGCAGTGCATCGAAGGACTTGCGGGTTACGACCATTGCGCCCGCGATCGGCACCCAGCGCATGTCGAGCATGTTGGGCGCGAACTGGGCGACCTGCAGCAGGTTGGCCAGGAATGCCGGTACCGGAATGGCATCGATGGTGCCGTTCCTCAGGCTCAACTGGATGTCGTGTGGCGCCAGCGGGACCGGCGTGTAGTACTCCCGCATGAGATCCAGCGTGACGGGATCGCCACCGTCGGCGTAGACGCGCATGCGCTTCAGGTCGGCCGGGTGCTCAATCGGGCTGCGGGAGAAGAACCGCACCCAGCCCGCGTCGCCCCAGAAGATCACCACGTAGCCGGCATCGTATAGTCCTTGCTCCAGCCGTGCCCGCAGCGCCTCGCGCACATGGTCCACTTCCTCCCAGCTGCGGAACATCATCGGCATCAGCTGCAGCGCGGTTGCGTCCTTGTCCAGCTGCCCCAGTCCATTGGCCGTAAGCATCGCGCCCTGGATGCTGCCGGCGCGCATCCGGCTCGCAATCTGTGCTTCGCTCCCCTGCTTGCCCTGTGTGTAGATCGCGAGGCTGACGCCGCCTCCAGGCGCCTTGCTCCATTGCTGATTGAGCTGCTGCAGGCTCTTGTGGAACGACGAGCCGTCCGGCGCGACGGTCGCGATCCTGAGCGTTACAGGCCCGGCCGCGGCCGTGCTGAAGACCGTGAAGATCGTCATGAGGGCCAGGATTGTGCGGCTGAATTTCATGTCGTACTCCTTATCCGGTCGTTCAGGGTTGTTCGTCAGACCCTGGCATGAACAAGCGGTCGATCCGCCCGAGCAGCCAGCGCGCCCGACGTTGCATGAGCGTGTTGGCAAGCCGTACGTTGGGGTTCTGCCCGACATCGATGGCGAGCGCTGCATTCAGCGTGGTCCTGAAGCATTCGCGATCGTCCTGATCGCGGCAGACTGAGTCGGCGAAACTCACATGCGGTCCCGCCTCGAGGCCGTGCGAAAGCTGGACCGCCTGCTGGTAGTGCCACGTGGCGCGCTCCGCTGCGTCGCCTTCGGCGCCCGGGCGGATCATCTCGTAAGTAATCATGAAACCGTGGAGGGCGCCCGCGCCGAAGTCGGGATCGAGGGCCAGGGCTCGGTCGGCGAGCTTCTCGACCCGCGGGAGGTCGCCGACAAGATCGGGGTCGTCCTTGCCCAGGCCGACCGCGGCTCCCCAGGCGGCCGCCGTCCAGTAGAGCAATTCGACGTCCAGCCTGCCCATCCCCTCCAGCGAGCCTTCGGGGTCCGCCTGGAACTTCGTGGCGAAGCCCGGGTGGCCGACCGCGAGACCCCGCAGGCCGTAGTCGCGGGCGCGCAGGTACAGGCGCCGGGCGCGGTCCTTCTCGGCCCATGCGCGCTCGAGGTCGGTGTCCTCTAGCTGCTCTGCCGGCATCTGCACGAAGCCGTAGGCGTACTGAGTGAAGCCGCTGGCGGCGGCGGTGAGCATGCCGCGGTGCTCCGGGCTTTGCGCCAGCAGACTCTCGATCAGCTTCAGGCCGAAGGGCAGGGCGGCTCCTACGAGCTCCGGGTCATCGTCGACCGCGTAGGCACCGTTGCCGCCGGCGAGCGCGTCGCCGACCTGGTTGACTGCCAGGCGATTGATGGAGCACCCAGAAGCGGTGACGGCGCATAGCGCCAGCATCACTAACCTGCTGAATCCTCCCATGGCTTTCCGCCCCCCTGATCCGTCGCATGCCTTCCGGAAGCCAGTCCCGATGTGCGGCCATGCCGTCCGGTACTGCGAGGCACTGTGGGTGGGTGGTTGCAGGAATTGCAACTTTCAGCACCAAAGTCTCCTGAAGTTAAACCAGAGGTATCGAAAAACGCTACCTTGTGATCGAATTCCAATATTGCCTGCGCAAACCGTGAGGGACGCCATGCGACGACGAGACACATTGATCGACGAGCTGAAGCTCGTCCTGAGGGAGCAGGGGCTCACCTATGCCGAACTTGCCAAGGGGCTGGGCCTGAGCGAGGCGAGCGTAAAGCGCATGTTTGCGACCGGCCGCTTTACGCTCGAGCGATTCGAACTCGCCTGCAACATCGCGGGCGTGGAGATCGCCGACCTGGTCGAGCGCATTGCCGCGCGTAAGTCGATGGTCACCGAACTGACAATCGAGCAGGAGGAAGAGCTGATGGCCGACCCCAAGCTCTTCCTGATGACCTACCTGACGTTCAACCGCTGGAGCTTCGACGAAATCCTGCGCGTCTACAGCTTCACCGAACCGGAAGTTGACAGGCTGCTTTCCCGACTCGACCAGATTGGCGTGATCGAGCTCAGGTCGGGCCGGCGGATACGCTACCTGTTGACCCGCAACTTCTCCTGGCGCAAGGACGGGCCAATGCAGCGATTCGTCGAGCGCAGGATCCTGCCTGAGTTCTTTCGATCGCGCTTCGATGAACCAAACGCCGGGTTTCAGTTCTTCGCTGCCGCCCTGTCACCGTCGTCAGCCGCGCAGCTGCAGCGTTCGATCATGCGCCTGGTGCGCGAATTCAATGAGCTTGCCGAGCAGGACACGTCGCTGCCGATGGAACAGCGACAGGGAACGGCTGGCGTGCTGGCGCTGAGGCCTATGCACTTCTCAGGCTTCTCGCAACTGAAGCGTGACGAGGCGCGGGCCGCCGAAATGGAACCTGCGCGTTGAGCGGGTGTCAGCCGGACCGGCGGTTCTCGCGCTCGACCGCCCGCCAGCCAATGTCGCGGCGATACTGCATCCCGGGCCAGTGGATAACGTCCACCAGCGCATAGGACGCATCGCGGGCGGTCCTCACCGTGTCCCCGAGACCGACGGCACACAGTACGCGTCCGCCGGCGGTCAGCACGCGGTCCTGTTCGAGTCGGGTCGCGGCATGGAACACCTTGCCCGGCAGGGCGGCAGCCGCGTCCAGGCCTTTGATGACGTCTCCCTTGCGCGCTGCTTCCGGGTAGCCGTCGGCGGCAAGGACAACCCCCACCGCCGCACGCGGGTCCCACTCGGCCTCGACTTCCCCGAGGCGCCCGTCAAGCGCGGCCTCACACAGATCGACGAGGTCGGATCGCAGGCGGGCCATGATCGGCTGGGTCTCCGGATCGCCGAACCTGCAGTTGAACTCGAGTACGTTGGGGGTGCCGTCCACGGCAATCATCAGGCCGGCGTACAGAAACCCGGTATACGGCGTTCCTTCGGCCGCGAGACCGCGTACCGTCGGCCAGATGACCTCCTGCATGATGCGCCGGTGGAGCACCCCGGTAACGACCGGAGCCGGCGAATAGGCGCCCATGCCGCCGGTGTTGGGGCCGGCGTCGCCGTCGCCGAGGCGCTTGTGATCCTGTGACGTGGCGAGTGGCAGCACCTGCTCACCGTCGACCATGACGATGAAACTGGCTTCCTCCCCCTCGAGGAATTCCTCGACAACCACCGCATCGCCCGCGGTGCCGAAGGCGCCAGCAAACATGCCCTCGATGGCCGCGATGGCCTCGTTGGCCGACGCGGCGATGATCACGCCCTTGCCGGCCGCGAGCCCGTCCGCCTTCACCACGATCGGAGGACGCTGCGCGCGGACGAATTCAGGATCGAAATCGTCGCGAGTAAATCGGGCATAGCTAGCCGTAGGGATGCCGTGCCGCACCAGGAATTCCTTGGTGAATGCCTTGCTACCCTCGAGTTGCGCGGCGGTCCGGCGCGGCCCGAAGCAACGCAGGCCGGCCTCGGTGAAGGCGTCGACGACTCCGGCAACCAGCGGTGCTTCCGGGCCGACAATCGTCAGCCCCACGTTCTCGCGGCGCGCCAGCGCTACCAGACCGGTGATGTCCTCGGCACGCGTGTCGACGTTGCGACAACGCGGCTCGGTTGCAGTGCCTGCATTGCCAGGTGCCACCAGCACCTCGCTGACACGCGCGGACTGCGCTACTTTCCAGGCCAGGGCGTGCTCGCGCCCGCCACTGCCGATGATCAGGACTTTCATGGTGGAACTCCAGCAGCCCTAGTGCCGGAAGTGACGCATGCCGGTAAAGACCATCGCCATGTCGTGCTCGTCGGCGGCGGCGATCACCTCGGGGTCGCGCATCGAACCGCCGGGCTGGATTACGGCCTTGATGCCGAATTCGGCAGCGACGTCGAGCCCGTCGCGAAACGGAAAGAACGCGTCGGAAGCCATCGCGGCACCTTCGACCTCGAGGCCTTCCTCGCGCGCCTTCATGGCCGCGATACGGCTCGATACGACGCGGCTCATCTGGCCGGCGCCGACACCGAGCGTCATGCGCCCACGCACATAGACGATGGCGTTGGACTTGACGTACTTGCAGACTTGCCAGGCGAACAACAGGTCGTCCAGTTCGGCGGATTCCGGCTGGCGTTTGGTGACAATCTTCAGGTCGGCAGGCGACACTTCGCCGACGTCCCGCGACTGGACCAGGAGTCCGCCAGCCACGCTGCGCAGATCGCGCGCAGCGCCAGCCGCGGGGTGGAGCGGGCCCGTTTCCATGACCCTGACGTTGCGCTTGGCAGCGAGCAGACCGAGCGCGGCGGGTTCAATGGCGGGGGCCACGATGACTTCGACGAACTGGCGCTCGGCGATGGCCCTTGCGGTGTCGTTGTCCAGTGGACGGTTGAAGGCGATGATGCCGCCGAAAGCCGAAGTAGGGTCGGTCCGGTAGGCGCGATCGTAGGCTTCAAGAAGCGTCGGCGCCACGGCCACGCCGCAGGGGTTGGCATGCTTGACGATGACGCAGGCGGGCTCATGGAAGCGGCGGACGCATTCCAGCGCGGTATCGGCGTCGGCGATGTTGTTAAAGGACAGTTCCTTGCCCTGCAGCTGCCGCGCCGTTGCAACGCTGGCCGCAGTACTTTCCGGGTCGACGTAGAAGGCCGCCGACTGGTGCGGGTTTTCGCCGTAGCGCAGCTCGAGCTTCTTCTCGAAGCGCAGCGCCAGCTCCTGTGGATAGGAGGAGCCCTGCTTCGCGTCGACGGCAATCGTCCCGGCAGGGGATTGTCCGCTCCCCGGAGCGTGCTCCAATCCCTGTTGTCTCTCGAGGTATGCCGCGACCATTGCGTCATACGAGGCTGTATGCGCAAACGCCTTGGCTGCAAGGCGCTGCCGCGTGCCCAAGCACAGGCCGGCGTGGCTACCCATTTCTTCGAGCGCCGGGCCGTAATCGGCCGGGTCGACGAGAACCGCGACATGCGCATGGTTCTTGGCGGCGGCGCGCAGCATCGCTGGCCCGCCGATGTCGATGTTTTCCACCGCGTCGTCGTAGCTGCAGCCGGGCCTGGTGACGGTCGCGGCAAACGGGTAGAGGTTGACGACCAGCAGGTCGATCGGCTCGATGCCATGTTCACGCATCACGCTGTCGTCGGTCCCGCGGCGGCCAAGCAGACCGCCATGCACCTTCGGGTGCAGCGTCTTGACCCGACCGTCCATGATCTCCGGAAAGCCTGTATAGCTTGCTACGTCGCGCACCGGCAGTCCGGCCTCGCGGAGCTGCCCGGCGGTTCCCCCGGTGGAGAGCAGCTCGACACCGAGTTCATGGAGCTGGCGGGCCAGGTCGGCAATGCCGGTCTTGTCGGAAACGCTCAACAGCGCGCGGCGGATCTTGCTCATTTGTCGCTCCTGTCCCGCAAACGCTCCATGATGCACCTCGCCGGCGGCGCTAGTCCGATAAGCCGTACTCGCGCAGCTTCTTGCGCAGCGTTCCGCGATTTATCCCGAGAATGGTGGCGGCGCGGCTCTGGTTGCCGTCTGCATAGTCCATGACGGACTTGAACAGCGGCACTTCGACTTCGCGCAGCACCAGTTCGTACAGGCGACCCGGCTTGTGTCCGTTGAGAGTGCCGAAGTACGCGCTGAGCGCTTCCTCGGTCTGGCTGCGCAATGGGATCGGCCTGCCGCCGCCATTGCTTCCGGCGCGGGAAATCCCGCTGCGACGCCCGTCGTGCGCCTTCTTTCTGGCGATCATTTCAAACCGTTCCCCGCGTGCCGCTTTGTGCGTGCAGTTTTTTTTCAGGCCGCCCGGCTCGTTACGTAACCGGACGCCGCCAGGAACTCGCTCGCCAGCTTCAGCTGTTCGACAGCCCGCGCCACGGTCAGCAGCTCCCTAGGCAGCCTCGAGGCCGACGGCAACTGCCGGCAATACCAGCCAAGGTGCTTGCGCGCCATGCGGACGCCGACGTCTTCTCCGTAGAAAGCGTGCAGCGATTCCAGGTGGGTCATGATGATATCACGGACCTGGCCGGGACAAGGTGGCCCGACCGCAACGCCCGACGACAGATACGTCTTGACTTGACGAAAGATCCATGGCCGGCCCTGTGCTGCACGACCGATCATCACACCCGCGGCCCCGGTCGCTAGCAACACGTTCCGGGCCTTCTCCGGCGAGTCGATGTCGCCATTGGCAAAAACTGGAATGGAAACGCTCCGCACGACGTGCGCAATGGTGGCGAATTCAGCCTCGCCGGCGAACTTGTCGGCGCGTGTCCGGCCATGAACTGCCAGCGCCGCGACGCCGATGTCCTCCGCCATGCGCGCGATACTGACCGCGTTGCGGCTGTCGCGATCCCAGCCAGTACGCATCTTGAGCGTTACCGGAACTCCTGCCGATCGCACCACAGCTTCGAGAATGGAGCGGATGAGCGCCTCATCCCTCATGAGCGCCGAGCCAGCGGCTCGGTTGCATACCTTTTTGGCTGGACAACCCATGTTGATGTCCACGATCTGTGCACCCATCTCGACGTTGAGTTGCGCGGCTCCTGCCAGCATTGCAGGGTCGCTGCCCGCTATCTGCACCACCCGCGGCTCGGGCTCGCCCGCGTGATCGAGTCGGTAGCGCGACTTGCGGGTGTGCCAGAGCCTGGTGTCGGCCGTGATCATTTCAGAGGCTGTGAGCCCCGCACCCATCTCGCGGCAGAGCGAACGGAATGGCCGATCGGTTACGCCGGCCATCGGCGCCAGTGCGAGCGCCGCCGGCAATTCATAAGGCCCAATCTTCACGGCTGACTGTCGGCGGCGGAACTGCAGTGGATGCCGCCGCTACTACGCAGGCAGACGTCCAGTTCGAAACCCACTGCGTCGCGGCCAGGATCGACGAACACAACCTCCGCGTCGGCTCGCTGGGACGGCCCCAGCAACCCCGATGCTGGTGTGGTGCCCCCAGGAAGGTACTCTTCCGGCTCGAGGTCGCGAATCCCGATCGTGGAACCAAAGCGATCCTGCAGGGACAGCCGCAGCAGCGGCAGCGGCTGGGCGAAAGCGGCGCGATTGACGATGCTTGCCCGCACCTTGATTCGACCCGCCTGGACCCCGTCGCTGGCAGCGCCCAGCTGCCTCAGTTCGAAGGCCGAAAGGTCGGCCGGAACCGAAAGTTTCGTGCCGAGCGCAGCGTAGATGCGAATCAGCCAAGGTCCGGTGGCCGGGCTGCGAACCAGGTCTTCACGCCAGAAATGGATCGCCTGTGCAGCAAGTACGGTGAGCAGGATCGCCGCCGCGACAGCCAGTGGCCAGCGTGGCGAACCGTCCTCCGGCTCCGACTCGAACGCGCTCGACGCGCTAAGCGCCGGCTGGTGGCGTAGCTCCTCCGGGATCAGAAGCCGTAGTGTTTCATCCGCGGCGCCGGCAGTCTCCTCCGGACAGTGCGACTCGCCTGCCGGTTCCGTCGCCGCCGCGGTCTCCGTGCTCGGATCGTCGAGCACCAGGATCGGGTACTCGTCGGTGCGATCGAGGGCTGAACCGTCGCCGGGATCGGCCTCTTCCGGCTCTTGCTCAGGCGCCCCGGATCCGGTCTCGGTTTCGGTGGTTGCCTCGAGGCCTGCTTCACCGGCCCCCCGGAAGGCGAGTACCGCGGCAATGCGTCCGGGGCTGGAATCGCTGGCGCCGTCCTCGTCGTCAAGCTCGGGGAGCTCTTGCTCGACGACTTCGATTCCGCTGAACTCGCCGTCCGCGATGGCAGTGATGGCACGATCAAGCTCCTCGCGATCGTCCTCAGCCTGCCCATCCTCGTGGCCGACTCTTGCGGGCGGGTGCCACATTGACTGCGGGTCTGCGGTGACGAACAGGCGCTCGAGATCCTCGGCGGAGCCACGAAACTCGAGCTCGGCGTCGCCTGCGTGGCGTCGTCCATTTTGCTTTCGCCGGTGCCGGCAAGGTCGCCTTCAACGGCCGCGTCTGAAGGTTCCGCGGCCTCATCGTCGCTCGGGTCGGTCCGGTCGGCGGGGCTATCCGGGGCCGCCTCGATGGAACCCGAGAGCTCGATGAACTCGGTTCCCGGCAGTTCCTCGACCGTAATGGTGTCTTCCTGCACCGGATCATCGCCGTGACGCGGGACCGGCTGCTCACTCAGGAATTCCAGGGCATTGAAGCTCGCTGAGCAGATGCCGCAACGCACGGTGCCCTGGGCGACTCTGAGGGCATCTGCCGTGACACGAAACACCGTCGCACATTCTGGGCACTGGGTGAACAAGAAGACTTACTCCGCGCTCGGGATTCGCCTGGTGCCGCTCAGCACCGTCCAGCCATCGCGGCTCGCGAATTCGCTCATATGAAACCACGGACTATAGGCGACTGCCACGCTTTCGGCCTGCGGTTCCAGCATTCCTGCCAGTACGATCTGTCCCGCCGGCCTCGTGGCTGCGGCCAGCCGCGGTGCCAGTTCGACCAGGGGTCCAGCCAGGATGTTGGCGACGACGACGTCCCATTGAGTCTCAGGCAGCGCCGCCGCGGGCCAGATGCTGAGCGCGGCTGCGAGCCGGTTCCGCGCCGCATTCTCGCGCGTCGCGATCAGCGCCTGGGCATCGATGTCGGCGGCGCTGGCACTGGTGGCGCCGAGACGAAGCGCCGCCAGCGCCAGCACGCCCGACCCGCAACCGAAGTCGAGCACCGACTTGCCACTCAAACTTGCGGCATCCAGCCATTCGAGACACATGGCCGTCGTGGCATGCGTGCCGGTGCCAAAGGCGAGCCCGGGGTCCAGTTCCAGGACTATGGCGTCCGGATCTGGTGCGGCTTGTCCCCCGGGGCAAATCCACAATCTGCGGCCGAAACGCATGGGACGGAAGTCCTTCAGCCACTCGCGTTCCCACACGCGGTCTTCCACGACTTCCCAGCGGAGCATCACGGGCGCCAACTGCAGTTCGGCCGCCAGGGCCGAGACCAGCTCCCGGCCGTCGGCCACTGAATCGTAGAGGGCGCTCAGCCTGACTGTCTTCCATAACGGCGTGGAACCCGGCGCCGGTTCCAGGACCGGGTCGTCTGCGCCGTCCGCCAGCGTCACCGACAACGCTCCAGTCGCGAAACAGGCAGCCTCAGCGACGGCCGGATCACGGTCGCCGATCTCCAGTACGATCTGCACGTATGGCATCGGCGGGCCCGGGCCTACTTCAGGCCAAGCCGACGCTCCAGGTAGTGGATGTCGAGACCGCCCTGGCGGAACGCCGCGTGATTGAATATTTCCTGATGCAGCGGCGTGTTTGTCTTGATGCCCTCGATGACCATCTCGGACAGCGCGTTGCGCATGCGCACGAGTGCGGTTTCACGATTCTCGCCGTACGACAGGATCTTAGCGATCAGCGAGTCGTAGAAGGGTGGCACCGTGTAGCCGCTGTAGATGTGGCTGTCGACGCGCACGCCGGGACCGCCCGGCGGGTGCCAGAGCTTGACCGGCCCGGGCGACGGCGCGAAGGTCTTCGGATCCTCGGCATTGATCCGGCACTCGATGGCATGCCCGCGGATCTTCACGTCGTCCTGCTTGAACGGCAGCGGTTCCCCGGATGCGATCTGCAGCTGCAGCTTGACGATGTCAAGCCCGGTCACCAGTTCGGTGACCGGATGCTCCACCTGCACCCGGGTGTTCATCTCGATGAAGAAGAACTGCCCATCCTCGTACAGGAATTCCAGGGTTCCCGCGCTGCGGTAGCCGACCGCGGTGCAGGCCGCGCATACCCTCTCGGTCATTTCGCGCCGCTGCTTTTCGGTGATCCCGGGAGCCGGCGCCTCCTCGATGATCTTCTGTCGCCGCCGCTGCAGTGAGCAGTCGCGCTCGCCGAGGGACACCACGTTGCCGTAGCTGTCGCCGATCACCTGGAATTCGATGTGCCGGGGCTTTTCCAGGTACTTTTCCATGTAAACCATGTCATTGCCGAAGGCCGCCTGCGCCTCGGCCTTGGCCACGTTGATGGCGTTCAGCAATGTCGCCTCGGTGTGGACCACGCGCATCCCGCGTCCGCCGCCGCCGCCCGAGGCCTTGATGATCACCGGATAGCCGATGTCGCGCGCCAGCCGGAAGCTCTCGTCAATATCATCGACCAGCGGCCCGTCGGAGCCAGGCACGCAGGGCACTCCATGCTCCTTCATAGTCCGGATCGCCGAAACCTTGTCGCCCATCAGCCTGATGGTCTCGCTGCGCGGTCCTATGAAAACGAACCCGCTCTGCTCGACGCGTTCGGCGAAGTCGGCATTCTCTGAAAGGAAGCCGTAACCCGGGTGAATCCCGACCGAATCCGTGACCTCGGCCGCGCTGATGATGGCAGGCATGTTCAGATAACTGTCCTTGGACTGCGGCGGACCGATGCAGACGGTCTCATCCGCAAGCAGGACGTGTTTAAGACTCTGGTCGGCAGTCGAGTGAACCGCGACGGTCTTGATGCCGAGCTCGCGGCAGGCCCGCAGGATGCGGAGCGCGATCTCGCCCCGGTTGGCGATGACGATCTTGTCGAGCATGCTATTCGATGACGAACAACGGCTGGCCGAATTCCACCGGCTCGCCATTGCGCGCGAGGATTGAGACCACGCGGCCTTCCTTCTCCGACTCGATCTGGTTCATCATCTTCATGGCTTCAATGATGCAAAGCACCTGGCCGACCTTGATCTCGTCGCCAATCTGCACGAAAGCCTTGGCGCCGGGCGCTGGGGCCGCGTAGTACGTGCCGACCATGGGCGCGGTAATTGAATTGTCCGTAGAGGGCGCAGGGTTCGCCGGTGTCAGGCTTGCCGGGGTTGCCGCCTGTGACAAGGCGCTGGCCGGCGCTGCCGCGGGCAGCTGCGCCATCACCGAGCCCTGGGAGACGGTCATTCCTTGCGGGTAGCGGCTGATCCGGACCGATTCCTCGCCTTCGGAAATCTCGATTTCGGCAATGCCCGATTCTTCGAGCAGTTCGATCAGTTTCTTGACCTTGCGAATATCCATCCTGGTCAATCCCCCTGGGGTGCTGCTGCCGCGATGCGGTCGAGCGCGGCGGTCAGGGCCAACTCATAGCCTGCTGCACCGAGCCCGACGATGCTGCCGACGGCGACGTCGGAAAAGTACGAGTGCCGGCGGAAGGGCTCGCGCGCGTTCACGTTGGAGAGGTGCACCTCGATGAAAGGCACCGCAACCGCCAGTAGCGCATCACGCAAAGCGACGCTGGTGTGGGTGAAAGCGCCCGGGTTGATGATGACGAAGTCCACCGGGTCCCGGGCCAGGCGCTGGATTCGCTCGACCAGCTCGTGCTCAGCGTTGCTCTGGAAGGTCTCGAGGGACGCGCCGCGCGCCTCGGCCAGGGCGGTCAGCCGCTGCTCGACATCCGCAAGGGTCGTGGCGCCGTACAGCGACGGCTCCCGTGTTCCGAGCAGATTGAGGTTGGGCCCGTTCAAGAGGAGCACTTTAGTCATCGTTCTTATCGTCTCGTCCCGCCGTCCCCGGTCGCGGCAGCCGGGCATCATTCAACCTTACCGGTGGGTTTTTGTCTACTTGCGGCATGTAAGCGGCAAGTTCGCGGTAGTTCGACGCCGTTCGGAGCGATTCCTGCTAGCTGTCCCCCGCGGGGATGGCTGCCAGCTCGGCTCTGATTCGGATCCGCGCTGCTTCGATGGCCAACTTGCCGGCGTCGACCTCGCCGACTGCCTGGAGTATTGCATCGGCCTGGGAGGCGTGGAGCTCCCCCACGTGGACAGTCACGATCCGCCCGAGCCGGTCGGTGAATATGGTAAACGGGAATCCCATGGTTTCCATGCCGAAGGCCCGGGCTGCGTCGAGTCCATCCTGCTCACCGATCAGTATTGGATACTCGATCGGGGTTTCCTTCATGTAAGCCAGCACATCCTCGCGAAAGTCGACGGCTACGCCGATGACTTCGTATCCACGCGGCCCATATCGGCCCCTGAGCGAGTTGAGCAGCGGAATTTCGCGCCGGCACGGCGGACACCAGGTGGCCCAGAAGTTGATCAGCAGTGGCCGCCCATCCCACTCGGTGATCGAGCGCTGCTGGCCGCTCGCGTCGGCAAGCGAGAACTCGGGACGCATCTCGGGCACGGTCCGGCCGGTGCTGGTGGGCCCGGCCTGGGTCGCTGCCGCGCCGTCGTCGGTGCGACTGAGGTAATAGCCGGCGGCGAGCGCGACGCCGGCGACGACGACCACACCGGCTGCAGTGACCGCGCGTCTCATGCCTGGCATTCCCGCGCGAACCGTGCCAGGTGCTGCCTGAATTCCGCGGCCGGAACAAATCCGACCAGCCGGAAGTTGCGACACTCGCTGCCATCCTGGCCAAAGAATGCAGTAGTGGGCGGGCCGAAGATCCCGAAACGCTTGAGCAGCGCCTGATGGTCCTCGTTGTTGGCACTCACGTCCGCCTTGAGCAGAACGAACCCGCCGAGATCGCCCTGGACCTGCGGGTCCGAGAACGTGTACTTGTCCATTTCCTTGCAGGAAACGCACCAGTCGGCATAGAAGTCGACCATTACCGGGCGGCCGGCGGCCGCAGCAACCTGCCGATCGAGGTCGGCAACGCTCTGGATGGGCTGGAATGGCAACTCGTTGGCAGTTGCGACCGTGTGGCCGCCGCGGCCGAAGAGTGAAACTCCCTTCAGTGGCTGCAGCGGGTCACCAGAGCCGGCCGCCGCGCCTACCAGCAGGATTACGCCACAGACCATGGCGAACAGGCCGATACCCCGTGCCAGGGGGCTGGTGATGGCCCGGCCATGACCGGGACTCTTGCTGAATCCGCCAAAGTAATAGCCGGCGACGAATGCCAGCAGCGCCCACAGTGCGACGGTCAGCGGGCCAGGCAGGATGCGATCCAGCATCCACACCGCGACGCCGAGGAACATGACACCGAACAGCGCCTTGACAGTGTCCATCCATGGTCCGGCCCTGGGCAGCAACTTGCCTTCGGCGACGCCGACCAGCAGCAGTGGCGCGCCCATGCCCAATGACAGCGAAAACAACGCCAATGCGCCGCGGAAGACGTCTCCCGTCTGGCCTATCACCGCCAGGGTCGCAACCAGCGGCGGCGCAACGCAGGCGGTAACCACCAGCGCCGACAATGCGCCCATGATGAAGGTGCCGGTGAAGGTCCCGGCCTTCTGCCGCCCGGAAGCGGCATGCAGGCGATTATGCAGGCTTGCTGGCAGCTGCAGTTCGTACAGCCCGAACATGGCCAGGGCCAGCGCCACGAAGAGCAGCGCAAAGGCAATCAGGATCCAGGGTTGCTGGAAGAAGGCCTGCGCCTGCTGGCCGGCCGCGGCGAAAGCCGCGCCGGCAACGGTATAGGTGAGCGACATGCCAAGCACGTAGGTCAGCGAAAGCGTGAACGATCTTCCGGGCGTGGCTTGCTTGCCCTGTCCGGCAATGATCCCCGACAGGATCGGGATCATGGGCAGTACGCAGGGAGTAAATGCCAGCAGCAACCCGAAGCCGAAGAACGAGGCCACCACCGCCAGGATGTTGCCGCTGGAAATCAGGCTGGCGAGCCGGTCCTGCTCCGCCACCATGGTGCTGCCAGCGCTTGACGGCACTCCGGACGATGCCGCTGCGTTGGCACCCGGAGGAGGCATGGATACGCTGATGGCCTTGGTAATCGGCGGGTAGCACAGGCCGGCGTCCGCGCAGCCCTGGTAGGTCACCTTGAGTTCGACGATGTCGGCCCCCGGCGCCCGCTCCAGGGGCACCTGAGCGTCGAGCTGCTGGTAGTAGACTTCCACCTCGCCGAAAAACTCGTCGGTCTTCCTCTTGCCGTCCGGCATCGTGACCGTGCCCGGGGTGAAACCTGGCGTTTCGGTCTTCACTGCCACACGGTGCCGATACAGGTAGTAGCCGTCGGCAATGATCCAGTTGAGGGCGACTGCTTCGCCGCCATCGGCCGTGGCGGTCAGCTTGAATGCCTCGTCAGGCGGCAGGAATTCGTCATCGCTGGAGACCCCGCCAAGCAGGCCCTGGGCCGAAGCGCCAGCGCTACCCAGGCACGCCAGGCCCAGAAGGAAAACCGCGATGCTCTTCATGTCGATCCTGTGTCCAAGAACTGACGGCCGTGATCATCCAGCCAGGGTCTGACCGAGCCAGGCCAGGTATCGTTCCGAGCCGCCCGCCACCTCGATGGCGACGACCTCCGGCGCCTCATAGGGATGCAGCGCCTCGATCCGGGCGGTGAGGTTAGCCAGTCGTTCCTTGCTTGTCTTGATAATCAGTAGCACT
The DNA here is from genome assembly GCA_963715485.1 of uncultured Gammaproteobacteria bacterium. Classification (GTDB taxonomy): domain Bacteria; phylum Pseudomonadota; class Gammaproteobacteria; order Steroidobacterales; family Steroidobacteraceae; genus SG8-30. Next base: position 1,402,783 of record OY970244.1, read on the forward strand.
TCCTGGTCATCGAGGAGCTGCCCCTCCCAGAAATAGGTCGAGCCGACCGGACCCAGCCGGTTTACGCAGGCTGCCAGCCGCTCCAGCACCAGGTCCTTGGCTATTTTACTGGCGACGGCCTCGTCGGGACAGGTGCAAAGGACAATAAAATATATGTTATTCATATGGTTATGCCAGATCTGGGGGCTGATGTGACTTCCGACCCTGGTCATGTCCTCAATTTGTCGCCCCCTTGAATTCTAGCTTTTAGCCCCTATGATTAGCAGCCACCCAAGGCGAGTGCTAACAGCGCTGGCCGGTGTTCACCAAACAACGTCCAGAAATGGAACCTAAGGAGTGATGATCCATGAAGATTCGTCCGCTTCATGACCGCGTGATCGTCAAGCGCGAAGAAGAAGAGCGCAAGTCACCAGGCGGCATCGTGATCCCCGATACGGCAGCCGAGAAGCCCATCCGGGGCAAGATCCTTGCGGTCGGCAAGGGCAAGATCCTGGAAAACGGCAACGTTCGCCCGCTCGACCTCAAGGTCGGCGACAAGGTGCTTTTTGGCAAGTACGGCGGCACTGAGGTCAAGGTCGACGGCGAAGATCTCCTCGTCATGCGCGAGGAAGACATCATGGCCGTCATCGAGAAGTGACCCGGGCCAACCCAAAGAATTCAGAGGTAATGACACATGGCAGCTAAGGAAGTCCGTTTCAGCGATGACGCGCGCGGCCGGATGGTTCGCGGCATCAACGTGCTGGCGAACGCAGTCAAGGCGACGCTCGGCCCCAAGGGCCGCAACGCAGTGCTCGAGAAGAGTTTCGGCGCACCGACCGTCACCAAGGACGGTGTCTCGGTGGCGAAGGAAATCGAGCTCGAGGACAAGTTCGAGAACATGGGCGCGCAGATGGTGAAGGAAGTCGCTTCGGCGACCTCCGACGAGGCCGGTGACGGCACTACCACTGCCACCGTGCTGGCGCAGGCGATCGTCCGCGAGGGCATGAAGGCCGTCGCCGCGGGCGTCAACCCGATGGACGTCAAGCGGGGCGTGGACCTGGCGGTCACGACCGCCGTCGCCGAGCTCAAGAAGCTCTCGAAGCCCTGCAAGGATTCGAAGGCCATCGCACAGGTCGGCACGATCTCCGCCAACAGTGACGAGAGCATCGGCCAGACCATCGCCGAGGCGATGGAAAAGGTCGGCAAGGAAGGCGTGATCACGGTCGAGGAGGGCTCGGGCCTGGAGAACGAGCTCGACGTGGTCGAGGGCATGCAGTTCGATCGCGGCTATCTCTCGCCGTATTTCATCAACAACCAGCAGAACCAGACCAGCGAGCTCGAGAACCCGCTGATCCTGCTGTACGACAAGAAGGTCTCGAACATCCGCGAGATGCTGCCGTTGCTCGAGGGCATCGCCAAGGCCGGCAAGCCGCTGCTGGTGGTCGCCGAGGACGTCGAGGGTGAGGCGCTGGCAACGCTGGTTGTCAATACCATCCGTGGCATCGTCAAGGTCAGCGCCGTCAAGGCACCGGGCTTCGGCGACCGCCGCAAGGCCATGCTGCAGGACATTGCGATCCTGACCGGTGGCACGGTGATTTCCGAGGAAGTCGGCCTGTCGCTGGAGAAGGCGACGCTAAATGACCTCGGCAAGGCCAAGAAGATCGTCGTGGAGAAGGAAAACACCACGATCATCGACGGCGCCGGCAAGCCGACCGACATCAAGGGCCGGATCGAGCAGATCCGCGCGCAGATCGAGGAGGCCACCTCCGACTACGATCGCGAGAAGCTGCAGGAGCGCGTTGCGAAGCTCTCCGGCGGCGTCGCGGTGATCAAGGTCGGCGCAGCCACCGAGGTCGAGATGAAGGAGAAGAAGGCCCGCGTCGAAGACGCGCTGCACGCGACCCGTGCGGCCGTCGAGGAAGGCGTTGTGCCGGGTGGTGGTGTAGCACTGATCCGCGTGCAGCGGGCCATCGAGAAGATGACCGGCGCCAACGATGACCAGACCGTCGGCATCAAGATCCTGTGCCGCGCCATCGAAGAGCCGCTGCGCCAGATCGTGCAGAATGCGGGCGAGGACGGCGCGGTCGTGCTGGCCAAGGTCCGCGATTCCAAGGGCAGCCATGGCTACAACGCAGCGACTGGCGAGTACGGCGACATGATCGACATGGGCATCCTGGACCCAACCAAGGTCACGCGCCTTGCGCTCCAGAACGCCGCATCGGTCGCGGGCCTGTTGCTCACCACGGAAGTGATGGTCGCCGAAGCTCCGAAGAAGGAGCACGATCATGCGCCGATGCCGGGTGGCATGGGCGGCATGGGCGACATGGGCATGTAATCCGGTCCCCGACGGCCGTACTGCCAGGGAAGCCCCGCCAACCGGCGGGGCTTTTCTTTTGCCTGGTCCCCATCGGTTACGATTGGGCATCTGCACCCGGAGCGACGCGCATGCAGGCAGCCTGGCTGGTTATCGCCATCGTTTCGACCTTTGGATATCACCTGGTCATCAAGCTGACGCCGGCTTCGGTCAACCCACTGGTTTCGCTGGCCGTCACCTACGCGACCGTGACCGCGCTGTTTGCGTTGGCCGCCGTGCTCGTGCCCGACGGTGCGCCGCTGCGCGAGTCGTTCCGGCAGGTCAACTGGACAGCGCTGGCGCTCGCCGGGGCGATCATCGGCCTGGACCTCGGCTTCCTGCTGCTCTATCGCACGGGGTTCGATCTGAGCCTTGGCCAGATCGTCACGCAGTCCGCCGCCGCATTGCTCCTGATCGGCGCTGGCGTGGCGTTGTTCCGGGAACGGATTTCCCTGTCTGCCATCGCCGGCGTGGCCCTCTGCATCGCCGGACTGTGGCTGATCAGCAGGCGTTGAGCGACCGGCGATGACGGACACTCCGGCAATCGCGCCCACGGCACTTACGGGCCAGTTATTCGATCGCGCCAGGGAATTGTCGAGCCGATTCAGGCAGGCGGGCGGCGCGGCATCCCAGCTCGACGCTAACGAACTCGAAATGGTCTTCGCCTGCAGCGAGTTTGTCGCAGCAAGCGCTGTTCGCGAACCGGCGATGCTGGACTCGCTGGCCGTCTCAGGGGAGCTCGACCGACCGCGCCGCGACGGCGAAGTCGACGAACTCGCGCTTGGCCTGCTGGATCTTCATGAGGATGAGCCGGGCTTCATGGCCGCGCTGAGGGCGCTGCGACGCCGCGAACTGGTCCGTATCGCGTGGCGGGACCTGACCGGCCGCGCCACCCTCGCCGGGACGCTGGAGGAGCTCTCGGCGCTGGCCGATGCCGCGATCCACTCGGCCCACGACTTCGCGTCTCGTGCGCTCGCCTCGCGTTTTGGCACGCCGCGCTCGGCTGGCGGCGCGCAATCCGGGTTGGTCGTGCTGGGGATGGGCAAGCTTGGCGGGAGGGAGCTGAATTTCTCGTCGGACGTCGACCTGGTGTTTCTCTACCCGGAAGGCGGCGAGACCGACGGCAGGAAGAGTGTCGCCAACGAGGAGTACTTCACGCGACTCGGGCAGGCGCTGATTCGCCTGCTCGACGCGCCGACCGCTGAGGGTTTCGTCTTCCGGGTGGACATGAGGCTCAGGCCTTTCGGAGAGTCCGGTCCGCTGGTCGCCAGCTTCGGCGCGTTCGAGGACTACCTGCAGCAGCACGGGCGTGACTGGGAGCGCTACGCCTACGTGAAGGCGCGCGCAATCACGGGGCTCGACCGCTACGCCGAGCTGTACGAAGAGGTGATCAGGCCCTTCGTCTATCGCCGTTACCTCGATTTCGGCGTGTTCGAGTCGTTGCGGGAAATGAAGGAAATGATCGAGCGCGAGGTGGTGCGGCGCGAATTGCAGGACAACGTCAAGCTTGGTCCGGGCGGCATACGCGAGATCGAGTTCGTCGCACAGTCGCTGCAGCTGATCCGCGGCGGCAGTGACCGTCGGCTGCAGAGCCAGTCGCTGCTCGAAGTACTGCCGCGCCTGGAAGGGGCCAAGCTGCTGGATCATGCGGCGGTTCGTGAGCTTGGCGAAAGCTATGATTTCCTGCGCCGGGTCGAGAACCGGTTGCAGATGTTCGAGGATGGGCAGACTCATACCCTTCCCGCGGATGACGCTGGCCGGACCCGGGTTGCCCTGAGCATGGGGTTTGATGGCTGGCAGGCCTTCAGCACCGCATTCGATGCCGTTCGTACGCAGGTATCGACCCGTTTCCGCGATGTCGTATTTGGTCCCGAGCGGGCCCCGGGCGAGCCGTCGACGGCCGATCTCGGCGCACTATGGGCGATGGAGACCGACCGGCAGAGGGTTGCCGAAGATGTTCGCCGCCTGGGCCTGGAGGATCCCGAGGCAATCGCGGGCGAGTTGCTCGAGATCAGGGATTCGAGCTACCACGCGCGACTTGACGAGCATGGACGCAGGCGACTGTCGATCCTGCTGCCCCGGGTCCTGCGGAGCATCGCCGCGAAACCGCGCCCCGGCGATGCGCCTGGCACGTCGCCGGCGGTCGGCGAGGCCGTCCTGCTGCATCGTATTCGCAGCATCGTCGAGGCCATCGGTGGCCGCACCGCCTATCTTTCACTGCTCAACGAGAATCCGCCTGCGCTCGAGCGGCTGGTCGAGGTGTGCAGGCATGGCGATTTCCTGGCCCGGCAGGTTGCCGCATTTCCAATATTGCTTGACGAGCTCATAGACGAGCGCGTCTTCGAGGTGCTGCCGGACCGTGCACAGTTCGCGCGCGAACTCGATGCCCGGCTCGAGCACGCAGGTGGTGACCTGGAGCGGCAGATCGACGCGCTAAGGCATTTTCGTCGGGCCGCCAGATTCCGCGTGGCACTGCTCGACCTGACCGGGCGGATGCCGCTGATGGTGGTCAGCGATCGCCTGACCGACGTAGCGGAACTGATACTCGACCGCGCCATGCGGATGGCATGGGAGCAACTGGTGGCGATCCATGGCGAGCCGACCTGCGGTGGTGCCGGCGCTTCCAGGGTGGCGGGACTCGCTGCCGTCGGCTACGGCAAGCTGGGAGGCTGGGAGCTTGGCTATGCGTCGGATCTCGACCTCGTCTTTCTACACGACTCGGCGGGCGACAGTCAGCAGACGGCGGGACCCAAGGTCGTGGACAACGCAGTCTTCTTCAACCGGTTCGGGCAGCGGCTCGTACACCTGCTTACCGTCCACACGGCCGCCGGCAGGCTCTACGAGGTGGATATGCGACTGCGCCCGAGCGGCAAGGGTGGGCTTGCGGTCACGCATGTCAGCACTTTCGAGGAATACCAGCAGCGGGAGGCCTGGACCTGGGAACACCAGGCCCTGCTGCATTCGCGCTCGGTGGCGGGCAGCCCGGCGATTCGTGATGAATTCGAGCGGATCCGCCGGGACGTTCTGATGAACCACGTGCGCCGCGAGACCCTGCGCGAGGACGTGCGGTCGATGCGCGACCGGATGCGTGCCGAGCTGAGGCGTTCGGGTGAGGGCGAATTCGACCTCAAGCAGGATCCAGGAGGGATCGCCGATATCGAGTTCCTGGCGCAGTACTGGGTGCTGCGCTGGGCCCGCGACTACCCGCCGCTGCTCAGGTACTCCGACACCATCCGGCAGCTGGAGTCGGTCGGTTCGGCAGCGCTGGTCGATCACCTCGTGATCGACGAGCTGGTGGACGCCTATCGGAGCTTCAGGCAGGTGGTCCACCGCCTGTCGCTGGAAGAGCGGCCCTCGGTGACGCTGGCGGCGCCGTTTGCGGTCGAGCGGCAGGCCGTTTCGCGGATCTGGGAGCAGGTCATGCTCGCGGGCCGTGAACCCGCGCCGCTATAATCCTGGCCAGCAGGGGAGACAAGAACTTGACCACCGCGCCAGTCCAGAGCGGGCTGATCGAGCCTAACGCGAGCAACGCCTACGAGGTCACGCGTGCTGACCTGCCGCTGTCCTGTCCGATGCCCGGGATGAAGCTGTGGAATTCCCATCCCAGGGTGTACCTCCCCATAGAGAAGACCGGCTGGGCCAAGTGCCCCTACTGCAGCGCCGAGTTCTCGCTGCAACCCTGAATTCCGCTGCCGGTCCCACTGGGGCGCGAGGAACGTCATGAACCGATTCGTTCAGTTTGCCGCAAGAGTCGGCTGCGTAGCGGTCCTGGGGGCGGCAATCGTGTCGCTGGTCCCGGTCGTGGCGCATGCCGCAGCCACTTCGGCCGAGGAAGGGGCGGCCGGCGAGGTCGCTGCCCATTCAAGCGTTCCGATCCAGGTCGACGGCCGCGTGCTGATCCGGGTTCGCGGCTTCGCCGGATATACCGCCGAGGAGCGCGCCAGCGCCGTAGAGAAGCGCATCGTCGAATTCGCGAGTGACCGCAGCGTACCGGTCGACACGCTTCATCTGGTCGAGCAGTCTCGTGGCAGCGAAATACGCGCGGGATCAGTGACGATCTTGACGATAACCGATGCCGACGCGGCGCTCGAGGACATGAGCAGGGACCTGCTCGCCGGCGCGACGCTGGAAGTCCTCCAGCGCAGCATCGAGGCGTGGCGGGAGCAGCGCTCGCCGCGACTGTTGCTGCGCCATGCCGCCTACGCGGTCGGCGCCACCATCCTGCTCGCCGTCGTCCTGTGGCTGCTGTGCCAGGGATTCCGCCAGCTGCGAGCCGTGACCCGCCGGCAGGCTGGCGCGCGCGTCCGCGCGGTGAAGGTTGCCGGTTTCGAGGTTATTCGAGGCGGAGCACCTGCGAGGTGCGGCCCAGGCCGCCATCAAGCTGCTTTACTGGTTCGCGCTGCTCTGGGCGGTGTACCTGTACCTGCAGTTCGTGTTGCCCTGTTTCCGTGGACGCGTCCCATAGGCGATGGTCTGCTGGCACTGGTGATGGACCCGCTGACGACCCTGGCGCTGTCGTTCATTGGCGCCCTGCCCAACGTGGCCTTCCTGGTAGTGCTGTTCCTGGTCGTCCGCTACCTGCTGAAGCTGAGGCGCATGTTCTTCGCGGCGATAGAGCATGGCTCGCTGCGTTTCGAGGAGTTCGACCCGGAGTGGGCCATCCCGACCTACAAAGTGCTACGCATTTTCATCGTCGCCTTCGCAGTGGTGGTTGCGTATCCCTATATCCCCGGATCGGACTCGGCTGCGTTCAAGGGCGTCTCGGTACTGCTGGGCGTCATCTTCTCGCTCGGATCGTCCTCAGTGATCGGCAACATCATCGCCGGCTACACGATGACTTACCGCCGCGCCTTCCGCCGCGGTGATCGCATCAAGGTCGGCGACGTGATCGGGGACGTGATTGACTCCCGGGTGCTGGTGACCACACTCCGTACCCCCAAGAACGAGATCGTCGTGGTGCCCAACTCCGAAATCCTCGGCAATAGTATCGTCAACTTCAGCTCGCTGGCCCGGATAGCGGCCTGATCCTCCACACGACGGTGGGGATCGGCTACGAGACGCCGTGGCGGCAGGTCGAGGCCATGCTGGTCATGGCCGCGGGGCGAACCGACGGCCTGCTGGCAGGAGCCGGCGCCCTTCGTGCTGCAGACGGCGCTGGGCGACTTCTGCGTGACCTACGAACTGAACGCCTACACTGGCGACCCGTCGTCGCTGCCGCGCCTGTATTCCGCGCTGCACGCCAACATCCTCGACGTGTTCAACGAATATGGCGTACAGATCATGACCCCCAGTTACGAAGCCGATCCGCCGGAGCCGAAACTGGTCCGTCGCGCCGACTGGTATGCGGCGCCGGCCCGCCCGGCGCCCGAGGACACAGCGCCAGAGGCCGCAGCCCGATTGAACGTGGCGGCCGAACAGGCGTTACGATGACCGCCATGAAGTTCGGGCGAGTCGAACTGCCGGGCGGCGCGATCCTTCATGACGCCTCGCTCAGCCGGGATCCATCGGCGCTCTTTGATCGCGATGCCCTGCTCGGATGCGCGCCGCGCTCGCTGACGCGCGGGGCGGTCGCGGCTCGATAAGCTACATCGAGGTTGATGGCCAGCAGTTTGTGCTGCGACGCTACCTGCGCGGCGGCTTGCCGGCGCGGGTCTCGCGCGACCGCTATCTCTGGCTCGGCGAAGAACGCACCCGTCCCTTCCAGGAATTCAGGCTGCTCGCGGCTCTGCTGGACCGCGGACTGCCCGGTCCCGAGGCCGGTTGCGGCACGCTACCTGCGTGATCGGGCCTGGCCTACCGTGGCGAGCTCGTGACCGAACGGCTCGCGCGATACGACCTCACTGGCTGAACGTTGGCTGGCGGGCAGGATACGGGACGCCGACTGGCAGCTCGCCGGGCGCTGCATCCGGCGCTTTCACGATGCCGGCGTCCAGCACGCGGATCTCAATGCGAACAACGTCATGCTCGACGACGCGGGCAACGCCTGGCTGCTCGACTTCGACCGAGGCCAGATTCGCGAGCCGGGCTGACTGGCAGGAACGCTCGCTGGCGCGGCTCGCCCGCTCGCTGAAGAAGATCGGCACGCGCAGCCGGCCGCGGGGACGAGTTGGCGTGCAGGCTTCGACATCCTGCGAAGGCCGCGCATGACGCGGACGGCTAGCTGAGGCCGAGCGCATGCGTCTCCTCTACAACCTGCTCGATCTACATCGCGGCGCCCGTCGCCTTCCTGATGGAGTTCTGGCGAGGCCTGCGCGATCCCAGCTACCGCGAGCGGCGGCAGCGAGCGCTTCGGCTTCGGCAGCTCGGCTCTAGACGGGTTGCTCGATCTGGGTCCACGCCGTGTCCGTCGGCGAGGTGCAGGCCGCGGCGCCGCTGGTGCGCGCCCTGCGGGAGCGCTATCCGGACATCGGGCTGGTGCTCACGACGGTGACGCCAACCGGCGCGGCCAGGGCGCGATCGCTGTTCGGCGAGTCGGTGACGCTGCGCTACGTGCCTTTCGACCTGCCCGGTTCGGTCCGGCGTTTCTTCGAGCGTATCAAGCCGTGCATCGCCATCATCATCGAGACCGAGCTATGGCCGAACCTGTATGCGGAATGCGGCCGTCGTGGCATTCCGCTGGTGCTGGCCAGCGCACGCATTTCGCCACGGTCGGTCAGGCGCTATCGTTGGCTGGTGCCGCTGTTTCGCGAGGCGTTGTCGCATGGCATCGTGATCGCCGCGCAGGGCGAGGCGGACGCCGGACGCTTTCGTTCGATCGGCGCCAATCCGGAACGCACCCACGTCACCGGCAACATCAAGTTCGACTTCGAGCTGGACCCACGGGTGCCCGGCGAGGGCAGGGCGTGGCGTGCTGCCTGCGCGGCTGGCCGGTCCCTGTGGGTGGCCGGCAGCACACACGAGGGCGAGGAGCCTATGGTGCTGGATGCCCACGCGAGCGTGCTGCGTGAGGATCCATCGGCCCTGCTCGTGCTGGTGCCGCGCCATCCGAACCGTTTCACCGAGGTCGCGGCGCTGCTAGATCGCCGTGGGTTCCGCTGGGTCAGTCGCTCCAGCGGCGGGACCATCCGACCAGATACGCAGGTCGTGCTTGGCGACACCATGGGCGAATTGATGATCTTCTATGCTGCCGCGGACGTCGCTTTCGTGGCGGGAAGCCTGGTGCCGATCGGCGGCCACAACCTGCTCGAACCCGCGGCGGTCGGGGTGCCGGTCGTGACCGGCCCGCACAATTTCAACAGCGAGGACATTTACCAGAAGCTCGTCGAGGCGGGCGTGGTACGGACCGTCGCCGACGCGAGCGAACTGTCGGAGACGGTGGCAGGCTTGCTGGCCGATCCCGGCAAGCGCGTCGAACTCGGCCAGCGAGGGAGGCGGGTAGTCGAGGAAAACAGGGGCACGCTCAAGCGCCTGCTGGCACTCGTTACGCCGCTGCTGGACGAAGAGCTCGGGCCGACCCTTGATGCGCAGCCGGACTGACCGTTGCACAGGCGTTAGACTGGCCTAGAATCCGCGCTCTTGCGGACTCGCGAGCCGCCTCAACGCAGGAACAGTCAATGTCGCCGAACGACGGTGGGGAGATGCAGTTGCCGACGCCATGCGGCAACGATGTGCTGGCGGGCCTCGTGCAGCGATTCGGCTCACCGCTGCTCGTGCTCGACTGCGAGGTAATCCGGCGGCAATACCGTTCGCTCGCCAGTGCGCTGCCGGGCGTGGAATTACATTACGCGCTCAAGCCACTGCCGCAGCCCGCCGTGATCGACACGCTTGCATCCGAGGGCAGCTGCTTCGACCTCGCCACCACCGGCGAGGTCGAGCTGGTGCGGCAGGCCGGCATACCTCCGTCCCGTTGCATCCACACGCACCCGATCAAGCGCGATCAGGATATCCAGGCGGCGGTCGGGTTCGGGGTGAAGACCTTCGTGGCCGATAACCCCGACGAGATTCGTAAATTCGCGGGCTACGCCGGCCGCGTCGCCCTGCTGCTCCGTGTTTCCTTTCGCAGCCCTGCCGCGGTCGTGGATCTATCGCGCAAGTTCGGCTGCGACCCCGAGGCTGCGCCCGGCCTGGTCGAACTGGCGATGTCGCTGGGCATAGAAGTCATCGGCCTGTCCTTCCACGAGGGTTCGCAATCGCTCTCGCCCGACACCAAGCTCCACGCCATCGAGTCCTGTGCGGCGATCATCCGGGCGACGCAGGGCCGTGGCATGGCGACGCCTGCCACGCTCGATATCGGCGGTGGCTTCCCCATCGACTACATCGAGCCGGCGGTACCAGTCGAAGAATTCTGCGCACCCATTCGCCGGGCACTCGCGGCAATTCCGGAGGGGACCCGGGTCATTGCCGAACCGGGCCGGTTCATCTGCGGGCCCGCTGGAACCGTCCTGACCACGGTCATGGGGCGTGCATGGCGCGAGGGCCGCTGGTGGTATTACCTCGATGACGGGCTTTATGGTTCCTTCAGCGGGCAGCTGTACGATCACGCGCGCTACCCGATCGAGCCGCTTCGGGAGGCGGACGGCCCAAGGTTCCACAGCGTGCTGGCGGGCCCGACCTGCGACAGCATCGACGTCATTGCCGAGGATATCGAGTTGCCCGAGTTGCAGGCGGGCGACATCCTCGTCGGGCGGCAAATGGGCGCCTACACCGTGGCGTCAGCCACCGATTTCAACTTCTTCCCGCGTGCCCGCATCCTGGCAGTCAATCGCTGAATCGCCGGTCTCATCCCCCCGCGCGTGGTGCGGAGCGATGGTGGGAGACCGGTCAAATCGTCCGGATGTGACTGAATCGCTTGCACTTCCGGATGCTATCCGCGATCCTTCGCCGGCCCCGGGATCGATCAAGGGACTTCATTCGTCGATGCGTGATTTCGAGCACACAGCCCCGTTTCGCCTTTCCCGCCGGCGTTTTCTGCGCGGCGTGCTGGCGGGCGGATCGACGGTGCTCGCCCTGGGAGGTCCGGGACGCGCCCTGGCGTCGATCGCTGATGAGGGCGAGCGCTTGATTTCGCTGGTCAATACCCACACCGGTGAGCAGCTGACCACGGGTTATTTCCGTTCGGGCGACTACTGCCAGGAATCACTGGCGGCTCTCAACCACATTCTCCGGGATCATCGCAGCGGCGAGGTCGCACCCATCGACCCGCACCTGATCGACTTGCTGCATGACTTGGCCCGGGTCGCGGATCGCGAGCCGCGTTTCGAAGTGATATCGGGATACCGGTCGCCGGCAACCAATGCCATGCTCAACTCGCGTTCCAACGGGGTCGCGAAGCGAAGCCTTCACATGGAAGGCCGCGCCATCGACGTCCGGCTGGCCGGCTACCGTACCGATCGCCTGCGCGACGTCGCGCTTTCCCTGAAGTCCGGCGGGGTTGGCTACTATCGCAAGTCGGACTTCGTCCACGTCGATACCGGCCGCGTCCGAACCTGGGCGGGCTGACCGGTTCCCCGCGTTGGCGGCGGCTTTCCCGGAGAGGTTCCCATGCGCCCGCACCATGCGCTGTTCGCAACGGCATTCCTGGGGCTGGCCGCGTGCGGCGGCGACAGGCCGGCCAGCTCCGGGGCCGGTACAGAGTCCGCGGATCGAGGCGCCAGGCTCTATTACACGCACTGCGTCGCCTGTCACCAGCGCGACGGCAAGGGCCTCGGTGAGGCGCAGCCGGCATTGGCCGGGTCAGCGACCGTAGCAGGCGATCCGGGAAAGCTGATCGCCTGGCTGCTGTTTGGAACCCGGCCGGAGACCAACCGCGCGACGCGCAGCGTGGTGGTCATGCCGCAGTTCGCCTGGCTCGACGATGAGGATCTCGCGGCCGTGCTCACGCACGTGCGCACCAGCTTCGGCAACTCCCAGGCGGCTGTCACCGCTGCGGATGTTGCCGCGGTACGCGCCGCGGGCCGGCAACCGTGACGCCGCGGGTCAACGTCACGGATTTCGTTGACGGCGCCCGCGAGGCGCGTGGACTGGCTGTAATCATCGATGTATTCCGGGCCTTTTCGGTCGCCTGCTACGCCACGGCGGGCGGCCTGGCACGCATATACCCGGTCGCGGCAGCGGAGGACGCACTGGCGCTGATGGGAGCGCATCCTGGCTGGCTTGGTATCGGCGAGCGCGAGGCGCGCAAGCTTCCGGGCTTCGATTTCGGCAACTCTCCAACGGAGATCCGCAAGGCCGATCTCCGCGGGCGAACGCTCGTCCACACCACCCACGCCGGAACCCAGGGCCTGATGGCGGCGTCCGCGGCGGATGAGGTAATCACCGGGAGCCTAGTCAATGCGGGCGCCATCTGTCGGCATATCCTTGCCCTGCGTCCCACGACGGTGACCCTGGTCAGGATGGGACATCAGGCGCGTGAGCGATGCGCCGAGGACGACCTGTGCGCCGAGCTGATAGCTGCCCGGCTTGCGGGGCGCGATTTCGACGCGATTGGCGTGCGCAGTCGCCTGCGCGACGCCCCGTCTGCACGAAAATTCTTCGATCCCGCCGCCGACTGGGCGCCCGAGACGGATTTCGAACTTTGCACCGAGGTGGATCGATTCGATTTCATCCTGCGCCTGCGTGACCGGGCGGGTCCTCTTCCCTGGCTCGAGCGGTTGCCTGCCTGACGCGCACGGGCTGATCTATGATTCTCCCGGACGCGCCACCATGAAAACCAGGACCGAGGCCGGCAGCGCCCGGCAGGCCGGTTCCGCGCCGGTCACCATAGACCTGACTGCCGTCATAGTCGCCGTGACGGACGCGCAGCCACGTGTACTCACCCTCGGACCCTCCGTGGGTCAATTACTCGAATGCCTTCCGTCCGGACCGCTGACCCGCCGGCACCGCACGCTCGAGCAGGGTCTCAGGACCTGGGTCGAGGCGCAGACGGGCCAGTCGCTCGGCTACGTCGAGCAGCTCTATACCTTTGGCGACCTGGGCAGGCAGGATCCCGCGACCGGCGATTCCCCCAGAACCCTGTCGATCGGCTATCTGGCGCTGGTACGCGAGCCCCGCAGCGGTTCCGCTGACGCTGCGACCTGGCACGACTGGTACCGGTATTTTCCCTGGGAAGACTGGCGCAGGGGACGGCCAGAGGTCATCGACGGCTTCGAGCCCATCCTTTCGCGCTGGGCGGACGCAGGGGAGACCGCAGGCGAGCGCCACACGCGCCGGGAACGCATTGCGGTGACCTTTGGCCACCCTGGCGGTAACTGGAACGAAGACCGCGTACTGGACCGCTACGAGCTCGCGTACGAAATCGGAATCGTGGCGGAGTCGCATCGCGACGACTCCGGCGCAAGGCTTGCCCCGCATGCCGCCGGTAGCGGTGTGGCACTGGCGGGTGATCATCGGCGCATCCTGGCAACGGCTATCGCAAGACTGCGCGGCAAGACCAAGTACCGCCCGGTCGTATTCGAACTCATGCCGCCTGCGTTTACGCTGTTGCAGCTTCAGCAGGCGGTCGAGGCACTGGCCGGAATCAGGCTGCACAAGCCGAACTTCCGCAGGCTGGTGGAGCAGCAGGGATTGGTCGAGGAAACCGGAGCCGTGACCCTCGGCACCGGTGGCCGTCCCGCGCGCCTGGTTCGGTTCCGCCGCGAGGCCCTGCTCGAGCGTCCCGCCCCTGGACTGCGCGTTCGTGCCGCGCGCAAGAGGCAGACTACCGGAGCGCGCGGAAAGACTTGACAAGCTTAAACCCAAAACTAGAATAAGGGTCAGCGGTAAGCCCGCTTTTGTTTTCATTTGCTTATTCTCTATTAGAGTATAAATATGGACGCGATTTCTTCGGGAATGCTTCGATCCCCCGGCGTTGTAGCCGACGGGCTTTTTGCGACGGAGGCCGCTGCGCTCTATGAACGGGTCAGGCGGGTTGTGCCCCCGGCGGAGTGGGACGTGTTCGTGCCGGACATCGAAGCGATCCTGAGGCTGAAGCGGGAGCGCAATGCGGTGGTGCTGGCGCATAACTATCAGACGCCGGAGATCTTCAATACGGTTGCGGACATCGTTGGTGACAGTCTCGCTCTGGCACGCAAGGCGGCCGAGGTGGAGGCCGATGTGATCGTCCTGTGCGGCGTGCACTTCATGGCCGAGACGGCCAAGCTCATGAATCCGGACAAGACCGTGCTGATTGCGGACCTGCGTGCCGGCTGCTCCCTGGCCGAGTCGATCACCGGCGCCGATGTCCGCGCACTGAAGGCGCAGTACCCGGGGGTGCCAGTCGTCACCTACGTCAATACGTCCGCCGAGGTGAAGGCGGAGAGCGACATTTGCTGCACTTCCGGCAACGCGGTCGAGGTGGTCGAGTCACTGGGCGTCGAGCGAGTGATTTTCCTGCCCGACGAATACCTCGCAAGAAACGTCGCCGCTGGAACGAGCGTCGAGATCATTTCCTGGCATGGGAAGTGCGAGGTTCACGAGCGCTTCTCACCGGAGGACATCGCGAGCTTGCGGCACGATTACCCGGGAATCACGGTTCTGGCCCACCCGGAATGCGACCGACCGGTGGTCGAGGCTGCGGACTTCGCCGGGTCGACCGCTGCGATGGCCAGCTTCGTTGCCCGGCGGCAGCCGGCCAGGGTGGCGCTTATCACCGAGTGCTCGATGAGCGACAACGTTGCCCTCGCCAATCCTGAGGTGGAGTTCGTCCGTCCCTGCAACCTCTGCCCGCACATGAAGCGGATCACCCTGCCCGCCATCCGCCACTCGCTCGAGACGATGACGCACGAAGTCACCGTACCGGCAGCCGTCGCCGACCGTGCGAGGCAGGCGGTCGAGAGGATGGTGGCGATCGGCCGCGGAAAATGACCCGCATGAAGCCGTCATGCAGCCCAGTGGTGGTGGTCGGCGCCGGCCTCGGCGGGCTTATGACCGCCCTCGAGCTCGCCCCGGCGCCGGTTGTGCTTCTCTCGCGTTCGCCGCTGGGTCGGGAGGTCGCGAGCGCCTGGGCACAGGGGGGGATCGCAGCGGCGATGGCTGCGGGGGACTCGCCGGCACTGCATGCCGCGGATACCCACGCGGCCGGTGACGGACTGTGCGATCCGGAGGTCGTGGAACTGGTAACCAGCGAGGCGCCCGGATGCGTCATGCAGCTGGAACGCTATGGTGCTCGTTTCGATCGGGATGAGAGCGGCGTTCCGGCGCTGGGTCGCGAGGGTGGCCACGGCCGCCGCCGTATCGTGCATTCCCGGGACGCGACCGGCGACACGGTCACCAGGGCACTGATCGCCGCGGCCCTGCGTACGCCCTCCATCACCATCCTCGAAGGCGTGGACGTCCGTGAACTGCTGGTGGTCGACGGCGTGGTCGTCGGTCTGCTTGCCGCGCGCGGTGAGGAGAAACTGCTCTTTTCCGCGCGCGCCGTGGTGCTCGCCACGGGCGGCTCAGGCGGGCTCTACGGGCACACCAGCAATCCGCTAGGCGCGCGCGGCGACGGCTTCGTCATGGCTGCTCGCGCAGGTGCCCGCCTCGCCGACCTCGAGTTCGTCCAGTTTCATCCGACGGCGCTGGACATCGATGCCGACCCGATGCCGCTGGCTACCGAGGCACTGCGCGGGGAGGGGGCGACACTGGTCAATTCCCGCGGCGAGCGTTTCATGATCGGCCTGCACCCGCAGGCGGAGCTGGCTCCCCGTGACGTGGTTGCGCGAGCCATCCATCGGGAACGGGCCGCCGGTCGTCGTAGCTTCCTGGACGCGCGTGAGGCGCTGGGTGAGCGCTTCGTCACCCGTTTTCCGACGGTTCATGCCTCGTGCATGGCGGCGGGCATCGACCCAGCCCGCGACCTGATCCCGGTCGCGCCGGCAGCCCACTATCACATGGGAGGTGTCGCGGTAGACCTGCGGGGGCGGAGTTCGCTGACCGGTCTTTGGGCGGTCGGCGAGGTGGCCTGCACCGGGCTGCACGGTGCCAACCGGCTCGCCAGCAATTCGTTGCTGGAGGCAGCCGTCTTCGGGATGCGTGCCGCCAGGGACATCAGCGGGCAGGATCAGGGCGGCCACGGCCAGCAAAGTGCCAGCGGTGCTGTCGGGAAGCCAGTGGAGGTTCAGGAGTGGTCGTTGGTTCGACGGATCCGCGGGATCATGGACCGCGAAGTCGGCGTCGAGCGCGATGCGGCGGGTCTTCGAGCAGCAGTCGCAGCATTTGAAGCCATCCGCAGGGAATGCGGTCCCGGTCCTGCCAACAACGCAGCCACCGCCGGATTGCTGATAGGCGTGGCCGCACTCTGGCGCCGGGAAAGCCGCGGCGGTCACTGCCGGATCGACCATCCTTTCTCCAATCCAGTCGGCGGGCGCAGTTTCATGACCCTGGCTGAGGCAGAGTCGACAGCTGCTTGCCTGGACGATGACGAGACCGTAGCGGTGGCGCTCGCCGCAAACGGCTGAGACAATTGCGCTTCGTCAGCGGGACATTCCTGGCTCGGCGGGGCCCAGCACTTGCTGCCTTGGCGGCGCTGGCGAGGAGCGAGTTCCCGGCACAGGGACCAGCATGCCGACTATCGATACGGTCGTCTTCGACATTGGCCGCGTTCTGGTCCAGCTCGAATTTTCGCGCTTCCTCGGCTTTCTGGCGAGCCATGGACTCGGTGCTGAACGGATCGACGGCCTGCTTGAACAGGTCGACCTCGTCGCCTACGAGCGTGGCGACTTCGATGGCGAGGAGCTGCTCCGGCGTATCGCGGCGCTTGGAGACGGGACGATGACCATCGGCGAGCTGCGTGAACACTGGCTGGGCATGTTTGTGCCCCAGCAGGAGATGATCGGGCTCGCGCGCCGCCTGGCACAACGGAGACGGGTCTACCTGCTGTCCAACATCGGTGACATGCACTGGGATTTTCTGCTGCAGGAGATCGACGTCGCGAGCATCGGGCATGGCGCGCTGCCGTCGTTCCAGGCCCGTGCCTGCAAGCCGGACCCGGCGATCTATCGCAAGGCCGAGGAGTTGTTCGGGCTGGTGCCGTCCCGCACGGTCTTCATCGACGACCTGTTGCCCAACGTCGACACCGCGCGACAGCGCGGCTGGCAGGCCATACATCATTACGACTACGACTCGACCGCCGGGCGCCTTCAAGCACTGGGGATCGTGCCATGATGTTGGTGATTTTCATTAGCCGTGAATCATGGGCATGACGACTGCCATTCATCGACGCGTGGACGCCCTGCGGACTGGAGTGGAACCGACCTTCGTCGCGCGGCTTGCATCCGGCTGGGCGGTGATGGGGGATCCACAGATCCTGCCTGGCTATTGCCTGCTGTTGCCTGATCCGGTTGTAGGCAATCTGAACGATCTCGATGGCACAACCCGGTCCCGCTTCCTGTCCGACGTGGCGGCCCTGGGTGATGCCGTGCTCGCAGCAACCGGAGCGCTGCGCATCAATTACGCGATCTTCGGCAACGTCGAGCCGGCGCTGCACGCGCATGTCATTCCGCGCTATGCGTTTGAGCCTGCGGGACAGCGCGAACTGCAGCCATGGGCACTGGACTGGTCAGCGGCCCCCAGGTTCGATATCGCGGACCACGGCGCGCTGCGCGAGAAGATTCACGCGACGCTGGGCCGCGCGAGCCAGATCGGCGCACGCGGGCGCGTGCATCATCTGGACCTTACGGTCGGCGACCTGGTCGTCGCCGCGGCATTCTACGATGCGATCCTGCCGCTGATGGGCTTCAAGCGGCAGCCGGACGTACCGGAAGGGCCCATCTGGTCCGGTGATTCGATGGAAATAGGCCTGCAGGCTGCGCGACACTCGCGGCCGCACGATCGCTATGCGCCCGGCCTTCATCACCTTGCTTTCGAGGCGCCGGGACGCCGGGACGTGGATCGCGTGTATGAACAGCTGGTCGCACTCGGTGTCCGGGTGCTCGATGCACCGGCTGAGTACCCGTCCTACGGGACCGGTTACTATGCAGTATTCTTTGCCGATCCCGACGGCATCAAGCTCGAGTACGCCTTCACGCCCTGAGGCGCAAGGTCTGTCCCGGCGCAGATGTCCGGAGTTTGGGACCTGGCGGTCATCTTGCCGGGAGTTTTCACATGGCGGTGTCGCGGGACTTTCTGGACTTCGTGCTCGAGCAGCTCCGGAACTCCGGAAGGGTCGTATCCCGACGCATGTTCGGCGGAGCGGGGCTGTATCTCGACGGGCTGTTCTTCGGGCTGGTGAGCGATGACCAGCTGTACTTCAAGGTTGGCGACGCAAACCGCTCGCGCTACGAGGAAGCCGGAAGTCGGCCATTCGTACCATTTCCGGACAAGCCAGACCGGGTGATGGGCTATTGGCAGGTGCCGGCTGACGTACTTGAGGACCCGGAAGTGTTGCGCAACTGGGTGCGTGAGGCCTGTGCGGTCGCGCTCGCCGCGCGCGGCCGCGGCCGGGTGAAGCCAGGCATGCATCGTGCGCGACGAAAAGCTACCGTGGGGCAGGCGCACCAGGCGTGATGCCGTGAAGGCCCTGCCTCCTGTGTTCTGGTTCGGCGGCAGCGCAATCCTGCTGCTGGCCGCCTACCTTTGCTGCTGGCCGGTTCCGGTTGACCCGGTTGCCTGGACGCCGGATGGCGATCGCGGGTTGACCGGGGCTTTCGCCGACAGCGGCAACTTCGAACAGGCCGGCTTCGAAGCCTGGGAGCTCGGACCCGGCCCGGAGGACGTCGCGCTGGGGCCGGACGGCATGCTGTATTCGGGCCTTCAGGATGGCCGCATCCTGCGATTCGCGGCGGGGGAGTCCCTGCCCGAGCTCTTTGCGGATACTCAAGGTCGCCCGCTAGGCATGCAGTTCGATGCCGACGGCGACCTGATTGTGGCGGACGCCTTCAGGGGCCTGCTGTCGGTCGACCCCGCCGGTATCGTCACGGTCCTTACGGACAGCGTCAATGGCCAGAAACTGATGTTTCCCGACGACCTCGACATCGCGGCGGACGGAACCATCTGGTTCAGCAACGCCAGCCAGCGCTCCGACCAGCGCCGCTGGATCCTCGATTTCTGGGAAGGCCGCGCCACCGGGCAGTTGCTGAGTTTCGATCCAGTGACCCGCGAAACGCGTGTCGGGCTCGACGGCCTGCGCTTCGCCAACGGCGTAGCCGTCGGGCCTGACGACAGGTTCGTGCTCGTCAATGAGACCATGGCGGCGCGGATCACGCGCCTGTGGCTCAAGGGTCCCGCAGCCGGAACGCGCGACGTGTTTGCCGACCGGCTTCCTGGTCACCCCGACAACCTGTCCTTCAATGGCCGCGACCTCTTCTGGGTAGCGCTACCCTCGACCCGCTCCGCCGCATTCGACTGGCTGGCACCGCACCCGGCCCTGAGGAAATTGTTGCTGCGGCTGCCGGAATCCTGGGTCCAGGTCATTCCGCCACCACTCGGGTGGATCGCGGGTCTCGGTCTCGACGGAGAACCCCGATACAGCATCCGGGACCATTCCGGGCGGTACACTGACGTGACCAGCGTCAATGAGCATGCTGGCACGCTCTATCTGGGCAGCATCAAGATGTCGGCGATCGCGCGGCTCGATGCACCTCGGTAGGAAGCGCAGCTGATTCCGGCAGCATCACGAGGCTCGGAACATGGACGCATACCAAGGTCGTTGCCTGTGTGGCCAGTTACGTTACGAGGCCGGCCCGCCGACACTGTTCTTTGCGCACTGCCATTGCCATTGGTGTCGCGAGGCGCACGGTGCGGCGTTCGTAAGCTGGGTGGGTATCGCGTCGGAACGCTTCCGGGTCGTTGCGGGTGAGGATTTCCTGAAGTGGTACCAGTCGACGGAGCAGAGCCGACGCGGCTTCTGCTCGGCGTGCGGCACGACGTTGTTCTTCTCCTCGACGCTCTGTCCCGGGGAGATGCACGTTACCCGCAGCTCCTTGCGTTCCAGCATCGACCGCGAGCCGCAACTGCACTGCTTCTACGACCAGCACGTGAACTGGGCCGTGGTGGGCGATTCGCTGCCGCGCTACGACACGAACGCAGAGGGGCTGGCGAAGTACCGGACGGTGAAGGCCCGTGACTGAACGGGATCCGGTCAAGTGAGCAATGGTCTGCCGACCCTGGCCGGCAACGGCGTCATCCTGCGGCAGCTGGCCGCAGACGATATCCAGCGCCTGTTCGAGATCTTTTCCGACCCGGAGGTGATGCGTTACTGGAGCCGCGGACCCTTCGCCGACCTGAGCGAAGCACGCGCGCTGCTCGGCGAGATTGACAAGGGCTGGCGCGAGGACGCGTTCTATCAGTGGGGCGTGACGCTTGCGGCAACGGGCGAGCTGATGGGGACGACGACCCTGTTCAGGATCGATCGAGACCATCGGCGCGCGGAGATCGGCTTCGCACTCGGCTCGCGGTGGTGGGGGCAGGGATGGGGATCGGCAACGGTCGCGCGAATAGCCACCTACGCCTTCCAGGCCCTCGGTCTCCATCGCCTGGAGGCCGATGTCGATCCCCGCAATGCGGCTTCGCTACGCGTACTCGAGCGGCTCGGATTCAGGCGCGAAGGATTGCTGCGTGCACGCTACCACGTGGCCGGCGAAATCCAGGATTCGGTGCTGCTCGGGCTGCTGTCGGACGAATGGGTACCGCCGTGAGCGCCGCCCGCCTGGCCTGGGAGCGCCGCGCCGGTGCCGATCCGGGCCCAGGGCGCTGCGGCAAGCTGCCAGCGGGACAGGAGCGCGCCCGGCAATTGTGTTATGAATGCGCGGCCTGATAGCCAAATGGTCCGGATCTCCGCGCAGCCCCCGACGATGCTCCGTCGCAACCCAGACAACAAGTTTCCTTCCCTGCGACGATACTGGCAGGCGAGACGCTTCAGCCGGTCCTGTCGCAGGGATTTCGCCGACGTCGAGCGCTACTGCCAGTTCGTGGGCTTCCCCTACAGTGGCCATTCGCTCATCGGGTCGCTGCTCAACTCCCACCCGGAGCTCGTCATCGCGCATGAAGCCGATGCGCTCGGGCTGCTCGGATCATGCGCCTCGAGGGACGCATTGTTCGAGAAGTTGATGCAGGCCGAGTGGCGGTTTGCCGATGGCGACTTCCGCTGGTGGGGCTACGACTATTCGGTGCCCGGCCAGTGGCAGGGCCGCTACCGCCGGCTACGGGTCATCGGCGACAAGAAGGGTGGCCGCAGTGCGCGCCGGCTGCAGGCAGATCCTGTGCTGCTCGACCGGCTGCGCACGCTTCTCCGCATGCCCTTGCGCCTGGTCGTCAACACCCGGAATCCCTACGACAACATCGCGCGCATCGCCTCGCGCAAGCGCCTGGACATCGAAGCGGCGATTGAACTTTACTTCGTCTTCGCCGCGGGCGTGGCCAACGCACTCGAGCGAGCCGGACCGGGAGAGTCGATAATGTTCCGCCACGAGGAATTCATCGCGGAGCCGGCCGCCTGGCTTGCCCGACTGGCTGGATTCCTCGAAGTGGACGCGCCCGCGGATTGGGTCACTGCCGCTGCCGCGCGTGTCTTCGAGTCGCCCCGCCGGGCCCGCGACGAGGTGGAGTGGACCGCGGGTCATCACGCGATGGTGGCCGCGGGCCTGGAACGTTTCCACTTTCTGGCGGGTTACGAATTCTGAATGCGCGGCCGGCTGCGCAAGGGGCATCCATGCAGAGCGTCAACGTCCTGTGCATCAAGTGGGGCACCAAGTACGGTCCCGAATACGTCAACAAGCTGCGTTCCATGGTGGCCCGCAACCTGAGCAGGCCACACCGATTCGTGTGCCTGACCGACGACCGTGCCGGCATCGAGCCCGACATCGAGGTCCATGATCTGCCCGGGATCGGTATTCCCGAGTTCGACCAACGCAAGGCCTGGACCAAGGGTCACGGCTGGCTGAAGGTGACTAGTTTCGCGAATCCCCTCTACGATCTGACGGGTCCGACGCTGTTCATCGACCTCGACGTGGTCATCGTGGATAACATCGACTGCTTCTTCGAGCAGGAGGGAGAGTTCCTGGTCATCAAGGAGTGGGACAAGCAGGACGAGACCGGCAACACCTCGGTCTACCGCTACACCGCTGGCGCGCACCGCGACCTGCTGGACTACCTGCGCGACCACCAGGAACAGGCCCTCAAGTCGGTACGCAACGAGCAGGAATTCGTCACTGGTTTCCTGGCCCGCCAGGGCAGGCTCAGGTACTGGCCGGAAGGCTGGTGTGTCAGCTTCAAGCGGCATTGCGTGCGCAAGGGAATCCTCGGCTGGTTCTTGCCACCGGCGGTGCCGCCCGGGGCGAGGATCGTCGCCTTCCACGGCAAGCCGAACCCACCCGACGCCATCGCGGGAATCAGCGGCAAGTGGTACCGGCGGGTCCTGCCAACGCAGTGGGTTGCCGACAACTGGCGTTGATTCAGCCGGCGGCCGGCGCCAGCGCCTCGCAGAAAACCTCCGCATCGACGTTGCCGCCCGATACGATCACGGCGACCGTTCGGCTGTGCGTCTCCAGCTTGCCGGACAGCAGGGCGGCCAGCGCGACCGCGCCGCCCGGTTCGACTACCAGCTTGAGGTGCTGGAAAGCCCAGGCCATGGCGTGGCGCACCTCGTCGTCGCTCACTGCCAGTCCGCCGGCCAGCAGCCGCTGCATCAGCGCAAAAGTCAGCACCCCGGGGGTCGGTGCCTGCAACGCGTCGCAGATCGAGCGCTTCCCTGGAGGATTGCGCACACGCTCGCCGGCCTCAAGCGAGCGCCGCGTGTCGTCGAACGCCTCGGGTTCGGCCGAGAACACGCGTGCAGTGGGGGAGAGATCTTTCACTGCCAGCGCGCAGCCGCTGACCAGGCCGCCGCCGCTGCAGCAGACCACCACGTCATCCGGAAGGTTCCCGGCCGCCGCCGCCTGGGTCATCAGTTCCAGTCCGACGGTGCCCTGGCCCGCGATGATGTGAGGATCGTCATATGATGGCACCAGCGTCGCGCCCCGTTCGCTGGCCATCCTCAAGGCGATGTCCTCACGACTCTCACGCTCGCGATCGTAGAGGACAACCTCGGCGCCGAGCGCACGGGTGTTGCCGATCTTGGCTCGAGGCGCGTCCGTCGGCATGACGATGGCCGCGGCAATGCCAAGACGTCTCGCGGCCCAGGCCACGCCCTGGGCATGGTTTCCCGACGAGAAGGCCACCACGCCCGCGGCTCGTTCGGCGGGAGAGAGTTGGACGAGACGGTTGTAGGCGCCGCGGACCTTGAAGGAACCGGTGTGCTGCAGCGGTTCGAGCTTGAGCAGTATCCGACCCCCGGTCAATTCGTCTAGCAGCGTACCCGCCAGGAGCGGGGTCTCGCGGGCGACGCCGGCAAGCCGTGCGGCTGCTGAACGCACGTCTCCGGCGGTCGGGAGGACGCGAATCAAGCTCCCGCTCCTGCGCTTACAATACGCTGCCTGCCGGGGAGGTCCATTGGAAGCCTTGTTGACATCTACCGCGATCGTCGCCGTTGCCGAGATGGGTGACAAGACCCAGTTGCTTTCATTCGTACTGGCCGCAAAGTTCAAGCGTCCCTGGCCGATCGTGCTCGGCATCCTCCTGGCTACGCTGGCCAATCACTTCCTCGCAGGATCGGTCGGCGCATGGCTCGCGACCCTGGTTTCGCCGCAGGCGCTGAAATGGATCGTAGCCCTGTCATTCTTCGCCTTCGGCCTGTGGGCGCTCGTGCCCGACAAGCTGGAAGACAGTCCGACCATGCCGGCCGCGGGCGTGTTCGTCACCACCCTGGTCGCATTCTTCCTGGTGGAGATGGGTGACAAGACCCAGTTGGCAACGATTGCGCTGGCTGCGCGCTACGATTCGCTCGTGGCCGTCGTGCTCGGCACCACCCTCGGCATGATGATTGCCAATGCGCCGGCGGTCTGGATGGGCGAGAAACTGGCCCACCGGGTGAACATGAAGGCCATGCGCTGGATCGCCGCGGGGCTATTTGCCCTGCTCGGGGTTCTGACGCTCGTTGCCTGGTGAGAGGACCGTAGAGGGGCCTGGAAGGACGCCAAGAGTCCGGGCTGGCATTCACCGATCACGGGTGAGGACACCGTCGCGTAGCAGCCGCAGCAGTCGCGGCAGCTCGTCGATTGGCTCGGAGCACTGCGGCCCTTCGCAAAGATAGGCGACTGTCGTCCTGCGCGACGCCTTGCCCGCCAGCGCCTCGGGCAGAGCGGTCTCACTGGCGGGGATCGCGAAGACCATGCGTCGCGGAGCATAGAGCGGTGCCAGGGCCGTCGACCAGGCGGCAACTTCCTCTGCCTGACCGCGCAGGATGACCAGCTGCGGCGGATCCAGGTACTCCTCCAGCGCGGTTAGCATCATGGTGTGTGCCTGGGGCGCGCGGCCGACCGATGCCCAGCCCGCGCGCAGCGTCCGTTCCGCAGCCTCCAGGTAGCGGCTCTCGCCGAGCAGCCAGCCCAAGCGCGCGAGCGCAAATGCGGCGACGCCGTTGCCGGATGGCGTAGCCTCGTCGGCGAAGCCCTTGGGCCGGTAGAGCGGTGGGTCCTTGCCCTCCGCCGTGAACCAGAAGCCGCCGTGCTCGTGGTCCTGGAAGCGCAGCAGCAGCGCTTCGGCAAGTGTCCGGGCGAGATCCAGGTCCCTGGCACGCCAGCGCGCCTGCAGCAGTTCCAGCAGGCCGTCGAGCAGGAAAGCATAGTCGTCGAGATAGGCGGGAAAGCGCGCACGGCCGTCCTTCCAGCTTGCCTGCAGCTCGCCGTCTGCCATGCAGTGCGCGCGCAGGAAATCCACGGCATCGGTCGCCGCCGCAGCGAAATCCGGTCGGTCCAGCGCACGTGCCGCGATGGCGAGGCCCCGGATCATCAGCCCGTTCCAGCCGGTGAGGATCTTGTCGTCGCGGCCAGGCCAGATGCGCCGGTTGCGCACCGACAACAGCTTCTCTCGCGCGACGTCGATGATCTCTGCGATCGCGGCCGGGGTCAGGCCCTGCTCCTCGGCGACCTGCTCGATGCTGACAAAGCAATGCAGGTGCCAGCTGCCCTCGAAGTTGGCCTCGCGGTCGAGCCCGTAGCGTCGCGCGAAGGCCGCATACTCACCGGGGGTGAGCAGCGCTTCGACCTCCTGGCGGTCCCAGACGTAAAAGCGGCCCTCGTGGCCCTCGGAATCGGCGTCCAGCGTCGAGTAGAAGCCACCCTCGGGCGCACGCATGTCGCGGATGGCCCATTCGGCGGTCTCGGTCGCGACGCGACGAAAGAAATCATCACCGGTCGCGATGGCCGCCTGCGCGGCGAGGGCCAGCAGCGGGCCGTTGTCATAGAGCATCTTCTCGAAGTGCGGGATCATCCAGTAGGGGTCGACTGAGTAGCGGGAAAAGCCGCCGCCGAGCTGGTCGTAGAGCCCGCCCTCGGCCATGCGCTTCAGGGTCAGGGACGCCATGTACAGCGCCTTCAGGTCCGGCTCGGTTGTCGAGGCGGTAGCCTGCCAGTCGCGTAGCAGGCGCTCGATGCTGGCTGGATGCGGGAACTTGGGCGCGTCACCGAAGCCGCCAAACTTGTCGTCGAAGTTCGATTCCAGCTGGCGGCGCGCCGCCTCGATCGGGGCTAAGGTCAACGATTGGTCGCCGCTGGCGGGTGGCACCAGGTCGGCGAAGACCTCGTGCAGGGACTTGTTCTGGCGGGTGATCTCGTCACGGTGTTCGCGGTAGTAGCCGGCCACGCGCTCGAGGACGTCGGCAAAGCCAGGCATGCCGTAACGTGGTTCCTTCGGGAAGTAGGTCCCGGCGAAGAAGGGCGTCAGGTCGTCGGGTGTCAGGAACATGGTCAGCGGCCAGCCGCCGCCGCGCTGGGTCAGCACCTGGTGCGCGACCTGGTAGACCTTGTCGAGGTCGGGCCGCTCCTCCCGGTCGAGCTTGACGTTGACGAACAGGCGGTTCATGACCTCGGCCGTGACCGGGTCCTCGAAGGACTCGTGCGCCATGACGTGGCACCAGTGACACGCCGAGTAACCGATGGACAGCAGGATCGGCTTGTCTTCTTCGCGCGCACGGCCAAGCGCCTCCTCGCCCCACGGGTGCCAGTCGACCGGGTTGTGGGCGTGCTGCAGCAGATACGGGCTGGTTTCCGCGGCGAGGCGGTTGGCCGCCGCGGCAGGGTGGGTCACGGTCATGGTGGAGCGCCATTCACGATAGAATGTGCGAACTATAGCAGCCCACCCGGATGCGCCTGGCGCAGCCGCGGACGCGCCGCGTCCCGCGGCCGAGTGGCTCGCCCGAGGAGCATCCAGTGACCGAACTGCAACCCGACACCGACCGCCTGCCCGCGCCCGACCTGCCACTGCTGCGCCTGAAACCCCATGAAGAGCGCCGTCTCCAGGCAGGCCACCTGTGGATCTTCTCCAACGAGGTCGACGTCGCGGCCACGCCGCTGACTGCCTTCAAGCCGGGACAATGTGTGCAGGTCCGCTGCAGTCGCGATCGCTTCCTGGGTTATGCCTATGTGAACCCGCAGACACTGATTGCGGCCCGACTGCTGGGTCGCGATCCGGCCCATCCGCCCGGCCGACCGCTTCTGGCACACCGTCTGAAGGTCGCGCTGTCGCTGCGCGAGCGTCTCTATTCCCAGCCGTTCTACCGCCTGGTCTTCGGCGAGTCGGACCTCTTGCCGGGCCTGATCGTCGACCGCTACGGGGATACCTGCGTGGTGCAGGTCGGCACGGCCGGCATGGAAGCGATGAAGACCGAGATCCTCGACGCGCTCGAGCGCGTGGTAAGGCCGGCCAATGTGCTCTGGAAGAACGACTCAGCGTCGCGCGGCCTGGAGGGACTTGCGTCCTACGTCGAGACGGCTGTCGGTACCGTCCCCGAACAGGTCGATGTCCTGGAGGGAGGCGTGACATTTCGCGTTCCGCTGGCCGCCGGGCAGAAGACCGGCTGGTTCTTCGACCAGCGGGACAACCGGGCGGCGGTGGCACGGCTCGCCACCGGCTCGCGCGTCCTCGACGTATTCAGCTATGCCGGCAGCTTTGGCCTGCAGGCGGCCCGCGCCGGCGCTTCCGAGGTGCTCTGTGTCGATTCGTCGTCGGCAGCGCTCGCTGCAGCCGAAGCCAGCGCTGCCGCCAGCGGGCTCGCGGTGAATACCCGCAAGGGAGACGGTTTCGACACGCTGGCTGCCCTTGCGGCAGAGAAGGAACGCTTCGACGTCGTCGTAATCGATCCTCCCGCCTTCATCAAGCGGAAGAAAGACCACGCCAAGGGACTGGCCGCATATCGCAAGCTCAACCAGCAGGCGATGCGGTTGGTCGCTCGTGACGGCTTCCTGGTGACCTGCTCCTGCTCCTATCATCTGGCCGCGGAGGAATTGACCGACGCGGTACAGCGGTCGGCGCGGCATCTCGATCGACTTGCACAGGTCGTGGAATTTCGCGGCCAGGCGCCGGATCATCCGGTCCACCCGGCGATTGCCGAGACACGCTACCTGAAGACGCTGATCTGCAGGATCACCGGGGATTGATCACCAGGCGCTCCCTGCTGGCAAACGCCTTCCGCGCCCGATGAACGGCTTCCCGCAGGAAGCGGGATAGCCTCGCGCTTGATAGAATCGCGCCCCATGTTCGTCTACCCTGACATCGACCCCATCGCCTTGGCCCTGGGGCCCGTGCGCATTCACTGGTACGGGCTGATGTACGTCCTCGGCTTCCTGGGCGGCTGGTGGATCGCGCGGCGGCGCGCGGCAATGCCTGAATCGACCTGGACGGCAAATGACGTCGACGATCTGATCTTTTTCGCGGCCCTCGGCGTGATCGCGGGCGGCCGCCTCGGCTGGATCCTGTTCTACGGCTTCGACTCGGTGCTTGCAAACCCGCTGTCGATCTTCAAGGTCTGGCAGGGCGGCATGTCGTTCCACGGCGGGCTGATCGGCGTGCTGATCGCAATTTCCATCTTCGCCCGCCGGCGGGGGCGGAGCATCCTCGACGTCTTTGACTTTACTGCGCCGCTGCCGGCGATTGGCCTCGGTGCAGGCCGGATCGGCAATTTCATCAACGGCGAACTGTGGGGAAAAACGACCGAGGTACCCTGGGGCTTCCTGGTCAACGGCCAGGTCCGCCACCCGTCTCAGCTCTACGAGGCCTTGCTTGAGGGCCTCGTGCTGTTCCTGATCCTGTGGTGGTTCACGTCGAAGAGGCGGTTGCAGTTGGCGCCGTCGGGACTGTTCCTCGTCATCTACGGGAGCTTTCGTTTCCTGATCGAGTTCGTGCGCCTGCCAGATGCGGATATCGGTTACCTGGCCTTCGGCTGGGTCACGATGGGCCAGGTGCTGTCCCTGCCCATGATCGTCGTCGGCCTGGCGATGCTCGGCTGGGCAGCGAGGACGGGTCGTCCCTCGGGGAACTACGTCTGATGCGCCAATACCTCGACATGATGCGTCATGTGCTCGAGCATGGCGCCCGCAAGACCGACCGGACCGGCACCGGGACGCTGTCCGTCTTCGGCCATCAGATGCGCTTCGACCTCGCCCTAGGGTTTCCGCTGGTGACCACCAAGAGGGTCCATACCAAGTCCATCTTTTACGAGCTGCTGTGGTTCCTGCGTGGCGAGACCAACGTCCGCTGGCTGCAGGAGCGCGGCGTTACCATCTGGGACGAGTGGGCGGACGAGCAGGGTGAGCTTGGCCCGGTCTACGGCAGGCAGTGGCGCTCCTGGGGAACGCCCGACGGTCGCTCCATCGACCAGATGGCGCGGGTCGTCGAGCAGTTGCGGTCCGACCCCGACTCACGTCGCATCATCGTCAGTGCCTGGAACGTTGGCGAGCTCGGGCAGATGGCACTCGCGCCCTGTCATGCCTTCTTTCAGTTTTACGTGGCAGACGGCAGGCTGTCCTGCCACCTCTATCAGCGCAGCGCGGACATCTTCCTCGGCGTGCCGTTCAATGTCGCCTCGTATGCGCTGCTCACCCACATGTTGGCCCAGCAATGCGATCTGGCGCCCGGCGAATTCATCTGGACCGGCGGCGACTGCCACCTGTACCTGAATCATCTCGAGCAGGCCCGGCTGCAGTTGTCACGCCAGCCGCACGCACTGCCACGACTCGTGCTGCGCCGCCGTCCGGCGTCGTTGTTCGACTACGAGTTCGATGACATCGAAGTCGCCGGATACGAACACCACCCTGCCA
The DNA here is from genome assembly GCA_963715485.1 of uncultured Gammaproteobacteria bacterium. Lineage (GTDB taxonomy): Bacteria > Pseudomonadota > Gammaproteobacteria > Steroidobacterales > Steroidobacteraceae > SG8-30. The sequence continues at coordinate 1,432,141 of OY970244.1, forward strand.
TCAAGGCGCGCGTGGCTATCTAGCCAAACGAAAACCAGGAGAGGACTCGCGATGAAATCTGCAAGCGGCCGCCGGCCGCCGTTATACCGGGTGCGGCAATCGAAGATACACGGGCGCGGGGTGTTCGCAGCACGGCGCATCCGCAAGGGAACCCGGGTCATCGAGTACGTCGGAGAGCGCGTGACCCACGCCGAAGCGGATCGTCGCTACGAGGACCGGCCTGCCGACGACAATCACACCTTCCTGTTCATCGTCGACGCGCGCACGGTCATCGACGCCGGCGTCGACGGCAATGCGGCGCGTTATATCAACCACTCCTGCGACCCGAATTGCGAGACGGTCACGGAAAAGAGGCGGATCTTCATCGAGGCGATCAGGACGATACAGCCGGGCGAAGAGCTGTCCTATGACTACCAGATCCAGCGCGAGCCGGGCGATCCGCCCGAAATCGACGAGATCTTCGCCTGCCACTGCGGTGCGCAGGGCTGTCGCGAAACCATGCTGACCGGACCGAAGCCCACACGGAAACGTTCGGGCGCGGGCAAGGCGAAGGCCGCGGGCAAGCGCGGCAAGACCGAACGGCATGCGCACGGCCGCTCCGCCAGCAAACACTGACTGGGATGGTGACGATTTTCGCTGACGGGCTGGTTCCGGCGGCATGCATAATCGGTGCATGAGCGGGACTGCAACGCCGCGGCTGGTCGCGGTTGTCGCAATGGCGGAGAACGGCCTGATCGGCCGGGACAACCGCTTGCCCTGGCGGCTGTCGGGGGATCTGCGCCACTTCAAATCCATCACCATCGGCAAGCCAGTGCTGATGGGCCGCCGCACCTTCGAATCACTGGGGCGCCCGCTGCCCGACCGGACCAACATCGTCATCACCCGCGATCCTGGCTGGTCTGCGCAGGGCTGCACTGCGGTCCATTCCCTTGCCGCTGCGCTCGACGCGGCTGCCGGTGCGGCGGAGATGATGGTCATCGGCGGCGCCGAGATTTACGCGCTGTGCTGGCCCTGGCTCGAGCGGATCGAATTGACCCGCGTGCACGCCCATCCGGAAGGCGATACGTATCTCCACGGTGTGGACTGGTCCGGATGGCAGGTCGCCTCGGAAGAACGCCATGCGGCCGATGGGCGCAACGAGCACGATTACAGTTTCGTCACCTTGACGCGCGTCGCGGCTCAGGGTTGACGTAACGCCTCGATACAGCGCCAGCAGTCCTCGAAGGAATTGTAGAGTGGAGCGGGCGCGAGCCTGATGATGTCCGGCTCCCGCCAGTCACAGATGACACCGGCGGCCATGAGCCGGGCGAACAGAGCCCGGCCCGCATCGCGGCCGCGGCGCGCCCGCAACGACAGCTGGGCGCCGCGGGCCCCGGTTGCGCGGGGCGTGATGATCTCGAGCTCCTTGCCAAGGTGGGCGTCGAGGAGCGACTCGAGATAGGCCGTCAGGCGCCTTGAGCGAGCGACCAGTGCATCCAGTCCAGCGGCGTCGAACTGGTCGAGCGAGGCCCTGAGCGGCGCCATGCCGAGGATCGGGCCGTTCGATACCTGCCACCCGGCGGCGCCACGCTCGGGGACAAAGCGCTCCTCGAAGTTGAACCGCGTCTTCAGTTCGTTGCCATACCAACCAGCCAGGCGGGGCAGGTCGGTATCGTGGTGGCGCGCGTGGACAAACAGGCCGGCCGTTGCCCCCGGGCCGCCGTTCAGGTACTTGTACGAGCACCACACCGCGAAGTCGACGTCCCAGTCGTGCAGCGCCAGCGGCACGTTGCCGACGGCATGCGCCAGGTCGAGTCCGAACATGGCGCCTGCCTCGTGTGTCGCCCTTGCGAGCCGGGCCATGTCCAGGCACTGACCCGTCAGGTACTGCACGCCCGGCAGCAGCACCAGTGAAAGCCTGTCGCCTTCGCGGCGAATCGCCGCTTCGATGTCTTCCTCGCGCAGGATCGATTCTCCCTCGCGCGGCGCAATCTGCACCAGCGCCTCGGCCGCGTCCCGTCCATGGTGGCGCAACTGTGCCGACATCGCGTAGCGGTCGGAGGGAAACGCGCCCGCCTCGATCAGGATCGCGCAGCGCTTCCGCGCAGGTCGGTAAAAGCTGGCCATCAACAGATGCAGGTTGATCGTCAACGAGGCCATCGCCGTGACCTCTGCGGGCGCCGCGCCAACGAGGCGGCCGAGTGGCGGCGCGAGGCTGTCCTGGTAGGTCAGCCAGTGGGCGCTGCCGCCGTGGTGCCCTAGTACCGCGAGGCGCTGCCAGTCAGCCAGGACCCGCGAGACTTCGGCGACCACGCCCCGCGGCTGGAGTCCAAGCGAGTTGCCGCACAGGTAGGCCACCGCCCGGTCACCCGGACCATCCGGGAAGTGGAATTCCCTGCGCCAGCCCGACATCGGGTCGGCTTCATCGAGTGCGCGGGCGGCTTCCAGGCCTTGGTCTCCGTTCACGCGAACCTCACCGGGTACAGGATCGGCCTGCTGGGCGCCGCGTCCGACAGAAATGCCGGAATCTGCAGGTCCAGCAGATACCAGCCATCGCGAATGGTGGGCGCGACAAATGCCAGTTCCGTGATGCTGGCGTGTGGCCGGCGCGCTTCCGAGGCCCGCCGGCTGCCCGGAGGCAGGCCGAAGAAGACCCGATGTGCCGTCAGGCGTCCGTGGTCCTCGGCGCGATCGACTGAAGGGACGTCGAGGACCAGATGTTCCACGCCTTGGTCTACCAACAGTTCCGCCGCTTCGCGCGTGAGGAATGGGGCCGGGGAGGATCCTACATAGCGGTGCGACATGCGCTCGACGCTGTTTGGCAGGGTGCGAATCACCATCGCGCATGGCGACAGGCCACCCGCCTCGTGAGCGGCCAGTCCCGCGGCAATGGCCGCGGAGGTGATGAGCTGATCGCCTGGCTGGGGCGGCGGGTCGGAACCCTCGTTGCTCGACGCGGCCTGCGCCGGACTAATGGACAATACCACCGCAAGGAACATGCCACCGCGCAGGGTCTCGGAAACACAGATCCGGTCATCGGTAACGTGGCCGACGCACTCGGTATGGGTGCCATTGCAGTGCGGAGCCAGGGTGACCTGCTCGCAGTTGCAACCGCCACCCTCGCGAGTGTCGCCGACGAATGCCGTCGTTCGAAGGGGATGGGCGCTGGCCGGGGCCGACTGGTAGAACGCCGGCTGCGGCCCGTTGAAGTCCAGCGGGATGGCAATGGGCAATGGATCTGCCAGGTCGGCGAGCAGGCGTCGTCCTTCCTGTTCGAAGTGCATGACCGTCATTACCGTTTCCCTGGCAGCCCCTGCGGGCATTATAGCCGCCAGGATGAACCTGGCTGCCGGGCGCGCGGCCGTGTCGCGGAACCTGCTGGGGACATGGCGGTCTGACCGGATGCACGCTCGTTCCTTTCTCCAGCTGTGGTCCGTTCCGGGAGGATTGCCGGGTGAAGTCTTGGTCATTCATGGCGCTGGTTTCGATGCTGTTGCTGACGCCCCGGCCCGGGCAGGCAGCCGGGGCCGAAGTCGCCGCAGCGTGGAAGCGCCACGATATTGAATTTGTCTACATGGGTTTCACTACCCGCTACTCCTGCGAGGGGCTCAGGGACAAGGTCCGGCTGCTACTGCAGGCGGGCGGAGCCCGCGCGGATTTCAAGGTGACTACCCGGTCCTGCGCAGCGGGTCCCGGCCAGGTAACGGAATTCCCTCGTGTCAGCATCGTGTTCTTCGCCGCGGAGATTCCCTCCGTGGGCAGCCGGGAAGCGGGCGATCCGACGCTCGCGCGCTGGCGGGAGGTATCCCTGAGCCGGCGCAATCCTCGTGACCTGGAAATTGGCGACTGCGAACTGATCGAGCAGTTCCGGGACCGAGTGCTCCCCCGGTTCACGACCCGCAATCTCGGCGGCGACATCAACTGCGTCCCGCACCAGCTATCGGGCAGTTCTTTCAAACTGGAATACGAGGTCCTGGTCGGCCTGCAGCCAGCGGACGCAGCCTCGCCGACGCGCTGATCAATCCCTGCCGGGCCGGCGATGCCCTGTGCAATCGAGCATTACCGGCTGCTCTTCCCGATCGAGTCGCGACGCACACAGGTGCCCGCCCCAGACACAGCCAGCATCAAGGCACATGACACCGTCCTCGCGAAAGTAGCCAAGCGTGGACCAGTGGCCAAACACGATTCTTTCGCCGCGGCTGGCCCGTCCTGGATGCCGGAACCATGGAATCGCGTGGGCAGGCGCCTCGCCGGGCGGCCCTTTCAGTTTCATCAGCATGTTGCCGCTGGCGTCGACGTAGCGCAGCCGTGTGCAGCAATTGATCACGAAGCGCAGCCGGTCCACGCCGTTGAGCCCGGCCGACCAGCGTCGCGGCTCGTCGCCATACATTTCGGCAAAGACCGCGGCTGGGTCGCCCGCCAGCGCGGCCGACACTTCGCGCGAGCAGGACTCGGCGGTGTCAAGGTCCCAGTCAGGTGCGAGTCCCGCGTGCACCATGGTCCAGCCGAGCCCAGGGTCGCGATGCAGTAAAGGGCGGGCGACGAGCCACTGCAGTAGCTCTTCGCCATCCGGAGCCGTCAGCACCTGCCTGGCATGGCGGTCGAGCGCGGTGTCCTTGCAGCCCGTGGCGACCGCAAGCAGATGCAGGTCGTGGTTGCCAAGAACGGCAATGGCCGCGTCGCCGAGCTTGCGCACGAAGCGCAGCGTGCCCAGCGAGTCCGGTCCGCGATTGACCAGATCCCCGGTCAGCCACAAGCGGTCGCAGGCAGGATCAAAGCGCAAACGGTCCAGCAGCCTCCGCAACTCGTCGTAGCAGCCCTGGATGTCGCCGACTGCATAGACTGCCATCAGGATGCGGGCACCTTAGTGAATCGTTCCCGGCATCGCCAGCGTGAAGGGAGCAATCGGGGCGTCAAAGCTGATGCCGTCGTCGCCGAGCATCTCGTAGCTGCCTTCCATCGCGCCGACCGGCGTCTCCAGGATGGCGCCTGAGGTATAGCGGAAACCCTGACCCGGCTTGAGGTAAGGCTGCTCTCCGACCACGCCGTCACCGCGGACCTCCTGCACCTTGCCATTGGCGTCGGTGATCAGCCAGTGACGCTTGAGCAGACGTGCCGGCACCTCGCCTTCGTTTCGGATCGTAATTGTGTAGGCAAAGACGAACCGGCTCTCGTGTGGATTCGACTGGTTCTCCAGGTAGCGGGTGTCCACGTCGACGGAAATGTTGTGGCGGGTCTGATCCATGACTTGGCCGCTCTCTGGCTCGATGAATGGTCAGCTGCGTTCAGCGCAGGCGCACTGCGAGAAGGTCGCAGGGTGCTGCATGCAGCACCGTGTCCTCGGTGAAGTTCACCAGGATCGAGAGGCCATGCCGCTCGCGACTGCCGAGGATGATCAGGTCGATACCCTGCTCCTGTGCCTCACGCACGATCTCGGCCTTGATGTTGCCCGTTGCTACGCTTCGTGGCGCGCCGTCGAGCCCAAGCTTGGTGGCCAACGCCGCCAGCCGTTCCCTTGCCCGGGCCACGAGTTCTTCCTCTATCTGTACGGCAGGCAGCAGCGTTTCCCCCATCGGCTCGACCGGCACGTACTCGACCACATGCAGTAGCGAGAGTTCGGCGCCGCAACTCGCCGCGATGGCACGCGCACGCGTGGCAATCTGCTCACTATCCTCGGTCAGGTCGATGACCAGGAGAATCTTCGAATACACACCCATGGCGCACTCCGTGGTGTCAACGCGGCAGGCAGCTGCCGTAATGGCCAATTATACGTCCACCCGGGGCACCGGCGTTGCCGCAAGGGCCGCAAATTCCGCCGGGCTCAGGGTTTCGGCGCGGCGTCCGGGGTCGATTCCGGTCTCTGCGAAGCCTGCCCCGTCGACCAGGCCACGCAGGGAGTTTCTCAGTGTCTTGCGCCGCATCGAGAATGCGCTGGCCACGACGCGTGCAAATCGTTCCCGATCGGGCAGCGGGAAGGGCGGGGCGGGGAGTGGCACCAGCCTGGCCACCGCCGACTCCACCCGTGGTGGCGGGGTAAAGGCACCGGCCCCGACCTTGAACAGGCGCTCCACGCGGCAGGCCACCGCCAGCATGACCGTCAATCGTCCGTAGTCCTTGCCGCCGGGCCTCGCAGCCATACGGTCAACGACCTCCTTCTGCAACATGAAGTGCATGTCCTGAATCCTGTCGGCGGACGCCAGCAGGTGGAACAGAAGCGGTGTGGAGATGTTATACGGCAGGTTGCCGCATACCCTGAGTGGTGAACCGTCCCCGGCCAGCTGTCGGAAGTCCAGCTCGAGAACGTCGGCGTTGTGGACGACCAGTTCGCCCAGTCCCTCGCAGCGCTGTCGGAGAATCGGGATCACATCGCGGTCGATCTCGATGACCTCGATGCGCCCGGTGCGCTCGAGCACTGGCGCAGTCAAGGCGCCCAGGCCCGGCCCGATTTCGACCAACCGTTCGCCCGGCCGTGGATCGATGGCGTCGACGATGCGACCGATTACGGTTCGGTCGTGCAGGAAATGCTGGCCGAATCGCTTCCGCGGGCGATGACTCAAGAGATCATCCCGCAGGCGAGCCGCAGCGCGGCCTCCAGGCTGCCGCAGTCCGCGCGCCCACTGGCGGCCAGGTCGAGTGCCGTGCCGTGGTCTACCGAGGTTCGGACGACCGGCAGTCCCAGCGTGACGTTGACCCCATGGCCGAACCCCGCATGCTTGATGACGGGCAGGCCCTGGTCGTGGAACATCGCCAGCACCGCATCGCCACTGGCAATCGACGTCCGGGTAAACGCCGTATCGGCTGGCAGCGGTCCCCGCGCGTCGATGCCGAGCGCGCGAGCCTCGGCTATCGCCGGCGCAATTACGTCGATTTCCTCGCGTCCAAGATGTCCAGATTCGCCGGCGTGTGGATTCAGGCCGCAAACCAGGATCCGCGGTGCTGCCAGGCGGAAGCGCGATCTCAGCCCCTGGTCAAGGACGGCCAGGGTCTCCACCAGCATGGACCGGTTGATCGCCCCCGGAACCGCGCTCAGCGGAAGGTGGGTCGTAGCCAGCGCGACCCGGAGTTGCCCAGCGACCAGCAGCATGACCGGTCGTGCACAGCCCAGCCTGGCGGCCAGGTACTCGGTATGGCCGGAGAACGCGATTCCCGAGTCATTGATGACTCCCTTGTGCACGGGAGCCGTGACCATCGCGGCAAACTCGCCGGTTGCGCAGCGGTCGGCGGCGGCGTCGAGAAGGGCGAGCACGTAGCCGGCATTATCCGGATGCAGTTGACCTGGAACAGCGGGCCTGGTCAGCTGCCGTGCCAGAACCTGGATGCGTCCCGCCCGGTGGGCGCGCGGCGGCAGCGTCGGATCGTAGTTTTCGAGGGCGACGGAGAGGCCGAGCGTCCGCGCCCTGGACTCGAGCATGTCAGGGTCGCCAGCCAGCACCAGAGCGCAAGGCCAGTCACGATCTGCAACCGCGAGACACAGATCGGGGCCGACGCCCGCGGGTTCGCCAGAGGTCAGCACGAGGCGCTGCACTGTCATGCCCGACCCCCGTGATCGCGCATGCGGCCGGCAGGCCGCATGCGTTCAAGTGCCGCGGTACTCGACGTATGCCTCGTCGCGCAGCTGACGCAGCCAGAGTTCCGTTTCCTCGTCGGCCTTGCTCTCACGCAGCGCCGAGAAAACCCGTTCCCGCCGCACTTCGTCGCTCTGGTCATGGAAGCGCTTGCCGAGCAGTTGCACGATATGCCAGCCATACTGGGTGCGAAACGGTTCACTGATCTCGTTTTCCTGGAGCGCGCCCAACGCCGCGTCGAACTCGGGAACGAAGGTACCCGGTGCGGTCCAGCCGAGGTCGCCCCCCTGGGCGGCGGAGCCAGGATCCTCCGAGGTGATGCTGGCGAGCGCCGCGAAGTCCTCACCCGCGAGGATGCGGGTCCGCAGTTCCTCGAGGCGCTGTCGCGTGGTCGCGTCGTCCTGGACCTCTGTGGGCCGCAACAGGACATGGCGCGCGTGAACCTGCTCGACCACCATCGGGACATCGCCGCCGCGGATGCCTTCCAGCTTGACGATGTGAAAGCCGGTCGGCGTGCGCATTGGCGGTGTCACCTGGCCGGGCTCCAGCTTGACCACTTCCTCGGCTATGAACTGCGGCAGCTGGGCCACTCTGCGCCAGCCGAGCTTGCCGCGCTCGAGTGCCGACTGCGCCTGCGAATAGGTGATGGCAAGCTGGCCGAAATCCTCGCCCGCGACCGCGCGCTGCTGGATCTCCTGGGCACGGCGCTCGACCTCGCCCATTTGCGCTGCCGTGGCAGATTCGGGCAGTGACAGCAGGATGTGCGAGACGTCGAATTCGACGTTCTCGTCCGCCTGGCCCGCCTGGCGCTCGAGCGCCTGCTCGAGTTCCCGCGGAGAGACGTAAATGCGGGCCAGCACGTCGCGCTGGCGCAGCAGGCTGAGCGTGATCTCGCGCCGCATGTCCTCGCGATAGCCGGCGTAGTCTATGCCCTGCCGGGCCATCGCCATCGGCATCTGGTCGAAGGGGATATTGTTGCGCTCGGCGACGTCGCGCAGTGCGGCATTGAGCATCTCGTCGGATACCTTGATTCCCAGCCGCTCGGCCCGCTGCGCCTGGATTTCCTGCAGCACCAGTCGCTCGAGGACCTGCTGTCGGATTACCTGGTCCGGTGGCATCTGGCCCTCCTGCTCCCTGAGGCGGGCGACGATGGACTCAACCTGCTGGTCGACCTGACTCTTGAGGACAATGCCCTCGTTGACCACTGCGGCGATCTTGTCGAGCTGCTGGCCACGGGTGGAAAGTTCCTGCGTCTGGGGGTACGTCGCTGGGGAAACGAGCAAAAGGGCCAGGGAGAGGGATGGAATCAGGTATTTCATGTGCTTACGTGCGGTTCAGGGCAGGGCGTCCGGGTCGCGGGAGTATCCACGAATGCCCCGCTCGAGGAAAGTGGCGGACGTCGTTCCGACCGACGAGAGCCCCTTGAGTTCCAGCTGCAGCGCCACGGAGGTGTCCTGGGAGCCGGTACGATTCGAGATGTACCGGCGGGCTACGACACGCAGCCGCCAGCAACAAGATTCGTATTCCACGCCCGCAAAGGCGTCGAGGCTCTGCGCGTCCTTCACGGAATAGACGTACCGGGCGTAGACGGTCCACTCGCGGTCGACATGCCAGGCAGCCGAACCTTCCCATTGCTCGACCCGGCCTTCGCGATAGCGATAGTCCAGGTTCACCACCGTGTCGCTGCGCGGACGATACTGCACGCCGGCCTGCCCGAGGATGGTGTTCGAGGCGTGCGGGTCCCACTGCATCGCCAGGTCTACACTCCAGTTCCGGTAGGCGGATAGCTCGAGCTCGGCAATCAGGTCGGACGAGGCGCGCCGTTCGGGCAGTTCACCGGGAAGCGTGACGCGGGAGTCGTCGAAGAAGTACTGCTGGCCAATGGTCGCGGCGAGGTACTGTCGGCCGCTGCCAGCGTCGAGCAGTCGGGTGGTGAATCCGACCGCCACCTGGTTCGCGTCGGCAAGCCGGTCTGCACCGACATACCGGTCCGCACGAAACAGTTGCACCATGTCGAGTTCGGGGAGTCCCGTGTCGAAGATCGGCAGGTCGTCCTGTTCACGGTAGGGAATCCAGGAATAAAGCGCTCGCGGCTCGAGTGTCTGGATCAGCTTGCCGCGGGAGCCGGCAGGCCGATCGAATACCAGGCCAGCATCGACCGTGACCGCGGGTGCGGCCCGCGATGGCGAGTCGGAGCTGCCCGGCGCCGTCTGGTCGAGCTGGTAGGCCGTGTAACGATAGCTGGCCGAAGGATCGAGGAAATATCCAGGAGCACGAAGTGGCCAGGAGACTCGCGGCTCGACGTCCATCCTGGTGCCGACGACGCCCTCGTCGCGCTGGAAATGCACGAGTTCGCCCGACAAGCCGGCGACCAGGCCGCTGGCGGCAACCGGCCAGGCGCCCGCGAAGACCAGCTGGGGTACACGCGAGTACGGGCGATCGAGCGGAGCGATCGTTCGATCGATGGTCTGGAAGTTCTGTAGCAATCCTTCGGCGCTCCAACCGGAACCCAGGTACTGGAGCAGTATCCTCCGCTCGAGGTAGGTGATGCTGGTGCCTTCCGGACCGCGGGCGAAGTCTTCGAAGTATCGACTGTCGCTGGCATCCTCGAGGCTTGCGGACAACCTGAGCGAATCCGTGAAATCGGTCAGGTGGCGCAGCTGCAGGTAACCGCGGTCACGATCCGCTTGCCGGTCGGACGGCAAGTAGCGGCCGTCGATGCGCCCGCGGCTGCGTTTGGTGAGGTAGCGGAAATTGCCGCTGAGCTCGATGCCACGGTTGCTGAACAGGCTTGGTTTCAGCGTCGCGTCATAGTTGGACGCCAGGTTGAAGTAATAGGGAATGCCGAACTCGAAGCCATTGCTGCTGGACGTGCCGATGCTCGGGAACAGGAACCCCGACTTGCGGGCGTCACCCGCGGGAAAGGAAATGTACGGGGCGTACAGCAGCGGAACGCCCTTGAAGTCGAGGCGTACGTTGCGACCGGTGCCTTGCTGTCGCTCGCGGTCGATCTCGATGGACGATGCCTTGAACAACCAGTCGTCGTTACCAGCCGGGCAGGTGGTGAACACGACGTCCTGCAGAGCCAGGTTTCCTTCCGGCGACAGCGCCAGTTCGCCGGCGGACCCGCGTGCGGGCCGGGTGGGCAGCTCGAACTCGGTTTCCGTGAAGCTGCCGCCGCGTCCGCCGCTCCAGGTGCCGGTTGCGCCGCGGATACGCACCTCGGGATCGCGGTATTCGACGTCGCCCTCGACCTTGAATGAACGGCTGGCCGCTTCGTAGGTGGCGGTTTCGGCCGAGAGCGTTCGGTCTCCCTGGCGGACCGTGACCTGCCCAAGCAGTGACGCGTCCCCTGAACGGCCCACCTCCGCCCCCTCGCTCTCGATCTGGATCGGTTCGTCAGATGGATCAACCGTCGGGGCACCCGGCGCGGCAAGACCAGCCGGCGCCGCCTCCGGGTCGGCCGGTGCCGGGCAATCGGTTGCCCGAACCTCCGCAACGAGGCTACATGACAGCGTTGCGGCAAGTGTTCTGGCAAGGAAAGGAGTCAATGGTGCTTGCTTCCCGCGGGCTGCGTATCGGACGAAGCTCCCCGGGGGCGGAGAGGCCGCCTGCACGGGGTCGCTTTCGACACAGTTTATAATGATGAGTCTGTTCGCGTCCTCACATCATGGCTCCCGATACCACTATCGACAAACGCAAGGCGGCGCTCGAGACCTGGCTGGCCGGAATCTTCGGTGCGGCGCCCAGGCGCATTGCGCCGGCGTCGGCCGATGCCAGCTTTCGCCGTTATTTTCGCGTCTGGCACGACGGGCAGACCTTCATCGCCATGGATGCGCCGCCGGACCGCGAGGACCTCGGACCGTATATCCAGGTGGCGGAAATCCTCGCGGCGACCGGCGTCAACGTGCCGCGGGTGCTTGGGCATCACCCGGGACAGGGATTCCTCCTTCTGACTGACCTCGGGTCGCGTCAGTACCTCGATGCCCTCAGGGCCGGCGCCGACCCGGACGACCTGTACGGGGACGCCATAGCCGCACTGTTGCGCATGCAATCGCGCGCGCCGGCGGCAGCCGACCGGCTGGCGCCCTATGACGCAGCCAGCCTGCGGCGGGAGATGGACCTGTTCCCCGAGTGGTTCGTTACCCGTCACCTTGGCCTGGAATTGTCTGCTGAGGAGCGCGGTATGATTGAGCGGTCCTTCGCCGCACTGGAGCGGGCGGCACTGGATCAGCCGCAGGTTCTGGTGCACCGTGACTATCACTCCCGCAACCTGATGGTTTGCCAGGACAATCCGGGGGTGCTGGACTTCCAGGATGCAGTCCGCGGCGCGTCGAGCTATGACCTGGTTTCGCTGCTCAAGGATTGCTACATCTCCTGGCCGCGCGAGCGCGTACTTGGCTGGCTCGACGTCTACCGGTCGGGCGCCGTGCAGGCCGGCATACCCTGCGGCGCCAGCAGGGCGCAATTCGTCGAGGCGTTCGACTTGATGGGCCTGCAGCGCCATCTCAAGGTACTCGGCATATTCGCGCGCTTGTGGTATCGGGACGGCAAGCCGGGTTATCTGGCGGACCTGCCGCTTGTACTCGATTACACGCTCCAGGCTGCTGCCGGATCCAGCTCGATGGGCGAACTCGACCGCTTCCTCAGGGATCGCGTGGTTCCTGCCTTTGCAGCGGCCCAAAGCCGCACGCGGGCGCCGACATGAAGGCGATGCTGCTCGCGGCCGGCCGAGGTGAACGGATGCGGCCGTTGACAGATTCGATTCCCAAACCGCTACTGCTGGCCGGCGGACACGCGCTGATCGACTACCACCTGCATGCGCTGGCCATGGCTGCCGTGCGCGAGGTGGTCATCAACCTCTCGTGGCTCGGCAAAAGTATCTGCGAGCATGTCAGCGACGGCGGGCGTTTCGGGCTCACGGTGCGTTACAGCGAGGAAGGTCCGGTGCCACTGGAGACCGGCGGCGGGATTCATCGTGCGCTTCCCCTGCTCGGCCCGGACGCCTTCTTGCTGGTCAACAGTGACGTCTGGACCGACTTCCCACTCGGCTCGCTTGAGTTGCCACCTGGATCGCTTGCGCACCTGGTCCTGGTCGAGAATCCTGCACACCATCCGGCGGGCGATTTCGCGCTCGATGCTGGCGGCAAGGTCGTCGCCGAGGGTGCCCGGCTCACCTATTCCGGCATCGCCATCTTGCACCCCGACCTGTTTGGTCACAGCCGGCCAGGCCGCTTCCCACTGAAACCGCTGCTGGATCGTGCCCTGTCGCAGGGGCGCCTGACCGGCCTGTCCTGGCGCGGCCGGTGGCTCGACGTGGGCACTCCGGATCGGCTGGCCGCCCTGGATCAAGGACTGAGGGGCGGCCGGCTCGTGCACCCGGCGCTGGTGGCGGTCCCGCACCGTGGAGCAGGCGCGGAAGGGTAGACTATGTCTCGGAAACAGTTCCGGCAGACACTTAAATGAGCGAATTCAAGGGTATACCCATCAGCCGCCGCAGCAGCGGCAAGAAGTACGTGACGCCACAGGGCATCACGGCGATTCGCGACGGAATCAAGCAGTCGGCGTGGACCGAGCCGCTGGTAGTGGGGCGCAAGCCGCGCTGGTTGCGGGCACCCATGCCGGCCGGTGCCAAGTTCGAGGCGGTCCGCGGCATCGTGCGTGAGCATCGGCTGAGCACGGTCTGCGAAGAAGCCAAGTGCCCCAATATCGGTGAATGCTGGAACGCCGGCACTGCCACGCTGATGCTGATGGGCGCGGTGTGCACCCGTGCCTGTCGGTTCTGCGCGGTCGATACCGGCAATCCGCGTGGCTGGCTCGATGCCGAGGAGCCGGCCAATGCTGCCCGTACGGTAGCGTTGATGGGGCTGAAGTACGTCGTATTGACGTCGGTGAATCGCGACGACCTGGACGACGGTGGCGCCGGCCATTTCGCCGCGTGCGTACGCGCAATCAAGCAGGCCAGTCCTGCTACGGCGGTCGAGGCGCTGACACCCGACTTTCAGGGAGTGCTGTCCGACGTCGAGACGGTCGTGGACTCGGGGCTCGAGGTCTTTGCGCAAAACGTCGAGACAGTAAAAAGGCTGACGCACCCGGTGCGCGACCCGCGCGCGAGCTACGAGCAGACGCTCGCCGTGCTAGCCCATGCCAGACGCCACCGTCCAGGCGTACTGACCAAGACCAGCCTGATGCTCGGCCTCGGCGAGACCAACCAGGAAATCATCGCCACCATGACCGATCTGCGTGCGATCGGCTGCGACATCCTGACGCTGGGCCAGTACCTGCGACCCACCACGAACCATCTTCCGGTGCATCACTACGTGACGCCGCAGGAATTCGAGGCATACCGCGAAGAGGCACTTGCAATGGGCTTTCTCGAGTGCGTTGCGGGCCCGATGGTTCGTTCGAGCTATCGGGCAGAACGCGCGCTGGAGAAGAACAACTGTGGCCTGGACGCCCCGGGCCGGGCCTGAGTAACAACCGGAGTCCATTCATGCATCCCTATCCCCACGTCTACAAGGTCAGCGCCGGCGCAGCCAACGAGGGCGACGTGGCGCTGTCCTCACCCGACCTGCCGGAACTGCCTTCCATGGCGCCGCCCGAATTTGGCGGGCCGCCCGGCTACTGGTCGCCGGAGACCCTGCTGGCGGCAGCTGTCGCCGACTGCTTTGTATTGAGTTTTCGTGCGGTCGCGAGAGCGGGGAAACTGGAGTGGAAGAGCGTGACCGCTGATGTCGACGCAGTGCTCGAGCGCATCGATGGTGTTGCGCGCTTCACGGGCTTCACGACGCGTGCGCGCCTCGTCATTCCCACCGGCGGCGATGCCGCTCGCGCCATCAAGCTCATGGAGAAGGCGGAGAAGGTTTGCCTGGTCTCGAACTCGCTGACCAGCGAACGCCACCTCGAGTGCGAGGTCGTCGAGGACTGATGACCAGCGTGCCGGGAGAATCGCTGGAAAAGGGGACAGTCCCCATTTCCGGCAGCGCGTTTGTGCGCTGGCTCGGCCGCGTCGACTACGAGCCGACGTGGCGGGCGATGCAGAAATTCACTGACGTACGAGCGCCCGAGACTCCCGACGAGATCTGGTTCCTCGAGCACCCGCCGGTTTTCACGCAGGGAATGAACGGCAAGGCGGAGCATGTGCTGGCACCGGGCGACATCCCGGTTGTCGCCATCGATCGCGGCGGACAGGTGACCTACCACGGGCCGGGACAGCTCGTCGTCTATCCACTGCTGGATCTGAGGCGCCTCAAGCTTGGCGTGCGTGACCTGGTCATGGCGCTGGAGCGGGCGATCTCTCGCCATGCCGCGGCGCACGGTATCGTCGCGGCCGGCCGGCGCGATGCCCCGGGCGTCTATGTGGAAAAACGCAAGCTGGCCAGTCTCGGCCTGAGGGTGCGGCGCGGCGCCAGCTTCCACGGGCTGGCACTGAACGTCGACATGAATCTGGAGCCGTTCGCGAGGATAAATCCCTGCGGCTACAAGGGCCTGGAGATGACCCAATTGCAGGACCTGGGGGTCCGGCTCACGGTAGGCGATGCCGCGCGCGAGCTGGCGCCGTTACTCTGTGGGGAACTGGGAATTACGTGGGACGGGAAGTGGAGCGATGGGGACCCGACGTGAGTCGCCAGCAGACAGATCGTGCCCTGGAGCTCGCATACTGCCAGCCACTGGCTACAGCGCCACCAGAACCACGCCGCTGGAAGTCAGGTCCTGGTATATGGCATCCAGCTGCGCGCGGCTCTGCGCCTCGATGGTGTAGGTCAGCGCCAGAAAATTTCCCTTGGCGCTCGGACGTTCATTGATCTTCGTGGCTTCGAGAGGCCCGGCGTGCCGCTCGACGATCGCCCGGGTCAATGAGCGGAAGTCGTCCGACTCGCGACCCATGACCTTGATCGGGAATTCGCACGGAAACCTGAAGAGCTCGTCGTCACTCCCGGTCATTCGGCGCATTCCGTCGAGAACTCGTGGCGCGTCGCCAGCCAGGTTTCACACAGCCTGCGAAATACCGGTCCCGTCCGACCGTCGCCGACCGGCCTGCCATCGAGCTGCGTCACCGCACGCACGCCGCCGCCCGCCGATGCCAGGATAAGTTCCGGTGCCTGCCGCAGCTCGTCCTCGCTGATCTCGTCGAGGTTCCAGTTGATGTCGCAGAGCGCGGCGATCTCCTCCAGCACGGCGCGCGTCGTTCCCGGAAGCAGGTGGTGCGATTGCGGCGGCGTCACCAGTCCGCCGCTGCGGACGATGTGTACGCTGCTGGTCGAGCCCTCGGTCAGACACCCGTTCCTCAGCAGGACCGCCTCGCTGGCGCCGGCATCCTGCGCTCCCCATCTCAGCAAGACGTTGGCGAGCAGCGAAGTGGACTTGATGTCGCAGCGACCCCAGCGATTGTCAGGCGCGGTCACGCAGCTGACGCCGCATTCGAGCAGGTCGCCGCGTAACGGAGTGAGACGAGTGGCGCAGCAGAACATGGTCGGCTGTACGCCCGGCCCCGGTACGTGGGTACGCTCAGCCTCCGCACCGCGTGTGACCTGCAGATAGATGAACAGGTCGCCGCCACCGTTGCGCGAGATCAGGCCGCCAAGGATGCGCTGCCAGGCGTCGTGTGACAGCGTGGGCTCCATGCGAATCTCGCGCAGGCTCCGATCGAGCCGGTCGAGATGCTGCTTCAGTCGGTAGGCGCGGCCCGCGTAGACCGGGAATGCCTCGTAGACTCCGTCGCCGAACAGAAATCCACGGTCGAGCGGTGAGATCCGTGCCTCGGCGATCGGCAGGAACTGCCCGTCCAGCCAGGCGACGTTGCAGACTGCCATCTCAGTCAAACCAGGCCATGACGGAGTCCCAGCCGCGCCGGAAGAATCCGCCTTCGGCGACGTCCGCGAGTGGGTAGAGTTCCTGAATTGCCACCAGCTTGCCGTCGAGGGTCGCACGCACCTTGCCGACCGGTTGCGAGGCGGAAAGCGGCGCCGTGAGGCCTGGCTGCAGCGCCAGGCTGACCTGGATCTCGCCGGCCCGGCCGCGTGGCACGGTAGCGTAGAACTCGTTGCGGAGCCCGACCGCGGCCTCGCCGTCCTCGGCACCGTAGATCCGTGGTCGCGCCAGCTCCGCTCCGCGCGGATAGATCCGCTTGGTCTCGAAGAAGCTGAAGCCGTAGTTCAGCAGGGCGAGGCTTGCGTCTTCGCGCGCCTTGAAGCCGGAGGTACCCATGACCACGGCGATCATGCGCATGCCGTCCCGGTGTGCCGAACTTACCAGGCAGTAGCCGGCTGCCTCGGTGTGGCCGGTCTTCATCCCATCTACCGACGGATCCCGGTCGAGCAGTCCGTTGCGATTGGCCTGGGTAATGTTGTTCCAGGTGAACTCGCGCTGCGAGTACCAGCGGTAGTATTCCGGAAACTCCTCGATGATTGCACGTGCCAGCTTCGCCATGTCGCGAGCCGTGACCAGGTGATTGGTGCCGGGAAGTCCCGCTGAGTTCTCAAAATGCGAGTTCTGCATCCCGAGCCGCTCGGCGTACTGGTTCATCAACGCCGCGAAGGATTCTTCCGTACCGGCGACGGCTTCCGCGAGGGCAAGGCTGGCGTCGTTGCCGGACTGGACGATCATGCCTTGCAGCAGGGCATCGACCGGGACCCGTGTGCCCACCTGAACGAACGTGCGCGAACCTTCGGACCGCCAGGCGCGCTCGCTGATCGGCACTTCCGTATCCAGGCTCAGCTTGCCATCCTGGATCGCGTGAAACACTGCGTAGGCCGTCATCAGCTTGGTAAGGCTGGCCGGCTCGACGCGGGAGTCCGCATCATGGCTCGTGATTACGCGTCCACTTTGCTCGTCGATCAGGATCCAGGACTTCGCCTCGAGTGCGGGCGGCGGCGGAATCGGTGCCGGCGCTGCGAGGGCAGAATTCAGCCAGAAGACAAGCAACAGGGCGGTGATATGACGGACGAATGCAGGCATTGCGCTTCCAGGTTGATGGGTCGAGGGAAATACGGCCATTAGGCCAGCCGTGAGCGGCGACAATTCTAAGGCAAGCGCCCACGGCGTGCATGCCGCGCGCGACAGCGTGCCGCGCTGATGCTGCCGCCCCGACCGGGATGGCCATGGACGTGGAAGGAAGGCGAATTCAGTCGGCAGACACGGCTGCCGCCACGACCACTGCCATCCAGGCCTCCAGGGAAGCGGATTTGATGGTTTCTACGGCGGCCATTACTGGTCAGTCCAGCGCCAGGATCGCCTGCGGGAAACCCGCCGCGCGCATCCTTTCGACGATGGCGTCAAATGCGGGCACGTTATCGAGTGGGCCGATCCTGACGCGGTGAACGTTCCTGCCAGCGGATACGACCGGCACGACCGCCACGTTGGCGAAGCCTGCCTCGGCAAGCTGTTCCGCAAGTCTTCTCGCGTTGGCCTCCTCGGAAAACGCACCCGCCTGGGCGTAAAAGCGCTGGCTTCCCGCCCGGTCGGCACGCGGTGGCGACGTGGAGGCTGGACCAACCGTCCGTACCTCCACCATCGCGGTGCCCTCGCGGATCATGTCCAGTTTCGCTGCGGCGACGTAGGACAGGTCGATTATCCGGTTCTTGCTGAAGGGCCCGCGATCGTTGACCCGCACGACGATGCTGCGGCCGTTCTGCAGGTTGGTCACCTGGACGTAGGCCGGCAGTGGCAGGGTCTTGTGCGCGGCGGTCATGGCGTACATGTCGTAGCGCTCGCCAGAGGAGGTCGTTCCGCCGTGAAAATCTGGTCCATACCAGGAAGCCACGCCGCGCTCGACGTAGCCGTCCCCGCTGGCCATCACCACGTAGCGCTCGCCGAAGACCTCGTAGAAGGGCGGATTACCGCGGGACGCGCGTGGTTCCGACCGCGGCACCGCGTCCGGTACCGAGGATGGATCCACCGGGGGACGCGACGGCGGCTCGCGGACCGGTGTGCCCCCGCAGGCTGAAAGCAGAGCGGCCGCGCAGGCCAGCGCCAGAGCAAGGCGCCTCATTTCGCCGGGGCCGGTGGCAGCCGCGCCTCGATCGCCTGGCCGAGGTCGTTGACCGCCAGGGCATAGAGCACGCTGCGGTTGTAGGTCGTAATGACCGCAAAATTATGGAACCCGGCCCGCAACTCGGGACCTTCCACGCCCGCGACGTCGATGAAAAGGGCGGGTGCGCAGCCATCGAGGTTCGTGTCGAAGGTCAGGCCCTTGTCACGCAACGACTGTACGGTCTCGTTGGCCACAATGCTCCCCGCGACGAGGCCGTCGGCGTCCGCGTAGACGAGTTCGGCCGGTGCGACGACGGGTTCACCGCTGCGCCAGCCGTGCTGTACCAGGTAGTTGGCGACGCTGGCGATGACGTCGTCAATGCTCGTCCAGAGGTCACGGCGACCGTCGGCGTTGCCGTCGACGGCATAGGCGCGGTAGCTGCGCGGCATGAACTGCGGGTAACCCATTGCTCCTGCGTAGGAGCCCTTGGCAGCGACCGGGTCCACGTCCTCCTCGCGGGTCAGCAACAGGAACTGCTCGAGCTCGGCCCTGAAATAGCGGCTCCGCGGCGGATAGTCGAAAGCCAGCGTGGCCAGCGCGTCGATGACGCGGAAAGTCCCGGTGATCCTGCCGTAAAAGGTCTCGACGCCGAGGATGCCGACGATCACGCTCTGCGGGACGCCGGTCTCGCCCTCGATCGCCGCCAGTTGCTCCCGATGCTGCTGCCAGAATTGCACGCCCTCGTCGATCCGTCTTTCAGTCAGGAAATGATCGCGATACTCGTGCCAGGGCGTGACGCGCTCGGCCGGGCGGCTCATCAGTTCGATGATGCGCGGCTGGCTCGACGCCTTTAGCAGCAGTTCGTCGAGCCAGGCCCGGTCGAAGCCGTTGTTCTGCTCCATTTCGGTCATGAAGGCGTCGACGTCGTCACGCGCCAGGTCCAGCGCGTCGGCAGGCGCGACAACGCCCAGCAGTATTGCCGCAGCGGCTATTAGTAGGTGAAGTCGATCCGTCGGCTTCATGTGCGCACGAGCTTGCGTTGGGCCTGAAGGCTCATGAGGATACCGAAGCCGGCCAGCAGGGTCACCATCGAAGTGCCTCCATAACTCACCAGTGGCAGTGGTACGCCGACAACGGGTAGCAAGCCGGTGACCATGCCGGTATTGACGAGAACGTAGACGAAAAAGGTCAACGCGATGCTGCCGGATACCAGTCGGCCGAAGGTGTCCCGGCACTGGTTCGCAAGGTAAAGGGCGCGGCCGATGACCACGAGATAGAGGCCGATCAGGAACAGTTGCCCAAGCAAGCCGAGTTCCTCGCCGATCACTGCAAAAATGAAGTCGGTCGAGCGCTCCGGCAGGAACTCAAGCTGGGCCTGGCTGCCGTTCATCCAGCCCTTGCCGAAGACACCCCCCGATCCGATCGCGATCTGCGACTGGATGATGTGGTAGCCGGCCCCCAGCGGGTCGGTCTGGGGATCGAGCAGGGTCAGCACACGACTTCGCTGGTAGTCGTGCATCAGGAACCACGCCAGCGGGGTGGCCGCCGCCGCCAGCCCGGCCCCCGCGAAGACGAATCGCCATGGCAGGCCGGCGAGCAGGAGCACCGACAGTCCGGCGGCCGCCACCAGCAGCGCTGTGCCCAGGTCGGGTTGCTCGGCGACAAGCAGTGCAGGGATGGCGACGATAACGAGCACCACCAGGGTCTCCCGGATCGACGCCGGCAAGGCCCGGTCGTGCAGGTACCAGGCGCACATCATCGGAACCGCCAGTTTCATGAGTTCAGACGGCTGGAACCGCACGACTCCGAGGTCGAGCCAGCGCTGCGCGCCCTTGCCGATGTCACCGAGACCGGCGACGACCATCAACAGCAGCACCCCGATGCCGTAGGCAAGCGGCGTGACCATGCGCAGGAACCTGGCTGGGACTTGCGCCAGAATCAGCATGCCGACGATGGCGATTCCCAGCCTCACCACCTGCCTGGTCCACATGGCCGTGTTCCCGCCCGCTGCGCTATACAGCACCAGCAGGCCGAACGCGGCGACGGCAGCAAGCCCGACCAGCAGCGCCCCATCGAGATGCAAGGCCTTGAGCAGCCGCGTGCCGCGGGTAAGCGTTCGCCGGGAGCGTGACTCGCCGAAACCCTGATGCATCATGGCGATGGCTCCGACAGGAAGGCGTCGAAGACCGCGCGCGCAACCGGGGCGGCGACCGAGCTGCCGTGACCGCCGTTCTCGACCAGCACCGCGACCGCAAGCCGCGGCTGCTCCGCGGGTGCGAACGCCACGAACAGCGCGTGGTCACGCAGCCGGTCGGAGACCGTCTTTTCGTCGTATTTTTCCTGCTGACCGACGGTATAGACCTGTGCGGTGCCTGTCTTGCCAGCGATCGTGTAGGCGGCGCCGCGAGCGGCGCGCACGGCGGTGCCGCGCGGTCCGGTGGTTACCGCGACCATGGCGTCGACGATCACCTCCCAGCTGCCGGGGTCATTGAGGGTAACCGTCGGCAGCGGCTCGGGCGGCCGGGGCGTCCGCTCGCGCGTCTCGGGGTCGCGCAGCGAACTGACCAGACGGGGCTTGAAGTGAGGTCCGCGAGTCGCCAACACCGCCATGGCGTTGGCCAGCTGCAGCGGCGTTGCCGTCCAGTAACCCTGCCCGATGCCGACTATGACAGTCTCGCCCGGGAACCAGACCCGCATCTCAGGCTGCTTGAAGGCGCTCTTCTTCCACGCGGTGGACGGCATGATGCCGCCGCGTTCGCCCTGCACGTCAATGCCAGTTGGATTTCCGAAGCCAAGCCTGGTCATGGTGTCGTGGATCCGATCGATCCCGAGCGTTGCTGCCAGGCCGTAGAAGTAGACGTCACAGGAGGTCATCACCGCCTCGCGCATGTTCACCGTGCCGTGACCTTCCTTTTTCCAGTCCCGGTAGCGGTGACTGGAATTCGGTAGCGTGAAGAAGCCGCGGCAGAAGCGCGTGTCCTCGGGCTTGATGACGCCGGCCTCCAGTCCCGCCAGCGCCATCAGCGGCTTGATGGTGGAGCCCGGCGGGTAGGTGCCACGCAGGACCCTGTTGTACAGCGGCTGGTCGGGGTTGGTGGTCAAGTCGCGGTAGTCGGCCGTCGAGATGCCTCGCGCAAACTTGTTGGGGTCGAAGGTCGGCGTACTGGCCAGCACCAGCACATCACCGGTCCAGGGGTCGAGCGCGACCACCGCTCCGCGACGGTCACCCATCGCCTGCTCAGCGACCCGCTGCAGCTCGATGTCCAGCGACAACTCGAGGTCGCGACCGGCAGCCGGGCGGTCGATGCGCAGTTCCGGCCTGGCTCCGCCAAGGGTTTCGACACTGCGGCCCTCGGCGTTGACGAGCACCTCGCGAAAACCACCCCGACCGTGCAGTTCGGCCTCGTAGGAACGTTCCAGCCCGGTCTTGCCGATGGCGGCGGTGCCGAAATACTGCGCGGGGTCAAGGCGCTTCAGGTCATCCTCGCTGATCGACCCGACGTAACCGAGCGCATGCACACCGACCGGTCCGTAGGGATAGTGACGCGCCATGCGGGTCGCGAGGTCGACGCCGCGGAGTTCGTGGCGGTGCACGGCGTAGCGGCTGATCTCGTCGTCGGTCAGCCTCAGGCGCACCGGGACCGCCTCGAAAAGGCGCCGGCTGGCGATCAGCTTCCTGACCCGATCGAGGTCGTCCGATTCGAGCAACTCGAGCTGCACCAGCCGCTGCAGCACCCCATCCAGGTCCGTGACCTGTTCGCGGGTGATGGTCAACTGGTAGGCCGGTGTGTTTTCGGCCAGAACCCTGCCCTTGCGGTCGTAAATGATGCCTCTGTCGGGCGGCAGTGGCTCGATCCGGACCCGGTTTCCCTGGGACAGTTCCGCGTAGTACTGGTAACGAACGACCTGCAGCCACAGCAGCCGGCCGGCTACCAATGCAAGCAGGAGCGCGACGATGCCACCGGCCAGCAAGACGCGCAGTTCGAAGGTCCGTTGCTCACGAAACAGGTCCTTGACCTTGACTCGTCGCATCGATGCCGGCTCAGGCCCTGATGGCCAGGCGTGAATAGAGTCCGGTCATGAGCGGCCAGCAGGCGGCGCCGGTCAGCACCGGCAGCCAACGGGCCCAGGCCGTCACCGGGAAGCCGGCGATGCCGTCGATCCAGAACAGGATGAATTCGTTCAAAAGCAACAGTCCGAAAATGACTGCTGACTGGTGCAGGATCGGGAAGGCGCGGATCCTGAGGCGCATCTTGAGCGCGATATAGGCGATTACGACCAGCGCCAGGGCATTCTGCCCCAGCAGCATTCCGTGCAGCGCGTCAATCGCCAGGCCTGAAACCCAGGCCATCAGCAACCCTGTCGTTCGAATGGACAGCAGGCACAGCCACAGGACGGTCAGCGCAACGAAATTGGGCCGCAACGGTTCCAGCCAATCCGGCAAGGGTACGACGGTCGTGGCGAGCGATACCGCCAGCAGCAGAACCAGAACGGGCCAGTTTCTGACAGGTCGGCGGGCCACGGTCAGTTTCCCGCCGCCGGGGTAGGGTCTGCCGGCAGTTCCGGCGCCGGCTCGGCCGCGGCAGTGTCCGGTGCCGGCACGCCTTCCGGGGTCGCGTCATGGGGGTCCACCTGCAACGACTGACCAGCGCCAGCCTCGTCGTCGGGCTCCACCACGCGATTGTCGAACCATACGAGCAGGACCTCCGGATCGCGGTCGAGCTGCGCGAGCGGGGCGGCGCTGACGGACAACAGGGGCTCGGAGGGGTCGCGTCGGACCTCGCCGACTTTGGCCACCGGATATCCGGGCGGAAAGACGCCGCCGAGTCCCGAGCTGACCACGAGGTCGCCCTCGACGATGTCAGCATTTCGCGGCAGGTAGGGCAGCATCAGGTTTCCGGCCTGGCCCTGTCCCACGGCGATCGTGCGCACCCCTGTACGGTTGATCTGCACGGGGATGGCGTGGTCGGGGTCGGAAATCATGATGATCTCGGCGGAGACCGGACCGACTCTCATGACCTGCCCGAACACGCCAGTCGCATCGAGCGCCGCCTGACCGACGAAAACATCTTCCCGGGAGCCCTTGTTGACCAGGACACGTTGCCGGTACGGGTCCAGATCGACCCTCAGGATCTCCGCAACCAGCGACCGCTCCGCGACCCGGGCGGAGCCGGCACGCGCCTCGCGGAGCCGCTGGTTCTCCTGCTCGAGCGAGTCGAAGCGAAGCAAGCGGAGCCGGATTTCGCGATTCTCCGCCGTGAGCCGGTCATTCTCCTCGGTCAGGCCGCGGCGGGTTGTCAGTGTCTCGGATACGGCGCGCCATGCGGAGCCGGGGGCGTCCACGAGCCAGTGAACGGGATAGACGGCCGCCGAAAGCCAGCCGCGCACGACCCCGATGTACTGCTGCTGGTGATCGGCCACCATCAGTGCCACGGCGGCGGCCGCGAGGATGGCCAGGCGCAGACCCAGCGATGGGCCTTCGAGCAGTAGCGGACGGTGGTCCTGGTCCTGTATCGGCGACAACGAGCGCTCCGCGGCGGAATCGACGGGCCGGAGATTCGGGGTTCAAATGTACACGACCCGCGGCGCACGCGGGCGGCGCCGGTCTGGCCAGGGCGCGCGGTACGCGATCAGCCCAGGCCAAACAGACCCGGGTGCTCTTCCGTAAGTTCGAGGATCCGGCCGCCGCCTCGGGCGACGCAGGTCAGCGGGTCTTCCGCAACCAGTACCGGCAGGCCGGTCTCTTCCATGAGCAACTTGTCGATGTCCTTGAGCAACGCGCCACCGCCGGTCAGCACGATACCAAGATCTGCAACGTCCGCGCCAAGTTCGGGCGGGGTCTGCTCGAGTGCCTTCTTTACCGCCTGGACGATGCCCTGCAGCGGTTCCTGGAGCGCCTCGAGGATTTCGTTGGAATTGAGGGTGAAGCTGCGCGGCACACCTTCCGACAGGTTCCTGCCCTTGACCGACATCTCGGTCACCTGCTGCCCCGGGTAGGCCGAGCCGATCTCGATCTTGATTCGCTCGGCCGTGGCCTCGCCAATCAGGATGCCGTAGTTGCGACGCACGTACTGGATGATGGCCTCGTCAAAACGATCGCCGCCAATGCGGACCGACTCGGCGTAGACGATGCCGTTCAGGGAGATGACGGCTACTTCGGAGGTGCCGCCGCCGATGTCCAGCACCATGGAGCCGCGTGCCTCGTTGACCGGCAGTCCCGCCCCCACGGCCGCAGCCATCGGCTCGGGGATCACGTCCACGCGGCGTGCACCGGCGCCCTCAGCGGATTCCTGGATGGCCCGGCGCTCGACCTGGGTCGAGCCGAAGGGTACGCAGATAAGGACCCGCGGACTCGGCCGCAACCAACGGTCGCCGTGAACCTTGCCGATGAAGTACTGAAGCATCTTCTCGGTGTAGGTGAAGTCGGCGATCACGCCATCCTTCATCGGCCGGACGGCGGTGATGTGCCCCGGCGTCCTTCCGAGCATGTTCTTGGCCTCGGCTCCCACCGCCACGATGGTCTTGCCGCCCCGGCCGACCTCGTCCTGGACCGCGACCACGGACGGCTCGTTCAGGACGATGCCGCGTCCGCTGACGTAGATCAGCGTATTGGCGGTGCCCAGGTCTATCGAAACGTCGCTGGAGAAGTAACCCCGGAGGCTTTTGAACATGGTGCTTTGACGGCAAGAAGAGGGTAGACAGAAAGACCGGGCAGTGTATCCGTCGTGAGGACTTTCCACAAGCAGACGTGTATGATTACGCAGGGTTTTTTCGCCCGAATCCTTGCCCTTTGGAGTTACCGTGACGCTTACCCGCCGCGACGTCGAGAACATCGCGCTTCTTGCGCGGCTCCGGATCACCGACGAGGAGTTGCCGGGCTATGTCGGCAGCCTGTCGCGCATCCTCGAATTCGTTGAGCAACTCGGCTCGGCCGAGACCGACGAGGTCGAGCCCATGGCGCATCCGCTCGAGGACCAGGTGCAGCGCCTGCGGCCGGACGAGCCGACCGAAACCGACCACCGCGAGCTCTACCAGCAGAACGCGCCCGCGGTGGAGGCGGGCCTCTACATCGTGCCGAAGGTGATCGAGTGAGCCTCCATCTCAAGTCGGCGGCCGAGCTGGGCCGCGGCATCCGCGCCGGAGAGTACTCCAGCGAGGAGGTCACACGTCATTTCCTGGACCGCATCGACCAGGGCAACGGTCGGTTGAACGCCTTCGTCACGGTGACCGCCGAACGCGCGCTCGAGGACGCGCGGCGGGCCGATGCCGCGATCAAGGCTGGCGAGGGGGGCGCGCTCACTGGCGTTCCCCTGGCCCACAAGGACATTTTCTGCACCAGCAAGATCCTTACCACCTGCGGGTCGAAGATGCTGTCGAACTTCGTCTCGCCCTATGACGCCACCGTGGTCGAGCGTCTGGCCGCGGCCGGCACGGTCCTGCTCGGCAAGACCAATATGGACGAGTTCGCGATGGGTTCGTCCAACGAAACCAGCTTCTACGGTCCGGTCCGCAACCCCTGGGACGAGAACCGGGTGCCGGGTGGGTCATCCGGTGGCTCGGCGGCTGCGGTTGCGGCTCGTCTCGCACCCGTGGCGACCGGCACGGACACGGGCGGGTCGATCCGCCAGCCAGCCGCGCTCACGGGCCTGACCGGAGTCAAGCCCACCTACGGTCGGGTCTCCCGCTACGGCATGATCGCCTTCGCGTCGAGCCTGGACCAGGGTGGGGTGCTGGCGCAGTCGGCAGAGGACGCGGCCCTGTTGCTCGAGGCCATTGCCGGATTCGACCCGCGGGATTCGACCAGCGTAGACGCGCCGGTGCCGGCCTACGCAGCCCAGCTCGACCGGCCGGTGAAGGGCCTGAAGGTCGGCATCATCCGCGAGTTCTTCGGTGAGGGGCTGGACCCGGCAACCGGTGATGCCGTTCAGGCAGCGCTGGAGGTGTATCGCTCTCTGGGCGCCGAGCTGGTGGAGCTGAGCCTGCCGGCGCTGCCACTGTCGGTACCGACCTACTACGTCGTGGCCCCGGCCGAGTGCTCATCGAACCTGTCGCGATTCGACGGCGTGCGCTTCGGCTATCGCTGCGAGGACCCGAAGGACCTGCTCGACCTGTACACCAGGTCTAGAGGGGAGGGGTTCGGGCCCGAGGTCAAGCGCCGGATCATGACCGGGACCTACGTGCTTTCGGCCGGGTATTACGACGCCTACTACCTCAAGGCGCAGAAGGTCCGGAACCTCATCAATGCCGACTTCAAGCGCGCCTTTACGGAGGTCGACGTGCTCATGGGCCCGACTTGCCCCACGCCAGCCTTCGGGATAGGCGCCAAGGTCGATGACCCGATCACCATGTACCTCAATGACATCTATACGATCGGCGCCAATCTGGCCGGCCTGCCGGCGCTGTCCGCGCCCTGCGGGCTGGTGGACGGATTGCCCGTCGGCCTGCAGGTGATCGGGCCGCACTTTGCGGAATCCCGCGTACTGGCGGTGGCCCATGCCTACCAGCGCGAATCGGACTGGCACCGGCGCATTCCGCCGGCCTGGGCGTGAGGAGCGAGCCAATGACTATCGAATGGGAAATCGTCATCGGTCTCGAAATCCACGCGCAGCTGGCGACGCGCAGCAAGATTTTCTCGGCATCCCCGACTGCCTTCGGCGCGGCGCCCAACGTGCAGGCCAACCTGGTCGACCTGGGCTACCCGGGCGTCCTGCCCGTGCTCAATGGCGAGGCCGTGCGAATGGCCGCCAGGTTCGGGCTGGCCGTCGGCGGCAAGGTCGCGCGGCGCTCGGTGTTCGCGCGCAAGAATTACTTCTATCCGGACCTGCCCAAGGGCTACCAGATCAGCCAGTACGAGCTGCCGGTGGTGGAGGACGGGACCGTCGACATCGTGCTCGACGATGGCCTGCGCAAGACCATCGGCATCACGCGGGCGCACCTCGAGGAAGACGCCGGGAAGTCGCTGCACGAAGGCCTCGGTGCGCATACGGGCATCGACCTGAACCGTGCCGGGACACCGCTGCTGGAGATCGTATCCGAGCCGGACATGAGGTCCGCGCGTGAAGCCATCGCCTACATGAAGAAGATCCACACCCTGGTCCGCTACCTGGAGATCTGCGACGGCAACATGCAGGAGGGATCCTTTCGCTGCGACGCAAACGTCTCCGTGCGGCACATGGGGAAGCACGAGTACGGTACGCGCTGCGAGATAAAGAACCTAAACTCGTTCCGCTTCGTCGAGAAGGCGATCAACTACGAGGTGGCCCGTCAGGTCGACATCCTCGAGGGCGGCGGCTCGATCGTGCAGGAAACGCGGCTCTTCGACCCTGACCGTAACGAAACCCGCTCCATGCGGTCCAAGGAAGAGGCGAACGATTACCGCTACTTCCCGGATCCCGACCTGCTGCCGCTGGTGCTGGAGGATGGCTGGATCGAGCGGGTCCGCGCCAGCCTCCCCGAGTTGCCGGACGAGAAGGCCGGCAGGTTCGTGCGCGAGTTCGGGCTGTCGGAGTACGACGCCGGCGTGCTGACGGCGAGCCGGGAGACAGCGGCCTACTACGAGAGCGTGGTCGGCGCGCTCGGCGGCGAGCACAAGCTGGTGGCGAACTGGGTCATGGGCGACCTGTCCGGCTTCCTGAATCGCGACGGTCTCGAGATCGGCCAGTCGCGGATCGATGCGGAGAGGCTGTCGGGGCTGCTAAGGCGTATCGTCGACGACACGATCTCCGGCAAGATAGCCAAGGAAGTGCTCGAGGCGATGTGGGAATCGGGCCTTGGCGCCGACGAGATCATCGACGCGAAGGGCCTCAGGCAGATCACCGACAGCGGCGCGATCGAACGGGTGGTTGCCGAGGTGATGGAGGCCAACCCCAGGCAGCTGGCGGATTTCCGTTCCGGCAAGGACAAGCTGTTCGGGTTCTTTGTCGGCCAGGTGATGAAGGCTACCGGTGGCAAGGCGAACCCGGCGCAGGTGAACGAGCTGCTCAAGAGGCTGTTGCCGGGGGGCTGAAATTGGTGGACGGTGACCTGCTCCGCCGCTTCCTGTTCGAGCGGTGGCCGGTTCGCGGCCACTTTGTCCGCCTGGATGCCAGTTGGCGGGCGGTCATCGAGCATCATGACTATCCGCCGGCCCTGATCGGCGTGCTCGGCGAGGCGCTGGCGGCTACGGTGCTTGCTGCCGGCACGATCAAGTTCAGGGGGCAGCTTTCCCTGCAGTTCCAGGGGCCGGGACCTGTTCGCCTGATCCTGGCGCAATGCACGCACGGGCACGCCATTCGCGCCGTGGCGCGCTTCGACGGCGAGCTACCCGCGGCGGCGACCCTCGGGGAACTGACCGGTGGAGGTCAGCTGGCCGTGACGATCGACGAAGAACAACGCAACAATCGTTACCAGGGCGTGGTGCCGCTGGACCGCCCGGAACTTGCGGCCTGCCTCGAGGACTATTTCGCCCGCTCGGAGCAGTTGCCGACGCGCCTCATCCTTGCCGCAACGGGCGAGCAAGCGGCAGGGCTGCTGCTGCAGCGGGTCGCGGCTGGCGCCGGCGCGTCGATCGAGGGCGACCCGCGCGCGATTGCCGCCGCCGAAGACGCCTGGAAGCGGATCGGCCTGCTGGCCGCTACCCTGACGCCCGCGGAACTCTTGCGCCTGCCTTGCGAGACCCTGTTACATCGCCTGTTCAACGAGGACGACGTCCGCCTGTTCGAGGGAGCGCCGGTGTTCTTCCGGTGCACATGCTCCCGTGAGCGGGTCTCCGGCATCCTGCGCTCGCTTGGCGAAGAAGAAGTCCGCGATATCCTGCAGGAGCGAGGCGGCGTCGAGGTGAACTGCGAGTTCTGCGGCCGCGCCTATGCTTTCGACGCGGTCGATGCCCTGCGCCTGTTCGCGGACGGCAGCCAACCCGGCGCGCCGCCTGGCGTGCATTGAGGCCGGCGCTGCAACGTTTCCGTTTGCACCGCAACAAGGCTCCTTTAGACTCAAAAGATGTTCGCCCAGCCAGACAAGGAAGTTCCCGCCCCGCCTGGTCGCGCTTCGCGGGATCCGGTGCAGGTTTCGTTCGAGTTCTTCCCGCCGAACGACGAGCCCATGGAGCACACACTGTGGGCGTCGTTGCAGCGCCTCGCACCGCTCGAGCCACGGTTCGTGTCGGTCACCTACGGCGCCGACGGGTCGACCCGCGAGCGCACCCACAAGATCGTCACGCGGATCCAGCGCGAGACTTCCCTGACCGCCGCGCCGCACCTGACCTGCATTGGCGCCAGCCGGGGCGAGGTGCTTGACATCGCGCGGCGCTACTGGGATCAGGGCGTCCGTCACATCGTGGCCCTGCGGGGCGACCCGCCGGCCGGGACAGCGGGCTACCGGCCGCATCCCGAAGGCTTCGCCCATGCGTCCGACCTGGTGACCGGCCTGAAGAGCATAGGCGGCTTCGACATTTCGGTGGCCGCATACCCCGAGGTCCATCCGGAAGCCCCCGACGCCGCGTTCGACATCGAGGTGCTGAAGCGCAAGCAGGATGCCGGCGCAACCCGGGCCATTACCCAGTTCTTTTTCGACGCGGCGGTCTATCTCCGATTTCGCGACGCCTGCGCCGGAGCCGGAATCACGATGGCGATCGTGCCCGGGATCCTGCCAATCACACGCTTCCCGCAGTTGACGCGCTTCGCGGCCCGCTGCGGGGCGACGGTTCCTGCCTGGCTGGAGGAGCGCTTCGAGGGCCTGGACGACGATGCCGAAACGCGCAAGCTGATCGCCGCGGCGGTAGCGATCGAGCAGGTTGCGCGCTTGCGGCACGAGGGGGTCGGCGAATTTCACTTCTACACCCTCAACCGGGCCGAACTCACCTACGCAATCTGCCATGCGCTCGGGCTCCGCCCCAGGGCGGCGGCGGAGCCGGCCTGATGGACCTGCGGCGCGTACGCGTGGAGGAGTTCCACCGCCTTCTGGGCGAGCGCATCCTGTTGCTCGATGGCGCGATGGGCACGATGATCCAGCGCTGCGGCCTCGCGGAAGCTGACTATCGCGGTGAGCGGTTCGCCAGCTGGACCCAGGACCTGAAGGGCGCCAACGACCTGCTGACGCTGACCCGCCCTGACGTCATCGCCGCGATCCACCGTGACTACCTGGAAGCCGGCGCCGACATCATCGAGACCAATACCTTCAACGCCAATGCGCCGTCGCTGGCGGACTATGGCCTCGAGGACCTTGTTGCGGAGATCAACCTGGCGGCGGCGCAGCTCGCGCGCGAGACTGCGGACGCGGTCGCAGCCGAAACGGGCCGGCCGCGCTTTGTCGCCGGCGCGCTGGGGCCGACCAACCGGACCGCCTCGCTGTCGCCTGATGTCAACGACCCCGGCTACCGCAACATCGACTTTGACCGCCTGCGGGACACCTACGCCGTGGCGACACGGGCGCTCATCGAGGGCGGGGCCGACCTGCTGATGGTCGAGACTGTCTTCGACACCCTGAATGCCAAGGCCGCCCTGTTCGCAGTGCGCGAGGTGCTCGACGAACTGGGACTCGACCTGCCCGTCATGGTCTCAGGCACGATCACCGACGCGTCCGGCAGGACGCTCTCGGGCCAGACCGCCGAGGCATTCTGGAATTCGGTACGACACGCCCGGCCGACGACCGTCGGCCTCAATTGCGCGCTCGGCGCGAAGCAGCTGCGGCCCTACATCGAGGAGATGTCGAGGATCGCAGACACCTATGTCTGCGCCTATCCCAATGCGGGTCTGCCCAACGCCTTCGGCGAATACGACGAACAAGCCGAGGACACGGCGGCGTTCATCCGCGACTGGGCCGAGAACGGATTCGTCAACGTGGTGGGCGGTTGCTGTGGCACCACGCCCGGGCACATCGCCGCGATGGCGCATGCCGTGGCAGGGTTGCCGCCGCGCATCCCGCCGGTCGTGCCGGTGCGCTGCCGTCTGGCCGGCCTGGAGCCGCTGAACATCGGCCCGGAGACGCTGTTCGTCAATGTCGGCGAGCGCACCAACGTCACCGGTTCGGCGCGTTTCCGCAAGCTGATCGAGGCTGGCGATTACGCGACTGCGCTCGATGTGGCGCGACAGCAGGTGGCCAGCGGCGCCCAGCTGATAGACGTCAACATGGACGAGGGCATGCTCGATTCGCAGGCGGCGATGGTCCGCTTCCAGAACCTCGTCGCGGCCGAGCCGGACATCACGCGCGTGCCGGTCATGCTCGACTCCTCGAAGTGGTCGGTGATCGAGGCCGGGCTGAAGTGCGTGCAGGGCAAGGGGGTGGTCAATTCGATCTCGCTCAAGGAGGGCGAGGGACCGTTCCTCGAGCAGGCCCGCAGGGTCAGGCTGTACGGCGCTGCAGTCGTGGTCATGGCCTTCGACGAACAGGGCCAGGCGGACACGGTGGAGCGGAAGGTCGCGATCTGTGAGCGGGCCTACCGGCTCCTCACCGAAAGGGTCGGGATGCCCGCCGAGGACATCATCTTCGATGCCAATATTTTTGCCGTGGCGACCGGCATCGAGGAGCACAACGGCTACGGCGTCGCCTTCATCGAGGCGGTGCGCCAGATCAAGCAGCGTTGCCCCGGCGCGCTGACCAGCGGCGGGCTCAGCAACGTG
The DNA here is from genome assembly GCA_963715485.1 of uncultured Gammaproteobacteria bacterium. GTDB lineage: Bacteria > Pseudomonadota > Gammaproteobacteria > Steroidobacterales > Steroidobacteraceae > SG8-30. Next base: position 1,464,252 of record OY970244.1, read on the forward strand.
TCCTTCTCGTTCCGCGGCAACGACCTGGTCCGCGAGGCGATGCATGCGGTGTTTCTGTACCACGCCATCCGCGCCGGTCTCGATATGGCGATCGTCAATGCTGGGCAGCTGGCGATCTACGAGGAGATCGATCCCGAGCTCAGGGAGCGGGTCGAGGACGTGATCCTGAATCGCCGAAACGATGCGACTGAGCGACTGGTGGAGATCGCCAGCCGCTTCAGGGGCGAGGCGGGCGCGCGCCGGGTAGAGGACCTGGCCTGGCGCGAGCTGCCGGTGGAGAAGCGGCTAGAGCACGCGCTGATCAAGGGCCTCGACGAGTTCATTGATACTGACGTCGAGGAGGCGCGCCAGCGTGCGGACCGTCCGCTGTCAGTGATCGAGGGCCCGCTGATGGACGGGATGAACGTCGTCGGCGACCTGTTCGGCGAGGGCAAGATGTTCCTGCCGCAGGTGGTCAAGTCGGCGCGGGTGATGAAGAAGGCAGTGGCCTACCTGATCCCCTTCATCGAGCAGGAAAAGGGCGGCGCCAGGCAGTCCAACGGCCGCATCGTGCTCGCCACCGTCAAGGGGGACGTACACGACATCGGCAAGAACATCGTGGGCGTCGTGCTCCAGTGCAACAACTTCGAGGTGGTGGACCTTGGCGTCATGGTCCCGGCCCAGAAGATCCTCGAGGCGGCAAGGCGTGAGAACGCCGACATGATCGGGTTGTCGGGATTGATTACGCCCTCGCTCGACGAGATGGTGCACGTGGCGCGCGAGATGCAGCGCCAGGGTTTCGAGGTGCCCTTGCTGATCGGCGGCGCGACCACCTCGCCAGCACACACGTCGGTGAAGATCGAGCCGCAGTACGAGCAGCCGGTCATCTACGTGAAGGACGCCTCGCGAGCGGTCGGTGTCTGCCAGTCGTTGGTCTCGCCCGACACCCGGGCGGAGTATGTGCGCAAGATCAAGGCGGATCACGCTACCCGGCGCGAGCAGCATGCCGGCAAGCGGCTCAAGGCCCCGAGCCTGTCGCTCACGGAGGCCCGGGCGAACCGTCCGCCGATTGACTGGCTGGCTTATGAGCCACCGGTGCCGCGCTTCCTCGGTGTCAAGGTAATCGGGGACATACCGCTCCGCGACCTCCTTGGCCACATTGACTGGATGCCGTTCTTCAACGCCTGGGAGTTTTCCGGCACGTTTCCGGCGATCCTCGACGATCCGCAGAAGGGCCCGGCCGCGCGGCAGCTGTGGGATGACGCCCAGAAGATGCTCGACCGGGTGCTGCGCGAGCGCTGGCTGCGGGCGCGGGCCGCGGTCGGGTTCTTCCCGGCGAGTTCCGTCGACGAGGACATCGAGGTCTACGCCGACGCCTCGCACAGCGAAGTTCTGCATCGCCTGCACCACCTGCGCCAACAGAAAGCCAAGGCGCCGGGCCAGCCGCAGCTGTGCCTGGCCGACTTCGTGGCACCGAAGGCGAGCGGGATCGACGACTACATCGGCGCCTTCGCGGTGACCGCCGGCGTCGGCATCGAGGAGCACGTGGCACGCTTCGAGGCTGCGCACGACGACTATTCGGCCATCCTGCTCAAGGCCCTGGCCGACCGCCTGGCCGAGGCCGGTGCGGAGGCCCTCCACCAGCGGGTAAGGCGGGAATACTGGGGCTATGCGCCCGACGAGCGACTGACCAACGAGCAACTGGTCCGCGAGGAGTACCGCGGCATCCGCCCGGCCCCGGGCTACCCGGCCTGCCCGGACCACAGCGAGAAGGCGACGTTATGGAAGTTGCTCGACGCCGAGCGCAATACCGGTATCCGGCTGACAGAGTCCTTCGCCATGTATCCCACTGCCGCGGTCAGCGGCTGGTATTTCGCCCACCCTGCAGCGCGCTACTTCGCGGTCGGCCAGGTCGGAGCGGACCAGGTTCGCGCCTACGCGGCGCGCAAGGGGATCGCCGTCGCGGAGGCCGAGCGCTGGCTGGGCCCGAATCTGGGCTACGACCCGGCCGCCAGTGCCGCGTGATCGCGTCCGTTTGTTGCTATGACGCAACAAAACACAAAGATTACCTTGACGTAAGCATTGTCCCCGTTGCGTAATGTCCGCATACGTGCTCACGAGGTGTGGGCGCATCGAGGGGGATGTTGATCCATGAATAGACTCCGTTATGGCGTTCGCCTGGCCCTGGGAACAGGTGCCTTCGCGTTGCTCTCAGGGCCTGCGGCCCTGGCGCAGGAAGCTGGCACACAGCTCGAGCAGATCATCGTCACCGGCACGCGCGTTGCGGACCGCTCGGCGACCGATACGGCCGTACCCGTAGACGTCGTGACCGCCGAGGCACTGACAAACGTCGGCGTCACTGAGCTCAACCAGGCGCTGTCGACGGTGCTGCCGTCGTTCAACTTCCCGCGCCCGGGCCTGAATGACGGTACGGACACGATCCGTCCTGCGACGCTGCGCGGCCTGGCGCCCGACCAGACCCTGGTGCTGCTGAATTCCAAGCGCCGGCATGCCGCGTCGCTGGTCAATGTCAACGGCAGCATTGGGCGTGGTTCGGCTGCGTACCGACCTGAACACGATTCCCGCTGCGGCGGTCAAACCATCGAGGTGCTGCGCGACGGCGCCTCGGCGCAGTACGGCTCGGACGCCATCGCCGGCGTGATCAACGTCCGGCTGAAGGACCGGAGCGACGGTGGCGAAGTGAGCATGAACTACGGCTACACGAATCAAGCTACTACGACCCCGACCACCGCTGCGCCGGCAGGCGCGACCTGGTCAGCGCCGGACAAGATCACGCGGGACGTTTCCGACGGCGAGACGCTCACGGTGTCCGGCTGGAAGGGCTTCTCGATCGGCGAGGCGGGCTTCCTGACGCTGTCGGCCGAGTACAAGGACCAGGCCCGCACTGAGCGTGATGGCTGGGACTACCGCCAGCAGTACCCGTTGGTCGATGGCGCCTTCGATCCGCGCGAGCAGACGTTCAACCGTTTCAATGCCTGGTACGGGGATCCGGAGCTGACACAGCTGACGCTGTTCGCGAACTTCGGCAGCGAACTGTCCAATGGCGCGACATTCTACGGCTGGGCCAGTTACCAGGATCGCGACGCCCGCTCGGGCGGCTTCTATCGCAGGGCGCACGACACTCGTAATGTCATCGAGATCTACCCGGACGGTTTCCTGCCGATCATTTCGCCCCGACTGTAACCGACTACAGTGCGGCGATTGGGATCGAGTGGGACTGGGGCAACTGGGCCATGGACAGCTCGGTCGTCTACGGCTTCAACAAGATGGAGTTCACGATCGAGAACACGCTGAACCTTCCCTCGGACTGCCAGCCGACGGTGTTCGATGCGGGTGGTTTCGATTACGACCAGATCGTGTTCAACTTCTCGGGCGTGCGCCAGTTGGACGTCGGCGGACTTGGCCTCGCCGGTCAACATCGCGGCGGGCATCGAGGCACGGATCGAGAACTACTCGATCTTCGACGGCGAGCCCGACTCCTGGCGCAATGGCGGCGTGCTGTTGCCGAACGGCTTCGCCAGCGCTTCCGGCTCGCAGGTGTTCCCGGGCTTCCAGCCTTCCGACGAGGTGGACGAGGATCGGACTGCGATCGGTGCTATGTCGATCTCGAAGCCAATCTTACCGAAAGGCTGCTGGGTTCCGTGGCCGTGCGGGCCGAGGACTACTCGGACTTCGGCAGCAACCTGTCGGGCAAGCTGGCGCTGCGCTACGACTTCACCGACAATTTCGCATTGCGTGGATCGGTTCAGAATGGTTTCCGCGCACCGTCGTTGCAGCAGCAGTTCTTTACGACGACATCGACAAACTTCGTGCGAATGATGTCGGTGTGCTGGTGCCAGTCGATATCATGACGTTGACTTCCGAGGATCCTGGTGCGATCGCGCTGGGTGCCAAGCCGCTGGACGCCGAGACTTCCGTCAATTTCTCGCTCGGCGCCGTCATGCAGCTCGGCCCGGTGAGCATCACGATCGACGCCTACCGGATCGATATCGACGACCGTATCGTGCTGTCCGAGAACCTGGGGGCATCCGGATCCCAGCTGAGCGGGCGCAGTCCTTGCCTACCTCCAGAGCCAGGGTTTCGATACGATTGGCGGCGCGACGATTCTTTATCAACGGCGTCAACACCGAGACCAAGGGCGTCGACATCGTGGCCAACTGGCCGTGGGAGATGTCAGGTGCCGGAAGCTTCGACCTGACTCTGGCGGCGAGCTTCAACGACACCAAGGTCACCAGGGTGCCGCAAACTCCGGGACTCGGGCGCTCGATCCGCCATCGGATCTGCTCTTCGCCCGAAACAATGTGCTGAGTTTCGAGGAAGGTAACCCGAGCGACAAGTTTTCAGCCGCTCTGAACTGGAATTGGAACGTTTTGGTGCCACGTTGCGGGCCACTCGATATGGCAAGGTGCTCGACCCGAGCACCTCGGCGTCGGCCGACTTCGAGATGGGCTCGAAGACTGTGGTCGACCTCGAGGCCCGCTTCGACGTCACCAAGAGCGTCCGTTTGGCACTGGGTGCCGAGAACCTGTTCGACGAGTATCCGGATCCGTTCACGATTAACCGGAACACATCGGGAAATACGCCCTATTCGAATTATTCCCCGTTCGGCAGGGGTGGGCGCTACGTTTACGGACGCCTGTCGGTCAACTTCTGACCTCCGGGCGGCATTGACCGGAAAGGCCCCGACGCGCTCGCGCCGGGGCCTTTTCATTTCCACCGACAAGAAACGGTCTTGGATCGCTACTTGCGCGGCGGTACTTCCGGGGCTTCGAGCGCATCCAGGTAACCCGATCCGCCGAGCGCCGCCATTTGCCTGAGGATCCATGCCTGGCGCTGGCGCACGTAGCCCGACGGCGCATCGACGCGGAAGCGCTTGGGGCTGGGCAGTACCGCAGCGAGCAGTGCCGCTTCCTGGCGGTTGAGCCGCTTCGCGGGCTTCCTGAAAAATCGCTGGCTGGCAGCCTCGACGCCCCATACACCGCGCCCGAACTCGGCGCTGTTCAGGTAGACCTCGAGGATCCGCTGCTTGGGCCACAGCACCTCGATCGACAGCGTGAACCACGCCTCGAAGCCCTTGCGGACCCAACTCTGGCCGGGCCACAGGAACAGGTTCTTCGCGACCTGCTGGGAAATAGTGCTGGCGCCGCGCAGCCGGCGGCCACGCTGAGCGTCCTTCAGCGCCTTGTCGATGGACTCGAGGTCGAAGCCAAGGTGGCTGGCAAACTTCTGGTCCTCGGCCGCCACCACGGCCACCGCGGCATTCGGCGAGATCTCTTCCCAGGCGACCCAGTCATGAGTGAACCGATAGCCTTGCTCATCAGCAAACAGCGCGGCGATCCGGTCCTGCAGCATGAACGCGGTGAACGGTACTGGTGCCCATCGAAAAAGCAGCACGACCAGAATGCAGGTACTGACGAAGCCGAGCGCCACGAGACCGAGCCGTCGCAGGGACCGGGCCAGCAGCGAGCGACGGCGCGCCATGGCGACGCGAGCTGGTGCGCTCAGCCGGCCTCGACCGGGCGGGCGGCGTTGACTACGACCGGCTCGACGGGGACGTCGTCGTGACCGCGCTTGCGCCCCGTCTTGACGGCGGCGATGGCGTCGATCACGTCCATGCCCTCGGCGACCTTGCCGAACACGGCATAGCCGTAGTTGCGCGGGCCCTGGTGGTCGAGGAAGGCGTTGTCCACGAGGTTCACGAAGAACTGGGAGGTGGCGCTGTTGACGTCGTTGGTGCGGGCCATCGACAGCGTGCCGCGCAGGTTCTTGAGGCCGTTAGTGGCCTCGTTTTCGATCGGCTTGCGGGTCGGCTTCTGGTTCATGTCGGCATCCATACCGCCGCCCTGGATGACGAAGCCCGGGATGACACGGTGGAATACCGTGCCGTCGAAGTGGCCATCCTCCGCGTACTGAAGGAAATTCGCGGCACTGACTGGCGCCTTGTCGGCGAAGAGTTCGACGACAAAATCGCCAAGCGAGGTTTCAAACTTGATCATGGGTGGACCCGATGCGGCTGAAAAGAGGAAGGCCCGCATTCTACCCGGACACGCCAGCCTTCGCCGGGCGTCGCGCCAGCGTGGCCCGCTCGAGTCCGGCCAGGTCGGTTCGGGTCGCCACTCCAACCAGTCCCGCCTGGACGCACAGACTCCGCACTGCCGGGCCCTGCTCGCAGCCGTGCTCGACCATGAGCAACCCGCCTGGATGCAGGTATCGTGGGGCCAGCGCAATGATCTCTGCCAGCGCCTCGAGGCCCGTCGGACCCGCGACCAGCGCGGCGGCTGGTTCACGCGCCAGCGCGGGCAGGTGAGGGTCGGTCTCCGCCAGGTAGGGCGGGTTGGCAGACGATTGCGTCGAAGCGCCGATTCCCGGCTGGCTCAAACCAGTCGCCATGCTGGAAGTCGACGTTCGCTGCGCCGGCTGCGGCGGCATTACGGCGGGCGACCTCGAGCGCATGGCCGCTCGCGTCGACCGCGAGGATACTGGCGCTGGGCAGCTCCACTCCAAGCGCGATCGCGATGGCGCCGCTGCCGGTACCGAGGTCGAGTATGCAGGGGGCAACGATGCCGCGAAGCAACTCCAGGGCGACCTCGACCAGCAGCTCGGTTTCGGGCCGCGGCACCAGCACGGCCGGATCGACCTCCAGGTCGAGCGACCAGAAGCCGCGCCTGCCAGTCAGGTAGGCGACGGGCTCCCCGGCAGCACGGCGGTCCAGCATCGACCGGAATCGCCGCAGGGCATTGTCGTCGACGGTTTCGTCACCACGGGCGCGAAGCGCGGTACGCGACAGGCCGAGCACCTGGGCGAGCAATATTTCCGCGTCGAGGGATGGGCTGTCGGAGGCGCCGGCGAGCCGGTCCGGGGCGTCGGCGAGCAGCTCGGCGATGCGCGTCAAGGGGTCCTGTCCGGGGACAACCGCGAGGGAAGCATCGGGCTCAGGCGATCTCGGCCAACTGCTCGGCCCTGAACTCACGGGCCAGCGGGTCGATGACCGCGTCGAGGTCGCCGCCGACGATGTCCTCGAGCTTGTACAGCGTCAGCTCGATGCGGTGGTCGGTCATGCGGCCCTGCGGGAAGTTGTAGGTGCGGATTCGCTCGGACCTGTCTCCGGTGCCCACCTGGAGCTTGCGGGTCGCCGCCTTTGCCCGTTGCTGCCGCTCCTGCTCCGCGCCCAGCAGCCGGGCCCGCAGCAGCGACATCGCGCGGGAGCGGTTCTTGTGTTGCGAGCGCTCGTCCTGACACTCGACCACGATGCCCGTCGGCAGATGGGTGATGCGCACGGCCGAGTCGGTCTTGTTGACGTGCTGTCCCCCTGCGCCCGAGGCGCGGTAGGTGTCGACGCGCAGGTCGGCCGGGTTCACGTCTACGCTCTCGACTGCTTCGACTTCCGGCAGTATGGCCACCGTACAGGTGGAAGTATGGATGCGGCCCTGGGCCTCCGTGGCGGGTACCCGCTGTACCCGGTGCGTGCCGGACTCGAACTTGAGGCGCGAGTAGGCTCCGCGGCCGACGACGCGGCAGATGATCTCACGGTAGCCGCCGTGCTCGCCGCGGCTTTCGGAAAGCACTTCGACCTGCCAGCCCTGGGCTTCCGCATAGCGGGAGTACATTCGAAACAGGTCGCCGGCGAAGATGGCCGCTTCGTCACCGCCCGCCGCGGCGCGAACTTCCAGGAACACGTTGGCCTCATCGTGCGGATCTGGCGGCACCAGCGCGAGCTGCAACTCGGCTTCGCCGCCCGCAAGCCGCTGCTCGAGATCTTGAACCTCTTGGGCGGCCATCTCGCGCACTTCCGGATCCGGGTCCCTTGCCATGTCGCGGGCGACGGCAAGCTGGTGCTCGAGATCCGCCCAGGCGCGGAACGACGTCACCACTGGCTGCAAACGCGCGTATTCGACCGACAGTTCACGGAAACGGTCAGCCTTGTCGTGTACCTCCGGGTCGGCGAGGAGGCGGCTGACCTCATCGCAGCGGTCGGCCAGGCGTTCGAGCTTGAGTCGGATGGAATCTTTCATGTGGCAGAAGGGACGCAAGACCCGCTCGCGGCGACTGTCCCCACAGGGGACTGTCCCCTCCGGGGCAGGGTCCGGCCAATCCTAATGTTCCGTGTCATCGAGTCCGTATAGCTTGTGTGCCGCGTCGATCAACTCGGCGTCACCCTGCTCGGCTGCGAGCCGAAGCGCGCGTGACGGGGCGTGCAGGAGGCGGTTGGTCAGCGTATTCGCGAGGAATTCGAGCGCCTCGTCATGTTTGCCGGCGGCGATCATGCGCCGCGCCTGCTCGAGGGTCTGGGCCTTGGTCTGGTCGGCACGGGCGCGCAGATCGCGGATGATTGGCGCCGCGTCCAGCGTCCGCAGCGCCGACATGAAACGCCCGACCTCGCCCTCGATCAGCTGGTGGGCCTCCTGGGCCTCGTCCTGGCGGGCCTTGAGGTTGTCGTCGACCACTTGTCGCAGGTCGTCAATGGTGTACAGGTAAACGTCCTCGAGCTCCCCCACGGCGGGTTCGATGTCCCGGGGAACCGCGATGTCGAGCATGAAGATCGGCTTGCGGCGGCGCGCGGTGATGGCCGCGCGGGTCGCCGCCAGCGTCACGATGGGCGTGGGACTTGCGGTCGAGCTGATGACGATGTCGGCGGCCTGCAAGTGTTCGTCCAGCGCGTCCAGGGTGATTGCGGAGGCCTTGAACTCGAGCGCCAGGTCCTGCGCGCGGTTGATGCTGCGATTGGCGATGATCATCCGCTTGAGGCCCTGGGCGTGCAGGTGGCGCCCGGTCAGCTCGATCATCTCGCCGGCGCCGATCAATAGTGCCGTGTGCTGCTCGAAACCCGCGAAGATCCGGCGTGCCATTTGAACGGCCGCCGAAGCAACGGATACGGCGCTGGCGCCGACCCGGGTCTCGGTCCGCACCCGCTTGGCAACCGCGAACGTGGCCTGGAACAGGCGGTTCAGCAAGGGGCCCGCAGTGCCGGCTTCGTGGGCGGCCCGATAGGCATCCTTCAATTGCCCGAGAATCTGTGGTTCGCCGAGAATCAGTGAGTCGAGGCCGGAGGCAACCGCGAAGGCGTGCTGCACCGCGGCCGGACCGTGCAATTCATAGCAGTTGTCGCCGAGGTCGTGCCCGGTTTGGTGATAGCTCTCGAGCCAATCGGCGAGCGACGCGTTGCCACCATCCACGACGCAGTACATTTCCGTCCGGTTGCAGGTGGAAACGATCAGGCCCTCCTGGACGCCGGGTCGTGCGCACAGGTTGTGCAGCGCCTCGGGAAGGTGGGTTGCATCGAATACGACACGTTCCCGGACTTCCACGGGCGCGGTCCGATGATTGAGGCCAAGGACGACGATCGACATTTCGCACCGGTCGGATAACGCCGCGGATTGTCCGGGATGGCAGGAGGTAGCACAAGCCACGCTCTCCACCCTGGGCCCCGGCGCTGCGTTATAGTTCTGCCATGCACCCGAGATTGCTGCTCCCCACGGTCGCGCTCGCGGCCGCGACCGGACTTGCGCCTGCTCAGGCCAGCGCGGCGGCCTGCACTGCGGGCGATGCCGAATTTCATGCGCGCGTGGGAGAACTGGCCCTGGCGAGGGGCGACTGGCCGCTTGCGGGGACCGCTTTGTCCTGCGCAGCCGCATCCTCGGCCGACGCCGGGATCGCGGAACACGCCACGCGCGTTGCTTTCGAAAACAGCCAGTTCGGCTCCGCCGCCCGCAGTGCCCGACGCTGGCTGGAGTTGCAGCCGGAGCGCGAGGAAGCGCTGCGTTTCCTGGCTACGAGCCTGCTCAAGCAGCACCAGAATGCCGCAGCCGCGGAGCAGTTCGCCATTATTCTGGACACGGCCTACCAGGATCGTGCCCAGGGCTACCTGGCGCTGCTCGGCACCCTGTCGACGGAAGCCAACGACACCGGTGCCGCATGGGTCCTGGAACAGCTCGCCGCGGCCGATCCCGGCCTGGCCGAAGCACAGTACGCACGCAGCGTCCTCTGGCAGCAGGCGGAACACGGAACACGTGCGCTGGAGGCCGCCCGCCGCGCCCTGGAGCTCAGGCCAGGGTGGCGCATGGCCGAGCTTGCCGAGGTGCGCGCACTGCTGTCGCTGGGGCAAACCGCGGAGGGCCTGGCCCGGTCGGGCGAGCTGGCGGTCGACGGCGACCCGCTGACGCAACTCAATCACGCCTGGTTGCTGGCGGGTTCGGGCCGCGAGGAGGCAGCCATACGGGCTTTCGAGGAACTGCGCCGCAGCCAGGTCGCCACTTCGCAGGTCCTGGAGGGCCTCGGGTCAATCGCCTTTGCCCGCCGCGACTACGAAGCGGCCGGCCGTTACTTCACGGAGCTGGCGCAGGGCTCGCGCGGCGACGAAACCGCCCTGGCCTACCTGGGGCTGATCGCGGACAGGCAGGGTGATCAGTCGCTGGCGATCCGCTACCTGGAACGCGTAAGCACCGGGCCGCGCGCCGTGGCCTCACAGCTCAAGGCTCACGAACTCAACATCAGGCTTGGCGCCGTCGAACGTGCCGAGTTGCAGCTCGACGATTTCATCGATCAGTCACCAGGCAGTGCGCGCGACGTTGTCGTAGGCCGTGCCGGCCAGCTGGCTGACGCCGGCGGCTCCGCGGAGGGCGTGGCGCTGATGAAGCGGGCGAGCGAGCTGTATCCGGACGACGACGACCTGCGGCTGGCGCAGGCATTCCTGCTCGAGAAGGTCGATCGCGTTCCCGAGGCGGTGACGCTGATGCGTGAGGTGCTGAAGCGCAGGCCCGAGGATCCGACGGCCCTTAATTCCCTGGGCTATACGCTGGTGGATCGCACCCGCCGCACCCGCGAGGGCTACGATCTCATCCTGCGCGCCTTGGCCTTGAAGCCCGACAGCTACGCCATCATGGACTCGGCCGGCTGGGCGCTGTTCCGTCTCAAGCGTAGCGCTGAAGCCCTGCAGTGGCTCGAGCGTGCCTGGGCGCGTTCCGAGGATCCAGAGGTAGCCGCGCACCTGGGCGAAGTGCTGTGGGCGGAGGGACGCCAGGACGAGGCGAGGCAGCTCTGGAATGAAGCCCTCGCCGATGCCCCCGAGAACCGCTCGCTGTTGCGTACGCTGGAGCGTCACCCGGGATGATCACATGCGACGGGCAGTATTCATACTGATCCTGGCGTTGGCCGGCTGTGCGACCGCGCCGCGCTCGCCCGAACCCGTCAACTGGCCACAACGCCAGGCGGAACTCCTCTCGCTGCAGGGCTGGAGGATGACCGGACGGGTTGCCGTGTCGGTGGACGGGCAGGGTGCATCGGCGAGCGTTGACTGGCGCCAGGTCGGCGAGACCAGCAGCCTGGCGGTGAGCGGTCCGCTTGGAGTAGGCGCCTTGCGGGCGGTTCTGGACCCGGACGGGCTGAGCCTGGAGGACGGCAGCGGCGTGCGAGTCGTTGATCATGACGCGGTGCTGGTACTGGCTGAGCGTCTCGGAACCGACATACCACTTGCTGCATTGCGCTACTGGGTGCTGGGCATGCCGGCGCCGGGCATGCCGGCAGATGAGATCTTCGGACCAGATGGTCGCCCGGCCAGCTTCGCCCAGGCCGGCTGGCAGGTCGACATCGGCCGCTACGCGGCGACGGGTCGCAGTTTGCCGATGCGCCTGACTGCGGTTCGTGGCGGCGCCCGGCTCAAGCTGGCGGTGAGTCGCTGGGAGCTGGGCCAGTGATGTCACGGGACTGGCCGGCGCCGGCTAAGCTGAACCTGTTCCTGCACGTCACGGGTCGCCGGGCGGACGGTTATCATGAGCTGCAGACGGCCTTCCAGATCATCGACTTGTGCGATTCGCTGGATTTCGACACCTGTGCCGAGGGCGCGGTGAGGCGCGGCACCGGCAGCCCCGAGGTTGACCCCTCGCGAGACTTGGCTGTGCTTGCCGCGGACCTGCTCAAGCGGCACACCGGGTCGCACCAGGGGGCCTGCATCGCCATACGCAAGCGGATCCCGCTGCAGGGCGGCCTGGGGGGCGGGAGCTCGGACGCAGCGACGACGTTGGTCGCGTTGAACGAGCTGTGGGGAGCGGGGCTCGAAACTGACGAGCTGGCAACGCTGGGATCCCGACTCGGCGCCGATGTGCCCGTCTTCGTCAGGGGGCGGTCGGCCTGGGGGGAGGGGGTGGGGGAGCGACTGACGCCGATCGAGCTACCGGAGAGGTGGTTTGCGGTCATCTGGCCGGGGGTCGCGGTCAGCACCGCGGAGATATTTCAGGCCCCTGAATTGACACGAAATTCCCCCAAGACCACAATTCGCGGTTTCCTGCAGACAGGCGGCCGCAACGACTGCGAAGCCGTGGTCACCGCGCGCTACCCGGAAGTACGTCGGGCCATGGGCTGGCTCGGACGATTCGGGGAGGCGCGCATGACCGGAACGGGTTCGTGCGTGTTCGTGTCGTTTGCTCGGCGGGATGAGGCCGCAGGGGCGCTCGCTGGCCTGCCGGAAGGCTGGCAGGGTTCTGTGGCCCGCGGACTGGCCGCTTCGCCGTTGCTCGCGCGGCTCGAGGCCGAGCAGGCCGCCCGGCGGGTCGACCTTGGCTGACTGATTTGTTTTGGGGTGTAGCCAAGTGGTAAGGCAGCGGGTTTTGATCCCGCCATGCGAAGGTTCGAATCCTTCCACCCCAGCCAGTTGATTGCGGAGTCCGGATGGGCGATCCGGCTCAAGGGAGATAGGCGTGGATCACTCCACCATGGCGGTCTTCTCGGGCAACGCGAACCCTGCGCTGGCGCAGGAGATCGCGCGGCACCTGATGCAGCCACTTGGCCGCGCATTTGTTGGCCGCTTCAGCGACGGTGAGACGCAGGTCGAGCTGATGGAAAACGTGCGCGGCCGTGACATCTTCCTGGTGCAGTCGACTTCGCCGCCAGCCAACGACCACCTCATGGAATTGCTGGTCATGGCCGACGCCTGCCGGCGCGCGTCGGCGCACAGGATCACCGCGGTGATCCCGTATTTCGGTTACGCACGCCAGGATCGCCGGCCGCGGGCCACCCGCGTGCCGATCACGGCCAAGCTGGTCGCCAACATGATCAAGGGCGCGGGCGTCGATCGCGTACTGACCATCGACCTGCACGCTGACCAGATCCAGGGCTTTTTCGACATCCCGGTGGACAACGTGTATGCCTCGCCGGTGCTGCTCGGCGACGCGTGGAAGCAGAAATATGACAACATGATCGTTGTCTCGCCGGACGTAGGCGGTGTCGTGCGCGCCCGGGCGCTCGCGCGACGGCTCGACGACGCGGACCTGGCGATCATCGACAAGCGGCGGCCACGGCCGAACGAGTCGCAGGTGATGAACATCATCGGCGACGTGGATGGCAAGGTCTGCGTGCTGATCGATGACCTCGTCGATACCGCTGGCACCTTGTGCATGGCTGCGCAGGCGCTGAAGGACCATGGCGCGGAAAGGGTCCTGGCCTATATCACCCATCCGGTGCTGTCGGGGAAGGCTATCGAACGGATCAGCAGTTCGGCGCTCGACGAGCTGGTCGTTACCGACACCATCCCGCTCAGGAGCGAGGCGCGCAAATGCGACCGCATCCGGGTGCTGTCGGTTGCCGGGCTGCTGGCCGAGACCATGCGTCGCATCCGTGACGAAGAGTCGGTCAGTTCGCTGTACGTGGATTGAGCGTGGGGACGGTTGACCTGTTTCACAGAGGACAGGGGACCGTCCCCTTTTCTGGATTTTCGGCCGCCGGAAGGTCCGGCGGTCATTTGGACGGACACCGCATCCTGGTCGCGGGGCGGTGTTCCATGACTAGGAGTGAACAATCATGAAGACGTCTTTCGAACTCGTCGCCGAGTTCCGGGACGACCAGGGCAAGGGTGCGAGCCGCCGCCTGCGTCGTTCCGGCAAGGTCCCGGCGATCCTTTACGGCGGTCACCAGGATGCCAGCAGCCTGGCCCTTGATCACGCCCGCCTCGTGCTGATGCTCGACAACGAGCGCTTCTATTCGACCATCCTCAGCCTGAACCTGGGCGACAAGAAGCAGGCCGCAGTGCTCAAGGACCTGCAGCGCCATCCGTACAAGAACCAGGTGCTTCACATCGACTTCCAGCGCGTGCTCGAGGACGAGAAGATCCGCATGCGGATACCGTTGCACTTCATCAATGAGGCCATCGCGGTTGGCGTCAAGACGCAAGGTGGGGTCGTTTCCCACCTGAGAAACGATATCGAAGTGTTGTGCCTGCCGAAGGACCTGCCTGAATTCGTCGAGGTCGACCTGCTGGAACTGGGCCTGGGTCAGCTCATCCATCTCTCCGAGCTGAAGCTGCCCGAAGGTGTCGAGCTGCCTGAACTGATTCACGGCAACGATTTGCCGGTGGTATCGATTCACGCGCAGCGCGCCGAAGAAGTGGCTCCTGTTGCCGAGGTCGCCCCTGTGGCGGAGGTGGCGACGCCGGCTGCAGGCGCTGCAGCGGCTGCGGCGCCAGCGGCGGCGGCGGAGCCGGCCAAGGCCAAGAAGTAGGCCAGGTAACGCATGCCGTGACGGTGGGGTCGCCCGGCAGGGGGCCCCGGCCGTCAGGGCGGCGTTTGCTGCAAGGCGATCGACATGCCCGGTCTTCCCATTCGGCTGGTCGTGGGGCTCGGCAATCCGGGGCCCGAGTACGCGGCTACCCGACACAACGCCGGATTCTGGTTCGTTGACGAGCTGGCGCGGCGTCATGACGGCCACTTCAAGCACGAGCGACGCTACGGCGGCGAGGCGTGCCGAATCGGCGTGGACGGCTGCGACCTGTGGCTGCTCAAGCCGATGGGCTACATGAATCGCAGTGGCTCGCCGATCCGGGCCCTGTGCGACTACCTGCAGATTCCATCGGTGGAGGTGCTGGTTGCGCACGATGAACTCGACCTGTCTGCGGGCACCGTGAGACTGAAGCGAGGCGGCGGCGCCGGGGGCCACAATGGGTTGAAGGATACGATCACCCATCTCGGCGAGGACTTCTGGCGGTTGCGCTTCGGAATTGGCAGGCCGGTCCATCGCGAGGAAGTCATCGGCTATGTTCTGAGGCGCCCGAGTGCCGACGACGAAGCGCAGATCATCGAGGCGGTCGACCTGGCCGCGAGGGAATTTCCAAGACTGCTGGCCGAGGGCGCCGGCAAGGTAATGAACCGGCTGCACGCGCGGCCGGTCCCGGCCGACACCCCGGTCGACGGCGAGAAGCCGGGCTGAGCCCCGGCATCGGAACAGGCAATACATGGCAATCAGGTGCGGCATCGTCGGCCTGCCGAACGTCGGCAAGTCCACGCTCTTCAACGCGCTTACGCGTGCGCAGATCGCGGCGGAAAACTATCCGTTCTGCACCATCGACCCGAACATTGGTGTCGTGCCCGTGCCGGACCCGCGGCTTGACGCGTTGGCGGGCATCGCCAAGCCACAGAAGATCCTGCCCACGACCGTTGAATTCGTGGACATCGCGGGGCTGGTCGCCGGCGCGTCAAAGGGCGAGGGGCTCGGTAACCAGTTTCTTGCGAACATCCGCGAGACCGACGCCATTGCACACGTGGTTCGCTGCTTCGAGAATCCCGACGTGGTGCATGTGTCCGGCAAGGTGGACCCGGTGGCGGACATCGAGATCATCAATACCGAGCTGGCGCTGGCCGACATGGAGTCGGTCGACAAGGCGCGTGTGCGGGCGGACAAGGCTGCCAGGGCCGGCGACAAGGACGCCATGCGCTGGCGCGAGTCGCTGCAGCGAATGCACAACCACCTGGACGCCGGCAAGCCGATACGCTCGCTCGAACTCGACGAGTTCGAGCAACAGAAGCTCAGGGAGCTGCCGCTGCTGACCGCGAAGCCCGTCATGTATGTCGCCAACGTGCTCGAGGGCGGCTTTCACGACAACCCATATCTCGATGCCGTGGGCAGACTGGCCGAGGCCGAGGGAGCGGAAGTGGTCGCGGTCTGCGCGGCGATCGAGGCTGAGATCGGTCAACTCGACGAGGCGGACCGGGCCGCCTTCCTGGCCGACCTCGGGCTCGAGGAACCGGGTCTGAACCGTGTCATCCGCGCAGCGTACAAGTTGCTCGGCCTGCTCACCTTCTTCACCGTGGGTCCGAAGGAGGTGCGTGCCTGGACCGTGCATCGCGGCTCGACTGCGCCGCAGGCCGCCGGTGAGATCCATACTGACTTCGAGCACGGCTTCATCCGGGCCGAGACCATCGCCTACGACGACTTCATTGCCTGCCAGGGCGAGGCCGCAGCCAGGGACGCCGGCAAGCTCCGGCTCGAAGGCAAGGAGTACGTCGTCAGGGAAGGCGATGTCATGCACTTCCGCTTCAACGTCTGAGTCAGCGTCATGATCGTCACCAGGATCGCCATGCTGTGCTGTTGCGCCGCGCTGTTGGCCAGCTGCGCGGGGACGCCTGCGGGGGTCGAGCCCGTAAGTGGTTTCGAGGTGCAGCGCTATCTCGGCACCTGGTACGAGATAGCCCGGCTGGATCATCCGTTCGAGCGAGGGCTTGAGCGCATCACCGCGACCTATGAGCTTCGTGATGACGGCGGCCTGCGGGTCATCAACCGCGGCTACGACGTTGCCGGGGACGAATGGCGCGAGGCCATCGGCAAGGCTTATTTCGTCGGCTCGCCCGACATCGGGCAGCTCAAGGTCTCTTTCTTCGGTCCATTCTACGGCGGCTACAACATCATCAGCCTGGACCAGGAACGCTACGACTGGGTGATGATCTGCGGCCCCTCGACCGCCTACCTCTGGATCCTGTCCCGTCAGCCCGAGTTGTCGCAAGAAGTGCTCGATCGGCTTCGGGAGCTCGCGCAGGGATACGGATTCGACACCCGCCAGCTGATTTTCGTGGAGCACCGACCTGCCGGTGCCGCGCCCTAGGCGGGAATTCGACCGGCTGGTGGCTGGGCCGTTGCGGGATACACCCCCGGCGGGGCTAAACTGGTGTCTCGCCAGCAGGAGCTACGGCCGTGAAGACCCATCCGCTCAACCCGATCGACATCTCCTGGACGCAGGTCGAGTCGCCTGACACGCCCGCACATGTCGCGGGACTGATGCCGTTTACCTTGCCCGAGGATGCGCCTCGGGACTACATGCGCGACCTCATGACAGACCTGCGCTCGAGCAAGGAGTTCATGCCGCCCTGGAACTACTGCCTGCGTGGGCCGGGGCTGTCGCATCCGCGGCCGGCGTGGGTGGAGCAGGAGGAGATCGACCTCGAGTATCACGTCCGCCACTCCGCGCTGCCGAAGCCAGGCGGCGAGCGCGAGCTGGGCCAGCTGGTCGCGCGCCTGCACAGCCAGCCGCTCGACCTGGCGCGCCCGCCCTGGGAATTCCACCTCATCGAGGGCCTGGAGCGCGGTCGATTCGCCATCTACCTGAAGATGCATCACTCGCTGATAGACGGCATCAGCGGGGTGCGACTGCTGACACGCTGCATGTCGGACGATCGCGAGAAGAGCCTGGCACTGCCCCCATTCTGGAGCCCGAGTCTCGAGAAACAGGTTCGCAAGGAGCAGACACCGCCGCCGCCATTGACACTGGATGGTGTGCTGAAGACGCTGATGGACACGCTCGGTTCCCAGGTGCGCTCGGTGCCCCAACTGGTCAAGGCGTTCACCTCGATGGTCACGCCGGGCGAAACCGACCCCGCGCTGCAGCTGCCATTCGATGCTCCCAAGTCAGTCATGAACGGCCGGATCCGAGGCCAGCGGCGCGTCGCGACACAGCTGTTCGAGCTCGAACGGATCAAATCAGTCGCCAAGTCTGCGGGCTGCACGCTCAATGACGTGGTGCTGGCCATTTGCGGCGGTGCGCTCAGGCGATTCCTGCTGGTCGAGGACAAGTTGCCGGCCAAGCCACTGACTGCCGGCATTCCGGTGTCGGTTCGCCCTGCCGACGACGAGGGCACCGGCACGCAGGTCACCTTCATCATCAGCACGCTCGGCACCGATATCGATGACCCGGTCGAGCGCCTCAAGACCATCGCCGGCTCGACACATGCCGCCAAGTCCCACTTCAGGACGCTGCCGCGTGATGCCATTACCCAGTACACGATGCTGCTGATGGCGCCGAGCATCGTAGGAATGCTGACGCCGATCGCGGGACGAATCCGGCCGATGTTCAACGTGACGGTCTCGAACGTTCCCGGGCCGACAAAGCCGCTGTACTTCCGTGGCGCACGGATGGAAGCGAGCTACCCGATCTCGATGATCTTCCATGGCATCGGCCTGAACATTACCTGCCAGAGCTATGCCGACGTGCTGGCTTTCGCCTTCGTCGGCTGTCGCGACACACTGCCACATCTGCAGAACCTGGCCGTGTACACGGCCGAGGCGTTCGACGCGCTGGAAGCGGGACTGAACCGGCCCAAGAAGCTACGGGCCGGAGCAAGAGTCACGCGCAAGGCGCCGCGCAAGAAGACGGCGCCGGCGAAAAAGCGCGCGACCGGATCGCGCCGCAGGACGACGACGCGCAGCAAGTAGCGTCGCCGTCGATCTTCCAGGCCTCGGCGCCTGGAAAGCCCCGCATCCGCGCGTAACGGTTGCGGTTCTTGCCGGGCATCACCGCGCCGCCCAGGAAGGATTCAGCGCGGAATATCGCCGCGCGATGGACGCCCTGGCGACTGGGGGTAACTTTGCACGCCGGGAATGACCCCGCCTGTCGTGGCGGGGTCACCCGATTCGCTATTTTGCGGCTGCGGCGGCCGCCAGCTCGATCGAGCGCTCCGGATTCATGAGCCTGAGGGTCCGTTCACCCGCCTGCCTGTCGTCCGAACCATCGATGATGAACTGCTTGACCTGGGCGACGGTCAGTTCAGGGTGCAATGCCCAGAGCTTTGCTGCGAGGTTGGTTACATTCGGGGCCGACATGCTGGTGCCACTGAGCTTCAGTCGCGCGCCGCCGGGAACGTAGCTGTCAACCTCGAAGCCGTTGGCGTACACCTCGGAGTTGCCGAAGCTGGTGAATGAGGTTTCGTCACCCGCCTGGTCGACGGCGCCCGACACGATGATGTTGGGTAGCTGGATGGAGCTCGGATAGACTTCATCGAAACCCACGTTGTTGTCGGAGTTTCCCGCCGAGATCACGAACAGCACTTGGGACGCGTCCCGCATCGCCTCGGCCAGCGCCTTGTAGCCAATATCGTAGATGCGGCGGGCCAGGGCGCGACGCTCCTCGGATGTGCCCGGCGCTCCAGTCTGCTCGAGCGCAGCCTCGATGCCGGACAGGTCGCCGCCCCAACTCATGTTGACGACCTTCACTCCCTGCTCAACGAAGTAGTCGATCGTACGGACCGCGGCGGCCGAATCCTTGTAGGCCTGGGCGATGGTGGGCCGGTCTCCGATGATTCGATGGTCGAAGGTGATGCGCGCGGCCATCAGGCGCGCGGCCGGGTTGCCCGCCAGGGCTATTCCCGAAACATGTGTGCCATGCGCATAGTTTCCGTACGCGCCGAGTCCTTCGACAAAGGACTGGTATTCATCTTTCGGCAGGGACGAGAGCTTCGTCTTGAGCTCAGTGGCTTCATCGCTGTCGATGTTGGCCAGCAAGTCGCCAAAACCCTTGTAGTACTGCTGGAAGACAGCCGGATCCGCGCCCAGGGAGCGGATCGGAAACAGCAGCTCGCTGGAATAGTCGGAGTGCAAGGTCCAGCCGATTCCGTTGACATCATCGACCATGCCGTTGCCGTCATCGTCCTTGCCGTTGCCGGGCACCTCGTTCACGTTGACCCAGGCCTGCTCGCCCAGGGCGCCTATACCCAGGTCGACACCGGAGTCCCACACCGCGACCAGCACCGGCGCGAGCGCATCGCTTGCGCTCAGCGCGACATCGCGCTCCGCCCAGATGTCGGGCTTGAGCTCGGTCTTGTGCGCGTCAACCACTGCGGCGTAGGCGTCATGTAGCGCCTCCTTGTTCGCAATCACAATCGACAGCGTGAAGGCTGCGCCCAGGATATTGTCGGCAAGTTGCTGGCTGAGCTGGCCGCTCTCCGCCGGAGGATCGAGGGAGGTCTCGAGTCCGCCGATGACGAGTCCCTCGGAAATGATTTCGAGACGGCCCTTGGTGCTTTGAAGGTCGTCCTGAACAACTTCCCACGGCAGCTTCGCGAGCGCCGACTCGAGGCTGGCGCGCAGCGTGGCCTCAAAGGCATCTGGCGGTCCCTCCCGGGCAGAGATCACCGCTTCAGCTATACGTCCCGAGGTAAGCCGCGCCGAGGGTTTCTCCTGCATCTCGCGCACGATCGCGACCTGCTTGCGGGCCTCGACGTTGTCGCCCTTCAGCATCGCGATCGTCAACAGCGTGCCGTGCATACGGCGGACAGTGGTCACGTCCTGGATGTCGTAGGTGTCCAGGTCGGAGCGGACGTCCCTTTCGATAGCCTCCGCAAGTGCCCTTACTGCTGCCGCATCGGTGACCATGACGCTCGGCTTGCCGGGCAGGGTATAGGTATAGGTCGGCAGGTCGGACAGGCGGGTGATGACGGTCCTGGCCTCAGCCGCCGCCGAGGCGGGCAGGGGCAGCGTGAGCGCTGCCGCCAAGGCCAGAAAGGCGAAAATGTGACGCAGGAATGCGTTCATGTTGGTTCGACTCCCGGAGAACTGTGCCCGCGGCAGGCGGGCGTAGGCGAGAAATTCTAGCAGATGGGCGCAAGCGAGCCACTTGACGCGCCTTGACAGGGGGGGTGCACCCCCGGAGAATCCGCCCTCCCCGAGGGTGTCCTTCCCACCGTGTGGCTAGGTAGCTCAGCTGGTTAGAGCACGGGATTCATAACCCCGGGGTCGAGAGTTCGAGTCTCTCCCTAGCCACCATTTCGAACTGCCTGGCGGCCGGACCCGACACCGGATCCGGCCGCTGCGTGTCAGGCCATCTTGCGAGCCGACGCCGCCTGGCAAAGCTCGTCCATCGCCGTCTCGATGATATCCAGCCCCTCGTCGACGACCGCGTCCTCCGCGGTGATTGGCACGAGGATGCGGATGACATTTCCGTAGACCCCACAGGAAAGGAGTATCAGGCCAAGTTCGCGTGCGCGGCTGGTCAGTGCCCTGGTCAGGTCGGCATGCGGCTGGTGCGCATCGCCGTCCTTGCACAGTTCCATGGCGATCATGGCGCCGAGCGCGCGGACCTCGGCGATCTCCCGGTGTCGGCCGGCCATCGTCTTCAGCCGGGCGGCCATGCGAGCGCCCAGCATCTCGGCGCGCTCGAGGATCCTCTCCTGTACGAAGACGTCCAGCACTGCGCAGGCCGCGGCACAAGCCACCGGATTGCCGGCGTAGGTGCCGCCCAATCCGCCAGGACCGCAAGCATCCATGATATCGGCCCGGCCGGTAACGGCGGAGACCGGAAATCCGCCAGCGATGGACTTTGCGATCGTGGTCAGGTCGCCGGCGACCCCGTAGTGTTCCATCGCGAACATCCGCCCGGTGCGGCCAGCGCCGCTCTGGATCTCGTCGGCGATGAACACGATGCCGTGCCGGTCACAGAGTTCGCGCAGCCGGACCAGGAATTCCTTCGGCGCGACGTAAAAACCGCCTTCTCCCTGGACCGGCTCGACGATGATCGCAGCCACCCGTTCCGCCTCCACGTCGCACTTGAAGATCTGCTCCAGCGCATGAATCGAGTCGTCGACCGACACGCCGTGCAGGGCGTTCGGAAACGGGGCGTGGTAGACCTCGCCTGGCATCGGGCCGAAGCCCGCCTTGTAGGGCGCCACCTTGCCGGTCAGCGCCAGCGCCAGGAGCGTGCGGCCGTGGAAACCGCCGGAGAAAGAGATCACCGCGGAACGCCTGGTATAGGCGCGCGCGATCTTGATGGCGTTTTCGACTGCTTCGGCGCCGGTCGACATCAGCAGCGTCTTCTTGGGGCCCGGCCCGGGAGCCAGGCGGTTGAGCCGCTCGCACAGCTCCACGTAGGGCTCGTAGCCGGTGACCTGGAAGCAGGTATGGGTGAGTTTCCCGAGCTGCCGGTGCACCGCTTCGAGGACTTTCGGGTGCCGGTGCCCGGTATTGAGCACGGCGATACCGCCGGCGAAATCAACGTAGCGCCGCCCATCGACGTCCCATAGCAGCGCATTTTCCGCGCGGTCGATGAATACGGGGTGCGCCAGCGACACGCCACGGGCCACAGCCGCTTCGCGCCGCTCCAGCAGGAGGTCATTACGGGTCTTGTCCATGTCTGGCTCCAGGGCGCGTCTGGGCGCCGGCAGTGACCACAGAAGCCGTTGATTCTAACCCAGCCGGAACGTCAGTCATGAGCGGTACGCGGCGGACGGCCAGGCACCAGCCGTACCGTAGCGGTATGCCCCGATAGGGTAGGTGGCACCCGCTCGCTATCTTGGGCTCCAGTCCGGACCAGCACCAAACGGGGGTATCGCGTTGGGCCGTTTCTTGCGCGAAATGCTGCGATCGCTCGGTGGCAGCGCGCGTGACCTGACTCCGATCGTGCTGGTAGTCGCCTTCTTCGAGCTGGTGGTACTGCGACAGCCGGTGCCCAACCTCGGGGGGATACTCTACGGAACCGCCCTGGTGCTGATCGGCCTGGCCCTGTTCGTACGCGGTCTTGAGATGGCCCTGTTTCCAATCGGCGAAAACATCGCCCAGGGATTTGTCCGCAAGGGCAGCCTGTTCTGGTTGCTGCTCTTCGCGTTCGGGCTCGGCTTCGGCACGACAGTCGCCGAACCCGCGTTAATCGCGATAGCGGACGAGGCGGCGACGGTTGCCGCGGCTGGCGGCGCGCTCGAGGATACGGCGGGTGCGCGGAGTGACTACGCGCTGGGCCTGCGCCTGACAGTGGCGCTGTCTGTCGGTTTCGCAATCGTCCTGGGCGTAATCCGCATCCTGAAGGGCTGGCCGATACAGTATTTCATCATCACGGGCTACCTCGGCGTGGTGCTGATGACCTCCTTCGCGCCGGCGGAAATCGTCGGCATCGCCTACGATTCCGGTGGTGTCACGACCTCGACCGTGACGGTGCCGCTGGTGACCGCGCTCGGCGTTGGCCTGGCATCCGCCA
Source organism: uncultured Gammaproteobacteria bacterium (assembly GCA_963715485.1). GTDB lineage: Bacteria > Pseudomonadota > Gammaproteobacteria > Steroidobacterales > Steroidobacteraceae > SG8-30. Next base: position 1,487,239 of record OY970244.1, read on the forward strand.
TTCGCGGCCGCAACCCGATGGTGGATGGATTCGGTCTGATCGCGTTTGCATCGCTGACGCCGATGATATTCGTGATGGCCTACGGGATGATCGCGTGATTGAGGCGCTGGAAAACTTCCTGCACGCGGTACTCGGAATGCTCGCCGACGTGTTGCCGATCATCGCGGTGCTGCTGGTCTTCCAGTTACTGGTGTTGCGTCGCGCCGTGCCCAACCGGCGCCGCGTACTCGTCGGGTTTGTCTACGTGCTGGTCGGGATGACGTTATTTCTCGACGGCCTCGCCGAGGCGCTTTTCCCCCTTGGTCGCTTGATGGCGGAACAGTTGACGGCGCCGGAGTTCATACGCGGCGCGGCCGGCAGCCCGGCCGGGCCTGTGGCCTGGCAGGACTATGGCTGGGTCTATGCATTCGGGGCCGCTATCGGCTTCGCGACGACGGTGGCTGAGCCCGCGCTGATCGCAGTGGCGATCAAGGCCGAACTGGTTTCGGGCGGGACCATCTCCACCCGCGGTCTGCGATTCGCTGTCGCGATCGGAGTGGCTATCGGCATCGCGCTCGGGACCTTCCGGATCGTCACCGGCACGCCGCTACACTGGTACATCATGACCGGCTACGTCGTGGCAGTGGTTCAGACGGCCTTCGCCCCGCGCGAGATCATCCCACTGGCCTATGATTCGGGCGGGGTGACGACGTCGACCGTGACGGTCCCGCTGGTGGCCGCGCTTGGCCTCGGCCTGGCGAGCACGATTCCGGGACGCAGCCCCTTGATCGATGGGTTCGGGCTGATCGCCTTTGCCAGTCTGTTTCCGATAATGACGGTGATGGGCTACGCACAGCTGGGTGCGCTCCGCGCCGGGAAGTGGCGCCGGCGGCGGCGCAAGGACTGATCCCGCGCAGGGGATCTGGGAGGAACGATGCATTTCAAGCTGATCGTGGTGATGGTCGAGGACGCCAAGACCAACACGGTGCTGGAGGCCGCGCGCGAAGCGGGTGCGACCGGCGCAACCGTGCTGAACCAGGCGCGCGGCGAGGGGTTGAAGCCGGCCAAGACGTTTTTCGGGTTGTCGGTGGAATCGCAGCGTGACGTCCTGCTGATGCTGGTCGAGGAACACCTGTGCCGGCGCATCCTGGAGACCATTTCGCGGGTCGGCGAATTCGATGACACCCCTGGAACCGGCATCGCGATACAGGTTGACGTCGAGGACGCCGTGGGAGTGAGTCACCAGATCCGGGCGCTGACCGGCGCCGTGGAGGAGGAACTATGAACGAGTCGCACAACCTGATTCGCGTTCGCGAAGTGATGAAGACGGAGGTCGACATCATTGATGGCTTGATCACGGTTGCCGACGCGCTGAAGCGCATGAAACACGTCGGCAACCGTGCTCTGGTTATCGACAAGCGCCACGCGGACGACGAGTACGGCGTCGTGTTGCTGGCCGACATAGCGCGATTGGTGCTGGCGCGGGACAAGTCTCCGGACCGGGTCAATGTCTATGAAATCATGTCAAAGCCGGTGCTGGGAGTCGATCCCGCCATGGACATCCGCTACTGCGCGCGCATGTTCGAGAAATTCGGGCTGTCACTCGCGCCGGTAATCGAGGGCGGCAAGGTCATCGGGCTGGTCAGCTACAACGACCTGGTGCTCAAGGGAATGGTGCCAGGGCTTTGAGGCTGTAATCGCACCGGCAATCTTCCAGTGATGCCTAGCAAGGAGACCGCCAGCACCGATCCGAGCATCGCGAGGGCCATGTCCTTCTGCGCGTCCCAGATGTCGCCCTGCGTACCCAGGTAGGCCTGCCCAAGGTCGCCGCCAAAGAGCATGGCGGCCCCCCACTCGACCAGTTCGTAGATCACCGAGTGCGACGTGACGAACAGCAGCGGGAAAAGCGCGGCCCAGGTCCGTGGGTACCGGCCGTAATGGGCAAACAGTTCTACTGCTGCGGGCGTAATGAGCAGCCCGTAGAGAAAATGGATCAGGCGGTCGTAGTGGTTCCTCTCAAAGCCCAGCATCGCGTCGAGCGATCGGCCGGTCATCGATGCGAACCACTGATCGTAGGGAACCAGCGAATAGGTGTAATGCGCGCCGAGCTCGTGAAGCGCAAAGAATACGAACAGGCAACCATAGGCGAGATTACTGAAACGCAGGCGCTTGCGTGTCAGGACCAGTGCTGGCAATGCAGCCAGAACCAGGAGGTTCTCGAGTAGCCAGTCCTGCCGGTAGTGCGGGTCTATCGCCAGAACCACCCAGACGAAGCAGAAGACACCAAGCAGCGCGGCGGGGTAGCGCCAGGCCCGGTCGGTCGCCGATTTCGTCATTGCCGGACTTCCCCTATCCGGGTAGGTAGACACCGCCGCAACTTAGGCACAAGTGGGGCTGGCACCGTCTTGCTGCGGGGTCTAGTCTGAAATAACCCTGCTCACATGTCTGCATGAAAAGGGGTGCGTCCATGAAGGTCAAGCACATCCTGGTGGCGATGGCCGATCCAGGCGCGAGGTCGTCGGTAGCGCTCGACAAGGCCGCCACGCTGGCGCGCAAGACCGGCGCTGACCTGACACTCTTCCATAGCCTCTACAGCCCATATGTGGCGGGCGAGCAATTCTACAGCCCGGATGCCCTCGAGAAGGACATCGAAGGTGCGGTCAACGCACGCAAGGCACAGTTGGCCCGGATCGCACTGCCGCTCGGGAAGGACGGAATCAGTGTCCGCGTCAGGGTCCGCTGGGACTATCCGGTCTATGAAAGCATCGTTCGTGAGGCAATGCGCGAGGGCGTCGACCTGGTCGTTGCCGAGAGCCATCGCCATACGCGGGCCGCGCGGGTGGTTCTTTCCAACACCGACTGGCAGCTGATCAGGCTGTGTCCCTGCCCGGTGCTGTTCGTCAAGACGGCCAGGCCTTACGATCGGGTTCGCGTGCTGGCGGCCGTCGATCCGTTGCACGCGCATGCCAAGCCTGAAGCGCTCGACAACAAGCTCCTGGAGCGCGGCAACCAGTTCGCCGAGTTGTTCAATGGCAGGATGCACGTGGTGCACGCCTACCTGCTGGCCACCCCGTTCACCTCCGGTGTGCTGATGGAGCCGGTACCGTTGCCGGTCAATGTTGCAGAGCAGCATCTCGCCGGGGTGCGCAAGGCTTTCGACAAGCTGGTGAAGCGCTATGCGCTCGGGCCGAAGCGCAGCCACCTGCGGTCCGGCCATGCCAGCGTCGAGATTCCCGCGATTGCCGAGGAGATCGGAGCCGGCCTCGTGATCATGGGTGCGGTTTCCCGCAGCGGCCTGAAGCGGCTGTTCATCGGCAGTACTGCCGAGCGTGTGATCGATCACCTCAAGTGCGACGTCCTGGTGATCAAACCGGAAGGCTTCAAGTCGCCCGTACCGCGCAGGCCGGGGTACCGGCCCGTGGTGTTGCCACCGCTATAGGTGCCGGCGTCAATCGGCTGCCTGCAGCCGGCTGGCGCGCTGTCCCGCGCGCAGTTCGCGCCGCGGGTGCGATACTACCTCGTCGCCAGCCGACAGCCCGGAGACGATCTCCACGTGGTCCGGGCTTCGATGTCCCGTCTGGACCGGCCGCAGCACCAGCTGATCATTGGCATTCAGTGAAAAGACTTGTGGCTGCCCATCGAGGTCGAAGACGGCTGCAGACGGCACCCGCAGGACATCTTCTCCTCGCCACAGAACAAAGCGAACCAGCACCCGGAAGGCATCGCCGAGTGCTGACCACGTCCCGGGTGGATCCAGCAGGTTGAGCACGACCCAGACCCGCTGTTCCTCCACTCCGAGTGCCGAGACCTTGGTAAATGCTTTTGGCTCGATGCGCCGGATTGTCGCCGCCAGTGGTTGCGGGCCACCCCACTCCTCGATTCGTGCGTGCTGCCCGGGAGACAGGTTGACGGCATCCGCCGACAGTACGTCGGCATGAATCTCCATTGATGCCCTGCAGCCCAGTTCGAGCAGCGGATCGCCCGGCTGTACGACTCCCTCGCTCTCGTGCCGGACCTCAAGCACGCAGGCAGGGACCGGTGCCCTGACGGTTACCACGGGTTCTCCGGTGCGCGTTCCGCCGCCGATGGCGAGCCGGGCCCGGGCAGAATCCACGCCGGCGCGTGCCAGCTCGGCACGGAACGCCGCGGCTCGCGCCACCGCCTGGGCAGTCCTCATGTCCGCGGCGGCGGCATCCAGCTCGTCGCGTGTCGCGGCGCCCCCGCTGGCCGCTTGCTCCAGGCGCCCGTGCCGCTGCCGGGCCCGTTCGGCCGCCGCAACCGCCGCCTGGCTGTCCGCCCCTGCCGAGCGTGCCTCGGCTTCAGCGCGGGCCAGTTCCGCCTTGGCCTCGGCAATGCTTCGCGGGTCGAGCGACTCAGTTGCGAGAGGCTCGAGCATTACGAGAGGGTCGCCGGCCTCGAGAGCGTCGCCCGGCAAAACATCGATGCGTCGAGCGTAGCCGGCAACCGGAGCGGAGATGACATAGCGGTCCTCGATGTGCGTGCGACCCTCCTGGTCGAGTGTCACCTCGAGCGGTCCGCGCGTGGCCAAAGTAGTCTCCACGTCGATGACCGGATCGCGCAGCGACCAGGTCAATGTCACGGCGACGACGGCGAATAGCGTGGACCAGATGATTATGCGTTTCCTCAGCATGGTTCAGTCCCTGGCAGAGAGGGCCTCCTTGACATCCAGCCGCGCGAGGTCCCAGGCCGCCCATGCCATGGAGAGTGCAGCGGCAGCAAAAAGCGTCAACGTCGCCCGTACATAGCTCTCGGGCTCGAGGATCACCGGTAGCCGAAAGAGCTCCGACTGCATTGCCCTGGCCAGGACTGCAGCCAGCCCGTAGCCGAGCGCCAGTCCGAGGGGAACGGCCAGCAGCGTTATCACCGCGAGTTCGGCGACCAGTATGTAGCCCGTCTCCGAGCGTGTCATGCCGAGCACGCGCATGGTCGCCAGCTCACGGCGGCGCTCGTCGAAAACGGTTCTCGCCGCATTGAATACCATGGCGAATGCCAGCGTACCGGCGATGACCAGGAATACGAAGGCGACTATCAGCAGCGACTGGCCGAAGGTCTCGTTGAAGGATTCGACACGCAGGTCGCGTCGCGACACGCCAGCGACGCGTGGCAGTTGCGCAAGCCGGGCCTGCACTGCTGGCCGTTGCGATGCCTGCACCGTGAGCAAGGCCCCGCTTACGGCATCCTGTTCATCCAGCAGGTGATGCAACTGGTCGATGCGGAGATAGGCGCCCACCCCGAAGTAGTCGTCCAGCAGCCCGGCAACTGTGAGGTCGAACCGCTGTCGCCGGCCCTCCATGACCTCGACCCGCAGCGCGTCGCCCGGCCGCAGGTCCAGGATCCGCGCGAGTTGGGAGGAGATCAGCATTCCTGTGACGGGGAGTTCCACAGGTAATTCATCCCGGTCGAGGAGCTGGCGCATGCGGCTCGGGACCGGCCAGGACTCGAGTGCCGTACGATAGCTGGCGTGACCGTGGCGGAGAGTCACCGCGACGTTACGTACCGGTTCCACGCTGAGTACACCGGGCTCGCGAAGCAACTCATGGACCGAGCGGCCGGAGGTCGGCTCGATGAAAGTCAGAGCCAGGTCGGAGCGATCCTGGAGTTCGAAGTGGAAGCGCGTCATGTAGTCGATTGCGTCGCGCTGGAATCCGGAGAAGGCGACCAGTCCACAGGCCACGGCGAGCCCTGTGACGGTCAGTGCGGTTCGAATCGGCCCATGTGCGAGGTGGCGGATGATCATGCGCTCGGCCAGCCCGATACGGCGCCGGATCGCCGGGGGCAGCGACAGTGCGCGATGGTAAAGCGGAGGCGCCGGGGGGCGCATGGCCTCGGCCGGCGGGAGTCTTGCCGCGGAGGCCAACCCGGCCAGCGTGCCAGACGCAACCGCGGCGGCGGCTACCAGCAATCCGAGGGCTGATTTCGCCGGATCAACCACGAAGTGGAACCCGGGAAAGCGGAAGAAGTCCACGTACAGCCCGGCCAGGAGGTTCCCAAGCCAGAGTCCAAGGGCGACCCCTGCAGCCGCACCGATCGCGTAGACGGCCAGGCCCAGCAGCAGGTAGTGCGTCCCGATGGCGATGTTGCCGTAGCCAAAGGCCTTGAGCATCCCGATGATCTCGCGCTCGCGGCGGACGCGACGGGTCAGCACCAGGTGCAGCAGGAACGCCGCTGAGCCCAGGAAGATGAACGGCACTACAGTCGTGTGCACTTCAAGTTCGTCGAATTCGTTCTCGATGAAGCGATCGGACAACTGCTGGTCGCGACCGTAGGCACCCGTGGCACCGTAAGCGGCGAGCCTGCGGTCCAGTGCGGAGATGACGTCGCCTGCTGTAGCCCCCGGCGCCAGCGTCACAGTGAGGTCGTTGAACGCGCCCTCCAGCCCGGCCAGCGCGGCGAGCTCGCGGTGTTCCATCCAGGCGACCGTGTGCCTGCGGTAGTCGGGCAGCAGATCGCCGGGAGCCATCGAATAGACAAATTCCGGCGAATCGCCGGCGCCGACGATGACCGGGTCGATGACACGCCCGTTCACGATCATCCTCAGCCGGTCGCCCGGGTGCAGGCGCCACGCTTCGGCAAAGGCCGAGCTGACCACGACCTCCGCAACACCAGCCGATGGCGGTCGTCCCTCGGACAGGTCCACTCCATTGAGTCCATCGGCTGGCCAGGAAACCAGCAGTACGCTGCCGGGCTCGGGCAGGCGCGAGTCAGAGATGATGCCGGCGGCCAGTACCCGCGGCTGGATTTCGTGCACCCCGGGCAGCGCTGCAATTCCCGCGGCGGCCGAGTCTGGCGCGCGCTTGAGGGGGGCAAACAGGTCGGCGAATCGTTGCGCAACGTAGAAATCGCTGCGCGCATCCTGCAGCGAGACCAGCAGACCACCGCTGGCTACCTGCGCGGCAATCCCGATGGCAATGACCAGCGCGATGGCCAGGTACTGTGCGCGGTGGCTGGCCAGGTCATGGAGCAGCTTGTGATGAAGTGTCCGCATGCCTCACCAGCGTAGGCTGCCGGGCTCGCTGCGTTGCCGGTTGACCGCGATCCCGGCGATCTCGCCGTTGGACAGCCGGACCACGCGGTCCGCCATTCCGGCGATGACGGCGTTGTGCGTGATCAGGACCGTCGTGGTGCCGAGCTCGCGATTGGCCTGGGATAGCGCGTCGAGCACCAGCACACCCGTATCGCAGTCGAGCGCGCCGGTTGGCTCATCGCAAAGGAGGACCTCCGGCCGTTTCGCGACTGCGCGTGCAATCGCTACACGCTGCTGCTCGCCACCGGAAAGCTGCGCCGGAAAATGGTCGATACGCTGGGTCAGCCCCACTCGTTCGAGGGCTTCCCGCGCGGGCATGGGGTCGGTAGAGAGTTCTGTAACCAGCTGGACATTTTCGAGCGCGGTCAATCCGGGCACCAGGTTGTAGAACTGGAACACGAAGCCGACGCTGCGGCGGCGAAATCGGGTGAGCTCAGCATCGCTCGCCTGCGCCAGGTCGAGGTCGTGATAGCGGACCGAGCCGCCGCTCGGCCGGTCGAGGCCGCCCATGATGTTCACGAGCGTCGACTTGCCGCTGCCCGATGCGCCGAGCAGCACCAGCAATTCGCCGGCCGCCAGGTCCAGGTCGACGCCGCGCAGGGCATGAATCTCGGTGGAGCCGACCCGGTAACTTCGCGTGACACCGCGCAGTGAAAACACCGGCTTACCGGTTGCGCCCCCGGTCACGATTGACAACCGGCGGCCAGGCCGCACCCGGACCCGCGAAGGGCGCAGGCAATCTCGTTGGAATCGACCTCCACGGTGGTGTCGACACAGACGGCTTCCGCCAGCTCTTCGCCGGTAAGCGCCTCCGCGAACCCGCGCTGGCGCTCGAGTACGGCGACCGTTGCCTCGGAAGGGTCACCGCCCCGGCTCGAGCGTTCCTGTATCCGCGCGCGCAGCACCGTCGGGTCGGCGGTGACCGACAACAGCCGGTAAGGTACGCCTTCGCTCGCCGCCAGGCGCCGAAAGGCCGCGCGCTCGCCGGCCAGGAGGCAGGCGGAATCGACGATGACGCTGAAGCCTGCCCGCAGTCCCAGCGCGGCCAGCTCCGCCAGTCTCGCGTAGGTCCTCCGTGTCATCTCGTCGGAGTAGATGGAGCCTTCGCTGGCTGCGCCGGCACTCATCGCGGCGAGTCGCTTGCGTTCGACGTCCGAGCGCACCCGGATGGCGGCAAGCGGGGAGAGCAGCCGGCCCGCGAGCCAGCTCTTGCCTGAGCCCGACAGCCCGGTCGTCACCACCAAACGGGGCTGCCGGGGGCGGGCGGCCAACTCCGCGGCAACCATGTACCTTTCGAGATCTTGAGTTATCCCTGCCGAGTCGGCGGAGCCCTGGCGCAGACGGATCGCCGCGACCTTCGCGCGTACGCAGGCACGGTAGGTCTCGTAGAAACGCAGCACTTCGAGCGCACCGAAATCGCCGCTCTCGGTCAGCCAGCCGTCGAGCAGCGCGCTCGCCAATTCGGCATGGCGACGGGCGCACAGGTCCATGAAAAGGAACGCGAGGTCACTCGCAACGTCGATCCAACGCAGGCCAGGATCGAACTCGAGCGCGTCAAAGGCCCAGAGTTCGGAACCGTGCCGGACCACGTTGCCGCAATGAAGATCGCCGTGGCATTCGCGGAACCGTCCGGCCGCAAGCCGCTTGCGCAGCGTCGGCTCCACATCTCGATAGGACTGCTCCGTCCAGTTCTCCAGCTGCCGGATCCGGCGCAGCAGCTCCTCGCCGTCCAACTGGCGTAGCGTCGCGAAATTCTCGCAGCAGGCCCGCAGTGTTCGCTCCGGCCTGGCCCAGTCCAGGTCAGGTCCGGCGACGGGCGCGGCCCGTTGCTGGAGCGCGAGCTTGATTCCGAATTCGTGCAGTAGACTGGCCTCGACCGGACCGCGGGCCAGCAGCGCATCCAGCTCCTGCGTCCGGTCGAAGCGGCGCATCCGTACCGCATGCTCGATCACCTCGCCGGGCCGGTCCACTGCCAGTCCGTCGGGAGTGCGCACGATCTTGGACAGGCCAAGATAAAGCCCGGGGGCGAAGCGGCGGTTGATCCGGAGCTCCTCCTCGCAGAAATGTCGCCGCAACTCCGGCGTCGAGAAATCGAGGAAGTCGAGCCGAACCGGCTTCTTTACCTTGTAGGCGAGTTCGCCCGTCAGGAACACCCAGGAGATGTGGGTCTCGACCAGCTCGACCGGGCCGGTGCTCCGGGGCCAGGCCCGCGGCGCGAGTAACGCATCCGGGAGCCCCGTTTCAGGGCCGGGCGATCCGCTCGATGGCCTGTTCATGCCTCAGCGACCCCGCGACGGAGCCCAGCTGTCCCGCCAGGTGATCCAGTACGTCGTCGATGGACAGCACGCCGACGATGCGGCCGCCATCATCCACCACCGGGGCACGCCTTACGCCGGCATCGCGCAGGCTGTCGAGCGCATCATCGAGAGCGGTGTCCTCGGTCAGCGTCACCGGATTGGCCGTCATCGCGTCACCGACCGTCACCTCGCTCGGGCTGACGCCGCAGGCGATTGCCTCGAGCACGATGTCCCTGTCGGTCAGTACGCCACGTGGTGAGCCTCCATCGCTGACCACCAGGAAGCCGACGTGGGCCTCGCGCATCAGGCGTGCCGCCTCGACAAGGTCGGATCCACTGTTAATGGTTACGGCGCGGCGCCTGCAGATCTTTCCAACATCCATGTGCTCACCCTCCATTCCGGGACCGGGCGAACCGCGATCCTGCGGCATCAGTGGTGGCGCCGGCGCTCCACACGGCCGGACGGGCCCGGACGGGGGCGCGGCGGGATCTCCATTTCCTCGACTTCCTCGTCTTCCTCGGCCGACTGTTCCCAGGCCGACACGAGATTTTCGATCGAGTCAGATCGGCTCTCCTCTGGCTGGATGTCCGAGTAGCCGAGATCGTCTGCCTCGAGTTCGTCCACCGGGCCGGTCCAGTCCTCCGGTGGCGCCGCTTCCTCGATCTCCATCTGCCGCCACTCCTCGAAGTCGAACTCGTCGAGGCCGCCATCGAATTCCTGGATCTCGATCGTCTCGGAATCACGATCGATTGCGACGACCTGGAACAGGTTGCCCTTGTCCAGGTGGTTGTACCAATGACCGATGATCGGTGTGAGGCGGTTGCTCATCTCCTTTTCCTCCGCCAACAGGTTTCGCGGCTCGTACTTCGATGCTACGCCTGCGTCGAACGCGGGCCATTACGTATCTTCCGGTTCAGCTCATGGTGCGTCGCAGAAGCGGACGGAGCCGCTTGAGAGGCAGCGCGTTGAGTACGTTGGCAGGCTCGAGCCACCCGCGCCGCGCCTGCGTCACTCCAAATTCCAGCAGCCCGAAGTCCTCAGGCCGATGCGCATCGCTCGCGATCGATACCAGCACGCCCTGGTCGCGAGCCAGGAGACAGGCTGCATCGTCGAGGTCGAGGCGTTGCGGCTGGGCGTTGAGTTCCAGGAAGCAGCCGCGATCGGCGCAGGCCTTCACCACCCGTTCCAGGTCCAGTGCGAGCGGATCGCGTTCGCCGATCAATCGTGCAGTAGGGTGTGCAAGCAGTGTGAAGTGCGGGTGCTCGATTGCCCGCAGCAGCCGCGTGGTCTGCCGCCGGCGCGGCAGCCCGAAGTGACTGTGAATTGCGCCGACCACGAGGTCGAGCGCCGCGAGGGTCTTGTCCGGCAACGCGAGCGAGCCGTCCTCGAGAATGTCGACCTCGATGCCCTTGAGGACTTTCGCGCCCGCGCCGGATTGGTTGCAGGCGTCGATTTCGTCCAGCTGTTTCGACAGGCGCGCCGCGTCGAGGCCGCGGTATGCGCCCAGGTAGCGGGAATGATCAGTGATCGCGACGTATTCCAGGCCAGCCTGGTGCGCCGCCCGGGACATTTCAGGCACCGAGGCGCTTCCATCGGTTGCCGCCGTGTGCACGTGCAGGTCGCCGCGAATGTCATCGCGTTCGATGAGCTTCGGCAAACGCCCCGCGCGCGCAGCTTCGATCTCACCACGGTCCTCCCGCAGCTCGGCCGGTATCCATGGCAGACCGACGCTCCGGAAGACCGACTCCTCGGTCTCGCCGGCGACCCGCTTGTCGCCGCGGAACACGCCGTACTCGTTGATCTTGAGCCCCTTGCGTTGGCCCATCCGGCGCAGGTGGATGTTATGGGCCTTGCTGCCGGTGAAGTAATGAAGCGCCGCACCAAAGCTCGCCCGCTGCACGATCCGCAGGTCGACCTGCAAGCCGCTGGCCAGGCGGACGCTGGCCCTGGTGCCGCCGGCGGCCAGCACGTCGCGCACTTCGTCGTAAGCCGTGAAGGTTTTCACGACGGCTGCGGGCTTGCTGGAGGCAACCAGCAGATCGATGTCTCCGATCGTGTCCCGTCCGCGCCGGTAGCTGCCCGCCACGGCGAGTGCCGATACGCCCGGCGCCTTGCCCAGGTAGCCGGCAAGCTCCTCGGCGTAGCCCGTGGCGGTGGATCGCAGCATCCGCTTGCCGGTTACCGGGTTGGCGACAGCGGCCGCCAGGCGTGCCTCGAGTTTCGGGCCAAAGCCGCGGAGTTCGCGCAGCTTTCCCTTGTCGATGGCGGACCTGAGCTTGGCCAGACTGGTTATCCGGAGTTCCCGGCGCAGCTGGCGAACACGGGCCGGACCGAGGCCCGGCAGGTGCAGCAGGTCCTCGAGCCCGGCGGGAACCTGGTGCTGCAGCTTCCGCAGCGCCTGGCACTTGCCGGTACCGAGGATCTCCCTGATCTTGCCGGCGAGGTCCTCACCGATGCCGGGCAGCTCTTCGAGGTCGCGCCCTGCAGCGATCTGATCACGCAGCTGGCGCGGCTGGGCCCGTACGGTCTGGGCCGCCCGGCGATAGGCCCGGATGCGGAACGGATTGGCCTGCTGCAGTTCGAGCAGATCCGCCATTTCGTCAAAGATGGCGGCAATGTCGTTGTTGTGAACGGGCATGACAACCGCCCGGGAGGCCTCGTCTCCGTGCTGGCACACTGTTGCAGCCATCGTAGATCGCTGCAGTGCAGCGCGCGTACGCGATCGACGCATCCGCGCGAGGTTGCCAATGATGGTCAGCCGGTCCTAGGCTGCGTACTGCCATTACAAGGGAGATGACCATGAGCGTGCCGCCCATCATCGATTTTCGGGAGCGGGTTGCCGGCGAGGAGTCGGCTCCGGAGTCAGACAAGGTGATATCCGGGACTCCTCGAACCGTGGTGAGCAACCGTTACGTCGAGCCGAGTGCACAGTTCTTTGCGGGAGACTGGGCGAGCTCGGTCGGCAAGTGGAGGGTCGCCTACAGCGAACACGAGTTTTGCCACCTGCTGGAAGGCCGGGTGGTACTGAAATCGGACGACGGCCAGGAGTGGCAGTTCGGGCCGGGTGATGCCTGGGTGATCCCTGCGGGATTCAGCGGCACCTGGGAAACGGTCGAGCCGGCCCGCAAGCACTACGCCATCTTCGAGCAAGCCAAAACCTGAACAAACGCTCGAACTTGGTGCACCGCAACGGTCCCGGGCACGCGCATGGTGCGTCGCTCACGGCATTGGATCACGCAAGTCGTTGATTCTTATACGCTTGCATGTCGGGAAGACGATGGCACGCCAAGTGCAAAGGGTCCGTATGGGCCAAATCATCAATTGTTGTAATTGCGCTACAGATTCTGAATGCCGATCGCGCTAGTATTGGGTCCTTGATCAGTAGCTTGGGGCCGTTTGTTAGCGTTCATTTTATCTTTTGTCACAAGTTCGCGACGGATGACTCCAAGGCGCAGCGTTACTTTGATTCAACAAAGGGAACACCCATGAAACACGTCAAATGCCTGGTGGCAAGCATCGCGCTGGCCGCTTCCGGGTCGGCGGTGGCCGGCGAGTGGTCCTCGACCATTACCGCAACCTCAGACTACGACTTCCGCGGCGTCACGCTGAGCGCAAAGGATCCCGCTTTGCAGGCCAGCATCGACTGGGCGGCAGAAAGTGGCTTTTACGTCGGTGCATGGGCGAGCAACATCGACTACGGCTCGGACGTAGACGGTGACATCGAGCTGGACCTTTACGGCGGATACGCGGGCGAGACCAGCGGCGGGCTCGGCTACGACGTAGGCGGCGTGTGGTACACCTACCCGGGCAGTTCCAGCTCGGCGAACAAGTTCAAGATCGAGGACTATCCTGAGCTGTGGGCCGGCCTGAGCTATGGCATGTTCGATGTCAAGCAGTGGTGGGCCATCGACTACGGCGGTGGTAGTGATGATGCGTTCTACACCGAAGGCAATCTGACCTTCGAACCGGCCGAGAACTTCTCGATCGGTTTGCATCTCGGCTACAACTATGGCGATGCCTTCGATGGCTTCGAGTACATGGATTACGCGGTTTCGGTGGGCTACACGCTGGGTAACTTCGACCTCGAGCTCAAGTACACCGGCACGGACCTGAGCGGCTCGGACAAGATCACCGACGACGTGTTCAACACCGAGGGCCGGGTGATCTTCTCGGTCAGCACCACGCTGCCCTGGTAAGTAACCTCGTGTCCCCGGGCCTGAACTGACTGACGGCACGGGTGCCGAACAGCTGCGGCGCCGGGTCGCGTCGGCGTCGCAGCGTATGGCAAGTGTCCTCCCCTGGAATGGGGGGCATCAACCGGTGTTTCACTCACAAGCCTGAGACGGACACTACGGCACGGTGCAACGCCTATTTGAATGTTCAAAGGGAGCGCTGATGAAACACATCAAGTGGCTGGCGGCAAGCGTCGCGCTGGCCGTCTCGGGTGCGGCGGTTGCCGGCGAGTGGTCGGCGACCGTAACGGCGACCTCGGACTACGACTTCCGCGGCATTACGCAGACTTCGCAGAACCCGGCGCTGCAAGGTAGCGTGGACTGGGCCGCCGACAACGGACTGTATGTTGGTGCCTGGGCCAGCAACGTCGATTTCGACGACTGCTGCGACGAGAGCGTCGAGCTCGACGTGTACGCCGGCTTCGCCGGGGGTGCGGAAGACGGTCTCGGGTACGACGTCGGCCTGGTCTACTACACCTACCCGGGTGCTGACGATCTCGACTACCCGGAGATCTGGGCGGGCATCAGCTATGGCATGTTCGACGCGAAGCTCTGGTATTCAAACGACTTCTTCGCGCTTGACGAGGATGCCTACTACATCGAAGGCAATGCCACCCTGCCGCTGCCGGCCGATTTCGGCCTGGGACTGCACATTGGCTACAGCGACGGCAACGCCTTTGACAGGCTGCCAGGCTTTCAGTCGTACATGGACTACTCGATCGGCGTCACCAAGAGCCTGGGTCACTTCGACCTCGAACTGAAGTGGGTCGATGGCAGCGACTGGAAGGACCTGAACGACCAACCCGGCGACGTACTGTCGAGCGATGCGCGGGTGATCTTCTCGGTCAGCACCACCTTCCCGTGGGGCGGCGAGTGATGTGACGACCGGCGGTCGTTGTGGCCGCCGGAAACTCTGGTTGCTGAAAGAGGGGCAGTCGCTATTTCCTGAGGAAATAGCGACTGCCCCCTTTTTCGTCTGTTCAGGTCACAGCGTCTTCAATACCTCGGCGAGCGTGCCGAACAACTGGTCGACGTGCTGTCGTTCGATGATCAGCGGTGGCGACAGGGCGATGATGTCGCCGGTCGTGCGGATCAGGACGCCTCGCTCAAAGCACTGCAGGAACGCCTGGTAGGCCCTTGCAGCCGGGCGCCCAGCGATCGGCGCCAGCTCGATGCCGGCTATCAGGCCATAATTTCGCAGGTCGATTACGTGCGGTAGTCCCTTCAGGGAGTGCACCGCGTCCTCCCAGTAACCCGCCATGTCCCGTGCACGGGAGAGCAGCCCCTCGCGCTGGTAGATACCGAGCGTGGCCAGCCCCGCGGCGCAGGCCACCGGGTGGGCCGAGTAGGTGTAGCCGTGGAACAGTTCGATCGCCTGCTCGGGCCCGTCCATGAAGCCGTCGTAGATCTCCTTGCGCACCAACACCGCACCCATGGGGATCGAGCCGTTGGTCAGGCCCTTGGCGCAGGTGATCATGTCGGGCACGACGCCGAACTCCTCGGCGGCGAAAGCTGAGCCGGTGCGTCCGAAGCCGGTGATCACCTCGTCGAATATCAGCAGGATGCCGTGCCGGGTGCAGATGTCGCGCAGCTTCTTGAGGTAGCCGGTCGGCGGCATCAGCACACCAGTCGAACCGGCGATCGGTTCGACGATCACCGCGGCGATGGTCGAGGCATCGTGCAGCGCGACCACGCGCTCCAGCTCATCGGCGAGCTGCCCGCCCCATGCGGGCAGGCCGCGACTGAACGCATTGTGCTCGAGCGAATGCGTCGCCTGCAGGTGGTCGGTTCCGGGTAGCAGCGCACCGAAGAACTTGCGGTTGTTGACCATACCGCCGACCGAGATGCCGCCAAAGCCGACGCCGTGATAGCCGCGCTCGCGGCCAATCAACCGGGTCCGCGTACCCTGGCCACGCACCCGCTGCCATGCCAGCGCAATCTTGAGGGCGGTGTCGACCGACTCAGATCCGGAATTGGTGAAAAAGACGTGGTCGAGGCCAGCCGGCGCCAGCTTGACGACTTCGTTGGCCAGCCTGAAAGCGTCCGGGTGTCCCATCTGGAAAGGCGGCGCATAGTCCATGGTGGCTATCTGCTTCGATACCGCCTCGGTGATCTCCCGGCGGCCATGGCCAGCGTTCACGCACCACAGGCCGGCGACGCCGTCCAGCACCTGGCGTCCCTCCGCGGTCCAGTAATGCATGCCCTCCGCCCGCGCCAGCAATCGAGGCGCAGCCTTGAACTGGCGGTTGGCCGTGAACGGCATCCAGAAAGCCTCGAGCTCCTGCCTGGTCAGGGGAGCCGGTTCGGGCGTTGCATTCATGTCTTGGCGGTCCGGGCGCTATGCGCGACAGTTGGTGGATGGATCCTGGGGCCCGAAAGGGCAGACGACGATTTTACGCGCCCAACGTCGAGTATCCTAGGGACCTGGCGCGTATTGCGAAGATCACCCGGCGAACCATCGAGCAGGACAGTCATGACCAAGGCTAACAAGGCACCGGATTGGCACGAATTGGCGGCCTCGCTTCGGCCCCGGACCCAGGCATTCATCGACGGGAGCTATCGCGACGCCGCGACTGGCGAGACCTTCGATTGCGTGGACCCGGCCAGTGGCAAGGTCATCGCCAAGGTCGCTTCCTGCGCGGGCATCGACGTGAACGCTGCGGTGGCCTCGGCGCGTAGCAGTTTCGAGGCTGGTATCTGGTCGCAGGAGGCGCCCGCCAGGCGCAAGCGCGTCTTGCGGCGCTTTGCCGAGTTGCTGCGGGCGAATCGCGACGAGCTGGCCCTGACCGAGACGCTGGACATGGGTAAGCCCATTGCCGACTCGCTGGCGGTTGACGTTCCAGGCGCCGCGAACTGCATCGAGTGGTACGCAGAGTCCGTCGACAAGATCTACGACGAAGTGGCGCCCACGCCGCGATCTGCGCTCGCCATGGTCACACGCGAGCCGGTAGGTGTGGTCGGCGCCATCGTGCCCTGGAATTTCCCGATGTTGATGGCCTGCTGGAAGCTTGGCCCGGCGCTGGCCACCGGCAACTCCGTCGTCCTCAAGCCGTCGGAGAAGTCACCGCTGACTGCCATTCGCCTGGCGGAGCTTGCGGTCGAGGCGGGGCTTCCGCCCGGCGTGCTCAACGTAGTGCCTGGCTTCGGACACACGGCCGGAGAGGCGCTGGCGCTACACATGGACGTCGACTGCATCGCGTTCACTGGATCGACCCGCATTGGAAAGCGCATGCTCGAGTATTCCGGCCGTTCCAACATGAAGCGGGTCTGGCTCGAGTGCGGCGGCAAGTCGCCCAACATTGTCTTTGGCGACGTCGAGGATCTCGACCGGGCGGCTGCCGCGGCAGCGGCCGGGATCTTCTTCAACCAGGGTGAGATGTGCTCCGCCGCCTCGCGGCTGGTCGTTCACGAGAGCGTGAAGGAGGCCCTGCTCGAGAAGATCATTTCCGTCGGCCGCGCCATGGCGCCGGGCGACCCGCTCGATCCGGGCACTCGCCTGGGCGCACTGGTCGACAAGGGCCAGCTCGATACCGTGACTGGCTACATCGAGGCCGGTCGCAGCCATGGTGCGACACTGCGTCTCGGAGGCCGGCGCGTCCGGGAGGAAACCGGTGGATATTTCGTGGAGCCCACCGTGTTCGACAACGTGCGCATGGACATGAAGATCGCGCAGGAAGAGATCTTTGGGCCAGTGCTCTCGGTCATCGGCTTCAGAGAGGAGCAGGAGGCGATCCGCATCGCCAATGACGTCATGTACGGTCTGGTATCGGCCGTGTGGACGCGCGACATCACGACCGCACACAGGGTCGCACGTGCAATCCGGGCCGGCACCGTCTACGTCAATTGCTACGACGCGGACGACATCACCGTGCCCTTCGGCGGCTTCAAGCAATCCGGCAACGGCCGCGACAAGTCGCTGCATGCCCTGGACAAGTACACCGAGCTCAAGACCACATGGATTGATCTTTCGAACTGATGGCCTGGAGAAGCAGATGAAGGTGACCGTTGCCGCGACGCAAATGGCATGCGGCTGGGATCTCGAAGCCAACCTGGCAGGCGCCGAGAGGCTCGTCCGCGAGGCTGCGGCGCGCGGTGCCAACGTGGTGCTGATCCAGGAATTGTTCGAGACGCCCTATTTCTGCAAGGACCACCTTGCAAGGCATTTCGAACTGGCCAGCGGGATCGGGGAGAATCCGGCGGTGAAGCGGCTGGCGGGCGTCGCGGCGGAGCTGGGTGTGGTGCTGCCGTTGTCGGTATTCGAGCGCGCCCAGAACGCCTACTTCAACACCCTTGTAATGGTTGATGCCGACGGTTCAAGCCTGGGAATCTACCGCAAGTCGCATATTCCAGAGAGTCCGGGCTACCACGAGAAGTTCTATTTCTCACCCGGCGACACCGGCTTCAAGGTCTGGCAGACGCGTTTCGGCCGGCTCGGTGTGGGTATCTGCTGGGACCAGTGGTTCCCGGAGTGTGCGCGTGCGATGGCGGTCATGGGTGCCGACATTCTCCTCTACCCGACCGCGATCGGCTCCGAGCCGCAGGACCCCACCCTGGATTCGCGCTGGCACTGGCAGCGCACCATGCAGGGTCATGCGGCGGCCAATGTCATGCCCGTGGTCGCCTCAAACCGCATCGGATCGGAGCAGGGCGAGAAATGCTCCATTACGTTCTACGGACACTCTTTCATCGCCGATCACACTGGCGCCGTGGTTGAAGAGGCTGACGACCACTCGGAAACCGTGCTGACCGCGACTTTCGACCTGGACGCGACGCGCCGTTACCGCCAGGCATGGGGCGTGTTCCGCGACCGCCGGCCGGACCTGTATGGGCCACTGCTATCACTCGGCTCGCCGCAATCCTGACGCCCGTGCAGCTCGATGGAGAGATCGCCTGTGTCGACCTGGAGACGACGGGTGGTCATGCTCTTTACAACCGCGTGATCGAGGTGGGCATCGTGCTCATGCGAAACGGTGACGTGGTCGAGGAGTGGAGTTCGCTGGTCAATCCGTGCAGCCGGATTCCCCGCAATATCGAGCAGTTCACCGGCATTTCGAACGACATGGTGGCCGATGCACCGGAGTTCCGGGAGTTGCAGGACGAAGTCCTGGGTAGGCTGTCGGGGCGCCTGTTCGTCGCGCACAACGCCCGCTTCGATTACGGATTCCTCAGGAACGAATTTCGCCGGGTCGGCGTCCGCTTCCGTTCGCCGGTGCTGTGTACCGTCAAGCTCTCGCGCCGGATCGACCCCCATGTCCGCGGGCACAGCCTGGATGCGGTCATGGAGCGACACGGCCTCAGCTGCATGGCCAGGCACCGCGCGCTCGGCGACGCACGGGTCCTGGCGGACTTGCTGGCGAAACTGCGAGCCAGTCGCGATCCGGTGGAACTCGAGACGATCATCGCCGACCTGTCCCGGGAAGCTCCGCTGCCTCCGCAGCTTGATACCCAGTTGGCGGACGACCTGCCGGAGGGTCCCGGGGTGTACCGCTTCTACGGTGAAGAAGACGTGTTGCTCTACATTGGCAAGAGCAACAACCTGCGGACCCGAGTACTTTCGCATTTTGCCGGCGACCACCGGTCGAGCAAGGACCTCAAGCTGTCGCGACAGGTACGGCGGGTCGACTGGACCGAGACCGCCGGCGAGTTCGGTGCCCTGCTGAGGGAGGCACGCTGGGTAAAGGAGCTCGAGCCGCTCCATAACCGGCGGCTGCGGCAAGTCGGCGAAGCCTGGGTCATACGGTTCCGGCCGGACGGAGACGGCCTGCGGGCCGATGTCCTCACCCTCGATGAAACGGAAACGGAAACGGAAACGGAAACAGGAACAGAAGGGGATATTCCTGTCTTCATTCCTGACGAAGCGGAGGGAGACAGTCCCGGTTCCCCTTGCCGGTCGGGGCGGCAGGACCTGCGGGCTGAAGACAGTTCCAGCCCGGAGACCGACCTGTATGGGCCGTTTCGCAGTGAGCGGGACGCGCGCAAGGCGCTCGACGAACTGGCCCGTGCGCATGGGCTTTGCGCCCGGGTGCTCGGCATCGAGCCGGGCGAGGGCTCGTGTTTCGGTTTCCAGATCGGTCGCTGCAAGGGAGCCTGCTGCGGCAAGGAGCCGCTCGCGCTGCACGCCGCCCGGGCTCGTATGGCGCTGGCAACTCACAAGTTGAAGGCCTGGCCGTTCCGCGGTCGCATCGGAGTCAGGGAGTGCGATTGGCGCGGACAGGAAGAGATTCACGTGTTCGAGCAGTGGCGCTACCTGGGGACGGTTTCGCAGCCGGGGTCGCTCGATGATCTGCCTGGAATGCGATCCCGGTCCTTCGACCTTGATTCCTATCGGATCCTGTGCCGGTTCCTGGACCGGCCGCGGCCCCGTACAAGCCTGATTGAACTGGACTGAGCCGTGGAGCAGAAGACCTTCTTTGTTACCGCAGCGATGGGGACGACGGACCTGCTGGCGGCCGAACTCTCCGCGCTGGGCGCGACGGATGTACGCGAAACGCGCGGCGGCGCGTCAGGCACAGGCACTCTGGAGACGGCCTATCGCGTTTGCCTCTGGTCGCGTGTCGGCCTTCACGTGCTGTGGCCGGCCGGGCAGTTTCAGGCCGCGGACCCGGACTCACTCTATACGGGTGTCCTGGGTATCGACTGGTCACGGCACCTCGGACCCGAAAATACGCTCGCCGTGGATTTTTCGTCCTATGGCAGCGGCTTTACCCACAGCCGCTACGCCGCGCAGAAGGTCAAGGATGCAGTGGTCGACCAGTTGCGTGAACGCTTCGGTTCGCGGCCCTCGGTCGATGTGGTGATGCCCGACGTTCGTATCAACCTGCGAGTGGAGAAGGGCGCGGCGGTCGCGAGCATCGACCTGGCTGGCGAGAGTCTGCACCGCCGCGGTTACCGAGAGCGGCAGCTGGTCGCACCGATCAAGGAGAACCTGGCCGCGGCGATTCTGCTTCGCTCCGGCTGGGCCCGGATCGCGGCCGATGGCGGCGCTTTCATCGACCCAATGTGTGGTTCCGGCACGTTGCCGATCGAAGCAGCGTTGATTGCCGGCGACATCGCACCAGGATTGCTTCGGCAGCGCTTCGGCTTCACTCGCTGGCGCGGCCATGACGCGGACCTCTGGCAACGCCTGGCAATTGAAGCCGACGCGCGTCGAGCCAGCGGCAAGATCGAGCCAGGGCGGATCCTCGGGTTCGACGCCGACCCGGCAGCGGTGCGGGCCGCACAGGCTAACGCCGGCCGGGCAGGCTTGCAGGGGCAGGTCCGTTTCGTGCGCTCGCAACTCGAGTCACTGCCTCCGGCGCCCTCAGAGTCTGGCCTGCTGGCGACGAACCCGCCTTACGGTGAGAGACTCGGGCAAGAGGATGACCTCAGGGAGCTGTATGAGTTGCTCGGGCGCAAGCTGAGGGAGGGGTATGTCGGTTGGCAGGCGGCCGTCTTCACCGGCAATCCTCCGCTCGGCAGGGCGCTTGGCATCGAGGCGCGTCGTGCCCACCGGATGATGAATGGCGCAATCGAGTGCCGTCTGTTGCGGCTGGATGTGTCGCCCAGGTACTTCGAGCGCACACGTGAGCCCGGGCGGCCCCCGCCCATCGATGCCGCGACGGCGCGGGCGCGGCCAGGGGCGCAGATGTTCGCCAACCGCCTGGGCAAGAATCTCAAGGAGCTACGCGGGTGGGCACGGCGCGAGTCCATTTCCTGCTTCAGGCTCTACGATGCCGACATGCCCGAATACGCGTTCGCGATTGATCTGTACCAGGGAGATCCGGAGGGCCGGTCCGGCGCCTGGCTTTATGTGCAGGAGTACGCGCCACCCGCCACGGTGGATCGCGACAAGGCGAGGTCGCGCCGTGAGGAGGCGCTCTCGGTCCTGTCAGAAATAACAGGCGTTGCCCCGGAATACGTCTACATGCGAACGCGGCGGCCCCAGAAAGGTGCGTCGCAGTACGAGAAGATCTCGGAGCGGGGCGAGTTCGATGTCGTCGCTGAGGGTGACCTGAGATTCCTGGTGAACTTCACCGACTACCTCGATACCGGGCTGTTCCTCGACTATCGGCTGGTGCGTTCCCGCGTCCGCGAGCTGTCGCGCGGCAAGCGCTTCCTGAACTTGTTCGGCTATACGGGCACGTCCACCGTCTATGCGGCATCAGGCGGCGCATCGAGCACGCTGACGGTAGACATGTCACGGACCTACCTGGACTGGGCCCGGCGCAATCTCGAGTTGAACGGGCTGGGCAGTGCAATGCATACGTATACGCGGGCGGATTGCCTGGCATGGCTGTCGTATGATGACGGTGGCCGCTTCGACCTTGTGCTCCTCGACCCGCCGACTTTCTCGAATTCGAAGTCGATGGAGCGCGAGTTTGACGTGCAGCGGGACCATGCGGGGCTCATTCGTACCACGCTGGCGAGGCTGGCGCCGGGGGGGACGCTGATTTTTTCGACGAACCTGCAGCGCTTCAGGCTCGACACCGTGGCGCTGGGCGAAGCAGACATCGACGATTGGAGCGCCGCGACGCTGCCGAAGGACTTCTCGCGCCGTCCGCGGATCCGCAGCGTGTTTGCGATCAGGGCGCGTTGAGTGTTGCCCGTCGCAGCTGTTCACGCTGGAGTCTCGTCCACGCCCGGGAAGTGCCGACGGTGGCATGTCGCGTGCAAGGTCCAGGCAATAATGGAACCAGGTAACTAGCCGATGAATGACATGTCGACCAACGCAGCGCTGTGGAGTGGTAGCCCGCTGACCGTGGGAAGTCTGCGCACGGCGCTGCTCGATCGCCTGACGCGAAACCTCGGCAAGGACCCGAGGACTGCAACGCCGCGCGATTTTTACGACGCGCTGTCGCTCGCGGCGCGCGAGGAACTGACAACGCGCTGGTTGGCCACGCAGCGCAGGGTCGCGCAGAGCCATGCCAAGCGCATCTGCTACCTGTCGGTTGAATTCCTTCCGGGGCGATCACTGGTCAACGCGCTGTCGAGTCTCGACGGTGACCTCGTGGCCGAGGCTCGCCGGGTGCTCGCGGAGTATGGCCTCGACCTGGATGCAGTCGCAGCGCTGGAAGTGGATCCCGGCCTCGGCAACGGCGGCCTTGGCCGGCTGGCAGCATGCTTCCTCGACTCGCTTGCGACGCTACAGTACCCGGCTACCGGCTACGGCATCCGCTACGACTACGGCATCTTCACGCAGCAGATCGGCCCGGATGGTGGACAGCGTGAGGTGGCGAGCAGCTGGCTGCGGCTGCGTAACCCCTGGGAAATACCGCGCAGCGACGCGAGCTACACCATCAAGTTCGGTGGCCGCTGCGAGGCGGAACGCGGCGCCGACGGCCGCACCCGGCACCGCTGGGTCGACACCTCCGATCTGCTGGCCGTAGGGTTCGATCACCTGGTTCCCGGTAACCGCAGCCCCACGGTCAACCATTTGCGGCTGTGGTCGGGGCGTGCCGTCGCGCCCTTCCACATCGAGTCTTTCAACCGGGGGAACTATTCCGCGGCGGTGGAGGACCAGGTCGCCGCGAAGAACGTCTCGCGTGTGCTCTATCCCGACGACTCGACGCCGCAAGGCCGCGAGTTGCGGTTCCGCCAGCAATATTTCTTTGTCAGCGCCAGCCTGCAGGACTTGCTGAAGCACCACCTGGCGGAGGATCGCAGCCTCGAGCAGTTGCCTGATTCGGTGGCGATTCAGTTGAACGACACGCACCCGACGCTGGCCATTCCGGAACTGCTCCGACTGCTGGTCGACGAGCACGGCGTTCCCTGGTCGCGCGCACGTGAACTCGCCAGCGAGATCTTCGGCTATACCAACCATACGTTGCTTCCCGAGGCGCTCGAGACCTGGCCGGTCGCGATGTTCGAGAAGTTGCTGCCGCGTCACTTGCAGATCATCTACCTGATCAACCGCGAATTCCTCGACACGGTCAGCCAGCGCTATCCCGGCAATAGCGACCGTCGCCGGCGAATGTCCATCATCAACGAGGACTGGGGCCGCGAAGTCCGCATGTCGCACCTCGCCGTGATTGGCAGCCGGCGGGTAAATGGCGTCGCGCGCCTGCATTCGGAACTGATGCAACAGACGATCTTCAGCGAGTTCGCCGAGATGCTGCCGGATCGTTTCACTAACGTAACCAACGGAATTACCGTACGCCGTTGGCTCAAGCAGGCCAATCCGGGCCTGGCCGGGCTGTTGACCGAGCATCTCGGCCACGGCTGGGAGAACGATCTCGAGGAGCTCGACCGCCTGCGCTGGGCGCCTGACGACCCCGAGTTCCGGCGCCGCTTCCGCGAGATCAAGCTGGCCAACAAGCTGCGGCTGGCGGCGGTGATTGCCGATCGCTGCGGGGTACAGGTCGATCCGCAATCGCTCTTTGACGTCCAGGTCAAGCGCATCCATGAGTACAAGCGCCAGATACTGAACCTGCTATCCGTCATCACACGCTTCAACCGCATTTGCAACGGGGCAGCCGACGTCGTGCCGCGCACAGTCATGTTTGCTGGCAAAGCCGCGCCGGGATATGCCATGGCCAAGTCGATCATCCGCCTGATCAACTCGGTCGCCCGGGTCGTCAATGGCAACCCTGCGACCGAGGGATTGCTGAAGGTCGCCTTCCTGCCGGACTACGACGTGTCGCTGGCCCAGCGAATCATGCCTGCCGCCGACCTGTCGCAGCAGATCTCCACGGCCGGCATGGAAGCCTCGGGGACCGGAAACATGAAGCTTGCGCTCAATGGCGCCCTCACCATCGGCACGCTGGACGGCGCGAATATCGAAATCCGCGACTGCGTCGGGCCCGAGAACATGTTCATTTTCGGCATGGACTCCAGCGAGACGCAGACTCTGCGCGATGGTGGCTATGTGCCGCAGGACTTTGTGGCAGCGAGTCCCGAGCTGCGCGAGGCGCTCGACATGCTGGACGCCGGCTACTTCACACCAGATGATACCGACGCAGCCAAGCCGGTAGTCAACCGGCTGCTCGGAGACGGTGAACCGTTCCTGGTGCTGGCCGATTTCGAGGCCTACGAGTCGGCTCAGGCGCGAGTAGACCTGCTTTTCCGGCAGGCCGATGAGTGGAGCCGCCGTGCGTCGATCAACTCGATCAGCATGGGGCCGTTCTCCAGCGACCGCAGCATTCGTGAGTATGCGGACCGCATCTGGAACCTGCGGCCGGTCATCTGAGCGCCGATGAGGAAATCCTGACCATGGCGCGGGTGAAGCGAGGCAGTACATTGCCGGCCGGGGAGATCGACGCGCTGCTGCAGGCGCGTCACCCCGAACCCCGTTCCGTGCTCGGATACCACGAGCAGAAGCAGCGCGGCAAGACGCCGCTGTGCACGGTCCGCGTGCTCGAGCCAGGCGCCTCCGAAGTGTCTGTATTCTGGGAGGACGAGGATCCTGACTCGGCCACGCCGCTGAAGCGGCTGCATGCCGAGGGCCTGTTCGAGGGCCAGGTACGGCATCGCCGACCACTGCATCCTTACCGATTACGCGTCCGCTATCCTGACGGCCAGGAGCAGACCCGCCACGACCCGTACTACTTCTCGCCGCAGCTGACCGATTACGATCTCTACCTTTTCGGCGAGGGCAACCATCACCGTGCCTACCTGAAACTCGGTGCGCACCTTGCGTCCGTCGACGGGCTGGCCGGGACGCGCTTCGCGGTCTGGGCACCAAACGCGGAACGGGTCAGCGTAGTGGGTCCCTTCAACTCATGGGATGGTCGCAGGCACGCGCTGCAGTCGCGTGCGGGGAGCGGCGTCTGGGAGCTGTTCGTTCCGGGCATAGGTGCCGGTACGGCCTACAAGTACGAACTTCGGACACGCGATGCGCGAACGCTGCTCAAGTCCGATCCGTACGGTTTTGCCATGCAGCTTCGGCCCGGCAACTGCTCCGTTGTCGCCGAGCTCGACGGCCACCCGTGGGGAGACAACGAGTGGATGGCTGCGCGCGCGGGATCGACCCCGGCCACCCGGCCGATCAGCGTGTACGAAGTCCACCTGCCGTCTTGGCGCCGTCGCGAGGGACGGAATCCACCCTTCATGAACTGGCGTGAGGCAGCCGAGGAACTGATTCCCTACGTGCTCGGACTCGGACACACCCACATCGAATTGATGGGGGTCGCGGAGCATCCGCTTGATGAATCCTGGGGCTACCAGGTGACCGGATACTTCGCGCCGTCGGCGCGCTTCGGCACGCCCCGGGATCTCATGCATTTCGTCGACTGCTGCCACCAGGCGGGGCTGGGCGTAATCATTGACTGGGTGCCGGCGCACTTCCCGCGGGACGAGAGTGGGCTGGCGGGCTTCGACGGCACGGCACTCTACGAGCATGCCGATCCGCGCCTTGGCGAGCACATGGACTGGGGAACAAAGATCTTCAACTTCGGCCGCCACGAGGTGCGTAACTTCCTGGTTGCCAATGCGATGTACTGGCTGGACTGCTACCACGTCGACGGCCTGCGCGTCGACGCAGTGGCCTCCATGCTGTATCTGGACTACAGCCGCCAGCCCGGCGAGTGGCTGCCAAACCGGTTTGGTGGGCGGGAGAACCTCGAGGCCATCGACTTGCTGCGCCAGGTCAATGGCACCCTTCGCCACTACCATCCCGGCGCGATGACCATTGCGGAAGAGTCCACCGCTTTTCCGGGTGTGACCCGGCCGGTCGAGCACGGCGGCCTGGGCTTCACCATGAAGTGGAACATGGGGTGGATGAACGACACCCTGCGCTATTTCTCGCTGGATCCGGTCTATCGCAGCCATGAGCACTCCTTGATTACGTTCTCGTTCATGTATGCGTGGTCCGAGCATTTCATGTTGCCGCTGTCCCATGACGAAGTCGTACATGGCAAGGGGTCGCTGCTCGGCAAGATGCCGGGGGACGACTGGCAGAAGCTCGCCAACCTGCGCCTGCTCATGTCTTACATGACCGCGCACCCGGGCAAGAAGCTGCTGTTCATGGGCTCGGAGCTTGGGCAGAGGCAGGAATGGCGCGACGGCGATTCGCTGGACTGGGGACTCCTCGACGATGAACGGCATCGGGGCCTGCGGGACTGTCTGCGCGACCTGAATCGCCTCTACCAGGACTCGCCGGGCCTGCACGGCACTGACTGGGACCCACAGGGCTTCCGCTGGATTGATCTGCACAATTCCGCGGACAGCGTTTTCGGCTTCCGTCGCGGCCACGTGCAGGAAGGCCAGCCGGGCGCGCTCGTTTGCATGTTCAACGCGACGCCGGTGCCGCGGGAGCACTACAGGATCGGTGTCGAAGCGCCGGGCGAATACCAGTGCGTATTCAACTCCGATGCGTCCAGTTACGGTGGTTCGGGCCATCCGGTCATCCGTCGAGCCTCGACCGAGCATGGCTGGAACGATTTTCCGTGGAGCCTGCGCCTGACCTTGCCACCACTGGCGGCGGTGTTCTACGCGCCCGCCCGGGGCCCGGGAGCTCCGGCGTGACCAGTCCACTGCGTGAGAACGGCAACGCGTCGCCCATCGGTGCCGGCCGACCCGCGCCGATAGGGGCCAGGTGGACCGCCGATGGGGTCAACTTCGCGGTGTTCTCGTCGCATGCCGAGCGGGTCGACGTATGCCTATTCGATCCGCTGCAGGGAAAGGAGACGGACCGGTTCGCCTTGCCCGGCTGCACTGGCGGCGTCTGGCACGGCTTCATTCCCGCGAGTCATGCGCGACCCGGAACCTTGTATGGCTACAGGGTTCACGGACCGTTTAATCCGGCGGCCGGGCATCGATTCAATCCGAGCAAGCTGTTGCTTGATCCCGCCGCGCTCGACCTCGTTGGCGACCTGCGCATTGCGCCCGCAGTCGCCGATGACACACTGGGTGGGGCGAGCCCGGATGATTCGGCGCCGTTCGTGCCCCGGTGCCGCGTCGTCGACACAGCCTTCGATTGGCAGGGCGCTCGTGCCCCGGCGGTGCCCTGGCGCGACACGATCCTCTACGAGCTTCACGTCAAGGGCTTCACCTGCATGCACCCCGAGGTACCGCCTGAGTGGCGCGGCAAGTACCTCGGCCTGACCGCGCCCGCGGTGCTCGACCATTTGCGTCGTCTCGGCGTCACCGCTGTCGAGCTGCTGCCGTGCCATGCGTTCACCAGCGAGCCGTTCCTGGTCGAGCGCGGGCTCGGTAATTACTGGGGCTACAATCCGGTCGCCTGGTTCGCGCCGGCATCCCAGTATGCGGTGTCCGACCCGGTGGTCGAGTTCAAGCAGATGGTCCGGGCGCTGCACTCTGCCGGCATCGAGGTCATCCTCGACATGGTCTTCAACCATACGGCCGAGGCAGGCGGAAACGGCCTGACCTTTTCGCT
Organism: uncultured Gammaproteobacteria bacterium; assembly: GCA_963715485.1. Taxonomy (GTDB): domain Bacteria; phylum Pseudomonadota; class Gammaproteobacteria; order Steroidobacterales; family Steroidobacteraceae; genus SG8-30. Next base: position 1,515,103 of record OY970244.1, read on the forward strand.
CAAGGGTCTCGACAACGCGACCTATTACCGACTTGATGACGCCGACCGTAGCCGCTACGAGAACCTGACCGGCTGTGGTAATACCGTCAACGCCCGGCATCCGGCGGTGCGCTCGCTGATCCTCGACTGTCTGCGTTACTGGGCTCGTGAAATGCGGGTTGACGGTTTTCGGTTCGATCTCGCAACCGTGCTGGCGCGCGACGCACAGGGCTTCGACCCCCATTCAGCCTTGTTCTCGGCAATTCGCTCCGACCCGGTGCTGTCCTACGCGAAGATGATCGCGGAGCCATGGGACCTCGGACACGATGGCTACCGTCTCGGCGGTTTCCCCCCGGGCTGGTCCGAGTGGAACGACCGCTATCGGGACACAGTCCGCGCCTTCTGGCGTGGCGATGGCGGGCAGGTTGCCGGGTTGGCGGAGAGGATGGCGGGTTCGAGTGACCTGTTCCGCCACGGCGGCCGCAAGCCGTCTGCCAGCATCAACTTCGTGACGGCCCACGATGGCTTCACGCTGTCTGACCTGGTGAGCTACAACGATCGACACAACGAGGCCAACCTCGAAGGTAACGCCGACGGCCACCGCGAAAACCTCAGCTGGAATTGCGGGGCGGAAGGGCCGGTCGACGACCCACGGATCAAGGCGCTGCGTCTGAGGCAGGGCCGCAACATGCTGGCGACACTGTTGCTGTCCCAGGGCGTGCCCATGCTGCAGGCCGGCGACGAGTTCGGGCGCAGTCAACGCGGCAACAACAATGCCTATTGCCAGGACAACGAGATCAGCTGGCTGAGGTGGCCAGCCATCGGGGATGAGGAGGCGACTGGTCTGGCGGGGTTCGTGGCGAGAGTGATTTCGTTCAGGCATGAGCGCCCGGAACTCAGGCGCGACACCTTCTTCAAGGGCTCCCCACGCGACGGGCATCAGCCGGACGTGCGCTGGCTGCATCCGGCAGGTCGCGACTTGCGGGACGACGACTGGTCGGACACCGACCTGGCGTGTTTCGGAATGCTGCTCGGGACGAACACGGCCGATGCCGGGGACCTGCTCCTGCTGCTGTCCGCCGCCGACCACGATGTTCCCTTTACCCTGCCGGAAGACGTCCCTGGCTCGTGGCGACTGTGTATAGACACCTGGGAAGTGGAAGAATCAGAGGGCGCAGCAAATCAATTGTCTGCACTGCTGTGTCGGCCCCGTAGCCTGATGTTGCTGGAGCGATTGTGATGGACGATGACACAATAGCAACCCTGGCGCGCGCCCGAGGCATCGGCGAATGTTATCTCGACTTTCGCGGCGAACCGTGCAAGGTCAGCCTGTCGACGCAACTTGCCATCCTGCGCGCCATGGGCGTCGATTCCCGGCACGCAGCAGAAGTCCTCGCTTCGGGTGAAGCGGCTGCAGACCGGCGGGAACAGCGATCGTCAACCGTATCACGTTGCCATGAGTCGGCCGCAATCGCGGCAGGTGCCCGCCTTTGGGGCGTGGCGATACAGCTGTACAGCCTTCGCTCGGGGGAGAATTGGGGTGTCGGCGACTTCGGCGACCTGGCCCGACTGGTGCACAAAGCGGCGAGTGCCGGGGCACACTTCATCGGGCTGAATCCGCTGCACGCCGGATTCGCCGCCGATCCGGCTCAGTGCAGCCCGTATAGCCCGTCGAGCCGGCATTTCCTGAATGTGCTGTACATCGACATCGAGTCGGTTGCCGATCTGCAGTCCTGTCCGGAAGCGCAGGCACGAATTGCTGCGGCTGCATTCCAGCAGGAACTCGGGCGCCTGCGCGCAACCGGACTCGTGGACTACGCCGGTGTCGCAGCGCTCAAGTTCGAGATCCTGCGCCTGCTGCACCAGCGCTTTCGCAGCGAGGAACTGGCGAGGAGGACTCCCCGTGGGCTTGGCTTCGAAGCGTTTCTTGCCGGGCGCGGAGCCGTGCTGAGGCGTCATGCGGTATTCGAGGCTTTGGACGCGGTCATGCGGCAGCGGCACGACGCCCAGGGCGGATGGCTGACCTGGCCTGCGGAGTACCGCGATCCCGATGGACCTGCAGTGCGGGCCTTCGCGGCGTCCTCGGAGCAGCAGGTCGAATTCCACGCCTGGCTACAGTGGATCGCCGAGTCGCAGTTGGCATCGGTGGCGCGCATCGCAGGTGACGTTGGCATGGAGATCGGCCTGTATGGAGACTATGCGGTCGGCGCCAACCCGGGCGGATCGGAAGTCTGGTCGGACCAGCGGACCCATTGCCTGGGGGCGAGCATCGGGGCGCCTCCGGACCGCCTGGCGCTGAAGGGCCAGGACTGGGGCCTGCTGCCGCCGGACCCGCGGGCCATGGCGCTGGATGAATGCCGTGGCTTCGGCCTGCTGATGAGCGAGAACATGCGACATTACGGTGCGCTGCGCATCGACCATGTCATGGCGCTCTACCGCCTGTGGTGGGTCCCGCACGGCCTGCCGTCCAGTGATGGCGGCTACGTTCACTATCCCGTCGGCCCGCTGTTCGAAGCCGTCGCGCGGGAAAGCCGGCGCGCTGCATGCATGATCATTGGTGAAAACCTCGGCACCGTACCCGACGAGGTGGTGCAGGCCATGGCGGACTACAATGTCTACGGTTACAAGGTGCTGTTCTTCGAGCGTAACCGCGACCGTTTCATCCGGCCGGATGAATGGCAGCGCGAAGTGCTGGCCTCGGTATCGACCCACGACCTGCCGACGCTGCGCGCCTGGTGGGAGGCGTCGGACATCGAGCTGCGCGCCAGCCTCGGCATGTATCCGGAAGGCCTGGACCTGGGCGAGCTCGCGACCGAGCGGCAACACGACCGGGAGCTCCTGATCGAGGCAATGGCGGAGGCGGGCGTCCGCCCGCGGTGGCCGGTCGACCATTTCGAGCCGGACTTTGCCGCCGCGGTGCACGCGTTCCTCGCATCGACGGCTTCGGCCCTCGTCGCCGTCCAGGCCGAAGACCTGCTCGGCATGGTCGAGCCGGTGAACGTACCGGGCACCAGTTCGGAGTACCCGAACTGGCGACGCAAGCTCTCGGCGGACATCGACGAGATCTTGTCGGGCGATTCCGCGCGTCCGATCGTCGAGACCATGCAGCGGCTGCGGCCGGCGTGGTCATAGGTGCCGGCCTCGATGCTGAACGGCCCGGTCGACATAATCGGTGCTGAGCGTGGTCGGTCGCATGCGTGCACATCACCAAGGGAGCCCTCGATAATGACCCGTCTGGTCCTGTCGTCGATAGCCGCCGTCGGAATGTCTGTCCTGGTGACCATGGCTGCTCCGGTCATCCACGCGGAACCAGTGGCGGAATCCGAGCGCATGCCCGTCGACGTCCGGCGGACGACGCTGATCGTCCGCGACATCGAGCGATCGCTGCCCTTCTGGCGCGACGCGCTCGGGCTCAAGGTCGTCTACGACCAGGTCATCGAGCGGCCCGAGGATCCAGATGCGCCTGAGGGCGCAAAGCGGAGCCTGCGGCTGGTGTTGATGCGCGCCAACGACACCTTCGTGGGCGCGGTAGGCCTGCTGGAATACACTTCGCCGCGCCGGCCCGATCCCGGTATGGGCGAGGACCGGCCCATAATCGGTGACTTCATCATGGTCGTGAATGCCGCGGACCTCGATTCCCGCTGGGCTCAGGTCAAGGCGGTGCCAGGGGTCAAGGTGCTTTCAGAGCCCTCGAGGGTCGAGTACCCAGCGGCAGATGGCGGCGTGATACCGGTAATGGTCTCAATGGTCCGCGACCCCGATGGCTACTTCATCGAGCTGAACCAGATACTCGGCGTGCCGGCCGGCACTGGCCACTGACGCGGCCTCCCTTCACCGCCAGCGCTCCCTGACCGGGCGGCCGAGTCCCAAATAGAACCCGAAGTCTCCACCTTCGCCATAGCCCGCCGTTAACTGAACCGGCCCGAACGGCGTGTTACCGCCGACGAACAGCTGGGCGCCCAGAAGAATGTCCGTATCCGCGCTGCCGTCCAACAGGTTCCAGACCCTGGCGCCCTCGATCGCCGCGCCGGCGAACAGGTCCATGTTCAGCAGCGTGCTGACGTCGGTAATCCGCCAGCCCAGGCCCAGGCGTGAATAGAGGAAGTCATTGCCACGCAGTTCGCCTCGCTCGAGGCTGGTCATCGCACCAGGTCCGCCAAGGCGGAAAGTCTGCTGCGCAGCTGGCACGCTGCCGAAGGCCGTGCCGCCGGCCAGGTCGTAGAACACCAGTGCGTTGGTCTTGAACACGGCGGACTGGTTCCACTCCAGCAGCGCGGTCTGGTACGAATCCGTGGCGCCCAGCCCGGGCTCGGAGAAGGCGACTTCCAGCCGCTGGCGCGAGCCCTGGGTCGACCACAGGTCCGAGTCGCGCGTGTCGCGCTCGAACTCGACCAGGTAACCCGCGTCCTGGTAATTCCGCTCGTCCTCCAGTCTCAGATCGCCGAGCAGCTTGATGTTATCGTCGTTGCGCCAGTAGATACCGGCCTGCAATTCTCCCCAGGTACCCATTTCGACTCCAGCGCGCAGCTGCGCACGCGAGCTCCTGAAGGCGTAGGTTGCAACGTGCTCGTCGTCGAGATAGAAATCCTCGTCGGATTCGTACCAGCCCAGGCGCGGGAGTATGAAGACTCGCCGGGCCGACCCGAGGGGCAGGCGCAGGTCGGTCTCCAGGAATGACTGGCCACCGAGTTGTGCAGCGACGCGCCACTCCTTGCCGCCCGCATCCGGCCAGGTCCGCCGCAGGAGCGCACTGGCGAGGATTTCCGGCTCACCCGACAGCCCGGACTCGATGCCGAAGTCGAATGCGACAAAGGTCGGACCCCAGGACTTGAGTACCGGAGTGAACACAATGGTCGCCCCTTCACGCGGTCCCTCCACCCGATGGGCCACCGATTCATAGGCGCCGGTCGCGTAGATTCGCAAGGCATCGTCGGCGATGCGGATTTCATCCAGCGGCTTGCCGGCGCCGCTCCTGATCAGCGATTGCAGGTAGGTGGCGGTGTCCCGGTCCACGCCCTCGAAGTGGATGCCGGCGATGACGCGAGCCTTCGTGGAGACGTCTCCATCGACGGCAGCGCGCCATTCGGCATAGTCCTCCGGCGATACCGCAAGCGAGGCGAGGCTCGTCGCAGCAGCGCGCGCGGCACGCTCTCCCTGGCTGATCGCCGACTTCGACAGCTGGAAATCGGTCGAGCCCACGTCCTCCAGGACGATGGTCACGGACACGTCATCAGCCGTCAGTGAATCGAGCGACGCCTGTTCGTTGCTTTCGATGAGGATGTCGAGCATCCGACCCACCGAGCCAGCTGCCGAGCGCATGCTCTGCACCGGCGGATCCGGCGCGTCCACGGCAATGGCGATGACCACGTCGGCACAGGTCTCGCGTGCTACGTCCACCGGAAGGTTGCGCGTGATGCCACCGTCGACCAGGAGCCAGTCGCCGAGTTCGACCGGCGCGAAGGCGCCTGGCACGGACATGCTGGCTCGCAGGGCGACCGGCAGCTCTCCCGAGCGGAAAACGACCATTTGACCTGATTTGAGGTCGGTAGCAACCGCACGGAAAGGGATCGGCAGTTCATCGAAGTCGTCGACCTCGGAATGCGCGGCAACCATGTTGCGGATCAGCGACTCCACCTGCTGGGTCTCGACCAATGCGCGGGGCGCAATCAGGCCCTCGTCGCCCAGGCCGAATTCGAGCTTGTTGGAGATGGTCTCGTTGTCCCGCTTGACGTTCATCGGCTGGTAGCGGCGAATCTGCTCGAGGCTGAACACGCCCTGCCAGTCGATGGATGTGACGAATTGCTCCAGCTCTGCCGCGTGCATGCCGCTGGCGTAGGCTCCGCCGATCAGCGCACCCATGCTGGTGCCGGCCACGCAATCGATCGGCACCTGAAGTTCCTCCAGCACCTTGATCACGCCAATGTGCGCCGCGCCCATGGCGCCGCCGCCGCCGAGCACCAGTCCGATTCGCGGTCGTTTCGGTGGTTCTACAGTGCCGGGGCCGACGGCGTGGGCTGCCGTGCCGAAGCCAAGGGAAAACAGCAGCGCGGCAATCGCCGCACCTGGAGCAACAGCATTCATGGGTCAGGTCCGTCCGGAATGGCGGGGCATGGCGCGAAGTCTACGCCGGATCGCGCGACTCGCGCCCCGTCGCGAGCCGCCTAGAGGAGGTCGCGCATCCGGTACCACAACATGCCGAGCACCAGGGCCGGGCGCCGGAGCGCCATGCCACCGGGGAAGTCCATGTGGGGAATGCGGCCGAACAGGTCGAAGCGCTCCGACTGCCCGGCGATTGCGTCGGCCACGAGCTTCCCCGCGATGCCGGTCAGCGCCATGCCGTGCCCCGAGAAACCCTGCAGGAAATAGACGTTCGATCCCAGGCGTCCGAAATGTGGTGCGCGGTTCACGGTGATGTCGACGTAACCGCCCCAGGCATAGTCGATCCGGGCATCTGCCAGCTGCGGAAAGACCTTCAGCATCCTGGCCCGCGTGGCGCGTTCGGTACCGAGCGGGTCGAGGCCGGAATAGCTCACCCTGCCGCCGAACAGCAGGCGATGGTCAGCCGACAGCCGGAAGTAGTCGAGCACGAAGTTGACGTCGGCCACGGCAAGGTTGTCGCGGATCAGCGCCCCGGCCCGATCCCTGCCCAGCGGTTCGGTCGCGACGATGTAGGTGCCGACCGCCATGATCTTGCGCTGCAACTCCGGCACCAGGCCTTCGAGATAGGTATTGCCGGCCAGCGCGACGAAATTCGCGCGAATGCTGCCCGTGGCCGTTCGCAGCGTCGCCACCGGCCCCCTTTCGAGACCGGTTACCCGGCTCGACTCGAAAACCGTCGCCCCGGCCTGTTCGGCGGCACGGGCCAGGCCGCGAACCAGCTTCAAGGGATGGCAGTGCCCGCTTCCGGTATCGCGCAGCGCCGCACAATAGCGCGTCGTCGCCAGCAGCGACTGGACTTCGTCGCGCTCGAGGAAGCTGACCGAACGGTAACCGTACTCGCTGGCCAGTTCCTCGCATTCCACCCTGAGGTCGTCGCGCTGCCGCTGTTTGACAGCGACATGCAGCTGTCCCCAGGAAAGCTCGCAGTCGATTGCATGCCGGGCGACCCGCTCGCGCACCAGGTCCAGTCCGTCTGCGGTGACCTGCCACATGCTGCGGGCGACCTCGCGCCCGACCAGGCTCTCGATCTTGTCCTGGCCGCAGGCATAACCGAAGATCAATTGAGCGCCGGAGCGACCGGAGGCGCCGAAGCCAATCTGCTCGGCCTCGAGCAGTGCCACCTTGTAGCCGCGTTCCGCCAGGTGCAGGGCCGCCGAGCAGCCGGCAATGCCGCCGCCAATTACGGCAACGTCGAAGACCTGGTCGCCGGCCAGTGCCGGGCGGCGGGGCTCCGCTGCTGCCGACTCGGTGTAATAGTTGTGGATGTTCTTTTCGGTGAGCGTCATAACGGTGCCAGGTACCAGGCATATTCGAGCGGGGAAATGTACGAGCCGAAGTCTGCCAGCTCGCCACGCTTCAGCGTGACATACAGGTCGATAAATCGCTCGCCAAAGTATTCGCGCATTGCCTCGCTCGAGTCGAGTCGCGCAATGGCGGTGGCCCAGTCGATGGGAAGTGGCTCGGCTTCGAGCGGCTGGGTGTAGGCATTCCCGGTCAAGGGCGGTGGCGCCTCGAGGCTCCGGTCCATGCCATGGAGCATCCCCGCCAGGACTGCCGCGACGAACAGGTAGGGATTGACGTCGGCCCCGGCGACGCGGTGCTCGAGGCGGCGATCCGACGGGCCCGAGAGCGGGACGCGCACGGCGACTCCGCGATTGTTGTAGGCCCAGGTCGGATGCAGCGGGACGTAGGCTTCCGGCCGCAGGCGACGGTAGGAGTTGGCGTTGGGCGCGAAGATCGCCATGCAATCCGCCATGGTCGCGAGCAATCCCGCGGCCGATCGCCGCAGCAGCAGGTTGTCGGTTTCCCCCTCCGAGGCAAACACGTTCCGTCCACTCTCGTCGAGCAGGCTGACGTGGACATGGGTGCCGCTACCCGCCATGTCGCGATAGGGCTTTGCCATGAACGTCGCCTCGACCCCGTGACGGAGCGCGACGCCCTTGACGATCCGCTTCAGGCGGATGGCATGGTCGCAGGCCAACCTGGCATCCGCGACGTGTTGCAGGTTCACCTCCCACTGGCTCGGCCCGTATTCCGACAAAGCCGTGCCCGCGGGAACATCCTGCTCACGGCAGGTGTCGACGATCTCCCGCAAAATCGGCGAGACGGAGTCGAGGTCAATCATCGAGTTGATCTGGGTGCGGTGTTCGCGGCGACCGGTCAGGGGCGAGCGAGGCGGCTGGGCGTTACCGGCCGGTGTACGCTCGCAGTCGACGAAGTAGAACTCGAGTTCGACGGCAACGACCGGGTTCAGACCGCGCGAACGATATCTGTCGACCACGGCGCCGAGGACATGGCGCGGGTCGCCGTAAAACGGCTCACCACCGTGCTCGAACATCTCCACCTGCAGCTGCGCGATTTCGGGTCCGAGCCATGGGCAGCGGTAGAGCGTGCCCGGTACCGGCAGGCAGGGCCTGTCGGCGTCTCCCTCGTCGAACCCGAGTCCCGTTGCCTGCACCGTGCCCCCGAGCGCATCCAGAGCGAACATCGAGCCCGGCAGGAGCAGGCCCTTTTCATAGATCTGTCTCAGGTCGCCGATCTCGACGCGCTTGCCGCGCAGGATGCCGTTCATGTCGGGCAGCAGCAGGTCCACGCAACGCACCTGCGGGTGGGTCGCGACGAAGGACTCCGCGCTATCGAAGTTCTCGCGGATCAATGACATGACACTCCAGGGAGCCCCAGGAGGGGCGGTCGGCGGGCCGCAGGGGGGGGAGGATACGCAGGGTCGTAAACGGCCGGCAAGAGGGGTGATACGGCGTGGCGGCGGGGCAGGGCGGCCGGCGCGCGGGCTGCTGGGTGACCGGCGGCGCAGCACTCCGCACCGCGAGTGTGAGAGAATGGCGATCGAAAACTCGAGGGAACGGCGTAATAGTCGTTCAGAATCAATAACATGCGCTCGCGCAAGCCCGTCATCGCGATCCCGGCGGATCGCCGCCTGCTCGGTCCTCACTGGTTCCACTGTGTTGGCGAGAAGTACATTGCCGCAATCGCGGAAGGGTCCGGCGCAGTTCCGGTGCTGATTCCGGCCCTCGGCGAGCAGCATCTCGAGGACTGGCTCGACGATTTCGACGGGATCATGTTTACGGGCAGCGCATCGAATGTCGAACCGCACCGCTACCAGGGTCCGCCCAGCGACCCGGGGACCTGGCATGACCCGGAGCGGGACGCGACGACGCTGCCGATGATTCCGGCCGCAATCGCTGCCGGCCTGCCGGTGTTGGGCATTTGCCGTGGCTTCCAGGAAATGAACGTCGCCTTTGGCGGCACGCTCTGGCAGAAACTGCAGGAAGTTCCTGGCTACCTCGATCACCGCGAGGACAAGGACGATCCGCTGGACGTGCAATACGGTCCGGCACACGAGGTGGAGCTGGTCGACGGCGGGCAGCTGCGCCGGCTGGGTGGCGTCGAACGTATTACCGTGAACTCGCTGCACTCACAGGGGGTTCAGCGTCTGGGCGCCGGTCTCGCCGTGGAGGCCCTGTCGCCGGATGGCGTCGTCGAGGGATTCGCGGTCGAGGGCGCGCCAACTTTTGCGGTGGCGGTGCAGTGGCACCCGGAATGGAAGGCAATGGAGAATTCTTTTTCCCGCGCGTTGTTCGCAGCCTTTGGTGAGGCTGCCCGGGCGCGTGCGACGAGGCGATGAAAAATGGAATTGAGCACGATTCAGCAGTTTCTACGAGATCACGCGATCTCCGAGGTCGAGGCGATCATCCCCGACATGGCCGGTGTGGCCCGCGGCAAGATCATGCCCGCGGAAAAGTACGCCGAGGACGAGGGCATGCGACTGCCGGAAGGCATCTTCCTGCAGACCGTCACCGGCGAGTGGCCGAGCGACGACAGCGTCATCAACCCCTCGGAGATCGACATCGACCTGGTCGGTGATCCCAGCACCATTCGCGTGGTGCCCTGGGCGGCGGAGCCGACTGCACTGGTTATCCACGACTGCTTCTACGACGACGGGCGGGTGGTGCCCATGTCGCCGCGCTACCTGCTCAGGCGGGTGCTCGAGCTCTATGCGGGGCGCGGCTGGCGCCCCGTGGTAGCGCCTGAGCTGGAGTTCTTCCTGGTCGATCCGAATATCGACTCGGACTATCCGCTCAAGCCACCGGTAGGTCGCTCAGGCCGTCCCGAGACCGGTCGGCAGTCCTACAGCATCGCGGCTGTGAACGAGTTCGACCCGTTGTTCGATGACATTTACGCCTTCTGCGAGGCGCAGAACATCGATATCGACACGCTGATCCACGAGGACGGCGCGGCGCAAATGGAAATCAACCTGATCCATGGCGACCCTCTTGAGCTTGCGGACCAGGCCTTCCTGTTCAAGCGCACTGCCCGTGAGGCCGCGCTGCGCCACAAGATGTACGCGACCTTCATGGCCAAGCCGATGGCGGACCAGCCCGGCAGCGCCATGCACATCCACCAGAGCGTCGTAGACATCAAGACCGGGCAGAACGTCTTCAGTACCGATGAAGACGGCCCTTCATCCCTGTTCTTCGCTCATATCGCCGGTCTGCAGAAGTACCTGCCGGCCGCCATGTCGCTGTTTGCCCCCAACGTCAACAGCTACAGGCGGATCACCCGTTACAACATGGCGCCGATCAACGTGCAGTGGGGGTACGACAACCGCACGGCCGGCCTGCGTGTTCCGACCTCGTCGCCCGACAATCGTCGGGTCGAGAACCGTCTCGGAGGCGCCGATGCCAATCCCTACCTTGCCATCGCCGCCTCGCTCGCCTGCGGCTACCTTGGCATGATCGAGAACCTGAAGCCGAGCGACCCGATCGCCGGCTCGGCCTACGAGCTGCCCTTCGCCCTGCCCATGACACTGGCGGACAGCCTGCGCATGCTGAATGGCAGCAAGCCGCTGCTCGAGGTGTTCGGCGATCGTTTCATCGCCGCCTACTCGGCGGTCAAGGAAAGCGAGTATGAGACCTTCCTGCGGGTCATCAGCTCCTGGGAGCGCGAGCACCTGCTGCTGAACGTCTGACTGGGGCCGCACAGGCAATTCGTGGATGGATTGAATCATGAAAGCCGAACCGCTGATCGCAGAGCGTGCAACCGGTGAGTGGCAGGACCTGGATGCCCGCCACTACCTGCATCCTTTTACCGACTTCAAGTCGCTGGCGGAGGAGGGCACGCGGGTCATCACCCGCGCCGAGGGCGTGTACCTTTACGATACCGACGGCAACAAGATCCTCGACGGGATGGCCGGGCTGTGGTGCGTGAACGTCGGCTACGGTCGCAAGGAACTGGCCGACGCCGCGTTCCGGCAAATGCAGGAACTGCCGTACTACAACAGTTTCTTCAAGAGCGCGCACCCGCCGGCGATCGAGCTGGCGCGCCGGCTCGCCGGGCTGACCCCGCCGCAGTTCAATCACGTGTTCTTCTCCGGCTCGGGCTCGGAAGCCAACGACACCATCGTGCGCATGAGCCGGCGTTACTGGGACGTACGTGGCGAAGGCGAACGCAAGGTGATCATTGCACGGCACAACGCCTATCACGGCAGCACCGTGGCCGGCGCCAGCCTCGGCGGCATGGCGGCAATGCATGGCCAGGGCGGCCTGCCGATCCCGGACATCGTTCACATCGAGCAGCCCTACTGGTTCGAGAACGGGATTGACCTGTCGCCGGAGGAGTACGGCCTCAAGGCCGCGCGGCGGCTGGCGGAGAAGATCGAGGAGATCGGCCCGCAGCGGATTGCTGCGTTCATCGCTGAGCCGATTCAGGGGGCCGGCGGCGTGATCATTCCGCCGGACACCTACTGGCCCGAGATCCAGCGTATCTGCCGCCACTACGGGATCCTGCTCATCGCCGACGAGGTCGTCTGCGGCTTCGGTCGCACCGGCCGCTGGTTCGGCTGCGAGCATTTCGGCTTCGAGCCGGACTTCATGACCCTGGCGAAGGCGATCACCTCGGGCTACCAGCCGCTCGGCGCGGTCATGGTCGCCGACCGGGTCGCGGAGGTGCTCATCGAACAGGGGGGCGAGTTCCACCACGGCTACACCTATTCCGGGCATCCGGTGGCCTGCGCAGTGGCACTGGCCAACCTGCGAATCCTGGAGGACGAGGGCCTGGTCGATCGCGTCCGCAAGGAAATCGGCCCCTACATGCAGAAGCGCTGGGCCGGGCTGGCCGACCATCCGCTGGTCGGGGAGGCCCGCGGCGTAGGCCTGATCGGGGCGCTGGAGCTGGTGGCGCACAAGCCATCGCGGACTTTCTTCAGGGACCGCGGGCGGGCCGGCACGATCTGCCGGGACCACTGCTTCTCCAACGGCCTGGTGATGCGCGCGGTACGTGACACCATGATCATCTCTCCGCCGCTGGTGATCAGCCGCGAGCAGGTGGACGAACTGGTTGAAAAGGCCTGGAAGTGCCTCGACCTGACGGCTCGCGACCTGGGCGCCGCAGGGGCTTGAATGGGCCTTTTCGGTGCGGTCTGCCGGGGGGGGCTGACCCGTAACCGTGCGCGGGCAGCAGAGGGACCCGAAAGGGCGTTTGCGGGTGTTATAGTGGCTTTTCGACGGCGGCCCTGGATCTGCTCCGGCCGCGGGCCGTCGGTAATGATCATAAGGGATGCCGGGTAACCGGCCGTGGAGGAAACGATGCGGAATATCTACAAGTCCGGCCTGCTGGTCGCGGCGCTTGCAGTTGCCGTCGCGGGCTGTGGCAAGAAAGAAGAGGGCGAGAAGGCCGCCGGACCGCCGGCGCCCGAGGAGAAAATCCTCAACGTCTACAACTGGTCTGATTACATCGCCGAAGACACGATCGCCAACTTCGAGCAACAGACCGGCATCAAGGTCAACTACGACGTGTTCGACTCGAACGAGGTACTGGAGACCAAGCTGCTGGCCGGCAAGACCGGTTATGACGTGGTGGTGCCGTCGGCCTCGTTCCTGGAGCGGCAGATCAAGGCGGGCGTGTTCATGGCGCTGGACCAGGCCAAGCTGCCCAACCTGGTCAACATGGATCCCGAGATCATGCAGCGCGTGGCGCTCCATGACCCGGGCAACGAGCATTCGGTGCCTTACCTGTGGGGCACCACCGGCATCGGTTACAACCCGGAAAAGGTCATGGCCGCGCTCGGTACCGACACCATAGACAGCTGGTCCACGATCTTCGACCCGGCGAACGCCGCCAAGTTGAAGGATTGCGGCATCGTGATGCTGGACGCGCCGACGGAAGTGTTCGATTCCGCGCTGATATATCTCGGCAAGGACCCGAACAGCGAGAGCGAGGAAGACCTCAAGGCGGCCTCGGACCTGATCATGAAGATCCGTCCCTACGTGCGCTACTTCCACTCGTCGCAGTACATCAACGACCTGGCGAACGGTGAGATCTGCGTGGCGCTGGGCTGGAGCGGCGACATCCTGCAGGCGCAGGCGCGCGGGGCAGAGGCGGAGAAGCCGGTCAACGTTGCCTATGCCATCCCGAAGGAAGGCGCGATCATCTGGTTCGACATGCTGGCCATCCCGGCCGACGCGCCGCACCCGGACAATGCGCACCAGTTCGTCAACTACATCATGGAGCCGGCGGTCATCGCGGGCATCAGCGACTACGTCGCCTATGCCAACGGCAACGCGGCGTCATTCGAGATGATCGACGAGGCGGTGCGGACCGATCCTTCCGTCTACCCGACACCCGAGGTAAAGTCGAAGCTCTACCCCTCGCTCGCGGAGTCGCAGGAGTACAGCAGACTGTCCAATCGGGCCTGGACCACCGTCCGAACCGGGCAATAAAAGCAACTGGACAAACGGGCCCCGGATGGCGATAAGCTTCCGGGGCCTTGTTGCGTAAGGGCCAAGCCATGGCAAACGTCCGGCCGGAGCACAAACTCGAACCCTGGAAGGACCCGTCCGCGGAACCCTACATCCGGATCGAGAAGGTCACCAAGAAGTTCGGGGACTTCGTCGCCGTGGACGACGTCTCGCTGAAGATCTACCAAGGCGAGATATTCTGCCTGCTGGGTGCGTCGGGCTGCGGCAAGACCACGCTGCTGCGGTTGCTGGCCGGCTTCGACGAGCCCACCGCGGGCAAGATCTGGATTGACGGCGCTGACATGGCGGGTATTCCCCCCTACCGGCGGCCCGTCAACATGATGTTCCAGTCCTACGCGCTGTTTCCGCACATGAGCGTGGAGCAGAACGTGTCCTTCGGCCTCAGGCAGGACAAGCTGCCGCGGGGCGAGATCAAGGACCGGGTCAACGCCATCCTCGAATTGGTGAAGATGACGCAGTTCGCGGGGCGCAAGCCGCACCAGCTGTCGGGCGGCCAGCGCCAGCGCGTGGCGCTGGCGCGATCGCTGGTCAAGCAGCCCAAGCTGTTGCTGCTGGACGAACCGCTCGGCGCCCTGGACAAGAAACTGCGCGAGCACACCCAGTTCGAGCTGGTCAACATCCAGGAGAAGCTTGGCGTCACCTTCGTGGTAGTGACCCATGACCAGGAAGAGGCGATGACGCTGGCCTCCCGGATCGGAGTCATGAATCACGGCGAGATCGTCCAGGTCGGGACGCCGGGCGACATCTACGAGTACCCGATTTCGCGTTTTGTTGCCGACTTCGTCGGCTCGGTAAACTTGTTCGAAGGCGCGTTGATCGAGGACGAGCCGGACTACGTGCGCGTATCCGCCAAGGAGCTGGGCGGCCACTTCTTCGTCAATCATGGCGTCAGCGCGCCACCGGACGCCACGGTCTGGGTGGCGCTCAGGCCGGAGAAGATTGTCATCTCGCGCGATCCACCGGCGATGGAGGGCGAGGACAACCGCGTGCAGGCGGTGGTGAAGGAAATTGCCTATCTCGGCGACGTTTCGGTCTACCTGGTGCGGCTGCCGTCGGGGCGCATGGTCCGCGTGACCCGTCCCAACATGCGCCGTCAGTCGGCGGCAATTGATCGCATCACCTGGGACGAGGAAGTCTGGCTGTCCTGGGACGCCTCGAGCCCGGTGGTGGTCACGCAGTGAACGCCGGGCCCGCCCGGCTGCGCCGCGAGCCGCCGATGTTGCTGGCGGAACTGATGGCCTGGATCCGTGCCTTCGGCCCCTACCGTTGGGCGAGCCATCGGTTGTTGAACTGGGGTATCACCGGTCGTACGGCCGTGATCGGGCTACCCTACCTCTGGCTGATCCTGTTCTTCCTGATTCCCTTCATCATCGTGCTCAAGATCTCGGTATCCGACATTCGTCTCGGCATGCCGCCATACGAGCCGATGGTGCATTGGATCGAGCACCAGGTCGTGGCGCTGCAGATCAACTTCGGCAACTACGCCTTCCTGTTCGAGGACGCGCTCTATCGCAACGCCTATATGAACTCGATCCTCGTGGCAGCGGGGTCCACCATGCTGTGCCTGCTGGTCGGCTATCCAATGGCCTACGGCATTGCGCGTACCAGCCCATCCTGGCGGAACCTGCTGCTGATGATGGTGATGCTGCCGTTCTGGACCTCGTTCCTGCTGCGGGTTTACGCCTGGATTGGCATCCTCAAGAACAACGGGCTGATCAACAATGTGTTGATGGCGATGGGAGTCATCGACGAGCCCATCGTCATGCTGCAGACCGACTTCGCCGTCTACGTGGGCATCGTCTATTCATACCTGCCGTTCATGGTGCTGCCGCTCTACGCCACCCTCGAGAAGATGGACCTGACGCTGCTGGAAGCGGCTGCAGACCTCGGCTGCCACCCGACCAAGGCCTTCATGACCATCACGCTGCCGCTGTCGGTACCGGGCATCGTCGCCGGCAGCATGCTGGTGTTCATCCCGGCGGTAGGCGAGTTCGTCATCCCGGCGCTGCTCGGCGGACCGGATTCACTGATGATCGGTCGCGTCCTGTGGGAGGAGTTCTTCCACAATCGTGACTGGCCGGTTGCCAGCGCAGTGGCGATCGCCATGCTGATCCTGCTCGTCGGGCCAATCATGATCCTGCAGTACAATCAGGGCCGGCAGGCGGGGGCGCACCGATGATCGGGCGGCGCTCCTTCCTGGTGACGACGATGATGGCCTTCGGCTTCGCATTCCTGTACATCCCGATCCTGTCGATGATGGTGTTCTCGTTCAACGAGTCCCGGCTCGTGACGGTCTGGGCCGGCTTCTCGACCAAGTGGTACGTCGAGCTCATACAAAACGACCAGATCATCAACGCCGCCAAGCTGTCGCTCAAGATCGCCGCCATCAATGCGACCGGCGCCGTAATACTCGGCACGCTGGCAGGCCTGGCGCTGACCCGCTTCCGTCGCTTCAAGGGCCGCACCCTGATGACCGGCATGACCACGGCGCCGCTGGTCATGCCAGAGGTCATCACCGGGCTGTCGTTGCTGATGCTGTTCGTGGCCATGGAGCAGATCTTCGGCTGGCCGGCGGGCCGCGGCGTCACGACTATCACGATCGCGCACATGACCTTCTCCATGGCCTATGTGACCGTGGTCATCCAGTCGCGCTTGTCGACGCTCGACGAGTCGCTCGAGGAAGCGGCGCTCGACCTGGGAGCAAGGCCGGCCAAGGTGTTCTTCCTGATTACCCTGCCGATCATCTTCCCGGCGATCCTTGCCGGCTGGCTGCTGGCCTTCACGCTGTCCTGGGACGACCTGGTGATCACCAGCTTCGTGTCGGGCCCGGGTTCGAGCACGCTGCCACTGGTCATCTTCTCGAAGGTGCGCCTCGGAGTCAGCCCCGACATCAACGCGCTGGCCACCATCATGGTTTCGCTGGTGGCGGTCGGCATAGTCACGGCCGGCTTCTACATGCAGCGGCAGGAGAAGCGGCGCGAACGCGACATCCAGGCGGCGCTGGCAATCAACCAGTGAGGCAGGAATGAGACTGCTTGGCATCGACACGGGCGGGTCGAGCCTCAAGGCTGCGCCGGTCGAGGTCACGACTGGTGTACTGGCGTCCGATGTCGTCAGCTTTCCGACGCCGTCGCCCGCCACACCAGCGGCCATTGCTGCCGTGGTCAAGCGGATCGCCGCGTCGTTTCCCGATGTAGGCGGGCCGGTGGGATTCGCCTTTCCGAGCGTGGTCAGGGCGGGCGTCGCCTGCACCGCCGCCAATGTCGACCAGGGCTGGATCGGCACCGACGGGGCGCGGCTGGTGCGCGAAGCGACGGGTCGGCCGGCTGCGTTCCTCAACGACGCCGATGCCGCCGGCCTCGCGGAAGTGAGGGTCGGCGCGGGCCGTGGGCAGGGCGGCACCGTCATCATGCTTACCTTCGGCACCGGCATCGGCAGCGCCATCTTTCACGACGGTCATCCGATGCCCAACACCGAATTTGGGCACATGGAGATCCGCGGCATGGAGGCCGAGCACCGCGCCTCGGCACGCGTGCGTACTGCGGAGGGTCTCGGCTGGCAGGAGTGGGCGCAGCGGGTCAACGAGGTGCTCGCGTGCATGCATGCGCTGTTCTGGCCGGACCTGTTCATCCTGGGCGGTGGGGTCGTCGAGAACTGGGCGTCGTTCGGACCATTGCTGGAGTCGCCCACGCGGGTTGTACCGGCCGAGCTTGGCAATACCGCTGGCATTGTCGGCGCAGCGCTGGCCGCCAGCGAACTCTAGAAGAAAATGGGGACAGTCCCTTTTTCCGCGACGCCAAAAAGGGGACTGTCCCCTTTTTTCGACCGCTGGTAACTATCGACGCAGATCTGAACCATGCAATTTCGGCCCAAACTTCCCAGTGTTGGTACCACCATCTTTACGGTGATTTCGCGCCTGGCGGCGGAGAAAGGCGCGGTTAACCTGGGGCAGGGGTTCCCGGACTTCGAGCCGCCGGATGAGTTGCTCGATCGCGTGGCTCATCATCTGCGCGCGCGGCACAACCAGTACGCGCCAATGGCCGGCGTGCCGGCGCTGCTCGAGCAGATTGCGCTCAAGATCAATCGTCTGCAGGGGGTCCAGGTCGACCCGCAGGCGGAGATCACAGTCAGTGCCGGTGGCACCGAGGCGATCTTCTGCGCCATCCAGGCGGTCGTGCACCCGGGCGACGAGGTGATCCTGCTCGATCCATGCTTCGACTGCTATGCACCGACCGTGGAGCTCGCGGGTGGAACTGTCGTTCGAGTGCCGCTCGCATTGCCTGACTTCCGGATCGACTTCGAGCGGCTCGGTGCGGCGCTGTCGCCGCGCACCCGGTTGGTCGTGATCAACACTCCTCACAATCCAAGCGGCGCACTGACTGAAGCGGACGACTGGGCACGGATTGCATCGTTGCTGCAGGGAACCGACACGCTCGTCCTGTCCGACGAGGTCTATGAGCATCTGGTGTTCGACGGCCGGTCGCACGTTTCCGCATTGTCCAACGAGTCTCTGCGCTCGCGCGCCTTCGTGGTGTTTTCGTTTGGCAAGGTGTTCAATGCCACCGGATGGAAGATCGGGTATTGCGTGGCGCCGCCCGAGCTGACCGCTGCGCTGCGCAAGGTCCATCAATTCGTGACCTTCTCCGTCTCGACGCCGGTCCAGCACGGACTGGCCGACTATCTTGAATCCAGTCCCGGGTTCTTCGATTTCCTGTCCGACTTCTACCAGGCCCGCCGCGACAAGTTCATCCGGCTGCTGGCGGGATCACGCTTCACGCTGACGCCGTCGCACGGAACCTACTTTCAACTGGTCGACTACTCGGCAGTCTCGCAGGCGAGCGACATCGAATTCTGTCGCCAGCTGGTCGATCACCATGGTGTGGCGGCCATTCCCGTCTCGCATTTCTGCGAGACGCCGCCCGACTGCCGCCTGCTGCGTTTCTGTTTCGCCAAGTCAGACGCAACCCTCGAGACCGCTGCCGAACGCCTCCGCGCCGTCTAGAAAAAGGGGACTGTCCCCTGTTTGTAGGTAGTTGATTCTCGGCGCGTCCGAACCAGGCTGAAAAAGGGACTGTCCCTATTTTCTCGCTTATGTAGAAACGGGGACTGGTTCACCGACCTGGCGGAGGAATTGCCGCACATTTGCCCCATCTTCAGGCGAGAGACGCGCTTGTAAGGGGCACCAGTGAACATAATCTTCGAGTCCGGCCAAGTTCCGTCGGGCCTCGGAAATGTCCGGACGGAAGTTTCCGGGCTGATTCGCTATGAAAAGCTCGAAGTTCCGGCCTTGCCCGAACATGCCTTGCGGCTGGCCGCAATCGCGGGCAAGACGCGGGGCGACGTGCGACTGCTGACGCGGCTCGTTCAGGCGGACCGGCTGGTCGAGGCGCGTGTACTGAAGGTGTCCCAGTTCGCCGCATACCAGCCCAGCGCTCCCATCAACTCACTTGGCGAGGCGATCTCCTGGCTGGGGGCGGGTGAAGTGGCGGACATGGCGTTCACCGCTTCGCTCCAAACCCTGTTGTTTGACCCGGTACGAGGCAAGGGCCGGATCGAGCAATGCTGGAAGGCGTCCATTGCGGCGGCAATCTGGGCCCGTGAGATTGGCGCCGTATCGCGTCGCCGTTCGGTTACGACCTACCTCTGCGGCCTGGTCCATGACATCGGCGCACACGCCGCAAGGCTCGCCTGTGGGGATACGGCCGCCAAGCTCGGTGTGCACGTCACAGAGGCAGAGCAGGACTCGTTCGTGCAGGAGTTCCGCATGGCGTTCGGTGAGCTGATTGCCGAGCGCTGGTCGTTGCCGGAACCCGTCATTGCCTGCATGAGTGGCTGGAAGGACTGGACGCCGGCCAGCGAGGGCAGCGAGCAGGTCGCGGTGATTCACCTGGCGCATCACCTCGCCGAGATCGTCACGCAGCAGGGAGCAGAGTTCGCCCGCGAGGCCTTGTCCGGCAACCAGGCGCTGGATGTCCTCAACATCACGCCTGATCGATTCACGGCCCTGCTCGATCGCACTGACCTGGGTCATGAACCAGGTGCGGGCCTACTGATCGAAGGCCCGGTCATACTCGTCCGCATCGAAGCCGACGAGTAGCTTCTTGCCGCATTCAACTACTGGCCGCTTGATGGCACTCGAGTTGGTCTCAAGCAGCTTCAGGGCGCGAGCCTCGTCCAGGCCTGTTTTCGCGTCTTCCGGAATCTTTCGCCAGGTCGGCCCCCGCCGGTTGGCGAGTCTCTCCCAGCCAACCACCTTGGCCCATGCGGCGAGTCGCTCGCTGGGTACTCCTTCACGCTTGTAGTCGTGGAAGTGGTACTCGACGCCATGCTGGTCGAGCCAGGCAAGTGTCTTCTTGATGGTGTCGCAGTTCCTGATGCCGTAGACGGTCACTTTCATTCTTGAGGTTCCTCCACAGGCGAAGCCAGGCGTACATCCACCCACACCAGCCGGTGATCCGACAGGGGGAATGGATAGGTCCCGACCATCGCGAATGACACTTCGGACGCCTCGGGCCAGTAGACGCCGGATTTCTCGATGGGCAGGTCGATCGACGGCAGCACATAGTCGAGCCGCAGGTTGCCCGCATTGCGATCGTCGAAGTCTGCGGTGTCAACGGCCGGGTCGCCGGCCTGGCTCGTATTGACGCCTCCCTGCAGGCGCGCCTGCTCCGCGCCGCCGCTGCTCCGCGGAACTGGCGAGCCCTGTAGGCGAGGGTTCGCGAGCAACTCGCGGATCGCCTCGTGGCGCGAGTCGCCATCTACCGGGTCCGAATTCAGGTCGCCCATGATCACGAAAGAGGAGCCCGCCGGCAGGCCGCCCGGGCGACCGCCGTCATCGACCAGCCAGGCGGCATCGGGCTGTTCCAGGTACAGGGACCAGAAACGGATCTCGTCCTCGTTGCGTGCCCCGTTGCGATCCTCCGGCCCGTCGAAGGTCGGCGGAGTGGGGTGGCTCGCCAGTACGTGCACGACCCGCTCTCCGACCCGGACCGGCACATCCACATGATTCTTGGAGGACAGCCGCAGCACCGCCAGCGCCTCGGGCGAATACCAGTCCGCGGGAATCAGCGCGCCGGGCGTGTCCTTCCAGCGCAGCAGGCGGAACGTACGGACCCGCGCGGTGTCGATCGGGTAACGCGACAGGATCGCGAAGCCGTACTGACCAGGGAACTGGCCGAAACCGAATGCGTCGCCGCCATAGGAGCGCGAGCCTGGTCTGCTGCTCACCGTGCCGTCGCGATCCAGATCGAAACCCGAATGCACGCCGGTGTTGGTCAACGGCACGTAGGTATATGGGTAGTCGAGCGGCTGGTGTCCCTCCTGGCCGATCGCCAGGAAGTTCTGCCTGAACAACCGGATCGCCTCGCCGTCGCCGTCCCAGTCGAACTCGTTCAGCAGGACCACGTCCGGCCGCACGTCCTGCAGGACGGCAGCGGCAAGTCGTGCCTGGGTCATCTGCGGGTCGGTGAGGTCGTCTCGTAACTGGCCTGCGGCCCCGCGGAACATCGAGACGTTGAAGGTGGCGAAGCGGACGGTCGCGGGGGGTGCCGACGATTCGCCCGTGGCGTCGCAAGCCCAGAACAGCATGATCATGACGATAACGAAACAGCGCATGTCGCTAGTGTAGCCTTGCAGTGCAAGGGGTTGCCGGCCGGGTACGGGTGGGCATATATACTCGCCAGATGACAACCCAATTCGACTACAGTCGCATCCCGCCGATGCCAGCAGAGGTCTACGTGGCGCCGCTCAGGAAGCCGGCCGGCCTCGCCGACGACTGGCTGGAGCCGGCCCAGCGCAGCTACGGTCCCGAGGAGCACCGCATCTGGGACGACCTTTACTCCCGCCAGATGAACCTGATGCCAGGCCACGCCTGCAAGGAGTTCATGCACGGGCTCGAGAAGCTAGACCTCGGCCAGGGAGGGGTGCCCGACTTCAAACAGATGAGCGAGGAGCTGAGGGGCCTGACCGGCTGGAGCGTGGTGCCGGTGCCCATGCTGATCCCGGACCATGTCTTCTACTACCACCTCGCCAACCGACGCTTCCCGGCCGGCAACTTCATCCGCTCGAGGGAGGAGTTCGACTACATCAAGGAGCCGGACGTCTTCCACGACGTCTTCGGTCACGTGCCGCTGCTCACCAATCCGGTGTTCGCGGACTACATGGAAGCCTACGGCCGGGCGGGGTGGAAGGCGCTGAAGTACAACCGCCTCAAGGCGCTGTCGGCGCTGTACTGGTATACGGTGGAGTTCGGCCTGATCCTCGAGGACGACCAGCTTCGCATCTATGGCGCCGGCATCCTGTCGGGGCCGACCGAGACGGTATTCGCCCTGGAGGGCAGGTCACCCAACCGCATCCACCTGAACGTGGACCGTGTCATGCGCACCGACTACACGATCTCCGACCTGCAGGCGACCTACTTCGTGATCGAGTCGTTTCGTGAGCTCTTCCACCTGACCGAGCAACGCGGTTTCGAGCCCATCTACGAATCGCTCGCGCCCGCATTCCAGTATGCCAAGACCGCCGCGCTCGACACGGACCACATCTACCACCGTGGCACGCAGGAGTATGAACTTCGCGGCGGCCGCGGTTCGGGAGCCAGGCCGGTCTAGCAGAAGCCGAGGCGATCGTCGTCGGTCGGCTGGCGGCGCGCGGGCCGCGGCGTGGACCGGGCTAGTCCCGCGATAGCGGCAGCACCGTCGACTCCTTGATCACCGTCACCGCGATCGAGGAGTTCACCGACTGCACGTTGGGGATCTTCGACAGGTGGTCGAGGAAAAAGGCCTCGTACTCCTTCATGTCGCGGGTGACGATACGCAGGCAGAAGTCCCACTCGCCGGTCAGCGTGTAGCAGTCGAGCACCTCGGGTCGGTCGCGGATTGCCTGGTCGAACTGCGCGATCGCGTCGCGCCCCTGGGTTGACAGGCGCACCTGCACGAACACCACGACATCGAGTCCGAGCTTGCTGCGATCGAGCAGTGCCACCCGCTGCTTGATGACACCGGACTGCTCGAGCTGCTGGATGCGTCGCCAGCAAGTGGTTGTGGACAGTCCGACTTGGCTTGCGACGTCGGCTGCGGACAATGAGCCGTCCCGCTGCAGGGCGTCGAGAATGCCGCGGTCGATGCGATCGACTTCGACGTGCACGATTTTTTTCATGAATACTGATCTTGGTTAACAGATATTGCGCATTTGTGCATGACAGTATGAAAAAATCAACATCTCGAGGCCTCTGGACGTACGATATCGGCCATAAATCCGGCGAAAACCCATAGGCGATCCCGATGAGACCTTCCCGCCTGCACATTCCGAAGCACCACTCTCGGCCGGGCGAGACGCCCGACTTCAGCTATCTCGAGCTGTCGCCCGCCGGCGCCACCCAGCGGCCGGATATCAACACACGCGTGCGCGACATGAATGGCCTCGCCTTCGAGCTGGTGCGCGTCATCGATGACGGGCACAAGGCTGTCGGTCCCTGGAACCCGCACCTCGATCCGCCGGAGCTGCAGGTGGGGCTCAGGCACATGATGCTGACCCGCGCCTTCGACGACCGTATGCAGCGCATGCAGCGGGCCGGCAAGACCTCCTTCTACATGCGCTCCCTGGGCGAGGAGGCGGTCGCGGTGGCGCAGGGCATGGCGCTTCGGCCCACCGACATGTTGTTCCCGTCCTACCGGCAGCAAGGGCTGTACGTGGTCCGTGGCCGACCGCTGGTCGACCTGATGTGCCAGTTACTGTCGAACACCCGCGACATGTGCAAGGGTCGCCAGCTGCCGATCATGTACCACTGGCGAGACGGCAACATCTTCTCGATCTCCGGAAATCTCACGACGCAGTTTCCGCAGGCCGTCGGCTGGGCGATGGCGGCTGCAATCAAGGGCACCGACGACATCGCCGCGACCTGGATCGGCGAGGGCTCGAGCGCGGAGGCGGACTTCCATCACGCCATGTTGTTCGCGTCGGTCTACGAGGCGCCGGTGATCCTGAACGTGGTCAACAACCAGTGGGCGATCTCGACTTTCCAGGGCTTTGCCGGGGGCGAGCACCGCTCCTTCGCGGCGCGCGGACCGGGTTTCGGCATGGCGGGACTCCGGGTCGACGGTAACGATTTCCTGGCCGTGCACGCGGTTACGCAATGGGCCGCCGAGCGTGCGCGTAACGGTTTCGGGCCGACCATCATCGAGCACGTGACCTATCGTGGCGCCGCGCACTCCACCAGCGACGACCCGGCTCGCTATCGGCCGAAAGACGACTACGAGCGCTGGCCGCTGGGCGATCCCGTTGAACGCCTGAAGAACCACCTGATCGACCTCGGCGAGTGGTCGGAGGAGCGCCACGCAGCGCTCGCGAAGGAAATGGACGAGCATGTCGTGGCCTCTTGGAAGGAGGCGGTGACCTATGGGACCCTGACCGAGGCGCCCAGGCTCGACGCGCACCTGATGTTCGAGGACGTGTTCAAGGAAATGCCCGAGCACCTGAAGAAGCAGGAAGCCGAGCTCAGGGCCGAACGGGCGGGGAAGTAGAGCCATGGCACAGATGAACATGATCCAGGCGCTGAATTCGGCCATGGACATCATGCTGGGCCGCGATCCCAGCGTCGTCATCCTCGGCGAGGACGTGGGTTTCTTCGGCGGCGTGTTCCGCGTCACTGACGGCCTGCAACGCAAGTACGGGGAACACCGCGTGCTCGATACGCCGATCGCGGAGGGTGGCATCGTCGCCGCGGCCATCGGCATGGGGGTCAACGGCTTGAGGCCGGTTGCGGAGATCCAGTTCGCGGACTACATCTACCCCGCCTACGACCAGATCGTCAGCGAGCTCGCACGCCTGCGCTACCGGAGCGCGGGTGAGTTCTTCGCGCCGGTGACCATCCGCACGCCCTGCGGCGGCGGCATCCGCGGCGGCCAGACGCATTCGCAGAGCCCGGAGGGCGTGTTCGCCCACGTATCGGGCCTGAAGGTCGTCATGCCGTCGAACCCCTACGACGCCAAGGGACTGCTGATCTCGGCGATCGAGGACGATGACCCGGTCGTGTTCTTCGAGCCGAAGCGCATCTATAACGGTCCCTTCGACGGTGACCCGAACAAACCGGCCGTGCCCTGGAGCACGCACCCGAAGGGTGATGTTCCGGAGGGCTACTACACGGTGCCGATCGGCAAGTGCGACGTAGTGCGCGAGGGCGGCGATGTCACCATCGTCACCTATGGCACCATGGTGCACGTCTGCGAGGCGGCGGCGCGCTCGCTCGGCCTCGACGCCGAGATCATCGACGTGCGCACCATGGTGCCACTTGACGTCGACACGCTGGTGAATTCCGTGCAGAAGACCGGCCGCTGCGTCGTTGCCCACGAGGCCACGCGTTTCGGCGGCTATGGCGGCGAGCTCTCGGCCACCATCCAGGAGGAGTGCTTCTGGCATCTGGAGGCGCCGATCCTGCGTGTGGCTGGCTGGGATACGCCGTATCCTCATGCCTTCGAGTGGGAGTACTTTCCGGGCCAGGCACGCGTTGCCGCGGCGCTCAGGACCGTGATGGAGGCCGACGCATGACCCGCTTCGTCTTCAAGATGCCGGACCTTGGCGAAGGCACGGTCGAGGCAGAAGTCGTCGAATGGAAGGTCAAGGTTGGCGACGTGGTCCACGAGGACCAGGTCATCGCCGAGATCATGACGGACAAGGCTGCGGTCGAGGTGCCGTCGCCGGTGAGCGGTACGGTTGTCTCGATGACTGGCGAGCCCGGCGAGATGATCGCAGTCGGCTCGGAGTTGATCGTGTTCGATACCTCGGCAGAGGTGCCGGTGGCGGCGGTAGCCGCCAGGGCACAGCCAACGGAAACCGTGAATGCTGAGGCAGCACCTGTGGCATCCGTCGTAGCCATTACGCCGGTGGTGTCGGCAGCCCCCGCGGCGGCAGTAGAGCCAGCCGGGCGCGTGATGGCCTCGCCCGCAACCCGTCGCCGTGCTCGGGAGGCGGGCGTCGACCTGTCACAGATTGCAGGCTCGGGCCCCGGTGGGCGAATCCAGCCGGCCGACCTCGATGTCCTGATTTCCGAGGGGATGGTTGCGACGCGGCGCGGGGCGGCCAGGGTAACCCGCTCCGGCACCGAGGAAATCAAGGTCATCGGCGTCAGGCGGGTCATCGCCCAGCGCATGAGCGAGTCCAAGCGCAACATTCCACACTTTGCCTACGTCGAGGAAGTCGACGTGACCGAGCTCGAGTCACTGCGCCAGCACATGAACGCCCACCTGAAGGCGGGGCAGGCGAACCTGACGCTGCTGCCTTTCATCGTGGCCGCGCTGACGCGGGTGCTCGAGGACTTCCCGCAGTGCAACGCACTTTACGACGAGACCCGTGGCGTGATCGTCCGACATCGGGCCATCAATGTCGGCGTCGCGACCCAGACTCCGGATGGCCTGAAGGTTCCGGTAGTCAGGAACGCGGAGGCCCTCGGCCTGTCGGAATTATCGGCGGAGATTCGCCGCGTCTCCGAGGCAGCGCGCGCCGGCAAGGCGAAGAAGGACGACCTGTCCGGCTCGACCATCACCGTGACCAGCCTCGGCAAGCTCGGGGGCATCGTCTCCACGCCTGTCATCAACGCGCCCGAGGTGGCCATTGTGGGAGTCAACAAGGCCGTGGAGCGGCCGGTGGTGCAAAATGGTGCCATCGCGATCCGGCGGATGATGAACTTGTCTTCTTCCTTCGATCATCGCTTCGTGGACGGCTTCGACGCAGCCTCGATGATCCAGGCCCTGAAGGACCGCCTCGAACACCCCGCAACCATCTTCATCCAGGATTGACCAGACCATGAGCGCCCAGCCACAGACCCAGACGACTCCGCGCCCCGCTTTCGGCAGCGTGTTGACCGACACGATGGCGGTGGCGACCTTCAGGAATGGCCAGTGGTCGGACCACGAGATCAGGAAGACCGGCCCGATCGAGATCAGTCCGGCGGCGCACGTCCTGCATTATTCGAGCACGTGTTTTGAAGGCTTCAAGGCCTACAAGTGGGCGGATGGCAGCGTCAACGTGTTCCGCATGAGCAGTCACATCGAGCGGATGTGCCAGAGTGCACGGGCACTCGCGTTACCCGAGCCGGATGCGGACCAGCTGGAGACGATGATCACCACCGTGATCGACCGCGTCCGCGACCAGGTGCCGGACGCGCCGGGTGCGCTGTACATGCGGCCGATCCTTTTCGGCACGACACCCAATATCGGTGCCGCAGCCTCACCGCCGGGCGAATTGATGCTGATGGTGCTGGCCAGTCCGGTGTGGGACTACTTCTCGGGCGGTATGAAGCCACTGAAGATCTACGTCGAGACCGAGGCCACACGCTGCGCTTCACACCTCGGCATGGTCAAGACCGGCGGCAATTACGCTGCCGCCATGGGCCCGACGCTTGCGGCCAAGAAGAAGTACGGCGTTGACCAGGTGCTGTTCTGCCCGGGCGGGGAAGTGCAGGAGACCGGGGCGGCCAATTTCCTGCTGATCCGTCAGGGCAAGATCCTGACACGCAGCCTCGACGCGACCTTCCTGCATGGGGTCACGCGCGATTCGCTGCTGCGTATCGCGCCGTCGATTGGCTATCAGGTCGAGGAGCGGGTGTTCACCGTTGACGAGATGCTGGCGTGGACGAAGGACGGCGAGGCGGCCCTGTCGGGCACGGCGGCGGTGCTCGCTGGCGTTGGCACGCTGGTGCGCGACGGTCGGGAGCACAGGGTGGGCGACGGCGACGTCGGCCCGCATACCAGGAAGCTTCGTGCCGCGCTGGTCGGCATCCAGCAGGGCGAAGTCGCCGATACTCACGGCTGGCTGCACAGAATCTAGAAAGGGAACAGTCGCTATTTCCTAGCGCAACCCGGTCTCGGCGCGGGCGATGACCATGCGCTGGATTTCGCTGGTGCCTTCGTAGATCTCGGTGATCTTGGCGTCGCGGAAATAGCGCTCAATCGGCATCTCCTTGCTATAGCCCATGCCGCCATGTATCTGCACCGCCGCATGGGCGCAGAACATCGCCGTCTCGGACGCGGTCAGCTTGGCCATCGAGCCGGCCAGCGTGTTGCGTTCACCGGACTCCTTGCAACGCGCCTTGTTCCAGGCGGCCCGCAGCGTCAGCAGGCGCGCGGCCTCGAGCCGGCACTTCATGTCGGCGATCTTCTGCTGGATCATCTGGAACGAACCGATCGGGGAGCCGAAAGCCTTGCGCTCGCGCGCATAGTCCACCGATGCCTCGTACGCGGCGCGGGCGATGCCGACAGCCTGAGCGGCGATGCCGATCCGCCCCGAGTCGAGTACGGTCATCGCGATGGCGAAGCCCTGGCCGTCCGCGCCGAGGCGATTCTCGACCGGTACCTTGAAGTCAACGAACTCGATCTCGCAGGTAGCCGAGGCGCGGATGCCCAGCTTCGGTTCCGGCTTGCCGCGGACGAATCCCGGTTGGCGGCAGTCGATGATGAAGGCCGTGATGCCCTTCGACTTCCTCTCCGGGTCGGTAACGGCAAACAGGAACATGTAGTCGGCGACCGGTCCGGAGGTGATCCAGGATTTCTTGCCATTGATCACGTAGTGGCTGCCGTCGGCCGACAGGACCGCGCGGGTACGCATGCTTGCGGCATCGGAGCCGGACTGGGGCTCGGTCAGACCATAGCAGCCGATGGCGTCACCGGAGGCGACCGGCCTCACGAACCTGTGCTTCTGGTCCTCGGTGCCGAACTCGACGATGCCGTGACAATAAAGCGAGTTGTTGACCGAGATGATGGTCGAGTGCGCGGCGTCTGCTGCAGCGATTTCCTCGATGACCAGCACATACGAGACCGGGTCGAGGCCGGCGCCACCGTACTCAGCCGGCACCTCGACGCCCATGAAGCCGAGTTCGCCGGCCTTCTTGATGGTCTGGGCGGGAAACTGCCCCGAGGCGTCGAATTCCGCAGCAACGGGCGCGATTTCGTTCTGCGCGAACTCCCGCGCAGCCGCCTGGATCATCTGCTGGTCTTCAGTGAGCCGAAAATCCATGGGATTGTGACGTTTTTCCCGAATATGGCTGGCGTCCGGCTCCCATTGTCGCCGACAATCTCCGGACTTTGTAGACCCTTTTGGGCCTCGCCCGCCAGGTGATTCCAGATGAAGGACCGGACCCGCGTCATTCACCAGCCCGTGGCCACAATGTCTGCGGACAACCGGCCGCTGGTCGCGCCGATCTACCAGTCGGTGAAGTTCGAGATGGATGGCATCGATGAGATGCTGCGGGCCTTCCGCGGCGAAAGGCCCGGCTACTTCTACACGCGTACATCGAATCCGACCAACCGGCAGCTGGAGGATCTTCTCGCCGGCATGCAGGGCCGCGAGGATTGCATCGTGTCCGGTTCCGGCGTGGCCGCCATCAGCAGTTGCCTGTTGTCGCTGTGCAAGTCGGGCGATCACATCCTGTCCTTCGTGGAAACCTACGGCCCGACCCGCTACCTGATCAGGCGCCTGCTGGCCAAGTACGGCGTCGAACATACGATGCTGTCCATCGAGGACGACGAAGGCATTGAACGGGTGCTGCACGAGCGGCCGACGCGACTGGTGTTCTTCGAGAGCCCGACCAACCCGGTGAACAAGATTGCGGATGTCGAGCGTATCTGTACCGCTGCGCGCGCCGCCGGGGCGCTGTCGGTGATGGACAATACGTTTGCCGGGTTCCACAACCATGGCCAGTACGAAGTGGACCTGTTCCTGCACAGCCTGACCAAGTACGCCTCGGGCCATAGCGACGTCATGGGCGGGGCGATTATTGGTAGTCGCGCGCTGGTCCAGTCGATGCGTCAGGATGCCTCGACGCTCGGGCCGGTGCTCGACCCGCACGCCGCCTTCCTGATCCTCCGGGGTATGAAGACCTACTTCCTGCGCTACGACGCGCAGGCAGCGGCGGCGATGAAGATCGCCCGCTGGCTCGAGGCCCACCCAGCGGTCGCGCGGGTGCACCATCCGGGCCTGCCGAGCCATCCCCGGCACGAGCTGGCCCGTCGGCAGATGCGAGAGTTCGGCACCATGATCGCCTTCGACCTGAAGGGCGGCATGGACGAAGCTCGTGTCGTTGTAGAGGGCCTGGAGCTGTTCGCAATAACCGCGAGCCTCGGTTCGGTCGAGTCACTGGTGATGCCGCCGCACTTCATGCAGCCGAAAGACTTCACCGCGGAGCAGCTGAGCCTTAGTGGGGTGACGAAGACTACGATCCGGCTCTCAGTCGGGGCCGAGGATCCGGACGATCTCATTGCCGACCTGCAGCAGGCCCTCGCAGGGATTCAGTTATAAACGGTGCCGGGCAGAAAAAGGGGACTGTCCCCTTTTTCTAGAAGCTGCTGGCGACCCGTACGCGGTGTGGGTGATAGGGCAGCACCTCGACGACATCTCCTTCGGCCAGCCGTTCCTGCAGCTGGCGCCACCAGTCGGCCTCCAGAATCTCGCCGTGTTTATCGAGGAACACCTGCTTCAGGTGCTCGTCGAACCCCAGGAAGTTGATGAAGGTCTCCGGGAACACGTCATTGTCGGCGACATAGAACCAGCTCTCGGCGCGCATTTCGTCCTCGTAGCTCGACGCCTGTGGCATATCGCGGAAGCGGCAATCCGTCACCGCGCACAGTTCGTCGTAGTCGTAGAAGATCGCGCGGCCGTGACGCGTGACGCCAAAGTTCTTCAGCAACAGGTCGCCGGCGAAGATGTTGGTATAGGCCAGGTCGCGAATCGCCTGCCCGTACTCGATTACGGCCAGTTCCGCCTGTTCCGGCGCAGCGCTTCGCAGGTACAGGTTGAGCGGTGTCATCTTGCGCTCGATGTAAACGTGGTCGACGATGATGTTGTCATCCTCAACGTGCACTGTAATGGCGCACTCCCCGAGCAGTTCGTCGAGCACCTCCTGGTCGAAACGCGACCGCGGGAAGCGCACCCGCTTGAATTCCTGCGCGTCGACTAGCCGGCCGGCACGATCGTGCTTGAACACCAGGTCGTACTTGGCCATGACCTCTTCGCGCAGCACGTTCTTGACCGCCGGGAAACGATCACGAATGACTTTGAACACCACGTCAAAGGACTGCAGGGTGAAGCAGGCCATCACCATGCCCTTTTCACCCGGCGCCAGGACGAAGCGGTCTTCGGTCTCATCGAGGTGCCGGAAGATCTCCCTGAAGCGCTCGGTCTTGCCCTGCTTGGCGCGGCCGAGCACCGTAAAGAGCTCCGAGACCGGCTTGCGGGGCATGAATGACTTGAGGAATAGAACCGCCTCGCCGACGTGCTCGAGATCGACGTGGAAGTAGGAACGGGTGAAGCTGAACAGGACCGAGACGTCGCTTTCCTTCAGCATCACCGCGTCTACCAGCACGCCGCGCTCGCCGTTGCGAAACGCAATCGCGAGCGGCAGCGTGTAGCCCTCGCCCTTGATCTTGCCCACGACGTAAGCACGGGTCATCTGGTAGAAGACGGGCCGGATCACCTCGATTTCCTTGACGGGCCGGCGCTCGCCACTGCGCTGCAGGTGCATGCGGATATCGGTGACAACGTGCTCGACACTGCCCTCGAAGTCGCGCCAGGGGGTGCGGAACTTGAAATCCGAGAGCAGTTCCTCGATCAGCAATTCCAGCGCGCCGCGATTGGTATAGGTGTTGCTGACGACCTGCGAGGTGATGCCGCGCAGGGGATCCAGGTCGAGGACGAAGAATTCGACGTCCGAGTTGACCCCGACGGTGCCGAACATGCGTCGCGTTATCGAGCTGAAATAGGTCTTGAGGAATTCCGGGTCCGTCAGCTCTTCGATCTGGTTTGCGAAACTCTGCTTGATCGCGCGCCATAGCGGCACGTCGCAGGCCCGCTCGCCGAGTCGGCGCTGGAGCTCGTCGAGCGCGCGGTTGACGCATTCAGTGTAGAGGTCGAGCCGTTCGACCACGTCGCGCTGGGTGCCGGCCCAGTCGCGATTCTCGAAACGCTCGGGTGCGCGACGGCTGATCCCGCGGAATTCCCGGTTGTAGTAGGCAAACTCGTCGACGATGACCCTGGCGCAGCGTTGCGCCAGGGTCAGGTCGGCGTCCTGCGGGCCGCCGTCGCCCAAGCCCGGCCGGCGCGGCACCGTCAGCCCATGTTCCGGATCAGCACGTCGCCAAATTCGCTGCACTTGACCTCGGTGGCGCCTTCCATCAGCCGCGCGAAGTCGTAGGTCACCACCTTCTGGCCAATGCTCTTGTCCATCGCCTTGATGACCAGGTCGGCCGCCTCGGTCCATCCCATGTAGCGCAGCATCATCTCGCCAGAGAGAATGACCGAGCTCGGATTTACCTTGTCGAGGTTGGCGTACTTCGGCGCGGTGCCATGGGTGGCTTCGAATACGGCATGACCGGTCATGTAGTTGACGTTGCCACCCGGGGCGATGCCGATGCCGCCGACCTGCGCGGCGAGCGCGTCGGAGAGGTAGTCGCCGTTCAGGTTCATGGTGGCGATCACGTCGAATTCGTCCGGGCGCGTCAGGACCTGTTGCAGCGTGATGTCGGCGATCGCATCCTTTATCAGCACGCGACCTGCGGCAAGCGCGGTTCTCTGCTCCTCATTGGCGGCCTTGTCGCCCCTGGCCGCACGGGTCCGCTCCCATTGGTCCCAGGTGTAGGTTGAATCGGCGAACTCGCTCTCGGCCAATGCGTAGC
This sequence comes from uncultured Gammaproteobacteria bacterium, assembly GCA_963715485.1. GTDB lineage: Bacteria > Pseudomonadota > Gammaproteobacteria > Steroidobacterales > Steroidobacteraceae > SG8-30. The sequence goes on from OY970244.1 coordinate 1,547,675, forward strand.
CCCAGTTCCGGAAGGCGCCCTCCGTAAACTTCATGATGTTGCCCTTGTGGACAATCGTCAGGCTCTTGCGCTTGTTGTCGATCGCGTACTGGATCGCGGCGCGAACCAGGCGCTCGGTGCCTTCGCGCGAAATGGGCTTGATTCCGATGCCGGTACTCTCGGGGAAGCGGATCTTGCCGTAGTGCTTCGGGAAGGCTTGCTTGAACAACTCGAGAAACTTCTTGTTGTCCGCGGAGCCCGCCTCGAATTCGATTCCCGCGTAGATGTCCTCCGTATTTTCGCGAAAGATCACCATGTCGACTTTTTCCGGCGCACGAACGGGCGACGGAACGCCGACGAACCACCGTACCGGGCGCAGGCAGACGTACAGGTCGAGCATCTGCCTGAGCGCCACGTTGAGTGAGCGGATCCCGCCGCCGATCGGTGTGGTCAGCGGGCCCTTGATCGACACGAGGTATTCGCGGCAGGCGGCCACCGTCTCGTCCGGCAGCCAGGTGTTCATCAGGTTGTTGGCTTTCTCGCCGGCGTAAACCTCCATCCAGGAAATCTTGCGCTTGCCGCCGTAGGCTTTGTCGACGGCCGCGTCGAGCACACGCACGCTTGCACGCCAGATGTCGGCGCCGGTGCCGTCCCCCTCGATGAAGGGAATGATCGGATGGTCGGGGACGACAAGCTTGCCGTCGCGGATCGTGATCTTTTCGCCCGTCGCGGGGGGCGTGATCTTCGTGGTCATGGGTCGAGGACTCCTCAATGCCCGGATGTCATTGTTCGATATAGGAAGTTTTGGGCGGAAAATGTGAACTTTAGCACAGGGGACAGGTCCTGAGAGAAGGTCCGGGGCACCCTGATTGCTTCGCGGATCCCATATCGGTGTTAATCCGTTTGACCCGGCAGGCCGCTCGCGAGTAGCGTGTCCTCAGGTCTGGAAGTCGACTTCAAGTAATGGCACTTCTGCAGAGGTTCAGGCGGTCGCAGGTTCCGATGACGCGGGTACTCGCCGCGTTGTTCGTGACCGGCTGGCTTGGATTCGCCATCCAGCCATGTGTGGCCATGGATCATCCCGCGGATGGTGCCCATTCGGGCCACCACATCCCGGCCGGCCAGATTGAACATGACTGCCCCCACTGCCCGCCCGCGCTGGATCCGGGCGCTGATGGTGGCCAGGACATCGTGCTGGCCTGCGGCGGCGCGGATGCACCGGTGCTGCCCGCCCAGGATGCCAGGACCGCTCAGCCCGACCTGGTCCTGCTGACCGGCTTCGCCGCATTCCAGTCTCCCTCCTTCGAAACGATCGCCGCCCCGGATCATCACCCGGATGCTGCCCCGTGGCACCCGCCGTCGGCGTCTCTGCAGCAGCGCTTCTGCATTTTCCTGAAATAGCCCTTCCTGCCCGGTTCGTCCGATTGACGTTCCTGCAGGAGGAGGCATGCCTTTATTTTTCGACCGTGGGGCGGGTCCGACAGCCCTGACAATCCTGATGCTCTGGTTCGCCTGCGTCGCGGCGCCCGCGGCCGCCGAGCCATTGACCCTTGACGCCGCGCAGCGAATCGCCATGGAGCGCGACGCCGGCCGGGAAGCCATGGAAAGCGAGTCATCCGCCATGCAGGACATGGCGGTGTTCGCCGGGCAGCTACCCGACCTCGAGGCGAGGGTTGGCGCGGTCAATGTGCCGACAGATTCCTTTTCCCTCGACGCCGTGGACATGACCATGCTCGAGGTCGGCGTCATGCAGCGGTTCCCGGCGGGCCACACGCGTGAGCTGTCCCGTTCCGGGTACGAGAGCCGTGCGCTGGTCAGCGACGCGGACGCGCGGAACCGCGACCGGCGAGTCCGGCTTGAGGTGGAACGCAGCTGGCGTGAACTCGACTACCTCGACCAGTCCCTCGCATTGCTGGCGGACGAGGCCAGGTGGGTGGAAGCGCTGGTGAACGGCGCCGAGGCAGCCTACACCGCAGGCGAGGGCGCCCAGACCGAATTGCTGGATGCGCGCCTGATGGCGCTGGAGATCGAGGAGCGGCAGATCGACATCGAGCGTGAGCGGGACATGGCGCGCGCCGACCTGGCTCGCTGGATCGGCGATGCGGCGCTCGGTGAACGCACCGCTGCCGCCGACCCTTCACCGGCCAGCCTGCCGCCACTTGAAACGATGCTCGGGCGCCTGGATCGCCATCCGATGTTGCAATCGCTCGACCACGCGCGGGACGTTGCCATGAACGAGGCAGATCTCGCTGCCGAGCGCTACAAGCCGTCGTTCGGCGTGGACGTCTCCTATGGTTTCCGGCAAGGCAGCATGAATGGAGAGGCGCGGCCGGACCTGCTGACCGCGATGCTGACTTTCGACGTGCCGCTCTTCACAGGCAACCGGCAGGACCGTGAGACGGGCGCAGCAAGGTCACAGGCCCGCGCAGCCCAGGCCAGACGGACCGACCTGGCCCGCGAACTGGAGGCCAGCCTGCGGGCGCAGTATTCCCGCGCGCTGCGACTGGGTTCGATCGTCGACCTCTACGAGTCGCGGATCCAGCGCATCGCCGGCGTCTCCGTGGAAGCCGCCCTCGCCAGCTATCGCACGAGCGATGGCTCGTTGTCCGACGTGATCAGCACTGAAAGGCGCGTGCTCGACGTGCGCGACCGCCTGAAAAAGGCGCGCAAGGACCGGGCCGTGGCGCTTGCCGAGATCAACTATCTTGCCGGAGACCTGCCATGAACCGCTGCAACCTCGGGGTCGTCACGCTGACCGCCTTGTCCCTGCTGTTGGGAGCCTGTGGCAAGACGCCGCCTCCGGCGGCGCCCGAAACCGCGCTCGAGCATGCGGCGAAACATCTCGATGCCACCTACCAGTGCCCGATGCACCCGGAGGTAACCTCGGACGAGCCGGGCAAGTGCCCCATCTGCGGCATGACCCTGGTGCCGATCGAGTCCGCCGAGGCGGAGTCCCAACCCCGGCCCCAACTCCAGGAGCAGAAGCTTCTCTACTACCGTAACCCGATGAACCCCGCGGTTACCTCGCCGGTCCCCCGCAAGGACGAGATGGGGATGGACTACGTGCCGGTCTACGCCGAGTCGGGAGACGACGATACGGGCGCAATCCAGTTGTCTGCAACCATGGTCAACAACCTCGGGGTGCGCACCGTTGCCGCCCACCAGGGGCAACTGGACACGAGCATCCAGACCGTCGGCACCCTGGCCTACGACGAGCGGGGCCGGATCGAGGTCCGCGTGCGCGCGGAAGGCTATGTGGAGCGTCTCTCGGTCCGGGCCGAAGGTGAATCGGTCAGCCGCGGACAGCCGCTGTTTGCGGTGTTCTCGCCGAAGCTCGCCGCCGCCCAGCGCGAGTACCTGAATGCCATCGCGCTGGGCGACCCGGCGCTTACCAACGCCTCCGCCGGCCGGCTGCAGGCGCTCGGGCTCGATGCTGCGACCATCGAGCGGCTACGCGCGACGGGCAAGGCGGCCGAGCGGGTGACCTACTACGCGCCCGAGGACGGCGTGGTCACCATGCTCGGCGTGCGGGAGGGCGCGCTGGCGGAGCCCGGGATGAGTGCCATGACCATGGTCCCTATTTCCAGACTATGGGTCGTTGCCGAGGTTCCGGAGGCCGATGCGGCGCGCGTGAGCAAAGGCGCGCCCGCGAAACTTGCGTTCCCGGCGCTGCCGGGACAGCAGGTCGAGGCGCATGTACTGGAACTGCTGCCGCAGCTGAATGAATCGACGCGAACGCTGCAGGCGCGGCTCGAGCTGGACAACCCCGGTCGCAGGCTGGCGGCTGGCATGTTGGCGAACGTGACCATCGAGGGTGCCGGTGGCGGCGAGTCCCTGATGGTGCCGATCGAGGCCCTGATCCGTACCGGGCGGGCCGAACGTGTGATCGTCGCGCTCGGCGATGGTCGCTTCGTCGCGCGCGACGTGACCTCAGGTCGGGAAAGTGGCGAGAACATCGAGATCGTAAGCGGGATCCGGGTTGGCGAGGAAGTCGTCGTCTCCGGACAGTTCATGATCGACTCCGAGTCGCAGGTGCGCTCGAGCCTGCGTCGCTACGAGAAGCCACAGGCGACAACGGACCATGCGGCGAATGATAGGGGCGCGATGCCGGAGCAGGGCAAATGATCGAAGCCATCATTCGTGCCTCGCTCGCCAACCGGCCGATGGTCCTGTTGCTGGCGGCGCTGCTCACGGCGGCCGGTGCCTGGGCGATGATGCGGACGCCTGTCGATGCAATCCCGGACCTGTCCGACGTCCAGGTCATCGTGCGCACGCCGTATCCGGGCCAGTCGCCCCGCGTGGTCGAGGACCAGGTGACCTATCCCCTGACGACGGCGCTGCTGTCGGTGCCAGGCGCCACGACGGTGCGCGGTTACTCTTTCTTCGGCGATTCGTTCGTCTACGTCCTGTTCGAGGACGGAACAGACTTGTATTGGGCGCGTTCACGGGTCCTGGAGTACCTGAGCCAGGCCGCGTCACGGCTACCTGCGGGCATCAGCCCGGCGCTGGGCCCCGACGCCACCGGCGTGGGCTGGATCTATCAATACGCATTGGTGGACAAGAGTGGTCGGCACGACCTTGCCGAGTTGCGCAGCCTGCAGGACTGGTTCCTGAAGTTCGAGCTTCAGGCGGTCCCCGGCGTATCCGAGGTCGCGACGGTCGGCGGGATGGTCAAGCAGTACCAGGTGGTGGTCGATCCGATCCGGCTGCGCGGCCAGGGTGTGACGCTGGCCGACATCATGATGGCGATCGACCGGGGCAACTCCGAGGCCGGCGGCTCTGTCATCGAGATGGCCGAGGCGGAATACATGGTTCGCGCCTCGGGCTACATCCGGGGCATCGAGGACCTCAGGAACCTGCCGCTCAAGGTGGTCGACCGCGTGCCGGTGCTGTTGGGCGACGTGGCGGACATCCGCATCGGTCCGGAAATGCGCCGCGGTATGGCCGAGCTCGACGGCGAGGGTGAGGTGGCGGGCGGCATCGTCGTCATGCGCAGTGGCGAAAATGCGCAGGAGACGATTCGCCGCGTTCGCGCCCGGCTGAATGAGCTTTCAGCGGGGCTGCCCGAAGGCGTTGAAGTAGTCGAGACCTACGATCGTTCGGCCTTGATCCAGCGGGCCGTGGACAATCTGCGCGGCAAGCTGGTCGAAGAATTCGTGGTGGTAGTGCTGGTTTGCGCCGTATTCCTGTTCCACTTCCGCTCCAGCCTGGTACTGATCATCACGCTGCCGCTCGGCATCCTGGCCGCCTTTCTGGTCATGCACCTCCAGGGGCTCAACGCAAACATCATGTCGCTCGGTGGAATCGCCATTGCAATCGGCGCCATGATCGACGCCGGCATCGTGATGATCGAGAACGTCCACAAGAAGCTGGAGCACGAGGGTGATCAGGGCGGAGACCGCGTTGCACTGGTGCTGGAGGCCTGCCGCGAAGTCGGTCCGTCGCTGTTCTTCTCACTGATGATTGTCGCGCTGTCGTTCCTGCCGGTATTCGCCCTGGATGCACAGGAAGGCAAGATGTTCTCGCCGCTCGCCTTCACCAAGACGTGGTCCATGGTGGCGGCGGCTTTGCTGTCCATCACACTGGTGCCGGTGTTGATCACGCTGCTGGTGCGCGGGCGGATCCGCCCGGAAAGCGAAAATCCGGTAAATCGCGCGGCCATGGCGATCTACCGTCCCGCGATCGAACTCGCGCTACGGCATCCGTGGACGGTCGTCGCCGCGTCGGTCGTGGTGGTGCTGGCCACGGCCTGGCCGATCTCGCGGCTCGGCAGCGAGTTCATGCCGGAACTCGACGAGGGCGACCTGATGTACATGCCGACCACGCTTCCGGGCGTCTCGGCCGATACGGTCCGCGCATTGCTGCAGCAGACCGACCGGCTCATCAAGTCGGTGCCGGAAGTCGAGCGCGTGTTTGGCAAGGCTGGGCGCGCCGAAACGGCGACCGACCCGGCGCCGTTCGAGATGCTCGAGACCACGATCAAGCTGAAGCCGCGCGAGGAGTGGCGCGAGGGCATGACGCCGGAAAGGCTGCGCGAGGAATTGAATCGTGTGGTGCAGGTCCCCGGGCTGGCCAACGCCTGGGTTCCGCCGATCAAGACCCGCATCGACATGCTGGCGACCGGCATCAAGACGCCGGTGGGCATCAAGATCACCGGCCCGGACCTCGTCCAGATCGAGCGGATCGGCCTGGACATCGAACGCACGCTTAATGAAGTGCCAGGTACGGCGTCGGTCTATGCGGAAAGGGCGGCTACCGGCCGCTATATCGACGTCGACATCCGCCGCGACGACGCCGCGCGCTACGGACTGAACATTGCCGACGTGCAGGAGGTAGTGGAAACGGCGGTCGGCGGCATGACGCTCGCCTACACGGTCGAGGGCCTGGAGCGGTATCCCATCAACCTGCGCTACCCGCAGGACTGGCGCAATTCAATGGAACGGCTGCGACAGCTGCCGATCGTTTCGCCATCGGGCGCGCAACTGACCTTGGGCGACGTGGCAACGGTGGGGATTACTGACGGACCTTCCATGATCCGCAGCGAGAATGCCAGGCCCTCGGGCTGGGTCTATGTGGATATCAAGGACCGCGACCTTGGGTCCTATGTGTCCGAGGCGCGGCAGCGCGTATCAGAGCAGGTCGAGTTGCCGGCCGGCTACAGTCTGCGCTGGTCGGGACAGTACGAATACTGGCAACGCGCGCTCGAAAAGCTGCGCGTAGTAGTACCCTTTACCTTCGTAATCATCGTGCTGCTCTTGTACCTGAACTTCCGTCGCTTCGGCGACGTCGTGCTGATCCTGGGCAGTCTGCCCTTCGCCCTGACGGGTGGCCTGTGGTTGCTGTACCTGCTCGGCTATCACCTGAGCATTGCGGTGGCGGTCGGCTTCATCGCCCTGGCCGGCGTGGCGTCAGAGACGGGCGTCGTCATGCTGCTGTACCTGAACCAGGCATGGCAGCGACACAAGCGGCTTGCCGCTGGCGAGGGACGGCCGGTAACCGAGACTGATGTGCGCGAAAGCATCGTCGAAGGCGCGTTGCTCAGGCTCCGGCCGAAGCTGATGACGGTACTGACCATCATGGTCGGCCTGTTGCCAATCATGTGGGGATCGGGCACAGGCTCGGAGGTCATGCGGCGCATCGCCGCGCCCATGGTCGGCGGCATGATCAGCGCGACCTTGCTGACGCTGGTGGTGATCCCGTCGGTGTTCCTGCTGTGGAAGCGCCGTGGTCTCAGGGCACGAAGCTGACGTAACGTGCGTCGTACATCTGCTGGAGCATCAGCTCGTGCAGGTCGCCCGGCCGATCGATGCAGGCCAGGCCGTCGCGGAAAGCGACCTCGGCGACCGCGACGGCAATCTGTGCCGAGACTTCCCGGACCCGCGATAGCGCGGGGTAGAGGCTTCCCTGCGCGAGGTCCTCTTCGCTCACCGAGTGCGCGAGCGTGCGCGCCGCCGCCATGAACATGGCGTCGGTCACCCGCGAGGATTGCACCGTCACCACGCCCAGTCCGACTCCCGGGAAGATGTAGGAGTTGTTGCCCTGGCGCGGCACGTAGCGCCGGCCGTCCAGCTCGACCGGATCGAACGGGCTCCCGGAGGCGAACAGTGCGCGGCCGCCGGACCAGGCGTAGGCCTGCTCGGCGGTGCACTCCGCCTTTGAGGTCGGGTTCGACAGCGCAAAGATGATCGGCCGCTGGTTGAGGCGGCTCATCGCCTCGATGACGTCCCGGTCGAACGCCTGCGGTGTCGCGCCGACGCCGATGAGCGCTGTTGGCTCAAGCGCGCGCACCGCGCCAAGGAAGTTGCCCACCGGGACGTGCGGATGCGCATAGGGCCGCTTGTGTTCTGCCAGGTCCTTGCGCTCGGCGACCACCAGGCCCTTCGAGTCGACCATCCAGCAGCGGCTTCGGGCAGTAGCCTCGTCCAGTCCGTCATCCATCATGGCCGCGACCAGCAGGTCCGCGATACCGGTGGCTGCCTCGCCCGCCCCGAGGGAGAGGAAGGTCTGCTCGGACATGCGCTTGCCCGTGACGCGCAGTGCCGAGAAGATGCCGGCGACGGTTACCGAGGCCGTCCCCTGGATGTCGTCGTTGAAGCAGCAGATCTTGTCGCGGTAGTTCCTGAGCAGGCGGAACGCATTGTGGTTGGCGAAGTCCTCGAACTGGATGACGATTCCCGGGAAGGACTGCTGCGCAGCCTCCACGAACTCATCGACCAGCTCGTCGAGCGCGGACCCGGACAGGCGCTTCTGGCGCAGTCCGATGTAGAGCGGATCCTCGAGCAGGGCCTCGTTGTTGGTGCCGTAGTCGAGCATGACGGGCAGACAATGGCGGGGATGCAGCCCGGCACAGGCGGTGTACAGCGCCAGCTTGCCGATCGGGATGCCCATGCCGTTCGCGCCGAGGTCACCGAGGCCGAGGATGCGCTCGCCGTCGGTCACCACGATCATGCGCGCGTCACGATATGGCCAGTTTCGCATCACCTCGACCATGCGGCCGCGATCGGCCGCCGAGATGAACATGCCGCGCGGCCGCCGGTAGATGTGACCGAACTGCTGGCAGGCCAGGCCCACCGTGGGCGTGTAGATCACGGGCATCATTTCATCAGGGTTTTCCGTGATCACCCGGAAGAACAGCGCCTCGTTCCGGTCGTGCAGCGCCTCGAGCAGGATGTAGCGGGACAGGTCGGATTCGAGCCGCCGGAAGTTCTCCAGTACCCGGTTGACCTGGTCCTCCTGAGTGATGACGTGCGGTGGCAGGAGGCCGCGGAGACCCAGCGCGTCGCGCTCCCGCAGGGAGAATGCCGTGCCCTTGTTCAGCGTCGGGTCGCGCAGCAGTGCGGCGCCGCGCGGGAACCATTCAGGCAGCGGAGTCAGCAAGGGGCGTTGCGGTCTATTCTGGGTCATGAGTCGCTCCGGCGGGGCCGCGCGAGCCCGGCAAACGTGGATTACCGAGTCGGCGCAGGAATGCGGTGGAGGCGATAATATCAACGGTTGACGATCCCCCGCATGCGGGGGACACGTAGTCTGGGTTGCCCGTGCGGGTCGCAGGGCGGCCTCTCATCCCTGGAAAGGAACGGAGACTGCACATGATCTATTCGGGATCCGCCATCAGCGTGGCGGCCGTCGGCGACGGCATTGCGGAGCTGAAGCTCGACCTCACAGGAGAGTCGATCAACAAGCTCGACAAGGCTACGCTGCGGGAATTCGATGCTGCAACGCAGGCCATCGCCGGGGACGGCAGCGTGAAGGGCGTTATCGTCACTTCGGGTAAGGGCGTATTCATAGTCGGCGCCGACATCACCGAATTCGGTGGCATGTTTGCGCAGGGCGAGGAGGCCATTGTCCGGAGCGTGCTAGAGGTAAACCGGATGTTCTGCCGCTTCGAGGACCTGCCGGTGCCCACGGTCGCGGCGATAAACGGGATCTGCCTCGGCGGCGGAACGGAGCTGGCGCTGACCTGCGACTACCGTGTGATGTCCACGGCCGCCCGGATCGGCGTGCCCGAGGTCAAGCTCGGCATCTTTCCGGGATTCGGCGGCACGGTGCGGTTGCCGCGGCTCATGGGCGTCGACAACGCCGTCGAATGGATCGCCACCGGGAGCGAGAAGCGGTCTGATGCGGCCTTCAAGGACGGCGCGGTGGATGCCGTGGTCGAATCGGACAAGCTGCGGGAAGCCGCGCTGGACCTGGTCAAGCAGTGTGTCACAGGCAAGCTCGACTGGCAGGGCAAGCGTGCCGAGAAACTGGCACCGCTCAAGCTCAATGCGACCGAACAGGCCATGGCCTTCACCAGCAGCATGGCGGTCGTCGGGGCGCAGGCGGGACCGAACTATCCCGCGCCGATGCTGGCGCTGAAAGCCATGCAGGCCGCAGCCGGCCTGGGTCGCGATGCGGCGCTCGAGGTAGAGGCGAAGCACTTCGCCAAGGCGGCTGTTACTCCGCAGGCCGAGGCGTTGATCGGCCTGTTCCTGGCCGACCAGGCGGTCAAGAAGATCGCGGGCGGGTGGGCGAAGAAGGGTGTGCGGGAGATCCGTCAGGCAGCCGTGCTCGGCGCCGGGATCATGGGTGGCGGCATCGCCTACCAGAGTGCGGTCAAGGGCACGCCGATCATCATGAAGGACATTCGCGACGAGGCGCTGGCGCTCGGCATGAGCGAGGCCGGCAAGCTGCTGTCGAAGCAGGTTGAGAAGGGCAGGATGAAGCCCGAGGCGCTGACCGAGACGCTGTCCCGCATCCGGCCCACCCTCAATTATGGCGACTTCGGTGGTGTGGACATCATCATCGAGGCCGTGGTCGAGAACGCCAAGATCAAGAAAGCAGTGTTCGCCGAGGTCGAGGGACTGGTGCGGGACGACACGATTATTGCGTCGAATACCTCGACAATCTCGATCACGTCGCTCGCCGAGAGCCTGAAGCGACCGCAGAACTTCGTCGGCATGCACTTCTTCAACCCGGTCCACATGATGCCGCTGGTAGAGGTGATCCGCGGTGCGCGCTCGTCGGATGCGGCGATCGCAGCGACGGTGGCGCTGGCACGCCGGATGGGCAAGACCCCCATCGTCGTGAACGACTGTCCCGGGTTCCTGGTCAATCGGGTGTTATTCCCGTACTTCGCCGGCTTTCATATGCTGCTACGCGATGGCGCCGACTTCCAGGCGGTGGACAAGGTCATGGAGCGTTTTGGCTGGCCAATGGGGCCGGCCTACCTGATGGACGTTGTCGGCATGGACACGGCAGTCCATGCCGCTGCGGTGATGGCGGAAGGCTTCCCCGACCGCATGAAACCGGATTTCACCAGCACGACGAGCGTGATGGTTGACGCGGATCGCTACGGCCAGAAAAGCGGCAAGGGCTACTACGTTTATGCTCCGGACAAGAAGGGCAGGCCGAAGAAGAGTGTCGACCCGGCAAGTTACGATCTGATCGCGCCGGTCGTGGCGGCGCGCCGCGAGTTCACTCCCGAAGAGATCATTGCGCGCTGCATGGTGCCGATGGTGAACGAGATTGCTCGCTGCCTCGAGGAGAAGATCGTCGCCACGCCCTACGAGGCGGACATGGCGCTGATCTACGGCATCGGATTCCCGCCATTCCGCGGCGGTGCCTGCCGTTACGTTGACCAGACCGGGGCCGCCAGCTTCGTCTCGCTGTGCGACCAGTACGCCTCGCTCGGCAAGCTGTACGAGGCGCCCAAGCTGCTGCGTGACATGGCGGCGTCGGGCAAGAAGTTCTTCGCCTGATCCTGCGGTACCGTACGAATCCTGGAGAGATCAAGATGAGCCTCAATCCCCGCGATGTCGTGATCATCGATGGCGTGCGCTCGGCAATGGGCCGCTCGAAGGGCGGCATGTTCCGCCAGGTGCGTGCCGATACCCTGTCGGCCGGACTGATCAAGGCCCTGTTCAAGCGCAATCCTGCGGTCGATCCGGGCGAGGTCGAGGATGTGATCTGGGGCTGCGTGAACCAGACTCTCGAGCAGGGCATGAACATCGCGCGCTATGCGCTGTTGCTTGCCGGGTTGCCGCACACGGTACCCGGCCAGACGGTCAACCGCCTGTGTGGATCGTCCATGCAGGCCCTGCACACCGCTGCCGCACAGATCATGAGCGGCCAGGGCGACGTTTTCGTGATCGGCGGCGTCGAGCACATGGGCCACGTCGGCATGATGCACGGAATCGACCTGAACCCGGCCGCATCAAAACAGTACGCCAAGGCCTCGAACATGATGGGCCTGACCGCAGAGATGCTCGGCCGCCTGCACGGGATCACGCGCGAGATGCAGGACGAGTTCGCGGCGCGCTCGCATGCCAGGGCCTGGGAGGCGACCCAGGCCGGGCGCTTCAAGAACGAGATCGTCGCCATAGAGGGCCACGACGCGAACGGATTCCTCGTGTCATGCGAGATTGACGAAGTCATCCGCCCCGAGACCACGGTCGAGGCGCTGGCGGCTCTCCGGCCGGCCTTTGACCCGAAGAACGGCACGGTCACGGCGGGATCGTCATCTGCCATCTCGGATGGCGCCGCGGCCATGCTGCTGATGAGCGCAGAACGCGCGCAGTCACTCGGGCTGAAGCCGCGTGCAAGAATCCTGTCGATGGCCGTGGCGGGCTGCGACCCGGCGATCATGGGTTACGGACCGGTTCCCGCCACCAAGAGGGCGCTCAAGCGCGCCGGATTGAAGCTGTCGGACATCCAGGTCATCGAGCTGAACGAGGCCTTTGCGGCGCAGGGCCTGTCCGTGCTGAAGGACCTGGGCCTGCTCGAAGCGATGGACGAGCAGGTGAACCTCAATGGCGGAGCGATTGCGCTCGGCCACCCGCTGGGGTGCTCCGGCGCACGCATCACCACGACGCTGCTGAATGCGATGGAATGGAAGGGGGCCGACAAGGGTCTCGCGACCATGTGCATTGGCCTGGGCCAGGGCATTGCCACGGTAATTGAACGCTGCTGAACGCTGCCATGCACTGCTGAGGGGGACGGCTTGCAGTACACCTGTCCGATGCACCCGGAGATCCTTCGGGACGAGCCGGGCGATTGCCCGCTGTGCGGCATGACACTCGAGCCGGTCGCGGCGAGCACCTCGCACTGGACCTGTCCGATGCACCCGGAAGTGCACGAACAGGGGCCAGGGCACTGCACCGACTGCGGCTGCGCGCTCGAACCGGTGACGGTCACGGCGGCGCCGGGAGAAAATCCTGAACTGGTCGATTTTCGCCGGCGACTCTGGCTCGCCGCGCCACTGACGGTGGCCGTCCTGCTGCTGGCGATGGGACCCATGCTGCTGTACGCCCTGGCGCCTCTCGAGCACGCAGGCTGGGCACGCTGGGCCCAGTGGTTGCTGGCCACACCCGTGGTTTTCTGGGCCGGCTGGCCCTTCCTGCGACGCGGGGTGGAATCGCTCCGGCGTCGGCTCAACATGTTTACGCTGATCGCGCTCGGGGTGTCGGCAGCCTACCTGTTCAGCCTGGCGGCGCTGCTCGTTCCTGGCTCGTTTCCTGAGTCGGCGCGGGACGCGATGGGCATGGTGCCGCTCTACTTCGAGGCAGCGGCCGTCATCGTCACGCTGGTGCTGGCCGGGCAGATCCTGGAGTTGCGCGCGCGGACGAAAACAGGCGCGGCGCTACGGGCGCTGCTGGACCTTGCCCCTGAAATTGCGGTCCGCGTTGCGGAAGATGGCAGCGAATCCGAGCTGCCGGCAGCCGAGCTTCGCAAGCAGGACAAGCTGCGGGTCCGGCCGGGCGCGCGCGTGCCGGTGGACGGTGTGGTCCTCGAGGGCACGAGCAGCGTGGATGAAGCCATGGTGACCGGCGAGTCCGTGCCCGTCACGAAGGCGCCGGGTGATCGCCTGATAGGCGGCACAGTCAACGGCAGCGGATCGCTACTCATGTGGGCAGAGGGCATCGGGTCGGAGAGCACGCTGGCCCGCATCGTCGGCATGGTTTCCGAGGCGCAGCGCAGTCGGGCGCCGGTGCACGCACTGGCCGACCGCGTGTCCGCATGGTTCGTCCCGGCGGTCGTTGTCGCGGCGGTCGTCTCGGCGCTGGTGTGGTGGTGGGTCGGGCCGGAGCCGCGCCTCGCGCATGCACTGGTGGCCGGCGTGACGGTGCTGATCATCGCCTGTCCCTGTGCGGTAGGGCTCGCGACACCGATGTCAATGACCGTGGCCATGGGCCGCGGTGCCCACAGTGGCGTGCTGTTTCGCGAAGCCCGCGCGCTTGAGGCGTTGGCGTCGCTGCAGGTCCTGGTCTGCGACAAGACCGGTACGCTGACCGAAGGCCGGCCGCGAGTCGATGGCATCTACCTGGCCGACGGTGTGGAGCAGAAGGAACTGCTGCGCCTGGCAGCTGGCATTGCGCAGCAGAGCGACCATCCGCTCGCCAAGGCCGTGGTGGCCGCGGCGCGTGAACGCAAGATCCGTCCACCGCTGGCCCGCGGCGTCGAATCCGTCGCCGGGTCGGGTACGCAGGGCGAGGTCGGCGCCAGCCGGGTCAGGCTGGGCAGTGCCGAGTTTGCAGGCGCGGCGGATGCCTTTGTGGACGAGGCGAGTGCCGCCCAGGATTCGGGGGCGAGCCTGGTGTACGTGGCGGTAGACGGACGCGTCGCCGGGTTGCTGACCGCACGCGACCCGATCAAGCCTGGAACTGCCGAAGCGTTGGAGGAGTTGCGTGGTCTGGGACTGCAGATCACGATGCTGACCGGCGATAGTGAGCGGGCTGCGCGCCACGTGGCGGCAGGACTCCGCATCGATCGCGTGGTGGCCGGCGTGAAACCGGATGGCAAGGCGGAGGCGATCCAGGCGCTGCAGGCGGAGGGGCTGCGGGTCGCGATGGCGGGTGACGGCGTCAACGATGCGCCGGCACTGGCGCAGGCCGACGTCGGCATCGCCATGGGTCATGGCACCGACGTTGCCAAGCAGACGGCCGGCATTACCCTGGTGAAGGGCGACCTGGCCGCGATCGGCCGGGCGCGGCGGTTGAGCGTGGCGACCATGCGCAACGTGCGCCAGAATTTGTGGCTGGCGTTCGGCTACAACTCCCTGGGTGTGCCAATCGCTGCGGGCGTGCTGTATCCGCTGCTCGGCTGGACGCTGACCCCGGCATTTGCCGCCGCGGCCATGTCCCTGAGCTCGGTGACGGTCATTACCAACGCATTGCGGTTGGCGCGTTTTCGTCCGTAGAGATGCGAATGGGACCGGCGTCGCCAGCGAGACGATGACCGGGGTGGGTGTGAGGCCCGCCGCCCGGGACGCCGTCGGCCTCGCAGTTCATTGCGCCGTCTGAAGCCCCTGGGAATTATCCCGGTTGGCGCCAAGCACCACCCGCAGCCGATGGGTGGCGCCGTCATCGACCAGCGCAATCGTGGTCGAGCCGGCGGCCAACGACCGGCCGTCCAACTCCAGCTGAGCGACACCGCGCCCCACGCCGTCGGGGTTCTCGACCGCGATTTCATAGCGTGTCGCGCGATACCTGAAGACTATCTCGAAACCGGGCCAGGACGCGGGAATGCACGGCTCGAGCCTGAGACTACTTCCCTGCAGATGAAACCCCAGGATCCACTCCAGTCCGGCCCGGTACATCCAGCCGGCCGCACCCGTGTACCAGGTCCAGCCGCCGCGTCCGGCATGCGGTGCCACCGAGTAGATATCGGCGGCGATGACGTACGGTTCGACCTTGTAGCGGTGCACGTTGGCCCGCGTCGTCGCGCGATTGACGGGATTGAGTAGCGCGAACAATTCAACGGCCTTGTCAGCCTGCCCCAGCAGTGCAAATGCGATGACCGACCATGTCGCCGCGTGCGTGTATTGGCCGCCGTTCTCGCGGATGCCGGGCGGGTATCCCTTTATGTAGCCGGGCTCGAGCGGCGTCTGGTCGAATGGCGGCGTGAAGAGCAGTGCCAGTCCCCGCTCCCGGTCGATCAGCTGCCCGTCCACCGCCGCCATCGCCTGCCTGGCGCGGGTCGCGTCCGCCGCGCCGGATATCACGCTCCAGGATTGGGCGATCGAATCGATACGACACTCGTCGCTCGCCGCCGACCCGAGGGGCGTCCCATCATCGAAATAGCCGCGGCGATACCAGTTCTCGTCCCAGCCGCCTTGCTCGAGTGCCGCCCCGAGGGCTGTTGCGTGCGCCAGCCATCGGATACTGCGCGCGGTGTCGCCACGTGCCCGCGCCAGCGGGACAAAAGCACTGAGCGTCGCATGCAGGAACCAGCCGAGCCAGACACTTTCGCCCCGCCCATGCTCGCCAACCCGGTTCATGCCATCGTTCCAGTCACCGGTCCCGATGAGCGGCAATCCGTGCGCGCCGATGGCCAGGCTGCGGTCCAGGGCGAGCGCGCAGTGCTCGAAGAGCGATGCAACGTGATCCGACCCCGCTGGCTCGAAGTACGCGTCGTGCTCGCCGGGCCGCAAGTCCGGGCCGTCGATAAATGCAACCCGTTCGTCCAGCACGCCCTCGTCGGTCGTCGTTTCGACGTAGTGCGCGGTCGCATAGGCAAGCCAGACCCGGTCGTCGGAGATTCGCGTGCGAACACCCTGTCCATTCGGAGGCAGCCACCAGTGCTGGACATCCCCCGCCGTGAATTGCCGGCCGGCGGCGCGGAGCAGATGCTCGCGTGTCAGCGCGGGTCGGGACACCGCCAGCGCCATCCCATCCTGAAGCTGGTCACGAAAGCCGTACGCGCCGCTGGCCTGGTAGAAGGCCGATCGTGCCCAGATCCGGCACGCGAGGGTCTGATACAGCATCCAGCTATTCAGGATGATGTCCATCGATCGGTCCGGTGTCTTCACCTGGACCGTGCCAAGGACCTCATCCCACTGGCCGGTCACCTCACGCAGGACAGCGTCCAGGTCAGCTGACCGATAGCGCTCGATCAGCGCCCGGGCGCTGCCGACGTCCGGCGCTTCACCCAGGAAAAAGGCGATTTCCGCGGTCTCGCCCGGCTGCAGGACGATCGGCGCCTGCAGCGCGCCACAAGGATCAAGGCCCGCGCCGACCCGCTTCGAGAATGGGCTTGTACGGCGCAGCGCCGCGGGTTCCGCGAGCGTGCCGTGCCGCCCCAGGAACTCCCGCCGGTCCGCCGTCCAGTCCGTCTGGCGCCCGGCCAGATCCACGAATGCGACCCGCGTGCCGAAGGCGGCATTCCATGGATTGCGCGCAAACATTGCGCCCGTCGAGGAATCCATGGCCGTGACGATGAATGGCGCGCAGGGTCCGCGCGATACGCCCAGCACCCACTCCACATAGGCCGTGACCGTCAGTCGGCGGACTCGCCCGGACGTGTTGCAGAGGGTCAGGCTGGAAATCTTGATTGAGTCGTCGCGCGGCACGTACATCAACAGGTCGAGCCGGACACCATGGGACTCATGCTCGAACCGGCTGTACCCGTGGCCGTGGCGAGCCGTGTAGAAGCTGCCCCGTTCGTGGCTCGGCGCTGCCGTCGGACCCCACACCTGGCCGGTGTCCTCATCCCGCAGGTAGATGACCTCGCCGGGGCGGTCCGTGACCGGGTCATTCGACCAGGGTGTCAGCTGGTTTTCGCGGCTGTTCATGGACCAGGTGTACCCACTGCCCTCGGCGGCCACCTGAAATCCAAACGCAGGATTGCTGACTACGTTTATCCATGGTGCCGGGGTCGACTGCCCCGGCCCGAGCAGCGTCACGTACTCACGTCCGTCGTTGGCAAATCCACCCAGCCCGTTGAAGAATTCCAGCTGCTGGGGGGCAGGCCCGGTAGCCACAGCATCCGACCGCACTCTCTGGCGTGGCGGAGCGTGCGCGGTGCCCGCGGGGGGCCGGCGCGACCGGTCGAGCTGATCCGCCAGACTGCCTTGCCCGGCCACCAGTACGACGCGCGCCACGGCAGACAGCAGGTCGCGCGTGGCCGCCGGTATGAGGTCCGTGCGCAGGGTGAACACCGATCCACGCGCGCCGTCGGCTGCAATCTGTTCGCGCGACCGGCTGACGCGATGCAGGGTTTCCAGCGCAACCTGCAGGTCCTGTGCGTACGACGCGGCATGCTCGTTCAGGATCACCAGATCGACGGCAAGCTGCTTCAACCGCCAGTACTCGTGGGCCTGGATCAGCTGTCGCGCAATTCCAATGTCTTCGACCTTGTCGATCCTGAGCAGGACGATCGGCAGGTCACCGGAAATGCCCTGGCTCCAGAGCGCAGCGGGTCCGCCGCCACCGCGACGGATGGCGTCGGATGACGGTCGCAGCGACGCGTCGGCGAACAGGATGTGGCCCGCCAGACGCTGCGACAGGCTGGCTTCTGCCGCCGTGACGCCAAGGTGACGCAACTGCACCTGCGCCTGGGTCCACGCCAGGGTCGAGGCGCGGACGAAGGCGTTGGAGTCATGGTGCTTGTCGAGCAGGTCAAGAACCTGCTGGCGGGAAGGCGCTACCTCTGTCCAGAACGCGATGCGCACTGTTCCGCCGGCAGGTATCCGCATGCGATGCCGGAGTGCGAAGACCGGGTCGAGGACTGAACCGACGGAGCCTGAAAGGCGCCGGCCGTCCATCACGGCGATCGGTGTCCGCACTTCCTGGCCGCGGCCCAGGAATCGCGCACGGTCCGTTTCGATCTCGGGTTTCCCCAGCATCTGACCTTCGATGACCGCATGATGCGTCACCCAGATTTCTGGCTCCGCGGACGAGCGCTTGCGGCGCGTGGCCAGGATTGCGCAGGGACGGGGCAGGTATTCGGTCTGTACGAAGAGCTTCGAGAACGCCGGGTGTGCGGTATCCGCAGCGAGCGATGCCAGCATCAGCTCCGAATAGGATGTAACTTCCAGGTCCTGGAGGCGGCCGCTGGTATTCGTGATCGAGAGGCGCCGGACCTCGGCGTCATCCTCGGCCGAGACGACGATCTCCAGCGTCGTCGCGATTCCAGCATCGGCGCGGGAGATCTGCACGCGGTCCTCGGCAAAGGTCACTTCGTAGCTGTCGGGTTCCACACCGCATGGCTGGTAACCTGCCGACCACACCCGGCCGCTCTCGATGTCGCGCAGAAAGATGTAGCTGCCTGTGTCGTCGCGTGTTAGGTCCTCCCGCCAGCGCGTGACTCCAATATCGTGCCAGCGGCTGTATCCGGACCCTGCCGCCGTGACCATCACGGAGTAGCGTCCGTTGGAAAGTACGTGGGCTTGTGGCGTGGCATCCTGGTAGGTGTCAAGGCGGCGGACATCCTGGACCAGTGCATCGTCGATTCTCGGCGCCAGACGCCTTTCACCGGCCACCGGGCGGGCCACGGACAGGTTTCGCGGCGTCCGTTCCTGCAGTAGCAGCTCGGTCGCCTGTACCTGGGGTTCGGAATGGAACCGCTTGCGCATGATCCCGTCGAGCAGCACGTTGGCGATGGCGACGATGGTCATACCCTGGTGGTGAGCCATGAACGCCCGTACCAGGGCGAATTTCGCACCTTCCGGCAGGCGGCTCCGGGTGTAGTCGAGTGCCTCGTAGAAGCCATGACGGCCGAGGGCCCCCAGGGAAGCAAGCCGGGCCATATTCCTTGTCGCCTGCTCCGGTTCGACCATCGCCGCAAGCGCAGTTGCGTAAGGCGCGACCACGGTGTCCTCGCTCAGCCCGCGCTTCAGGCCCAGGCCCGGTACACCAAAGTTCGAGTACTGATAAGTCAGTTCGAGGTCGCGGGCGTTGTACGCGGATTCGGATATGCCCCAGGGCACACCCAGTCGCGCGCCGTAGCTGATCTGGCGCCGCACGATCAAGCGGCTGGTCTGGTCAAGCAGGCTCCCGGCAGGCGCGCGCATGACGAGAGAGGGCATCAGGTATTCGAACATCGAGCCCGACCAGGAGACGAGTGCGGCGCCGTGCCCGACCGCCGTGACCGGCCGTCCGAGGCGAAACCAGTGGCGCGTGGTCACGTCGCCTTTCGCAATCGCGAAGAAACTCGCCAGGCGGGCCTCGGAAGCGAGCAGGTCGTAGGAACTTGGGTCGAGCGTGCTGTCGGCGGTCCTGTAGCCAATCGACAGCAGCCTTCGCTGCGGGTCAAGAAGGAAGCCGAAATCCATGGCGGCGGCCATCGCTCTGGCGGTAGCGGCAACCACGGCGAGCCGCATTTCCAGCCTGCGTGCTGCGTCGCCGGCCTGCGTGGCGTCGCTGAGCCAGCTCTCGATGGAGCGGTGGATCGCCTCCGACCAGAAGAGCAGGTCGCCGTAGCAGTCATGGCCGCCGTCACTGGTGATCGTCCGGGTAATGTCGACGAGTGTGGTGGCATGAGACAGGATGTCCGGCAGCAAAGTGGCGGTGCTGTCCGGCACGGACTCGATGTTGCGCAGGGCGCTGGCGACGGCATCCAGCTGTTCTTCAAGCTGAGGCCAGGCAATGGACTGCTTGCGCAGATCGGCAGGCACGCCCGATAGCGCCTCGTGCATCAGGTCTACCGCGTCCCTTGTGCCGGCAGCCGAGTCGGCCGACTTGACCGGATTGCCTATCCATTGCTGGGTCGAGTTGGCCAGCGCAATCAGGTATGCGGCCAGGTTGCCGCTGTCTACGGACGACACATAGCGGGGTTCCAGCGGGCGCAGGTCGCGAGTGTCGTACCAGTTGTAGAGGTGACCGCGAAAGTGCCGGAGGCGACCCATGGTGGCAAGCGCCGCTTCGATCCGCGCTGTCGCCTCGATCGTCCCGATCCATCCCAGATCCCGCGCGCAGACAGTCGACAGCAAACACAGACCGATATTCGTTGGCGAAGTGCGGTGGGCCAGCACCGGGCTCGGGTCCTCCTGGTAGTTGTCCGGTGGAAGCATGTGGTCTTCGGCCGTCACGAAGGTCTCGAAGTATCGCCACGTACGACGCGCGATCAGGCGCAGTTTGCGCGCGTCAGCCGTCGAGACGGCGAGGTGGCTGGGAGCGCGCGGCGCGCGGCTGATCCAGGACGCAACTGCCGGCGAAGCGATCCATAGCATCACCAAGGGTGCGGCAAGCCAGCCCGCATCCGTTCCCGAGAAGAAGACGACCAGCACCGCACCGAAGGCGGCGGCGACCCCCCCGATCATGCGGCGATAGAACCCGCTGACGTCGGGCCTGGTACTGAGGGACGCCTGCGCCGCGGTGATCCATTCCAGCAGGTCGCGGTGGCTCAGGTAGACACGGAACAGGGTCCGACCGATCGCATCGACCATGAGCCACGCCTGATGCGCGAGAAAGACGATCTGGAAGATCATCTGCCGCACGGCCAGCCCGAAGTCGGTCCCGAGCGCGCGCAAATGGCTGCGGGCGGTGATGCCCGGGCGCCGCGGAACGATCTCGGCGACAACCGGAAGCAATGCTGGCAGGGCGATCGTCGCCAGTATGAAGGCAGTCCAGGGCAGCGCGGCACGCAGCGGCAGCGTCCAGCCCAGTACCAGCGCAATGAATATGGCGGGCGCCGACAGCGAGCGGCGCAGGTTGTCGAGCAGTTTCCATGCGCTTACCAACGGAAGAGCAGCGTGTCGCTGACCACTCCTCGCCGCGTCACGTCGGCCCAGAAGCCACGGTAGCAGCTGCCAGTCGCCCCGAGTCCAGCGATGCTGACGCGCCGCGGCCACGTCGTAGCGTGACGGAAACTCCTCCACGACCTCGATGTCGGACACGAGTCCGGCGCGGGCGAAGATTCCCTCGAACAGGTCGTGACTGAGCAGCGTGCCGTCGGCCACGCGATCCGCGAGCGCCGCTTCGAACGTGTCGACGTCGTATATGCCCTTGCCGGCATAGGATCCTTCGCCGAACAGGTCCTGGTACACGTCGGAAACGGCCGCAGCGTAAGGGTCGAGTCCCGGTGTGCTCGAGACGATGCGTTGGAAGAGCGATCCCTCGCCGCTCATCGGCAAGGACGGCGTGACGCGCGGCTGCAGGACCGCATGGCCTTCAACCACACGGCCGGTTAGGGCGTCGAACCGGGGCCTGTTGATGGGGTGGGATAGCTTGCCGATCAGCCGGCGCACCGCATCGCGCGGCAGCCGCGTGTCGGCGTCCAGCGTGATGACGTACTGCACCGCTTGCGGAACCACGGGCTCCTGTCCGCCGATGTCCATGAAACTGGTGTCTGTCGCGCCGCGGAGCAGGCGGTTCAGTTCGTGGAGCTTGCCGCGCTTGCGTTCCCAGCCCATCCACTGTTGCTGAACGTCGGTCCAGACCCGCCGACGATGGAGCAGCATGAACCGTTGGCCCGTGGAGACCGGGCCATACCGCCGATTCAGTCGCGCGATTGCACTGGCTGCGGCGTCCAGCAGCGCCATGTCCCTTTCGGTGTGCTCGGTTGCTGCGTCGATCCAGTCGGACAGCAGTGCGAAGTGGATTTCGCCGGCGGGAGAGGCCAGGTAGTGGATCTCGAGGCTTTCGATCTGTTCCTCGATTGCCTCGGGCGTCGTCAGGAGCGTGGGAACGGCAACGAGAGTGCGAAACTGAGGCGGCACGCCTCCGGCGAGAGCGAGACCCGGCAGGATGGTCGCCCCGAATCCCACGGTCACCGCGCGGTTCACGAAGGCGACCGCGACGTCCAGCGCCGGGACCAGGCCGACGAGACCAAGCAACACAAGCCGCCAGTTGCCGATCCCGTGTGCATCGATCAGCAGCAACGGGATTGCGAGGATGATGGCAGCCATCGTGAGGATTACACCGACATACGGACCGGCTCCGTGCCTCATGATCCATCGACCCGGAAGTTGCGACAGCGGCGCGCGATATCCAACAGTGGCCTCGAAAGCGCGTCGCCCGGAGCCGATCAGGTAGTAACCGGGATCGCCCTGGTGAACTGACTGGATCTTGCCGGAGTGCGCAGCCGCCAGGGCCGCGCGTGCTACCTCGAGCTCGGTGAGCGGGGAGCCGCGGGACAGTCTTTCGATGCTGCTGCGATACAGGTCCCGGGTCGCAAAATCCATCTGCGCAAAGTCGCTGCCCGCACGGAGCGTTTCATCGACCAGGCTGACGCTTTCGAAGAATTCTGCCCAGTACAGCTCCGAAACCAGGCGCATGCTCGTGATGATGTTGCGCACGGTGACATTCGAGCTTCCCTGGCGCTGGTGCTCGTCGCGGACGACCGTCTCGGCAGTCGTTCCCAGCGCCTCGAGCCGGTTCTCGAGCCAGTTCAGCGCCGGTACGATCTTTGGATCCTGGTCGCGCAGTCGTTCCACGAGCTGGACCATGGCAGCAGCAGGAAGACTGCGACCGTCGTCGGTGTGCCTCAGCAGGGCATCTGGCTCCGCCGTGCGTCCGTTGACGCCCAGTAGCCGATCGGCAATCTCATCAGCCTCCTGGCGTTGCCCGCGGCCACTTACGATGCGATGGGCCGCGCGTCGCAGGTTCTCCACCAGCACGATCCGCAGCGTGATCGCGACGGCCCATAACTCACCGATGGTCAGGGGCTGCACAGCCTGGTAGGCGCGTACGAAGCGCCGCAGGGACTCCGGCTCAAAGTGGCTGTCGGTGTGGGCGACGAAGGCCCAGGCGATGCCGAAAACGCGCGGGTATCCGATGAAGGGGCCGTTGGCGAGCTTTGGCAGCTGCCGATAGTAGCCAGGCGGCAGATCCTCTCGGATCTCCCTGATCTGGGCCTCGACGAGGTGGTAGTTATCGAGCAGCCATTCGGCTGCCGGGGTAATGGCGCGGCCTTCACCCGCCGCCGTGGCGATGGCACGGTATGCCTGCAGTAATACCGCCTCGTTTTCATCCAGTCGTACACCCAGAGGCGGACGGCGAACCGGCCTCTCGGCGATCTGCTGTGCGAGAGCCAGGCTGGCCGCATGTTGCTCGAGGCGCTCGATGCTGAAGAGCTCCTCGCGCACGTGATCCTCGTTGTCCCAGGGCGCAGCGCGTGACGCAGGTCTGCGTGCACCCCTGGAAGACAGGAACGCGCGCAGCCAAGGCAACGTGGCTCTTCGCACGATAAACAGACCTCGCAGGGGTCGTAAGGGCGAATGCGCAGGGCGCAACC
Source organism: uncultured Gammaproteobacteria bacterium (assembly GCA_963715485.1). Lineage (GTDB taxonomy): Bacteria > Pseudomonadota > Gammaproteobacteria > Steroidobacterales > Steroidobacteraceae > SG8-30. The sequence continues at coordinate 1,571,084 of OY970244.1, forward strand.
GCCGGCGCGACCGCATACAGTGGTGCCGGCGTGGATCGCGATCGATCCCGGCATTGCTCGCGGTCAGCGTGCGCCTCAAACCGTGCGCGCGGTCCCGGCCGGGAAACGACAATTCAGACGTTACTCGAGGGTCATCCTACACCCTTCCTTCGGTCTCCGAGGCTGGCTGCCGAACAGATGTTGATTGCCCGCAGCGCGAGGTTGATCAGGCGAGCAATACCAGCGGGATATGCAGCTCGTTGCGTTGACCCGGCAGAGTCCACCCTGGACGGACTGAACCGCCCCGAGTTGCCGTCGAAGCGTCATTCAGACTGGGCAACGGAAACCAGTTCAGTTCATATTAGATAACATTATAAAAGTCATATAAACAATTGTTATTAAAAGATATTATAACTCGTAATTTGCCGATGTGACGGTGCCGAATAGCGCTCGTCCCTGCACCGTTTGCTTCGCGATCTTCGATCTCAATCTCGATGTCGAGGCCGATGACGGTGGCCACGGGCCGGGGTGCCCGCAACGGCGTGCCGTTCTGCGAGCTGCGCGCACTCGACGCGCTGATAACGCTGCAGAGGGGAGCCCCGTCCCTGGCGCTGGCCGACCGGCAGTCTTGCCGCGGCGTCAGACCAGAGCCTGAGAAACCATGGCAAGCAGCGCGCCGAGCAGAGCACCGGCCGCAACGTCAGAGGGATAGTGCAGGCCTAGCACTGGGCGCGACCCCGGCACCAGCAACGTAAACGGCCAAAGCAGCCAGCCGAGTTCCGGGAAATGGCTGGTGGCGATCAGCGTCATGCAAATGGCGTGGAGCGTATGGCCCGAAGGAAAACTGTAGCGATCGAGCGGCGCGGTGCCGGGCAGGACCCCGGCGCAGGCGAGGGGCTCTTCTCTGGAGCGCGTTGTCCACGATGCGCAGTCGATCCGCGGGAGCCGCGCCCGCCGAATCCGCATACAATCGCGGAGGGAGGATTTCATGCCACGCACTCTGAAGAGCATGCCGCGCCGCGACGGATTCCGCATGCCCGGCGAATTCGAGCCTCATGCCGGGACCTGGATGCTCTGGCCGGAGCGCACCGACAACTGGCGGCTGGGGGCGAAGCCCGCCCAAGAAGCCTTCACGGCGGTCGCCTCCGCGATTTCCGCGGTCGAGCCGGTGACAGTTGGGGTCTCGGCCTCCCAATGGGACAACGCGCGACAGCAATTGCCCGAAGCGGTCCGCGTGGTCGAGATCAGCACTAACGACGCCTGGACGCGCGATACGGGGCCGACCTTCGTCGTCGACGCGCGGGGCCGGGTCCGCGGCATCGACTGGATATTCAACGCCTGGGGCGGACTTGATGGTGGACTGTATTTCCCCTGGGACCAGGACGACCTGGTGGCGTCCAAGGTGCTCGAGATCGAGCGACTCGACCGCTATCGGGCGCCCTTTGTGCTGGAGGGCGGTGCGATCCACGTCGACGGGCAGGGCACGCTGATCACTACGGAGGAGTGCCTGCTCAACCCCAATCGCAACCCAGGTCTCGACCGGGCGGCCGTCGAGAGTGGCTTGCGGACTTACCTGGGGGTCGAGAAGGTCATCTGGCTCGGCCGGGGCGTCTTTAACGACGAGACCGACGGGCATGTGGATAACCTCTGTTGCTTCGTCCGGCCCGGTGAAGTGGCGCTCACCTGGTGCGACGATCGCGACGATCCGCAGTATGAAATCAGCCGGGACGCATGGGAACGGCTGGCGGCCGCCAAGGATGCCCGCGGTCGGCGGCTCAAGGTGCACAAGTTGCCCCAGCCAGGGCCCCTGCTGATTACGGAAAAGGAAGCCGCAGGAGTGGACGTCCGCGAGGGAAGCCGGCCGCGCCGGGCTGGTGACCGGATGGCGGGCTCGTACGTCAACTTCTACATCGCCAATCGCCGGGTGGTGATGCCACTGCTCGATCCGGCCACCGATGCGCGCGCATCGAGGATTCTCAGGCGCCTGTTCCCGCGCCGCGAAGTCGTCGGCGTGGCGGCCCGCGAGATCCTACTCGGTGGCGGCAACATCCACTGCATCACCCAGCAGTTGCCGCGCGGCGGCGGGCCACTCCGGTCCGTGCGCACGATGCCTGGCCGTCGCCGGGCCGCCTGACTAGCCAAGATACTTATGGATTTTGGCAGGATTTCTAGTATGTTTACGTTCACGTAGGGCCATTTTGGCTCAGGAGTGTTTATATGTTCGCAATCTGCACCCAGCCCGCATACCGGCAGATGGCCGGGGCCTGGGTCCTGGCAACGGCGGCAGTGCTTGGCAGCCTTCTTGGCGTGGCCCGGACGGCGATGGCCGAGGAGCCCAATCTCATCACCAGCAAGGGCTACCTGTCGCTCGGCACGTTCATCAACAATTCCAGCCTGAAGATACGGGTAGACGGCGAAGCTGGCGAGATTGGCACCGAAATCGACTGGAAGGACACCTTCGGCGACAAGGACGCGTCGCGGTTTCGTCTCGACGGGCTCTGGCGCTTCAACGACAAGCATCACATGCGGGTTCTGTACACGGACTTCTCCCGCTCCAAGAAAGAGACGCTGGACCAGGATATCGAATGGCAGGGCGATACGATCCTCGCTGGCTCCTCGGTGAAGGGAGATTTCTCCTTTACGATCATGGAAGCGGCCTACGAGTACGCGCTCAAACATACCGAGAACCTGGAACTCGCGCTCAGCGCCGGCCTGCACTACACGACGTTCGAGGCGGGCATCACCGCCGATATCCAGACTCCAGGCGGCGGCGTCGGCGGTACGCTCGGCGGCAAGGCCTCGGTGGATGCGCCACTGCCGGTGTTTGGCGGCCACGCGCTGTGGCACATGGGCAGGAACTTCTACCTGGACGGCATGGTGCAGTGGTTTGCGCTGTCCATCGACAATATCGATGGCAGCCTTGTCAACTACCGCGGGGCGCTGCTGTGGCAGCCAAAGAAGTACGTGGGACTCGGCATCGGCTATGACTCTTTCAACGTCGACGTCAAGGTCAAGAAGCCGAAGTTCACGGGAAAGATGGACTGGACCTACCAGGGTCCGCAGATCTTCTACAACATCAGCTTCTGACGCATTCGCTCCAGGAGGAGGCGAGGCGACGGCGCCTCGCCTTGCTCATCTGCGTGATAGCAGCACGACGCCGAGCACTATCAGCACGGCGCCGGCCACCCGCAGCCCGTCAACCGGCCGCTCCGGGAAGCCCAGTGCCCCGAAATGGTCCAGCGCCATCGCGCCGATCATCTGCCCGGCTACGATCAACGCGATGAATGCGGCACCACCGATCAGCGGTCCGATGAAGGCCGAACTGGCGACATAGCTCGCACCGGCCAGGCCTGCGAACCACGCCCACCACGGTATCCCTGCCAGCTGGCTGGCGGTGGGGGTCGGCGCACGGGTCACCAGCAGCGCCGCGGCGAGCGCGACGGTGCCGACGATGAAGTTGATCAGGGCAGCTCCCGCGGCGCTGCCAACATGCAGTCTGACGATCGAGTTCAATCCGACCTGGACGGCGAGTGCCATGCCGACGAGTGCAGTGATCAGATAGGCGGTGGTATGCATGGATATTTCCTGGGATGTGTACAGCAAACTGGCCGGGGTCAATCGCGCCGCCAGCTCAACTCGACAAAGGCGGTCCTGCCGCGGCCGGGAAAGTAGCGGTAGTTACCGAAAGCATAGTCTGCCCGGTCCGCGTAGGCCGTGTCGGCCAGGTTGGTGACGCGTGCGGCGATCGACAGATCGCCGATCACCTCAAACGCGAGGCGCAAGTTCAGGAGGTCGTGACCCGGATAACCTGCGGTGTTGGCCGCGTTGGCCCAGTAGGGCCCGACATGCTGCCATTCCAGGCCGGCCACGACGCGACTAGCAGCATAGCCGAGTCGCAGCGAATACAGCTCGCGCGGCGCGGTGTCGACGTCATCGCCGCGGGTGACCTGCTCGCCCTGCTCGATGCCACCGGCGAAGTCGTAGGTGTGCAGCGCCCAGGTGCCGGAACCGCCGAGGCTGAATCCCCGGCCGATGTCCCAGTCGAAGCTGTACTCGACGCCGCGATGCCGCGTGCTGCCGCCGCTGATGTTGAATCCCAGCGAGTCCCGCAGGATGACGTCGTCCTTGTCCATCCAGAAGGCCGCGAGTTCCAGCGACAACGACTCGCCAAGGTGTCTCAGGCCGACTTCGAGGCTGTCGATTTTCTCCGAGGCCAGGTCGGCAAGCTGCTGGCCGCGTTGCAGCCGGTACAGCTCGGTCGCTTCGGGAGGGCGAAACCCGCGGGACAATGTGACCCAGGCTGCCGTCGAATCCTTGAGCTGCCAGCTCAACCCCAGCCGCGGTCCCCAGTTGGAGAAGTCATCACGCCGGTCTGCAGGGCGTGAGTACAGGCAACCATTGCCGGGGCAGGGAACGCCGTTCTCGTCGGTGTTGCCATCGAGCATCCGATTGTCGTAGTCGTACTCGAGCCATTCGAACCGCATCCCGGCCGTCAAGGTAAACCGCTCGGCGAGCTGTTTTTCCCACTGCAGATAGGGCGCCAGCAGGGTCGAGTTGACGACGTAGTCGTAGTGCCTGCCCGCGGGCCTGATGGCGTTGGCCGCGGGCGGACCGTCCATCGTGGATCCATCCTGCTCCTGCAGCAGGGAGCCCGAGGCCAGCTCGCCGTCGAAGCCGAGAATCAATGCTGATCCACCGCTCAATCCCAGCGAGTGCGAGAACAGAACTTCCATGCTCTCCTGGCCGTTCTTCTCCAGCGGCTGGCCGAGCAGGAAGTGCTGCAGGAATTCCATCCGCGAACTGCGCAGGACCATGCGCAGATCCAGTTGGTCGCCAGCCGTCGAGTGCGCGGGAGTAGTGTGCCGAAGTGCGCAGGCTGTGCGCCTTGCGATACGCCTCTGGATTCGGATTGGAACGGGAGAGAGCGGGGTTCTTGTACGCGTCCTCCCCGACGATGAACCCGGCGGTTTCCTGGTCGAGATGGGTAGCATTCAGGCGTAGCGTCAGCTCGCCCTGTGCGGCGGCCCGGACCAGGCTGGCCGCCAGTTTCTGCTCGTCGAAGCCAGACTCGGCGCGCCAGCCACCATCGTGGGTGAGGTGCATTGCGAGTCCCGCGGCGCCAGCGCCCGCCGTGCCTGACAAAGCCAACTTGCCGCGCAGGTAGTCGTTGCCGCCCGCCTCCAGCGCCAGGCCGATCGGTGGCAGGTCCGCGGGCCCGGGTTCAGGACGTTGACGATGCCGTGGACCGCGTTTGAGCCATACAGCGCGCTGCCGGTCCCGGGCAGGATTTCGACTGCAGCCGCCTGCTCGAGGTTGACTTCGAACAACTCGTTGACGTTGCAGAATCCGACCGGGCGCAGCGGGATGCCGTCCTCCAGGAACAGGAAGGCACCGCAGGAGCCGGCCCCGGTCAGCACGGGCGAACGCAGTGCGGTCAGTGACTCCTGGCCGCTGCCGCGCTGGATGAACGCGCCGGCTGCCTGGTTCAGCAGTTCTGCATGATGCGTTGCGCCGACGTAGGCGATCGTTGGCGCTTCGAGCCGGGTAACGCTGCCGGAGTAGGTCAGGAGCAAATGCTCCTTGCGCGTGGCGGTGACGAGGACTTCCTCGAGCGGTGGCGCACGGTCGGCGACGGCCGTCGTGGCGATGCTGCACAGCGTCAGGAGAATGGTCTTTCTCATTTCGCGCCTGAAAACCGCTCCACACTGGCCCGTAGCGGCACGGCGCGCTGCACAGGTCCTTGGAGCCGTGGGATTATCGGCGAGCAGCGGCTATCGGACCACCCCGTGGACCATCCTGGGGTGCGTGCTAGGATCATCTACCCAACGCGTGTTGCCCCGATGAAACCTCGCCAGCGCCTGCTTGCCGCCCTCGTCGCATGCTCGATGCTGTGGCCCGCCATCGCGAGCGCTGGCGACCCGCCGGAGCCCGGCACGACCGGGCAAGTACGACCGCGCATCGGACTGGTGCTCTCCGGCGGGGGCGCGCGGGGACTGGCTCACGTCGGGGTGCTCAAGGTGCTGGAACACATGCAGGTGCCGGTGGACGCCATTGCCGGCACCAGCATGGGGGCGGTCGTCGGCGGTCTCTACGCGTCCGGGATGTCGGCCGACGAGATCGAGACGCTGGTGCAGACGCTCGACTGGCGTTCCGCCTTCCTGGATCGTTCGCCGCGACGCGACCTTGACTACCGGCGCAAGCAGGAGGAACGGCAGTTCCTGGTGCGGCTGCCAGTGGGATTCGACGCAGAGGGATTCCGGCTGCCGCGCGGGCTGATCCAGGGTCAGAAGCTCACGCAGGTGCTCAGGCAGAATACGCTTCCTGTCGCCGCGCTCGACGACTTCGATCGCCTGCCGATCCCGTTCAGGGCAGTTGCTACCGACATTGAAACGGGCCGCATCGTGATCCTGGCGGGAGGTGACCTGACCGAGGCGATGCGCGCGAGCATGTCCGCGCCCGGTGTCTTTTCACCGGTTGAGCTGGGAGAGCAGCTGCTCGTTGATGGCGGGCTGGTCAACAACCTGCCGATTGACATCGCCAGGTCCATGGGCGTGGACATCGTCATTGCAGTGGACGTCGGATTCCAGCCGCAGTCACGCCATGAGCTGGATTCAGCGCTGGCCATGTCGCAGCAGATGATCGCGATCATGCTGCAGCGTGAGACGGACCGGCAACGCGCGTCGCTCGGTGAGCAAGACATCCTGATCGAGCCTGCTCTCGGGTCGCTGTCGTCCATCGAGTTCAGTCGTGTCGGCCGCCTCCTGCGCGAGGGCGAACAGGCGGCGGAGGCGCTGGCGACGCGGCTCCAGCCGCTGGCCGTCGACCGGGCCCACTGGCAGGCTTACCTGGCCCGGCGGGCCGCCCGGAACCAGCCGCTGCCGAAGGTCGCGTTCGTCCGCCCGGACGAGGGCTCGGCGGAGTTTTCGGCAAGCATCGAAGCGGCCATGGGGTCGCTCGCCGGCGAGCCGCTGGATCCCGGCAAGGCCGCGAGCGGCGTCACGCAGCTCTACGGCGATGGGACCTTCGAGACCGTGGACTACCGGCTGCTTCGTGAGGGGGATCTGGCAGGCCTCGAAGTGTCGGCCAGGCGCAAGAGCTGGGGCCCGAACTACGTCCGATTCGGCCTCGAGCTGCAGGATGATTTCGAGGGGGGTAACAACTTCAATGCCGGCATGAGGCTGCTGTTCACAGAGATCACTCCTCTTGGCGCGGAGTTTCAGCTGGACATACAGGTCGGCGAGGAACCGACACTATTTGCGGAGTTCTACCAACCCCTTGGTCCCGCGTCCCGCTGGTTCATCGCTCCGCGCGCTCGACTGGATCGCCGCAGCTTCGACATCATTTCGGGCGACGCCCGGCTGGCGGAGTATCGCGTTCGCAGCGAGGAGGCCGGGCTGGACCTGGGTCGCGAGTTCAGCAACTGGGGCGAAGCCAGGCTGGGGTTGCTGCGGTCCACCGGCAGCAGCGACCTGAGGGTAGGTGATCCGCTGGGCGACCTGCCCCGGCGCATCGACTTCGAGCGCGGCGAACTCACCGCACGATTCGGAGTTGACCGGCTCGACAGCGTGTATTTTCCTCGGCACGGCGAGCTCTTTACGCTCGAATGGAGCGGCGGGCGCGAGTCTCTGGGCGCAGACTACGATTCCGACCGGGTAGCCGTCGACTGGTTGTTGGCGCGCTCGAGGGGGCGCGATTCGTACGTCCTGTGGCTGACCGGGGGCACCAATGTGTCCGTGCCCGCCAATGCGGTGCAGGACTTCTATACGCTCGGTGGGCTGTTCAACCTGTCGGGAAAGGTGGCGGACTCTGTGGCCGGCCCGCACTTCGCCATTGCGAGGGGGATCTACTATCGTCGCATCGGCCGCGGTGGCGAGGGCTTCCTGAACGTGCCGACCTACGCAGGCGTGTCACTCGAGCTGGGCAACGTCTGGGACCGGCGCAGCGACATCGGATTCGACAGCGCCAGGGTCAACGGGGCCGGTTTCATAGGGCTGGACACGCCGCTCGGCCCGGTCTACTTCGCCATTGGCTTCGACGAGGGCGGCGGGAGTTCGTTCTATCTGCTGCTGGGCCGTATCCGCTGACCCGGCGCTCAACGCGAAGCAGCTTGCCTTTCGATACGCTCGAAAACAAGTGACGGTTCGTCACCGATCCTGAAGAACAGATAACGGCCGCTCATCTCCGCCATGGCCCCGTCGCGTTCTTGCTCCGTTGCGAACCAGTGCTCCCGCTGCCAGTCGCTGCCGACCAGCTTGGCGAACGGGTCATCACGCCTCAGGCTGACACGAATGCCGAAGAGGCGCTGCACCGGGACGGGCTGGCGGAGGTTATGCGGGTGGCAAGTTTGCATGGTCGCCGTGCGAGCGAATCCTATGAGAATCGACAAGATACCCGAAACGCCACGCGGTTCCCAAGTGCTTGTCACCGCAAGTTGCGGTCTCCCGCCCCTTCGCGATCGGCCCACCCCAGCAGTCGCCTTGTGATGAATCGGTAGACGGGCTTTCCGGTCGCTATCCAGGCGCGGGACAGGGGTGATGGGGTCGACAGGATGTGCCGCTGGCGGGCCGACAACGCATCGGGACGGTAGCTGCGCTTGTGCTTGAGCAGGTGGCGCAGGTCCTCGCGAGCCAGCATCCGGAACAGGCGTCCACGGCCACGGTGCACCACCGCGAGCTGGAAATCGACCAGGGCCGGGCTGCCCTCGGGTGTCACCAGCCAGTTGGTTTCCTTGGCCAGGTCGTTATGGGTTACGCCGGCGCGATGGATCCGGCGCAGCAGGCTCAGCGACTCGCGGTAGTAGTCGGCATGCACGGGCCTTGCTTGTTGCATTGTTTTGCCCGCGATCCACTCGCGGACCAGCAAGACGCGGTCGAAATCCATCAGTCGCGGCGTGCCGGCCAGGCCAGCGAGCGAACCGAGCGCGCTGGCTTCACGGCGGGCAAGGTGACGCGCCAGCCAGCGAAGCCAGCGTCGTGCGGGTCGTGTGTCGCGCAGGATGACAAGTCCGGCAGGCATCCCGACCAGGCTGACGGTGCCGAACAGGTCGGCCTTCAGGACAACCGTCTTGCCGTTCACGGCAGGTTGAACCAGGACGGCCACGCGCATTGCATGCGCAGGATATCGATTGTCAGCACGAGCAGCCAGAACCCGAACATGGTTGCGGCGTCGAGAAACGCCTTGCGATAGATCGCGAGGTCGAACTCCCGTCGCGCCGGCGCCGCGACCGGACCGAGCCGTGGCCAGATCGCCGGGACACTGGCTCGGTAGGCGATCCAGGCCTCATCGTGCCTGTGCTCGAGGTAGCGCTCCTCGCGCCGTACGGCCAGCCAGAACAACACGGCCAGCGTCGCCGGTAACATCAGCGTCAGGACCAGACTCCGGGTTGTCAGTGCCAGCCCGAGCCCCGCTACCAGCGAACCCAGGTATAGAGGGTGGCGGCAGCGCGCGTAGGGACCGGCATCCACAACTTCGACGTCCTTGCGACCGGCGATGAAGGCCGACGCCCAGACGCGCCAGAGCGTTCCGGCCGTCAACAGCACAAAGCCGGCGGCCTGTGCCACCAGCCCGCCGAGCCCGCTGAAGGCCCGGCCACCGGAAACCGCAACGACCAGCAAAGTCACTACGTATAGCGCCTGGGTCTGGCGGATTCGGCACGTGCTCTGCGATGTGGCCATGTGCGGATTCTAGTGCCGGGCGCAATCTCATTGGGCATTCGTGCAGCCGGCGGGAGATAATTGGCGGGACATCGAGCTTTGTAACTCATGCCTTGGGGCCGCTGGTTCGAGGCCAATCGCAGGGAGCTTCTGCATGATTCGACCCATTTTCGCCTTGGCGCTTTGTCTGATGATGCTGGGGCCAGCGGTACAGGCGGCAGAGCTGACCCGATTTCAGGTCGTGCCCCAGGCCGGATTCAGGTTGGGCGGAAAATTCGTGGACGCTGAAACCGACGCAGGTCTGGACCTTGCCGACGCCGGAAGTTTTGGCGTCGGGCTGGAGTGGCGGGTCGGAAACGAGAACCGCTGGTGGCAGCTCTGGTATTCGCGGCAGGGTTCTGAAGTGAAAACGCAGGACGGGTCCGTCGATGTCGACGTCGAGTACCTGCATGTCGGCGGCACGGCCCCTATCGACGACGAGGGTAAGGTCCACAGTTACGTAGCGGCCGGAATTGGTGCGACGCGGTTGCTGCCCACAGGCGCCGGGCTCGACGACGCGACCAAGTTCTCTGGATCGCTCGGGATCGGGTTCTCGATGCCGCTGTCGCCCCGCGTCGCATTCCGCGTCGAGGCGCGTGGTTACCTGACACTGGTCGATTCGGATACGTCGATCTTCTGCCGCAGCGACTTTGGTGAAGGCGCCTGTCGCATCGTGACCAGTGGCTCGTCGCTGTTCCAGGTGGAAATCACTGCGGGGATCGCTTTTGGCTTCTAGAGCTGGATAGCATGACCATCGGCGGGGAGCCACACCGACCTGCCGGACGGCAGGGTCAACGATTCGGCAAGCCTCGCTATGCAATATGATTCCGGTCCGTCCGGTCTCCCTTGATGCCGTGACATGCAGGAGTTTTGACCATGGGATTTGCAGGAAGAAAGGCGACGATGCCGGGACGCTCCGAGGCCTTGCCGGGCCGTGCAGAGCCCATGCCCGTGGCGTCGCGGCACTTTGTCAACGGCAACCCCCTGCAGCCACCTTACCCGGCCGGCACGGAGGTCGCATTGTTCGGCCTGGGATGCTTCTGGGGTGCGGAGCGCCGTTTCTGGCAGCAGCCCGGCGTCTACGTGACAGCCGTCGGCTATGCGGCAGGCTTCACGCCCAATCCCACGTACGAAGAAGTCTGCTCGGGCCACACCGGGCATTCTGAGGTCGTCAGGGTGGTGTTCGATCCGGCGCTGGTTTCCTACGAGGATCTACTCAAGGTCTTCTGGGAGTCGCATGACCCGACCCAGGGCATGCGACAGGGCAACGATGTCGGCACCCAGTACAGGTCGGGCATCTACTTCGAGAGCGAGGCGCAGCGGCTGGCCGCAGAAGCCTCGCAGGACGCGTACCAGCGGGCGTTGACTGCCGCAGGCGCCGGCGAGATCACGACCGAGATCCTGCCCGCGCCCGCGTTCTACTATGCGGAGGATTATCACCAGCAGTACCTGGCGAAGAATCCGGGTGGCTACTGCGGCCTGGGGGGATGCGGGGTGGCCTACGCCTCCCGGGCTACCTGAGGCGTGCCCCGGGGCAGGCTCAGCAGGCCTGGTAGAACTCGAACAACTCCTCGTTCGGTCCCTTCGCCAGCATCACGAGGCGCTCTCCCGGCCAGCCACCGACGCGCGTCGGCGGAGTCAGCACCGCATGTCCGGCATCCAGCAGCGCCCGGTGCAGCGCCGCCAGATCGTCGGTCTCGTGGGTCAGCAGCGAGAATCCGAGCCGCGAGGGACGCATGCGGTCTGTCAGGCGCCGACCGGTACGTTCGTAGAAGTGCACCAGCAGTATCTTGCCACTGGCCTCGCCGTGTTCGGCGTACAGCCTGAACTGAATGCGCGTTTCGTCCGGGACGCCGGTCAGGGTGTTCACCCGGTTTCGGTGATCACTGCCGGTCTCGGCGTCGACCAGGGCTTTCATGCCGAGAACTCCCTCGTAGAATTCCCGGCTGGCCGACAGGTCGCCGGAGACGACCGAGATGGTCGCGATCTCGCTGTAGGGCCCGTTGGCCAGGCAGCCCGGTCGCTGCTCGGCGTCACTGTGACGGTGGCCAACCATGATCAGGACTGGCACTCCATCGGGCCCCGAGAACAGGCATTCCTCGCTTTCGGTGTCGCCGATGACGTGACGCACAGGCGGGGAACGGAACCTGTATCCGGCACGCTCGATTTCCCTGATTCGCGGTGCAATCGGGTTGGCGACGTAGAAATCAATGGCCTTGGGGCCAACGTCGGTCGGCGAATCCGCGCCCGCGTGATCCAGCCTCACGAATTCCCGCGCTGGCGGGTCGTGTTGCAGGAGACGCAGCCTGCCCACGGGATAACCGCCGGCTGAAAGCTCCAGGAACTGCGTGCGAACCACATGCGGCAGATGCAGCGCGCGCGCATGGTCCTCCGCCAGGCTCCCGCGAGCCTCGGCGTTAAGGCCCATCACGCCCGAAAACAGTGCTTCGGCCATGGCAAGATCACTCACACCGACGGAGCAGGAACGGATCGCGCTGACTTTCATGGGGCCTCCCCTAGGGACCGCCGGCGCGGTCGCTACAACTGCTACTCTAGCGGAGTTGCGCCATGCTGCGTGCTTGGTGCCCGGTTGGGAGCGATGGTGATTGCGCAAGGCGGCAGGCGAAGGATCGTTGTGTTCGGCGGGACCAGTGGCATCGGCCTGGCCTGCGCGGAACGGCTGGCGCGCCGGGAGGCAGACCTGTGGGTTGTCTCGCGCTCGCCGCTGCGCGCCGAGGAAAGGCTCGCTGCCCTCTCGAACGTCAGGCTGGCGGCCGTGGACGCCACGGACGACGCAGCCGTCCAGGACTTCTTCAAGGAACTCGGCTTCTGCGACGACGTGATCGTCTCGATGGCGGGCGGGGCTTACATCGGTCCCTTCGCCGGCCTCGGCGACGAGGAACTGGACCGGTCGATCGATTGCAAGCTGCGCGGCTACATCCACGTGGCGCGCGCCGCGCTCGCGGTGCTCGCGCCATCAGGTTCCCTTACGCTGGTTACCGGGCTTACGGCGAGTCGTCCTGTCCCTGGCGCCGCCACGCTTGCCTTGTTGAACGGGGCCCTCGAATCGCTGGTCCTGACGCTGGCTGTCGAGTGTGCGCCGCGCCGGGTGAATGCGGTGTCGCCGGGCACCACTGACACGCCCGCCTGGGAACGGCTGCCGCCCGGGGCCCGGCGCTCGCTGTTCGACGGCGCCGCGGAACGTACACCTCTAGGTCGAGCGGCCGCATCCGACGATGTCGCGGCGGCGATCGCGGCGCTGCTGGATGCGTCCTTTGTGACTGGCGTAGTACTGCCCTGTGACGGTGGAGCACGCCTCGCCTAGGTAACTACGCCGCCCGTCCCCGGCGCCTTGCCTGCGAATACAGCTAGCCGTCCTGGCCAGACTAAGCGCGGTCGCGTATGTGCTCGATGGTCGGGACCGATACCCCGAGGCGCGCGGCCGACTGGGCGCATTGCTCGGCGGCCTTCAGGAAGGGATTCGGTACACGCACTCCGTGCAGCGCCTCGCGATTGGCCAGCATACCGCCGATGTACTGATATACCGGCGTCGGGAACAGCGCCTGGGTGACGATACCGGTGAACTCACGCGGATCCACCCCCGCCGCATGCACCAGCGCCGTGGCATCCCTGAGGCTCTCCACGACTGAGGCCATGAGAAAATTCCCGGCGGCCTTGACGACGTTGGCCGCGGTCGGATCCTCGCCCAGGTAATCGGGCCTTCCGAGGGTGTCCAGTACCGGGCGAATGCGCTCGTAGGCGGCGCTGGGGCCGGCCACCGGAATCAGCAGGCGGCCCGAGATCGCTGCTTCCGGGGCGCCGAACACGGGCCCGGAGAGGTAGGACTGCCCCAGCTCCCCGTGGGCGGCCGCGAGGCGCAGCGCCAGCGTGTCGCTGATGGTGCTCATGCACAGGTGAATGAGCCCCGGAACGCCCGCCGAAACGAGGCGACCCTCCTGGAAGATGATCGACTCGAGGGCGGCATCGTCGCTTACCATCGTGATGATCAGTTCCGACTGGCAGGCCTCGGCCGGGCTCGAAACGGGCACCACCATGTCCGCCGCCAGTCGTTCCATGCGTGCCCGCGTGCGGTTCCAGCCGATAACCTCGTGACCCGCGCGAGCCAGCCTGCGCGCCATCGGCTGGCCCATGGTTCCGAGGCCGATGAAGCCGATTTTCATGGAGTGGCTATCCGGGTTCGCTTCAGTTGGGCTCAGCGCCCGGATTCGGGTCCGCCATCGGGAACGTCTGTGCATCGGCCGGTGGCGTTGTGGGCGGCGCGGCCGCTGCGGGCGTCGTCGCCGCAGCCTCCGGCGCCGCCGGAGCTGCACCACCAGCAGCAGGGGCCGCGGAGGTGATTCGAGCCACCTCCTGGATCAGTGCCGGCGCGGGTTCCGGGGCAAGCGGTGTGCCGGGCGCGATGATCTCGGAGGCGATCACATGGCTCTTGCCGTAGAAACGCTCGTTGGCGCTATCACGGATGAACAGGACGCTGCCTTCGAGCGACACGCCGGCGAACAACCCCTTGGCTCGTGAATAGGAGTAGATCTCGGCGTCGAGGGTGACACTGGTCGCGGCGGAGGCGGACCGGCCCACGGGACCGGCTACCGCGGAGGCGTCGCCGCCGAGGGTAATCTTGCCGTCGGTGATCCCCTCGATACTCTTTCGGGTCGTGAACACCAGCACCACATCGGCCGCCTGCACGCCGAACTGCCAGCCGATGCTGCCCGCGCCAATACCGATGAATAGCGGGTTGCTCCAGTCACCTTCGCTCTGCCTGACCAGCAGCACGCCGGTTCCTCCGCGGCCGCCGACAAAGGCGCCGGCCTTGACGACCTCGGGCAGGATGGCGATTCCTTGTGCCCGCTGCAGCAGCCAGTCCGGGACCTGCAGGTCCGGCATCGCCTGCATTTCGGTCAGTACCTTGGCCGAATTCTGGATGATTTCGGCCTCCCGCTCCTGGGCGTAGGCCGGGCCGGCGGCGAGCGCCACGGCAATGATCATGCTGAACGCAATCTTGCGCATCTTTGGTGTCCTTACTGTTTTCCGGGCTCCGCGTCAGCTGACTGCGCAGGTCGGTACAAGTTCCATATTAGTGTAGCCCGTAGCCGACACTGCGGTCAGCAATTCCTTGGCCGGGCCGACTATCATTGCGCGTATGCGAGTCTCAGCGTCACGGTTCCGCAGCATCTTTTTTGCCGTCATTTCGCTGATGGCGATGGCTGCCCATGCCGACTGGTACCACCGCGAGGCGGCCATCATGGGCACGCGTATTGCGGTGGAGCTGTGGCACGAAGACGCCAGCGAGGCGGAACGGGCCATCGAGGCCGTGCTCGGGGAGATGCACCGCGTCGACGCGTTGATGTCCCACTATAAGCCGGAAAGCCAGCTATCGCAGATCAACGCCCGGGCGGCGCTCGCTCCGGTGGCCGTCGATTCCGAGCTGGCGTCCCTGATAGAGCGAGCCGGGAAGCTGTCGGCGCTGACCGGGGGCGCCTTCGACATCACCTACGCCAGCGTCGGCTACCTGTACGACTACCGTGCGCATCAGAAGCCGACCGATGAGCAGATCGAGGCGGGCCTGGGCGCCGTCAACTGGCGGCACGTGGTCGTTGACCCCAAGGACTCGACCGTGCGTTTCACCCGGTCCGGGGTGCGGATCGACCTCGGTGGAATTGCCAAGGGCTATGCGGTCGATCGGGCTATCGCCATCCTCGAGTCCCGCGGGGTGCGGCACGCGAGCGTCACGGCGGGGGGCGACAGCCGGATTATCGGCGACCGCTTTGGCCGGCCGTGGATCATCGGGATCCGCCATCCAGATGACGCCGACAAGGTAATCGCGCGGATCCCGATGATCGATGCCGCGATTTCGACTTCCGGCGACTACGAGCGGTATTTCGACGAGGACGGCAAGCGCTTCCACCACATCATCGACCCGCACACTGGCAAGAGCGCCGGTGAACTGCGCTCGGTGACCATCATCGGACCGGACGCGACGACGACTGACGGCTTGTCCACCAGCGTCTTCGTCATGGGCCCCGAACGCGGAATCGAGCTCATCGAGCGGCTTGGAGATGTCGATGCGGTGGTCGTGAAGAGCGACGGGAAGGTGCTCTACTCGTCGGGGTTGGCACCGCCGTGAGCGGAGGAGCGGCGGGCCTCTTTTGACACGGGACTGTCTCCTCCTGTCAAAGGGATGCCTGGCCCCGCTGATGCCTAGAACCACCCGGAAAGGAACAGCTGGATGACGTTTGCGTCAAAGCTGTACAACGGTTCGGTGCCCGGCTCCAGGCTGGTTACGCGCAGGTCGCGGAAGTCGTCGTACTTGAACATGATCAGGTCGTACTTCAGGTTGACCGTGCTCTTCCTGAGGAACTTGAGCCACGGCATCGTGAACTCGTAGCTGGCTCCCACGCCCACGGTGTGACTGCTCATCGTCGCGAGTTCCTTGTCGCGCGCGAGGAAGTTCTGGTAGTTCTGCCGTGGGAACAGGTCACTGTAGAAGTCGGCGCCATCCTGGGTGTGGTAACGGTAATGGGCGTCAAAGGTCCACTTCTCGCCCCAGGGCTGCGTGTAGCTGAGCTCCGCGGTATGAGCGCGAATGTCCCAGTCGTCGGTGTAGTAACGGTACTCGCCCTGCAGGGCGGCCCGGTAGGGCAGGAAGTAGCGGGCACGCATCGCCAGCGCGGTGCCCGTGCGCGTTTGCGGATAGCGCTCCGGTTCGTAGGCATAGCCGCTTGCTGCCTCGGGATCGAGGTAGCGCACCGACCGGTACGGGTTGTTAAGGAATCCTTCTTCGGTCACGGTTTCCCACGAAAATCCCAGGATCAGCGATCGCGTCGCGATCTGCGACAGGTCGATACCGTAGACGCGCCGGTCGACCTGGTCGCTGAAAAGGTCATCGCCACGGCGGAATACCTTGTCCCAGCCGCGGGCAAAGGACAGCGATACCGTTGTCAGGTCGCCGAACATGTCCTGGCTGATCGAGGCATGTGCCGTATTGGCCTCGTAGTCGCTCTCCTTGCTGTTGGAAAAGCCCAGGTTGTAGGTGATCTTGTCGCGCAGGTACTCGAAGCCGAGCCCGTATTCCTTGCGCTCTTCCTTGTAGGGACTTGCCGTGGTGACCACGTCGATTGACGCGCTCGACACCATGTCGATGTAGTAGCTCGCGCTGACTGCATACTTTTCGGCGAACTTCTTGCGCACCAGCACCGACGGTCCATCGATCGTGACGCCCCCGCCATCGTAGCGGTGGTACATGACGTCCCCGCGGTCATCGTCGAGCACTCCGGCCATGGCCGGAGCAACTACCGAGAGGCAGGCAACCACAGTGACGAGACGGTAGAACATGGCGGTCCTCAGTTGCAGCCGCAGCCGCCGCCCGCGCCGCCCATGCCGCCGCGCGCACCCTCGCGCGACTCGTACACGTGCCGGACGTAGGAGGAGGAGACCGGATCGCGGTCCCAGTCCATGATCGGATCGGCCAGGTGCTGGCGCTCATAGGGCTTGACCCAGGGCTCGAGCTGCCCGCAGCCAGCGGTCGGCAGCGTCAGTACCACCAGCAGTCCGGCGCACAGGCGCTTCATGGTGTCTCCCTCAGTATTGCGCGCACCTGATTCAGGTACTCGTTCTCGTCGCCGGGCTTGTAGGCGCGATGCATCCAGCGGACCTGGCCCTTGCGGTCCACGATCAGGGTAGTGGGCATCGCGGAAACGCCGTAAACTCCGCTGACCGTGTTTTCCGCGTCGTAGGCAATGGGAAAGGACACCGGCGTGCTGGCCAGGAATCGCTCGGCGTCGGTCCGGTCACTCTCGACGTTCACGGCAAGCAAGGTGAATCCCATCGGCTTGTACTTGCGGTACATCTGGTCCAGCACCGGAAATTCCTGCCGGCACGGGCCGCACCAACTGGCCCAGAAGTTGATCATCACCACCTGCCCCCGCAGGTCCTCGAGCCGGACCTGGCTGCCACCTCGGGTCGGGAGTTCGAAGTCCGGAGCGTCCGCGCTCACTTCTGAACCCGACCGGGCCGGACTCGCAAGGAACGAGGCGCCCAGTGTGACTGCAACCAAGGTGACGATGCGGCTGGCAAACATGTCTCGTTCCTCGCGTGATTCAGAAGAACGCAGTAAGCGACACGGTGGCCTCGAAATTGTGGGTCTGCTTGCTCTTGCCGACGACGTCCACTTCGAGAATGTGATCCCTGATGTCCAGGTGTGCTGCCAGCCAGTCCTTGACCAGCACGCGCGCACCGGCGCCCAGCGTTACCGTGAAGCGATCGTCACCGGCAAAGCGGGTGCTGCCGGCGCCGGCGGTCAGGTAGACCGCGCTGTTGTAGGCTCGCGTGCCGCCGAGGAAGACCTCGCCGGGCAGTACGTTCCAACCGAAGCCCAGGCTGTAGTAGCGGAACTCGCGTTCGCTGTCGGTCAGTAGCGGCGCGCTTCCCGACAATCGCTCGTAGCTGGAGATGCCTGCGTCCGACATGCCGTAGAGCCCCTCGGCAAAGAAGTCCTCGCTGATGTGATAGGCGAGCCTCGCCCCGTACACCACGTTGACCTCGAAGTCCTCGACCGACAGCGAGCCGATGTAGGCACCGACCTCCCAGTTCTCCGTGTCGATGTCAGCCACGCGGACCTCGCGACGCTCGACCTGTGGCGTGATCACGGACGAAGAGTCAACGCCGTTTCCGGCCGTCACGGACCCGCTCGCGGGCTCCGCGCCTCTGGTCGTGGCGCAGCCGGACAGGGCCAGCAGTCCGCTCAAAAGAAAAATGCGAATCCGAGTTTCCATTCGTTGGCTTCCTCGTTGTCGTCACGGTCGGTGAAAACGACGTACTTGTTGTATTCGGCCCGGAAAATGAAGCGACGGGACAGGTAGGCCTTGATCCCAGCACCGACGTAGGCAAGCTGGTCGGTGCGGTCGGGGGTCTGCACCAGGGTCGCCTTGGGCTGGATGTGGATCATGCCGGTGCCGATCGACACGAATGGCTGTATGCGCCAGTCTGGGCGGAAGACGTGGGTTAACCCCAGTGCCGCGATCGTCCCGTCTGACGAGTTGCCAAGCAGATGTGACAACCGCAATTCCGCCGCCAGGTGGGGATTGAAGGCGTATGAGCCGTAGGCCGTAATGACATTTGCGCCCTCGAGGTCGCCGGCCAGCACGCCGACCTCGCGCTGATGCTCCCCGAACTGATCACGACTGGGATCGTTGATCGCCAGCGCCGTGCCGGCCGGGGTCAGGGTGGTAGCCATCTGGGCGCGGTGGGCCCAGCCTTCGCGGCCGCGGTCATCGCGGATCTTGAACCAGTCGGTGCGCCGCTTCAGCACGCTGATTTCCTCTCCGCGCGCCACGACGTGGGTGATCGGATAACCGCGGCCCGGTCCGGTGTGCAGCTCGAGGTAGGGATCAGCCACGCTGACCGTCACCGGCGCCGCATTAAGTCCGGTTGGCAGGACGCAGAGAAGCAGCGCGAGGATCAGGCTTCTCAAGGGTCAGTCCGCCGGCGCTGCGAAGGGGTCGTTGTAGTACTGCGCACCGATGTCGAGCCATTCGGCGATCAGCCGCAGTTCCGCGAGGCTCAGGTAACCGGCATGGCTGCCGCCGGTGTCGAAGCGGCTGAAGAAGCGACTCGAGGCCAGCGCGCCGGCGGGGCTCATGGCGGCCGGAACGGCCACCGGCACCTGGGTCGGCAAACCGGTCACCGGGTCGGGTGGGCCCGGCACCAGGATGTCCTGCAGCGCGCCCATCACCAGCACCTGCTCGTTGTCCCCGAACAGCAGGTCCCTGTAGGAGACGAAATGATCGGCTTGTTCGGGCGACGGATCTCCGGTCAGGTCCAGTTGTCCCGCTGGCACACGCGGCACGTCCGCCGCATCGCGCGGGCTGTGGCAGGCCAGGCAGCTATGGTCCTCGAGCACGGTAATTCCGTCTGTATCCAGTACGAGGCGTTCAAGGTCCCACAATGGCTGGATGTGGTCCGGGTAATGGATCACGATCCGGCACAACGACGACCAGGACTGCTGGCAGTCCGGGCGCGCCGGCGCTGGCGTCTGCAGGTCGCTGTAAAGGTAACTGATCGCGACATCCGGCGCTCGTCCGGCGGCGACCGGGTCGGTCCAGACGTCCTGGAACACGACATTGACGGACGGCACGATCGCTGCGCAGTCCGTCTGGCAGCTGATCCGTGCGCGGGTTTCAGCCATGGACTCGCCCTGGTCTGCGAACAGGGCAGGGTCCGTGTTCGGGAACGGCTGGCCGGTGGTCGGTGCGCCCGGATTGACCGAGGCAAACAGCTCGCTGCGGCCGTGCGATAGCGCGGGAACCGCAGCCTGGGCTGCCGCCGGGACGTGGCAGCCGTCGCAGGTCCGGGTCTCACCGGCCCGCAGCTGCAACCAGTTGAGATGGCGCGGCGAGATGCGCCGACCATCACGATCGGTCACGCTCACTGCGAAAGGCACGCCGGCCGGCACCTTCACCATCACCGACCCGTCCGGCTCAATCGGCGCATAGGCCAGAATCTCCCGCATGCCGAGTCCGCCCGCCGCCCCAAATGCCGTGCCGCGAAAATCACGCACTTCGTCGTCAGGAATGCCAACCGCCTTTTCGATGCGCAGGAAACGCGCCGGCCTCTGGTCGGCAGTAGCGAGGGCCGGGTCGCGAAGCGCTGCGATGCCACCAGGCGCCGCGTCGACACCATCGAGGTCGTAGACGCTGCGGATGTGGAGGACGCCGACGTTCTCAGTCGCCAGCTCGCTGTCGTAATCGACGCCGGCAACGGCATCCAGGATTACCGGCGGCAGCGGCGAGCGCGGCTCCAGCGCCGCCACGTCGGTGAACATCACGCCTTCCACCGGCTCGAAAACCGGCCGTTGCGTGCTGTCGCGCGGATCCCAGATGAATATCCCGTAAAGCGGTGCTGCGGACGTGTTCGCCGGGTTGGTGAGGCGCTCACTGGTGCAGGGCTGTATCCGCCCCTGCTCGACAACCCGGCACAGCGACCAGCTGACCAGCAGCCGGTCGGTGCCGTCCCACAGCGGATAGGCCGCGGCATAGCGACCGCCCGGCGACGGACCCGGAACGGTGCGGACGTCATTCGACGTCAGGCGTACCTGGGCCGGTCCGGCAAGACCGGCGCTTGCCAGCGTCGGCTGTGCATTCTCGACATAGGTGCCGGTGTCGATGGCCACGGGGTCGCCGCCAAGCTCCGTGTCGCCGAAGGGCCGGATGAGGCTCACCACCTTCCCGTCCGGTCGTGCACGGGGCGTGGTGAACTGGATGGTCGAGTTGCCGGATCCGCTATTGTGGCTGTTGGCGCCGTAAAGCAGTTCGAGGCCGCTGCCGTCCGGCCGGACGGCATAAAGGTTCATCGCGCTGCCCGAGGCATTGTCCCAGCGCGAGAAGACGATGCGCCCATCCGGCAGGACCGACGGATCGAGGTCGTGGCTCTGGTTGAAGGAGATCTGCCGGATGCTGCTGCCGTCTGCGTTCATCACGTGCAGCACGAAGGCCCACTCGTTGCGGTCCTCATCGAGTGCGGAAAACTGTGGCTTGCCCTCGTCAGTGAGCGTCCCTCTCGACTGGCGCTGGCGGCTCGATGCAAACACGATGCGGCCGTCTGGCAGGTAGTGTGGTGCTACGTCGTGACCTTCCTCGGCGACGAGGTCGGAGGCGATCACCCGCCGTAGCGAACCTGTGCTGTGGTCGTACTCATATATATTCCAGGTTGGCTGCTCGCTTTCCTGCGCACCCTCGATCAGTGGCGCACGCATCGCGAACACGAGCTTGCTTCCATCGAAGGACACGTCGAGGTCGCGCACGTCCCATTCACCGTTGGTGATGCCGGCCGTGAGGTTTCGCTCCATTGCGGCGGGCGCCGCGCGATCGCGCAACCAGACATCCGCGCCTCCCTGGAAGGTCCGCAGTTCGCGCAGGTCCTCGTCACCGGTTGGCAGTGCACGCTGTACGTAGGCAATCGGAAAGTCCAGGACGATGGGGTCGGCGGCCTGTCCGCTGCCGATGTTGACGTTACCCTGGCCGCCACTGCTGCATGCGCCGATCGTGGCCACGAAGAAAATGACGCCAATCGCCGGAAACGTGAACCGCGTCGCACGCGAGCCCAGGCCGGTGCAGCGGTTGCCGCGAGGGCCCGCCGAATCGCCACCTGCGTCACACTTTCCGTCCTTCATTGGTCCTCTGCTCCGGTTCGTGCGCGGTGCACACGCGCGATTCCATGCTGAACGAGACTAGCCTTTGCACGCAGACGCGGGATGTCGCTGTTTGGAGACATTACCGGCACTGAATCGCGCCGATATAGTCGGCCCCGACCTCGCATCACCGGGCGTGTGTGGAGCACAGAAATGGAATTCGATCGACGCAGGCAGTTATCAAACGCGACCCGCTGCACATTGACGGCGCTGGTAGCTGCGATGCTGCTGGCCGGAATGGCGGAGGCCGGGCCGCGCGAACAGGCCAGGCGCATCCACGACCGCATCGCGGGCGTCCCGCCCGATGACACGGTCCTCGGGTCGATGGAAACCGAAATTGCCGCCGGCCGGATTACCCAGGCTGCGTACCTGGCGATGGAGAGCCCGTACTTCTACTCGGTGACGCTCAAGAACCTGGCCACGCCGTGGACCAATCGCGACCGCACCGTGTTTGCGCCGCTCAACGACTACACCGCCACGTTCATCGGCATGGTCCGCGACGACGTCCCGATGAACGGTCTGCTGTCCGAGGACGTGCTCTATGTCGGCCGCAGCAGTCTCGGTCTGCCGGCAGTCTCGCCGTCCGGCAACGATCACTACGAGCAAATGGAGCGGCAGCATGTCGACCTGAAGGCGGATCTGGTGCGGAGCACCCAATCGGCGACCTACGGCCTGCCGCCACAGGCGGCCGCCGGCGTCATGACCACGCGCGCTGCCGCCCAGGCATTCTTCGTCGCCGGCACCAACCGCGCGATGTTCCGGTTCACGGTGCTGAATCACCTCTGCCGCGACCTCGAGGAGATTCAGGACACCTCTCGGCCAACCGACCGCATTCGCCAGGACGTCAGCCGCAGCCCGGGTGGTGACAGCCGACTGTTCCTGAACAACTGCGTGGGATGCCACTCGGGGATGGACCCGATGGCCCAGGCCTTCGCCAACTACGACTACGACGAGGCCCAGGGACGCTTGGTCTATAGCGGCGGAGCGGTGCGGCCGAAGTACTACAACAACGCCGAGACCTTCAAGCCTGGCTACGTAACGCCTGATGACCGCTGGCAGAACTACTGGCGCTACGGCCAGAACGCGCTGCTCGGCTGGGACGCGACCTTGCCAGGCACCGGCGCCGGCGCCAGTTCGCTGGGTGCGGAGCTGGGCAACAGCGAAGCATTCGCCAGCTGCCAGGTGGAAAAGGTCTTCCGGACGGTATGCCTGCGCCCGCCCAACGACTCGGCCGACCGTGCCCAGGTGGGCTCCATGGTCGCCTCGTTCCGTTCCGGGGGCTACAAGCTGAAGCAGGTCTTTGCCGAGTCGGCAGCCTACTGCCAGGGCGAATGAGGAGACGGACATGACAGGCAAGCTGATCCGTCTACTTGGCAGCGCGCGCGCGGCGTTTCCGGTCGCGGCGCTGGCCGTCTTCGTGGCAGCCTGCGGGGGCGGTGCCGCCACCGAGCAGAACCCGGTGATCTCTACGCCGTTGCCCGCGGGTTACCAGGGGCCGCCGCCGGCCAGCCAGGACGTGCAGGCTTTCAAGATCAACGTGTGGGACAACCTCAACGGATCGAACCGTTGCGGCTCCTGCCACGGGGCCGGTGGGCAATCCCCGCAGTTCGTCCGCGGAGACGACATCAATCTCGCATACCAGGCCGCCAACACCGTGGTGACGCTGGCCGATCCTGGTGGCTCGTTGATGGTCGGCAAGGTCGGTGGCGGCCACAATTGCTGGCTGGCCAACGACTCCGCCTGCGCAGACCAGCTGACCGTGTGGATTCGGAACTGGGCCGGTGCCACGCTGGGAGGGACGCGGGAAATCCAGCTCATCGCGCCGCCACTGCGTGAAGTCGGTGCGACCAAGTCGTTTCCGGCAGACTCCGGCGCCTTTGCCTCGACGGTGCATCCGGTCCTGGTCGAGTACTGTTCCCGCTGCCATTCCTCGGCAGCCACGACGCCACAGTCGCCGTTCTTCGCGGAGAGCGATCCGGACATCGCCTACGCGGCGGCCCGGCCGAGGATCAATCTGGACGTGCCCGAGGAGTCCCGCCTGGTCCTCAGGTTGCGCAACGAATTCCACAATTGCTGGAGCGATTGCTCGCAGAACGCGGCGGAGATGGAGCAGGCGATCCGCAGCTTTGCGGACCAGATCCCGCTCAGTCAGATCGACGCGAGCCTGGTGCTGTCGAAGGCCCTGGCGCTCTACGACGGCACCGTCGCCAGTGGCGGTAGCCGCCATGACAGCGCGCTGGTGGCCTTGTACGAGTTCAAGACCGGCACCGGCACGATCGCCTACGACACCAGCGGCGTCGAGCCCGCCCTGAACCTGAACATGAGCGGCGACGTAGCCTGGGTCGGCGGCTGGGGCGTGAACGTGCGCGCCGGCAAGCTGCAGGGGCCGACTTCGTCCAGCCGCAAGCTGCACGACCTGATCACGGCCAGCGGCGAGTACTCGATCGAGGCCTGGGTTGCGCCGGCCAACGTCGTGCAGGAGAACGCCTTCATCGTCGGCTACTCCGGAGGCACGACCACCCGTAACTTCACGCTTGGCCAGACGATGTACGACTACGACTTCTTTCATCGCAGCAGCACTACGGGTGCGAACGGTTCGCCCGAGCTTGTCCACGCCCTCGGCGGAGGAGGTGCTGCAGGCCACCTTGCAGCACGTTGTCGCGACCTATGACCCGGTAGACGGCCGCAAGCTGTACGTGAACGGCGCCCTGGTCAGCGCGGGGGACCCACAGGCCGGCGGCACGCTCGCGGACTGGAACGACACCTTTGCACTGGTGCTGGGAAACGAGGTGTCGAGTGACCGGCAGTGGCAGGGCGTGATCCGCCTGGCGGCGGTTCACAACCGCGCGCTCTCTGCCGGGCAGGTCCAGCAAAATTTCGACGCCGGCGTCGGCGAGCGCTTCTACCTGCTGTTCAGCGTCGCCCACCTCGTGGACGTGCCGCAGTCCTACGTCATGTTCGAGGTCAGCCAGTTCGACAGCTATTCATACCTGTTCGACAAGCCGGTCTTCATCAGCCTCGACGATACGGTGAGTCCGGATGGCTTGCGCATCCGCGGCATGCGGATCGGCATCAATGGCGCCGAGGCAAAGGTCGGCCAGGCCTACGTGCCGCTTGACGTGGTGGTCAATGCGAGCGGCTACGACCCGGCCGGCGGCTTTCCGCTCTCCGGTGTCGGGACCATCATCGCCCTCGACAAGGGGCCAGCGCTCGACCAGTTCTTCCTGACTTTCGAGCAACTTGGCGACCAGACCAACGTGCGCACCGAGCCCGCACCGCTGGTGCCGCCCTCGCCACCGGACGGCGTGCCGCTACCCGCGATTGGATTGCGGACCTTCGATGAAATCGCCGCCTCGATGGCCACGATGACCGGGGTGCCGCGTAGCGATCCGGCGGTGGCCGAGACCTACGAACGCGTGCGCGAACAGTTGCCGACGGTCGAGAACATCGACGGCTTCCTGTCCGCACACCAGGTCGGCGTCGCCCAGCTCGCCATCGAGTACTGCAATTCGCTGGTGGATGACCCGGCGCGCCGCAGCGCCTACTTCCCGGGTTTCGACTTCTCCGCACCGGCAGGACAGGCCTTTGACACGGCAGCGGAACGCGACCTCATCGTCGTTCCGCTGGTCACCCGGGCCATCGGCACCGGACTTTCCACCCAGCCAGCGTCCGGCGAGGTTCGAGCTGAGCTCGACGGCCTGATCGGCCGGCTCACGGCCTGCGGTGCGGGCTGTGATTCAAGTCGTACGACAACCGTGGTCAAGGCCAGCTGCGCCGCGGTGATCGGCGGCGCCAGCACGCTGCTGCAGTAGCGGGTCATTCAACCCAAGTCATCTAAGGACACAGGGAATGTTCAGGAAACGCAGGCGCGGAGCCCTTCATCCGGACGAGCCGCTGAGGCATCCGGACCACCCGATGCCGGTCACGCGACGGCAGTTCATCTCCCAGGGCCTGATGAGTGGCGCAGCAACGGTCATCGCCCCGAGCGTGCTTGGTCTGTTCGCCAACCCAAGGGCGGCCGAGGCAGCGCTGTCCGCCGACCTCGAGGCGCTCAAGCAGAGCTGCGGTATTGCCGTGCAGGGAGCCGGAAAGATCCCGTTCATCTGCATCGACCTGGCCGGCGGCGCCAACATGGTCGGTTCCAATGTGCTGGTGGGCGGCCGCGGCGGGCAGCTCGACTTCCTGAGCGCCGCGGGCTACGCCAAGCTCGGCCTGCCGGGCGACATGGTCCCGGATGCGCCCAATGCCGGCAGCGCCAGCAACAACTGGATCGACGAACAGCTGGGGCTTCGCTTTCATTCCGACAGCGCCTTCCTCCGCGGCATCATCGACCGCGTGTCGCCGCTCACCGCAGCGGGAATCAACGGGGCGATCATCCCGGCGCGCTCGGAGAACGATACCGGCAACAATCCGCACAACCCCATGTACGGCATCTTCCGCGCGGGCGCGGACGGCGAGTTGCTGACGCTGGTCGGATCGCGCAGCTCGGAGTCTGGCGGCAACTCGATGGCGCCAGCCGGGCTGGTCGACCCTGCCGTCCGTCCGACCAAGATCGACCGGACCAGCGATGTCACGGGCCTGGTCGATACCGGCAAGCTGGTGGGCCTGCTCGACCAGGACGATGCGGTGGCTGTCATGGAGTCGATCCAGCGTCTGTCAGACCGCAAACTGGGGCGGGTCGACACCGGCATCACCCGGGATGCCGTGATCAAGGACCTGGTGCGCTGCAACTACGTCAAGGCGGCCGACCTGACCGACCGCTATGGCGACCCGTCGGCCCTGAACCCGGAGCTCGACCCCGACATCGTCGGCGGAAGCGGCATCTTCAGCCGCGCCGAGTTCGACGGCGATGCCGAATTCCGCAAGACGGCGGCCGTCATGAAGCTGGTGGTCAATGGCTTTGCCGGCGCCGGAACGATCACCATGGGCGGCTACGACTATCACGGGCAGGGCCGGGCGACCGGCGAGCTCAGGGATTTCCGCGCGGGCCGCTGCATGGGAGCCTGCCTCGAATATGCGGCGCGGCGCGGCGTGCCGTTGATGTTGTACGTGTTCAGCGACGGCTCGCTGTCGGCCAACGGACAGGTGGACAACTCGGCCGACGGCCGGGGAAAGTTCATGTGGACCAGCGACAATCAGCAGACGGCGGCGTCCTTCTTCCTGGTCTATAACCCACGTGGCCGGCCACAGCTATACGCCGGGGATGGTCGCCCGCCCGACCAGCACCAGCAGATCGGCTGGTTCCGCGCAGATGGTTCGGTAGAGACTTCATCCACGCCGGCCGCCAATAACGTCAACCTGCTGGTGGAAACGGTGGTGCTGAACTACCTGGCGCTGCACGGCGAGCAGGGTCAGTTCTCATCCTTGTTCCCGGTAAACGGGCTTGGCGCCAGCTCGCTTCAGGACAGCCTGATCGCATTCAATCCGGTCGTTAACGGCCGGATCGTCTGATCTAAGCTGGACGTCCGCGGCGGGATACCGGCGCCTTCCGGCGGCGACCGGCGCTGTGACGCACCGCTCCATCGCGACCCATCGCCGGCCCGCGTCGCCGAACCGCGACATGCCTCGCATCCGCTGCGGCTGCAGCTATGGCAGTTTTACGGAATGTCTACGAACTCGTGTCGACTGGCGTATGCATTGCTTGCCGGGCTGGCCCTCGGCCTAGCCGGGCCCTGCCCGGTGACTGCCGCGGCGGAGGCGCCCGGGCTTGCGCCCGATTTCGCGCTCAAGGCGCTCGACGGATACAACTACCGACTGTCCGAGTACCGTGGCGAGGTGGTCGCGGTGGTCTTCTGGGCCAGCTGGTGCGGCGGATGCCGACGCGAAATGGAGCGCCTGCAAGGCTTGAGCGGCGTTTACGGCAACGCGGGAATGAAGATCCTGGGCGTGACGGTCGACGAGCAGCCTGACACGGCGCGATCCGTCGCGGCCGCCATGGGCGCGGGTTTTCCACAGCTGCTCGACTCGGGCAAGTCCGTGAGCAAGGCTTACCGCCTGGAGTCCCTGCCGACCACGCTGCTCATCGACCGCTCGGGAGTGCTGCGCTACGCCTACGGCGAACTCGACGCGCGCGGCGAGAGTGAGATGCTCGGCCAGTTGCGCATGTTGCTGGATGAATAGGGAGTCCTAAATGTCCATAGACAGTCCGGGAATTGCCCAGGCCTGGTTTGCCGCAGACAGGCGCAGACGCGGGCCCGAAGGGACACGTGCGACGCACCGTCGTTGGTCGGTGGTAGTCGCCTGCCTGCTTGCCGTCGTGATCTGCGTGGCAGCCCTGGCCGACGACGCAGCGGCGCCGCAGGATGCGACGCAGCCATCCTTCCAGGGACTCGACGCGGAAGTGCAATCGCTCAAGCAGGAAGTCGTTGATCTCAACCGCGACCTGTTCATGCTCGAGGAAGAACTGCTGTTTCCTGCCAATACGCAGGTCGCCGTCTTCGTCTCCATGGACGTCGGGACGTTCTTTGCGCTCGACTCGGTGAAGGTCCTGCTGGACGGCAAGGAAGTCACCAACTACCTCTATACCCAGCGGGAAGCCGAGGCGCTGCTGCGCGGCGGCGTGCATCGCGTCTGGCTCGGCAACCTCAGGGCGGGCAAGCACGAGATGACGGCCTTCTTTACTGGCAAGGGGCCGCATGAGCGGGACTACAAGCGCGGCGCGACACTCGAGTTGAACAAGGGGGTCGGCGCCAAGTACGTCGAACTGAAGATCAGCGACCGGGCGCGCCAGCTGCAGCCTGAATTCGTCGTGAAGGAGTGGGAGTAGCCGCGTGCGTGCGGCGCTCGCGCCAATGGTTGCCCTGGGCGTGACGCTTGCCGTCGCGGCTCCGGACCTGCGTGCCGATTATTCCCCTGACGGCCTCGCGCCGGTGCCGGTGCTGGACCTGCACTATGGCGACACGTTGTTCTATTTCTTCCAGGACGACTATTTCGAGGCCATCGTGCGGGCGGAGGCCTACACGGCGCAGGGGCACATGCGACCGCATGCCGCCGACGCCGAATTGCTGCTCGGCGGGCTGTACCTGTCATTCGGGCAGCATACTCGGGCGGCCTCGATATTCAGGCGTCTGCTCGACGACCCGGCCACGCCACCGGCGGTGCGCGACCGGGCCTGGTTCCACCTCGGCAAGGTCATGTATGCACGCGGTTACTACGACGAGTCGGGCGACGCGCTGCGCAGCGCCGGCGACAGCCTGCCCGTGGCCATGGCTGCGGAGCGGAAACTGCTGTTGGCGCAGGGCCTGATGTACCGGGGTCGCTACGATGAGGCAGTCGCGGAACTCGAGGGCTGGAGCGGCCCTGCAGACTGGCAGGCCTACGGCCGCTTCAATCTCGGCGTGGCGCTCGTTCGCGCGGGCCGCGTCCCCCAGGGTCTCGCCCTGCTCGATGCAGCGGGACGGCTGGAGGCGACCACCGAGGAGCTGAAGTCGCTGCGAGACAAGGCGAATGTTGCGCTGGGATATGCCTACCTGCAGGCGGGGGAGCCGGCCAGCGCGCGAATCGCGCTCGAGCGGGTCCGGCTGACCGGGCCGCAGTCGAGCAAGGCTTTGCTTGGAGCAGGCTGGGCCGATGCAGCCGAGCAGAAGTACGCGGATTCACTGGCACCGTGGAGCGAGCTGCGGGGTCGCAACCTGCTCGATGCCGCGGTGCAGGAGTCCTATCTCGCGGTGCCCTATGCCTACGCCAGGCTGTCGGCTGACCGCCAGGCAGCCGAATACTATGAGTCGGCCGTCGTGGCCTACGACGAAGAGACCCGACGCCTCGACGAGTCCATCGAGGCCATCCGGTCCGGGCGCATGCTGGAGGCGGTCCTGGCCTCGGACCGTGGCGACCACCAAGGCTGGTTCTGGCAGCTCGCCACGCTGCCCGATGCGCCGGAGTCGCGTTACCTGTATCACCTGCTGGCCGGCAACGAATTCCAGGAGGCGTTGAAGCACTATCGTGCGCTCGACTTCCTGGACGGCAACCTGGCGCACTGGTCCGAGAACCTCGACGTGTTCGCGGCGATGGTCGAGGCGCGACGCCAGGCATTCGATCAACGAGTGCCGGCCGCGGCCGAACGTCTCGCCCAGGTCGACATCGAGGCGATGGATGTCCGCCGCGACTCGCTCCACGCGCGACTCGACGGCGCGCTCGACGCGGGTGACTGGTCCGCGCTGGCCAGCGGCGACGAGCTGCGGATGCTGGGTCTGATCGAGGGAGTGGAGGCTGACCTTGCCGCAAGGCCAGAAGATCCAGGCCTCGACGATGCGCGCGACAAGGCGCGTCTCGCCCGGGGAGTGCTGAACTGGCGGTTGCAGTCAGACGGCAGGGAGCGCGCATGGCGTACCGGTCGTGGCCTGCGTGAACTTGACGCGCAGCTGTTCGACACGCGTACGCGCTACCGGGCAGTGACGGAGGCCATGGCAGCGGTGCCCGAGCGCAACGAGGAGTTCACCGCGCGCATTGCCAGCCTGCAGCCGCGACTGGGGGACCTCGTGCAGCGCGTCGCGGCCGCGCGGCTACGCCAGGGCGAGTACCTGGCATCGCTTGCAGTCGGGGAACTGGAGGCGCAGAAGGCACGTCTGGCCGAGTACTCGGTGCAGGCGGGCTATGCGCTGGCGGCCCTGTACGACCGGGCTACGGCCGCTACCGTGGCACCGGCTGGCGGAGTGTCACCATGATCCGGCGTGGTGCCCTGGCGATCCTCGCGCTGATGGTCGCGGCCATGAGCTTCGCGGCCGATCAAGAGCCGACCCTGAAAGACCTGCGGCGGGCTCCGCCGGACATCCGGCCGGGTGAGAGGGTGCTGCCCGACGCGGACCGCACGCGCCAGTTGTATCGCCGTTTCCTCGAGCTCGAGGGTGGGGATCCGGCGCTCAGGACGGAAGCACTGCGTCGGCTTGGCGATCTCGAGCTGGATGCCGGCGAGGCGGCGCGCGGCGAGACGCCGGTGCAGGGGGCCGGATCGGCCGAGACGCGGGCGGCGATCGACATCTATGCACGGCTGCTCGCCGAGCAGCCCGACTATCCCCGCAGCGATGCCGTCCTCTACCAGCTGTCGCGGGCCTGGGAGGCGGAAGGCGATCCCGTGAAGGCGCTTGCCTACCTGGACGAGATGGTGGCGCGTTATCCCGGCAGCCTGCACGTCGGTGAGGCGCAATTCCGGCGGGGAGAGTTGCTCTTCAGCAGCCAGCGCTGGCGCGAGGCCGAGACTGCCTACGCAGCCGTAATCCAGATCGGGCCGGCCTCGGAATTCTACGAACAGTCTCTCTACAAGCACGGCTGGTCGCTGTTCAAGCAGTCGGCCACGGAGCAGAGCGCGCAGTCCTTCCTGACGCTGCTGGACCGCAAGCTGGCCGATCCCGACGTGGAGGACGGGGCCGTGGCGTTCGACACCTTGCCGCGAGCGGACCGCGAGGTGGTGGCGGACACGATGCGCGCGTTGTCCATCCAGTTCGCCGGGCTCGACGCCGCGGCCTCGCTGGATGCCGCTGTTTCCAGCCATGGCCAGCCTGGCTATGCATGGCTGCTCTATGCCTCGCTCGGCGACATGCTGGTCGAAAAGGAGCGCTATACCGACGCCGCCGACACGTACCGCGCCTTTGTGCAACGCGACCCGGCGCACCGTCGGGCCCCGGGTCTCCAGGAACGCGCCATCGACGCCTACCTCAAGGGCGGCTTCGCAGACCTGGCACTGGAAGGCAAGCGCGAATTCATCCGCCAGTATCGCTTCGACGGCGTCTTCTGGCGGGATCGTGCGCGGTCCGAAGCGCCGGAAGTCGCGCTCGAGCTGAAGTCCAACCTGCAGGACGTTGCCCGTTATCACCACGCGCTCGCGCAGGCTTCCGGCAAGCGCTCGGACTATGAGCAGGCAGCGGGCTGGTATCGGCAATACCTGGAGTCCTTCCCCGATGATCCCGACTCGGCCGAGACCAACTATCTTCTCGCCGACACCCTGTACGAAAGCGGGGACTTCAGGACGGCGGCGCTGGAATACGAACGGACGGCCTATTCCTATCCGCTGGGTGGGCAGTCCGCCAGGGCCGGCTACGCGGCGCTGGTGTCCTACGACAAGTACGAGGCTGCGCTGTCGGGCGACTCGCGCGCCGCTTGGCACCTCGCCGGCATCGAAAGTTCCCTGAAGTTCGTCGACGCCTTCCCGGGGCACCCCGAAGTCGGTCCGGTGCGCCTGCGCTCAGCCCAGCAGCTTTTCAACCTGAAGGACTACGAGCGAGCCGGCTCGGTCGCGACGCTCGCGGCGATGCACAGTCCGCCGCTGGATGCGGCCGGCCAGCGCACCGCCTGGAACGTGGTCGCGGACTCGGCGTTCGAACTCGAGCGCTATGCAGAGGCCGAGGCTGCCTACCAGGAGGTCCTGACCCGGCTGCCTGCGGACGATGCCGGCCACAGCACGATCTCGGAGCGCCTGGCCGCTGCGGTCTACAAGCAAGGCGAGGCCAAGCAGCTGGCTGGCGATGCAGACGGTGCGGTCTCGGACTTCCTCCGGGTGGCGTCCCTGGCGCCGGAGTCGCCGATTCGCGCGACCGCGCAGTTCGATGCCGCAGCCCTGTTGATTCGCGAACAGCAGTGGCAGCGCGCAATTCCGGTGCTGGAGGCATTCCGTCGCGACTACCCGGACAATCCGCTGGCCGCGAGCGTGCCCAAGAGCCTGGCACTGGCCTATGGCGAGGCAGGCCAGCCGCTGCAGGCCGCAGCAGAATTCGAGTTGATAGCCGAGTCTTCCGGCGAGACCGGTGACGTGCGCCGCGCCGCGCTGGTCGAGGCGGCGGGCCTGTACGAGCAGGGTGGCGACATGGCGCGCGCAGCCTCCACCTGGTCCCGTTTCGTGGAGCGGTATCCGCAACCGCTTGATGAAGCCATGGGCGTCAGGCTCAAGCTCGCAGACATGGCTGCGGCGGCGGGCGACACCGCCGGTCGTGAGCGCTGGTTGCGCGACATCGTTGCGGCGGATGCCGGCGCCGTGGACGGTCGCAGTGACTCGAGCAAGCTACTGGCCGCACGAGCCTCGCTCGAGCTGGCCGTGCCGGCACGGCTGGCGTTCGAGTCGGTCAAGCTCGACGCGCCGCTGTCGAAGACACTCAAGGCGAAACGGGCTGCCATGGAAAAGGCACTGGCCGCGTACCAGGCTGCGGCAGACTACGGCATCGCCGAAGTGACCACGGCCGCCACCTTCGAGACGGCGGAACTCTATCGGCACCTGGCCAGCGACCTGCTGGCATCCGAGCGGCCGCGTAACCTCAAGGACGACGAACTCGAGCAGTACGACCTGCTGCTGGAGGAGCAGGCCTATCCTTTCGAGGAACGCGCGATCGAGCTGCACGAAGTGAACGCGGCCCGCGCGGCCCAGGAACTGTTCGACGAGCCGGTAAGGCGGAGCTTTGCGGCATTGGCCGAATTGAAGCCGGCCCGCTACGCCAGGCGGGAGGCCCCGGCCGCAGCCTCGGCTGAAGGAACCCTTGCGGAGGCACTGGCCCTGGCGGACAGCGGGAATTGGGCAGAGGCGGAGCAAGCTTTCACGCTGGCGCTGGAGGCAGGAAGCGGCGCCCCGGCCTTGACCGGCCTGGGCCTGGCGTACCGAAGCACCGGCCGCTTCACCCTGGCCGAGCAGGCCTATCGCAGCGCGTTGACAGCAGATCCGGTCTACGGGCCAGCACTGCTGAACCTGGGGGTGCTGCTCGATCTTTACCTGCAGCAGCCTGCGGCAGCCCTTGAACAGTACCAGAGCTACCAGGCTACCCTGGCCGAGCCAGACGCCCAGGTGGCGAACTGGATCCGTGAGGTTTCAATTCGCGCCGGCGGCAGCGCCGGGCGTGCAGGAGTAAACCCATGAAGCAGATGGCAGCCACGTTGGCCTTGCTCGCGTTGGGGTGGGTCGTGGCCGCCGCAGCGGAAGACGCCAAGCCGACCCCGGCGGACCCGCGCCCGGCCGCGGAATCCAGGGACAGGAAAACCGGGACCCGGACCATGGACCGGCTGGAACTCGAAAGCACCGCCATCACCGGCAACCGCGAGCTGCCCAAGGTCATGTACGTTGTCCCGTGGAAGCGCGCCGATCTTGGCGATCTCGGCGGCAAGCCGCTCAACAGCCTGATCGACGAGGTCTTGACGCCGGTCGATCGGGAGGTCTTCGGGCGTGAAATCAGTTACTTCCGCGCGCTCGATTCCACCCCAAACGTCGAGGCCGAGACACCCGTCACGGCAGTCAAGCCCGCCCCGTAGCACCTTTTGCATAGCAGGAACCATCCCGAGGGAGATCCCATGGATACCGCAGGCACGATCGTCAAGTTCTTCCAGGATGGAGGGACTTTCATGTACCCGATCGCCATCGTCGCCGCACTCGGCGCGGCCGTGGCCATCGAGCGTTACCTTTACCTCACGCGCACCGCGTCGGGGAACAAGCGCATCTGGGCCGAGGTGTCGCCGTTCCTGTCGCAGGGCGATTACCGCAAGGCGGCCGCGGCGACTGTCGATTCGGGCAGTGCGATCGGTCAGATCCTCAGCTACGGGCTCGC
This sequence comes from uncultured Gammaproteobacteria bacterium, assembly GCA_963715485.1. Lineage (GTDB taxonomy): Bacteria > Pseudomonadota > Gammaproteobacteria > Steroidobacterales > Steroidobacteraceae > SG8-30. The sequence continues at coordinate 1,605,472 of OY970244.1, forward strand.
TCGCGTGCAGAGCGCGCGTCGCCGCGACGACGTCGAGAAGGCCATGGAGGAAAGCATGATGGAAGTGGTGCCGCGCCTTGAAAAGCGTACACACTACCTGTCGAGCTTCGCCAACATCGCCACGCTGCTTGGCCTGCTCGGCACGATCATCGGCCTGATCCAGGCTTTCCAGGCAGTTGCGAACGCGAATCCGGCCGAGAAGGCCGACCTGCTGTCCGCCTCGATTTCAGTGGCCATGAACACGACGGCCTTCGGCCTGATCGTGGCCATTCCGCTGCTGCTGCTGCACTCGCTGCTGCAGTCGAAGACCACCGAGATCGTCGATAGCCTGGAAATGGCCTCGGTGAAGTTCCTGAACACCGTGGTCGAGCGGCGCCAGGAGCCTGCGTGAGCCTGATCTCCCGCGCCTCCCGCCGCCACCGCCGAAAGGATGCGGCGGAGCTCAATATCACGGCCTTCATGAATTTGATGGTCGTGCTCGTGCCGTTCCTGCTGATTACGGCGGTGTTCTCGCGCCTGACGATCCTCGAGCTGAACCTGCCAAGCTCGACCGAGGCTGTGCCGGAGACGGTACAGCTGCTCAACCTCGAGATCATCGTGCGCCAGGCCGAGCTGCAGGTCGCCGACCGTGGTACCGGCATGTTGCGAGCGTTTCCCGTCAATGAGGCGGGCCAGGACCTCGAGGCCTTGTCCATCTTCCTGCGCGACGAGGTCAAGACCCGCTTTCCCGACGCCAGCGCCGTGACGATCCTGCTCGAGCCGGACATTTCCTATGACACCGTGGTGCAGGTCATGGACGCAGTACGCGTCGATACGACACTCGTGGACGGCAGCCTGGTGCAGGTCGAGCTGTTCCCGGACATCTCGATCGGGGACGCGCCGACATGAGCACGTCCACGCGCGCCAAGCGGATGGCCCGGCACTACGCCAGGAACCGCAAGCCCTCGTCGTTGAACCTGGTCTCGCTGATGGACATCTTCACCATCCTGGTGTTCTTCCTGCTGGTCAACTCGGCGGAAGTGCAGACGCTGGAGCCGCCCAAGGCGCTGACGCTGCCGGAGTCCGTCGCGCTGGAGAAGCCGCGCGACACCGTCGTCGTCATGGTGACGACCGAGCAGGTCCTGGTTCAGGGTTCGCCGGTTGTATCGGTCGCCGATGTCGACGCGGCGGACGGGGTGATCATCACGCCGCTGAAAGTCGCGTTGAAAGCGCAGACGGACCGCGCCCTGGTCCGTGCGGCGGCCGCTGATCTGTCGGCGCGCGAAATCACCATTCTGGGCGATCGCGACGTGCCCTACCGGGTCCTGAAGAAGGTCATGGCGACCTGTACCGACGCGGACTACGGCCAGCTGTCGCTCGCCGTGCTGCAGAAGGAAGAGGCGATGGCTGCTACGGCGGCCGGCGCATGAACGAGGAGAAGCCGGAGTGACGGCTGCCGTCGCAACGTTCTACCGCAGTTTCGACCTGCCGTGGGTCACCCCGCCGGAGGAGCGCAATCGCTTCCGGCGGATCCTGCTGACCTGCCTGGCGGTGGTGCTGGCACTGTCGGTCATCATGCCGTTCCTGCCGGCGCCGGAACGTGGGATCGATGTGCCGCCGCCAATTCCACCGCGACTGGCCAAGCTGGTGCTCGAGCGCGCAACGCCGCTGCCGCCACCACCCCCTGCCGTCGAGACGCCTGAGCCCGAGGCTGAGAAGGTCCCGGAGCCGATTGCCCAGGAGCCGAGCAAGGTGGATGAGCGACCGAAGCCTGCCCCGGACCTCGACCGTACGCAGCAGGCGCGCAAGAAGGCTGCGCAGGCCGGATTGCTGCCCTTCGTGGACGAATTGGCTGACCTGCGGGACCAGTTCGAGGTCACGCCCGACAAGCTCGAGACGGTCGCGAACACGAGTGGTACCGTCGACGGTCCCCCGCGTGCGGAGCGTTCCCTGGTGACTTCGAAGGCGGGAGCCGCTTCGGGCGGCATCAACACCGCTGCGGTCAGCAAGGGCTTCGGGTATGGGGCCGGCAACCTCGACGGTCATGGCACCACCCAGATGCAGGTGCCCTTCGGTGGCTCGGGCGGCGGATCCGCGATGCGCGGCTCCGGCCCCGCCGACGGCGTTTCCCGATCCGGCAGCGGCAAGAAGGCGTCAAGGTCGCAGGAGGAGATCGAGCTGGTTTTCGACCGTAACAAGTCCGCAATTTATGCTCTGTATAACAGGGCGTTACGAGATAATCCTGCGTTGATGGGTAAAGTCGTCATCCAGCTGACGATCGCTCCTACAGGCGAAATCACCGACTGCCGGCTCGTGTCGAGCGAACTGGGCGATGCGGAGCTTGAGCGCAAGCTGGTGGCGCGAATCCGCATGTTCCGCTTCGAGGACAAGGACGTCGAGGCGATCACGACCACCAAGCCGATCGAATTCTTCCCCGCGTAGCGGCCGGTTCTTCGTAAACGGAACAAGGCGGAAGTCTCTGGCTCGAGTTCGAGGGCGACTACGGCCGCGGGTTCCTCAGCGGTGAATGTTGGAGCGAGGGATTTCGTCCTCTTGGCAACGCGACGGAGAGGGACTCCGAGAATCACGATAGGCAGCTCTGCGCTCAACCTGACCAACAAGAGCGCCGCATGACCGGGCACTCGCAGTACGTGGCGAACCTGCAACTCGGCTACGACTCGCCAGGGGGTGCCCACAGCGCCTCGTTGGCCTACAGTGTCTACGGCGAGCGCATTTTCTTCGCCGGCCGTAATGGTGCGGACGACGCTTACGAGCAGCCATTCAACTCACTCGACCTGATCTATTCCTGGTTTCCGACTGAATCGCTCAGCGTCAAGGTCCGATTGCAGAACCTGCTCGAGGCGAAGACGAAGATTGATCAGGGCGGTGTCACGGTCCTCGAGCAGCCGATTGGCACGACCGCGAAGCTGGACGTTTCCTACCGCTTCTAGCACTTGGCTCGCCAGCGTGAGTGCTGATCCCGGGTCTGTCGTCAACGCAGAACAGCACCTGGGACCTGCCCGACATCGTCAATCCGGGCGTGTGCCTCGGCAGGTGCTTGTCGACTGTTTCCGCTGCAGAATCCTCCCGGATTCGTGCGAAATCCAGCCGTAGACGCTAACATTGCGATTCACAAACACTGCCTGCGGAGTGCCGCATGAAGATTGCCCACGAGAAAGTCGTCTCGATCCACTACACCCTGACCAACAGCGAAGGATCGGTGCTCGATTCCTCCTCGGGCAACGACCCGCTGGCGTATCTGCACGGCTTTGGCAACATCATTCCGGGCCTGGAGAATGCGCTGGAAGGCAAGGAGGCAGGGGAAAAGCTGTCGGTGACCGTGGAGCCCGAGCAGGGCTACGGTGCCCGCGACGAGCAGCTGGTGCAGGCAGTGCCGCGTACGGCCTTCAAGGGGGTGGAGGAGCTCGCCCCAGGCATGCAGTTCCAGGCCCAGGGCCCGCAGGGCACGCGACTGGTGGTCGTGACTCAGGTGGCTGCGGATGTCGTTACGGTCGATGCCAACCACCCACTGGCCGGCCAGACGCTGCACTTCGAGGTCGAGGTGTCCGGCGTGCGTGACGCCACCAGCGTGGAACTGGAGCACGGTCACGTGCACGGTCCCGGTGGACATCACCACCACTGACGCGGCACGGCCGGCCAAAACTGGCCTGGCCGGCCCCAATGCCAGGGGCGGTTGTCAATCGGCCTGAGGGTCTTTCCGCCGCGACGCTCCGACCACAGCATCGTTGTGCTGTCCCTGCGACGGCACGTCGAACCGGGGCAGCCCCGGCTCTTCCTTGAAGCGGATCGGGACGCCGAGGTGTTCGATGCCCTCGGGGTCGAGCAGCAACATGCCGCGCTCGCGCACGTGGTCGTCGTCGAAGGCCTCGCGCAGGTTGCGGACCGGCGCAAAGCCGATGTCGCGTCCGCGGAACCACTCGACCCACTCGGCCTGGGTGCGTGTCTCGAACTGCGCCTGCAGGTAGTCCACCAGCGGCTGTTGGTGCGGCCCTGGGCCGCGCTCCGCAAGTTCGACCAGGTCCAGTCGGCCGAGTTCGCCCAGCAGGTTGCGCACGAATTTCAACTCCTGGGCGCCAAGCACGACGTGACGGCCGTCGCGCGTGCGGTAGATGCGATAGAACGCGGCACCGCCCCAGGTCCGCTCATGTTTGGCGACGGGCGCCCGTTTCTCCACGAACACCGGGCCGAGCACGTTCGGCAGCCAGGCCATCAGCGAATCCTGCATGGAAATGTCCAGGTAGTCGCCGCGGCCGGTCCGCTCGCGCCCGAGCAGCGCCATCATGATGCCGCCGAAGGCCATCAGCGACGCGGCCATGTCGGCCGCTGGGATCCCGGGCATCGCCGGCTGGTCGTCGCTTCCCAGGTTGATGCTCAGCACCCCCGACAGCGCCTCCACCGCGAGATCATGGGCCGGCAGGTCGCGGTTCGGCCCCGTTTGCCCAAAGGCGGAAATCGACGCGTAGACGATGCGAGGATTGCGTGATGAGACGGTCTCGTAGTCCACGCCGAGGCGTTTGACGACACCCGGCCGGAACGCCTCGATGAACACGTCCGCCGTCCTGGCGAGTTCCAGCAGGGCTTCGCGCTCGGCCGGGTCCTTGAGGTTGAGCACAACACTTTTCTTGCCACGGTTAGCGTTGCGAAAGAACGTCGTATGGCCGCCCTCGCCGAGGCCGATGTGCCTGCCCGGGTCTCCTTCCCCGGGCGCCTCGATCTTGATCACCTCGGCACCGTGGTCGGCCATCATCATGCTCAGGTGGGGTCCAGGCAGGAAGACAGACAGGTCTATGACGCGTATACCGCTCAGTTTCATGGATTTCTCCGGCTCCCGCGCCCTGACTGGCGGCGGGCGGCTCGGCAGCCGGAATTCGCGCGCCATGAATTGTAGAATCTCCGTCCGACGTGGCCTGCAGCGTGTTCCCGCGGGAAGGGGCGCACGCACGGGCCCAGTTCGTACAGGTGAAGATCATGCTGACTTGCATCCCGTTCCCCAAGGCCCCACTCGACGCTGCTTGCCATGGCACTCGGCCTGCTTGCCCCACTGGCCCTTGCCGACAAGACGGACGTGGTCGTGCTGCTCAACGGCGATCACATCACGGGCGAGGTCAAGGCACTGAGCTACGGCCAGCTCAAGTTCAAGACCGACAACATGGGCACGATCTACATCGAGTGGGACAAGATCGCCTCGGTCTCCACCGGCCAGGTGTTGCAGGTCGAGCTGGCCGACGGAAGTCGTCTCGTCGGACGGTCGCCTGAGCCGGCACCGCAGCAGTCGGTTCTCCGGTTGGAGCCCATCGGCCGGGACGGGGACGGATCGGGCGTAGACCTGCGGATGGCGGATATCGTCAGGGCGGCCTACCTCGAACAGGGCCGCTGGATCGAACGGCTCGATGGCGCCATCAGCCTTGGCTACAGCTTCACCCAGGCCAGCAGCATTGAGCAGTTCAACCTGTCGGGCAATATCGGCACCCGCAACAGCAAGCGCAAGTGGGACATATCGATCGACGCGCAGACGACCAACCAGGAGAACGCGCCCGGCAGCCAGCGCTCGGCCCTGGTCGGCACGTTCGAGAAATTCATGCCCAATCGCTACTATTATGAAAACACCCTGGAATTCTCCAAGAACAGGGAGCTCGGCGTCGACCTGCGCACCTTGCTGGGCGCGACCTACGGGCGCTACCTCGTGCAGAACCAGGGTCGCGAATGGCGGGCCGGCGTGGGTCTGGCGGCGTCGCAGGAAGATCGCTCCGATGGAACCCAGCAGGAAAACCTCGAGGCGCAGCTGACCACCGGCTATCGACTGTTTCGTTACGACTCGCCCAAGCGTGACATTAAGGTGAATCTGACGCTGCTGCCGAGCCTTAGCGACGGCGGCCGGGTCCGCGGCGAGGCTTCGATCGACGCCCGTTACGAGATCGTCAGCGACCTCTTCTTCGAGATCTCGCTCTACGACAGCTACGACAATGAACCGCCCGAGGGCTCCAAGTCGAACGACTGGAGTATCGTGACCTCGCTCGGTTACTCGTTCTGACCGCAAGGCCGGGACTCAGGTGACCCCGGCCCTGTGCAGGGTGGCAATCGCATCGTCGTCGTAGCCGACCTGCCGCAGCAACGCTTCCGTGTCCGCCCCGAGGGCGGGCGCGGTGCGCTGCCCCAGGCGCGCGCCGTCGAGCTTGATAGGATTGGCGAGGGAGCGGAATTCATCCTGCAGCGGATGGGGCAGCGGACGAACCATGCCGATTTCCCGGGCAAAGGGATTGTCGAGTGCCTGCGGGAGCGTGAGTACCGGGGCTGCTGGCAGCAGGTGCCGGAGGCGAGCCAGCCAGTGATTCGTGTCCTGCACCTTGAAGACCTGGTCGAGTGCCTCGGTCAGCGCAGCGCGGTTCTCGCGGCGCGCCGTGATCGTGGCGAATCGCGGGTCGGCGGCGAGATCCTCGCGGCCAATTTCCGTGACCAGGTTCCTCCAGAACTTCTCGGTCATGCACATGACGAAGATCCAGCCGTCTTGCGTGGGGAACAGTTGTACCGGGGTGGCGGACGGGTGCGAGCTGCGCGGCAAGCGGCTGGTTTCCATGCCTGTATTCAGGTACCAGGCGCCTGGATAGGTCAGCTGGTGCAGGGCCACGTCGAACAGGCTCACGTCGATGTCGTGACCTTTGCCATCGCGCGCAACGCCCAGCAGGGCCGCGACGATCGCAAGCGCGGTAGTGATGCCGGTCATGTAGTCGACGATGGACAGCCCCATGCGCGCCGGCGGCGTGCCGGGTTCGCCGGTGACATGCAGAAATCCCGCCTCGGCCTGCATCAGGTAGTCATAGCCCGGCCAGCCCTGGCGATCGTTGTCCCGGCCGTAGGCTGACAGGTGCGCGCAGATCAGCCTGGGGTTCACGTCGGCAAGATGCGCATAGGTCAGGCCCAGCTTGTCCGGCTGGTCCCCTCGCAGGTTGTTGAGCACGACCTGGGCAGTGGCGGCCAGCTTGCGGAAGGCCGTGAGCCCTGCTTCTGTCTTCAGGTTCAGGCAAACGCTTTTCTTGTTGTAGTTGAAGGCCTGGAAGAAATGACTGTCGTGCTCGCCGAGAAGCGGACCCATGCCCCGTGTGGCGTCGCCACCCTGGGCACGGTTCTCGATCTTGATGACCTCGGCACCCAGGTCGGCCAGAAACATCGACCCGTAGGGGCCCGCACCGAAGTTCTCGAAGGTCAGGACCCTGAAGCCGGACAGCGGCAGCTTCACGCCGGATTCCTCTCGACCAGCTGGCGCGAGATGATGATGCGCTGCATCTCGTTGGTGCCCTCGCCAATGCACATCAGCGGCGCATCGCGGTAATAGCGCTCGACGTCGAAATCTACCGAGTAGCTGTAGCCGCCGAAGATCCGCATGGCGTCGAGACTGTTGGTGACCGCGGCCTCCGATGCAAAGAGCTTGGCCATGCCGGCCTCGAGGTCGCAGCGAACGCCGGTGTCGTACTTGCGTGCGGCCTGTTCCACCAGCAGCCTGGCAGCTTCGGCGCGGGTGGCCATGTCGGCCAGCTTCAGCTGGATGGCCTGGTGCTGGCAGATCGGCTTTCCAAAGGTCCGCCGCTGCTGCGCATAGCGCAGCGCCTCATTCAGGGCGCCAGTGGCAAGGCCGACGCCGCGGGCGGCGACGTTGATACGACCGAGTTCCAGTCCGCCGACGGTGTGCTGGAAGCCGCGGCCTTCCTCGCCACCGACCAGCCGCGTGGCCGGCACGCGGTAATTGTCGAAGACGAGTTCCGCACTGTCGATGGAGCGATAGCCGAGCTTCTTCAGCTTGCGGCCAACCGTGAAGCCGTCGCCCTTTTCGCAGACGAACAGGCTCATGCCGCGGTGCCGTGGCTGCGCCTCCGGGATCGGTCTTGACCAGAATGCCGAAACAGGTGCCGTAGATGCCGTTGGTGATCCAGGTCTTGGTGCCATTGATGACGTAGTCGTTGCCATCCCGCCTGGCGACGCTGCGGATGCCCTGCAGGTCGGTTCCCGCGTCGGGCTCGGTCAGGCCGATGCCACCGCGCAGTTCGCCGGTGGCGAAGCGCGGCAGGAGATCGCGTTTCTGCGCCTCGGTACCATTCCGCTCGACCGCCTGCGCCATGATCAGGTGCGAATTGAAGATGCCTGTCGGCGCCATCCACGCCGCCGAGATAGCGGTAACGACCTTTGCATAACAGCTTGCAGAGAGACCAAGCCCGCCATACTCCTGGGAAATGGTCGCGCCGAACAGCCCGAGTTCCTTCATCTGCTCCACCAGGTCGAACGGATATTCGTCCGCCTGGTCGAACTTCTTCGCGATCGGTCGCACTTCTTTCTCGATCCAGCGCTCGATGCTGTCGAGTACCTGCGCTTCCTCGTCTGTCTTCGCGCTTGCTGCAGGGCTGATCGCGTCGTTCATGTCGGGCTCCTCATCATGCGTTCTTGTCTTCGACCCCGTGACCGCGCCGCGGCACCAGGATGGTGCGATCGAAGGTGCAGACGACCGTTCCATCCTGGTTCCTGCCCACGGTGCGTACGGTCACGATGCCGGCATTCGGGCGGCTCTTGGAATCCCGCGTCTCGAGCACCTCGGTTTCCGCATAAAGCGTGTCGCCCGGGAACACCGGATGAGTCAAGCGGATCTCCTTCCACCCCAGGTTGGCGATGGCCTTCTGGCTGACGTCGGTCACGCTCATGCCAACCAGCATGGCAACGGTCAGGGGACTGGCAACCACTGTCCGCCCGAACTCGCTGGCTTTGGCGTATTGCTGGTCGAAGTGCAGTGGGTGGGTGTTCATGGTCAGCAAGGTGAACCAGGTGTTGTCAGTCTCGGTAATGGTGCGGCCCGGGCGATGCTCGTAGACGTCGCCAACGGCGAATTCCTCGTAGTAGCGGCCGAAGGACTCACGGTAGCGTTGCGGTCCGATCTGTGTGGGCTGGTGGGTCATGAGCGAGCTCCGATCGCGTAGGCCCGGCCTCGTCGGCGGGCGGGGAAGTGCGGGCTGCCCGGGGCTCCAGTATGATGCGGGGATCCGGGCCAGTTGTCCGGACAAAGCGTAGGTTTGAGTCCCCTCCGTGTCAATTCGGGATTCGCCAGCGGAGAGTGCGATGAGCCGTGTCCCGAGGCCGAAAGACGTTCCCGGCAAGCGTTACCAGCAGGTCGCGGAGTCCCTGCTCGGGGACATGCGCGCCGGCCGGCTGGCCGTCGGCGACAGCCTCCCCGGGGAACTCGAGCTGGTCGAAAGCTTCGGCGTCAGCCGGCATACCGTTCGCGAAGCGCTGCGCCGCCTGGAGGAGTTGGGTCTCATCGGACGACGCCAGGGTGTCGGTACGGTCGTCCTGGCCCGCGAACCCACGCGGTCGTATGTCCAGTCGGTGCCAACGCCCGCCGCACTGCTGCAATACCCGGAAGGCAACAAGCTCGTGCTGCGGTCGAGCGAGCCGGTCAGGGCGACTAGGGCGCTGGCGCGGCTGATCGGCTGCAAGACCGGATCGCAGTGGCAGCGGGTCTCCTGCCTGCGCCAGTTTGCAGACGAGCGTCCGCCTATCTGCTGGGTGGATATCTACCTGCTGCCGGAGCACGAGAGCATCGTGCAGTCGATCGGCAGGCGCCCCGGGCTGGTGCATGAGCTGATCGAGCAGGGCTTCGGGGAGCAGGTCGCCGCCGTGGACATCAGCATCATGGCCCGTGCCGTGCCCGCACGCATGAGCGACGCACTTCGGGTCGAAGCGGGAACGCCGAGCCTGACCGTGGTGCGACGCTATCGCGGAGCACGGCGCCGGCTGTTCATGGCCTCCGTTTCCGAGCACCCGGGAGACCGCTTCACCTACGCGCTCAGCCTCGAGCGCGGGTGGCAGTCAGGCGGTTCGGCAGTCTGGAGCAGTCGTTGAGGTGACGCAAATGAAGACGACAATCGATATCCCGCTGCGCAGCATGCTGTTCGTGCCTGGCAACCATGCCCGGCGCCTGGACAAGGCCTTCGGCTGCGGGGCGGATGCCGTCATCATCGACCTCGAAGATGCGGTGCCGGCGGCGGACAAGGCCACGGCGCGGACAGCCGCGGCGGCGGCGGTCGCAGAGCGCCGGCCGGCAGCAGCCTTTGTCCGCATCAACGCGATTCCTGGAGCGGACTGGCGGGATGACCTGCTGGCTGTGGTCGGGCCGGGTCTCACGGGCGTCATGCTGCCCAAGGCCGAGAACGTCGACCAGCTGTTGGCCGCCGATGCAGCGATCTCGAAAATCGAGCAACAGCGCGGCATGAGCACCGGGGCAGTGGAGTTGTTGCCGCTGATCGAGAGCGCCCGCGGCGTCGAATCGCTCAGCACACTCGCCGGCGCCTGCGCGCGGGTGCGGCGGCTGTCCTTCGGAGTGGCCGACTACGGCCTCGACCTCGGGTTGCAGGCGTCTCCCACCGAGGCCGAGCTCGACTACATCCGCGCGCGTCTTACCCACGTCTCGCGGGCGGCAGGCCTGCAGCCGCCGATCGACAGCGTGGTCGTCGAGATCCGGGATCCCGAGCGGTTCCGGGCTTCGGCCGCACGGGGCCGCAGCTTTGGCATGGCAGGCAAGCTCTGCATCCACCCGGACCAGGTGCCGCTGGCGACGGAGGTCTTCTCACCCACTGCCGGCGAGGTGGAGCGTGCGCGGGCGATCGTTTCCGCGTTCGAAGCAGCACAATCAGCAGGCTCCGCCGCGCTGAGTGTCGGCGGCGAATTCGTCGACCTGCCGGTGGTCGAGCGCGCTCGCCGGGTACTGGCCGCGGCGGAGGCCACTGCGGGTGTCAGCCGAACGTGATGCAAGTCACGCGCCGGCCATCGGCGGGTCGGCTAACATATTGCTCCATTTGCCAGCCTGACCGGAAAAACCCGCCTGCATGACAACCCTGACCCACCTCCAGCGGCTCGAGGCCGAGAGCATCCAGATCATGCGCGAGGTCGTCGCCGAGTGCGACAACCCGGTCATGCTCTATTCGGTCGGCAAGGACAGCGCGGCGATGCTGCATGTCGCCATGAAGGCGTTCTATCCGGCCAAGCCGCCGTTTCCGCTGCTGCACGTCGATACGACGTGGAAGTTCCGCGAAATGATTGCCTTCCGTGACCAGTTGGTGGAGACCCTCGGGGTCAAGCTCCTGGTGCACATCAATCAGGACGGCCTCGAGAAAGGCGTGGGGCCGTTCACGCATGGCTCGGCCGTGCATACCGACGTCATGAAGACGCAAGGGCTGAAACAGGCGCTCGATCTGCACAAGTTCGACGCCGCCTTTGGCGGCGCGCGCCGCGACGAAGAGAAGTCGCGGGCCAAGGAGCGGATTTTCTCTTTCCGCTCGGCGCAGCATCGCTGGGACCCGAAGCTCCAGCGTCCGGAGCTCTGGCGGCTCTACAACACCCGCAAGCACAAGGGCGAGAGCCTGCGGGTGTTCCCGATGTCGAACTGGACCGAGCTCGATATCTGGCAGTACATCTACCTGGAGAAGATCCCGATAGTACCGCTCTACCTGGCCGCCGAGCGGCCGGTGGTCGAGCGGGACGGCACGCTGATCATGGTGGACGACGAGCGCATGCCGCTGAAACCCGGCGAGCAGCCGCTGATGAAGAGGGTCCGCTTCCGCACGCTCGGCTGCTATCCCCTGACTGGCGCCATCGAGAGCGAGGCCGACACGCTGCCCGCCATCATCCAGGAGATGCTGCTGACCACGACCTCGGAGCGGCAGGGTCGCGTGATCGACCATGACTCGGCCGCCTCCATGGAGAAGAAGAAGCAGGAGGGGTACTTCTGATGTCGCACAAGTCGGACCTGATCGCCGAGGACATCGAACGCTACCTGGAGGTTCATCAGCACAAGAGCCTGCTGCGGTTCATCACCTGCGGCAGCGTCGACGATGGCAAGAGCACGCTGATTGGCCGCCTGCTGTACGAGTCGAAGATGATCTTCGAGGACCAGCTGGCGGCGCTGGAGGCGGATTCAAAGAAGGTCGGCACGCAGGGCGGAGACATTGACTTCGCGCTGCTGGTCGATGGCCTGGCCGCCGAACGCGAACAGGGCATCACCATCGACGTGGCCTACCGGTTCTTTTCGACCGAGAAACGCAAGTTCATCGTCGCCGACACGCCCGGGCATGAGCAATACACCCGCAACATGGCCACCGGTGCGTCGACCGCGGACCTGGCGGTCATCCTCATCGATGCGCGCAAGGGCGTGCTGTCACAGACCCGCCGGCATAGCTACATCGTCTCGCTGCTTGGCATCCGGCACGTGGTGCTCGCCGTGAACAAGATGGACGCGGTCGGATACGGGCACGAGGTGTTCGAGGCCATCGTCACCGAGTACCGCGAGTTCGCCCGGCGCCTGGGTCTCGAGGACATCACCGCCATCCCGATGTCGGCCCTGAAAGGCGACAACGTCACCGAGGCCAGCGACAGGATGCCCTGGTACTACGGGCCGACCGTGATGCAGCACCTCGAGGCGGTCGAAATCGAAGAGGGCCTGCAGCAACGGCCGTTCAGGTTGCCGGTGCAGTGGGTCAACCGGCCGGACCAGGATTTCCGCGGGTTCGCCGGTACCGTCGCCGGAGGGGTCGTGCGTCCAGGTGACCTGGTTCGCGTCCTGCCGTCGGGTCGGCAAAGCAAGGTCGCGCGAATCGTGGCCCAGGACGGCGACCTGCAGGAGGCCGTGGATGGTCAGTCCATCACCCTGACCCTCGAGGACGAGGTCGACGTGAGCCGGGGCGACGTGCTTGCCGCCGGATCCGCGCCCCCGGGGGTAGCCGACCAGTTCCAGGTGACCATGATCTGGATGCACGAGGAGCACATGCTGCCGGGCCGACCCTACCTGATGAAGATCGGGCCACGGATGCTCAACGCCAGTATCACCGATCTCCGCTATCGCGTTAACGTGAACACGATGGAGCACGTGGCGGCCAAGCAGCTCGAGCTCAACGAGATCGGCGTCTGCAACCTCAGTACCGACCGGCCCATTCCTTTCGATGCCTACGACGACAACCGCGAGACCGGCGGCTTCATATTCATCGACAAGCTCACCAACGACACGGTCGGCGCCGGACTGATCCACTTTGCCCTGCGCCGTTCGGACAACGTCCACTGGCAGGCGCTCGACGTCAACAAGCAGGTCCGCGCCGCGCAGAAGGGACAGAAGTCCTGCGTACTGTGGTTCACGGGCCTGTCGGGTGCCGGCAAGTCGACGATCGCCAACCTGGTGGAAAAGCGGCTGCTCGCCCTCGGCCGGCACACCTACGCGCTCGACGGCGACAACGTTCGACATGGTCTAAACAAGGACCTGGGCTTCACCGAGGCGGACCGGGTCGAGAACATCCGGCGGGTTGCCGAGGTGTCCAAGCTGATGGTGGACGCGGGCCTGATCGTGCTGGTGTCGTTCATCTCGCCGTTTCGCTCGGAGCGACGGATGGCGCGTGAACTCCTGGACGATGGCGAGTTCCTCGAGGTCTACGTCGACACGTCGCTGGCCGAGGCGGAGAAGCGCGACCCGAAGGGCCTCTACCGCAAGGCACGGCTGGGGCAGATCAAGAACTTCACCGGCATCGATTCGCCGTATGAGCCGCCGGAGCACGCGGAACTCAGGCTCAACACGACGGACATGTCGGCGGAACAAGCCGCCGACGTGGTCATCGCGAAGCTTTCGGAAGCGGGGCTGCTAAGCGGCTGATCGCAGTCCCGGCTACCGGTGCAGGTCCGTCGGTGCGGACTCCTGAGGGGAGGGGAGGACGGCTATGCGCGAGGCTCGACGCGAACTGCAAGGTCGCACGGTGCTGTTGACGGGCGCCTCGCGCGGTCTCGGGGCTCACATGGCAAGGACCCTTGCCTCCGCAGGCGCCCGGGTCGCGCTCGCCGCCAGGAACCAGATCGCCCTGGAGCGCGTGGCCGAGGCGATCCGCTCGAGCGGCGGCGAAGCCTTTGTCGCGCAGTTGGACCTGCTTTCCGCGGCGTCGATCAATGCCGCGATCGACTCGGTCGAGGCTGGCTTCGGCCCCATCGATATCCTGGTCAATAACGCCGGCATTACGGCCAGCGCGCCGGTTCTCGAGCACTCTGAGTCAGATTGGGACGCAGTGCTGGCAACCAACCTCAAGGCCCCATTCCTGGTCGCAACCGAGGTCGCCCGCAGGATGCGCTTGCGCGGGCACGGCGGTTCGATCGTCAACGTGGCCTCGATCCTGGGCCTGCGCCAGGCGGGCTCGGTAGCGGCGTATTCGGCGTCGAAGTCGGCGCTGATACAGTTGACCAGGACCCTGGCGCTGGAGTTGGCGAGATACGGTATCCGGGTGAACGCGATCGCTCCGGGCTACATCGAGACCGATATCAATCGCGAGTTCTTCGCGACCGAAGCGGGCCGGGCGCTGATCAAGCGCATTCCCCAGCGTCGCCTCGGCAGGCCCCAGGATCTCGATGGTCCGCTGCTGCTGCTTGCCGGGGACGCCTCGGCATTCATGACCGGCAGCGTCGTCGTCGTCGACGGCGGGCATCTGGTGAATTCCCTGTGACTCGCTGCAGTGCGGGCACCGGTACCGGGCGATGAGCGGCCTGCAATCCGTGCCCGGAGCCGGCCCGGTCCGCCGCGGCTTCGAGTTCGACCCGGGCCGCCTGGACGAATACCTGAGGCAACGCCTGGCGGATTACTCGGGACCGCTATCCGTGTCCCAGTTCGAGGGCGGGCAGTCCAACCCGACCTACCTGCTGTCCACGCCGGGACGGCGCTACGTGCTGCGGCGCAAGCCGCCTGGCCGGCTGCTGCCCTCGGCGCATGCCGTAGAGCGCGAATATCGCGTGATCTCGGCGCTTGGCTCCTCGAGCGACGTGCCCGTGCCACGCGCGCTGTTGCTGTGCGAAGACGACAGCGTCGTCGGCACGGCGTTCTACGTGATGGAATGGGTTGCGGGCCGGATCCTGCGCGACCCCGGCTTCCCGGAAGTGGCGCCTGCCGACCGTCCGGCGCACAGCGCAGTGATCATCGACGCGCTGGCGAGGTTGCACGGTGCCGACCTGATCGAGGCCGGCCTCGCGGATTTCGGGCGTCACGGTGGCTACGTGGCGCGGCAGTTCGCACGCTGGTCGCAGCAGTACCTGCAGGACGAAGCCGCCGGTCGGGTCGAGGCGATGGACCGGCTGGTGGAATGGCTGCCGACGCGCATGCCGGCGGCCGTTGAAACCCGCGTGGTGCACGGCGACTACCGCTGCGACAACCTCGTCTTTCACCCGTCACAGCCGCGGGTGCTGGCGATACTCGATTGGGAGCTCGCGACGCTGGGCGATCCGCTGGCCGACTTCGCCTATTACCTGATGATCTATCGAATGCCGAACGCCGGCGTGCCGGGCCTGGCCGGACGCGACCTGTCGGCGCTGAACCTGCCGGACGAGGCGGCCTGCGTCGAGACGTATTGCCGGCTGACCGGACGCAGCGGCATTGCCGACCTTGATTTCTACGTGGCCTTCAACCTGTTCAAGCTGGCGGCCGTGTTGCACGGCATTCGCGGCCGGGTGCTGCGCGGCACCGCCGCGGGCGCGCAGGCCCGGGAATACGCCGCGAAGGTCGAGCCGCTCGCCGAGCTGGCCTGGCTGCAGGCGGAGCGGGCGATGCGGTCCTGAAGCTGTCTGCGGCGTCAGGTCGCTGCCTGGCGGCGCCGCGCAATCTCGACCATGAGGATACCGGCGACGATCAGCGCCGTACCTGCGAGCTGCGGCATTGTCAGGCGCTCGTCGAGCGCAAGCCAGGCGACCACGATCGTGAACGGCGGCCCGACCGTGCTGACGATCGCGCCGCGTTCGGCCCCGATCCGGCGCACGCCTTCCGCCAGCATGAGGACCGGCGCGACCGTGGAGAAGACGACCAGTAACGCCACCAGCAGCCAGGCATCGGTGCCCGGCACGATCGGCCACGCCTGGTGACGCGGCAGGTACCAGGCAATCAGGGCCAGGGCAGCGCCGGTCATTGCGAATACCGTGAAAGGCAGTGCGCCGACCTGCCTGGTATACCGTTCGCTCAACAGGAAGTAGGTGGCGAAGGTGGCCGCGCAAAGCAGTACGCAGATGGCACCGGTCGAATTGGCCGCGAGTACGCCATGGTCGAACGCGCCGACGGCGAGGGCAACGCCCAGCCAGGTCAAGGCAATCGCGCCCGCGAGCTGGATCGTCGGCATCCTGCGCCTGATGATCGACGAGGCAATGACCACCATTGCCGGATAGGTGAACAGCAGGGCGCGCTCGAGGCTGGCGTCGATCAGGGTCAGCGCATAGAAGTCGAGCAGCGAGCCGAGGCTGTAGCAGAGCGCACCCCCGAAGGCAGCAGTCGCGACGGCTCGCCAGGGCGCGCGCAGGATCGCACTGGCCGCGCCATGGCTCAAGGCCCAGGCCCAGAACAGCGGCACCGCGAGCATCGATCGCAGCACCACCAGCGACTCGTAGTCCACGCCATGCGCGTAAATCAGCTTGGTGACGACGCCCTTCATGGCGAACAGCATGGCGCCCGTCGCCACCAGTATTACGCCCGCCAGGCTCGGTACCGCACCCGCCGAGGACGCGGGCTGCCTCAAGCGCGGTCCTCGAAGCCGAGATACCGGGTGTATTCGCCGACCGCAAGCCGCGCTGGACGATAGTCGTTGACGGGATCCGATCGAGTCCGCATACCCGAGCGCCATGCCGCAGACCAGCATCTGTTCAGGTGGCGCGCCCACATGCGCGGTGACGATACGGTGGAACTCGACCCAGGCCGCCTGCGGACAGGTGTCGAGACCGAGCCCGCGTGCGGCCAGCATGACGCTCTGGACGAACATGCCCAGGTCCAGCCAGCTGCCCGGCTGCATGTCGCGATCGATGTAGAAAAAGAGTCCGACTGGCGCGCCAAAGAAGCTGAAGTTCTTCAGTTCCTGCTTGAACGCAGCCTCGCGGTCGCCGCGCTGGATGCCCTGGGTCGCGTAGAGGCCCCAGCCGCAGGCGCGCCGGCGGGACAGGTATGGTTCCCGCCATTGCTGCGGGTAGTAGTGGTACTCGCGTTGATGGGCTGCACGGTCGTTCAGGGCCGCATCGATGACCGCCGCGCAGAGCTTGTTGCGGGCGTCGCCGGAGACCGCGTAAACGTGCCAGGGCTGGATGTTGCTGCCGCTGGGCGCAAGGCCTGCCAGCTCGAGGATCTGTGCGACCTGCTCACGTGGGACTGCATCGTCCAGGAAGGCGCGCTTGGACGAGCGCGTAGCCAGCGCCTCCGCAACATTCACTGCGGGTACGCTCAATTCGTGACTGCGGTGGGGCGTGAGCCTGCGTTCGACATCATCTCCGCGACGACCTCGTCGGTCGACAGGACGCGTCCCCACAGCCGGCGAAACGTCTTCAGGGTTGCTTCCTGCATTTCATCGCTGCAGGTTCCGGTCGCGTCCGAGACGACCACGACGCCGAACTGTCGATCGCAGGCCTCCATGGCGGTCATGCCGACGCAGTTGTTGGTGGACACCCCCGTGACCACGATGTTGGCAATGCCCATGCCACGCAGGTGGGCCTCGATCCCGGTCGAGCCGAACGCTCCCATCGTCGTCTTGTTGAGCACCAGCTCGCCGGGCTGCGGCCGGACCTCGTCCACGATCTCGTGTTCGGGTGCGCCGACTCGGTTGTCGATCGCCTTCATCCAGTCCTTCAGGTGGATGGGCGCGTCGCTGAAATCGGGCAGGTGAGCGCCATAGGTCACGTAGACGACGCGCGCGCCGAGGGCACGGAACGCCTCGGCAAGACGCCGGGAATTGGGGACCACCAGATTCTCGATACGTGCGAATCTGTATTCGGCGTCGGCCAGCTTGCCCTGCGCGGCGAGCAGCTTGCCGAGGCCGTGCCGGCGACTGCCGCTGGCGTACTGCAGGTCGACGATGACCAGCGCCGTGTCGGCTGGCCTCAGCGCGAACTGGCGGGTGAAGTCGTCTATGTAGGTCGGCTGGGACATGCTGGTGCCTCTCCCCCTGGGGAATGTCCGGACAATTTAACCCGTTACGCTGGATCTTTCACCTCGGCGGGGCCCATGCCGGCCCCGCCACAGGAACAAGCAGGGTTTTCAAGCATTGCCGGCCCTCGGGCCGATTGTATACAGTCGGATTAACCGCGATCCGGAATGGTCGGCGCGCATCCACCAGGAGAATGTCCATGCCCGGTCCCCTCGAGGGCGTGCGCGTCGTCGAATTCACCAGCGTCGTGCTCGGCCCGTGGGCCTGCCAGATGCTCGCCGACATGGGTGCCGAGGTCATCAAGATCGAGGCTCCGTTTGGCGACAGCAACCGTCAGCTGGGTGCGGCCCACCACAAGGGCATGGCAGCGCTCTACCTCACCTGCAACCGCAACAAGCGCGACATCGTGCTCGACGTCAAGCAGCCCAGCGGGCGGCAGGCGGCCCTGGACCTGGCCCGCAGTGCCGACGTGTTCATCCACAACAACCGGCCCCAGGTCATGACCAAGCTCGGTCTCGATTATGAGGCGCTCAAGTCGGTCAACCCGCAGATCATCTACTGTGGCGCCTATGGCTACAGCCGCAAGGGACCCTACGGCAGCCGCGGCGCGCTCGACGATTCGATCCAGTCGATATCCGGCATCGCGATGCTGAACAAGCTCGTGCTGGGCGAGCCGCGCTACCTGCCGACCGTGGTCGCCGACAAGACCACGGCCATCACGGTCGTTTACGGCGTGCTCGCGGCACTGTTCAGTCGCGAGCGCACCGGCAAGGGCCAGGAGATAGAGGTTCCGATGTTCGAGACCATGGTCTCGTTCGTGATGGCGGAACATCTCTGGGGCATGACCTTCGACCCGCCTATGGGGCCACCTGGCTACGTCCGGCTGATGAGCGCCCACCGCAAGCCCTACAAGACCCTGGACGGGTACATCGCGATCCTGCCGTACATGAACGCCCACTGGAACACGTTCTGCGAGGTGGCCGGCCGGCCGGACCTGCTGGAAGACCCGCGCTTCAGGACCATGGGGGACCGTACGAAGAATATCGACGACACCTACGCCGAGACGGCCCGGATCATGGCGACGCGCACCACGCAGGAGTGGCTCGACCTGTTTGGCAAGACCAGCGTGCCGATCAACCGCGTGAATACGCTCGCGGAGCTCGCCGAGGATCCACACCTGAACCAGACCGGTTTCTGGAAGTTCACCGATCACCCGACCGAGGGCAGGCTGCGCGGTACCGCCTTTCCGGTGAACTTCTTTGGTACGCCCGCCGACGAGACCCGCCGGCACGCGCCTCGACTCGGCGAACATACGCGCGAGCTGCTGCGGGAGGCGGGTTACGATGAGCGGCAGATCGACGAGATGCTGGCGAGCGGCGCTGCCGTCGCCGCGGACTGACCCCAGCGGGAGATTGCAGCATGGGATTGACCGACGTGGACGTAAAGGCAATCGATGCCGTCGTCAATATCTGGACGCCCGAGGCGTTGTCGCACCGGCCCGACTGGAAGGACGGATTCTTCGTCGGCAAGGTCAAGTCGAAGGACCCCATGCCGGGTTTTACGCTCGAGCAGATGCTCGAGCAGATGGCCGAGGCGGGCATCGAGCGCGGCTTCCTCGTCGCCGCCCGGACCGGACGGTTAGGGCTGCCCGGCTCCTACCACATGCCCTACGAGGTCGTAGCCCGTGCCTGCGAGAAATATCCGGGCCGTTTCTATGGCCTGGCCGGGATCGACCCGACCCAGGGCATGGCAGGCGTGCGCGCGTTCGAGGACGCGGTGAAGAACATGGGCTTCATCGGCGCCCATGCCTACCCGCACTGGTTCGAACTCGCCCCGGACCACGCGAAGTGGTACCCGTTCTACGCCAAGTGCGTAGAGCTTGGCGTTCCGTTCCTCACGCAGGTAGGCCAGTCGCTCATCTACTCCCCGGACCAGCGACTGAGGAGCGTCGGTCGGCCGATCGCGCTCGACGCCGTGGCCTGCGACTTTCCGGAACTGAAACTCTGCGGCATCCACGTCGGCATTCCCTGGCATGACGAGATGATCGCCATGGCCTGGAAGCACGAGAACGTGCACATCGTGGCCGACGCGCACAGTCCGAAGTACTGGCCCGACAGCTTCGTCCGTTACCTCAACAGCTACGGCCGCAGCAAGGTGATGTTCGGCACCGACTTCCCGGTGCTGGGCTTCAAGCGCACGATCGACGAGGTCGCGGCGCTCAAGCTCAAGCCCGAGGTCAGGAAACTGTTCCTGCGCGGGAACGCGCTCAGAGTATTCGGTATCGCCGAATGAGGAAGCTGCGGGGAACAGTCCCCGAAGGGGACTGTTCTCTGATTAGCCCTGCGCCGCATGTCCCCCGAAATGAAAAGGCCCGGGCAGGTCACCCCGCCCGGGCCCTCGTACTGCGTCCTGCTGCAGATCAGCGGAACTTGTAGCTCGCATCTACGCCGTAGCTCGCGCCCGGCGAGTCGTGGATGAACGAGCCGCCAAATTCCGGCGCCGGAATGATCTCCTGCAGGTATTTTTCGTCGCCGATATTTCGACCCCAGGCGGTCAGGCCCCAGGTGCCGTTGGACACGCCCAGGCGTGCGTTCATGATCGCGTACGGGTCGCGCTTCTGCTTGGAGAACTCGCCCTGGCCGAATCCAAAGCCGGTGAACAGGTTGGGAACCTTCTCTCCCTGTACCGGGTGGAACCAGGTCTCGCCCGCGAAGGACGCGTCGAGGCGTGCGTTCAGCATCCAGTCCGAGGCACCCATGGGCACGGCGAAGTCGATGCCCGCGTTGGCCGTGTACTTAGGCGCGTAGGGAATCTTGTTTCCCTTGGTGTACGGCCGGCCGTCATAGCGGTTGATCTCGGTGTCCGTCGCGCTGTAACCGGCGAACAGGGTTATGTGCTCGGTGGCACGCCAACGCCCGTCGAGTTCGAAGCCCTTGATCGAGGCCTTTTCAGCGTTGGTGACGACGCGCAGCAGGCCGAAGGGACCGGCGAAGAAGTTGAAGAACTGCAGGTTTTCTACGTCGGTCTTGAACACCGCGCCGTTGAATGACAGCGCGCCGTCAAGCAGGTTCGCCTTGAAACCGAGCTCACCCGCCTTGGAAACTTCCTTCTTGTAGTCGTCGTTGACATTCTGCAGGCTGCGGTTGTCGCCGGTGCAGACCGGGAAATTGACCGGTGGCGCCTGCGTGTCGCCAAGGCACAGACCGCTGTAGAACAGCTCGATGGTCGCATTCGACACCAGTCGAGTTGAAGCCGCCCGAACGGAAGCCGTAGCCGTAGGAGGCGAACAGCGCCAGGCCATCCATCGCCTTCCAGTTCACCGACAACTTGGGCTGGAACTGGCTGTAGGTGTTCTTGCGGCCTGGGATCGAGTCCAGCGACGGATCCTGAACGTAGGCCGGGTTGATGTAGTTGTTGGTGCCAAAGAAGCCCGGAGTCTGCGGCGGCACCTTGGGCACGTTGTTGTCGACCTTGCGTTTCTCCGTGTCGTAGCGCACGGCGAGGGCGATCTCGAGGTTGTCCACGACGTCATAGGCCAGCTGGCCGAAACCCGCATAGACCTGGCTGTTGTAGCTGTCGTCGTAGAGCAGGTCGGTCGGGTTGGGCTGGCCCGTCACCACCAGCGGCTTCTTGACGAAGCCACCGCCGCTGTCGGAGCCTTGCGACACCACGACGTCGCGATCGATGTCGGCGAAGTAGACGCCAGCGACCCAGCGCAGCGCCTGGTCTCCCGGCGAGGTCAGCCGCAACTCCAGGCTCATGTCCTTCTGGTCGCGCACCTGGTACTGGTAGCCGTCACAGGTGGTCGGTCCATAGGGCGGCAGGAAGCTGTCGACGAAGCCGCCGCTGGTGTTCGAGTAGAAGAACGGCGGTGGCAGTGGGGTGTCGGCGGCGCGCGCGTCGTTAGTCTGGATGCAGGAGTCGGTCAGGCTGTACAGGAAGAAAGCCGCGCTGGTGCCGTCGGTCAGGAAGTAGTTGGTCTGGTCGTTGTAGGCGGCAACGGCGGTCAGCGTATTCGCGCCGAGCTCGAAGTCGCCCTTGATCGACAGGTTGATGTTCTCCTGCTCATTTTCCGGCTTGACGTTGTTCAGGTACACGAAATCGTGCTTGTTCGGGTCTTCCCAGAAGATGTCGCCAAAGCCGGCAAGCGCCGCTTCCTGCAGCGCCAGCGAGGCGTTGAAGTTGATCGCGCCCGAACTGATCTTCGAGTATTTGGCCTTGACGTCGATCTCACCTGTGTCGCCGACGTCGAACAGCAGGCGCCCGTTGACGCCCATCTCCTCGAAGTAGTCGACACAGTCGTCGCAACCCAGGTAGTCGTTCTTCCACTGACCGTCGGTGTTGCGATAGTAGGCGGACAGCGAGCCCTTGGTGTTGCCGCCTATCGGGCCGCCAAAGTAGATGTTGCCCTTGTAGCTGTTATCCGTGCCGTAGCCGGCACCGACGTCGACCTCGAAGGAGTCACCCGGCTTGCGCGTCGTGATGATCATGGCGCCGGCCACCGCGTTGCGGCCGTAGAGCGCGCCTTGGGGACCCTTCAGCACCTCGATCTGGCTGACGTTGTTCAGTTCCTGGTTGAGCCCATTCGGGTTGGTCTGCAGCACGCCGTCGATGACCAGCGCGAAGTTGGTCTCGGCGTCGCGGCCGGTGTTGATGCCGCGGATGGCCACCTGCAGGTCGCCGGCCTCGGCGCTCTGGACCTGCGAGAGTCCGGCGGTCATCGCTATGAAGTCCGTTGGCCGCTCGATGCCGGCGGCCTGGATCTCGGTCGTCGTGAAGGCCTGGACCGTCACAGGCACGTCCTCGATCTTCTCGGCGCGCTGCCGCGCGGTGACGACAATCTCTTCCAGTTGGGTCTGTGCCCCGGCCTGCGCCGTGGCGAGGATGCCTGCGATGCTCGCGGCCAGGACGGTCAATCGGGTGCTACGGCTGAACATGAATCCCCCTAGGTAGAGTACGGACAAATACTGTATACAATCCCGAGCGAGCCGATCATACGCTGCAATGACGCGCCGTCGCAACGCCGCTACACTTGTTGCGGCGAACCGATGGTCGAATTGTGCCAACAATGACGGCATGGCGCGCTGGACGCGTGAGGCTTTACGGGAACTGCCGACTTTCCCTGTAGCCTGGAAACAACAATAACCGCGAGCCACGACCGGCGCCGTACAGGGCTCTGATATCATCGTCGCAGTCCCGGCGCTTGTTCCCCGACGCCCAGTCCCCGTGAGTCAACGACAAAACATACATTTCCCTGCGAAAGACGCCGCGCTCAGGGACGATGTCCACGCGCTCGGCGGCCTGGTCGGCGAGGTACTGCGCGACCAGGGCGGGGACAAGCTGCTGGCCCAGGTCGAGGACGATCGCGTTGCCGCAATCCGGCGCCGGGACGGCGAGCCGGAAGGCGCCGTCGAGCTGATGGTGCGAACCAGCGACCGCGCACCGGCGGAAGCGCGAGACCTGGTGAGGGCCTTTTCCAGCTGGTTCCAGGTGGTGAATCTCGCCGAGAAGGTCCATCGCATCCGTCGCCGTCGCACCTACCAGAGCCGCAGCGACCGGCCCCAGCCCGGCGGGATTGGCGACTGCCTGTTCAGGCTGAAGGCCGCCGGTGTCAAGGCCGACCAGCTGCTCGAGCTGCTGGGTCAACTTACCATCTACCCGGTGTTTACGGCACACCCGACGGAGTCAACCCGACGGACGATCCTGCGCAACCAGCAGCGCATCGCCGAGCTGATGATCGAGCGGATCAACCCGTCCCTGACGCCGGCAGAGCGGCGGTCGGTGATGGACCGGATCCGCTTCGAGGTGACCGCGGGGTGGCAGACGGAAGAACATCCACGGGAGCGATTGACAGTCGCGGACGAACGCGAGCACGTCCTGTTCTATCTGGCCGAAGTCATCTATGACATCGTGCCGGTGCTTTACGAGGAGCTCGAGTTGTGGCTCGAGCACGTCTACGGGCTGGAGCGTGGAAGCTTCGAGCTGCCGTGCATCCTGCGCTTCGGCAGCTGGGTCGGCGGCGACATGGACGGCATACCCGATGTCCACGCCAAGACGATCCGCGAGACGCTGCACCGGCAGCAGCGCGTCCTGATCTCGACCTACTACGAGGAGTGCCTAGCACTCGCAAGCAAGTTGTCCCAGAGCGCCAGCCGGATCGGGGTGAGCAAGGCGCTCGAACAGCGAATTGCAGACTATTCGGTGATCCTGCCGGCGGCGCAGGCCATGACGCCGGCGCGCCATGACCGGATGCCATACCGCGTTTTCCTGTCACAGGTCGCCGAGCGGCTGCGCACCACCTACGACGGCCGCCCAAACGGTTACGAAACGGCTGCCCATTTCATCGCTGACGTCGAGGCAATTGCGAATAGCCTGCGTGATAACGGAGGGCGGTTCGGCGGGTTGTTCCTGGTCGAGCGACTGTTGCGCCGTGCACGCACCTTCGGTTTCCACCTGGCGACCCTTGACGTACGCCAGCACAGTGACGTGCACCACAAGGTCATCGCCCAGGGACTCGGCGATGCGGGTTGGCACCAGCGTTCGCGCGCTGAACGGACCAGGATCCTCGCCGAAGCGGTCAGCCGCGACCAGGGCCCGTCAGGGGCGCTGGACGCGCTTGGACGCCGTTCGCTGGCGGTGTTCGAGGCCATGCTCCAGTGCCGCAACCGCTACGGGCCAGACTGCCATCGGCGACTACATCGTCAGCGATACCGGGGGGACCGACGACCTGCTGGCGGTGCTGCTGCTGGCGCGCTGGGCCGACGCGACCGACAAGCAGAGTGGCCAGGTGCCACTCGATGTCGCCCCGCTGCTGGATTCTTTCGCTGCGCTGGGCGCATCGGGCGAGATACTGGGCTCGCTGTGCGCCGAGCCGGCTTACCGCGCACACCTCGAGGCGCGTGGGCGCAGGCAGTCGGTGCTGATCGGTTATTCGCACAGCAACCGCGAGGCCGGAATTGCAGCGTCCCGCTTCGCTGTCTACGAGGCGCAGGCTGCGCTGGTAGCCGCCGCGGCTGACGCTGGAGTCGAGCTGAGCATCGTGCATGCGCGCGGCGGTACCGCGAGCCGTGGCGGCGGGCCGATCGAGGTCCTGGTGCAGAGTTCGCCGCCTGGCGCCGTGCGTGGCAGCCTGCGTGCCACCGAGCAGGGCGAGGTCGTCAACAACAACTATGGCCTGCGCCCGATCGCCATGCGCACCTTCGAGCAGGCCATACATGCTGTCCTGCTGGCTTCCGCCGGACGCAAGGACGGGCCAGTCGACCTTCGCAGCCACCTCGAAGTGATGGCGAAGGTCGCCAGCGCGAGCCGCGAGCGCTACCAGTCGCTGGTATTCGGCCAGCCCGGCTTCGAGGAGTATTTTCGCAGCGTCACGCCGATCGACGTGATCGAGCGCATGCAGGTCGGTTCACGGCCGGTATCGCGCCAGGGCAGGACAGGGCTGATGGCGCTACGCCCGACCCCCTGGGTTTTCGCCTGGACCCAGAGCAGGCACACCATCCCGGGCTGGTTCGGCGTCGGCACGGGATTCGAGCAGGCTGCCCGCGAACTGGGGGCGGCGAGCCTTGCGCGCGCCTGGTCGAACTGGCCGTTCTTCGCGCACTTTCTCGACGACGTCGAGATGCAGCTGGTTCGCGCCGACCTCGGCATCGCCTCGCTCTATGACGAGCTGGCGCCACCCGAGCTCCAGCCGCTGGCCGAGGAAATCCGGCGCGAGCATGCAACCGCCAGCCGCTGGATAACCTGGGTCAAGGGTGAGATCGACCTGCTTGACGACGATCCGCGGATGCAGCGCTCGATCATGCTGCGTTCTCCTTACCTGGACCCGATGCACTACATGCAGGTCGACCTGTTGAGCCGGTGGCGAGCGACGGATCGCGCTGATTCCGCGCTGTTTCAGGCCTTGCTGGCTAGCATTTCAGGAATTGCGCAGGGCCTGCAGGCGACGGGATAGTCGCTGCGCCGAACGGCAGGAGTCCGGCGCCCCGGCCCCTCCCGGCCCTCAACCGACTACAATCCGCGCCATGGATCCGGCACGCGAACTGTTCTCCTACCGCAGGCATTGGGCGCAACGCTTCGGCGTCGCGCCGTTCCTGCCCATGTCGCGCGCCGAGATGGACCAGCTCGGATGGGACAGCTGCGACATTGTCATCGTCACCGGCGACGCGTACGTCGACCACCCCAGCTTCGGCATGGCGGTAATCGGTCGCGTGCTGGAGGCGCAGGGATTCCGTGTGGGCATCATCGCCCAGCCTGATTGGTCGAATGCCGACGCCCTCCGCGAGCTTGGCCGGCCCAACCTGTTCTTCGGAGTCACGGCCGGGAACATGGACTCCATGGTCAATCGCTACACCTCTGACCGTCGCGTGCGCAGCGATGACGCCTACACGCCGGGCGGTGAGGGCGGCAAGCGACCGGACAGGTCGGTCATCATCTATGCGCAGCGCGCACGCGAGGCCTTCGCCGACGTTCCGGTGATCATCGGCGGGATCGAAGCGTCGCTCCGGCGGATAGCGCATTTCGATTACTGGTCCGAGAAGGTCAGGCGCTCGGTGCTGCTGGATTCCCGCGCCGACATGCTGGTCTATGGCAATGCCGAGAGGCAGATTTGCGAGATCGCGCACCGGTTGGCGAAGGGCGAAGAAATCGGCCAGCTCGATGATATCCGCGGCACGGTATTCCCGCGACGCCGCTCGCCGGCTGGCTGGATCGAGATCGACTCGACCCACCTCGACCGCCCGGGGCCGCTGAATCCCCCGGTCGATCCCTACGCCTCGGAAGAACAGCGCCTGGCCGCCAACTCAGGCGTTGCGGCGGTGGAACCGGGGGTGCAAGTCGTGCGTTTCGTCCGCAAGGTCAACAATGCGGACCGCGCGCACAGTGTCATCCGCCTGCCGGCGTTCGAGGTGGTTCGCGACGACCCGGTGCTCTACGCCCACGCGTCGCGCATCCTGCACCTGGAGTCAAATCCCGGAAACGCCCGCGCGCTGGTCCAGCGCCACGGCGACGTCGACGTCTGGCTCAATCCGCCGCCGATCCCGCTGACGACCCGCGAAATGGACTGGGTGTACGAGTTGCCTTACCAGCGCGTTCCCCATCCCGTCTATGGTGACGCCAAGCTGCCCGCCTACAAGATGATCCGCTTCTCGGTCGCGATCCAGCGCGGCTGCTTCGGTGGCTGCACGTTCTGCTCGATCACCGAACACGAGGGCAGGATCATCCAGAGCCGCTCCGAGGACTCGGTGATCAGGGAAGTGGAAGCGATCCGTGATCGCGTTCCGGGATTCACCGGCATCATTTCGGATCTCGGCGGTCCAACCGCGAACATGTACCGCCTGCACTGCAAGGATCCGAAGATCGAGTCTGCCTGCCGGCGCCCGTCCTGCGTCTACCCGGGGATCTGCCCCAACCTGAACACCGACCATGCGCCGCTGATCAGCCTCTACCGGCGGGCACGCGGGCTCAAGGGCGTTCGCAAGGTACTGATAGCTTCTGGCGTTCGTTACGATCTTGCAATCGAATCCCCCGACTACGTGCGCGAGCTGGCGGAACACCACGTCGGCGGCTACCTGAAGATTGCGCCCGAGGCCATCGGCGAGGGCCCGCTATCCAAGATGATGAAGCCAGGGGTCGGGACCTATCACCGGTTCAAGGAACTTTTCGACCGCTACTCCAAGGCTGCGGGCAAGGAGCAGTACCTGATTCCTTACTTCATCGCGGCCCATCCCGGCACGACTGACGAGGACATGCTCGAACTCGCGCTATGGCTGAAACAGAACGGCTTTCGCGCCGACCAGGTGCAGGCGTTCCTGCCGTCACCGATGGCAACCGCGACAGCCATGTGGCATTCGGGCAAGAATCCCCTGCACAAGGTCAGCCGGACCAGCGAAGAGGTAGTCATCCCGAAGAACCTGCGGCAACGGCGGTTGCACAAGGCTTTCCTGCGCTATCACGATGCCAATAACTGGCCGCTGTTGCGTGAGGCGCTGAAGCGCATGGGCCGCGCGGACCTGATCGGCAGCGGCAAGCGCCACCTGGTTCCCGCCTGGCAGCCGAAGGGCACTGGAGCTGGCGCGGGCGCGCGGGCTCAGGCCGCGACCGGCAAGCCCATCCTGACCCAGCATACGGGGCTGCCACCGCGGGAAGATGGCGCTACCCCGGGGGCGCGCCGAGCGAGCCTTACGAGGCCGGGACCGGTGGGGCCGCAGGCGGGGCAGGGAGCCTCGCGGCGACTGGCGCGGGCCAAGGCCGGCGGCGATCGCAAGAAGCGCCGCTAGCAAGACCATGCGGAATTTTGTCACCAGGATTTTTGGGCGCAGCGCCGCCCTGCTCGCGAGGAAGACATGAGCAGCATCGTTGCACTGGCCGACTCACGCCAGACGGTTTGTGTTTATTGCGCGTCGAGCAATGCCTGCGAATCACACTACCATGAGGTTGCCCGGACGCTGGGCGGCTTGCTGGCGGATGCGGGCTGCGCGCTGGTCTACGGTGGCGGGCGGGCCGGATCAATGGGCGCCCTGGCCGATGGCGCACTGGCCCGCGGTGGCCGCGTCGTCGGGATCATTCCCCGGTTCATGCGCGAGCTCGAGTGGGGGCACGACGAACTCACCGAGCTTCACGTGGTAGAGGACATGCGCACGCGCAAGCACGAGATGCTGGCGCGTTCGTCGGCGGTCGTGGCGCTGGCGGGAGGTTGTGGAACCTTCGAGGAGCTGATGGAGGCGATTACGCTCAAGCGCCTGGGGCTATACCTCGGCCCGATCGTCATCGTGAACACCGGCGGGTATTACGATCCGCTGTTGGAGCAGTTTTCCCGTGCTATCGAGGGGCGCTTCATGGATACCCGGCACGGCGCCATGTGGCAGGTCGTAGCGCAACCCGAAGACGTCGTGCCGGCACTCGAGTCCGCGACCGGCTGGGATGCCGACAGCATCAACTTCGCCGCGGTTCGCTGAGCCGTCCCGGACCCCGGTCAGATTCCGGCCTTGGCCAGCAGGTCAGCGATCTGGCGGGCGACTGCCGCCAGGGAGGGGTGCTCGGACTCGAACTGCACCGCAAGGCGTTTCAACGCGGGTACGTGCCCGGCAACGCTGCCCTGGGCCGTGGACAACGCTCCGACGTCCTTGACGATCAGGCCCAGCAGATGGCGCGATTCCTCGTCTATCGACTCGGCGCTGCCGAGCTCTTCGTGCAGCTGGCGGAGCAGCTGGTGAAGGTCGCTGTCTTCGTTGTTCATCCGTGCCTTGTCCTTCGCGGGCAAGGGCAACTGCCCTTGCCCGCGTAAGGGCCTTGATCAGTTCGAAGCCGGCTCGACCACCGGGATGCTGCGCTGAATCTGCAGCTCGACCAGGTTGTCGATCCTGGACTCAATCTGCAGGAAACGCATCAGCTTGGCGGATGGCAGCACCTTGGAGAACTTGTCGACATAGCGATCCTGAAGCTCGTTTGTCTTTCGGTTGTTCTTCCGTGACCGGTCGACGAGGTTCTTGGCCAACTCGTCGTCGACATTGGGGTAGGCCTGGCCATAATCCATGATGATCTTCAGGCGCTCATCCCCGAGCGCAGCCTTCTTGGTGTTGTACTCCCGATAGAGGGGCCAGAACCCGTCTGCTTCCGCGCCGGTCATCGACAGATTGGCGGCCAGCAATCCTTCCCGGCTGGCGCGCATCTCGGCGCGTGCGGCCTCGACAACTGCCTTGATTTCGTCGGCACTGGGTTCCTGTGCGGTGGCGCCAGGCGCCACGCTCAGCAGCGCCGCAGCAAGCGCTGCGGACGCGGCCTGGGTGAAAATCGTTCGAGACTTCATCAAGTCACTCTCCTGGTTTAAAACTGTGTGCGGCCTGGGCGCCGAACGCCGTCACATCGCGACCTTGCCCGGCAGCGGGCCCATCATTTCGGCGACGACGGCATCGATCGCCGGCCCTGGATTCTTGCGGGCCTCCTTGGAGACGCGCCCTTCCGCGGTAGAGCTCCAGACCAGCGCTTTCTGTGCCGGGTCCACCAGGTCGATGGTCAGCGTGCCTTCCTTGTAGTTCACGGTTTCCACCTGCGGCGTGCTCATGCCGTAGTACATGCTGCTGCGATAGCCGTAGTAGCCCATGGAAACGGGGGTCGAGCGGATCTCCTGCTTGTCCTCCACGTTGGCGTAGAAGTTGACCAGCAGGTCGGGATTCTGCTCGCTGTACACGTAGCCCTTGGACTCGAGATTGCGGCGTGTCGCGTCCTTGAGCCTGCCCGTGAAGACGGTCTCATAGCCGGCACGGTCAGTCGCCAGCTCCGGAAAGTAGCCAAAGGTCTTGTAGGCCCCGAAATTGGCCGATGGGCTGGTGTCGCGCCGGATCTCGGGACCTGATTCGCAGGCCGAGATGATGGCGGCTGCCGCCAGCACCAGGACAGTGTTTCTGATGAGCGCAGTGGTCGTGCGCATGCTGATCTCCTTGGGTTTTGATCCTTGAGTCCGTCGCCGCCCGGGGTTGCCCAGGGGCATGACGGAGCTGCGCGATTCTACCAGTGTGCCGATATTGTCGCGAGCGCGGCGGGGAGACGCTGGCGGCGGGAGCTGCACCAAAACTGAAATCTCTGCCGGTAATCGTTAAAGTATCGGCAATTCCGCTCGCAGTCGAGGCTATCGAAGCATGAACCAGGACGCACCGCAGGATCCCGGGATGGACGACAAGAACCTCTATCGTGAGGAGGTCTTCACCGATCAGAAGGTTGGGAGTATCCGGCGCATGACGCCCGTCACCGCTGAGGGTTCCGACGACCCGTCACGCGCTGTCCTGTACATTGGCCAGGCGACCGTCATGACCCCGATGGGTTCGCTTCCGTTGTCCTTCGAGCTTGAGGCCGCGGACATGTCCGCAGCCGTGGCCATGTTCGGCGCCGCAGCGCAGCGCGCGGTCGAGGACGCCGCGCGGGAAATCCAGGAAATGCGCCGCCAGGCCGCCTCGTCGATCGTGATCCCCGATGCCGGCGCAGCCGCGCTCAAGGGCATGGGCGGCAAGGGTGGCGGCGGCATCCAGATGCCCTGACCTTGCGAATCGCCGCCATGGCGGCACCCGAATCCACCACCACCCCCGTTCTCGAGCTGAGCCAGCTGGTCAGGCGGTTCCGGGCTGACCGCCCGGCCGTGCTGGACGGCATCGATTTCGCGCTCAAGCGCGGCGAGTACGTCGCAATCATGGGTGAGTCGGGCGTCGGCAAATCGACGCTGCTCAACCTGATGGCCGGCCTGGACCGGCCGGACTCGGGCTCCATCCGGCTCGATGGCCGCGACCTGACGACGCTCGACGACGACGCCACCACGTTGCTCCGTCGTCGCGACATGGGCTTCGTGTTCCAGGCCTTCCACGTACTGCCCTATCTAACCGTCGCCGACAACGTGGCGCTGCCGCTCGACCTTGCGGGGCTGGCTCGAGGCGAGCGCGACCGGCGCGTCGAGGAAATGCTTGCCGAAGTCGGCCTCGCCGGCCAGGGCGCGCGTTTCCCGCGGGAATTGTCGGGTGGTGAAATCCAGCGGGTCGCCATCGCACGCGCGCTGGTCCACCGGCCGCGGCTGTTGCTTGCCGACGAACCAACCGGCAATCTCGATCCGCGTACCGCGGCGCAGGTCCTCGCGCTGCTGCGGGCGCAGGTACATACGCAGGGCTCGAGCGGCGTGCTGATCACCCACTCGCGTGCCGCGGCCGAGACCGCCGACCGCATCCTGGTCCTGGACGGGCGTCGGCTGGCGCCGGCAAGCAGTACCTCGTGAGCGCGCAATTCGCGGTGCTGCGTGCGGTGGTGCTGGCGCGGCTGCGCGAGCAGCCCGGGCGGGTGCTGGTGACGGTGCTGGCCGTCGCCCTCGGCCTAGCGCTTGCCACCTCGGTCTACGTGATCAACGCCGGCGCGCTGAATGAGTTCGGGCTCGCTGCGCGCAAGCTGACAGGCGAGGCCGACGTCATCATCCGCGGTCCGCGTGCCGGCTTCGATGAGGCGCTTTATCCGCAGCTCGCACTCGATCCGGCCGTGACCGAGGCGAGTCCGGTCCTGGAACTCGACGTCGCTCCGCTGGGCGACCATCCGCCGCTCAAGGTGCTTGGCATCGATCCCTTCCGCGCGGTCCAGGTCCAGCGGCAGCTGGTAGCGGGACTCGGCGACAGACTGCTGGCGCTGTTCGAGCGTGACAGCATCGCACTCAGCGCTGCCGCGGCTGCGGAGCTGGACGTCTCCATCGGCGAGTCCCTGGTGCTGCGCCAGGGCGCAGGCGTGCGCGAAATGCGCGTAGTGCAGGTGCTGCCGGAATCGGCCTACCCGCAACGCCTGGGCCTGATGGATATCGCGACGGCGCAGTGGACCTTCGACCGTTCCGGGTCGATCAACCGCCTCGACCTGAGGCTGGCGCCGGGCGTGGACGTCGGCCGTTTCCGTGCGCGGCTGGAAGGCTTGCTGCCGGCGGGCGTCAACTCGTCGGGACCGGATACGGAACGTGACCGCGCGGCCAACGTGACGCGAGCCTACCGGGTCAACCTGAACATGCTTGCCATGGTTGCGCTGCTCACCGGCGCATTCCTGGTATTCTCGACTCAGGCGCTGGCGATCCTGCGACGTCGCGCCTCGCTGGCGCTGTTGCGCGCGGTCGGGGTAACCCGGCTGCAGCTGGAACTGGCGCTGCTGGCCGAGGGCGTGCTGATCGGTGCAACGGGCTCGGCGCTCGGAGTCGGCCTGGGCCAGGCCGTCGCGACGTTTGCGCTGGCGGGCCTGGGCGGCGATCTCGGCGGCGGCTACTTCGGATCGATGTCGGTCAGCGCAAGGCCCGAGCCGCTGGCATTGCTGGCCTTCTTCGTCCTCGGAACCGCCGTCGCTGCGCTGGGCGCCTGGGCGCCAGCCCGCGAAGCGGCGCAGGCGCCACCGGCACGTGCACTCAAGGCAGGTGATGCGGAGCAGGCGGCCAGCCGACTGCGGCCGACGTGGCCCGGGCTGGCCGTCATGTCGGTCGGCGTTGCCTGCGCCTTGCTGCCGCCTGTCCGCGGCGTGCCCGTATTCGGTTACCTGGCCGTTGCGGCGTTGCTGTTCGGCGGGATCATGCTGGTCCCGGCTACGGCGAGCCGGCTGCTCGGCGCCTTGCCACGGCCCACCGGCGCAACGCTGTCGACGGCGCTGGCGCAGTTGCGGGGCAGCGCTGGCCAGTCGGCCGTCAGCCTGGCGGCGATCATCGTCAGCTTCAGCCTGATGGTGGCGATGGCGATCATGGTGCATTCGTTCCGCGAGTCCTTCGACCGTTGGCTTGGCGACGTCCTGCCCGCCGACCTGCACATGCGCGTCGCGCAGGCCGCCGACACTGCGTTCTGGTCGCCCGCGGAGCAGGCGGAAATTGCTGCAATCCCCGGGGTCGCGCGGGCGGAGTTCCGGCGCCAGCAGACTGTCTACCTGTCCGCCGGCCGCGAGCCGGTGGAAGTCATCGCGCGCGCCATGCACGATCCGTCCGTTTCCGCCGGCCTGCCGATGGTCGCCGGTGGGCGGAATTGACGCCGCTGAAACCGAGGACGTGGCCTGGATCTCCGAGGCCGCGCACGACCTGTATGGCCTCGGCGTGGGGGACAGTTTTGAACTGCCCCTGGCTGGCCAGATGTTCCCGGTCGTTGTGGCCGGCATCTGGCGCGACTACAGCAGGCCCGCGGGCGCGATCGTCGTTGACCGTGACTGGTACGTTGCCCGGACCGGCGACCGCTCGGCGAGCCAGGGTGCAATCTGGCTCAAGCGCGGCGCAAGGCCCGCCGAGGTTGAGCAGCGGATCCGCGCCCATTTCGAACGTGGCGATGCCCTGCAGCTGTATACCGGGCCGGCGCTGAAGGCGCTGTCGCTCAGGTATTTCGACCGCGCATTCGCCATCACCTACCTGCTCGAGGCCGTCGCGGTGCTGATCGGCCTGGTCGGCGTGAGTTTCGCTTTCAGCGCGCAGGCGCTCGCCCGGCGTGCAGAGTTCGGCATGCTCAGGCACGTGGGCATGCTGCGCCGGCAGGTGGTCGCGATGCTGGCGGGCGAGGGCGCGGTCCTGAGCGCCATTGGGGTGATCTATGGCCTGTTGCTGGGCTTCGTGCTGAGCCTGGTCCTGGTCTACGTCGTCAACCGCCAGTCCTTCAACTGGAGCATCGATCTCTCGATTCCATGGCTGCAGTTGGGCGCGGTCGCGCTGGTACTGATTGCCGCAGCGGGATTCACCGCGATCCTGAGCGGGCGTGCGGCCATGGGCATGTCGGCGCTGCGCGCTGTGCGGGAGGACTGGTGAACGGGGCACGGTCATGGAGGATGGGCTGGCTGGTCCTCGGGGCGTCGGCGTTGTCGTTCCTGCCGGGCGGGCTGGCGTCGACGCTGGCCGCCGAGCGCGACTACGTACGCTACCCGCCGGTTGTGGCGGGGCAGCCGGTAGAGTTTCCGCGGGATCACGGCAGCCACCCGGACTACCGCACCGAGTGGTGGTACGTGACCGGCTGGCTACAGACAGAAGCCGGGGAGCCACTGGGTTTCCAGGTGACCTTCTTCCGTACGCGGCCGGACGTGCCGCAGGACAACCCCAGTGCGTTCGCTCCGCGCCAGCTGATCATCGCGCATGCGGCCCTGAGCGACCCGGCGTTCGGCCGGCTGCGGCACGCCCAGCGGATCGCCCGTGCCATGCCCGGGCTCGCCGGCGCGGCGACAGGGGAGACCGACGTCCGGCTCGGTGACTGGTTCCTGTCTCGGGAGCTGCCGGGCTACCGAACCCGGTTATCCGGGGACGATTTCGCACTGGACCTTTTCCTGGAACCGACCCAGCTTGCCATGATGAACGGCATCGAGGGGTACAGCCAGAAAAGCCCGGATGCCGCCGCGGCCAGCTTTTACTACAGCATTCCCCAATTGCGGGTGCGTGGCCGGGTCAGCCGCGACGGGGTCGACGTCGGAGTGAGCGGCTCGGCATGGCTCGACCACGAGTGGTCGACGGCACTGCTTGACTCGCGGGTATCCGGTTGGGACTGGGTCGGCATCAACCTTGATGATGGCGGCGCGCTGATGGCATTCCGCATGCGGGACCGGAACGGCAGCGAACTCTGGGCGGGCGGGACGCTGCGCCGTGCGGGCGGCAGCGCCACGAGCTTCGGCCCCGGGGAGGTCGAGTTCGCGCCCGGCCGCCGCTGGCGATCGCCGCGAACCTCGATCGAGTACCCGGTGACTTGGCGGGTCCAGGCCGGGCCACTGCAAGTGGAGCTGGAGCCTTTGCTCGACGACCAGGAGAGCGACTCGCGTGCGACAACCGGCGCAGTGTACTGGGAGGGCGCCGTGCGGGCGCTCACGGACGGAAAGCTGGTGGGCCAGGGCTACCTGGAACTGACAGGCTACGGCGAGCCGCTAAGGCTTCCCGGTGACGATCCCGGGACCTAGCCACGCGCTACGGAATTGGGCGGGGCGTTACCTGCTCTTGCGCCGTGACGGCCGCTTGGCGGCCCGTCCCCTGGCCATGTCGTTCATCACCAGCAGCATCGCTTCCCGTCGCGGGGCGTCGAGCCTCTCCCACAGACGCAGCATACGTTGTGTGTCCCGGTCGAATCCGGTGATCGGCTGCAACGCGTTGTCGGTAAACGTGCGGAGCGATTCGTAGTCGATGCCAAGCTGCTTTGCCAGCTTGCGGACTTCGGCCGGACGGGTCGGTACGGATCGGATCAGTTGTGCGACGGTGGCCGGTGTGGTGCCCAGCACCCGCGCCAGTTCGATGGGTGAGTAGCCCAGTTCAACCGCTTTCTTGAGCCAGTCCGGAAACAATGTCGCGCTGGTGTTCTGGGTCATCGATCTACCTCACGGCCCTGGTGCGGATGCCGGGGCAGTAACGTCCGCGGCAGCATGCTGGTTTCGCTCATGCTAACCGGAGGGGCTGACGGTTGTAACCGGGGCGTCCGCGCGGGATCACGGGCTGGGACGCGACCCGAATTCGAATCGATCGGCCAGTACTCGTGCAAGTGGCTCGTCCCGATCGTAGATGTCACGCTTGAATACCACTCGCCCGTCGTCATCTTCATCGACGGTCCAGTAGATCAGCAGCAGGCGGACCGGTCGGGGCAGCCGGATGGTGCGCGTTTGCGCGGCATCCACGGCACGCTGCAATGCGGCCGCGTCCCACTCCGGGTCGGCCAGCAGCCTCTCGACCAGCTCGAATGGCTTTTCCACCCGGATACATCCGGAGCTGAAGGCGCGATCGTCCTTCTCGAACAACGAACGACTCGGCGTGTCGTGCAAGTACACGAGGTATGGGTTGGGGAACATTATCTTGACTCGTCCCAGCGCGTTGTCCGCACCCGCTGCCTGCCTGACGAAATAGGGCAGGTTGTTGCCCGTGTACCGATCCCAGCTGACCGAAGACGGGTCGATCCGCCGGCCATTTCGGTCGAAGACCTCGAGGCCCTTCCTGGCGAGATAGGTAGGGTCCTTTCGTACGGCCGGGAGGACGTCCTTCTGCAGGATTCCCGGCGGCACTGTCCAGGTAGGATTGACGACGACGTGATCGATTTCGGACTTGAAGATCGGCGTCTGCCGGTATGGCCGGCCGACCTGCACGCGAGAGGTCCAGGTTACCTTGTGGTTCTGGACGTAGCGCAATTCGTAGCCGGCGATGTCGATGATCACCAGGTCCTCGTCGTTGATTTCGTGCAACACGTGCCGGCCGCGCTCGAGGTTGACCCTGATCTGCCTGATTCGCGCCTCGACCGGGACGTTCAGCTCTGCAAGAGTCGCCGGGCCGATCTCGGCATCGGTGGTCAGTCGATGGCGCTCCTGGAAGGAGCGCACGGCCGCCGCCAGCGGCTCATCGTAGAGTTCGTCGTCCAGCGGCTGATCGGCCAGGTCTCCGGTGACGACCAGCCGCCTACGCAGCGCCATGACGCGCGGGTCGCTCATGCCGGGCTTGAGGGTTTCACCTGCGGGTACCATCGGCCAGCCGCCATTGGCCGCGATCTGGCGGTAGCGTCGCAGGATGTCCCGGCCATGCGCATACATCCAGTGAGCAGGTCGGACCGCGTCGACGGCCGCGCGCAGTCGCCCCGAAGTGATGGCCTCCCGGACGAAATCCACGGCCTGGCGGCCGCTGATCTCGCGGGTCGAAAAATTCCAGGTCGGCTCCAGCGACTGTGGGTCGACCTTGCCGAAGTAGAGGTGATACAGCAGCAGCGTGTAGGCGTCGGTTGCGACGATGTCCAGGTCGGCCAGGTTGGCGGCGGTGGGGTTGGCGTGGGCAGTCGGCCAGAGGCGGGCCAGCGGCGTCAGGTGATAGTCGACGGGGGACAGGCCGTCCTCGTAGCTCTCCTGGACCAGCGTAATCAGTTCCCGGACCTTGTCCGGGTCGCGCCACAGCGGCTGGTAGCCAACGTCGCCATAGATCAGCGGCAGGCCGACGGTCGAGACAATTTCCGCACCGGCGATCGTCAGCCGGCCCGTCTGGGACTGGAAGTCGACCCGCTCGCTGATGGCTTCGACCAGTGGGTCGGCGCTGGCAATCGCCGGATTGGCGGTCACCTGCAGCGTTGCGCCGACGATCAGTGCGACTAGAAATTTCATGTGAAGGGAGTCCTCGCCTGGGCCCTGCCATGCCGGCGCCTGCGAGATAGCGCGGGCGCATCGGCTCGTCCAGACGACAGGGATTGTATGGATCGGGGGCCCCGTTACAAGGCTACCAGCGTGGAGGCAACGCCCGCAGGCTCGGTCATTCGAACAGACTGGACAATCCTGAGTCACCCGTCAGGCGCGCGACTTCGGCGGCAGTCAGGCTGTCGGCATTGCGCAGCCGGGTGCTGGCGCCAGCTGCCAGCAGCATTTTCGCGCACTCGATGCAGCGTGCCTTGACGGCCAGGATCAGCGCCGTGTCCTGGTGACTATTGACGGCATTGATGTCGCCCGCCTTGCCAACCAGCAGCCGGACGGCACTGGCGTGGCCCGCCGCCGCTGCCACATGCAGCGCGGTATTGCCGCTAAGCGAAGCAACTCGTGCGTCGGCTCCAGCGTTCAGCAGCACCTTGATCACGCCCTCCAGGCCTCGCGCCGCCGCGGCGGCCAGCGCGGTCGTACCCTCGGTATCGGCGCCATCGATCGGAGACTTCCCGGCCAGCCGACGAACGGAGTCGATGGCTCCCTGGCTGGCGGCGTACCAGAGCGCGCTCCGACCGCGCTGGTCGACCATGTTGGCGCGTGCGCCTGCATCGAGCAGCGCGGCGACCAGGCGATCGTCCCCGGCGGATGCCGCGGCGATGAGGGCGGTGTCACCGCCTGAATCCGAGGCGTCGATCGCGGCGCCGGCCCTGACCAGCGGGCCAACCAGCTCAGCCTGTCGCGACTCGACCGCCAGCAACAAGGGGCTCTTGCCGGTTCCTTGTGGACTCCGGACATTCGCTCCGCCTTGTATCAATGGCAGCGCCGCGGCCGGGTGCCCGGCCCGGAGCGCATGACCGAGCGCAGTCCAGCCGTCCGCATCCTTTGCGTCGACCGTTGCGCCGGCTGCGAGCAGCCGGCTGACTGCCTCGCCCTTGCCCGCAGCGGCTGCAATGGCCAGTGCCGACATGCCCTGGAGATCCTTCGCATCGACGTCGTCGCGTGCAGCGACTCTTGCGTCGATGGACTCGAGGTCACCCCGCTCGGCCGCAATCATCAGAGGCGATCGGCCTGCGTAGAGCGCCCCGGTGGCGACCGGGCCGGACGGCGCGCGTGGCGCAGCGACCCCGAGGCGGCTCGCAAGTTGGGTGTGGCCGGCCCGCGCGGCGAAATCGCCGGCCGTCAGTCCCGCGGCATCACGCAAGCCGGTGTCCGCGCCGGCTGCAACCAGGCGCTCGGCAAGGTCAGTGAATCCGGCGCGCGCGGCAACCATCAACGGCGTCACGCCGCTGTTGTTCGCCAGGTTGACGGGAGCGTCAGCCGCGACCAGCAGGTCCACGGTCTCGGCGTTATTGGCGCGCACCGCAAGCAGCAAGGCCGTATCGCCATTGCGATCGCGGCTCGCCACGGTCGCGCCGTGCTCGAGCAGTTCGCGGGTCACGTCGGGGTGAGCGGCCTCCGCGGCCAGCATGAGCGGCGTCCGGCCGTACTCGTCGGGGACGTCGACTGGCAGCTGTTGCAGCAGCCTGCGCACCTCGGCCAGATCACCCGCCCGGGCAGCCCGTAACAGGATTTCGGGTGCCGTCTTGTCCGGAACGACCCCGGCCGTGGGCTTGACCGGCGCCGGTTCATGTCCGCCGGCGGCCGCGATCTCGCGCCATTGCTCGGCGGGACGAACCGAACCCGTGCACTCGCCCGCATCCAGCATGGAGGCCAGGCTCGCGGCTGCCCGGACGTAGCCCGCCAGGGCCGACCGCTCGAGCAGCCGGCAGGCCTCTGGCAGGTCCTGGCTGATGCCCCGGCCGAAGCGCTGCAGTTGAGCCAGCATGAAGGAGGCTTCAGGGTCGCCGGCGGCCG
Source organism: uncultured Gammaproteobacteria bacterium (assembly GCA_963715485.1). Taxonomy (GTDB): domain Bacteria; phylum Pseudomonadota; class Gammaproteobacteria; order Steroidobacterales; family Steroidobacteraceae; genus SG8-30. The sequence goes on from OY970244.1 coordinate 1,644,855, forward strand.
CCGGAGCACGGAGCAATTCCGCCGCGCGTTCGTACTGGTGACGGCGCACCGCGTCGCGCGCCGGCTCCAGGTCGGCTGCGAGAGCCGGCATCGAGGCTGCGAGCAGCGCGCTTATCAGGAAAGTCGCCCGACGCATCAAGCCGTCCCGTACTTGGTGTCTATTTCGATGCCGATCGACTTGAGGAATTCAGTCGGTAGCACGCCGCCGGCGCTGACGATCACCGCGTCGTTTCGGCTTTCGAACGCCTGTCCGTCGTGGGTCATGGCAACGGAGTCAGGACCAATCGATCGAACCTGCGACTTCAGCATCAGCCGCAGCCGCCCGTTCCTTTCGGCATTGGTGATGCGCTCCCGGTTCTTCGGCTTGGCGCGGCCAAAGGCTTCGCCGCGGTAGGAGAGCGTGACGCTGCCGGATTCGTTGACCTCGGCAATGCTGGCGGCTGCCTCGAGCGCGCTGTCGCCGCCCCCGACCACCAGGACGTGCTTACCGATGTACTGCTCGGGCTCGATCAGGCGGTAGACGACCTTGGGCAGGTCCTCGCCCGGGACGCCGAGCTTCCGTGGCGTGCCGCGGCGGCCGATGGACAGCAGCACCGACCGGGCCCGGTACTCGTTCTTGCTGCTCCTGACCAGGAAGCCGCCGTCGATTGGCGTGATGGAGGAGACCGGCTCGTTGCAGTTGAGCTTCAACCCCACTTTCCGCTCGATGTCCTGCCATAGCTCCAGCAGTTCTTCCTTGGAAGTCGTACGCAGCTTCACGTCGCCGACGATGGGCAGGCGCGCAGGTTGCGTCATCACGATCTTGCCGCGCGGATACTGGAATACGCAGCCGCCCAGCGACTCCTGCTCCAGGGTCACGAAACGCATCTTGCGCTCGAGCGCGGCCAGGGATGCGGCGAATCCGGCGGGTCCGGCGCCGACGATCACGAGATCCAGTCCGTCACCGTTGTGTGGCCGGCGGGCATGAATCTGCTCAACCGCCTGTCGACCCTGCTCGACAGCGTTGCGGATCAGTCCCATGCCTCCCAGCTCGCCGGCGATGAACATGCCCGGCACGTTGGTCTCGAACCACGGTGTCACGCGTGGCAGGTCGACGCCGCGCGTGGCCGTGCCGAACACCAGCTGGATGGCGCCGACCGGGCAGGCAGCCTTGCACGCGCCGTGACCGATGCACTCGGTCGGTCCGATGAGCTGGGCCTTGCTGTCGATCAGGCCGAGCACCTGGTGTTCGGGTTGCTCTGGACAGGCCATGACGCAGGCGCCGCAGCCGATGCACTGCAGCGGGTCGATGACGGGGTGCAGGGAAGCGGGTTCGTTGAGGCCAGCCTCCATGGCGAGCTGGTGCGCCTCGCGGCTGGCCAGATGATGACGATGCCGGCGCCAGGAGAACCAGGCAATCATGACCGCGATCGGTACCAGGTAGACGAGCAGTTCCATCTGAATTTGATCTCGCTCGAAAGGCACACCGGGGCAGGGGTGGCGTCCGGCCCTCGACTGAAGGACGGACTCGCAACTTCCCGGTTGCCCGGTCGTGTGTCAATTAGGTGGCCCGGAATTCGAGAGCCGCCTCACAGCGGCATCGCCGCAGACGAGCCCATCAGCAATGTGAATGAAACTCGTTCGCATCTGATGGATCCAGGTGTCTGCGTCCCGCGACACCTGCGAGATATGCGACGCAGGTTAACTACACCATCTTACCCGTTGCTTAGGATCGCGAAGAGCTGGAGTCTCTTGACATATCACGCGGTCAAGGGTCCGTGGCTGCCAGGCTGCTTGAAGCCGGCCGAGCCGAAGGGAGAGTTAGATGACGGCCTTTCTGGTGCTGTTGGCGGTTTTGGCAGGTATCGCCGCGTTCGTCGCATGGCGGTCCGGCCTGACCCTGCGCGCGGTCGCCAGCCTGGGCGGAATTGCAGTCGCGCTGTCGGTAGCCGCATGGATCGCCAGACCTGGAGTCGTAGCAGGTGATGCCGACGGGCCGGATGCCTGGGTCGTCGACTCGGCGATGGCTTTCGGCAGGGCTGGCATGACGCCGACCATGCAGGGTACGGGGGGTGCCGGTTCGACGGCCGGGTCGCTTCCCGAGCTCGCGGACCGGCTGGCCGCCAGGCTGCGGGAATCTCCCGAAGATGCCGAGGGCTGGGCGCTGCTCGCCACCACCTACCGTCAACTCGGTCGCGACACGGACGCCGAGGAAGCCGAGCGGCGTGCAATCGAGGCCGGCGCCGATCCGGCTGCCTTGGCGAAGGCTCACCAGTCGGCCATGGGTTCGGCGGGCAGCATGGGCAGGCCTGCCATGGCGGGAGGAGCTCAGAGCCCCGGAGCAATGTACGTGATCGAGGGGCAGCGCCTGAAGGTGCAACGCAAGTTCCATGAAGCGGAACTGGAGTTCCGCAAGGCAGTCGAGGCCGATCCCGGCGACGCCGATTCGTGGGCGGACCTGGCCGACTGTGCTGCGGTCGCGGCGGATCACGATCTCACGGTGGGTCGCGAGGCCATCGATCGGGCGCTGGCGATCAATCCGAATCACCGCAAGGCCCTGTGGCTGCGCGCAAGCCTGGAGTTGCAGGAAGGAAGGCACGCAGCGGCGGCGGCGACCTGGCGGACGCTTTCCGGGCTGGTGCCGGTGGACTCGCCCGATGCGCGGGTCATTGCGGCCAACATTGTCGAGGCTGAGGCGCTAGCCGCCAAGGCGGGGGGGTAAGTAACATGGCCGCCGTGATCCAGGCACTCGAATCCGATCCAGAGCGCCCAGCCATGACGGCGGCGCTGCGACCGGGACAGGCCTCCCCAGGGTCGCAGCCGTATTCCGCCGCACAGCCACAGGCGCAGGCGCAGGCGGCCAAGCGCAGGCGCAAGTGGCGTTCCCAGCTTGGACTGTCCCTGGCGGCGCTCGCGATCGTCGCGGGGCTCGTCCTGCCAACCCAGCGCTATCTCAACCCCCAGTACGGCATCGGTTACATTCTCGGCATCATCGGTGGTTCGATGATGCTCGCGCTGCTCATCTATCCGCTGCGCAAGCGCAAGCCGTCACTGGCATTCCTCGGCAGCATCCGCGGCTGGTTCCGCATCCACATGGTGCTCGGCGTGGTGGGCCCGCTGGCGATCCTCTATCACTCGAATTTCAGCCTGGGAGCGACCAACAGCAACGTCGCACTGGTCTGCATGCTGATCGTGGCCGGCAGCGGCCTGGTCGGCCGTTATCTCTATGCACGCATTCACCATGGCCTGTATGGCCGGCGTGCGTCGCTGAACGAGCTGGCGCGCGACGCCGAGCGACTGCGCGAGCATTCGGGTGCATTGCGCGTGCTGCCGGGCCTGATGGACGAGATCGCAAAGGCCGAAAGGCACATCGGCGCGCCGTCGACCATGATCGTGCGTCCGTTCGTCTCCGCCTGGCGCCAGCGGAGCGAACTGCGTCGCATGACCCGGCTGATAGGCCACGCCGTGGGTATTGCGGCGGCCAGGTCTGACGTGGTCGCCGGGGAGCGCGGACGCCTGACCCAGGCCGCCCAGCGTTACGTCGAGGCGCGCCTCGTGGCGGCCCGTCGGGTGGCTGAATTCGAGGCGTCTGAGCGACTGTTCGCGGCGTGGCACGTCCTGCACATGCCGCTGTTCCTGATGCTGGTGGTAGTAGGCGTCGTTCACGTCTTCGCCGTGCACATGTACTGATTGCCGCGAGGAACTCAGTGAAGCCGACGTTTCCTTGGGCTGCGATGATGGTGATGGCATTGATGGCTGTGAACGCTTTTGCGAACCCGCTGGAGAAGCTGCTCATGCCGGGTGAGCTCGCGAGCGCGCACGCCGAACTGGAGAACGATTGCAGCCAGTGCCACGACCGGTCCGACAGATCGCGTCAGCCGGCTCTCTGCCTCGCCTGCCACGACCACGAGACGATAGCCGCCGACATCAGGAAGGGTCAGGGTTTCCATGGTCGAGCGGCGGGCAAGGCACAATGCAATGCCTGCCATTCCGAGCACAAGGGTCGCGAGGCCGACATCATCGGCTTCGACCGGGGGAGTTTCGACCACAAGCGGACCGATTTCGTGCTGACCGGCGCCCATGCCAGCGTCGCCTGCGACTCGTGCCACAAGGAAGGCAAGAAGTTCCGCGAGGCTTCCCAGCAGTGCGTGGACTGCCATCGTGAGGACGATGCTCACCGCAGCAAGCTCGGGACAGATTGTGCGCAGTGCCATGAGACGACCGCCTTCAAGCCGGCCAAGTTCGACCACGCCAAGACTCGCTTCCCTTTGACCGACGCTCACGCACCGGTGGCCTGCGCCGCCTGCCATCGGGATCCCGGGTTCAAGGACACGCCGATGAACTGTGCCGACTGCCATTCGGCGGACGACGTGCACCGCGGGACGAGGGGTCTGGATTGCGCCGCCTGCCACGGAACGGCTGACTGGAAGACGTCCCGATTTGATCACGGCCGGGCTGCCAACTACCCACTCGAGGGCAAGCACGCGACCCTTTCGTGCGACGCCTGCCATCGGGGCGGCGACCTCAAGGCACCTCTGCCGAAGGAGTGCAGCGGCTGTCATGCCGCCGCCGACCGGCATGCCGGTCGCTTCGGGCCGGCCTGCAAGGATTGCCACAGCCAGCAGGAATGGCCGGTGCCCGACTACGACCATGAACAGCATACCGAGTCGAAATTCGGGCTGCGCGGCGCCCACGAGAAGCTCGACTGCCACGCCTGCCATACGGGAGTCCTGAAGCAGCAGCAGATGGCCAGGGACTGCTACGGTTGCCACGCCGCCGACGACGCACACGCCGGTTCGATGGGGCACGAGTGCCAGTCCTGCCACAAGGAAAGCGGTTGGCACGACGACGTCCGCTTTGATCACGACCTGGCGAAGTTCCCGCTCGTCGGCCTGCATGTCAGCGTGCCCTGCGAGGAGTGCCATGCAAGCCGTGCGTATCGAGATGCGCCGGTCGTGTGCCTGGCTTGCCACAAGGCCAAGGATGTCCACGAGGGCCGGCTGGGCGAACAGTGCGAGAGCTGCCACAACCCGAATGGCTGGGCTTTCTGGCAATTCGACCACGGCAAGGCAACTGAATTCCCGCTCACGGGCGCCCATGGCCGCCTGGGTTGCCGCGACTGCCACAGTGAGCCTACCCGGGATGCCGCATTGCCCCAGGATTGCTGGTCCTGTCACTACCGCGATGACGTCCATGACCGTCGTTTTGGCCGTGATTGCGAGCGTTGCCACGGAACCGAGTCGTTCCGCCAGGCGGCGGCACACTAGGTGAAGGCGCAGTCATGACAACCGGCCTCAAGGCAATCATCGCGATCATCATCCTGGCACTGGCGACTCTTGCGCCGCCGGTGGACGCGGCAACCTTCGACCATTTCACCACGGGATATGAGCTCACCGGGCAGCACCGTGTTGTTCCCTGCGAGTCCTGCCACGTCGATGCAATATTCGTTGGTACGCCGCGCGATTGTGCCGGCTGCCACTCGCCCGGTAGCCGTATCGGCGCCGGCGGCAAGACGACCTCGCATATCAGCAGCAGTGAAAACTGCGATCAATGCCACACGACCGCGGCCTGGTCCCCAGCAAGCCGATTCAGTCACTACGAGGTCTACGGTGGTTGCGATACCTGCCACAACGGGGTGCAGGCGACAGGCAAGACGCCGGACCATATTCTGACCACGCAGAACTGCGACGCCTGCCACATCACGACCGCATGGCTGCCGGCCGGCTTCGATCACGCAGCCGCGCCGTCCGGCAGCTGCGCGACCTGCCACAACGGTACGACTGCGACCGGCAAGACGCCCGATCATCTGCCGACGACCGAGTCCTGCGACACCTGTCACACCACGTCAGCGTGGTTACCGGCGCGCTTCGACCACACTGGTATCGTCGATAACTGCGCTTCGTGCCACAACGGCACCAGCGCCACCGGCAAGAACCTGCAGCACATCAACTCGACCAATACCTGCGAGTCCTGCCATGTGACGACGAGCTGGGTGCCGACCTGCGCGTCGACCATGTCGAGGTGCTGGGCAGCTGCTCTAGCTGTCACAACGGCACCACCGCGACCGGTAAGAACCCGGACCATATTCCGGCGACCCAGGAATGCGACAGCTGCCATGCCACCACCGCGTGGATTCCGGCCAACTTCAGTCACGACGGCATCATCGATGGCTGTGTTTCCTGCCACGACGGCGTGCGCGCTGGTGGCAAGAACCCGCAGCACATCCGTAGTACCGACACCTGCGAGGCCTGTCACGTGACGAGCGCGTGGGCGCCGGCGCTACGGGTGGACCACAACGAGGTGCTGGGCAGCTGCGCCGGCTGCCATAACGGTACGGATGCGACCGGCAAAAACCCGGAGCACATCCCGACGACGCTCGACTGCAATGCCTGCCACGGTACGACGGCCTGGACGCCAGCCACCTTTGACCATGCCAACGCTACCGGCAGTTGCGACTCGTGCCATGACGGCGTACGCGCAACCGGCAAGAACCCACAGCACATCAACTCGACCAATGCCTGCGAGGCCTGTCACGTGACGAGCGCGTGGACACCGGCACTGCGGGTGGACCACAACGAGGTGCTGGGCAGCTGTGCGGGCTGCCACAACGGCACCGACGCGACCGGCAAGACACCGGACCACATTCCCACGACGCTCGAATGCAGCGCCTGCCACGGTACGATCGGCCTGGACGCCGGCTACCTTTGACCATGCCAACGCCACCGGGAACTGCGCTTCGTGCCATGACGGCGTACGCGCAACCGGCAAGAACCCACAGCACATCAGCTCGACCAACGCCTGCGAGGCCTGCCATGTGACCAGCGCGTGGACGCCAGCCCTGCGCGTGGACCATAACGAGGTGCTGGGCAGCTGTGCGGGCTGCCATAACGGCACCACCGCGACGGGCAAGAACCCGCAGCACATCCCGACCACGCTGGAATGCAGCGCCTGCCATGGCACGACCGCCTGGGTGCCGGCCGCCTTCGACCATGCCAACGCCACCGGGAACTGTGCTTCGTGCCATGACGGCGTGCGCGCGACCGGCAAGAACCCGCAACACATCAACTCGACCAACGCCTGCGAGGCCTGCCATGTGACCACTGGCTGGGTGCCCGCCTTGCGCGTTGACCACGCCGAGGTGCTGGGCAGCTGCGCGGGTTGCCACAACGGCACGACCGCAACGGGCAAGAACCCGAACCACATCCCGACGACGCTCGACTGCAACGCCTGCCACGGCACGACGGCCTGGACGCCAGCCACCTTCGACCATGCCGGCGCCACCGGAAGCTGCGTGTCGTGCCATGACGGCGTGCGCGCAACTGGCAAGAACCCGCAGCACATCAACTCGACCAACGCCTGCGAGGCATGCCATACCACGACGGGCTGGGTGCCGGCGCTACGCGTCGATCATGCCGAGGTGTTGGGCAACTGCGCCAGCTGCCACAACGGCACGATCGCGACGGGCAAAGGTGGCGACCATATCGTGACGACGCTCGACTGCGATTCCTGCCACATCACGACTGCGTGGACACCGGCGCGCTTCGACCACGCCGGTGTGGTCCCGGGCACCTGTGCGCAGTGCCACGATGGCGTCAAGGCAACCGGCAAGACCCCGGACCACATCCCGACGACGGGAAGCTGCGACGCCTGCCACTCGACCATCGCCTGGCTGCCGGCGCAGTTCGATCATGCAAACGTGGCGCCCGGCACCTGTTCGCAGTGCCACAACGGCACCACCGCGACCGGCAAGTCAGGCAACCACTGGCAGACCACGCTGGAGTGCGACGATTGCCACCGGACGACGGCCTGGACTCCGGTTACGCATCGTCACGTGTCATCTGAGTACCCGGGTGACCACCGTGGCCCGCCGCCGTGCACGGCCTGCCACACGACCCGGTCGGATGCAGCCACCTGGCCCTTCCCGCAGTACCGGCCGTACTGCGCGGGCTGCCATGCCAACGACTACAAGGCCAGCGTGGACAAACACAATGGCCTCAGCCAGGACCGCAATTGCGGGGCCTGCCACCGGGTCAACAGCAACGAATGGTGATGTCAAAGATGCTCTGCCATTGCGTCCCGCCGTGCCTCCCCAACGCCAGCAGGCCCGACTGACATGCGCCTGCGTCACGCACTATTGCTATGTGTGTTGCTGGGATCTTCGGCGCCAGCGATGGCGGACGAGGCGGGTATGGGCGTTCGGTTGCTGGAGGAGGTGGAGGTTGCGGCGCTGAGTAACGGTGCGCGGGTGTCGATCCGCTTTGGTTGCACGCTGCGCTATACCAGTCACTTTCCGGCCAAGGGGCTGACCGAGTTGCGGGTCAGCCTGGCGCCGCTGCCGGGTTGCGGGCCGCTGGATCCGGCCGAGAGCGGGCTGCGGGCGCCGGCAGGCAACGTCGCCGGTCTGAACGAAGTCAGGCTGGAGCGGGCCGGTTCGGCGCTGGTGCTGACGCTTGTGTTCAACGCGCTGGTGGACGTGTCGGTCCGACCCGATGCGGACTCGCTCGGCCTCGACATCGGGGTGGTCGGTGGCGCGACCGTGACGCAGACGCGACCCGGGGTACTGCGGACGCCGGTGCCGGGCACGGTGGTGCCGCGCGTGACGTCGGCCGAGCCGGCGCCGACGCGAGCGTTGCCGTCCGAGGCGGTTCTCGAGAAGCAGTGGGCCGAGGCGCGCGCGGCCTTCGACAGCGGTGATTATGCTGCCGCGGTGCGTTACTTCACCCGGCTGATCGAGTACCCGGAACATGTCCATCGGGCCGAGGCGCAGGAGTTGCTCGGGCTGTCCCGCGAACGCAACGGGCAACTGGCGCACGCCAAGGCCGAGTACCAGGCCTATCTGCGTCGGTATCCGGACGGACCGGCGGCGGCGCGGGTGGGGCAGCGGCTGGCGGCCCTGGTGACCCTCGATTCGCATCAGCAGGTGGCCGCCGTCGGGCGCGACCAGGGCGGCATGCAGTGGACCTCCTTCGGCGGCTGGTCGCAGGACTACCGGCGCGATTCGACCAGCCTCAAGACGTCTGATTTCTCTGCCGACTTCCTCAGCCAGTCGATGCTGGTGACCGACGGCGACTATGCCCTGCGCGGGCGCGGCGAGCGCTTTGACGTGCAGGCCCGGATCAACGCCGGCTACCTGTACGATCTGCTCCCCGACGGGCCGGGACATCAGACCCGGGTGAGCATCGCCTACGCCGAGCTGGCCGATCGCAAGCTAGGCGTCAGCGCCCGGCTGGGACGGCAGTCGAAGCACACCGGCGGCGTGCTCGGCACCTTCGACGGCCTCTACCTGGGCTGGGAGCCGCGCCCGGGCATGCGGCTCAACCTGATGTCGGGGTTCCCGGTCGAGTCGACCCGCAAGCCGTTCTCGACCGACCGCCAGTTCGTCAGCCTGAGCGCCAACTGGAGCGGCTGGATCGAGGGCCTCGAGATCAGCCCGTTCCTGATCAGCCAGACCTACAACGGCCTGGGCGATCGCCAGGCGGTGGGCGGCGAAGTGCGCTGGTACGCGCCCGGCCGCACGGTCGTGGGCCTGCTCGATTACGACATCGACTACAGCGCCCTCAACATGGCGCTGCTGCTCGGCACCTTCCAGCTGCCCGGCCGCTGGACCGTGACCGGCTCGCTCGATCATCGCAAGAGCCCGTTCCTGACGACGCGCAACGCACTAGCCGGTCAGCCGGTCCAGTCGCTTGACGAGCTGGTCGCGCTGCTCGGCGAGTCCGGCGTGCGCGCGCTGGCCGCTGATCGCACCGCCCAGGCCGACACCCTGTCCCTCGGCGTGTCGCGCCCGCTCGGCGAGCGGTTCCAGTGGAGCGTCGACCTGACCGGCACCGAGATGTCCGGCATGCGCGCCTCCGGCGGCGTGCCGGAGATTCCCGGCACCGGCATGCAGCTGAGCCTCGGCGCACAGCTGATCGGCACCAGCCTGCTACGCGCCGGCGACATGTCGATCTTCGGCCTGCGCCGCTACCAGGGCAGCACCACCACCACCACCTCGCTGTCAGTGAGCTCGCGCTTCCCGCTGTGGAGCGGGTTCCGCATCGCCCCGCGCCTGCGCTTCGACCAGCGCGAGTTCGAGTCGGATGGCTCAACCCAGTTGCTGGTCAGCCCGTCACTGCGGCTCGACTGGCACTGGAAGCGCACCACGGTCGAGTTCGAGGCCGGCGGCGAGTTCGCCTCGCGCGACCGGCAGTTCGATCAGGAAAAAACCAATCGCTACTGGCTCAGCCTGGGCTACCGTGTCGGCTTCTGATCCTTCCCGCCGCAGCGCCGCCCTGCTGCTCCTCGGCCTGCTCGCCAGCGCCTGCCAGACCACCCACGACTCGTGGCCGGTCGAGCGGCTCGATCCCTACAGCGCAGTCAACACCACCATCATGGCGGAGCCATGGGTATATGGACGCGACGTGCCCGCGCTGGCAGCGAATGCGCGCGACTACGTGAACGTTGGCCTGGTCGAAACCAACCGGGCCGGGCAGCGCGCCTACTGGCTCGGCGTCGTGGCCTGGAGCACCATCGATCGCAGTGCACTGTCGGTGCCGGTCGCGCCGGTAAAGCCAGGGACTTTGCAGTTCAGCTGGCCCGAGGGTTCGCTCGAACTGCTGCCGACGCCCGGTGGCCGTGAGGCGATTGGCGCCAGCGAGCCGATTTTTGCTGGGCCGCAGCCAGTCTTCGAGGACGCCTGGTACCTCCTGTCGCCGGCCCACCTCGCGCGGCTCGCAAGCGACCCCCCAAGCTCGGTGTCACTGTACACAGGGGACGATCGCGTCCTCATCTACAAACCCTGGCAGATCAGCCGTAGAGCGCTCGACCAGTTTCTCGAAGCAACAGGTCATCCCGAGCGCCAGCGCTGAGATCCCGCGGAAGGCGGCCCAGCGAATTCAGGTTCGCGTGTGACATAACGTCACCGGTCGATCAATTTCTCAGACCGGTTACGCACTCGAGCCAGATGTGTCGACTCCGAGCGCTGATTTGTGTCTGCCAATGGCGACACGTCACGGATTCGCGAACCAGCTATTTTCCCGCATCGTACGCGCTCACAGGATTCGATCCCTCTCGTCTCCTGATGACATGTTGCCGGGTGGGGGCTCCCTCGTGTCCTGGCCCGGTATTCGGAGCACGCCCGATGGTTGCGATGGCTGTGCCGAATGCCAGCACTGGCACGCGGAGTGCCACTAACACGCTGCGCAGTGAGCCGCGCGCGAGCGCAAGACATCGTGGCAGCCTCCCATCGGTTCTTTCATTGGTCGTCGTTGCCTGGGGAAGTCGCGCGTGACATCCAGGTCCGGAATCCTGGCCTCGATCTTCGTCCTGGCGATGGGATTCCTGACGGCTGGCACGAGCCATGCGGCGATAAGCACCGATTTCGACCACTTTACAACGGGCTATGAGCTGACCGGCGAGCACCGCATCATTCCCTGCGAAGCTTGCCATGTGGACGCCGTATTCGTTGGCACGCCGACCGATTGCGCCGGATGTCACGCGGTGGGCAGCCGGATTGCGGCGACCGGAAAGCCGGCGACTCACATCCCAGGCAGCGACAATTGCCTCGATTGCCATACGACCAGCGCATGGGCGCCCGCCCGCTTCACACACGAGGGAATCGTCGATAACTGCGGCTCCTGCCACAACGGCACGACGGCGACCGGCAAGACACCGGATCACATCAGCACGACCAACATGTGCGAAGCCTGCCATGTCGTGACCGGATGGATCCCGGCCACAGGCGTCGATCACGTCGAGGTGTTGGGTAGCTGCTCGACCTGTCACAACGGCACCACCACCACCGGCAAGACGCCTACGCACATAGCGACCACGCAGGAGTGCAACGACTGCCACGCCACCACGGCCTGGCTGCCGGCGCGGTTCGATCACAGCGGCATCGTCGATAACTGCGCGTCGTGCCATAACGGGACCAGTGCTACCGGCAAGAACGTCGATCACATCACCACCACCAACATCTGTGAGTCCTGCCATGGGACGACGGGCTGGGCACCGGCGCTGCGGGTGGATCATGCCGAAGTATTCGGCAACTGTTCCACTTGCCACAACGGCACCACGGCCACCGGCAAGACGCCGACCCATATCGTCACCACCGCCGAGTGCGACAGCTGTCATGCCACCACGGCCTGGCTGCCGGCGACCTTCACGCACGAGGGCATCGTTGATAACTGTGCCTCGTGCCATAACGGGACCAGTGCTACCGGCAAGAACGTCGATCACATCACCACCACCAACATCTGTGAGTCCTGCCATGGGACGACGGGCTGGGCACCGGCGCTGCGGGTGGATCATGCCGAAGTATTCGGCAACTGTTCCGCTTGCCACAATGGCACCACCGCAACCGGCAAGGCGCCGGAGCACATCCCAACCGCACTGGAGTGCGACAGCTGCCATGCGACGACCGGCTGCCGCTGCTGGTCGACCCGGTCGAGTTCCGCTTCGAGTCGGAAACCAGGGACTGCCGTTAGGTCCCGACTGTGAAAGCCGGCCTGCCGGGTCGCTTCACGCCCGCCACTGCCGCGCCCTGACGTTCCTGAGTTGCCAGGGATGGTCTGGCTCGAGGTCCTCGTCGAACAGCTGGCCGCGGCCCTGCAGCGGCGTCCAGTCCGTGTAGGCACCGGTCATTGGCCCGAGATAGGGGCGTGCCACCGCCAGGCATTGATCGTAGTCGAGGTCATCCGCCTCGACGACGCCGCGTCGTGGATTCCGAATCGCCCACACCGCCGCCGCGAGAGCGCCGGCTGCGACCTGCAGGCTGGTTGCATTCGCGTGCGGCACGTGCCGCCGCGCCTCATCGATGTGCAGCTGCGATCCGTACCAGTAGGCATTCCTGGCATGGCCGGCCAGCAGCACGCCGAGCTCGTCGATGCCGGTGACCAGTTCGGCGGTCAGCACGCGCTTGGTCGGTTGCATCTGCCAGCCGCGGCCTTCCAGTTCCAGTGCCGAGAGCATGGCGTCGTCGCAGGGGTGATAGACGAACATCACCGTCGGCCGGTAGACGAAGCCCCGCTCGTTGCGCAGTGAAAGGTGGTCCGCAATCGAAAAAACCTCGTCGTGGGTCATCAGCAGCCCCTGGAAGCCGCCGAGTGACGGCAGCCAGCTGCGCGCGTAGGTGCCGCCTCCCGGCCGGCGCAGGTAGATCGACCCCGAGCCGTCACGATGCCAATGAGATCCAGCCGGGCGGCCCGGCTCTGCAGTTCCGAGTGAAAGCTCGGACGGCTGCATCAGTTCATCGACGAAGCCATCGATCGACCAGGTGTTCACGAACTCGCCGGGACGCTTGGGACGGTCGGCCGCCTGCGTATCGCGCTCCGAAACCTGGATCAGCGTGATGCCCAGGTCTCGCGCGAGTGTCGCCCACTCGGTCGCTGCCCGCGGCGCGGCGAAGCCTGGTAGCAAGTCGGCCCGGAGGTTCAACAGTGCCTGCTTGACGAAATGCGAGACCAGGCCCGGGTTCGCGCCGTGGTCCACCACGGCCGTGGGCGAGTCGCGACCCAGTCGGCGGCCCAGCCGCAGCATGCGCTCGCGCGTCACGAAGTTGGTCCGCTCGCGCATCGACAGCATCGGGTTGTCGAACACCCCCGGCCAGGGCTCGATCGATGTATCGACGTACAGCGTGCCGCGTTCGGCAGACCATTCAACGAGGTCAAGACTGGATACATCAACCGACAGGTTGAGCACCATGTCGCCAGCGTTCACGTACTTGGCCAGCTGACGGTGGTAGTCGCCCGGCTTCAGATAGCAGTGGACGAAACGCGCTCCCGCGTCGCGTGCAATGCCGCGACCGCGCTCGTCCGCGGACAGTACGGTGATTCCTTCGGCGGGCAGCAGGATGTGCTTACGCAGCAGTGGCAGCACGGCCTGGCCGATGCTGCCGCAGCCGATCATGACGAGGCGGCCAGACAGCTCGGCCGTCTCGATCATGTCTCGAGATCTTCTGTCAGTCATGGCCGACCGTAGCAGACATCCGGCGGACGCCGCCGGGCCCTCTTGGACCATCCGATGGCGTTGAGCTTGTTTGCGTCAAGCACGTGCCATGACCGAGACACTTCGCCTCAGGTTATTGTCTCGCCCGACGCAGCCTGGCGTTCGTTTACGGGCCCGAGGGATGGACTAACGCCGATGGGTCGATGACATAATAAATATTATTTATATCAATTAGTTGAAAATGTATCGTAAAGTAAATAATTGCATATCTTATTGGATTGGACGTCTCCGCTTGACCCAACCCGGGATGACATAGGCTGCAGTAATCCGGGCGTCGCTCGAATGAGCGAGGGGCCGGCCTGGCTGCCGGAATCGACAACAATAATACCTGGCACATCCGCGTTGACGCGATGATCGGGGCCTTGGACACTGTGATCACATCGGGGGGAGTCGCTGAATGGTGGCCCGTAAGAAGAGCACAAGGGGTGCCGCCAAGGTAGGCGGTCAATTCGTTGGCGAGGTCAACGACCTTACGTGGACCGGCCAGCCCGAGGCCGCCATTGCGCGCGCCACGGCTGCATTGGCGGCTGGCGGATTGAGCACCGAGCAGCAAGCCGAGCTGCTGGACCTGCGCGCCGAGAACTATCAATGCCGCGGTGAGGCGGAGCGTTGCGAAGAGGATCTGCAGGCGCTCCTGGCGCTGGCGCAGCGCGAAGACAATCCCGTGGTGCAGGCGCTGGCGCACCGTCGCGAGGCATTGATCCTGCAGCGCCGTGGCGAGGGTGAAGCCTCGTTGCGCGCGGCGCGATCTGCGCTCGAGGCGGCAGAGCGCAGCGGCCGCGAGGACCTGCAGGGCCAATGCCTGTCGACTCTGGCCTCGACGATGTCTGCCGCGCGCATCGGCGCCGAGGAAGCGCCCGCGGCGGCACGCAGTGCCATTGCCATATTCGAGCGCATCGGCCCCAAGGTTTACCTGGCCCGGGCCTGGCTGGCGCTGGGCAATGTTTATATCGCCCTGGAGCAACCGCGCGAGGCCGAAGAAGCCTCCGCGCACGCGCTGGCGCTGGCGCGGCAATGCGGCGACCCGGGGTGCCAGGCCGAGGCGCTCAACCTGCTTTCCTGGTTCGAGAGCGACCAGGCGAAGGTCCTGAAGTCGCTGCAGCAGGCGCTTGCTGCCAACACCGCAGCGGGCAATCTGCATGGGCGCGCCATCATCATCGGCAATCTCGGATCGATAGCGCAGGACATGGGACTGTTCAATCGTGCGCGCCGCCTGTTGCTCGAAGCCGATGAAGTGCATCGCCGCGTCGGTAACAAGGGCGCAATTGCCGTGAACAGTGGCAACCTGTTCGAGGCCGAGTTGCGACTGGGCCATCTCGACGCTGCGCGTGCTGCAGCGGCAGAGGCTTCCGAGCTGGTTCGCGCACTCGATATCAAGCGCTTCTCCGGCTTCCCCTTGTTCTCACGCGGGCAGCTCGCACTGGCCGAGGGGCATGCCGTCGAAGCAGCGCGCCTGCTGGAGCAGGGCTGCAAGGCACAGGGTTCCAATAACGACGGTTTTCTCCTGGGTGGGCTGGCCCCGACCGTGGATGCTCATCTCAAGGCCGGAAAGCCGGACGAGGCACTGGCGGCGTCGCGCCGCGCTGTGGCCCTGCATCAGTCGAAGGACCTGGCCTGGCTCGATGGCATGGATCCGCCTGCGCTGTGGTGGCGTCACAGCCAGGCCTTGCGCACCAGCGGCCTGGGCGCCGAGGCCGACGCGGCGCTCTCGCAGGCCTATCGCTTCGTGGTCGAACGCAATGCCCAGGTGGGTGACGAAGGACTGCGTCGCAACGCGCTCAACAAGAAGCAAGAGATCCGCGAGTTGCTCGCTGCCTGGGTCGATCATGCCCAACAGCGGGACCTGGCACGGGCCGAGCGCGAGGCGCACCTGGCGGGCCACGCGAATCTGAGCGAGCCGTTCGAACGCCTGGTCGACAGTGGCCTGCGGCTCAACGAGATAAGGAACGAGCCGGAGCTGTGTGACTTCCTGGTCGACGAAGTCACCGAATTGTCGGGCGCCGAGCGCGTGCTGCTGGTCATGGAAGTCGACGATGATCTGCAGCTCGCCGGTTCGCTGCTGCCACCGGGCGAGCACGAGGCGGACTTGCTGCGGGCCGTCACGCCCTGGTTGCTCGAAGCTCGCCGGACCCGCAGCGCAGCTCTTGCGCAATGAACCCGAGGGCGCGCAGGCGATCGACCAGCGCAGTTCTATCGTGGTACCGCTGGTCGCGCAGCGCGAATTAATGGGCTATCTCTATGCCGACATTGCGGGCCTCTACGGCCGCTTGCACGATGGCGACCTGAAATTGCTGAGCATGCTGGCGGCACAAGCTGCGTTGACCCTGGCCAACGTGCGGTCCGCCGCCGGGCTGGAGCGCAAGGTTGAACTGCGCACCGGGGAACTGGCGGCCTCCATGGCGCAGGCCGAACAGCGTGCCGCGGAACTCACCATCATCAACAGCGTGCAGGCCGCGCTCGCCGCCGAGCTAAACATCCAGAGCATTTACGACGCGGTGGGCGACAAGATCCGCGAGATCTTCGGCAACCGCGACATGGGGATCCGCATCTACGATCCCAAGACCAACCTGATTCACTATCCCTATGCCTACGAGGCGGGAGTCAGGATCGAGATTCCCTCCACACCACTGCCCGAACGCGGCGTCGCTGCGCATGTAATTCACACCCGCGAGACCCTGGTCTTCAACGAAGACATGGGCGAGGTGATGAAGCGATACGGGGCCACCACGATACCGGGCACGCTGGTGGAGAAGGCGGCCGTGTATGTGCCCCTGGTGGCCTCTGGACAGGCGAGAGGCCTGATTGAACTCTGCGAATACGAGCACGAGAACGTGTTCAGTGACTCGGACGTGCGCCTGCTGCAGACCCTGGCCAACAGCATGAGCGTGGCGCTGGAAAACGCGCGATTGTTCGACGAGACGCAGCGCCTGTTGAAGGACACCGAGCAGCGTAATGCCGAGCTGGCCGTGATCAACAGCATCCAGCGGGGCATGGCCGGGTCGCTGGACTTCCAGGGTATCGTCGACCTGGTGGGCGACAAGCTGCGCGAGGTTCTCAAGACCCAGGATATCGGGATCCGCTGGTTCGACCCGCAGGCGATGGTCGTTCATTTCCTCTACGAGTACGAACATGGCCAGCGCCTGGACATCAAGCCTCAAGCGTCTGACTCCGGCAGCCCTGACGCGACGCGAGCCGCGAGTCCTGAATTCTGTGGCAGCACATGAAGCCGCCGGAGTCGGCGTCGTTCCTGGCACCGACCAATGCAAATCATCGGTGGGCGTGCCCATCATCGGCAGCGACCGCGTTCTGGGCGGCATCCTGCTCGAGGACCATGTGTACGAGGATGCCTACGGCGAGTCCGAGGTGAGGTTGCTGCAGACGGTGGCTTCCTCAATGGGCGTCGCGCTCGAGAATGCCCGCCTGTTCGACGAGACGCAGCGCCTCCTGAAGGAAACCAAGGACCGCGCGGCCGAGCTGGCCATCATCAATGGCGTGCAGCAGGGCCTGGCAAACAAGCTGGACGAGGAGTCTATCTTCGAGCTGGTGGGAGAACGCCTGCGCGAGCTGTTCGATTCGCAGGCCATCAGCATTGCGACCTTCGATCTCGAGTCTGGCACCCGTCAGATGCCCTACATACTCGAGCGGGGAGCGCGGCTCGAGATACCAGACGGGCCGATCTCGACGCTGGCCCGGCATGTGATCCGCACCGCCGAGCCCCTGCTGATCAATCATGACATGGAAGCGCAGATGACGGCGCTGGGCATGGTGCGGACCACGATCCCCGGTACCGAGGTGTCAAAGAGCCTGCTGCGCGTGCCGGTGCTGATCGACGGCCGCGTCGTGGCGATGATCGGTCTGGACAATGTCGACCGCGAGGATGCCTTCGACGAGGCCAATGTACGGTTGCTCACGACGCTGGCCAGCAGCATGAGCGTGGCACTCGAAGGCGCGCGCTTGTTCGAGCAGACCAAGGCGCTGCTGGCGCAGACCGAGCAGCGCGCCGGCGAACTGGCTACCGTCAATGCGCTGGGTCAGGCGCTGTCGGCGAAGATCGATCTCGACGAGCTGATCCGTACCGTCGGCGACAAGATGCGCGAGACTTTCCGCGCCGACGTCGTCTACGTGGCCCTGCTGGACGAAGAGGCACAGTTGATCCGCTTTCCCTATGCCTATGGCGACGATTTCACGCCGTTGGCGCTGGGAGAGGGGCTCACCGGCAAGATCATCGAGTCCGGACAGGCGCTCCTGCTGAATGAGGCGGTGGACGACGCCGCTGACGCCATCGGCGCGACCCAGGTCGGCATCACGGCGCAGTCCTACCTGGGAGTGCCGATCATGGTGCGCGGCAAGGCCATCGGCGTAATCAGCGTGCAGAGCACCCATGAGGAGGGTCGCTTTACCGCGCCGGACCAGAGCCTGCTGGCGACACTCGCTGCCGGCGTCGGTGTGGCCATCCGCAATGCGCAATTGTTTGCCGAGGCGCGCGATGCACGGGCCGCGGCGGAAGGCGCCAATGAAGCCAAGAGTTCGTTCCTGGCGACGATGAGCCACGAGATCCGTACGCCGATGAATGCGGTGATCGGCATGAGCGGCCTGCTGCTCGACACCCAGCTCACCGACGAGCAGCGCGACTTCGCCACGACGATCCGCGACAGTGGCGACGCGCTGCTGACCATCATCAACGACATCCTCGACTTCTCCAAGATCGAGGCCGGCCGCATGGATGTGGAGGCGAGCCCGTTCGACCTGCGCGAGTGCGTCGAATCGGCGCTGGACCTGATCAGCGCACGCGCCGGCGAGAAGCATCTGGACATTGCCTACCTGTTCGACGGTGAAGTTCCCGCAGGCGTGAGCGGCGATGTCACGCGCCTGCGGCAGATCCTCCTCAATCTGCTGAGCAACTCGGTCAAGTTCACTGAAGCTGGCGAAGTGGTGCTGACAATTCAGTCGCGGTCTACGCGGAAAGAAGAAGGTGGAGCTCGAGTTCGCCGTGCGCGACACTGGCATCGGCCTGAGCGAGGCGGGCCTCGGAAAACTGTTCAAGAGCTTCAGCCAGGCTGACAGCTCGACCACGCGCAAGTACGGTGGCACCGGACTGGGCCTGGCCATCAGCAAGCGACTGGCCGAGTTGATGGGTGGCACGATGTGGGCCGAGAGCGCAGGACCCGGTGAGGGGGCAACCTTCCGCTTCACGGTTCAAATGCCCCTGGCCGAACTTCCGCCGACCAGCCGGCGCAAGTTCGTCGGCGAACAGCCCGCACTGGCAGGAAAGCGCGTCCTGGTCGTCGATGACAACGCCACGAATCGCAAGATTCTTGTGCTTCAGTCGGCCAAGTGGGGCCTCAAACCGAAGGACACCGAATCTCCCGACGAGGCCCTGCAGTGGATCAGGCAAGGTCAGGCATTTGACCTGGCCATCGTCGACATGCACATGCCGGAGATGGACGGTTCGAGCCTGGCGCGACAGATCCAGGCCATCCATCCGGAACTGCCGCTGGTGCTGTTCAGTTCCCTGGGCCGGCGCGAAGCGGATGCCGAGGGCGAGGGGCTGTTCAAGGCCGCACTGGCCAAGCCCTTGCGCCAGAGCCAGCTGTTCGACACGCTGATGACGCTACTGTCGCCCAACGTCGCTCCGAGAGCCGCTGCACCGGTCAAGCCGACCATGGATGTCGGCATGGCTGAGCGGCATCCGCTGCGCATCTTGCTGGCCGAAGACAATGTGGTGAACCAGAAGCTGGCGCTGCGCTTGCTGCAGCAGATGGGCTACCGGGCGGACCTGGCGAGCAACGGCCTGGAGGCCGTCGAGTGCGTGGCACGCCAGGCCTACGACGTCGTGCTCATGGATGTGCAGATGCCCGAGATGGACGGGCTGGAAGCCTCCCGACAGATCACTACCAGATGGCCGAAGAACGAGCGACCGCACATCGTGGCCATGACCGCCAATGCGATGCAGGGCGATCGCGAGGCGTGTCTGGCCGCCGGCATGGACGACTACATCACCAAGCCCATCCGCGTCGACCAGCTGGTCGAGGCGCTGCTCAACGTCACTGCATCGAAGGAGCGCTAGCGTGGCTGTCAATACCATCGACATGAAGGTCTTTACCGAGCTGCAGGCGGCCGCCGGCGCCGACTTTGTGAAGGAGCTGGTCGAGACATTTCTCGAAGAGGTTCCGGTGATGCTGGAGACCTTGAGGACTGCACTGGCGGCCGGCGACACTAACGGGTTCCGGCGCACTGCACACTCGCTCAAGACCAACGGGCTCACTTTCGGCGCAGTGGCGCTGGGTGCCCAGGCGCGTGAACTGGAACTGACCGGGCTCGAACAATTGGGTGCCGGGGCCGCAGCGGCGATCGATCGCCTGCAGCAAAGCTGTGAGCAGGCAGCCGTTGATCTGCGGGAACTTTGCCATGAATGAACGCGGTGCCGCCCGGGTACTGCTGATCGAGGACAACCGTGTCAATCGGCTGCTGCTGGCCCGGCATGTCGGGCAGCTCGGCTATGTCGTCGATGCGGTCGAGAACGGTCTGCAGGCGCTTGAACACCTGCGGAGCGGGTCTTGCGACCTGCTGTTGCTGGACATTGAGATGCCCGAGATGGATGGCTACCAGTTGCTCGAACAGCTCAGGCTCGACCCGAATCTGCGTGACTTGCCGGTGATCGTGACCTCGGGCCTGGAAGGGGTGTCGAATGTGGTGCGCTGCATCGAGCTCGGTGCCGAAGATTACCTGAGCAAACCGGTCAACCCGGTGCTGCTGAAGGCGCGTCTCACTGCAAGCCTCGAAAAGAAGCGGCTGCGTGATGAACTGCGCGAGCTGGTGCGGCGCTTTGCCACATCCGAAGTGGCACAGGACCTGGAGTCCTCAGGCTTTGCACTCGGCGGACATCATGTGAGCGGCACGGTGCTGTTCTGCGACATCCGCGGTTTCACCAGCCTGGTCGAGTCGCAGCCCCCGGAGGAGACGATCGAGCTGCTGAACACCTACTACACGCTGATGTTCGATGCGATCAGCGGCCACGGTGGCGTGGTGAACCAGATGATCGGCGACGGCCTGATGGCGATCTTCGGCGCCCCAAATCCGCTACCGGGTCATCAGAACTGCGCCGTGCAGGCGGCAATCGACATGGTCGATATGGTGGCCCAGTTCAGCCTGGAGCAACAGGCCGCTGGCAAGCCGGCGATCCGCATCGGCATCGGCATTGCGTCGGGCGAAATGGTGGCGGGCTACACCGGCACCCAGGCGAGGGCCACCTACACCTGCATCGGCGACACCGTGAACCTGGCCGCGCGAATGGAGGCCCATACCAAGCTAGCCGGGCGCACGATCCTGATCGATGCCGCAACCCGTGCCGAGCTGGGCCAGGATTGCGCCACCGAGTCGCTTGGCCCGGTGCAATTCAAGGGCAAGTCGGCGCCGGTCGAGGTGTTCGCCGTGGTCTGCGAAGCGGGACAGCTGGACTGACGAACGGCATGCGCATGAGCTGGGGCGACGCCGTCGTCGACCGTGGCCGCAATGTCCTGCTCTGAATTGGTCGGGGTGACAGGATTTGAACCTGCGACTCCTACGTCCCGAACGTAGTGCTCTACCAGGCTGAGCTACACCCCGAGGTGGCGGGAAGGGGAAACGGTCAGGAGTTGCGTGCCACCGCAAACTCCGCCAGGGCCGCGAGAGCCTCGCGGCAGGCCGACTCGGGAACGTCAGCCAGCGCCTGGATTGCCAGATCCGCCTCGCTTCGAGCGAGTCGGGCAGTGTAGTCGAGCCCCCCGGTGCTTTCAATCGCGGCCCGGATCGGCCCGAAGTCCTGGGTGCCGCCTTCCTCGATGGCCCGGCGGATCATCGCGGCCTGTTCCGGACCGCCCTCCCGCAGGGCGTGGATCAGGGGCAGGGTCGGCTTCCCTTCGGCGAGGTCGTCACCGAGGTTCTTGCCAAGCGCGGCCGAATCGCCCCGGTAGTCGAGCGCATCGTCGACCAGCTGGAAGGCGATGCCCAGATGGCGACCGTAGTCGGTCAGGGCATGCTCCACGTCCTCCGGCGCGCCGGCCACGATGGCCGCAACCTGGGCGCCAGCTTCGAACAGTCGGGCCGTCTTGCGATAGATCACGTCCAGGTAGCGGTGCTCGGTGGTGTCGGGGTCGCCCGCGTTCATCAGCTGCAGGACTTCGCCGGCGGCGATCGTATTGGTTGCGTTGGCCATGACCTCCATCACCCGCGGCAGGCCGATGTCCACCATCATCTGGAAAGAGCGCGAGTAGAGAAAATCGCCCACCAGCACGCTGGCGGCGCTGCCGAACATGTCGTTGGCGGTGTTTCGGCCGCGGCGCTGGTGCGACTCGTCCACGACGTCGTCATGCAACAGGGTCGCAGTGTGGATGAACTCGATGATGGCGGCCGCCTTGACGTGGCCGCTGTCGGCCGACGCGCCGGCCGTCCGGGCGGCCAGCAGCACGGTGAGCGGCCGGAGGCGCTTGCCGCCGCCGCCGACGATGTACTGGGCGACCTGGCTCACCAGGGCCACGTCGCTTTCGAGCTGGTCGCGGATCTCTGCGTCGACCTTCTTGAGGTCGTCGGCGACCAGCGCGCGTATGTCATTGAGTTGCATCAAGGTCTTGGTTTCCCCGGGGCCCGCGAATCCTACCGGGAATCGACCGCCGGGGGAAATCGGCCGGGGCCGCGAAACGTTTGACCCCGGGCGGCCCGCTCACTACAATTGCGGGCTCTTTTCCGGCCGGTCACCTGGCCCGCCGGGCTTTTGGAGTCAGACAGTTATGTACGCCGTGATTGCCACTGGTGGCAAGCAGTACCGGGTCAGCGAAGGCACCGTCGTGCGCGTCGAGAAGCTCGATGCCGAGGCCGGCACCAGCGTGGAATTCGACAAGGTCCTCGTCGTCGGCGAGGGCGCGGAGGTTGCCGTTGGCGCGCCCTATGTGGACGGCGCCAGGGTGACCGCCACCGTGCAGTCGCACGGCAAGGCCGACAAAGTCCGCATCGTCAAGTTCCGGCGCCGCAAGCACTACCTGCGCCAGAAGGGTCATCGTCAGCCGTACACCGAGATCAAGGTGACCGGCATTTCGGCGGCCTGACACAGGAATCGGAGGAGACAGCAATGGCTCACAAGAAGGCTGGCGGCAGCACCAAGAACGGCCGCGAATCACAAAGCAAGCGACTCGGCGTCAAGAAGTTCGGCGGCGAGCAGGTGCTGGCGGGCAACATCCTGGTTCGCCAGCGCGGCACGCTGTACAAGCCTGGCACCAACGTCGGGGTCGGCACCGACCACACCCTGTTCGCGCTGATCACCGGAAAGGTGAAATTCCAGAAGAAGGGCGCTGAAAAGCGCACCTTCGTCAGTGTCCTGCCGGAGTAAGCTTCCGGCCACAAGGGCTCGATGAAAACCCCGGCCCGGCCGGGGTTTTCTGTTTCCGACCAGAAAGAGGGGACAGTCCCCTTTTTCGAGGCAACCATGAAATTCGTCGACGAAGCGCGCGTCAAGATAGTTGCCGGCCATGGGGGTCGGGGTGCGGTCAGCTTTCGCCGCGAGAAATTCGTGCCCCACGGTGGGCCCGACGGTGGTGATGGCGGGTTGGGCGGCAGCGTCTACCTGCGCGCGCAGCTGGGCATCAACACCCTGGCCGACTACCGCATCGCGCGTATCTTCCGTGCCCAGAACGGGCAGCCGGGCAGCGGTGCCGACTGCACCGGTCGGGGGGGCGAGGATCTCTATATTCCGGTGCCGGTTGGCACGGTAGTGCTGGAAGAGGAGACTGGGGAAACGCTCGGCGATCTGACGGCCGACGGGCAGGTGCTGCTCGTGGCGCATGGGGGCAAGGGCGGCTGGGGAAATGCGCGTTTCAAGAGTTCGGTTAATCGAACGCCGCGCAAGTCGACACCGGGCCTGCCGGGCGAGGCCCGCACCCTGCAACTCGAGCTGAAGCTACTGGCTGACGTGGGCCTGCTCGGCCTGCCGAACGCGGGCAAGTCCACCCTGATCCGCGCGGTGTCGGCGGCGCGCCCGAAAGTTGCGGACTACCCGTTTACCACGCTGCACCCACAGCTTGGCGTGGTCAGCGTCGGGCCGGCGCAGAGTTTCGTGATGGCCGACATCCCGGGCTTGATCGAGGGAGCGGCCGAGGGGTCCGGTCTCGGGTTGCGCTTTCTGAAGCATCTGCAACGGACGCGGTTGCTGCTGCACCTCGTAGACATTGCACCGCCCGACCCGGATGAGGATCCCGTGGAGGGCGCGCGAGCGATTGCCAAGGAGCTGAAGAAGTTCAGCGCCGAACTGGCCGGTCGCGAGCGCTGGCTGATCCTGAACAAGATCGACCTGCTGCCGGCCGACGAGCTGGAGAGCCGCTGCAAGGACATTGTCCGCCGGCTGCGGTTCAAGGGGCCGGTATTCCGAATTTCCGGCGCTACGGGGCAGGGCACGCGCGAACTTTGCCAGGCAGTGATGAATCGGCTTGACGCAGTCCGTGCGGAAGCGGCGGCGGTGGCCGAGACCTGAGCGGCGGTACGGGCCGGGCAACAAAAGAGGCCGGTCAGTGACCGGCCTTTCTTCTATCGCCAACGCGGGGGTTACTTGCCTGCCAGCGCCTTGATGCGCTTGTTGAGGCGGCTCTTGTGCCGCGCGGCCTTGTTCTTGTGGATGATTCCCTTGCGGGCCATTGCGTCGATGACCGGCGTGGCCTGCTTGAGCGCGGCGGCAGCCTGATCCTTCTGGCCACTTTCCACGGCGGTAACGACCCGCTTGATCGAGGTACGGGCCTGGGATCGCTGGTTCACGTTGCGCGCGCGGCGAGCTGTCGCCTGGCGGGCGCGCTTTTCGGCTGACTTCGAGTTGGCCAAGGAATCGCTCCGGTTTGAAGGTGCTCGAGAGAGCCCGGCATTTTCCTTGTAGAACGGGGGGTTGTCAACGTCCGCAAGGGAAAGGGGCATTCCTGTTTTCATTCGGGACCGGGCCCACGGGGGGGTAGGCCGGCGTGGTGCGACTCGCATTGAGTCGCGGAAAGGAAGACTTGAATGTCCCATCATCTGGCGAAGGAGAATGGAAAGGTGCTGTCTTTCAGAGTGGGGTCGGGCCCGTCTTAACGGTATAGTCCCCCGCGCATGGACCTGTCCTGCCCTCCACGCCACTTGAGCCACGCCTTGTCATGAGCCGGGGATTCCTCCGCAGCACGTCGGTGGTCGGCGGTCTGACCCTCCTGTCGCGGGTCTCGGGCCTGGTCCGCGACATGGTCTATTCGCAGGCCTTCGGCGCCGGGACCTTGATGGACGCATTCCTGGTGGCGTTCAAGATCCCGAACTTCCTGCGACGGCTGACCGCAGAAGGGGCGTTCTCGCAGGCGTTCGTCCCGGTCGTGTCCGAGTACAAGGTCCGGCGCAGCACCGAGGAGGTGCGCCACCTGGTCGGCGGCGTGTCCGGCACGCTCGGATTGCTGCTATTCGGGGTCACCCTCGTTGGTGTCGTGGCCGCTCCGGTGCTGGTGCTGGTCTTCGCGCCTGGGTTCCACGACGATGGCGTGCGCTTCGACCTCACGGTCGCGATGCTGCGCCTGACCTTCCCCTACATCCTGTTCATGTCCCTGGTGGCGCTCGCCAGCGGGGTGCTGAACAGCTATGGGCGTTTCGCGGTCCCGGCGTTCACGCCCGTGTTGCTGAACCTGGTGATGATTGTCTTCGCCAGCCTGATTGCGCCGCATTTCGATCAGCCGGGCCTGGTATTGGCAGCCGGCGTGTTCGTCGCGGGCCTATTGCAGCTGCTGGTGCAGCTGCCGGCGCTGAAGTCCATCGGCATGCTTTCCTGGCCGCGCTGGGACCGTGCGCACGAAGGCGTCAGGCAGATTGGTCGACTCATGCTGCCAGGTATCTTCGGTTCCTCCGTGGCGCAGGTCTCGCTGCTGCTGGATACGCTGATCGCATCGTTCCTGATGACCGGCTCGATCGCCTGGATGTATTACGCCGACCGGCTGGTCGAATTTCCACTCGGCGTGTTCTCCATCGCGCTGGCGACAGTCATCCTGCCGGGGCTGTCTTCGCACCATGCCAGCGAAAGCAAGGCCGAATTTGCGGCGACGCTCGATTGGGCGCTGAGGATGACCATCGTCATCGTCACGCCTGCGGCCGTCGGCCTGCTGATGCTCGCCGGGCCGCTGACGGCAACCATCTTTGGCTACGGTGAATTCGATGCACGCGACGTGAAAATGTCTTCCTACGCGTTGATGGCGTACTCGGTCGGCCTGATCGGCTTCTCCATGGTCAAGGTGCTTGCGCCCGGCTATTTCGCGCGCCAGGACACCCGCACGCCAGTCAAGGTCGGCATCATTGCGCTCGGCATCAACATGGGTTTCAACCTGGCGGTGGTCGTGCCGGCCTACCTGGCCGGCTTTCCGGCTCCGCATGCACTGCTGGCGTTCTCGACTGGCATGTCGGCCTTCGTCAACAGTGCGCTGCTGTACCGGGGCCTCAGGCGTACCGGTGTGTACGCGCCGTCGCAGCGCTGGCGGCGGCTGGCACCACAGGTGCTCGGGGCCAACGCTGCCATGGCAGTCTTCCTCTGGTGGGCGGCGGGTGACTGGGCGGCCTGGTCCGGGATGGCCGCGCTCCAACGGATCCTGATGACCGTGGGTTGTGTCGCCGGAGGCGGTACGGTCTATTTCGTCACGCTTTGGGTCCTGGGCGCACGGCCGGGAGACTTCCGCGGCGCCAGCTCCCGCTAATGCGGGGACAGTTTACCTATATGGCGGCGCCATATAGGTAAACTGTCCCCGCATTAGCGTCGGGATTTTGCGGCGCGAAAACCCCTATACTTACAATCCTTTGGCAGCTATTCCGCCTCCGCAGGCGCAGGTTCATGAAGATTGTCCGCGGCCTGACCAATGCCCGTCCGTCCGATCGAGGCTGCGTGCTGACGATCGGCAATTTCGATGGGCTACACCTTGGCCACGAGGCGATCGTCGGTCACCTTGCCGCGCGCGGCCGCGAGCACGGTTTGCCGACCGCGCTGCTTACCTTTGAGCCGAACCCGCGCGAGTACTTCGACCCGGCCAACGCGCCGGCCCGGCTGATGCGCCTGCGGGACAAGGCGGCGCGCCTCGCAGAGCTGGGTCTCGACCGCCTGATCCTGCTCAAGTTCGACCAGCGCCTGCGGGCATGGAATGGCCAGGAGTTCATCGAGCGCGTCCTGGTCGAGGCGCTGGGCGCGCGGCATGTCGTGATCGGCAGCGCGTTTCGCTTTGGCAAGGGACGCAGTGGCACGGTCGAGCTGCTCAGGCAGGCGGGCCGGCAACTCGGATACGACGTTGACGAGGTCGGCGCCGTCCTCATTGACGGCGAGCGCGTCAGTTCGACGCGCGTCCGGGCCGCACTGGCGCGCGGCGACCTGGTAACGGTCCGGCGCCTGCTCGGGCGCGACTACCGCATGACCGGGAGGGTCATGGAGGGCCGCCGCCTTGGGCGCACGCTCGGCTATGCGACCGCCAACCTTCGCCTGCACCGGCGTGTCTCGCCGGTCGCCGGCGTTTTTGCGGTGCGCGTGCACGGCGTCGACGGTGGAACCCGGCCGGGTGTCGCCTCGGTGGGTTCGCGCCCGACTGTCGGCGGCGGCGAGATCCTGCTCGAGGCACACGTATTCGACTGGCAGGGCGACCTCTACGGGCGTTACCTTGGTGTGGACTTCGTCGCCAAGCTGCGTGAGGAATCGAAGTTTCCGGATCTCGGCGCGCTGGTCGAGCGGATGCACGTGGACGCGCGCGAGGCACGGCAGGTACTCGCCACCGGCTGACGCCGGACGAGGCACAGACAGGAGCAAAGGTGGACTACAAGCAGACAGTAAACCTGCCCAGAACCGACTTCCCCATGAAGGCGGACCTGGCACGCCGCGAGCCGGCGATGCGGGAATGGTGGGACGCCGAGGACATCTACGGAAAGCTCCGCAAGGCAGCCGCGGGCCGGCCCAGGTTCGTGCTGGTCGACGGGCCGCCGTACGCTAACGCCGCTATCCACATTGGTCATGCCGTCAACAAGATCCTCAAGGACATCATCGTCAAGTCGCACACGCTGGACGGCTGCGATTCCCCCTACGTTCCCGGCTGGGACTGCCATGGCCTGCCGATCGAGCAACAGGTCGAAAAGAAGCACGGCCGCATCGGCCAGAAGCTCGACGCCAAGGCCTTCAGGCAGGCTTGCCGCGAGTACGCCGCAAGCCAGGTCGACGGCCAGCGCGAGGATTTCAAGCGTCTTGGCGTTCTGGGCGACTGGGACCGTCCGTACCTGACGATGCTGCCGCAATACGAGGCCGAGCAGTTGCGCGCCTTCGCCGGGATCATCAGGAACGGTCACCTGCTACGCGGCTTCAAGCCGGTGCACTGGTGCCTCGACTGCAGATCGTCGCTGGCCGAGGCCGAGGTAGAATACGAGGAGCGCACCTCGCCTTCGATCGACGTGCGGTTTGCGGTGACCGACGCGGCGGACCTCGCGCGCCGGTTCGACGTGACAGCGGATCTCGCGAGTAACGCCTCGGTCGTCATCTGGACGACCACGCCCTGGACGCTGCCGGCCAACCAGGCGGTCTGCCTGCATCCGGAGCTCGATTACCTGCTGGCCGAGGTCGACGCCGGCAGCGGCCGCGAGCATATCGTCGTGGCCGCGGCGCTGCTCGAGAGCGTGGCCAAACGCGCGGGGCTCGGGCACGTGCGCAACGTGGCGCATGCGAAAGGCAGTGCGCTCGAGGGCCTGCGGCTCGGGCATCCCTTCTACGACCGCGTCGTGCCCGTCATTCTGGGCGAGCACGTGACGCTCGATTCCGGCACCGGGGCCGTACACACCGCCCCCGGACACGGCGTCGAGGACTACGTGGTTGGCCGTCGCTACGACCTGGCCGTGGACAATCCAGTCGGCTCCGACGGTCGCTTCGTCGAGGGCACGCCGCTGTTCGAAGGGCAACAGGTCTTCAAGGCGAACGAGGCGGTGGTGGCGGCGCTGGCCGAGCGTGGCCGGCTGCTTCATCACGAGTCCTACGTGCACAGCTACCCGCACTGCTGGCGGCACAAGACGCCGGTCATCTTCCGCGCGACCCCGCAGTGGTTCATCGGCATGGACCAGCAGGGCCTGCGTACGGCGGCGCTGGAGGAAATCCGCAAGGTGCGCTGGGTGCCCGGCTGGGGCGAGCAGCGTATCTCCGGCATGGTCGAGGGCAGGCCGGACTGGTGCATCTCCCGCCAGCGCGCCTGGGGCGTGCCGCTGGCGCTGTTCGTGCACCGAAGGACCGGCGAGCCACATCCGCGCTCGGCCGACCTGCTCGAGCAGGTCGCGAGCCGCGTCGCACAGTCGGGGCTCGAGGCATGGTTCGACCTGGATCCGCACGAGATCCTCGGTGACGAGGCTGGCGACTACGAGAAGACCGACGACGTCATGGACGTATGGCTGGACTCCGGCGTAGTACATCACTGCCTGCCGGCGCTGCGGCCCGACTCCATCCCGTTTCCAGCGGACGTCTACCTCGAGGGATCGGACCAGCACCGTGGCTGGTTCCAGAGTTCACTGCTGGCGGCGGTGGCGGGCAAGGGCCAGGCGCCTTACCGAGAGGTCGTCACGCATGGTTTCGTGGTCGACGACAAGGGCCGCAAGATGTCCAAGTCGCTGGGCAACGTGGTCGCGCCGCAGAAGGTCATGAGCACGCTCGGCGCCGACGTCCTGCGCCTGTGGGTCGCGGCGACCGACTACAGCGCCGAGATGAATGTCTCCGACGAGATTCTCAGGCGTACGTCTGACAGTTACCGGCGCATGCGCAACACCATTCGCTTCCTGCTGGGAAACCTGCACGACTTCGACCCGTTGCGGGACTCGCTACCGGCCCGCGAGCTGATCGCCCTGGACCGCTGGGCCATTGAGCGTGCGCGCAAGCTGCAGGGCGAGGTCATCGAGGCCTACCGCGACTACGAGTACCACCTGATCTATCAGAAGGTTCACAATTTCTGTGTGGTCGACCTGGGTGCCTACTGGCTCGATATCCTCAAGGACCGGCTGTACACGACGCCGGCCAGTGGGCGGGCACGGCGCTCCGCGCAGACGGCGATGTATCACGTAGCGGAGGCAATGGTCCGCTGGCTGGCGCCGATCCTCTCGTTCACCGCGGAGGAGGTCTGGAAATTCCTGCCAGGCGATCGCGAGGAATCTGTCTTTCTGGCTACCTGGTGGGAGCTGCCCGACGCGCACCCCAGCCCGGGAATTGACTGGGATGCGGTACTGGCGCTCAAGTCCGACGTGTCCCGCGAACTGGAGCGACTGCGAGCCGCAGGCTCGATCGGCGCGCCGCTGGAGGCCGAGGTCGATGTGTACGTCGATGCGGTGCAGCGGGCGCGTCTCGAGGGACTAGGCGAGGAACTGCGCTTCGTGCTGATCACCTCCGACGCACGGCTGCTCGATGCCAGCGAAAGGCCGGCCGACGCGGTACCGGCGGGCGAGGTCGCCAAGGACGGCGTATGGATCGCGGTACGAGCGCTCGATTACGCCAAGTGTGCACGCTGCTGGCACAGGCGACCGGATATCGGCCAGGATTCCAGTCACCCGGAACTCTGCAGCCGTTGCGTGTCGAACCTAGAGGGTCCGGGCGAGACAAGGAGCTTCGCGTGAGCGAGACCAGTGGAACGAGTTCCAGCGCATTGCGCTGGCTGTGGCTCGCGCTGGTGGTCATCGTCGCCGACCAGCTGACCAAGGGCATGATCATCCGCAGCTTCGAGTTGTACGAGGTGGTCGACGTCCTGCCGGTGCTGGAGATCACGCGGTTGCACAACACCGGCGCGGCCTTCAGCCTGCTGGCCGGAGCCTCCGGCTGGCAGCGCTGGTTCTTCGTCGGACTGGCCGCCGTCGTCAGCGTCGGCATCATCTACTGGCTGAAGCACCTGCCGAAGCACAGCGCACCGTTCCTGCCGGCGGCGCTGGCGCTGGTGCTTGGCGGGGCGCTGGGCAACGTCATCGACCGGCTGTGGCATGGGCACGTGGTCGATTTCCTGCACTTCCACTGGAAGCTCGCTTACTTCCCCGCCTTCAACCTGGCCGATACTGCGATCACTATCGGCGCAGGCCTGCTGATCCTGGACGCCGTCATCGAGGGTCGCCGGGCTCGGTCCCGGGAGGGCGGTTCGTGAAGATCCTGCTGGCCAACCCGCGCGGTTTCTGTGCCGGCGTGGATCGCGCCATCGACATCGTCGAGCGCGCACTGGGGCTGTTCGGCGCACCGATCTACGTGCGCCACGAGGTCGTGCACAACCGCTACGTGGTGGACCGGCTGCGCTCCATGGGCGCAATCTTCGTTGATGAACTCGACCAGGTTCCCGACGGCTCGACCGTGATCTTCAGCGCACACGGCGTGTCGCGCGCGGTGCAGGAGGAGGCGGCACGGCGCGAGCTCAGCGTGTTCGACGCAACCTGTCCGTTGGTAACCAAGGTGCACATGGAGGTCAAGCGCTACGCCCAGGAAGGGCGCGACGTCATCCTCATCGGTCACGCAGGGCATCCCGAGGTCGAGGGCACCATGGGCCAGTTCGATAAAGGAGGCGGCGGCCATATTCATCTGGTCGAGTCGCCCGAGGATGTCGCGGAACTGGAGATCGGCGATGCCGGCCAGCTTGCCTTCGTCACGCAAACGACACTGTCGGTGGACGACACTGCGCGTGTCGTCGCGGCGCTGCGCGAGCGTTTCCCGGAGCTGGTGACCCCGCGTAAGGAAGACATCTGCTACGCCACGCAGAACCGCCAGGATGCGGTAAAGAAGCTGACCGAGTCCTGCGACGTGCTGATCGTGGTCGGCTCGCCGTCGAGCTCGAACTCGAACCGGCTGCGGGAGATCGCCGAGACCCGCGGCATCCCGGGCTACCTTGTCGATGGGCCGGAGGACTTGCGTTCCGAGTGGTTTGAGACCGCGGGCGCGGTGGGCGTGACTGCGGGTGCCTCGGCGCCGGAGTTGCTGGTCCGTCGGGTGGTCGCGAAGCTGCAGGAATGGGGCGGCCAGGCGCCGACGGAAGTGATCGGCCGCGAGGAGAACGTTGTCTTCGGGCTTCCCACCGAACTGCGCAAGGCGCCGCGTGCCGGCGCGCCTGCCATCGAACGCTGAGCCGTCGGCGGCATCAGCCCCAGCAGTGCCACGTCGTGTCGGTGCCGTGGCGATCCGCCGCGCTACGCCGTCCGTTCGCGTGGATCGAGAACCGGCTGCAGCGCTCATCGGCTTCCTGCCCGGAGCCCGCCCGCGGCGTGGCGGTGGCGACGAAATCCGTGGGCGTAGCGTCCGTCAGTCCCAGCTGGTAGTGGCCACCGATCGTGACGGCCGCAATGTTCAGTCCCTGCTCCGGCGAGTCGGTGCCATCGTCCAGGCGCCACGCGTAGCGCCCGTGCTGTACATGGAACCGTTCCTGCGCGGCAGCGACGGCCAACAGCGCGTCGATCGCCTCGATGCGGTGAGCCCGCAGCAGCGAGCCGCGGTAGGATGGGTAGGCCAGTGCCGCAAGGATTCCGACCAGCGCGAGTGTCACCAGTAATTCCAGTAACGTTACTCCGACGTGGTGTCGAGCTGGCGCCATGACGTCCTCACCGGGTCGCTGCGAAGGGCGGGGAGAGTGTCCGGACCGACCACGATCGGGGATGAATCTGCCGCGCAGTCCTCGCCGGCGCAGCGGATAGCCCATAAACCATCCTCGCGCCCGATGACCTTGAAACCCTGCTCGATTCGTACCACTGCTCCGTGGCCCGCGCGACCTTCGGCACGAATGGTGAAATGCCGGGCCGGTAGCATGTCGCCGCCATCGCTCAGGTTGGCTCCGTCCGGCAACGGCTGACTCGGTACGGGCGGGTCGAATTGAATCTCGCTGCTCAAGGTCAGGCCCGGGAACAGACCGGGCCAGGCTGGCGTGGCAGCCGGAATCGGTACTCCGGTGCGCAGCGTTCGCGCGACGCCTGCTTCGGCGGCCTCCATCGCCAGCGCAGCCTGTTCGTCGAGCGCGGCGACAGCAAGGTCCGCAACGGCGCCACCCAGTCCGCCGAGGGCGATGACAACCAATCCCAGCAGCAATACCAGCACCACCGCCAGCGCCATGCCTTGTTCCCGGCCACTCACGGGCGCGACCCGGAGTTGCGAACGTCGATGGTCCTGTAGGCCAGCAGGCGCGGGTGACGCGAGAGTTCGTCTCCGAATTGCCGGTTCGCGTAGGCAAGTGCCGGCAGGCGCCGTGCCATTGCTTCCCCGGTGTCGTCTCGCACCAGTACCCACAGGCGCACCGATTGAACCGGTGCACCGTCAGGAAACGCGTCGATCGGCAGGTATCCAGTGCCCTCGCCTGAGCCATCCGCCGAGGCGGCACGAGCGAATTCGACCTGCAGGTCCTCGATACCGGGAACGAGTTCCTCGTCCTGGAAGGCGGGCTCGGAACCGCCCACCAGGCGCTTGCGCCTCAGCGCCGGCCGGCCATTCGCGCCGGTCGCGTCGCCACTGACATAGAAGACGCTGGCCTCGAGGTCATGAACCAGCGAGTTGTCCCCCAGTTCGCGACTTCCATCCGACATCAATCGACCCGCCTCGCGAGTCGATTCCAGCTGCAGCCGGCCGGCATCAGGACCTGCGGCGCTTACTCCTGCACGGCGGATGACCAGCGTGTCGGATCCAGGGACCACACGCCCATGCGGTGAGGGAGGACAGCCCAGTGGCACACCAGGCGCCGCCTCGTACGCACCATCGGCGCCGGCGAGCGGCGTGCTGGTATCGACGGCAAGCGAATCGACGCAGCCGCCGCTCACCGACAGATCCGGTGACGGAGCCGAGCCGAGAGTGAGCGATCCCTGGACGGTGGAACCGGGCACCAGCTGGCCGAGGTAACCTGCGAGGCGGACCTCGTAGGCCAGCATGTCAAGCGCAGCTCGCGCAGTCTCCTCGAGCCGTGCGCGAGTCTCGACGCTTCGATAGGCGCCACGGCCTCGCGCGACGAGCGACAGGGCGCTGGCGACGGCAAGCAGCACGAGCGTGGTCGCGACCAGGACTTCCACCAGCGAAAGGCCCGCTGAGGTTCTCATAGCTCTACCGCCAGCCGCACGCTGGACTCTTCCTCCGGGCCGAGTGCGGGCCAGGCGACCTGTATGAGATAGCTTGGTGCGGCTGTGTCCAGCACCTCGACCCGTGACCAGCTGCCTTCGGGCAGGCTCGCTGACACCCGAGCCCGCCACGCCATCAGTGCCTGCGCCGCGGCGAGCTCGGTCGCGCAATCGCCGATTTCGTCGCTACACGAGGGCGTTGCGCTCGAACCGGTTACTGCAAGCAGCGGCTGGCGGTCGGTCCGCTGCAGCAGGCGCAGTTCGTCTGCAAGTGAACTGGCGAGCCGAGTTGCCGCGACTCGGGCCGCTGCCTCGCGTTCCTGGCGCAATGCCTGGACCAGCAGGCCAGCCGTAGCACCCAGGCTCGCCGCCAATAGCGTCAGCGCGACCAGCGCCTCGATGAGTGCGAAACCGCCTGGGATGCCTTTCGGAATCATGGGCAAACCAGTGCGCGGCCGCTGGCGTCGCGGTCGCTGATACGTGGGCGGCCTGTTCGGCTGACGATCACCGCTCGCGCAGCGCGGGAGCCGCGGTCATCGCAGACCGTGATCGTGCCGGTCGTCGCCGACGAGACCAGCGGGGTGAAGAGGAAATGGTCCCGATTCGACCGGACCGTTTGCCTGCTCTTTTCAGCCGCGAGTTGGATGACCCGCAGGGGTGAGTGAACCACTTCGGCACCATCGGGGGCGTCGGCTTCGATCAATAGTGACGCACTCCAGTCCCGCGTTGCGTTACATGCGTTGGAGCCAGTCGACGTGCACAGCCGTACTGCGCCTCCGCGTACGGCGGCCTGCGTCCGGGCAGCATGAACCGCGTGGGACAGCGCGTTGACGGTGGCGGCACGGCGGCAGTTCCGTAGGTATTCGCCGAAGCCCGGCGCCGCCAGCGTGGCGAGGGTCGCCAGCAGTGCCATGGCCACCAGCAACTCGACCAGCGTGAAGCCCCGTGCCGCCACCGTTTGCGTCCTCCCTGACGTGAGTCAAGGATGTCCCCGTTGACTGCGTTTGGGTCATTGGATTCCTGGCGCAGTCATGCAGAAACAGCCGGACAGCGAGACTGGAACGCGCCTGCGCCGGCTGGTATATTGCAAAAACATGAATTCCGACAGTGACATGGCCGCGCCGGCGCTGATGGACAAGAAACAGGTCGCCGGCTTGTTGCGCGCCAATGGCATCACCCCGACAGCGCAGCGCGTGCGCGTCGGTCAGATCCTGTTCGCTCGCGACCAACACCTCTCGGCGGACGAGGTGCTCCGGCAACTTCGGGCAGAGGGCGCGCGGGTGTCTAAGGCCACCGTCTACAACACGTTGAATCTGTTTTCGTCCAAGGGTTTGTTACGTGCGCTTAACCTCGACGCGGATCGCGGCTCTTTCGACTCCAACACCACGCCGCATTTCCATTTCCATGTGGAGAATACCGGCGAGCTGATCGACGTCGCGCCGGGCGACATCGAGTTCGCCCGCCTTCCGCCGCTGCCGCCGGGCACTGAGTCCCTCGGTGTCGAGGTGGTGATTAGACTGCGACGTCGCGGCTGAACTTCGCGGCATTGCCGCGCAGGTCCGGGTTTCCTATACTTCGCGCCCCCATGCCGGTGTAGCTCAGCTGGTAGAGCAGTCGCTTCGTAAGCGAGAGGTCGGGGGTTCGATTCCCTCCACCGGCACCAGATGCCAGGAGCCCGGCACGAAGCCGGGCTCTTGTTTTTCCTGATGCTGTTCCGCACCACTCTCTGCGCGAGAGATCCGGTTTACTGACCGCGCCGCAATAACACCGAAACACCCGACCCGGCACCATTGTGTGCCGAGTTGTAGGCTTTATGTAACTTCACCTGCCATTACCGGAAAGGCTGTGAGAGAGTGACCTCAAGGCGCCACGGATTTTCCGACCACGGCCCGTCCGACACGCTGTCGCTTTCAACCATCACGGTTTCCTTGCGGCGCGTGTCGAGCGGTGCCGACCATCAAGACCGAAGGCGCCCGTCATTATCGCGTCCTTGCTACTGCCCGATCTTGGGCGCGGCAACCTTGGTAAACCCGGCGGGAACCTCGAACTGATCCGCAGGCACCGCGTCCTGGCTCACGGAAGTCGTCTCACTGAAGAAGCGAAATATCCGTACCGACGCGCCCGGCGGGGTGGTCTGATCGGGAGCCGGTGGCGGCGGTTCCTGTTTCTTCTTCTTGGAGAACATTCCCGACACCATCTTGGATGCGGCGGCTGCTGCCGCTGAACCCGCGATGGCGCCGGCGATCCCACCGCCGACCGACCCCGCTGCGGTGCGGGCGGTTTCCTGGGCCGCTACGCTGGCGGCCGTCGCGGTTCCTGCCTCCAGGCCGGCCTGGGCCGCATCAGCGAAGGCCGCATCCTGGGATATCTGTGTACCGTCGGCGGTCTTGCAGTCCGGTCCGCCGATGTCGAGTTGCATGATCGTCCTGGTGGGCAGCCCTTTGAACTCGGCGGAGTGCTTGGTGATCTCGCCCCATCCACTGCCGAACCGATCCGCCATGTGCGTTGCCTGGCCCCGGACCGCCGGGCCGAATACTTCGGTCAGTCCCAGCTTGCCGGCATAGGCTTTCCAGAATTCCGTCAGCTCGTCGCCGCCGACCTGGTCATTAGCCAGCCATTGCTCCATGTACCAGGTCATCTCGCAGGCATTGCCGGTCTTCTGGTCCCGGCAGGTGCTCTTGACCGAAATGACCGCCTGTTCGCTGTCGAGTCCGGCGATGGTCGAGCGCTCGCCGGTCCGCCTGCTTTCGACCCGTGGTTCGTCCCATTCGCAGGATTCGTCATCCACCGGCAGCGCGGCACCGGTACCAGGAGCGCCGCTCTTCTCGACCTCGTTCATCGCGGATTCGACTTGCTCGGCCACAGCCTGCATCTGTGCCCGCATTTCGGCGAAGGTCATCTCCGTGTACTTCTTTCCCGCCATGTCGATGTTGTAGATTTTCTCTTCGTCCAGACGAATGACCTCGGCGGACTCGTTGTCGCCCCGCGCGAGCATGCGCATCATCTTGGACTTGAACTTGAGCGTCGAATTGGTGCGAGCCTTCTGGCCGGAGATCATTGTGCTGTTCCGGCCCTCAACGGCCGCGACACTCATCCCGCCGAGCGCGTCCACTGTGTAACGTTCGTCAATCCTGATGTCGGCACGCGCGGTTGTGCCCAGCATCGACACAAGAACCAGTCCTGCGACAAGTATTGTCCTGTCGCGCACCAAGCACAGTTCCATGGCTGTTTTCCCCACTGATGGCCGGTATTTACCATATTCCGACTTGCAGGACGTATTGTGAATGACGGGTCGGATTCCAGGCATCGGGAGTGTTGGCAATGTGCGGGTTCTCAGCCAGACGCGTTTGGGAGTAGCCTGAGGCAGTAACCCGCGCCAGGCGGGGTAGCGGGGGAGGGAGTAGTTGCCTACCAGGAAGGAGCCAGTCGAATGCGGCGCATGCCGGGGCACAGGCCTGCGGCGAAGCAGGTTGTGTGAGGCATGTGGTGGATACGGCCGGCTGCCGGCAGCGAAGTCTCCAACACCGGCTGGCGCGAAAGCGGCCAGGAAACGGCAGTCCCGCGGAGCGTCCGAGAAACCACGCGTCGTTTCCCGCCGGGTTTCGCCAGCTTCCTCGAGGAAGACCGAAAGCGCGTGGTTCCAGGCCATCGCTGACACGGACAGGATGACGTTCGAGCAGTGGATGCAGGCGCATGAGAAGGAATGTCGCCTGGCGGTTTCCTACGAGAAGGCGAAGCAGCAATGGCTGCAGCGAGCCTACGACCTGTTCGTTTCGGATATCGTGGCGCGGGGCGGCAAGCCCTGGTCCTTTGAGTCTTTTCAAGCCAGGCTGCAGGTCAGCTACCCAAGCTATCGCAGCTGGTGCCAGGACGAGTACCTGGGATACAGGGCAGGGTGGCGAGGGCTGTATGGAAGGCCAGCGCGTCACAAGGCCGCGCCCCGTCGGAAGAAGTAGCGAATGCGCTGACGTGTTTCTTCGCGCCGTGCAGAGCGTGCGGCCTCTTAGATCAATCAGTTAAATGACATGAATAAATCACTTCAATCTAATTGATATTAGTATTATTATTTACTAGGGTTGCCGAGTTCAAGGTGCCGTTAGCCAGGAGATGCGTCCGATGAGTACCTTGGCTACCAGGCTAGCAACTAGGCATGACGCTGCCTCGGTCGCGATGCTCTTCGATGCCTATCGCCAGTTCTATGGGAAGGCGCCGGATCTCGCGTTGGCCCGGGAGTTCATCAGCGACCGAATCGCCACGACTGAGTCTGTGGTAATCGTCGCGGAAAACACTCAGCAAGAGATCGTGGGTTTCTGTCAGTTGTACCCCACGTTTTGCTCAGTGGCAGCGGCGCGGATTTGCGTCCTGTATGACCTGTTCGTGAAGCAAGAGGCGCGACACGCGGGTGCCGGTCGCGCATTGATGCTTGCGGCCGAGGCCCATGCTGCAGAAAACGGGTTCGTACGCATGGATCTGTCGACGGCCAAGACCAATCTTGAGGCGCAGTCGCTTTACGAGTCGCTCGGCTGGATTCGCGACGAGGCCTTCTACGTGTATAGCAGGGCCTTGCAGCGCTAGCTTGTTTTCGTCGTGCCGGGTCGGGTGTTGAATCAACCCCGAAACCCTTTACCCGGCACCGTACTCCCTATTCTGCGCCGGGCAGGACGTGATCCGCGAACTGCTTGCGCAGCTCGAGTTTCGAGATCTTGCCGGTAGCCGTCAGGGGAATGCTCTCGACGAAGACCACGTCGTCGGGAGTCCACCACTTGGCGATGCGCCCCTGCAGCCAGCCGAGGATCTCCTCGCGCGTCGGCTGCTCACCGGGGCGCGGTACGACGATCAGCAATGGCCGCTCGTCCCACTTCGAATGCTTGATGCCGATTACTGCCGCCTGCAGCACCTTGGGGTGGCCGCTCGCGATGTTCTCCAGGTCGATCGAGCTGATCCACTCACCACCCGACTTGATCACGTCTTTGGCGCGGTCGGTGATCTGCATCACGCCATCGGGGTCCATGGTGGCGACGTCGCCAGTGGCGAACCAGCCGGTTTCCGAGTGCGCCTCGCTTGGATGGCCGAGTTTGAAGTAGTCGCTGCAGACAAAGGGCCCGCGGACCTTGACCAGGCCGGCCGACTTGCCGTCCCAGGGCAGTTCCTTGCCGAAGTCGTCGACGATCTTCATCTGCACACCGAGGACGGGCTGGCCCTGCTTGACGCGCAGCGCATCCTGCCTGGCTTCCGGCCAGTCCTCAAAGCCTTGCGGGAAGCTGTTCAGCGTGCCGATCGGGCTCATCTCGGTCATGCCCCAGGCATGCAGGACCTCGCAATCATGCTTCTCCACGAACTCTTTCATGATCGCAAGGGGGCAGGCTGAACCGCCGACGGAGACGCGCCGCAAGGGCGTCAGCTTGATGCCCGCCTCGCGAGCATAGTTGAGCAGCAGTTGCCAGACCGTTGGCACGCCTGCGGCAAGAGTGATGCTTTCCTCCTCGATCAATGCGGCCAGTGTTGCGCCGTCACCCATTTTCGGGCCCGGGAAAACCATCTTGGTACCGATCGAGGGCGCGGCGTAGGCCAATCCCCAGGAGTTGGCATGAAACATCGGCACCACGACCAGCGCCACGTCCCGGCGCGTACAGCCAAGGCTGTCGCCCATCAGGGCGACATAGTTGTGCAGGACCGTCGAGCGGTGGCTGAACAGCACGCCCTTGGGGTTGCCGGTCGTGCCCGACGTGTAGCAAAGGGAACTGGCGGCTCGCTCGTCGAGGTCGGGCCAGTCGAAGCTGCCGGCCTCGTCGGCGATGAAGGATTCATATGACACCAGGTCCGACAACGCACTTCCTGGCATGTGCGCGTCGTCGGTCAGGACCACGACCTGCTCGAGCGGCTTGAGTGCCGGCCGCAGCTTCTCGATCAGCGGCAGCACCATCGGGTCGACGAACAGCAACCGGTCCTCGGCATGGTTGACGATGTAGGCGACCTGCTCGGGAAACAGCCTCGGGTTGATCGTGTGCAGGACTGCACCCATGCAGGAGACCGCGTAATACAGCTCCAGATGCCGGTAGTCGTTCCAGGCCAGCGTTGCGACGCGATCGCCGGGCTTGATGCCGGCGCGCGTCAGGGCGTTGGCCAGCTTGCGGGCGCGGCGGAAGACTTCGCGCAGCGTCGTGCGATGGCGTGGCGTGTCGACCGTGACCGACACCACCTCCGTGTCGCCATGGCAGCGATCCGCGTGCCGCATGATGTCGGTGATCAGCAGCGGCGTGTCCATCATCAGGCCTTGCATAGGCTTGCCCTCGAGCGTACGTGTCCGGACGCGTCCAAGGATAGCGGCGAGGGCCCACGCATGCCATGCTGACGGTGGTTCCGGCCCGACGACCAGATGGCCGCGCCAGCCCGGCCCGACTCTTACAGTTTCCGGTCGTCGAGTCCGAGTGAGCGGCCGATGATTTCCTTCATGATCTCGGAGGTACCGGCATAGATCCGCGAGACGCGGGCGTCGGTGTACATGCGGCAGATGCGGTACTCGTCCATGTAGCCGGCGCCGCCATGTAGCTGGACGCAGTCGTCCATGACGCGATTCTCGAGCTCGCTGGTGAGCAGCTTGGCCTCGGCAGCAACCTCAACGGTAAGCCTGCCCGCGTTGTGTTCCATCACGCAGTGATCCAGGAAGATCTGCACGGCATCGAGTTGCGCGCGCATCTCGGCCATCTTGAATCGGGAATTCTGGAAGGTGCCGATAGGCCGGCCGAAGGCCTTGCGTTCCTTGATGTACTCGAGCGTGATGTCGAAAGCGACCTGGGCGTGAGAGATGTTGCCGCAGGCGTTCATCAATCTCTCCTCGGCGAGAAACCTCGTCAGGTACCTGAAGCCCTGGGTCGCGTCGCCGAGTACATGGGATTTGGGCACCTTGATGTTGTCGAAGAACAGCTCCGAGGTGTCCTGCGCCTTCAGTCCCATCTTGGAAAGATTCTGGCCGCGACGGAAGCCCTCCATGTCGGCCTCCACCAGGAACAGGCCGAGCCCGCTGCGCTTGTCCGGGACGGTTCGCGCCGCGACCACGAACAGGTTGCCGATCTGGCCGTTGGATATGAAAGTCTTGGAGCCATTCAGGACCCAGTGGTCGCCTTTTTCTTCAGCCCTGCTCTTGATCCCGGCGAGATCGCTGCCCGTGCCGGGTTCGGTCATGGCGATGCCGAGTATGCGATCGCCTGTCACGCAGCCTGGCAGGAACAGGTCCTTCTGCGCCTCGGTGCCGAGGTGCCCAATGTAGGGCGCCACCAGAACCGAATGCAGCGACAGGAAGAAGCTGATATCGCCGTGCCTGAGGCCTTCCTCGATGAGGATCTGTTCATAGCGGAAGTCGGCGATGCCGGCGCCGCCGTACTTCTCGTCTGCCCACATCAGCAGGTAACCCTGCTCGCCCGCCTTGCGGAACCATTCGGGGTCGACGAAGCCCTGCTGCCGCCAACGCTCGGTGTGGGGTTCCACCTCGCTCTGGAACCAACGGCGAGCGCCGTCGCGGAACATCTCGTGGTCTTCGGTAAAGATCGTTCTGTTCATGGCTCTAACTCGCTTCGTGTCAGGCGGCCTTGCCGGCACCTGGTACCGGGTAAAAACGTTCACCGGCCGCGGCCATCTTCTTCAGTGAGCGCGTGGGCTTGAAGCGCGGACCGTAGCGCCTGGCGAGACGCTGGCACTCTGCCACGAACTCGGGCACGCCCAAGGTCTCTATGTAGGACAGGGCGCCTCCGGTCCACGCCGGGTAGCCGATGCCCAGGATCGATCCCAGGTCGGCATCGGCGGGATGAGTAATGACGCCTTCCTCGAAGCAACGCACGCTTTCCAGCGACTCGATGAACAGGAAGCGCTTCATGACTTCCTCGACCGGCGGTTGCTCGGCGCTCACCGGCCAATGTTCCTTCAAACCGGGCCACAGCCGCTTAGGTCCGTCCGCCGGGTAGTCGTAGTAGCCGCCGCCCTGGCGCCTGCCCAACCGGCCAAGCTGGATCATCTTCTCGAGTCCGTCGTAGCCGACCGGCTTGACGAAGCGGGCACCCAGGTCCTGCTCAGTCTGCCGGGTGATCTTCCATTGCAGTTCGAGCGTCACTTCGTCGGATACGGCGAGCGGTCCGACGGGAAACCCGGCCATCTTCGCGGCGTTCTCGATCAGCGCCGGCGCTATGCCCTCCGCAAGCATGGCCTGCCCTTCATTGGTGATCGTGCCGATAACGCGGCTGGTATAGAAGCCGCGGCTGTCGTTGACGACGATGGGCGTCTTCTTCAGCTGGCCGACGTAGTCCAGTGCGCGTGCAAGGGCCTCCTCGGAGGTCTTCTTGCCGACGATGATCTCCACCAGCGGCATCTTGTCGACCGGCGAGAAGAAGTGAATGCCGATGAAATTGGCCGGCCGCTTCGAGGCCTGCGCGAGACCCGTGATCGGCAGGGTCGAGGTATTGCTGGCGAACACCGTGCCCTTGCCGATGACAGCTTCTGCCTTGGCGGTCACGTCGGCCTTGATGTCGCGCTGCTCGAACACCGCCTCGACGACGAGCTCGCAGCCGGCGAGGTCGGCGTAGTCGGATGTGGCCTTGATCCTTGCCAGCAGGGCGTCCGCCTGGTCCTGCGTTACCTTGCCGCGCTGTATGCCCTTGGCAAGCAGCTTGCTGGAGTAGTGCCTGCCTTTCTCGGCCGCCTCGCGGCTCGTGTCGAGTAGCACGACCTCGATACCGGCCTGGGCGGAAACGTATGCGATTCCTGCACCCATCATTCCCGCGCCAAGGATGCCAAGTTTCCTTACTTGGCTTTTGGCGATGCCCGCGGGCCGGCGGGCGAGAGCGTCGGCCAACCCCTTGTTCACGAACAGGGTGCGCATCAGGTTGCGGGCGACGGGACCGGCCAGCAACTTGCCGAAGTACTTGGACTCCACCGCCAGGCCGCGGTCGAACGGCAGCTGGCAGCCCTCGTAGACGGCGGACATGATTGCATTGGGCGCGGGGAAATTGTGCCAGGTGTTCTTGGCGACCAGTGAGTTTCCAACCAGGAATACCTGTACCAGGCCCGGGTTCTGCATGCCGACGCCGCCCGGAACCTTGAAGCCCTTGCGGTCCCAGGGGGCCAGCGGTTCGGGGTCCGTGGCGAGCCAGGCGTGCGCTCGCGAAACCACTTCCCCGGGCGGAGCGATTTCATTGACGATGCCGAGCTTGAGGGCCTCGGCAGGCTTGACGTGCTTGCCTTCGATCATCAGCGGCAGGGCGCTCGCGATGCCGATGAGGCGTGAGAGCCGCTGCGTACCACCCGCGCCGGGCAGCAGGCCGACCTTCACCTCGGGCAGTCCGACCACCACCTTCGGTGCGTCGGCCAGCACCCGATAGTGGCAGGCGAGAGCGAGTTCCAGTCCGCCGCCCAGCGCCAGGCCATTCATCGCTGCGACCACCGGCTTGCCGCAGGTCTCCAGCCGTCGGTAGAGCCTGTTCAGCGTTCCGCTGAAGGCCGGCGGCCTCGGCCGCG
Source organism: uncultured Gammaproteobacteria bacterium (assembly GCA_963715485.1). Taxonomy (GTDB): domain Bacteria; phylum Pseudomonadota; class Gammaproteobacteria; order Steroidobacterales; family Steroidobacteraceae; genus SG8-30. The sequence continues at coordinate 1,688,388 of OY970244.1, forward strand.
CTGACACCGCGGTCGTAGGCCGTGACCAGGTCCTTGAGGTCGGCACCGGCCATGAAGTCGCGCCTGGCCGAGGTGATGACGACGCCCTTGATGGCGTCGTCGGTCGCGATGCGCTCGACAGCTCGATCCAGATCGGCCTGGAACTCGGGGGTGATGACGTTGACCGGCTTGCCGGGAATGTCGAGGGTGAGGGTGGCGATGCCGCCAGCGTCAACCTCGAATCGGATGGTGTTGTTCATGAATTCTAGTTTCCTCGCGTGCCGAGCCGTGCTCAGACGCGCTCGATGATCGTGGCGGTGCCCATGCCGGCGCCGATGCAAAGGGTGACCAGGCCAGTGCCGGCGTCGCGCCGCTCCATCTCGTCGAGCAGTGTGCCGAGCACGATCGCGCCGGTGGCGCCGAGTGGATGACCCATGGCGATTGCGCCGCCCGCGACGTTCACCTCGTCAGGCGCGAGGCCCATGTCGCGCATGTAGCGCATCACCACCGAGGCGAAGGCTTCGTTGATTTCCCACAGGTCGATGTCGGCCTCGGACATGCGCGCGCGCCTGAGCGCCTTGCGGCTCGCCGCCGCCGGGCCGGTCAGCATGATCGTCGGCTCGCTGCCGATCGAGGCGAAGGCACGGATGCGCGCCCGCGGCTTCATGCCCAGCTTGCGCTACCATCTTCCTGTTGCCGACCAGCACCGCCGCGGCGCCGTCGACGATGCCGCTTGAGTTGCCGCCCGTGTGGACGTGCTGGATCGACTCGACCCCGGGGTACTTCTGCAGCGCCACCGCGTCGAAGCCTGCCTGCTGGCCAGGCACCGCGAAGGCGGGCTTCAGGGCGGCGAGGTCGGCCAGGGTCGTTCCCGGGCGCATGTGCTCGTCGCGTTCCAGCACGACCTGGCCGATGACGTCGCGGATCGGTGTGATTGAACGGGCGAACCAGCCGTTGCTCCAGGCCTCCGCGGCACGCCGCTGGCTCTCGACGGCGTAGGCGTCCACCTGCTCGCGGGTAGTAACCGTCGAGCGTCGCGATCAGGTCGGCGCTGATGCCCTGGGGCACGAAGTACTGCGGGATAGGCTACGGCAGGGTCGATCGGCCAGGCGCCGCCGTCGGAGCCCATTGGCACGCGCGACATCGATTCGACGCCGCCACCGATCACGAGATCGGACTGGCCGGACATCACCTGCGCGGCCGCGGTGTTGACTGCCTCCAGGCCGGACGCGCAGAAGCGGTTGACCTGCTTGCCGGGCACGGATTCGGCATAGCCGGCATGCAGCGCCGCTACGCGGGCAATATCCGCGCCCTGCTCGCCTATCGGTGTGACGCAGCCGAGTATCACGTCGTCCAGCAAGGCGGTGTCGAAGCCACTGCGGTCTCGCAGCGCGGCGAGCACCTGGCTCGCCAGCGATATCGGCGTGATCTCGTGCAGCGCGCCATCGGGCCGGCCCTTGCCGCGCGGGGAACGCACGTGGTCGAAGATGAATGCGTCGGTCATATGGCAAGCCTCTACGGTGAAAACTTCAGTCCAGAGTCGGGGAAACAGCAGTCCCGCCTGCCGCCGGGTGCAGCCGGGCGGCGAGTTCCGCCTTCATTTCGTTCATGGCGTTGGTCACCGGGAATTCCGGGTTGACCAGCCAATGGAAGACCAGGCCACCAACCGCGGCGCAGAAGTACTCCGCCACGTGACGCGGATCGACCGTCGCCGTCACCAGGCCCCGCGATTGTCCTGCAGCCAGCCAGCCGGCGACCGTCTCGCGCTGCTGGCGATGAACCTCCGCTACGTTCGGGCGGTATTCGGCGCCCGGGTCGATGCTCTGGAACCAGAGCAGGTACATCGCACGCACGTCGTTGGGCGCTTCGCGAATGAAGCCCAGCTGGGTATCGATGGCGGCCTCGAGGGCGGGGAGGCCGACCTTGTCGCCGACCGCCAGGTCGAGCCGCCGCAGCCATTCCCGTGAGACGTTCTTCAATACGTGGCGCAGCAGGCCGGCCTTGGAACCGAAGCGTTGGGTCGCGAGCCCCCGGCTGTAGCCGGCGGCCTCGCCGATCGCAGCCAGCGTGGTTCCGGCCAGCCCTCGCGCAGCGATCAGCTCGACCGCCGCGACGGTCATCCGGCTGTCGGATAGCGCACTGCGCTCCGCCTGGGTGAGGCGTCCGTTGCGATGGTCCTGCTGGGATCTGGTGGCCAACAATCGTTCCCAAGGGCTATAAACTTGTTTGCAGCAAGCAAGTTTATAGGTAAGCCCTTGGGCACTCAAGCCGGCGCTGCCCGGAACGCTTCAGTATCCCTTCAACATCCGCCGAAGCTGGTGCATGAACGGCCCGAAATCCACCTGCATGGTATGCCGCGGTGAGTGCAGGTAGCGCCTGGCCAGCGCCTGCTCCTCCCGGGCCATCTCGGCGCGCATGCGGCGTTCGTCGGGGAAGCGGATCCGGCCAGAGAGGTAATCGCCTATCACGCGGCCCTGCAATTCGGCCGGCTGCATGATCGATCCAAGCGGCTGGTACAGGCCGGCGAAGAACAGGTTGTTTACGCCGGGGAGCAGGGTCCTGTTCCACAGCGGTACGACGTTGTCCTTTACCTCCAGGAAGCCGGGTTCAAGGAACGGAAAGCTGACGCGATAGCCGGTGCACCAGATGATGGCGTCGGCGCACTCCTCGGTATCGTCTTCGAACAGGACCCGGTCGCCACGCAGTTCGCGAATCGCCGGCCTGACCGCGATGTCCCCGTGACCGATGCGCGACAACAGGTCCTGGCTGACCGTCGGGTGCGATTGCAGCGGGCGATGATCCGGCATGGGCAAGCCGTAGTCTGTGGGCAGTCCGAACTGCAGGCGCATGACCCAGCTCATGATGAACGAGGTCACCTGCCAGGGAATCCACGGAAACAGGTTCTGCGGCTGCGGCAGGCGGGTGATCGGTGTGCCACCGAACCACTTGGGCAGGATCCAGGCGCCGCGGCGGACGACCAGGAAGACGCGTTGCGCCAGTGCTCTGCTGCCGAGTTCCGTCGCGATGTCGACTGCGCTGTTGCCGAGCCCGACGACGACCACGCGCTTGCCACGCAGGTCCACCGGGTCCTGCGGGTTGCGGTAGGCGTGGGAATGCATCTGTATTCCGTCGAAGCGCCCGGGTGGCGCCGGGTCCGGGCCGGCTGGATCCCAGTGGTGACCGGTCGCAACGACCAGGGCGTCGAAAATTTCCCGCTCGCCGCTGCCAAGCGTCACCTCCCAGCGTTGATCCGCCATCCTGTGGCAGCGTTTCACCTCTGTGCGTGAGCGAATGTATTCGGCCAAGCCGAATCGCTCGACGTAGTCGCAGAAATATTGGTGTATCTGACTGTGGCCAGGGTAGGCAGGCAGGTCCTCCGGCATCGGGAAGTCCTGGTATTCCATCATTCGAGTATCGGTGTTGATGTGCAGTGAATCGTAGGCCGCACTCGCGCCAAAGGCCTTGTTGGCGATGCACCAGAGTCCGCCCACGTTGGGCGTGCGTTCGTAGCACACCACCGGGATGTTGCGGTCTTTCAGGGCCTTGACGACCGGCAACCCGCTCGAACCGGCGCCGATCACGCAGGTGCGTGGGAGTGAAGGAGTCGGGCTCGTCATGAAACGAATTTTGGCACAAAGCTGGACTCAGGCTGGGTGTCGCGGGCAATCCTGATTACCAATCAGGGGCCGCTCGCCTAGTCTCGATGCGAGGATCCAGGTATCCACGCTCGCCGCAGATTGCCACGGGGTTGCGATGTACCTGATATGGCTGCAGTTCCTGGTTTGCACGTCGGTGATCGGAGTGGCCGGTTACCAGCTGTCACGCTACGGTGACGTGATCGCCGAGCGTACCGGTCTCGGGCGCACGCTGGTTGGCGTCATCATGGTGGCGACCGTCACTTCGCTGCCGGAACTGGTCACCGGCGTCAGTTCAGTCGTCATTGCCAAGGTGCCGAACATCGCACTCGGTGACGCGCTTGGCAGCTGCATTTTCAACCTGCTGATCCTGCTGTTTCTCGAGCTCGGGCACCCCAGGGCGTCGATCTACACGCTGGCGGCACAAAGCCACATCCTGTCTGCAGGTTTCGGGGTCATCCTGATCGGCGTCGTTGCGTTGTCGGTGCTGGTCGGCGAGGAGCTGCCCACCATCGGCCATGTCGGGCTGTATACGCCGGTGATCTTCATTGGCTACATCCTCGCGATGCGGATCGTCCTGCAGTACGAGCTGCGCGAGGCGCGTGCCAGGCCCGAGGAAAAAACGTCCAGGTACCCCGACATCTCGCTGCGACGCGCGCTGACCGGCTACGGGATCGCGGCAGCGGTGGTTGTTTCAGCGGGCGTCGCGCTGCCGTTCATCGGCGTCGCGCTGGCCCGTGTGATGGGCTGGAACAACAGCTTCGTAGGCACGCTGTTCGTGGCCTTCTCTACCTCTCTCCCGGAACTCGCCGTGGCGGGTTCGGCATTGAAGCTGGGAGCGCTGGACCTCGCCATCGGCAACCTGCTCGGCAGCAACCTGTTTGACGTCGCCATCATTGCGGTGGACGACCTCTTCTATACGGACGGACCGCTGTTCGCCGCCACCAGTCCGGCGCATGCCGGCACCGCGATCAGTGCCGTGATCATGAGCGGCGCCGTCATCGCGGCCTTGTTCTACCGGCCTGCTGAACGGACGTTTCGCGCTTTCGGCTGGACCGGCCTGTTCCTGTTGCTGATCTACGTCATCAATTCCTACGTGCTGTTCCTGATCGGCCAATGACGATCAATGACCACCTGCGAGAACCAACCCGCCGCTGCGCCCGAGGCCGCGGTGACTCCCTGGCACACGCTGTCGATCGAGGAGGTCACGACGTCGACTTGCGTCGGCATGCAAGATCGGTCTCGATGACGGCGAGGTGCGCGTCGTCGCGAGAAGTTCGGGCCCAACGCGATCCGCGAGGCGCCACCGCGTCACTGGTCGGTCATGCTGTTGGGCAGTTCAAGGACTTCATGATCCTGGTGCTGCTGGCGGCGGCGGTGCTGGCTGGGCTCACCGGCGACATCGAGGACGTGATCGTCATCCTGGCGATCGTCGTCCTGAACGCAGTGATCGGGTTCATCCAGGAGTACCGTGCCGAAGTCGGCGATCCACGCGCTGCGCAGGATGGCCGCTCCGTACGGCCAGCGTCAGGCGCAACGGTCGGGTCCAGACCGTGCCGGCCGACCAGGTCGTGCCCGGTGATGTCGTCCTGCTGGAGTCCGGGGCTCGTCGTGCCCGGCGGACCTGCGGCTGGTCGAGTGCGGCGGAGCTCGCCTCCCAGGAGGCGGCGCTCACCGGTGAATCGCACGCGGTCGACAAGCGGGTAGAGCCGCTCGACGATCCGAGGCTGCCGCTCGGCGACCGGCTATACCTGGTCTACAAGGGCACGATCATTGCTCGCGGGCGCGGCGTGGGCGTCTGTGCGGCGACGGGCATGCGATACGGAGCTCGGGCGCATCGCACGCCTGCTGTCCGCGGCCGAGGCGAGCCTCACGCCGCTGCAGCAGGCTGGCAAGGCCTTCGGGCAGCGGCTGTCGCTTGCGTGCTCGCGATCTGCGTCGTCGTCTTCGTCGCCGGTCTGCTGCGCGGCGAGGACGTGCTGCTGATGCTGCTGACCTCGATCAGCCTGGCGGTCGCCGCGATCCCGGAGGCGTTGCCCGCGGTGGTGACCATCTCGCTGGCGCTGGGCGCAAGGAAGATGGTCGCGCGAATGCACTGATGCGGCGACTTCCAGCGGTCGAGACGCTTGGGTCGGTCACGTTCGTTTGCTCCGACAAGACCGGGACACTGACCCAGAATCGGATGCAGGTCCGGGCCTGGTATGTCGACGGAAAGGATCGGACCGGGCGCCGGACCGACCAGCCGGGACGTGGCTCGACTTGCGTGATGCCCTGGCAGTGTCGAATGACGTCGAGGCCGGCCCACAGGGACTGATCGGCGACCCGACGGAGATCGCCCTGTGCGAGGCGGGCGCGGACTCGGGGTTTCCAAGGCGCTGCCGAGGAGCGTCTGCCCAGGGTGCGGAGATGCCGTTCGACTCGGTCCGCCAGCGCATGGTCACGGTCCACGCGACCAGACGGGCGACGTCGAAGGCTGTCCGTTGTCAAGGGCGCGCCGGAGCGGTCTTCCGCTATGCGACCTGCGGAGCCGGACGCGGTCGGCGATCGAAGCGGCAGCCGAGCGCATGGCAGAGGCCGGTCGGCGCGTGATTGCCTTTGCAATGCGTGAACTCGAGAGCGCCGATGGTCCACCGCAGGACTGGGAACGCTCGCTCAGGTTTCTTGGCCTGGCGGGACTCGAGGATCCCCCGCGACCCGAGGCCGGCCAGTCGGTAGCGGACTGCCGCGCCGCCGGCATCACGCCGGTGATGATCACCGGCGATCACCCCGCCACGGCGCGATCCATTGCCACGAAGTCGGGCTGCTGCCGGCGAGACGGAAGCGGTGATCGCCGGGCCGCGAGCTCGACGACGTCTGGATGACGACCAGCTTGAGCGGCGCTTGCTCGCCGGTGGCCTTCGCCCGCGTCTCGCCAGAGCACAAGATCCGGATCGTCGATGCCCTCAAGCGCCGCGGCGAGTTCGTCGCCATGACCGGCGACGGCGTGAACGACGCCCCGGCGCTCAAGCGTGCCGACATCGGCATCGCAATGGGACAGACCGGGCACGGACGTGGCGCGCGAAGCCTCCGACATGGTGCTGCTGGATGACAACTTCGCCACGCATCGTGCACGCCGTCGAGGAGGGACGGCGTATGTACGACAATGTTCGCAAGTTCGTGAAGTTACACGATGACCAGCAACTCGGCGGAAATACTGACCATCCTGCTCGCCCCGTTCCTCGGCCTGCCGCTGCCGCTGCTGCCGATACACATCCTCTGGATCAACCTGGTGACCGACGGTTTGCCGGGACTCGCGCTCGCGATCGAGCCGGCGGAGCGCGGCGTGATGCGTCGTCCTCCGCGTCCGCCCCAGGAGAGCATCTTCCATGGCGGAATGTGGCAGCACATGGTCTGGGTCGGGGCGCTCATGGCGGGGCTCGCGCTCCTGAGCCTCGCGTGGGACGTCGGCGTGGACGGATCCTCCTGGCAGACGCTCGTGTTCACGATCCTGGTGTTCGCGCAGCTGATGCACGTGCTGGTGATCCGCTCGGAGCGCGATTCGCTGTTCACGCTGGGCCTCTGGAGCAACGCGCCGCTCGCCTGGGTCGTCTTGGGATCAGTCCTGCTGCAGCTCGCGATCGTCTACACGCCGCTCGGGAACGACTGGTTTCGCACCCGATCCGCTCTCCGCAGGCGAGCTGGGCATCGCATTCGGCGCACCCATAGTGATCCTGGCCGCCGTCGAGATCGAAAAGGCACTGGTGCGGCGCGGCCTGCTCTATGGCCTGCCCCGGTCGGTCCCGTGACCGCCCCCATGACGGCTCATACCTGCGCGATGCGGGTTCAGTGCAGTTTCAATGTGGACTTGCCGAAGCCAGCTAGCGTACGTGGAAATTTCCATAATTCCCGGCGCGGCGCAGAATGAGGATGCACCCGGAGGGGACGTCCCAGATTGTCCGGTGTGCAGGAGGATGTCATGTTGACAAGGGATTTCCTCCCCATCAAAAGGTTTGAGGATTATTTCGACCGGATGGAGAGGCTGGTCGGGCCCGAAAGGCTCTATCCGTTTGCCTGGCCTCGCGATCTCGGCATGAAGGTCGAATGGACGCCGACTGCCGACATCATCGAGCTGGAAAAGGAGTACCTGCTCAAGGCCGAGTTGCCCGAGGTGCCGAAAGAGGACATTCACATCGAGATCACCGATGGCACGCTGAGGCTGCACGGCGAACGCAAGTACGAGAAAGAGGACAAGTCGGAGAAGATGCAGCGGATGGAGCGCTTCTACGGCGTGTTTGAACGGACGTTCGCACTGCCCGAGGACGTGGACATCGGCAAGATCAAGGCCGAGTCCAAGGATGGTGTCCTGAAGGTCCATCTGCCGCGCTTGGCGAAGGCCAAGAAGGTCGAGCCGGTGCAGGTGCGCATCCAGTAGGCAGCCAAGCCGCTGCGTACCCGCGGTGGGCAGGTAATTTCGGGCGCCCGGGACGGTCCGGGTGCCCGTTTCTCGTCTCGAAGTCTGGCGCCGAAGCGCATGCGGCCCCGGGCGATGCATGGCGGCTGCCGTTCCAGTAAGCTCCCACGCCCATGACTGGAACGGAACGCAGCCGGCGGCCTGCCGATGCGCTGAATCGCAAGCCACTCGAACGGCTGCCGTGGTGGCTCGGGTTGCTGGCGGCAATCCCCTTCCCGGCCTGGTACGCCATTGCGTCGGTGCTCGCCTGGCTGGGTGAGCACGTGATCCGCCACCGGCGACGCGTCGTCGACATGCAGATCCGTCGGTGTTTCCCGGAGTTTGATGATGCCCGTCTGGCCGAGGTGCGTCGCGCCTACTACCGCAACTTCTCCGACGTCATGGTCGAGTCAATCAAGGCCCTGTCCATTGACGGCGCCGAGCTGGACCGCCGGGTCGAGTTACGCAACATGGATTTGGTCCGCGAGCACATTCGGGCTGGCAGGACGGTGGTCCTGGTGACTTCGCATAACTGCAACTGGGAATGGACCCTGCAGGCCATCTCCAAGAACCTCGGTGCGCCGATGGACGCGGCCTACAAGCCGCTGCACAACGAGTGGGCCGACCGGGTGTTCCTGACGCTGCGTTCCCGCTTCGGTGCGGGTATGGTTCCGGACCGGCGGTTGCTGATGCACGTACTGCGTCGGCGCAAGCAGCCGCGGGCCGTCGCCATGGTCGCAGACCAGGATCCGGTTCTGTCGGCGACCCGACATGTCAGTCGCTTCTTCGGCCACGAAACCACGTTCTTCATGGGTCCCGAGATCGTCGCGCGGGCGGTCAAGGGCCCAATCATGTATGTCGCCATCGAGCGGATCCGCCGCGGCCACTACCGGGTGATGCTGGAGCCGCTGGTCGATCATGACGAGGAGTTGCCGGAGGGCGCAATGATTGACCGCTATGCCGCCAGGGTCGAGGCGCAGATTCGGGCGCAGCCGTCGGACTGGCTTTGGGCCTACCGGCGATGGAAGGTCCGGCGGCGCCGTGTGGTCGAGGGCAGGGGGGCAAACGGGCACGCCTGAACGATGGACCTGGTCATTATCCAGCCGAGGTTGCGGAGGAGGGCGCCGCGCCGCTATCGTTGCAGACCTTGAGCCGTCTGCAAGACCCCGGTGGGGGCGCCATTCGCACCCCCCCTGCGATTTCCAAATGGGAGAGAGTTCCGTGAAGATGAGCCGAAAGTTGGCGATCCTTGGAGCCGTTGCGAGCCTGGTCCTGACTGCCTGCGGGCAGAAGGCGCCGACCGCTACGACCGATGGCGTCCCAGAAGAGTCCGTGGCCAAGTTCCTGATGGCAATGGACGACTTCAATCCCGATGCTGTGCGTGAGTTGTTCACGCCCAATGCCAAGCTCATGCCGCCCAACGTTGCCTCGATCAGCGGCATCGACAACATCATCGACTACTACAAGGGTGCGCTGGCCGACGAACTCGACTTCGAATTCACCCGTGAAGCCTCCGGTATGAGCAGCGGGCTGGCCGCGGCCGAGGGCGCCTACAAGGTCAAGAACCTGGTCACCGGTGAGTACATCGAGGAGGGCAAGTGGATGGCCGTGTGGGTCAACGTCGATGGCACCTGGCGGGTCGCCCGGCTGATGTCCAACACGGATGCGCCGGTGAGGGCACCCGTCGTCGGGGTTGATGACACAGACGGCGAGTAGACGCAGCAGCGATACGCCCGCGGCGGTGCAAGCCGCCCCGGGCGTCGTCGCGTCTGGTCGTCGCTGCGCCGGTCAGTCGATTCTGTTGCCCAGCTTGGCCTCGAGGTGACGGGCGAGGTCGGTGACCGTCGGGAAGTCAAAGATCTCGGTCAAGTCCACCATCCCCGGGAATTCCCGGTCCAGCCGCTCGTGGATCTGGATCAGCGTCAGCGAACTGGCGCCGATCTCGAAGAGGTTGTCGTCGATCTCGACCCGCTTGCCTGGCAGCGCGTCATCGACAATTGCCTTGATCCGCCGCTGGACTGATCCGCTCGCATCGTGGGTGTGCAGGTGCGCAGCCTCGCGCAGGCGTTCCAGTTCCTCCAGCTCGCCGGCGAATTGACCCGCGACGAAGGCCCGCTCAAGCGCGACGCGCTGCACCTTCCCGCTGGTCGTCTTCGGGATCCGTTTGACTGGGACGACGTGGGCTACTTCGAGACCCGCATGCTCATTCACGCGGCGCGTGACCTCGTTGGCTATCGGAACGAAGTCCTCCAAACTGCCGCGATGCAGGACGAAGATCGTCAACTCGTCCGTCTCGGCGGTTGGCGGCCTGCATCCGGCTGCAGCGACCTTGCCCAACTCGAGGCCGGGCGTGTCTTGCGCGATCGCCTCGAGGTCATGCGGGTAGTAGTTCTGGCCGTTCACGAAGATGACTTCCTTGACTCGCCCGGTGACGACCAGCTCGCCCGCATCGACCAGCCCCAGGTCGCCGGTCCGCAGCCAGCCGTCGCCGGTAAAGGCGTTGGCGTTGATATCCGCCGCCTCATAATAGCCCCCGGTCACGTTTTCACCGCGAATCTGGATGTGCCCCACACTGCGCTCCGGTTGCGGTTGGTCGGCATCGTCGACGATGCGTAGTTCGCAGTGTGGAATCGCGCGACCCTCGCACATCAGCTCGATTGCATTGGGCTCGCCGGGGAGCGCCGTCCTGACCGGTTGGCCGATGTTCAGCGACCGCCGGTCGAGCACCAGCGAACGGAACGGGTTGCCGGGAGGCGGGAAGCTGACTGCCAGCGAAGCCTCGGCCAGCCCGTAGACCGGGAACATCGCCGAGCGGCGCAGGCCCGTGTGCGCCATCCGGTCCATGAACTCCTCGCAAAGTGCCACGCTGATCGGTTCGGCGCCGTTGAAGATGTAACGGACCGGACCCAGGTCGACGTCGTCCTGGTTGCGCTCGCCAAGCACCTTGAGGAAGTGGCGGAAGCCGAAATTGGGCGATGACAGGATCGTGGCTCGCTTACGCGACGCGATGCTGGTCCACAGCAGGGGCCGCCGAATGAACAGGTCCGTGGGCATCAGGTTGATATGCGCCTGGTTGGCGAACATCATGATGAACATGCCGATCAGGCCCATGTCGTGGGTCAGTGGCATCCACGACAGGGCGACGTCCCGGTCGCTGATGGCTGCCGCTTCGCTGGCGCCCCGGGCATTGGCCAGGATGTTCCGGTGGGTCAGCACCACGCCCTTGGGCTCGCTGGTCGAGCCGGAGGAAAACTGGATGAAGGCGACATCGTCCGGTTCGACTGCGGCAGGCTGGCCCGGCTGACCTGTTTCCTCGAGATGGTCGATCAGGAACGCCCGCGACTCGAGGCTCGCGAACGTGGCGGTTTCGCCGGCGGTGAGGGCGAGGGCACCGAGGCGATCCAGGGTCTTGCGGTCGGTGTAGAGGAAGGAGGATCCAAGTTTCCTGGCGATGCGCAGCAGCTTATGGCGGTGCTCATCGCTGATTCCGACCGCAAGCGGAACGGGCACGATCCCGCCGGCCAATGCCGCCCAGAATCCATCGATGAAGGCCTCGTTGTTGTTGAGGAAGATGATGAGCTTGTCGCCGCGCCTGGCGCCGAGTTGCTGCAGGTGACGCAGGATGCCGAGTGCGCGACGGTGCAGTTCGGCGAACGTTATCCGGCGCTCGACTCCATCGCCCTCGACGTAGCTGATATGCCTGTCCACAAGGCTGTTGTGCTGCAACAATTCGACCAGGGTCTTGGCTTGGATCTTCATGTTTCCGACGGGACAGGGAGGCGAGTGGAGCGGTGAACAGCGGCGGAATTTTACTACATCACGTGCGGTTGGTCGGCGGGCTGGATCCATTGCTGGAGGCGCGGCTGCTGGCCGCGTTGCCGGATTCACAGGTCGCGCGTATCGGCCGCAGGCGCGACGCGATGGATCGCGCCGCCACGCTGCTGGGCATCGCGCTGCTCCTCGATTGCGCTGCGGTGGCCGGCATCGGGCGACCGCTGCTGCCGCGCCTGGTCTTCCCCGCGGGAGGCAAACCGTTGTGGCGCGCGGGTCCCGATTTCAGCATCGCGCATGCGGCTGGACGAGCTGCCTGCGCGCTGGCACCCGAGGGCATACGGGTCGGCCTCGACATCGAGGCGCGCGGGGCGGCTGCAGGGTCCGGTCTGCGCCTGGTGTCATCTCAGACGGAGCGGGATCTTTACCACGATTCCGGGCTGACGAATGACGAGCTGTGGACCGCCAAGGAAGCGGTGCTCAAGGCCGCAGGCGCAGGCGTGGCTGACGCGGAACAGGTCATCCTGGAGCTGGGTGGGGCTGTCTTCCGGGGTGTTCGCTATGCGTTGTCGCGTCCGTTCATCGCACCGGAGATTTCCTGCACCCTGGCAGTTACGCCGGCCGCGGCGGTAACGGTCAGGGAGATCGACATCGCTTCGCTCCGCGGCGCCGCTGAATGGGCGCGTTGCGATACGGAGCAGGGTGAACGAGAATCGCCCGGCCCGGTGACCTGAATGCCTGATCCCACGCCGCCCCGCAACACCCTGTACGACCGGCAGACGCGTTCGCGGCGCAAGCTCACGCGTGGTCGCCTGTTGCTGTACCAGCTGGCGGTGCCCTTCGCCATAGGATTGGTCAGGCTGTGGTGGGCCATGCTCCCAAGGGCGCGTGTTCTGGGGGAGCATCATCTGGATGCCGCGCTGAAGGATCATCCGGCGATCATCCCGGTTTACTGGCACGGCCAGCAGCTGGTTCCGGTCAGGCGCCTGCTGCAGGAGGCGATGCGCGGCCTGAAGCTCGGCTTCCTCATCAGCCCGTCAGTCGATGGCGAATTGCCGGCCATGCTGGTGAAGCGGGCAGGCGGGCACGTGATTCGCGGATCATCTAGCGCCACCGGTGCTCGCGCGCTGCGGGACTACTACGAGGCGATCGTCAAGCTGGACATTTCGCCCGCGATAACTCCCGACGGGCCACACGGTCCGCGGCGCGAATTCAAGCCCGGTGCCGTGCTGCTTTCGCAGCTGTCGGGGCGGCCGATAGTGCCGATGGCTTATGCGGCAAGACATGCATGGCTGTTCCCGACCTGGGACCGCTTTGCCCTGCCGTGGCCGTTTACGCGTGTCGTCCTGGCGATAGGCGAAGCGGTCATCGTGCCGAAGGGACAGGACGCCGCCTCGCTTGAGGGCTGGCAGCAGGCAATGGGCAGGAAACTCGAGCAATTGTACGAACAGGCTCGCGACGCCTTATAGGGCTCCCGGTCGGAGTCGGTGGGGCCGTTCCGGTATACTGCCGACGCCCATGAACAACCGATCGAAGCTGCGGTCCGAGTACGTCGAGCGTCACTTGTGCCGGGATTCCCGGGCATGAGCGACGGACCGGGACTCTTGTCGGTCGTCATTCCGGTCTGCAACGAGGCGGACAACGTCCTGCCGCTGGCTCGGGAGGTCGTTGCTGGCACTTCGTGCCCGGATGCCGATCGAGATCCTGTTCGTCGACGACGGCAGCGGCGACGACACGGCAGGTGCTGTGCGTTCGGCCCGCGCAGAGATTCCCGAGATCCGGCTGCTGCGCCATTCGCGCCGCAGCGGGCAGAGTGCCGCGGTCCATTCGGGTGTCCGGCGCGCGCACGGCGCCTGGATCGCCACCCTCGACGGCGACGGCCAGAACGACCCGGCCGACTTCCCTGCAATGCTCGACGTCCTCGGGCGCGCGCAGGCGGAGGATCCGGCAGTTCGCCTGATCATGGGTAACCGTGTTACCCGCCAGGACACCTGGCTCAGGCGGATGTCATCACGGGTTGCCAACGACGTACGTGGCTGGCTTCTGGATGACGGAACCCCGGATACCGGCTGCGGCATCAAGCTGATGCATCGCGAGACGTTCCTGGATCTGCCCTTCTTCGACCACATGCACCGTTTCCTGCCCGCCCTCTACCAGCGCCAGGGCGCGAGGGTGATGTCGGTCCCGGTCAATCATCGTCCCCGGACCCGGGGAACGTCGAAGTACGGGCTGCATAACCGGCTCTGGGTCGGCATCGTCGACATGTTCGGTGTGATGTGGCTCAGGTCGCGTTTCCGGCCAGGGCTTGAAGTCGTCGAAGAATGAGCCCGCGGCTTGCAGGCGCTTTCCTGCGCTCACGAGATCCGCTCGAGGACTCAAGGCGACTGCTGCGTCCTGGCCAGCATGACCGGCGGGATGTGGCCCGCGACCTGACGTTGCTCGCGTTGCTCGCACTGGTGTTACTGGCGCCCGGGCTTGGCTTCAGGGATCCCTGGCCGGCCGACGAGCCGCGCTTCGCGCTGATCGCCCGCGACATGGTGGCAACCGGCCAATGGCTTTTCCCGCAGGTAGGCGGGGACCTGTACCAGGACAAGCCGCCGGTCTTCTTCTGGACGATCGCGCTCGGCTACCTGGTCTCCGGCAGTCTGTCGATCGCCTTCCTGCTGCCGTCGCTGCTCGCAGGCATCGCCACCGTGCTGTTGGTGTATGACCTCGGCCGCCGGGTCTGGTCGCGAGAGGCCGGCCTGGTGGCGGGATTGCTGCTGGCCGTTTCCGTGCAGCTGGTCATCCAGGCGCGCGCGGCGCAGATTGACATGCTGCTGGCCTTGTTTACCACGGCCGCCCTGTACGGAATCGGGCGCCACATGCTGGCCGGGCCGGATTGGCGGGCCTATGCCGCGGGCGGATTTGCCGCGGGCATCGGCGTCATAACCAAGGGTACGGGCTTCCTGCCCCTGCTACTGCTGCTGCCTTTCTTCGGGCTGCGGCGGCTGGGGTTCTCCGGGCTGTGGCCGGGCCGCGGGGGAGCGCGCTGGTGGCTCGCGCCGGTTGCGGCCCTTGCAGGCATTGCCCTGTGGTTCCTGCCGATGGTCATCACCGTTGCCGTCTCCGGTGATGCGCGCCTCGAGGCTTATCGCGACGAGATCCTGTTCCAACAGACGGTGACCCGGTATGCCGCATCATGGGCCCACAAGGAGCCCTGGTATTACTTCCTGGTCCAGGTCATTCCAGCGCTGTGGCTGCCCGGCACCGCGCTGCTTCCCTGGCTGGTGCCCCGCTGGCGCGATGCATGGCGGCAGCGCGACGGGCGCGCCTGGCTGTTTATCGCCTGGATCGGGCTGGTGGTGCTGTTCTTCAGCCTGAGCCCGGGCAAGCGAGGCGTCTACGTGCTGCCGGCCCTGCCTGCGTTTGCGCTTGCAACCGGACCCTGGTTGGGCGCGTTGCTCGAGCGCCCGGCGGTCCAGCGGGTGGGTTTTGGGCTGGCGTTGTTCGTGGCCATCGTATCGGGTGGCGCCGCGCTGTATCTCGGACTGTTCAGTCCGCAGACGATGGCAGAGCTGGCCGAGCGCTACGACGTCACGTCGCTGGCGCCACTCGCCGCGATCGGAGCGAGCGTGGCACTGATCCTGGTCCTGCTCCGGGCCACGCGCGGAGCCTATGCCTGGGTAGCGGCGCTGGCGGTAGTCTCGATCGTGCAGGGCTTCTGGATCAATCCCATGATCAACGGCGCGCGTTCCGGGCGCGATTTCGTGGCCTCGTTCGAACGCGCGGCGCCACCGGGCGTCGAGCTTGGCCTCGTGGCCTATCGCGAACAGTACCTGCTCTACATCACCCGCCCGATCACCAATTTTGGCCACCGCCGCGTGCTCCGCGAGGGCGACCAGGAAGCGGACGATGCAGCCAGGTGGTTGAACGCCGCTGCCGCGCGGGTGCTGGTGGTCGATGACGTCCGCAGGGCACAGTGTTTCGGTGTTTCCGCGGCCGTCCCTCTTGGCCACGCCAACCGGCGCGACTGGTTCCTGGTGTCCGCTCCTGCCGACGCAGCCTGCGCTGAGCGGGGCGACCCGGAGGCCGTCCTGGTCTATCAGCCTGCCTCGCGCTAGCGCCTGGCGCATCCTGCTGTGGAAACTCACAGCGCCCCTGAAGGGACCGCTCAGCCTCCCCAACTAACCTGAAGCCAGTTGGAAAGGATCGGCGATCGGGCTGCCGGCCGGTTGCGACGATGGCCGCCGGCTGACGGCAACTCAGGGACGAGGCGCCCGGGTTACCGATCCAAGGAGGTATCTAATGACCATCAGGATCGGTACATGGGTTGGAGCAGTCACCGGCACGGTCGTGCTGGCCGTGCTGGCGGCTTGCGGTAGCGACGGGGGCGGGGATGCCGTGACGCCGCCGCCAGCGCCGTCGCAGACGGTCGTGACGATGGGGCCGATCAGCGGCTTCGGCAGCGTGGTCGTCAATGGCGTTCACTATGCGACCGATGATGCCGACGTCAAGATTGACGGGGCAGCGGCCAGCCTCGGCGACCTGCGGGTCGGCCAGGTCATAGACCTAAAGGGAACCGTCAAGGGCGGGTCGGCAAGCGCCGACATCATCCGCTACAGCCACAACCTCGAGGGGCCGGTGACGAGCGCCGATCAGGCCAACCTGCGCTTCGTGGCGATGGGGCAGACGGTGCTGGTCGGCCCGGGCACTACATTCGGCGATTCGATCAGTCCCTCGTACCTGGATGAACTCGTGGGCGAGGCAGTCGAGGTCAGCGGACTGATCAACGCAGAGGGCCAGATCGATGCCACGCGCGTGGATTTGTGGTCGGGCAGCGGCCCATACGACGTGTTTGGCACGGCGACCGGGGTCGATGCGGCCGCGAGTACCTTCCATATCACTGGCCTGACGGTCGATTACTCGGCTGCCAACGTCGAGGACTTCCCGAGCGGCGCGCCGGCTGAGGGCGATATCGTGCTGGCGACCGGCTTCGAGTTCGGGGCTGGCGGGGCGTTCATCGCTACCCGGATAGAGTTGCGCTACGACCAGCAGATGCTGCCGGGCAACGGCGACCAGGTGCACGTCGAGGGCTTGATTACACGGTTCGCCTCGGCGACTGACTTCGACGTGGCCGGGTGGCCGGTGACGACGACGTCGGACACGCTCTACGAATTCGGGACCGTCGACGACCTGGCGCTCGGCGTTCGTATCTGCGTCGAGGGAACGCTTGACGCGGCGGGCGTGCTCGTGGCGGAGCAGGTGCGCTTCCGGCTGGAGAATGAGATCCGTATCGTTTCGATCGTGACTGCGATCGACCCGTACGACCTGACAGCGCTGGGGGTGACCGTATTCCTTGATGCGTCGACGCGCGTCGAGGACGGCAGCACCACCGGATCGGACACGTTGGGCCTTGCCGACATCCACACGGGGGACTGGGTAGACGTGCGCGGTTATGAATACCCGGCCGGCAGCGGTGAGGTCATTGCGACCCGCGTCGAGCTGCTCGATGAGCAGGCCGAGCATCGGATGCGTGGACCGTTCCGGCATCCTGCCCAGCCAGCCTTCGAAATCCTGACAGTCGACGTCATGACCACTGACACGACCCGATTCGTACTCGAGGACGTCAGCCCGAATGACCCATCCAACGATCCCTCGTCGGCCGAGTTCTTCGAGCTGCCGGAGGACACCCTCGTCGAGGCGCGTGGTTCGTGGAGCGGTACCGTCCTGACAGCCACCCACGCGATCATCAAGACCTGCGACGACTAGCAGGCCGGCAGCCGTCAGCTGCTGACGGTAGGGGCGGAGGGCGCAGGCTCTCCGCCCCGTTTTTCGTCGGATTCCCGGGACCTGGAGTCACAACGCGGGCCCTGATCCCACAGGGTGGTCCTGCCAGGATTGCGCGGACGAGGATCGGGAGTCGACTTGTGTTCGGACGAGGATTTATACGTAGATCAGCAAATACATAAAGTTAGCTTGCATTCCTAGAACTTTTTGTCACAATGCCGCGTAAATGTATGCTGCGAAGGGGTTGAACCGTTAACTGGTTCCTGCAGCAAAGACAGACCGGACTGACAAACTGCCGACGGTAGGGGGAGCCCAGCCAGGTGCCGACGGTGCAAAGCGAACAGCTACAGGACTTCACCGCGTCCGACCTTCTTTCGCCCAAGCTGTGGCAGCCTCAGGCGAAACGACCGCCCCTCGGCATCGACATCACCTGCACCAAGGTCGCGGTCGACTTCCAGAACCTGACGGCCGACAACGCCGACGCCGTCATCCGCCAGAACCTGGACATCCTGCGGGAGTCGACCAGCACCGACGTGGTCTTTCTCGCCCTGCTCGACGGCTCCGGCGAGCGGATCGATTCCATCGCGTCCTCGCGCAACATGTTCGCGAACTGCCGGCCGGAGGTGCTCAAGGGCGAGTCGCTGGATTCGCTGCCGTGGATCCGCTCCCGGCTGGAGCACGTCCGTATCATCGAGTTCCGTGACACGGCTACCGTACGCGCCGAACAGGCGGCCGACGCAGCCCGCCTGGCAGGGCTGGACATCCGCTCGCTGCTGCTCATCGCCTTCGGCGTCCAGGGAGTCGTCCGGGGCTTCCTTGCCTTTGCAGCGGCGGAGCCACGCGACGGCTGGGACGTCAACCTCCACCTGTTGCTGAAGTTGGTCGGTACCAGCCTGGCAAGCGGGCTGGAACGGATCGCCCTCGCCGAAAGGCTGGCAGGTGCCCAGGAGCGGCAGGAGTTGTCTCTGCCCTGCGCCAACGACGGGCTGTGGGACTACGACGCCATCAACAACCGCACGTGGTTCTCGCCCAGGTGGAAGGCGATGCTCGGCTACGCCGAGGATGACACGATCCTGTCCCCGGACTGGCCGAGGCTGGTTCACCCTGAAGACCTGCCGCGGGTCTCCGCGCTCATGCGTGATCACCTCGCCGGCAAGACCGAGATGTTCGAGAGCATTCACCGCCTGAAGCACTGCGACGGCGAGTGGCGCTGGGTGATCGGGCGGGCACGCGCACGGGTCGACGACCAGGGCCGCCTGCGCCGGCTGATCGGGGTCGAACTCGACATCACCGAGCGGCGCCTGTACGAGGAAGCGCTGTTCCGGGAGAAGGAGCGGGCGCAGATTACGCTGCAGTCCATCGGTGACGGCGTCATCACGACTGACGCGCACGGCCGGGTCGAGTACCTGAACCCGGTGGCGGAGGAGCTGACGGGCTGGCGTCTCGAGGACGGCCTGGGGCGCAGTATCGACGAGATCTTCAAGTCCTTTCACGAAGAAACCTGCGAGCCGCTCGAGAATCCAATGACCGTATCCGTGCGGCGGGGCAGGTCGGTCAAGTCAGTGCGCCCGATGCTGCTGATCCGGCGCGACGGTAACGAGCTGTACGTCGAGAGTACGGCCTCGCCGATACGCGACGGGACCGGCAGCGTGACCGGCGGCGTCCTGGTGTTCCACGATGTTTCCGAGGCGCGCGAGCTGAATCGCAGGCTCAGCTATCACGCGAGCCACGACGTCCTGACCGGCCTGGTCAACCGCCGCGAGTTCGAGACACGGCTGGAGCGTGCCCTCAAGAGTGCCAAGGCACGGGAAACCTCCTATGCCCTGTGCTATATCGACCTCGATCAGTTCAAGATCGTCAACGACACCTGCGGCCATAGCGCCGGCGACGCGTTGCTCGGGCAGGTTGGCGCCCTGCTGAAGTCCAAGGTTCGCTGGCGCGACACCCTGGCGCGCCTTGGCGGCGACGAGTTCGGTGTCCTGCTGGAGAGTTGCTCCCTGGAGGAGGCCTTGCGCACCGCCGAGAGCCTGCGCGAGGCGATCCGCAACTTCCGCTACACCTACGAGGACAGGAATTTCCGGCTCGGCGCGTCGGTCGGCGTCGTGCCGATCACCGCCGACAACGAGGACGTGGCCGCAGTCCTCTCGGCGGCCGACAGCGCCTGCGGCGCGGCCAAGGAGTCGGGTCGCAATCGCGTGCACTGCTTTGAGGAAAACGACCTGGACCTGATGCGCCGCCGCCGCGAGATGCAATGGGCGGCGCGTATCAACAATGCGCTGGAAGAGTCCCGCTTCGAGCTGTTCCGCATGACGATCCTGCCGCTGCAGCAGGTGGAGACGGGAGAGCACTACGAGCTGCTGCTCAGGATGCGGGACGAGAATGGCAAGATCATCTCACCGGACCAGTTCATCGCGGCAGCCGAGCGCTATGGCATTACGCCTCAGATTGACCGCTGGGTGATCGACAGCGCCTTCCGCTGGCTGGTCTCCGAGGCGGACGAGCGCAAGCGGCTGGCGATGTGCTCGATCAACCTCTCCGGCCAGAGTCTTGGCGACGACAAGTTCCTGCCCTTCGTCATCGAGCAGTTTCACCGCAGCGGCCTCGATGCGAGCAAGATCTGCTTCGAGATCACCGAGACCGCGGCCATCGCCAACTTCTCGCAGGCCAACCGTTTCATCCAGGCGCTCAAGGAGCTGGGCTGCAAGTTTGCGCTCGACGACTTCGGCACTGGCCTTTCATCCTTCGGCTACCTGAAGCACTTCCCGGTCGATTACCTGAAGATCGACGGCAGTTTCGTCAAGGGCCTGCTGAACGACCCGATCGACCGCGAGATGGTCCGGTCTATCAACGAGATCGGCCACCTGACCGGCAAGCAGACGATCGCCGAGTGGGCCGAGAACGAGGAAATCATCACCATCCTGCGCGGGCTCGGCGTCGACTTCGCCCAGGGTTACGGCGTCGCCCAGCCGCAGCGCGTCAACCGTACTGCCATCGTCTGAACTCTGCTGACGCCCGCGCTCCTGACGACGCTGCGCCCATGTCTGGCGCCGGCCCGCTGGCTGCGGGCGGGGAGGGCCGGCCCCCGTCAGTCCTCGAACCTCATCGACAGGTCGATGGCGCGAACATGCTTGGTCAAGGAACCGACCGAGATGTAGTCCACGCCGGTCTCGGCGATGGCGCGAATCGTGTCAAGGCTGACGCCGCCTGAGGCTTCCAGTCGGGTCGGACGCGCGTGGCCGCGGTTCAGGGTCACCGCTGTTCGCATTTCCTCGAGTGAAAAGTCGTCGAGCATCGCGATGTCGGCGCCTGCATCCAGCGCATGGCGAAGTTCCTCGAGCGATTCGACTTCGACCTCGACTTTCACGCTGGCGGCCAGGTCGCGTGCCGCCGCGACCGCGGCCGCGATCGAGCCGGCGGCGGCGATGTGGTTTTCCTTGATGAGGATGCCGTCATACAGGCCAAGACGGTGATTGCTCCCCCCGCCGCAGCGCACGGCATACTTCTGGGCGAGCCTGAGTCCCGGCAGGGTCTTGCGGGTGTCGAGCACGATGCAGCCCGTGCCGGCAACGGCTTCGACGTAGCGGGCTGTCTGCGTGGCCGTGGCTGAAAGGGTCTGCAGGAAATTGAGCGCGGTGCGCTCGGCGGAAAGCAGGCTGCGGGCGCTGGCGTGGATCGCGCACAGCGTCTGTCCAGCGCGAACGCGGTCGCTGTCGCTGGCTGTCCAGTCGAACCGGACCGCCGGATCGAGATGTCTGAACGCCGCCTCTGCGTAGGGCCGGCCCGACAGTACTGCCTCCTCGCGCGTGACGATGCGAGCCGAGACCGGCGCGTCGGCAACGAGCTGCGCCGTCAGGTCGCCTGCCCCGAGGTCCTCCTCGAGTGCTTGTGCCACGCGCTGCAGCAAGTCCGGAGGCGGGTCAGGGATCATTCCTGTCTCATTCATCGGGGCTAGCCGGGACCGTCCGCCGGGCGCCTTGCCCGGCAGCCAGCGCGAAACCCAGCACGATTGACGCTCTCCAGCCGTCCAGAAGTTTCACTTGAGCTCCCGGTGCTGTGAACAGCGATCCGATTTGCCCGGGCTTCTCTCGGCACCGTCCTGTACAGGAAAGTACGAACTGCGATTGAAGAATAGGCTAGCGCCCCCCATAATTCAAACCAAGCGAATGGGGCGCCCGACAGCCTGCGGGGCGCCCCTCGCTCGTTCTGCAACCGCAACAAGCTCGAAAGGCCATGTCATCACCAGGACCCATGTCACCCTGCATCAACATCTGCTCGCTGGACGAGCAGGGCTATTGCCGGGGGTGCTACCGTAGCCGAGACGAGATCGCGAACTGGATGAACATGACGCCCGCGCAGCAGAGGGCCGTCCTGGACGCAACCGATCAGCGCCGGCCGGCGCCGTTGCGCACCGCGATCGGCTGACAACCCAATCCAAAACGGAGTCGAATCATGAGCGAAACCGAAGCCATCGAGCGCATCAAGAACCACCTGTCGTCCTCGCCGGTCGTGCTTTTCATGAAGGGCACGCCCGACTTCCCGCAGTGCGGCTTTTCTGCGCAGACTGCTGCGGCCCTGAAGGCCTGCAACGCCAAGTTCACCCACGTGAACATCTTCGAGGATCCGGAGGTTCGCGAGGCCCTCAAGAGCTATTCCAACTGGCCGACGTTTCCCCAGCTGTACGTCAAGGGCGAGCTCGTCGGCGGTTGCGATATCGCCGTGGACATGTTCCGCTCCGGCGAACTCAAGGAACTGCTGGAGGAGGCGGGCGCGGTCGGCTGAATCGCGGCCCGCTCCGCTTCAGTCGCCGTTCGTCTCTTCGGCGGAGGGCTCTATCATCGGGTTGGTATCGGTGGCGGCCTCCTCGGGACCCGCCGCCAGGCGTGCAAGCCCAGCCTTGTATAGCGGCCTGAATTCGTTACAGATGGCGCAGAACAGGTCGGCGGTGCGTTCGGCGTCGTACGACGCCGAATGTGCCGAATCCGGATCCCAGTCGAGCCCGGCCGCTATTGCCGCCCTGGACAGCACCGTCTGACCGTAAGCGACGCCCGCCAGCGTTGCCGTGTCGAAGCTGGAGAACGGATGGAAAGGGTTGCGCTTGATGCCTGCCCGGGCCGCCGCAGCGTTGACGAACGCCAGGTCGAAAGACGAGTTGTGACCGACCAGGATGGCGCGGGTGCATTCGTGCTCGCGAACGCGAAACCGGACTTCCTTGAAGACCGCTGCCATCGCCTCGTTCTCGGTTACAGCGGGTCGCAACGGATGCCACGGATCGATTCCGTTGACCGCGAGCGACGCGGGATCCATCCGCGCGCCTTCGAAGGGTCTTACATGGTGGCGGTAGGTCCGGCCCCGCACCAGTGTGCCGTCCGGCTCGATTCCGATCACCACCGCAGCGATTTCCAGCAACGCGTCGGTAGCCGGATTGAAACCCCCTGTCTCCACATCCACCACCACGGGCAGGAAACCGCGAAAGCGCTTGCCGATCTGTGAAGTTGTGTCCTGCATCATGGGCTTCCCGGGTTATCGAGGCGCCAGCCGATGGCGTCTCCGGCGAAGAACGGCACGATGTCCCGGTCGCCAAAGGGGTAACTGGCGGCCGGCCGCCAAGGGTCACGCACAAGCGAGATGCTCCCGCTGTTGCGTGCCAACCGATAGAAGTCGGCGCCGTGATGGCTGGCAAACGCCTCCAGGCGATCAAGGGCGCCGGCCTGGTCAAAGGCCTCGGCATAGAGTTCGATCGCCGCCGGTGCGGAGAACACCCCGGCGCAGCCGCAGGCAGACTCCTTGTCCCCGCGGGCATGTGGGGCGCTGTCGGTGCCCAGGAAGTATTTCTGGCTGCCGGAGGTTGCCGCCTCCAGCAGCGCCAGGCGGTCGCCTTCCCGCTTGAGTACCGGCAGGCAGTAATGGTGGGGACGGATCCCGCCGACGAATAGCGCATTGCGGTTGAGCAGCAGGTGCTGCGGTGTGATGGTCGCGGCGACGGTGCCTGGTTGTGAATCCACGAACTCGACGCCCTCCCGCGTGGTGACGTGCTCGAGCACCACCCGCAACGCCGGGTACCGTGCGACGATCCGCGACAGGTGTCGGTCTATGAAGACGCGTTCGCGGTCGAACACATCCACCACATCCTCGGTGACCTCGCCATGCACCTGCAGGACCAGTCCGAGTTCTTCCATGCGCTCGAGCACGGCAAATGTCCGTTCGAGCGTCGTAACCCCGTAGTCGGAGTTGGTCGTCGCGCCAGCGGGATAGTACTTGATGCCGCAAACGACGCCGCTTGCGACGGCCTGGTCGACTTCCTCCACAGGTGTGTTGTCGGTCAGGTACAGCGTCATGAGCGGTTCGAAGCTGGAGCCCGCGGGCAGTGCGGCGACCACGCGCTTCCGGTATTCGACTGCCAGGCTGGTCGTCGTTACCGGGGGCTTGAGGTTCGGCATGACCACGGCCCGGCCAAAGCGGGCGGCAGTGAAGCCGACGATCGAGCGCAGGGCAGCCCCGTCCCGAAGATGAAGATGCCAGTCATCCGGGCGTGTCAGCGTGATCCTGTTCAACGACTACCGCCAAGGCCCGGCAGCTTCTGGTCGAGCAGCAGCGAGGCGAGAAATCGCACGCCAAAGCCCGTGATGTCACCGGGAATGTGCGCGAGTCCGCCCTTGCGGGTGGCGGCCGACAGGTCCACGTGCAGCCAGGGGATGTCCTTGCCTACGAAGCGCTTGAGAAAGCGGGCCGCATAAATGTGGTCGCCGTTACCGTCGACCGTGCACTGGATCACGTCGGCCAACTTGCTCTCGAGCTCGTGGTCGAAGTCCTCGTCCATGGGCATGCACCAGACTCGCTCACCGCTGTCCTGCCCGGCCAGTTCGACCGGCGCGCGCCAGTCCGGGCGATTGGTAAATGCGCCACTGTAGCGTTCGGTCAGCGCTGACACGCAGCCGCCCGTCAGAGTCGCAAAATCCAGAATCGCGGCCGGCTTGCCGCGGGAGGCGAGCGCCAGCGTGTCCGCCAGGACCATGCGGCCCTCGGCATCGGTGTGGATGACCTGGATGGTCGTGCCATTCATGGCCGTGACCACTTCCTGGGGCTGGTAGGCATCCGGCCCGATGCGGTTCTCGGCAATGGCCAGCCAGGCCTCCACGGGACGCGGATAGCGCTGCTCCGCCAGCGCCACCAGCGTAGCCAGCGCCACGGCGCTGCCAGACATGTCAGTGTGCATTTCGAGCATATGCTTGTGCGGCTTGAGGTTGGTGCCGCCAGTGTCGAAGCACAGGCCCTTGCCGACCAGCGCAATGGGTCGCGCCTTGCCCTTGCCTCGAGGTTGGTAGCTCAGGCGCAGGATCCCGGCATTGCGGCGCGGACTGCCGCGGGTCACCGCGAGAAATGCGCCGGCGCCGAGGCGCTTCAACTCGGCCTCGCCATAAAAGCGTGTCCGCAAGCCGTGCCGGCGTGCCAGCGATTGCGCGGCGCGCCGGAATCCCGACGGGTCCAGCCGGTCCGGGGGCAGGGCGGTCAGCCAGCGCACCAGATCGGTGCCCTCAGCCACCGCGGCGGCCCGGCGCGCGTCGATCGCCTGGCGGGTCACCGGGATGAGCCGGACCAACCGGTGCTTCGCCGGTGCGCTGGACTTGAATTGCGGCAGGCAGAACGCTCCAGCCCAGGCTGCGGCGGCGCCCGCCTCGATACAACGCCCTTCGACGGCGGCCGGGAGCCCCGCGGTCGCCAGTCCGAGCGTGCGGGCTTCAGCCAGCTGCAGCGACTTGACCATTGCGCCGGCCAGTTCGAGCCGGGCGAATGCCATCGCAGCGTTCGGCACCAGCCCGATGGCCAGCGAGGTTTGCACCTTGTTCGGCAGGCTGCATGAAAAGCACGATCCTGGTAGGCGCTCGGCCCGCTCGAACTGCCGCTGCAGCAACGATGCGAACGGCAGCTTGCCGAGCGCCTCGCGAGCCCGGTCGGCTGGAACGAACACGAGCGCCGCGTCGAGATCGTCGAGCAATGCATGAGTGAGCCTGGGACGCGGGGCGGCCAGCCGCGGCCTGACGGCCGTGGGCAGCAGCGCGCCGGTTCCGGCTCGCCGGCGTGGCGATTTATCGACGGTAGATGGCAATTTCTTGTACCTTGACCAATGGGCGCAGGGTTACGATCATATCGCGCCTGCCACCCGGGCAGAACCGCGGTCTTCGCGGTGCCGTAACGGGTGGCATCGATGGATCCGGTGCCGTGAGCCGAGGGGGAATCCGGCTGGCATGTCTGGGCTGCGCGCTTGCGCGACCCGAAGGGTGCCGGTTGGACCAGACACGACAGCGGAGCCTGACCCATGGCCCAGCGCGGCAGCCCGGACGACGTAGATCCACTCGAGACGCAGGAGTGGCTGGAGTCGATCGACTCGGTGCTCAAGGCACACGGCGCCGAGCGCGCCCATTTCCTGCTGGACCGACTCATTGACCATACGCGTCGCTCGGGCGCATACCTGCCCTACAAGCCGAACACGGCGTACCTCAACACGATCGCCGTGTCGCAGGAAAAGCCCTACCCGGGCGACAGGGCGCTCGAGCGACGGATTGAGGCCTACATCCGCTGGAACGCGATGGCCATGGTCGTCAACGCCAACCGCACGAACTCCGAGTACGGTGGGCACATCGCAACCTATGCGTCTTCGGCTACGCTGTACGAAGTAGGGTTCAACCACTTCTGGCGGGCACCCGACGCCGGACACCCTGGGGACCTGGTTTACGTGCAGGGCCACTCGAGCCCCGGGATCTACGCGCGGGCCTACCTCGAGGGAAGGCTCAGCGAAGACCAGTTGCGGCACTTCCGGCAGGAGGTATCCGGTAAGGGCCTGTCGTCCTATCCGCATCCCTGGCTGATGCCGGATTTCTGGCAATTCCCCACGGTTTCAATGGGACTTGGGCCGATGCAGGCCATCTACCAGGCGAGGTTCGTCCGTTATCTCGAGCACCGCGGCCTGACGCCAGCGTCGGACCAGAAGGTCTGGTGTTTTCTCGGCGACGGCGAGATGGACGAGCCCGAATCAATGGGAGCGCTGACGCTGCCGGTGCGCGAGAAGCTCGACAACCTGGTGTTCGTCATCAACTGCAACCTGCAGCGGCTCGACGGTCCCGTGCGCGGCAACGGCAAGGTGATCCAGGAGCTGGAAGCGGCCTTCCTCGGGGCGGGATGGAACGTGATAAAGGTCGTCTGGGGCAGTCGCTGGGATGCGCTGCTCGCTCGCGATTCGGCCGGCCTGCTGCGCCAGCGCATGGAGGAGGCTGTCGACGGGGAATACCAGAATTTCAAGGCAAAGGGCGGCGCGTATACGCGCGAATACTTCTTCGGCAAGTACCCCGAGCTCAAGGAACTCGTCGCCAACATGTCCGACGAGCAGATATTCCTGCTCAAGCGTGGCGGTCACGATTCCCGCAAGGTGTGGAACGCCTACGCGGCCGCGGTGGCCCATCGTGGCCGACCGACCGTCATACTCGCCAAGACGGTGAAGGGCTACGGCATGGGTAGCGCCGGCGAGGCGCAGAACATCACTCACCAGCAGAAGAAGCTCGACGACGAGGCGCTCAGGGCGTTCCGCGATCGCTTCAACATCCCCGTCTCGGACGAGGAGATCCAGAGGCTGCCATTCACGCGGCCCGAGCAGGACAGCGCGGAAATGCGCTACCTCCACGAGCGTCGCAGGATCCTGGGCGGCTACCTGCCTGTGCGTCGTGTGAATGCCGAACCCCTGACCGTGCCACCGCTCGAGGCTTTCCAGAACATGCTGGACGGCACCGACGGCCGCGAGATATCGACCACCATGGCTTTTGTGCGGATCCTGACGGCCCTGCTGAAGGACAAGAACATCGGCAAGCGCGTCGTGCCCATCGTTCCGGACGAGGCGCGCACTTTTGGCATGGAAGGACTGTTCAGGCAGGTGGGCATCTACTCGTCGGTCGGCCAGTTATACACGCCACAGGACGCCGACCAGCTGATGTACTACCGCGAGGACCGCAAGGGCCAGATCCTCGAGGAAGGTATCAACGAGGCCGGGGCTTTCTGCTCTTGGATTGCCGCGGCCACGTCCTATGCCAATCACGGGGTCAGCATGATCCCGATGTACATCTACTATTCCATGTTTGGCTTCCAGCGCGTTGGCGACTTCGCCTGGGCCGCGGGGGATATGCAGGCCCGTGGCTTCCTGATCGGCGCGACCGCGGGGCGCACCACCCTGGCCGGCGAGGGCCTGCAGCACCAGGATGGTCACAGCCACCTGCTGGCGTCGACCATTCCCAACTGCGTCGCCTACGATCCGTGCTTCGCCTACGAGCTGGCGGTGATCATCCAGGACGGACTGCGACGCATGTACGCGGAGCGGGAAAGCATCTTCTACTACATCACCTGCATGAACGAAAACTACGCCCATCCGGCGATGCCACGTGGCGTCGAGCGGGGGATCCTGAACGGGATGTACCTGCTGCACATCGGCGGCCGGGGCAGGGTGCGGGCGACGCTGTTCGGGTCGGGAACGATCCTGCGCGAGTCGCTGGCCGCGGCGGTGCTCCTGGAAGAGGAATTCGGAGTGCCGGCCGACGTCTATAGCGTGACCAGCTACAGTGAACTGAGGCGCGATGCGCTCGACTGCGAGCGAACCAACCTGCTGGCGCCCACGGTCGAGCCGCGTGTGCCGTATGTACGGCAGTGCCTGGGCGACCGCAAGGGCCCGTTCATCGCTGCTTCGGACTACATGAAGACCGTGCCTGACCAGATCAGGCAGTGGGTCCCGGGGCGCTACCAGGTTCTGGGTACCGACGGCTATGGCCGGAGCGACGCTCGTGCCGCGCTCAGGAGCTTCTTCGAGGTGGACCGTCACTGGATCGCGGTGGCCGCGCTCAAGGCGCTGGCCGATGAGGGACAGGTGGATGTCGCGACGGTAACCGCGGCGATGCAGAAATTCGGTATCGACCCGTCGAAGCCGAACCCGCTGGTTTGCTGAGGTGCCCCCCGTGTCTGGACGAGTTGTCATCACGGTTCCGGATATCGGCGATTTCCACGACGTGGAGGTCATCGAAGTCCTGGTGGCGCCTGGCGAGCGCGTGGAACTCGAGACCCCGCTGATAACCCTCGAGACCGACAAAGCCACGATGGACGTGCCCGCCACAACGGCCGGCACGATCGTTGAACTGGCCGTGCAGAAAGGCGCACGCGTATCCAAGGGCGATGCGATCGCAGTCCTGGACGCGGGTGTTGCTGCCGCAACCGTGGCGCCGGCCTCCGAAACCGGACAATCGGCGCCCTCGCCGGCTGATGCGCAGACCGCGCCTGCCGCCGTGGGTAAGATCTCGGAGACCGGGCTGACGATCCCGGATATCGGCGACTTTCACGATGTCGAGGTCATCGAGGTGCTGGTCGCCGTGGGCGACACGATCGAGCTGGAGACGCCGCTCGTAACGCTCGAGACCGACAAGGCGACAATGGACGTCCCCGCCACGTTGGCTGGACGCGTCCTGGCCGTCCATGTTGCCAAGGGCGCGCGAGTGAATGCCGGCGACCTGGTCGTCACCGTTGCCGGAGCTGCCACCGCGTCGGCACCCGCGGGAAGTGCGTCCGCGAGTGGGTCGCCGCAGCCGGAAACGGCAGCTCCCGTGCCGCAGCCTGCGGTTCGGGTCGAGTCACCGACAGGAAGCTCACCGCCGATCGAGGAAGCCGGTTTCTCGCGGGCGCATGCCTCGCCGTCCGTGCGCCGCTATGCCCGTGAACTGGGGGTCGACCTCGGCCGCGTGAGTGGCACCGGCCCGAAGCGGCGGGTAACCCATGACGACGTCAAGGCCTTCGTCAAGACGATCTTGTCCGGCGCACCGGCGGGCGCCGTCCCGTCCGGGGGCGGGTTCGCGCTGCCGCAAGTACCGGTTGTCGATTTCGCGGCTTTTGGCCCGATCGACGTGCAGCCGCTGACGCGAATCCAGAAGATCTCGGGACCTCGCCTGCATGCAAGCTGGGTCAACGTACCGCACGTGACGCAGCATGACGAGGCCGACATCACCGAGATGGAGTCGTTACGGACGGAGCTCAAGGCGAAGGCAGCAAGCGTCGGCGTCAAGCTGACGCCGCTGGCATTCGTAGTGCGCGCCTGTGCCAGGGTGCTGGCCGGCTTCCCGCGCTTCAATTCGTCGCTGGATGGGGCCGGCGAGAACCTGGTGTTCAAGAAATACCTGCACATCGGCTTTGCGGCCGACACGCCCAACGGGCTGGTCGTGCCCGTCATCCGCGATGCCGATCGCAAGGACCTGTACGAGATCGCGCGCGATCTGGCGCTGCTGTCCGAAAAGGCGCGCACCGGCCGGCTCTCCGGCGCCGACATGCAGGGTGGCTGTTTCACGATATCCAGCCTCGGGGGCATCGGCGGCACCGCCTTTACGCCCATCATCAATGCGCCCGAAGTGGCCATCCTGGGCGTGTCGCGCTCGCGGACGAAGCCGGTATGGCAGTCAGACCAGTTCGTGCCGCGGCTCATGCTGCCACTGTCCTTGTCCTACGACCACCGCGTAATCGACGGCGCCGACGCGGCGCGGTTTACGGTTGCGCTGGCTGGCGCCCTGGCCGAACCGCGAACCCTGCTCGAGGCGGTTCCGTGAGCGAGCCACTGGAGCAGCTGGTACCGGACATCGGCGATTTTCGCGATGTCGAGGTGATCGAGATCCTGGTCAGGTCCGGCGACCGGGTGGAGGCCGAGACGCCGCTGATTACGCTGGAGACCGACAAGGCGACCATGGACGTGCCGGCGACGGCCGCAGGCGTGATTCGCCAGGTCGCAGTCAAGAAGGGCGATCGTGTCTCGATGGGTTCCCTCATCCTGACGCTGGAAGGGTCCGCCGAGGCAGGCACGCCGGCTTCGGCTGGTGCGACAGCTGCTGCGGAGGAGGAGGCGGAATCGCGAGTTCAGGCCGGCCAGCCAGCAGTCGACGTCGAGGCGCAAGTCGTGGTGCTGGGCGCGGGCCCGGGCGGCTACACGGCGGCGTTTCGCGCCGCCGACCTCGGCCTGGATGTGCTGCTGGTCGACCGTTGGCCGCAGCTCGGCGGAGTCTGTCTCAACGTCGGATGCATTCCCTCCAAGGCGCTGCTGCATGCCGCGAAGGTCCTCGAGGACGTGGAGTCGATGGCCGAGCATGGCCTGATGTTCGGTGATCCGAGCATCGACATCGACCTGCTGCGGCAGTGGAAAAACAAGATCGTCGGCAAGCTGACCGCCGGCCTCACGATCCTGGCCAAGCAACGCAGGGTGCGGGTGCTGCGGGGCTTCGGTCGGTTCACCTCGCCCACGCGCATGGAGGTTGTGGAACCCGATGGCAAGACCCGGGTGGTGGCCTTCAGGCACTGCATCATTGCCGCCGGTTCGGAGCCATCGAGGCTTCCCGGCCTGCCGGCCGATTCACGCGTCATCGACTCGACCGGTGCACTGGAACTGAAGGAGCTGCCGGGCAGCATGCTGGTTGTCGGTGGTGGCATCATCGGCCTGGAGATGGCCTGCGTATATGACGGGCTTGGCAGCAGGGTCAGTGTCGTCGAGCTGACGCCGGGCCTCATGCCGGGCTGCGACCGCGATCTGGTCCGGCCGCTGGAGAAGCGAATCAGGGATCGCTACGAGCGAGTGATGACCGGCACGGGAGTCAGCAGGGTGGAGGCTCTCGACGAGGGGCTGCGGGTCAGCTTCGAGGGTGGCGATGCGCCGCCGCCCACTCTCTACGACCGGGTCCTGGTCGCGGTTGGCCGGGTTCCAAACGGGCGGCTGATCAACGCCGAGGCAGCGGGTGTCGAGGTCGATGCCCGCGGGTACATCGCGGTTGACCGGCAGATGCGCACCAACGTACCGCACATCTTCGCGATAGGCGACATCGCGGGACAGCCCATGCTGGCCCACAAGGCGACGCATGAGGGCAAGGTCGCAGCCGAAGTGGCGGCCGGCCAGAAGAGCTCATTCGATGCGCGCGTCATTCCTTCCGTTGCCTATACCGATCCCGAGATCGCCTGGGTAGGGATCAGTGAAGAGCAGGCCAAGGCGGAGGGCCGCAAGGTCGGCAAGGGACTGTTTCCGTGGATGGCCAGCGGCCGCTCCCTGGCGCTGAACCGTGACGAGGGATTCACCAAGCTGTTGTTCGATCCCGCGACCCATCGCGTGATCGGCGGCGGAATCGTCGGCGTCAATGCCGGTGACCTGATCTCGGAGGTGGCGCTCGCCATCGAACTCGGTGCGGATGCCGCCGACATCGGGCTGACCATCCATCCTCATCCGACCCTGTCGGAAACCGTAGCGTTCGCCGCCGAGGCCTTCGAGGGCACGCTGACCGACCTGTACGCACCCAAGAAGGGTGCCTGATTACCGGATTCAGCCGCGCGCGTAGCGAAGCCGTATCAGGTGGTCGATGCTGGCCTTGCCGGCGCCGCTGAACAACAATGGCAGCAGCATCACCAGCAAGATGAGCGGCAGCTTGTAGTTGCCAAAACCCTTGTCGGTGATCGCGTAACCCCGGAGTAACTCCGATAGAGAGTTCCACTCCGCGGGCCAGTGGACTCCAGCGATCGCGACCACCGTCAGGATGAGCAAGCTGGTCGACCAGAAGCGTGTCGCCAGGCCGAGCCAGATCGCCACACCGCCGACCAGCTCGGACCAGGTCGCGAGAAACCAGCTGATTTCAACCGGCATGATGCTGAAGGGAAAGGGAAAATTTTCCTGAACTGCCGAAAACCAGTTTTCGCCCTGGAACTTGGCTAGCCCCGACTCGAAGAACTCCCAGCCGACGATGGCCCGCAGCGCCAGTTGCGGCAGCCAGCTACCGATCCGGTCCAGTATCCGATGGGTCCTGTCAGTGAAGTCGATCAAGGTCTTCATGCAACGTGTCCTGTCAGTGGCGGAGGGTTCCAGGGACGATGCCGCGCTCATGCAAGTGCGCGAGCATGCCTGCCCCCCGTTCGAACAGTTGCGCAGCGTCCGCGCCTGGCATTTCGGCGGCGACCTCTCGCAACAGTTCAGCACCAGTCGCAGCGCGTCCGGCCTCGATCAACACGAGCAATCGGGTAGTCGGGGCATCGACCTGCAGGAAGCCGACCTGACCGGAAGGATTGCGATGGACCACGACGAAGGTGGCGACCGGCGGCGGCTCGACCGGCTGGAACTCCCTGGAAATCCGGTGCACCGGCCAGCGGTAGGCCAGCGGCCAGGCAAGCGGCGAGAGAACGGGTCGACCTTCGAGCAGATCGCCGGCCGGGTCGATGCCGGCCATCGGGTCCTCGACGTCGGCGATCGACAGGGCGAGTTCGACCCACTCGTAGTGGGCCAGCTCGGCCAGGAAAGGCGGTTCCCCGGCGGACTGCTCGCCCGCCGCTCCCAGCCACTCGACGAACTCGCGCGGCAGCTCGAGAAAATACGGCGTATGCGCCTTGTGCCCGGCATAGAAGCGGCGAACCAGGCCGCTCCAGGGCTCCTCGCCGAGGATGGCGCGACAGACCGGAAAGGTGCTGGCCAGCAGGTCGCGGACGTTGTTGAAGAACAATTCGCGGTAGATGTTCATGCGCCTCGGTTCGATCCCGGCGGGTACCGGAACGCGTGCCGGATCACGCAGGTGTGCCGCGAAATCGAACTGCAGACGCCGGAAGTCCGTCATTCGGCCACCGCCAGCTCGCGCTGCCCCGCCACATGGTGCCCGGACTGCAGCTCGCGGATCCGGGTTACTTCGTCGACCAGTTCCTGTAGCGGCGGGAAGTTGAAATCGCGCTCGAGCAGCGTGGCGACCGGCCCACAATGTTGATACGCGACATCGAGCAGCGACCAAACATCCTCGCAGACTGCCGTTCCGTGGGTGTCTACGCGCAGGTCAGGTGCCTCGACGTAGTGTCCCGCGGTATGGAGGTACCAGACTCTCCCGGCGGGCAGCGAGCGCAGGAATTCGGCTGGGTCATAGCGATGATTGGTCGCGTTGACAAAGATGTTGTTGACGTCGAGGAGCAGGCCACAGTCGGCTTCCTCCAGCACTGCTGTGACGAACTCGATCTCTGACATTTCGGCGCCCGGCGCTGCGTAGTAGGACACGTTCTCGATGCCGATCGGCCGCTCGAGGATCTCCTGCGCCCGGCGGATGCGCGCAGCGACATGGCGTACGGCATCGCTGGTAAAGGGAATCGGCATCAGGTCGTAGAGGTGACCTTCGTCCGTGCAGTAGCTGAGGTGCTCGGTGTAGGCGCGGATGCCATGTAAGTCCAGGAAGTCACGGATATCGCCCAGGAGCCCCTCATCCAGCGGCGTCGGTCCACCTAGCGACAGGGACAAGCCGTGGGCAACGAAGGGAAAGCGCTCGGTAAACGACCGCAGCCGCTTGCCCAGCGATCCGCCGACGCCAATCCAGTTTTCGGGCGCGAGCTCGAAGAAATCGAGGCCTGCCGCGCCATGGGCCTCGAGTTCAGCCAGCAGGCCGCGGCGCAGGCCGAGGCCCGCTCCGGCGACAGGCCGCTGCCTGGTGGATTCTTTCGTGCGTGTCTGCATGGTGGTCCTTGCTGAATAAGACCCGCGCCGCCGTGGAATTATTACCGGCCCTGGGCGCGGCGCCGGCTCCGCTCGAGGAAGGCCCTGTCGTCTGGTGGCAGGCCGGCACGCTGGGCTTCCCAGAGAGTCTCGCCCAGGCAATCCAGCAATACGTGCTCAGCGTCGTGGGTCACAGGGTGGGTCACCAGCAGTTGCTCGAAGACCGCGCGAATCCCGCGGGGTCGATCCGTACGGATGCTGTCACGGACCGCGAGGTGCAGGCTCATGTGCAGGAACGGATTGCCCTGGCCTTCTTCGGGGCTCCAGTCGCGGTCAAGCGAATCCGTGTCGCCGCCCAGCGCCGCGTGGTATTCGGGATGCATCTGCGCCACCGCGGCAATCTGCGTTTCGAGCGGTTCGAGCGCCAGGCCGGCGCAGTGCCTGCGCCAGGCCTCACGCCAGGCGTGGCGCAGTGTCCCGCGATCCTGGCTGGCGAAAAATGGCATGTCAGCGGTGCCGACGTGCCGCCCGACCGGCCTTTCCGATCGGCGACTCGCCGGGGGTCTTGTGGCGGTACTCGCACAGGTCCGCGATCGGGCAGGCGGGGCAGGCGGGTGTTCGTGCCTTGCACACGTAGCGGCCGAGCAGTATCAGCCAGTGGTGGGCGTCGCGCCTGAATTCTGGCTCGACCACCCTCAACAGGCGATCCTCGACCTGGCGCACGTTCCCGCCGGGCGCGAGTCCCGTGCGGTTCGAAACCCTGAAAATGTGGGTATCGACGGCGATGGTGGGCTCCCCGAAGGCAGTATTGAGGACGACATTGGCCGTCTTGCGCCCGACTCCGGGTAGCGCCTCGAGGTCCTCGCGGCGGCCCGGGACCTGCCCCGCGTGCCTCTCCAGCAGTTGCCGGGACATGGCCGCGAGGTTCATGGCCTTGGTCGACCACAGTCCGATCGAACGGATATAGGGGGCGAGACCTTCCGCTCCGAGCGCGGCGAGCGCCTCGGGGGTTCGCGCCGCGGCAAAGAGTCGTCGTGTCGCCTGGTTGACGCTCTTGTCGGTCGCCTGGGCCGAGAGGATCACCGCGACCAGCAGTTCAAACGGCGTGCGGTACTCGAGTTCGGTCGTCGGGCGTGGATTGGCCGCGCGGAGCCGCTCGAAGATCTGCCGTCGCTTCGTGGCATTCACGGCGTCGGCGATCGGTCGGCGGCCGGTCCCGCGGCCAGGTGGGCGTCGAGGGCTGTGCGCCAGCGCTGGTGATCCCGCTCGCGCCGCTGCTGGCGGGACTCATGGAGCTTTCGAAAATGAGCGGCGCGCTGCAGGATCGTGGCGCCGTCCAGTACGACCGGAGGCAGCCCGGGAGCTGGTACCAGTGCGATGCAATCGACCGGACAGGGCGGCAGGCAGAGTTCGCAGCCCGAGCAGTCGGCCGCGATGACAGTGTGCATCCACTTGCGGGCGCCGATGATCGCGTCGGTCGGGCAGGCGTCGATGCACTTGGCGCAGCCAATGCACGCGGCCTCGTCCACCTTGGCCACCTGGGGAGGAGCTTCCTGGCCGCATCCGGGATCGAGCGGCCGGGCCGGCGTATTGAGCAACCGGGACAATGCAGCGATCACGCCGACGCCGCCCGGCGGGCAGCGATTGATGGCGGTCTCGCCGCCAGCCAGTGATTCCGCATAGGGCCGGCAGCCTGCAAAACCACAGCGCGTGCACTGCGTTTGCGGCAGGGCCGCGTCGATGCGCCCCGCGAGATCGACTGCAACGGAGCCGGTCATCCTGGGGCGCTCGTTCCGGACCAAGCGGTCACTTGACCTTCATGCCTGGCAGGGCTCCCTGATCCGGCGCAACCAGGAAGACCTCGGACCCGCCTGGACCCGCAGCCAGCAGCATTCCTTCCGAAACGCCGAAGCGCATCTTGCGTGGTTTCAGGTTGGCGACAAGCACCACATGTCGCCCTACCAGCATATCGGGCTGGTAGGCCTGCCGGATTCCTGCGAAGACCGTGCGCGGCTCGCTACCGGCATCGACGGTCAGCTTGAGCAGCTTGTCCGCGCCCTCGACCAGCTCGGCAGAAACAATCCGCGCGACTCGCAGGTCGAGCCGCGCGAAGTCCTCGATGGTGACCAGACCAGTTTCGTCCGTAGCAACCGTGGTTGGCGCGGGTTCTTCCGCGGGCTCCCCCGCGGGCTCCACCAGCGCGCGGACCTGTTTCAGGTCGAGCCGGGTGGCCAGCGCCTCGTAGTCCGCGATGGGCGTCCCGAGCAGGGGGCTCGCAACCGACTGCCAGCTGTATCCCGATTCGCCGAGGAAGCGTCCGGCGCGCTCGGCCATCCCCGGCATGACCGGGGCCAGGTAGGTCATCAACACCCGGAAGAGGTTGAGCCCCTGGGTGCAGATCGCCTGCACCTCGGCGGCGCGAGCAGGGTCCTTGGCGAGCAGCCAGGGCTTGTGCTGGTCGATGTACTGGTTGGCACGATCGGCCAGTGCCATGACCTCGCGTACGACCGACGAGTACTCACGCGCTTCGTAGAGCGACGCGATTTGCTCGCCTGCTGCGGCAAAGGCGGCATGCAGCGCCGGATCGGGCAGCGCGGCGGCGAGCCGGCCACCGTGGCTACGGGTGATGAAGCCGGCGCAGCGACTGGCGATGTTGACCAGCTTGCCTACGATCTCGGCGTTCACGCGCGTCGCGAATTCTTCCAGGTTCAGGTCGATGTCATCGACGCCTGGCCCGAGCTTGGCCGCGATGAAGTAACGGAAATACTCGGGCGGCAGATGCTCGAGGTAGCGCTCCGCGGTAATGAACGTACCCCGGGACTTGGACATCTTCTGGCCATTGACGGTGAGGAAACCGTGGACGTAGACCCCTGTGGGCTTGCGGAAACCAGCGCCCTCCAGGGTCGCTGGCCAGAACAGCGAGTGAAAGTAGAGGATGTCCTTGCCAATGAAGTGATGCAATTCGGTGTCGCCGCCTGGCCGCCAGTACGCGTCGAAGTCCATGCCGGTTCGGGCGCACAGGTTGGCGAAGCTGGCCATGTAACCGATTGGCGCATCCAGCCAGACATAGAAGTACTTGCCGGGCGCGCCAGGGATCTCGAAGCCGAAATAGGGCGCGTCGCGTGACACGTCCCAGTCCCGCAGCCCGGCCTCGAACCACTCATCGAGCTTGTTCGCGACGGCCTCGTGCAGCGTCCCGGATCGTGTCCACTTGCGCAGCATAGGCTCGAAATTGCCGAGGCGAAAAAACAGGTGCTCCGACTCACGCTCGACCGGGCGGGTACCGGACAGCACCGATAGCGGGTCCTTGAGGTCCGCCGGAGAGTAGGTTGCGCCGCAGGCCTCGCAGCTGTCGCCGTACTGGTCAGGAGTGCCGCAGCGGGGGCAGGTGCCCTTGACGTAGCGGTCTGGCAGGAACATCTGCGCCTGCTCGTCGTAGGCCTGCGTGACCTTCCTCCGCGCGATGTGGCCGGCGTCGTCGAGTGCCTTGAAGACCAGCTCGGTATAGTGCTTGTTCTCCGGCGAGTGGGTCGTGTAATAGTTGTCGAAGCTGATCAGGAAAGCGCCAAAACTCCTTCTGCGTTCCGCACCGACGCGCTCGATCAGTTGCTCGGGGCTGATGCCCTCGGACCGGGCCTGCAGCATGATCGGTGTGCCGTGCGTGTCGTCAGCGCAGACATAGGTGCACTGGTGGCCGCGCATCCGCTGGAAACGGACCCAGATGTCCGTCTGGACCATCTCGGTCATGCCGCCGAGATGGGTGGGGCCGTTGGCGTAGGGCAGGGCGCTGGTTACGAGTAGCTTCCGCGGCATGGTCGGGTTCCGTAGTTGAACCGCAAATTATGCCACTACTGGCAGGAGCGGACCCGGCGCCGGAGGCGTCGGCGTCCCATGGACACAGCCTTGGTGCTGTCCGGCGCACCCAGGGCGCTCAATCCAGGTCCTTGACCTGCTCGAACTTGGGCTTGTTATTGGCTTTCTCGTAGGCCGAGCGGCCACTGATCACACCGCCGTCGTACAGATGCTGGATCGCTGAATCCATGGTCCGCATGCCCTGTGCTGCACCGGATTGCATGGCGTTTTCGAGCTGGTCGATCTTGCCCTGGCGGATCAGGTTCGACACTGCTGGGGTGTTTATCAGGATCTCCAGCGCACAGGCCCGGCCCCGGCCGCCTTTTTGCAGGATCAGCTGCTGGGAGATGACGCCGCGCAGCGAAGTGGACAGCATGGTTCGCACGTGGCTCTGTTTGTCGGCGGGAAAGGCGTTGACCATCCGGTCGACCGCGGCGGACGCACCATTGGTGTGCAGTGTCGCCATCACCAGGATGCCCATCTCCGCCGCGGTGATGGCCGTACTCATCGTCTCGAGGTCGCGCAGCTCGCCAACCAGGATGATGTCCGGATCCTCGCGAAGGGCAGAATGCAGGGCGGCCGAGAATGATGGCGCATGGACCCCGACCTCGCGCTGGCTGATCAGGCAGTTCTTGCGTGGATGCATGAACTCGATCGGGTCCTCGATCGTGAGGATATGTCCCTTCATCCGGACGTTCAGGTCGTCGATCATCGCCGCTAGGGTCGTGGACTTGCCGGATCCCGTCTTGCCGGTCACCAGGATCAACCCATTGCTGACCTTGCACAGGTTCTTGACCGCCTCCGGCATCTTCAGCTGTTCGAGCGTCATCGCCTTGGACGGAATAGCGCGGAATACCGCACCCATGCCGTCGAGATGTCGCAGCACGTTCACGCGGAACCGGGCCAGTGTGCCTAGGCTGTAGGCGAAATCGGCACCCTCCTTGGTTTCGAATCGCTCTATCGCCTGCCGCGGCATGATTTCGTAGAGCGCCTCCCGGACCAGCTCCGCTGCGAGCCGGTCTTCGCGGAGCGTCATCAACTTGCCGTACTGCCGGATACGTGGCGGTCCACCCGCCATGAAGTGCAGGTCGGAGCCATTGCGCTTGAGGATCTCCTCCAGGTATTCGTCGATGCGCGCCAAGGTGCCCCCTGCTCCGGACTCTCAGATGTCGAACTGCGGCAACAGGCTTCGGTCGACGACGAACTTCGACAATGCCTTCTTGTCAGTGGCGATCGTATAGGCGTCGTCCGGATCGACCTCCTTGGCCTTGACAGCAGCCAGCAGTGCCTGGTCGAGCAACTGCATGCCCTGGTCCTTGCCGGTCTGCAGCTGGGCCGGGATCTGGTGTGTCTGGTCGGTCTGGATCAGCTTGGCGATGGCGCGGTTCATGACCATGACCTCACAAATCGCGCGACGGCCGCGTCCCTCCGGCCGCTTGACCAGGGCCTGGGTGATCACCGCCAGCAGGCTCTGCGACAGGAAGCTCTTGGTCTGTTCGCGTTCCTCGATCGGCAGCGCGTCGATGATCCTGTCGATCGTCTTGGTGGCGCTGGTCGTATGCAGGGTGCCGAGCACGAGATGGCCCGTTTCGGCTGCGGTCATGGCCATCGAGATCGTCTCGGAGTCGCGCATCTCGCCGACCAGGATCACGTCCGGGTCCTCGCGCATGGCGGCCCGGACGCCCTCTGCGAAGCTGGGCAGGTGCGTGCCGAGTTCGCGCTGGAGGACCTGGCTCTGCTTGCTGCGGTGGACGAACTCGATTGGATCCTCCAGGCTCACAATGTTCAGGCTGCGGCTGGAGTTGAGCAGGTCGATCATGGCTGCGAGCGTCGTCGACTTGCCGGTACCGGTGGACCCGGTGACCAGGATCATTCCCTGGTGATAGTCGCAAAGCTTGGCGACTATCGGCGGGAGCGCCAGGCTTTCGATGGTCGGGATCTCGCTGGGAATGGAGCGAAAAACGGCTCCAATGCCCGAATCCTTGCGAAATACGTTGACCCGGAACCTGCCGCCTTCCTCGCTTACGTAGGAAAAGTCAATGTCCTCGCCGCTGCGGAAGCGGTCCTGGTGTCCTCGCGTGAGGATCTCCATGACGTAGCTCTCGAGCTCGGGTCCACCCAGTTCGCGGAACCGGATCGGAACCAGGTCGCCATTCATCCGCAACATGGGCGGCACGCCGACGGCGAGGTGCACGTCGGAACAACCCTGGGCCAGGCCCAGCTTGAGGAAAGCATCAATGCGCGGCATTGACGCCGGAGTGAATCACAAGAAGGGTTCGAGCGCCAGTCTCAACTCGTCCATGGTCTGGACGCGCTTCCCCTTGTCGACCGCCATGGCCCGCATGACGAGATCCGAGAGTTCCTGCGGCAGGTTGGGATTGAGCTCGATTGCAGGGCGTGCGCGGCCCTGTACGTGCTGGTACATGACGGACATGTGGTCGCCGCGGTGATAGGGCGGTGAGCCAGTCAGCATCTCGTAGAGGATCACGCCCACCGAGTAGACGTCGGCGCGCTCGTCGACCTTCTTGCCGAGAATCTGCTCGGGCGCCATGTATTTTGGCGAGCCAATGACATAGCCGGTCTTGGTGAGCTGCGTGTCGGTCTCGCGGTGCGCCGCGGCCACGCCGAAGTCGACGATTTTCAGCAATCCCTCGTCGTTTATCAGTATGTTGGCCGGTTTCAGGTCGCGATGGACGATACCTACCTTGTGTGCCACCGTCATGCCGGTCGCCATGTCGATGCCGAAGCGAACCGCCCGGGAAATCGGCATCGGCTTGCCCTCGCTGACCTCGCCGCCGAGGGTGTGCGAGGCGAAATACTCCATCGAGATCGCGTAGTGACCGCGGATCTGCAGGAAGTCGTAGATACGGATGACGTTCGGATGGGTGATCTTGCGGCTGTAGCGCAACTCGTGGACGAAGCGTTGCATCATCTCCTCGTCCTGCGAGACGCTGGGATTCAGGAACTTGAGAATCAGCCGCTCCTCCACCACGGTGTCCTCGAACAGCAGCACCGTGCCGAAAGCACCTTTGCCGATCTTCTCGATGAACTTGTAGCGCCCCTCGATCAGGTCGCCCGGCTTGAGCGTCGAGATGTCGAGCTTGGACTGCGCCTCGGCCGCCTTCATGATTGCGGCGACATCGGCGGAGTCGATCAACATGGTCTTGCCGCCTTCGCCCGCACTTGCGAAAGTGCCCGAAGTCGCCAGGCCGGCGCCGCTGCCGAACCTCGGGCCGGTCGCCGAGATGGACGGCCCGAACTTGGCATCGAGTTCGGACAGCGCCCGCTGCGCAGCGTCGGCCACCGACTTCTCGCGCGACAGCGTTATCGGCTCGATGCGGGCGCGGATCTGTTCGGCGGTGTTTTCCTCGGCCAGCTTGACCAGTGCGCCCATCGCCTCGATCACGACGTCGGTCTCCGGCCGGCCCAGGGTACCGAGCACCGGCTCGACGGCACGGGGGTCGGCGATCAGGCCCAATGCACGCACGACCGTGGAGACCGACTTCGGGTTGACCGAAAGCATCTCCAGCAGTCGCGGCACGGCCTTGCGGGAGGACATTGCACCGAGGGCGTCCACTGCGCGTTCACTAACCCACCAGTCCGGGTCCCTGGTTGCCTCGATCAGGTGATTGACGGCCCGTTCGTCGCGGGTCTGGTTGAGGATCTCGATCGCGGTACGGCGGATCTCCTGGTCGCGGTCGTTGACCAGTGACAATGCCGCATTGATCACTCGCGGCCCGCCGATCCTGCCGAGCGCGTCCGCGGCACGGCTGCGAACCCACCAGTCGTCGTCCTTGATTGCCTGCAGCAGGTACTTCACCGAGCGCTCGTCGCCGACCTCGTTCAGTACCTCCACCGCCGCCCGCCGCGAGTACTCCGATTCGTCCTTCAGCACGTCTACCAGGTGCTGTACGGTTTCCGGGTGCTTGGCCTTGCAGAGGATCTCGATGGCGAGGTTCTGGACCTCCATCTCCGAGTCCTTGAGCAGCGGCGCGATCAGGGCCGGATCGATCACACCAGACATCCCGGCAATGGCCTGCAGCGCGGCCGAGCGAACCATCTTGTTGGGGTCCCTCAGCGTTGCCTGCAAGGCGGTTCGGACACGTGGCTTGTTGAACTTGGCGAGGATGGAAATGATGTGCATCCGCGCGATCGGGTCCTTGCCCTCGACCCGAGCCAGCAGTTCGTCCACGGAGCTCTCGTTGGCGACCTCGGCGATGACCTTGAACAGGGCACTCTTCTCCGCGGCATCCTGCTGGTAGGCGGCGTTAAGCAGGTCACGCACCGCGAAGCGGTCGCGATGCGCGCCAATGACGCCAAGCAGCGCCGGGCGCGAAATGCCCGGCTGCCCCAGCAGGTCGAGCAGCAGTGACGGGGAGTATGACCGGGAGGAGGACAGGGCCCAGGCCACGGCCGAGACCGCGCGCGCATTCTCTTCCGCCATGGCCCGCGCCAGTACCGGAAAGGACTTGTTGTCCACCAGTGCGGTGAGCACGTCGACGAGCGCGGCAGTTTCGCGCTTGTCAGCGGCCGCCAGCGTCGCCACGATCGGCTCGATCGCATCCGCGCCGAGGCCCTTCAGCTTCTCGAGCGCCTGGCGCGCCGCGGGGCTGTCCGGATCTCCCGAGTCCCGGATTTCCGCAATCAGGCGATCTGCGCGAAACTTGCTGAAGAATCCCATTCCAGTCCTGTAGATCCGGACCCCAGCGCGGTCGCCGCGGTCCCTGCCGGTCACCTCGATGCCAGTCGTCGCGGGGTCCTCCCGGCGGCGGACCCCGCGGACGGCCATCCCAGCCAAAAGTATGACATATGGGCAGCCTGCGGCTTGCTGTGAGTGCCCATCCGGTACAATCCGCAGCCCAATCCCGGGAGACAGGAATGCAATCATGACTGAGACCGAGCTTCGCGCCGCTATCGATGGCTTCATTGAGCCCTTGCTGGGGGTCACCCTGCAGGAGGCAGGGGCGGTACGTGGCCTGAGCCTGGCGGATGGTGGCCTGTCGGTCGAGATCGTGCTCGGATTCCCGATAACCGGTTATGCGGCCCAGTTCCAGGCGGGGCTCGAGGCGCATCTTCGCCAGCAGGGTTTTGCGGGTCCGCTGCGCGTCGACCTGTCGCACAGCATTCCGGCTTTCGTCGGCAACCGCGGCGCGCCGCCGCTGCCGGGTATCAGTAATGTGGTAGCGGTCGCTTCCGGCAAGGGCGGGGTCGGCAAGTCCACGGTCGCGGCCAACCTCGCGCTGGCACTGGCCAGGCAGGGCGCGCGGGTCGGCATGCTGGATGCGGATATCTATGGACCGAGCCAGCCGCGCATGATGGGACTCAGCGGCCAGCGGCCCACAACCCGTGACGGCAAGAGCTTCGAACCTCCATCCAGCCACGGCGTCAAGGTCATGTCGATCGGGTTCCTTATCGACGAAGAACAACCGATGGTCTGGCGCGGCCCCATGGTGACGCAGGCGCTGACCCAGTTGCTTGGGGAGACGCGCTGGGAGACCCTCGATTACCTGATCGTGGACATGCCCCCGGGCACCGGCGACATCCAGCTGACCCTGGCGCAGCGCGTCCCGCTGAGCGGCGCGATCGTGGTTACGACCCCGCAGGAGATCGCGCTGCTGGATGCCCGTAAAGGACTGATGATGTTCCGCAAGGTCGAAGTGCCGGTGCTCGGCGTCGTGGAGAACATGAGCGTGCACCATTGCCCTGCCTGCGGACACGAGTCGCACGTCTTCGGTGCGGGCGGTGGCCGCGCCATGGCCGAGCGTTACGGCGTGCCCTTGCTCGGTGAATTGCCGCTCGACCTGCGTATCCGCGAGCAGGCCGATGCCGGCAGTCCGACGGTCATCGGCGATCCGGATTCGCCGGCCGCACGCGCCTACATGGATGTGGCACGCAAGGCGGCCGCCCAGCTTGCGCTCGCCTCCATCCGGGGCGCCGGCAGTTTTCCCAAGATCAGCGTCGAGGATGACTGATGAGCATCAAGTCGGACCGGTGGATCCGCGCCATGGCCGAGGGCCACGGCATGATCGAGCCCTATTCTGCCGGCCAGGTCCGAGCGGCCGAGGGCCGGCGAATCGTGTCCTATGGCACGTCGAGCTACGGCTACGACGTGCGCTGTGCTAACGAATTCAAGATCTTCACCAACATCAACTCGACGATCGTCGATCCCAAGCAGTTCGACGTAAACAACTTCGTCGACCAGGTCTCCGATGTCTGCATCATCCCGCCGAACTCGTTTGCGCTGGCTCGTACGGTCGAGTTCCTGCGGATTCCGCGCAACGTGATGGTCGTATGCCTCGGCAAGAGCACCTATGCGCGCTGCGGCATCATCGTCAACGTAACCCCGCTCGAGCCGGAGTGGGAGGGGCACGTAACGCTCGAATTCTCGAACACGACGCCGCTGCCGGCCAAGATCTACGCGAACGAAGGTATCGCCCAGCTGCTGTTCTTCGAGTCGGACGAAACCTGCGAGACTTCGTATCGCGACCGTGGCGGCAAGTACCAGGGTCAGACCGGGGTGACCCTGCCCAGGACCTGATCAGTCGCCCGGCCGGTACTTCTGCAGGTACATCGCGAACAGGCGCTTGCCCTTGCGGTACTGCTCGACCTGCACCG
Source organism: uncultured Gammaproteobacteria bacterium (assembly GCA_963715485.1). Classification (GTDB taxonomy): domain Bacteria; phylum Pseudomonadota; class Gammaproteobacteria; order Steroidobacterales; family Steroidobacteraceae; genus SG8-30. The sequence goes on from OY970244.1 coordinate 1,732,933, forward strand.
TGAAGTAGCCAAGGCTGGGTGCCAGCCACATGTGGGTTTCGCGGTCACTGCCTTCCCTGGAGCTCTTGTAGACCACGGTGTCGAAAGTTCCGGCAGCGGTCTTGATGCGTTCCTTGCGCAGGAAAGTGTGGTCGTAGACCTTGATCTTGGGCCCGTCGAGCATCGGCAGCTGCCCGGGCTCGCGGCCGTTCTGCAGCGCGAACATCATCGCGAACTGGTAGGAGACTGGGTCCTGCGTGTGGGGCAGCAGCGCCGCGTCGACGGCCTTCCCCTTGGCGTTTCCCGTTGCGCGAGCCCCTTGCCAGTCGAAATCGAGCGCGATGTCCTCCTGTTCCGTTTCCGAGGCATCATCGAATCGGAACCTGAGCGGCTGCACGCCGTCGTCCGTAACCGCGAACCATGAGGTCTGCACCAGGGTTCCGCTGACCACTAGCGAGGCCGGGAAGCTGGCATCTCCGCGCGTCTCCATGACCCACCGGCCAGGCGCCGGATCCCGCTTGAGCTCGAGGCGTGTCTTGCCGGCACTCAGGAACGAGTACTTGACCGTGAATTCGGCGACGAATGGCTGGAGGCCCGCGGCCTCCGCTGCGCCGGCGCTCAGCAGGGAGAGCGTTGCCACGATGGCTGCTGCATGGGTCTTCAAGTTTCACCTCTCAGGATCGGCTGCTCGAGCCTCTGCCCGTCCAGCCAGCAGGCTCCGTCACGCATGGAAAGCCGCCCTTCGGCAAACCAACCCACGGCTTCCGGGTAAATCATGTGTTCCCAGTGCTGAACGCGGGCTGAAAGCGACTGCTCGTCGTCGCCATCCATCACTCGAATGGCGGCCTGTACGATCCGCGGACCGGCATCCAGTTCCTCGGTGACGAAATGCACCGTGCAACCGTGCATGCGGTCGCCCGCTTCAAGGACGCGCCGGTGGGTATGCAGTCCCGGGTAGCGCGGCAATAGCGAAGGATGGATGTTCAAGAGCCGGCCAGCGTACTGCCTGGTAAAGCCGGGATCGAGGATCTTCATGAAGCCAGCCAGCACAACCAGCCCCGGTTCATACCGGGCTATCGCGTCAGCCAGGACCCGGCCGTAGGCTGCCCGATCCATGCCCGGGGTCTGCGGCACGGCGCTCGCCTCGATGCCCAGGCTGCGCGCCAGCGCCAGTCCGGCCGCTTCCGGCCGGTCGCTGATGACGGCGGCGACGCGGGCAGGTATCCGGCCCGCGAGGCCCGCGCGCGCGATGGCTTCCATATTGGAACCCCGTCCCGAGACCAGCACCGCGACGGCTAGCGGGCTGTCCATCAGTCGAAAACGACCCCGCGATCACCGGCTGCAACGGCGCCGATGACCCGGGCTTCCTCGCCGGCGGCAGTCAGGGCGGCCAGTGCGCGATCCGCGTCGGAGGCTGCGACCTGCAGGGTCATGCCGATTCCACAATTGAAGGTCCGGTGCATTTCGGCATCGGCTATGTTGCCGGCTTCCTGGATCCAGCGCCAAACGCCCCCGCGCGTCCACGCACCCGCGTCGAGCCGGACCTCCAGCCCTGCGGGTAGTACGCGCGGGATGTTGTCGCTAAGCCCGCCGCCGGTGATGTGGGCGATACCGTGCACCGGGACCTGGTCCAGCAAACCCAGGACCGCCCGGACGTAGATGCGCGTCGGCGCCATCAGCAGGTCGAACAGCGGCTCGCCGTCAACGCGGGTGCGCTCATTGGCGCCGCTCTCGGTGATCAACCTGCGGATCAGTGAAAAACCGTTCGAATGGGGCCCCGACGACGGCAGGCCTATGACGACGTCGCCTGCGCGAGTCGCGCTGCCGTCGACTATTCGCTCCTTTTCGACGACCCCGACGCAGAACCCCGCCAGGTCGTAGTCGCTACCCTCGTACATCCCGGGCATTTCCGCGGTCTCGCCGCCGACCAGTGCGCAGCCGGCCAGTGCACAGCCGTCCGCGATGCCTCCGATGACCTTCTCGGCGGTGTCCACGTCCAGCCGGCCGGTGGCGTAGTAATCCAGGAAAAACAGCGGCTCGGCGCCCTGGACGACGACGTCATTGACGCACATCCCTACGAGGTCGATCCCGACCGAGTCGTGCCGGCCGGTATCGATGGCCAGGCGCAGCTTGGTGCCGACACCGTCGGTACCGGACACCAGAACCGGACGGTGCCAGCGGCCGGGCGGAAGCTCGAACAGGGCACCAAAGCCGCCGATTCCGCCCAGCACCTCGGGACGCAGGGTGCTGCGTACACGCGGTTTGATGCGTTCTACCAGCTCTTCGCCGGCATCGATATCTACCCCCGAATCGCGGTAGGTGAGGGGAGTCCGGTCGTTCATCAGGGCTTCCAGCAGGGAGAGGACAGGATCGTCGCTCGCGTCGGGTAATATTGTAACCCGGGCTCGGCATCGTGCCGGGCTTCGAAGTCAAGTTTGGAGGGCAGGAAGATCATGGCTGTGAGCCCGATCAGGAGGCGGCTGGCGAGTTCCTGGATTGCCTTGTGCCTGTTCGCCGCCGTCGGTGCGTCCGCTGACAGCCTCGGCAACCTGTACGAGACGACGGTGCCCGTGGGAACGGCAGGCGAGGCAGCCGCGTTCCGGGCCGGGATGTCTGACGTGCTGGTACGGGTCACGGGGCGCCGCGATGCGCCTGCGCTGGCGGGACTCGCGCCTCTCGTCAGCGATGCGTCGCGTTACGTCATTTCGTATCGCCGGGCCACGGGCGGCAACCTGACGGTGGCCTTCGACGGGGATGCGGTCGAGCAGGCGGTTGCCGCGGCCGGGCTCCCATTCTGGGGCGAGCAGCGTCCGCTGACGCTGGTCTGGATGGCGGTCGATCGCGGTGGCGGTCAGCGCGGTCTCGTGACCGCCGAAGCGGCCAGCAGCGAGCGGCGGGTAGTGGAGCAGGCGGCGATGCAACGGGGGCTGCCCCTCGTATGGCCTTCTGCCGGGAGTGATGAGAACCTGCGCGGCCGCTTCGAACAGGTCTGGTCCGGCGACATCGCGTCCCTCGCAGCGGCAGCGGGCCGCTATGGGGCGGAAGGCGTACTGATCGGGCGGGCCGTTTCCACCGGCCGCGGCCAGTACACCGTCGACTGGTCGTCGCAGGGTGCCGGCGGGTCACTGACCCTGCGCGGCGACCTGGAAGACGGCGTGCATGCGACCGCGGATCGCTATGCGAGTCGCTATGCCTCCACATCGGCCGGGCAGCGGAACGAGCTCCTTGTGACCATCTCCGGGGTGACCACCCTTGCCCGGTACGCCGACGTAACGCGCTATCTCGAATCGCTTGGCGTGGTGCGCGAGCTGTCCGTGCACGAGGTCCAGCCCGAGGCTGTGGTCTTCCGCCTGACGGTACGTGGCGACCTGGGGGCGCTGCAGCGCGAGGTGGCCGCTGGTGGGCACCTGGTGCGGGCGGATGGCGGCTCGGGAGCAGCGATCTTCAGCTACCGTCCATGAACCTCTCCAGCCTGCCCAACCTGATCTGCGTGCTGAGGATGCTGCTCGCGGTCCCGGTTGTCTGGACGCTGGTCGACGGCCGGTTCGGCTGGACATTGCTGCTATTCGTCATCGCGGCGATTTCCGACGGGCTCGACGGTTTCCTGGCCAAGCGGTTCGATTGGACCAGCGAGACAGGCAAGATCCTCGATCCGGTTGCCGACAAGCTGCTGCTTGTCAGCGTGTTCGTGACACTGACCCTGCTCGGCATGGTGCCGTTGTGGCTGGCCGCTACCGTGGTGATCCGCGACCTGGTCATCGGCATTGGGGCCGCCGTATACAAGTGGCTCTTCGGGCCGATCGACGGTCACCCGACGCAACCGAGCAAGCTCAACACGGTAATGCAGATCTGCTACGTGATTTGCGCGGTCGCCAATGCGGCGACCCCCGTAGTGCCCGCTGCCTGGGTCATCGCGCTGGGTGCGGCGACGTTCGTAACGACCTTCGTCAGCGGCGTTGACTACACGATGACCTACATTCGCAGGGCAGTGGAGGTCTCCCGCGGCCGGCGCATGGCGGCGCAGTCGTGATGCGGCAGCTGCCGCTCGGCGTCCAGCTGGCGGTCTCGTCGCGCTTCGAGACGTTTCGCGCCGGACACAACCTGGCGGCGATCGAGGAACTGTGCGCGCTCGGACGCGCTCCCGGCCAGGTACCGTTGTGGCTGTCCGGCACCGAGGGCACCGGCAAGACCCACCTGCTGCAGGCTGCCGTCGTTCGCTTGAGCGAGCGCGGTTCCGCCGCCGCCTACCTGCCTCTCGAGCGCTGCGCCGGGCTCGGGCCGAGCCTTCTTGAAGGATTCGAGCAGCTGGATGCAGTCCTGCTCGACGACCTGGACCGGATCGCCGGCGATCCACTGTGGGAGGGCGCGTTGTTTACCCTGCACAACGAGCTACAGGAGCAGGGCGGACGATTAGTCGTTGCGGCCCGTTTGCCGCCAGCGGCGTTGCCGTGGCAGCTGGCGGATCTGCGCTCGCGCGTCGCAGCGTCGAGCGTGCACACGCTCAAGCCGTTGCCGGAGCAAGACCAGGCCGAGGCGTTACTGGCGCGCGCGGCCGCGCGCGGCCTGGAAATTCCTTCAGAGACGCTCAGCTACCTGCTGCGGCACGCCCCGCGGGACTTTGGCGCACTGTGCCGGTTGCTGGATCGGCTCGACGACGCGTCCCTGGCCACGCAGAGGCGCCTGACAGTGCCGCTTGCGCGTGAGGTCCTTGAAGGGCCCTGAATCCGCAGGGTGTCAGTGGCGCGGCATGGTCCTGAGCGCCGCAACCACGGCGGCCAGCGCCAGGAACGAGAGCAAGGCGGACAGGGCTGCCAGGCCGCGGGCCCCCGGGTTGGCTACCAGTTCGGTCAGCGACCACGCCAGCCCGGGCGCCAGGGTCAGTGGCGCCCAGCGGTAAGTGCGCCGCTGGCTCAACGCCAGTCCAGCCACCGGCAACAGCAACGGTCCGACCGTCAATACGGCGAGCGTGATGCCGCCCATGGCGTCCCTGCCAGCCAAAGACCAGCCCAGAAGAACGATTGCGAGGGCGAGCCACAGGACCAGGACTGCGAGGCGTGCCCGGCGGAAGCTCCGCCCATCGTTCAAGCAAACCCTCCCGCGCCCTTGATCGCCAGCGCAAGTCGCGCAATTCTCCGTCCCAGCACCTGCGCAGCCGAACGTTCCTCCTCAGACAGCTGCGGGCGGCTCTCGTCACGCGCGACGTGGCTTGCGCCGTAGGGCGTGCCGCCACTTTGCGTGGCGGATACCGCCTTCTCCGTGAAGGGTACCCCGACCAACACCATCCCGTGATGCAGCAGGGGCAACATCATCGACAACAGCGTGCTTTCCTGACCGCCGTGCATGGTCTGTCCCGAGGTGAAGACGCCTGCCGGCTTTCCGGCCAGCGTTCCCGCCAGCCACTGCGCTGCCGTCCGGTCCAGAAAGACCTTGAGTGGCGCTGCCATGTTGCCGAAACGAACCGGGCTACCGAGCACCAGCCCGGCGCATTCTTCGAGGTCGCGGGGTTCCGCGTAGGGGGCGCCGCTCGCCGGAACCGGCGGGAGTGCAACTTCGGTGGCCGGGGCAACCGGGGGAACGGTGCGCAATCGGACGCTCGCGCCCTCGACGCTGTCGATGCCGCGGGCGACCTGGCGGGCGAGCTCGGCGGTGCCGCCGTAGCGCGAATAGAACAGAACCAGGATCTCGGTCATCGCTTCGTTTCCTCAATAGTTGCGCCCGGTTGAGCGGACTTGTCCGGTTGGTGCCAAGCATAAGCGGCGCGCGCGCAACGCGCGCGCCCCAAGCGGCACCGGGAGTCCTTGACGGGCGGCTTTGGCCGCTGTTAGCTTCAGCGTGGTTTTGCTCCGTTGTTCAAATGGTTACATGAAGAAAATCGTCGCTATCTGCCTGTTCGCCATGGCTGCCTGCGCGGCTGCACCCGTGCAGGAGATGAGCGACGCGCGACAGGCGGTTCGCGCCGCACTGGCTGCCGGTGCCGAGGAGCGCGCGCCGGCCGAAATGGCGGCAGCACAGCAGCTCATCGACGAGGCGCAGCAGCAGCTGCAACGCCATGAGTACCGACAGGCCGGCGATACGGCCATCGAGGCGCGCCAGCAGGCGCTCCGTGCGCTGGAAATTTCGCGCGAGGCCGCCGCGGCCGGGCGCTGAGCGGCGAAGCCGGATTCCATGGCCGGAAAGCAGGTCGCCCGTCGGGCAACGGTTCACGGGCGCGTCCAGGGCGTCTGGTACCGAGCAAGCACTGCCGAAAGGGCTCAGGACCTGGGACTGCGTGGTCATGCCCGAAACCTCGAGGACGGCACCGTAGAGGTATTGGCCATCGGGCCGGCGCCGGCGGTCGATGAGTTGCTTGAATGGCTGTGGCAGGGTCCGCCGCTTGCCAAGGTCACACGGGTAGAGGTGCAGGAAATCGACGCCGACGCGGTCGCTGCCGCGGCCGGAAACTTCTCGACGCGCTGAACCGTGCTCAGCGGTGCCAGCGTGACTCGAGCCGGCCGAGCACGAGGTCGGGATACGTGCGTTGCCCCAGGCTGCCGTTGTAGCGCGCCAGGGCCCGGCGGTAGTCACCCTTCTCGCGCTCCATGTAGTACGCCAGGATGCTGGTCCCCATGCGGATATTCAGCTCGACGTCGATCAGATCCTGGGTCTCGAGCCCGAGCTGGTTGGGCCAGAACGGCATGACCTGCATCAGCCCGATCGCGCCCGCGTAGGATACGGCGAAGGGATCGAACGCGCTCTCGACGTCGATCACCGCCAGCACCAGTTGGGGCCGCTCACGCAGCATGTGGTGCTTGTTGGACTCGCAGTGGACTGCCTCGAGGATCCGGCGGGCCGCCGCCCCTGGATCGTCACCCAGCCTCAGGTCGGTCGGCTTCTGCTTCAGGCGACTTTCGACCCGCGGCTGCATTTGCGTGTACCAGACGACGTCGTCGTACTTGTCGTCGAAACAGGGTCGCGCCGTAATCGCTGCCTCGATGACCTCCCGGAGGCCCGGGTCGCGCTGTCCATCGGCCATTGATGGCATGGAGACTATCGCCGCCGCCAGGATCAGGAATTTCCCCAACACGGTTTTCATGACTTCCGGGCGGTTCCGCACATCAGCGGCCACCAAGACGCTCGCGGATCGCCGTCACCGTATCCTCGAGCGGCAGATCCTCGTTTTCGGTTGCGCGGCGGTGCCGATACTCAAGCTTGCCGGAATCGAGGCCCCGCTCCGCCACGACGACCCGATGCGGGATCCCCACCAGTTCGGCGTCAGCAAACTTGACTCCCGGGCGCGCATCGCGGTCGTCGAGCAGTACGTCCACGCCCGCCTCGACCAGCTGGTCGTACAGCCGCTCGGCGGTCTCGCGCACCCGCGCGGACTTGGCCCAGTTCAGGCCGATGATTGCCACGGCGAATGGCGCAATCGGCTCGGGCCAGATGATGCCGCGATCGTCGTTATTCTGTTCGATCGCCGCGGCAACCACGCGGGTCACGCCGATCCCGTAGCAGCCCATGGCCATGGAGACGCTCTTGCCCTGCTCATCGAGAACCGTGGCGCCCAGCGCTTCGCTGTACTTGCACCCGAGCTGGAAGATATGGCCGACCTCGATGCCGCGGGCGATCCGCAGTCGGCCGCTGCCGCTCGGGCTGGGGTCGCCTTCGACTGCGTTGCGAAGGTCGGCCGCGCGGGGTTCGGGCAGGTCGCGACCCCAGTTGACCCCGGTCAGGTGGGCGTCGCGCTCGTTCGCGCCGCAGGCAAAGTCGGCAAGCTGCAGTGCCGAATGATCCGCGTAGACCGTGCAATCCAGGCCGACCGGCCCGATGAACCCGGCCTCGCAGCCGGTCGCCGCCAGTATCTGCGCAGGCTGGGCCATTCTGAGCGGACTGGCGACACCTGGTAGCTTCTGCGCCTTGACGGCGTTGAGCTCGTGATCGCCCCGGACGATCAGGCCGACCAGGCCGCCATCGTCGGATTCCACCAGCAAGGTCTTGACCAGCCGTGCCGGACGCAGCTTCAGGAACTCACTCACCTCCGCAATTGTCCGTGCGCCCGGCGTTACGACCTTGGTCAGCGTCTCAGTCCCGTCAGGTCGTGGCGCGGTGGGCGGCAGGGCGGCGGCCATCTCCAGGTTGGCGGCGTAGTCGTCGGCGTCGGAAAAGGCGATTGCGTCTTCCCCCGAGCTGGCCAGCACGTGAAATTCCTGCGACGCGCTGCCGCCGATGGCTCCTGTGTCGGCCAGCACTGCGCGGAAATCCAGCTGCATCCTCGTGAAGATGGCCGTGTACGCCGCATGCATGCGTTGGTAGCCCTGCTCGAGTGAGGCCGCGTCAACATGGAAGCTGTAGGCGTCCTTCATCAGGAATTCACGCGCGCGCATGACCCCGAATCGCGGCCTGATTTCGTCCCGGAACTTGGTCTGGATCTGGTAGAAATTGACCGGCAACTGCCGGTAGGACTTGAGTTCGCGACGCGCGATGTCGGTAATGACTTCCTCATGGGTCGGGCCGAGTACCATGTCGCGGCCGTGCCGATCCCTGAATCGCAGCAGCTCGGGGCCGAACTGGTCCCAGCGCCCGGATTCGACCCACAGCTCTCCCGGCTGCGCGACCGGCATCGAGACCTCGAGCGCCCCGGCGCGATCCATTTCCTCGCGAATGATCTGCTCGACCTTGCGCAGCACCCGGAGCCCAAACGGCATCCAGGTATACAGGCCGCCCGCCAGCCTGCGGATCAGGCCGGCCCGCAACATCAGCTGGTGGCTGACCACCTCGGCATCAGCGGGCACTTCCTTGAGGTTCTGGATCGGGTAGGAGGAAAGACGCATGAATGGCCTCGAAGCGGTCAGGAGGGCCGCTTATGGTGAGTATCTTAGGCGGAGGCTCCCTATCGTGCCATGCTGCGGATCACGCGTTGTGACACCGCCACGGGAACCCTATCATGCGGCTAGGGGACGGCGATCCTGCCGTCCGGCCGCCCGCGGACCCGGAAGATGAACCTGCAGCAAGAACCAGCCAACACCCGCCGCGGTATCTACCTGCTGCCGAACCTGTTGACGACCGGCTGCCTGTTTTTCGGCTTCTACGCCATCGTTGCCGCAATTGACGGCAATTTCGAACGCGCCGGGATTGCGATCTTCGTGGCCATGGTATTCGATGGGCTCGACGGCCGCGTGGCGCGGCTGACAGGCACCGAGACCGTGTTCGGCAAGGAGTTCGACAGTCTTGCTGACATGGTCGCCTTCGGGCTCGCGCCGGCGATCGTGTGCTACCAGTGGGGCGTGGCCCGAATCGCGGAGTACGGTGCAGCCTGGGGCCGTTTCGGATGGATTGCGGCTTTTTTCTACGCGGCTGCGGCAGCCATGCGTTTGGCCCGCTTCAACGCGCGTGCCGCGACCGCTGATAAACGTTACTTCGAGGGCCTGCCGAGTCCTTCTGCCGCCGCGATGGTTGCCGCCTTCGTCTGGCTGGCCCATAAGTACGACCTCGAGGGGCTCTACGGGCTGGTGCTGGCGTTCACGGTGACGGCCACCGCTGGCGCGCTGATGGTCAGCCGCTACTCCTATCCAAGCTTCAAGGACAGGGCTGCCGGAGAGCGGGTCCGCTATTCGCGTTTCCTGATCGTGCCGGTCGTATTCGCCCTCATCGCCCTCGACCCGCCGCTGATGCTCTTCGGGCTGTTCGCCGGATACGCTTTTTCGGCGCCCCTGGTATGGCTGTGGCGGCGGACGCGCCGCCGTCCACGAAGACCCAGCCGGGACTAGCCGGGTGGCACGCCATCGCCTGGAGTACCTGGAGGCCCTGGGCGTCACCGCCTATGAGCCGCGGCCGGCTGCCCGCGCCGGGAAAGGTGGAGAGTGCCCGGCTGCCACGGACCCGACGCTCATGGACTGGGACGGACTCGCGGCGACAGTCCAGGGTTGCCGTCGCTGCGAACTGTGCGCAGGCCGCACCCAGACGGTCTTCGGGGTGGGTGACCGACACGCGCGCCTGATGGTCGTCGGGGAAGCGCCTGGCGCCGAGGAGGATCGGCAGGGCGAGCCTTTCGTAGGACGTGCCGGCAGGCTCCTGAATGCCATGCTCCGGGCTGCAGGCCTGTCGCGCGAGCAGGTCTACATCGCCAATATCCTCAAGTGCAGGCCACCGCAAAACCGCGATCCGCAGCCTGTGGAAGTGGCGCAGTGCCTCCCGTACCTGCTTCGCCAGGTCGAGCTGGTGGCACCGGCGCTCGTGCTGTGTGTCGGGCGGATCGCGGCGCAGAGCCTGCTGGCGACTGACTCGCCCCTGGGTCGCATGCGCGGCAGGCTCCATCAGCTGCAGTCGGGGGTGCCTGTCCTAGTGACCTACCATCCGGCCTATCTGCTGCGCGCGCCGGGCGAGAAGCGCAAGGCGTGGGAAGACCTGAAGCGGGTGATCGAGGTGCTCGGCGATGGCCACGGCGCGTGACGAGCTGAGCAGGCCGGCCTGCCACTTTCGCCCGATGACGGCGGACGACGTGGCTGCCGTGGTGACGCTCGAGAACGCGGTTTACCCGTTTCCCTGGAGCGAACAGATCTTCCGGGACTGCCTGCGCGTGGGCTACGACTGCTGGATCATCGACGCCAACTCGCGCGTAGCAGGCTATGGGGTCATGTCGATGGGTGCGGGGGAGTGCCACATCCTCAATCTCTGCGTCACCCCGGATTTGCGCCGCCGCGGCGTCGGCAGGGCCCTGCTGACCATGCTGCTGCGCCGGGCGCGTCGCGCTGGCATGCTCCATGCTTTCCTTGAAGTCAGGCCGAGCAACCCGTCTGCAATTGCGCTCTACGAGGACGTGGGCTTTGAGCGCATCGGACTGAGGCGCGGCTACTACCAGGCCGCAGGTGGACGCGAGGATGCGGTCGTATACCGCAAGGCCCTCGACCTGCTGCCGGCCGACGGACCGTAATGCGGTAGAATCCGCGGCCCTGCCGGCCTCGGGGCCGGTCGCCAGTCATATCAACCGCTGAAGAACTGCCATGGATCCGCTCGCGTCAGAAATCTCCAGGCGACGCACTTTCGCCATCATCTCGCACCCGGACGCCGGCAAGACCACGCTGACCGAGAAGTTGCTGCTGTTCGGCGGCGCAATCCAGATGGCGGGCACCGTCAAGGGGCGCAAGGCGGCGCGGCATGCAACCTCCGACTGGATGCGGCTCGAGCAGCAGCGGGGGATTTCGGTGACCAGCTCGGTGATGCAGTTCCCTTACCAGGAGCGAATCGTCAACCTGCTCGATACCCCCGGTCACGAGGACTTCTCCGAGGACACCTATCGCACGCTGACCGCGGTCGACTCGGCCTTGATGGTGATCGACTGCGCCAAGGGGGTCGAGGCGCGGACCATCAAGCTGATGGAGGTCTGCCGGCTGCGCGATACCCCGATCATGACCTTCATCAACAAGCTCGACCGGGAAGGCCGGGAGCCAATGGAGCTGTTGGACGAAATCGAGAAGGTGCTCGGCATCGTATGCGCGCCGATCACCTGGCCAATCGGCATGGGGCGGGCCCTGAAGGGGATCTACCACCTGCTGGAGGACCGGATCTACGCCTACGACGCCGCTGAGTCGGGTCGCGTGGGGCGTAACCTGATCATCGACGGCCTGGCCTCCGCGGCGGCCGGAGAGTTCCTGGGTGATGACGCTGCGGCGTTTCGCGAGGAGGTGGAACTGGTCAAGGGCGCAGCGCCGGCCTTCGATCTGGCGCTCTACCTGGCGGCACGCCAGACCCCCGTCTTCTTTGGTTCGGCCATCAGCAATTTCGGCGTGGAGGAACTGCTGTCGTTTTTCGTCGTGCACGCGCCACCGCCGATGCCACGTCATACGACCCTACGCACCGTCGAGGCAACCGAGCGACAACTCACGGGCTTCGTCTTCAAGATCCAGGCGAACATGGATCCGGCCCACAGGGACCGTATCGCCTTCATGCGGATCTGCTCCGGCCGCTACCTCCGCGGCATGCGCCTGAGGCACGTGCGCCTTGGCAAGGAAGTCCGCATCGCGGATGCGCTGACCTTCATGGCCTCGGACCGCGAGCGTGCCGAAGAAGCGTTCGCCGGCGACATCATCGGCCTGCACAATCATGGCACGATCAACATCGGTGACACCTTTACCGAAGGTGAATCGCTGATGTTCACGGGCATACCGAACTTCGCCCCGGAGATATTCCGGCGCGCCGTCCTGAAGGACCCGCTGCGCATGAAGGCCCTGCAGAAGGGGCTCGACCAGCTGTGCGAGGAAGGCGCCACGCAGTTGTTCAAGCCGCTTCGGAACAACGACCTGGTTCTCGGCGCAGTCGGGCAGCTTCAGTTCGACGTGGTCGCGTTCAGGCTGGCGGACGAATATGGCGTGCAGTGTGCGTTCGAACCGATCAATGTCGCAACGGCCCGCTGGGTCTACTGCACGGATCAGAGGAAGCTGGGAGAGTTCCGCAGCCGTGCCCATGACAATCTCGCCGTGGACCATGCAGGGCAGCTGGTCTACCTGGCTCCGACCCGGATTAACCTGGAGCTCGCCATCGAGCGGGCGCCGGACGTAAGCTTCCGCGAGACACGCGAGCACCTTGCGCATGTCGCTTGACCTGGGAGCTGTCAGGTGCTGCGCGGGGAGTGTCTCGAAGGGGGACTGTCCCCTTCCGCGGTGGCTTGAGGCTTGTCCGCGCGTCTCCGCCGAGGACGTTTCTTGACGTCGGCACTGACCCGCAGGCCGGTAGTCGCCTGGGCCCTTTACGACTGGGCTAACTCGGCCTTTGCGACCACGGTCATGGCGGGCTTCTTCCCGGTATTCTTCAAGCAGTACTGGAGCATCGGTGTCGAGGCTTCGGTCAGCACCTTTCGCCTCGGTCTGGCTAACGGCGTTGCCAGCTTCATCATCGCGATAGCGGCGCCGCTGCTCGGAGCGATAGCCGACCGTAGTGGTTCGCGGGTGCGGCTGCTCGCCATGGCGACGGTGCTCGGTGCGGCCGCGACTGGCGGCCTGTACCTGGTGGAGGCGGGTCACTGGCAGCTCGCGGCCATGCTCTACGGGCTGGCGTCGATAGGGTTCTGGAGCGGCGTGACGTTCTGCGACTCGCTGCTGCTCGACGTTGCCGCGAAGGACGAACTGGACCTGGTCTCGGCCTACGGATACGCGCTCGGCTACATTGGTGGCGGCTTGCTGTTCGCCATCAATGTCCTGATGACCCTCAGGCCGGAGCTCTTCGGCCTTGCGCTGGCAAGCGACGCTGTCCGGCTGTCCTTCGTGACCGTGGCCGGCTGGTGGCTGCTGTTTTCCGTGCCGGTCCTGCTGTACGTCCGCGAGGCAAGGCCTGCGCAACCGCTTGGCGTGATCGCGGCCGCCCGCGCCGGCTGGCGCGAATTGGGCGCGACGATCACGCACGTCCGGGCCTATCGACCGCTGGTCTGGTTCCTGCTCGCCTACTGGCTCTACATCGACGGGGTCAATACGGTCATCAAGATGGCGGTCGACTACGGGTTGTCCCTGGGGTTCCCCCAGGAGAGCCTGATTACCGCGTTGCTGCTCACACAGTTCGTGGCCTTTCCGGCGGCGCTGGCCTTCGGCTGGCTCGGCTCGAGAATTGGCGCGGCCAACGGCATTTTCATCGCGCTAGCCGTCTACGCCTGCGCGACCGTCGGTGCCTACCAGATGGACAGCACCTGGGAGTTCTACGCCCTCGCCGTGACCATTGGCCTGGTTCAGGGCGGCGTGCAGTCGCTGTCGCGCTCATATTTCGGGGCGCTGGTCCCGGCTGGCAAGCAGGGTGAGTTCTTCGGCTTCTATAACATGATGGGCAAGTTCGCCGCGGTGCTTGGCCCGATGCTGGTCGGCGTCACTGCCCTGATGACCGGCAGCACCCGCGCGGGAATCCTGTCGGTACTGGTACTGTTCGTCGCGGGCGCCGCACTGTTGTGGAGGGCACGGCGTATGGAGAACCGGATGCAGGGCGCGTCCTGAACCTGGCAGGTGTTCCGGTACAGGCTTCGCCGCCATCGTCGGTTCAGCGCGCGCCGGTCGTGTCGGGGCTTCCCGCCAGCGATTGTTCCTTCCACGACGCAGGATCGAGCCGGTAATACGAGCTCAGCTGGCCATACAGCGCGGGATGGCAGTCGCGCAGCAACTCCGCGGCCTCGAAGAATGCCTCGCTGCATACGGCGAAAAACTCGGCCTCGTCCGCGGCGGCGTAAGGGTCGAGCAATGTCGGCGCCCCGCGATCGACGGCGGCGCGGAGCACGTCGAACTCGTGCTGAAAGATCCCGGCCCAACGCGCATGCTCGGCCCTGCTGCGCAGCGCCGGCGCACCGTCCGTGCCGCCGGCTTCATGGTCCAGGTAGTGGGCGAACTCGTGGATGACGACGTTGTAGGCCTCGGTGCCCCCAGCGCGTGCCTCGATGTCTTCCCAGGACAGGATGATGCGACCGAGGTCCCATGCCTGGCCTGACAGGACCTGCTCTTCCTCGGTGACCACGCCGTGTTCGTCATGCCACTGCTCCGGCACCACGAACTGCCCGGGATAGATCAGGATTGAGCGCAGTTCGTCGTAGACGTGCTCGTCGCGCCCGAGGACCAGCAGGCAAGCCTGTGCGGCTACGGTCAGGCGCATGTGCCGGGTCACCCGCAGCCCCTGGCAACCCACGAATTCCTTTTCCCCCATGAACACCCTAACCAGGCCGTCCAGGCGCTTCCGCTGCTCCTCCGGCATTCGGCGATACAAGGGAACCCGGCGGCGCAGGTACATCCGGTCGGCCTCGTCCAGTGGAATCGACCGCTGGTGCGCACGGCGACGTGAACGCATGGCCGGGTGCACGACGACCCAGGCGATGATTGCCGCGGCGGCGAGCAGGACCAGGATGACGCCGAAATTCACGGCCGAAATCGTTTCACCAGAGAGCGCAGCAGGTCGAGATCCCCCGCCTCCGGCGCTGGAGCGTAGCGCAGCCGCAGGTACAGCTCGGTGATTGCCGCCGCATGCCGCTCGAGGTCGGGCCTGACCCCCCGGACCCTTGCCAGGTAATCTCGTGGAGTCTCGTGCGGCGCACGCTCGATGCCGCGACGGGCGAGGCGGGAGGTGAAGACCCGGTAGTTTCGGGTGGCCGCGTCGGTCGGCCTCTGACGAAATTCCCAGGCGAGCCATGCTGACAGCACAGCGAACCAGACTGCCAGCCCGGTGCCCAGCAGGATGCCCAGCTGACGCCAGTCCGGTCTCTCGAAACCGAGTGTCTTGAGGATCTGCTCCTGGCTCTCGTCGGAGTAGCGCACGATCCAGTCGTTCCAGCGTGCGTTGACGTTGTCCCAGACCAGGCGGGCTTGCCAGAGCAGGTCGGAATTCCTGAGCAGCCGACCCGGGACCGGTTCGTCATCGGGCAAGGCGGCGTCGAGCCCGCGCTCGACCCGCTCAGGTGCGACCGCGGCGGTCGGATCCACCCGGGTCCAGCCACGCCTTGGCAGCCAGACTTCGGACCAGGCATGCGCGTGCGACTGACGCACGATCAGGTAACCGCCAACCGGATTCCAGTCGCCGCCCTGGTAGCCGCCGACCACGCGCGCCGGGATGCCGGCTGCCCGCATCAGCATGGTGAACGAAGAGGCGAAGTGACCGCAGAATCCGCGCTGCGTGTTGAAGAGAAAGTCGTCGACCGAATCGCGTTCAAGCCGTGGCGGCGTCAAGGTGTAGTAGAACTCCTGCTCACGGAACATGGCCAGCACATTTGCGATATAGGACTCGTCGTCTGGCGCTGCGCGACGCATGCTGGCGGCCAGTTCGCGGGCTCGCGGATTGCGGTCCGGTGGCAACTGCAGGTTACGGTTGCGCAGGGCGGCACCCAGGTCGACACCGGCCCGAAATGCGGGGTAGGACCTGGCGCGGTACTGAATCACTGCGTTGATCGGATTGCGTGTCCATAGCTGGTAGTCCCAGCCCTGCTGCGCCATCTCTCTCGGCCACTCCTGCACCATGTCGAGCGCGAACAGCATGCGCTGACGGGTCGGCTCCAGGGTCACCGTGTACGAGACCGGATTTCCGCGGAACTCAACCGCCGGCATGAAATAGCTCTGGGCCCGGGCGCGTGACCAGGTGAAGCCGTCGAACTCGGTCATCACCGGGCCCCGCCAGTAGCGCTGCAGGGGCGGCGGCACGGCGCCGTCGAAGCGGACGCGGAACGCCACGGTGTCGCTGATCGACAGTTCAGAGATGTCGCCTGGCGACATCTCCTCATTCAGTCCGGTCGCTGCCTGTTCGCGGCTGGGAGCGCCCCAGAAGTGGCCGGCTATCCTGGGAAAGAACAGGAACAGGATCAGCGTAATCGGCAGTGCCTTGAGCAGCATGGCGCCGGTGGTGCGAAACGGCCTGAGCGGCTGGTCGTCGGCGCCGGCCCGCGCCACGTTGAGCAGCGAGGCGGACAGCAACCAGACGGCCGGAAGGACCCAGGCCGCTGCCACCATGTCCTGTCCGTACAGCAGGGTGGACAGGCACAAGAACCAGCCAATGAAAACCAGGACCACGTGATCCCGCGGGCGACGAGTCTCCAGTAGCTTGAGCGCTGCCATGAGGGCCAGCAGCGCGGTGCCCGCATCGAGACCGGTCAGCGCATGGTAGCTGAGGGCAATGGCGGCGGTCGCCGCAAGCGCCACCACGCTACGCAGTAAACGGCCTGGCAGCGCCCAGCCACGGTGCTCGGCGAGCAGCCGCCAGACGCAGACCGCCAGGGCGAGCAGCGTAATCCACGGTCGAAGGTGAACGGTATGCGGCGCCACGGCCACCACCAGGCCGCCGATAGTCCAGCTCAGCCGCCGCATCCCGTCGCCTGGCTCACGCATCGGCACTTTCCGGAGGATGGAACTCGGCCAGGGCGGCCAGGCAGCGGCGACGCTGCGACTCACCGGGCTCGGGCGCGAACTCGACTCCGGGCAGGCGCAACCCGAATGCCTCGCCGCGGTCCTGCGCATCGACGATCCACCGCGCCAGGACACTGATTCGCGCTTCGAGGTCAGCGCCGGGCGCGTGATCCAGGTCGAACATCATGGCGGGAGCGGCCGTTCCGGAAAACTCCTTGACCAGCAGTTCGCCGCCGCGCGCGTGCGCTTTCCAGGCGATGCGCTTCGGTGAATCGCCAGGGTGATAGTCCTTGAGGCCCGCGAAGTCCTCGTCGCCATGGCGCTCGCCGCCGGCTCCCTCGACCCCGGGCGCGTGCGGCGGCGGTGGTGCGCTTGCTGCGGGCTTCGGGTAGACCAGGCAATCGGTGTCAGGGTGCAGGACTGCCCAGGCCCGGAACAGTCCAAAAGGATAGCGGGTCGCGATCTCCCAACGGGTCAAGCGGACGCGTCCGCGTCGGCTGGTCGGTATCCCGAGTCGCACGAGCGCGTCCGCCGCGGGCGGGACGGTCGTAACTGTACGGCGGCCGGTTCCGTTCTCCACCTCGATGTCGATCCGCGCTGCCTGGCTGGGGTTCGCGAGGCTCAGCCGAAAACCCGCATCCTGCCCGGCGAAGGGTGGCTCGGTGCCGGCCCCCGCGATTGCCAGCTCGACCAGGTTGCGGTGGCAGGCATGCATTGCCACCAGGCCAAGCGCGGTCAGCAGGAAAGTCAGCGCCAGTCCGAGGTTGTTGGCGTAATTGAGTGATCCGAGCAGCATCGAAAACAACATCACGCCGAAGGCAATGCCGAGGCCTGTGGGCAGGATGTAGATCCTGCCCCTGTGGAGACGGACGGTGCCGTGATCCGGCCCCTGGCGCCGGCGGATCCAGTTGCGGCCCCAGTTGCGGATGATTGCGGCAGGTCTCATGCATCCTCGCCGTACTTCGCGGCCTTGACGAGCAACTGTCGATCAGGGAATCGGCACTGCTTCCACCAGTGCCCGCGCCATTTCGACCGGCCCGCGCCGGTCCGCCGCGTCACGCGGCCGCAGGCGGTGACCCACGACGGCTGGCAGGACGCTTTGCAGGTCTTCCGGCAGCACACCCGCATGGCCGTGCAGGAACGCCCATGCCTGCGCTGCGCGCAACAGGGATATGGCAGCACGGGTAGACAGTCCGGCGAGGAACTGGCTGCCGTCACGCGAGGCCCGCACGACGGCCTGCACGTAGTCCAGCAGTGCGTCGCTGGCATGCAGTTCCGGGATCCGCTGCTGCAGCGCTAGGATCATCTCGGGATCCAGCACGGCCGGCAGCGTGGCCAGCAGGTCGCGGCGGTCGCGACCGCGCATCAGCGCGCGTTCGTGGGTGGCGGCCGGATAGCCGAGTTCGATGCGCATCAGGAACCGGTCGAGTTGCGACTCTGGCAGCGGAAAGGTCCCAACCTGGTAAGAAGGATTCTGCGTCGCCACGACGAAGAATGGGTCAGGGAGCGGATGCGAGACACCGTCCACGGTTACCTGGCGCTCTTCCATGGCCTCGAGCAGCGCGCTTTGCGCCTTTGGCGTTGCGCGGTTGACCTCATCGGCGAGCACCAGCTGGGCGAAGACCGGACCGCGGTGAAACTGGAATGAGCCGCTGCCACGGTCGTAGACCGACACACCAATGACGTCCGCCGGCAACAGGTCGCTGGTGAACTGGACGCGCTGGTAGGTCAGGCCCAGCACGCGTGCCAGTGCATGCGCCAGGGTGGTCTTGCCGACGCCGGGAATGTCCTCGATCAACAGGTGTCCACGGGCGAGCAGGCAGGCAACGCTGAGTCGGATCTCGCGATCCTTGCCGAGCACCACCTGGTTCAACTGGGCGATGGCGGCTGAGAGTGACTCACGCTGCGGGTCGGTACTGTCGCGGAAGGCGTTCATCCCAGCGAGGCTACCCGCTCGAGCTGCGCGTCGAGTTGCTCCAGTTCACGCTTGAAGTCAGTAACGCGGCTGCGTTCCTGCTCGACTACCTCTGCCGGGGCATTACCGACGAAACGGGCGTTGCCCAGCTTGCCCTCGGCGCGGGCCAGCTCCTGGATCACCTTGTCACGCCGCTTCGCCAGGCGCGCAAGCTCTGCATCGACGTCAATCAGCCCGGCCATGGGGACCAGGATCTTCATGTCGCCCAGTAGCGCCGCGGCCGATTGTGGCGGCGTTTCGCCAGGAGCGAGCGGCCGGGCCGTTCCGATATTCGCCAGCCGGTCGATGAAGCGCGCGTTGGTACCGTAGCGCCCGATGTCGGCGGCCGAGGCATCCTGTAACAGCACGTCGAAGCGTACGGAGGGAGCGATGTCCATTTCGCCGCGGATCTGGCGGATGCCGAGGATGAAGTCCATGGTCCAGCGCATTGCGGCCTCGACCTCCGCATCAACCCCCCGTTCCGACGGCATTGGGAAGGGCTCGCGCATGATCGTCGCGCCGTGGCGGCCAGCGCGCGCAACGACGCGCTGCCAGATCTCCTCGGTAATGAAGGGCATCAGGGGGTGCAGCAGCCTGAGCAAGGCCTCGAGTGTGCCGGCCAGGGTTCGTCTGGTTCCGCGTCGCTGGGCTGGCGTCGCCGTTTCCGACTGGAGGACCGCCTTTGACAGCTCGAGATACCAGTCGCAGAACTCGTACCACGTGAACTCATAAGCTGCCTGCGCAGCCAGATCGAGACGATAGTCGCGGAACCCGGCGTGAACGGCGCCGACAGCGGCATCCATGCGCGAGAGTATCCAGCGGTCCGCCAGCGAAAGTTCGCCGGGGTCCGTGCCGTCGTCCTCCGCGGTCGCCAGCAGGACATAGCGCGAGGCATTCCAAAGCTTGTTACAGAAGTTCCGGTAGCCCTCTACCCGGCCCAGGTCGAAGCGCAGGTCGCGCGACTGCGTTGCCAGCGACGCAAAGGTGAAGCGCAAGGCGTCGGTGCCGAAGGCGGCGATGCCCTCCGGGAACTGCCTGCGCGTCGACTTATCTATCGCTGGAGCCAGCTGCGGTTGCATCAGCCCGGAGGTGCGCTTAGCAACCAGCGACTCGAGGTCGATGCCGTCGACGATGTCGAGCGGGTCCAGCACGTTACCCTTCGACTTCGACATCTTCTGGCCTTCATGGTCGCGGATCAGGCCGTGGATATAGACCTCGCGGAATGGCACCTCGCCGGTGAACTTGAGGCCCATCATGATCATCCGCGCAACCCAGAAGAAGATGATGTCGAACCCGGTGACCAGCACCGAGGTCGGGTAGTACCTGCCGAGGTCGACTGTACTTTCCGGCCAGCCCAGCGTCGAGAACGGCCACAGTGCGGAAGAGAACCAGGTATCGAGCACGTCCTCGTCCTGCGTGAGCGTCACGTCCGTTGCCAGGCCGTGCCGGTCCCGCACCTCCTGTTCGCTTCGACCGACGTAGACCTCGCCGTCAGCGTCGTACCAGGCGGGAATGCGATGCCCCCACCACAGCTGGCGGCTGATGCACCAGTCCTTGATGTTGCGCATCCACTCGTAGTAGGTGCGGTCCCAGTTGCCGGGAACGAAGCGGATGCGGCCCTGCTCAACGGCCTCGATCGCGGGCCTGGCAAGCGGCTCGATGCTTACGTACCACTGGTCGGTCAGCCAGGGCTCGAGCACGGTTCCGCTGCGATCGCCCCGCGGCACCATCAGTTTGTGCGGCTCGATCCTTTCCAGCATCCCGGCCGATTCGAGGTCGGCGACCACGCGCTTGCGGGCCTCGAATCGGTCCAGGCCGCGGTAGGGCGCGGGCACTTCGGTGTTGAGCGTGGCGTCGGCCTCGAGGATGTTCACGAGGTTCAGTCCGTGGCGTTGCCCGATTTCGTAGTCGTTGAAATCGTGCGCCGGCGTGATCTTTACGCACCCGGAGCCGAAGGCCGGGTCCACGTAGGCGTCTGCAATGACCGGGATATCGCGCTCGGTCAAGGGCAGGCGGATCATCTTGCCGATCAGCTGACGATAGCGGTCGTCATCCGGGTGCACCGCGACGGCGGTGTCGCCGAGCATGGTTTCCGGGCGAGTCGTGGCCACCGTGAGGTATCCGCTTCCGTCGGCGAGCGGGTAGCGCAAGTGCCAGAGGCTGCCTGGTTCTTCCTGCGAAATGACTTCGAGGTCCGATAGCGCGGTCTTGAGCACCGGGTCCCAGTTGACCAGCCGCTTGCCGCGGTAGATCAGTCCCTCGTCGTAAAGGCGGACGAAAGCCTCAAGAACGGCTGACGAAAGACCCTGGTCCATCGTGAACCGGTCGCGGCTCCAGTCGACCGAGGCGCCCAGCCGCCTGAGCTGGCGGGAGATCGTCCCGCCGGACTGTTCCTTCCACCGCCAGACCCGCTCGACGAACTTCTCGCGGCCCAGCTCGTGGCGAGTCAGGCCCTCCGCGTTCAGCTGACGCTCGACGACCATCTGCGTAGCGATGCCGGCGTGATCGGTGCCGGGCTGCCAGAGGGCATCCTCGCCAAGCATGCGGTGGTAGCGGACCAGGGCGTCCATGACGGTGTCCTGGAACGCATGCCCCATGTGCAGGGTGCCAGTGACGTTGGGTGGCGGTATGACGATGCAATACGCCGGACCCTGACCCGTCGTGGCAAAGCAGCCGCTCTGCTCCCAGGCGGCGTAGATGCGCTGCTCAATGTCCTGCGGCGAGTAGGTCTTTTCCATTCGGGATGCGGGGATCGCTGGCAAACCAGCAGTATACAAGAGCCGTGGCAGGGCTCCGCGCTGCCGGTCGGCGGAAGTGACCTGCGCCGGAGCGCCGTCCGTGGTGCTGCTTCAGTCGTCGCCCGGGTTGAGGTGCTCGCGCAGGGCGTTCGCCACGATTTCTGGCAGGGTGGAACGCAGGCGGTCCAGGACGCGCTCGAACAGCACGCCCTCCATCTCGCGGGCGGCATTGTGGAGCAGCTCGTCGGTCAGGTTTAGCGTGCGGCCGAGCAGGTCGGCCTGCAGCGCGGCCAGTTCTTCCATGGAGTGAATGCCGGTCTGCTCCGTCGACTCCTCGGGGGCCACTTGGTGGACGCCGGTGGATCCGTTGGAGGCCCGCAATTCCACCACGTCGGTCAGGATCGGAATCGAATCGTCAGCTGGCACGGTCATCATGCCGCTCCCATGTTGTGGGTTTCCGGCTCCCGGCCATTCTCGCGGTAGAGGCGAAACCGTTCGCGCCCTGACCGGCGGCACTCCTCGCTGGCATCGAGTATCTCGGCAATACGCTCGCAGCCTCCGTACCACTCCGGCACGTCGTCCCGAAGGTTGACCAGTACTTCCGGCAGGCGTCCTGGCTTGCCTTCGCAGCAGATTGACACTGGCGCCGCGTCCCCGGACCCGGGCGGGACCAACTCGTGCGGAACGAAGCTCTGGTCGCTGAACCGCCACAGCAGTTCGTCGAGTTCGCGCGCGGCGTCCGACGATGCGCAGCGCACCACGACACGGTGCTCACCGAGGTAGGCTTTCTCGACCAGCCGGCAGGCGAACCGGAGCCGCGCCTCGTTGCCCGCCTCCGGCAGGACATAGAACGTGACGCGCGGTCCGGCCATGGCTCTCAGGCCTGGCTGAGCAGCCAGTCCACCAGCAGCGGCACCGGCCGACCGGTACTGCCCTTCTTGGTACCGGACAGCCACGCAGTGCCGGCGATGTCCAGATGCGCCCACTTGAGGCCGTCGGTGAACTTCCACAGGAAGCATGCGGCGGTGACCGCCCCAGCCTCGCGTCCGCCGATGTTCGCCATGTCGGCGAAATTACTCTTCAGCTGCTCGGCGTATTCCTCAGCGATCGGCATGTGCCACGCCCGGTCGTCTGCACGCCGTCCTGCTGCGTCGAGGTCCTGGGCCAAGCCCTCGTCGTTCGAAAACAGGCCAGTGTAGTGAGCGCCGAGCGCGATCACGCAGGCCCCGGTGAGCGTGGCGATGTCCACTACTGCCCGCGGCTTGAACTTGCGCGAGTAGGTGATCGCGTCGCAGAGTATGAGCCGCCCTTCGGCATCGGTGTTGAGCACCTCGATCGTCTTGCCGGACATGGCCGTGACGATATCGCCTGGCTTGGTGGCGCGACCGCTGGGCATGTTCTCGCACGCCGGGATTACGCCAACGATGTTCAATTTGGCCCCGATCCTGGCGACGGCCTCGATGGCGCCGAACACGCTCGCGGCACCGCCCATGTCGAACTTCATCTCGTCCATGCCCAGCCCGGGCTTGAGAGAAATGCCGCCCGAGTCAAAGGTAACGCCCTTGCCGACGAGCGCAACCGGGTCCATGGAGGTCTTGCCACCGCGATACTCGATCACGATCAGTTTCGGCGGCTGCTCCGACCCCCGGGTCACCGACAGGAAGGAACCCATCTTGAGCCGCTTGAGGTCCGCAGCCTCCAGGATCTTCACCCGCACGGCCTTGTGTTCACGGGCCAGCTGCCGCGCCCGCGAGGCCAGGTAGGTCGGCGTGCAGACGTTGGCCGGCAGGTTGCCGAGGTCGCGCGTCAGTGCCATGCCGGCAGCGATTCCCTCGCCGTCAATGAGGCCACGGCGGGCCGGGCCCAGCTCGCCCTTGTCGCCGACAGCGACGCCAACGCGGGTCAGCTTGGGCAGCGGGGGCTTCTTGCCGCTCTTGAGATCCGGTATGCGATAGAGCACAGCTGCCACCGACTCGGCGGCAAAACGGGCCGCATAATAGGCATCGACTTCGGGGATGTTCTCCTGCGGGAAGTAGAGTATGGCGTCGCGTGCGCCGCTCCTTGACAGCCAGTCGACCGCGGCAGCTACTGCCCGCCGGTACTGTTTGCGGCCAAACTCCGGACGACTGCCGAGTCCGACCAGCAAGGCACGTTCTGCCGGGGTTCCTGGAACTTCCGCGATCGGCAACACGGTGGCGGTCTTGCCGCTGAAATCGCCGCGTTTGATGACGCGCCTGATGAGGCCACCGCTCTTCTGGTCGAGCGCATTGGCTGCGGACGTGAGATCGCCCTTTTCGTAGACGCCGACAACGGCGCAGGCCGTGCGCTGGCTGGCTGCGGAAGAACGGGTAGCGTGAAACTGCATTTAGGCTCATCCCCTCGGTGGGCCGCCCTGCTTGCCACGACAGATCACATTGAGGCGGCGGCGGCACTGGTTTAACGTACGACCGGGCGGAGTGGCAGCTTGCCAGCCGTCGCGCGGCATTTGTAACGATAGTTTAGACGAAAACGGGCCTGCCGGACGGGCGCTGTTGCGGAACAGAATTGCTACGAATCCTCGACCGATATGTTTTCA
Source organism: uncultured Gammaproteobacteria bacterium (assembly GCA_963715485.1). Taxonomy (GTDB): domain Bacteria; phylum Pseudomonadota; class Gammaproteobacteria; order Steroidobacterales; family Steroidobacteraceae; genus SG8-30. The sequence continues at coordinate 1,757,002 of OY970244.1, forward strand.
GGGAGGTGACCATAGCCTGGGTGGCAGTCACCGGCGTCCTGCTAGCCATCCTGGTGAGCAACCAACTGGCCCGGATCCTCGGGTTGGCCGCAGCCAACGGCTTGCCGCAGGAAGTCGTGATGGCACTCATCGGGCTGACGTCAATCCAGAACCTCACGGTGCTGGTGCCCATCGGGATGCTGCTGGCGGTGATGATGGCTCTCGGCCGCCTCTACCACGACAGCGAGATGGCGGCCATTCGCGCCTGCGGTTCAGGCCCGGAGCGGCTCTATGTGCCGGTCATGTTGCTTGCGGTGATGGTTGCCGCAGGCCTGGCCTGGCTGGCCTTTGACGTTTCTCCCGCCGCCTTCGGCCGGGCCCAGGACCTGAGGCGTGTGGCGCTGCGGGATGCACAGTTCGGGCAGCTCGAGCCGGGCAAGTTCCGTACCTTCGCCGGCGGCTCGGCGGTGTTCTACGCGGAGCGGGCGGACGGCGCCGGCGTGCTGTACAACGTCTTCCTGCAGCGCCGCGTCGGCGACAAGATAGAAGTCGCCACGGCGAGCCGGGCAGTCCACCGGATCGAGGAGGGCGGGCGCCTGCATATCGTCGTACTCTACGACGGCGAGCGCTATGAAGGCGTGCCGGGTGAGCTGACCTTCCGCAAGCTGCGATTCGCCGAACACGGCATACCGGTCCGGATTCCGGACCCCGATGCGGGCAAGCTGCGTTCCGAGGCCAAGACCACCGCGGAGCTGATGGCTTCCGTTGACCCCATCGACCATTCCGAGCTGCAGTGGCGCGTTTCGCTGCCTGTGATGGTGCTGGTGCTGGCCCTGGTGGCCGTGCCGCTGTCCACGCTCAGGCCACGCGAAGGCCGGTACGCTCGGGTGGCACTCGCGATTCTGGTCTACTTTGTCTATTCGAACCTGATCTCGGCGGCGCGGGTCTGGGTCGAGAAGGGACAGATCGATCCGCGGATCGGCGTCTGGTGGGTGCATGTGTTGTTTGTCGTATTTGCGCTCTACCTGCTGCATCGGCAAAGCCCCATCCCGATGATGCTCCGCAGGAGTCCACGATGACGATCCTCGATCGCTACATCGCCAGGACGGTGTTGCTGTACACGGTAATGGTCACCGGCGTTTTGATGGCGCTGGCATCGCTGTTCACGTTCATCGGACAGCAGGACGACATAGGCGTCGGCGCCTATGACGTTGGCAACGCGTTCGTGTTCACCTTCCTGTCGCTGCCGCAGCAGTTGTTCGAGAGCCTGCCGATCGCCGCATTGATCGGCGCGATCCTGGGACTTGGCACGCTGGCGCGCGACAGCGAGCTGACGGTCATGCGCGCCGCAGGCGTTTCGACGGTGCGGCTTGCTTACAGCGCAGCGCTCGCAGGCGTCCTCCTGATGGGTGCCATGTGGATACTCGGTGAGTACATCGCGCCGCCTGCCGACCAGTATGCGCGGCAGCTGAAGATCTTCAGCAAGTTTGCCGAATACAACGCGGCCGGTAACAAGAGCTCGTGGGTCAAGGACGGCTCCCGCTTTGTCAACATCCAGCAGCAGACGGCCGAGAACATGTTCGGCGGCGTGTATGTTTTCGAGTTCGGCAGCGGGCGACGGCTTGAGCTGGTTGGCCGTGCCGACACGGCGACCTTCGAGGGCGGCAGGACGTGGCGATTCGAGAATTACGCCGAGACCAGGCTGAGCGGCGAAGGAACCGTGGCGGATCGCGGCGCGAGCAGGGACATCGACGTGGACATCAATCGCGAGTTCCTTGGTCTGGCGGTCATTTCCCCGTCGGCCCTGCCGGTACGAGGCCTGTTCGAATATGTCCAGCACCTCAAGGCCAATAGCCTCGAGTCCAGTGCCTACGAAATCGCGCTCTGGTCGCGGATCGCCCGGACTACCGCAATCGTGCTTGTCTGCGTGCTCGCCGTTCCCTTTGCCTTCGGACCGCTGCGCTCCTCGGGTGCGGGAGCACGTACCGTGGCTGGCATCATGGTCGGTGTACTGTTCTTCCTGGTGAACCGGACGCTAGAGAACAGCGGCCAGGTCTACAACCTCAGTCCCATCCTGGCGGGTTGGGGACCTACGGCGTTGCTGGCAATCGTTACCGCTGCCGCGGTCTGGCGAGCCCGCTAGCCGGGCCGCGCGCCGGGATCATCCGGTTCGTTCCACGCGGCAGCCGGTCAAGCGGTCCTGCAGGCTGCGACTCGCAGGATCGAAAGCCATCCACAGGTAATTCACGGCCACCGGCACCAGCAGGATTGCTGTCCATTGACCGAGCGAAGATGCCTGCGGGCGTGCGATGGAGATCAATGCAAGCAACGCGCACAAGAGCAGCGCCGCGCCGGACACCAGCCGTAGCGTGACCTGCCACAAGCCAGGCAGTCCGCCATCTTCGTTTACCAGGCGGATCTTCCAGGACATCATGCCCAGGGTCTGCCCGCGTTGGGTCCAGGAAATGCCGAAGAAGCCCAGTGCCAGCAATGTGACCCAGCCCCGGTAGGCGTACTCCCAGGCTCCGGAATCCTGTGGCGTGATCGGTTCGCCGCCCGTCATGGGTAGCAGGACAAGCGTCCCCAGAAACAGGACCGCCAGCAGCAACAGTCCGTCGTACACGAGCGCCGCCAGCCGCCTGAAGACATTGTTCATGTGCGCCTGTGACTCTCGCGTCGGCCGGTAGTTCCGCGGCCAGGGCCCGGCCGGGTGGGGCGGGGCATGGGCGCGAAGTGTACATGCGACCCTGTCGCCGTGGCGATTGCTAGAATCACCGGGCGGGCCGGGGAGGCTGTAATGCAAAATGTCATCAAGCGAACGACTTTGATCGTCAGGGACCTGCAGGCATCGCTGCGTTTCTATCGTGACGTGCTTGGCTTTTCCGTCTGGTACGACGATTACGTGGTGTTGTCCGGACGCGGACTGGCGGCGGGCGGGAAGGGCGACCGGACCCACCTGATCATCATGAAGGCCCAGGACCCGGTCATCGGCATGATCGGGTTGCTGCAATGGGTCGAGCCGGAACTGCCGCCCCGGGGTGAGCCGCGGGCAAGGCTCGGTATCGGCGACGTTGTGTTCGTGATGCAGACCGACGACGTCCTGGAGGTCCATCGGCGCCTGCTGCAGTCGGGTGCACGCATTTTCGCCGATCCCTACGAATTCGAGATCAAGGGCGCGGACGGTTCGCTGCTCCGGATGACCTCGATCAGCTTCTGGGATCCGGATGGTTACTTCTTCGAAATGAACCAGCGCCACTGAGGGGGAGTCGCCTTGCAGCAGCGGGACATGGAGCGTCGCCTGGTCTGGGACCTGCCGCTGAGGATCTTCCACTGGCTGCTGGCGACCTGCGTGGCCGGCAGCTGGCTGACCCACGAGCTGGGCCCACTATGGTTCGAGTGGCACGAGCGCATCGGTTACCTGACGCTGGTGCTGGTCGCCTTCCGTATCGCCTGGGGATTCGTGGGACCTCGGCACGCGCGTTTCGCGAGTTTCCTGCGTGGACCTCGGGCCACGCTGTCTTATCTGCGGCACCTGCGTGGCGAGGGCGCGCGGACGGCGGGGCACAATCCGTTGGGCGGCCTGGCCGTGGTCGCGATGCTTGGATTGCTTCTGCTGCAGGCTGTCACCGGCCTGTTTGCCAATGACGAGATCTTCAACAACGGGCCGCTTTATGGCTACGTGACGGACCAGCAGAGCGATCGGCTGACCGGGCTGCACAAGACCAATTTCAACGGGGTACTTGCGTTGATTTGCCTGCACCTCGCGGCGATTGCCTTCTATCAGCTGTGGAAGCGGGTGGACCTGGTCCGTCCGATGTGGACCGGCCGCAAGGCGGCATCGCAGGTCGCGCCGGGGGAAGAGATCGCCAGCCAGCGCCTGTGGCTGGCGATCGTGCTCGTCGGGCTCGCGGCGGTCATTCTGTGGCGCGTGATCGCGGCCGCGCCGGCCGCTTCGATGTCGGTCTACTGAGCAACGACGACCAGCAAAGAAAGGGACACGGCAGGAAAAGGGGGCCGTCCCCTGTTTTCAGTCGGCCCGGTACTGGTCGTGGCAAGCCTTGCAGGCCTTGCCGACTTCACCCAGGCCGGCTGCGACCAGCTTCGGATCGCCGCTCTTCGCTGTCTCGGCGAATCTTGTGGTCGCAACCTCGAGATCCGCGGCCTTGGACCTGAAGTCATCCATGTTCTGCCAGATTTCCGGCTTCGCCTTGGTCGGCGCGCCGGTCTGGGAATCGGCCGGAAAGCCCTCGGCGATCATGGGAGCGATCTGGGCCAGCCGCATCGCCCGCAACTCGACCGTCTTGGCGTCGAACGGTATCTCGCCCTTGACCATCATTGCTATGGGCCCGATGTTCCAGCCCAACAGATAGAGTGCCGACTGGCGGTACTCGATGGTCCGTTCGGCCTTGGTTGGCTGACTCTTGGCGGCGTCCTCGGCGATGCCGGGCGCGGCCAGTCCGAATGCTGCGGCCGCGGTTGCGCCGATGGCCAGAAAACGAGTGGTGCGAAAGAGTTGGCTGGTTGCCTGCATGTGCTGCGTCCTGCGAAAGAATGAACGGTGCCGACCGCTCAGGGCGGGGGCCGGCACAGGGTAGACCAGCGCCGGCCTGCGATCCAGTGGCCCGGACAGGTCGATGGCCGCGCGGTGGCCAGTCCGGACCCAACATGGGACGCAGCCGAACGGCGACAGCGCCGGGACGCAGCCGCCGGTTCAGTGCTTGGCTGAGAGGTCCGTCGCCTGCAGTTCTATGGTGTCGCGGTGTGCCTTGAGGATCTGGCGAACCTGCGCGGTCTTGGGCCTGCCCGACATCCGGGCGATCGCCGCCGGCAGTTCGTGCCATTCGCGGCCCCAGCTCAGCAACCGGATGGCATCGCGCACGACCTCGCTATCCAGGCTGGCCTTGTCCTCTTCGGGCGGCTGGTCTGGCTTCGAATGCGGGTCCGCTGCGGGCGAAAGGACTTTGTTCCTGGCGGTCGTTGCGTCGCTGACGGGAGGCGGCGGGGCCGGCGGCTCGTCCTGTACGGTAAGGGACTCTATGGGACGCTGCTGCTCCACCTCGGCCGTCGGGATATACCGCTGGACGTGCTGCGATCCGACCAGGTTGGCGAGAAAGGACATCAATTCGAGCGCCTCGGACAGCGATGGGTCTCCAGCAGCAACGCGCGTCTGGACGATACGTTGCAGGTCGGCCAGACGCTGGCTCGCGAGGTCGACGATCCATGGGGTCGGCCGCTGGTGCTGGGGCCAGGGCTGGACCAGCCAGTACTGGTCGTCGGACAGTCTGGTGTAGCGCGTGTGCAGGTCCAGGCTCTTTCGCCACTTGGCGAGCAGCTGGACGATGCGCTCGTCGGCTGGTGTCATGGCAATGCCCTATCGACGGATGACTCTGACTTAACGTAACGCACTGGCAGTCGCGTTGCCCGCCTTTGGTCGGATTTGTTGAGCGAGGTCACAGATCGGCACCAGCCGGGTGCCTTGCGGCCCTGTCTTCATGCGCCTGGTGAAGATCCTCCATGCCAGCCTGCGGGAGGCCCGCGTTGTGGTACAAGGCTGGCGAGACATGCCGGCTCGGTGGTGATTAATGGGTGCGAGGATCGACAGGACACTGGTGCTGCTCGCGACTGGTGTGACTCTCGTGGTCAACGGCCTGGCCAACACCGCCGGAATCAATGGTGTCAGCACGGGAGCTGTCGCCAACCTGTACGACCTGCCTTTCACGCCCGCCGGGTACGTCTTCTCGATCTGGGGCCTGATCTACCTGGCGCTGGTCGCCTTCAGCGTCTGGCAGTTCACTGCCGAGGGCCGCAACTCAGACCGTGCCGTCCCGGTGCGTTCGATCTATGTCTTCTCGGCCGCCGCCAATGTGACCTGGCTATGGTTCTGGCACCATGAGGCACTCGCCGTGAGCCTGGTCGTCATGCTGTTGCTGCTGGGCTCCCTGCTGATCATTTATCGCCACTTGTCAGCCGGGCCGCCAGAGTCTTTGCGCGAGGCGTGGTGCCTCGACTTGCCGTTCCGTCTTTACCTGGGCTGGATCACGGTCGCCACCCTCGCCAACCTGAGCGTGGTGGTGACGACTGCGGGTTGGTTGCCGTTCGCGGTGGATCCGTCCCGGTGGACGCTGCTGATGCTGGCAGCCATAGCGGCTATTGGCCTGTTGGTGTTCACCAGGCAGCGTGATCCCGTTTTCCTGTCGGTAATCAGCTGGGCTGCCGTCGGCATCGCCTTGAAGGGCGGACAGGCGCCGCTGGTGTCCGCGCCAGCCATGGTCGTGGCGGGCCTGACCGGGCTTGGCGTTGTCGGCCTGCTGCTCGGTGCAGCGCGGAATTCGGCGCGTCAGTCGACCACGCGATAGCCCGTCGTCGCGGTGAGCCCCGCAAAGAGATCCATGAGCCGGCGTGTCACCGGCCACTCGCCGGGCGTACCGATCGGCCGCCCGTCGATTGACGCGATCGGCGCCAGCTCGCCCATGGTGCCGGTGCAGAAAGCCTCCTGCGCACGGTAGAAATCGGTTAGCGACAGATCACACACGTCGTGCGGAATGTCATTGGCTACGCACAGTTCGAGCACAGTAGCCCGGGTGATGCCCTCGGGACAGGCGACGGCGCGTGGTGTAGCGAGCCTGCTCCCACGGACCAGGAACAGGTTAGTGGCGTTTGTCTCGGCGACGAAACCGCGCGGGTCGAGCATGAGGGAATCGTCCGCGCCGGCGACGTTCGCCTCGATCTTGGCCATGATCGATTGCAGCAGGTTGTTGTGGTGAATCTTCGGATCCAGGCAGTCGGGCGGAAATCGCCGCAGGCTCGAGGTGACCAGTGACAGGCCCTGCTGGCCATAGACCGGCGCCTTGAACTCGGCCAGCACGATCAGTGTGGGCCCGGCCTGGTTCAGGCGCGGGTCCATGCCGGAGGTTATCTTCACGCCGCGCGTCAGCGTCAAGCGTATGTGGACGCCGTCGCGCATGTCGTTGGCGGCAAGAGTCCGGCGGAGCTCCGCGATGATCTGCTCGTGCGTCGGGACCTGTGCGAAGGCAAGTGCGCGTGCCGAGTCCCGCAGCCGGTCGAGGTGCTCGGCCAGCCTGAAGATGCGCCCGTCGTAGAGTCGCAGGCCCTCCCAGACGGCGTCGCCACCCTGCACGACGCTATCGAACGGACTGACTCCGGCCTCGTCGCGGTGCACGAGCCGTCCGTTGATATTGACGATCAGGTCGCGATTGCGGGGGTCGAAGTGCTGCAGCATGGTTCGGCCTCAGGCGCGAAGCCGGTTTGCGGCGAGCTGCAGATAGTAAGGCATGCACTGCTCGTACAGGCCAGCCAGTTCCGGCGGAGGCGACTGGCGCGCCGGGGCAGGCGGCGCGAAGCCCGTGGATGACTCGACCGCGGCATACCAGTGCGGCGCCCACACGCCGTCGGTTTGACGCCGCCCGGCCGGCCAATGGAGCATCGTGTCGGTATAGGGAAGGCCGAGCGCCGCGCACAACTGCGCCAGCACGCCCGCCGGATCTTCCAGCACGTCGCGGGAATCGATGACCGGTGGCGCGCGTCCCGTCTGCTGCGCGACCCGGTCGAACAACTCGCACTGCAGCGGCAGGCCGGTGTCCTCGAGAGCCGCGTCCGGGATGACGCGGGCGAAGGAGGCGAGCATTGCCGCCGGGTCGCGGATCAGGAAGGCGTGCGTCAGTGAATCGAGCCAGTCGCGTTCGATGCCCGGCAGCAGGTGCTTGGCCATGTGCTTCTGGTAGAAGATCCTCTTGCCTTGCGGCACGGGGCCTGTCAGCCAATCGGCCACCCGCCGCCAGTCGGTTTCGTGGGCGGCGATGATTTCCTCGCGCGCCGGGTGCGCAGCGCCGGATTCGAGCAGGTAGTGGGCGTAAAGCGGCTCGTCGCACACAAAGGTGTCGGGCCGCGCGCCCCATGCACGCATCAGCGTGGTGGAGATGTTGCGCGGGCCCGACCACATGGCGATCCGCACGGGCTGCTCGATCATGGCGTGTTGCCGGGACTGCTGCGGGAGAGGCAATTCTAAACGAGCCAGCCGGAAGCCAGGCGGCCCGCGGCAGCGCAGTATGGGAAGGGATGGCGCTCCCAGGGGGATTCCTCGCACCGTTGGCCCGCGTCCCTCGCCGGACGGCTCGGTACCCGCGCCGCGCTGGGCCCGACGCGGTCCTTCGCGCCCGACACTCCATCCGCGACCCTGTGCGCGTAGATGCGAGCCGGCCGGTGCGAGCGCGGATCGGCACGCTGCGATCGCGCAGCGGGAAAGCGGATCGGGTGCTGCAAGGCCATGCGGATGCGATCGGACCGCCGCGCGCCCGAGCGCGTTCCTGCAAATGAGATCAGGTTCGTTTTCATTTTCGGGTCTTATGACAAGTCGTCGTTGACTCTTTCCAACATAACGGGCAAATATTCTGTCGCCCGACAAACGCGCAGCAAAAATGTCTTGTCGCAAGGCATCAAGACAAGCACCGCGTCGCCGGGCAGGGTAGACAAAACGTTCAAAGGGTCGGCGTGTCGAAGTTCGCCAGATCTGTGTCGGTCGCCGGGGAAGGATTCTAGTAGTTGTGCGAAGCCGCGAGGCTTCGAAGTCGAAGTGCCGGCCTGACTGCCGGCGCGGGTTCCTAGCGCAATTATTACTAGCCGCTCGTCTCGCTCCGATGGCACGGGTCGCTCAGGGAGAACTCCGCTCGTCATAAGAAGGGGAGTTCCATGTCCAGACGAATCAGGGGAGCAATCGTCAGCTCCATGGCCGCCGTTGCCACGTTGACCGCCTGGAGCGGTTACGTGCAGGCGCAGGTAGCCGTGGGGCTCGACCTGGCGGCGCCGGTGGCGCCACTCAATGCGATCACGGTGCCGGACGTAAACGTGCTGGGGATACTTGACGGCGTTGGCGGCCTCGGTGCAGACGCGTGGCCAGTCGTCTTTGGCGGTGCGATCACCCAACCGAACAAAAAGCTCGAACTGCAGCAGCTTGGCAAGGCGCTGTTCTGGGACATGCAGGTCGGCGGCGACGGCATCCAGGCCTGCGCGACCTGCCACTACCACGCGGGCGCCGACAATCGAAAGACGAACCAGATGAGCCCCGGGCTCAAGATGACCCACGGCGGGCCGGATGTCCCTGCACCCGATGTCAACGCGGATACGGTCCAGGATTTGTTTACGACCGCGAACGCGACGCTTACTACGGCCGAGTACGGTGTCCCGAACCGCGGCCTGCCGGTCAGCGAAGCGGCACTGATTGCGCTGGCAGTGCGACGCCGACCTGGCGGACGGCACCACCGGGATACCTGGCAACAAGCCGTCGGCCACAGACGACGTCAACGACGTGGTGTCGTCGCAGGGCGTACGCCTCGGCCAGTATGACGGGCTGAGCGGCGGCACCGTGGATGCCGCCACCCTTGCGGTCAATGATGCCGGCTTCGACGGCTTCGCCGGATTCACCGTGACGCGGAACGCGGCGACAGCATCGAGACGGTCCAGACGGTCCGCCGCGTCGAGCCGCGCAATTCGCCGACGGCCATCAACGCGGTCTACCACATGCGGAACTTCTGGGACGGCCGCGCCGACATGTTCTTCAACGGCGTGACGCCGCTCGGCTTCCGCGATACCGATTCCACGGTCAAGGTCTACAACGGCACGGCGCTGGAAAATCAGAAGTTGCGCATCCCGTTCTCGTCGCTCGCCTCGCAGGCGGTCGGACCGATCGAGAGCGACAAGGAAATGATCTTCACCGGAAGGCCGCACCGCGACCTCGGCAAGAAGCTGCTGCTCCTGGCGTGGTGCCGCTGGCCGGGCAGGCGGTGAGCGCGACCGACTCGCTGCTGGGCGGCCTGCGTGACAGACACGACAGATCGGGGGCTCAGCAACGACCTACGACGCCATGATCCGGGACATCTTCGACGAGCGTTTCTGGGGCGATGGATTTGGCGACGATGTGTGTCTCGACGCGTGGCTCGAAGTCGACTGCCTGACGCCGCAGGACCTGCATGATGGGCAACCGCGTGACCCAATCCGCTGCGCTACACGCTCATGGAGTGGAACTTCTCCCTGTTCTTCGGCCTGGCCGTGCAGGCCTACGAGGCCACGCTGACGACCGAGCAGACGATCGTCGACCTGCTGGTCGGCGGCGTCGCGACCGGCGCAGGTCACAGAACATCGTGATCGGCCGAAGAAACATCACGACGCGGACCGTGCCCGTCACGGGACTGCCTCTCGCGGGCTGCATTGCGGCGGCGGCGCTGGCCAACAACGCTGCGGCGCAGGCGGTTGCGACGGATCTGTGCACGCAGCATTACGCGCAGTTCATCCATCCGAGGCGGTGGCGGGCTCTGAGGCCGAGCGCACGCGGCTTCCCGGTGGCGGCAGGCGACCGCCATCGGCGGATGCAGCAATCGTCAGCCGGAACGATTGACGCAGCACAGACCTGGCGCTCAATGGAACGGCACAGTTCAGCACTCCGTGCAAACTGCGGGCTGCTCGCGGCACGCTGCCCAAAGCACGTAACTCGCTGCTCTCGATCGACCGCGGCATGGGCCGGTTCTTCGCCGGTGCGACGGGCTGCGGCATCTGTCACTTCAACCCCGAGTTCACGGGGCGACGGTGGCGGCGCTGACCGGCTTCGGGGCGGCGCCGCCGCCGCCGCTGCCGCCGGGGCAGCTACGTCGCATCCCGCTGGAAGTGCCGATGGAGCGCATGATTGCCTTCAACGGTGCTGCCTGCCGTCTACGACGCGGGGTTCTACAACCTCGGCGTGCGGCCCACGCCGGAGGACATCTCGCTCGGCGACCAGATCGGTGGCGTGCCGCTGGCATTTAGCAAGTTGGCGGAGCTGATGCAGGCGCCGAACGGCGGCAGTCCAGGCCCCGTACGACGGGTCGAAGATCCAGGCGATCGTGGATGAAATGGACGCCAATGGGCTGCAGATCCCGACCTCGGCGGCCGATCTGACGCCGCGGCCCTGGGTGCTGGCGCTGGCCTGCGGTCCTGGCCTGGTGGGCGGCGGCAATGCCAACAACAACCCGATCCGGAACTGCGTGCCGAACGTCATCCCCGGGGAGCGGCTGCTGCGCAACGGCGCATTCAAGGCTCAGGGCCTGCGCAACGTGAAGTTCACCGGGCCGTACCTGCACAACGGCGCGAAGATGAACCTGCGGCAGGTGGTCGAGTTCTACAAGACCGCCGGCCACATGACCACCCTCAACTTCAACAACCTGGATGCCGGCCTGCGGATCTTCAATCTGGGACTGGCCGACGAAGCGTCGCTGGTCGAAATGATGGAGACGGGGCTCACGGACTGGCGCGTCGCCTACGAGGAAGACAAGTTCGACCATCCGGAAATCTGCGTGCCTCACGGGCATTCCACGACGGGCGAGACCATCCTGGCCGGGATTCCGGCAGTAGGGTCTTCAGGCAATACCGGTGTGCTGCAGACCTTCGAGGACCAGGTCACTGGCACTACGGCTGGACGCACGCACACGCTTGGGGATGACTGCACGGTACCAGGCATCTTCGTGGGTCCGGCGCCAACGAAGTCGACCATCGACGTGCCGCCGGTGCCGCCGGTGCCGCCGGTGGCGCCGTAAGCCCGACACAACGACAACGTAGATAACGACAACTCAACTACGATCCCGCGGACCGCAAGGTCCGCGGGATCTTTTCTTCTGGTACGCGACAGCAGGCGACAATTCTCCGACACGCTGCCCGGTCATGGCTTCTGGCCGCGCGCGACGGATACGGCTTGGCGGTCGATGAGCTGATTGAGGAATTGGCGCTCCCAGAGAATTTGCCGGGGCCGGTGGCCCGCGTTCCTCGCCCGGTGGCTCGGGACCCGCGCCGCGCCAGGCGCGACGCGGTCCTTCGCGAGCACTATTGCGCCCGCTCGTCGAACCCTCTACGAGGGTTCTCATCCCTTACGGTCGTGGTGTGAAGTCCCAGGACTAAGCTGACATTCTGGCTCCCTTCTCGATTGAGGAGTAGAGCCCATGACGAAGTCAGAACAGCATCGCATGGTTGCCTGGCGGTTGAAGCTATTGCGCCAGGCCGATGAGATGCCCAGGAGCGTTTCCCAGACCTGTCGGCATTTCGGTCTTTCTCGCCAGACCTTCTACAAGTGGAAAGCCAGGTACAAAAGCCGTGGCGAGGCCGGCCTATGCGACCGACCACGAACCCCGCACCATTCCCCGCGGGCCACCTCCCGCACGATAGTCTCCAAGGTCCTGTACCTGCGGGAACGCTACCACTTCGGTCCCGGCCGGATTGCCAGCTACCTGCAGCGCTTTCACCAGGTGACCATCGCGGGCTCCACCGTGCACCGCATCCTGGTCGATCATGGGATGCGCCGGCTGCCAGCCAATCAGAAGCCTCGTCCCACGAGCCGCCCCTGGCACCGCTATGAGAAGCCACAGCCTGGGCATCGGCTGCAGCTGGACGTGAAGTTCCTGGAGCGAATCGCAGGCACCCGCAAGCGCCTCTATCAGTTCACGGCCATCGACGACTGCACCCGCATCCGGGTACTCAAGATCTACGATAGCTGTAACCAGACCTCCGCGATCCGCTTCGCCGACGAGGTCATCCGACGGCTTCCCTTCCGGGTGCTGGCCATCCAGACCGACAATGGCGCCGAGTTCCAGTCGCGCTTCCACTGGCACCTGGAAGAGCACGACATCCGCCACGTCTATATCCGGCCCCGGTCACCGCACCTGAACGGCAAGGTCGAGCGCTCACACCGGGTGGATGACCAGGAGTTCTACCAGCTGCTGGACAAGGACGGCATTGCCGACAATATCCACCTGTTCAACGATAAACTCCGCGAGTGGGAGGACTATTACAATTTCCACCGACCCCACGGAGCTCTCAATGAGCAGACCCCATACGAGCGGCTCCTGGCCAAAAAGGACGCCGCCGGCGTGTCAGCGAAGTCCTGAGACCTTACATGCCAAGTGAATGGCGCTCCCAGGGGGATTCGAACCCCCGTACCAGCCTTGAGAGGGCTGTGTCCTGGGCCTCTAGACGATGGGAGCGCAGAACGAAAAGCCCCGTGCGGGCCTGCCGGACGGGGCGTGTATTATATAGGCCCTCGATTCGACCACAAGCGGACCCCATCCTTTTTGAACGACTCACCCAACCGGACACATGAGCCGGTCATCATCGGGCGCCCTGACCACGCGGTATCGCGCTCTCTCATCGCTTCCAGCGCGCTGAAGGTCCTGTACCGCCTCAAGGATGCCGGCTACCAGGGTTTCCTGGTCGGCGGGTGCGTGCGCGACATCTTGCTCGGCATCACGCCCAAGGACTTCGACGTGGCGACCGACGCCTCGCCCGACGAGGTGCGCAGCCTGTTTCGCAATTGCCGCCTGATCGGTCGCCGCTTCAGGCTGGCGCATGTGCGCTTCGGCGATCACATCATCGAGGTCGCGACTTTTCGTGCCGAGCACGAGGGTGAGGAGCCCGACGACGAGGGTAGTATCGAGGAAGGCGAGGGTGATGCCGAGATCGAGGCGGAACTGGCTGCCGAGCCGGACGACCGGCGCGTACTCGACGATCGAGGCAGGCTCCTGCGGGACAACATCTACGGAACGATCGACCAGGACGTCTGGCGCCGGGACTTCACCTGTAACGCCCTCTACTACAATATCCATGACTTCTCGATCTGGGACTACGCGGGCGGTTTTGCCGACGTCGAGGCCCGGGTCCTGCGTCTGATTGGCGACCCGGAAACGCGCTATCGCGAGGACCCCGTGCGCATGCTGCGGGCCGTCAGGTTCCAGGCCAAGCTTGGTTTTTCGATGGACCCGGCTACCCGGGATCCGATTCCCGGGCTGGCCGGGCTGATCGATGGTGTCCCGCCGGCAAGGCTGCTCGACGAGGCTCAGAAGTTGTTTCTTAGTGGCTCCGCGCGCCGCGCCTTCGAGCTTCTGGTCGAATACAGGATGTTCGAGCACATGTTCCCCGCTACGGCGCGCCATCTTGCCGCGGAGCCGGACGGCATGGCGAGCCGCTTGCTGCGTGCGGGACTCGAGTCGACCGATCAACGTGCCGCCGACGGGCGTACGCTGACCCCGATGTTCCTGTTCGCCGTGTTGCTGTTCGGGCCGATCTCGGTGGCAGCCCAGCGGCGTTTCGACCAGGGCGTTCCGGCCAATCTGGCGATTGCCGAAGCCTGCGACGAGGTCGTTTCGACGCAGGTCAGGCGCATCAGCCTGCCCAAGCGTTACTCGATACCCATGCGGGAGATGCTGGCGCTGCAGCCCAGGTTTCACCGCCGATCTGGCCGCAAGGCCCTGGCGTTGCTGACCCACCCGCGATTCCGCGCCGCTTACGACTTCCTGCTGCTACGCGCCCAGGCCGGCGCAGAGGATCCGTCGCTGGCGCAATGGTGGACGGAAATCCAGGAGCTGTCCCACGACGAGCGCATCGAGCGGGTCGAGGGGATGCCGATCGAGTCCGGGCAGGGCCAACCGGGTAAGCGCAGGCGACGGCGGGGCGGCCGCGGCCGGCGTAAACCGGCGGCGAACCCGCCGGCCTGACCTCATGTTGCGCTGGCGGCCGGCCTATGTCGCGCTAGGCAGCAACCTTGATGATCCTGCCTCGCAGGTCGAGGCTGCCATCCGGGGGCTGTCGGGGATCCGGGACTCACGGCTCGTCTCCCGCTCGCGCCTGTGGGGCTCGCGCCCGATGGGTCCGCAGGACCAGCCTGATTTCGTCAACGCGGTTGTGGGGTTCCTGACGCGGCTTGGCGCACGCCAACTGCTCGACGAACTCAAGTCGCTCGAGCGCACCATGGGCCGCTCGGACCCGGCGATCCGATGGGGTCCGAGGAAGATCGACCTGGACCTCCTGCTGCTGGGATCGGAGGAGCGTTCCGAACCGGGGCTGTGCCTCCCGCATCCGGGCGTGCATGAGCGTGATTTCGTCCTGTATCCTCTGGCCGAGTTCGCTCCGGCTCTGTGGATTCCGGGAAGAGGGCGTGTCGAGGCCCTGCTCCGGTGCGTCGAAAACCGGGGCCTTGCGCCCCTGTCGCAGTGAGTAAGGCGTGACCGATCAGACTTCCGAACAGTGGCCGCATCGCCTCGTCGTAGTGGAGGGGCCGATCGGCGTAGGCAAGACTACGCTGGCGCGCAAGCTCGCAGCTGCCGTGGGCGCGGAATCGATCCTCGAACAGGCCGACGAGAACCCGTTTCTCGAGCGGTTCTACAAGAACCCGCGTGCGGGCGCCTTTCCTACCCAGCTCTATTTCCTGTTCCAGCGCGCGCGTCAGCTGCAGGAACTCAGGCAGCAGGATATGTTTGCGCCCTTGAGGGTCGCCGACTACCTGCTCGACAAGGACCGTTTGTTCGCGCGCATCACGCTGGACGACGAGGAGTACGCGCTCTACGAGCAGGTCTATGGGCGCATGTCTGTCGATGCCCCGCGGCCCGACCTGGTCGTGTTCCTGCAGGCGCCGGTAGACGTGCTGCTCGAGCGGATAGCCCGTCGCGGCATTCGCTACGAGAAGTACATCGAGGCCGGGTACCTGGAGAAGCTGGTCGACGCCTATACTCGCTATTTCCACCAGTACACCGCCTCACCGCTGCTCATCGTCAATGCCGCTGCCATCGACCCGGTCAGCGATTCGCGCGACTTCGAGGAGTTGTTCGAGGCTATTCGCCGGACCCAGCGCGGCCGTCATTATTTCAACCCGATCAAGTCCTGAGTCCCGCGGCGGTTGATTGTCAGGCGATCTGCGACGACTCTCTCACGTTCAGAGGCACCAGCCATGTACACGCAACTAGAACAGCGCGGCGCGCCCCGCCCACCGGTCAACATGAGCTCGCTGCACAAGATGAAGGCCGCCGGCGAGAAGATCGCGTGGCTCACGGCTTACGATGCAAGTTTCGCCATGCTGGTTGACATGGCCGGTGTCGACGTGGTGCTGGTGGGCGATTCGCTCGGCATGGTGATCCAGGGTCATGAGACGACGGTCCCGGTCACAATGGACGACATCGTCTATCACAGCCGCGCGGTTGCCCGCGGCCTGGGACGCCCGTTCCTGGTCGCCGACATGCCGTTCATGAGCTATGCCACTCGCGACCAGGCGCTCGGCAACGCCGTGCGGCTGATGCAGGACGGCGGCGCCAAGATGGTCAAGCTGGAGAGCGGGGCCGGACAGCTTGGAATCGTCGAGTTCCTGGCAAGCCACGACATCCCGCTCTGCGCCCACATCGGGTTGCGCCCGCAGTCCGTGCACAAGGTCGGCGGCTTTCGCGTGCAGGGACGGGAAGCGGAAGCCGCCGAGCAGATGCTTCGTGACGCCAAGGACCTGCAGAATGCGGGTGCGGACATCGTATTGCTCGAGTGCGTGCCAGCAGCGCTCGGCGCGGCGATCACCGAGGCCCTGGACGTCCCGGTGATCGGCATTGGCGCCGGGCCCGATGTCGACGGCCAGGTGCTGGTGCTCTACGACATCCTCGACCTGACCCCGGGGCGCAAGCCGCGATTTACCAGGAACTTCATGGAAGGCGCGGCGAGCCCACTGGCGGCGCTCGAGGCCTACGTTCGCGCGGTCAAGGACGGCTCCTACCCAGCCTCCGAGCACTGCTTCTGAGGCCGCGTTGGAGACTCTTCATGCTGTCCACGAGGTCCGCGCGCGGGTCGCCGCCTGGCGCCGCCAGGGCCTGACCGTCGGGTTCGTGCCAACGATGGGAAACCTGCACCAGGGACACCTCAGCCTGGTGCAGTTGGCGGGCGAACGCGCGGATCGGGTGATCGTCAGCATATTCGTCAACCCGATGCAGTTCGGACCGCTAGAGGACTTCGATCGCTATCCGCGCACGCTGGAACGCGATTGCCAGGCGGTGGCGCAAGGTGGAGCCCAGCTCGTCTTTGCACCGGATGCTGCGGAAATCTACCCCGCCGGCATGGAACAGGGCGCCGTCGTTGACGTGCCGTCGCTGGCGGCTGTCCTGGAGGGCGAATTGCGCCCCGGGCATTTACTCCGGTGTTGCCACGGTAGTGACCAAGCTGTTCAACATCGTCACGCCGGACCTTGCAGTTTTCGGGCGCAAGGACTACCAGCAGCTGCTGCTGGTCCAGAGGCTGGTGCGCGACTTGTGTCTGCCGATCGAGATCATCGCCGGCTCGACCGTACGTGAACCGGACGGCCTTGCGCTGTCCTCCCGCAACCAGTACCTGTCTGCGGGCGAACGCCGCCGGGCGAGCACCTTGCATGACACGCTGGTCGCGGCCCGCCGCCGGATCATCGGCGGCGAGCGGCAGTGGCTCGAGATCGAGGCGTCCGCCCTGGGTGAACTCCGCTCGGCCGGGTTCGATCCGGACTATTTCACGATTCGCAACGCCAGGGACCTGCAACCACCGCAACCGGGCGACGGTGAACTGGTGTTGCTGGTGGCTGCGCGGCTCGGCCGTACGCGTCTGATTGACAACGTCAGCGTCGAACTGGAGTGAGCCCTGCTCAGGAGGGGCCGACCGGGAAACGGCAATTGCGGGAAATGGGGGCTGTCCCCATTACCTCTCCCCATTACCTGTTGACGCATGCCGCGCGAGCGCCCAGCGGACGTGCTCGCGTACGACTTCGTCCGGATGTTCCTCGCGTTCGCGCAGCGCCAGGACGACGGCAGCCGCTCCGGGTGCGTTGCCGAGCGCGATCGCCAGGTTTCTGAGCCAGCGCCCGTAACCCAGCCGGCGCAGGGCACTGCCCTCGGTCCGGCGCAGGAACTCCGCTTCAGTCCAGCGGAACAGCGTCGCCAGCTCCGCGCCATCGAGCCCGTTGCGGGCCTTGAATCCCGGGTCCCGGGCCTGCTGCGCAAACTTGTTCCACGGGCACACCAGCTGGCAGTCGTCACAACCGAATACCCGGTTGCCCATCAGCGCACGGAATTCCTCGGGGATCACGCCGTGGTACTCGATGGTGAGGTAGGAAATGCAGCGGCGTGCGTCGAGCTGGTACGGGGCGGTGATCGCGCCGGTCGGGCAGGCAGGCAGGCAGGCGCTGCAGCTGCCGCAATGATCCGCCTCTGGAGTGTCCACGGGCAGGGGCAGGTCGGTGAACAACTCACCCAGCACGAACAGCGAGCCGGCGCGCGAGTTAATCAGATTGGTGTGCTTGCCAATCCAGCCGAGACCGGCGTTGCGGGCAAGCGGCTTTTCCAGCACCGGAGCCGAGTCGACGAAGGCCCGGTAGCCGAACGGGCCAATTTCGGCCACGAGCGCGTCGGCCAATTTCTGCAGCCGCTTGCGCACGATATGGTGATAGTCCCGACCCAGCGCATAACGGGCGACGTACGCCTTGCCTGGGTCGGCCAGAATCTCCTCGGCCGGCACCGCGTCCGGCGGCAAGCAGTCCATGCGCACGCAGATCACTCGCGCCGTGCCAGGAATCAGTTCGGCCGGGCGACTTCGGAGGCGGCCGTGCCGGGCCATGAAATGCATCTCGCCGTGCCGGCCCTCGGCGAGCCATTGCTCCAGGCGCGCCTCGTCCTCGGCGAGATCCACGCCGGCGACGCCGAGCTGCTGGAAGCCCAGGTCCCGGGCGAGTCCGGTCAGACGCGCCCTGATGGCGGCGAGCTGCTGTATCGAAAAGGCCTGCGTCATTCAACGGCACGGTAACCCAAGCCGCGCCAGTATAATCAGGCACATGAACAGGCTGCCCCGCAACGTCTATTCGGCCGGGCAGGTGCGGGCCATGGACCGCCACGCCATCGAGCAGCTCGGCATCGCCGGCTACACGCTCATGACGCGTGCGGGCGAGGCCGCGCTCGATTTGCTCGGCGAAAGCTGGCCGTCGGCGAGGCGGCTGGCGGTGGTGTGCGGCGCCGGCAACAACGCCGGCGATGGCTACGTCCTGGCGCGCCTGGCGCGCGCCGCTGGCTACACGGTCCTGACTGTAGCGCTCGGGGATGTCGTTCGCCTGATCGGCGACGCGGCGCGTGCCCATGCCGATTTTTCAGCGGCCGGCGGTGTCGCGGAGTCCTTCGACCCGCAGGCCCTCGCAGGTTGTGACGTGGTGGTCGACGCGCTGCTTGGCACCGGCCTCGATCGCGCAGTCAGCGGTACCTTCGCCGCGTGCATCGAGGCCGTGAACGCCTGTGGCAGGCCAGTGCTGTCGCTGGATGTTCCGTCCGGGCTGAATGCCGACGACGGTGCGGTGATGGGCTGCGCCGTCCGCGCGACCCGCAGCATCACCTTCGTCGGGCTCAAGTCCGGCCTGTTTCTCGGCGCCGCGCCGGATCATGTCGGCGCGTTGTCGTTCGCGGGGCTCGGGGTCGGCGAGTCCGGCGTGGCCGGACCGCCGGTGCTGGTGCGCACAGGCCCCGCTGAGGTCGCGAAAGCACTGCCTGCGCGCCGGCGCGGCACGCACAAGGGTGAGAATGGCAAGGTCCTGGTCGTCGGCGGAGGAGAAGGCATGCCGGGTGCAGTGCGACTGGCGGCAGAAGCCGCATTGCGCGTCGGCGCCGGTCTGGTGACGGTCGCGACCCGTCCGGAGAATCTTGCCGCCATCGTTGGCGGCTGTCCCGAACTGATCTGCCATGGGATCGATTCGGGGGCGGCCGCGAGGCCGCTCATGGCTGCGTCTGACCTGGTCGCGATAGGGCCCGGGCTTGGCCAGTCGGACTGGTCGCGGGGACTGCTGGAAGCGGCACTGGCCTCGGGCAAGCCGCTGGTGGTCGATGCCGATGCGCTCAACCTGCTGGCGAGGTCGCCATCGCGCGGTGCCCGGTGGGTCCTGACGCCGCATCCTGGCGAGGCGGGAAGGCTGCTCGGAAGCAGCGCCGCCGCCGTACAGGCGGATCGGCTCGGGGCGGTGAAGGGTCTGGCCGAGCGTTACGGTGGCGTGATATTGCTGAAAGGGGCGGGCAGCCTGGTCATGGCACCGGGCGGGCAAACGTGGGTCTGCGACGCCGGGAATCCGGGAATGGCGGCAGCGGGCATGGGCGACGTCCTGACCGGAGTCGTTGCCGGGCTCGCAGCCCAGTGCCAGGACCTCGAACTGGCGGCGGTGGCAGGGGTTTGGGTGCACGCTCACGCGGGCGACCTTGCGGCGAGTGCGGGGATGCGCGGCGTGCTGGCTTCCGACCTGCTGCAGCAGTTGCGAGCATGTGTGAATCCGGCCTGACTGTTGCGTTGACCGACGAGCGGGAGACCTGTGACCTCGGCGCGGCGCTGGCGCGCACCGCTCCTGGCGGAACGCATGACTTGCTGGTGACCCTGGCCGGCGAACTCGGGGCCGGAAAAACCACCCTCGCGCGTGCCCTGTTGCGGGCCCTGGGCGTGACGGCCGCGATTCGCAGCCCCACCTACACCCTGGTTGAGCCCTACGAGGTGGGTGGCCGCAAGCTGCTGCACTTCGACCTGTATCGCCTGGCCGGCGCGGACGACCTGGAGGCGCTCGGTTATCGCGACCTGCGGCATGACGCCTGGATCAGCCTGGTCGAGTGGCCCGAGCGTTGCGGCCGCGCGGTCGGCACGGCGGACCTGGCCTGCGAAATCGATTATTTCGACTCGGGTCGACGGATCAAGATCGTGCCGGGAAGCCACGCTGGGCGTGACTGGGTTACACGAGTCCGGGCCTGGCGGGACGGCGATTCTACCCACACGGGTTCCGTTAAATAAGTCGGGCCCGAGAAATCACGTGTATCTTGCTGAAAGACTTGAAATAAAGTCCTCCTACCCGTACATTGTGCAGCAATCAGGGCTGCACCCACTGGCCGTCATGCGCACATTTGCCTTCGTGCTGCTCACCGCTCTCGCGGGTAATGCCCTGGCAGCTTCGCCAGTGCAGGTCCGCGACCTGCGGATCTGGGCAAGTCCGGACTCCACGCGGCTCGTTCTCGATCTCAGCGAGCCGGTCCGCTACCAGTTGTTCACGCTGTCAGGGCCGGATCGCGTC
This sequence comes from uncultured Gammaproteobacteria bacterium, assembly GCA_963715485.1. GTDB lineage: Bacteria > Pseudomonadota > Gammaproteobacteria > Steroidobacterales > Steroidobacteraceae > SG8-30. Next base: position 1,777,862 of record OY970244.1, read on the forward strand.
GTGATCGACCTCGAGAAAGCGACGCTCGACGAATCGCGCATCCCGATGCCAACGGCGACCGGGGTGGTGCGCGCCGTGCGGACCGGGGCGCAGCCAGGCGGCACCCTGCGGGTCGTGCTTGACCTCGGGGGCCGGGCCGAGCCAAGGGGGTTCCTGACTACCCCCAATGAGTCCTATGGCCATCGCCTGGTCGTCGACCTGGTCACCAGCAGCGCCCCGCGGCCGGTTGTCGCGCCGCACGCGCCTACCGGCGAGCGAGACCTGGTGGTTGCCGTCGACGCCGGACATGGCGGCGAGGACCCCGGCGCCATCGGCAAGGGTGGCACCCGCGAGAAGGACGTGGCCCTGAAGGTGGCGCGGCTGCTCGCCGACCGCATCAACGGGGAGCCCGGGATGCGTGCGATCCTGACTCGTACCGGCGACTACTTCGTTCCCTTCCGCCAGCGCCTGAAGCGAGCCCGGGACAACCAGGCCGACCTGTTCGTGTCGGTTCACGCAGACGCTTTCGTAAATCGTTCAGTGCGCGGATCTTCGGTGTATGTGCTCTCCTCCGGGCGGGCGAGCAGCGAGGCGGCCCGGTGGCTGGCGGACCGCGAGAACGCCGCCGACCTCATCGGTGGCGTTTCGCTCGATGACAAGGGTGACGTGCTTGCTTCGGTGTTGCTCGATCTTTCGCAGAATGCCGTCATCAGCGCGAGTCGCGAGGCTGCCGCCAACGTGCTGACCGAACTCGACCGGGTCGGCGACCTGAAGAAGAGCGATGTTCAGCATGCCAGCCTCATCGTACTGACCTCGCCGGATATTCCGTCGATACTGATCGAGACCGCCTACATTTCCAATCCAACGGAAGAGAAGCGACTCCGGGATCCCGTGCACCAGGCCCGTGTTGCCACTGCAATACATTCCGGCCTGCGTCGCTACTTCTACGACAATCCACCTCCAGGCACCCGCGTGGCGCGGCTTGCGGCGCTGGAGCGCGGCAAGCCCCTGCGCCATGTCGTCAGCGTCGGGGAGTCGCTGACGGAACTCGCCAGTCGTTACGCGGTCAGTGTGGAGTCGCTGCAGCGCGTGAATAACCTGGCCGGCAACGCGCTGATCGCCGGCACGGTGCTCGAGATACCGGTCGCCAGCGGCACCTGACCGCCTCTGTCAAGGGCGGGGAGCGGGCAGGTCGCCCGCCGGTCGGGCACACTTGTCTCGGGCCGGGACCATCCAGCACTCCTATCTCATGCCAATCCGTCAATTGCCAGACAACCTGGTCAACCAGATCGCCGCCGGCGAGGTCGTCGAGCGGCCGGCTTCGGTGGTCAAGGAACTTGTCGAGAATGCGCTGGACGCCGGTGCCTGCCGGGTGGCGGTGGACGTCGAGCGCGGTGGCATAGCCCTGGTCCGGGTCCGGGACGACGGCGGAGGAATCGATGCCGACGAGCTACCGCTCGCACTTGCGCGTCACGCCACCAGCAAGATTGCCTCGCTCGACGATCTCGCAGGTGTGAGCTCACTCGGCTTCCGGGGCGAAGCGCTGCCGTCGATTGCCTCCGTTTCGCGACTCACCCTGACCTCGGCGGTCCCTGGCGGGAGGGCAGCCGAGGTCGAGGCGGTTGACGGGGTGATCTCCGTCCCGCGTCCGTCGGCGCATCCTGCCGGAACGACGGTCGAGGTTCGTGACCTGTTCTACAACGTGCCCGCGCGTCGCAAGTTTCTGCGTACCGAGTCGACCGAATACCAACACGTGTTGCGTACGCTCACCCGGCTGGCCATGTCCCGCTTCGATACCGGCTTCACCCTGACGCACAACCGGCGTCAGGTCTTTTCGCTGCCATCGGCTGGTGAACGGATCGGCCAGGAAGAGCGAATCGCGCGCCTGGTCGGGGCCGAGTTCATTTCCCATTCCGTGTATATCGAGCACGAGTCTGCCGGGCTCAGGTTGTCCGGCTGGCTTGGCTTGCCGACCTACGCGCGCGGACAGGCAGACCAGCAGTACCTGTTCGTCAACGGGCGCATGGTCCGCGACCGCCTGCTCGGCAATGCAGTCCGGCTCGGCTACCAGGATGTGCTGTACGGAGGTCGCCAGGCCGCCTATGTCCTGTACCTCGAACTGGACGGCACGCAGGTCGACGTAAACGCCCATCCCCAGAAACTGGAACTCAGGTTCAGAGACGGTCGGCACGTGCACGACTTCGTCTTCCGTGGCGTGGAGCGGGCGCTGGCGGCCACGCGTCCTGATAGCGCCAGCAGCGGTTCGGCCAGCACTACGTCCTTGCTGGGCCCGACCAGCCTGCCGCAGCCGGGGCTGGGGCTCGGGGAACCACGCCCGCCCGCGGGTGCCGGCGACTGGACCAGACTGGCGCAGAACCTTCCGTCGGAGCAAGAGACCGGAGCGGCTGGCGGGGGCGATATGCCTGCGCTCGGTTATGCGCTGGCGCAGCTGCACGGGATCTTCATTCTCTCCCAGACTGCGGACGGCATCGTCCTCGTGGACATGCATGCAGCACACGAGCGGGTCATCTACGAACGGCTGAAGGCCGGGCTCGAGTCCGGGCGCGCCGAGCGGCAGGCGTTGCTGGTGCCCGCGGTGATTGCAGTGAACGAGGAGGAAGCAGTCCTTGCCGAGCAGCACGCCGACGAGCTTGCCGAGGCCGGGCTGGTCATCGACCGGCTGGGGCCCGAGCGACTCGCCGTTCGCGAGCTGCCAGCGGTGCTGACCGCCTGCGATGCGGGGGCGCTGCTTCGCGATGCGCTGTCGGACCTCGCCGAGCATGGCGCCACCCACAGGATCGTCGAGAAGCAGAATGAACTGCTCGCGAGCATTGCCTGCCGGGCGGCGGTTCGCGCGCACCGCAGCATGACCTTGGCCGAGATGAACGCCCTGCTGCGCGAGATGGAGAAAACCGATCGCGCGGACCAGTGCAATCACGGCCGGCCGACCTGGACGCGGGTATCGCTCGAGGAACTTGACCGGCTGTTCTTGCGCGGCCGCTGATCGTGGAAGGTCCGGCCATTCTCCTGATGGGTCCGACCGGCGCCGGCAAGACCGATGTTGCGGTCGAACTGGCCACCAGACTGCCGGTCGAGATCGTCAGCGTGGATTCCGCAATGGTGTTCCGCGGCCTGGATATCGGCACCGCGAAGCCCGACCTGGCCGTTCGCGCCCGGGCGCCCCATCACCTGGTGGATATCCTCGACCCTGCCGAGCGGTATTCGGCCGGGCGGTTCCTCTTCGATGCGCGGGCGGTGATGGCGGACATTCGGCGCCGCGGGCGCATTCCACTGCTTACCGGTGGGACGATGCTGTACTTCCGCGCCCTCCAGTCCGGGCTGGCAGAACTGCCCATGGCGGATCCCGAGCTTCGCCGCCGCATCGACGAACGGGCGGCTGCAATGGGTTGGCCGGCCCTTCACGCGGAGCTTGCGGGGCTGGATCCGGCTGCAGCGGCCGGGATCCAGCCAAACGACCGGCAACGGATCCAGCGCGCCCTGGAGGTCATCGAGCTGACTGGGGAGACGGTCAGCTCACGGCGGCGTGAGAATCTCCGGCGAGCCACCCGGCGAGGTGACCTGAAGCTGGTCCTCGCGCCGGGCGACCGCGAGGCGCTGGCTGAGCGCATCGTCGGTCGATTCGCCCGAATGATGGAACTCGGGCTGCTCGACGAGGTTCGAAGTCTCTACCAGCGTGGCGACCTGGGGCCGGAGTTGCCGTCCATTCGAGCAGTGGGGTACCGGCAGTTGTGGAATCATCTGGAAGGAAAGTGCGCGCTAGAGGAAGCAGCCAGACAGGCCGAGGTGGCCACCCGGCAGCTCGCCCGGAGGCAGTTGACCTGGCTCAGGGCCGAGCCGGAGGCGGAATGGTACGACCCCCTTGTTTCGGGCTCGTCGGCCCAAATAATGGCCAGGGTGGAGTCGTGGCTCAACGCACAGGCGGGTCAGGAAGGCCCCCTGTGTTAATATTTCAAGCTTCGCCGGAGACTTTTTGTCCGGCGACACAGGTCACAGCACCAAGGAAGGTTGCCTCATGATTGTCGTGTTGGCATAGAAAAATTCTTAGAAATAACAAGGAGATAACGAGATGGCCAAAGGTCAGTCGCTGCAGGATCCGTTCCTGAACGCCTTGCGCAAGGAACGCATTCCTGTATCCATCTACCTGGTCAACGGCATCAAGCTTCAGGGCCAGATCGACTCGTTCGACCAGTTCGTCGTATTGCTGCGGAATACCGTGAGCCAGATGGTCTACAAGCACGCCATCTCGACCGTCGTCCCGGCTCGCAACGTCCGCCTGCCGTCGCAGGAAGACGGTGAAGTCAAGGAAGGCGAGACGGAGTGACATCGCCCCGGTCGTTCACTGGAGGCCTCGTTGATAGAACGTCCTGACGCCGGCGAGCGCGCGGTGCTCGTCCGGCTGGGTCTGGGCGCGCCAGTCAGCGAGGAAGAAGTCCGTGAATTCGAGGCACTGGCGCGGTCCGCCGGCGCCGTGCCGGTGGCGACTATCACCGGATCGAGACGGACTCCCGAGCCCCGCTATTTCGTCGGCAGCGGCAAGGCGGAGGAAATCCGTGTGCGGGCCGAGGAAAACGCAGCGGAGGTCATCCTGGTGGACCATCCCCTGGCACCGAGCCAGGAGCGCAACCTGGAACGACTGACCGGCCGGCGTGTGCTTGACCGTGCCGGCCTGATCCTCGACATCTTCGCCCAGCGTGCACGCAGCGCCGAGGGCAAGCTTGAAGTGGAACTGGCGCAACTGAGGCATCTGTCCACCCGGCTGGTGCGTGGCTGGACCCACCTCGAGCGGCAGAAGGGGGGCATTGGCCTGCGCGGGCCGGGCGAGACGCAGCTCGAAACCGACCGGCGCCTGCTCGGCCGCCGCATCCGGACGCTCACTGAGCGACTCGAGGCGCTGGCGCGGCGCCGCGATACCGGCCGTGCGGTCCGCAAGCGGGTGCCCGTGCCGTCCATCGCCCTGGTGGGCTACACGAATGCTGGCAAGTCGACGCTCTTTAACCTGCTGACCGGCAGTGACGCCTATGCGGCGGACCAGTTGTTCGCCACGCTCGATCCGACGGTGCGCCGGCTGAGGTTGCCGCATACCCCAGAGATCGTGCTCGCCGACACGGTCGGATTCGTTCGTGACCTGCCGCACGAACTCGTTGCCGCATTCCGTTCCACGCTGCTCGAGGCGCGAGACGCCGACCTGCTGATTCACGTCGTCGACGCTTCCGATCCTGAACTGGTGGAAAGGATGGCGCAGGTCGAGGAGGTGCTGGACGGCATTGGGGCGGCGGCCATTCCCACGCTGACCGTCTTCAACAAGACCGACCGGGTCGGCGCGGCGGCGCGCATCGAACGCGACACGGACGGCCAGGCGGTGCGCGTCTGGATGAGCGCGGCCACCGGAGACGGCGCAGAACACGTCCGGACCTGCCTGCACGAGCGCTTTGGTGGACTCGCGCGCCGTTTCATCGTGTCGCTCCGCCCCGCCGAGGGCCGCGCCCGTGCGCGCCTGTACCGGCACGGCCTGGTGCGGCGGGACCTGATTGCGGCTGACGGCGGCTGGAATATCGAGACCGAAGCGTCCCAGGCGGAGCTCGAGTCGATCTGCGAAAGTGAAGGCATCGACTTTGCAAGCCGCGTTTCGCCTTGTTTGCCGGGTGTGGGCTTCGTAGAATCGGCGCCTGCCGTTGCAGCCGTGCCGGCCTGATTTTTACCCTTATTTTGAGCGACCGATATGCCCTGGAACGACTCCGGCAAGAATGAAAATCCCTGGCAGCGCAAGCCGGAGCAAGGTCCGCCCGACCTTGACGAGGTCGTGCGCAACCTGCAGAAGCGCTTGAAATCGCTGTTCGGTGGCGGCCCGTCGGGGCCGCGTCCCGTCGGCGGCGGGCCGGCGGGCGGCGGGTCGCGGGCGCCCAAGCTTGGCTACCTGGTGCCGATTGCGCTGGCCGTGTGGGGCCTGACCGGCATCTACCAGATCGATGCTGCCGAGCGCGCCATCATCATGCGCTTCGGCAAGTACGTCGGCACCACCCAGCCCGGACTGCGCTGGCACCTGCCGTGGCCGATCGAGAAGAAACTGGTCATCAACGTCGCGGAATTCCGCAGCTTCGAGGAGCGGACGCGGATGCTGACCCAGGACGAGGCGCTGGTGGGGATCAACCTGGCGGTGCAGTACCGCAGGGTCGATCCATTGCTGTTCGCCTTCAGCGTGCGCGACCCGGAGGCCACACTGCAGGAGGTCAGCGAGAGCGCGATCCGCGAGATTATTGGCCAGAGCAAGCTGGAGTTCGTGCTCGAGAAGGGTCGTCAGGAGATCTCCGCCAAGACCAAGGACCTGATCCAGCGGACGATCGCTTCCTACAAGACCGGCATCGAGGTCATCAGTGTCAACCTGCAGGACGTAATCGTCCCCGAACAGGTTGCTCCGGCCCAGAAGGACGCGATCAAGGCGCGCGAGGACCGCGACCGCGCCAACCTTGCCGCGCAGACCTACGCCAACGACATCCTGCCAAGAGCGCGGGGCCTCGCGGCTGCGCAACTCGAGGGCGCGCGTGCCTACCGCGAGCGGGTCGAGGCCGAGGCTGATGGCCAGACGACGCGCTTTGCCGCGCTGGCGGTCGAATATGACCGGGCGCCCGAGGTTACGCGCCAGCGCTTGTACCTCGAGACCATGGAGCAGGTGCTGGCCACTTCCTCCAAGGTCATCGTCGACACGAAGGGCACCGGCAACATGCTCTACCTGCCACTCGACAAACTGATCGAGCAGCGCGGCCAACCGCGTAGCGGCACTGTGACGATCGAGTCCTCGCCGTCACTGCCGGTCGAGGGCGCCGTCGAACCGGCGGGCCAACCGGACCTGCGCAGCCGGGGAGGGCGTTGAAATGAATAATCGCATTCTCGCCCTGCTGATCGCCGTCGTCGCGGTGTTCGTCGTCGCGTCGAACAGCCTGTTCCAGGTCAACGAGACGGAGCTGGCCATCAAGTTCCGTTTTGGCGAGATCGTGCGCGCGGATTACGACCCGGGTCTGCACGTCATGGTGCCGTTCGTGAACAACGTCCGCACCTTCGATCGCCGCGTGCTGACTCGTAACTATCCGTCCGAGCAGTTCCTGACCAGCGAAGGCAAGATCCTGAACGTCGACTTCTACGTGAAATGGCGCATCAGTGACGTGGCCCAGTACTACCAGTCGACCAACGGTGACGAGGAGATGGCCGCTCGACGGCTGGCGGAAATCGTCAAGGACGGCCTGAAGGGCGTGATCGCGCGCCGTACCATCCAGCAGGTCGTGGCGGCACAGCGTGCCGAATTCATCGGCGACATCCTCGATGTAGCGGGCGAGTCGGTCAGGCAGCTGGGCATCACCCTGGTCGACGTACGGGTAAAGAAGATCGACCTGCCCGACGACGTGCTCGACTCCGTGTTCAACCGCATGCGGCAGGATTTCGCCCGCCAGGCTGCGCAACTGCGCGCAGAGGGCGACGAGCTGGCGCAGACGGTGCGGGCCGCAGCCGATCGTGAGCGCACGGAGCTGCTGGCGGAGGCGACACGCCAGGCGGAAAAGATTCGCGGCGAGGGCGATGCGACAGCGGCGGCCATTTATTCGGGCGTGTACAAGCGCCATCCGGAGTTCTACGCCTTCCACCGCAGCCTCGAGGCCTACCGGAAGTCGCTGGGTAAGGCCGACGATGTCATGGTGCTCGCGCCGGATAGCGACTTCTTCCGGTATATGAACAAGCCAGGCCGCTGAGTCGCCGTGCAGATCGACTGGCTCGACCTGGCGACTGCGTTCGCGCTATATCTCGTGATCGAGGGCGTCATGCCTTTCGTAAATCCGCAGGGCACCCGTCGCGTGATGGATCTCTTTTCACGACTGCCGGACCAGCAACTGCGTATCGCCGGCCTCGCGAGCATGATCGCGGGTGTCCTGCTGTTGTGGGTCGTGCGTTCATGAAGCCGTGCCCGCCGGCCGCTGCAGGAGTCTGCTGAGATGGGCAAGATTGTCGTCATCATCGGCGCCCAGTGGGGCGACGAGGGCAAGGGCAAGATCGTCGACCTGCTGACTGAGCGCGCAGCGGGTGTAGCGCGATTCCAGGGTGGGCACAACGCTGGTCACACGCTCGTGATCGATGGCAAGAAGACCATCTTGTCGCTGATCCCCTCCGGCATCCTGCGTGAGCACGTGCAATGCTTCATTGGCAACGGCGTGGTGCTGTCGCTACCGGCCCTGCTGAAAGAAGCGGACATGCTCGCCGACCGCGGCGTGCCAGCCTTCGAGCGTCTCAGGATCAGTCCCAATTGCCCGCTGATACTGGCGTCGCACGTGGCGCTCGACCTCGCGCGCGAGCGGGCGCGCGGTGCCAACGCGATTGGCACGACGGGACGCGGCATTGGCCCGGCGTACGAGGACAAGGTGGCCAGGCGCGCCGTCAGGGTTGCCGACCTGTTCCAGCGCGAACGCTTCGCGGCCAAGCTGGGCGAGGTGCTCGACTTCCACAACTTCGTATTGCAGCACTACTTCAAGGAAGCGCCGATCGACTTCCAGAAGGTACTCGAGGAGTCGCTCGTCCAGGCCGAGCGGGTCAAGCCGCTGGTCGGGGACGTCAGTCTCGAGCTGGCGCGGCTTCGTGACGCGGGTGGCAGTGTGCTGCTGGAGGGCGCCCAGGGTGCGCTGCTCGACATCGATCACGGCACCTATCCCTACGTCACCTCTTCCAACACCGTGGCTGGCAACGCCGCGGTGGGTACGGGCCTCGGCCCGCGCGACATCGACTACGTCCTGGGCATCATCAAGGCCTACACGACCCGGGTGGGCGCCGGCCCGTTTCCCACGGAGCTGTTCGACGAGTCGGGGCGGCACCTGTCACGAGTTGGCCAGGAGTTCGGCGCGGTGACCGGCAGGCCGCGGCGCACCGGATGGTTCGATGCGATTGCCCTGAAGCGTTCGGTGCTCAACAACGGCATCTCCGGACTGTGTGTCACCAAGCTGGACGTCCTCGATGGACTCGACACACTCAGGCTGTGCACCGGTTACCGCTACGCGGATGGCATCCGTGACACCCCACCCCTGCTGGCCGACGACTACGTCAAGTGCGAGCCTGTCTACGAGGAAATGCCGGGCTGGTCCGAGTCCACCGTCGGTCTGAGGTCATACGACGAACTTCCCGCCAAGGCACGCGACTACCTTGCGCGCATGCAGGAACTCGCCGGCGTACCGGTCGACATCGTTTCGACCGGCCCCGACCGTGAGCAGACCATCATCCTGCGCCACCCCTTCGACTAGAAGATGGGGACTGTCCCCATTTTCGTGGCTAGTGGCCGCCTGAGAGCAAGCGCTGCATCAGTTCACGTTCGCGTCGCTCGATGACTGCGAGGAATTCGGTCGCTCCACCCATTCGCTTGAATGCCGCGTAGCCGCGCTCGAGGAAGTCCTGCAGCTGGCCGTATCCGGCTGCATGGGCTGGCCCGCGCGCGATTCGAATGGCGATGCCGACCTCCGGCCGCTGCGCCAATGAGTCCAGCAGCCTGCCGATATCGTCCACCAGGGTGATCTGTCGATCTCGATCCTCCGCATGTCCAGCCGCCCGATACGCGACCGCGTAGCTGATCGCATCGGGCTGTCGTTCCTCCGTGAGCTGGGCTGCAGTCGCGGCGTCGAGTTCGATCGTCAGTACGTGCAACTCAAATGCCCGCACCAGGGCATCCAGCGCGGCGGCCGGCAGGAAACGCTTGAGCTTGTCGAGAGCGCGAATGACCTGCTCGTCACGATCGCTAAGGTCATGGGGGCCGTAAAGGTCAGCCAGGAAGAAGTCGACCGCGTCACGGTAGCGTCCGGTCGCACGAAGCTCGGCATAGGTCGCCGCCAGCCGTCGTGACTGGAAAGAAGCAAGCGCGCGTACCCGCTCCTGCAGGCCCGGCTGACTGGCGGTCCTGCCGACGGTCTCGCGGTAACGGGAAACCAGGTCGTCGAGCCGCTGCCTGACTTCCTCGCGATCCATGCCGCTGCTAATGTCAGGCCCGCTCGCTGACCAGGCGCTGCAGACGCTTGAGCGTGCGGTCGAGGTCCTGCAGTACCCGCGAATTGGAGCGACGTTGCTGCTCGAGTGAGGCGTGGAAGCTGCGGTGCTCGTCCTGCAGGATTGATCGCCGTAGTCGCAAACCGTGACGCGCCAGCACCGGCTCCAGCCTGGCAGCCTGCCGCCTGAGATCAGCGCGTACTCGCTGGTAGGCGTGGTCCACCAGACGCCGGCGGTCGGCGTAACGGAATACATTGGCGAAGAACATCTGCGCGTCGTCCCGGTCGGGCTCGAACAACAGGATGTCGGCCTCAGGGAAGCGCGAACCATAGCCCGCCATTCCGACCAGCATCCGCGACTGGATCAGCGACCGGAATGTCTGGCCCAGGACTACGGCGAGGCCGCGGTCGATGAGCTCGCCATCCGGCCTGTGGCGGCCGCCGCGCGAGGCGTCATAGGCCACCAGTGGGTTGATGCAAAACACCAGGTCGGCGCCGTCGTCGAGTACCAGCGAGGCGTGCATCGTGCGCAGAAGTGCGCCGTCGGCGTACACCTGTCCGTCGATCTCCACGGGCGGGTAGAGGCCGGGCAGCGCGGTGCTGGCCTGGATTGCCCTCGATATCGGCACATGGTCCATGCCCGGCGTCCCGAAGCGTGCGGCCTCGCCCGTGTTCAGGTCGGTGGCGACGATATACAGCTGCCGCTTCAACTTGCGGAAGTCGTTGGTCCGACCCCGTGTGCTGAATACGTTACGCAGGAATTCCTCGAGCGGCGAGCCGTCGAAGATACCGTTGGGCAGTGCCGCGGTGAGCGGGTCGAGGACTTCGGCGAGGTTGCGCGAGAGCGGCGCGCGGGCATAGTAACCAAGCACCTTGAGCGCAAGGCCCGGAATCTTCGCGATGCGACGCCCGAATTCACGGTAGGCCGGGTGCAGGAAAATTCCCGGATGAGCGCGGAACTCCGGCGACTCATTGGTGATAATCAGCCGCCCAATATCGAGGGGACTCAGGCCGTTGGCCAGGCCGGCCGCCAGCATCGATCCTGAGCTCACGCCGACGTAGCCGGACAGGTCGTTGAGATCGAGTCCCTCGATGCTCTCGGCAATCGCCTGCAACGCACCGAGCTCGAAGAATGCTCCCACCGGACCGCCGCCGGCCAGGGCAACGGCGACTCGCGCACCGTTGCGGCGAGGTCTGCTTGCCAGTTGCGGAGTCAGCATGGCTGCCTCCTGGCGTGGGTCACGCGATCAAGTCCCACCCGGCGGCACGATGCCGGAGCGCGACCCTGTCCGCTTACCCGCACGCGCCTTGCCGGGCTTCTTGCGGGCCGGTGCCGCCTTCTTGGGAACCGGCCTGGTGCGCGCGAGCTTGTCCACGCTGTGGGTGAGCTCGTTGACTTTGCGGGTCAGTGCGGTGATCTCTTCCGCAGTCGGCATGCCGAGTTGGTGCAGGGCCCGCTGGACGCGTGTCTGGAAGATCTTCTCCAGATTGTCCCAGGTCTCGGTGGCCTGTCCCTTCACGTCGCCGACACGGCGGTTGACGGATTTCTGCGCGCCCTGGAAGGCCTGCATGACGACTTTCTGGGCCGTGTCCAGCGCGCTGCCCTGGAGCTTTGATCCCTCACTCACCAGTTCCTCGAAGAACCTGGTGCTTCCCGACTGCGCGCGGGACATGGCGCCCAACCCGGCGGACCAGATCTGGTTGGCGGAATAGAGCAGGTTCGTGTCGCGTTTGGCCCGTTCCTGCCGGGACTTGGCTCCGCCAAGCTTGCCTTTCTTCTTCACAGCCATGATCCACTCCTTGCCGCGCGTGGTTCGATACCGTTACCTTGACCCCAAGAATAACCCGTTTCCGGCATCTGCGGCGTCGTCGCGCCTGCGTGATGTCGCGTCAGTATTTGCCGCAGGAGGAAGTCTCATGGCCGGCCCGCAGTGGAGTAAGTTTCCCTACGATCAGAAGTCCTGTTCCTACGCCGGGGCTGCGCTCAAGAAGGCCTGGCCGCGCCTGCACGCCGGCGATCTCGAGCCCTATCCGGAGCCGGCGGCTCTGGCCAGGCTGGCTGGCGCGAAGATCGATGGGCCGGTCCCGGGCTTCAAGGGTGGTTTCGATGACCTGGCGCCGCGACTGCAGGAGGCCTGGCGCGCTTTCCACCGCGGTGATTTTCAGGAAGCGACCGATCAGGGAGCGAAGCTGGGACCGTTCGGCGCGTCGGTGGCGAACAAGGCAGCGGCTGTCTACTGCACCTACCTCGAGGACGATGACAAGCGCGCGGTACGCATCCTGACCGATGCCGCGACCCGCGGCGAAGAGGCCTGCCGAAAGCTGCCTGAATATGCGAACGCCTGGTATTTCTATGCGTTTGCGCTGGGCAGGTATGCGCAACGCATCTCGGTCCTCAAAGCGCTTGGAGAGGGCGTCGGCGGCAAGGTGCAAAGGGCGCTCGAGACCGTCATCAAACTGGAACCGAAGCATGCGGACGCTCATATCGCGCTCGGAACCTACCATGCGGAGATCATTGACAAGGTCGGTGCGCTCGCCGGGCGACTGACCTACGGTGCCGACCGCGGCAAGGCGATCAAGTATTTCGAGAAGGCGATCCAGCTGAATCCGCAGGTTGCGATCGGCTACATGGAGTACGGCAACGGCCTGCTCCTGCTGGAGGGCGAGAAGAAGCAGGGCGAGGCTGTCAAGCTGTACCGGAAAGCCGCGGCCTGCAAGCCCGCCGACGCGATGGAGAGACTGGACGTCGAGCAGGCAAAGGCCGAACTCGAGTGACGGGCGCTACGCGACCGCCTGCAGGTAGGGGCCGAGCAGAACCGCGAGCAGGATCGACTCGAATTCGCGACCGAATCTCGCAGCGATGACGCCCGGGTCTGCCACCCGCTTGCGGTCGGTGATCAGCCCGAACTGGACCTTGCCGTTATAGCTCAGGATGCTGATGCCGAGGCCGATGTCGCCCGACTGGGGCACCCAGAACATCAGTTGCGCAATACGGCTGCCGGCGACGTATAGCTGGTGCGCGGGACCGGGCACGTTGGAGGCGACCAGCGTTGCCTTTTGCGAAAGCAGGTTGATGGCGACATTCTCGGCGGGTTCTCCGAGCATCCCCAGCGCGGCCATGAGTCCGAGCATCAGCACCGGCTGGTAACTGCCCTTCAGTCCTGACATGCCCCGGCGAACTGCCTCGACTCGCTCCAGCGGATTGCGGATGCCGATCGGCAGGTCCAGGAACACCAGTCCGAACTGGTTACCGAGGCCGTCATCGTGGTGTGCGTCCCGCAGGTTCACCGGAACGGTCGCCCGGATGCTGAGCCCGGCAGTGTCCTCACCCCGATCGCGCAGGTAGCCACCCAGCGCACCAGCGGCGGCCGCCATCAAGACGTCGTTGATGGTGCAGTCCAGGGCTCGCGCGACCACGCGCACCTCCTCGAGCGGCAGGGGTTCAGACCAGGCGGCCAGTTTCCTTGCGCCCAGCTTTCCCTTGAACCGTGTCGGTGGGTCATCGGCAAGGGCTGCGACGCGAATCAGCTCCGCCGCAGCCCCGATTGCATGGCGGGCCATGTCGTTGGCGTGGTCAGGATGGCGGGCCATGTCGATGATCTTGCCGAGCCAGTCGGCTCCTCCCGTGACCGCGGTCCTGACCAGGGCGGCGCCGGGAATGGGCAGCTGGCCGATGAGCCCCAGGGCCCGGCCAGGGTGGATCGCCGACCTGTGTCCTGCGGTCGTCGGCGGCCGGGTGATCCGGTCAGGTTGTCGTCCGGCGTCGGTCAGCGACAGGAAAACCCGGGTCAAGGCGATACCGTCGGCGTAACAGTGATGAATGCGCATGATCACCGCTGCACCGCCGGCGTAGTTGTCCACAAACTGGAATTGCCACAGCGGCCGGCGCGGATCGAGCTTGACCCCGGCCAGGTCGGAGACCAGCGCTTCCAGCTCGAGTTTACCTGCCGGTGCGGGCAGGGCTACCCGGCGCACGTGCGAGTCGAGATCAAAGTCGTGGTCGGGCACCCAGGCGGCTGAAACCACGTCGTCCACCGGTCGGTAACGGAACCGCTCGAACTTGAGGAACCGCTCCGCGATGACCTGCCTGAAGCGGGCGAAATCGAGCGGTTCGTCGAGGATCCATACCCCGACGATCATCATCAGGTTCGTGGCACGGTCCATGCGCAGCCACGCGGTGTCCACCGCGGACATGCGCTCTCTTTCGGCTGACATATCAAGCTCTGGGGCGGGATGGGCTATGCTTACGAGGTAACTATAACCGGTTCGGCCAGCCGTGGGCGCGCTCCCGCTGCAGGCCCGCGATCAACCGAGGCGCTGGGCCAGGACGGGTCCCCGGCGGGGAGTTGTAGATGAGCTATTTCGTCACTGGAGCCACTGGGTTCATCGGCCATCACCTGGTCGCGCGGCTGCTCGAGCGCAGCGGCATGGTCTATGTGCTGGTCCGGCCGCAATCGAAGGCCAAGTTCGAGGCGCTGAAGTCGGTGTGGGGCCGGCGTGCGCGCAGGGTGATTCCGATTGCCGGCGACCTGGCCGAGCCCAACCTTGGCGTGTCTGCCGCCGACCGCAAGCGCCTGAAGGGCAAGATCAGGCACATGTTCCACCTCGCCGCCGTCTACGACCTCAAGGCGGGTGCTGAGGAGCAGGACGAAGCGAACGTCCTCGGTACCGATCATGCGCTGCAGTTTGCCGCGAACGTCAAGGCGGGCTGCTTCCACCTCGCAAGCTCGATCGCAGCGGCCGGCCAGTACCGGGGTACCTTCCGCGAGGACATGTTCGAGGAGGCCACCGGGCTGGACCACCCGTACTTCCGTACCAAGCATGAATCCGAGGCGCTGGTGCGCAAGCGCTGCAAGGTGCCGTGGCGCGTCTATCGGCCGGGAATCGTCGTTGGGCACTCGGAAACCGGCGAGATCGACAAGGTCGACGGACCCTACTATTTCTTCAAGATGATCCAGAAGCTTCGGCAGACGTTGCCTGCCTGGTTCCCGCTGATCGGCTTCGAGGGCGGCTACATCAACATGGTGCCGGTGGACTTTGTCGCCGACGCCATGGACCATCTCGCGCACCTCGACGGACATGACGGAGAGTGCTTCCATCTCACCGATCCGCGTCAGCGTCGGGTGGGCGAGGTACTCAACCTGTTCGCCAAGTCCGGGCACGCGCCGACCATGGCCTTCCGACTCGACCCCAAGCTGTTCGAGTTCATCCCGGGCGGCGTGACCAAGTCGATGACCCACTACAAGCCGCTGCAGCAGATGATCGACACTATCCTGCGCGACCTGCAGATGCCGAAAGACGTGCTCAGGTTCTCCAACTGGCAAACGCGGTTCGACTCGACCCAGACGCAGAGGCTGCTCGACGAGGCCGGCATCCGCGTGCCGCAGCTCGAGGACTATGCGTGGCGGTTATGGGACTACTGGGAGCGCCACCTCGACCCGGATCTGTCCCTTGACCGCAGCCTTGCCGGCGCGGTGCGCGGCAAGGTGGTCATGATCACGGGCGGGTCGTCGGGCATCGGCCTGGCGGCGGCTGAGCGCTGCGTGGTGGCCGGCGCCAGGGTGATCATCGTTGCGCGCGACCCCGAGAAGCTCGAGGTGGCACGGGCCCAGCTGGCCGACCTGGGCGAGGTGCACGTCTATGCCTGCGACATCGCAAATCTTGAGGCCTGCGATGAATTTGCCAGCAAGGTGCTGGACAAGTTCGGTGGCGTCGACGTACTGGTCAACAATGCGGGCCGGTCGATCCGCCGCTCGATCGACCTGTCCTACGACCGCTTCCACGACTTCGAGCGGACCATGCAGCTCAACTACTTCGCTGCGATCCGCCTGACCATGGCCCTGTTGCCCTCGATGCTCGGGCGGGGCAGCGGCCACGTGGTCAATATCTCGTCGATCGGCGTCCTTTCCAACGCACCGAGGTTCGCCGGCTACGTATCGTCGAAGGCGGCACTGGAGGCCTGGACCCGATGCGCCGCCGCGGAACTCGCCGACCGCGGCGTTACGTTCACGATCATCAACATGCCGCTGGTTCGTACGCCGATGATCGCGCCGACCAAGATCTACGACCAGATGCCGGTGGCGACACCTGACGAGGCCGCGGACATGGTCGCCGAGGCGATTATCGACCGCCCGAAGCGGATTGCGACCCGCCTCGGGCTGTTCTCGGAGATGCTGCATCTGGCCGCGCCGCGGGTGTCGGAGGTGATGATGAACACTGCCTACAAGATGTTCCCGGATTCGGCCGCGGCCAAGGGCGGGGCCAAGGACAAGCCGAAGGACTCGAAGCCGACGCCGGAGGCGGCCATTTTCGCTTCTCTGCTGCGCGGAGTGCACTGGTAGGCAGTCTCCGCCCGAAGATGCCAACCGCGCCCTGAGCAGCCATTCAACTCCGTATTTGCCGTGGCGCATTGTTGATGGTCCGGGCATACATTGCCGCCCGTCCCGCCAGTCACGGGTGTTTACCACGTCTTGTGAGGTTCAGATGATCCGTTTGATCGTGCCGTCGGTGGCGGTCTTGATTCTGTGCAACACTGCTGCCGCGCTTGCGGACGATTCTGCAGCGGCGCAGTCGGCTTGGCAGGAGCCTGCGCAGGTGCGACTGGGGGAGGTTGTCGTGACTGCGCAGAAGCGCAGCGAAAGCCTGCAGCGGACCCCGGCCGCCATCACCGCGCTCGCGGGTGACACGCTCATGGCAGCGGGTGTAACCGACATCCGGGCAGCGCAGAACCTGGTGCCGTCGGTACGCTTCCAGGCGGAGAACGCGTCTACGGAGATCTACATCCGCGGCGTAGGATCGACGCTCGATCTTCCGAACATCGAGCCACCGACAGCGTTCAACTTCAACGGTAGCTACATTCCGCGTGAGGGAACCAGCGTCGGCCTGTTCGACCTGGCCGCAATCGAGGTGTTGCCCGGCCCCCAGGGAACCCTGTATGGCCGCAGTGCGCTCGGCGGCGCCGTCAACGTGACCTTCAACCGACCGTCGCAGGAGCCGGGTACGCTGGCGCTGCTGGAGTCCGGAAACTATTCCTTGTTTCACGTGACGGCGGCGCAGAACCTGCCGGCCACCGAGCGGTTTGCGTTGCGCGTCGCCGGCGACTACATCAGCCATGACGGATACCAGCGGACTGGCGCGGATTCCAAGGATGACTACGCCCTGCGTCTGTCCGGACTGTACGAGCCGAGCGACGACGTCTCGGTCTACGTCTGGGTCCACGGCGGCAGCAAGAATGGCCGGTCACCCAACCTGGTGCGCCGGGGCTATAACGACGGTGCCTTCGACGGCGACCCGACGGCCTTCGACACCAGCGACCCGTGGAACGACATCATCACGGCGACGGAGCCGGATGCAGGTCGCCAGGACTACGACAACCTCGTTATCGGGGCGCAGCTGGACTGGAGTTTCGGCGACGCAACCCTCACCTACATTCCGTCGTACTTTTACCTCGACTGGGCCGCGGACTACTGGCTCGAGAACCTGCCTTCCTTCCTGTCGGCGCATTACAACCAGTTCACCCACGAGCTACGCCTGGCAGGCACGGCAGGCGAGCGCTGGCAGTGGCTTGCCGGCCTGTATGCATATCGGGTGACCAATGACGGCCGTTTCATCGTCAACGGCTTCCCGCTGGCGAACATCAATCGCAACCGGCTCGAGGGCGCGGCGGCCTTCGGCGAGGCGACCTACGGCGCTTCAGAGCGGCTGCGCCTGACCATCGGTGGTCGCTTCAGCAGCGACAACCGCCAGGGTGCGGGCACGACCGCATTCGGCCAGCCGTATACGGCGGATCAGGATTTTGATCGTGCCGACTGGAAGCTGGGAGTGGAATTCGACCTCAACCAGGGCTCGATGTTGTATTCGACCATCCAGACCGGCTACCAGCCGGGGACCTACAACCTCTTTCCGGCCACTTCCACCCAGGACAACCTGGTCGACGAAGCCACCCTCATCGCGTACACCGTAGGGATCAAGAGCCGCTTCCTCGACGAACGGCTGCAGGTCAACGACGAAGCCTTCTACTATGACTACCGCGACCTGCTGGTGCAGTCGTTCAACCTGAATACCGCCCTATTGACGACCTTCAACGCGGAGAAGGTCGAGATCTACGGCAACCAGCTAGACCTGCTTTTCCAGGCGACCGAAGATGACCTCCTGGAGCTGTCAATCGGCTACCTGCATGCCCGAAACAAGAAGTTCGTGGTACCTCCCGACATAGACATCGGCTCCGACGACCGCGACTTCGCTGGATATTCGCTACAGTACGCGCCGGACTGGACCGCATCGGCGGCCTACCACCACGACTTCCGATTCGCCGGAGGCTACCTGAGGGCGCGGGTTGAGACCCGATATGAGAGCTCGTTCTGGGGTACCTTTGCCCACAACCGTGGCACCCAGCAGGAGAGCTATACGAAGTCGAATGCGGCGCTGACGTATTACACCAACGACGGGCGATGGAGCGTCGGCTTGTGGGTCAGAAACATCGAAGACGAGGCGGTGCTTGCGGCCACGACCACCGGCCAGTTCGGCCCCTATGCGGATGCTTTCATCGAGCCGCCGCGCACCTATGGCCTCAGGCTCACATTCGGCCTGTAGCCGACCGCCGCCGTCGGCCGGCCCGGGGGCCGCCGCTGCACGGAGTTCGGATGCCCCGGCAAGCCCGTCCGGGCCCCGCCGAGGGGGGCGATTTCGCCGCGGGGTTGGCTTCAAGCCGGATGATGGGTTCAAATGGTGCCCAGGAGAGGACTCGAACCTCCACGCCTCGCGGCACTAATACCTGAAACTAGCGCGTCTACCAATTCCGCCACCTGGGCACAGGTTGCGTCCGGGGCTCGTCCCCGGTAAGGGCAGCGCAATCTACGCAGGCAGGCCGCCGTTGTCAAATCAGGACTTTCAATGAAAAAGCGTTCAAGTTGGCAGGATCGTGATCCTCGTTTCCGCGAGGAGTCGGGGCGCTACGAACACCCCATCCCGAGCCGGCAATTCATCCTGCAAGCGTTGTCCGAGGCTGGCCAGCCACTCGGCTTCGACGGCCTCTGTGGCCGCCTCGGAGTCAAGGATCGAGCCATCCGGCAGGCGCTGACCAAGCGCCTCGGCGCGATGGTGCGCGACGGGCAGCTGCTGCTGAACCGTGCGGAGGAATACTGCCTGCTTGACCGGCTACAGCTGGTCGTCGGCACGGTCAGCGGTCACAAGGACGGTTTCGGCTTCCTTCGGCCGGAGGACGGAGGTGATGACGTCTTCCTCGCCTATAGGCAGATGCGGCAGATCATGCACGGCGACCGGGTCGCGGTGCGGGTTGCCGGCGAAGACGCGCGCGGGCGCAAGGAAGGCACGCTGGTCGAGGTGCTCGAGCGGCGTACCCGCGAGGTAGCCGGCAAGTTCACTTTCGAGTCGGGCGTCGGCTTCATCACGCCGGACAATCGCAGGATCAGCCACCGCATCGTGATACCGGCGAGCGCGCGAGGCGGGGCCAAGTCCGGTGACCTCGTCGTAGCGGAGATTGTCGAGCCGCCGACCGCACGTGCCGATCCTATCGGTCGTGTTACGCGAATCCTGCCGGAGGCCGGAGCCGCGGGCACGGCGATCGAGCTTGCCATCGCCTCTCATGGGCTGTCGCACGAGTTTCCGGCAGCCGCATTGCGGGAAGCCCGGCGCTTTGGCAAGACGGTGCCAGACACCCTCGACGGCGGGCGCATCGACCTGCGCAACCTCCCGCTGATAACGATTGACGGCGAAGACGCCCGCGATTTTGATGACGCGGTCTTTGCGGAGACAACCCGCAGTGGTTTCCGTCTGTTGGTGGCGATTGCGGACGTCAGTCATTACGTCGCGCCCGGCACGGCGCTTGATGGAGAAGCCCGTGAGCGGGCGACGTCGGTCTACTTCCCTGGCCGCGTAATTCCCATGCTGCCCGAGCAGCTGTCGAACCAGCTGTGTTCGCTGATGCCGGACGTCGAGCGACTGTGCATGGTCTGTGACATGAGCGTCACCGGCGAGGGCAGGATCTCGCGGTCACGCTTCTATTCGGGCCTGATGCGATCGTCCGCTCGCCTTACCTACACCCGTGTTGCCGCGGCTCTGGTAGAGCGGGACGTCGCGACGCGCCTGGAACTGGCGCCCGCCATGCCGGTGCTCGAGACGCTGCATGAGGTCTACCGTGCTTTGCGCCGCCACCGCGAGGCCCGCGGCGCGCTCGACTTCGAGGCACCGGAGGTAAAGGTGCTCGTGGACGAGAGCGGCCAGGTGACCGACATTCGCGCCTTTCCGCGCAACGATGCGCACCGCCTGATAGAGGAATGCATGATCGCGGCCAATGTCGAGGCAGCGAAGTTCCTGAAGAAGCACAAGATGCCGGCACTGTTCCGCATCCATGGCGTGCCGGAGGAGGAGCGCATCGTGGACCTGAAGCGCTTCCTCGCCATGCGCGGGGTCCACCTTGAGACAGGCCGGGAGCTCGAGCCAGCACGACTGCAGAAGGTCCTGCAACAGGTCGCGGACCGGCCCGACGCGGCGGTGCTCGAGAATGCAATTATCCGCTCGTTGCCTCAGGCGCTATACCAGCCGCTGAACATTGGCCACTTCGGGCTCGCGCTGAGTGAGTACGTGCATTTCACCTCGCCAATCCGGCGATATCCCGACCTGTTGGTTCATCGCGCGATACGTCATGCGATCGCCGGCGGTACCGCTGGCGACTTCGAACACTCCACCCATGAAATGGAGCAGCTGGGACAGGAATGCTCTCTCCGGGAGCGCAAGGCCGACGAGGCCGCCCGCTCGGTGGTCGCCTTCCTCAAGTGTGAGTTCATGAAGGACCGGATAGGCGAGGAGTTCGACGCGGTTGCGACCGGGGTAACTGACTTTGGCGTGTTCGTCCAGTTGAAGGAATGGCAGGTGGACGGGCTGGTTCACGTCACGTCCCTGCCTCGCGACTACTTCCGCTTCCATGAAGACGACCGCATGCTGGTCGGGGAACGGACTGGCCAGCGCTACGGCATTGGTGACGAACTTCGCGTGCGGCTGGTGCGTGTGGACTCGGCGGATCGCAAGATCGACTTTGAGCTGATCGACAAGCTTGGCGCTGCATTCCATCCGCGGCGCGCCAAGCGGGGGGCCAGGCGCAAGTGAGTGGCGCCGGCATCGTCTACGGTTTTCACGCCGTGCGCGTGCTGCTCGAACGCTTCCCAGAGCGGGTGCGTCAGGTCTGGCTGCAGAAAGGACGGGAGGACTCGCGCGCGACCGGCATCCGCTCGCTGGCGGAAGGGCGGAGCGTCCGTGTCGGATCGCGATCCATCGCTGAGCTTGAACGACTGGCCGGCGAGGGTGTTCATCAGGGCGTGGTGGCGGAGATCGAACCCGCGCCACTGCCAACCGAGGACGATCTCGATGGCATCGTGCAGGCGTCCGGAAACGACGTCCTGCTGCTGGTGCTCGATGGGGTCCAGGATCCCCACAATCTGGGCGCCTGCCTGCGCAGCGCGGATTCTGCCGGCGCGGTCGCGGTCGTCGCGCCCAGGGACCGTGCCGCCAGCCTGACGCCAGCGGCGCGGAAGGTTGCGGCCGGGGCTGCAGAGACCGTCCCGTTCATCCAGGTTACCAACCTCGTCAGGACCCTCAGGCACTTGAAGGAACTCGGCGTCTGGATCGTTGGAACCGAGGGGGAGGCAGGCAAGGACCTGTACGAGGCCGACCTGCGAGGTCCGCTGGCCATCGTGATGGGCGCGGAGGGGGGAGGCATGCGGCGGCTGACCCGGGAAGCCTGCGATTTCACGGTCCGCCTGCCCATGCGCGGGGTCGTGGAGTCCCTCAACGTCTCGGTCGCTACCGGAATCGTGCTCTACGAGGCGCTGCGACAGCGTCGGTAACTGCTCCGAGGAGTATCCGCGGGGCTGAGCTGAGGCGGCGCTGATTCGAGCCCGCCCGAAAGCTGCGTTCACCGCCATGGTCCGGGCCGGGCCGGGCCGCTGGCTGCGGGCCGGGAGTTCCCCCTTGCGCTCCGAAAGCCGACAGTCGCTTCAGGGGGAACCCCGCCCTGGCTGCGTGCCGGCGTGGCAGCGTGACGCTGTCCGCGGGCGCGGGAGGGCCGGCCTCCGGAGCGAGCGAGTTTCTGCCTTTCCGAGCGAGCGCAGGACGGACCGGCCTGACCAGCGTCCGTCCGAATGCTGCGTCTACCGCCATGGTTCGGGCCGGGCCGCTGGCTGCGGGCGGGGAGTTCCCTTGTTACGCTCCGAAAGCCGACAGTCGCTCCAGGGGGAGCCCCGCCCTGGCTGCGCGCTGGTCAGGCCGACCAGCCTTACCGGGCGCCCGCCCTTCAGGAGCGTGGCGCCGATACGGTTGCGGAATGCCAGGGATTCCGCTACCTTACGCACCCTTTCTGCGCGCCCGCCGGGCGCGTTTCTCCTTGTCTCACCGCGTTGCGTCTCGCGGGAGGCAAACCCGTAAGGAGGTAACAAAGATGCGTCATTACGAGATCGTGTTTCTCGTCCATCCTGATCAGAGCGAACAGGTGCCGGCCATGGTCGAGCGCTACCGCGGCATGATTACCGCGGGTGGTGGCCAGGTGCATCGATTCGAGGACTGGGGCCGGCGCCAGCTGGCTTTCCCAATCAAGAAGATCCACAAGGCCCATTACGTAATGATGAACGTCGAGTGCGACGGCAAGGTACTCGAAGAGATCATCGATGCGTTCCGGTTCAGCGATGCCGTACTCCGTCACCTGGTCATCAAGATGGACCAGGCGGTTACCGAGCCGTCGCCGATGGCGAAGGCCTCGGAAGAGAAGGAGCGCGATGATCGCGGCGATCGTGATGATCGCGGGGATCGTTATGACCGTGGCGACCGTGGCGACCGTGGCGACCGTGGCGACCGCCGTGATCGCGAAGTCCGTGGCGAGTCGCGTGGCGAGCAGGATTCTGCCGTCAGCGGCGATTAATCAGAGGACAGGAACATGTCACGTTTTTTCCGTCGTAAGAAGTTCTGCAAGTTCACGGCCGAGGGCACGGACCAGATCGATTACAAGGACCTGGCGACCCTCAAGGGCTACATCACCGAGACCGGCAAGATCGTGCCCAGCCGCATTACCGGAACACGTTCGTTCTACCAGCGTCAGTTGGCGGTGGCGATCAAGCGTGCCCGGTTCCTTGCGCTGCTGCCCTATACCGACCAGCACTGACGCGGCCCGGCCGCGTCACGGCTCGCCGGTGACGCCATGAAGAAAATTGCCGAGTGGCTGACAGCACAGCCCGCGCGCGGGCTGATCGCGGCGGCGGTGTTGGCTGTCCTGTCGCTGTTCGCGTTGCCGATCCTGGCGTGGGTGCCAGCAGGACTGGTGGTGCTGGTGCTGCTGGCAAATGGCTCCATGGCGGGAGGATTGGCTGCGCTTGCTGCGGCACTGCCCATCGCCTGGGGTTTCTCGCCGGTGCTGGGACTGACCGGGTCGCTGATCATCGCCGCGGCAGTGCTCCTGCCGGCCTACGCGGCGGGCAAGTTGCTGAACTCGACCCGCAGCCTGAGTTTCGTGTTCCAGGCGGCGACGCTCGCCGCCTGCGGTCTGGTACTGCTGGTCCGGATGCTGCTCGGCGATCCGACCGGGGTTCTGTTGCCGCTGCTGGACTATGTGCGTCCGGCGCTGGAAGAGACCGCCCGGGCGCTGTCGGAGATGGGCGTCGAGCGAACCCCGGAAGAAATCGGGGAAGCGACCGTGCGGGTAGCCTGGGCGACGGGCGCGTGGATGTTGTTGCTGCATACGATGCTGTCGCTGTTTGCTGGCCTGTGGGCCTTCGGTGTAATCCGCGAGCATGGCCTGTTTGGCCGGGAATTTCGCGCGTTACGGCTGGGTACTTTGGTGGCCTGGCTGGCGGCGGCAGCGCTGGCTATCAGCTTTGCGACCCAATTGGCTGCCGGGCACGCCTGGCAGCCGGCAGAAGACCTGTTGTTCGTGCTGGCATGCGCGTTCCTCTTGCAGGCGCTGGCAGTCGTTCACGGACTACGCCGGCAACAGGCGATCGGCTCGGCGCCGGTCGCGCTGGCCTACGTTGCAGTACTGCTGCTGCCGATGGCCATGGTAGGACTGGGTTTTGCGGATACCTGGGTTCGTTTTCGGGACCGATTCGGGGCACGCTCCGGGCCGGCGCAAGGTTGAAGCGCGGCGCTTTCCGTTTTCCGAAAGCGATCGTGAATGACACAATCACCATAGAGACAGAGACGGTGCAATCATGGAAGTAATCCTCCTGCAGAAGGTTGCCAACCTCGGCAACATCGGCGACCGGGTCACGGTCAAGTCGGGATTCGGACGCAATTACCTGCTACCGAGCGGCAAGGCGACCGTTGCAACCCCCGAGCACATAGCTGCGTTCGAGGCACGCCGCGTCGAGCTCGAGGCCAAGGCGGCTGGCGATCTGGTCGGCGCACAGGCGCGTGCGGCCACTCTCGAGGGCTTTACCCTGACGATGACGGCCAAGGCCGGCACCGAGGGAAAGCTATTCGGGTCGATTGGCACTGCCGACATCGCCGAGGCCTGCAAGGCTGCTGGCCAGGAAATCGAGCGTTCCGAAGTTCGCCTGCCGGGCGGGCCGCTGCGCATGGTCGGTGAGCACGTCGTCACCCTGCACCTGCATGCTGACGTGGATGTCAGCCTGCCTGTGACTATCGTCGCCGAGGAGTAAACTCGGTCCACAAGCGGGCCGCTGGGGCCCGTACAGGTCCAGTTATGGCAGTGGCTCCAACCCGGCCCCGTAGTGTCGATCGTGGTGGCACCGACGCGATCCGCATGCCGCCTCACTCTGTCGAGGCGGAGCAGGCTGTGCTGGGTGGCCTCATGCTGGACTCGAATGCATGGGATGCCGTCGCCGATATCGTTTCGGCAGCCGACTTCTATCGACGGGATCACCGGCTGATCTTTGAGGCTGTAGCCGAGGTAGTCGAGCGCCGTGGTCCCTGTGATGCAGTGACGGTTTCGGAACACCTGGAGCGCAAGGGGCTGTCCGATGAGACCGGCGGCCTTGCCTACCTTGGCACGCTGGCTCGAGATACGCCCAGCGCGGCCAATGTACGTAGCTATGCCGAGATCGTCCGGGAGCGTGCGATCCTCAGGCAGCTGATCGCGGCAGGTGGAGAGATCGCTTCTTCGGCGCTCGAGAGCAGTGGCCGCACGGCGACCGAGCTCGTCGACGAGGCCGAGCGGCGCGTATTCGAGATTGCGGAGCGCGGCACCCGCTCCCGAACCGGCTTCCAGTCCGTGAAGGAAATCCTGCCGGCGACGGTAGACAGGCTCGACTCCCTGCATCAGAACCCGGGTCAGCTGACCGGCGTCGCAACTGGCTTCACGGACCTGGACCGCATGACCACGGGCCTGCAACCAGGAGACCTGGTCGTCATTGCCGGTCGCCCGTCGATGGGCAAGACGACGCTGGCGGTGAACATCGCCGAGAACGCTGCGATCGGAAAGGGCGTTCCGACGGCCGTATTCTCGATGGAGATGTCCGCCGAACAACTGACGCTGCGAATGATTTCCTCTCTGGGCAGGGTCAACCAGGGGCATTTGCGCACTGGTCGGTGTTCGGACGAGGACTGGTCGCGGATCAATGGCGCCATCGCGCAGCTTTCCGAGGCGCCGCTGTTCGTGGACGAGACGCCGGCACTTACTCCCACCGAAATCCGGGCCCGAGCGCGACGGCTCAAGCGCGAGAAGGGGCTCGGTCTCATCGTGGTGGACTACCTGCAGCTCATGCAGGTGTCTGGCACCAAGGAGAATCGTGCCACGGAGATCTCGGAGATTTCGCGCGGCCTCAAGGCGCTTGGCAAGGAGCTGCAAGTGCCGGTGATCGCGCTATCCCAGCTTAACCGTAGCGTCGAGCAGCGCACCGAGAAAAGGCCGGTGATGTCGGACCTGCGGGAATCGGGCGCTATCGAACAGGACGCGGACGTGATCATGATGATCTACCGCGAGGAAGTGTACGAGCCAAACACGACGCGCAAGGGCATCGCAGACATCATCATCGCCAAGCAACGTAACGGCCCGGTCGGGGAGGTGCACCTTACCTTCCTGGGCGAATACACGCGCTTCGAGAACCTGGTGGCCGAGTCCTACGGCGAAGGCGTGTTCTGAGCGCGGCATGACGCCTGTCATCCGCGCGATCGTCGATACCGCCGCGCTACGCCACAATCTTGGACGCGTGCGGCACCTCGCGCCCCGCTCCAGGGTACTCGCTGTCATCAAGGCCAATGCCTATGGACACGGAATCGTGCCGACCGCGGTTGCCCTGGCGGGTGCCGACGGATTCGCGGTAGCGCGACTCGAGGAGGGCATCGCCCTGCGCGCCGCCGGGCTGAGGCATCGTGTCGTGTTGCTGGAAGGCGTCTTCAGTGCCGAACAGCTACGCCAGGCAGCCGATCATGACTTCGAGATCATGGTGCACGAACCGGAGCAGCTCGCGCTGCTGGAGGCACACCGCGGCGATCGGCCGTTCCGCGTGTGGTTCAAGATCGATACCGGCATGAATCGACTCGGCTTCAAGCCGCCGCAAGTGCCGGCCGCGCTTTCGCGCCTCGACGCTTGCGATGCCGTCACCAAGCCACTGACCTTGGTTACGCACCTCGCCAGCGCCGACGCCCGGGACGGCGTCAGCACGCATGAGCAACTTGCCTTGTTCGACCGGCTGGTGGAGGGCATTCCTGGTGAGCGCAGCATCGCGAACTCGGCCGGCCTGATCGGCTTCGAGCATGCCCGGGCTGACTGGGTCAGGCCTGGACTAATGCTTTACGGTGTATCGCCACTGCAGGATCGCGATGCCGGGTCGCTCGGGCTCCGCCCGGCAATGACGTTGATGACGCGTGTAATCGCGGTCAAACAGGTCGATGCGGGTGAGCTGGTTGGATACGGTGGAGACTGGACCGCCGCGCGACCAACGCGGCTGGCAATTGCCGCGGCCGGTTATGGCGACGGCTACCCCAGGAATACGGCTTCCGGAACGGCGGTGCTGATCGGCGCTCACCGCGCGTCGCTGGTGGGCCGTGTGTCGATGGACATGATCGCCATCGACGTAACCGATTTGCCTCGGGTCACGGTGGGCGATCCGGTGACCCTGTGGGGTCCGGGGGTGCCGGTCGAGGACGTCGCACGTGCCGCCGGGACGATACCCTACGAACTCATCTGCGGCGTGAGCCAGCGGGTGCACCTCGACGTACGCTGACCCTCGTGAGGGCAGGTGGGGCCGGGTTTTCCGTCTGGACCGTGCGGCGCAATTGTTTGTACCCTCGAATCCGGCACAACAGGAGTTCCGACATGGCGGCACAGCTGGGCTTCGAAGCGAACCTACCCCTTTCATTCGACGCGGCGGTCGCGCGCGTGACCGAGGCGCTCAAGAACGAGGGATTCGGGGTGCTGACCCGCATCGACGTTCACGACACCCTGAAGCAGAAGATCGGGGTGGATTTCCGGCCCTATGTGATCCTCGGCGCCTGCAATCCGCAGCTCGCGCACCAGGCCCTGTCCGCGCGCGGCGAGGTCGGGGTGATGCTGCCCTGCAACGTCACTGTCGAGGCAGCGAGTGCCGACACGAGCCTGGTGCGGATCGCCGACCCGGAGATGATGATGACGGTTGGGGACCTCGGCTCGGATGCCGTCCTGCAACAGGTTGGCAGCGAGGCGCGTGCCCGCCTCCTGAGGGTGGTGGAGTCGCTGCGGGCGTCCTGACCGATCTAGCCCTCGAAGAACCCCATTTTCACGCCAGCGAGCGTGATCACATCGTTGTCCAGCAGCCGCCGTGCCTGGGGCCCGGTCGGCTCACCGTTGACCAGCGGGAACTCACCGGGCTTGGCGCTCTCGACATGTACGATCGAGTAGCCATCGGCGCGACGCGCAATCGCGGCCACCTGGATACCCGGCCTGCCGAGCGTAGTCAGGGCCTTGGTCAATTCGAGTTCGCGTCCGGCGAACTGACCCGACAGGACCTGAAGCTTGGCGGTCGCAATCGGCTGGCGCTGCGCAGCCGCGGCGGGCGCGGCGGCCGGAGCCCCCGCCCCCGGTGCGGGGGTGACGGCCGCCCGCAGTCGCTCCTCGCTGACCTGCCCGGGACCGATCACCATCGTCTTCTCGAACTCGTCCTGGTCGTCGTCTTCGACCTGGCTGTCGACAAAACGCATGTGGTGGTGGCCGATCGTGATCACGTCACCATGCTGCAGTGCGTGCTTCTTGATCAGCTTACCGTTGACGTATGTGCCGTTGGTGCTGTTCAGGTCCTCAAGAAATGAATCGTTAAGGATGTTGATGATCAGGGCGTGGTGGCCGCTGACGGCAGCGTTGTCCACGCGCACGTCGTTGTCGGGCAAGCGGCCCAGGGTGTACCGCTCTTTCGTCATGTTGTACTCAGCGAGTACTGAACCATCGAGACTCAGAATCAAGCGCGCCATAACGATCCTCGTCGCCGGTTAGCCGAACCAGCCCAATATTCTGTCAAGTATGCCTTTTCTGGCAGGGAACGGCTCGGTCACCTGGGTGAGCATGACCGATATGTTATCCCGGCCCCCGTTGTCGTTTGCCAGCTGCACCAACTGCTTAGCAACGGTGTCAAGATTAGCACTGAAGGTGCTGATAGTTAAGTGAATATCTTCATCTTCAACCATATCAGTCAAGCCGTCGGAGCAGAGCACGAGAAAATCGCCCTTGTGGACAGGTTGCTCGGTTATCTCTACATCGACGGTGGGCTCGACGCCGAGTGCACGGGTCACATAGTTCTTGTTCGTCACGCGCTGCGCCTCTTCCGGGGTGTAGAAACCCCGATCGACCAACTCCTGCAGCAGCGAATGGTCCATGGTGACCTGTTCAAACCGGTCGGCCCTGAGCCGGTACATCCGTGAGTCGCCGACGTGCGCGATGATCACCCGGTTGTCGTGCAGGAGCCCGGCGACCACGGTGGTCCCCATGCCCTCGCATTGCTCCTGGGTCTTTGAAGTCTGGTGGATGATCTTGTTCGCCCGCGAAATGGCGTCGCGGAGAATAATCGCCGGGCGGCTCAGACCGGAGGCCTTGTCCGTGCCCGAAAGGTCCTGCATGGCGAAGGCTTCGCGCACCAGGTTCATGATCGTCTTCACCGCAATGCCGCTGGCCACTTCGCCGGCGTTATAGCCGCCCATGCCATCCGCCAGAACGAACAGGCCGATCTCCGGGTCCCATGCGATGGCATCTTCGTTGTGCTCGCGTACCCTGCCGGTGTCCGTCACGCCGACCGCGCGAATCTTGCCCTTCAGGGAAATATAGCGGTTCATGTCAGCGCAGCGCCGGGTCGATGCTTCGACCGCAGTCGTGCAATGCCAGCGACAATTCGGCTGCCGAGCCGAACCTGGCGTCCGGGTCCTTTTGCAGCGCACGCTCCAGCACTTCCCCCAGCGTGTCAGGAAGGTCGGGGCGGATGCTCCTTAGCGGTGGGGGCGCCAGCGTTGTGATCGACTTCATCAGGCCCGGCATCGAATCCGCGCGGAACGGCAGCATTCCGGTCAGCAACTGGAACAGCGAAACGCCCAGCGAGAACTGGTCCGAGCTGCCGGTCACCCGGCGGCCGTCCAGCTGTTCCGGCGCCATGTACGACGGAGAACCGAGGACAATCCCGGTCCGGGTTGCGTGACTGTCGGCAAAGCGTGCCACCCCAAAATCCATGATGCGTATGCGCCGGCTGTGCTGGTCAAACACGATATTGGCAGGCTTGACGTCGCGATGCACCACCCCACGCTGGTGCGCGTAGTGCAAGGCGGCCGCAACCCGGGCGCACATCTCGGTTGCCATTCGTGGCGGCAGCAGCCGCCCTTCATAGGTGTGGGTGGCGAGACTGACGCCCTCGACCAGCTCCATCGCCAGGTAGACCCTGCCATCATGTTCCCCCGCCTCGTAGGTGCTGACGATGTCAGGGTGCTGCAGGGTCGAAGTGGCCTCGGCCTCCCGCAGGAGCCGCAGCTTGGCCTCCTCCAGCCTGTCCTCGGGCCAGTCCTCACCGAGCGAGAGGATCTTCAGCGCCACGACCCGTTCATCCCGGTCGTCACGGGCCCTGTAGACCGCGGCCATGGCTCCGCGTCCGAGTTCCCGTTCGACGTGGTAATGAGCGAAGGCTTGTCCCGGCTTGAGCGAGACTCGGGTCCGCAGGCCCGTCCCGCCATTGGCGAGTGCGACCTCGAGCGGCTGTCGGAGCTTGGGCATAAGGCCGGAAAAGGCCTCCTGCGTGCCGGCTGGGCTGCTGTCAGGCGCGCCACGGAGCCAACGGCCCAGATACGACTCCGCCGTCATGAGAGCGAGTTCACGGACTTGACCATCATCCGCGGATCATAAACGGCCAGAGATCCAGCCGGAACCTTTTATGCGTGTGTTTCAAGGTCTTGCGTGCGAATTCTTGAACCATGCCGCAGTCTGGGAAGCCCCCGTGCTAGCATCCGGCGTCCCCCGGAAGCCCGCCCTACTGATGGCCAAGCTGCGTACCGTTTTCGTCTGCTCCAGTTGTGGCAACGAGTCGCCGCGATGGCAGGGTCAATGCCCTTCCTGCGCCGAGTGGAACACGCTAAGCGCCTACCACCCGCCGGCCGCATCATCACGGCGATCCGGAATCGAGCGCCCGACCTTGGCGGAGTCAGCGCCCCGGGGCCTCGCCGAGATCGTTTCCGAGGATGCTCCCAGGTTACCCACTGGCCTGGGCGAGTTCGATCGCGTTCTCGGTGGCGGACTGGTCACTGGGTCGGTGACCCTGATCGGCGGCGAGCCGGGAATCGGCAAGTCGACCTTGCTGCTGCAGGCCGGAGCGGCACTGGCGTCAACGACCCCGGTCCTCTACGCGACGGGCGAGGAGTCCGTGCGCCAGGTCGGCCTTCGGGCGCAACGACTCGGTATCGCTGGTGCGCCGCTAAAGCTACTGGCGGAGACCTCGGTCGAGCAGGTGCTGGCACAGGCTGCGGCGGCGTCGGCCAGGGTGCTGGTGATCGATTCGATCCAGACCATGACCGCGGAGTCTGTTGAATCGGCTGCGGGCTCGGTTTCGCAACTGCGCGAATCCGCTGCCAGGCTCGTTGGATACGCCAAGCGAACCGGCACGGCAGTGCTGTTGATTGGCCACGTCACCAAGGAGGGAGTCATTGCCGGTCCCCGGGTCCTCGAGCACATGGTCGACTGCGTGCTGTACTTCGAAAGCGACTCGGGCAGTCGCTACCGCGTCATTCGCGCGGTCAAGAACCGGTTCGGAGCCGCCAACGAAATCGGCGTCTTTGCCATGGGCGAGCAGGGCCTCAAGGAAGTGCGCAATCCTTCCGCCATCTTCCTGTCGCGCCACGAGGAGCCGGTGGCGGGGTCGGTGGTGACAGTCGCACGCGAGGGCACCCGCCAGATGCTGATCGAGGTGCAGGCGCTCGTGGACCCCAGCCACGCCACCAATCCGCGTCGGGTTGCGGTCGGACTCGAGGGCAACCGGGTCGCCATGCTGCTGGCGGTGCTGCATCGGCACGCCGGCGTCGCCCTGCACGGTCACGATGTGTTCGTGAACGTGGTCGGCGGCGTGCGGCTAGGCGAGACCGCGGCTGACCTGCCGGTGCTGGCATCCGCGCTGTCGAGCCTCGAGGGCAAGGCGCTGGCGCAGGACCTCGTCTGCTTCGGCGAAGTCGGGCTTGCGGGCGAGATTCGGCCAGTGCCGTTCGGTGAAGAACGGCTGCGCGAAGCCGCCAAGCACGGATTCCGCAGGGCCGTGGTGCCACGAGCCAATCTGCCACGCGCGGGCATCGAGGGAATGGACGTCATTGGCGTCGGACGTCTGGTCGAGGCGGTCGGAGCGCTCAGGTAGACCGGCGCCTGCAGGCTCAGACCGCCTCAGTGGCTGGTCGCGGGCCAGACGCGCGCGGTCCTAACCGTATTGTCGGCGATCTGCAGGACCTCGACGGTGTGATCTCCCAGCCTCAGGCTGGTACCTGCCTCGGGAATGGTCTCGAGGTGCTCGACGATCAGTCCCGAGATGGTGCGCGGCCCGTCGGTTGGCAGGTCCCAGCCGAGCATTCGGTTCACCGTTCGTACCGCCGCTCCGCCGGCGATCACGTAGCTCCCGTCATCCTGCGGCAGTACGTCGCGACTCAGTGAGCCCGGCTGTGTCGTGAATTCTCCGACGATTTCCTCAAGGATGTCTTCGAGGGTGACCAGTCCCAGCACGTCGCCATACTCGTCGACCACGAAGCCGATGCGGCGCCTGAGTTTCCGAAAGGCGATCAGTTGCTGCTGCAGCGTGGTGCCCTCCGGGACGAACAATGCATCGCGCTGGGTCGCTATTTCGCGCAGCCGCTCGCGGCTGAGACGGTTAGCCGCGAGTTCATTGGCGATACGTTTCATGTGTACGACGCCAATGACGCGTTCCAGGTCGCCGTCGTAAAGCGGCAGCCTCGTATGCGGCGTGCGGACCAGAAGGTCGAGGATCTGATCCCAGTCCGACCTCAGGTCGACGCCGATGACGTCGCTACGTGGAACCATGATGTCCTCGACGGTGGACTGCTCGAGGCTCAGCAGCGCCTGGACCATCTGCTGGCGATCTTCGGGCGCTGTTGCCAGCAGGTCGGCCATGTCCTCCAGGGCGCCCGCGACCGACGCGTCGTTCGGCTCGCGCTCGTTGCGATTGACCGACATGAGTCTGGCAATCGGCCTGAGCACGACTGACCATCCCGCGGCCAGCCAGGGTGCCCTGGCGCCGAAAAGGCGCAGTCGGCCTTGCTGCTCCACCAGATGCAGCAGGCCCAGTGCCGCGACTGCCACGACGCCCGGCAGCGCCTCGCCGGCCGCGCCATAGCCTGCGGCAAGCAACAAGATTGCAACGAGCAGCAACAGGCGAATTGACGCACCGGCGCGACGCATGCGGGTGGCGTCCGTTGCACCGCCCAGCTGCGGCGCCCAGTGCCTGGCCGCAGCGGGGGCGACGCCACGAGAGAGCCCCGTCACCGCCGCCTCGAGCAACGCCAGCAGCGACGCCAGGCTGGCGACCAGCACTGCCGCGGCAGCGGGACTGAAGGGCAGGCTACTCAAATCGGGGGGGTCGTGTGGCCACGTTCCCCGCATTCCAGCAAGCGCTGCGTGCTGGAGTCAAGGCGTTGATTGTCTCAGCCCCAGTGCCGGTCGAGGAGGACCTCGAGGATGAACTTGGTCAGGAAGTAGGACATGGCCAGCACCACGAAGCCCGATAGCACCAGGCGCCGCGCCTTGCGGCCGCGCCAGCCGAAACGGTAGCGCCCGACCAGCAGCACCCCGAAAATGGCCCAGGCAACCAGTGCCAGAGTCACCTTGTGTACCAGGCGCTGGCCGAACAGGTCCGTAATGAACAGCGCGCCGATCAGCAGGGTCGCCGACAGGGCGACGAAGCCAAGGGTCAGTACGGTAAATACCGCGTGCTCCATGCTCTCTATCGGCGGCAATGCCGCAAGCCACTTGGCCGGACGACGACTGCGGAGGTTGGCTTCCTGGGCTGCCAGCACAATGGCGAGGACCGCGGCTGTGGCCAGCAGGCCAAAGGCCAGAGCCGAAAGTGTGATGTGCGCCGATAGCGGCCAGCCTGGGTCGGTGACCTCGCGGATCGTCGACATGCTGCCGGTGCCCAGGGACAGGGCGCCTGCGGTGGCCAGCAGGATGGCGGCTGGCGCACGGAAGTTGCTGCGAAACGCGAGCAGGGCGCCGATCGCGCCGACCACCAGGCCGAACAGGGACAGGCTGTCGGCGATGTCAAGCGCAAAGCCGGTCTCGGCGCGAATCGTGGTGGAAAGCCAGCCGAGGTGCGCGAGCACCGACAGGGCCGCCAGGTAGGCGCCGGCCCCGGCGACACGGCCGGGGCCGCGCCAGGCGGTCCACGCCGCGAAGCCCGCGGCCACGAGGTAGAGTCCGATGACGACTGTTCCGTACACGCTGATTCCGCCGAGGATGTGGCCGGCAATTGTACGGCAACGCCGGCCCGGTACGCAGGGCCTATAATCGCGGACCCTACGGGCGGGACGGGACCCCGGGGCCGACCGAAATACGACTTGAGGGCGCCGCTGCGATGTTTGAGACACTGACCGACCGCCTTTCCAGCACCGTCAACGCGATGCGGGGACGTGGTCGCCTGACCGACGAGAACATCGCCGACAGCCTGCGGCAGGTGCGCATGGCGCTGCTTGAAGCGGACGTCGCGGTGCCGGTGGTCAAGGCCTTCACCGACGCGGTCAGGTCGCGCGCGCTGGGGGCGGAGGTTGCCCGGAGCGTTACTCCGGGACAGGTCTTCGTCAAGATCATCCACGACGAGCTGGTCCGGGTCATGGGGGAACCGGCCCAGGGACTGAATCTGCGCGCCCAGCCGCCGGTCGTCGTGCTCCTGGCCGGTCTCCAGGGCGCTGGCAAGACGACGACCGCCGCCAAGCTGGCCCGTCACCTGTCCGAGACGAAGAAGAAGCGAGTCCTGCTGGCCAGTACCGACGTGCATCGGCCGGCCGCCATGACGCAGCTCGAGCGGCTCGCAGACCAGGTGGGTGCGGACTACTTCGCCGCTGAGGACACCACGCCCCCCGTCGAAATCGCGCGCTCTGCGGTTCAGTACGCCCGACGGCACGGCCACGACGTCGTGATCGTCGACACGGCCGGCCGGCTGCACGTCGATGCAGCGATGATGGACGAGGTGCGCGCAGTCGATGCCGCGATCGAGCCCTTGGAGCGGCTCTTCGTCGTGGACAGCATGGCGGGCCAGGACGCCGTAAATGCCGCGCGCGTGTTCAACGAGGCGCTTGCACTCACTGGCGTCATCCTGACCAAGGCGGACGGCGACGCCCGTGGCGGTGCGGCGCTGTCGGTCCGTCATGTCACTGGCAAGCCCATCCTTTTCCTTGGTGTGGGCGAGAAAACCGAGGCACTCGAGACGTTCCACCCCGAGCGGGTGGCCTCGCGGATCCTCGGCATGGGGGACGTCGTCTCCCTCGTGGAACAGGTCCAGTCCCAGGTCGACCAGGACAAGGCGAAAAAGCTGGCCGACAAGCTGAGCAAGGGCGGGTTCGACCTGGTCGACCTTCGCGAGCAGCTCGAGCAGCTTCAGGGCATGGGGGGGCTGGCGGGGATAATGGACAAGCTACCAGCCGGGATGCTGCCCGCTGGTGGGGTTGGACAGGTGGATGAACGGCAGATCCGGCGCCAGATGGCGATTATCGACTCCATGACCCCCAGAGAGCGGCGCCGGCCGGGGATCCTGGACGGGTCGCGCAAGCGCCGCATCGCCGCCGGATCGGGTGTGCAGGTTCAGGAGGTAAACCGCCTGCTCAAGCAGTTCACCGAGATGGAACGGATGATGAAGAAATTGAAGGGTGGCGGTATCCGCAAGCTGATGCGTGGCCTGGGCGGACGGTTTCCCGGCGGGTCGCAGGGCGGATTTCCGCGGCCGCGCTGATCCGGGACGGCCGTCAACCGTAACTATTTAACTTTTGGCCAATTTTGGGTAGCATGTGCGGCTCTTTGGCGGGCGGCTAGATCCGGCCAGCCAACTGTGCGCACCCGGGGGTGCGCGTGGCCTTAAGATTCCTGAGGACAGATTCGATGGTGACGATTCGATTGACGCGTCGTGGCGGTCGCAATGCGCCGTTCTATCATGTCGTCGTCGCGGACAGCCGAAAGCGGCAGGGCGGCCCGGTGCTCGAGCAGGTCGGATATTTCAATCCAGTAGCCCGCAAGCTGGACAGGAAGATCGAGCTCGACCTCGCTCGCATCGATCACTGGACGGGTACGGGCGCGCAGATGTCTGATCGCGTACGCGCACTCGTGACGGCTTACCGCAAGCAGGCTGTGAACGCCTGACGTCGTAATGACTAGCCGGCCCATGACGGGTGATCCGTCGGGACCGGCCGGGCCGGTCGTTGTGCTTGGCAGGCTGGCTGGCCCATTCGGAGTAAAAGGCTGGGTGAAGGTGAAGTCCTACACCGAGCCGGCTGAGGGCATCCTCCGGTACCGCGAGTGGCGCGTGGTCGTGCCGGGCGCAGGGCCGAGAATGCTGAGGCCCGTCGAAGGCCGGCGGCATGGAGACCTGGTCGTGGCGCGGCTGGACGGCGTCAGCGACCGGAACGAGGCGGCGGCGCTGGTTCATGCAGAAATCAGTGTGCCTCGCAGCGAGTTGCCGCCGGCGGGCGATCGCCAGTACTACCTGGCGGACCTCGAGGGGCTTGATGTGGTCACGACCGAGGGACACATGTTGGGTCGGCTCGATCACTTCGTCGAGACGCGCGCCAACCCGGTGATGGTCGTGGTAGGTGAGCGGGAGCGTTGGTTGCCGCTGGTGCCGAGTTGCCTGAAGCGGGTCGATCTCGAAGCAGGACGCATCGTGGTCGATTGGGATCCGGACTTCTAGGTAGGCGGCGTTGCACTTTGAAGTGGTAACGCTGTTCCCGGGCCTGATCCGGGCCTACCTCGAAGTCGGGGTCGTGGGACGAGCGGTTTCCCGTGGCCTGTTGCGGGTCGAAACGGTGGACCCACGGTCCCACACGGTCGATGTGCATCGTACAGTGGACGATCGGCCGTACGGTGGTGGGCCCGGAATGGTGATGAAGCCGGAGCCGCTGGCAGCCGCGATCAGGGTTGCCAGCGCGAGGTTGCCCGAGGGCAGCTGGGTGGTCGGGTTGAGCGCGCGGGGCAGGCCTTTCGACCAGGCGGTTGCGAGGCGCTTCGCAGAGCTTCCCGGGCTCGTGCTGGTGGCGGGTCGCTACGAGGGGGTGGACCAGCGCGTGCTGGACTCCCTGGTGGACGAAGAGCTGTCCATCGGCGACTACGTTCTGTCTGGCGGCGAGCTGCCGGCGATGGTTGTGATGGATGTCGTGGCCAGGCTTGTTCCCGGCGTGCTGGGTGACGAGGCCTCCGCCCGGCAAGACTCGTTTTCGGACGGGTTGCTGGACTGGCCGCATTACACGCGGCCGGAGGAATGGGAAGGATTGCGGGTCCCCGAGGTGCTGCAGGGCGGGCATCATGAGGAGATCCGGCGCTGGCGCCTCAAGCAGGCGCTGGGGCGAACGTGGCAGGGACGGCCAGCGCTGTTTGGGCAGCGCCGCTTGAATGACGAGGAGCGCAGGCTTCTCGAGGAGTATTGCGCCGAGGCGGGAGTCGAGCCGCCCGGTAGCGTGGATTGATTCGACAGCGGGAAAAGAGCCATGAGCAAGATCGTTCAGGACATCGAGGCGCGGGCGGCGACCCGAGAATTACCGGCCTTCGGACCGGGCGACACCGTCGTGGTGCAGGTCAAGGTCAAGGAAGGGGACCGCGAGCGTGTCCAGGCCTATGAAGGCGTGGTGATCGCGCGCAAGAATCGGGGCCTCAACAGTTCATTCACCGTGCGCAAGATTTCGCATGGCGAGGGCGTCGAGCGCGTCTTCCAGGCGCACAGCCCGTCGCTGGTGGACGTCAAGGTGAAGCGTCGTGGCAACGTTCGCCGTGCCAAGCTCTACTACCTCCGCGATCGTTCGGGCAGGTCGGCCCGAATTGAGGAGAAGATCGGCTGATGAGCTGATCTGCCGTTCAGACTCCTGTGACTCGGGGCCCGTGAGGGCCCCGAGTTCTTTTTGCGACAGTAGCTGCACTGCGCCGGGGTTCCCGCCCCGGTAGACTATCAGCGAGCTGCAGACGCGACGGCAGCTTCAAGGACGGTCCAATATGGTTGTCTTCCGCGCAATCCGAGCTTTCTTCAGGGGCCTATGGCACGTACTCGACGGCGCCAGGAAGGTCATGCACTTCATACTGCTGCTGTTCCTGTTCGGCATCCTGCTCGCTGCCACGCGCTCATCACTGCCGTTCCTGCCAAGTGACGCCGCGCTGGTTCTGTCTCCCGAGGGACGCATTGTCGACGAGTTATCGGGCGATCCACTCGATCGGGCCTTGCGCGACGTGAGCGGTGAAGGCCGGCCCGAGACACGACTTCAGGACCTGCTAGACGTGATCGAGGCTGCTGCCGATGACGGGCGGATCAGTGCCATGGTGCTGGATCTGGGTGCGCTAGAGCGCGCCGGTCTGCCGGCACTGCAGGACCTGGCCCGCGCCATCGATGCCTTCCGCGACTCGGGCAAGAAGGTGTTTGCCTGGGGTGCCTGGTTCGATCAGCGGCAATACTTCCTGGCGGCGCACGCCGACGAGGTCTATCTCGATCCCTACGGCACGGTCATCATCGAGGGCTTCGGCTATTTCCGCCAGTACCTGAAGGGTACCGCTGACAAGCTTAGCGTAGACGTCCATGTATTCAAGGTCGGCACGCACAAGTCGGCGCCCGACACCTTCACCCGCAGCGACATGTCGCCCGAGGATCGCGAGGAAGCCGGCGTCTGGGTGAACTCGCTATGGGACGCGTGGAAGTCCGGCGTGGCCCAGGCGCGCGGAGTCGAGCCGCAGACCCTGCAGGATTACGCCGACAACGCCGGGCCCGGCGTCCGCGAGGTCGACGGCGACCTCGCGCAGTATGCGTTCGCCCGCGGCCTGGTGGACGGGCTCAAGACGCGCGAACAGTTCGAGGAAGTCGTCAGCGAGGAGGCTGGTGTGGACGAAGCCGAGCACAGCTACCCCTCGGTGGACTGGCGATCCTACTTCACGGTGCTGCGTTCGGAGCGCGCACTGCACAAGAGCGAGGATCAGAATGTCGGCGTCGTGGTCGCGTCGGGAGAGATACTTGACGGCAAGCAGCCGCCGGGCACGGTCGGCGGGGCGACACTATCCGAATTGCTGCGTGAATTGCGCTACGACGATTCTATTGGTGCGGTGGTGCTGCGCATCGATAGCCCCGGCGGCAGCATGTTTGCTTCGGAAATGATTCGCCGCGAAATCGACGCTTTGCAGGAGGCCGGCAAGCCGGTCGTGGCATCCATGTCGTCGGTCGCTGCCTCGGGTGGCTACTACATTGCGGCGCCGGCGGACAGGATCTTTGCAGCGCCGACGACCATCACCGGCTCGATCGGCGTCTACGCCATGTTTCCCACCTTCGAGAGGACGCTCGCCCGGATCGGCGTCACCTCCGACGGACTCGGCACGACCGATTTGGCGGGTGCTGGCCGGATCGACCGGGACCTCAATCCGCAGCTGGCGATGGTGCTGCAGTCAAGCGTCGAGCACTCCTACCGACAGTTCGTGGGGATGGTCGCCGCCGAGCGCGAGCGGCCCTTCGAGGAGATCGACAGTATTGCGCAGGGAAGGGTCTGGTCGGGCGCCGACGCGAAGACCGCCGGGCTGGTGGATGAGTTCGGCAGTCTGCAGGACGCAATCGAAGCTGCCGCCGAGCTGGGCCAGCTTCCCGAGGACCACGGCGTAAAGTGGATGGCTCCGGAGCTCACCTGGCAGGAGGCGCTGGCACTTCGGCTGCGCGTCTTGGCCGCGAACACGCTCCGCTGGACGGGTTTCAAGCTGACGCTACCTCGCTGGCCGGTGCCCGACTCTGTCGTCACGGAAGTCGAGCACCTGCTCGAACTTGGCCAGGGAGGTCGGCCGCTCTATTGGTGTCCCTGCCGGGTCGATTGAGTCTCAGGCCGCCCAGTCAAGGATGACCTTTCCGGAGCGGCCACTGTTCATGGTCTCGAAGGCACGCTGGTAGTCTTCGATGGCAAAGCGATGCGTGATGATCGGGCTGATGTCTAGCCCGCTCTGCAGCATCGCCGACATCTTGTACCAGGTCTCGAACATCTCGCGACCATAGATGCCCTTGATGACCAGCCCCTTGAAGATCACTTCGTTCCAGTCGATGGCCACGTCACTCGGCGGAATGCCGAGCAGCGCAACCCGGCCGCCATGGTGCATGGACTTGAGCAGGTCGCGGAAAGCCGTCGGGTTGCCGGACATCTCCAGTCCGACGTCGAAGCCTTCCTCCATGCCCAGGTCCTGCATTGCGCCGGACACGGACTCGCGCGAGACGTTAAGTGCGCGAGTGGCACCCATCTTGCGGGCCAGGTCCAGCCGGTAGTCGTTCACGTCGGTAATGACCACATGGCGTGCACCGACGTGACGCGCGATGGCCACCGCCATGATGCCGATCGGACCGGCGCCAGTGATCAGCACGTCCTCGCCGACCAGGTCGAACGAAAGCGCCGCATGGGTCGCGTTGCCCAGTGGGTCGAGGATCGAGGCGATTTCGTCGGTGATCGAGGCTGGCAGCTTGAATACGTTGGAGGCCGGCAGGACCATGAGCTCGGCAAAACAACCTGGGCGGTTGACGCCTACGCCGGTCGTGTTCCGGCACAGGTGGCGGCGGCCGGCTCGGCAATTTCTGCAGTGGCCGCAGGTGATGTGACCCTCGCCGGAGACACGATCGCCGGGTACAAAGCCGACCACCTCGCCGCCTACTTCCACGATTTCGCCGCAGTACTCATGCCCGACCTGCATTGGCACCGGGATCGTCTTCTGTGCCCAGGCGTCCCAGTTGTAGATATGGATGTCGGTCCCGCAAATGGCGGTCTTCTTCATGCGGA
The DNA here is from genome assembly GCA_963715485.1 of uncultured Gammaproteobacteria bacterium. Lineage (GTDB taxonomy): Bacteria > Pseudomonadota > Gammaproteobacteria > Steroidobacterales > Steroidobacteraceae > SG8-30. The sequence goes on from OY970244.1 coordinate 1,818,292, forward strand.
TCAGTACGTCGTTGTGCCCGACCCGGGGCGGGTCGATGTCGCGCATCCAGATGCCTGGTGCGCTCTCTGCCTTGACCAATGCCTTCATGGCGACCTCAACGGATAATGCCGAGCTCGCGCCCGGCGGTTGCAAATGCCTCAAGCGCACGGTCCAGCTGCTCGCGTGTGTGCCCCGAGCTCATCTGCGTGCGGATACGTGCCTTGCCGAGCGGCACCACGGGAAAGGAAAAGCCGATCACATATACGCCCAGTTCGAGCAGCCGCTCGGCCATGCGCACCGCCAGCGGCGCGTCGCCCAGCATGACAGGGATGATTGGGTGCTCGCCCGGCACCAGGCTGAAGCCCAGTGCCTGCATGCATTCGCGGAAGTAACGGGTGTTTTCCCACAGTCGCGAGCGCAGCTCCGGCATCGTGTCGAGCAGGTCCAGCACCCTGAGCGTCGTCGCGGCCACCATGGGAGCAATCGAATTGGAGAACAGATAGGGGCGCGAGCGCTGCCGCAGCCACTCAACGACCTCGCGTCGACCTGAAGTGTAACCGCCGCTTGCCCCGCCGAGCGCCTTACCGAGGGTGCCGGTGAGGATGTCGACCCGTTTCAGGACATTGCAGTGCTCATGCGTTCCGCGACCCTGCACTCCCATGAATCCAGTAGCGTGTGAGTCGTCGACGACGACGATCGCGGCATACCTCTCGGCCAGGTCGCAGATCTCCGCGAGCGGGGCTATCGTGCCGTCCATGGAGAAGACGCCGTCGGTGACGATCAGCCGGCTACGGGCATCGAGTGACTGCTTCAGGCAGTCCTCCAGCTTGCCCATGTCGCGGTTGTCGTAGCGCAGGCGTCGCGCCTTCGACAGGCGGATGCCATCGATGATGCTGGCGTGGTTAAGCGCGTCCGAGATGATGGCGTCGTTCTCCGCCGTCAGGGTCTCGAACAAGCCGCCATTGGCATCGAAGCAGGACGAGTACAGGATCGTGTCGTCGGTCCCGAGAAAGGCCGAGAGTTTCTCCTCCAGGTCGCGGTGCACGGTCTGGGTGCCGCAGATGAAGCGCACCGACGCCATGCCATAGCCGTAGCGGTCGATTGCCCGGTGGGCTGCCTCGCGCAACAGCGGGTGGTTGGCCAGGCCAAGGTAGTTGTTGGCGCACAGGTTGATGACCTCGCGACCATCATCCAGGCGGACTACGGCCTGTTGACCCGAGGCAATGATACGTTCGCGCTTGTACAATCCTTGCGCGCCAAGTTCGGCGCCCTGTGCGGCAAGTCGATCGAGAAATGAAGGATCCACTTGAGCTATCCCGTTCATGCAAAGCGTGATTATAGTGGGCGGGGAGCGGCCTGTCGGCTGAGTGACGCGGCATGACCATCGATGACGACAATGGCGGTGGCGAGCTCAGGGTGGACAAGTGGCTCTGGTGCGCACGCTTCTTCCGGACCCGCTCGCTGGCGGCCGTGGCTGTCGCCGGCGGCAAGGTGCACGTCAATGAGGAGCGCGTGAAGCCCTCGCGGGTCATCCGGCCGGGGGACCGGCTCGAGGTTACGGTCGGATTCGACGTGATCAGCATTGCCGTTCGTTCCATACCCAGGCGCCGCGGGCCGGCGACTGAAGCAAGGCTCTGCTACGAGGAAACGCCGGCCAGTATTGACCGTCGCGAGCGCATCCGCGAGCAGCGCCGACTTGCGACGATGGCGGCGCCGCAGACGGAGGGTCGACCCGACAAGCGTACCAGGCGCGAGCTGCTTCGCTTCCAGCGCGACCAGGGCAAGAGTTGACTTAACGTCAGTGTGACCGGGACTGTGACGTGTATCACATTCTGCCGGGGCGACGACTCGTACCGTTGGCGGACGGGGCCAGGTCGCGGGGAGCGAGCGATGAACGACAGGAAGGATCCGAAGGGACGGTTCCCGGGAAATTCGCCAGCACAAGATACGGAACGCACGCCGGGGGCCGACACCATGGGCTGGGAGGCCCGGGCGCTCGCACAGATCCGGCCGCATGTCCGCGAGCTATCCGGACCTGCAGGAGTCCAGGCCGGCTGGGAGACCGACACCATTACGCGCCTCGAGGACTACTTCGACCGCGGCGACGTTTGAGCTGGCTCTTCCTGGCAGGGCATACTGCCCGCCGGTTACCGGCGGAAGACCCCCCTTGCCCAAAGTCATCCCTGCTCCCACCGTAATACCCTCGGCCGGTACGCGGCCCAAGCGCATCGAGGAATTCGTCGGCCGCGTGAATACGTCGACCGCCGCGATCAGCATTGCGCGCATGACCAGCCCGCCGGGCTGGGTCGAGCCCGGGCAGCGCCCGGAGTTCGACGAGTACACGCTGGTGCTGGACGGAAGCCTGCGCGTCGAGGCCGAAGGCGGAACCCTGGAGGTGACGGCCGGGCAGGCCGTGCACGTGTCGGCCGGCGAGTGGGTTCGCTATTCGACACCGGACGGCGCGAGCTATGTCGCGATCTGCCTGCCGGCGTTTTCTCCAGATACGGTACACCGGGACGAGTAGGGCAGGGCATGTCCTCCATCTTGTCGCGCCCGACGCGCCTGTTCATCCTCCTGTCGGGACTGTTCGTCACTAACGCACTGATGGCCGAGTTCATCGGCGTCAAGATTTTCGCGCTCGAGGACACCTTGGGGCTGCCGCCCTTCGACTGGCGGCTGTTCGGGCAATCCGGCTCGCTCTCGTTCACTGCCGGCGTAATGCTATGGCCGGTCGTGTTCATCATGACTGATATCATCAATGAGTACTTCGGTGTGCGCGGCGTCCGGTTCATTTCGTGGCTGGCCGTTGGATTCATCACCTACGCCTTCCTGTTTGCTTACCTCGCAATTGAACTGGTCCCGGCCTCGTGGTGGGTCGGCGTGGCGAGTCAGCGCGGGGTGCCGGACATGCAGGCTGCCTTCGCAGCCACGTTCGGGCAGGGTCTGTGGACGATCGGAGGCTCGGTTACCGCGTTCCTGATCGGTCAGTTGATCGACGTGGCGATCTTTCACCGGATAAGGACGCTGACCGGCGAGCGCTGGATCTGGTTGCGTGCGACCGCCTCGACGGCAGTTTCGCAACTCGTCGACAGCTTCGTGGTGCTCTATATCGCCTTCGTGCTGGGCCCGCAACAATGGCCGGTCGACCTGTTCCTGGCGGTTGGCACGGTGAACTACTGCTACAAGATGTCGATGGCCATCCTGCTGATTCCGCTCATCTACCTGGGGCGGCGCGCGATCGAGCGGTATCTCGGTACCGCCAGTGCAGAGAGGCTGAAGTCCGAAGCCGCCGCGTGATGAGCGGGGACGATAAGCGGGGACAGTTTACCTATTTGCCAAAACGCGTAACGTAGCTTGAAGCGGGAATCTCATGGCAAATAGGTAAACTGTCCCCGGATTGATCTGTCCCCGGATTCAGTGCAGCAGCGCCATCATCTGCCTGCGATAGTGGTGGACCAGTTCGTCGCGACCCTCCAGCAGTTGAAATGCCGCCAGCAGGTTCTTGCGCACCGCACCGTCGCTGAAGTTCCGGTCACTACGCAGGATGTGCATCCAGCGATCCAGCGCCTGTTCGACCTGACCTGAACTGAATTCGCGGGTCGCGAGCTGATTCATCGACTTGAGATCAGACGGATCTCCTTCGATCTTCCGCGCCAGTTCAAGAGCTGCAGGCGCATCCACGAGGGACCGCGCCAGCTGCAGCCGGGCCTCGACGACTTTCAATCGCGGGGATTCGATCGCGTGGACTGGAAGACCCGCGAACTGCTCGTCCGCCTCGGTCGTCCGGCCGGCGAGGATCAGCGCCTCGATCAACTCGACTCGAAGCTCGTCGCTCTCCGGGTCATCCCGCAGCGCCGTCTCCAGCAGCAGGACCGCCTCCGGCGCGCGATCCTCGGAGAGCAGCTGGACGGCCTCGGCACGAGCCTGGTCCGACGGCCGCTCGAGGTATCGTTCCACCATCGCGCGAATGGCGCTGTCCGGCTGCACCCCTATGATCTCGTCCACTGCCTTGCCATGGCGGAACAGCCGCAACGTGGGCAGGCTGCGAATTCCGTGTTGCGCTGCCAGCTCCGCTTGCGCCTCAGTATCGACCTTGGCCACGCGCGCGCGACCAGCGTAGTCGGCCGCGACGCGTTCCAGCGTGGGCGCCAGCATCTTGCACGGTCCACACCATTCCGCCCAGAAGTCGACCAGCACGGGCATCTGGTGCGATTTTTCGACGACTTCGGCCTGAAAGGTCTGCGCGGTCGACTCGATAATGCTTTCGCTCATGACATCCACCCAGATGATTCTGTCGTTCCCCAGCCTACATGGGTCTAATTTCAGCCGAATCAAGGAATCCCGTTCCTGCCCGCGGCCACGAACGGGTGGTTAACCGGCCGCAGTGCCGATAGACTATCGCGCCCAAAAATCACCAGAAGGAATCATTGGCATGTACTGGACGAAGGGACTCGCGCTTGCGCTCGCCTTGGCAGTGGCCGGCCCGGCACAGGCGGACTGGGCTGGCAAGGGCGAGCTTGGCGGCGTGCTTGCGCGCGGTAATACCGAGACGGAGACGATCAACGGCAAGGTCGACATGACCAAGGAAACCGACCACTGGAAGCATGTCGCCGGATTCTCGATCCTGCGTACGGTCAACGATGGCGTTACTTCGGCCAATCGCTGGGAGTTGCGCGGCGAGTCGGACTACAAGCTGACGGATCGCAGCTACGTGTTCGGCGCGCTCCGCTACGAGGACGACCAGTTCACTGACTACAGCTACCAGGCAACCGCTACGCTTGGTTATGGCTACAAGCTCATTGACGACGAAGCGACCCAGCTCGACGGCAAGATCGGTGCTGGCTACCGGAGTACCGAGCTGCGAACCTCGGGCAAGAAGCAGGACGATGCCATCATTCGTGGCGTGCTGGACTATGCCCACACCCTGACCGAGACCACCAAGATCATCGACAAATTCCTGGTGGAGGCTGGATCGGAGAATACCTTCCTGCAGAATATCCTGAGCCTCGAGGTCAAGATGAACGCGTCCCTGGCGCTCGGACTGAGCTACGAGATCCGGTACAACACGGACGTACTGCCGGCTACCGACAAGACCGACCAGGTGCTGACGGCCAACCTCGTGTTCGGCTTTGGCGGATGACGCTGGGCGACCGGGACCGTTGATGTCGCGTCCGCTGACGCCCGCACTGGCCGTCGACCTGGTAATCGAGTTGGTCGACCGGCCTGACCGTCCGATCGTATTGATCGAACGACGAAATCCGCCGCCTGGATTCGCCCTGCCAGGTGGTTTCGTCGACCTGGGAGAACGGGTCGAGGACGCGGCGCGCCGTGAAGCAGTGGAGGAGACCGGGCTGGAGGTCGAGTTGAAATCCCTGCTCGGCGTTTATTCCGACCCGGCGAGGGACGCGCGCGGTCACACGGTCAGCATCGTCTACCTGGCTGAGGCCCGCGGCCAGCCGCGGGCAGGCGACGATGCTGCGCGGATCCTGGTGACCGCCCACGACGCCCTGCCGCAGCTGGCCTTCGATCACGCGAAGATCCTTGCCGACTATGCCCACTCACGCCGCGGCAGCTGAGCTACTGGCGGCGGTTCTGTCGATGTCTATTCACGACGCCTGAGCGCGCGACCGTCACGAGACGTATTCGCCTGGGCAGGTGGCAGGGCGAATGCGTGCGTCGACTTGACCTCTTCCATGACGAAGTAAGTGTGTGTCTGCTCGACCCCCGGCAGCGCCGCGATGCGTTCACCGAGAATGCGACGGTAGGCCTCCATGTCCGCGACGCGCAGCTTGACCAGGTAGTCGAAACCGCCGGCCACCATGTGGCATTCCTGCACCTCGTCGAGGCTTGTCATGGCCTCCTTGAAGCGTTCGAACACGTCGGGTGTGGTCCTGTCGAGGCGGATTTCAACGAAGGCCAGCAGGTGCGCGCCGAGCTTGTGCGGATCGAGATGAGCCGCGTAGTCCTGGATGTAGCCCTGCCTTTCCAGCCTGCGAACACGCTCGATGCAGGGTGTCGGACTCAGGTGTACGCGTCGCGCCAACTCCGCGAAGGAAATCCGCCCTTCCTTCTGGAGAATGCCAAGAATCTTGTGATCCAGTTGATCCATCTATAAGAATCCGATCATAGTCTGCTGATAGGCTAATTTAACACCATAAATTAGGTGAATGAGTTTCAGATCCAGTCAAGTTTAGCGGAATCAACTATAAAGAGAACTGGGATAATTCTTCGTGGCGGGAATGTCTCCCGCCAGGCAGCCAGACCAAGTGAGGGGACCAGACGTGACCGAATTTTTCTGGCCGACAGGTTTTGTGGGCGAGACATCGATCGGACGAGCCATCAATCGGTGGTTCCTGGCCGATGAAACGGCGGTGATGCAAGAATTACTGCCGCTGGCGCGGCTCGACGATGCCGGCAGCCGCCGCGTACTGGGCGAGGCCATCGGACTGGTCGACGCGGTCCGCGCTGAGCGAGGTGGTTCGGCTGGAATCGAAGCCTTCCTGCAGCAGTACGACCTCGGATCACGCGAGGGCGTGATCTTGATGTGCATTGCCGAGGCGTTGCTGCGCATCCCCGATGCAGACACCGCCGACAAGCTGATCGCCGACAAGATCGCCTCCGGCAACTGGTCCGACTACCTGGGGGAGGCCGACTCGTTGTTCGTCAATGCCTCGACCTGGGGCCTGATGCTGACGGGCAGGATCGTCCGTCCCGAGCCGGCTGATCTGGAGAGCCCGTCGTCTTTCCTGGCGCGTCTGGTCGGACGCATCGGCGAACCGATGGTGCGCGGCGCGTTCCGGCAGGCGATGCGGATCATGGGCCACCAGTTCGTGATGGGCCGCAACATGGGCGAGGCGCTGAGGCGCGCCTCGGCCGGCGACAACACGCGCTACCGCTACACCTTCGACATGCTGGGCGAATCCGCCTTGACCTCGAAGGATGCTGACCGGTACTTCGAGGCCTACTCCTCGGCGATCAAAAAGGTCAGCTCGATAGCGCGGGCTGGATTGCCACCGGAAGCCTGGCCGTCCATCTCGGTCAAGCTGTCCGCCCTGCATGCTCGTTACGAATATTCGAACCGCACGGACGTCTTGAAGATCCTCGGACCGCGACTCGAGGCGCTGGCGCTCGCGTCCATGAAAGCCGGCGTTGCCTTCACGGTGGACGCGGAGGAAGTCGACCGGCTTGAAATTTCACTCGAGCTGTTCGACCGGCTTCTGGCCGCTCCGGTGCTCGACGGCTGGGGAGGGCTGGGCCTGGCGGTCCAGTCCTACCAGAAGCGGGGTCTCGACGTGCTGCGCTGGCTCGGCCGGCGGGCGGACGAGACAGGTCGCACTGTCAATGTACGCCTCGTCAAGGGCGCGTATTGGGATGCCGAGATCAAGCGCGCCCAGGAGCGTGGCCTGCCCGGTTACCCCGTATTCACCCGCAAGCCCAATACCGACGTGTCCTTCCTTGCCTGCGCGCGGCTTCTGCTGGAGGGAACGGAACGGCTCTATCCGCAGTTCGCCTCGCACAATGCGCACTCGGTGGCCTGGGTCATGCAGGTCGCCCAGGCGAACGGTCGGCACTTCGAGTTCCAGCGCCTGCACGGCATGGGTGAGGAGCTCTACGACCAACTGAAGGACCCTGCGGGCCAGCCGGTGCCGTGCCGCGTGTATGCGCCGGTGGGTTCGCACGAGGACCTGCTGCCCTATCTCGTCAGGCGGCTGCTCGAGAACGGCGCCAATACGTCGTTCGTCAACCGCATCGTGGATGAGCGTGTACCGTCGGCCGACGTCGTCAGTGATCCGGTGGCCGAGGTGGAGCGCCTGGGCTCCATCCCTCATCCGCGGATACCACTTCCCGTTCGGATGTTTGGTGACGAGCGCGCCAACTCGGTGGGCGTCAACCTCGCCGACGGCGCGGAGCAGACTCGGCTCGCCGAGGAGTGCCGCAAGGCGTCGACAACTTCATGGCGTGCCGCGCCGATCGTCGGCGGACGCGAGCGTGACGGCACGCGGCGGCCGGTACGGAATCCCGCCGACCGTGAGGACATCGTCGGCGAGGTCACTAGCGCCTCCGTCGAGCTCGCGGACGAGGCACTTGGACTTGCGGTGAAGGCGCAGCCTGCCTGGGACCGCCGGCCCGCAGCGGATCGGGCCGCCATCCTTGAACGGGCTGCGGATGCCTTCGAGGCCGGGCGCGGCGAGCTCATCGCGCTGTGCGTCCGCGAAGCCGGCAAGACCATCCCGGACAGTATCGCGGAGCTGCGCGAGGCGGTGGACTTCCTCCGCTATTATGCTGCCCGTGCGCGGCGAGACTTTGGCGAGGCGCTGCTGATGCCCGGCCCGACGGGCGAGAGCAACCGGCTGGAGCTGCACGGGCGCGGCGTCTTCGCCTGCATCAGCCCCTGGAACTTTCCGCTCGCAATCTTCACCGGCCAGGTGGCGGCGGCGCTCGCGGCTGGCAACGCGGTCATCGCCAAGCCCGCGGAACAGACAGCGCTGGTGGCGGCCGCCGCCACCCGCCTGTTGCTTGCCGCCGGCGTGCCAGACGACGTCCTGCACTTCCTGCCTGGCAAGGGCTCCGTCATCGGTCCGCGCCTGACGTCGGACCCGCGACTTGATGGGGTGGCGTTCACCGGTTCAACGGAGACCGGACGTCTCATCAACCGGACGCTGGCTGGTCGCGACGCGCCGCTGGCTGCGGTCATCGCCGAGACCGGCGGGCAGAACGCGATGATCGTTGACAGCTCGGCGCTGCTGGAACAGGTGGTGCATGACGCCATCACTTCGGCCTTCAATGCCGCGGGTCAGCGCTGTTCCGCGCTGCGCGTGATGTTTGTCCAGGAAGATATCGCCGACCGCGTCCTGGAGCTGTTGGCCGGCGCGATGGAACTGCTTCGGCTTGGGGATCCGGGACTGCTCGAGACTGACATCGGTCCGGTCATCGACGCCGCGGCCCAGGAGCAGCTTGAGGCCCATGCGCGGCGCATCGTGCAGGGTGCGCGCTGGCACCACCGCGTCTCGTTGGGTCCTGAGCACGCGCATGGTTGCTTCGTTGCCCCTCTGGCCGTAGAGATCGAGGGCATCAAGGTGCTCGAGCAGGAGGTCTTCGGCCCGATCCTGCATGTGGTGCGCTACCGGTCGGATGGGCTCGACGCGGTCATAGACGCCATCAACCAGACCGGCTACGGCCTGACGCTGGGCGTTCATTCCCGGATTGACGGCGTCGCCCGGCGCATCGCTGCGCGGGCCCGTGTCGGTAACGTCTACGTCAACCGCAACATGATCGGTGCGGTGGTCGGCGTGCAGCCTTTCGGCGGATGTGGCCTGTCCGGGACCGGCCCCAAGGCCGGCGGACCGCGCTACCTGCACCGGTTTGCAACCGAGCGCACCGTCACAACCAATACCTCCGCCGTGGGCGGCAATACGGCGCTGCTGTCGATCGAGGAATAGTCACCGACCGCGACTGTCAATCGGCTGTATTCATTTTCCGTCGACCGGGTCGGTCCGCCGCAGCTTTGCCGCCGGCAGCCGGCCCGCCTCGCGCAGGCCCCTGCGCAAGAGGAAGTCGATCTGGGCATTCAGGCTGCGCAGGTCGTCATCCGCCCAGCGGCGTAGCGCAGCCAGGATCTCTGGGTCGATGCGCAGCAGGAAAGCCTCGCGCTTGGCCACTCGCTGGTCTCCAGGGGCGAAGGGCTCGAGTGCCCCCGCTGGCACTCAGTTGTAGAGCGTACCCGTGTTCACCACGGGCTGCGTATGGCGGTCGCTGCACAGCACGACCAGCAGGTTGGATACCATCGCCGCGCGTCGCTCGTCGTCGAGTTCGACGATCTTGTCCCGCGCGAGGTGGTCGAGCGCCATCTGCACCATGCCGACGGCTCCCTCGACGATCTTGGACCGCGCCGCAACCACCGCTGCAGCCTGCTGACGCTGCAGCATCGCGGCCGCTATCTCCGGCGCATAGGCGAGGTGGCTGATACGGGCCTCGATCACGTCCACGCCGGCCTTGTCGAGCCGTTCCTGGATATCCCGTTGCAGCTGCTCGCAGATCACAGCGGTGCTGCCACGCAACGAGACCTCGTGCTCCTCGCTGTCATAGGGATGGCGGGTCGCCATGTTGCGCAGTGCCGCCTCGGTCTGGACCGCGACGAAGTCCTCGTAGTCGTCCACTTCGAACAGCGCCTCGGCGGTATTGACCACGCGCCAGACGACGACGGCTGAGATCTCGATCGGGTTGCCGTCGCGGTCGTTGACCTTGGAAGGCCGGCCGAGGGTGCGGGTGCGTTCCTGGACAACCTTGCCGGCTGCGTCCTTCTTCTCCGGAGTGCTGATCGAGCCGGTCTCGAAATTGCGGATTCGCAGCGAGATCTTCTTTTTGCTAAAGAAGGGGTTGACCCAGTAGAAACCCGACTCGAGTGCCGAGCCCTTGTACTGGCCGAACAGCAACAGGACCCGCGCCTGGTTGGGGGCGATCGCCATGTAGCCGGCGAGCGACACGACTCCGGACAGGACCAGCAGCACCCCGACTACGATGGACCAGCCGGATCCCTCGCCCATGCTGAGCGCATGCATCGCCACGATTGTCTGCCAGGGGCCCCCGACCAGCAGGGCAAGGGTAACGAGCAATGGCAGCCAGCCCGACAGGGGTCGATAGGTCTTTTCACTAACCATTGACTTCTCCTACAGCTTGGCATGAACTGATTTCAAAATGATATCATATTGAAATCTGCCGGCAAGGTGGAGCCCTCGTGGTCCCGGATGTCGACCGATGGGACGACCTCAGCGCGTGCTCTTTGGGAAGTCGTGAAAATCCAGGCGGGCACTACCATCCTGCAGCCCGCCCCAGTCCTCAAGCGGAACCAACAGGCTGGTCACGGCGCAAGTCGGCATGTCGCCGAGTGAATCATCGCCGGCCAGCCGGACGGCCAGGTCCGAGATCCCGGGATTGTGCCCGAACAGCATGACGTGTCGGGCCCGCCCGCCCAGGCGGTGCAGGACTTTGAGCAGCTCACCGGGCGAGGCGAGGTAGGCGTCGTCGGCGAAGCGGATTCGTTGCGGCGGGTACCCGAAGGCCGTGGCAAAGACGGTGGCAGTTGCGCGTGCGCGTGCGGCGGGGCTCGAGATCATGAGCGTTGGAACAAGACCGCTCGCAACCAGGCGCGCAGCCATGTCGGGTGCGTCACGCTCGCCGCGTGGATTCAGTGGTCGGTCGAAATCCGTCATAGAGGCGTCCCTCCAGTCGGACTTGGCGTGACGGACCAGGGTCAGCCGTTTCCTGCTGCGACGGATCACATCATGCCGGTCTCGAGGCGCGCGGCCTCGGACATCATCGACTGGTTCCATGGCGGCTCGAAGACAATTTCGACGCAGGCATCTCGGATGGTGGGAACCGCCTCGATCTTGTCCTTGATGTCCTGGGCGAGGAATTCCCCCATGCCGCAGCCCGGGGCAGTCAGCGTCATCTTGACCTCGACGTTGCGGGATCCGTCCTCGTTGGGCATGACCTCGCACGCGTAGATCAGGCCGAGGTCGACCACGTTGATCGGGATTTCGGGGTCGAAGCAGGTCTTCATCTGCTCCCAGACCAGGTTGCGTACGTCCTCGTCAGTCGCGCCGGGCGGCAGCTCAGGTTTCTTGAAAGGCTCCTTGCCAATGGCATCAGCATCGTCGCCGGCAATGCGGAACAGGTTCCCCTCGACATAGATCGTGAAGCTGCCGCCGAGCGCCTGCGTGATGTAGCCCACACTTCCCGTACGCAGCTTGACCTCGATGCCGGCGGGGATGATCACCGCCTGGACGTCGCGTTGTATGACGATCGGCTCGTTTTCGTGTCGGCGCATGATCGATCTACTCCGTCGTCACCGGTGCCGCGTCCCGTGCGAGCGCCGCATTGAGCGTATGCCAGCAGAGGCTGGCGCACTTCACGCGGGCCGGAAACTCCCGTACCCCTGAGAGCGCGGCCAGCTTGCCGAGGTCGGCAGGCACGGGCGCGTCGTGGCGCGTCAGCATGTCGTGCACTTCCCCAAACAGGTGGCGGACCTCGGCCAGCGACTTTCCCTTGACCGCCTCGGTCATGAGCGACGCCGAGGCGGTCGAGATCGCGCAGCCCTTGCCCTCGAAACGGATGTCCCTTATGAGATTAGATTCAACATCAATAAAGATATGTAACCTATCGCCACATAAAGGATTATATCCTTCTGAATCGTGGTTAAATTGCTCCAGCCGACCAAAATTCCGGGGCTTCTTGTTGTGATCGACGATGACGTCGCGGTACAGGTCTGCGAGGTCCATTACCCCAACATCTCCCTGGCATGACCCAGCGACGCGACCAGTGCATCGATCTCGGCGCGGGTGTTGTAGAAGGCGAACGAGGCCCTGGCAGTGGCTGGTACCTCGAAGAAATCCATGACCGGCATGGCGCAGTGGTGCCCGGTGCGGATGGCGATGCCCTCGGCATCGAGAATCGTACCGAGGTCGTGAGGGTGCACGCCCTCGACCACAAACGAGACCAGGCTCGCCTTGTCCGGGGCCGTGCCGATGATCGAAAGCCCCGGAACGGCGGAAAGGCGTTCGGTCGCGTAGGCAAGCAGGTCGGCCTCGTGTCGGGCAATGCGCTCGAGGCCGATGCCTTCCACGTAGTCGACGGCCGTGCCGAGGCCGATCGCACCGGCGATGTTCGGGGTTCCGGCCTCGAACTTGTAGGGCAGGGCATTGTAGGTGGTGCGCTCGAACGACACGGTCAGGATCATGTCGCCACCGCCTTGCCACGGCGGCATGGCCGACAGCTGGGCCTCGCGGCCATACAGGACGCCGATTCCGGTCGGGCCGTAGAGCTTGTGGCCGGAAAAGGCATAGAAGTCGCAACCGATGGACTGCATGTCGACCCGCTGGTGTGGCACCGCCTGCGCGCCGTCTACGAGCGTGGTGATGCCGCGCTCGCGGGCGGCTGCGATGAACTGTTCCACAGGCAAGACCGTACCCAGCGCATTCGAAACGTGCGCGATGGCCACCATCCGGGTCCGCGGCCCGAGCATGGCCAGGTAGGCGTCGAAGTCGACGACGCCGCGCCGGTCGATCGGCACGACCTTCAGCACGGCGCCGGTCTGGTCACAAAGCTGCTGCCAGGGAACGATGTTGGCGTGGTGTTCCAGCCAGGTGATGACGATCTCGTCGCCAGGCACGAGCCTGGGCCGGCCCCAGGACTGCGCCACGAGGTTGATCGCCTCGGTCGTCCCGCGAACAAATACGATTTCCCGGGTTGATGCGGCATTCAGGAAGCGGCGGATCTTTTCGCGCGCCCCCTCGAAGAGGTCGGTCGCCTCCTGTGACAGGGTGTGGACGCCGCGGTGGACGTTTGCGTGGTGCTGTTGGTAATAGTCACTCACGGCTTCAATGACCGCGCGGGGCCGCTGGGCCGAGGCGCCGTTGTCCAGGTAGACCAGCGGTCGTCCGCGGATCTGTCGCGACAGGATCGGGAAATCCTGGCGAATGCGCGTCAGGTCGAGCGGCGCCAGGGTGCTCGGGTCAGCCGCCATCAGACGAATTCCTTGATGACGTCTCGATCCGGCAGCCGTCCTACCACCAGCTCCTCGATGTGGCGCCGCAGTTCGGGCAGGGCAACGCGCGCGACCACGTCCTCGCAAAAGGCGAATGTCAGCAGGCCGCGGGCCGTCTCGGGGTCGATGCCGCGCGAGAGCAGGTAGAACAACTGGTTGGTGTCCAGCGAGCCAGTCGTCGCGCCGTGGCTGCACTTGACGTCGTCGGTGAGGATCTCCAGCTGGGGACGCGCGTTGATTTCCGCCAGCGGCGACAGTATGAGGTTCCGGCTCGACTGGCGGGAGTCAGTCTTGCTCGCGCCTGCTCCGACCACGATGCGCCCGTTGAACGAGCCGCGGCCGCGGCCGGTGGCCACGCCACGCACCAGTTCGTTGGAGCGAGTGTGCGGCGCGACGTGCTCGATGACCGTGTACAGGTCAGCGAGCCGCGATCCGTCAACCATGAACAAGCCATGAAGCTCGCATTCGGCACCGGGCCCCTCCAGTCGGACGCAGACGTTGCTGCGCAGGATCCGTCCACCGAGCATGAACAGCTGCTGGCGGTAATGGCTGTTCCGCGCCTGTCCGGCCCGGATGGTTTCAACATGAACGGAGTTCTCGCCCTGCTGGAACAGGCGCAAGTGTTCGACCGATGCGCCTTCGGCCAACGTGACTTCGCAGGCCACGTTGGACAGCGACGCGGCCCCGCTGCTGCTGATGAAGTGCTCAATCAGTTGCAGGTGGCTGGCGCTGCCGGCCTCGACCAGCACTCGCGCGTGGGACGCTTCCTTACCGGTGTCGACGTGCAAGACGTACAGGGGTCCAGACGGCGTGGCCCCCTCGGGTACGCGGATTACGATGCCATCGTCGACAAAAGCCTCCGCCAGCAGGGCAAAGCGGTCGTCAGCGTCGTCGCCGGGCACTCGCAGCGCACGTGAGAGGGTTTCGGGATCCCTCTCGATAACGGCCGCGAGGCTCTCAGCGGTCAGCCCGGAGTCGCTACCTATCGCCGACAGATCATCGGCGAACCGCCCGTCGATGAGGACGACGGTATTGGCTGGCGCCAATCCGGAAAGTGCCCCGGCGAGCAGCTCGCCAGGGGCTCGCGACCGGTCGGACAGGCCGAAATTACGGCGGTCGATCTCGGCCCAGTCGAGGTACTTCCAGTTCTCGTCGCGCCGGTCGGGCAGGCCACGCGCGAGCAGGCGGTCGAGGGCGGTTCTGCGCCGCCGATCCCATGCGGCTCCGCCGCGCAGCCGACCACGCGCCGCCACGTGAGCCTGCTCGATGCGTTCCAGTGTCGAACCGCGGTTAGCCACGCTCATGCTGCGGCCGCCTCCTGGCGCACCCAATCGTAGCCGCGCCGCTCCAGTTCGAGCGCCAGGTCCTTGTCGCCGGACTTGATGATCCTGCCCGAGGCGAGCACATGCACACGGTCGGGAACGATGTAATCGAGCAGGCGCTGGTAATGCGTGACCATGACGATGGCGCGCTCATCGTGCCGCAGGCTGTTCACGCCGTTGGCGACGACCTTGAGTGCGTCGATGTCGAGTCCAGAATCAGTTTCGTCGAGGAGTGCAAGGACGGGCTCCAGGACCGTCATCTGCAGCACCTCATTGCGTTTCTTTTCGCCGCCGGAGAAACCCTCGTTGACACCCCGGTTGAGGAAGCTCTCATCCATCTGCATGAGCTTCATCTTCTCGCGCACCAGGCCAAGGAACTCGAAGGCGTCAACCTCCGGCTGGCCGCGATGCTTGCGAAGCGCATTTAGCGCGGCTTTGAGCAGGTAGACGTTGTTGACGCCGGGGATTTCAACCGGGTACTGGAATGCCAGGAACACACCGGCGCGTGCCCGCTCCTCGGTCGGGAGGTCGAGCAGGTCGCGGCCCAGGTAGGTGACCTTGCCCGACACCACTTCGTAGTCGGGGCGACCGGCGAGCACGCCCGCGAGCGTGCTCTTGCCGGAGCCGTTCGGGCCCATGATGGCGTGCACCTCGCCGGCGCGGATTTCGAGCGAGATGCCGTTCAGGATCTTGTGCGAGCCGATCTTGGCATGAAGGTCCTCGACGCTAAGGATGATTTCGCCCTTGGCAGGCATGGTTTGGTCTCCGTTTGTCCGTCAGCCGACCGAGCCTTCCAGGCTTACGGCCAGCAGGTTCTGGGCCTCCACCGCGAACTCCATCGGGAGCTCCTTGAAGACCGTCTTGCAAAAGCCGTTCACGATCATGTTGACCGCGTCCTCGGCCGAGATACCTCGCTGCAGGCAGTAGAACAGCTGGTCGTCCGAGATCTTCGAGGTCGTCGCCTCGTGCTCGACGACTGCCGTCGGGTTCTGTATTTCCATGTAGGGAAAGGTGTGTGCGCCGCACTGGTCGCCCATCAGGAGCGAGTCGCACTGCGTGTAGTTGCGTGCCCCGTCCGCGCCGGGCAGCACCTTGACCAGTCCCCGATAGGCGTTCTGGCCATGGCCGGCCGAGATGCCCTTCGAGACGATCGTACTTCGGGTGTTGCGGCCCATGTGGATCATCTTGGTGCCGGTGTCGGCCTGCTGGTAGTTGTTGGCGAGCGCTACCGAGTAGAATTCACCCACCGAGTTGTCGCCGCGCAGGATGCAGCTCGGGTACTTCCAGGTGATTGCCGAGCCGGTTTCCACCTGGGTCCAGGAGATCTTCGAGTTGCGGCCGCGGCAATCGCCCCGCTTGGTCACGAAGTTGTAGATGCCGCCACGGCCGTTCTCGTCGCCCGGGTACCAGTTCTGGACGGTCGAGTACTTGATCTCCGCATCGTCGAGCGCGACCAGTTCTACTACTGCCGCATGCAGCTGGTTCTCGTCGCGCATGGGCGCGGTGCAGCCCTCGAGATAACTGACATGTGAGCCCTCGTCGGCGACGATCAGGGTTCGCTCGAACTGGCCAGTGTTGAGCGCATTGATGCGGAAGTAGGTGGACAGCTCCATCGGGCAGCGCACGCCCTTGGGTACGTATACGAAGGACCCGTCGGAAAACACTGCCGAATTGAGCGCGGCATAGAAATTGTCGCGGATGGGGACGACGGTGCCAAGGTAGCGCTCGATCAGCTCCGGGTGGTTCAGCACCGCCTCCGAGAACGAGCTGAAGATCACCCCGGCGTCGGCCAGACGACCCTTGAAGGTCGTGGCTACGGAGACGCTGTCGAACACCGCGTCCACCGCGACGCCGGCGAGGCGCGCACGCTCGTGCAAGGGGATGCCGAGCTTGTCGTAGGTCTCGAGCAGCTTCGGGTCGACCTCGTCGAGGCTCTTTGGACCGTCGGAACTCTTCTTGGGTGCGGAGTAGTAGGAGATCGACTGGAAGTCCACCGGCGGGTAGTGCACGCGGGCCCACTTCGGCTCCTTCATGCGCTGCCATTGCCGGAAGGCCTTCAGGCGCCAGTCGAGCATGAACTGCGGTTCGCGCTTGATCGCCGAGATCAGGCGCACCACATCCTCGTCGAGCCCCGGCGGCAGGGTCTCGCTTTCGATGTCCGTCACGAAACCGTGGCGGTACTTGCGGGCGACGATCGCCTGGATGTCCTGCTCGCTGCTTGCCATCTATCCTCCGGGAATTCGTGCCGGCATCGTCCTAGGCCCTTGTCAGCGGCTGCCAGCCACCGCCCAGCGCAGACCGCAGGTCGGGGGTCTTGACCGCTGCGTCGTGGGCGATAAGCGACGTCAGCCGGACTTCCTGAAGCGAGCGACGGATTGCCAGGCTGACCTGTTGCCAGCTATGGCCGACGCTGCAGCTCGCCTCAATGTCGCAATTGCCGTGGTCGCTCGCACACTCGGTAAGGGCCACCGGACCCTCGACGGCATCGATGATCTCGGCGGCGCTGATTTCATGCGGGGGACGGGCCAGCTGGTAGCCGCCGCGTGATCCGCGAGTCGAACGTACCAGGGTCGCGCGCTGCAATTCCTTGAGCAGCTTGCTGACGGTTGGCAGGCCGATCCCGGTGCGCTCTGCCAGTTCGGGTGCGCTGAGCAGTTCGGCGGGCCGTTCCGAGAGTGCCCCGAGGATGACCGTCGCGTAGTCGGTGAGTTTGCTGATCCGCAGCATGTCGGCGGGGGCTCCATTTTTAAACAGGACAATTTTAGTCCTATTAGTTAGAATTGTGTAGTGCCCGGGTAGGGGCGGCATCGGCCATTTGCTAAAATCCGTTCATCCGCAGGCGCTGCGGACGACCGCAGCCCGGCACAATGCACTCCGTGGAGGAAGCAGACGATGAACATGCCCGAACTGGAAAGGATTGCCCGCGCCATGGTCGCCCCCGGAAAGGGCATCCTGGCAGCGGATGAGTCGACGGGCACGATCAAGAAGCGCTTCGACAAGATCAAGGTCCAGTCCACCGAGGAACGTCGCCGCGCCTACCGCGACATGCTGTTCACGGCGCCCGGCGCTGCGGACTTTATTTCCGGCGTGATCCTCTATGACGAGACCCTGCGGCAGAAGTGCGCGGATGGCACGCCATTCCCTGCCTACCTGGCGAGCCTCGGCATCGTGCCGGGAATAAAGGTCGACGCCGGCGCCAAGCCGCTGGCGGGTTTTGCGGGCGAGACCGTCACCGAGGGCCTCGACGGCCTGCGTGAGCGCCTGCAGGAGTACCATGGTCTCGGCGCGCGCTTCGCCAAGTGGCGCGCGGTCATTGATGTCGGCGACGGCATCCCCAGCCGTTTTGCCATCAAGGCCAATGCCCACGCGCTGGCACGCTATGCGGCGCTGTGCCAGGAAGCGGGTATCGTGCCGATCGTCGAGCCCGAGGTGCTGATGGACGGCGATCACACGATCGAGCGCTGCGAGCAGGTGACCTCGACGACGTTGCAGACCGTGTTTGACGTCCTGTACGCGCATCGCGTGCACCTCGAGGGCATCGTGCTCAAGCCGAACATGGTAATTGCCGGCAAGAAGTGCGCGGCGCAGGCCAGCCCGGGGCAGGTCGCCGAGGCTACGGTGCGCTGCCTCAAGCGGCACGTGCCGGCGGCCGTGCCCGGCATCGCCTTCCTGTCCGGCGGGCAGAGCGAGGCGCAGGCAACCGAGCACCTCAGCCTGATGAACACCCTCGGGTCGTTGCCGTGGGAACTGACTTTCAGCTACGGCCGGGCGCTGCAGGCGACCGCACTGGAGACCTGGGCCGGCAAGGACGCCAACGTCGCGGCTGCGCAGCGCCAGTTCCACAAGCGCGCTCGGCTGAACGGCCTGGCACGGACCGGCGACTTACAAACCGGCCATGGAGAAGGAAGCAGCCTGAGGCTGCTTCCTTTAACACCGCGGTGACACAAGCGCAGCGTCCCGACGCTGCCCATGACCCCTGCATCGTACGGATTCGAGGGCTGCGCTATGCCATCGGTGGTCGCATCCTGTTCGACGACCTCGACCTCGAGGTCGCGCGCGGGGAAGTCACCGCCTTCATGGGACCGAGCGGCACCGGCAAGACGACGCTGCTGAGGCTGATTACCGGCCAGGTCAGGCCGGATGCCGGCGAAGTTCTGGTAGATGGTCAGGACGTCGCCGGGCTTGGTCGTGCCGGGTTGTACGCGCTGCGCCGGCGCATGGGGATGCTGTTCCAGAATGGGGCGCTGCTGACCGATCTCGACGTGCACGAAAACGTCGCCTTCCCGTTGCGCGAGCACACGCGCCTTCCGGATAGCCTGATCCGTAGCATCGTGCTGACCAAGTTGCACGCGGTCGGCCTGCGCGGCGCTGCCGGACTGATGCCCTATGAGCTTTCCGGCGGCATGGCGCGGAGGGTGGCCCTGGCACGGGCAATCGTCATGGATCCGGAGATCCTGATCTACGACGAGCCGTTCGTCGGCCTCGACCCCATCTCGCTGGGTGTTGTGCTGCGTTTGATCCGTGAACTCAACGATGCACTGGGGATCACAAGCATCGTGGTGTCCCACGACGTACGTGAAATTACCGCGGTGGCAGATTCGGCCTACCTGCTGTCGGGCGGTCGCGTGCTCGCATCGGGCAAGCCCTCGGGCCTGGCGGACAGCGACTCGGCGGAGGTCCAGCAGTTCATGCGTGGTCTGCCGGACGGCCCGGTTCCCTTCCACTACCCGGCACCCGATTACGCCGAGCAGCTCTTCGGAAATCTCTCGCCGTGAAGCCACTGATCCGGGAGCTCGCTGATCGCGCGCTCGAATCCACCCTCGCGATCGGACGCTACGCCTTGTTCACCGGCCGGCTGCTGGCGGAGACTCCGCGCGCTCTGCTGCGCTTCCGCCTGGTTGTCGAACAGGTCCACAATGCCGGCGCGCTGTCGCTGGTGATCATCATGCTGAGCGGGCTGTTCGTCGGCATGGTGCTGGGACTCCAGGGATTCGACCTGCTGGAACGCTTCGGCTCCGAGGATTCTCTCGGAACTGCGGCGGCGCTCGGGCTGGTCAAGGAACTCGGGCCGGTCGTGACGGCGCTGCTGTTCGCCGGCCGCGCCGGTACGGCACTGGCCTCGGAACTCGGGCTGATGCGCGCCACTGACCAGTTGTCGGCAATGGAGATGATGGCGGTGGATCCTGTCCGGCGCGTCGTCATGCCGCGGTTTCTCGGTGGCATCATCGCGATGCCGCTGTTGGCCGCGATTTTCAGCATGATCGGCATATTCGGCGCGCAACTGGTTGGTGTGCAGATGATGGGCGTGGATCCCGGCCAGTTCTGGTCGCAGATGCGTGGCGCCGTGGAACACGACGACATCATGGAAGGGGTCATCAAGAGCTGCGTGTTCGGCGTCGCCTGCAGCGCCATCGCCGTCTACGAAGGGTTTCATGCAATGCCGACTGCCGAGGGCGTGGGTCGTGCCACGACCCGGACAGTAGTCATTTCATCCGTGGTCGTGCTGTTGCTCGACTACATGCTTACCGCGGTGATGCTGTGATGCACGCCGCTTTCAAGGAGTAGGCCATGCGTGCGACGCGAGCCATCGAACTGGGGACCGGACTGTTTGTGCTGCTGGGATTCGCGGCACTGTTCTTTCTTGTTACCCAGATCACCAACCGCGAGATCGGCTTCGGCGATGGTGGCTACCGCCTGACGGCGGGGTTCGAACAGATCGGCGGACTCAAGGAGGGCGCGCCGGTTTCCATGTCCGGTGTCACCATCGGCCGGGTCGAGTCCATCGGTTATGACTTCACTGACTACCGGGCCAAGGTGGTGCTACGAATCGACGGGTATTATGACCGGATTCCGCAAGACAGCGACGCCAGCATCTTCACCGCGGGGCTGCTCGGCGGACAATACGTTGGAATTGGTCCCGGTGGTTCGGAAACCTTTTTCAAGGACGGCGATCAAATCGAATTCACGCAATCTGCCATTGTCCTGGAAAGTCTGATCAGCAAGTTCCTGTTCTCCAAGGCGGCCGAGCAGGGCGCTGCGGTCAGCACAGAGGGTGCCAAGTGATGTTTCGACGTCTCGCGTTGTCTTCGGTCCTGGCCATTGCACTGCCGCTGGGAGCGGCTGCCCAGCAGGCGGCCGTACCTGGCCCGGGTCCGCAGGAGCTAATTCAGCTGACTGCGCAAAAGGTTCTCGATGCCCTGGAGTCCGACCGCGACGACTACCGTAATGATCCGAAGAAGGTCAATACATTGGTCGACGAGGTCGTGCTGCCGCATTTTGACACCGATTATTCGGCCCAACTCGTGCTCGGCAAGCACTGGCGTACGGCGAGCGCCGGCCAAAAGAAGCGTTTTGTCGACGCCTTCTACCATTCACTGCTCAACAAGTACGGTGCCGCACTGGCAAGCTTTACCGGCGACAACCTGATCATGCTGCCTTTCCGGGGTGATCTGTCGAGCGGCAGGGCGACGGTCAAGACGGAGGTCAAGACGACCGATGGCACCCGGGTGCCGGTCAATTACTCGATGCGCGCCACGCCCGAGGGCTGGAAGGCCTGGGACATCACCATCGAAGGCATCTCCTACGTCAAGAATTTCCGGACCGATTTTGGTTCCGAGATCGAGCAGCGGGGTCTGGACGCGGTCATCGCGAGGCTGGAGTCGGAGGCCGGTGCGGATCATGGCGCCGGCTGACGCCGTCGATCCGCGCTGCCGGCTCGACCCATCCGGCAGCGGCCGTTATACGCTGGTCGGCGGCCTGGATCTTGAGTCGGCTGCCAGTGTGCTCGCGTCTGGCGAGGCCGAGTTCGCGGCCCATCCGCAGGTCGAGATCGACCTTTCGGGAGTCACGGGTGCCGACAGTTCGGCGCTTGCAGTGCTGATCGAGTGGACGCGCAGCGCCAGGAGGGACGGGCGCAATATCGCGTTTACCGGTATGCCGGCGCGGCTCGGCGAAATCGCCCGCATCAGCGGCGTATACGACCTGCTGCCAATCACGGACTGATCGGCTGCCTCACTTGCCCGCCGGTGCCTGTTCCGGCTCGGCGACCGACTCTTCTTCTTTGAACCATGCATCCTCGTCGAGGTCCGGTTCGGGCACGTCGCCGTCACGTACCTCGTACTCGCGGAGGTCGAGGAAGGCATTCCTGATCAGCGCATAGGGATCGAACGCGCCTTCCAGTGCCTGTTCTGCAGGGATCAGCCTTGCGCGTCGGTCGATGATGGAGATGCCCGCGAACGCGAACCCTATATTGTTGTCGCCAATGTAGTGCCGGGCGTCGGTCAGGTAGTCAACGTATAGCGATGGTGTGTCCCGCAGCGTCGAAGGGCCCAGTAGCGGCAGCATCAGGTACGGTCCGGATGGCACGCCCCAGCGACCGAGGGTCTGCCCGAAGTCCTCGTCGTTACGCGGCAGGTTGGCCTTCGAGGCCGGGTCAAGAATGCCGGCCAGTCCGAAGGTGCTGTTGATTACCAGCCGGGTTGTGTCAGACACGGCGTCCATGAGCTTCAATTGCAGAACATCGTTGATGATGGTCGTGGGGTAAGCCAGGTTGGTGAGGAAATTCGTTACGCCAGTACGGATCGGCTGTGGCAGGAATCGCCGGTAGCCCTTGGCGACCGGCTTGAGCACGGCGCGATCGAGAGCGTCGTTGAAGGCGTAGGTGGAACGATTTACTCGCTCCCAGGGGTCGGCGGCACTGGGCGCCGATTGGGTGGTCGCGCAGCCCGCCAGGGGCAGGCAGAAAACGAGCGCGAGCAGGCAGGAGTGTCTGTTCATCGGGCGGACTTCCACCAGTGGCGCCAGGCAAACCGGAGCCGGCGGGGTGCCAATTCTAACCTGAGCCCGCGCCGGAATCGTCGGGAGTGGCGGGGCTCGCGACCTCCCGTGCCTTGCGGCCCTTGGGCAGGTACTCCTTGAGCTCCTCGATTCGCGCCTCAAAACGTTGCCGCTGCACAGCGTTCAGATCCGGCACCGCCAGGGCGAGGTGCAGCTGGTCGATGGCCATCTGCAGATCTCCGCCCATCACGTGGTATTCGGACATGTAGTAGTAGGCGTCGCCCGTGTCGCCCGCGGCACTGGCGACCAGGGCGATGTAGCGGGCCTGGTCCGGGGTCGGCGGCACGTTGTTGAACAGGTCGAGCAGGACCTGGTGGGCCAGGCCCGCCTGGCCCAGGTACATCAGTGTCTGCGCGTAGCGTACGGTAACGGGCACGTTGCGGGGAAACAGCTCAAGGGCACGCTCGAGCGTCTTGCGGGAGCCCTCTGCATCGCCGCCGGCCAGTTGTGCTACGCCCAGACCGGTGTGGTAGAGGGTTACGTCCGGTCGCCGTTCGACGAGGTCCTTGAGCAGGCCCACGGCCTCGGCCGCGGACGCCGCATCGGTCTCTGCCAGGAGCGCCATGGCCCGGCCATAGCGCCGCTGGTCACTGGACGGCAGGTCGGCGTTTGCGGCATCAGCGTACAGCTCGCGGAAGTTCGTCTCCGGAGGCATGTTCTGGACCCTGAGTCGCTCGCGTATCAGGCCGTAGCTGGTGCTGTCCTCGACGCTGCGCCGGCCCAATTGCTCGGCCCGATCCCTTGTCTCGGCAATTCGCTCGTTGGTTACCGGGTGACTTCGAAGCAGCTCAGGGATCATGGCGCCGGCGCTGCCCGATCGCTGCTGCATCGTCCAGAAGAATGACGGCATGCCGGTCGGGTCAAATCCCGAATTTGCCAGGAACGTCATCCCAACCCGGTCCGCCTCGGCCTCATTGGTCCTGGTAAAGCCGATCTGCTGCTGGATCGCCAGACCCTGGGCCGCGGTGATTGTGCCCATCAGCGCATCCGGCGGCATGCCAGTGGTGGCGCCGATGAGGATGGCGGCCAGCACGGCCGCAGCCGACGCCATATTGGTGCGGCCCGCATTCTGCACCGAGCGGGCGATGTGGCGTTGGGTGACATGGGCGATTTCGTGGGCGAGCACCCCGGCAAGCTCGCTCTCGCTGGCCGTGGCCGTCAGCAGCCCTGCGTTGACGCCGATGAACCCGCCCGGCAGTGCGAAGGCGTTGATCCCGGGATCCTTGACCACGAAGAAATGGAAGCGGTAACCACCCTCATGGGCGTGGCTCGCGAGAGCCGACCCAACCGACTGGATGTACTCGGCGACTTCAGGATCCTCGACGATCTGCCCGGTGTCCCTGAGCCCCTTTACGATCATCCGGCCGATCTTGTATTCGTCGTCCAGGGTGATGGTGGTGCTGGCCGGATTGCCAATGTCCGGGAGGTCGCCGCGGCTATCCTGGCCAAGCGCCGTCGGAGCAGCGGCCAGGGCGATGGCGATGAGAATGACGCTGCTTAGTCGTTGCATCGGGCTGCGGCGGTCCGTAAGGATTGAGACTCCGACAATCGGGCCAGAGCGAAGTTCGCCACCGACAAGTCTCAGAGCGCCTCGGCGGCGAAATCGGCCAGGCGCGAGCGTTCGCCACGCATGAGCGTGATGTGACCGGCGTGCGGCCAGCCGCAAAAGCGATTGACCACGTAGGTCAGCCCGGAGGTCGTCTCGGTCAGGTACGGCGTGTCGATCTGCGCAATGTTGCCCAGGCACACCAGCTTGGTGCCGGGGCCGGCCCGTGTCACGAGCGCGCGCATCTGCTTGGGCGTGAGGTTCTGGGCCTCGTCGAGGATCAGGTAACGATTCAGGAAGGTTCGTCCGCGCATGAAGTTCAGCGAGCGGATCTTGATGCGGTTGCGCAGCAAATCCTGGGTTGCCGCGCGCCCCCAGCTGCCGCCCTCGTGACCCTGCGTAAGGACTTCGAGGTTGTCCATCAGGGCACCCATCCAGGGCTCCATCTTTTCTTCCTCCGTACCGGGCAGGAAACCGATGTCCTCGCCCAGCGGTATGGTGACCCTGGTCATCAGGATCTCACCGAAGGAATTGGTCTCCAGCGTCTGCAGCAGACCGGCGGCCAGCGTCAGCAGCGTCTTGCCTGTACCGGCCGGTCCGAGCACCGTAACGAAGTCGATGTTCGGGTCCAGCAGCAGGTTCAATGCCAGGTTCTGCTCGCGATTGCGGGCTGTTATTCCCCAGACGGCATGGCGGGCATTGCGATAGTCGTGGGTGAGTTCCAGCGTGGCCGAATCGGCCTCGACCGAGCGGACTATTGCCTCGAAACCGTCCTCTCCCGACTCGCAGACGAACTGGTTGACCTTCCAGTCGCGAACCAACGGACCCTGTACCCGGTAGTAGGTACGTGCCTGCTCCTGCCACGACTGCATCTCGCTGCCATGTGTCTCCCAGAAGTCGGCGGGTAACTCGGTCACGCCCCGGAACAGCAGGTCCGCGTCCTCGATGGTCCGGTCGCTGTAGTAATCCTCGGCATGTACGCCGAGGATGGCTGCCTTGATGCGCAGGTTGATGTCCTTGGACACCAGTGTCACGCGGGACTCGGGGATTTCGCGCTGCAGCGCCAGCGTATAGCCCAGGATCGAGTTGTCCGCGCCGTGTCCCGGCAGCGTGTCCGGCAGGCCAGTGTCGAGCTGCCGCGTCTGGAAGAAGAGCCGGCCGGACGGCGGTCGCTTGCCGTGATTGCCCGATCGCCCGGACGGCAATTCCAGGCCACGATCGATCTGGTCCTTGGTCGCCTGTGCCATCAACTCGTCAAGGAAGCGGCTGACCTGGCGGACGTTTCGCGCGGACTCGGATAGTCCCTTCTTGCCCGCATCCAGCTCCTCGAGCACGATCATCGGGATGTAGATGTCGTGTTCCTCGAAGCGAAAAATCGCCGCAGGGTCGTGCATGACGACGTTGGTGTCCAGCACGAATGCCCGGCGCTCCGCCGGGCCGTTTGGGATGGCGGTCAAGGCAGCGGCCGCCTCAAAGGGACTTCACGGCGTCGAGTACCGCCTCGGCGTGGCCGTCGACCTTGACCTTGCGCCACTCCTGGCGCAGTACGCCGTCGGCATCGATGAGGAAGGTGCTGCGTTCGATTCCCATCACCTTCTTGCCGTACATGTTCTTTTCCTTCCACACCCCGAACAGCCCGGCCACCTTGTGGTCCTCATCGGATCCGAGCTCGAAAGGAAACTTCATCTTGGCCTTGAACTTCTCGTGCGAGGCAAGCGAATCGGTGGAGATCCCCAGGATTACGGCGCCCGCCCGGCGGAATTTCGTGTGCAGGTCGCGGAATGCCTCGCCCTCGCGGGTGCACCCGGGCGTGTTGTCCCGCGGGTAGAAGTAGACAATCAGCTTGCCACCCAGCGCATCGCGTGAGCGGAACGTCCCGCCGGTAGCCGGTAGTGAAAACGGCGGGGACTTCTTGCCCTGTGTGACCTGTGCCATTCGCAGTACTGTCTCCTGTCGAAATTCCGGTCAGGACTTGACCGGCTCGAGAATAGCGTCGATGTTGAGGTTGTCGCACATGTCCATGAATTCCTCGCGCAAGGCCCCGAGGTGAATGGTCGACGGTACATTGACGATCATGTAGACGCCGAACATCGACGCGCCAGTATGCGGCGCGGGGTAGCTCCGGGTATTCATCTCGGAGATGTCGATACCACGCGATGAAAAGAAGCCCGACAGCGCGGATACGATACCTGCCTGGTCAAGGCATACGACGTCGACGGAGTAGGGGACCTGGTCCTCGCGCACCGGCCTCGGGTCAGTCCGTCGTATTTGCAGCGTGACGCCGGCGCCTTCTGCAAGTTTCTTCAACTCGGTCTCGATTCGTGCCACCGAGTGCCAGTTTCCCGCGACCAGCATGAGAACGGCGAACTCGGCGCCGAGCGCGGTCATGCGGCTCTCGCTGATGTTTCCGCCACAGTCGGCGATCACCTTGCTGAGTTCGTGGACCAGGCCGACGCGGTCGTTGCCAATGGCGGAAATCGCGATGTATTGCTTCATTATGGGGACGCGGGGAACAGGGCCAGCAGTTTACCGGGATCGGGCCTCGCTGGAAACGCCGGGAAGTCGTCCTTGCGCCGGCAGGTGGCCCGAAAGTACGATCCGGGGTCATTCGGGCCGATACGTCAGATACCCATGTTCCGCGGCAGCATCGTAGCGCTTGTCACCCCCATGGCGGAGTCCGGCGAGGTCGACTACGCCGCATTCGAGTCCCTGCTGGACTGGCATGCCGAGCAGGGGACTGACGGCGTCGTGGTGCTCGGTACGACCGGGGAATCGCCCACCATTACCGCGGCGGAGAGCGACGAATTGCTGCGCCGGGCGGTCCGCAGGTTGGGCGGCCGACTGCCCGTAATCGCCGGTACCGGGACCAACTCGACCGCTACGACGGTCGAAAGGACCCGTCGGGCCTGTGAGCACGGCGTGGACGGGGTGCTGATCGTTACCCCGTACTACAACAAGCCCGGGCAGGAAGGCCTGGTCCAGCACTTTTCCGCTGCAGCAGATGCCAGCAGCGTGCCGGTAATCCTGTACAACGTTCCGTCCCGTACTGCCTGTGATCTCCTGCCGCCGGCGGTGGAAAGGTTATCGGAGCATCCGCGGATTGTCGGGGTCAAGGAGGCCACGGGACAACTGACCAGGGCCCGGGAAATACTCGAGCGCTGCGGAGACGATTTCCTGATTCTCTCGGGAGACGATGCGAGCTGCCGGGAGCTCATGCTGGCAGGAGCGCAGGGTGTGATTTCGGTCACCGCGAATGCCGCGCCGCGCCTGATGCATGAACTTTGCGACGCGGCGCTGGAAGGCGATGCTTCGGGTGCGCTGCTGGTCGACCAGCGGCTGGAGTTACTGCACCGGGACCTGTTCGTCGAGGCGAATCCGATCCCGGTCAAGTGGTCGGTGGCCAGGTTGGGGCTCATTCCGCCCGGAATCCGGTTACCATTGACCCCATTGGAGACACGGCACCACGCGGTCGTCCTGGCCGCGATGAAGCATGCCCAGATCATCTGACGAGGAATCGATGCGAATCGTTGTACTGATCGCCTTCCTGGCGCTGGCCGGTTGCGGCGCGTTCCGGCCGACATTTGAAGACTGCGCCGAGACACCCGCGTACGCCGGTGCGAAGGAATTGCCACCGCTGCGGGTGCCGGAGGGCATCGACGCGCCGGACACCGGCAACGCGCTGAAGGTGCCGGCCGTGGCGGTTCCCGAGAAGCCGATCGACGGGCGGTGCATCGACATTCCGCCGAGTTACGGGGCCCCGCGGCCCCCAAACGGCGGCTGAGGCATCAGGTTGCCGCCCGCCCGGGCGTCGGGTAGGCTTCCCGCCCCTTCCGGCAGGTGGCCGGCCGCTGGCGAGTGATCCAGACGTCTGCGAAGGGCGTCGCCTTCGGGTCGATGGTGGGAATCGGAGAGGTGGCCGAGTGGTCGAAGGCGCTGGACTGGAATTCCAGTAATATCTAACAAGGTATTCGTGGGTTCGAATCCCACCCTCTCCGCCAGTCAATGAAAAGGGGCCCCAGCGGGGCCTTTTTTCATTGACCAGTGAGGGAGCGTGGACGAACCCACCGGGGTTCGACCAGCGGTCACGGAGTGGCCGCGCAGGACAGCGCCGTGAAACGGCGCTGGTCCCGAGCCGGTAGGCGAGGGATGCGTCCGGAGGGCGCACAATCCCACCCTCTCCGCCAGTCAATGAAAAGGGGCCCCAGCGGGGCCTTTTTTCATTGACCAGTGAGGGAGCGTGGACGAACCCACCGGGGTTCGACCAGCGCTCACGGAGTGGCCGCGCAGGAGCAAGAGTTTCGTGCTTCCCAGCGGTTGACGCTACCCGACCCCCACCTTACGATGCCAACGATCGAGGGTCCGCGCGGAGTCGGCGGGCGAACGTCGAATTCGATCTCCTTGGTCACCATGGTGGCTCGCGTTGGTTCCTCCGCGACGATCAGCCGTGAATCCCGCCAGGCCCGGAAGGGAGCAACGGTAGCGGTTAAATCGGGTGCCGGAGGGGTGCTGGCGCGGGCCGCCGCCCCGATTTTTCACGGCCGCAAAGGAAGCCCCGACACCGCATGAGCTACCTGGTCCTCGCGCGCAAGTGGCGTCCCCGACGCTTCGATGAACTGGTGGGACAGGAGCACGTCCTGCGCGCGCTGGTCAACGCGCTGGATTCTGGCCGCGTTCACCACGCTTTCCTGTTCACCGGGACGCGCGGCGTTGGCAAGACGACCATTGCACGCATCCTGGCCAAGTCGCTTAATTGCGAAAAAGGCGTTACTTCGACGCCCTGCTGTGAATGCGGTTCCTGTCGTGAGATCGACGAGGGTCGGTTTGTCGACCTGATCGAGGTCGACGCGGCCTCGCGTACCAAGGTCGATGACACCCGCGAGCTGCTGGATAACGTCCAGTATGCTCCGACGCGTGGACGCTACAAGGTGTACCTGATCGACGAGGTGCACATGTTGTCTAACCACTCCTTCAACGCATTGCTCAAGACGCTGGAGGAGCCCCCGCCGCACGTCAAGTTCCTGCTGGCGACCACCGACCCACAGAAACTGCCGGTGACGGTGCTGTCGCGCTGTCTGCAGTTCAACCTGAAGCGCCTTGCGCCATCGCTGATCGGTGAGCGGCTCAAGTCCATCCTCGAGGCCGAAAAGGTCGACTATGAGCCGGCAGCGATCGGGCTGCTGGCGCGGGCTGCCGATGGCAGCCTGCGCGACGGACTGTCGTTACTCGACCAGATGCTGGCCTTTGGCGGTGGCAAGGTGGGGGAGGCGGACGCGAGGCTGATGCTCGGTACGATCGATCGCCAGTACGTCTTCCAGCTGCTTGAACGGCTGGCTGAGCGCGACGCGGCCGGCCTGATGGCCTCCGTCGCGGCGATGGACGAGCACGGGCCTGACTATGGGCAGGTGCTCGACGAGCTGGCGAGCCTGTTGCAAAAGGTGGCCCTGAAGCAGGCGGTCGAGGACCTGCCCGCGGACGAGATCTGGGGAATCGCCGAGTTGGCGAGTTTCGCCACAATAATTTCCTCGGAAGACCTGCAGCTCTACTACCAGATGGCGATCCTGGGCCGGCGCGACCTGCCGCTGGCGCCGGACCCCCGAGGCGGCTTCGAAATGGTCCTGCTGCGGATGCTCGCCTTCCGGCCCGCGGCGTCGCCAGATGGTCAGGAGCCGCCGACGCCGAAAGCCACGACAGCGGGTCGCGCCCCCACACGGCCAGTGCGATCGCGACCTGCATCCCCAAAGAAGGAGCGCTCAGCGGCAACGACCATCGACCTGAGCGATTGGCGCGCGGTAGTGAGCCAGCTCGGCTTGCAGGCAGCGGCGCGCCAGCTGGCGTCGCACCTGAGTTTCGTAGCGCTTGACGGCGACGTCCTACGCCTGACGCTCGATGCGCGGGGGCAGGCCCTGCACACGCGCCAGCTGGAGGAGCGTGTCGCCCAGGCGGTTTCGCAGCTGCTGGGACGATCCGTGCATCTCGATCTCGAAGTCGCCCAGGGTGCAATCGAGACGCCGGCGAGGGCGGAGGAACGCGAACAGCAGTCCCGCCTCGAACAGGCGCGGCTTGCACTCGAAAGCGACCCCACCGTGAAGGCACTCAAGGACCGGTTCGGCGCCGTGGTGCAGCCGGACTCCATCAAGCCGCTGGGCTAGGGCGTGTCATCTGCCCCTGGATTGAAGACAGCGATACGGAGCAGGAAATGAAGCAGAACATCGGCGCGCTAATGCGCCAGGCGCAGCAGCTGCAGGAAAACATGCAGAAGGCCCAGGCCGAACTGGCCAACCTCGAGGTTGTTGGCGAGGCCGGCGGCGGCATGGTCAGGGTCACCATGACCGGTCGTAACGAGGTTCGCAGGGTGCAGATCGAGCCTTCGGTCGCGACTTCGGGCGATACCGAGATGCTCGAGGACCTGATCGCGGCCGCCTGTAACGACGCGGTGCGCAAGGCCGGCGAAGCCGCGCAGGAGAAGATGTCCGGGATGATGGGTGGGATGCCGTTACCGCCCGGGCTGAAGATGCCCTTCTGACAGGGCCAGGACGTCTTGAAGTACTCACCAACCCTCGGGCAGCTGATCGACGCGCTGCGGATCCTGCCTGGCGTGGGACCGAAGTCCGCGCAACGCATGGCCTTCTATCTGCTGGAGCGCAACCGTGATGGTGCCCGGACGCTGGCGCGGGCACTCGATGAAGCTGCGACCACGGTCAGGCACTGCAAGCGCTGCAGGATGCTCACCGACGGCGAGCTCTGTGTCGTCTGTGCGGCGCCACGACGTGACGACAGCCTGTTATGCGTCGTCGAGTCACCCGCTGACGTCGCCGCGGTGGAGCAATCAGGTGGTTACCGCGGGCGCTATTTCGTGCTCATGGGCCACCTGTCCCCGCTCGATGGAATCGGGCCGGCGGAACTCGGAATTTCGCTGCTCGAGTCCATTCTGGACGAAGGCGTGGTGCGCGAGGTCATTGTCGCCACCAACCCAACAGTAGAGGGCGAGGCGACCGCACATTTCCTTGGCGACCTGGTCAATCGCCGTGGCATACGCGCGTCCCGCATTGCGCATGGGGTGCCGGTAGGCGGCGAGCTGGAATACGTCGACGGCGGCACGCTGGCTCATGCGCTCGCAGGACGGCAGGCTATTTCCTGAAGCGGGGACCGGTCCGTTCCTTCAGTCGCGTGCGTCCGGTCGATTTCAGGCGCTGTTCGACTTCCATGGCAAGCTTCAGCAGCTGCCGGTAGCTGGCCAGCCGGCGCCGCGAGATCCGCCCACACCCGACCAGCGGCTCGACCGCACAGCCTGGCTCTCCCATGTGCCGGCAGTCCGGAAACTTGCAGGCTTGCCCGGCAGCGGCCAATTCCCTGAATCCGGTCGCGACGTCGCGCGGCGCCGGCAGGGGTGGGGCATAGTCGCGTACCCCTGGGGAGTCGATCAGGTCGCCACCTCCCGGCAGGTGGTACAGGGCCGACGCTGTAGTGGTGTGCCGACCTTCTTCGCTTGCGCGCGAAATCTCCTGGACCGTGGCCTCAACTCCCGGGACCAGCAGGTTGATCAGCGAGCTCTTGCCGACGCCTGACTGGCCGACCAGAACGCTGACCCGGTCCCGCAACTGGGAGCCCAGCGATTCAATTCCGCGTGCGGAACGCTTCGAGGTGACGATGGTCGGGTAGTCGAGTGCGCGGTAGGTCGCTAGCTCCGCTTCCAGGCCTGGCGCGGCCGCCTCCGGCAGGTCGGACTTATTGAGAACCACGACAGCCGCCAGATCCGCCCACTCCGCCGCTGCGAGGTAGCGATCGCAGATCGAGAAGTCGGCGGCCGGGACCGGCGCGACCACGGCGACCAACTGGTCGAGATTCGCGACGATGACCTCGCCGGTTCCACTCGAGCTTATCCGCGCAAGCTCGGTGGACCGCGGCTCGACGCCGACAACCATTCCGGTCGCGCCTTCCGCATCGGCGCGCACCCAGGTGACACGATCACCGCAGACCACCTGCAGGCGCCGTCCGAACAAACGGCAGGCGTGGCTGTTGCCGCCGGTATCCTCGACGACGACGCGCCGGCCGTGAGCCGACACGATGCGCCCCGGCAGTTCGTGCCGCGGGACATTCTGGCCACCCTTCATCGTGGTCGCGACACGCGGGTCATCGCGGACCGGCGGTCCGCTGCCTGGTCATCGGCAGTATGGTGGCGGGGATCCATGGAGGCTGACTGCCGCGACTGTAGCCTCTGGTAAGATGCGGGGCAACATGAGCACCGGCGACAATCTGGTCTGGATCGACCTCGAGATGACTGGTCTGGACCCGGATTCCGACCGCATCATCGAGATTGCCACGATCGTGACCAATCGGGATCTCGATGTCCTCGCAGAGGGGCCGGTGATCGCCATTCACCAGCCCGAATCCGTGCTCGAGTTGATGGATGACTGGAACCGTACGACCCACGGGGCCTCGGGTCTGTTGCAGCGCGTGCGTAGCAGCGCTTCGTCGGAGCGCGAGGCCGAGATGGCGACGCTCGAGTTCCTGGCACGCCACCTCGGCCGCGGGGTGTCGCCAATGTGTGGCAACAGCATCTGCCAGGACCGGCGCTTCCTCGCACGGCGGATGCCCGAGCTCGAACGGTTCTTCCACTACCGGAACCTGGACGTTAGCAGTCTCAAGGAGCTGGCGCGGCGCTGGGCGCCCGACGTCCTGGCTGGCTTCACCAAGAAGTCCGCGCACCTGGCACTCGACGACATCCGCGATTCAATCGCGGAACTCAGGTACTACCGCCGCAACCTGATGGCCGAGCCGTTTCGCGGCCCACAATGAACTGGTGACGCGACCCCCGCATGGATGGTGAGACTGCGCCGACCAACATGCTGGAAGGTGGGTGCCATTGTGGCTCGGTGCGGTTTCGTGTACGTGCCGGCCCGGACCTCGCGGTGCTCGACTGTAACTGCTCGATGTGCGCCCGGAGCGGCTACCTGCACCTGATCGTGCAGCAGGAAGACTTCGAGTTGCTGTGCGGCGAGGCGGAACTGGTGGAGTATCGGTTCAATACCGGCACTGCCCGGCACCTGTTTTGCCGTGTCTGCGGAATCAAGTCCTTTTACGTGCCCCGTTCCCACCCCGAAGGGATCAGTATCAATGCCCGCTGCCTCGACCCCGGCGTCGTGCGAAGCATGACCGTGAGGTCCTTTGATGGTCGTAACTGGGAACGGGCGCGGTCAGCGCTTGGTGTCTGAGTGGCCGCCATCCTGTGCTCAGTCGATTGCCTTGCCCGCCAGGAACATCCAGGTCTCGACGACGGTGTCAGGGTTGAGCGAGATGCTGTCAATGCCCTGGTCAACCAGCCAGCGGGCAAATTCCGGGTGATCCGACGGACCCTGACCACAGATGCCGACGTACTTTCCGGCCTTGCGGCAGGCGCTGATGGCCATCGACAGCAGTGCCTTGACCGCGTCGTCGCGCTCGTCGAACAGCGACGCTATGATCCCGGAATCGCGATCGAGGCCCAGCGTCAGTTGCGTCATGTCGTTCGAGCCGATGGACATGCCGTCGAAATGCTCGAGGTACCGTTCGGCCAGTAGTGAATTGGTCGGCAGTTCGCACATCATGATGACCTTGAGCCCGGCGGCGCCGCGCTCGAGACCGTTGCTGGCCAGCAGTTCGACCACCTTGCGCCCCTCCTCGACGGTGCGGACGAACGGCACCATCACCTGGACGTTGGTCAGGCCCATTACGTCACGGACTTTCTTCAGGGCGCGACACTCGAGTTCGAAGCAGGGGCGGAAGCTCTCGTCGACGTAACGTGAAGCTCCCCGGAAACCCAGCATCGGATTCTCCTCGTGAGGCTCATACTGCTGGCCGCCGATCAGATTTGCATATTCGTTTGACTTGAAGTCGGACAACCTGACGATGACGGGCTCCGGCGCGAACGCGGCGGCAATGCTGGCGATGCCTTCGGCCAGCTTGTCGACGTAGAAACCGACCGGGTCGTCGTAGCCAGCCATCTGGCGCCGGATCTGGCTTTGCAGGCCGGGCTCGAGGCGGTCGAACTCCAGCAGCGCACGGGGATGCACGCCAATGGTACGGTTGATGATGAACTCCAGCCGTGCAAGTCCGACGCCGTTGTGCGGAATTGACGCGAAGTCGAAGGCGCGGTCCGGATTTCCCACGTTCATCATGATCTTGACGGGCGCCGCTGGCAGCGAATCCAGCTCAATCTGCTGCTGCTCGTAGTCGAGCTGGCCCTCGAAAATGAGTCCGGTGTCGCCCTCGGCGCAGGAAACAGTGACCTGCTGCCCCTCGGTCAGTACGCTGGTGGCGTCGCCGCAGCCGACGACTGCTGGAATGCCAAGTTCACGCGCGATGATCGCAGCATGGCAGGTCCGGCCGCCGCGATTGGTGACGATGGCCGCGGCGCGCTTCATTACCGGCTCCCAGTCTGGGTCGGTCATGTCGCTCACCAGTACATCTCCCGGCTGCACCCGCGACATTTCCTTGACGTTTCGGATGACACGGGCCGGCCCTGCGCCGATGCGCTGGCCGATGGCGCGCCCGCTGGCCAGCACGCGCGAGCGACCCTTCAGCTTGAATCGCTGAATGGTTCGCCCACCGCGGCTCTGCACCGTCTCCGGTCGAGCCTGCAGGATGTAGATCTCGCCCGTCGCTCCGTCCTTGCCCCACTCGATGTCCATCGGGCAGCGGTAGTGCTTCTCGATAACCATCGCCTGCCGGGCCAGTTCCTCCACGTCGTCGTCGCTTATGCAGAAACGCGAGCGATCGGTCACCGGCACGTCGACAGTTTCGACGCGCCGCGATCCGGAGCGATCGCTCGCATAGATCATCTTGCTGGCCTTGGCGCCAAGGCTGCGGCGAATGATGGGGTAGTGGCCTTGCTCAAGGCCCTTCTTGTATACGTAGAACTCGTCCGGATTGACGGCCCCCTGCACGATCATCTCGCCCAGACCGTAGGACGCGGTTATGAAGATCACGCCGCGGAAGCCGGATTCGGTGTCCAGTGTGAACATGACGCCGCTGGCCCCGAGGTCGCTCCTGACCATGTGTTGCACGCCGACCGAAATAGCCACCTGCGCATGGTCGAATCCCTGATGGACCCGATAGGCGATCGCGCGGTCGTTGAACAGGCTGGCGTAGACCTCGTGCATTGAACGCAGCACCTGGTCACGGCCACGCACGTTTAGGAACGTCTCCTGCTGGCCCGCGAACGAGGCGCCAGGCAGGTCCTCGGCGGTCGCTGATGAACGCACCGCGACGGCGATGTCCTTGCCGTCGTCCATGCGCTTCCAGGCGGTGGCGATTTCCTCCTGCAGGCGCGAGTGGAAAGGCGTGTCCAGGACCCAGCTACGAATCCTCGCGCCGGTCTCGGCGAGCCGTTCGACGTCATCGACGTCGAGGCCGTCGAGTTCCGCGCGAATACGCTCGGCGAGCTCACCCTGGGCGAGAAACTCGCGGTATGCCTGGGCCGTCGTTGCAAAGCCACCCGGGACGCGGACGCCGAGCTTGACCAGGTTGCTGATCATCTCGCCGATCGAGGCGTTCTTCCCGCCGACTTTCTCGACGTCGCCCATGCCCAGTTCTTCAAAGGGAATTATGTATGCGCTCAAGGCTGGTCCTCGGTATCGGTGGTTCCTGTTACGATCGCAGCCCAGACGAACCAGTGATCACAGGGACCAACGGCTCGGGTGGGTAGGTGCATCGTGGACAACAAGCGAACCGTCTTCTTTGTCTCGGACCAGACCGGCGTAACCGCCGAAACGATGGGCCACAGCCTGCTTACGCAGTTCGACGGACTGGATTTCAGACCGGTCACTTTGCCATTCATATCCACGGTTGACAAGGCGGAGGAAGCCGTAGGCAAGATCAACGCTACGGCGCTCCAGGGCGACTCCCGGCCGATCGTTTTTTCGACCCTTGTCAATGATGACGTTCGCAAGGTAGTGATGCGTGCCAACTGTCTTTACCTTGACTTCTTTGACGCTTTTCTCGGCCCCATGGAGCAGGAACTAGGCCAGGTCTCCTCGCATGCGCTGGGGCGCGCTCACGGCATGACCGACCTTGCCGCCTATACGGCGCGCATCAACGCCACCAGCTTCGCACTGGCCAATGACGACGGCACCCACACCCGCGAATACGAACGGGCCGACGTCATCCTGATTGGCGTTTCAAGGTCCGGTAAGACTCCTACCTGCCTATACATGGCGCTGCAATACGGTATTTACGCGGCCAACTACCCGTTGATCGAGGATGACCTTGAGTCGCGGCGCCTGCCGGCCGTGGTCGAGCCCTACCGTAGCAAGCTGTTCGGTCTGACGATCCGGCCGGATCGCCTGCACCAGATCCGCCAGGAACGCCGGCCCGACAGCCGCTACGCTTCCATGTCCCAGTGTAATTTTGAACTCCGTGCGGCGGAGCAGCTGTTCGATCGTTTCGGCATCCCCTATCTCGACACGACCGATTGCTCGATCGAGGAAATCGCCAGCAGGGTGCTCGAGCGAAAGAACATCGCGCGGCGAACAAGGCCGTGACATTTTCGTGACCTGCGGCACATTTCGGCAGTCCGGAGCCGGCCGGGCCCTGTGATATAGTCAAATCATGATTACGGACTACCTTTGCGCTGTCTCCTGGCGTGCCCGGCCGAGGTCGTTCGTCAGCCTCATGACGCTTTACGAGAGCAACTACATCAGGCTCGGTTGGTTGGTCGACGATCCGCGCAGGCTGGCGGACCGTGCCGTGTCCGAGGTGCGCGACGACTGTCCCCTCGAGCTTTCAGTTCTGGAGCGCGCGCCGTACACGACTACCGTCACGCTCTCCTACCTTTTCGACGAGTCGGGTGCCACGATCCGGGACCCGGGCCTCGGACTGCGTATCTACCACGACGCCCGCCTGACTGAGGTGACCTCCGTTGGCCAGCCTCACGCCGGCTTGCGGCACGTTCATTCACGGCTGCGGCGTTCCGCCGACGGCCGCTGGTCGGTAAACGTGCTGCTCAACAAGTGGCTGGAGTACTGCGCCGAGCGGGGACACCGCTTTGCGCCGGCAGCCGGCTGAGAAGTTCATCTTCCGGTTTCGCCAGACATGAACCTGTCGGAGAAATGGCCTGGCCTCCGGTTGCCGATCGTGGCGCGCAACGACGCCGTCGAGGACGAGCGGCTACTCAAGCTGTTCTGGAACCGGGCAGAGCTCAAGAAGGAGCTGCAGGGACTCGATGACGAGTTGCACAACCTGCGCAACCGTATCAAGCAACAGGAAGGTGCAAACTCACGTCTGCAGGAGCAATTCGAGCAGCTGGAGGTCATGCTCGGCACGCCCGAACGGGGCCCCGACGCGCTCGTTCATTTCGCCCTGCGCAACCTCTGGCGCGAATGTCGCGCGCAGCTCGAGGCGTTTGCTTCCGACCTGCGCCGGCAACGCCAGGAGCACGAGCGCAAGAAGCAGCTGGCGGAGTTCCAGAACGACCGCAAGGATCGTCTGAAGCTTGCCGACGAGAGGCTGCGCGAGTCGCATACCGTGGTGGAGAGCGAGCGCGCCAGGCTGCAGGAGGACGAGCGGCAGCTGGAACGTCTCAAGGCATTCTGGCGCTATTTCCGGCGTCGCGAGCACCTCTTCGAGATGCAGGCCCAACGGGGCAGGCTGGCGGAGGCCGAGCGCCAGCTCGCGGACATGGAGCAGGCACACCGGACCATCGAGAAGGAGCCGTGGCCAGAGTTCACCGGGCTTTCCATCCAGGGCCGCCGCGCGATCAATCTAGCCGTCATCGCCTACGCCCGCTTGCTGGTATCCAGGCTGGCCCCGGCGGGACTCGCCACCGCGGCGCGACTCGCAATCCACCGGCGTGTGCAGGACGAACGCCACGGCTCACGCGTCGAGTGCCTTGCGCGCCTCGACGAGATCGCGCGCGCCATCTCGATGGTCAAGGCCCAGGAGCGCATTGCCCCGGAAATCCGCGCTATAACCGAGAGACTCAAGGAATCGGTCGCCTGGCGCAGCCAGGAGGATGTCGTCCCGACTCCCTCGTCATTGCCGCCGATGGGGAATGATGGGCAAGGCGGTAACGTCCTGATCGACGACTATTGGGACGTCTACGGGATTCTGCTGCGCTAGCTCGCCCGCAGATTCAGGCCTCAGTTGCCGCCAGCGGCCTGCCCGGACGCTTTCCGACCGCCGCAACGCGGCGGCGCCAGGCATTCAGGTCGTCCAGCCAGACATAGAAGGCGGGCACAAAGAACAACGAGGTCACGCTGCCAAAGGCCAGACCCGACATCAGGGCCCGTGCCATCGGGTAGTAAGCCGGCCCGTCGCCACCGATCTGGGTGTCGCCCACGGCCAGCGGCAACATCGCCAGCAGCGTCGTCAGGGACGTCATCAGGATCGGCCGTAGTCGATCACGCCCGGCCTGAAGGATCGCCTCCCGTCGTTCCATGCCCTGGCGCCGCAGCTCCAGGATGTGGGCAATCAGAACGATGCCGATGTTAACCACGACGCCGATCAGGATCATGATCCCGAGCATGGCCATGAAGGTCAGTGGGGTACCGCTGAGGGTCAGTCCCCAGAATACGCCGACCACGGCAAAGGATATCGACGTCACGATCGAGACGGGGTAGAGCGTCGACTCGAACAAGGATGCCATGACCAGGAAGATCAGCACAATCGCCAGCGCAATGTTGGTCAGCATCACCTTGGCCGTATCGTCCTCCTGCTGGATTCCGCGTCCAAAGCTCCAGTCGTAGCCGGGGGGCAGGGTCATCTCGTCCATCATGGCCTCGACCTGCGCCTGCGCTTCCTTGAGCGCGGAACCGCGCGAGACGACTCCCTCCAGGGTCACCGCGGTCAGTCGGTCAACCCGCTCGATCGCCCGCTCGGTAGGACGGATGCGGAAGTTCGCAACCGCGGCGAGGGTAGCTCGATCGCCATTCGGCAGGTAGAGCGGCGTCGCCGCGAGATCCTCGACGGACTGGCGGTCGTCAGCGCGAAACGCAAGTCGCATCTGCACCTCGCGATCCGCGCTCCGGAATTCGGTCAGCTTGTCTCCGCGCATGGCCGCGGCCACCGTGCCTGCGATGTCCTGGGTGCTCAGGCCGAGCCGTGCCGCGCGATCGCGGTCGATCACGATCTGCACTTCCTGCTCGCCCGCCTTGGCGGTCGATCGAACGGAGTCAAAGGCTGGCAGTTCACCGAGCGCTCGGGCGATCTCGCGGGACAGTGTTACCAGCCGCTCGGTCGACTCGCCGGTAAGTCGCATACTGAAACCCTCGCTACCGCCGCTGTTCTCCTCGAAGCTGAAGCTCGGATCACCGATGATTATCTCGGGCAGGCCATCCTCTATGGCGTTCATTAACTCGCGAATCGGCATGGAAAGGTCGTCCTCGGGCAGCAGGTAGATCTGCGACTCTGCGTAGTCCGGCCCGAAGTAACTGTAGACAAGCTCGATGCCGAAGCGCTGCTGGTTCTCCTGCAGGTAGGCCTCGACACGATTGACATCGGACTCGATCCGGGACAGCGGGTAGGTGCCCTCGACGTGGTAGGCAAGACGCAGCCGGTTGGAGGTGTCCTGCGGGAACATGTCTGCTTTCAGCAGTCCGGTCGCGAACAGCGGCAGCGGTGACAGCAGGGTAAACACGACGAGTGCGGCCGTCTTGCGCGGGTGTGACAGCACCCAGTCCAGCCTTCCTGCGTACCAGTCCTGCAACCGGGCGAACGATGAACCCGCGCGTATGGGCGGTGGCGCGGGAAAGCGGGCCGTCAACGTCGGGATGATCGTCTGGGCCACGAGCAGCGATGCAATCATGGCCACCACGATCGGGACGGCCACATGCACCATGAACAATGAAATCTCGTTGTCGCCGCCGAAGACCAGCGGAAGGAAGACAATTACCGTGGACAACGTCCCGGCGAGCACCGCCACGCCAACCTCGCGCACGCCGGCAAGCGTCATCTCCTGCGCGTCGCCGACGTTGAGCTGGCGACGCCGGAAAATGCTTTCAGTAGTGACCACTGCGTTGTCGACCAGCAGGCCGACGGCCAGCATCATTCCCATCATCGACAGGATGTTGAGCGACATGCCGAGAAAGAACATGGCCGCCAGCGTAATGATCAGCGAGAACGGCACGGCAAGGCTGACGATGAGCGTCGTTGGCCAGTCCCGCAGGAACACGAACAGGACGAACAGAGCCAGCGCCGCACCTATCAGGCCGGCATTCCGCAAGTCCGAGAGCGAAGTGCGAATATTATCGGCGGCGTTGCCCAGCACCACCATCTCGACGCCCTGCAGCTGGGGGGCGCGCCGTGCCTGGTCGATCGTGGCGATGATCTCGTCCGACAGATCGACGATGTTGGCGCCGGTCGACTTGAATACGTCCAGGCCGATTCCCGGCTTGCCATTGAGGTGCCTGCCCATGGATAGCGGCGGGCTGACCATGCGGACCTCGGCAATATCGCCCAGTCGCAGGTTGCTGGCGACCAGGAAGTTCCGCACGTCGTCGATGGAGGTGAATTCGCCGATGGGTCGTACGAGGAGCCTTTCCCTGCCATTGGTTACCTCGCCGGCACTGACGGAGAAGTTGGATCGCTCCAGCGCCAGCCGCAAATCCTGGACGTTGATGCGGTGCGCCGCCAGCCGGGCCGGATCCACAAGGATGCGCAGCTCCAGCGGCTCGATACCCTGTATGTCGACGCGTGCAACCCCATCAATCCGTTCCAGCGGCTTCTTCAGGTAACGGTCGAGAATTTCGTACTGGCGGGACAGGTCCTGGTCGCTCGAAATGCGCAGGACGACGATGCGGTCGTCGCCGGCGGAGAACATCCGCGTCAGGATCCGGTTCGCCCCCGCCGGGAATACGTGCCGGATCGACTCGAGCTTGGTCCGGACCTCGAAGCCGAGTGCGCCGATGTCGCGGCCCCAGTCAAAGAAAACGACCAGCTCGGCGCCGTCCTCTGAGGAAGTCGAGCGCAGTTCCTTTATCCCAGACAGCGTGGCGATCGCCTCTTCGGCCGGACGGGTGATGAGTTGCTCGACCTCCTCGGGGGTTGAACCGTCGTAGGGGATATTGACCAGGATTGCCGGGAAGCGGATGTCAGGGAAGAGTTCCAGCGGCAGCAGCGCGGCGGAGATGAGGCCGATCAGCGACGCAGCGACGAAGGTCATCAGTGTGGTCACTGGTCGGCGCAGCGCGAAGTCGGTATGAATCATCGCGTCAGGCCTGGCTCTGGTGGGACGCAGCAGGTGTCATGTGCGGCGTACCGGTCGGCATGGCGGCCCGGTACTTCTTCCGATCTAGCAGCGAATAGACAACCGGTATGACCAGCAGTGTGAAGACACTCGCGACCGCCACACCGCCGATCACTGTCACCGCCATCGGCTGGCGGATTTCGGCGCCTTCGCCGAGCCCCAGGGCCATTGGCAACAGCCCGAGGATGGTCGTCAGCTTGGTGATCAGGATCGGCCGCAACCTGGTCCGGCCGGCCTCGAATATGGCCGCATGCTTCTCCAGGCCGCGCTCGCGTGCACGGTTCACGGCATCGATGAGCACGATTGACTGGTTCACGACGATGCCGGCCAGCATGATCAGTCCGATGTAGGCCACTACGTTGACCGTGGTGCCGGTGATGAACATCGCCCAGACCGCGCCGACGAGCGCGAGCGGGATGGTCAGCAATATTACGAACGGATGGAGCAGGGACTCGAACTGCGACGCCATGACCAGGTAGACGAGGAAGACCGCCAGAACCAGGGTGAGTTGCAGGGAACGGAAAGACTCGCGCATGTCCTCGCTCTGGCCGCTGACCATTACGGAAGTGCCGACTGGCAGCTCGAGAGCGGCGACCATGCTCTGCAATTCATTCACGGCACTGCCCAGGTCACCCGAGGCCAGATTGGCGGAAACCAAGGCGACCCGTTCTTGCCTGAAGCGCCGGATTTCGGCGGGGCCGGTGGCTATCCTGACTTCCGCGACGGCCTCGAGCGGCACTGGACGGTCGCTGCCCGGGTTGACGATGAGCTTGCGAATCTCATCCACCGAGGAGGCGCGCACGTCGACGCTCCGGACCAGTACGTCGATCTTCTTTTCGCGCAGCTTGTATCGTGTCGCAACGTCGCCCCGCACGCTCGAGACGACCCGGTCGGCGAGCTCCCGGACCGTCAGTCCGAGCCGTGTGGCGCGTTGCTGGTCGAAGAGGATCTGGATCTCCGGGCTGCCGGATTCCACCGTCGACTTGATGTCGCTGAATCGCGGACTTGACTCCATGCGCTCGCGCACCTGGCCTGCGACCACACGCAGGCGTTCGAGGTCATTGCCTGACACCGTGACTTCGAGTGGAGTCGTAAACGTGAACAGAGCGGGGCGGCTGAATCGGTACTGGACTCCGGCAAGCGCGTCAAAACGCCTGCGCAGCGCGTCGATGATGCGGGTCTCCTCTTCGCGACCGACGCCGGAAGCCAGGGTGATCGACAGTCGTCCCGTGTTCTCGCCCGCATCCGTGGGATTTGCATCGAGCCGGTTCCCGGTCCCGGTGACCGAGTATGAGAGTCCGATCGCCTGCTGTTCAGCTGCGAAGGTCTGCGCCGCCGCGATCGCGCGATCGGTCTCCATAAGCGGTGTTCCCGGGGCAAGCCTGAGGTCCGCGATGAATTCCCCCTGCGACAGTTGCGGGATCAGTTCCGAGCCGAGGCGTGGAACCAATGCGGCGGTCACGGCAAGTGCCAGGACGGCGCAGGCCACCACGCGCCCCCGGTGCTCGAGCGACCATTTCAGCGCAGGCAGGTAGGCGCGCTCGATGGCCACAAGGGCGGCCTGCGTAGCACTTACAGCCGGTGCCAGGCACCAGCCGGCCAGCCGTGCCACCTGCTGGAGGCCCCGCCTGATCCATCCGATCGTCACTCCCAGCAGACGCCCGAAACGGCCTGGCAGACGCGAGTCATCCGGCTCATGGCCGGCGCTGCCGCTCGCGCCCACGGCGAGCATGGGCACCAGCGTCAGTGCCACGACCAGGGAGAAGATCAGCGCGAAAGTCACCGTCAACGCCTGGTCCTTGAACAGCTGCCCGGCGACACCGCTGATGAAGACCATTGGGAAGAAAACCGCCACGGAAGTCAGCGTCGCAGCCGTCACCGCGGTCGCAACCTCGCTGGTCCCGCGGCGCGCCGCATCCTGGCGGGAAAGTCCCTGCTCGCGGTGCCTGACGATGCTTTCCAGCACGACAACTGCGTTATCCACCAGCATGCCGACCGCCAGGGCGATTCCGCCCAGCGACATCACGTTGAGCGACAGGTCAAATGCATACATGAGCACGAAGGTGCCGATCACCGAGACCGGGATCGCAATGCCGGTGATCACGGTCGCGCGCGCATCACGCAGGAAAAGGTACAGCACCAGTATCGCCAGCAGGCCGCCAATGATGGCTGCATCGCGCACCTCCCCTATGGCCGAGGATATGAAGCGCGACTGGTCGTAGACGAGCTTCAGCTCGCTGCCCGGTGGCAACGACTTGCCTAGCTGCTCGACGCGCTCGCGGATATCGGACGCCAGCTGTACCGTGTTGGCGTCACCTTCCTTGTAAACGGCGAGTTCCACTGACTCGATACCGTTGATGCGGGTGATCGCGTCGCGTTCCTTGTGGCCGCGTTCGACCATGGCCACGTCGCGGAGGTAGATCGGGGCGCCCCCAACCGACGCGATGATCGCCTCCGACATCTGCTCCACGGACGTGAACTCATTCAGCGTCCGCACCAGGAACCGCTGGTTGCCCTGCTCCAGGCGGCCGCCGGAAAGGTTGACGTTTTCCTCGCGCAACCGTCGCGCGACCGTCTCGATGCTGAGCCCCAGCTGCGCCAGCCGATCCTGGTCGACATTGACCTGCACCTCGTCCTCGAACCCGCCGCTGACCTTGACTGCGGCCGATCCGTCCACGGCCTCCAGTTCAGGCTTCAGACGATCGTCGGCGAAGCGCCTGAGTGCCTTCAGGCGCTCGACCGATCCTTCGGAATCGCCTGTCGGCTGCTTCGCGTCGTGAAAGGCGAGCCGCATGACTGGCTCGGTCGAGGGATCGAAGCGCAGCAGGACCGGACGACTGGCCTCAAGCGGCAGCTGCAACAGATCGAGCTTCTCCCGGACGTCGATCCCGGCCAGGTCCATGTCCGTGCCCCAGGAAAACTCCAGGATGACGTCAGACTGTGCCGAGCGGGACACTGACCGCACCTGGCGGACGTTCCGGATAATGCCGACGGCTTCCTCAATCGGGCGGGTGATCAGTGTTTCGAGTTCCAGCGGCGCTGCCCCCGGCAGGTCCGTCCTCACCGTCAGGGTGGGGTAGGACAGGTCTGGTAGCAGGTTCAGCTTGAGCCGCGACAGAGACACGAAGC
Source organism: uncultured Gammaproteobacteria bacterium (assembly GCA_963715485.1). Lineage (GTDB taxonomy): Bacteria > Pseudomonadota > Gammaproteobacteria > Steroidobacterales > Steroidobacteraceae > SG8-30. The sequence continues at coordinate 1,862,866 of OY970244.1, forward strand.
CGAATAGCAGGATCGCGACCGTCAACATCAATACCGTTACCCGCCGGCGGGTGGCGAAATCTACGATCTGCATTGAAGTAATTCCCCTGCCATGGCTGCATGACCGCGGCAGGCGCGGCCATGGTCGATCAACCTGCCGTGGCGGCCTTTGGAGCCGGGTTTTCGCCTGCGTTGACGATGCGCACGGCCGCACCGTCCTTCACCGCGTTCTGGCCGATGACGACGACCTGGTCGTCATCCGTCAGCCCAGCGACAACCTCGATCCAGCCGCCATTCGACATGCCGATGTCAATGGCACGCTCGGCCGCCTGCCCGTCCTGCACGATGTAGACGCGGGCCGGGCCCTCGGAATCGAGCAGAGCCGCTCGCGGTATCTGTAGGGCGTCGGGCTTGCGCTCGTAGACGATGTCGACGCGTGCAAACATTCCCGGTCGCAACGCATGGTCAGGATCTTGCAGCTCGATCCTGACGGGTATGGTGCCGGCGCTGGCGTCGACGTAGGGACTGACCAGCGCGATCCGCCCGGCGATCTTGCGGCCCGGCAGGGCATCGAGTGACAGTTCAGCCGACTGCCCTTTCGACAAGCGGGACAGCTCCCGCTCAGGCACGTTTACCCGCACCACCAGCGAGTCGAGGTCTTCGACGACGAACAGCGCACTGTCGGAGCTCTCGATGACACCGCCCACTGGCGTTACCGTATTGCCCACCTTGACGACGTTGGTGCGTGTCGTGACCGTGCCAGCGATTGGCGAGCGTATGTCGGTCCATGACAGCTGCAGGCGCGCCAGTTCCCAGGTTGCCCTGGCGGAGTCCAGCTCATACTTGAGGTTCTCGAAGGCGAGGGCGCTGACCAGGCCCCGCTTCTGCAGCTCGACGTTGCGGTTGTAGTCACGCTCGAGCTTGCGCATCTGTGCCTCCGCTTGCGCCAGTTCGAGTCGCAAGCGGTCGCCGTCGAGTCGGGCAAGCAACTGCCCCGTGTGCACTTGCGCGCCCTCATCGACAAAGACGGCGCGAATCTCGCCGCCGACCTTCGGCATCACGAAAGCCTTGCGTTCAGCCTCGACAGGGGCGGTGCCCGAATAGACAGCCGTCATCTCGGCGCGCCGGGGGGTGGTTACTTCGACCGGTACCGTTTGCCGGGCAGTAGCGTCCTTGTCCTCGGCCTTGCCGTTGGCAGAGTCGCAGCCTGACACGGCGATCACGGCAAGAACCAGCAGGCTGCCGGTCAGCGCCACGATGGAGGGGATTCGGCGCGGCACGATTGACATCGCAGGGGTGGTCACGGTCATCCTCCTGAATCGGATGACCTATGTTATGGCTACATAGTGTTGTAGTCAAGTATAACAGTATACGTAGAGATCGCCAGACACTGAAGTCTTCAGGAACAAAAGCTTACGCGAACTAGTTCGACTGGGGAGTGAGCGATTGAGCGAGCAACGCCCCTCCAGACGGGGTTGAGCCCAGATACGCGTCAGCGGCAATTTCGGCAGCCTCGGCCAGTACCGCGTCGGGCTGGTCAGCCGCCGAGATGTCCTCCGCCGATTCCAGCGGCTCGAGGCCGAGCGACTTGCGACGCGAGTTCTCACGGGCCAGCCGCTCCTGCTCCATGTCGGCGCGCTCGGCCTTGCGCTTTTCCAGGTTCAGAGAGACGGAGGTCAGGGCGCGAATGCGGTCGAGCGACTCAAGGTCGCCTTTCAGCGCAATGAAATCCGCATCGTGATCGACGCGCCCATCGTGTAGCTTGCCGAGGAGCGGCAGCTCTCCTTCAACGCCGGCCTCGCGCTTGAAATCCGCCGGACGGATACGATCCCATGGCAGGGCGCTGTCGCGAGTGCTTTCGCCGACATCCGCGATGCTGATCAGGGACGGCAACTCGATGTCCGGCGTCACGCCGCGATGCTGCGTGCTGTCGCCGGTGACTCGGTAGTACTTTCCAATGGTAACGGTCAATTGACCGAACCCGGATTTCGGACCCAGGGCGTAACGGTCCAGCGGATACAGGTTCTGCACCGAACCCTTGCCGTAGGTCTGCTGGCCAACCACGAGTCCGCGCCCGTAGTCCTGGATAGCGCCCGCAAAGATCTCCGAGGCCGAGGCGCTGGCGCGATTGACGAGCACGACCATAGGACCTTCCCAGGCCAGGCCCGGCTCCGGGTCGTCCAGCACCTCGATCCTGCCGCCTGTCTCGCGCAACTGCACGACCGGGCCTTTCTCGATGAACAGGCCCACCAGCGAGGTCGCTTCCGACAGGTGACCTCCACCGTTGTTACGCAGGTCCATTACCAGCGTTTCCATGCCTTCCGTCTTGAGTTCCTCGATCAGGCGACGTACGTCACGAGTGGTGCTGCGATAGTCAGCCTCGCCGGCGCTTCTTGCCTGGTAGTCCTGATAAAAGCTCGGCACGTCGATGACGCCGATCGATATGTCCTTGCCGCCGCGCTGCGTCTTACGCAGCTCCTTCTTGGCGGCCTGGGCCTCGAGCGTCACCTTGTTGCGGATGAACTCCACAGTCGTTTCCGGCGAGCCGGGGGTCGCGCCGCCCGGCAGGATCTGCAGGCGCACGACCGTGTCGACCGGTCCGCGTATAAGCTGCACCACATCGTCCAGCCGCCAGCCGACCACGTCCATCATCTGGCCATCCTGGCCCTGGCCCACTGCCGTGATGCGATCGTTCGCCTTGACCGTGTCCGCAAGCGCCGCCGGGCCGCCAGGAAGGATATTGACGATGGTCACGTAATCGTCGACCAGCTGCAGCGACGCGCCGATGCCCTCGTAGGACAGGCTCATCGCGATGTTGTATTCCTCAGAATTGCGCGGCGAGAGGTAGTTGGAGTGCGGATCGAAGACGTGCGAATACGCGTTCATGAACATCTCGAACACGTCGTCAGAGCTGATCTGTTCGATTCGCTTGAGGACCCGCTCGTAGCGCTTGCGCAGCACTTCCTGGACCTCCGGCCATTCCTTGCCGGCCAGGGTCAGCGACAGGCTGTCGTTCTTGACCCGCTGGCGCCACAGCTCGTCGAGCTCCGCAGAGCTGGCCGGCCAGGCATCCTTGCTGCGGTCGAACCTGAAGTCCTCGTCCAGCTTGAAGTCCGGCTCGGTCTCGAGCAACGAGATGGCATAGGCAATGCGCTCGCGGTTGCGCTGTTGCAGTCGCGCGAACATCTGGAAGGGCGGTGAGAGGTCGGAAGTCTTGATTGCATCATCGAGTTCGTACCGGTACTGCTCGAACTCGGCGACATCAGAAGCCAGCAGGTAGCTGCGGTTACCGTCGAGCGATTCCAGGTAGCGCTCGAAGATCTGCGAGGAGAGCTTGTCATCGAGCGGCGCCTGGCGGTAGTGCTGGCGCTCCATGACCTCGGCCACCAGGCGTACGACTCGCCGGTGACGTTCCGTGGGCTCGATTGCGCCGGTCGACGCAAGAGCGGGGGCCACCGGAGTGGCCGGGCCCGGACCATTACCCATGAACAGCGCGGCCATGCCCGCAATGACGGCGCACACCAGCAAGATCCTGGGCCAGGACACAACTGGAAACCTGCGGGAAACGCTCATGGGTTGCTAGAATCCTTCCTGTCAGACGCCGGACTATTCCCCTAGGCTAGAGGCGGGGACCCGGCTGATCAAGTACTGGCGTCACGTTGCCACTTTCAGGGGTTACCCGGCATGGGCCCACTAGGATTCCTCACCGGCGTCGTGCTGGGTTCGGCTGCCTCCATCGCGGGCGTGCTGGCCATGGTGCTGGTCGTATTCCTCGCGGTCTCCTCCGACCATCCCGCCCTGCTCCAGGAATATGCTCCCTTGCTGCGGGCAATCGTACTGTTCGGCATTCTGGCAGCAGTCGCCGGGGCCGCTTTCGCCGGCCTGCAGAGGCGCCGGTCATGGCGCTGGGCCGCGCAGGGCGCCATGTGGGTCGTGCTTGTGGCCATTGCATGGTCGTACTGGCCGGACTCTACGGCCTGAACTATTGACCACCCGGCCGGCGGCAGGTTCCGCGGTCGGGTCCGGGAGGCAGTCCACGTGATTCAAGCCAGGTCGGTAATCTGCCCGCTGCTGGCGGCACTTGGGCTGTCAGGCTGCAACGCAGCGATGACCGCCCGCGATGCCGCCGGCGTAGCCATCAGCGAACAGGCCTACCGGGCCCATGTCGAGAGGCTGGCATCGGACGAGTTCGAGGGCCGGGGTCCGGGGTCGGAGGGCGAGCGACTGACCGTGCAGTACCTTGAACAGGAATTCCTGGCGCTGGGCCTGCAGCCGGTCAACGGTGGCAGTTTCCGTCAGCCGGTACCGCTGGTCGAAATCACGGCGCTGGGGTCCCAGTCATACCTCGATTTCTTCGCCGGCGACCGGCGCATCGCGCTGGCATATGGCGAGGACATGACGGTCAGCACCCGGATTGCGCAGCCAGCCTCCTGGGTGGACGAGAGTCAGCTGGTTTTCGCAGGCTACGGCATCGTGGCCCCGGAGTACGGCTGGGACGACTATGCGGGTGTCGACATGCGCGGAAAGACCGCAATGATCCTGCTGAATGACCCGGGGTTCGCATCCGACGACCCGGCGTTGTTCAAGGGCCGGGCGATGACCTACTACGGCCGCTGGACCTACAAGCTCGAGGAAGCGGCGCGTCAGGGCGCGGCGGCGGCGATCATCATTCACGAAACCCGCGCCGCAGCTTATCCATGGGAAGTCGTGCGCAACGGCCGCACGGGCCCCCAGTTCCACGTCGACGCGCCGGACGGCACGAAACGGCTGGCGATCGAAGCCTGGGTGACCCACGAACGGGCGGGGGAGGTCCTGTCGCTCGGTGGGCAGGACCTTGCGTTACTTGAGAGCTCGGCGGCAAGACGCGGGTTCAGCGCGGTTCCGCTCGGCCTGACCGTGTCAGCAGGGGTGCGCAACGCGATCCGGCACTCTGTCTCCTCGAACGTGGCAGCCATCCTGCCGGGGAAGGACAGGCCGGATGAGTACGTCGTCTACATGGCTCATTGGGACCACCTCGGCCGTGCCCCGGTATTGACCGGAGACAGTATTTTCAATGGTGCCCAGGACAACGCTACGGGCGTCGCCGGCATCCTCAGTATCGCCAGGGGCTTCCAGGCGATGTTGTCCGCGCCAGCAAGGTCAGTAATGTTCATCGCCTTCACGGCGGAAGAGTCGGGTCTGGTCGGCTCCGAATTCTATGCGCGCAATCCGCTGGCGCCCCTCGAGAAAACGGTCGCGGCCATCAACATTGACTCGCTCTATCCGTTGGGAAGGGCCCGTGATCTGCAGGTCATCGGCTCCGGCGCCTCGGATCTCGAGGACCGCCTGGCTGCCGCGGCAGCTGCCCAGGACCGTATCCTGATACCTGACCAGAATCCCGAGGCAGGCTTCTTCTACCGCTCAGACCAGGTCAGTCTGGCGAGGCGCGGGGTGCCGGTGCTCTATGTCCGCTCAGGGCTGGATCTGATCGACAAGCCGGCAGGCACCGGTCAGGCAATGGTGGCCGAGTACTTCGCCAGCCGCTATCACAGGCAAACGGACGATTACGAACCCACGTGGGACGTCTCCGGATCGATCGAGGACCTGAGGCTTTTGTACGAGGTTGGTGCGAGCCTCGCGGCTGACACCGCGTGGGCATCCTGGTACCCGGGCAATGAGTTCAGTGCGGTGAGGGATGCCAGCGCGGCGGCGCGGGCCGCAGCTCCCTAGAAAGCCAGGACCTGCTTCCCGGTGGGCGCGCCGTCAACGCGGTGTTGCCGCGGTGCGGCGCAGTGGGATGCAGGCTCGCACCGGAGTGACGGCGCCGGGTGAAGGCGCACGTGACCCAGGCGCCTGATGGCCGCCTGGCCGTGTCTCCGCTGCGAGCTGCAGGGTCTACCCTGCCGTATGGTGCAGCGCAAAAGACGTGATCCACCCTGCAGTTTCAAATCGGCCCCGACTGGCGCCGCGACTAGCCGCCAGTCCTGGCGCGACGAATGGGGCGGGTCAGCAGGCGGATCGCCCAGAACAACAAGTACGGGCCGAGCAGCAGCGCCCAGGCGCTTGGCTTGAGCGTGAAGAAGGCACCATACAGAGAGCCCAGGAAGGCGAGCAGGCCGCCCTCATAAGGACCCAGGCTGAATTCGCCGGCCAGGTACACCAAGAACGGCAGGATCAGCAGGCCGAAAAGGGCGATCAGTCCGAAGTAGAGAAGTTCACGTCGCATCGAATTGTCCCGGATACCGACTCTGCTGGCGGCCGGTGAGACCATGTCGCGTCACCTGGGGCGAGTTTGCGGGGCGCTGGCCGGCTTGGCAACCAGCCTGGCGTTGCGCGTGTGGTTGGTTTCCAAGGATGTAATTCGAGTCGTCATGCGTGACATAATCCGCAGCATCCAGCGTAACGCCGCGGTGGATCGCTCATGCGCAAGTTCTGGTGGCCCGAGCCCCTGTACGAGGCCAGACCCTACGGTGCCCTGACGCTGGGTTTGCTGGCGGGCGTGATTGCGTTGGCGAGGTCCGTCGCCCTGGGCAATTGGGAAGTGCCATTCATGATGGCACTGGTCATCGGTTTCGCGGCCATGATCTACGGAGGCGTCGTGCTGCAGATGCGTTACGAGTACCGGCGCCGTAGCCGCTGGAACCGGGAACGCCGGGACTGACCTGTGCCCAGCTTTCGCGCCGCTGTAATTGGTGCCGGTTATCTGGGGCGGTTCCATGCCCAGAAATACGCAGCGCTGCCTCAGGTTGAACTGGTCGGCGTGGTGGACCCGGACCCAAAGGCAGGGGAAGCCGTCGCGCGCGAGACCGGCTGCCGGGCTTACGCCAACTACCGTGAGTTGCTGGGCAAGGTCGACGCGGTCAGCGTCGTGACACCAACGCCATTGCACCATCGGGTATCCATGGACTTCCTGGAATCTGGTGCGCACGTGCTGGTCGAGAAGCCGATTACCTCAACCGTCGAGGAGGCACGCGAACTGGTGGCCGCGGCGTCACGCTTCGGCAGGATCCTGCAGGTCGGGCACCTGGAACGCTTCAACCCGGCGATTCTTGCGGTCGAATCCATGCTCGACAGGCCACGCTTCGTCGAATCGAACCGCCTTGCGCCATTCAAGCCACGCGGCACCGATGTCAGCGTCGTGCTCGACCTCATGATCCATGACATCGACCTGATACAGAATATCGTTGGCTCTCCTGTATCGAGCATCGACGCCGTCGGCGCTTCGGTCTTCACCGACGAGATCGACATCGCCAACGCGCGCATACGCTTCGAAAATGGATGCGTCGCGGATGCCACGGCCAGCCGCATCAGCATGAAGAGCGAACGCAAGTTGCGCGTGTTCCAGGCCGATGCCTATTTCTCCATCGACCTGCAGCAGAAAGTGCTGACGCACGTTCGCAAGGGCGCAGGCGCCATGCAGGCCGGGGTGCCGCAGGTCGAGATCAACGAGCAGAGCTTCGACCCGGGCGACGCCCTGCGGGACGAAATCGTGTCCTTCCTGGAATGCATCGAGACCGGCAGGAGACCGGTGGTGTCGGGCGAGGACGGGTTGCGGGCGCTGGAGACCGCCACAAGAATCGGCGAACTGCTCGGTGCAGGCGCCCTGGCGCCTTGAGCTGGCGGCGCCGGCTCAGCGGCTCGGTCCGGCTGCGATCGCCAGGGCGACACCCAGCCACGCAAGGATTACGGCTGACCCGCCAATTGGCGCCGTCGTCCCCGCCGTTGCGATGAGGCCCAGCCGGGCGGCGTAGATGCTGCCGCAGAACAGTACCGTACCGGCCAGCAACAGCCAGCCGCTCAGGCGCAACAGGCGCGACCCGGGCAGGCGTTCGCGAGCCCAGGCCACGGCGAAGAGCCCAAGCGAATTGACGAACTGGAAAGCCACCGCCGTGTTGAACGAAGCAAGACCAGCCGCGTCGAGTCGCTGCGCGAGCACGTGCGATCCCGTAGCGGCAAGTGCTGCCGCCAACGACGCGAGCAACGCACCGGCGGTTGCGAGGACGCGGGTGCCCGGATCCATCTGACCGGCCGTCACGCTTGCGCTGCCGGGCGAGGGGGCGCGCCGTAACACCGGGCCGCCGCGGCTGGTGCGATCGCGACACGGAACCCGCGCTGTCTGGTGTTCATGTGCTGGTCTAGTTCCTCGGGATGCGGATCGGGCATCATCCAGTTTCCGTATGAACCCGGTCAGCCAATTCGATTGACCTTGCCGGAGGTGAAGATGTCCCGTTTGCCCGACGGAATCAAGCGAGGCGAGGATGGCTGCCGGCGCTGCTGGTGGGCGGGCGAGGCCGCCGACTATGTCGCCTATCACGATCACGAATGGGGCAGGCCGGTAACCGATGACCGGCGGCTGTTCGAGAAGTTGTGCCTCGAAGGCTTCCAGTCGGGCCTGAGCTGGCTGACTATCCTGCGCAAACGTGACAATTTTCGGCGCGCCTTTGCCAGCTTCGATTTTGCTCGCGTGGCCCGCTTCACCCGTCTGGACGTCGACCGGCTCCTGCTGGATGCCGGCATAGTCCGCCACCGCGGCAAGATTGAGGCGACCGTCAACAACGCCCGCCATGCCCTGGACCTGGTGGAGGAATTCGGGTCGCTGGCGGCCTTCTTCTGGCATTACGAGCCCACCGCCGGCTCGCGGCCGCGGCGCGTGACCCGCAAGACCCTCACGGCCATGACGAGCTCGCCGGAATCGGTGGCGATGTCGAAGGATCTGAAGCGGCGGGGCTTCAGTTTCGTCGGGCCGACCACCGCCTACGCGTTCATGCAGGCGATGGGGCTTGTCAATGATCATCTCGACGGCTGCCACGTGCGGGCTGCCGCCGAGCAGGAACGCACGGAAATCTTGATTCCGGGCTGAGCCCGGCAGGCGCCTTTTGCGGCGCACAACTACGCACAAAACACAGTGCTCACCATGGCTTGCTGGATATACTGAAGACGTTGATCAGCAGGGAGATTTTCGGCGAATGAGCATCGCACCAACGGTCATGCACGCGCTCAGGTTCAAGGGCGTCGAATTCGACGTCGTCGAGCACCCTCATACTGTCACCGCCGCGAGCAGCGCCCATGCTGCCCACGTGCACGAAAACCAGTTTGCCAAGGCGGTGCTGTTGAAGGATCCGGGAGGATTCGTGCTGGCAGTGTTGCCGGCCAACGAGCAGGTCGACCTCGAACACGTGAGTCGCGTCCTGCACAGGCCACTGTTACTGGCATCCGAGTCCGACCTGGAGGAGGCGTTCTACGACTGCGAGCCGGGGGCCATCCCTGCCGTGGGCGAGGATTACCTCATCCCGACCATCGTTGATGAAAGACTGCGGCATCTGGACGAGGTATTCTTCGAGGCAGGGGACCATGAGCGGCTGGTGCATATCTCGTCGGACGGCTTTTCGCGGCTGATGGAGGATGCGGAATTCTTGCCAATCAGCGCGCCGCACCGCTGAGCCCGACGCTCATCCCTGCGCCCGTTAGCGGCGCCCGTCGAAGTGACCGTTAGCGAGGCGATCGAGCAGCGATGCATCCGACCGATACGCAGGACCCGGACTATTACCACCGGGTCGTAGACTGTCAGTGGGCGTGTCCCGCCCATACCGACGTACCCGAATACATCCGGCTCATTGCGCAGGGCCGCTTTTCCGACGCCTACATGGTCAACCGGGAGTCGAACGTCTTTCCCGGAATCCTTGGGCGGGTCTGCGATCGACCCTGCGAGCCGGCCTGCCGCCGCGGACGCGTGGAGGACAAGCCGGTCGCAATCTGTCGCTTGAAGCGAGTGGCGGCAGACCTCCGGGACGACATCCGGCCGCGCCTGCCCACGGCGCCCGCGCAGGCCAACGGCAAGCGCATCGCCTGCATCGGTGCGGGGCCGGCCTCGCTAACTGTCGCCAACGACCTCGTGCCGCTTGGCTACGAGGTGGTGATCCTCGAGCAGCTCGCGACCGCCGGGGGGCTGATGCGAACGAATATCCCGTCATTCCGGCTTCCTGCCGCGGTGCTCGACGAGGAGATCGGCTACGTCGTCGAAATGGGAGCCGAGCTGAGGCTCAACTCCCCGGTGCACAGCATGTCGGCGCTGCTGGCGTCCGGCGAATACGACGCCGTGTTTGTCGGGACTGGTGCGCCGAAGGGCAAGGAACTCAGCTTGCCCGGGCGCGACCAGAGCGACCGGATCCACATTGGCATTGCCTGGCTCGAGGCGGTCGCTTTCGGGCACAAGAAGGACATTGGCGAGAACGTGCTGATCATAGGTGTCGGTAACACCGCCATGGATTGCTGCCGCAGCTCGCTGCGCCTCGGCGCGAAGAGCGTCAAGGTCATGGCGCGCAAGCCGCGCGGGTTCTTCAAGGCTTCCGAGTGGGAGCTTGAGGATGCCGAGGAAGAGAGCGTCGAGATCGTGGTCAACCATTCGCCCAAGGCTTTCGTGATCGAGGATGGTGAATTACGTGGCATGCGCTTCGATCGCATGGAGTACCAGGTCGAGGGGGGCAGGATCATCTCGGAAAGGGTCCTGGAAGAGGTCGTGTTTCCCTGTGATGACGTGATCCTGGCGATTGGTCAGGAAAATGCGTTTCCCTGGATCGAGCGAGACCTCGGCATCGAATTCGACAAGTGGGACGTTCCGAAGGTCGATCCGGCGACTTTCCAGTCGACGCGCAGGGAGGTGTTTTTTGGCGGTGACGCCGCGCTCGGTCCCAAGAACATCATCTGGGCTGTCGAGCACGGCCATCAGGCAGCGATTTCAATCCACAAGCACTGCACGGGCCAGCCAGTCGGCGAGCGTCCCCCGCGTGGAGTCAGGCTGCAGAGCCGCAAGATGGGCATGAAGGAGTGGTCGTACAAGAACGACTACAACCCGCTCGAGCGCAGGCTGGTCCCTCACGTGAGCCTCAAGGAGCGCTTCAAGCAGTTGAGCGTCGAGGTGGAGCTGGGCTTCGATCCGGAGCGGGCGGCCGTCGAGGTGCAGCGCTGCCTCAACTGCGATATCCAGACGGTGTTCGAGCCAAAGCTCTGCATCGAGTGCGACGCCTGCATCGACATCTGTCCGACTGACTGCCTGACCATGACCCGGGACGGACCACTCGAGGAACTTGAGCAACGCCTCAAGGCGCCGCGCCGCAGCCGCGACCAGGCGCTCTACCTGTCCGCGCCCCTCAAGCAGACCGGCAGGCTGATGGTCAAGGACGAGGACCTTTGCGTGCACTGTGGGCTGTGCGCGGAGCGCTGCCCGACGAACGCCTGGGACATGCAGAAGTCCTGGGTGGATATCCCCCACGCCGAGGATGTGGCCCGATGCCGGAGCTAGCCAGTTCGCCCGCGGGCGTCAACGATTTCGTCATCAAGTTCGCAAACGTCAATGGCACCGGATCGGCGAGCGCGAACTCGCTGATCATGAAGTCGATCTTCAGGATGGGCGTGCCAGTGGTTGGCAAGAATTTCTTCCCGTCCAACATCCAGGGGCTGCCCACCTGGTACGAGATCCGTGTTACCGGTGATGCCTGGATGGCGCGTTCCGGGCGTGTCGACGTGATGATTGCGATGAACGCGGAAACCTACGGCCGGGACATCGCCGAGGTCTCCCCCGGCGGCTACCTTGTCTTCGATTCGACCTGGCAGCGTCCCGCGCTGCTGACGCGCGCGGACGTCACGGTACTCGGTGTACCGCTCGCGCAGCTTTGCACCGAGAACTTCGAGGGCGCTCGCGCACGTGTCCTGATGAAGAACATCATGTATGCGGGCGTGCTGGCCGCTCTGCTGGATCTCGACCTGGAGGTAATGCGGGGATTGCTGGTCGAGTCGTATTCGAAGAAACCGGCGCTGGTCGATGCCAACATGAAGGCGATCGGCATCGGCTACGATTACGCTCGTGAGCATTTCGACTGTCCACTGCCGACGCGGGTTGAAGGCCTTGACCTGACGCGCGGCCACTTCATGATGGACGGCAACACGGCGGCCGCGCTCGGCTGTGTCTATGCCGGCGCAACGGTCGGCGCCTGGTATCCGATCACGCCTTCGACTTCCCTGATGGATGCGTTTCGTGGATTCTGCGGCAGGTTCCGCGTCGATCCCGAGACCGGCCGGAACAACTACATTATCGTGCAGGCGGAGGACGAGCTGGCCGCCATTGGTGCAGTCATCGGAGCATCATGGAATGGGGCTCGCGCCTTCACGCCCACGAGCGGGCCGGGTATCTCGCTGATGAACGAGTTCATCGGCCTGGCCTACTACGCCGAGATTCCCGCGGTGCTGTTCGATGTCCAGCGCGTGGGGCCTTCCACCGGAATGCCGACCCGGACCCAGCAATGCGACCTGCTGAGCTGCGCCTATGCCTCGCACGGCGACACCCGCCACGTCCTGCTTTTCCCGGCGAATCCGGAGGAATGCTTCTACATGTCGGTGCAGGCTTTCGACCTCGCCGAGCGCCTGCAGACGCCGGTGTTCGTGCTGCTGGACCTCGATATCGGGATGAACGACTGGATGGTGCCGGACCTGAAATGGAGCGACGACTTCCAGCCCGACCGTGGCAAGGTGCTGACACCCGAGCTGCTGGAGAAGATCGAGCGGTTCCATCGCTACCTCGACGTGGATGGCGACGGCATCCCCTGGCGCACGATACCCGGAGTGGGCGAGAAGGGTGCCTACTTCACCCGTGGGTCGGGACACAACCAGTATGGTGGCTATACCGAGGATTCGGCGGAGTACCAGGCGGTGATGGAACGGCTGAGCCGCAAGTTCCGCAAGGCGGCCGGGATGGTTCCGCAAGCCGTCAGCAATGGGGACGGGCGTGCCAGCGTCGGCATCGTCAGCCTCGGTTCCTGTGATGGTGCCGTGTACGAGGCACTGGAGGTCTTGCGTGCGGGTGACCTCGCGGTCGACTATCTCAGGGTGAGGGGGTTCCCGTTCGGTGAGGAGGTCGAGTCCTTCCTCGCTGATCACGAGACTATCTTCGTCGTGGAACAGAACCGCGATGCGCAGCTGAAGTCGCTGTTGACGCTGGAGACTGCGGTTGAAAAGCGCAAGCTGCGCTCGGTCCTCTACTACAGCGGCCTGCCGATTTCCTCAGGCTGCATCGTCGAGGGAATCAACTCGGCTCTTGCGCGGGGAGAAGCGGCATGAGCGGCGTCGTCAAGCCAAGGGTCGAGCATCCGGGACTGCCGCGCAACGCGCTGGGATTGTCGCGACGCGCCTACGAAGGCGTTATGTCGACGCTGTGCGCGGGCTGCGGCCACGACTCAGTGACTGCTGCCATCGTGCAGGCCTGCTTCGAGCTGTCTATGCCGCCGCAAAGCGTGGCCAAATTATCGGGCATTGGATGTTCGTCGAAGACCACCGCGTATTTCGTCAGCGGCGCGCATGGATTCAATGGCGTCCACGGCCGCATGCCGGCGATCGCTGCAGGGGCGAGTGCTGCCAACCGGACCTTGAAGTACATCGGCGTGTCCGGGGACGGCGATTCCCTGTCAATCGGGCTCGGCCAGCTCGGCCACGCGATTCGCCGCAACATGGACATGCTCTACCTGCTCGAGAACAACGGCGTCTACGGATTGACCAAGGGGCAGTTTTCCGCCTCGGCTGATCTCGGGTCGAAGTCGAAGAAGGGCGAGTCAAACGATCACGAGCCCATAGATCCGGTCCTGCTGGCGCTGGCGTTGGGTGCGACCTTCGTCGCGAGGAGTTTTTCCGGCGACAAGGAGCAGCTCGTCCCGCTGATAAAGATGGGCCTGATGCACCAGGGTTTTGCGCTGATCGATATCCTCTCGCCCTGTGTCACATTCAACGACCACGAGGGTTCGACCAAGAGCTACGCCTACGTCCGTGAGCACCTGCAAACTCCCATTGCCGCCGATTTCGTCGAGTCGCGGCGCGAAATCACGGTCTCATACGCGGCGGGAGAGGCAGTGTCGGTCGAGATGCACGACGGCAGCAACGTCCTGCTGCGCAAGCTCGATAGCAGCTATGACCCCACCGACCGGTCGGCCGCGCTGGCCTACGTGCAGGAGCGGGCCGCCATCAACGAGCACGTTACCGGCCTGATCTACCTTGGCGAGGGCCGCCGGCATTTTCACCAGCGCCACAATACGCCGGACGAGGCGTTGAACTCGCTGGCCTTTGACAAGCTGTGCCCGGGAAGCGCCGCGCTGGAGCGGATCCTCTCCCGCTACCGCTGAACGCAGACCACTGCCCGGTTGGCCAATGCCTGCGGCTCAGCGCGCGGCTTCGTCGAGCGTTGTGACGACGCGCCGGTACAGCCGGGCGGCGTCTTCGGCGGACTTGCCTATGGCCGTCACCCCGAGCTTGCCATGCCCGGCGACGCAGCCGAGCAGGCTGAAGGTGGTGCCCTGCTGTGTGGCTTCGTCGAAGTGAAGGTCTGCCTCGACCGAAACCTCAACCACGTCTTCCGGTGTCAGGCGACGGTATGCGTCCTTCTGCAGGTTGTCCGTTGCGTAGTAGCAGCGGGGTTCGCCGGACCGGGTGCAGAACAGTCCGTCGTTCGGGTCATACCGGCCGTCCGTGAGCAACTGCAACATCTGGAACGGAAACGCGGTACCTCCCTTGCGAAGGTTGATCTCGATGGCACAGGGCGTGACGTGGGTGCTGTCGCCGGGAACCACGAAATCGACGGCAAACCGGCCGATCACGCCGCGCTGCCGCAGTTGCTCAGCAACCTTCAGTCCCGCTTCATGAATCTCGCGGCGGTAGGCAGCAGAGGCGGGGAACGTGCTGCCGAGAAAAGTCTGCCCGGACGGGCCGCCCAGCACCTGGTCATGGGTCGACACTGATTCAATATCTCCCAGCGGGTTGACGCGGAACTGCGCAGACGGTGAGTGATGGCCAGCGCCTTCCACCCAGGCCTCGACGATGCCCCGTTTCTCCTGCAGCTGGTGGCAGAAATGCTCCCAATACTCGTCGCGTGCCTCGAAGCGCAGAGCGCGGGGCAGGTGCTCATCGATCCAGTCACGCAGCCCTGGGGCCCCGCTGTCTGGAGCACCTTCGAAGCTGAATACGGCGTTGCCCTCGCCGGAGAAGCCCTCGTCCAGCTTGACCGCCGCCCGCGCCAGGGTCGGCTGGCGCAATTTCAGTCCGACCAGCGCATCAGCGACGTCACGCGCATCACGCAGATCCTCGGCGCCGTCGGGGAAGCGAATGCCTGCCGCGCGGAAAATCCGCCGCGAGCCGCTCTTGCTTCCAAGGTTCTTCAGGGCCGGATCGCAGGCGTACAGCGGCACGCCCAGGCGCACCGCCAGAGTGCGCTCGAGCGGGGTGGAGTTGAAAACTGAAAGGTGGGCGATCGCCGGATCGCCGATGGCTTCGCGCAGTCGCTGCAACAGGCGCGGACGGTCCAGGATCTTGCGGGTCAGTGACGCCAGTGACCCGTCGCAGGCGCTGAGTAGCGTCAGCCTTCGGCGCGCGTGCGCAGAGGGCACGCCAGGCAGCATGTTCAGGTAGTAGTCGACTATGAGTGGATGCAGCGGCTGGCTGGTTACGTACACCAGGCGTGTATTGGGCATCTTGAGCAGCAGCAGCAGGCTCAGGTGCCGTTCCTCGTAGTGCAGGGTACCCGCTATGCGCGCCAGTTGGTCGACATCGAGGCTCAATCCAGGCACGACGACGACCGTGCGAGGAGCAAGTCGGTCGCTGAAGACCGAACGGAACAGCCTGGGCAGCCCGGCCTGCAACTCGGCAAAGCGCGCGAGCTCTGCAGCTGATCCCGGCACGAATGTTTCGGTCACGGGTCCCCCCGGCGCAACCCCCCTGGTCGAGTCTAAACCGACCCACCTGGCCACCCGTCGGTGTATGCCGAAAAGTTCTCCGGGTGACAGCATTCTGGCCAGCACCGGCCGAAAGCTGCAACCGGGCGGCGAGATTCAGTGACCAGAATCCTGTCATGAACCCCGCTACGTGCGGAGCATCATGATGGCGCGCGGCAGGAGCGTCGCAACGACCGGGGTATGCCCTACGAGCTGACCATCGGCCTGGACTGCGGCCGGTGGTGAAGTTTCGATACGCACGTTCCGCGCCAGCGCCTGGCGGACGAATCGTTCTTCTGGCAGGCGGCCGTCGAACAGGCGGCCCAGCCGGAGCAGTTCGCGCGGCAAGCGCAGCGGCTCGACCAGCACGACGTCCAGCAGCCCATCGTCGGTGCGTGCGGCGGGCGCCAGACGCATGCCTCCGCCACAGAACGGGCCCAGGGCGAGCAGCGTGAGTAGCAGCCGTGACCGCAACTCCGCGTCGTCCAGCTGAAGCCTGAAAGCCGGTGGAGAGTATGTCGCGAGACTCCTCAGCACGCCGACCAGGTAGGCCAGTTTCCGCGGAATCCGCGCCGGGAGGCGCTCCAGGACATGGGCGTCGAGTCCGGCGCCAGCGACGTTGATGAAAAAGCAGGACCGTTCCGGGCCGGCGCAATCCGGAAAGTCCAGCCTGCCAACGTCTTGGGCCGCTGTCCGGCCGGTGGCTACACAGCGCGCCATGTCGACCGGACGCGATGGAATGCCGTGCGCGCGTGCCCAGTCATTGCCGGAGCCGAGCGGCGCGGCGCCGATCGCCAGCGCCAGGGGCGGCACGCTGTCCTGGCCCATCGCGCCGTTCACCACCTCGTGCAGTATTCCGTCGCCGCCTACGGCCAGCAGCCGGCGGTAGCCGCGACCGAGGCACTCCCGGACCACCGAGACCGCGTGCCCTGGCCCGGCGGTTGTCGCGGCTTCGAAGGCCACGCCCGCGTCGGTCAAGGCGCTGGCGAGGTCGGGCCACCGGCGTCCCGCGCGACCCCCGCCCGAAGCCGGGTTGACGATTACGAACCATGCGCTGGAGGAGACCATGGGGCCATGATGCGTGAGCGGCGGCTGCGCCGGAAGGGCGAAAGGCTCCCCAATCAGTGATAATGCGCGCCCATGACCCAGGGCATAGGCGCCGTTGACTTCCGGCACTGGACCGACGATCCGTCTGGCTTTGCCCGCGATCTTGGTGCGGGCTTCGAGCGCCATGGATTTGCCGTGGTCGCGAACCACGGGCTTCAGCAGCAATTGATCGATGAGTGTCTCGGGAACCTCAGGGCTTTTTTTGCCTGGCCCGCGGAGGACAAGCTGCGCTATCACGTTTCCGCCGGTGGTGGAGCGCGCGGCTATACGCCTTTCGGCATCGAGACAGCCAAGGGAGCGGTCCACCATGACCTCAAGGAATTCTGGCACGTGGGTCGAGAGTTGCCAGCGGGACACCGCTACCGCCGCTACATGCCGGACAACCTGTGGGTAGACGGAATTGACGGCTTCCGGCGATCGGCTCTGGCCTTGTGGGAAGCCTTTGACTCGTTGGGCAAGGAATTGCTGGCCGCTATTGCGCTGTACCTCGGGCTGCCACCGCGCTGGTTCGACAACAAGGTAGGCGAGGGCAACAGCGTGCTGCGGATCATCCACTATCCGCCGGTTGCCGCCGGCTCCAGCGGCGTGCGCGCCGGAGCCCATGAGGACATCAATGCCATCACCCTGCTGCTCGGCGCCGAGGAGGCGGGACTGCAGGTGCTCGACCGGGACGGCCGGTGGCTGGACATCAACCCACCTGCCGGCTCACTGGTGTGCAACATAGGCGACATGCTGCAGCGCCTGACCAACCACGTACTACCGTCCACGACCCACCGGGTCGTGAATCCGGTGGCTGGGCGGGCCGGCACGGCGCGATACTCGATGCCATTCTTTCTGCATTTCAACCCGGATTTCCTGATCCGAACGCTGGATGGGTGCGCCGGGCCCGACCGGCCGGACCGCTACCCGGAACCGATCACCGCAAACGAATTCCTGCAGCAAAGGCTGCGGGAGATCCGCCTGATCTAGGGCGCCTCGGCGCAATGGGGAACTACATGGACTGGATGCTCTACGCGCAGGCGTCACTCGGAATCGTCGTCTTCGTGCTGCTGGCATTACCTTTCAGCCGTGCGCCGCGCAGCGTCGACTGGAAGCTGGTCGGTTCCGCCATCGTCCTGCAGTTCGTGATCTGCATCCTGCTTCTGAAGGTGCCATTCATCAGCGCCGGATTCGCCTACCTGACCCGGGCAGTCAACGCACTGTCGGCTGCGACGCTGAAGGGCACCTCGTTCATCTTTGGGTACCTGGGCGGCGGCGCCACGCCGTTTGACGTGACCAACCCGAATGCAGTGGTCACGTTCGCCTTCCAGGTGCTGCCGCTGGTCATCATCATGTCGGCCCTGTCGGCGCTGTTGTGGTACTGGGGCATTCTGCCCGTTGTCGTTCGCGCGATCTCCAAGGTCTTCGAGAAGACCCTGGGCACGCGCGGCCCGGCTGGACTGGTCGCCACTGCCAATATCTTTGTCGGCCAGGTCGAGGCTCCCTTGCTGGTTCGGCCGTACATTGCGCGCATGACGCACTACGAGCTGCTCCTGCTGATGACCGCCGGCATGGCGACCATCGCCGGCTCGGTCATGGTCATCTACGCCAGCATGCTCGGAAACCTTTTCCACGACATACTGGGCCATCTCCTGACGAAATCGGTCATGTCGGTGCCGGCGTCAATACTCTTTGCTCATGTAATGCTGCCGGAGCCGCCCCCGGACCACGACGGTTCACCGCCGCCGAGGATCTATGGCGGGACCATGGACGCGATCACGCGCGGCACCTCCGACGGGCTGAACATCTACCTCGGTATCCTGGCGATGCTGCTGGTGCTGATCGCGTTCGTGGCATTGGTCAATTCGGCGATCAGCCTGCTGCCGGCCTTCGGCGGCGAGGTCTTGTCGCTACAGCGGATTGCCGGGTGGATATTCGCGCCCATCGCATGGTTGATGGGAATCCCGTGGTCGGAGGCGCCGGCGGTCGGCTCGCTGATCGGCGTCAAGACCATACTCAATGAGTTCATCGCCTACATCGATCTGTCGCAGCTGTCGCCCGATGCGCTGTCGGATCGATCGAGGCTGATTACCGTGTATGCGCTGTGCGGTTTTGCCAACCTCAGCAGCATGGGTATCCTGATAGGCGGTATCGGTGCCATGAGTCCGGAGCGGAAGCTGGAGCTGGGCGAACTGGCGCCGCGTGCGCTGATCGCCGCAACGCTCGGAACCTGCATGAGCGGAGCCGTGGTGGGTATCGTAGCGGGTTGAGAAGATGGCCAAGCTCTACTTCTACTTTTCGACCATGAATGCGGGCAAGTCGACGGCCTTGCTGCAATCGAGCTACAACTACCGTGAGCGGGGTATGCGTACGCTGGTGTACACCGCGGCAATCGACGATCGCGACGGCGGTCGTGTGCACTCCCGGATCGGCCTGTCGTCGGAGGCGCGGCGTTTCGGGGACGACGTGAACCTTTTCCAGCAGGTGGCGGGAGAGCACGTCCTAGAACGACTCAGCTGCGTGCTCGTGGACGAAGCGCAATTTCTCGAGCCGAGACATGTCCGCGAGTTGTCGGCCGTCGTCGACCAGTTGGGTATCCCGGTGCTTTGTTACGGCCTCAGGACCGACTTCCGCGGCGAGCTTTTTCCCGGAAGCGCGCGGCTGCTGGCGGTGGCAGATGAGCTCATTGAGCTCAAGACAATCTGTCATTGTGGCCGCAAGGCCACCATGGTCGTGCGTACCGGCGCCGATGGTCGCGCCGAGGTCGAAGGGGCCCAGGTCGAGATTGGCGGCAATGAACGCTACCTGCCGCTGTGCCGCCGGCATTTTCACGAGGCCCGCGGCGAATTCCTCGAGCCCTGAGTCCTTTTGGGCATCGCGCAGCAGAATCGGCTGCCGTCGTTTAGACTAATGGCATGCTTCCTGTCCCGGCCCGGCTGACGGGCGGACCGTGGGCCTTTTTCCTGGACGTCGACGGTACGCTCCTCGATATTGCGGACGCCCCGGATCTCGTTCACGTCGATGCGCCGCTCCTGAACCTGCTCGACTCGATCAAGCGGGTCAGCGCCGGTGCGGTCGCACTGGTGAGCGGGCGCAGCATTGCCGACCTCGACCGGCTCTTCGAGCCTCTGAAGCTTTCCGCCGCCGGGCTGCACGGGGCCGAGCGCCGGGATGCACAGGGTCGCCTGCACCTGCGGCCAGCCGATGCGCGCTTGCAGCGGGTGCGGGGAGCATTACAGGCCTGGGCCGTGGCCCGTCCCGGAACGCTGGTGGAGGACAAGGGCGGTGCCGTCGCGCTGCACTATCGACTTGCGCCCGGTGAGGAGGCGGCGGCCCGCGAGCTGGTCGAGCGCGTCGCAGCCGACCTGGGCGGGGACTACGTGGTGCAGGAAGGCAAGTTTGTCACCGAGGTCCGTCCCGCTGGCGTCAGCAAGGCGACGGCTATCAGGCAGTTCATGACGGAACAGCCATTCACCGGTCTCAGGCCCGTCTTCGTGGGCGATGACGTCACCGACGAGGATGGATTCATGGCCGTTCGGGACCTGCAGGGACTGGCGGTGGTCGTGGGTGCCAGGCGGCAGAGCCATGCGACACACTGCCTGGCGGATGTCCAGGCCGTGCAGGCCTGGCTGGGCGACTGGCTGACGCGAATGGTCAATGGAGAGATGCAATGAATCAATCGCTGGACCTGGCCGTGATCGGAAACTGTCAGGTCTCCGCCCTGGTGGACGAGATGGCGCGGATCGTCTGGATGTGCCTGCCACGCCCCGATGGTGACCCGGTCTTCTGCGGTCTGTTGGGTGGCGGCCGGCCCGGCGCCAGCGGTGAATTTGCAGTGGAGCTCACCGGCGCCACCAGTAGTACGCGACGTTACCTGACCAATACCGCGCTGCTCGAAACACTGCTCTCGGACGGCAACGGCAACTCGGTGCGGATCACCGACTTCTGTCCGCGCTTCCGTGCCCGGGAGCGCATCTTCAGGCCGGTGGGGCTGGTGAGGATTATCGAGCCAGTGACAGGCCGCCCGCTGGTCAAGTTGCGCCTGGAACCTGCCCGGGAGCACGGCTGCGCGAATCCCGAGATGACCTGGGGCAGCAGTCACCTGCGGTTTACCGGCGGCGGCTATTCGTACAGGGTGACCACTGACGCCTCGGTGCAGGCGATCATCGAGCAGCGAGAATTCGTACTGGATCGTCCGCTGACCATGGTCCTCGGCCCCGACGAGCCACTTTCCGAGTCGGTGTCGCGCATTGGCAGGCAGTTCCTTGAGGATACGACGAACTACTGGCGTGACTGGGTTCGCGGTCTGGCCATTCCCTTCGAGTGGCAGGACGAGGTAATCCGCGCCGCCATCACGCTCAAACTGTGCACCTACGAGGACACCGGGGCGGTCCTCGCGGCATTGACGACATCCATCCCGGAGTCGGCGGGCAGCACGCGCAACTGGGATTACCGGTTTTGCTGGTTGCGGGACGCCTACTTCGTCATCCGGGCGCTCAACCGGCTCGGTGCTACACGCACGATGGAGTCCTACCTGCATTTCATGGACAACGTCGTGGCGGGTGCCCGGGCCACCGGGCTGCAGCCACTATACGGGATCACTGGGGAGGTCCTGGTGACGGAGCGCGTCGCCGACTGCCTCCCCGGCTATCGCGGCATGGGCCCGGTGCGGATCGGCAACCAGGCCCACGAACAGCTACAGCACGACGTTTACGGGTCCTTGATTCTCGCGTTGACCCAGGCTTTCTACGACCGGCGCATTGCCAATCCCGGCGATCGCGCCCTGTTCCGCCGGCTGGAGCGATTCGGTGAGTTCGCAATCGAGGTCTACGACAAGCCGGATGCCGGCATCTGGGAGTACCGGGGCCGGCAACGCCCGCACACGTTTTCTGCAGTAATGTGCTGGGCGGCAGCCGATCGACTGGCGCGGGCCGCACAGGTTCTCGGTCTCGACGACCGTCATGCCTTCTGGTGCGAGCATGCGAGGGTCATGCGCGAGCGCATCCTCGAGGCTGCATGGCATCCGGAGGTCAAGGCATTCACCGGGGCCTTTGGTCACCCGGCCCTCGATGCCAGCGTACTGTTGCTTGCCGAGCTCGGATTCGTAACCACGGACGACCCGCGTTTCATAGCGACTGTTGAGGCGATCGAGCGCGACCTCAAGGAAGGTGTTCTGCTGATGCGCTACCGGGAGCCCGATGATTTCGGGGAGCCGGATACCGCATTTACGGTCTGCACCTTCTGGTACATCAACGCACTGGCGTCGATCGGGCGGCGCGACGAGGCGCGCGAGCTGTTCGCGCATGTCCTGGGGCGTCGCAACTCGATGGGGCTGCTGTCGGAGGACATTGACCCGCGGACCGGCGAACTGTGGGGCAACTTCCCGCAGACCTACAGCATGGTGGGAATCATCGACTGCGCCGTCAGGCTCAGCAGGAGCTGGGAGGAAGCGTTGTGAGCGGTCGTCTCGTCGCCGTCTCGAACCGTGTTTCGATTCCTCGCAAGTCGGCTGCGCCAGGTGGTCTTGCCGTCGGCCTGTTGGCCGCAATGCGGTCCAGGGGAGGCATGTGGTTTGGTTGGAGCGGCGATTTGACCGAAGACGAGCCTGGGGAGACCGACGTCGTCAAGAGGGCGGGCGTCACCTACGCGATCACTGACATGCGCCGGGAGCTGTTCGAGCACTACTACTTTGGTTTTGCCAACGGCATGCTCTGGCCGCTGTTCCATTATTTTCTCGAGACTTTCCGTTATCGTGACGGTTTTTACGATGCCTACCTCGAGGCCAACCGTTTCCTGGCCGGCCGGCTGCAGGCGCTGCTCGAGCCGGGCGACCTGCTATGGATGCACGACTACCACTTGATCCCGATGGCCAGGCTCCTCAGGGAGGAGCGGGTGGCGGGCCCGATGGGCTTCTTCCTGCACACGCCTTTCCCGCACTACGAGGTACTGCGTGCGCTGCCGGTATACGCCGAGCTGCTGCGTGACCTGTGTGCCTACGACGTTGTAGGTTTCCAGACTGCCAATGACCTGAACAGTTTCCGCGACTCCATCCAGTACGTGTGGGGTGAAAGCGCCGTACGCGACGACAAATGCATATTCGTGGATGGCCGGCGGGTGAGGGTCGGCGTATTCCCTATCGGCGTCGACGTCGAATCGATACGGGCTGAATCGGAATCGAGCCAGGCCAGCGAGCAGGTCAAGCGCATGCTCCGCTCGGTCGGCGGCCGCAAGCTGGTAATTGGCGTGGATCGGCTCGACTACAGCAAGGGGATGGTGGAACGCTTCGACGCATTCCAGCGTTTCCTGGAAGCCAGCCCCGATAGTCACGGTAAAGTGACGTTCATGCAGATAGCTCCGCTTTCGCGTGCAGACATGAGTTCGTATGAGTCGATACGCGAGCAGCTGGAGGGTCTGGCAGGGCGTATCAATGGACAGTTCGCCGATACGGACTGGACGCCGCTGAGGTACCTCAACCGGAATTTTTCGCACGATGTCCTCATGGGGTTCATGCGCGCGGCCCATGTCTGCATGGTGACGCCGGTGCGCGACGGCATGAATCTCGTTGCAAAGGAGTTCATCGCCGCCCAGGATCCGAGGGACCCGGGCGTGTTGGTCCTGTCGACTCTGGCGGGCGCGGCGCGCGAACTGACCAACGCGCTGCAGGTCAATCCCTATGATACGCGCGGCGTCGCACAGACCATCCAGACCGCGCTGTCGATGCCGCTGTCGGAGAGACGCCAACGCCATCGCTCCCTGATGGAAGTCATTCGGCGCAACGACATCCATGCCTGGCATGGAAATTTCGTGGCAGAGCTGGAAGCCGCCGGTTCCAGGCAGCCACGCGCCGCCCGGCGAAAGTGACAGCCAGGCAGCGGAAGGTCACAATTGCGGTAAAGGATCTCTGAGTGAGGAACAATTGATGGAGCGACATGTGCTGGCGGCGCTGCTGCTTGCAGTGGGAATCGCGACCGCCGGCTGGTTCGCCGGCAGGGGCTTTCTGGAAGCGCGCTCCGCGGACCGCTACGTGACGGTCAAAGGCGTGGCCGAGCGCGGGGTACAGGCCGACCTGGCGCTCTGGCCGATGCAGTTCGTCATCGCCGACGATGATCTGGAACGAGCGCAGCAGCGTATGGTCGTGGCAGGGGCGCGGGTCCAGGCCTTTCTCGAGCGTAACGGCTTCGAGCCGGGCGAAATCGAGCTGCAGGACCTGAGCGTTACCGACACCCGGGCCAATCGCTACGGGGGGCCACCCGCACCATTCCGCTACGTGGTCAGCACCACGCTGATGGTTCGCACCCTGGACCCGGACCGTCTCTTTGCGGCAAGCCAGAAGGTGGGCGAGCTGATTGACGAGGGCGTGGTTCTTTCGTCGGATGGGCCCTGGGCGGGCGGGCCAACCTACCTGTTCAACGGGCTCAACGATCTGAAGCCGACCATGATTGCAGAAGCCACGGCGAGCGCGCGCGAGGCGGCAGAGCAGTTCGCCCGCGATTCGGACAGCAAACTCGGGCCGATTCGTCGCGCAAACCAGGGGCTGTTCGTAGTGCTGCCACGCGACCAGGCTCCCGGCGTCCAGGAGCAGCGCCAGCGAGCGAAGGTCATTCGTGTCGTGACCACGGTTGAGTACCTCCTGAATGACTAGTTCCCGGCGGAGTGCTGGCCTGGCGGCGGCGCTGGTGGTGATGGAGCTGTTTACGGCTGGCGCGCGGAGCGAAGAGGTCAGCCGGGAGCCCACAACTGATGATGTGACCCCGGCCCGAGTAGAGTCCGATCCAAAGGATCCCTGCCGGGGCCAGGAGCGCGATGACGCGGCCCGCCTTGATCGCTTTCAGCAAGGCGTATTCGCCGGTGTCTGCACGAGTTCGCGCTGGTTCGATAGCCTGTTCGGCGAGGGGCAGATCGATGCGGAGACCTACGACAAGACATTTGGACGCGTAGGTGTCGGGCTGGCTTGGGACAAGCTCGACGAGCTGAGCCTGGATGGGCACTTTCGTGCCAGCATTCACTTGCCGGTCTTGGGCAATCGATTCAACGCCGTCATCGGTCGCGAAACCGAGGACGTCTATCTGGACGATACCTTCGACGACGTCGGTTTCCTGCCGGGGTCGTTCTCCGACGACAAGGAAGCCGATTGGTACGCGGGGCTCAATTACAACGCAGTGGAGGGCGCCAACAGTCGCTTTAACGTGGGCGCGGGGGTGCAGATCAAGTCGCCACTCAACCCCTTCGTCAAGGCCCGCTACCGTTACTACATACACGCGGCTGACAATGTCCTGCTGACTTCCCGGTCCACCGTCTTCTGGGAAAACGAGGACGGCTTGGGCGTGACACTGGCACTCGACACCGACTGGTCGATCAGGGAGGGCCAGCTGCTGCGCTGGTCCAACACCCTGACCCGCTCAGAGGCAACCGAGGGCGTCCGCTGGAGGAGCAGGCTGGCCTTTTACCAGGCACTTTCGCAATTGAGTGCCATGCGTTACGAGGCGACGGTCAGGGGCGAGACTGACGGTATCGAGCCGAACCTGCGCGAGCTAAAGGTGACCTACCGTCGGTCCATGTGGCGTGACTGGTTCTTTCTGGAGACCTACGGCGGAGTATTCTGGGCGGACAACGAAAAGCCAGCGCGTGTTTGCGACGCTTGCGCGATGGTCGGTATCGGCCTCGAGCTGATGTTCGGCGAGCGCTATTCCGGCACCAGTCCGCAAGCCACCGTCTCCGGGGATCAGCCCTGAAGCAGGCGACCTTCCAGTCGACTGCCCTTGCCTGGTTGATATTCCCGCCGCTCGGGCCATGAGACTGACGCGTTCGCGGCGCAACGTCACAGGGGCCCAGTGGGCCCCTGTGACGGTTGTTGGTGGAGGCGGCGGGAAGTGCTCACGCTGCTGACGCAGCGTTCGTCCCTCGCGAGGCTCGGGATCCGCGTCGCTGCGCGCTCCGCGGTCCTGCGCGCGCCAGAGGCGCACTGGTGAACCCGCTACGCGGGTTCCATTCCCGCGAACGCATGAAAAAGCCACGGGAGTCCAATGGACCCCCGTGGCCGGTGATGGTGGAGGCGGCGGGAATTGAACCCGCGTCCGCAAGCCCTACGCTACAGGATCTACGTGCGTATCCAGCCTATTGATCTCGCCTCATGCTACCCGGCGGGCGGGGAAAACATGGAGCCAGCTCAGGAGCGTTTTAGCGGAATCGGCCCTCAGCACACCGAAACCGCGATCCTGTGAGCGCGTCCCCCGATTTGACCGCACAGGCACGAGTCAGTCGGAGGTTAGGCGGGATTAAGCCGCCAGAGCGTAGTTGTCTTCGTTCGCAACTAAGTTGTTTGCAAGCTGATTAACGAGGAGGCCTGCACCTCGGCACGCACCTGGAGTTTCGCGACCCACGTCGAAACCGGTCGCCCCCATGTACGGATCCAGTCTACTCCCCTTATGGGGTCTGGTACCAACAAATCAATGGACCGATGCCGACCGCGTCACGGTTCCCCGATCTCCTCCAATTCGATCTGCACTGCCAGCCAGCGTTCCTCAGCCGCATCGAGCTCGATTGCCAGGTGAGCCTGTCGGGTATTCAGGTCGCGAATGCGGTCGGCCTGTCCGCCCTGGTACAGCGCCGGGTCAGCCAGTTCGGATTCAACGGCTCGCCGTTCGCGCCGCAATACTTCCATGCGCTCCTCGAGCTTGGCGGACTCCTTCACCAGCGGTCGGCGGTGTGCGAGCCGCGCCTGGCGATCGCTCGCCGCAGCGGCGCGGGCCAGCAGGCGTTCCTGTTTTACTGACGGTCCGTCGCCCGCACTGGCCGTGCGCCGTGCCGCCAGCCAGGCAAGGTAGTCGTCGATGTCGCCATCAAAGTTGACAGCGTCGCCGTCGGCCACCAGCAGCAGTTCGTCGCAAACAGTCTTGAGCAACGCTCTGTCGTGCGAGACCAGCACCAGGCTGCCGCTGAACCCGGCGAGTGCGCGGGTCAGCGCATGGCGCATCTCGAGGTCGAGATGGTTGGTCGGCTCGTCGAGCAGTAGCAGGTTTGGCCTGTGTCGGACCAGCAGGGCCAGCACCAGGCGTGATTTCTCCCCGCCTGAGAATCGCTCGACGGGAGCGTCGGCCATGTCACCGCGGAAATCGAAGCCGCCGAGGTAATCACGCAGTTCCTGCTCGCGCACGCGACGATCGAGTTCTGCCATGTGCTGGAGCGGGGACTGCGCCGGGTGTAGTTGTTCCAGCTGGTGTTGTGCGAAGTAACCGATCTCGAGCCCGTGGCCCGCGAATCTTCGCCCCGAAGTCGGCTCCAGCTCGCCCGCCAGTAGTTTGATCAACGTGGACTTGCCAGCGCCGTTGGGGCCGAGCAGCCCGATGCGGGCGCCGGGGCGGACCTGCAGGTCAACGCGTGTGAGCACCTTGCGGTCGCCGTACTGTGCCGAGACATCCTCGAGCGACAGCATGGGGTCCGGCGAACGCGCCGGCTCCGCAAACTCGAAATCAAATGGGGCGTCCACGTGGGCGGCGGCGATCCGTTCCATCCGCGCCAGCGCCTTGACTCGGCTCTGCGCCTGGCGCGCCTTGGTGGCCTTGGCCTTGAAGCGCTCGATGAAGCGCGTCATGTGGGCGATCTCGCGCTGTTGCTTGACGAACATCGCCTGCTGCACGGCCAGCTGGGCTGCGCGTTGCTCCTCGAAGGCACTGTAATTCCCCGAGTACAGCTTCAGCGTCCTGTCGGCGATGTGCGTGATGTGCGTCACGCAGCCATCGAGGAACTCGCGATCATGGGAGATGATGATCAACGTGCCCGGATAGCCGGCGAGCCAGCGCTCCAGCCAGACGATAGCGTCCAGGTCGAGGTGGTTGGTCGGCTCGTCAAGCAATGTAAGCTCGGCGCGTGCCACGAGCGCTCGAGCCAGGTTTAGCCGCATGCGCCAGCCGCCTGAAAATTCTGCAACCGGCGCGGTCGAGGTCGTCGCTGACAAAGCCCAGACCTGCGAGCAGCGCGGCGGCGCGCGCACGGGCCGAGTATCCGCCGATTGCCTCGAGCTCGGAATGCAGCTCGCTGATCCGCTCACCCTCGTGTGCCGTCTGGGCGGCGGAAAGGCCGTGCTCGATCCTCCGCAACTGTTCGTCGCCGTCTAGCACGTATTCGATGGCGGCCTGCGGCAGGGCAGGGGTCTCCTGCAAAACCGTCGCAATACGCCAGCCTGCAGGCACCTCGCACACGCCGAGTTCGGGTTGCAACTCGCCGCGAAGCATCGCGAGCAGGCTCGACTTGCCACTGCCGTTGGCGCCGATCAGGCCGATGCGCCAGCCGTCGTGGATCTGGAGGTCGACGCCCTCGACGAGGGGGCGGCTGCCGCGGGCCAGCGTGATGTCGCGTAGTTGGATCATCTGAGGGAGTCAATCCGAAACCATCAGGCGGATCCATCGGCCGATGGAGGCCCTTGTGCGATCCATTCTCGCAGGTGCTCCAGAAAAAGTCGCAATCGCAACGGCATGCGGCGCGAGGCGTAGACGGCGTAGATCGGCGCGTCCGGACCATTCCAGCCCTGCAGGACTGGCTTCAACACACCCTCGGCGGCCTGTTCGCCGACCTTCGGCTCGGGCAGCAGGGCGATGCCGGCACCGGCAGCGGCAAGGCCGATCAATGCGGTCATGTCGTTGATCTCGACGTTGCCGTGCGGCGTCACCTCTACTGTCTCGCGGCCGTGGGTCAGCTTCCACACGCGGTCGCTGCTGCGGCCGCTGATGACGAGCGCGTTGACCGATCCGAGGTCGCGCGGATGCCGAATCGGCGGCAGCGCGGCGAGGTAGGAGGGGCTGGCAAACAACGCCGTCGGCATATGTGCGAGGCGTCGCACGATCAGTGAGCCATCATCTGGCCGGGCCGCGCGAATGGCGAGGTCGAAACCTTCGTCTACCAGGCTGACTACCCGGGATGAAAGATCGAGCTCCAGCCGAATGTCCGGATGCCGCGAAGCGAACCTGGCCAGCGGGGTAGCCAGCCAATAACGGGCGAGGTCGGCAGGCATGGTGACCCGAAGCCTGCCCCGAGGCGTGCCGGATTCCTCGGCCAGGCACTCGAGCGCCTCGGCCAGCCCATGTAGCGGTACCTCGGCACGTTCCAGCAGCAGCGCGCCAGCATCTGTCGGCTCGACCCGGCGCGTGCTTCGCCGCAGCAGTTGCGCGTCGAGTTGCCGTTCCAGGTTCGCCACCCGGCGACTGACTGTAGCCAGGGGAATCCCCAGTTCCTCCGAGACGCGGGTAAAGCTGCGCTCGCGTGCAACCGCGCAGAACAGGCGCAGGTCGTCCAGGTTTGCGTTTCTGGGATCCATGGACCGGCAGATTATATCAATAATAAAATAGATAGTCCCATTGAGCCCATTTATATTCTAAAAAAGAGGCAATAGAGTGTCAGCAGGCCGTTGAACAGGAAAGGAGCTGGACATGCTGACACTGCGCAAGGCGGGGGAGCGGGGTCACGCCAACCACGGCTGGCTCGACTCTTACCACAGTTTCTCCTTCGCGGATTACCACGACCCCTCGCACATGGGGTTCGGTCCGCTCCGGGTGATCAACGAGGATCGCGTGGCGTCGGGACAGGGCTTCGGCACGCACGGACACCGCGACATGGAGATCATCAGCTACGTGCTGGAAGGTTCGCTCGAGCACAAGGACAGCATGGGTAACGGGTCGGTGATGACCTACGGGGACGTGCAGCGAATGAGCGCGGGCAGTGGCGTTCTACACTCCGAGTACAACCCATCGCGCGATGCGGGTGTTCACTTCCTGCAGATCTGGATCGAGCCCAGCGTGCGCGGCATTGCGCCTGGCTATGAACAGACCCGCTTCGACCCGGCGGACAAGCGCGGCCGTTTGCGGCTGGTGGCTTCGCCCGATGGTGCCGATGGCTCCGTGACCATTCATCAGGATGCTCGGCTGTACGCCGGGCTGTTCGACGGCGAGGAATCCGCACTGTTGCCGATCGATCCTGGGCGTCGCGCCTATGTGCACGTGGCACGCGGTTCGGTCACGGTCAACGGCGAGCCATTGGCGGCGGGTGATGCGTTACGCATCGAGGACGAGCGCGAGGTTCACATCAACGGTGGCCATGCAGCCGAGGTGCTGGTATTCGACCTGCCCTGAAAATCTTGGAGATCGGCTGGCGAGACCCGCTGGCGACGGGCGCCGCTCGCGGCGTTACCGTCTCTGCTTGAGCAGGCGTCCCTTCTCGCGCTGCCAGTCTCGATCGCGCGAGTCGGTGCGCTTGTCGTGCTGCTTCTTGCCGCGTGCGAGCCCGATCTCGAGCTTCGCTTTGCCGTTCTTCCAGTACATGGCGAGCGGCACGATGGTGTGGCCCTTGCGGTCGACCGCGCCGACAAGGCTATCGATCTGGCGCCGATGCAGCAGCAATTTACGCAAGCGCGTGGGATCCGCGACGACATGGGTCGAGGTGGTCGACAGCGGCGAAATGTGCGCGCCGAACAGGTAGGCCTCGCCTTCCTTGAGCAGGATATAGCCTTCCTTGAGCTGCAGCCGTCCCGCCCGCAGCGCCTTGACTTCCCAGCCTTGCAGCGCAACGCCTGCCTCGAGGCGCTCGTCGATAAAGTAGTCGTGCCGGGCCTTCTTGTTGAGCGCAATCGTCCCGGGTCTTGTCTTGTCTTCAGCCATGCCGCGCTATCCTCGTCAGGGCGCCATTGTATAGGGTGTGGCAGTTTGTCGGTTCCTGGCGGATGGCCGACAATCCGGCCATGAGCGGAGACCTGATTTGCGTGAAGTGAAGCGAACTGCGATCGTCCCTTATACCGCACCGCAGATGTTCGATCTGGTCGCGGATGTCGAGCGTTACCCTGAATTCCTGCCATGGTGCGCTGGCGCTGAGGTATTGGCGCGCGACGCCGAGACCGTGACGGCACGCCTCGCGCTGGCGCGCGGCCGTGTCAGCGCGACCTTCACTACACGCAACCGGCTCGTCGCCAGCGAGTACCTGGAGATGCAACTGTTGGAGGGTCCGTTCAACGCCCTGGAAGGACGCTGGGATTTCCGGGCAATCGGCGAGGAAGGCAGCAGGGTGGAGCTGAGCATGTCGTTCGAAACACGGGGTTCCCTGACCGGCCTGGTGCTCGGGCCAATCTTCGAGGGAATCTGTAACCAGCTGGTTGACGCGTTCGGCCGGCGCGCTCGGCAGGTCTATGGCTGACGTGCGGTCCTTGGTGGTTACGGTAGTGCTCGCCGAGGCGGTCTCGCAGCGCATCGTCTCGTTGACGGTCCCGGAGGGAGCCACGGTCTGGCAAGTGGTCCTGCTTTCGCGACTGCTCGGGGATCGGGAGGATCTCGAGCTATCGCGGCTGGGGGTGGCCGTCTACGGGCGACTGGTTGATCGGAATCGAGCGGTTGAGCATGGTGACCGGGTCGAGATCCTGAGACCTCTGCTGCAGGATCCGAAAGTTCGCCGTCGCCGGCTCGCAAGGGACGGCGCCGCGACGGGACGTGCTGCCCGGAAACCTTAGCCGCTGGCCCGTGCTACCACCGTGGCGGCCACGTCGCGAAGTGAGCGAAAAGTCGTACCGGACCAATCAAACAGACGTCGGACCCAGGCCCCAGCTTGCTGTGCTCAGCTTGCCTGGGCCGCCTTGGGTGGCGGTTCGGGAAGCTCCGGCCGGTCGATCTTGGTGACCACGTCGCCATCGAACCAGACGATCACGTGGAAGCGGCGGGTATCGCCGGTCTTGCCGCGGCGAAAGTAATAGATGTAGTCCCAACGTTGCTGCGTGAAGGGATCGGCCACCATTGGCGTGCCGAGCAGGAAGCGTACCTGGCTGCGGGTCATGCCGGTCTCCACCGCCTCGACCTGGTCACGGTCGAGCAGGTTCCCCTGCTGCGTATCGACCCGATAGACACACGCCGCAAGCAGGCAGGCCGCGGCGATTGCCGCGATCGCGGACAGGCGGTGGCTTCGTACTGGTCGCATATGAGCGGTTCCTGGAGGATAATGCGCGGACATGATAGCCGATGCTCCCACCGGAGCCGAATGGGCGAGCAAAGTGGACAGCGACGAAATCCGTAAGGCTGGCCTGAAGGTCACCCTGCCGAGGGTCAAGATCCTCGAGATCCTGGCCAGTGGCGGTGGCCGGCACATGTCCGCTGAGGACATTTATCGCCGCCTGATTGACCAGGGTGAGGAGATCGGCCTGGCGACCGTGTACCGGGTGCTGACGCAGTTCGAGCAGGCCGACCTGGTGACGCGCCATCATTTCGAGGGCGGGACATCGGTCTTCGAACTGAACCAGGGCGAGCACCACGACCACATCGTCTGTGTGGACTGCGGCAAGGTCGAGGAGTTCATGGATTGCGGCATCGAGCAGTTGCAGCTCGACGTGGCCAGCAGGCTCGGATTCGACATTGCCGAGCACAACCTGATCCTCTACGGCCGTTGCCGGCGAAAGGACTGTCCCAACCGCAAGCCCCGGAGGGGGTCCGCGGGCTGATCAGCCGACTCGGGCCGCGGCTGCCGCCTTGAGCATCTCCCGCGCATGGTCGCGCGTCTTGCGGGTGATCTCCATTCCGCCGAGCATGCGGGCGAGTTCCTCGACCCGTTCGCCCGCGGTCAGCTCGGAGACCACCATCCTGCTGGTGCGTCCGTCGGTCAGCTTGGCCACGCGAACCTGGTGATCCGCCTGGCTTGCGACCTGCGCGAGGTGCGTCACGCACAGCACCTGCCCGCGTGCGCCCAGCCCAGCCAGCTGGCGGCCCACCATCTCGGCAACCGCGCCACCAACGCCTGCGTCGACCTCGTCGAAGATCATGCATGTCCTCGACGATCCGTGCGCCGCGGCAACCTGTACCGCCAGGCTGATGCGCGACAGCTCGCCGCCCGAGGCGACCTTGGCGACCGGCCGAACGGGCTGGCCGGGGTTGGCGCTGACCAGGAATTCCACTCGGTCGATTCCGTCCATGGACGGCTCCCCGGTCGTTGCGGAGGCGACCTCGATCTCAAATCTTCCACCCGGCATCCCGAGCAGTGCCATCAGGCCGGTGACCGACTCTGCCAGCCGTCCGGCCGCGCCGCGCCGTGCCTTGGAGAGGCGTGCGGCGGCCGAGTCATATTGCTTGCGGGCCTCGGCGAGGCGTCGCTGCAGGTCGGACAGCGTGATCTCGGAGTTTTCGAGCTGGCCCAGTTCGCTGGTCAGTGATTCGAGCTGGGTCGGTAGTTCGCCAGTTGCGACCCGGTGCTTGCGGGCCAGCTCCTCGATCGCGGCCATGCGCCTCTCGACCCACTCCTGGCGCTGCGGATCGACGTCCAGCATGTCGAGGTAGCCGGCGAGTTCACCGCCGGCCTCCTTGATGGCGATGCCGGCTTCCTCGAGGAGCCGCAGCGATCCGCTCAGCCGGGCATCGAACTGCACAACCGAGCCAAGCTGGACAACGGCGCGACTGACGTTGGCGTGCGCGTCGGCTCCGTCGGCGTCATAGGCGAGTGCCAGTGCGGATCGGGCCGACTCGGCCAGCTTGCCGCGATTCGCCAGCCGCGCCTGTTCCTCGGCGAGCGACTCGACTTCGCCGGCTGTCAGCGCGAGCGCCTCCAGCTCACCCACCTGGTAGCGCAGCAGCTCCAGCCGCGAGCCACGCTCCTGGGCTGCTGCGGCCAGCGCATCGTGCTCACGGGCCAGGCGACGCCACTCGTCCGCGTATTCCCGGACTGGTGAGAGCAGCGGCTCAAGCTCGCCATGCTCGTCGACCAGTTGTCGCTGTGCGTCGCGACGGACCAGCGACAGGAACTCCTGTTGACCATGAATGTCGATCAGCAGTGAGCCGATCTCGCGCACCACCTGTGCCGGCAGTGTCTGCCCGTTGACGTACAGCCGGGATCGTCCATCGCTTCCGATGACCCGACGGAGGACGATTTCCCCATCGTGCTCCAGGGACTGTTCGGCGAGCCAGGCGCAGGCCGCTGGATTCTCGGCAACGTCGAAGGTCGCGGTGATCTCGGCACGTTCGGCGCCATGGCGAACCATGTCCGACGTTGCGCGGCCGCCGAGCGCCAGGATCACGGCATCGACCAGGATGGACTTCCCGGCGCCGGTTTCACCGGTCATGGCCGTCAGCCCGCCCTGGAGTTCGATCTCGACCGCATCAATGATGGCGAAATCCCGGACCTGCAGATGGATCAGCATCGTTAGGCGCCGTCGTCCGGATTGCGTGCACTGCGGCCCCAGTGCAGCTTCGAGCGGAGGATGCGAAAGAAGTCATGACCTACCGGGTGCAGCAGCGTAACGCTCTGTCGCGCGGCGCCGACCGACAGGCGGCCGCCGTGATCTAGATCCCCCAGCACGCTGCCATCAAACGTAACCTGGGCGCGGGTGGGCGAACGCTTCGCCAGCCGCACTTCGATTTCGCTCTCGCGACCGACCACGATCGGTCGGTCCGAAAGCGTGTGAGGCGAGATCGGCGCAAGTACCAGCGCGTCGAGCCGTGGGTGAATTATCGGTCCGCCGCAGGACAGCGCATAGGCGGTCGAGCCAGTCGACGTCGCAATCACCAGGCCGTCCCCGCCATGGGTGTTGACGAAGGCGTTGCCAATCCACGTCTCCAATTCGACCATGCGGCCGGTCTCGTATTTCTGGATGACCACGTCGTTGAGAGCGTCACAGGACAGGGCTTCCATCCCGGGACGCTCGAGGCGGGCAGACAATAGCGCGCGCACATCCTCCGTGTAGTATCCGTCCAGAACCGCATCGAAGCTCGTCGTCATCTCGGCGGGCGAGACGTCCGCAAGGAATCCCAGCCGTCCGCGGTTGATGCCTAGCAGCGGCACGGAGCGGCCGATGGCCATCTGGGCTGCGAACAGCATCGTGCCGTCCCCGCCAACCGCGACGATCAGGTCCGCGCGCGCGGACA
Source organism: uncultured Gammaproteobacteria bacterium (assembly GCA_963715485.1). Lineage (GTDB taxonomy): Bacteria > Pseudomonadota > Gammaproteobacteria > Steroidobacterales > Steroidobacteraceae > SG8-30. The sequence continues at coordinate 1,897,526 of OY970244.1, forward strand.
GATCATCTGCGGCCACGCGGGTCACTCCCGCGGGCAGGCAGGTATCGCCGGCAGCGGCGTCCACGAGGACCTCTATTCCCTTGCCCAGCAGGTGTGCAGCGAAGATCGACATCGAGTCCGCCACCAAGGCGTCCTCGTATCGACCGACCAGGCCAATGCGTGAGAATCGTGTGTCCATTCCTGCGCGACGTTTTAGCACGTGGCCGAAGGCCGCGGCCACTCGCGACCAGTCGGGCAGCGGGTATGTGGTCGAATTCGGGGCAACTGTGGTTCAGGTCGGGCATCCTGAGCGGCCGGGTCCGAGGTAATACCCCGCTTGACACTCTCGGGAACCGATTGCTAACGTGATGCCGGACCCGACAGATGCGCGTAAAAGTCTTTTTATACAATAACTTATGACTTCACATGGTTACGCCGGCGAAGACAAGCTCAGCGAGCGTGCACAACAGCTGCTGAAAACACTGGTTGACCACTATATTCGCGATGGCCAACCCGTTGGCTCCAGGATCCTGTCACGCGAGTCCGGTCTGCAACTCAGCTCCGCCACGGTGCGCAACGTCATGGCGGATCTCGAGGAACACGGCTTCGTCGCCTCGCCCCACACGTCGGCCGGGCGGGTGCCGACCGACAAGGGCTATCGCTTTTTCGTCAACACGCTGCTCAAGATGCAGCCGCCCGGTGAGGGCGACGTGCAGAGCCTGCAACGCGCGTTCGACACCCATGCCAATGATCCCAAGGCGCTGGTGGCGACCGCTTCGCAGGTGCTATCGAGCGTGACCCGGCTGGCCGGGGTGGTCATGGTGCCGCGCCAGGCGCACGCTTCGCTGTCCCAGATCGAATTCATCGGTCTGTCCGAAAACCGTATCCTCGCGATTCTGGTGGTCAACGGCCGTGAGGTGCAGAACCGCGTACTTCAGCTCGACCGTTACTACTCGCCGGAGCAGCTGCGCCGCGCCGCCAGCCACCTGAACGAGCAGTTCCGGGGCCGGGAACTGGACGAGGTCCGGGCGCGGCTGGTTTCGCAGCTGCAGGAGACCCGCGAGCAGATGAACCAGATGATGCTCGACGCGATAAACATCGCCGAGCGCCTGTTCGTCGGCGACGAGCAACAGGCCGAGGCGGACGTGCTGATCGCCGGCGAGACCAACCTGATGGGCTTTGCCGAGCTATCGAATGTCGACAAGCTGCGCAAGCTGTTCGAGGCATTCAACGAGAAGAGCGACATCCTGCATCTGCTCGACCAGAGCCTGCATGCCGAGGGCGTGCAGATTTTCATCGGCCATGAATCGGGCTACACCATCCTCGATGACTGCACCGTCATTACCGCGCCCTATGCGCGCGACAACGAGTCGATCGGCGTTCTCGGGGTGATAGGCCCGACCCGCTTGTCATATGAGCGAGTCATACCGATCGTCGACCTTACCGCAAGACTGCTGGGTTCGGCCTTGAATTCGAGGGGATGAGGCCCCACGGAGGATCCTCCGAAGGCCCAGCGACAATGACGGAGCCCTGCCTGATGAATGGAACCGACCACGACCCTGCCGATCTTGACGAGCCGGCGCCAGTGGAGGCCGATCTGGCGCAACGCGTCAAGGAGGCCGAGGCCCGGGCGGAGGAGAGCCACAGCGCTCACCTGCGGGCCGTCGCCGACCTCGAGAACTACCGCAAGCGCGTAGCCCGCGAAGTGGACAACGCACGGCAGTTCGGTGCCGAGCGGCTGGCCGGTGGACTCCTCCCGGTCCTGGACAGCCTGGAACTCGGGCTTGCCAACGCCGGCCGCGCCGATGCCGCCACCCTGGCTGAGGGCCAGAAGGCGACGCTGAAGCTGCTGATCAAGGCGTTGGAAGAGGCCGGCATAGCGGAAATCGATCCCTGCGGGCAGGCTTTCGACCCGGCACTGCATGAGGCCATGGCCATGCAGCCCACGAACGACCAACCGCCGGATACCGTCATGACCGTGGCGCAGAAGGGCTATTCCCTCAACGGCCGGTTGCTGCGGCCGGCCCGGGTGATCGTCGCAAGGGCCCCGGACGCTTGAAACCGGGCCCGGTCGTCCCCACGTCCCGGGTAGAGCATTTTCCTGACTGATAACGGAGCCATCCGCATGGGCAAGATCATCGGTATCGACCTGGGCACGACTAACTCGTGTGTCGCCGTCATGGAAGGCGGCGCGTGGAAGGTCCTGGAGAACAGCGAGGGCGACCGCACCACGCCGTCGGTCGTCGCGTTCACCAAGGACAACGAGGTCCTGGTGGGCCAGTCAGCCAAGCGCCAGGCGGTCACCAACCCGCAGAACACCTTTCACGCGGTCAAGCGCCTGATCGGCCGCCGGTTCGACGACAAGGTGGTTCAGAAGGACATCGCGCTGACCCCCTACAAGATCGTCAAGGCCGACAATGGCGACGCCTGGCTGGAGGTGCAGGGAAAGAAGACTGCGCCGCCGGAAATCTCGGCCCGTGTGCTCATGAAGATGAAGAAGACCGCCGAGGACTATCTCGGCGAGACAGTGACCGACGCGGTCATCACCGTACCTGCCTACTTCAACGATGCGCAGCGCCAGGCGACCAAGGACGCCGGGCGAATCGCCGGCCTCAACGTCAAGCGCATCATCAACGAACCGACCGCGGCGGCGCTGGCATACGGTCTCGACAAGAAGGGGGCCGACCGCAAGATCGCCGTCTATGACCTGGGCGGCGGCACCTTCGACGTCTCGATCATCGAAATTGCCGAAGTCGATGCAGAGCGCCAGTTCGAGGTGCTCTCGACCAACGGCGATACCTTCCTCGGCGGCGAGGACTTCGACCGTCGCATCATCGATTACATTGCGGCGGAGTTCCAGAAGGAGAGCGGGGTAGACGTCAGCAAGGATCCGCTGGCAATGCAGCGCCTCCGGGAGGCTGGTGAGAAGGCCAAGATCGAGCTGTCCTCAAGCCAGCAGACCGAAGTCAACCTGCCCTACATCACGGCTGATGCCTCCGGCCCGAAGCACCTGAGCATCAAGCTGACGCGAGCGAAACTCGAGTCGCTGGTCGAGGAACTGGTGCAGCGGACGATCGAGCCTTGCCGCATCGCGCTGAAGGATGCCGGCCTGTCGATCAACGAGGTCAGCGAGGTCATCCTGGTAGGTGGCCAGACGCGCATGCCGCTGGTGCAGAAGGTCGTCAAGGACTTCTTCGGCAAGGAACCACGTAAGGACGTCAATCCGGACGAAGCGGTCGCGATCGGCGCGGCCATCCAGGGTGGCGTGCTGGCCGGCGAAGTGAAAGACGTGCTGCTGCTCGACGTCACGCCGCTGTCGCTCGGCATCGAGACGCTGGGCGGCGTGATGACCAAGCTGATCGAGAAGAACACCACCATTCCGACCAAGGCGACCCAGGTGTTCTCGACCGCGGATGACAACCAGACCGCGGTGACCATCCACGTTCTGCAAGGCGAACGCGACCGCGCCAGCGACAACAAGTCGCTGGGCAAGTTCGACCTGTCGGACATCCCGCCTGCGCCTCGCGGCATGCCTCAGGTAGAAGTCACCTTCGATATCGACGCCAACGGCATCCTGCACGTGTCGGCGAAGGACAAGGCCACCGGCAAGGAGCAGAAGATCGTCATCAAGGCCTCGAGCGGGCTGTCCGAGGACGAGATCGCGCGGATGGTCCGAGACGCCGAGGCACATGCCGACGAGGACAAGCGATTCCGCGAACTGATCGATTCGCGCAACAAGGCCGACGCGCTGCTGCATTCCACCGAGAAGTCGTTGAAGGACCTCGGCGAGAAGGTGGAGCCGGCGGAGCGGGCCAGCATCGAGGCGGCTATGAACGACCTGCGGGCGGCGCTCAAGGGCGACGACAAGGAAGCCATCGAGCGCAAGGCCGAGGCGCTGGCCCAGGCGGCGGCCCCGGCCGTACAGCGGGCCTACCAGGCTGAGGCCGGTGCGGGTGCCGGTGGACCGGGCGCCGCGGAGGCTGGCGGCGGCGCCGGGACGTCAGCCGGCGGCAAGGACGACGTCCTCGACGCCGAATTCGAGGAAGTGAAGGACAAGGATCCCAAGGCCAACTGAGGTCCTGGGGATTCGCAGTAGCTAGGGACGGTGACCGCCGGGTGACGTGAAGTCCCCCGGCGGCGCCGCTTGCGGGTTGCCATGTCGAAGCGCGATTACTATCAGGTCCTGTCCGTGCCGCGGAACGCGACCGAGGAAGACATCAAGAAGGCGTACCGGCGCCTCGCGATGAAATTCCACCCAGACCGCAATTCGAGCGACTCCGAGGCGGAGGAGAAATTCAAGGAGGCCAAGGAGGCCTACGAGGTTCTCAGCGACACGCAGAAGCGGGCTGCCTATGACCAGTTTGGTCACGCCGGCCTCGACGCCGCCCGCGGCGGCGGGCCCGGATTCAATCCTGCCGACGCCTTCGGGGACATCTTCGGCGACGTCTTTGGCGATATTTTTGGCGGCGGGCGGCGCGGCCGCGGCGGTGCGTTTCGCGGCGCGGACCTGCGCTATGAACTGGCTCTGGACCTCGAGCAGGCCGTGTTCGGCACGACCGCGGAGATCGAGTTCCCAACGGTGGTGGAGTGCGCCGAGTGCTCCGGCAGCGGGTCCGAGCCGGGCCAGACTCCCGCCACCTGCGAGACCTGCGGCGGTGCCGGTCAGGTGCGCATCAGCCAGGGCTTCTTCACGGTCCAGCAGACCTGCCCCCGCTGCAAGGGACGAGGCACGATCATCACCCGGCCGTGCAAGACTTGCTCGGGCCAGGGACGCACCCGCGAAGCCCGCCAGCTGTCGGTCAAGGTACCCGCCGGCGTGGACACCGGCGACCGGATCCGGCTGCCCGCGGAGGGCGAGGCCGGCCGACAGGGCGGGCCGCGCGGCGACCTGTACGTCGAGATCGTGGTGCGTGAGCATCCCATCTTCGAGCGGGACGGCGCACACTTGTCATGCGAGGTGCCGATCAGCTTCGCCACGGCTACGCTGGGCGGCAGTATCGAGGTGCCCACGCTCGACGGGCATGCGGCAATCAAGATTCCCGCGGAGACCCAGTCGGGCCGGGTCTTCCGGCTGCGGGACAAGGGGGTCCGTCCGGTTCGGGGTGGCGCCACGGGTGACCTGTTCTGCCGGGTAGTGATCGAGACGCCGGTGGACCTGACCGACGGGCAGAAGCAGATGCTCAGGGACTTTGAGACGTCGCTGACTGGGGACCCGACGCGACACCATCCGCGCGAGCGTTCCTGGCTGGATGGGGTCAAGCGGTTTTTCGAGAACATAGGTAGTTGAGGTCCAGCATCGTGCCAAATGTCGCTGTCCTGGGAGTGAACGGCCGGATGGGCCGCTGCCTCGTCCGTTCGATCCGCGAATCCGCGGATTTGACACTTTCGGGTGCGCTGGCCTCGCCGAATAGCAGCGCGCTGGGGCGCGATGCGGGCGACGTCGCGGAGGCTGGGCCGATCGGCATCACCGTCACGGCCGACCGCGTCGAGGCTCTGGCGGGAGCGGACGTGGCGATCGACTTCACCCTGCCGGGCGCGGTGGTCGAAAACCTCGAGGCTGCCGCGGCCAGGCAGGTGCCCATGGTCATCGGCACGACCGGGCTCCAGGAGGCCGCACAAGCTGCCATTCGCCGCCTTTCCCACGGCCTCCCGGTGCTGGTGGCGCCCAATATGAGCCTCGGCGTCAACCTGCTCTTCAGCCTGGTCGACCGCGCGGCGACGGCGCTGGGCGAGGACTACGATATCGAGGTCTTCGAGGCACATCATCGCAACAAGGTCGATGCACCCTCGGGTACCGCGCTGCGCATCGCGGAGATCGCTGCCGGGGCCCGGGGCCGCTTGCTGGCCGATGTGGGCATCCACACCAGGGCGGGCCAGACCGGGCCGCGCCCGCGTGGGGGCATCGGATTCGCGGTCATTCGCGGAGGTGACATTGTTGGCGAGCACCGGGTGACCTACGCCGGAATTGGCGAAAGCCTCGAGATTGCCCACCGCGCAACCGACCGCATGACCTTCGCCTATGGCGCGGTGACTGCGGCGCGCTGGATCATCGGGCGGCCGCCCGGTCTCTACGGGATGGCCGACGTACTCGGAATCTAGGGGAATCCGTGGCCCGCTCCCCCGAAAGGCCAATGCCAAGCGGAGGCGGGCTCGCGGTTTCATGGACACCCTGCGCCGAGGTCTTGTAAACTTCTGTTTCAGGTTGGGACCCCACGTGATTGGAATCAGCCAGCGGGCGGAGCCGATAAATGGTTCCACCCGCTAATCGTATGCGCGCCGCGCATACGCTCCTGAGCGTGGCCCGGTACGGGAGAGCCTGAGTGAACTTGACGCCCGCAGTACTCGCCCTCGAGGACGGCACGGTGTTCCGGGGCGTGTCCGTCGGCGCCCCCGGCAGCACCGCCGGCGAAGTGGTATTCAATACTGCGATGACGGGCTATCAGGAGATCCTGACCGATCCGTCTTATTCCCGCCAGATCGTCACCCTGACTTATCCCCACATCGGCAATACCGGCGCGACTCCAGAGGACCTGGAATCCGGCCAGGTCCACGCCGCCGGGCTGGTCATCCGTGACCTGCCCCTGCTGCATTCGAACTGGCGAGCGAGCGAGTCCCTGCAGACATTCCTGACCCGCGGCGGCATCGTGGCAATCGCCGGCATCGATACGCGGCGCCTGACCCGGATACTGCGCGAGAAGGGCGCTCAAGCCGGCTGCATCATGACCGGGGAGGCTATAGACGTGGCGGCTGCGACCCGGGTCGCAGGCAAGTTTCCCGGCCTGAAGGGCATGGACCTGGCCAAGGTTGTCAGCGTCAAGCGGCCCTACCAGTGGACCGAGGGTGGTCTCTGGAGCGTCGAGTCGCCGGTCCGGCGCCCTGGATCGCGATTCAACGTGATCGCTTATGACTATGGCATCAAGCGCAACATCCTCAGGCTGCTGGTTGACCATGGTTGTCGCGTCACCGTGCTGCCGGCCGAGACGCCGGCCGTGGAGGCGCTCGCACTCAAGCCGGATGGGATATTCCTGTCAAACGGACCCGGCGACCCGGAGCCCTGTCGCTACGCCATCGGCGCCATACATCGGTTCCTGGATACCGACATCCCGTTGTTCGGCATCTGCCTGGGTCACCAGCTGCTCTCGCTCGCGAGCGGCGCTCGAACCGTAAAGATGAAGTTCGGGCACCACGGCGCCAATCACCCAGTCCAGGATCTGGCGACTGGTCGGGTCATGATCACCAGCCAGAACCACGGTTTCGCCGTCGACGAGACGTCGCTCCCGGCCACCCTCAAGGCCACGCATCGGTCGCTGTTCGACGGCTCGTTGCAGGGTGTCGCGCGTACCGACCGGCCGGTCTTCGGTTTCCAGGGACACCCGGAGGCAAGCCCGGGGCCGCACGACATGGAGCCCTTGTTCGAGCAGTTCGTGTACCTGATGGCGCGACGGCTGCAGGCGGCTGCCAAGGCACGTCCCGCGGGGCGGGCGGACACATGAGAATGGAACCCGAGGATGGCTGCGCCTGGAAAGGGGCGGACTGAGAAATGCCCAAGCGCACAGACATCGAAAGCATCCTGATCATCGGGGCCGGCCCGATCATCATTGGCCAGGCCTGCGAATTCGACTATTCGGGCGCGCAGGCCTGCAAGGCGCTGCGGGAGGAGGGGTACCGGGTGATCCTGGTCAACTCCAACCCGGCCACGATCATGACTGATCCCGAAACCGCCGACGCCATCTACATCGAGCCGGTCGAATGGAGGACCGTCGCAAGGATCATCGAGAAGGAACGGCCAGATGCGCTGCTGCCGACCATGGGCGGACAGACAGCGCTCAACACGGCGCTGGACCTTGTACGCGAGGGCGTTCTGCAGAAATTTGGCGTGGAGCTCATCGCCGCATCGCGCGATGCCATTGACATGGCCGAGGACCGCGAACTGTTCCGCAACGCGATGCGGGAGATCGGGCTCGACACGCCGCGCTCCTACATAGCCCACGGTATGGAGGAAGCACTGGCCGTGCAGGCCGAGGTCGGTTTCCCCACTGTCATCCGACCATCGTTCACGCTGGGCGGCTCCGGCGGCGGCATCGCGTTCAACCGTGAGGAATTCGAACAGATCGTCGGGCGTGGCCTGGATGCGTCACCGACCAGCGAGGTGCTGATCGAGGAATCGGTGCTCGGCTGGAAGGAATTCGAGATGGAGGTCGTGCGCGACCGCAATGACAACTGCATCATCGTTTGCTCCATCGAGAACCTCGACCCGATGGGCGTCCACACGGGCGATTCGATAACCGTTGCCCCTGCGCAGACGCTGACGGACAAGGAATACCAGCGCATGCGCGACGCCTCGATCGCCGTACTGCGCAAGATCGGCGTGGAGTGCGGCGGCTCGAATGTCCAGTTTGCCGTCAATCCGGAGGACGGCCGGCTGCTGGTAATAGAGATGAATCCTCGCGTTTCACGCTCCTCGGCCCTGGCCTCCAAGGCGACCGGCTTCCCGATCGCGAAGGTCGCAGCCAAGCTCGCCGTCGGCTACACGCTGGACGAACTCAGGAATGAGATCACCGGTGGTGCGACGCCGGCATCGTTCGAGCCCGCGATCGACTACGTGGTAACCAAGGTGCCGCGCTTCACTTTCGAGAAGTTCCCCGGCACTGACAAGCGCCTCACCACCCAGATGAAGTCCGTCGGCGAGGCGATGTCGATGGGTCGGACCTTCCAGGAATCCCTGCAGAAGGCGCTGCGCAGTCTCGAGACCGGCTATGACGGCCTGGACCCGATCCTGCAACTGCCGCTCGACGACGACACCGAGCAGGCATTGGCGGAGGAATTGCGCCACCCCAGCGGAGACCGGCTGTTGTACGTTGGCGACGCATTCCGCGCCGGCTGGAGCGTTGAGCGTGTCCACGAGCACACTCGCATAGATCCCTGGTTCCTGGTCCAGATCGAGGACCTTATCCGCGATGAAGGACGCGTCCGTGCCGACGGATTTGCCGGCCTGACACGTGACCGCCTGCTAGGGCTCAAGCGCAAGGGTTTCTCCGATGCCATGCTCGCCCGCCTGACCGGCGTGGCGGAAAAGCAGATCCGCTCGCGCCGCCATTCCTACGACCTGCGGCCGGTCTACAAGCGTGTCGATACCTGCGCGGCGGAATTCGCCACTTCGACCGCCTACATGTACTCGACCTATGAGGAGGAGTGCGAGGCCGCACCCACCGACCGCCGGAAGATAGTGATCCTCGGTGGCGGGCCAAACCGCATTGGCCAGGGCATCGAGTTTGATTACTGCTGCGTCCATGCGGCGCTGGCTCTGCGCGAGGACGGCTACGAGACCATAATGGTCAACTGCAATCCGGAGACGGTATCTACCGACTACGACACCTCGGATCGCCTGTACTTCGAGCCGCTTACCTTCGAAGATGTCATGGAGATCATCGACAAGGAAAGGCCCGAGGGAGTCATTGTCCAGTATGGCGGCCAGACTCCGCTGAAGTTGTCGCGGCTGCTGGCAGCGGCTGGCGCGCCGATTATTGGTACCACGCCGGATTCAATCGACGTCGCCGAGGACCGTGAGCGCTTCCAGAAGCTGCTCACCCAGCTGGGACTTCGACAGCCGGCCAATGCAACTGCCCGGGCGGAAGATCAGGCAGTCGAGCTAGCCCGCGAGGTTGGTTATCCACTGGTGGTTCGTCCTTCCTACGTCCTCGGCGGGCGAGCCATGGAGATCGTCTACTCCGAGGAAGACTTGCGGCAATACATGAACGAGGCCGTCAAGGTCTCCAACGACAGTCCGGTGCTGCTGGATCGTTTCCTCGACGTGGCGATCGAGGTCGACGTAGACGCGATCTGCGACGGCCAGGATGTCCTGATCGGCGGCATCATGGAACACGTCGAGCAGGCAGGGGTCCATTCGGGCGATTCGAGCTGCTCGCTGCCGCCGGCCTCGCTTTCGGTCGCGCTGCAGGACGAGCTCCGCGACCAGACGCGCAAGATGGCGCATGGACTCAACGTGGTCGGGCTGATGAACGTCCAGTTCGCCATCCAGAGTGGCATCGTTTACGTGCTCGAAGTCAATCCGCGGGCATCGCGAACGGTGCCGTTCGTGTCGAAAGCCACTGGCGTAGCGCTGGCCAAGGTGGCTGCGCGTGTAATGACTGGTCGCAAGCTCGCGGAAATGGGCGCTACCGTTGAGCGGATACCGCCTTACTTCTCTGTCAAGGAAGCCGTTTTCCCGTTCAACAAGTTCCCGGAATCAGACCCGATCCTGGGACCGGAAATGAAGTCCACCGGTGAGGTCATGGGCACCGGACGCACCTTCGGTGAGGCCTATGCCAAGTCGCAGGCAGCCAGTGGCGCGGCGCTACCCACTCGCGGGGTCGCACTGTTCAGCGTTCGCGATCGGGACAAGCCGGCGGCGGTCGACATCGCCAGGCGGCTGGTCGCAAAGGGCTTCGAGGTGGTGGCAACTGAGGGCACCGCGCGCGAATTCGAGGTGGCCGGCATTGCGTGCCGTAAGGTCTTCAAGGTCCGCGAGGGTCGGCCGCACATCGTGGACATGATCAAGAACGACGAAATCGACCTGATCGTCAATACCACGGAAGGCAAGCAGGCGATCCGCGAATCGCGCTCCATTCGTCGCGAGGCCGTTTATCGAAAGGTCACTTACTACACGACGGTCGCGGCGGCGCGCGCCACGTGTGATGCTCTGGACCACCTGTCGAATTTGCAGGTGAACCGGCTGCAGGACCTTCACAAGGAGTTGATTGAGTGAGCCGCACACCCATCACCCTGCGCGGCGCAGAGAAACTGCGGGCCGAGCTAAAGAAGCTGAAGGGCGTGGCCCGGCCGGAAGTGATCCGGGCGATAGCCGATGCCCGCTCCCATGGTGACCTGTCCGAGAACGCCGAATATGCGGCGGCACGGGAGCAGCAGGGCTTCATCGAGGGCCGTATCAAGGAAATCGAGTGGCGGCTGTCGCATGCCCAGGTCATCGATCCAGCGGCGCTGCCGGAGTCGGACCGGGTGGTGTTCGGCGCAACCGTCGACCTCGAAGACCAGGCCGGTTCGCACGTGACCTACCAGATCGTCGGCGACGACGAGGCCGACATCGGTCAGGGCCTGATATCCATCAACTCGCCGATCGCTCGGGCGCTGGTGGGCAAGGAGGCGGGAGACGAGGTCGCGGTCGTTGCGCCGGGTGGCACCAAGTCCTATGACATCGTCGCAGTGCGCTATATCTGATGTCAGTCTAAGTATCTGGAAGAAGAATCTTCGTTAATTCTTTGTTTTTCTTGTATAAGAGACCCACGTTACCGATGGTCTGAATGAGTTCTGCCTGTGTCCTTTCGGCCAGGCTGGAGAGGATCTCGGCACGCAGATCACGGTCTCCCACCCGCGCCTTGACCTTCAGCAGCTCGTGCGCGGCCAGTGCCGAGGCTGTCTCGGCGGCAACGGCGTCGGTCAGGCCCTGCTGGCCGATGAGTACCACCGGCTGCAGGCCGTGACCGAGCCGGCGGAGGTGCTTCTTCTGGTTTTGGGTGAGCGTCATTCAGGGATTATAGAGGGCTCGGCCGGGGCAGCCGAGCAAAATGGCGGGTCGTTTCAGGTCTGGTAAACCGGTGCTGGCTGGGCATTTCGACGAATCTTTCATGTGGCTTGGGCAAGACCAAGGCCGGCGGACCTGACGCCCAGGGTCGAGTTCATCCGGGGTAAGTGGCGCGAGCCGTGCGTACTGGACAGGCCGGTGGTTCCTCAGGGGACCGGCCGGCAACCTTGTAATGTCGAAGATGGCCCCCAAATGAGTTGCGTGGAGGTGGTCGGCCAGGCGCGGGAGGGTTTTCGGGCCGGTCCGGCCGTTCGAGCCCAGGGGTTCGCGCCATCCCGGCTCCGAGACCTGCCTGCTGGCCAGAAACCCGCGCACGGTGTAAGTTCGAACTGATCGTGAATCGGCGGGTCAAACCGCTGCGAAACGGTCTCTAGTGGCCGAGGAGAGTGGTGTTGAACGACCTGACCAAGAATATCGTGCTGTGGGTGATCATTGCGGTCGTCCTGCTGGCCGTTTTCTCCAATTTCGGCGCCCGCACCGGCGCGCCACAGGCGATGCCGTATTCGCAGTTCCTCGAGGAGGTCAAGTCGGACGGCATTCGTTCCGCGACCTTCAAGGGCGACACCATCGTCGGGGCCCGCTCAGGCGGCGAACCCTACGTCACGTTCAATCCGGAGACCGACAACTCTGCGCTCATCGGCTTGCTGCAGAACGAGGGCGTCGCCTTCGACGCGGCCCCCCCGGAGCGCCAATCGTTGCTCATGCAGCTGCTCATCTCGTCCTTCCCCATCCTGCTGCTGATCGGGGTCTGGGTCTACTTCATGCGCCAGATGCAGGGCGGGGGCGCGGGAGGCCGCGGCGCCATGTCCTTCGGCAAGAGTCGGGCGCGGCTGCTTTCTGAAGACCAGGTCACCGTGACCTTTGCGGACGTCGCCGGCGTGGACGAGGCCAAGGAGGAAGTGACCGAGATCGTCGACTTCCTGAAGGATCCTGCCAAGTTCCAGAAGCTTGGCGGCAAGATCCCGAAGGGCGTGCTGATGGTCGGCCCCCCAGGCACTGGCAAGACGTTGCTCGCACGCGCCATCGCGGGCGAGGCCAAGGTGCCGTTCTTCACTATTTCCGGCTCGGACTTCGTCGAGATGTTTGTCGGCGTCGGCGCTTCACGCGTGCGTGACATGTTCGAGCAGGCCAAGAAGCACGCTCCCTGCATCATCTTCATTGACGAGATCGATGCCGTTGGCCGTCACCGTGGCGCAGGTCTCGGCGGCGGGCATGACGAGCGCGAACAGACCCTTAACCAGCTGCTGGTCGAAATGGACGGTTTCGAGGGCAACGAAGGCATCATCGTCATTGCCGCGACCAACCGGCCCGACGTGCTCGACCCGGCCCTGCTGCGGCCCGGCCGTTTTGACCGTCAGGTCGTGGTACCGCTGCCCGACGTGCGCGGCCGCGAACATATCCTGAAGGTCCACATGCGGCGCGTACCGATTGACGATGACGTCAAGCCATCGATCATCGCGCGGGGTACGCCGGGGTTCTCCGGGGCCGACCTGATGAACCTGGTAAACGAGGCGGCGCTGTTTGCTGCCCGGGCCGACAAACGCACCGTCACCATGGAAGAATTCGAGCGGGCCAAGGACAAGATCATGATGGGCGCCGAGCGCCGCTCGATGGTTATGTCGGAGGAGGAGAAGCGCCTTACCGCCTATCACGAGGCGGGTCATGCGATCGTCGGTTTGAACGTGCCCGAGCACGACCCGGTTTACAAGGTCACCATCATTCCGCGAGGCCTGGCACTTGGCGTAACCATGTTCCTGCCGGAAGCCGACCGCTACAGCACGAGCAAGCGCCGGCTGGAAAGCCGCATTGCCACCTTGTTCGGCGGCCGGGTGGCCGAGGAAATCGTCTTCGGGGCGGACGCCGTGACGACAGGCGCGTCCAATGATATCGAGCGCGCCACCGAACTTGCCCGCAACATGGTCACGAAATGGGGCCTGTCGGAGCGGCTCGGCACGCTTACCTATGCCGAGGAAGACGGCGAGGTTTTCCTTGGCCGGTCCGTGACTCAGCACAAGCAGGTCGGCGACAAGACCCGCGATGCGATCGACGAGGAGATCCGCCGACTGATCGACGGCAACTATGAGCGCGCACGCGACATCCTGAGCGCCAGCGTGGACAGGTTGCATAAGATGGCGGAGGCCCTGATCCGCTACGAGACCATCGACGAGCAGCAGATCAGGGACATCATGGACGGCCGTGTGCCGCGACCGCCTGTCGGTTGGGAGGATGCGGGCACACCGCCGACCGCGGCAAGCCCCGCGAAGGACGGCGTACCAGTCGGCCCGACCGTGGGGCCCCCCGCCAGCCAGCACTGAGAAAAGGGGACAGTCCCCTTTTCCTAAGTTGTTGAATTGTCGTGTCGCCGGGCTCATTGAGTGGAAAAGGGGGCTGTCCCCCTTTCGACTGACATGCTGCTGACCTGCGGTGCCTATTCACTGGACCTCACGGTGCCTGTCGTCATGGGCGTGCTCAATGTCACGCCCGATTCGTTCTCCGACGGCGGCTTGTTCCTGCGCCCTGAGAATGCGATCCGCCAGGCGCGGCGCATGGCGGCCGAGGGCGCCGGCATTATCGACGTCGGCGGAGAGTCGACCAGACCGGGTGCCGACGCGGTCGAGGTCGAGGAAGAGCTGGACCGGGTGATCCCCGTCATCGAGGCCCTGGTGGCAGGGATCGACCTGCCGGTCTCGGTGGATACCAGCAAGCCCGAGGTCATGAAGGCAGCCATTGCCGCGGGCGCGTCGATGATCAACGACGTGATGGCATTGCAGGAGTCGGGGGCGGTAGAAGCGGTTGCCGGTTCCGGTGTCGCGATCTGCCTCATGCACATGCAGGGCAGGCCGCGTACCATGCAGGCCGCGCCGGACTACGAGGATGTCGTGCAGGATGTGCACGATTTCCTGTCGGAGCGGGTGCGGGCCTGCGAACTTGACGGGATTGACCGCTCGCGGCTGGTCATTGACCCCGGATTCGGATTCGGCAAGTCGCTCGAGCACAACCTGGCCCTGCTGGCTGCGCTCGCCGAATTCTGTGGCGAGGGCCTGCCGGTCCTGGTGGGCCTGTCCCGGAAGAGCCTGATCGGCCAGTTGACAGGACGGCCAGCCGGGGAAAGGCTGGCGGGTAGCGTGGCGCTGGCCGCGCTGGCGGTGCACCAGGGAGCGGCCCTCGTGCGCGCCCACGACGTTGCGGCAACCGTGGACGCCGTCAGGATCGCAGTCGCGGTTCGGCGCTCGCGACTGGCAGAGTGAGAAAGCCATGAGCAGACAGTTTTTCGGCACCGACGGCGTTCGTGGCAAGGTTGGCGATGAACCCATGACGGTTGAGTTCGCGTTGCGCCTTGCCAGCGCTGCGGCCCGTGTGCTCGCACCTGAGGGTGGCACGGTGCTGGTCGGAAAGGACACGCGGCTGTCTGGCTACCTGTTCGAGGCTGCCCTCGAGGCGGGCTTTGTCGCTGCCGGAGTCAACGTGTTGCTGGTCGGTCCGTTGCCGACGCCGGGCATTGCCTTCATGTTGCAGAAGCTCAAATGCGACTTCGGAGCGGTGATCAGCGCATCGCACAACTTGTACGAAGACAACGGCATCAAGTTCTTCGACCGTAATGGCGCCAAGCTTCCGGACGAACTCGAGCAGCAGATCGAGTCTTACCTGCAGCAGCCAGCCCTGACCCGTGAATCGCAGCGACTCGGCAAGGCGACACGAGTGGACAAGCAACGAACCCTTTACCAGGAATTCTGCGCTTCGACGCTGCCACCGGGCGTGGATCTCTCCGGGCTGAAAGTAGTAATCGATTGCGCCAACGGCGCAGCCTATAAGGTGGCGCCGCGAGTCCTGGCCGACCTGGGCGCCGACATCATCCCGATCGGCTGCTCACCCAACGGCCGCAACATCAACGATGGCTGCGGGTCGATGCAGCCGGAGCTGCTTCGAATGACCGTCTCGGGCGTCAAGGCGCACGCCGGCATCGCGCTGGACGGAGACGGAGACCGGCTCGTGATGGTCGATCATCTCGGGAGGATCGTCGATGGTGACCAGCTCATGTACCTGCTGGCACGTGCTCGTGCGCAAAGCGGTGATCTGTCCGGGCCGGTCGTCGGGACAGTGATGAGCAATTTCGGGCTGGAACTCGCGCTGAAGGAACTCGGGATCCAGTTCCGCCGTGCCGCGGTTGGCGACCGCTACGTGCTGCAGATGCTGAGGGAGCTGGGCGGCAACCTTGGCGGCGAAACCTCTGGCCACCTGATATGCCTGGACAAGACCACGACTGGCGACGGACTGGTCGCGGCCTTGCAGGTGCTCGCGGTGATGAAGCAGAGCCGCAAGAGCCTGGCCGAGCTGGCAGCGGGCATGCAACGCTTTCCGCAGAAGATGGTCAACGTCCGGGTTGCAGAGCGCTTCGATGCCGCCGGGCACCCGGCCGTGCTCGCGGCGGTCGCGGTGGTTGAGGAGGCCCTCGCTGGCCGCGGCCGCGTGGTCCTGCGGGCGTCGGGGACGGAGCCCGTCATTCGCGTCATGGTCGAGGGCGAAGATGAAGCGATGGTCGCTTCACATGCCAAGTCGTTGGCCGAAGTGGTGCAGCGAGCTGCGCCGTGAGCCCGGGCGCCCGGCATTGATATCACTTGGGCGCGCGCTTATCCTTGCGCGCCTTTTTGGGGTTCCCCCACGGGGGTAGCCCCACCAGGAGCAAGAAAATGCGTCGATCATTGGTTGCCGGCAACTGGAAAATGCACGGTTCGAGATCGGACAACACCAGACTGGTCGAAGAAATCCTGCGCGCCGACCAGGGCGACGCCGGTCCCGAAATCCTGGTCTGCCCGCCGTTCGTCTACCTTTGGGAGGTGGGCCGCCAGCTGCGCGGCAGCGGCCTGGCGCTGGGGGCCCAGGACGTCTGTGCCGAGGCAGCCGGCGCCCATACCGGCGAGGTCTCCGCGTCGATGCTCAAGGACGTCGGCTGTACCCATGCCATCGTGGGCCACTCCGAGCGTCGCGCCCTGTATGGCGAGGACGACCAGCTGGTGGCACGCAAGTTTGCCGCCGCGCAGCGCGAGGGGCTGACCCCGATCCTGTGCGTCGGCGAGACGCTCGAGGAGCGGGAGGAGGGGCGAACCGCGGAGGTCGTTCTGCGCCAGCTGGATGCCGTCCTGGGGGTTGCCGGCACCGACGGCTTCATGCGGGCGGTAATGGCCTACGAACCGGTCTGGGCAATCGGTACCGGCAAGAACGCGACCCCGGACCAGGCGCAGGAAGTGCATGCCCTGCTGCGCGCGCGACTGGCCGAGAAGGATGCTACAATGGCTGCTTGCCTGCGGATCCTGTACGGCGGCAGCGTCAAGGCGGTAAATGCCGCCGAGCTGTTCGCGATGCCGGATGTGGACGGGGGCCTCGTCGGCGGCGCTGCGCTGAACGGCGAGGAGTTTCGCCGTATCTGCGAAGGTGGCGGGAAGCAGGGAGCCTGAAGGACTGGAATTACCGATGCTGCAGTCGTTGCTCATCACATTGCATCTGGCACTATGCGTTTCCATCGTCGGGCTGGTACTCATCCAGCGCGGCAAGGGTGCTGACGCGGGCGCCGGCTTCGGGGCAGGAGCCTCGGGAACGGTGTTTGGCGCACGCGGTTCGGCGACCTTCTTCTCGAAGGCTACCGCCGTCGTGGCGACCCTGTTTTTTGTCACCAGCCTCGCCCTGACTTACGTGGCTTCGCAGCCCGTCGAGGCGCCGAAGAGCCTGGTCGAGTCGGTGCCGGTCGAAACGCCGGCTGAGCCGGCGCCGGCCCCGCTCAACGAGGACGAAGTCCCGGTACTGGACACGGAGTCACCGGCTCCGTCAACCGGGCAGTGATCGGGTTTTCCTGAAGTCGCCGACGTGGCGGAATTGGTAGACGCGCTAGCTTGAGGGGTTAGTGGGGTTTCCCGTGTCGGTTCGAGTCCGACCGTCGGCACCAGCAACGAGATAGGCCCGGTTTTTCCGGGCCTTTTCTTTGTCCGGCGCAGGAGCCGCCAACGTTGCTCTCTGGCCCCTCCTTGCCTGCTGCTCCGGCGGGTGACTCGCGAGTACTGCCGCGGGTACAATGCCGCGGTTCAGCGCCCGGGTCACAGGCGGCCTTCCAGCATGCTCGAGAACTACCTTCCGATCCTGATCTTCGCTGTCGTCGCCGGTGGGCTCGGCGTCGTGCTGATGCTGCTCGGCTTCCTTCTAGGGCCGCGGCGTCCGGATTCGGAAAAAAACTCGCCCTACGAGTGCGGCTTCGAGGCCTTCGAGGACACGCGCATGAAGTTCGATGTGCGTTATTACCTCGTCGCAATCCTGTTCATCATCTTCGACCTCGAGATCGCCTTCCTGTTTCCATGGGCCGTATCGCTCGACACGATCGGCGGGTTCGGGCTGCTATCCATGGCCGTATTCCTGACGGTGCTGATCGTCGGGTTCGCCTACGAGTGGAAGAAGGGGGCGCTGGAATGGGACTGAGCCCTGCGGCTGATGGCCCGGACGGCCGCGGCTTCGTCGTCACCAGCATCGATGGGCTCATGAACTGGGCCCGCACTGGCTCGCTCTGGCCAATGACCTTCGGCCTGGCTTGCTGCGCCGTGGAGATGATGCATGCGGGTGCCGCGCGCTATGACCTCGATCGTTTCGGCGTCGTCTTCCGGCCGAGCCCCCGCCAGTCGGACGTGATGATCGTCGCCGGCACGCTGGTCAACAAGATGGCGCCTGCCTTGCGAAAGGTCTATGACCAGATGGCCGAGCCGCGCTGGGTGATCTCCATGGGGTCATGCGCCAACGGCGGCGGCTACTACCACTACTCCTACTCGGTGGTGCGCGGCTGCGACCGGATCGTTCCGGTGGATGTCTACGTGCCCGGCTGCCCGCCGACTGCGGAGGCCCTGATCTACGGCATCATTCAGCTGCAGAACAAGATTCGCCGCACCAGTACGATCGCGCGGTGAACCACTCATGAGCCGGATCGACACCCTCGCTGCCGCCGTCGAAGCGCGCCTCGGCCCCCGCGTGAAGCGCCTCGCCTCGCTCAGCGGCGAGCTGACCTACGAGGTGTCTGCTGCGCAGCTGGTCGGCGTCTGCCGCGAACTGCGCGACGCCGAGGAACTCGCCTTCGAGCAGCTGATTGACCTGTCGGGAATCGATTACCTTGATTTTGGTCGGACGCAGTGGAACACCACCGAGGCGACCTCGTCGGGCTTCAGTCGCGGCGTCAGACGGGAACAACACGAAGGCCCTACGGAGGATCGGACCCCGCTTTGCGACCACCTATCACCTGTTGTCGGTGAGCCGGAACTGGCGCTTGCGACTGCGGTGCTACTGCATTGGCGAAGAACCGCCGATGCTTGACTCCGTGACCCCCGTCTGGGCTGCGGCCGACTGGTTCGAGCGTGAGGCATTCGACCTTTTCGGCGTGCTCTTCCGTGGCCACCCCGACCTGCGCCGCATCCTGACGGACTACGGCTTCATCGGCCACCCGTTCCGCAAGGACTTTCCGCTGTCGGGTAACGTCGAGCTGCGCTACGACCCGGAGAAGGGCAGGGTCGTCTACGAGCCGGTCAGCATCGAACCGCGGGTCGTCGTGCCCAAGGTGATCCGCGAGGACAATCGCTACGACCCGATCCTGCGCGAGGCGCCGGACCGTGGCTGAGATTCGCAACTTCACCCTGAACTTCGGTCCACAGCACCCGGCGGCCCACGGCGTGTTGCGCCTGGTGCTTGAGATGGACGGCGAGGTGATCCAGAAGGCCGACCCGCACATCGGGTTGTTGCACCGCGCCACCGAGAAACTGGCCGAGTCGAAGCCGTTCAACCAGTCCATTGGCTACATGGACCGTCTGGACTATGTCTCGATGATGTGCAGCGAGCACGCGTACGTGCTGGCGATTGAGAAACTGCTCGGAATCCGCGCGCCCGAACGGGCACAGTATATCCGGGTCATGTTCGACGAGATGACGCGCATCCTCAACCACCTGATGTGGCTGGGCTCTCATGCGCTCGATATCGGCGCGATGACCGTGTTCCTCTATGCGTTTCGGGAGCGCGAGGACCTGATGGACTGTTACGAGGCGGTCTCCGGAACGCGCATGCACGCAACGTATTACCGGCCCGGCGGGGTATACCGCGACCTGCCGGAGACCATGCCACAGCACCAGCCGTCCAGGTTCAGGAATGCGAAGGAACTCGAGCGACTCAATGCGCGTCGGCAAGGGTCGCTGCTCGACTTCATATGGGACTTTACCGAGCGCTTTCCAGCCTGTGTCGAGCAATACGAGACCCTGCTGACGGACAACCGCATCTGGAAGCAGCGTACGGTGGGGATCGGCGTGGTGTCGCCGGAACGCGCATTACAGCTTGGATTCACTGGGCCGATGCTGCGCGGTTCCGGACTCGCCTGGGACCTGCGCAAGAAGCAGCCCTACGAAGTCTACGGTCGCATGGACTTTGACATCCCGGTCGGTGTCAACGGTGACTGCTACGACCGCTACCTGGTCCGGATCGAGGAGCTGCGCCAGTCCAACAACATCATTCGCCAGTGCGTCGAGTGGCTGCGCGCCAACCCGGGTCCGGTGATGCTGGCCGACCACAAGGTCAGCCCGCCATCGCGTGAGGACATGAAGGGCGACATGGAGTCGCTGATCCATCACTTCAAGCTGTTTACTGAGGGCTACTGCGTACCTGCCGGGGAGACCTACGCCGCTGTTGAGGCGCCCAAGGGTGAATTCGGCGTGTGGTTGGTGTCTGACGGCGCCAACAAGCCCTACCGGCTCAAGTGCCGCGCGCCAGGCTTCGCGCACCTGGCCGCCATGGACGAAATGGTTGCAGGCCACATGCTCGCCGACGTCGTGGCGGTTATCGGCACCATGGACATCGTGTTCGGGGAGATCGACCGTTGAGCGGGACGCAGCCAGATGCGGGCGAGCTCCTGTCCGAGCACACCCGTCGCGAGATAGATCACTGGGTGAGGAAATTTCCGCCGGAGCGCCGGCGGTCGGCGGTCATCGCGGCGCTGAGGGCGGCACAACACCAGAACCAGGGCTACCTCACGGCGGAGCTGATGGATGCCATTGCCGACTACCTCGGGCTGCCGCCGATCCAGGTTTACGAGGTGGCGAGCTTCTACTCGATGTTCGAGACCAGGCCGGTGGGGAGGGTGCACGTCTCGGTCTGCACGAACATCAGCTGCATGCTGTGCGGTTCGGACAAGATCGTCGAGGCCGTGGAGAAGCATCTCGGCATCAAGACCGGGGAGAGCACTTCGGATGGCAAATTCTTTCTCAAGCGGGAGGAGGAGTGCCTGGCGGCCTGCAACAACGCGCCGATGATGATGGTCGATCACGTCTATCACGAGAACCTCACGCCCGAGCTGGCGGTGAAGGTCCTGGACAGCGTGGAGTGATCCGATGTCGTCCTACGAAATGAACCAGTTGATCTTCGAGCCGCTGAAGCACGAGCGTAGCTGGACGCTGGAGACCTATCGCCGCATAGGCGGCTACCAGGCCTGGGAGAAGATCCTGCGCGAGAAGACCCCGCGCGAGGAAATCATCGAGGAACTCAAGGCTTCCGGCCTGCGTGGCCGCGGCGGCGCTGGCTTCCCGACCGGCCTCAAGTGGAGCTTCATGCCGCGTGGCGCGCCGGGCCAGAAATACGTCGTGTGCAACTCGGACGAAAGCGAGCCAGGCACCTGCCACGACCGCGACATCCTTCGCTTCAATCCGCATGCGCTGGTCGAAGGCATGGCTATCGGCGGCTATGCCATGGGTGCGACGGTCGGGTACAACTACATCCGCGGCGAGTTCCTGGCAGAGCCGGTGCCGCGCTTCGAGGCGGCCTTGCTGGAAGCCTACGCTGCGGGCCTGCTCGGCAGGGATATCCGTGGTTCCGGCGTCGACTTCGACCTTCACAGTTTCGTCGGAGCAGGGGCCTACATCTGTGGCGAAGAGACCGCACTGCTGGAGTCGCTCGAGGGTAAGCAGGGAAAGCCTCGCTTCAAGCCGCCGTTCCCGGCCAATTTCGGCCTGTATGGCCGGCCAACGACCATCAACAACACGCAGAGCTTCGCCAGCGTGCCGACCATCATGCGCAAGGGCGCCAAGTGGTTCGCTGAACTCGGTACGGCTAATGCCGGCGGCACCGTTATCTTTTCCGTGTCCGGGCATGTCAACAGGCCCGGCAACTACGAGCTACCGCTGGGCATCCCGTTCCGCGAGTTGTTGAAGATTGCCGGCGGCGTGCGTGACGGACATGAGCTCAAGGCGGTCATCCCTGGCGGCTCGTCGGTCCCTGTCATGCCGGCCGAGGCAATCATCGACTGCAACATGGACTACGACTCGTTACGTAAGGCGGGCTCGGCGGTCGGCTCAGCTGCAGTGATCGTCATGGACGATACGACCTGCATGGTACGAGTACTCGAGCGTATCTCGCGCTTCTACAAGGCAGAGTCCTGTGGCCAGTGCACGCCTTGTCGCGAGGGCACCGGCTGGATGAACCGGCTGGTGCTCAGGATCCTTGCCGGACAAGGTCGCATGGAGGATCTCGACCTGCTGGTAGGCGTGGCAAACCAGATCGAGGGACATACGATCTGCGCGCTCGGTGACGCCGCGGCCTGGCCCGTACAGAGTTTCGTCAAGCACTTCCGCCACGAATTCGAGTACATGATCGCCAACGACGGTCGCAGCTATGTCGACAGCCTCGCGCGCGTGGCGGCGTGACAGCAGCAGACAACCGGACACCGATGCCCGCATGAACGAAGACCTTGTCAACATCGAGATCGACGGCAGGCCGCTGACGGCTCGCAAGGGCCAGATGCTGATCCATGCGACCGATGCAGCGGGCATCTACGTGCCGCGTTTCTGCTACCACGACAAGTTGTCGGTCGCCGCCAACTGCCGCATGTGCCTGGTTGAGGTTGAAAAGGCACCCAAGCCGCTGCCGGCATGTGCAACACCGGTGACCGAAGGCATGAAGGCCTTCACCCGCTCGCCGCGGGCCATCGCTGCCCAGAAGGCGACCATGGAGTTCCTGCTGATCAACCACCCACTCGACTGCCCGATCTGCGACCAGGGCGGCGAGTGTGAACTGCAGGACCTGGCCCAGGGTTTCGGCAGCTCGGTATCGCGTTTTGCCGAGCGCAAGCGGGTCGTCAAGGACAAGAATCTCGGACCGCTGATCTCTACCGACATGACGCGGTGCATCCACTGCACCCGCTGCGTGCGCTTCACCGCGGAAATTGCTGGCTTGCAGGAGCTGGGCACCATGGGCCGCGGCGAGAACATGGAAATCGGCACGTGGATCGAGCGCAGTGTGGACCACGAACTGTCGGGCAACGTAATCGACCTGTGTCCCGTCGGGGCGCTGAATTCCAAGCCCTTCAGGCACCGTGGCCGCTCCTGGGAGATGACCCAGCACGAACTGGTTCCGCCACACGACGCGGTAGGCAGCAACGTCTACGGTCACGTGCTGCGCGGCAAGCTGCTGCGTGTGGTGCCGCGGCGCAACGAGGAGGTCAACGAGACCTGGATCGCCGATCGCGACCGCTTTTCCTATGAGGGAATCTATTCGCAGGACCGGCTCGAGACGCCGATGATGAGGGTTGAGGGCGAGTGGCGGGCCGTGGACTGGGAAACGGCGCTCACCGCCACGGCGCAGGGTCTTCGTGATGCCGCGCTGGAGCAAGGCCCGGGCGCGATCGGCTTTCTGGGGGCTCCCACGGCGACCACCGAGGAGCTCTACCTGCTTGGCCGCGTGGCCCGCGGACTGGGTACGCACAACGTCGATTCGCGGCTGCGCCAGGGCGATTTCCGGGATCAGGACTGCGATCCGTTATATCCGGGCCTTGGCATGCCGCTGGCCGATGTCAGCCGGCTGGACGCGCTGCTGGTAGTGGGCTCCCATCTCAGGCACGAGGCACCGATGCTGGCCCATCGTATCCGGCAGGCGGCAGTCGGCGGCGGAGCGGTCAGCCTGCTCAATGCTGCGAGCTATCCGCTGTTGTTCCCGATCAAGGTCGAGCGGGTCGTGTCGGCGGGGCAGTGGCTGGCCGAGCTGGCCGCAATGGTCAAGCTCGCCGCCGCCACCACAGGCAGCGCGGTTCCGGAAGGTGTCGCCTCGCTGGCCGCACGTGCCGAGCCGAACGATACGCAACAGGCGATCGTCGAGTCGCTGACCGCCGGCGGGCGCCGTGCAATCCTGCTCGGGGCGCTGGCTCAGCGCCATCCAGCCTATGCCGATTTGCGCGCAGCGGCGGCCACACTGGCCGAGCTGACGGGTGCAACGCTGGCGATCCTGCCCGATGGCGGCAATGCCGCGGGTGCGGCCGTGGCCGGGGCGCTGCCTCACCGCGAGGCTGGCGGCATTGCGGTGCAGTCGCCCGGCCTCGACGCTGCGGCAATGCTACGGCGCCCGCCTGCGGCCTGCGTGCTGTTCGGCGGCATCGAGCCGGAGTGTGATACGGCCGTGCCGAGCGCCGTCCGGACGCTCGCCGGGTGCGGGTTTGCCGTGGCAATTACGGCCTATGCGACCGACGAAATGAAGTCCTGGGCCAAACTGCTTTTGCCGATCGGTACCTTCGCCGAGACTTCCGGCACATTCGTGAACGCCGAGGGACGCTGGCAGAGCTTTGCCGGCTGCATCAAGCCGCTGGGCGAGGCGCGACCAGGTTGGAAGGTGCTGCGGGTGCTGGGCAACCTGCTGGCACTGGACGGGTTTGATTACGATTCGTCGGAACAGGTCCGCGACGAACTTCGCAGGCTGGTGGGCGCTGACCGGGGCCGCGTCGCGCTTCCGCTGCGATCGATCAGCACGAGCGCGGAGACTGCGGTGGCAGAGGTTCCGATCTACGGGATCGACGCAGTCGTTCGCCGTTCGCCGTCGCTGCAAGCAACGGCTATGGCCGGCAATCCATTCATGCGTCTTGCGGCGCGGGGCGGGTAGCACGGAATGGACAACCTCAACGGCATGTGGGCTGGGATCCCGGCGGATTTGCAGTCTTTCATCCTGACTACCCTGGCAGTAATCGGGGTGATGCTCGCCGTCATCATGGCTGTCGCCTTCAGTACGCTGGCCGAGCGCAAGGTCATTGGCTACATGCAGTTGCGGCGCGGCCCCAACCGGATCAGCCTGTTCGGGCTGCCTATCCTGCGCGGACTGGCACAGCCCTTCGCTGACGTGATCAAGCTGCTCCTGAAGGAGTTCCTGATCCCGGCCAATGCGGACCGCAAGCTGTTCCTGATCGCGCCTCTGATAGTGCTGGTTCCCGCGCTGACGGCCTGGGCGGTGATCCCGTTCTCGCCCGAGTTCGTCCTGGCCGACATCAACGCCGGGCTGCTGTTCATCCTGGCGCTGACCTCGCTGGGTGTCTACGGCGTGATCCTGGCGGGTTGGGCCGCCAACTCCAAGTACGCTTTCCTGGGCGCCATGCGCTCCGCCGCACAGATGGTCGCCTACGAGCTGGCGATGGGTTTCGCCATCGTTGGCGTGTTGATGGCGGCCGGTAGCCTGAACCTGGGCGAGATCGTCCGGGCGCAGGCGGCGCTGCCGGCGAACGGTCTCAGCCTTGGCGGATTTGGCAGCTGGAACTGGTTCTGGCTGTTCCCGTTGTTCATCGTCTACTTCATCTCGGGCGTGGCCGAGACCAACCGTGCACCCTTCGATGTCGCCGAGGGCGAGTCGGAAATCGTCGCTGGTTTCCATGTTGAATACTCCGGCGCAGCCTTTGCCACGCTGTTCGCGCTGCCCGAGTACGCCAACATGATTTTGATCTCGGCGCTGGCTGCCGTGATGTTCCTGGGTGGCTGGTTGTCCCCCTTCCAGGGCTACGTGCCCGACGCCTGGGGTATCGCGCAGCCCTCGTTCTTCTGGCTGTTCCTCAAGATCTGCGCCTTCATCTTCGTCTACCTGTGGATCCGCGCCACCTTTCCGCGTTATCGCTACGACCAGATCATGCGCCTCGGCTGGAAGGTTCTGATTCCGGTGACGCTGGTCTGGCTGGCGGTCGAGGGCGTCATGGTGTGGCTGAAAGTCGGGCCTTGGGCATAGGGAACCGAGATGGCTAGTGTCCGCAGCCTGCTGAAGACCTTCTTCCTCACCGAGTTGCTGGTGGGCATGTCGGTGACCATCAGGCAGTTCTTTGCGCCCAAGGTGACGCTGAACTATCCGGAAGAGAAGGCGCCGCAGTCACCGCGCTTCCGCGGTCTGCATGCGCTGCGCCGCTACCCCAATGGCCAGGAGCGCTGCATCGCCTGCAAGCTCTGCGAGGCGGTCTGCCCGGCACTGGCCATCACCATCGACTCGGACGTTGGCGAGGACGGCACGCGCAGGACGACCCGCTACGACATCGACCTGTTCAAGTGCATCTACTGCGGCTTCTGCGAGGAGGCCTGCCCGGTAGATGCGATCGTGGAGACGCGCATCCACGAGTACCACATGGAGAACCGCGGCGAGAACATCATGACCAAGGACAAGCTGCTGGCCATTGGCGAGCGCTACGAGTCCATGATCGCGGCTGACAAGGCCGCAGACGCACCGTACCGCTAGACAGGATTGAAATCAGGTGCTGACAGAAATCCTCTTCTACACATTTGCGACGGTCCTGGTCGGGGCAGCAATTGGCGTGGTCACGTCCAGGAACCCGGTTTACTCAGTGCTTTTCCTGGTGCTGTGCTTCTTCAACGCGGCGGTGCTGTGGCTGTTGATCGAGGCAGAGTTCCTGGCGATCGTGCTGGTGCTGGTCTACGTGGGCGCGGTCATGGTGCTGTTCCTGTTCGTCGTGATGATGCTCGACATCAACATCGAGACCCTGCGTGTAGGCTTCACCCGCTATGCGCCGCTCGGCGGGCTTATCGCGTTGATCATCATCATCGAGTTTTATTACGTGCTTTGGATCAAGCGGCTTGGCCTGGATGTGACTGGCGGGGTCGCGCCGATGCCGGAGGGTTACAGCAATACCGAGGCGGTGGGAGCGGTGCTCTATACCGACTACGTCTATCCCTTCCAGCTCGCCGCGGTGGTGCTTCTGATTGCGATTGTTGCCGCAATTTCGCTGACCATGCGCCGTCGCCCCGGGTTGAAGACGCAGGACGTGTCGAAGCAGGTGGCCGTCCGCCGCCAGGATCGGGTGCGGCTGGTCAAGGTGGACGCGGAGGGTGAGCAGTGATCACGCTGTCGCACTACCTTTTCCTGGCCGGGATCCTGTTCGCTATCGCGGTCGCCGGGATCTTCCTCAACCGCAAGAACGTGATCGTGCTGCTGATGTGCATCGAGCTGATGCTGCTTGCGGTCAACTTCAACTTCGTGGCCTTCTCGCGCTTCCTTGGCAACCTCGACGGGCAGATTTTCGTGTTCTTCATCCTGACAGTGGCCGCGGCCGAGGCGGCCATCGGCCTGGCCATCCTGGTGGTGCTGTTCCGTGAGCGCCGTAGCATCAACGTCGACGACCTCGACGTGATGAAGGGTTGATCATGGCGATGGAGCAGGTCTACCTCGCGATCGTTCTGGCACCGCTGGCCGCGGCAGTCGTATCCGGTTTCCTGGGCCGCTGGATCGGGCGTACAGCGTCGCACACGCTGTGCATTGCGGGCGTCGCGCTGTCCTTCGTCCTGTCGGCGTGGGTGCTGAAGTTGCTGGTCGCCGGTAGCATGGATCCGTACAACGGCCTGGTCTATACCTGGGCGGTCAGCGACGGGATGCGCATGGAGGTCGGCTTCCTGGTCGACAACCTCACTGCGCTGATGATGACGGTCGTGACCTTCGTGTCGCTGATGGTGCATGTCTATACCATCGGCTACATGCATGACGATCCGGGATACCAGCGTTTTTTCGCCTATATATCGCTATTCACTTTCTCGATGTTGATGCTGGTGATGTCCAACAACTTCCTGCAGCTGTTCTTTGGCTGGGAGGCTGTCGGACTGGTGTCCTACCTGTTGATCGGGTTCTGGTACAAGCGTCCGACGGCAATCTTTGCCAACCTGAAGGCGTTCGTGGTCAACCGGGTCGGGGACTTCGGCTTCGTGCTGGGAATTGCCGGCATTGCCTATTACACCGGTACGCTCGACTACGCCGAGGCGTTCGCACGTACCGACATGATCGTCGGCCAGGACATCTTCCTGACCCCGGGCGAGCCAACCAAGGCGATCACCATTATCTGCATCCTGCTGTTCATCGGCGCGATGGGCAAATCGGCGCAGGTGCCGCTGCACGTCTGGCTGCCTGATTCAATGGAAGGCCCGACGCCGATTTCAGCGCTCATTCACGCAGCGACCATGGTCACCGCGGGCATTTTCATGGTCGCGCGCCTGTCGCCGATCTTCGAATTGTCCGAAGCAGCACTATCGTTCATCCTCGTCATCGGCGCGACGACTGCATTGTTCATGGGCCTGCTCGGCCTGGTCAACAACGACATCAAGCGCGTTATCGCCTATTCGACCCTGTCACAGCTGGGTTACATGACCGTGGCTCTCGGTGCAGGAGCCTATGCGGCGGGCATTTTTCACCTGATGACCCACGCGTTCTTCAAGGCATTGCTGTTCCTGGCGGCAGGCTCGGTAATCATCGCCATGCACCACGAGCAGGACATGCGCCGCATGGGCGGGCTGCGGAAGTACATGCCGGTGACCTACTGGACGACGCTGATCGGCTCGCTGGCGTTGATCGGATTCCCGGGCCTGTCAGGGTTCTTTTCCAAGGACATCATCATTGAGGCGGTCCATCAGTCGCACATAGAAGGCTCGGTCTACGCCTACTGGTGCGTGCTGCTCGGCGTGTTCGTCACTGCGCTGTACAGCTTCCGGCTGGTGTTCCTGACGTTTCATGGCAAGGAACGCATGGACGAGCACACCCGCGAGCACCTGCACGAGAGCCCGTTGGTGGTAACGCTGCCGCTGATCGCATTGGCCATTCCGTCCGTCGTGATTGGCTGGTTGACCGTCGACCCGGTGGTGTTTGGCGACTTCTTCTCCGGCGCCATAAGTCAGTCACCAGACGGGCCGCTGGCCGAGATTGGAGCCAGCTTCCACGGCGCCGCCGGTTTCGTCCTGCACGAGGCGGGCTCGCCCGGGGTCTACCTCGCCGCGGCCGGCGTGCTGACGGCGTGGTTGCTGTACCTGAAGCGGCCGGAACTCCCGGGCATGCTGCAATCGCGTCTCCCCAAAGTGCATCGCCTGCTCGACAACAAGTACTACTTTGACTGGTTCAATGAGCACGTAATTGCGGCCGGTGCACGCAGCTTCGGCCGCAACCTGTGGAAGCGCGGCGACGAGAGCGTGATCGACGGGTGGCTGGTCAATGGCTCGGCCAATGCCGTGGCTCGCGTGGCCGGTGTCGTCCGGCAGCTGCAGACCGGCTACCTGTACCACTATGCCTTCGCGATGATCATCGGCCTGTCCATGCTGCTCGCCTGGCTGCTGATCAAGGGCTGACGATGTTTTCCATGCAATCAGTGGCCGGCAGTCCGGATCGCGGCGGGGGCGCCTGACATGACCGCAAACCTGCCGTTGCTCAGTTGGCTGATATGGCTGCCGATCACGGGCGGCATTGTCGTGCTGGCGCTGGGCGAGGCCAGGCCGCAGGCGGCGCGCTGGGCGGCGCTGACGGTGTCGGTAGTGGCATTCGTGCTGAGCCTGCCGCTCTGGACCGGCTTTGACACCGGCACTGCTGCGATGCAGTTCGTGGAGCGTGCGCCCTGGATAGGCGTGGTCAATGCCTGGTACCACCTGGGCGTTGACGGCATTGCCATGCCGCTGGTGCTGCTGACTACGTTCATTACGCCGCTGGTCGTCGTCGCGGCATGGACAGTGATCGAGAAAAAGCCGGCGCAGTACTTCGCCTCGTTCCTCATCATGGAAGGGCTGATGATCGGCGTGTTCTCGGCGCTGGATGCCCTGCTTTTCTACGTGTTCTGGGAGGCAATGCTGATCCCGATGTTCATCATCATCGGTGTCTGGGGTGGTGTCCGGCGCGTCTACGCGACCATCAAGTTCTTCCTGTATACCTTCCTCGGCTCCGTCTTCATGCTGATTGCGCTGATCTACATGTATCTGCAGTCCGGCAGCTACGAGATTGCGGCGTTCCAGCGGATGCCGCTCGGCATGACCGAGCAGGTGCTGATCTTCCTGGCCTTCTTCGCGGCGTTTGCCGTGAAGATTCCGATGTGGCCGGTACACACCTGGCTGCCGGATGCCCATGTCGAGGCGCCGACAGGTGGCTCGGTGGTGCTGGCGGCCATCATGCTGAAGATGGGTGGCTACGGCTTCCTCCGCTTCAGTCTGCCGATGACCCCAGATGCCAGCCGCGAGCTCGACTGGCTGATCATTGCACTGTCGCTGATCGCCGTGGCCTACATCGGCTTCGTGGCACTGGTCCAGCAGGACATGAAGAAGCTCATTGCCTATTCATCCATTGCCCACATGGGCTTCGTGACGCTGGGTTGCTTCCTCGCCTTTGACATCGTGCAGGCAACCGGTTCGGCAACCGGCGCCGGCATGGGGATCGACGGAGCGATGGTGCAGATGATCTCCCACGGCCTGGTTTCCGGTGCGCTGTTCTTCTGCGTAGGGGTGATGTATGACCGGCTGCACACGCGCGAGATCTCCGCCTATGGTGGCGTGGTCAACACCATGCCGGTTTTCGCCTTCTTCATGGTGCTGTTCGCCATGGCCAATGCCGGGCTGCCGGGCACGTCGGGCTTTGTCGGCGAGTTCCTGGTGATCATCGCGAGCTTCAAGGCCAATTTCTGGTACGCCTTCGTTGCTGCAACCACGCTGATCCTGGGAGCAGCCTATACCCTGTGGTTGGTCAAGCGGGTGGTCTGGGGCGAGGTTGCCAATGACGGCGTGGCGTCGCTCAAGGACGTCAACCGACGCGAATTCTTGGTATTGGCTGTGCTGGCGGTGGCTGTACTGCTGCTCGGCCTCTGGCCTGCGCCGCTGCTTGAGGTGATGCATGCGACGGTCGAGCAACTGGTCCAGCAGTTACTGGTGAGCAAGCTATGAGGCATTGGGTGATTCTGCAATGAACCAGGTGCTGACTTGGGCCGAGCTTGCTCCTGCCAGTGCGGAGATCTTCCTGCTGGCAGCGGCCTGTGCGGTGCTGCTGGTGGATCTGGCGCTGAGCGACCGGTACCGCTGGGTCACCTACGTGCTCAGCATCGTGGCGCTGGCTGGTGCCGCCGTGCTGACCTCGAGGTATGGGGTAGGGGAGCGGACCGTAACATTGTTCGGCCACTACGTCGCCGACCCGATGGGTACGGTACTGAAGCTGGTCGACTACGCCGTGGTCGCGGTCGTCATGCTGTACTCGCGCGACTACCTCGACCGTCGTGGGCTTTTCAAGGGTGAGTACTTCGTACTGGCACTGTTCGCGGTCATCGGCATCAATGTGATGATCTCGGCAGGCAGCCTGCTTTCCATGTATCTCGGCATCGAGATACTTTCCCTGGCGCTGTATGCCATGGTCGCCTTCGACCGGGACAATGGAATCGCGGCCGAGTCAGCCATGAAGTACTTTGTCCTGGGCGCCATTGCTTCGGGGACACTGCTGTACGGTATTTCAATCGTCTACGGAATAACCGGCACGTTCCGGCTGGACTGGCTGGCCAACGGACTGACCCGTGCAAACGTGCACAATATCGGCTTGCTGTTCGGACTGGCGTTCATCGTGGTCGGTGTGGCGTTCAAGTTTGGCGCGGTCCCGTTCCACATGTGGATTCCTGACGTCTATCATGGCGCGCCCACGTCGGTGACGTTGTTCATCGGGTCTGCGCCCAAGATTGCATCGTTTGCGCTGACCATGCGCGTTCTTGCGGAAGGTCTGGGCGGAATGACGGAGGCCTGGCAGGACATGCTGGTGGTGCTGTCGGTGCTGTCGATGGGCCTGGGCAACGTCATCGCGATAGCCCAGACCAACATCAAACGCATGCTGGCGTATTCGACCATTTCACACGTGGGCTTCATCCTGCTCGGTATCCTGACCGGGACGGTGGAGGGCTACCAGGCGGCCATGTTCTACACACTGACCTACGTGATCATGGCAACCGGATCCTTCGGCGTGATCCTGTTGCTATCGCGACAGGGATTCGAGGCGGACGAGCTGCAGGACTTCAAGGGGCTGAACCAGAGAAGCCCGTGGTTTGCTTTCATCATGTTGCTGCTGATGTTCGGGACCGCCGGGGTCCCACCCATGGTCGGCTTCTGGGCCAAGGTGCAGGTGATCTCGGCCGTGCTTAACATCGGCATGACCTGGCTGGCCGTTGCCGCCGTGTTCTTCTCGGTTATCGGCGCGTTCTACTACCTGCGCGTGGTCAAACTGATGTATTTCGATGCCACCGAGGACAAGGTTGCCATCGAGGCCAGCGCGGGCTTCCGGCTTGTATTGAGCGCCAACGCCCTGCTGGTACTGGCCCTCGGGCTAATGCCCGGATGGCTGCTTGAGGTCTGTGCCAGCGTCATTCCGGGATGATTTGCTAAGGTCTTTGGACCCGCCTATAATTAGCGGCTCGGTTGCGGGGTGGAGCAGTCTGGCAGCTCGTCGGGCTCATAACCCGAAGGTCGCAGGTTCAAATCCTGCCCCCGCTACCAACCTTTCGAGAGACCCCGGCCTGGTGCCGGGGTTTCTGTTTCTGGCGCACGTCAGTTACTGACGGCCAGCTGCAAGTAGACACCGTTCGGCCCCGTCCCGCGCAGGCAGGTGTACGTGCGATCCGGAGAAGACGTGCCAAGTCCTGCGCCAGGCCGTCAGGAGTATTCTGGTCGCAAAGATCTACTTCGGCTCCACGTCAGAGGTCTTGGCTGCAGCTTTCAGTCTTGCCAGGGCTGCCTCGACATCGGTTCGAAATCGACCATGACCGTCGCTGTCAAACGGCAGCCATTCATGCGGGATCCGCAATTCCTCCAGTGCATCTCCAGACCTGATCTGGACCGTGTGCGTCCCAGTCAGAATCTCGTCTGATCCACGGTCCCAAACCGGCGGCTGAATAACAATGCCTGCGCCGGCTGCATGCCCCTGAATATAGTGGGAAGCGCTCTCGATAAGGATCAGATAGTCGGCCCGTTTGTGGCTAGACATTGCCCTACCTCCCTAGTAAGCCTATCGAGAAATGGCTCTATCACCGGATGTAACCAAGGCTCTCGAGCTTCACGAGAATCCGGTGTGCGGCCAGGTCTGGCGAAAGATTTCTCGTATCAATCCGCATCTCGGGATTCTCCGGTTCCTCGTAGGGGTCGCTGATTCCAGTGAACTCCTTGATCTTGCCGGCGCGAGCCAAGGCGTACAGGCCTTTTCGATCCCGTTGCTCGCACACGTCAAGTGGTGTGGCCACATGGATCTCAACAAAGCCACCTGAAGCCTCGACCATGTCCCGCACCTGGCGACGGGTTGCTGTGTAGGGCGCAATGGGCGCACAGACCGCAACACCACCGTACTTGGTGATTTCCGATGCAACGTAGCCAATGCGCAGAATGTTTATATCCCGGTGTTCTCGCGAAAAGCCAAGCTCACTTGAAAGGTGCTTGCGAACGACATCGCCGTCCAGAAGGGTTACGCGTCGCATGCCGAGCTCAAGTAGCTTTACCAGCAATGCGTTTGCGATTGTCGACTTGCCTGACCCGGAAAGACCGGTAAAGAAGACGGTAAATCCCTGTTGGTGCTTTGGTGGATGCGTGGCGCGGAGTTCAGCGATGATTTCAGGGTAAGAAAACCATTCCGGAATAGCCAGTCCTTCACGAAGTCGCCGCCTGAATTCCGTGCCGGACAGCCTCGAAATTGTCACGTCCGGTGATACCTCGTCCTCCGGTATGAACTGGGCCTTTTCCTCAACATAGACCATCTCCTTGAAGGGCACGACCGTGACATCGATTTCATCGGCATGTTGCTGCAGCAATTCCTGGGCGGCATAAGGCTCATAGAATGACTTTCCATCTGCTGCCGCGCCCGGTCCGGCATGGTCGCGGCCCACGATGAGGTGCGTGCAGCCGTAGTTCTTCCGAATGATCGCGTGCCAGAGCGCCTCCCGAGGTCCAGCCATCCGCATGGCCAGGTTTAGCAGACTCAATGTCGTCGTCTGGTCCGGGTAGTGTTTCATCATGTGTTCGTAGCAGCGAACCCGGGTGTAGTGATCAATGTCTCCTGGTCGAGTCATACCCACGACCGGGTGCAGCAGCAAATTGGCCTCCGTATCCCGAGCCGCCCGGAAGGTCAGTTCCTGGTGAGCCCGATGCATGGGATTTCGGGTCTGGAATGCTACGACCTTGCGCCACCCTAGCTTGCGGAAGCGGCCGCGGAGCTCAGATGGAGAATCGCGGAGTAGTTTGAAATCGTAGTGCATCGGCGGCTCCACGCCGCGTAGCCGGCCACCCAGATAGACACTGCCTGTTCTGTGCAGGAGGTGATGGACGCCTGGGTGATGTTCGTCTTCAGTGCCGTATACGCCTCGCGCCTCCGCAGCCTTGTCCGGCACCCACCGATCGCTGATAACCATCGTTGCAATCAGCACGCCTTCGGGATCCCGAAGCGCTATTAGGTCATCCAGTTCTAGTTCGGCAGCAAACTCCTCGGTGACATCAAGATTGACTGGAATGGGCCAGATCAGCCCTCCGGGAAGGCGCATGCTCTCAACAACGGATTCGTACTCATCACGCGTGAGAAAACCCGCGAGCGGCGAAAATGCGCCATTCAGAAGAAGCTCGATGTCGCAGAGTTGCCGTGCAGTGAGATTCCAGGACTTGTAATCCCGAGCTGCAGCCTTCTCCAGTTCAGCCTCTGCCTCGTTGAGATACAACTCCTGCAGTGTCCCGCCGTGCGGTTCTTTGAATGCGCCCACGTTGACTCCTTACGCAATAGACACTGGTATTTGAGTTTACGCCATCGAATCTCGAGTGCGAGCGCAACTCACCGGTATTATGTGCAAGAAGTCAGCTGAATATAGCGATGCAGTACGTGATCGCTCATGCGAGGTTGCGTCGCCTTGCTGATGGGCCTGGCCGAGTGCGGGCCCTAGGTGGCCTGCCTCAGCCCCGCTGCTACCCCAATACGCACCCCTCCTGCGAGAGCCGCCAGGGATGTCTGGTTCAGGCTCATCCCAGACGCCCTTTGTCCTGCCTGACCCGTATCTCGCAGACGACAGACCACACCCGCTCCCGCGCCAGAATGCCGGGCTTACTCCGTAGGATCCGGCTTTGTGCTACAAAGTAGTCGGCCGGCTTGATGGCTGGCGCCGCTCGGGGAGGGGGCCTTCGGGCCTGGGGACGCTGATGCTCGAACGACTGAGTAGCTGGTGGCGCCTGGACGAGGACGCCGAACGGCAGAGTGCCGACAACCCGCACAGCCCGCTGAGCCCGGCCCAGCGCCGGGATACCGGGCCGATGCTGACGCTCGCTTTCGGTTGGGGTTTCCTGATTACTGGCTTGTTCATCGGTGGCATGCTCGGCACCGGCCAGCCGTTCATGCCGGACCTGATCCGGAACTCGTTTCTTGGAAACCTGACGAATTTCGTCATTGGCGCGCTGGTTGGCTACATGGGCTACCAGACCGGCTGCAACAGCGGCCTGCTCTACCGCATGGTCTACGGCAACATCGGCGCGTACATCCCGGTGTTGTTCCTGTGCCTGCTGCTGATCATGTGGCAGGGAATCGTCGTGGGCGCATTCAGCCAGGCCTGGGTTCAGGACTTCGACTCACCATGGTTCTACGTGGTTGCGATCTTCGCCGGCTTGCTTTACACGGTGACCACGTACTTTGGCGTCAAGGGCCTGGAACGCGTCGCGCTGCCGGCCTCGGTGATCCTCGTCGCCGTGTTGCTGTACGCGGGCTGGTACAACGTTGACAAGGCCGGGGGCTGGCAGGGCTTTCTGGCGATGTCCCGGGAAACGGCCGCACGCAGCCCGCTGACGGACGTGCAGGCTGTCAACATCGTCATTGGCTCGTGGATCGTCGGTGCCGTCGTGATGGCCGAATACACCCGATTCGCCAAGAAGGCCTGGGTCGCGGTCGCGATCCCGTTCATCGTGCTGATCATCGCGCAATGGTTCCTGCAGCTGGTGGGCGCCATGGGCGGCGTGGTGTCCGGCTCGTTCGACTTCACCGCCTACATGCGCGCCTCGGGGACCTTCATCGGGCTGTTCGGTCTGATCGCGATGAGCCTCGCACTGTGGACCACCGGTGATGCCAACCTGTACCTGCCATCGATCCAGACCGCGAGCGTCTTCAGGCGACCCAAGCGCGTGACGGTTGTGATCTGCGGATTGCTCGGGACGCTGATCGGACTCGGGATCTACCAGCGCTTCATGGAGTTCATAGGCGAGCTGGCAAACCTGGTGCCTCCGCTCATTGGTCCGGTTATTGTCGACTACTATTTGTTCAACAAGGCTCGCTTTCACGTCGAGCTGCTCGACAAGCTGCCGGCCTGGAATCCGCTTGCCGTAGTCTCATTCGTGATCGGCGCGGTGGCCGCGCGCTACGCGCCGGCCTCGACAGCGGCCGGGCTGTTCGGCCTGGGTGTATCGATGGCAAGCTACGTCCTCCTGTACGGGATGGCCAGCGCCACGGGCCTCAAGATAGGACACGCCAAGGCCGAAGCCGAGGCGGGCCTCAAGTAAGTACGACGCGTCTGAGATAGGGAATCCCTGCCTCTTAGGAGACTCCGGCCTGGTGCCCGAGTTTCCGCTTCCGTTGAGCGGTAATGTCCAACCCTATCGATTGGGCCTGGCGGTGCGATAGACGGAATTGAACACTTGAGATTGACGAGCGTCAGGAGATAGACATGTCCGAGGACCCTAAGAGAGAAGTCGTGAGCGCGCCCTGGCATTTTTGGGTGATTGGCGTTGTCGCGCTCCTGTGGAACGCCATGGGCGCCCTGGATTACGTCATGACGCAGACCAGGAATGAAGGGTATATGAGTCAATTCACGCCCGAGCAGCTGTCTTTCTTCTACGGCCTCCCGGCGTGGGCCGTCGCGACCTGGGCTACTGCAGTGTGGGGTGGAGTCCTGGGTGCGCTCTTGCTGCTGGCAAGGCGGCGTCAGGCGGTGTTGCTGTTTCTTGCTTCGCTAGTCGCGATGGTTATCACAACATTTCAGAACTACGTTCTATCCAATGGAATGGACGTAATGGGCGATGCTTTCTCTCTCGGATTCACTGCCGCAATATTCCTGCTTTCGCTGGCATTCTTTCTCTACGCCCGCGCAATGCATGGACGGAAGATACTTGGCTAGCCCGGAACGGCCTGCATTCCAGGAACTGTCGGCGGCGGGAGCAGGTGAGTGTCATTTCCCGTTGTCTTTCCGCCGCTGCGGTTGGCCGTATAGCGATCGTCAATTACGCCTCAACGCGTGACCCCATCACGCATGATCTCGCCATTTACTGACCCGTCTTCTACCGTGACAAGCTGCGGTTCCTCGTCTACCCAGGACCCAGGATGACTCGGCCGGCCTCAGAAGCCTGAGCCAAGCAGGAGGAACAGCAGCACAAACTCGACGCCGTTGGAGATGTTGTGGGCGACGATTGGTGCCACGAGGCTTCCAGATCTCTCGTAGAAGTACGCGAAACACAGGCCCAGGATGAAGGCATAGATCTGCTGGCCGATGGCATAGATGAGATTGCCTGACCAAAAGGATCCAAGGTGCATTAACGCGAACAGGACTGCGATGATCACTCCCGCCACGTGTACGTCCCACCTAATGATGCGTACGTGACCACTGAACTTGCTCATGAGGTAAGTCATCAGCAGGCCGCGGACGAAGATCTCCTCCGACGTCCCGGCGAATAGCCACTCAAACGAAAGCCAGCCCACCACGTTCGTCCGGTCGAGCACGTAGCCAGTGATTTCCTGGCCAGTCACGACTGCAGGTCCGTGATCGACGAGCGTCATGATCACGCCAAACAAGACGCCGATGACCACCGCCGGCTTGAGATAGAGGTTGCCGGATCTTATGTTGAGGCCGTATTTCCCGAGACCCCCGCCCGAGACAAGCATGATGACGACGGCAGCTAGCATCTGCATGAAGTGATGAAAATAGAGGTAGATCCAGGGGTAAGTCGCCAGCGTGTCCTCCGCGAAGCCCTTGGTGGCGAAGCTGGCAAAAAGCTCCGATACGATGGCGATTGCGATGATCAGAATCAGGACAAGTCCTACGGGAAAGACCTTCGACTTCAGGAGTTCAAGCGTCTTCATGCTGCTGTCTTCTGCAGGAAACCAACTGGTCCGTAGTCTAGGTCCGTTGATGTTCATTCTGGAAGCCCCGTCGACTGGACGCTGGTTCCCAAGAGCGCGAGCACCGCAACGGAACGCGACGCGCCGGTGACCATTCAGATGAGAGAACATCAGTTAAAGAGCGCGCGGGCTGTCGCTCCAGCCAGGCTCATGCTTGCGCTTCAGTTGCTGCCCGTCGCGGCGGTTGCCAAGTGACTTAGAACGCCACGTAGCAGCTACCAGACTGGTCGGTACAGGGCCCCTGGCGCATCGCGCCGTAGTTTTTGCCTCTTGGACCGCCACGGCGAAACTTAGGGTTGGAATTGCGGCATCCCAAGCTGCTAGAGTCGGCTCGAAAGTCTTGTGCCGCCAGGGATTCAATTGATTCCGTATCTCCGCTCCCGAACCATGCAGCGTTTCGCCAACCTCTTCGTCATGGGCGTCGTTGCACTGGCCCTGAGTGCATGCTCCGGCCTGCAGCGCAGCGACCCGCTCCAGGTGGCCGTCGCTGGCATCGAGCCGATGCAGGGAGAGGGGCTCGAGTTGCGCATGCTGGTCAAGCTGCGTGTGCAGAACCCCAATGACGCCGCACTTGACTACGATGGGGTGTACGTCAAGCTGGAAGTCATGGACAAGACCTTTGCCACCGGCGTCAGCGATGAACACGGCACTGTCGGCCGATTCGGCGAATCGATCATCGACGTACCGGTGACGGTCTCAATGCTGCGCATGGTGCGCCAGACGCTCGGCATGCTCAACGGTGAGCCGCTCGACAAGGTCACCTATCGGCTGAGTGGCAAACTCAGCGGTCCGGGTTTTGGTTCCAACCGGTTCCAGGCCCAGGGTGAATTTGGTCTGCCGGCCGCCCCTGCGAGTGAATCGCCGACCCCTTGAAGCTGACTGCTATCCGACCGGGTTTTGGCTCGAAATACCAGCTCCAAGAGGGCCCCTTGCCCACTGACAGCCAAGAACACAACTCTGGAGACCGCCATGAATCGCCGTAGTCTGCTCAAGCTCACCAGCGCGGCCCTGGCCGGGGCGGTGGCCCTGCCGCCGTTCGTCAATGCAGAGACCAAGTCCGCGGCGGCGGGTCTCTGGGGCGTGTGGGACGATGTCTTCGCACGGGCGCGCTTCATTTCCCTTTCGCACGTCCTGGCCCCGGACTCGCCGTTGTGGCATGGCTTTCCACCGACCACGAAATTCCAGCAAGGTATGGGACGGCTTGACGACCAGGCACCCTTTGCCGCCTTCACCTACGAGAAGACTGGCGTCGAAACTTCCGCCTATTCCTTCGCCACCGATCAATTCGGCACGCAGCTCGACCCCCCCGCGCATTGGCATCAATGCTTCCCTGCCATCGACGAATTGCCTCCAACCCTTGCTCTACGCAAGCTTGCAGTGATTTCGATCATCGACAAAGTTCAGTCGGACCCCAACTATCATCTAACGGCTGACGATGTTCGCGCCTGGGAACGCGCCAATGGCACCATTCCGGCAGGAAGCGTGGTCATGGTGCGCTCGGACTGGTCCAAGCGATGGCCCGATGCCGAGCGAATGCAGCCTGCCGACGGCAAATTTCCCGGCGTGTCGCTCGAGGCCCTGCAGTTCCTGCATCTCGAGCGCAACATCCTTCTTCACGGCCATGAGCCGCTGGACACCGACTCCACGCCAACGTTGGCTGGTGAAGACTGGTTGATGAACAATGGCTACATGCAGGCCGAGGGCGTCGCCAATCTCGACCTGGTGCCAGCGTCAGGTGCGCTGGTCGCGATTGGCTTTCCGCGTCTGAAAGGCGGGACCGGAGGCTTCGTCAGCTTCACCGCGATCTGTCCGGCCGACTGGTCGCAGGGTATTCGCCCGGGTGAACTAGCCGAAGCACCGTTGGCTTACAATGGCCAGCGGCTGGTTTGGAACGAGGACAAGGGTGTGCGCGAACGCAGCGCACCCTGCGACAAGCCGAAGGGAAAGCTCAGCTTCAACTGAGGCCCGGCGACCAAGGCCTTCGGTCCGACGGGCGACTTGCATGCCCTGCCTACGCGCCATTTACTGGGCGTCATGCCTC
This sequence comes from uncultured Gammaproteobacteria bacterium, assembly GCA_963715485.1. Taxonomy (GTDB): domain Bacteria; phylum Pseudomonadota; class Gammaproteobacteria; order Steroidobacterales; family Steroidobacteraceae; genus SG8-30. The sequence continues at coordinate 1,937,335 of OY970244.1, forward strand.
GTCATAGTTTCTATTCTTCCAGAAATAACGGAGCGACCCTGTCGTTAGGCTATAATTCCGTCATAATAGATATATATATCAATAGGTTATTCATCATATCGCCACCAGTACTTGCATAAACCCTCTCATTTACATAATTTGTAGCCGTTCGAGGGTCGTTTTGTGGAATCAAGCGCGTAACGCGCGTGGCGAGGGCGCCGGATCATGCATAAGCAAGACATGATTGAACGACGAGAGCATGTCAGTGCAGCGACGGAACACTCGCGTCGCACTGTCACCGGGATTGAGGTGGTCGAGTACACCGACGGTCATGGCCACGGCGAGGAGCTTTCCACGGTCCTGGAGGCCCAGCCGCCGCTGGCGGTGCCGCGCCGCAGTCGAAAGGCCCCGGTGCTCGACAGCGGTCCGGCGCGCATGGCCCAGCTCGAACGGGAGTTGTCGCAGCTGGAGGACGAGTTCACCGCAATGCGCCGGGACGCGGACCGCCGCGACCGCGAGTATCAGGACAGGATTGCAGCCCTGCTGACGCACCTCAACGAGCGCGAATACGAGTTGTTTGAGAAGGACTCGAAAATTGCGTCGTTGGCAGCTGCGTACGATGGTCTTCGCGCGCAGGTCGAGGACGGCTCCGTGCCGGCCACCGGCATCGCGGTTGGGTTCATCAACGGTCACCGTCGAAGCGGTGACATCGTCGAAAGCCTGAAGGCCCGCCTCGAGGAACGCGGTCGGGCGCTGAAGATCGCGCGCGAGGATGCGGACGCGCTCCAAAGTGAATGTGCGAGGCTGACAGAGGCCCTGGCGGAGCGTGGGCAGCATGTCGCGCAGTTGATGGAACAGTTGACGCGTGGTGAGGTCGGTCACGGCTTCGGGATGGACTTCCGCAGCGGTCTGCGTCGACTTTTCCAGCGTGATCCGGCCGTCGCAACCGGTACCGAGGAATCGCGGGCCTGGAACTCGTCAGTCAGCGCCGTGGAAACGATCGTCCTCGACTCGCCAGCGGATCTGGACTCCGGGGATTCACCGCCTGATGTCAGCGAGGCCGCGAACGACGGCAAGGTCGAAGGCAAGGCGGCGACCGAGAAGGCAGTCGAAAGCGCCGCGAAGGAAACGACTCCGCGCGCGAAGGTTGATAGCGTCAGGTTGCGCCGGTATCTGCTGCCGTTGCAACCCAATGTCGACCCGGTCTTCGAGTTGTCGGGCCCGCGCTCCTACGTAGGTCGTGGCGTCGAGGCGGACGTCTACATCAGCCACCCGACCATCAGCCGCCTTCACGGGGTGCTCTACTGCATCGGTGGCGCTACGATAGTGGAGGACGCACGCAGCTCCAACGGCGTCTTCGTCAACCGCAAGCGCGTGCAGCAGTCGGTGCTGAAAGACGGCGACGTCGTCTCCTTCGGCAATGTCGCCTTTCATTTCCGGGTCTCGGTTTCCGACTCGTAGTAGCATCGAATACAGTCGGCGTGGCCGATGATGTGGGGGGGCGCTGGATGAGTCGGATGTGGCCGGCGGCGGTTGCCGCGAGATAACCGGCCCGAGAGCGCGGAGCTGATCCGCTCAGCGATCTTTCATACGGTAGTCGTGGGCGGCTACGCATTCCGGCAAGTCGTAGAACAGTGGCGCCCGGTTTCCGGAACGGTTGCCAAAGTCGGCGTAGAAGCGTTCGCAGGACTGGCGGTCGGGACGCTCCTTCTTGTCGATGCATTCCTCTACATACTGCAACCTCAAGGGCGCCAGCTTTTCCTGGCGCGCGGCCTCGCAGGCGGCATCGAGTCGGGCCAGAGTCGCGTCGCGATCTTCTTCGGTAGCGGTCGCCGGTACGACAACTGCGGTCAGCAACACGACTGCAGTTAACAGATTGCAGGTACGCGTCATGTCTAAGCTCCAGGGTCCGTATACTTTCTACAGAATACCATTGCCTGGAAGAGCGTACTCCCACCGTGTCCACAGGCTACGACGCGAGTTTGGGTCGATTGGAAAATTCTTTGCCCGTTCCCGTTGCTCGACAGGAACCAACTGAAGCCTGCCAGGGGGGCACCTCAAGTACCTATTGTTTGTCCTACGGCACGGCATAGGCTGGCTGCATGGAGCCGGCCAACGAAACTATGTCAGGCCAATCGGTTCCCTGCCAGGTTCGTCCTGGCCGTGGCTGGTTTTCTGGGTCAATTCTCCAGCGCGGGAGGTGTATATGCGCGTTCCGGGCCTGTTACTAGTATTCGTGCTTCTGGCCTCATGTGGTGGGGGGTCCAATGATGGTGGCGGCGGGATAGTGCCTGGCAACCAGGCGCTTGGCGGTCTCTGGGTTGGCAGCCTTGTGATCGCCGGAGTCCCGGGTTCACAGGATTTCGTCGGGATCAGCACGGACGACGGTCGATTCCGCTTCATTTCCGTGGATACCGGCGGGCAGTTTGCAGGCTTGGTCCAGGCTCAGGGTAGTAGCGTGACCGGTACGGGTGACGGCTTTGCACCGGTCGGCACCACCTGGAAGGACGGCACTACGGTAACCACAGTCACCATGACGGGTACCGTGCGGCAGCGCGAATCCTTTATCGGTAGTTGGACCGCGGGCACCGGGGAATCTGGAACATTCGATTTGGCTTACGACTCAGATTACGAAAAGGATTCGTCGCTGAACCTGCTGGCCGGCGTGTGGTCCGTGTACGACGACAACCTGAATCCCATCGCAACTTTTACGATTGAGGCTAATGGCCAGTTCTCTGCCCAGAACGTCAATGGCTGTAGTTCGCTTGGCGAGATTTCGATCATCGACTCGAAGTCGAATGTCTACGACATCGTCAGCACAATATCGAACTGCGGAATTGCGGGCGACTACGCCGGGCTAGGGGTGCTTGGGAGCATCGTGAAGTCGAACGATGCATTTGTATTCAGCGTCAATAATGACTTGCGCGCGCTGCTGCTCGGGCTCGAGCGCTAGTGCAGACACGGTAACCATCATACCCCCGCCTCGTGCCTGGGTTTCTGCCGGGCCAGCAAGGGTTGGAATGGCGTGTACGTCAGCGCGCGCGTGTCGAGGATGCCTGGCTCGCCAGGAACTCTTGCCAGCGCGTCGCGGCTGCATGGTCGAATGGGCGCGTTTCGATGCATCTGTCGATGAACGCAGAGAAACGGCTGCTGAACGGCGTTGGTCTTGCGCGCCACCAGGCCTGGACTCCAGGCATGGAAGTCCACCATGCGACGGTCGCTGCCCACCGGTCCCATACGTGCGGCGGAAGCGCGCCTCTTTCAGCTTCCTCGTACATGAATTCAAAGGTTCCAAACATCTCGTACCAGATCCAGGTGAACTGGATCCGCTCTTCGGGGGTTAGCTGGCCCGCATCGGCCACGCCGCGGTTGAACAGGCTCGACACGGTAGGATTCGCGCTCAGGCGCGACTGCACAGCTGCAAGTCGATCGAGGGCCCTGCCATAGTTCTGGGAGCGCAGTGACTGGGTATGTCGCCGCACTTGCGAGGCAAGGCTCGCAATAGCGACAACGACGGCGACGACAGGGATGTAGGTGCCGAGCCCCTCCAGAATGTTTGGATTCATGGTTGTATCCTGCAAGCCAATAACGCCATATATCACCGGCTGCCAGATTGAGTCATCTGCGGGGCCAACGCCCTGTGTCGCTCCGGCGAGTCGCTGGGGCAATGAGTAAGTTCTATAAATCTAGTATAATTAAATAGTTATACTATTTATCGATGTAATTTCTAGATTTATGCTCTCCTGACGGAGCGCTGCGCAACAACCGACAGTGGAATGCCGATGATCAGCAAGGTGTTGCCACGGGCGGCAGCAATAAGGTTTACACGACAATCCATCGCTGCGTAGACTGGCGTTGAAATTAACCTGACCTGAAGAACAAGCGATAAGTGCTTGTATTGGCGTAGTACTGCGGGAGGGAGTATGTACCTCCGCTCGTTCCGCCTGACCAGGGCGCCGTTTGAGCCATGTTCAGACCCCGTGCAGGTCTACGTCGGCGCGCCGTATCGCGGCGCGCTCGGCACCGTCAAGCAAGTATTGAGCGAGCATGACACGCTGGTTTTGTTGGTCGCGCCGGGTGGTTATGGCAAGACGGCGCTGATTGACCGGCTGCTGGCCGATCTCGACCAGGACTTGCTCTGGTCGCGGGTGCGCGACTGCGGCAGGGATCCGGTCGAGTTTCTGCGGGCGGTGGTCCTCGGATTTGGTTTCGAGGAATGCCCCGCGAGCCACCATCAAATACGCCACATCCTGGAAGTGTTCCTGACGCATCAATGGCGCGGGCAGGTTCCGGCATTGATAGTCGAGGATGCACAGGACCTGGAGCTGTCAGTGCTCGAGGAGTTGCGTTGGCTGGCGGCGCTCAAGGTCGACGACCATGCGGCGCTGAACGTCGTGTTGTCGGGCAGGTCGGAACTGGACGATGTCTTGGCGTCGCCAATACTAGAGCCACTTGCCGCTCGGCGGTTGCAGCGCGTGGAAATACAGGCTCTGGGCGAGTCGGAAACTCATGCCTACATTCGTCACCGGCTGGCGAGTGTTGGGGCGCCCGAGTCCGACAAGGTTTTCGATGAGCCTGCGGTTTCGCTGATTTATCGCTACACGGGTGGCGTACCCGGTCGGGTCAACTCACTGTGTGAAGCCGTCATGATCGATGCCGCGGCTGCCGGGCAGTCGACGGTTACGACCGCCGAGGTGATCGAAACCTTGGTCAAATTGCATTGCGTCGTGGATTCTGGTGTCGCGGGTAAGGATGACGCTGATGGGCAGATTGACGAGGCAAACAAGCACAATGAACTGGGACGACTGGTCGTCATGCGGGACGCTGAGCCAGTGTGCGAGTACGTCATTCAAAGGGAACGAGTGCTGATTGGCCGGCGAGAGGACAACGACCTCCAGTTGAATAGCCATGGCGTGAGTCGCTACCACGCGCTCATGCTGCTGGATCCTGAAGGCTGGCTGTTGATCGATCTGCACAGTCTCAATGGGACTTACGTCAATTCCAGGCGGGCGCATCAGCACCGGCTGCTAAATGGCGACACCATCCGGATCGCAGACCTTCAGATCCGTTGTTTTCACGAGCAGACGCCGGGCTTGCCGCAGGGCAGCTATGACGGAGGTGAGACGCTGATCGTCGATGCCGCAACGACGCGCTCTGCAGCCCAGTCCCAATCCGACTCGTCAGGTCGAGCGCGACCTCGTCTGGTCAAGTCGAGCTAGCTACCGCCACGCACTTGCCATTCTGTTGTCGCTGTTCACGCCACGACAGGCGAGCAGGTAGACAAATGCGCTTCATCCTCGATTTAGCCGACCGCTGTCACCACTGGATGTCCTTTCGGAATGCGATCACAGGAGATCCTGCCAGCGGCTATGGACTTGCGCCCGGCAATGTGGTGCGTCTGCCGGTGGCGTAACATGTTGGCTGCCTTGACCGGACGAGGGGGTGCGGGCATGAGCCTTCGATCACCGCGACGGCCACCGCCGGGTTCCTGTATCCGGCATCATTGTGTATCGAGATTGCGGCAGTGAGTGGTCGAGTCAAGCTGTTGGGCCTGACAGCGCTTGCCATGACTGCGTTTGCGGCCAATTCGATTCTCTGCCGACTGGCTCTCAAGGAAACGCAGATCGATCCGGCGAGCTTCACGCTGATCCGGCTGGTCTCGGGTGCGTTGGTGCTATGGATCGTCGTGCGGATACGAACCGGTGGGAGCGATGCAGCGGGCAACTGGCGATCCGCGCTCAGCCTGTTCGCCTATGCCGGCGCCTTTTCCTACGCCTATGTATCCCTGGATGCGGGGACCGGCGCCCTGCTGCTGTTTGGCGCGGTACAGGCAACGATGATCCTGGTCGGCCTGGCGCGAGGTGAGCGGCTGACCCGCCTGCAGGCCCTTGGCCTGGTCCTGGCCATGGGTGGCCTGTTGTTACTGCTCCTGCCAGGCGTGACGGCGCCATCCTGGACAGGCGCGGTCTTGATGACAGCTGCGGGCATTGCCTGGGGTATCTATTCGCTGCTGGGACGAGGCAGCAGCCGACCCACTGCGACGACCGCCGGCAACTTCCTCCGGGCAACGGTGCTGGCTGTCGTGCTGAGTGTCCTGGCGCTACGCTGGCTGGCCTGGGATAGCTGGGGCGCCGCTTACGCGGTGCTGTCGGGAGCCCTTGCGTCCGGGCTGGGTTACGCCATCTGGTACACGGTGCTCCCCATGCTGCGCGCAACCCAGGCAGCCACCGTACAGCTGAGCGTACCGGTGATAGCCGCGGCCGGCGGTATCCTGCTGCTGGGTGAAAGCCTGACCATCAGGCTGGTGCTGTGTTCGGTCGCGATCCTCGGTGGAATCGGGCTGGTACTTCACGCTCGCGGGCAGGCCCCGGTTGCCGGCCGCTGATGGATGCAGTGGGTACCAGGCTTGCTTACTTGAACCAGCCAGAGAGTGTTGCATGCGCATATTGATTACGGGCGGTACCGGATTCATCGGGCGGGCTTTGAGTCCCCGGCTGGCAGCGGCCGGACATGAAGTTGTGCTGCTGTCCCGCCAGCAACAGCCGCAGCTACCGGCTGGTGTCACCTCGCTCGCGACGAACCTGGGGGAGCTCTCGGCCGACGGTTTCCAGGCGGTCGTCAACCTCGCCGGGGCGCCGATAGGCGATGCGCGCTGGACAAGATCACGCAAGCGGCTCCTGATCGATTCCCGCGTAGATACGACCGCCGGGCTGATTGACTGGATGGCTCGCGCTGATACGCCGCCCGGAGCATTGATCTCGTCCTCGGCGGTTGGCTTTTACGGCGAGCAGGGTGACCGGACAGTGACCGAGAACACGTCGCCAACACCTGGCTTCACGCGTGACCTGTGTGCAGCCTGGGAAGGCGAGGCGCTCAGGGCGGAATCACTGGGCGTCCGAGTCTGCCTGGTGCGTACCGGCGTGGTGCTGGACCGGGAGGGCGGTGCGCTGGCCAAGATGCTGCCGGCGTTCAGACTTGGCCTGGGCGGCCGACTCGGGTCGGGAAAGCACTATTTCCCCTGGATCCACCGCGAAGATATCGTGTCGATCTACCTCTGGATGCTGCAGAGCCACGCAGCGAGCGGCGCCTACAACGCGAGCGCCCCACATCCGGTCACCAACGACGAGTTCACTCGCGCACTGGGCCGGGCTCTGCGGCGTCCCACCATCTTTCCCGTGCCCGAGTTGGTCCTGCGAACACTATTTGGCGAGATGTCGGAAATCCTGCTGGCCAGCAGCAGGATGGTGCCAGGACGGTTGCTCGACCAGGGCTTCAGGTTCCTGTTACCCGATCTCGATGCCGCGCTGGCGGCAATCTTCAGCTAGCCGATCTCACTGGTCTTGCTGCTGGCAGAGCGACTTAGAGGCCGACAAATGGCTTGTCCTGGGTTGACGCCACGAATCCGTCAAATACTTCATTGACCTTGGGCCAGCTCTTCAACGCTTTCACATTGCCATACCAGCGTGTGACGTTCGGGAATGCTGTTGTGTCGGCATGGATCAGCTCGAGCAGCGAGAGCAGGGATGCCCCGAAGTAGTCAGCAATGGTTGGAGCGTCACCACACAGAAATTGCTTCGACGTCCCGAGGGTCCACGTATCCAGCACCGTCAACCACTTGTTGGTCTTGTCGCGCGCCCAGTCGAGGGTCCCTTTCTGGACTTCGTCGCCAGGTCGGCGGTGATGCGGGAACAGCTGCGGATAGACGAGCCCATAACCGAGATCCTTGTACAGATCGCTGTTGAACCAGTCCATCGTCTCGTTCACACGTGAACGCTGTTTGAGATCGGCAGGATAGGCGGGGGACCCAGCACGGTCTGCCATGTAGCGCAGGATGGTCGCGCTCTCGGTCAGTCGAAAATCGCCGTCCTCGAGGACCGGTACCAGACAGTTCGGGTTGACGGCCGCATAGGCGGCCTTCAGGTGTTCGCCGGTGAGCAGGTCGACCAGTTGATAGTCGAGCTCGATCCCCATTTCGGCCGCGCCGAGCATGACAGCTCTGCAGGTAGTGGATGCAGGGTGGTAGTAGAGTTTCATTGCGCCTTCTCTTCTGTGGATCGCGTGGATTGAGGCCGGGATGCTAGCGTGGCAGGTCGGTGTGCTTGGTGGCTCCGGCATCCGAAGAGGAAAACTTGTAGGCCCCCCACCGCAGCAGCAGGGCGGCCACCGCAAGGGCAAGGACCGAAAGCGTCGCGACCACGACCCGTGACTCAGTCAGGTCTTCGAAGCTGACCAGCGTCCGGGTGATGACCGTGATGGCGATGTACAGCAGGAACTCGACCGGCAACTGTTCGGTGTGGAAGTAGATGCCTACCATGGCGCCGAGCTCGATATAGATGAACAGCAGCAGGATGTCGTGCAGGCTCGCATGGCCGGCCGCGATCAGGTCGATGTAAAAAGTTACCGCGGACCAGAAGATCGTGGCGCCGATAACAAACAAGCCGAGCAGGTGAAAAAACCGAACCAGCCGGCCGCCCATCCTTTCGATGAAGTCCTCGGTCCGCTCACCGGCGGCCTTGAGTCTTCTGGTTACGCTCACGACGCATACCCCCTGGGTGTCGATGGCCTCAGCCTAGTCGAATTCTGGTTGCCCTGTCATCCGGGGCCCGCGGGCTGGAGTGTCCAGGAGACGGGTTCAGCGCTGGTTCAGGTCTCGGGGCATCAAATATCGTCTGACGACAGTTCTTCGGCAGACCGTTCGTGCGTCGTAGCCATCAGATGTGACGGAATGGCGCATTGATCGGATCGGGTACCAGGCGATATGAGGCAACAGACATGTTTACCCTCACGAGTCATGCCATCGGAAGACCGGTAATCGCGGCCCTCGCGGTGATGATCTTGTTCGGGGGCGCCGTCGCGCCAGCCTCCGCAGACGATCGCCATGGTCATGACCGGCACGACGATCGACACGATGGGAACTACCGCCATGTCGTGGTGGTGCCGCCCGGTCACCGGGTCCGGTCGCTGCCGCCACGCTACTCGAGGGTCGTCGTCCATCACCGCAACTACTACTACCAGGGGGGTGTCTTTTATCGCCCCTACTACCAGAACTATGTCGTAGTCGGCGCGCCCATTGGAGCCCGCGTTGGCTGGCTGCCGCCGGGCTACGTCTCGTTTGGCCTCGGCGGCCACAACTACTCGTACTTCAATGCAACGTTCTATCTTTACGACCCACCGAGGCGGGAATACGTGGTCGTCGAAAAGCCTCCGGGGGCCGACGAGGCGCTTGCGGGCGCTCCCGGCCTGCAGGACGCAGTCGCAGAGCTGTATGTGTATCCGGCAAGGGGACAGTCCGAGGACCAGACGAGGCGCGATCGCTACGAGTGCCACCTGTGGTCGGTTGACCAGACGCAATTCGATCCGTCGATGGGCTACACCGATGCCGCACAGAGCGGCGAGTATCGTCGCGCCACGACAGCCTGCCTGGAAGGACGCGGCTATACGGTCAGGTGACGGGAATTCTCTGAGGACGTGTCATGAGGAGACTCGAGATCAATGCGGGGCGCCAGCCGGTTGCACTGGTGATGGCTGGACTGATTGGGATCGCGACGAGCTGCCCGGAACCCGCCGCAGCCGAAGAGCGGCTGTTCATCTACCCAGCTGCCGGTCAGTCGGAGTCGCAGCTCGCGGACGATCGCTATGCCTGCCATGAGCAGGCTCTGCAGGCGAGCGGCTTTGACCCGTCGCGTGCAGCGTACATGTCCCGGGCGATACCGACCGGTGTGGCCGTCAAGGTTCCGCCCAACGAGTCCGAGGGTGCGACCGGTAAGGGCATGATGACGGGTGCAGTCGCCGGCGCAGTCATCGGCGCCGCAGCAGGCGAGGATGCTGGCCAGGCTGCAGTGGCCGGCGCAGCGGTCGGAACGCTCATTGGCAACACGATCGAGCGCCAGGGCGCCCAGGCGGCAGAGGCACAGGCCCGGGCCGAGGGCGAGCGGACGCTGCAGGAAGCCGAGGCACAGGCCGCCAGGCTGGCCGACCAACGCGCACGCTACAAGCTGGTCTTCTCCGGGTGCCTGGCGGCCCGGGGCTATACGGTCAGGTAGGTTCTACGGGCACTTCAAGGCTGCAAGGAGGCGGGCGCCGTCTCCAGCGCCTCGACTGTATGGCGATAGCCGAGCTCGATGGCCTGCTCGAAGGATTTCCAGTCCAGGAAGTCGAGTGCATGCATCGGCGGGCGTAGCAGCAGGTCGGATTGTTCGCGCTGTCTGGCGATGGTCGCGGCGCCGTTGATCATGCCGACTCGCCATAGCGTCTGGAGGATATTGGGCCGGCCACGCATGGCTCTTAGCCAGCGCTGCAGGTGCCATGCACGAGGCGGCTCGGCGTTCTCGGTCCTGGCAGTGAAGGCCATGTCTGCACTGGCGTCTGCACCGATTACGGGACCCCGGCCCAGCGTGCGCATCAGGTCAACAGGCAGGTTGTTCATCGCGCCGCCGTCGACGTAAACCTGCCCGTCGCTACATACGGGCGGCAGGACACCTGGCAGGGCGATGGAGGCTCGCAGCCAGTGCCACAGTGGACCCTGGCGGTGCATCGCCAGCCGACCGGTAGTGAGATTGGCGGACACGCAGAAGTACGGGACCGGCAGGTCCTCGATGCTGATATCGCCGAATTCCCGCCGCAGCAGGCGGACGATTTTTCGGCCCGATACCAGCGAGACGAGCGGGATGGTGAAATCGGCCAGCGGGTTGCTGTCTACGAACGAGCGGCGGAACCGCTCGACCATCTCCTCGTGCGTCCACTCGAGTGCGATCCCCGCGCTCATGAGCGCACCCATGCTGGTGCCGCCGGCGAGGTCGATCTTGAGACCATGCTCGCGCAGCGCGCGGAGCACACCGATGTGCGCAAAACCACGCGCACCGCCGCCTGACAGCACCAGACCGATCGCCCGCCCGGTCAGTAGCCGGGCTATCCTGGCGACATCAGCCCGGTTGCGGACGTGATGTACCGGCAGGTCCGGGAGCAACGACCGGTGTCGGTTCGCTTCCCCACGGACGATACCGCCGGCATGGAGGAGTACCAGTTCGCAGGGCGCGCGAATCAACCTGGGCTCGGAGGGCTCGGGCAGTGGCCTGGGAGGGTCGTTCGATCGGGCCACAATGATGAGCGCGTCGGCCTGCCGGACGCACAGACTGCTCCAGGGTGAGTCTGACGTCTCTCCGAGGTAGACCACGAAATCATTTCGCTTCTCGAGGTTGTGGAACCACTGGCTACTATGTTCCCGGCCACGAGTGCTGCGCACGAGCTCGACCTGGCCGAACCGCGAAAGCGCACCGGAGAAATCCTTGGCAAATTCGGCCAGATGTGGCCCCGGACTCGTGGGTAACAGGGTGAAGGTTCTTGGAGCGGATCTTGGCGCCTCGAAGGCCTGGGCGTGCTCCAGTTTGTTTGCGGCCAGCCGGGCGAGCCTGAGAACGGCATCCGGGTGGTGGAGAAGTACGCGTTCAAACGCCGATCGCGGAATTCGTGCCAGCTCGCAGTCGCGTAGGGCTACCACCGTCGAGGCATGGGTCGCGCCGGCGATCAGTCCCATTTCGCCGACGCTCTCGCCAGCGCTGATGCGGGTGATCAACGACCTACTGTCGTCGATCACGGCGAGCGAACCGCTCACCAGCAGGTAAACGGCATCTGCCGCATCTCCGGCGCTGAACAGGCGAGCGCCGCCCGGCAACGAGAGCCACTCGAGATCAGCCGCCGTGTCGCTCACCACGTCGTCCGGCAGGCCACGGAACAGAGCAAACCGGGCCAGCAGCGCCTTGGGGTCGTTGAGCCCCAGCACGACGACGGTTTCCCTCGTTTCCTCCTCCGGGCGGTCCGGAGTCATGACTCGCTACCTTGCCGGGACGGGCCCGACTGTTCAGGGATTCAAGTGTATCGACTGGCGTATCGTCGTCTGCGAACTCGCCGACGCTTTTGGTCATTCGTCGCCCTGGACTGCTCGAGGTCAGGCAGACCGTGGGTCCGGACCTCCTGCCCCAGCAATGACTGGATCCTCCCGGGTCTTCTACTGCAAGCGGATGTCGCTGGCGTTCTCGGGCCGGCGGCCATGCTTGTCTGAGTAGAAGTCGCGCAGGTGCGCGAAATCCTGTTGCGGATCTCCGCTCAGGACCAGGTAGGTGTCGATGCCCACGCTCTTGGTGGCGTAGTCGATGTAACCCAGCCCGACCGGTAGTCCGCCCGCAACGGCGATCCGGTAGAAGCCGGACTTCCAGTGATCCGTGTGAGAGCGTGTGCCTTCGGGCGCGACCGCGAGCCACATCCACTCGCTGCGGTCGAATTCGGCCAGCAACGCCTTGACGAATCCCGTTGGTGCGCGCCGGTTGATCGGGATGCCACCGAGCCGCACCAACAGGCGACGGAATGGCCAGCGGAACAGTGTGTCCTTGCCCATCCAGCGAATGGGTAGTCCGGCACCGAGCTTGAACAGCAGCCCGATTATGAAGTCCCAGTTGGAGGTATGCGGGTAAACGACGACGATGCCTTTCGGCGCCGGCGGCGGGACCACCACGCTGTGCCAGCCGATGACGCGCAACAGGAACCGTGCGAAATTCTGCAGGAGTGTCGTCGGGCGCGGAGTTGGCTCGGGTGGATGCATCTAGAGCCTATGTTTACACACCCGATGAGCCTGGGGCACTCGCTTCCTGGCGTTGCTACTCGGCCTAGGGCAAGAGCCTCGGGCGGGACCCATGGTTCGATGCCAATCAGTTTGCGTTGGACTGGCCAGCGAGTGCACCCGGCCAGGCAAGTCCTGCGGCGGGGCCGCCCGGGAAGCCGTTACTTCCGCTTGCAGGGGTAGGCTTCCTGCCAGGCCCGGCCGACAATCACCAGGGCCGGTTCGGTCCACTGGTCGGGGTGATCGCTCAGGTACTGGGCCAGATGGGCAATAGCCTCGTCCATGGTGGCCTGCTGCGGGAAGCAGGCGATGCCGTTCACGCCAAGCGCCTCGGACCAGGCCGCACTGTAGCCGATCAGGATACCGATCTTGGTCAGGTCGCCACCCTCCTGCCGGCCGCTTTCGATACGCTCGCGGGCGGCGAACAAGTCGCGCAGGGTACGACCGGTCCATTCCTGCTGGACACCGGCCGACGCGGGCTGGGCGAGCGACAGACAAATCATCAGGGCCATCCAGCGCATTGCGACTCTCCAGGTCATGGTGCCCGCGGGCGAACAACGATCGGAATATTGCAGACTTCGGTGTAGCCAGCAGGTACCCGACTCCAATCATCCAGGCGATTGCGGCGCGACTCGACCAGCTCTACAAACAGTGCGGTATCGGTCCGCATGACTTCAAGCTGGCTGCGTTCGGCGGCTGGCAGGTCCGAGGCAATCCGGACGGAACGGATCGGTACTTGCTGCTTGCTCTGGTCGTAGAAGCCCATGGGAGCCGGGCCACGCGGCAGGGTGGACAGCAGTTCCATGCCCTGCATGACCCGTCCTACCAGGGTGATGTTGCGGTCCAGGTGCCGCGGCGCGTGGCCGATCACCGCGTAGAGATCGGTGCCGCTGCCGCTGTCGGGTTCGTTGCCCCGCGCGACTCCGACCGCGGCATAGCAATGTGTCAGCCAGGCGCGGTGAGTGGCCGGATCCATGCCAACGGGAAAACCGTTGGAGAATCCCACCTGCGGTGCATAGCCGTCGCGGTCGGGCAGGGGCCTGAAGGGGAAGTCCGCATCGACTTCAACCGTGAACTCAGGGGCAAGCGAGGTCTTCGCGTCGCGAACCTGGCGTTGTTCGTCGGGATCGCCCCACTGCACGACCCAATTGTCCTGTGCCCGGTAAATGGCAAGCCCGTCGAAGTATCCCTCCCGAACCAGTGCCTTGATGTTGGCAACATGCAGGGGTGCCAGCAAGGGAGCCAGTTCGATGACGACCCGGCCGCTCGCGAGATCGAGGTAGAGGGTGTTTTCATCGTCCAGCGGCCGCCAGTCAGCCGGGCTCGAGGCCGCGACCAGCGCCGCCAGTCCGCGGGTCGGCGGTGGTGAGGGTTCGTCGGAGCGAGCCGCCGAAGCCAACGCAACAGCGACAACCAACAGCAACGCTGCGGCCGGCTGCCGGGGTGAACGGGATACTGGTCCGGTGTCCATGTGCCTATGGTTACACAGTCCCCACCACCGGGTCGCAGTTAGGAGCCCTTGGTGGAGGCGGGAAGCGGCGACAACCGGACTGATGGGCCGACCAAACCTGGCAGCCCGGATCGGTTCATTTCGCTCGGCCACATTTCCGGCCGGGTGGCTCGAGTCGGTATAATCTGCCTTTGGGATGCTGCACTGCGACACGCGGGTTCGGCAGCATGCCGAGGAGCATCAAATGCAGCGTCGCAAGCCTCTGACGGCCTTGTTCGCTGGCGTATTGCTGATGCCTGTTTCAACTTACGCCGAGGCACCCCGCGCAATGGAAAAACCGGTCATCGAAGAACATTTCGGCACCCGGGTGTCCGACCCGTACCGCTATTTCGAGGATGTCAGTCATCCGGAGGTCGCCTCCTGGATGAAGGCACAGAGCAATTACGCAAGGGAGTCGCTCGATGCAATCCCCGGCCGCGAAGCGCTGCTCCAGCGCCTGATCGCGCTTCAAGGCCAGCGTGCCGCGACCGTTGCCGAAGTCATCGAGCGACCTGGCGAGCGATTCTTCTACCTGAAGCGCGGCATCGGCCAGAACGTCTTCAAGCTGTACCTGCGGGAGGGCTTCGAAGGCGACGACCGGGTACTGGTCGATCCTGAAGCGTTGCAGGCCGCGACCGGCGTGCCCCATGCCGTGAACTACTTCGTGCCCTCCTGGGATGGACGATACCTTGCCTACGGCATCTCGGCTGGCGGCTCCGAAGATGCTTCGCTCTACGTCATGGACGTAGCCAGCGGCAAGCAGGTGGGCGAGCCCATCACCCGTGTCCTGGACGGGGTTTCGTGGACACCGGACAGCAGCCGTGTTGCGTTCAACCGGCTGAAGGAACTGACGCCCGACATGCCTTCGACGGAGCGCTACCTCGACTCCGTCGTCTACCTCCTGGAACTCGGCCAGCCGGCTTCTGCCGCCGGGCCGGTGTTCAGTAGGGCCTTGCTGCCAGGCCTGGAGCTGCGCCGCCTGGACAACGCGACTCTCGTGTTCCAGCCGGGCAGTGAGTTCGTCGTCGCGGTCGCGAACGACACCACCGAGCGTGACGACAACCTGTTCGTGTTGCCGCTCGCCGAGCTCGGGAAAGATAACGCGCCATGGGTCCGGATTGCGAGTACCTCCGACGAGATTGAACAGGTCGGGCTGCACGGCCACCACCTGTATCTCTACACGCATGCGGGCGCGCCACGCTTTCGCATTGCGCGGCTGGACCTGCGGGAGCCCGTACTGGCCAAGGCAGTGGATGTCATTCCACAGCAGCAGGGCGTCATCGCCGGGTTTTCACTTGGCCATGACGCGCTTTACGTGAAGCTGCGCAACCCGTTCGGTACCGAATTGGCGCGCGCGTCCTACGAGGGTTTCGCGCTCGAGCCGATCAAGCTTCCGGTCGAGGGCACGGTGGCGATCTACGGCGACAACGCTTTGCTGCGCGACGGCGTGATCGTCTATGCGACTTCGTGGGCCGACGCCCCGGGCGTACTGGCATGGGACTCGAAGACTGGCAAGGCACGCGACACTGGCCTGGCGGAGCACGGCGATATCAGCTCGCTTCCCGATGTGGTCGTCGAACGGGTGATGGTCCCCAGTCATGACGGCGTCAAGGTGCCCATGACGGTCCTGTACCGGAAGGGCCTGAAGCGTGATGGCCAGCGGCCGGCTATCGTCTATGGCTATGGCAGCTACGGAATCAGCTCCGACCCGAATTTCAACGTCACGCTGTACGCATGGCTGGAGCAAGACGCCGTCACGGCCATTGCGGGCATCCGCGGCGGCGGTGAACTTGGCAGCGAGTGGCGCGAGGCTGGCACCGGTGCCAACAAGCCGAATACCTGGAAGGACGGCATCGCCTGTGCGGAGTACCTGGTTGCGGAGGGATTCACCTCGCCGAGCCGGCTATCGATCCGCGGCGGCAGCGCCGGAGGCATCTTTGCGGGGCGGGCAATCACCGAGCGGCCGGACCTGTTCAGGGCAGGCGTCATCCAG
This sequence comes from uncultured Gammaproteobacteria bacterium, assembly GCA_963715485.1. GTDB lineage: Bacteria > Pseudomonadota > Gammaproteobacteria > Steroidobacterales > Steroidobacteraceae > SG8-30. The sequence continues at coordinate 1,953,409 of OY970244.1, forward strand.
GTGGGATCGACCGACACGCTACGGTCGGAGTTCAGCGCCAATGGCATCACCAACATCTCGGAGTTCGGCACGGTCACGGATCCGCAGGGGTTCAGGAACCTGCTGGCCATGAGCACCTACCAGAACATCGTCGACGGCGTGCGGTACCCGGCGGTCATCTTCGTGCACGGCATCAATGACCCGCGGGTGGACGTCTGGCACAGCCTGAAGACAGCGGCACGCTTCCAGAAGGCGACGGCCAGCGAGTGCCCGGTGCTGCTGCGGCTCGACGACCAGGCCGGGCACGGCATCGGCAATACGGTTTCCCAGAACCTGCAGGAGACGGCTGACGTCTACGCCTTCCTGCTGTGGCAGATGGGCGTTACCTGGCTATCAGCCAGGCAGATAAGGCGCGAGGGACGGCCTTTCAGCCGACCTTGCTGCAGCATTGATCTGTCAATGCGGCCTTGTTGTGGTGAAGATGAAAGTTTGGGTGCGGGAGCCTCTTCAGCAGCCTGCCGCTAATCGCCAGCAGGCCCAGCGCCAGGAACAGCGCAAAGAGCGCATAGCGGTTGTAGGCGGACGCCCAGCGGCTGAGTTCGTTCAGCAGCAGGGCCCAGACTCCGATGGCCACGATGGTGGAGGACAGCACCACGGCCAGGATGGTCCGGGCGCGCAGGCCAATCAGGAAGCCGATGATCGCCCCGACGACCGGACCGGTCATCCAGAAGGGCGTAAACACGAAGACGAACAGTCCGAGGATGCCGTAGCGCTGGATGGCGCTGCGATGGGACTCTGCCGCATGCGCCATGCGGTTCATCATCGAGGTCCAGCCGGGGGTGTCGATCAGGTGGGTCCAGCACAACGCGAACAGCGGGTAGACCATGATCACCTGGATGGACTCGATGATCACGTTGAGGGGGATCACCTGGGCATGCCCGAGTCCACTGGCGTAGCCGAAGGACATGCCGGCAGCACGACCGATGGTCAGGTTCAGGCCCGCCATGGCGCCGTAGACCAACGCCTGGTCCGGGTACAGCACCGAGGCCACGCCGAATGCCGCCATCGCTGATATGAACAGGAACAGGCCAACCAGCAGGATGCGACCCTCGACCGTCTGTAGCAGGATGTGTCGGGACTTCGCGATCGCGGTAATCGTGCCGGCTGCCGCTGAAGCGGCATGAGTCGGTTCATTGGCGCGATCAGTGTCGGAGGAAGGCAAACCGGCGGTCCGCTTGCAGGGGCCTGCGGCTAGTCTAACCTGAAAGAAACCGGCCCCGGGCACGGCGAGCGCCCGAGGCCGAAGTCATATCGCTGCAAGTCTGGTCAGGTGATCAGAACTTGTAGCTCAGCTGCAGGACGTAGGTGCGACCCAGGAGGTCGTAGCCGACGCCAGGCAGGGTGTTCAAGAACCGGCTCGCGCCCTCGTTGTCGTGACCATTGCCAACATAGGGGGGGCTTGTGTCGAACACATTACGCACGGTAGCGATGGCGTCCCAGTTGGACCGGGTATAACGCAACGAAGCGGTGTGATAGACCAGGTTCGGCGTACGATTCTGGCGATCCTGGTTGGTCGTGCCCGGGTCGAACACGGGCGCTTCCTCGCTCTCACCAATGAAGTCCATGAACCAACCGATACGCCAATCACGCCAGTCGTAGCGAATCTGGGTGTTGGCTGACAACCGCGGGAATCCCCAGCGACCCTCGAGACGCGAGAACAATCCGAATACCTCGTAGTTCTGCTTGTCCAGGTAGGTCGCAGTCGCGTCGATCGTCAACTTGCCGGCCGGGTACTGGTGCTCGTACAGGAAGTTGAAGTCGTAGCCGCGCGACTGTTGCTTGCCAACGTTGAGAAACCCGCGATCAACCAGGGTTATCTCGCCACCACTTCCAGGCGCACCACCTGTCCCAGGTTCATAGGGTGTGCGGTCCCCGACCCTGTCGCAGAAGGGGCTCGAGAGCCCGATCGAGTCGTAGCAGCTGCCAAGCAGGAAGGAAGTACCAGGCTGCTCGACGGTATTTTCGATCTGGATGTCGAAGTAGTCGAACGCGAACGAGATGTTCGCGAAAGACGGTGTGAAGACCAGGCCGATCGTCAACGAGTCAGAGGTCTCCGCCTGGAGGTCATCCGCGCCGCCGATCACGGTCGTGATGCTCGTTGGCGGGAAGAAGTCCTCCGGCAAGCCAAAGCTTGCGCAGTTCTCATAGCGGATATCGCCCGGGTCATAATTGGTTCCATATCGGTAGCAGGGGTCATTCAGGTTCGATGAGAACCCAATGACGTCTGCCAGGAACTGCTCGTAGAGGTCTGGCGCGCGGAAAGAGGTGCCGTAGGTTGAGCGCAGCAGGACCTGTGGCGTCACCTGGTAGTTGAAGGCCACCCGGTACGTCGTGTCATCTCCGTACGACTCGTAGTCGGTCCAGCGTAACGAGCCACTGATGTACATGTCTTCGGCGAATCGCTTGCCATTGAGCAGTGGTACTTCGATTTCAGTGAACAACTCGCTCACCTGATCGTCACCCTTGGTGATACCGGCCGTGGTCGACAGGAAGATATTCTGGTTCTGGGCCTCAGGATCCGGTACGTCGTTGATCGACTCGTCCCGATATTCAGCACCAAATACCGCCTTCACGCTGCCGGACGGCATATTGAAGAGCGTGCCAGTGGCATAGGCCGACAAGCTCAGGCCCTCGTAGGTGGTCGGTGCCCTTGGTATCTGCGCTGATGAATGCCAGGACGTCGGCAGGCAGCACGCCGCGCAATTGCGCATCCTCCGTAAACAGATTCGCCGGAACGCAACCCGGATAATCGGCCAGCACCTCGTCTGCGCAAGTGACGGAGCCATCAGGACGGATCACGACACCGTTGATCGCTGCCTCAACTTGCCCGTCTAGCCACTCCTGGCTGCGATATTCGCCCTTGGAATGCCCAAACCCGGCGACGACGTCGTAGTCCCAGTCGCCGCCAAGGTCGCCCCGTATTCCGGCGAACGCGTTGTAGCGGTCGATGTCGATGAACGACCGTGGGTCTTGCAGCCCATAGCTGGGCAGCACCGGCGTCGGCTGCCCGAAGGCCGGGTTGCCAAAGAAAGCCAGCTCGGCGAAGGGATTGTATGGATGCAGGTCGGCGCCGTCGTACGTGAACGGGTTCACCGAGGGGAAAAACTGACGGTAGCCATTGTTCGAGACCGTCTCGCGGTGGTTGAAATACGCCTCGTAGTAGACGGTGCTTTGTCCCGCGCCAAGGTCGAAGTCGAGCTGACCGAAGGATGTCGCCGAGAACAACTTGGTTGGGTTCACTATCTGGCTGATCGCCGCGCTCTGCGTATCCTCGTAGAAGCCGCCATCATTTTGGTACAGCGACTCGGGCAAGAACGAACTCGTATCGAGCGGAGGCTCGCCGGGAAGAAAGCCGTTTACCGGTGCGCGGGTGAAATAAGGAATGCCGAGGAATGCCGCGACCCGTGGATCGTGGTACGGGTTCGTGGTATCGAACGGATCCGTAAGGGTCGGCTCGTACCTCAAGGTGCCGATAGCCGTGGCATTGAAGTACTCGAAGGGGCCGAAACACAGTGGCTCACCCGTGAACGGGTCGGTGAAGTCGAGATTCCCTCTTCCATTTTGGTCAGTCCAGCGCTGGAAGGTGTCGCACTTTGCCCAACCACGATCAGCCCTAACCATCGCCTTCTGTTCTGCGTACTGCGCCGAAATGGAGAACGAGCCCCGATCTCCGACCTTTCCATACGATGCATCTAAGACATATCGTTCGCCACCACCGTCGCCGGTGGCCAGGCCCTGTGCGTTGAGCTGCAGGCCGTCCAGCGACTCCTTGGTGATGACATTGACCACACCGGCCACGGCATCCGCGCCATAGATCGACGAAGCGCCATCCTTGAGGATTTCGATTCGGCTGATGATGGAACTCGGGATGGCGCTCAGGTCCACTGAGTTGGTAAAGCCCTGCACGCCGGACGGCGACCAACGCTTCCCGTTGACGAGCACCAGTGTTCGCTGCGCGCCGAGGCCCCGCAGCGAAATGGTGTTCGCGCCGGCACCACCATCGGTTATGAACCCACCGAAGGTGTCGTTGACCTGCTCACCTGAAGCAACCGTCGAGCCACGCAGGATATCCTCGGTCGTAAGCAGACCCGCGAGCTGGCTCCGCTCCGAGGTAATGACCGTAACTGGGGCCGGGCTGGTGAACTCGGTGCGACGGATACGCGAACCTGTTACGACGATTTCGACCAAATCGGCCTCCGGCTTCGTCTCCTCCTCGGCAGCCACGGTGGACTGACTTCCGGCAGCCTGCTCCTGTGCATACGCTGCGGGAGTCAATACGACAGTCACCAGCCCGCAGGCCAGAATTGCCCGGATCTCGTCGCTCAAAGGCTTATTCATCTGATTCTCCCCTGTAGCCAGTTCCACTGTACCGGACAAGCAACCCTGCTGTATCCAATACGCGTCACTGCCCAAGTCATGCCCGGATATTGAAGGAAGCTAAAGTCGTCTCCACGAAAAGGCTGCAGTAGCTGGCCGAAGGATATGCATCATCGGAGCCTTTTGTCGAGTGGTGTTGCCCGAATGCTACAGATGTGCCCATTGGCTGCCGGATCCGCAATAATGCACTCTCGTCTAGCCCCCCGAGTAAAGTCGCATGACATATTTCCGATTGAGCATTTCGGTTGTCTTTGCGTTGGCCGCCAGTCGCTGAACAGCGGTTCGGCGCTCGGGCAGCCTTCACCTGCCGATACCTTCATACCGGTCAACGCCTGGGTGCACGATCCGGTTTTAGCCAGCGTTGCGCTGTCGCCCGATGGCAAGCACCTCGTCGCCGTCTCCCTGGCCGATATCAACTCGACGCCTACGATTGGTATCTGGAATGCCGACGCGCTGGCTGAAGCACCGACACGGTTCGAGTTGACGTCTCAGGACGGATCACGATGGAAGCCGCTTAGCGCCTTCTGGCTGAACGACAGCGTTATCTACGCCGTCGGCCGGCAGAACCTCGACCTGTCGGTTGGTGCACGCAAGATCAAGACGTTCAGGGACAAAGGCGTTCGTCTATGACATGAAGCGCAAGAAGGTGCTGGAACCCTTTGGCGGCAGCAGTTCGCGTATCGAGGACCTGTTCGGCGAGATTTCGCTGCTCGACCGCCTGCCGCTGGATGGCAAGAAGGTGCTGGTCACCGAGACAAACTCCGAGGGCGCGACCGACATCTTCGAGATGGAACTGGACAAGTATCGCCTCAAGCGGATCTTCAAGGGCGCTGCCGGGACCAGCGCATTCACCGACCTGGAAGGCAACGTGCGCGGGCGGCTCCGGTTCGAGGGTGACGGGGATACGGCGCGTCTGGAGGTGGAAGCCCGCAAGGCTGGCTCTGATTCGTGGCAGAAGATCGCCGAGTTTTTTGCCAGAGATCGTGAGGGGCTGCAGCCGGCGGGATTCGCCAAAGACCCGAACATCTTCTACATGACCGATACCAAGGGCCGCGAGCACGCGGTATTGCGCGAGTACAACCTCGCGACGGGAACACTCTCGGAGCCGATCTTCGCCCATGCAAAATACGATGCGCTCGGCGTTGTGTTGGGCACGACCCCCAAGAAGTATGGCGAGATTCTGGGCTTCACCTACGCGGGGCCGCGAACTGATACGTACTGGGTGGATCCCGACCGGATTGCGTTGCATGGGGCGCTACAGAAAGCCTTCCCGGGCAAGTTCATCTCGCTCGGTACGTTCTCGGACGACGAGAGCACGTGCTGTCGTCATGGTGTCGGCCTCGAACGACCCGGGTACCTACTATCTGCTACGACAGCAAGCGTGGCCTGATCGAGCTTGGGACGCCCGAAGCCGTTACTCGATCCGGCCAAGATCGCCGAGACAAAACTGGTCACTTACAAGGCTCGTGATGGGCTGGAGATCCCGGCCTTTCTGACCTTGCCCAAGACCGGCAAGCCGCCGTACCCGACCGTGGTGATGCCGCATGGCGGACCCTGGGCGCGGGACAGTATTTCCTACGACTTCTCCCACTGGCGACCGTTCCTGGCCAACCGTGGGTATGCAGTGCTGCAGCCGCAGTACCGAGGATCCGACGGCTGGGGACAGGAGCTATGGCGTGCTGGCGACCGGGAGTGGGGCCAGAAGATGCAGGACGACAAGGATGATGGTGCACGCTGGCTGGTTGAGCAGGGCATCTCCGATCCCAATCGCATGGCGATCTTCGGCTTTTCCTACGGCGGTTATGCAGCCATGGCGTCGATCGTCCGTCCGAATCCGCCCTGGCAGTGTGCCATCGCGGGCGCGGGTCTTTCCGAATTGCGGACCTTCGACCGGGTAACCTTTGAGGGCTCACGCTTCAATCGCGAGTTCCAGAACCCGACGGTGGCGGGCCTCTCACCACTCGATCATGTGAATGACGCGTCGATCCCCATCCTGATCTTCCATGGTGATCGCGACCAGATCGTGCCGATCGAGCAATCGGAGAAGTACTACGAGGCGCTCAAGCGTGCGGGCAAGAACGTCCGCTACGTCGAGATCAGCGACTATGGCCACGGGCCGTCCATCACGGTGGACAAGCAGGCGCAGGTACTCGAGATGCTGGAGTCCTACCTGCGTGACGAGTGCGGACCGGGCGGACTCTGAATCTGCAGTTGGCGGGCGTCGCCAGGCAGGGCCTGCGTCGGCGCCGCGGATCTCGAGTCTTTCAGGCAGCGCTGGCTGTAGCGCCAGGCCAGCCCGTGAAGGCCTTGCGCAGGACGCCTGGTCCCTTGCGCAGGCCGGCCATCGCAGCGAAGGTGGCGACTCCGCCCATCATGGCGCCGACCACGCCGCAGGACATGGTGTCCTGCCCCGTCAGCCACAGCCCCTTGATCTTTGTCCGCGGGCCGAGCGGATCGGCCTGGAAGCGCGCTGGCGTGTGGTCGATGCCGTAGAGCTCACCGCGGTCGTAGGCGCAGAACCATTCGGTCGACAGCGGCGTCGAGACTTCGTAGTAGTCGACCCGGCCCCGCAGCTGCGGCACACGCTCATACAGGACGGCCAGCAGCCTGCGCGCCAGCCGCTCCTTGAAGGCGTCGTAGTCGTCGCCGCGCTGCCCCCAGGTCGTCCCGCGCCACTTCTCGAACCACTCGTAGGGGGCGGGCGCCACGATTTCGATGGTCGACCTGCCAGGATGACGGCGATCGAAGTCCGGGTCCTTGGCGGACGGAAACGAAATGAAGACCACCGGAAAGGGCGCCTCGGGATCCGCGAGGAAGCGCTCGACGGCGCGATCCGAGTCGTTGTCCGGGAAGATCCAGTAGTTGGTCCTGGGCAGTCCGAGCTGTTGCGCGGTTTGCTCAAGCCCGATGTACATGCCCAGGTGTCCAATGCTCGGTGCCACTGCAGCTGCGGTCGGGTCGAAGCCTGCGCGTCGTGCATCGTCCTCGTCCAGGAGCCGCTGAAAGGTATTGCCCACCCCTGCATCGGAGACCACGCAGCGACATTCGATGTCGGTACCGTCCTCCATGCGCAGGCCGGCTACGCGGCCGGCGTCGACCAGGATCCTGTCGACCCGCGCGTAGGTAAAGACCTCGCCGCCGTGGCGCCGGATGCGTGGCAGGATGCTCTCGGCGATGCGCCAGCTTCCTCCGATCGGGTAATAGCCGCCGTGCAGGTAATGGCGCGCGACCAGCGCCTGCATCAGGAAGGCCGAGCGGGCGGGCGGCAGGCCATAGTCTCCCCATTGGCCGGTGAGTACCGCAATCAGGTCCCGGTCCTGCGTCAGCTCGCCAAGGACATCGCCTGTCGTCCGGAACAGGTGGCTCGGCAGGCGCCGGCGCAAAACTGGCCGCAGTAGGCGCCCCATAACCGGCGGCAATACCTTGCCGAGCGTGAGCGGCTTCATGGCCCGGCCGACCTCGCTCAGCATCGCCAGGTAGCGATCGATGGCGTCGACTTCGGCGGGGAAGTGGCTGACCAGGTTTGCGCGGAACGCATCCTTGCCGGCGACGGCGTCGAAGACCTTGTCGCCAACGAAGAACCGGTCGAAGTGGGAATCCATGGGCGCCCAGTCGAGCGCGCCCTCGGTCAGGAAGTCGAACAGCCGGCGCGCATCAGTTGGCCGGCCCATGTCGCCGATGTAGTGGACGCCAACGTCCCACTCGTAGTTGCCGCGGTCATAGCTGTGGGTGTAGCCGCCTGCGGTGTAGTGCTGCTCGAGGACGGCGACCTTGCGTCCGGACTCAGCCAGCAAGGCGGCGGCGGTCAGTCCACCGATCCCGGAGCCAATGACCAGGGCGTCGTAGGGATTATCGAGTCGCCCGGGGCGGTAGCGCCGCCCGATCCGGATCTTGCTGGGTTCGAGCCGGCTCACATGCCGGCTTGCTTGGCAACCGGCGAGTGCATGTCGACCAGCTGGACCCGGGTGGCCTGCAGCCGCTTCGAAACGACATCCAGCAGCCTGACCATGAAGGCGAAGCCGAATTCGGCATCGTGCCGGCAGGCCTCCAGGACCTGGGTTCCCTCAAACGCCAGCGCATCGACGTGCTTGAGCGCACGGGCCTGGAAATGCTTGCCGCGACCGACCAGTGCGGCGGACCAGCCCAGGCCGTCGCCTGGCCCGAGGCGTTGCAGCCGCAGGGTGGAGCGGGGCATGTTTATCTCGAGCGCGACAGGGCCGGAGACGATCAGGTAGAACTTGTCCGTCTGTTCGCCTTCTCGAAAGATGATCTGTTCCGGTTCGAAGCGAACTAACTTCCCCATCGCGGCAAGCTGCTCGACATGAGCCGGTTCGAGACCGTCTGCGAACGATTGGCGCTTGAGGGTCTCGAGCACGTTTTCGGACGTCATGGCACACCTTCCTGGGCGCCCACTGGCGAGGTGGGGTGGGCGCGTAGTCCCCGAATAATAGGCCGCGGCTTCGAGCCGGGCAGCGGTACTTTCGGCTACATCCTAGCACTGGCCGGGCAGATCGTCGCTGATTCAGAAGTTAGGGTCGGACCTCGGTAACTCGTTGAATATTATCGGGATCCCGGTTACCGAGACCCGGCGCTACCAGATCCGGCACACCTTGCTTTCGTCCTTGTACAACGCGTCGCCCGGCCGGCACTGGAACGCCTGGGCGAACTCGGGCATGTTCACGAACACACCGTTGACCCGGTAGCGATTGGGCGAGTGCGGGTCGGTCTTGGCGAGAACCCGCGCAAGTTCGTCGGTCACCGCGCCACAGGCCCATTGCGCATTGCCGATGAAGAAGCGCTGTTCGGGTGTCAGTCCGTCGACCGGCGCCAGTCGCTGGTTCTCGGTCGCGATCCGCCAGCCGAGGTAGGCGAGGGTGGTGCCGGCCAGGTCGGCGATGTCCTCCCCCAGCGTCAACTTGCTGTTGAGCTTGATGTCGTCGACGACGACGTATTCCCCGTACTGGTCGACCAGGCACTGTGTGCGCTTGTCGAACTCGGCAGCATCGTCCGGAGTCCACCAGTCCGACAGGTTTCCGTCGCCGTCGAACTTGCGGCCCGTATCGTCAAAGCCGTGTATCAGCTCGTGTCCGACCGTTGCGCCCGTGTTCCCCCAGCTCGGGGCCGCATCGATCGACGGATCGAACAGTGGCGGCTGCAGGATCGCCAGCAGGAAACGTGATGTCGTTGCGCTGCCAGTCGTAGTAGGCGTTCACCGTCTGCGGCGTCATGAACCACTCGTCGCGATCGACGGGCTGGCCGATCCGGGCCAGCAGGCGCGATTCCTCGAAGGCGACGGCCCGCAGGCGATTCCCGAAGTAGTCATCGCGCCGGATCGAGACGGCCGAGTAGTCACGCCAATTCTCCGGATGCCCGACCTTGTTGCGTATCACGGCCAGCTTGGCCAGGGCCTTGTCCCTGGTAGCCTGGCTCATCCAGTCAAGTTGCTCGATGCGCTGGCGCATCACCGACTCGATGATCTCGATCATCCTTGTGGCCTGCTCCAGGGTCGACTGCGGAAAGGTCCGGGCAACGAATTCGCGGCCGAGCGCTTCGCCCAGATCCTCGTCCGTCCGGCTTACGCAGTTACGCCAGCGTGGTGGCTGTTGCTTTACGCCGTACAGGTAGGTGGCGTTGAAGGCAAACGACTCATCGGCGAGCGGCTTCGCCAGCATGCGGGCGTGGCCCCGCAGGTAGCTCCAGCGCAGATAGGCCTTGAGGTCGGCGAGCGGCGTCCTGTTGACCAGCTTGCCTACCTTGATGGCAAAAGCGGGCTCGGTCACGTTGATCCGCTCGAGTGTTCCTGGGGAGCGCAGCCGAACGTACGTCAGCCAGTCGAAGCCGGGCGCGACGTCCTGCAGCGCAGCCACGGACATCGGGTGATTCTGCTTCGAATAATCCTGCTGCTCGGTCGCAGATAGCGTCGCCCGGGCGAGGCGGGACTCGAAGTCGAGGATCCGGCCCGCGGTCCGGTGGGCGCGCGTCTCCGGCTTGCCGATCAGCACCAGCATGCGCGCAATGTGTTCCTTGTAGCGTTGCCGCGCCTCGCGCATCTCCGCGTCGTCGGAGAGGTAGTAATCTCGCTCGGGCAGGCCGACGCCTCCGGAAAAAAAGGTGCCGATGAATCTCTCGGTGTCCTCGAAGTCCTGCAGCGCGGTATAGCCAAACAACATGTCGCCGTTGCTCATTTCGCTGTGCAGGCGTGCTACCAGGGGCGCGAGTTCCTTTCGCGACTTGAGGTTGGCGATCGCATCCAGCGCGGGCTTCAGCGGCGCGGTGCCACGTGCATCGATGGCTGCGGTGTCCATGCAGGCAGCGAAATAGTCACCGATCTGTTGTTGAACCGGAATGCGGTCGCTGGAGGAGTCCGCTGCCTGCTCGAGGATTCCCCAGAGATACTGCAGGTTATCGTTGGCCACCTTGGAAAAGACTTCCCAGCCGGCCTGGTCCGGAGGAATCGGATTTCTGGCGATCCAACCGCCGCAGGCGTACTGGTAGAAATCGTTGCAGGGATCCGCCGTTGGGTCCATGGCGGAGGTGTCGAGACCAGGCGTGTAGGGCAACTGCGTGAGCGGCCGCGCAGCGGAATCGGCGGCCGCGGCTGTGGGAACGGCCAGCCAGGCCAGCATCATGCCGCCCGCGATCAGTGCGGCCAGTCTCATTTCCGGGCGACTTCGCTCTTGATGTCGTGCTTTTCATAGCCCGCGGGTATCTCGAAACGAGCAGCGGGGAATTCTTCTTCGCGCCAGCTCTTGAGCAGGACTTCGTTCTGCAGCGCGTCGTTCTCGTCGTATTCACGAATCCGCACGGGGAACCCCTGCACTGCGTCCATCAACTCCAGGTCGTTTACGCTGCCACCGAATTCGGCCAGCGCACCGGTCAGCTCCTCGACCAGGGATCGCATTCGTTTCGCCAGGTCGAGCAAGTCCTCCTTGCCCGGCACGCTGGAAAATGGCACCACACACAGTGTTTCACTACGCTTGCCGTCGCGGGTGATCTCCCAGTCGGCGCACTTTCGCCCGTCGACCGTGTCGCTTTGGCCGGTATCCTTCGCGGCAACCACCGGCTTCGGACCGCTTCCCGCCATCATGGCGTTGGCTTTGCTTCCCATCATCTGTTCGACCATGGCGCGCTGCTCCGGCGAAAGCTTGGCCATTTCCTCGCGCATCTGTTCCATCGCAGAGTTGACGGCGCCGCCAATCGTGCGAATCGTTTCCCGGTCGAGCTCCGTATAGCGCTTCTTGGCCGGGTCGATCACATAGAGCGTGTCGTTCCTGAAGATCACGTACTCGGCCGAATCCTTGCCGTTACCTTGCTCAATGCGCGCCGCGCCGTCCTGGACGTACATGCGCTGCATCTGGCCCGGCCGGTCCGTCGCCTTGCTCGACTCCTGGGTCTCGATGTACACGCCCGCCTGCGCGGCAATGGCGGGCAATGCAGCGACCGCGGCTATGGCAACCCATGATTTCATGGCAACACATCCTGGTTTGGCTCACGAACCCAAGAGGCTAGCCGAGATGGCACCAATCGCCAACGACGGGTTGCACGGAACGGTCATTTTGGCGACGATAGAACCGTCATGCGGGAACTTCTGAAACTGGCTGGTGGCCTGGCCTATGTGGCGCTCGCCGGGTTCTACGGCGCGTTCATTGTCGTGGGCCTGATTTTCCTTTTGCGCAGCCTGTCCGGACACGCTTGATGCCGGGAGGCGAAGGGGTTGCCGGCGACCCCGCGACGGCACTCGATGAGGCCACAGCGGCCCGATTTGCCCGTCTCGCGCTGGACTGCGTGCACCGTGAGTACCCGAACAAGATCTCCCACTTCATGCGGGGCGACGCCGACGCCAGGCCACCGCGAGAGTTGACGCCCGCGTTCTACGGCTGCTACGACTGGCACTCTGCGGTGCACGGGCACTGGTTGCTGGCGCGACTTGTGCGCCGCTTCCCTGGCGCCGCGTTCAGCCCCATGGCACGTTCGGCGCTGGCAAGAAGCCTGACGACTGAGAACATTTCCGGCGAGCTGCGCTACTTGCAGGAACCTGGCCGGACTGCCTTTGAACGGCCCTACGGGCTGGCGTGGTTGTTGCAGCTTTGTCGGGAGATCCGCTGCTGGGACGATCCGCAGGCGGCGCTGTGGGCTGGCTTGCTGGAGCCCCTTGAGCGGGCTGCAGCAAGTGGCCTGGCAAGCTGGCTTCCCAAGTTGCGCCATCCCATCCGGGTCGGCGAACACACGCAGACCGCCTTTGCATTCGGGCTGGTACACGATTGGGCTGTCCTGGTTGGAGACCGGTCAATTTCCGGATTGATCGGGGCCAAATCGCGCGAGTTCTACCTGTCGGACAAGGACGGCCCGCTTGCCTACGAGCCGTCCGGCGAAGATTTCCTGTCGCCCTGCCTCGGGGAAGCGGACCTGATGCGCCGGATTCTGCAGCCACTTGAATTCGCAGAGTGGCTGCAGGGCTTCCTGCCCGCGCTACCGGCCGATGGCACGACCGCGTGGCTGCGTCCCGTTGAGGTCAGCGACCGCGCGGATCCAAGGCTCGCGCATCTGGACGGCCTCAATCTCAGTCGCGCCTGGATGCTGCGCGGCATGGCAGCGGGACTGCCGCCCGGTGATGCCAGATGCTCGACGTTGCTGAAGACATCGCGGGAACACGCCCGGGCTGCGCTGCCGGCCGTGACCGGTGAGAACTATGCCGGCGGGCACTGGCTGGGCACGTTCGCCGTGTACCTGCTCGCGGAGACCGGGGCAGACCGGTGAGAGCCAGTGAGCATCCCGCGAGCGTCTTTGTCTGGTCCGATACCGGGTGAATGCAGACGGTGTAAACCATTATGGATACTGCGCTGCAAAATGAGTGATCCTAGACCCTGGGAGCGTGGTCTATGGGTAGTTCGCTGACGCAGGTTTTCGATTACCGCAGTGAATACCGACTCGGTCACATCGGGCCGCGTTACCAGGGTATCGCGCACGTCGTCTTCACTTTTGGCGTCGGCGCCGCAGTCATCATCGTCGCGGTAAATTCGCTCGGCGACATCAGTGCGCTCGAATGGCTGACAGTGCCGCTGACGTTCCTGTACGCGAACCTGACGGAATACTTCGGGCACCGCGGACCCATGCACCATCCAAGCCGTGGGCTGAAGCTGATCTACGAGCGTCACGCCGGTCAGCACCATCGATTCTTCACCAGTGAGTGCATGGCGCTGGACGGAATCCGGGACCTCAAGGCCGTGCTGTTTCCGGCAGTGATGATCGCTTTCTTCCTGCTTTGCTTCGCCTTGCCTGTCGGGCTCCTGCTCGGCTGGCTGGCGAGCCCAAATGTGGCATGGCTGTTCGTCGCGACCGCGGTCGCCTACTTTCTGAACTACGAGGTCCTGCACCTCAGCTATCACCTGCCTGAGGCCAGCCGCTTGGGGCGCCTGCCCGTCGTGCGAAGGTTGAAGCGCCTGCACCAGCTTCATCACGATCCCAGGCTGATGGCGCACTACAACTTCAACATCACCTATCCGATTGGTGACCTGCTGTGCGGCACACTCTGGCGCGAGCGAAGCGAGGCATTGCGGCTGCCGGAAGGGACGAGATCCGTTGACATGGAGACAAGGAGCACATCATGAACATGCGTCTTGCTGTTGCACTGGGTAGCGCCACCCTGGTGGTGTGCCTGCAGTTCGTGCCGGCCGCCCCGGTAGCTGGTGCCGAAAACGACGTGCCTGACCTACCCGGCATTACCAGCCCCGATCCGTATCCGGAAGGCTGCGTGTCCTGTCACAAGGGAACGATGCTGCTGAAGGACAAGTTACAGGCGCTCGAGCATCGCAGCATCGAAGGCAAGGTTACGATCATTCCGACCGACTGCAAGACTTGCCACAGCGAAGAAGAGGGACTTGACCCGATCGCCAACATTGCCCACAGCATGCATTACGCCACCGGCAGCAAGAGCGACTTCGTCATCAAGCACAACGGCAGTTGCCTGAACTGTCACCAGGTCGCCACCGGCAGTGGAGAGGTGACGGTGAAGAGCGGTAAGAAGAACTGGTAGGAAACTGTGCTGTCTGGTCCAGCTGCCGTCAGAGCGATACTGCGGTTCTCGTAAACAGTTGACCGGCCAGAGCAGTGCCGCTGCGGCCTGAGCATCAAGGCGCCGCAGGGTGGTTCACGCCCTGAGCTACCCCCCTGCGCAGAATTCGCGCATGGACAACATCAATCCGATTCGACTGGCGACGCTCTCGGACCTGTCGCGGCATGGCTACCAGCTGGCCTGCTATTGCCCCCGCTGCCGGCGCTGGGCGGAACTCGACCTGCCGCAGCTGTCGGGCCAGGGGCTGGCGGAAAGGCTGCTGGCCGAATTTCGCCCGCGCTGCAAGACTTGCGGGACACCGGGAGAGAAACAGTTACGCCCGCCGAAGCGCTGGCAGGGGCCGCGCGCAAGGGCGACCTTCGCTCACTATGCGGCTCGCGCCGACGCATAGTCCGGGTTGCGCCCCGGCCGGGCGTCAGGCCAGCGCCGTCGCAGCGGATGCGCGCCCGGCGGCTCGGACCGTTACCGGTATGCCGTTCAGGGCCGCATTCCCGCACAACTCATCGAGTACGTTCTCGTCGGTCAGGTCGTTGACGCTGACTCCCGCATGGTCACTTGCCACGCCCAGTCGGATACCGGGGCGATGGTGGCCCCAGCCATGCGGAATGCTGACCACGCCGGGCATCAAGTCGTCCGTCAGTTCGACCTGGATCTCCACCCGGCCGGTTCGCGACGCGACCTGTGCGATTGAACCGTCAGTGATGGCGCGCCGCAGTGCGTCCTGCGGGTTCATCAGCAATGTGCAACGCGGCGGTCCCTTCACCATGCGCAGGCTGTTGTGCATCCAGGAGTTGTTGGTCCGCAGGTCGCGTCGCCCGATCAGCAGCAACTCCCCTGCATTGCGAACCTCACCCGAGCCTGGCAATTCGCCCAGCCGGGCCAGGTCCTGGACCAGCAGCTTCGGTGCCAGGTCGATGCGCTGGTCGGCAGTCGCCAGTCTCCCCGGCAGGCAGGGCTCCAGGGGTCCCAGATCCACGCCATGTGGTTGTTTCGCCAGCCGCCCAAGGGTGACGCCCCTGGCGAAGGGGTTCCACCGCGGGCCATAAGGTCCGAAGCGCAGTCCCAGAGAAAGCGTCCGCCGTGGCGTCAGCCAGCCGGACGCCAGCCGCGCGCGCAGCCCGGCCCGCCGTTGCGGGTCCCGGGCCTCGATTCGCTGCTTCAGCTCCGCAAAAATCTGCCAATCCTGCCGCGCATCCGCTGGCGGATCGAACAGTGGCAGCGAGTACTTGGCGGTATTGCGGATGGCCAGCGCGTGGAAGATCAGGTCGTAGTGGTCGCGCTCCAGCGCAAAGGTCGGCGGCAGGATGATGTGCGCGTGGCGAGTCGTCTCGTTGACATAGAAGTCCACGGAGACCATGAACTCCAGGCTCGCGAGCGCTTCTTCCAGTCGCTTGCCGTTCGGCGTCGAAAGCACCGGATTGCCCGCGGAAGTTACCAGTGCCCGGATCTGTCCCTGGCCGGGCGTCAGGATCTCCTCGGCCAGGGCGGCGACCGGGAATTCGCCGCCGAACTCCGGCAGCCCGCGTACGCGCGTCCGGCGCCGGTCATAGGCACCTCGCTGGCCCAACCCGCTGGCCAGGCCGATGGCGTCGAATGCCGGACGCGTGAACATGGCGCCGCCGGCACGGTCGAGGTTGCCGGTCACCACGTTCAGGACCTGGATCAGCCATTGCGTCAGCGCGCCGAAGCGCTGGGTGGACGCGCCCATCCGCCCATAGCAGACGGCGGATTCGGCGCCGGCGAAAGCCCGGGCGAGGAGGCGAATACTCTCGCCGGAGATTCCGGTTGCCGGGGCGACTCTTTCCGGCGGGTAATCAGCAGCAATTCGCTCGATCTGCTGGACGCCGGTCAACATCGCTGCCAGCCGTCCCGGCCGTGCCAGGGCCTCGGAGAAGATCACGTTCAATATCCCCAGCAGCAGCAGTGCGTCCGTGCCTGGGCGGATGAAATGATGCTCGTCGGCAAGCCTGGCGGTCTCGGTGTGGCGCGGGTCGATGACCACGATCCGACCGCCGCGCTGGCGAATCGCCTTCAGGCGTTTCGCAACGTCTGGCGCCGTCATCAGGCTGCCGTTGGAAACCACCGGATTGGCGCCGATCGCCAGCAGGAACTGCGTCCGGTCGAGGTCGGGGATGGGGATCAGCAGCTGGTGGCCGTACATGAAGTATGCGGCGAAATGGTGCGGCAGCTGGTCCACTGAGGTTGCGGTGAACCGGTTGTAGCTGCGCAGCGCGCGGGCGAACAGGGTTCCGCCCAGCAGGGCGGTGTAGCTATGAACCTGGGGGTTGCCGAAATACGTCGCGGCCGCATCCTTGCCGCTACGCGACTGGATCTCCACCAGCCGGCTCGCGACTTCGTCCAGGGCCTCGTCCCAGGAAATGCGCTTCCATCCGTCTCCCGTCCGGCGCACCGGATGCCGCAGCCGGTCCGGGTCCTCGTGCACGTCCTTGAGGGCCACCGCCTTGGGGCAGATATGTCCACGGCTGAACGGGTCGGCCCGGTCGCCCCGAATCGAGACTATCTCGGGCCCGCGGACATGGATTTCGACCCCGCAGATGGCCTCGCACAAATGGCAGGTCCGGTAGTGGATTCTTTCCTCGGCCGCCATGCAGGACTCCTATGCGTGAAGTACCAGTTTAGGGGCTTTGCCCGCGCACGTGCGAAGTCGCACGGTATCGCGAGCGCGATTTGCGGCGGGCCCCCTGTTATCGTCGCGCGGTGGGCCGTAGCATCTCGGCGGCAGTGGGCAGGCGGAGAGAGGGCAGGACGAATGAATTCGAGCAATGCAGTCCCGGCGACCACGGACCTTTCAGACGCCTACCCGGGCGTGCAGGTCGCCGAACCGATCCTGCGCCACTTCGGCGGCCGTCTCTGCTTTGGCGGCCGCGTCGCCACCATCCTGTGCCTCGAGGACAACTCCAGGGTCAGGGAAGCCGTCGGCGAGCCGGGCCAGGGCCGGGTATTGATCGTGGACGGCGGGGGTTCGCTGCAATGCGCGCTCCTGGGGGACCTGCTCGGCGAGAAGGCGGTGGCGAACGGCTGGTCCGGCGTCATCGTCAATGGTTGTGTCCGGGACACGCGTCGGCTGGGTCAGCTCGACCTTGGCGTCATGGCGCTGGCCGCTCACCCCAGGCGCAGCGAAAAACGCGGGCACGGCGATCGCGACGTGGCGGTGCGCTTTGCCGGAATCACCTTTCATCAGGGTGACCACGTCTACGCCGACCACGACGGGGTGATCGTCAGCGGCGCCGAACTGACGTTGCCTGCCTGAAAGGCTGGTACCGGCTTCTGGGTGCCCGCAAGCACAAGCCATTGAGAAATCGGGGCTCGTTGCTCTATAATCGCGCGCGGTCGGGGCAGCTTGAGCATGCCGCGGTCCGGGCAGCGAGGCCCGGTGGCGGTTCCCCGGAATCGAGGTTTTCGAGAGAAGGCCCCCCTCGCGGGGCCTTTTTGTTTCCATCGCGATGCCTGGCTGGCTCGTGGTGGCGGCGGGGTGACGGCCTGGGGCCGCGGACCGGCCGCGGAGTAGAACGAAAAATGGGCCCTCAGGCCCATTTTTTGTTGGCGGCCCGGACGGCCGGAGGCGTCGTACGGAGGCCCATGAAGGCACGGCTGATAAGGCTACTCGAGCCGGCCATCGAGGCGGCAGGCTACGAACTCGTGGAACTGGAGTTCAGCCCGGCCTCGAGGCGGGCCCTGCTGCGGGTTTACATCGACCGGACCGATGGCGAGCGCGTGACGGTTGATGACTGTGCGGAAGTGAGCCGGACCGTCAGCGCCGTGATGGACACGGCCGACCCCATCGAGCGGGCCTACGAGCTCGAGGTGTCATCGCCCGGGTTTGACCGGCCGCTGCGGAAGCGTGCTCATTTCGAGCGCTTCCTCGGCAGTGAGGTGCGGCTTGAGCTGGCCGCGCCGCTCGAGGGCAGGAAGAGGTTCAAGGGGCAGCTGGTCGCCGTCGAGGGCGAGGAGCTGATCATGGAGGTGGACGGGCGCACATGGCGCCTGCCGCTGGTGCAGATCGATAAGGCAAGGCTGGTCGCCTGAGGGCGGCAGTGTAAAGACGGGATTACCGGACTATGAACAGGCAGATCCTTGAAGTCGTCGAGGCCGTTTCCAACGAGAAGGGCGTCGCACGCGAAATCATTTTCGAGGCACTCGAGGCGGCGCTGGCCTCGGCGACCCGCCGCAAGCACGGCGAGGACATCGAGGTGAGGGTCGCAATCGACCGGAAGACGGGCGAATACGAGACATTTCGCCGCTGGAAAGTCTTCGCGGACGATTCGAGCGAGCTGGAAGTGCCGGAACACGAACTGCGGCTCGAGGATGCCCTCGATGTCGATCCCGCCGCCGTGGTAGACGGATATGTCGAGGTGCCGATGGAGTCGGTCATCTTCGGCCGCATCGCTGCGCAGACCGCCAAGCAGGTCATCGTCCAGAAGGTGCGCGAGGCGGAGCGGGCGCAGGTCGTCGAGGAATACAAGGACCGCGCCATGACGCTGGTCTCGGGTACGGTCAAGCGCGTGGATCGCAACGGTGTCTTCGTGGATCTAGGCGGCAATGCCGAGGGCTTCATTCCACGTGAACACATGATTCCGCGGGAAATTGCTCGGCCGCAGGATCGGATCAAGGCGCTGCTGCGCGAGGTCCGCTCGGAAATCCGCGGACCCCAGTTGTTCATGTCGCGGACCGCTCCTGAATTCCTGGTCGAGTTGTTCAAGATCGAGGTGCCCGAGGTTGGGCAGGGCCTGATCCAGATCCTCGGCGCGGCTCGTGACCCGGGCGCGAGGGCCAAGATCGCCGTCAAGAGCCTGGAGCCGCGCATTGACCCCGTCGGCGCCTGCGTCGGCATGCGAGGCTCCAGGGTGCAGGCCGTTTCCAACGAGATTGCCGGCGAACGCGTCGACATCATTCCCTGGATCGACAACCCGGCCCAGTTCGTCATCAACGCGATGCAACCGGCCGAGGTCACCTCGATCGTCGTAGACGAGGACGCGCACGCGATGGACATTGCGGTCGCCGAGGACCGCCTGTCGCAAGCCATCGGTCGCGGTGGCCAGAACGTGCGGCTCGCGAGCGAGCTGACCGGCTGGCGACTGAACGTCATGTCCGAGCAGGCCGCTACGGAGAAGAGCGAGAGCGAACAGCTGGAGCTGCGAGCCCTGTTCATGAAGGCGCTCGACGTGGACGAGGATGTCGCGACGATCCTGGTGCAGGAAGGCTTTTCCACGATCGAGGAAATCGCCTACGTGCCGACGACCGAGCTGGTCGGAATCGAGGAGTTCGACGAGGGCATCGTCGAGGAATTGCGCAACCGCGCCCGCGATGTGCTGCTCACGCAGGCGATCGCCAGCGAGGAAAAGGTCGAGCAGTCGGGACCGGCGCAGGACCTGCTCGACCTGGAAGACATGGACACCGAGCTGGCTTATGAGCTGGCGGCGCGCGGCATCCGCACCCGCGACGACCTGGCGGAGCAGGCAACCGACGAGCTTGCGGACGTACCAGGACTCGACGAAGAGCGCGCGGGGAAGCTGATCATGGCGGCGCGCGCCCATTGGTTTGAGAACGCTGAGCAGGCCTGACAAGGGTCACGGGGTAGGCAGGAATGGCAGAAGTCACCGTAACGCAGTTCGCCGAGATCCTGAAGGTTCCGGTCGACAAGCTGTTGGCGCAGTTCGAGGAAGCCGGCATCAAGGTCGGCGGCGCTGACGACACCATCAGCGAGGACGCCAAGCTCGAGCTGTTGACGCACTTGCGCAAGGCGCACGGCAAGGAAGAGGGCGCCGCGGCGCCACGGCGCATCACGCTCAAGCGGCGGGCCCAGTCGGAGATCAAGGTCGCCGCCGCCATGGGTAAGGCGCGCATGGTTCAGGTCGAAGTACGCGCCAAGCGGACCTACATCAAGCGCGACGTACTCGAGGAGCAGGCGCGGGCCGCGCAGGAGGAAGTCGACCGCGCGCGCGAGGCCGAGGAGGCAGCGCGCCGTGAGGAAGAGGATGCCCGGCAGCGCGAGTTGCAGGCCAAGGACCGGCAACGCCATGACGAGGAGGCCCGTCGCCAGGCCGAGGACGAACAGCGCCGCAAGGCCGCGGCCGACGAGGAAGCCCGCCGTGAGGCCGAGAAGAAGGAGCGCGAGAAGGTCGATCGCGAGCGCCGTGAGCGTGAGGAAAAGGCTGAAAAGGCCCGTCGTGCCGAAAAGGACGGGAAGCCGACGCGCTACGGCCGCGAGGAGTTGCACATCGCCGGCGGGTTGTCGGCCAAGCACCGCAAGGGCAGGACGCGCGGCGGCGGCCGTCGGGCGACCGTCCAGTCGGACCAGCGACAGGAATTCCAGCTGCCGACCCAGCCGATCAAGCGCGAAGTCAGCATCGGCGAAACCATTACTGTTGGCGAACTAGCGCAGAAGATGGCGGTCAAGGCGACGGACGTCATCAAGTCCATGATGAACATGGGCGTGATGGCGACCATCAACCAGCCCATCGACCAGGATACGGCGGTACTGGTGGTCGAGGAAATGGGACATACGGCGGTCGCGCTGAAGGAAAGCCAGGTCGAGGACGAGCTGCAGGCCGGCATCATCTCGACCGGCGAGGTCGTAGCACGACCGCCGGTCGTGACCATCATGGGCCATGTCGACCACGGCAAGACTTCGCTGCTCGACTACATTCGGCGTACCAAGGTCGCAGCAGGAGAAGCCGGCGGCATTACCCAGCACATCGGCGCCTACCACGTGAACACGCCCAAGGGCGTGATCACCTTCCTAGACACGCCAGGCCATGCCGCCTTCACCGCGATGCGCGCGCGCGGCGCCCAGGTTACCGACATCGTCATCCTGGTCGTCGCAGCCGACGATGGCGTCATGCCGCAGACCAAGGAAGCGGTGCAGCACGCCCGGGCTGCCGGGGTGCCGATGATCGTAGCGGTCAACAAGATCGACAAGCCGGATGCGGATCCCGAGCGCGTCAAGTCAGAGCTGTCGCAGGAGAACGTGATTGCCGAGGGCTGGGGCGGCGATACGATATTCGTCAACGTCTCGGCGCATACCGGCGAGGGCATCGAAAAGCTGCTCGAATCCATCCTGCTGCAGGCCGAAGTGCTGGAGCTCAAGGCTTCTGCGGAGGGAGCGGCAGCCGGCGTGGTCCTGGAGGCAAGCATAGAGAAGGGCCGTGGCGCAGTCGCAACGGTGCTGGTCCAGCGCGGCAAGCTACAGGTTGGCGACACCATCCTGGCCGGCGAGCAGTTCGGGCGTATCCGCGCGCTGTTTGACGAGACGGGAGCGCCGGTCAAGTCCGTCGGACCGTCGTTGCCGGTACAGGTGCTGGGCCTGTCCGCGCCACCGAATGCAGGCGACGAACTGCTGGTGGTTGAGAACGAGCGCAAGGCCAGGGAAGTTGCGCTGTATCGCCAGGGCAAGTTCCGCGACGTCAGGCTGGCCAGACAGGCCGGACAAAAGGCCGAGGACGTTTTCTCGCAGATGGGCGAGGAAGGCCGGCAGAGCGTCCAGGTGCTGGTCAAGGCAGACGTCCAGGGTTCGGCCGAGGCGCTGACCGAGGCGTTGACCAAGCTGGGGACCGATGAAGTCACCGTCAAGGTCATCGCCAGCGGAGTCGGCGGCATCACCGAATCGGATGTGATGCTGGCGGCCGCCTCGAAAGCGCAGATCATCGGCTTCGACGTTCGTGCCGATGCTGCGGCCCGCGCGGCGATCAAGGAACAGCATGTAGACGTCCGCTACTACAGCGTGATCTACGAGGCCATCGATGACCTGCGCGTTGCGATGACCGGCATGCTGGCACCGGAGGTCAAGGAACAGATCGTCGGGCTGGCCGAGGTCCGCGAAGTGTTCCGCTCGAGCAAGTTCGGCACCGTCGCAGGCTGCCTGGTGGTGGACGGCATGGTGCGTCGCAACTATCCGATCCGCGTGCTGCGGGACAACGTAGTCATCTTCCAGGGCGAACTGGAGTCCTTGAAGCGGTTCAAGGATGACGCGGGCGAAGTACGCTCCGGGACCGAGTGCGGCATCGGTGTGAAGGGCTACAACGACATACGCGTCGGCGACCAGATCGAGTGCTTCAACCGCATCGAAGTCGCGCGCAAGCTCTGAGGCCGGGATCGCTGTGCCGAAGGAGTTTTCGCGCTCGCGCCGGGTCGAGGAACAGCTGAAGCGGCTGCTCGCAGAGCTGGTACGTCGCGAAGTAAAGGACCCCCGGGTCGGCCAGGTGACCATCACGGCGGTTGAAGTTTCGCGTGACCTGACCCATGCGCGGGTGTTCTTCACGCCATTCGCGGGGCAGGGCGACGCGCAGGCGACGCTCGAGGCCCTGCGCCACGCGACCGGCTTCCTGCGCCACGAGCTGCGCGGCCAGTTGCGCTTGCGGGTCACCCCCGAGCTGGATTTCAAGATCGATGAGAGCATCGAGCGTGGCGCGCGCCTTTCTTCGCTGATCTCCGAGGCAGTCGCCGACGACGAGCGCCGGCACGAGCCGGAGCGCGAGGACGAATGACGGAAGCCGCCGCCGGCCGGCAGGCGCGCACGCGGGTCGTGTGGCGTGACTTAAACGGCATCCTGCTGCTGGACAAGCCCGCGGGGCTGTCGTCCAACGCCGCTCTGCAGCGGGTGCGGCGCACGTTCCGGGCCCGCAAGGCAGGTCATACGGGCAGCCTGGATCCGCTCGCCAGTGGCATGCTGCCGGTGTGTTTCGGGCAGGCGACCAAGGCGGCAGGCATGCTGCTCGACGCCGACAAGACGTACCTGGTAGAGGCCCAGCTTGGCGCGCGGACGGCAACCGGGGACACCGAGGGCGAGGTAGTCGAGACCCTGCCGGTCCCGGAGCTTGACGATGCCGCGATCGATGCGGTCCTGGAGGGCTTCCTGGGGCCGATCCAGCAGGTCCCGCCGATGTACTCGGCGCTGAAGCAGGATGGCCAGAGGCTGTACCAGCTGGCGCGCAAGGGCATCGAGGTACCACGTGAGCCTCGCACCGTGACCATCCACGCGCTCCATCGCAGCGGCTGGGACGGGCGGCGAATCTCTCTGGAGGTCCGCTGCAGCAAAGGCACCTACATCCGCAGCCTGGTCGAGGACATTGCCCGGGCGCTGGCGACGGCTGGTCATGTCGCCGGCCTGCGCAGGACCCAGCTGGGCCCTTTTCGGGACGAGCGCATGTGGGGTCTCGAGGAGCTTGAGAGCGTATTGCAGGACGGTGGCGAGCAGGCGCTGGACAGGCTGCTCCACGGACCGGATTTCGCCCTTCAGCACTGGCCATCGGTGGCGGTGGGCGTGGCGGAGCAGGCCCATGTCCTGCAGGGGCAGGCGGTGTTCGCCGAGGGTCCCGGCGGGGCACGTGTACGCATCTATGGCCCCGGCGGACTGTTTCTCGGGGTCGGCCAGATGACACCCGAGGGTCGTCGCCTGGCTCCGGTCCGGATCATGCTGGACCTGGGAGGGCCGGACGGGACGCCGAAGCTGCTTGAGGCGGGCAGCCCGCGCGGTTAAAATGCCGGGCTTCGCTAATAGGTAAGTTACTGAGTTATCACGAAAGGTTTTTTCTGCAAATGCCACTCAAGACCGAGCAAAAGGCCGAGCTTGTCAGCAAGTTCCGCGTAAACACCAAGGACACCGGTTCGCCGGAAGTGCAGATCGCACTGCTCTCCGAGCGCATCAACGGCCTGACCGGCCATTTCGCCGCGCACAAGAGCGACCACGCGTCGCGTCGCGGCCTGCTAAAGATGGTGGCCCAGCGGCGCAAGCTGCTCGATTACCTCAAGGCGAACGTGCCCGATCGTTACACCAAGATCGTGGCCGACCTGGGCCTGCGCCGCTGATAGCCGCGCCGTCCGGAGGCGCCCGCAGCCTGGGCGTCCCGACAAGCCCCTACACCGCACTTTGACGAGGTATCCAGCGTGAGCGTTGCCCAGCAGACTTTCAAATTTGGCGCGCACACGGTGACATTGGAGACTGGCCGCATGGCGCGCCAGGCCAATGGCGCCGTGCTCGTGACCATGTCCGACACCGTCGTACTCGTGACCGCCGTGGCCAGGAAGGAGGCCGTCGCAGGACGCGACTTCTTCCCGCTGACGGTCAACTACCAGGAAAAGACCTATGCCGCCGGCAAGATCCCCGGTGGTTTCTTCAAGCGTGAAGGTCGCCCCTCCGAGAAGGAGGTGCTGACGTCGCGGCTGATCGACCGGCCTATCCGGCCACTTTTCCCGGATGATTTCTACAACGAAGTCCAGGTCGTCGCGACCGTGATTTCGATCAATCCCGAAGTGGATACCGACATCCCGGCCCTGCTCGGCGCCTCTGCTGCGCTGGCGTTGTCGGGTTTGCCCTTCCAGGGCCCGATTGCTGCGGCGCGGGTCGGGTACAAGGATGGCCAGTACCTCTTGAACCCGACCGCCACCGAGACCAAGACCGAATCGCAGCTGGATCTCGTCGTCGCCGGGACACGTGAAGGCGTGCTGATGGTTGAGTCCGAGGCCAAGGTCCTGCCCGAAGAAGTGATGCTCGGCGCGGTGCTGTTCGGCCACCAGCAGATGCAGGTTGCGATCGACGCCATCGAGAAGCTCGTGGCAGAGGCTGGCAAGCCCAAGTGGAACTGGACACCGCCCGCTCCGAACACGGAGTTGAAGCAGGCGGTTGCCGCCCAGGCCGAAGCCGGCATGAACGAAGGCTACGCGATCGTCGAGAAGCAGGCCCGCCACGCGAAGATCAGCGAGGTGAAGGCGGCGACGGTCGCAGCGCTATGCGCGGGCGACAGTCCGAAGTTCACCAAGGACGAAGTCGACCAGGAGTTGTTCTGGCTCGAGTACCGGCTGGTCCGCGGCCGAATCCTCGACGGCAAGCCGCGAATCGACGGTCGTGACACCCGTACCGTCCGGCCGATCCACGTCGAGGTCGGCATGCTGCCGCGTACACATGGCTCGGCGCTGTTTACCCGTGGCGAGACGCAGGCGCTGGTTACCACCACGCTGGGTACCGGGCGCGACGCGCAGATCGTCGATGCGCTGACCGGCGAGCGCCGTGAACCATTCATGCTGCATTACAATTTTCCGCCGTTCAGCGTTGGTGAGACCGGTTTCATGGGCTCACCCAAGCGGCGCGAGATCGGGCACGGAAACCTGGCACGCCGCGGCATTCTCGCGGTCATGCCCGACCTCACCGAGTTTCCCTACGTCCTGCGCGTGGTGTCCGAGATCCTCGAGTCCAATGGCTCGAGCTCGATGGCCAGCGTCTGCGGCACCAGCCTGGCGCTGATGGACGCCGGCGTGCCGATCAAGTCACCGTGCTCGGGCGTGGCGATGGGCCTGGTCAAGGAAGGCGATCGGTTTGCAGTGCTGACCGACATCCTTGGCGACGAGGATCACCTCGGTGACATGGACTTCAAGGTTGCGGGTCCTGCCGAGGGCATAACCGCCCTGCAGATGGACATCAAGATCACGAGCATCACACCCGAGATCATGAAGGTCGCGCTCGAACAGGCCCGCGAGGGGCGCCTGCATATCCTCGGCGAGATGAACAAGGTGCTCGACAAGCCCCGCCCGGAGATGTCCGAATGGGCGCCGACGATCATCACCATGAAGATCGACCCGGAAAAGATCCGCGACGTGATCGGCAAGGGTGGCGCAGTCATCCGGCAGATTACCGAGGAGACCGGCACGACGATCGACATCGAGAACGACGGCACCGTCAAGATCGCTGCGGTTGATGGTTCGGCCGGCCGCGAGGCGGAACGGCGGATCAAGATGATCACTTCCGACGTCGAGGTCGGCACCATCTACGAGGGCCGGGTCGCGAGGCTCATGGACTTCGGTGCTTTCGTCACCATCCTCCCGGGACGGGATGGACTGGTGCACATTTCGCAGATCTCCGAGGAGCGCGTCGAGCGCGTCGGCGACAAGCTCAAGGAAGGCGACGTGGTCAAGGTCAAGGTGCTGGAGGTGGACCGCCAGGGGCGTATCCGCCTGAGCATGCGCGGAATGGAATAGGCTTCGGCCAGGGACCGCGAGGTCACGCGAAAGGGCCCCTTCGAGGGGCCCTTTTAGTTTGGGGCAGGGGTTCTCGCCCTGGCGACGCCTACTCGTCAGGCTCGCGCCGGCCGGACGGAGGCTTGCCGCCCAGCATGGTTTCCATCATCTGGTCCTGCAGGGCCTTCCACTGGGCGAGGTTTCTTTCCGCCAGCCCGCTCGCCGTGCCGAAAGGTTCCATGCCGACCATCGAACGCATCCGGTCGCGCAGCTGCTGCTGCTGAGCCGTGAACAACTTGAGGCTCTGCTCCAGGTAGCTTCCCACGAACCCCTGCATGGCCCCGCCGTAGGCCCTGATGACCTGGGACAGGAAGTCCTCGCTCATCATCGGCTCGCCTTCGTGCTCCTGCTCGGCGATAACCTGTAGCAGGATGCTACGGGTAATGTCCTCTTCGGACTTCTTGTCGATGACCACGAAGTCGACCCGTTCCAGCACCAGCCGGCGAATGTCGGCCAGGGTGATGTATTTGCTGTCGACCGTATCGTAGAGACGACGGTTCGGATACTTCTTGATGACGCGGGGCTCGTTCATCGGCGCCTCCGGTTGTCCGCCGGCATACCGTCAACTGGCGACATGCCGGATTCAAGGGCTGCCTGGCCACTCATTGACCTGCCCCGTAAACGATACCTTACTGCCAAAGCCGGCAGTACCCAAGTCCGGACGTCAGGGACAGACTCGTGGAACGCCGCGCATCGGCGCGAGGGTCCAGTTTTCCAGCGCCCAGGCCCACAGGGTCCGCAGGTCGGCCGCGACCAGCCCGGCAGGGGGATTCTGCCCCAGCATTACCAGGGTTCCGTGCAGCATCTCCGGGGCCCGTGACGGGTCGATGGGAACGGATCGCAGTCGCTTCGACAGCTTTGAGCCATCCGGCTCGGTGACCAGGGGCAGGTGACAGTATCTCGGCGTTGGTACGTTCAGCGCCCGTTGCAGGAGGATCTGGCGAGGAGTGTTGTCGAGGAGATCGCAGCCTCTGACCACGTCGGTGACACCCTGCTCGGCATCGTCGACCACCACTGCCAGCTGGTAGGCGCAGAAGCCGTCCCGGCGGCGCACGACGAAGTCACCAACCGTTGCGGCGACGTCCTGTTCAAACCAACCCTGAAGCAGATCGTCGAATCCGATCGTGACCCCTGGCTCGCCGGTCAGGAACCGCCATGCCGGTGGTAACGGAGCGGGGCTGGCGCCGTGTCGGCATGTGCCTGGATAGATCGCTTCACCGTCACTGCCGCGAGGAAGGTGGCCCAGCGTTCGCCTGGTGCAGGAACATGGAAAGACGAGGTCCTGATGTTGCAGGCGCTCGAGCGCCGCGTCATAGAGGCAAGTCCGATTACTCTGGCGAGCGATTTCGCCGTCCCACTCGAAGCCGAAAAGCTCGAGAGTGCGCAGGATACGGTCAGCGGCGCCCTGGATTTCCCGCGCCCGGTCGATGTCCTCGAGGCGAACCAGCCACCGGCCGTGGCTGCTTCGGGCGGCCAGGTAACTTCCAGTCGCCGTCAGCAGCGACCCGAGATGGAGGTCTCCGGTTGGGGAGGGCGCGAAGCGCCCACAGTAGCTCTCGCCAGTCGTGCTGGTCGGTTCCGCTTCGGCCGGGTCAGCGATACCAGTCGTCGCGATCGCCGTACTGCCGCTCGCGCCGCTCACGCCGCTCCTGGGCCTCGATGCAAAGAGTTGCCACCGGCCGCGCCTCGAGGCGCTTGACTCCGATGGGTTCCCCCGTCTCGAGGCAATAGCCGTAGCTGCCGTCCTCGATCCGCTTGATGGCTTCCTCGATCTTGCGGATCAGCTTGCGTTCCCTGTCCCGGGTGCGTAGCTCGAGCGCAAACTCGGATTCGAGCGTGGCGCGGTCGTTTGGATCCGGCGGATTGGCCGCTTCGTCCTTCATGTGGGTTACCGTGCGATCGACCTCTTCCATGAGATCCCGCTTCCAGCTCGTCAGGATTGTCTGGAAGTGTCCGAGCTGCTCGGAGCTCATGTAGGTCTCGCCCCGCCGCTGGATGTAGGGCTGGACGTTGCGTGGCCCAAGCAGCAGGTCGTGGCGCGAATCCGGTTCGTAGCCTTCGTCATCCTCGGCGACTTCAACGACTGCCCGGGCGCGTGATGGCACGGCAACAACCTTGGGCGGACGCTTGGCCCTGCGCGGCGTTGCGGCCGGCCGCCGGGCCGTCCTGGTCGGCTTGGACGCGGGCTTCGAGGGGCGGACGCGGGCTTCGACGCGGGCTTGGGCGCAGGCTTGACGGTGGCTTTCCTGGTCGCAGACTTGCGTGCTGCAGGCACCGCCTTGGTCCTGGTTCGAACCGACTTGGCGCTCGAGCGGGTCGCGGTGGCCTTGCGCTTGGCTACCGTTTTGGCGCCACGCCTGGTCTTGCCCGCTACCCTGGAAGCCTTGGTGGGCTTGGCTCGGGCGGGTTTCTGCTGGCTCTTGGCTGGCTTCTTCGGGCTCTTGGCAGGCGCCTTGCGCGCGGTCGGGCGCTTGGCCTTCGTCTTTGCCTTTCCCTTGGCCTTCGGTGCTGCGGCCTTGCGGGCAGCTCCAGCCTTCCTGGTGGCCGGCTTCTTCGACTTTCGGGTTCCAGCCGCGGACTTCTTTACGGGCATCTTTTCTCCAGTGCCAATTTCAGGGCAGCGCGGGATTATAGCGGCCGGGCCGGGGCCGTCCAGTGACCATTTCCTGGTCAGCCGGGCGAGTCTGGGGGAATTCGATCGGGCCGGCTGTGGCGGCCCACTGCAAAGCCGCCTCAGGGCAGGTCGACGGGCCTGGCTGGGGACCATCCGCTAAGGCGATGTTCCACGATTATCGTAGTGTAAATTCCGCCGCGTACGTTGAAACGAGCGGAAAGCCTCATGAATCGAGGCATGGTCACGTCGACGAGTTCAGCAAGGATCTCATTGGTGACGGCCTCGTGGAAGGCGCCACGGTCACGAAACGACCAGATATAGAGTTTCAAGGACTTGAGTTCGACGCAGCGCTCGTCGGGCACATATTCGAGGGACAGAGTGGCAAAGTCAGGTTGTCCGGTCTTGGGGCACAGGCAGGTGAATTCCGGGATCTCCATCCGAATGGTGTAGTCCCGCTCCGGCGAGGGATTGGGAAAGGTCTCCAGGTTCTTTCCCGGCCGGTTCAAGCTTGCGCCCAGAGCTTCTTTGGATGCCATCAGCGGATCCTGCCAGTCGTCGTCAAAACAGGTCCGATAATCTACACTAGGCGGATTTACCGGGCTACGCGCTCAGGCGGGCCGGATTAACCCAACACGCAGGGCCAGGATGCGCCTTTCCAGGATCAAACTCGTCGGTTTCAAGTCGTTCGTTGACCCCACCGGGGTGCATTTCCCCGGCAACCTGACCGGCGTGGTCGGGCCCAACGGCTGCGGCAAGTCAAACATCATCGATGCCGTGCGCTGGGTCATGGGCGAGATTTCCGCCAAGCACCTGCGCGGCGACTCCATGAGCGACGTCATCTTCAATGGATCCGGTGGACGGAAGCCGGTCGGAACGGCCTCGGTCGAACTGATATTCGACAACAGCGATGGCGCAATCAGCGGCGCCTATGCGAGCTATGCCGAGGTGTCCCTGAAACGCCAGGTCGGTCGGGACGGTTCTTCCACCTACTTCATCAATGGCTCCAAGTGTCGGCGCAAGGACATCACCCAGCTTTTCCTCGGCACCGGACTCGGCTCCCGCAGCTACGCCATCATCGAGCAGGGAATGATCTCGCGGCTTATCGAGGCCAAGCCCGATGACTTGCGCGCCTTCCTGGAAGAGGCGGCCGGTATTTCCAAGTACAAGGAGCGAAGGCGGGAAACGGAGAGCCGTATCTCGCACACGCGCGAAAACCTGGATCGCCTCAACGACCTGCGCGAAGAGGTGGATAAGCAGATCCGGCACCTGCAACGCCAGGCGGGCATTGCTCGACGCTATCGCGAGTACAAGGAACAGGAGCGGCGTCTCCACGCCGAGCTGCTCGCACTGAAGCTCAACGAGCTGGATAGCGACGTTACCGGCAAGGATGCGCTGGTCCGCGAGCGCGATACCGCGCTGCAGGCGGCTATCGCGGAACTGCGCGGCGTCGAGTCAGAGATCGAGAAAGCGCGCGCGCTGCACACGGAACGCAACGATACGCTCGCGGCCGTGCAGGCGCGGTACTACCAGGCGGGCGCCGAAGCCAGCCGGGTGGAGCAGTCCTTGCAGCACTCGCGGGAATTGCGGCAACGGCAGCGAAACGACCTCGAGGGGATCGGTAACGCGCTGCTCGAGTCGAGCGCGCTGCTGACGCGCGACCAGGAACAGGTCGACGAACTGACCGGGTCACTGACCGCGGCCGAGCCGGAGCTGGAGCAGGCCAGGACGACCGAACAGGCCTCCTATCAGGCACTGCAGGCGGCCGAGCAGGCGATGCAGGCCTGGCAGCAGAGGTGGGAGGAATTCAGTTCCGCGGCGTCGGAAGCGTCGCGGAAGACGATGGTTGAGCGGACCCGGATCGAGCAGCTGGAGTTTCGCCTCTCACGACAACTGGCTCAGCGGGACCGGCTGGAGGCAGACCGCGCAGCGCTGGCGGAAGCCGACATTTCGGAGCTGCTGGAAGGTCTCGAATCGGGCGAGGTGGCGGCCCAGACTCGCAATGCCGATGCGCAGGCGTCGCTGCGACAGGCCATCGAACAATTGCAGGACTGGCGTGAGCGCGAGCGGCGCGCTTCCGCTTCGCTTGAGCAGGGGCGTCACGGCTTGCAGGATTGTCGTGGCAAGCTGGTGTCGCTGGAGGCGTTGCAGCGCGCGGCGCTGGGGCAGTCCGACGGGAAAGTAGTCGACTGGCTGGCCGGCCATGGCCTCGACGGTCGTCCGCGACTGGCACAGGAACTCGAGGTCGAGCACGGCTGGGAACGGGCTGTCGAGACGGTCCTGGGCTCCTATCTGGAGGCAGTCGTCGTAGATGGGCTGGATGCGGTCTCGGAGATGGTCGGCGGCCTGCAAACGGGTGCGGTAACGTTTGTCAGCGGATCTGGCGCGGCAGGTGGAGCCGGATTGGGCGGCGACCTGGGCGAGAAGGTCCAGGCACCCGCGGCGGTCCGTTCGTTGCTTTCCGGCGTCACAGCGGTGGAAACTCTGGCCCAGGCGCTGGCCCATCGTGCCAGCTTGAGCACCGGCGAATCTGTCATCACCCGCGATGGAGTCTGGATCGGGCCGAACTGGCTGAGGGTCAGTCGCGACCCAGATGAACGGGCCGGTGTCATCGAACGGGAACATGAAATACGCGGATTGCGTGAGGAAGTTCAGTCGGCCCAGGAGCGGGTGCGAGCCATCGAGCAGGAGCTTGAGGAGGCGCGCGCCAATGTGCTGCAGCACGAGGAAAGCCGTGAGTCGTTGCAGTCCAAGGTGAACGACTCGCACCGTGAGCATTCAAGTGTGCGCGGGCAGCTGGAGGCTTACAGGTCGCGTGCGGAGCAGTCGACGCAGAGGCTTGCACGGCTCCACACCGAGCGACTCGAGGCCGACCTGGCAATCGCCTCCGACGAGTCGGAGATTCGCGAGGCACGGCAACGGCTCGAAGGCGGACTCGCCGAGATGCAGGCGCTCGACGACCGACGCCGGCCGATGGAGCAGGAACGCGACCATCTGAGGCAGGTGCTCGAGAAAGCCCGCAGCAGGGCGCAGGCTGATGTGGCTGCCGCCCAGCAGGTGGCAATACGGGTCGAATCCCAGCGTTCGACCCTCGCATCGGTGCGCAACAGCCTGGAGAGGGTGCGCAGCCAGGTGCAGCAGTTCGAATCCCGCAGGGCGGAGCTCGAGTTGCAGCTGGCCTCGGCCGACAGCCCGATCGATCAGCTCGAGAGGCAACTCAAGGAACTTCTGGCAAACCGGCTTGAGATCGACAGGGAGCTGACCGAAGCCCGGCGATCGCTGGATGAAGCGGACGCGGAGATCCGTGAGCAGGAACAGCAGCGAATCGAGCGCGAGTCAATGGTGGACTCGGCACGTGAAGCGCTGGAGCAGGTCCGGATGGGCGTGCAGGAGGCACGGGTTCGGCGCGAATCGCTGCTGGAGCAGTTTGCAGCAACGCGGCTGGACCTCGGCACGGTCCGCGAGCAGATCCCGCCCGAAGCGACGGCAGAGGCCTGGGACGTTTCGCTGGCGGAAGTCACCGCCAGGATAGAGCGTCTTGGCGCGGTCAACCTCGCATCGATCGACGAGCTCAAGGAACAGACGGAGCGCAAGGAGTACCTGGACCGGCAGTTTGCTGACCTGACTGAGGCCCTGAACACGCTCGATGAGGCGATACGCAAGATCGACCGGGAGACCCGCGCGCGCTTCCAGGATACCTATGATCGTGTCAACACGGGCCTGAAGGAAAAGTTTCCGCGATTGTTCGGCGGCGGCAGCGCTTATCTCGAACTGGTCGGCGACGACGCCTTGTCGGCCGGGGTTGCCGTCATGGCGCGGCCGCCAGGCAAGCGCAACGCGACGATCAGCCAGTTGTCGGGTGGCGAGAAGGCGCTGACCGCGGTGGCGCTGGTGTTCTCGATCTTCGAGCTGAACCCGGCGCCGTTCTGCCTGCTCGACGAGGTGGACGCGCCGCTCGACGACCATAATGTCGGCCGCTTCTGCGATATTGTTCGCGACATGTCGGAGCGAGTGCAATTCATCTTCATTACCCATAACAAGAGCACGATGGAGCTGGCTCAGCAGCTCATCGGTGTGACGATGAACGAGCCAGGCGTGTCCCGCCTCGTCGCCGTGGACGTCGACGAGGCGGTGCGCATGGCCGCCAGCTAGCCAAGGAACCGCGATGGGCGAGTTGCGATGGATTCTGATTGGCGCCGGACTGCTGTTGCTGGCAGGACTGTGGTGGTGGGAGTCACGCAGAAAGGACCGTGCTTCCAGTTTGCAGACCACAAGCGAGGCGGAGGCCGAGGAGGGTACGGATCCCAACGCTGCTGTCGTCGAAGATGCGGCGCCGGCGGTGCGTCAGGAAGACCTGCCCTCCATCCGCGCCAGTCGTCGCGAACGCGGCACAGCCGGCCGAAACCCGCCGATCGTGGAAATTCCTGCGGATGCAGAGCCCGAACTGGCGTCGGCCAGGGACGACGAATTCGTTCCTACCAAGGTTCCCTACCGCAGCATGCAGACGCGGCTGGACGAATTGCCGGAGGACCTCCGTGATCTCCCGCGGGACGAGCGTGCCGAGGCTGATCAGCGTCAGCCCTGGGTCCGCACGCAGCCAATCGATCGGAATGAGGTCATGGGCCACTCGCAGCAACAAGAGCTGCAGCCCGATACACCTGCCGGGGACGAGAGCGCCGAAGACACGGGTGCCGAAGCCGGCGAGGATCAAAGCAAGATCGCTGCGCGCCAGAAGATCGTCGCGCTGCGACTGATCGCGTCCGGCGAGCGCTGGCCGGGTCCGACCGTAGTTGGCGCGCTCGAGGCGGAAGGCTTGTCCTTCGGTAAGTACTCGATCTACCACCGTGAACGCGACGACGGCAAGTCGATCTTCTTCGTGGCCAGCATGGTCGAGCCGGGGTCATTCGACCTGGAGAACATCGACAAGCTCAGCTTTCCCGGAATATCGATATTTGCGGTCGTGCCGGGCCCTGTCGACGCACCAATCATCTTCGACATGATGCTCGCGACGGCGCGTCGACTGACCGACCGGCTGGGCGGCCATCTGCAGGACGAGCAGGGCAGCACCTTGACGGCACAACGCATCCTAAACCTGCGCGAGGAACTGGTGCATTTCGAGCACGTGACTCGGCGCGTGCAGCGCCACTGAGCGCGGTATCGGAGACCGCGGTGACGCAGCAGTCGAGCAAGCTTGCAGAGCGC
The DNA here is from genome assembly GCA_963715485.1 of uncultured Gammaproteobacteria bacterium. GTDB lineage: Bacteria > Pseudomonadota > Gammaproteobacteria > Steroidobacterales > Steroidobacteraceae > SG8-30. Next base: position 1,987,737 of record OY970244.1, read on the forward strand.
GTCCGACAGTTGCGCACGGAGATCGAGCACCACAACTACCGCTATTTTGTCCTCGATGATCCGGAGATTCCGGACTCGAGATTCGACCAGCTGGTGCGCGAGCTGCGGGAAATCGAGAGCAAACATCCGGAACTCGTCACCCCGGATTCGCCCACCCAGAGAATCGGCGGCACACCGCTAGGCGAATTCGGCGAGGTGCAGCACCAGATACCGATGCTGTCCCTGGACAACGCCTTCGCGCCGGACGACATAGAGTCCTTCGATCGACGCATACGCGAGCGCCTCGGCGAGCGGCACGAGTTTGACTATGCCTGCGAGCCAAAACTCGACGGTCTTGCCGTGAGCATCGTCTACAGGGAGGGAGCGTTGGTGCAGGCGGCAACCCGTGGGGACGGCACCAAGGGCGAGGATGTTACGCACAATGTCCGAACCATCAAGACAGTGCCACTCAGGCTGCAGGGCAGCGGCTGGCCGGCTGTACTGGAGGTTCGCGGCGAGGTCTTCATGCCGATAGCCGGGTTCGAGGTGATGAACCAGCGGGCGCGAGAGCAGGGCGACAAGATCTTCGTCAACCCCCGCAACGCGGCAGCTGGCAGCCTGCGACAACTCGATCCCCGGATCACGGCGTCGCGGCCGCTGGAGATGTTTTTCTACGGTGTCGGCCTTGTCGAGGCAGGCAAGCTTCCGGCCCGCCACAGCGAGATTCTGAGTGCGCTGAAAAGCTGGGGTCTGAGGCCATCGCCCGATGCCGCGGTCAGACGAGGCGTCGGTGGCTTGCTTGACTACTACCGGCACATGGAGAAACGGCGCCCGAAACTCCGCTACCAGATCGATGGGGTGGTCTACAAGGTCGACTCGCTGGACCTGCAGAGGCGGCTCGGCTTCGTGGCCAGGGCACCGCGGTGGGCCATAGCGCACAAGTTTCCCGCCGAGGAAGAGATGACCGTCGTCCGCGACATTGAATGGCAGGTCGGGCGCACCGGCGCGTTGACGCCGGTAGCGCGGCTCGAACCCGTATTCGTCGGCGGAGTCACCGTAAGCAACGCGACTCTGCACAACATCGATGAACTGCACCGCAAGGATGTGCGGGTTGGCGACACGGTCATCATCCGTCGCGCCGGCGACGTCATCCCGGAAGTTGTCAAGATCATTCCTGAGCGCCGACCCAAGCGGTCCAGTAAGGTGCGGCTGCCACAACATTGTCCGGTCTGCGGTTCCATGGTTGTCAAGGAGGACGAGGAAGCGGTGGCCAGATGCAGCGGCGGCTTGTACTGCGCCGCCCAGCGAAAGGAATCGCTGAAACACTTCGCGTCACGACGTGCGATGGATATCGAGGGGCTTGGCTCGAAGCTGATTGAGCAACTGGTCGATGGAGGACTCGTCGAGAGCGCGGCCGAACTCTACCAGTTGACTGAGGACAAGCTGGCGGGACTGGAAAGGATGGCCGAAAAATCTGCTGCCAACCTGGTCGCCGCGCTGGATGCAAGCAAGAAGACCACGCTACAGCGTTTTCTCTTTGCACTGGGAATACGCGATGTGGGCGAGGCGACGGCCGCCGCACTTGCCGGACATTTCGGTACGCTCGAAAACCTGATCGGCGCCAACCGTGAAGAGATTGAGCAGGTACCCGACGTCGGACCGGTGATTGCCGAGCACGTACACGGATTCTTCCGCGAGAGCCACAATCGCGACGTTATCCAGGCGCTGCGCAATAGCGGCGTGGAATGGCCGGATGTTGCCAGGCCATTGGGCGGCGACCTGCCGCTGGCGGGAAAGACCTTCGTACTGACTGGCGCCTTGTCCGGCATGGGCAGGGCCGAGGCCCAGGACCGTATCCGTGAACTGGGTGGCAAGGCGACCAGCAGCGTGTCGCGCAAGACGGACTACGTGGTGGCCGGCGCCGATGCGGGTTCGAAGCTGCAGAAGGCTGAAAAGCTTGGCGTACAAGTGCTGGACGAGGAACAGTTTCTTCGACTGATAGGGACCTGATCGCCGTCGTCAATCAGCAGTCGAATCAGGGACGGTATCCGGATTTCCATCAACCTGGGGCGGAGCCTCAGTGACCATGATGATCCTGACACCGGCTCGAACTGTCTGGGCCTTGGTTGACTGCATTGCTTCCGCTTGCTGCAGCTCCGACAGCCAGCCTTCAAAGTCATCGAGAAACGTAGCGGCGCGTTGCTCAAGCATTCTGGCCAGCCTCGGGATGGCATTGGGTGGCAGATCAACCGCGATCGCCGAGTCTTCGTACAGCCGCTCTGCGGAGGAAGCCTGCATATTGTGTTCAACGGTCCGCAAGACGTCGCCGGCCACAATGCTGGCGTGCTCGACTGCCGCATCGCCCGCCCCCCCGCTGGTGAATCGCCGCGAGATCGCTTCAACCATGCCGTCGTCACGCAACCTGGCGGCTCCAACACTAACCAGCTCATCAAGGATGATGCCTGGGTAGATATCTCCGCTGTGCTCGCGTACCAACTCGGCAAAAGAAGGATGATCTCCTTCAAGCGGGAGTGCTAGCGGGCGTCCGTCCGAGTCTGTGAATCCCGGACTCTCGAACCAACCGCTCAAGACTCTGGCCAGGCGATGCCGCTGGTATTCCTTTTCAGCCCCTGGCACGCCACTAGTTCCCGAGGCACCGCCGAGGATCGCACTGACCGCATGGCGGTGGATGCCCGTTACTGCTGAAATTCTCGAAAAGCTGGCGTCCTTGCCTTGCTCTCTTAGAACGTCGATCGCCGCGTGAACAAACGCTGCTTCAACCCAGCGCGTGAACTCATGGGCAGTAATTCCCTGGCGGAGGGCGCAACGAGCAATGGGAGCGAGGAGACGCTGGGTTTGCGAGAAACCTTCATGCCATCCCCTAATCTGAAGCTTATACATTTGCTACTAGTAGATTAAAAATGGCTGATCTCTATCCACGTGTTGCACTTTCAGCCTAACCGGTTTCATATTTCGAGGGCGCGGAGATACATCACTTCCTAGAATATTTGCGCGTTTTGCCTAGTTATTCGCGGCGTCGGCCGTGTGAAGTGAGTTCAGACTGCATGTGAAGGAGGGTCGGCTGTGGAAGGAAATAAAGTAACTCGGGTGTCCACTCTTTCTGAAGCCAGCATTGAAGAGTTGTTGGCAGAAGTTTTCAATCCGTTTGTTCGCCTGCTGCTGGAGAGCGGCGTACCCGCAAAAGCATTGCTTTTCGGAATAGAGCAAGCATTGGAATTTGCGGCGAGAATCGATAGTAAAGCCCAATCAATTCATCTAGGAAAAAAGCAACGAGTTTGTATGGAGCTGATGTGTTTGTGGAGACGCCACCCAAGATTTCTTGGCGAGAATGGCCTGCCCACAGATCTCCCGACTGCTGGCCAGCGCGGCAGCTTTGCGGATCTATGCCAAATGGTTGGGGCAGACGAGAGTCCAGCAGAACTCTTGGAAACACTGGTTTCGTTCGGGGCGGTCGAGGTACAGGACGATGGAAGGGTGAGTGCTGTTACCCCGACATTTCTGCTTGGCAGCCCCGCGCGCGCAGGCCGCATGGCGACCGATGGGGTTCTCAAGCAGCTCGCGGGCTTTCTCCGTGTTGTTGAGCACAACGTCTCCCAGTCACGTAATGGTCGCAAACGACGATTCGAACGGTCGTGCACGGTGGTTGTGGCGGAAGAATATCTGCCCATTTTTGAAAGAGCGGTCAGGGCGAAAGGACAAGTATTTATCGATGTCTTGGATGAATGGCTGGAACGGCACCGAGACCGCGCCAGTCCTAGCGGACGGTACGTCGAGGTAGGGGCCGGAGCATATTTCGTAGATCTTGGAATAATAAATAAAAACTAAGAAAAACAAATATATTACAGAACTGTATTAAGTCATTAGATTTATAATTATCTATAACTATATGTTTTAGGCTCCTCTCCAATTAGGCAGGTTGCGTTGGCGCTCCCGGACCTGCTCCGTATGGATGTCCATTCAAGAAAGATTATGCAAAGCATTGCACTGCTTATGTTTAGTGGTGCTATGATTCCTTGCAAATTAAGTTATGTCAGCGCTTTACGGTGTTAACTTAAGGCTCCTCGCGGCATTTCGGCATTTGATGGTGCCGCTTGTGAGGATATTGATTCGTAACGGAATCCCATTTCGAGAGTTTTCGGAGGTTGTAAAGGGCATCTATGCGCGAATTGCGGCCGACGAGGCGTCGACCCCCGATAGGCCGGCCTCGCTTGCGCGTATCGCAATCGTTACTGGCCTTTCGAGAAGAGAGATTTCGCGGATCTTTAGTGAGCCGGATCAGCTGAGAAAGGCTCTGGAGAGCAATGCCAATGCATTGGCGAGGTTGCTCCAGGGGTGGCACACCGATCCGGAGTTCACAGGGCCGTATGGCTTTCCGCGAGACGTCTTCTTTTCTGACGACCCGGCCGGGGCGTTGTCCTTCGCGGAGATGGTGGACCGATACGCAAACGAGTTACCGCCGTCGGTGATGTTAGACGAGCTGCTACGCGTTCAAGCGGCTGTCCATGTGGTCGAGACGGGAATGATTCGTGTCACAAAGCGAACGTACATTCCTGAGGAAATGGCGCCGGAACTTATCGAAGTGTTTGCTCGTGGAGTTCGAAGGTACGTGGAGACCATTGATCACAACCTTCGAGAAAAGGACCCGCAGGCGCGTCGTTTCGAGCGGTGGGTTTTTCCTGACTTTGGTGTGAGGGAGCAGGACTGGAATCAATTCCGCGACATGGTCCACGACCGTTTGTTAGGCGTGATCGAAGATTTGGACACTCGTTTTGCAGCATTTGAGAGACCCGATCCCGATGCGGATGACAGTTTGACGGTTGGCGTTGGCATGTACCTCTACAAAGATGACGCAGATGACGAACGACTTTTCGATCAGGAATTGAAGGATTTGGACCGGGACGAATAGATCGCCGGTTAGCTAGGGGAAGAAGACAATGAATAGGTGGAATCTTGCGGCCACGGTCGCCGGCATTCTTTTTGTATCTGTCGTGCAAGCCGGTCCCGGCATGCTGACCGTTGATCCATATGCCCCCCAGATGACCAGCGCGCTGCCTGCGCAGTATCAGCACGCGGATGAAAATCTTTCGTCGCTCGTAGCTAACTATGGTCAGGACCTAGCTTTGATTGGTCGGGTAGACGAAGTCTTTGCGAATGGGCAACTCTTAGTTGTGGGGCAAATCGTCGAGGGCTGGGATTCGACTGGCCTGTCGGTGGGTGACTATGTTGCTGTAATTGGCCGGAGCATTGACAGCGAAAAGGTGAGCGCAGACAAAATCCTGCTGATTGATGAGCGGTATGTTCCCGGCGCCACTCGCGTTTTTGTCCGATCAGCTTTTGGATCCAGATTGTCGCCGGTCGGTACGACACAGATTGGCGGGCAGACCATCGACTTCACCCCGCTTCTGGCCGAGCTGCCTGCGGCTGGCATTCATGCAGATGCAAATGACACGCTCGCAATTATAGGTATTCAGCCGGCCTATCGCGGCATAGTCGTTGCTGAGGGAATTCTCAGGCAATCAAAGCCAGGCGGTTCGCTCGGCACTGGCCGCGCCAATGGATCGCTGGGAACAGGCAAGGTCAGCGGTTCGCTCGGCACCGGCAAGGCCAATGGTTCGCTCGGCACTGGCCGCGCCAATGGATCGCTGGGAACAGGCAAGGTCAGCGGTTCGCTCGGCACCGGCAAGGCCAATGGTTCGCTCGGCACTGGCCGCGCCAATGGATCGCTGGGAACAGGCAAGGTCAGCGGTTCGCTCGGCACCGGCAAGGCCAATGGTTCGCTCGGCACTGGCCGCGCCAATGGATCGCTGGGAACAGGCAAGGTCAGCGGTTCGCTCGGCACCGGCAAGGCCAATGGTTCGCTCGGCACTGGCCGCGCCAATGGATCGCTGGGAACAGGCAAGGTCAGCGGTTCGCTCGGCACCGGCAAGGCCAATGGTTCGCTCGGCACTGGCCGCGCCAATGGATCGCTGGGAACAGGCAAGGTCAGCGGTTCGCTCGGCACCGGCAAGGCCAATGGTTCGCTCGGCACTGGCCGCGCCAATGGATCGCTGGGAACAGGCAAGGTCAGCGGTTCGCTCGGCACCGGCAAGGCCAATGGTTCGCTCGGCACTGGCCGCGCCAATGGATCGCTGGGAACAGGCAAGGTCAGCGGTTCGCTCGGCACCGGCAAGGCCAATGGTTCGCTCGGCACTGGCCGCGCCAATGGATCGCTGGGAACAGGCAAGGTCAGCGGTTCGCTCGGCACCGGCAAGGCCAATGGTTCGCTCGGCACTGGCCGCGCCAATGGATCGCTGGGAACAGGCAAGGTCAGCGGTTCGCTCGGCACCGGCAAGGCCAATGGTTCGCTCGGCACTGGCCGCGCCAATGGATCGCTGGGAACAGGCAAGGTCAGCGGTTCGCTCGGCACCGGCAAGGCCAATGGTTCGCTCGGCACTGGCCGCGCCAATGGATCGCTGGGAACAGGCAAGGTCAGCGGTTCGCTCGGCACCGGCAAGGCCAATGGTTCGCTCGGCACTGGCCGCGCCAATGGATCGCTGGGAACAGGCAAGGTCAGCGGTTCGCTCGGCACCGGCAAGGCCAATGGTTCGCTCGGCACTGGCCGCGCCAATGGATCGCTGGGAACAGGCAAGGTCAGCGGTTCGCTCGGCACCGGCAAGGCCAATGGTTCGCTCGGCACTGGCCGCGCCAATGGATCGCTGGGAACAGGCAAGGTCAGCGGTTCGCTCGGCACCGGCAAGGCCAATGGTTCGCTCGGCACTGGCCGCGCCAATGGATCGCTGGGAACAGGCAAGGTCAGCGGTTCGCTCGGCACCGGCAAGGCCAATGGTTCGCTCGGCACTGGCCGCGCCAATGGATCGCTGGGAACAGGCAAGGTCAGCGGTTCGCTCGGCACCGGCAAGGCCAATGGTTCGCTCGGCACTGGCCGCGCCAATGGATCGCTGGCAGGCGAGCGGTTCGCTCGGCACCGGCAAGGCCAATGGTTCGCTCGGCACTGGCCGCGCCAATGGATCGCTGGGAGAGGGATGAGCTAGTCTTCATTCAACTGAGACCGATTCGGCTGCGGACACATGCAGCTCCAGCTTCAACCTCCTGCGCGATTACACCCGCCAGGAGGTTTTGCATTTTCCGGATTCGGTTCACCATGTGACGACTCTTGCTGGGATGGCACAGTTATTCTGCTTCTCGTGCAGAACGATTGGACTGCCCGTTTCTGGTTGGAATACACAGATTATCGACCCGCAGGCAGGGTACCCGTCAGCCGACCCACGACTCCCGGTTCTCGCGAATCATCCATAGCTCAAAGAAAAAGAGAAGGCCGCCTGGCACAGCCAGGCGGCCTTCAATTTGGATTCGAGTTGCCTTCAGGCTAGAGCTTGCGCTCAACCTTCGCGGTCTTCATCAGTTCATCCAGGTATGCCTGAAACTTTGATTGGTTGACCAGCTGGCCCAGCTGTTGTTCAACAGCTTCATAGGTCGGCGGCGTCAGCGGCCGGGTATCGTCAAGGCGAATTACGTGCCAGCCGAACTGCGACTGGACCGGCTCCTTGGTGTACGTGCCCTTTTCGAGTGCCTGCACCGCATCTGCGAAAGGCTTGACCATCCGGCTCGCTGCAAACCAGCCAAGGTCGCCACCTTCCTGGGCAGACGAGTCGCTGGAGTTCTGCTCAGCCAGAGTCTCGAAGCTGGACCCTGAATCGAGTGCGGCGATCATCTCTCGTGCCTTCGCTTCGTCTTCGACCAGGATGTGTCGAGCGTGGTATTCGATCTGTGGCATCAGTGCGATCTGTTTCTCGTACTCCGCTTTCAGCTCCTCCGGCGTGGGCTCCTTGCCGTCCAGGATCTTCTTGCCGGCGATGTCGGCCAGAGCGCTTTGCCTCATCAGCTCAATGCGCGCCCCGTCCTCACCGGACTCGAGACCATCCTTCACTGCTTGCTGTGCAGCTACGTACATCTCGATCAGGTTGTCGAGGTTCTCTTTCTTCTGTTCGTCGGTCAGTTCGTCAGCATCGCCACCGCGTGTGCGGGTCTTGACGAAAAGTTCCCAGACGTCGCGGGAGATCACCTCACCATTGACGATAGCAACCGCGCTGGATGTGGCGTCGGTCGCGTCCTGGGTAGTCGTTCCTTCGGCGCAGCCAGCGGCGGCCATGGTTGCAGCCAGCACGGCCGCGGGCACGATCTTGCGAATCATCTTGAGTCCTTTTAATTCCGAGAGTTGGAGGGAAGGGGAGTCAGCCATCGCCTGGTGCGATCGCATCGATTGACAGGGCGTGAATTTCATTCGGCATCATTTCGGCGAGCGCGTCATACACGAGTCGATGCCGCTGCAGCCGACGGAGTCGGTCAAAGGCCGCAGTCTTGATAACAACGGTGTAATGCCCGGCGCCACCCTGGGCGCCGGCATGTCCAGCGTGCAGGGCGCTGTCGTCGCGGATCTCCAGAACGATCGGGGTCAGTGCTGCCTCTAGCTTGGCGCGTATGCGCTCGACCCGGCTCAGGCTCATGGCAGTACCTGCATGAATGGACGGACCTCATGGCTCGAGAAGACGCCGGTTGTCACGTACGGATCGTGCGCAAACCAGGCGGCGGCTTCTTCCAGCGTATTGAACTCGGCGACGATCAGACTTCCGGTGAAGCCAGCCTTGCTAGGCTCGTCGGCGTCGACGGCAGGAAAGGGTCCGGCAAGGACTAGGCGTCCTTCGGCCAGCAGTTCGCGTACACGCGAAAGATGCTGGTCGCGAACCTCGAGCCTGGCGTCCAGCGAGTCGGCACGATCGCGGCCGATCAGCGCGTACAGGCTCATTTCGACGCCCCGGTGGTTTGGGCCTTGGAGGAAATCCAGATGCCCTGCAGCAAGATGAACACGAGCGTCAGGCCCAGCATCCCGAAGAGCTTGAAGTTGACCCAGGTCGCCTCATCGAAGTTGCGAAACACCACGAGGTTGGCGATCCCCAGCAAGGTGAAGTAGGCCACCCACATCAGGTTAAGGTGACGCCACGAGTTGTCGCTGAGCGCCAAGCCAGACTCGGCGCTGCTCATCAACCGCCTGACCAGCGGCTTCCCTCCAAAGACCTGCCACTGGCTGGCCAGGAAACCGGCGCCAAACAGCCAATTGACGATCGTCGGCTTCCACATGATGAATGTCTTGTCATGAATCGCCAGGGTCAGTCCACCGAACACGAGCACGAGTCCGGCCGAGATCAGGTGCATCGTGTTGAGCTTGCGCTTCCACGTCCACTGAATCGCCGACTGGACGAGCACGGCGACGATCAACACGGCCGTCGCGGTATAGATGTCCGCCAGCTTGTAGGCTGCAAAGAAGGCAATGATCGGCAGGAAATCGAATAGTAGCTGCATGGCTCACCCGGATAACGGCCGCACATCATACCGGAGTGAAGACCCTGGGAGGCCCGTCTCGGTTCCCTCGGGAGCGCGCGGAGCGCCGGATTCCCGCCAATGACTCGAACCGCCCGGGAACCGCAGAGCAGCTATTATACGCGGCAAATCAGGCTCCCTGGGCCCGGCACAGACTCGATCCTATATGTCCGAACTGCTGGAACTTCACCCGCGCAATCCGCAACAGCGCTTCGTCCGGATGGCCGCCGAGGCGCTGCTCGGTCACGGCGTAGTCGTCTACCCGACCGACTCCTGCTATGCGCTCGGGTGCGTCATGGGCGCAAAGGACGCGATGGAACGGATCCAGCGTATACGCGGTACCGACAAACACCATTTCTTCACGCTGGTTTGCAGGGATTTGTCCGAGATTTCGCGTTTTGCGCGTGTCAATAACGCCCAGTACCGTACGCTAAAGGCATTCACACCCGGACCTTATACGTTCGTATTGCAGGCCACCCGGGAAGTGCCGCGGCGACTGATGAACGAAAGGCGGCGCACAGTGGGAATTCGCGTTCCCGACCACCCGGTCGTGCAGATGCTGCTGGATGAAGTGCACGTGCCTCTCATGAGCACGACCCTGGTGCTGCCGGGAGACGAGTTGCCCATGACGGACGCGACCGAAATCCACGAACGTATCGGTCATTCCGTTGACGTGGTGCTCGATGGCGGCAATTGTGGTCTCGAGCCGACGACCGTCGTGGACTTGTCCGGCGAAGCGCCAGAGGTTCTGAGGGTCGGCAAGGGCGATCCCAAGCCCTTTCAATAGGACCCGGGCAGTGCCGCCGGCGTATAATTGTCGGCCGTGACGGCCAGGTCAGCCGGGACCGACCATTTGGTCCAGGAGCTGCTGGCTTTTTTGCTGGAAAAACATGGATTTAGAGTCGTTTCTTAGAATAGTTTCCGTTGCTGCGATTCCGATCTTGCTGGCGATTACCTTGCACGAGGTCGCCCACGGCCGGGTCGCGAGACGCTTCGGAGACCGGACGGCGGAAGCCGCGGGACGACTCAGCTTCAACCCGCTCCGGCATATCGATCCGATCGGCACCGTGCTGGTACCTGCAGTCCTGCTATGGCTCGGTGGCTTTTTGTTTGGTTGGGCCAAACCGGTCCCGGTCAATCCGCGATATCTCAGACGCCCGCGTCAGGACATGGTCTGGGTGGCGGCGGCCGGTCCGGCCGCTAACTTGGGCATGGCAGTGGGCTGGGGGATCGTGCTGTCGATCGTGCAACATCGCGGTGCCGGCACGTTGACGGAGTGGCTCGAGATCATGGCCTCGATCGGGGTGTCGATAAATCTCCTGCTCGCCGTCTTCAACATGTTGCCGATTCCACCGCTGGATGGCGGCCGGGTGCTGACGAACCTGTTACCGCCCGGACCGGCGGCACGCCTGATGGCGCGGATAGAGCCGTTCGGGCTTTTCATTGTGCTCGGCTTGCTGATGACCGGGGTCTTGTTCGCAGTTCTCTCGCAGCCGATCGGCATGCTGGAAGATTTTATTCTGGGCCTGGTCGGCGCCCAGCGGTTCTAGGGGGCAATTTGCAGTGAGCAACGGGAGTCAGAATCGCAGGGTTCTGTCCGGGATGCGCCCGACCGGTGCGCTGCACCTGGGCAATTACCATGGCGCGCTGCGCAACTGGCTGGATCTCCAGTACCAGTATGAATGTTTCTTCTTCGTCGCCGACTGGCATGCACTGACGACCGGCTACGAGCACACGGAGGGGCTCGAGGACAAAGTGTGGCAGGTGGTCATCGACTGGCTGTCGGCCGGACTGAACCCCGGTGCCTGCACGATGTTCATACAGTCGCGGGTACCGGAGCATGCGGAACTGCACCTGCTCCTGTCCATGATCACACCGCTCGGCTGGCTCGAACGTGTGCCCACCTACAAGGATCAGATCGAGCAGATGAAGGACAGGGACCTCGGGACATACGGGTTCCTTGGCTACCCGTTGCTGCAAAGCGCGGATATCCTTCTGTACAGGGCCCAGTACGTTCCGGTTGGCGAGGATCAGGTCGCGCACGTCGAGATAACCCGGGAAATAGCCCGCCGTTTCAATCATCTGTTCGGGCGGGAAGTTGACCTCGAGCAGAAGATCAAACGGGCGTTGAAGCAGCTCGGCTCGCGCACCGCCACCCTGTACAAGGATCTGCGGCGGCAATACCAGGAGCAGGGCGACGTCGAGTCGCTGGCCAAGGCGCAAGCACTGGTGGAAAGCAACAACAGATTGAGCATTGCCGACCGCGAGCGGCTGCTGGGCTTCGTTGAGGGAACGGGTCGGGCTATCCTGACCGAGCCACAGGCATTGCTGACTCCCACGCCCAAGCTTCCCGGAGTCGATGGGCGCAAGATGTCCAAGTCCTACGGCAACGACATAGGACTGCGCGAGGACCCCGACTCGGTCGCAAAAAAGCTGAAGACGATGCAGACTGACCCGGCCCGCGCCCGCAGGACCGATCCGGGCGACCCGGAGAAGTGCCCGGTGTTCGATCTGCACCGTATCTATTCGAGTGAAGAGACCCGGCAGTGGGCCGCCGCCGGCTGCCGTTCAGCCGGAATCGGTTGCATCGAGTGCAAGAAGCCCCTGATCGACAGCGTGGTTGCCGAGATAACCGGCATTCGTGCCCGCGCCCAGGAGTTCGAGGAGAGTCCCGAGCTGGTCCGTGGAATCATCAATGAGGGCTGTGAGCGTGCCCGCGACGCCGCGCGCCGTACCATGGCCGACGTGCGTGAGGCAGTCGGCCTGGAATACGGTTGAAAGTAATCATGGAACGCAACGACGACATCGACGTGCCAGGCCCGGTCGCGGGTGGACCCGCGCCGCTACAGGACGAGATGCCCTTTGCGGTGGTGGAGGGCGAGCCTCTAACTGAGCTGCCTCGCGATCTCTACATCCCACCGCAGGCTCTCGAGGTGTTCCTCGAGGCCTTCGAAGGGCCGCTCGACCTGCTGCTATACCTGATTCGGCGACAGAACCTCGACGTCCTGGACATTCCCATCGCCGAGATCACGCGCCAGTACATGCAATACATCCTGCTGATGAACGAGCTCAACCTGGAGCTGGCGGGCGAATACCTGCTGATGGCGGCGATGCTCGCCGAGATCAAGTCGCGAATGCTGCTGCCCAGACCGCAGTCCGACGAGGGGGAGGAAGACGACCCCAGGGCCGAACTGGTTCGCCGCCTGCAGGAATACGAGCGCTACAAGCGCGCGGCCGAGGACGTGGATGGGCTGGCCCGACTAGAGCGCGACGTCTTCCAGGTCTCCGCCGAAGTCGTCGAGCGAAAGGTGGCAAAGATACTGCCGGAAGTGCCACTGCAGGAGATGTTGCTGGCTTTTCGGGACGTCGTGCAGCGCGCGGCGATGTTTGCGCACCACCACGTGCAGCGCGAGGCGCTGTCGGTTCGCCAGCGCATGTCCGAAGTACTGTCGGCACTGGAAACCGGCGGACTGGTCGACTTCATCAGCCTTTTCAGTCCCGAGGAGGGCCGCATGGGCGCGACAGTGACCTTTGTCTCGCTGCTGGAACTGATGCGCGAGGGACTGATCGAGGTCGTCCAGGCCGAGGCCTACGCGCCGCTGCACGTGCGGCTCTCGCCGCGGCCCGCCAACGACCCGATATCTGCGGAAGAAAGCACGGACACGGTGTCCTGACCTGGACCTACAACCATGGAATCTACGCACCTCAAGAACGTAATCGAAGCCGCACTCCTGGCGGCCGGGCGACCACTCGACGTCGAGCAGCTGCGCGAGCTTTTCGAGGACTACGAGCGGCCACCGGCCTCGGAGGTTCGCGTCGCGCTCGCCACTCTGGCGGGCGAATACGAAGGGCGTGGCATGCAGCTGGCGGAAGTAGCCAGCGGCTGGCGCATCCAGGTACGTGCTGACTACTCGGTGCCCGTCTCGCGGCTGTGGCAGGAGCGGCCGACCCGCTACTCCCGTGCGCTGCTCGAAACCCTGGCGCTGATCGCCTATCGGCAACCCATAACGAGAGCGGAGATCGAGGACGTGCGCGGGGTCGCGGTCAATCCGAATATCGTCCGGACAATGAGCGAGCGCGGTTGGATCCGTGTCGTCGGCCATCGCGAGGTGCCGGGACGACCGGAGCTGCTGGGAACCACCCGTGAATTCCTGGATTACTTCGGCCTGAGGAGCCTGGACCAGCTGCCGACCCTGGCCGAGCTGAAGGACATGGACAATATCGGCGTTCAGCTCGAATTCGGCGAGACCGCCGAGGTCTCGGCTGTCGCGGGTACAGCCGTCGCCGAAGCGGAGGGCACGGAGCCGGCCGGGACCGAAACGCCGCGACTGCCCGAGGCGGCCAACGACCCCGACGTATCGCCCGCCTGAGGCGGCGGCCCAGCCGGTTATCCAGGATGCCCGAGAGAATCCAGAAAGTCTTGGCTGCGCACGGCATCGGATCCCGACGCGAGGTCGAGGCGTGGATCGAGGCCGGGCGGATCACGGTCAACAAGGCACCTGCCAGACCGGGACAACCTATCGGCTCGCGCGACGACGTCCGGCTCGACGGTCGCCGGTTGCGTCTTCATTGGGGCGACCCGGCAAAGCACTCAGCGGTGGTCTACCACAGGCCGGCACGGGAAGGCATGCGCTCGGCGGTTGAAGGCGCTGATCGAAGCTCGCTGGAGCGCCTGCCCCGACCGCCGGGTGGACGCTGGATTCCCATCAGCCCGATGGGCATCGGTGAGGGTGGCCTGGAGCTGTTCGTCAGCGACGGACACCTTGCGACAGCATTGATGGGTCGGTCCGACCAGCTGTCCTCGGAATACAGCGTGCGGGTGCGGGGCAACTTTGACGAATCCCGTTTGCAGGAAGTGCTCTCCGCTGCAGCTGGCGATGCGGAAGCACGGGGCCGGATCGACGAGATTGAACTCACCGGAGGGGAGGCGGCTAATCGCTGGATCAAGCTGGTCACGGTGGGTCTGCGTCCTCGCGATCTCAAGCGGATCTTCGAAGCCTGCCAAATCGAGGCGAACCGTATCATCAGGACGCGCTTCGGGCCAATCAGCATGGACAGGTCGCTGGCGCGCGGAGTCAGTCGGCGTCTGACTTCCGCAGAACTTGCGGCGCTGTCGGATGCGGCCGGGCTCAAGCCTCCGGCAAGAAAGGCACCGCGACGCACCGTGACCGCCAGGCGACCCGCCCGGCGACCTGGCGGTCGCACGGCTCACTGACAGTCGAACGCCTGCCCGTTGACGCCGCGGCTTGCTGCGCCCAGTAGAAACAGGTAGGGCGCAACCACCATCGCGGGCTCCGGCAGCCGGCTGCGGTCTTCGGCGGGGTAGGCTTGCAGCCGCATATAGGTGCCCACCGGACCCGGGTTGATGCTGTTGGAGCGGACGTTGGTGGTCTCCGCCATTTCGCTTGCCAGCACCTGCATCAGGCCTTCGGTCCCGAACTTCGACACGGCGTAGGCGCCCCAGTACGCCCGACCCTGGCGGCCGACGCCGCTGGAGGTGAAGACCACTGATGCATCGGCTGACTGCTTCAACAGCGGCAATGTGGTCTGCGTGAGGATGAATGCAGCGGTGAGATTCACATGCAGCACCCGGCACCACGTCGGGACGTCGTAATGTTCCAGCGGGCTGCGGGTGCCGAGAATGCCGGCAATGTGGGCCAAGCCATCCAGGCGCCCGAATTCCGCTGCTAGCGCCGCATGCAGTGCGTCGTATTCAGTCGCCGCAGCCGTCTCGAGGTTGAAAGGCAACAGGGCCGGGGTGGGATGGCCCGCCGCCTGGATCTGGTCGTACACAGCCTCGAGTTTGCGTTGCGTCTTGCCAAGTAGTGCGACTGTCGCTCCTTGCGCCGCCAACGCCAGCGCGACAGCGCGACCAATGCCGTCACCCGCACCTGTGACGAGTATTACGCGACCGCCGTGCGAGGCGGGCTCCGGGCAATACTGTCTTGGATCGACCGCGACGCTCATTCTGCATCGTCCTCCGGAATGTCCGCCCGCACGGCGGGAGTCTCGCGCACAGCCGTCTCGATCGACTCCAGCGGCTCGATGTTACGGTCACTGCGAACGCCCAGTTCGGTGAACTTGCGGGCGCCCGGCAGAACGTTGCGCTCGAGCGATCCGACTGCAGCGTTGTAAGCCTTGACGCTGGACTCAAGCTCGCCGCCAAGGCGCGCCAGGTGGTTGCGAAAGACGTGCATCCGGTTGTAGAGGTCCTCAGCCAGTTTGCGGATCTGTTCTGCGCCCTCGGCCAGCCGGACGTTCTGCCAGCCGTAATGTACCGCCTTTAGCAAGGCCACGAAGCTTGAAGGCGTGGCGAGTATGACCCCACTGCGCATCGCCGATTCGAGCAGGTCCGGTTGTTCGTCAAGCGCGGCTGAAAGGAACTGGTCACCAGGAACGAACAAGATTACGAACTGCGGTGCGTTCGGGAACTGTGCGGCGTAATTCTTGGAGGACAGCAGACGCGTTCGCTCAGCAACGTGCTGAGCGTGACGCCGCAGCGATTGCGCCCGGAGTTCGTCGGTAGTGGCCTCTACCGCCGCCAGGTAGGCATCGAGTGGAGTCTTGACGTCAACCACAAGGTCGCGGCCGTCTGGCATGTGGATAACCATGTCTGGTCGCATGGTTCGCTCTTCGCCGGTGACGTGGACCTGCTCTTCAAAGTCACAATGCCGGGTCATCCCAGCCAGTTCGACCAGGCGGCGAAGGGTTATCTCGCCCCACTGGCCACGGACCTGGGGCTTTGACAGCGCCTTGACCAGGTTGCGGGTCTCCAGCTGCAGCGCTGCGTGGGAACTGCGCATGTCATTCAGATACTGACGCATGCTGCCGAAATCACGCTGGCGCTCTCCCTCGATCTCACGCAGGGTTTCAGCGGTGCGGGTCAGTGAGTCCTGGATGGGCTTGACCAGCGCATCGATCGCTTGCTCACGTTCCTTGAGCGCTCCCTGGGCCGTAGCCTGCTGCTGGCCCAGGCTTTCCCGCGCCAGCCGGAGCAGGTGCTCGCTGCTCTCCTTCAGGCTCTGTCCCGCCAACTCGTTGAAACGCAGGTCGAGCTGCTCCATTGCCCGTGCCAGAACCGCGGCGCGCTCGTCGTCGAGCGTCTTGCCGGCCGCCAGTCGCTCCTGCAGCACCGCCACCTCGGTCGCGAGCTTCGCCGCCCGGCTGCGTCCGAGCCACCACCCCGCAAGGAAGGCAAGCGCAGCGAGCGCGGCCGGTAGCAGCGTTGACGGTAGGTCTGCCGGCATTGTCAGTCCGCCCTGTCCAGGCCGAATGCCGAGAGCAACTCGCCGGCATGGTTCACGATTGCATCGGCCGACCAGCTTGTCGGGTCATCGTCGTCGGACAGGTAGCCGAATGCCGCCACCAGGGTTCGCATGCCCGCGGCCCTGCCGGCCTGGACGTCCCTTTCCGCGTCACCGACATATATGCAGTCGCCAGGTTCGGCTGCCAGCAGGTTTGCCGCATGTAGCAGGGGCAGCGGGTGTGGCTTGCGTTCGGACAGCGTGTCGCCACTGATGACGCAGGCGGCTCGTCGGTCCATCCCGAGCGCCGCCATGAGTGGATCCGTCAGCCATCCTGGCTTGTTGGTCACGACACCCCAGGCGATGCCGCGACGCTCGAGTTCGACCAGCACTTCCTCGAGCCCCTCGAATGGGCGCGTTCCGCTGGCGATATCGCTACGATAAAGGTCGAGAAACCTTTGGCGCAGGGCATCGAAACGGCTACCGGAGCTGCAGGCGAAGCCGATCTGTATCAAGCGTGCCGCGCCATGCGAAACATGCGGGCGAATTGCCTCGAAGGGAAGTGGGGCCATGCCTTCCAGCTTGCGGAGCGCGTTCAAGGCTGCAGCCATGTCAGGTGCCGTGTCGAGCAGGGTTCCGTCCAGGTCGAACAGCACCGCGACAGGCAGATGGCCCAGTGTCATGGGCCGGTCGGCCGGGTGAAGTGGGCGAGGTAGTTGACCGACGTGTCGTCGATGATGCGTGCCTCTCGGCGGAAGGGGTCATATGCCAGACCAGCGAGTCCGGTGAGTTCCAGACCTGCGCTGCGGGCATAGCGGGAGAGCTCCGACGGCTTGATGAAGCGGGCATATTCATGCGTGCCTGGCGGCAGCAGCCGTAACACGTACTCAGCGCCCATTATGGCGAGCACAAATGCCTTTGGCCCGCGGTTGATTGTGGAGCAAATGACATGACCGCCCGGCCGGACCAGCTGCGCCAGCGCAGCGATCACTTCGGAGGGGCGCGGCACGTGCTCGAGCATCTCCAAACAGGTGACAACGTCGAAGCTACCGGGTATCTCTTGGGCTAGCCTTTCCGCGGGGCACAGCCGGTAGTCGATGGTGACCCCGGACTCAAGCGCATGTAGCCGGGCTACCTCCAGTGGTCCGGCGGCCATGTCAATCCCCGTGACATCCGCACCGCGTTTAGCCATCGCCTCGGATGCAAGGCCACCGCCACAGCCGACGTCGAGCACGCGCCGCCCGGCAAGGCCGGCACGGGCCTCGATGTAGTCGATGCGCAAAGGGTTCAGGTCGTGCAGCGGGCGAAACTCGCCGCCCGGATCCCACCAGCGCTGTGCCATCGCCTCGAACTTGGCCAGTTCGGCCGTGTCGACATTGCCTGGTTGTTGCATGGCGCTATTGTCCCGCTATTGTGTCCAGCGTTGCCAGTATCGTGGGTTGCCAGCGCCGGGCCCGCGAGATCAGTTCAACGGCGTCAATCCGGGTCAGGCGCCCGCCGGACACGAGCGGTCGCCCGGCGACCCAGGTGTCAGTGACCGCCGCGCGGCCTGCCGAGTGGACGACGGCGGTGGCCACATCGTGATGGGGCACGACCTGCGGGCCGGATAGTTTCAGACAGGCAATATCTGCCCACTTGCCCGGCAGGAGCGAGCCGGTACGCTCGGCGAGCCCGAGCGCCCGCGCGCCCGCAAGCGTAGCCATCTCCAGCGCGGCGTGAGGTGTCAACGCAGCCGCATTGCCGCTGATGCCACTCGCGAGCAGGGCCGCGAGGCGCGCCTCCCCAAGCAGGTCGAGCGAGTCGTTGCTGGCGGCCCCGTCGCTTCCGAGTGCGACGTTGATGCCGGCTAGACGCATTTCCGTCACGGGAGCGATCCCGCTGGCCAGGCGCAGATTCGATGCAGGGCAGTGCACGACCGAGGATCCGGCCGCGGCGAGCAGTTCTATTTCCGCCGCGCTTGCCTGAACGCAGTGCACTGCTATCAGCAGGTCGGTGACCAGCCCCGCTGTCTGCAACCGTTCGAGCGGACCCATCGCAAACTTGCGCTGCACGCGCTGGCGCTCCGAGGGCGACTCAAGCAGGTGAATCATCACCGAGGCCTGTAACTGGTCGGCCAGCGTTCGCAGCCGTGCCAGGCTCGTATCACTGGTGGAAGCTGGCGAGTGGACCGAGAACAGCGTCTCGATCAAGGGGTCCGCCCGGTATTCGTCGCGCAGGTCCAGGCTGCGGGCCAGGTATTCGTCCAGGTCCCGTGCCCAGGCGGTCGGCTGCTCCAGCACCGGCAGCCCGATGCATGCCCTGATGCCTGATCGCGCAGCCACCCGCGCGGCGACCTCCGGGTAGTAATACATGTCGGCGAAACAGGTGGTGCCGCCGAGCAGCATTTCCGCGATGGCGAGTTCCGTGCCGTCGGCGACGAATTGCTCGTCCACCAGTCGCGCCTCGATCGGCCAGATCCGCTTTCTCAACCAGTTGTCCAGATCGAGGTCCGCGGCGATGTTCCGCAGCAGTGACATGGCTGCATGGGTGTGCGCATTCACCAGCCCCGGGATCAGCACGTGCTCAGGACGGTCGACGACTTCCACCGCATCGTCGTTGCCAAGTCGGGCGGACGGAACAACGCTGTCTACGCGGCCGCCCCGCACCAACACGGTATGGTGCTCGAGGACCTGGCCGGATGGCTCTACCGGCAGAATCCAGCGGGCTCGTATAGCCAGGTCAGCGGGGACATGGTGGGGCAAACTGACTCGCTCGAATTCGGTCGATTGGCAAGTGGTCGGAGTATAGCGTTGCGGGCGTGTTGACCGGTCATGCCTGGGCACTCGGAAGATGCGCCGGCTCAGGCCGATCGAGGGCGCAAGCTACTGAAAAACTGGGGTTCTCGACACCTCGTCTATGGTAGAATTTGCGCTTTAAGTCACCATGAGAGACAGGCCCAACGACCCCCTCCTTCGGGGCGGTTGGGAAGGGTCTGTCCAAGCCCCTAGATGAGCGAAATTGCGCGCGAAATCCTGCACGTAAACCTCGAAGACGAAATGCGTCAGTCCTACCTCGATTACGCCATGAGCGTGATTGTCGGGCGGGCACTGCCTGATGTCCGGGATGGCCTCAAGCCAGTTCACCGTCGTGTCCTGTTTGCCATGAGGGAACTCGGCAACGACTGGAACAAGCCGTACAAGAAATCGGCACGCATCGTCGGTGATGTCATTGGTAAGTACCACCCGCATGGTGACGTCGCCGTCTACGACACAATCGTCAGGATGGCCCAGCCCTTTTCGATGCGTTACCTGCTGGTGGATGGACAGGGCAACTTTGGTTCCGTCGATGGCGATGCTGCGGCGGCGATGCGCTACACCGAGGTGCGGATGTCGCGCCTGGCACAGGAGTTGCTGGGAGACATCGACAAGGAAACCGTCGATTTCACGCCCAACTACGATAGCAGCGAACATGAGCCGGTAGTCCTGCCGACGCGGGTCCCCAATTTGCTGGTCAACGGCTCGGCCGGGATCGCGGTCGGCATGGCCACCAACATCCCGCCGCACAACCTTGGTGAAATCGTCGATGCCTGCATTGCGCTGATCGACAACCCCGAGCTGGGGCTGGTCGAACTGATGCAACTGGTGCCCGGACCGGATTTCCCGACTGCCGGAATCATCAATGGATCCGCCGAGATCGTCCTGGCCTACAAGACCGGTCGCGGGCGTGTCTACATTCGCGCGCGCACGCAATTCGAGGAAATCGACGAGCGTGGCCGCCAGGCCATAGTGATCACCGAGCTGCCTTACCAAGTGAACAAGGCACGCTTGCTCGAGCGCATCGCCGATCTCGTTCGCGCGAAGAGCATCGACGGCATTTCCGAGCTGCGGGACGAATCCGACAAGGACGGCCTGAGGGTCGTCATCGAGTTGAAGCGTAATGAAAACGCTGAACTGATCCTCAACCAGTTGTTCAAGCTGACGCCGCTCGAGACGGTTTTCGGCATGAACATGGTCGCGCTGGTAGACGGCCAGCCAAAGCTCCTGTCGCTGAAGGAAATGCTGGATGCCTTCCTGCGGCACCGTCGCGAGGTTGTAACCCGCCGTACCATCCACGACCTGCGCAAGGCTCGCGACCGCGCCCACGTTCTCGAGGGCCTGGCGGTGGCGCTGGCCAACATCGACGAGGTGATCGCGGCCATCAAGGCGTCGTCCTCGCCGGCGGAAGCCAAGGTCGCGCTACTGGCGCGAACCTGGAGCTCGGGCGTGGTGCCGGCCATGTTGGAACGTGCCGGAGACGTCTCGACGCGGCCCGACAGCATCGCGGGTGAGTGGGGCCTGGGCGCCGTCGGCTACCGGCTGTCCGAGGTGCAGGCACAGGCAATCCTCGACCTGCGGTTGAATCGTCTTACCGGACTCGAGCAGGACAGGATAGTCGCGGAATTTGGCGACCTGCTCGTCATCATCCGCGACCTGGGAGACATCATCGCCCGCCCGGAGCGGCTACTCGAGGTCATCCGTGCGGAGCTCGAGGAGATCAAGCAGGCCTATGCAGATCCTCGTCGTACGGAAATCATGGCGAACCAGGAGGACGTCACGATCGAGGACCTGATCGAGCGGCAGGATGTCGTCGTCACCCTGTCGCACGCCGGATACGCCAAGTCGCAGCCGGTCACTGACTACGAGGCCCAGCGCCGTGGCGGCAAGGGCAGGATGGCGACCACGGTAAGGGACGAGGACTTTGTCGACATGCTGTTCGTGGCACACAGCCACGACACCCTGCTGTGCTTCTCGACCCATGGTCGTTGCTACTGGTTGAAAGTGTGGCAGGTGCCACTGGCAAGCCGTGGTTCACGCGGTAAGCCGATAGTCAACCTGTTGCACTTGCAGGAGGACGAGCGGATCACCGCCCTGCTGCCGGTGCGTGAATACGCTGACGGGCAGTTCATCTTCATGGCGACGGCTGCGGGCACGGTCAAGAAGACGCCGCTGTCCGCGTTTTCCAGGCCACGTACCAACGGAATCATCGCCGTCGGGTTGGCGGATGATGACCGGCTGGTCGGAGTTGCGCTGACCGACGGCGAGCGGGAGATCCTGCTGACGACCACCGACGGCAAGGCCATCCGCTTTGCCGAGAGCGAAGTCAGGCCCATGGGCCGCGAAGCCGCGGGTG
The DNA here is from genome assembly GCA_963715485.1 of uncultured Gammaproteobacteria bacterium. Classification (GTDB taxonomy): domain Bacteria; phylum Pseudomonadota; class Gammaproteobacteria; order Steroidobacterales; family Steroidobacteraceae; genus SG8-30. The sequence goes on from OY970244.1 coordinate 2,009,504, forward strand.
TCCGCGGAATCAAGCTGGCGAAGCGACAGCGGGTCACTTCGCTGATCGTGCTGGACACCGGGCTGATCCTGACCGTTTCTGAATTCGGCTACGGTAAGTTGACCTCGGCGGACGAGTTCCCGCGCCACGGCCGCGGCGGTCAGGGCGTGATCGCAATGCAGACCAGTGAACGCAATGGCGCGATGGTTGGTGCGCTGCAGGTCCAGCCCGATGACGAAATCATGCTGATCAATTCCAGCGGCACGCTGGTGCGGGTTCCGATCGGGGAAATTTCGATCCTCGGCCGGAATACCCAGGGCGTCCGCGTGATGCGCCTGGAGGAGGGCGAGGCACTGGTGAGCGTGGAGAGGGTCGCCGCGGATTCCGGCGAGGACGAGCCCGAGATCGAATAGCCTTGCGGATACATCGGGGGTTGCTGCAATTGCAGCCCGGGAGACGGAACATCCATGCGAATCCATAACTTTGCTGCGGGGCCGGCCACGCTGCCCCTGGAGGTGCTGGAGCAGGCGCGGGACGAACTCGTCGACTGGCGCGGCGCCGGTATGTCGGTGATGGAAGTCAGCCATCGCAGCAAGGCCTTCGTGGCGGTGGCCGAACAGGCCGAGGCGGACCTGCGGGAACTGCTGGCGGTGCCGCCAGGCTACAAGGTGCTGTTCCTGCAGGGTGGCGCGACCGGCCAGTTCTCCGCGATACCGATGAACCTGACCGGTCCCGACGCGATCGCGGACTACATCAATACCGGCCAGTGGTCCAAGAAGGCCATCAGCGAAGCGAAACGGTACCTGCGGGTCAATGTCATCGCGGACGAGAAGGCTTCCAATTACTCGACCGTTCCAGCCGCAAGTGACCTCGTGCTTTCGACCGGCACTGCGTACCTGCATTACACGCCGAACGAAACGATCGGCGGAGTGGAGTTTCCCTACGTCCCGGATACAGGTGATGTTCCGCTGGTCGCTGACATGTCTTCTACCATCCTGTCGCGGCCGCTCGACGTCGGCCGTTTCGGCTTGATCTACGCAGGCGCCCAGAAGAACATTGGTCCGTCGGGGATCACCGTGGTCATCGTCCGTGAGGACCTGGTTGGCAAGGCCCGGGCCGGGACGCCGACCGTGTTTGACTACCAGGCGATGGCCGAGGCGGGGTCGATGCTCAATACCCCGCCGACATTCGGCTGGTACATCGCCGGGCTCGTCTTCCGGTGGCTCAAGGGCAAGGGCGGCCTGGCCGCCATCGAGCAGCGCAATCGCGCCAAGGCGGAAAGACTTTACGCAGCCATCGATGCCTCGCCGTTCTATGCCAACCCGGTTGACCCCGGATGCCGCTCATGGATGAACGTCCCCTTCACCATTGCCAGGCCTGAACTCGAGAAAACCTTCGTTGCCGAGGCCGCAAGCGAGGGCCTGGCCAACCTGGAAGGCCACCGCTCGGTCGGTGGCATGCGTGCCAGCATCTACAACGCCATGGGTATGGACGGTGTCGAGGCACTGGTGTCGTTCATGGCCGAGTTCGAGCGCCGGCACGGCTGAAGGGTCTGACGAAATGTCATTTCGGGTGCTGACACTGAACAACATAGCCGTCCGCGGTCTGGACCGCCTGCCGCGTGAGCGCTACGAGGTCGCCTCCGAGATCGGCCACCCGCACGCAATACTGCTGCGTTCGGCCGACATGCATGCCATGGAAATCCCGCAGACGGTTCTGGCGGTGGCGCGTGCCGGAGCTGGAACCAACAATATCCCGGTTGCCAAGTTGTCCCTGCGCGGGATACCTGTCTTCAATGCGCCGGGTGCCAATGCCAATGCCGTCAAGGAACTGGTCCTGGCCGGACTATTGCTGTCCGCACGCAATATCTGCCAGGCCTGGGAGTTCGTGCGCGCGCTGTCGGGCGACGATCACGCGCTCGAGAAGTCGGTGGAAGCGGGCAAGAAGCGCTTCGTCGGAATGGAGCTGCCCGGCCGCACGCTCGGAGTCGTGGGTCTCGGCGCGATCGGGGTGGAGGTGGCCAATGCGGCACACCTGCTCGGCATGCGGGTTCTCGGCTACGATCCCCAGATTACCGTACAGCGCGCCTGGCAGCTGTCGTCGGGGGTGGAACAGGCCCTGAGTCTCGACGACCTGTTTGCCCGCGCCGACCTGGTAACCGTGCACGTACCCCTGGTGGAGGCAACCCGCAATCTGGTCAGCACGCAGCGCATCGGGTTGATGCGCAAGGGCGCGACGATTCTGAATTTCGCCCGTGCCGGCATCGTCGACGACGCGGCAGTTCTCGCCGCGCTGGACAGCGGCGCCCTGTCGGCTTACATCTGCGATTTCCCGACAGCGGCGAACAAGGGTCATCCGAAAGTAATCGCCTTGCCTCACCTCGGCGCCTCCACTGGAGAGGCGGAGGAAAACTGCGCGATGATGGTGGCGGATACCCTGCGCGACTTCCTCGAAAACGGTAACGTCCGGCACTCGGTCAACTTTCCCGAGTTGGCGCTGCCGCGCGTCCCGGGAACCTGCCGCATCGCCATCTCCAATAGCAATGTCCCGAATATGGTCGGGCAGATTTCCACGCGGCTGGCCGCGGCTGGACTGAATATCGCGGACCTGCTCAACAAGTCCAAGGGCGACGTCGCGTATACGCTGATCGACACCGACGCGCCAATACCTCCGGTAGTTCTCGAGGAGCTTTCCTCGATCGGTGGCGTGCTGACGGCGCGCATCGTCTAGCGAGGTTCCGGCATGGTCAGCAAATCCAAGGGTAAGCAGGCGAAGCGGGGAGGCAGCAAGAAGCCAGCCGTGGACCTGGCGAAGATCCGGACTCGTATAGACGAGATCGACGTGGCCTTGCACTCGCTGCTCAACGAGCGCGCCCGCTTTGCACAGCAGGTGGGCATTTCGAAGCATGCCGACGGACATACGGTCGATTTCTACAGGCCGGAGCGCGAGGCCGAGGTGCTGCGGACCGCGCTCAAGCGCAACAAGGGGCCGCTGCGCGACGAGGAAATACTGCGGTTGTTCCGCGAGATCATGTCGGCCTGCCTTGCCCAGCAGGAGCCGCTCAAGGTGGCGTTCCTCGGGCCCGAGGGTACCTTCACCCAGCAGGCTGTGTTCAAGCAGTTCGGGCATTCCGTGCGGGCTCTGGCGCTGCCGACCATCGAGGACGTCTTCCACGAGGTTGAGGCGGGCTCGGCCGACTTCGGGGTCGTTCCCATAGAGAACTCGACCGAGGGCACGGTCACTCACACGCTCGACCGGTTCCTGATCTCGCCACTCAACATCTGTGGGGAGGTCGAGCTGCGGATCCACCAGTTCCTGATGGGCCGGATGAAGTCGCTCGAGCACGTACAGAGGATCTGCTCGCACCAGCAGTCGCTGGCGCAGTGCCGGCAGTGGCTGGACGAACACCTGCCGCAGGTCGAGCGCATCGCGGTATCCAGCAACGCCGAGGGCGCCCGACGTGCGCGCGACGAACAGGGCACTGCTGCCATAGCCCCGCAGGCTGCGGCGGAAGTCTATGGCCTGGACGTGCTGGTGGCGGAAATCGAGGACCGCCCCGATAACACCACGCGCTTCCTGGTCATCGGCAGCAAGAACTTCCGGCCCAGCGGCGAGGACAAGACGACGTTGCTGGTTTCGGCGGGCCGTACCGATGCACCGGGGGCGCTGTACCAGCTGCTCGAATCGCTGGCGAAGAATTCGATCAGCATGACCCGGATCGAATCCCGTCCGTCGCGCCGCCGCAAGTGGGACTACGTATTCTTCATCGATATAGAGGGCCATGCCGAGGACGAACGCGTCGCGGCGGCCCTGACCGACCTCAAGCGCCGTGCGTCGCTGTTCCGGGTGCTGGGGTCTTATCCCCGGGCCATCCTCTGAACGCTGCCATGGCACCGGTTGGCGCCTGGGATGCGATGCCTGGCCGCAGACTCGGCGGTAACGTAACGGTACCCGGCGACAAGTCAATCTCACACCGCGCGCTGATGCTTGGCGGGATTGCCGAGGGATTCACCGAGGTGAGCGGTTTCCTGGAGGGCGAGGACTGCCTGGCGACCATGACGGCGATGCGATCCATGGGCGTTGCCATCGACCGCAGCCGGCCGGGCGTACTGGTCATTCGCGGCGTTGGCCTGCACGGGCTGATACCGCCAGTCGGGCCACTGGACATGGGCAATGCCGGCACGGCCATGCGCCTCCTCACGGGCCTGCTGGCGGGCCAGTCATTCGATACGGTGCTTGTCGGTGACAGCTCGCTGATGAAGAGGCCCATGGAGCGTGTTGCCACGCCACTGCGCCAGATGGGCGCGGTAATCGAAACTACTGACGGCAAGCCGCCCGTACGGATCTCCGGGGGCCGAGGCCTGCAGGGTGCCGACCATCAGCTCAAAGTTGCCAGCGCTCAGGTCAAGTCGGCGATCCTGTTGGCGGGGCTCTATGCGCGGGGTGGGACATCGGTTACGGAGCCCGCGGTAACCCGTGACCACACCGAGCGGATGCTGCGGGCCTTTGGGGTCGAGGTCGCGGTGGAGGGCCGGCGTACGTCACTGACACCGGGCATCCTGCGTGGCACGAGAATCGATGTTCCGGCTGATTTTTCGTCGGCTGCGTTCTTCATCGTGGCAGCTACACTGGCCGGCGAGTCCCCATTGGTGATCCGCAATGTCGGCGTCAACCCAACCCGGACCGGCCTGCTCGAAATCCTGCGGCTGATGGGTGGACGGATCGGGTTTCGCAACGAGAGGCTGGCGGGCGATGAGCCCGTGGCCGACCTGGTGGTAGAGCCGGCCCCGCTACGAGGCATTGCCGTACCGCCGGAACTGGTACCACTGGCAATAGACGAGTTCCCGGCGTTGTTCGTTGCCGCGGCGCTGGCGGAAGGAGAAACGCTCGTGTCTGGAGCGGCCGAGCTGAGGGTCAAGGAGAGCGACCGCATTGGCGTGATGGCCGAGGGGCTGCAGGCGCTCGGGGCCGACGTCAGGGCCCTGCCCGACGGCATGCGCATCCGCGGTGGCCGACTCTCTGGCGGCGCTATCGACAGCCATGGCGACCATCGGATTGCGATGTCATTTGCGGTTGCGGCGGCTTGCGCGCAGGGGCCCGTCCGGATCCTGGACGTCGCCAACGTGGCGACCTCCTTTCCCGGGTTTCCGGAGGCGGCGAGGGCGGCGGGCCTGCGCATCGAGGTTGTCCCTACGTGATTCCGGTCATCGCCATAGACGGACCCAGCGGGTCCGGCAAAGGCACGGTGAGCCGCCTGGTCGCCCGTGGGCTCGGCTGGCACCTGCTCGACAGCGGGGCCCTGTACCGTCTGGTCGCGCTGGCCGGGGAAAGGGCCGGCCTGGACGAGTCAGACCAGGACGGCCATGCGACGCTGGCGTCGGACCTGGACATCCGCTTCGACATTGACGCGGCAGGCGCCGAGCAGGTCTTTCTGAACGGTGAGGACGTCACCTTGGAACTGCGCAGCGAAAAGGCCGGCAGCGCCGCTTCGCGGGTGGCAGCCTGGCCAGAGGTCCGTACGGCCCTGTACGGGCGGCAGCGGCGCTTCATGCAGTACCCCGGATTGGTTGCCGACGGCCGCGACATGGGCTCAGTCGTCTTTCAGGATGCCGGCCTGAAGATCTTCCTGACTGCCAGCGCCGAGGAACGGGCGCGAAGACGCTATAACCAGTTGAAAGAAAAGGGGTTGAGTGTTAACCTCGCCGCCCTTTCCGCCGACATAGCCGAGCGGGACATGCGTGACGCCACCCGCACGGTGGCGCCGCTGGTCGCTTGCGACGACGCAGTCGTGATTGACTCGACGTCACTCGGCATCGAGGCGGTGGTGGAAAGGGTGCTGGCGCTGGCGCGGGATCGATACCCGGGTCCCCAGCGCTCGGATTGAGTCGGCAGCGTCCGGCAGGTCGGCACTCCAGGGACGGGGGGCCGTTGTTTCAAACGCCTTTGCGGCAGGATGCCGTAGGGTCAGCCAAACGGAAGCGGGGCCGCAATGGCCTCGACAATACATGACTGAATCTTTTGCCCAGTTGTTCGAAGAGAGTATTGCCAGCCAGCAGATCAGGCCTGGCCAGATCCTGACCGGTACCGTGGTCAGCGTCACCCCCGACGTCGTGATCGTCAGCGTCGGACTCAAGTCCGAAGCCGTCATCCCGGCGGACCAGTTCAAGAACGAGAGCGGAGAAATCGAGGTCGTCGCTGGCGACGAAGTCGAAGTCGCTCTCGATGCCGTCGAGGACGGTTCAGGTGCCACGCGACTATCGCGCGAGAAGGCCAAGCGCGCCCGCACCTGGACTCGCCTGGAGCAGTCGTTCGAAGCCGGCGAAATCATTACCGGCATCATCAACGGCCGCGTCAAGGGCGGATTCACTGTCGAAATCGAGAATATCCGCGCGTTCCTGCCGGGCTCGCTGGTCGATGTGCGCCCAGTGCGGGATCCCTCATACCTGGAAGGCAAGCCGCTCGAGTTCAAGGTCATCAAGCTCGACCAGAAGCGCAATAACGTCGTGGTATCCCGCCGTGCCGTGGTGGAGCAGGAATACAGTGCGGAACGTTCTGCGCTGCTCGACAACCTGAAGGAAGGCGACATCGTCAAGGGCGTGGTCAAGAACCTCACCGATTACGGCGCATTCGTCGACCTTGGCGGCATCGACGGCCTGCTGCACATCACCGACATGGCGTGGAAACGTGTCAAGCACCCGTCGGAGGTGGTGAAGGTCGGCGACGAGATCGACGTCCGCATCCTCAAGTTCGACCGTGAGCGGCAGCGCGTTTCGCTGGGCATCAAGCAACTCGGCGCCGATCCGTGGCAGAACATTGCCCGTCGTTATCCGCCGAACACGCGCCTGTTCGGCAAGGTGACGAATATTGCCGACTACGGCTGTTTCGTGGAGATCGAGGAGGGGGTCGAGGGCCTCGTCCACGTTTCGGAGATGGACTGGACCAACAAGAACGTCAATCCGGCCAAGGTTGTCCACGTCGGTGAAGAGGTCGAGGTCATGGTGCTCGACATCGACGAGGAGCGTCGCCGCATTTCGCTCGGGCTCAAGCAGTGCAAGCCGAACCCGTGGCGCGATTTTGGCGAGAGCTACAACCGCGGCGACCGCGTCAGCGGCCAGATCAAGTCGATCACCGACTTCGGTATCTTTATCGGCCTGGCGGGCGGCATCGACGGTCTGGTGCACCTTTCGGACATCTCCTGGGATCGTCCCGGTGAGGAAGCGGTACGCGAATACCAGAAGGGCCAGGAACTCGAGGCGATGGTTCTGTCCATCGACCCGGAGCGTGAGCGCATCTCCCTCGGCGTCAAGCAGATGGCCAAGGACCCGTTCTCAGGCTACCTGGCTGAGCATCCGAAGGGCAGCATGGTGACGGGCGTGGTGAAGGAGGTCGACCCGCGCGGGGCGATCATCGACCTCGGCAACGGCATCGAAGGCAGCCTGCGCGCTTCCGAGTTGTCGCGCGACCGGGTCGAGGATGCGCGCTCGGTGCTCAAGGTTGGCGAGGAGATCGAGGCTCGGTTCGTCGGCGTCGATCGCAAGAGCCGCGCCATCACCCTTTCGATCAAGGCCAAGGAAGCCTACGAGGAAGCCGAAGCGGTGGAGCAGTACCGCGGCGAGTCGTCGTCCTCAGGCACTACGCTGGGAGAGCTGCTCAAGGAGCAGATCTCCGGCCAGTAGGCAGTGCAGACGACCGGCGCCGGGCAATGCCCGGCGCCGCGTCGAATCAGGGCGAGTGGGCTAGAACAGGCAGACGAAGACAGGCACTCCCATGACAAAGTCCGAATTGATTGAAATCATTGCCACCAAGCAGAAGCATCTGCCGGCCAAGGACATTGAGCTGGCGGTCAAGCAGATGCTGGAAATCATGAGCGATGCCTTGGCGCACGGAGAGCGCATCGAGATTCGCGGTTTCGGCAGCTTCTCGCTGCACTTCCGCCCGCCACGCCAGGGGCGGAATCCCAAGACCGGGGAGGCGGTGGCCCTTGCTGGCAAGTATGTGCCGCACTTCAAGCCTGGCAAGGACCTGCGCGAACGGGTCAACGAAGGCCAGAACCACCCGATCCGGGACTGATCCGGCGCTGCGCCACAGGCGCCCCGTGGTCATGACAACCCTAAAGTGCCATGAGCATTGAATCGCCCTGGGTCCTGCTCGGCTTGCTCTTGCTGGCCGGTGCGGTGGGTTTTTATGCTTCACGGCGTCCAAGGCCCAGCGCTTTGGGCGCCGAGCACGTCCGTACCAACTATCTCGCCGGTGTCAATTTCCTGGTCAACGAGCAGCCGGACCGGGCGCTAGAGGCCTTCCTGCGCGCCTCCGAACTGGATGGCGACACGGTGGAAACACATTTCGCCCTCGGGAGCCTGTACCGACGGCGTGGCGAGGTGGATCGGGCCATCCGCATACACCAGAACATCATTAGACGCGGCGCGCTGGAACCGCAGCAGCGCGAGCAGGCGAAGTACGCCCTCGCACAGGACTACCTGCGCGCGGGACTCCTCGATCGTGCCGAGCTCCTTCTGGAGGAACTGGCGACAGCGGGCAGTCACCGGATGGCCGCGATGCGCAACCTGATCCGGATATACGAAGCCGAGCGCGACTGGCAGCGGGCGATTACGCTCCACGAGGAGCTGTCGACGGTCGGCCGGCCACGCCAGGAGTCGGCGGTCGCGCACTACTGGTGTGAACTGGCCGAGTCCGCACGGGCCGAAGGCCGCATCGACGAGGCAGCCGAGTTGCTGCGCAAGAGCCGTTCTGCGCAAAGACGTTTTCCGCGCGGTGCGCTGGTGCGGGCCGATATCGCGATTGAGCAGGGCGACACCGATCTGGCGACGAGCCTGCTGAGGGGGGTCGTCGAGCAGGATGCCGGCTTGATCGTGGAGGCGCTGCCGCGACTCGTGCGGCTAGCACGCCGCAAGGAAGAGGCCGGCGATGCACTGTTGGCCGAGGTGGCGCGATCCAAGCCGGAAGGCTGGCGCGAACTGGCCTTTGCCGCCATCGTGGGCGACGCACTTGAGTTTCCGTCGCTCGAAGCACTGGTGCGCCGGCTGTTCGAGACCGACGAGACGCTGGCCGGCTTCATCCGGGCCCTCGGTCAGGACCCTGCGACAGTCGACTCGCGCGCGGTCAGGGAGCTCGGCTCCGTGCTCCGGCGGCTGGCGGCAGCGACGCCCCGCTATCGCTGCGCCGAGTGCGGGTTTTCCAGTACCGGACATTTCTGGCAGTGCCCGGGCTGCAAGACCTGGGACAGCCAGCGACCGCTTACTCGTTTCGACCTGGTCGCTGGCCTGGAAGCAAATGGTGCCGCGCCAGCCTGATTCTCGCTGAACGCATCCGATACCCGTTGCCACGCCCGGGCCATCCTGCGCTAGCGTTCCAGACGGGCGCGGCGATGGTCGCTGCGCGCGTCGAGAAGGAGTCTCTAATCATGCATCTCAAGGGATTGAGCGCGGCGCTGCTGGCCGCGACGCTGATCGCGCCGGTGGCCTTCGCCGGGCCCGTCAACGTCAATTCGGCCGACGCCAAGACGCTGGCCCGTGAATTGGACGGCATCGGCCTGTCCAAGGCCCAGGCCATTGTCGATTACCGAAATGCAAACGGGCCGTTCAAGGGTCCATCGGACCTGGCCCGCGTCAAGGGTCTTGGTCAGAAGACGGTCGAGCGGAACAAGCCGAATCTGCTGTTCGAGTCGGCAAAACCTGCGGCGGCAGCCGGCTGACGGGTTTGTGATCTTGATGCGGACTGGCCGCGCAGGCCTCGGGTATGATCGGTATCCAAGTCGATCAGCACTCGAGGAGGCTCCGTGGGTCAGTCCGCATCGATTCGTTCAGCAGTGTTTCCGGTGGCGGGTCGCGGCACGCGTTTTCTGCCGGCTACCAAGGCGAGTCCCAAGGAAATGCTTCCCATCGTCGACAAGCCGCTGATCCAGTACGCGGTCGAGGAGGCACTGTCGGCCGGCGTCCGTAACCTGGTATTCATCACCGGTAGTTCAAAGCGCGCAATCGAGGATCATTTCGATTCGGACCCCGAGCTCGAGTCCGCTCTCGAGGCACAGGGGAAACATGAGTTGCTGGCCACCGTGCGCGGCATCCTGCCGTCGTGGGCGTCGTGCATCTACATCAGGCAGCCGGCGCCACTCGGCCTCGGTCACGCGGTGCTGTGTGCCCGGCCGGTGGTGGGCCACGAGCCGTTTTTCGTTCACCTTGCCGACGATCTTATCGATGCCACCGTGCCGGTCCTGCAGCAGATGGCGGAAGCTTATTCCGCAAGGCAGGGCAGCTACGTTGGCGTGCAGACGGTAGCGCGCGCCGAGACCGACAAGTACGGCATCGTTGCAACCCGCGACGATGACGGGAGCAGCGCGAGGGTCACCCGGATCGTCGAGAAGCCGAAGCCGGCTGATGCGCCTTCAACGCTGGCGGTGGTAGGGCGCTATCTGCTGAGCCCCACGATATTTGATCGCCTGGAATCAGTAGGGCGCGGCGCCGGCGGCGAGATCCAGTTGACCGACGCGATTGCCGACCTGCTGGCTGCCGAATCGGTCTATGCGTACAAGTTTGACGGCAAACGATACGACTGTGGCAGCAAGCTCGGCTACCTGGAGGCGACGGTAGAGTACGCTCTGAAGCATCCTGAACTGGGGGATCGCTTCTCCAGCTACCTGCGACGGCTCTCCGGCCAGTTCAAGGGCTGAGGCCGGGCGATCGAGCGCTACGGCGGGCCAAATCTGTTGCACTCAAGGCGCCGCCCGAGCTGGCAACAAGGGTTCCCGGTGCCCAGGCCCGCCTGCGGCCGGTCTTCACTTCAAGTATTCTTAAATATATTAAGAAACGCTCGTAAGTCTCTGTTTAATAGAATATATAGGTGAGTTCCCGAGAGATCCGTCCGGCTACTGCAGGTCGCATGCTCTGCCGCCGCCGCCCGCGGAGCCACGACCTCTACTTTTCCAGCACGTCCTTCCACTTCTCCTCGAAGGCCCAGACGTCCTCGAATCCAACCATCCTGCAGAACTCGTCGAAGCTGAACAGCGGTACGTCCGGGCTGAGACTCGTGCCGGCGTTCTTGAGGTGCAGGAAAGCCCTCTCGATGGCGGCGCTGGCTGACAGCGCCGCGAGCGCGGGCCAGATGGCACAGGCGTAACCAATCTCTGCCAGTTCACTCGCCGGGCGGATCGGCGTACGGCCGCCGTCAGACATGTTGGCCATCAGGGGCACCGGAATCGCGGCGCAGGCGGCACGCATTTCCTCGACCGACTGCAGAGACTCGACGAACACAATGTCGGCTCCGGCTTCTGCATAGGCGATGCCTCGCCGCAGCGCCTCGTCGTAGCCATGGCCGGTGCGCGCATCGGTGCGCGCAATGAGCAGCAAATTCGGGTCGCGGCGCGCATCCGCGGCCACCTGCACCTTGGCGACCATTTCATCGATGGACACCACCCGCCTGTACGGCGTGTGGCCGCACTTCTTCGGGAACTCCTGGTCCTCTATCTGAATCGCCGACACGCCCGCCTGCTCGTAGCCGATGACCGTATGGCGCACGTTCAGCAGCCCACCGAATCCGGTGTCGGCATCGGCGATCACGGGAACGGAGGATTTCTCGACGACTTTGGACACGCGATTCAGCATGTCGGTGAAAGTGGCAATACCCGCATCCGGCAGGCCGAGGTAGGAAGCCGTCAGCCAGTAGCCCGACGCGTAGACGGCATCGAAGCCCACACGCTCGGCCAGCATGGCGGAGATCATGTCGAACACGCCGGGAGCCAGGAAAAACCTCTTCCTTTCCAGCATCTGACGCAGTCTTGGATCAGCCATGGATGTGCACCTTGAAGAAGTAGCCTGCTGGACGCGGTCCCGGCTCGGTTGCCGAGTCGCGACTCGACCCGCACTTGGCGGGTCGATCGCTTCGTCACCTTGCGGCAGTACCCTGGAGTGACCCTGTCGGGGTAACTGAGTGGAGCCTGTCGCAAGACCTTGAATTGGCTCCCCGAGTTGGACTCGAACCAACGACCCACGGATTAACAGTCCGTTGCTCTACCGACTGAGCTATCGGGGAATAGGTGTTTTGAGGGGCCGGAATTCTCGGTCAAGGCCATTTGCAAGTCAAGGAAGCTCAAGGGTTTGCGCGTTCTCGCAGGATGCACGGCATTCGCCTGTCCGCTAGCCCGACAGCAACCGTCCGATCCGGTCCGTTGCCTGCTGCGGCGTTTCCAGGGAGCGGGAGAAGGATAGTCTCAGGTACCCGGGCGGGTCGAAGTCCGGTTCGCCGGCGCCAAGCCCCGATGATGTCGTGCCCCTCGGCCTTGAGGCAGGCCGCCTTAGTGGCCACTGCCATGGTTGGCGAGGGCTTGACCCGAGAGATGCGCGTGCAGAGGAATAAATTCGTGACTCTGGAACCTGCCGGGTGGATGGGTGACTAACGGTACGGGTTCGCTTTTTGGCTTGCAAACAATCAGGATGGGATCATGGCTGCGACCCGGAAATTCAACCTGCAGTCCGGCTACGTTCCGGCTGGCGACCAGCCACAGGCGATCGCCAGCCTGATCGACGGACTCGAGTCAGGCCTCGCGCACCAGACGCTGCTGGGCGTCACCGGTTCCGGCAAGACCTTCACCATCGCCAATATCATCCAGCAATTGCAGCGACCGACGCTGGTGCTTGCCCACAACAAGACCCTGGCGGCGCAGTTGTACGGCGAGTTCAAGGAGTATTTTCCGGACAACGCGGTCGAGTACTTCGTGTCCTACTACGACTACTACCAGCCGGAGGCCTACGTTCCGTCTTCGGACACCTACATCGAGAAGGACGCATCGATCAATGAGCAGGTCGAGCAGATGCGCCTGTCGGCCACCAAGGCGCTGCTGGAGCGGCCGGATTCGATAATCGTTGCGACAGTCTCGGCAATTTACGGGCTGGGCGACCCGGAGACTTACCTGCAGATGGTGTTGCACCTCGTGCGTGGTGATCGCCTGGACCAGCGGCAGTTGCTCCGGCGGCTGGCCGACATGCAGTACACGCGTAACGAAATGGACCTGAGCCAGGGCACGTTTCGCGTGCGTGGCGACGTGGTCGACATCTTCCCGGCCGAATCAGACCGTGAGGCGGTGCGGGTCCAGTTCTTTGACGAGGAAATAGAGTCACTGGCCTACTTCGATCCGTTGACTGGCGAAGTGCTCAAGCGGGTGCCGCGGCTGACTGTCTTCCCTTCGACCCATTACGTCACCCCCAGGGCCCGCCTGCTGGCTGCCCTTGACGATATCAAGCAAGAGTTGCGGGGGCGGCTGGCGGACCTGCGGTCCCGCGACAAGTTGCTCGAAGCACAGCGGCTGGAGCAACGCACCCTGTTTGACATCGAGATGATGACCGAGGTGGGTTACTGCGCCGGCATTGAAAACTACTCGCGCTACCTGTCCGGTCGTTCGGCGGGCGAACCACCACCGTGCCTGTTTGATTATCTGCCGCGTGAGGCGATGCTGGTGATAGACGAGAGTCACGTAACCATCCCGCAGATCACAGGCATGTACCGGGGTGACCGTTCGCGCAAGGAAACGCTGGTCGAGTACGGGTTCCGCCTTCCCTCGGCCCTCGATAACCGGCCGCTGCGATTCGACGAGTTCGAACGGCTGCAACCACAGACGATCTATGTGTCGGCCACACCCGCGGCTTTCGAGCTGCAGCGTTCCGGGCAGGTGGTGGAGCAGGTCGTCCGACCTACCGGCCTCGTCGATCCCGAGGTCGACATCCGTCCCGTCAGGACCCAGGTCGATGACCTCCTATCGGAGATCCGCCTGCGTTCGGAGCGCAAGGAGCGGGTCCTGGTCACTACGTTGACCAAGCGAATGGCCGAGGACCTTACCGAGTACTTGCACGAGCACGGCGTGCGCGTTCGTTACCTGCACGCCGACGTCGGCACGGTCGAACGTGTCGAGATCATTCGCGACCTGCGCCTGGCCCGCTTCGACGCGCTGGTCGGCATCAACCTGCTGCGCGAGGGACTCGACTTGCCCGAGGTCTCGCTGGTCGCCATTCTGGATGCCGACAAGGAGGGCTTCCTGCGATCGGAAGGATCCCTGATCCAGACGATGGGCCGCGCCGCCAGGAACGTGAACGGCAGGGCGATCCTGTATGCAGACCGGATCACGGGATCGATGCAGCGGGCGCTGGACGAAACGGGCAGGCGGCGAGCAAGGCAGCTGGAATACAACGAGCAGCACGGCATCACGCCGAAGTCGATTAGCAAGGCCGTTCGTGACTATATGGAAGCGCAGGGCGCGCCCGACGGCGCGGTGGCCGATGGCATTGGAGCCGGCGCGCCGCTCAGCCCCGCCCAGGCCATGAAACAGATCAGGAAGCTGGAGCAGGAGATGTATCAGCTGGCGCGGAACCTGGAATTCGAGGAGGCGGCTCGGCTGCGGGACCGGATCGCCGGCTTGCGGCGACAGTCGTTGGGCGCGGAAGCCGATCGGATGGCGGGGTGAACGCAAGTGGCGGACAATGGGCGGGAACTGGCCCCTGGACGGGACTGTCCGCTCCCGGCGTGACTGGCACCTGTTTCCGATAGTTGCCCTTGCTGCTTCCGTTCAAGTAACATCCGCGCCTCTTTCGGGCGCGTAGCTCAGCGGTAGAGCACTACCTTGACATGGTAGGGGTCACAGGTTCGATCCCTGTCGCGCCCACCATTTCCTGACAGCCGCAGCGAGGTACGCTGTGGTCCGGGGTCGATCGGTGCCTGATCAGCTGCCGCGGCCACACCCTCGACCCACGGCCTTCGCCTTCATCTTCGTCACGGTGCTGCTCGACATGCTGGCACTGGGAATCATCATTCCCGTGTTGCCCGGCCTGATCGTGGCCATGACCGGTGGGGATACCTCGAGTGCGGCGCGCGTCTTCGGCCTGTTCGGGTTTGCCTGGGCGGCCATGCAATTCGTATTTTCGCCGATCATCGGCGGGCTGTCCGACCGGTTCGGACGCCGCCCGGTGATCGTCGGTTCAAACGTTGGGCTCGGGCTCTCTTACCTGCTACTGGCCATTGCGCCGAACCTCGCCTGGCTGCTTGCCGCCCGCATCGTCTCCGGCATCGCTTCCTCCAGCATTTCGGCTTCAAACGCCTACGTCGCCGACGTACTGCCGCCCGAACGGCGGGCCTCCGCCTTTGGCAAGCTGGGTGCGGCCTTCGGCCTGGGATTCATTATCGGTCCTGCGCTGGGTGGTCTGCTCGGGGCCAGTGAGCCCAGGCTGCCCTTCTGGGTAGCGGCTGCGCTCAGCCTCGCCAACGCCTGCTACGGGTTCCTGGTGCTGCCGGAGTCTCTGCCACCAGGGCGCAGGTCCGCATTCAACTGGCGCAAAGCCAACCCTTTGGGCTCGCTCATGCTGCTGCGTTCGCATCACGAGTTGCTGGGACTGGCAAGTGCCAACTTCCTCGGCATGTTCGCCCACTATGTGCTGCCGTCGACCCTCGTGCTGTACGTCATGTACCGCTATGGCTGGGTGGAGCGGGACGTGGGCTTCCTGATGAGCGGTGTGGGGTTGTCGTCGATGATCGTACAGGCTGGATTTGTAGCAATGGTCGTGCGCCGTTTCGGGGAGCGACGGACCGCGCTTGCGGGCCTCGCTTTCGGGTCGCTGGGTTTCCTGGTCTACGGGCTGGCGCCCACGGGCATTC
Organism: uncultured Gammaproteobacteria bacterium; assembly: GCA_963715485.1. Lineage (GTDB taxonomy): Bacteria > Pseudomonadota > Gammaproteobacteria > Steroidobacterales > Steroidobacteraceae > SG8-30. The sequence goes on from OY970244.1 coordinate 2,025,134, forward strand.
TGTTCCTGGTCGGCGTTCCTTTCCTTTCGCTATGGGGGCTCTACAGTCCGGCTGCCATGGGACTGATGACCCGCCGTGTCGATCCTGCCGATCAGGGCAAGCTACAGGGTGCCAATTCGAGCCTCAACGGCATTGCTGGAATGTTGGCGCCGCTGGTGTTCACCAGCGCGTTCGCTGCGTTCATCGCCCCCGCTACTGACGCCGAGCTGCCCGGTGTACCGTTCCTGCTCGCGGCGGCACTGCTGGCTGCAGCGTGGTTTGCCACGGCGCGGGCGACGCGAGCCGCTTGAGCCAGGCGTTGCCCCACGATATCCCAGTCCGATCCGCTAACATCTGCGTGGTGCGAGCGATTCGCAGGTTTCTCGTGGAGCAGGCATGCCGACGATCCGACAGCGAATGACCAGGTGGTTCCTGATGCGATTCCTGCATCAGGTGCGCCGCGCCCTGGTACGCGATCCATCGCCGGCGCGGATGCGGCGAGACCTCGACCGATTCGAACGGCGCATGTTGCGTAATGCGGTCGATCCACTGCGTGCACCGGTCAGCCTTGGCAGCTGCGTGGGAGGTTGGCTGGCTCCGGACGGACGGGATGAGGGAAGAGTGATCCTGTACCTGCATGGGGGAGCCTTCATAGCGGAGTCACCCAAGGTCCATGGCACCCTGCTTGCCAGGATTGCGGACCTGTCTGGCGCCCGTGGCTTCTACGTCAGCTATCGGCTCGCCCCCGAGCATCCCTACCCGGCGGCGCCGGACGACTGCCTGGCCGCCTACCGGTATCTGTTGGGGCAGGGGATCGATCCTTCCCGCATCGTCATAGCAGGTGACTCCGCCGGCGGCAACCTGACGCTCGTCACGGCGATGCGCGCGCGCGACGAAGGCCTGCCGCTACCCGCGGCCCTGGTGCTGCTTTCACCGGTGCTCGATGCGACGTTCAGCGGCGAATCGATCAAGCGCAACGACGGTCTGGATCCTTTGTTTCGCAGCTCGATCGTCAGTGACTTCGCCGACTACTACGTGCCAGTACAACGGCGCCAGGATCCGTACGTATCTCCGCTGTCAGGCGACCTGACCGGCCTGCCGCCGATGCTGGCGATCGTTGGGAGCTCCGAGATCCTGCTCGACGATTCCGTTCGCCTGGCGGGTCGTGCCGCCAGCGTAACCTTGCAGGTCTGGCACGACATGCCCCACGTTTTTCCCGCAATGCCGGGCCTGGCGCAGGCCGGACAAGCGATCGATGGAATCGCGGCTTTCATTCGGCTGCACGCCTCCGGTGAAGCTGCGGGAAACACAGGCATCACGCCGGACGGCGGTTGATAAACTTGGGTGGCCAGCGTCGGGGCGAACAAGAGGAATTGATCCATGCGGCAGCTGCGCGGTGATGATGCGCTGTTCCTGTACGCGGACACCGGGCACTCGAACGCCAATATCACCTTGGTCAACATCTACGACCCGTCCACGGCGCCGGGTGGCAAGATCCATTTCATGGGGCTGCTCCGCCACATCGAGAGCCGGCTGCACCTGTCTCCCATCTTCCGCCAGAAGCTCCTGCGAGTGCCGCTGGAGCTCGACTACCCGTACTGGATCGAAGACGAACGGTTCGATCTCGAATACCACGTCAGGCACGTCGCGCTGCCGCAACCGGGCGACTGGCGGCAGTTCTGCATCCAGGCCTCGCGCATCCACGCCAGGCCGCTCGATTTGTCACGCCCGCTTTGGGAGATCTACCTGGTCGAGGGACTGGACTCGTTCCTGAACCTGCCTGGCGACAGCTTCGCGCTCTTGACCAAGATCCATCATGCAGCAAGCGACCTGTCGGGCGGTGCCGAAATAACGACGCTGCTGCACGACACCAGTGCCAAGGCGCCGCCACCAGATCCGCCGGAACCGTGGTTCCCGCAGACTCCACCGGGTCCCGTTTCGCTGCTGGCCCGCGCGGCGATTCACAACGTGGTGCAGCCGTTCCAGATGGCCGCGCCGCTGATGCGGACCTTTCGGCGTCTGGGCCCGGTGATGCTGGGAGCGATCAGCGACGCGTTCCTGCATCCGGAGCGCCAGCCAGTAACCCGCTTCAACGCCGAGGTCTCGCCGCACCGGGTATTTGAAACGCGGCGATTCCTGTTGGAGGAATTCCGGGAAATCCGCCAGCTGGTCGACGGTGCGACCGTCAACGACGTTGTCCTTGCAGTTTGCGGGGGCGCGTTGCGCCGCTACCTGCAGGCACACGATGAACTGCCGCCGGCGAGCCTGGTGGCGATCGCGCCGATCTCGATCCGCAACGCCGACACCTCTAGCCCGCACCATGCCGTCCGGATGCTACGGGTAGTGCTCGGCACAGACATAGTCGATCCCGTCGAGCGGCTCAGGCACCTGCAGGCTCAGACTTCGGGCGCCGACGAAATGGAGCACGCAATCGGGGCCCGCGAGCTGACCGACCTGAGCCAGCATGCCCCGGCCCGCACGCTGGCCACGACCGCGCGCCTGCTCTCGAGCGCGGCGCTGGGGGTCGGACAACACGCACCGCTGGCGAATTGCACCATCACCAATGTTCCGGGGCCGACGATACCGCTGTACCTGAATGGCGCACGCATGACCTATTTCTCCGCCATCATGCCGATTACCGACGGCATGGGACTGGTGTTCGCGGTGACCAGCCACGAAGGCCGGATCGTGATATCGCCCACGTCCTGTCGTGAACTGCTGCCCGAGCCAGAACTGCTGGCCCATGACATCCGCGACGAATTCCAGGAATACCTCGCCCTGGCGCGGCGCCAGGCCAGTCGCCGGCGAGCCGCGACGAAGCGCAAGAAGGCCCGTCCAGCTGGCAAGAAGCGCGCTGCAACGCGGCGCGGGTGAATGCGGTCAACGTGCCCGTGGCGGGCGGGGCAGCAGGCTCTTGTACAGGCGCGCGAAGCTACCCTTGGGCCTGAAGGGCTTCCAGCGCCCTTCGGCCTGCGAGAGTCTGTCCGCAAGGATCCACAGCACCAGCGGGTTGATTCCGAGACCGAGGTGGCTGCCGGGTACCGGTACGTTCTCATGCTGTGCTGAGCCAGCGTCGATGACTGCCGCGTGAGCTGGCACCACGCCATCAGTGGCCGAGAAGATGCAGGCCGAGGGCACCTCCGGCGGTGTCTCCAGCAATCGCGCACGCGACATGGCCATGTGTGCGACGGGTCCCATTGGGTGTGCCAGGAGGCGGTACAGTACCTTGACCGTCAGCGGAGCCTCGACGTGTACCGGGCTCAGTCGCATTGGGCTGCCGAGCGAGAAAACGCCCCGGACGCACTCCGGGGCGCGATGAGCCAGATCGTAGGCGAACACGCCCCCCAGGCTGTGGCCGATGACGCTGACCTTGCGTCCGGCACGGTGGTGGATGTAGCGCAGCTTCTGCTCCAGTGCGACGACGAACTTGCGGTTGAAGCCGCGGTTCTGGCCGAAGCCCCAGGTCTCGACCGCGTAGCCGCGCGAGCGGAGGAAGGCGGCAAGCGGCCGCAAGGTGCCATCACCGGCGGCAAAACCGGGGAGCAGCAACACCGGATGGCCGTCGCCCCTGGGGGTATTCTGGAGCCACGGCCAGCTGATCGGCAGCGTGCCGAGCTCGAGCAGAACCCGCCACTCGAGCAGCGTATGGAGACGACTGGGTGGCTTCGCCCCGGGAGGGGTAAAGGGAGGTGCCGGCAACTGCGACAGTGTGTGGCGCGCCTGCATAGGTGCCCGAAGCGTACTGGATCACCGTGTGGGATGCGACGTGCCGGTCGCGATTTCCGAAATGGGGCTTGACCTCGCTGGCACGTTGTGGTGGCCTCCGCGTGCTACGATTCACACTTCTTGATTCGGGCAAGCGGGCGTCCGCAGGGCGTCGTCGGCAGACGGCGCCCTTGTTGTTGGCGCCGCTGCAGTCAGTGGAGACCTGGGCAATGCCGCTCATTACGCTGCCGGATGGCAGTCAGCGCAGCTTCGACAAGCCGGTGACCGTGGGCCAGGTGGCGGCAAGCATTGGCGCAGGACTGGCCCGTGCCGCGCTCGCCGGAGAGGTCGACGGCACGCTGGTCGACACAAGCCATCGCATGGAGGCTGATGCGAGACTGCGGATCATCACCAGCCGGGATCCGGAGGGCCTGGAGATCATCCGCCATTCGACTGCGCACCTGCTCGCTCAGGCCGTGCAGTCGATCTACCCTGACGCCCAGGTCACGATCGGTCCCGTGATCGACAACGGATTCTATTACGACTTCGCCTTCAAGCGGCCGTTCACTCCGGAGGATCTCGAGAAATTCGAGGCCCGCATGCAGGAACTGGCCAAGGCCGACCTGCCGATACACCGGCGCGTCCTGCCGCGCGATGAGGCGGCCGCACATTTCCGCGCGATTGGCGAGCGATACAAGGCGGAGATCATCGAAGCGATTCCGCAGGCCGAGGCTATCTCCCTTTATGGGCAGGGCGACTGGGAAGACCTGTGTCGCGGGCCGCACGTGCCGAGCACTGGCAAGCTCGGGGCATTCAAGCTGATGAAGCTGGCCGGCGCCTATTGGCGCGGCGATTCGCGCAACGAGATGCTGCAGCGGGTGTACGGCACGGCCTGGCCGGACGAGAAGCAACTCAAGGTCTATCTGACCCAACTGGAGGAAGCCGAGAAGCGTGACCACCGCCGGCTAGGACGGGAACTTGACCTGTTCCACCAGCAGGAGGAGGCAGTCGGCAGCGTCTTCTGGCACGCAAAGGGCTGGACGTTGTGGCTGATCATCGAGCAGTACGTCCGCGAGCGCCTTGACGAGCATGGCTACCAGGAGGTCAAGACGCCGCAGTTACTCGACCGCACCCTCTGGGAGAAGAGTGGGCACTGGGAGAACTACGCCGAGAACATGTTCATCGCCGAGTCCGAGGGCCGCATGCTGGCGGTCAAGCCGATGAACTGCCCGGGCCACGTGCAGATCTACAAGCAGGGAATCAAGTCCTACCGCGACCTGCCGCTCAGGATGGCGGAGTTCGGCTCGTGCCATCGCAACGAACCTTCGGGCGCGCTGCACGGGTTGATGCGCGTCCGTGCGTTCACCCAGGATGATGCGCACATTTTCTGCACCGAGGAACAGATCTGCCCGGAGACCGTGGACTTCTGCAAGTTGCTCATGTCGATGTACGCAGACTTCGGCTTTGTGAATGTCCACGTCAAGTTTGCCGACCGCCCCGAAAAGCGTTCCGGCAGCGACGAACTCTGGGATCGCGCCGAGGGTGCCCTGAGGGAGGCGGTCGAGGCCACGGGTCTCGCCTACACCATGAACCCGGGCGAGGGGGCCTTCTATGGACCGAAGCTCGAGTTCGTGCTGCGCGACGCGATCGGCCGGGACTGGCAGTGCGGCACCCTGCAGGTCGACTTCGGCATGACCGAAAGGCTTGGCGCCGATTACGTGACCGAAGACGGTAGCCGCAAGCACCCGGTGATGTTGCACCGGGCGATCCTGGGCTCGCTTGAGCGGTTCATCGGGATCCTGATAGAAAACCATGCCGGAAGACTGCCGACCTGGCTGGCGCCCGTACAGGCGGTCGTGATGAACATTACGGGCAAACAGGAAGGTTTTGCCCAGGAAGCCATGGAATTCCTTAAGAATCAGGGGGTTCGGGCAGAAATCGACTTGCGAAATGAAAAAGTGGGCTTTAAAATCCGCGAACACACGCTTGCGCGTGTCCCGTACCTGCTGGTTGCAGGGGATCGGGAAGTGGATTCCAGGTCGTTGGCCGTTCGCACTCGGTCCGGGAAGGATCTGGGCGTTATGCCCCTGGAAGAGGTGGCGGCGCGGATCGCCCGGGATGCGGCGGCCCGCGGCCGTGATTTATTGGAGGAATGAAGTATTTCAACAAGCAAGCGCACCCGGCGCAATGACGAGATCCTTTCGCCGCAGCTGCGCATTATCGGTGCCGACGGATCACAAGTCGGTGTCGTTGACCGTGCCGAGGCCCTGCAGATGGCCGCGGATGCGGAGATGGATCTCGTAGAGGTTTCGCCGACGGCCGAGCCGCCTGTTTGCCGGATCATGGACTACGGCAAGTTCCTGTTCGAACAGAACAAGAAGGCGCACTCGGCCAAGAAGAAGCAGAAGCAGATCCAGATAAAGGAAGTGAAGTTTCGTCCGGGTACGGAAGAGGCTGATTATCAGGTCAAGCTGCGCAACCTGATCCGCTTCCTGACCGAAGGCGACAAGGCCAAGGTGACCCTGAGGTTCCGCGGCCGCGAGATGGCTCACACCGAGCTGGGGCGCAAGCTCCTCGATCGGCTGGTGATAGACCTGGCCGAAGTTGGCCTGGTGGAACAGCGTCCTCTGATGGAGGGACGCCAGATGGTGATGGTCATAGGACCGAAGAAGAAGTGAGCGGCAAGTGAGCCGCTGTTTATAGAAGTGACCGGCGGCATGCCGCCGATACGCCTCCAGCCCGCCCAGGCGGTGTGAAGAGGTCAGAAAAAAGGAGTAGACAATGCCCAAGTTGAAGACCAACCGGGCGGCGGCGAAGCGTTTTCGCAAGACTGCGAACGGGTTCAAGCGCGCGCAGGCTCACCGTCGTCACATCCTCACTAAGAAGCCCAGCAAACGGAAGCGCCAGCTCGGCACGAGCAAACTCGTGCACGAGACCGACGTCGGTCGGCTCGAAAAGCTGTTGCCCCACCTGTGACGCCGGCTGATAGGAGGATATAGACATGGCACGAGTCAAGCGGGGCGTCATTGCAGGACGTCGCCACAAGAAGGTCCTGGCCAAGGCCAAGGGTTACTACAACGCCAGGCGCAAGGTTTATCGCGTCGCCAAGCAGGCGGTCATCAAGGCCGGCCAGTACGCCTATACCGGGCGCCGGCTGAAGAAGCGGGACTACCGCGCGCTGTGGATCCAGCGCATCAATGCGGCGGCCCGGACCTTTGAGCTGTCCTACAGCCGGATGATGTCGGGCCTCAAGAAAGCCGGCATCGAGATCGATCGCAAGGCGCTCGCCGACCTTGCGGTTCATGACCTCGCTGCGTTCGGCGCCATCGCTGACAAGGCGAAGGCGGCGCTCGCAGAAAAGTAACCGGCGCGAGCTGGTCTGACGATGATGCGCGGGCGCCGGGCCTTTGGGTCCGGGGCTCGCGCTTGTCGCCGCGGAGGATAATCCTTGCAGGACCTCGATTCCCTGACCCGGGACCTGCTCGACAGGATCGACGCCTGTACCGACCTGGCGGCGCTTGAGTCCGTGCGTGTGGCTGCCCTCGGAAAGAAGGGCCAGATCACCGAGCGACTCAAGACCCTCGGAAAGCTCTCACCGGACGAACGTCGCGTCGCTGGAGCGACGATCAATCGCGTCAAGCAACAGCTGGTCGACGCAATCGAGGCCCGGCGAGACTCACTCGAGCGCGAGCTGGTCGAGCGCGAGCTGCTTGCCGGAAGGATCGACGTGACCCTGCCGGGACGAGGCGAGGGCCAGGGCGGACTTCATCCTGTAACCCGTACCCGGCTGAGGATGGAGAAAATATTCCGCCAGGCGGGATTCACTGTGGCCGAAGGCCCCGAGGTGGAAGACGACTTCCACAACTTCGAGGCGTTGAACATTCCCGCCGACCATCCCGCGCGCGCGATGCACGACACTTTCTACTTTCCTGACGGAAGACTGCTGCGGACGCATACCTCGCCCGTTCAGATCCGGGAGATGCGCAATGGGCAGATGCCGATGCGAATCATCGTTCCGGGCCGCGTCTATCGCTGCGATTCGGACATGACGCATACGCCGATGTTCCACCAGATCGAGGGCCTGGTGATTGACGAGAACATCAGTTTTGCAAATCTGAAGGCTGTGCTGGCCCATTTCATCGAGCAGTTTTTCGAGCGCGCGCGCGCGCTGCGCTTCCGCCCGTCGTATTTTCCGTTCACCGAGCCATCCGCCGAGGTGGACATACAGTGCGTGTTCTGCGACGGCACGGGCTGCCGCGTGTGCAAACAGACCGGCTGGCTGGAGGTCCTGGGCTGCGGGATGGTGCATCCCAACGTCCTGAGTGCATGCGGCGTCGATCCGGGGCGATGGCAGGGCTACGCCTTCGGGATGGGCATCGACCGGATGGCCATGTTGCGCTACTCGGTGAACGATCTCAGGTTGTTCTTTGAGAACGACCTGAGGTTTCTCAGGCAGTTCAACCGGGGGTAGCGGCGTGAGAGTCAGCACCGCATGGCTGTCCGAATGGGTCCAGACGGGCTGGGACACCACCACGCTTGCCCATCGCCTCACGATGGCCGGCCTCGAAGTGGAAGCCGTCGAGGCGGCGGCACCGCCTTTTGTGGGGGTCGTCGTCGCGCGGGTCGTTGATTGCAGGCCACACCCGGAAGCGGACAAGTTGTCGGTTTGTAGTGTCGACTACGGCGCCGCAGATTCCGTTCAAGTCGTGTGCGGCGCGGCCAACGCGCGCGCCGGAATGACAACCGCGCTGGCCCAGGTGGGAGCGACGCTGCCCGGTGGGCTGGTCATTCGAAAGGCGATGCTACGCGGCGTGGAATCACTCGGAATGATGTGCTCGGCACGCGAACTGGGGCTGGGCGACGGCCACGATGGAATCCTGGAGTTGCCCGGAGAACTGACGCCGGGTCGGGACCTGCGCGAGGCGCTTGGTCTCGATGACACCATCATCGAACTCAACCTGACTCCCAACCGTGGCGACGCGCTGTCCCTGGCCGGGGTGGCGCGGGAGGTTGCCGCGATTAGCGGAGCGGAGCTCAGCCTGCCATCAACGGCGCCGGTACCCGCCACGATCGCTGACCGCTTCGAGGTGCGCCTGTCCGCGGCCGAAGCCTGCCCGCGTTTCGCCGGTCGGGTCATCCGGGGCATTCGCCCGGGTGCCAGTTCGCCGCTCTGGATGGTCGAGCGCCTGCGGCGCGCGGGCCTGCGTGCCATCAGCCCAGTCGTCGACGTTACCAACTATGTGATGCTCGAACTGGGTCAGCCGATGCATGGCTATGACTTGCGACGGCTCAACTCCCGCATCGAGGTCCGCTACGCGCGCCAAGGCGAACAACTACAGTTGCTCGACGGCAGGGCAGTGACCCTTGATGCTGACGTGCTCGTCATCGCGGACGCAAGCTCGGCGGTTGGCATCGCGGGTGTCATGGGAGGCGAAAAGAGCGGCATCGCCGGCGACACGACCGACGTCTTCCTTGAAGTTGCCTACTTCAATCCGGCGGCGATCGCCGGCCGCGCACGGCGCTTCGGGATGCATACCGACGCATCGCAGCGATTCGAGCGAGGTGTTGATCCCTGCCTGCAGGAACGGGCAATGGAACGTGCCACGCAACTCCTGGTGGACATCGCCGGCGGCATGGTCGGACCGCTGGTCGTTACGGAGGAAACCACAGCGCTGCCGCGACGTTCGAGCGTACGACTGGATCCGCAACAGGTGAACCGCTTGCTTGGTGTGAAGATCCCGCGCGCAGAGATCGAGTTGATTCTGCGCCGCCTGGGCATGCAGGTTGCGGGGGCCGGCGACGTGCTCGGCGTAATTCCGCCGAGCTATCGGTTCGATATCACGATTGCACAGGATCTGGTCGAAGAGGTTGCACGGATTCATGGCTACGACGACATTCCGCAAACTGATGCCCTGATGCCGCAGGTACCGCTGCCGGCAAGTGAGGCAACGGTTGGGCGGGAGCGCGTGATGATGTTGATGGCCGACCGTGACTACCAGGAGGTGATTAACTACAGCTTCATCGAGGCCGCGCTGCAGCGCGCCTTTGACCCTGAGTGCGAGCCGCTGGGTCTGTCGAACCCTATCTCGGAGGACATGGCGGTCATGCGCCGCTCGCTGCTGCCAGGCCTGTGCCGCGTCCTGAGCGAGAATGCGCGGCGCCAGCAGGATCGGGTCCGATTGTTCGAGCTGGGCACGAGGTTCCTGTGGGACGGGACCAGGCTGGAGGAGCGCCTGGCACTGGCGGGACTGGCATGGGGACTGGCTGAGAGGGAGCAATGGGGTCTACAGCGCCGGGTGGCCGACTTCTACGACGTCAAGGCAGACCTCGAGGCTTTGTTGAGTCTGGGGGGAGATGAGCAGCGGCTTCGATTCGAGGCGGACTCGATCCCGTGCATGCACCCTGGCAAGTGCGCGCGGATCAACATCGACGGGCGACTCGCTGGCTGGATCGGGGAATTACACCCCGAGCTTTCCAAGCGCCTGGAACTCAAGGTCGCTCCGATCGTTTTCGAAATTGATTACGTCTCGAGCTTTATTTCACATATTCCTGTTTATAAAGAAATTTCGAAATTTCCTGCGATCCGTCGAGATTTGGCCTTGGTCGTGGATGAGACCGTCAGACTGGACCAAATCCGTGAAAGTGTTAGTGTTTCTGCCGGCGCGGCACTCCAGGAACTGCGAGTTTTTGATGTCTACCGGGGAGCAGGGGTAGAACCCGGTAGAAAAAGCGTGGCTTTAGGCTTGATTTTACAGGAAACTTCTCGCACGCTTACGGACACGGACGCTGACGCTGTTGTCGCAGCCGTAGTGGCGAGAGTTAAACAAGATCACAACGCCACGATCAGGGACTAGTTGAATGGCCTTGACCAAAGCCGAAATTGCCGAAGCACTGTTCAACCAGCTCGGGCTCAACAAGCGCGAGGCACGTGAGCTCGTGGACTTGTTCTTCGAGGAGATCAGAGCGGCCCTTGCGACCGGGGAGCAGGTCAAGCTGTCCGGCTTCGGGAACTTTGACCTCCGGGACAAGAATCAGCGCCCCGGCAGGAATCCCAAGACGGGCGAGGAGATTCCCATATCGGCCCGGCGGGTTGTTACGTTCCGTCCCGGTCAGAAGTTGAAGGCGAGAGTCGAGGCATATGCTGGAACCAAGCCACAATAACGACTTGCCGCCCATTCCGGCGAAGCGTTACTTCACGATCGGCGAGGTAAGCGAGCTTTGCGGCGTGAAGCCGCATGTGTTGCGTTACTGGGAGCAGGAATTTCCGCAGCTCAAGCCGGTCAAGCGACGTGGCAACCGCAGGTATTACCAGCGGCAGGACGTCATCATCATCCGCCAGATCCGGGGATTGCTCTATGACGAGGGCTTCACCATCGGCGGCGCGCGCAATCGACTTGAGGGCGATGAGGCACGCGAGGATGTTTCGCACAGTCAGCAAATCGTCCGGCAGGTAAGGCTGGAGCTCGAAGAAATCCTCAAGATGCTGCGCCGCTGAGTCCTCGGCGCGCAGCTCTTTCATCGGTTATGATTAACGCATAGCGGGCCAACCCCACCCGCGTAATGTTTTTTGACCGGTCGGAGCGTGGCGCAGCCTGGTAGCGCACTTGCATGGGGTGCAAGGGGTCGGAGGTTCAAATCCTCTCGCTCCGACCAATTCTCCCGCTCGTGGCAGCTACCGACACTCGATCGTGCCGTTGCCGCTAGAATTCGCTTCATGAAAATCGCGATCGTCGGAGCGGGAATCAGTGGGCTCACCACTGCCTTCTACCTCAAACATCTCAGGCCGGATTGGGAACTGACCATATTCGATGCTGCTTCGCGCGCGGGCGGCACGATGCAGACGGTGGCCGTCGATGGCTTCCGCTTCGAGGCCGGTGGCAACGGCTTCCTGACTAACAAGCCGGACAGCCTGAGACTGGTCGAGGACTGTGGCGCGAACGGGCTGCTGCTGCCGAGCTCGGACAAGGCGCGCAGGCGCTTCATCTTCGACGGCGCCCTGCATGCGCTGCCCGAGTCGCCACCGGCCTTCCTCAAGTCGAGACTGCTGACGCTGCCCCAGAAGCTGCGTGTCGCCGGTGAATTCTTCGTTCAGCCGCGTCACGATGACGCCGAGGAAACGCTGCAGCAATTTGGCTACCGGCGTGTCGGCAAAGGCCTGACCGACGTATTCCTGGATGCCATGACGGCGGGCATCTACGGCACCACGCCTGCAAAGGTTTCCGTCAATGCGGCCTTCCCGATGGTAGTGAATCTGGAGAGGGAATACGGGGGGCTGTTCAAGGGCATGCTTGCGAAGCGCAAGAAGGAAGCAGGTCCCGGCGGGATCTTGATGAGCTTCAGTGGTGGAGTCACGACGCTGATCGAGCACCTGCACCAGCGCATAGATGCTGACTGGCAGCTGGGGCAACCCGTCAGTTCCATATCGAAGGACGGGCGGCAGTGGCGAATCGAATCGCAATCGGTATCGCGTAGTTTCCAGCAGGTAGTGGTCGCGGCCCAGGCTCACGCGTCGGCCGGGATGTTCGAGCACGAGGACCCCGAGCTGTCGCGGTTGATGCAACGTATCGAGTACACGCCGATAGCGGTGGTCGGCCTGGGCTATCGCAATCTGCGACATGCTCTTGACGGTTTCGGACTGCTGACCACGAGTTCCGCACGCCAGCCAGTGCTCGGCGTGCTGTGGGACTCAAGTATCTTTCCCGACCGTGCGCCTGATGGCTGCAAGGCGATTCGGATCATGATCGGCGGGCAACGCAACCCTGAACTCGTCAATCAGGATGAGCAGGGTCTGCTGCGCACGGCGCTCGCGGGGCTGGCGAATACCATGGGAGTGACCCAGGAGCCGGATGTCGTATTTACCCAGCGCTGGGACAAGGGAATTCCACACTACATCGTCGGGCACCTCGCCGCGGTGGCGGCAATCTTCGACCGTGCCCGCCAGCATCCAGGCCTGCACCTGGTCTGCAACGCTTACCGCGGGATCGCGATGAATGACTGCGTGCGTAACGGCCGCGAACTGGCAGAGCGCATGGCCGGCGCAAGCTGATGGCCCGATTGATACAGCTGCTGATCCTGGTTGCGCTGGTGGTCGCCATATGGAGCCTGTTGCGGGGTCGACGCGGCTAGGGCGATTTCGACCAAAGTCACGTTGCCGACGTCCAGCGCTGCTAGTATCCAAGCTATCGAGGCGGCATTCCGCCGCGGTGCGCAAGGGGAAATCATGAGCGGAAAAGGCAAGCTGGCCTACGTTACGGGAGGCATGGGCGGGATTGGCACGGCCATAACCAGGCGACTGTGCCGGGACGGCTATACGGTTGTCGCGGGCTGTGGGCCCGGCTCGCCGCGCAAGGACAAGTGGCTCGCGGACATGCACGCGGAGGGTCTTACCGTATACGCCTCGGAAGGCAACGTGGCGGACTGGGACTCGACCAAGTCCGCTTTCGACGCGGTCAAGGCGGCGCACGGGCCCATTGACGTCCTGGTCAACAACGCGGGCATCACCAAGGACACCGTCTTTCGCAAGATGACCTCCGAACAATGGCACCTTGTCATCGAGACGAACCTCAACAGCCTGTTTCACGTCACCAAGCAGGTCATCGACGACATGCTGGACCGGGGCTGGGGCCGCATCATCAACATCTCGTCGGTCAACGGCCAGCGTGGCCAGTTCGGCCAGACCAATTACTCGACCGCCAAGGCCGGGATCCACGGCTTCACCATGGCGCTGGCCCAGGAGGTGGCTTCGAAGGGCGTGACCGTGAATTCGGTCTCACCTGGCTATATCGGCACCGACATGGTGCGTGCGGTCAAGCCGGAGGTACTCGAGAAGATCGTCGCGACCATCCCGGTCAAGCGCCTGGGCGAGCCGGAGGAAATCGCGTCCATCGTGGCCTGGCTGGCCTCCGACGAGTCTGCGTTCGCTACCGGCGCCGACTTTTCACTCAATGGCGGCATGAATATGGGCTGAGAAACCCTCCACGGCCATCAACGACGGCCGTCCGTGAGGGCGGCCGTTTCTCTTGGATCTACAGCCTTTCAAGACGCTTGGCTCGAGTCGTAGTTGCACCGATGACCGGGGTCAGAGCTTGACGCAGAATCCACTCAAGGGCGCGACAAGGGGCGATGAAGGCATGCAGATCTTCAGGGACCGGCGCCATGCAGGGCAATGCCTGGCGACGGCACTAGAGAAATTCCGTGTTCGGGATCCGGTAGTCGTAGGGCTGCCTCGAGGCGGCGTTCCCGTGGCCTTCGAAGCGGCCCGGAGCCTGGGAGCGCCACTCGACGTGTTCGTGGTGCGCAAGCTCGGTGTGCCCTTCCAGCCTGAACTGGCCATGGGGGCAATAGCCTCCGGCGGTGTGACCGTGCGCAACGAGGAACTGCTGCGAACTCTCGGCGACAGCGAGGCGGTCTTTGCCGGTGCCGAGCGAGCGCAGCGGGCCGAACTCGTCCAGCGTGAGCAGCTCTATCGCGGGGTCAGGCCCCCCGTGGCCATTGCCGGGCGCGAGGTGATCGTCGTAGACGACGGACTCGCCACCGGGGCGACGATGAAGGCGGCGGTGCAGGCTCTCAGGAAGGCAGGGGCTACGCGCATCGTGGTTGCCGTCCCGGTCGGTCCACCGGACACCTGTCGCGAGCTCGAGGAGTTGGCCGACGAGGTAGTCTGCCTGCAGACGCCGTTCCGGTTCATGGCGGTCGGACAATGGTACGAGGACTTCAGCCAGACGACCGATGACGAAGTGAGGAGCCTGCTCGAGCGGGCCAGCGGCTGACCCTCAGGGGCTGGATTCGACACCGGGCGCGAAGGTCGAGGGTTCGGCGCGAAGCGCGTGGACGACCACCTCGAGCGGTCTGTAACCGGCTACGAATTCTGGCGGCATTCGCTTGGGTTTGCCGGAGTCGAGGTCTATGCAAACGTAGTGGAGCAAAGCGCGCAGCAGTGTCCGTCTGTCCGTCGTCCGCACGATCTGGAACCGACGTGCAACCCGCAGCCGGGAATCGTTGGAGATTATCCAGGTACCGATATCGATCCGCTCTCCATTGAATGCGGGCGCCAGGTAATTGATCTGGGTGCGCCACACAGCCATGCCGCGTCGGCCGCCGATGCAGGCTTCCTGCGGAACGCCCAGGGCAGCCGAATGCGACCAGGCCGCCTGGTCCAGCCAGGCCACGTAGACGGCATTATTGACGTGACCGTAGCTGTCGATATCGGCGGGCGCAGCGACGATCGCATGCACGTGCGGCGCAGGCAGGTCCCATTGGCTCATCGGGCCGGACTCCAGGTCTTGCTCAGCGGTACAGCAGTCGCATCATGCTGCGGAAGAGCTTGCCATAGGGAGGCCTGAGCAACAGCGACCCGCTGAGCCGGCCGTCGATGTACACCGGGCGCGCCTTGGAGAACGTACGGAAGCCCGCGAAACCGTGGTAGTCGCCCATGCCGCTAGGTCCGACGCCTCCGAACGGAAGGTTGTCCTGGGCGACGTGGAAGAGGGTGTTGTTCACCGTCACTCCACCGGAGATCGTTTTCTGCAGGACGTGATCCCGTCCGGCGCGACCGCCGAAGTAGTAAAGCGCCAGGGGATGGGGTCTTTCATTGACGTAGCGGATTGCGTCGTCGATGTTTTCGTAGGGGACGATCGGGAGTATCGGCCCGAAAATTTCTTCCTGCATGACGCGCATCCCGTCCGTGACACCGGTCAGTGCGACAGGCGACAACCGTCGGCGTTCGATGTCGGTGGCATCCGCGTGCAGGGCATGCAGCGTTGCGCCATGTGCCTCGGCCTCGACCAGGTAGCCGTGCAGGCGCGCCATCTGCCCTGCGTTCACGATCGACGTAAACTGGAGATTGTCCCCGAGTGAAGGGTAGAACTCGGCGGTGACCTTGCGGCAAGCCTCCAGAAATGGAACGACCCGGTTCGACGGCACAAGCGCATAGTCCGGCGCGACGCAGGTCTGTCCAGCATTGGCAAGTTTGCCGTACATGATCCGGCGCGCGGATTCCTCAAGGTCGAATTCGTCCGTCACGATGGCGGGTGACTTGCCCCCGAGTTCGAGTGTCACCGGCGTCAGGTTTTCGCTGGCTGCCTTCATGACCTCCCGGCCCACACGTGTCGATCCGGTGAACAGGAGATGATCGAAGGGCAGCGTGGAAAAATGCCTGGCTACATCGACGCCGCCGTTCACCACGAAGACCTCGTCGGAGCTGAAAGCCTCGGCCATCAACTGGGCGAAGAGCTCGCCGAAACGCGGCGTGAACTCCGACATCTTGATCAGCGCACGGTTGCCGGCGGCCAGTGCGCCAGTCAGCGGGCCAACGGCGAGAAACAATGGGTAGTTCCATGGAGCGATTACACCAATCACCCCCAGTGGCTGGTAATGCACCTGCGCACGGCCCGGCAGGCTCCACCAGGCGACTGAACGTCGCTCCGGGCGCATCCATCTCCGCAGGTGGCTGCGCGCGTGGCGGATACCCTCGATGCCGACAAACTGCTCCAGCAGCAAGGTTTCCTCGTGCGCACGGTGACCGAAGTCCGACGAGATCGCTTCCTGAATGGCTGAATCATGACGCCTCAGAGTCTGCTCCAGCCGGTTGAGCCGGTCGCGACGGATCTCCAGCGTCGGGCAGGGATCGGACGAGTGGGCCTTACGCAGGGCCTCGAAGGCCCCGTCGAGCGCGGTCATTTCGCTTGCGGCAATAGCCGTCGCGATGTTTTCAGCAGCCATCTTTGCGCTCCTCGGAAACGATCTTCACCTGCGTCAGAGTATGCGACCTCGGGCCGCGCGGCGCAGCCCAGGCATCACTCGAGTGGAAGTTCAGTGGTGCGCCGGACTACCCGCAGCGCGAAATTGGACTGGACCCTGGCAACACCCGGCAGGCGGGTCAGGTGCTGGCTGTGCATGCGCTCGAAGTCGGCTGCATCGCGACATGCCAGGCGTACAAGGTAGTCGGATACGCCGGTCATCAGGTAGCACTCCATGACTTCCGGCACCTTTCGCACGGCTTCCTCGAATGCCTGCAGGTCGGCCTGGTCCTGACGATGGAGGGTGATGCTGACGAAGACATTGGTCGGGAATCCGGTCTTCTGGGCGCTCAACAGCGCCACGTACCGGGCGATGACGCCCGACTCCTCCAGCGCCCTTACCCGCCTCAGCGTCGCGGATTCGGACAGGTGCACTTCCTGGGCAAGTTCGACGTTGCTGAGGCGTCCATCGCGTTGCAGGGCCCGCAGAATCTGACGATCTATCTTGTCCATACGCAAGAAACCACCTATTGAGTCCGCTATCACGCAATATTAAGCGAAAGGGATCGAGTGGAGAAGGCCAAAAGCTAGGTAATGCATCGAGATCGGGCCTAACTTGTGCGGCAGGCCCGCGCGAAACAGAAACCCGGAGAGGAATCATGAAAATTGGCTGTCCCAAGGAAATCAAGGTCCACGAATATCGTGTCGGGCTGGTGCCCGCGGGCGTTCGCGAACTGGTCACGGACGGACACGAGGTCTTTGTCGAGACCCGTGCGGGCGCGGGGATCGGCATCGAGGATGAAGCCTATGTCGCGGCAGGCGCGAAGATCCTCGGCTCGGCCAAGGCAGTGTTCGACGCGGTGGACATGGTGGTCAAGGTGAAGGAGCCCCAGCCAGCCGAGTGCGGCATGCTTCGGGACGGCCAGTTGCTGTTCACCTACCTGCACCTTGCCGCTGATCCACAGCAGGCGGCCGGTCTCGTCAAGTCGGGCTGTACCGCCATCGCCTACGAGACCGTGGTCGCAGATCGCTCCCTGCCGCTGCTGACGCCGATGAGCGAGGTAGCCGGCCGTATGTCCATCCAGGTCGGAGCGACGGCCCTGCAGAAAGCCTACGGCGGTTTCGGTGTGCTGCTGGGCGGCGTCCCAGGAGTCCAGCCAGCGAAGGTCGTCATTCTGGGCGGAGGCGTTGCAGGCACCAATGCAGCGCAGATGGCGGTCGGCATGGGCGCGCAGGTGACCATCGTCGATCGCTCGCTGAAGCGCCTGCGCGAACTGGACGCCCAGTTTGGCAATACGATCTTCACCGCGTTCTCGACGGTCGAGACCGTCGAGAAGCTGGTGATCCAGTCCGATCTCATCATCGGGGCAGTGCTCGTAACCGGCGCCGCGGCTCCCAAGCTGGTCACGCGCGACATGGTTTCAAGGATGGAAAAGGGCGGTGTGCTGGTCGACATCTCGATCGACCAGGGCGGATGCTTCGAGACCAGCCGGCCGACCACTCATGCCGAGCCGACCTATTCGGTAGACGGTGTCATACATTATTGCGTCACCAACATGCCCGGCGCGGTACCGCGCACGTCGACCTTCGCGCTCACTAATGCCACATTGCCCTATGTCCGGTCGCTGGCCAACCTTGGGTGGCGCAAGGCGTTGTCGCAGGACGCCGGCTTCGCGCAAGGTCTCAACGTGCATGCGGGTCGCATCACCCACGAGGCAGTGGCGCGCGATCTCGGTTACGATTTCCAGCCTGTGGAGCAGGCGATTCGCTGAGTCATCATGACGGACGAGCCGGTCAGGCAGTTTCAGGCATGGCTTGACGAGGCCGAGCGGTCCGAACCGGGTGACGCGACGGCTGCGGCGCTCGCGACCGCGACGCCTGATGGCGTTCCGTCAGTCAGGATGGTCCTGGTGCGCGGCTGCGACGAACGGGGCTTCGTGTTCTACACAAACCTCGGGAGTCGCAAGGCGAGGGAACTCGATGCCAACCCACGGGCCTCGCTGTGCCTGCACTGGAAGACCGTCGAGCGGCAGGTCCGCATAGAGGGCAGGGTGCAGCGCGTGAGCGACCAGGAAGCCGACGCGTACTTCGCGAGCCGGGCTCGTGACTCGCGCATCGGCGCCTGGGCTTCGCGGCAGTCCGAGGTAATGCGGGGTCGATTCGAGCTGGAGAAACGCGTGGCCGAGACCGTGCTTCGGTTCCCGGTCGGCGAGGTGCCGAGGCCGCCTTTCTGGTCCGGCTTCCGGCTGGTGCATGACCGGGTCGAGTTCTGGCAGCAGCGACCTTTCCGCCTGCACGAACGGGTCGTCTACATCCGCGAAACGAATGGCTGGCGCACCGAAGCGCTGTTCCCGTAAGGGAGCATGTCAGCGCTCCGGCATGAAGGACCTGAGCGCTTCGACATCAGGCTCCGCAAGGGTGCCGATGCGCTCGCATTCGAAAGAAACTTGACTTGATCAATTACGCGGGCCACAAAGAACGGCACACCCTTCCACCATGAATGGAGCATCACGTGAAGGAGGATTTGTTCGACCTGAGCGGCCGCATTGCACTGGTTACCGGAGCAAGCCAGGGCATCGGGCGTTCCATCGCTTTGTTGCTGGCACAAAGGGGGGCGACGGTTGCCGTAACCAGTCGCAAGGCCGATGCCTGCGAGCGAGTCGTTGCCGAGATCCGGGCACTGGGCGGTAACGCCGAAGCCATCGCCTGCCACATCGGCGATCCGGCGCAAATAACCAATGTGTTCAGCGATGTCTGCCAGCGCCACGGCCGCATCGACATCCTGGTCAACAACGCCGCTACCAACCCGTACTTTGGTCCTGCCCTGGACATGGACCTCGCCGCCTACCAGAAGACGGTCGACGTCAATATTCGCGGCTATTTCTGGGCCGCGGTCGAGGCTGGGCGACGCATGCGGTCGCAGGGCCAGGGCGTCATCGTAAACGTGGCTTCGGTAAACGGCGTCCGGCCCATGGACGGACAGCTGGTTTATTCCATGACCAAGGCGGCCATCATCAACATGACCCAGGGGCTTGCCAAGGAATTGGGAAGATTCGGAATCCGGGTCAACGCCTTGCTGCCTGGAATCACGGAAACCAAATTCGCATCGGCCCTGCATGCGGACCCGCGCAATCGTGCGATGGTGGAAAAGCTGCTCCCGCTGGGCCGCATTGCCCAGCCCGGGGAGATGGCCGGCGCGGTCCTGTACCTCGTCTCCGATGCGGCTTCCTACACCACCGGTTCCTGCATCACGGTCGACGGCGGCTGGCTCGCATGAGCCGTAACCGGCCATTGGGTCATGTGGCCGCGCGCCTAGCCGGGAATGCGCGATGAGCGTCCTTCATCTGGTGCGGCATGGTCAGGCGGCCTTCGGGACAGAGAACTACGACCAGCTGACACCGCTCGGCATTGAGCAGTGCGCACAGCTTGCCCGTCATTGGTCCGGTCTCGGACGACCTGAGCCGTTGCTGTTCACCGGCAGGCTGATACGGCAGCGCGATTCTGCCGAGGCGTTTGCGCGGAGTCTCGGCGAGGTGACTGGCCACCGGCCGGCGGTGAGCATGGTCGACGACCTCGAGGAGTACGACCACGCGACCTTGCTGCGCGAGTATGCCATTCGCTACCGTGAGGACACCGACCTTGCCGCGCTGAACCGCGACCATCGGGCCTTCCATCTATTGATCCGGCAGGCCCTGGAGCGATGGGCGGCGGGAGACCTCAGGAATTTCGAACCCTACGGCGCATTCAGGGATCGCTGCGCGACAGCGCTCCGCCAGTTGATGCAGCAGGTCGGACGCGGCAAGACCGCGCTGGTGTTCGGTTCAGCCGGATCGCTTGCCGCCGCAATCCAGCCGATACTCGGCCTGGGAGACTGGGACCTGCTGCGGCTCAAGCTCAATTTCTTCAACACCGGCGTAACGCGGGTGCTGTTCAACAGTGCCGGGGCGGCGGTGGTCGAATCAATCAACGCGCTCCCCCACCTGGAACAGCCCGGCCTGTCCCGGCTGATTACGCAGCGATAACGCGAGGACCCCTCCATGGACTTCACGATCTCACCGGAAACTAACGAGCTCGTAGCGCGCGTGCGGGAATACGTTGACTCGAGGCTGGTTCCGCTGGAGCCGCGCCTGCTCGAGGACGGGTTTGGGGCGGTGCTGGACGAGCTGAGATCCTGCCGCGCCGAAGTGCAGAAACTTGGTCTCTGGGCGCCGAATTATCCGCTCGAATACGGTGGGCTTGGCGCCGACCTGGTCACCCATGGGCTCATATCAGAGGCACTTGGGCGCTGCCCGCTGGGCCACTACGCCTTCGGCTGCAACGCGCCAGACGCAGGAAATGCCGAGCTGCTGCACATGTACGGCAGCGAGGAGCAGAAGCGCGAATGGCTTGCCCCACTCGCAGCAGGCGACATCCGCACCTGTTTCGGCATGACCGAGGCTGCCAATAGCGGGGCCAATCCGCTGATGCTGGAGACCCGGGCCGTGCTCGATGGAGACGAGTGGGTCATCAATGGCGACAAGTGGTTCACGACCGGCGCCGACGGCGCGGCGCTGTGCATCGTCATGGCGGTGACCGACCCGGACGCCAGGCCGCATCAGCGCGCCAGCATGCTGCTGGTGCCGGTGGCCACGCCCGGATATCAGCTGGTGCGCAACACACCGATCATGGGGCACGCTGGTATCGACCTGTTCTCGCACGGCGAGATTCGCTTCCAGGACTGTCGGGTTCCATTGGACAACCTGCTGGGTCCCCGGGGCGAGGGCTTCCGGCTGGCGCAGGCACGCCTCGGCCCGGGGCGTATCCACCATTGCATGCGCTGGCTGGGGATCTGCGAACGTGCCATGGAACTGATGCTCAGGCGCGCCACGACCCGCGAGATCTCGCCGGACGGCAAGCTGCTGGCGGACAGCGACATCGTCAAGGAGTGGATCGCTGATTCAGCCGCCGAGATCAGGGCGGCCAGGTTGATGGTCCTGCATACGGCCTGGCGCATCGAGCATGCGGGAGCGCGGGCCGCGCGGGACGAAGTCAGCATGATCAAATATTATGTTGCCGGCGTCTTGCAGCGGGTGCTGGATCGCGCCCTGCAGCTCCATGGTGGGCTCGGCATGACGGACTATACGGTGCTGGCGTGGTACTACCGGGAGGAGCGGGCCGCGCGAATCTACGACGGACCTGACGAGGTACACAAACTGTCGGTGGCGCGTCGGCTACTGAAGTCGGTGACCTGATGTCTCGGCACGCCTGGCGCCGGACCAAGCAGCAGGGACGCCAGTCTTGATCAGCCTCGCGACAGGGGACGTGGCGATGCTGGCTGCCATTGTCGCCGTAGCTGGCCTTGGCGCAGGCGTTCTGGCCGGGCTGCTCGGAGTCGGCGGCGGCATCATTCTGGTCCCGGTGCTCGACTACGCATTCGGCGTCGTGGGTGTCTCGAATGAACTGCGCATGCACCTGGCAGTAGGCACGTCGCTGGCATCGATCGTTCCGACCGCCATCGTTTCCGCCAGGGCACACCGCCTGCGCGGCGCAATCGATTCCGTTCTGGCGAGGCGCTGGTCGCCAGCAATCGCCTTGGGCGCGGCGCTCGGCGCGATCATCGCCTCCAGACTGGAGGGCCGCGCCCTGTCCGCGGTATTTGCGGCCGTTGCGCTGGTCGTGGCCGTGCGCATGATCTGGCACTCGGGGAAAGCTGCGGCCGGTGGGGATCGACAACCAATGCTTTCACGATGGCTACCGCTTCCGGTGGGCATTGGCATGGTGTCTGCGCTGATGGGCATTGGCGGCGGAACCCTGTCGGTGCCGGTAATGACCTGGCTGGGTCTGCCCGTGCACCGGGCGGTTGGCACCTCTGCCTGGTTCGGGCTATGGATCGCGATCCCCGCGGCCTTGGGCTACGCCTGGCTTGGAGCGGGACTACCAGGTCTGCCAGCCCTGAGTCTCGGCTACGTCAATGTACTGGCGCTGGCGGTGCTGTTGCCGAGCACGGTCGTCGCCGCCCCGCTTGGGGCGAGAATCGCCCATGGTTTGTCCCGCAAGCAGCTGAGCCTGGCCTTTGGCGCCTTCCTGTTGCTGACCTCCGCCAGAATGGTGTACCGGACTCTGGCGGGCTAGGTCGGCATCCTCGGTTCATCGCGCGTTCAGCCGCCGGCATTGATGATTACCCGCCATTGCAGGACGGTTAGGACTGTCCTATAACTCACGCGAGCCTGTCGCGCAGCCATCCGTGGCTCCGCGATGCACTTCGAAGGAGAGTTCCATGTCCGGGAGTGTCGTCAGCCGATACGCAGCGATTTCCCTGATCGCGGGCGCCGTCTTCTTGCCCGCCGCCCATGGCGCGGATGCCCGACCCAACGCCGACGAAGAGTGCGTCATGAAGTGTGACATCGAGGCGGACAAGTGCATGGAGAAGGCCGGTGCGGACGAGGACAAGGCCAAGGCCTGCGACGACCGGTATACCGAGTGCCTGAACAAGTGCAAGTGAAGGGTTTTCTGCCGGCTGCGCCGGCCGCTCCGCGGTATACCAGTAGCTTCAATTGACGGGCCATCGGGTGTCGTCCCCCGGACAACAAATGATGGCGCCTTGGGCCGCGTGCGGAGTTGTTTCCTTGACTACGGATTTCGGCTCCGCGGAGCCGTTTGTCGGCCTGGTCAAGGCACAGATACTCGGGCGCCATCCCGACGCATCGATTGTCGACCTGACTCACGACGTCGCTGCGTTCGAGACCGAGGCAGCCGCATTCTGGATAGAGCGTAGTTTCCGGTACTTTCCACCTGGCTCCGTTCATGTCGTCGTGGTCGACCCAGGGGTCGGGACAGATCGACGGATTCTCGCCGTGTTGCTTGACGGGCACCTGTTGCTGGCCCCCGACAATGGGGTCCTTGGCCGGATTGCAGCGATGCCGGGGGCCCTTGTTCGCGCCTTCAGTGCCGGCCACCTGAGCGGCTTGGCGTTGCCGGAACCGAGCGCCACCTTTCACGGCCGGGACCTGTTCGGACCCCTGGCGGGCGAACTGGCGGCCGGCCGTGTCCGGTTTCAGGCCTTGGGCAGGTCCTGCGATGACTGGGTCAGAGCCACCTGGGACGGGCCGGTGGTTGAGACAGATCGCATCCTAGGCCGAGTCATTATCGTCGATCGATTTGGTAATTGTTTCAGTAATATAGATGCTGAATCTCTAAAAAGTTCTGAAGTGAAGTCGGTGCGTTTCGGGGTCCATGAATTGCCCCTGGCGCGGACCTACGGCGACCACCCCGCGGGCACCGGAATCGCGCTTGTCAATGCGTTCGGGGTGCTTGAGGCTGCCTGTGTGGCAGGACGCGCCGACGATCGCCTGGCGCTAGGTCTTGGCGCGCCGGTCGAGGTTCGGCTTCGCGGCCCGGACCCTGGCTGGACCTGAGCTGTCAGCTCGATCGAGCCAGTTGAACTGTCCCGCAGTTCGTATATATTGCGCTGCCAGCGACGCGTCAGCTTTGACGCTCAGGACCTTGAATCAACTGAGATTTCAGCTTCATGAGCGAGCGCGACGAATTCAGCCTCGATGACGATTTCTCTGCGGACAACGAAGAGGATCTGGATAAGTTCATCGTTGTTGGCGAC
Organism: uncultured Gammaproteobacteria bacterium; assembly: GCA_963715485.1. GTDB lineage: Bacteria > Pseudomonadota > Gammaproteobacteria > Steroidobacterales > Steroidobacteraceae > SG8-30. Next base: position 2,049,149 of record OY970244.1, read on the forward strand.
CGGAAGAAGCCCAAGCCAGGGTGGACGTCTCCGCAGGCCGCCTGGAGCAGGCTCGAAGATGTACTGGCGGAGCGTCGTCTCGCACGCGAGCTGAAGGACGACTACGACGTAGAAGAAGCCTGACGACCAGATGGCGCAGGTCTGGGCCGTGCACCCTAGGTGCCCGGTCTTTTTTTGTCGCGGCTGCTGAGCTAAGCGCGACAGCCACCACGCTGCAATGCAAAATGAGCGTACGGGACAGACGCCGAGTACGGCGATGGAATCAGGAACAGCTCGATGACGGTTGCAGCAGGATCTCCCTGGGTCGTTCTCAAGTTTGGAGGGACCAGCGTTTCCTCCCTTGCCAACTGGGAGAACATTGCCGCGGTGATCCGCAAGCGCCTCGCCGCCGGCGAGGCGCCCGTCATCGTTCACTCGGCACTGTCCAAGATCACTGACTTGCTGGAAACCCTTCTGCAACGTGCCCTTGCAGCAGATCAGGCGGAGACGCTCGCGACGATCCGGGTCCGTCATCAGGAACTGGCGCAAGAGCTTGGCATCGACCTGCCTGCAGGCGTCGAGCGGCATCTCGCGGACCTCGAAAAGATCGCGGCGGGCGTGGCACTCGTGAGCGAGGTGAGCGACCGCGTTCGTGCGCGGGTGATGTCCACGGGCGAGTTGATGGCGACCGAAATCGGCGCAGCGTTCCTGAACTCGCGTGGAATTCCGACGACGCTGGTCGACGCGCGCGGCATCCTCAGGTCGGTCGAGCGACGCGACGCTTCGGATCGCGCGTCCCTGCTTTCGGCAACCTGTGAATTCGAGTTCGAGGAGGGGGTCGCAGCCAGGCTTGCCGCGTTCGGTACGGTCATTCTCACGCAGGGATTCATCGCTTCCGACGAAGACGGGCATACGGTGTTGCTCGGTCGTGGCGGCTCGGATACCTCCGCCGCCTACGTCGCCGCCAAACTGGCGGCGGCGCGGCTCGAGATCTGGACCGACGTGCCGGGTATGTTTTCGGCCAATCCCCGCGCCGTGCCCAGCGCCAGGCTGCTCAAGTCCCTTCACTACGACGAGGCCCAGGAAATCGCGACCAACGGCGCCAAGGTCCTGCACCCGCGCTGCATCCTTCCCGTGCGTCAGGCGGGCATTCCCCTGCATGTCCACGCGACCCAGAGCCCGGAGACAGAGGGAACGGTCATCAGCGCCCAGCCCGCCGACAGCGGCGCGCAGGTCAAGGCCATCGCGATTCGCAAGGGCATCACCCTGGTGTCAATGGACAGTCCCGGCATGTGGCACCAGGTCGGGTTCCTGGCTGACGCCTTCCAGATTTTCAAGGAACACGGGCTGTCAGTCGACCTGATCTCGACCTCCGAAACGAACGTCACGGTCACCCTCGACCCGCAGGCGAACACGCTCGACGAATCAGTACTCGATGCGCTTATCGCGGATCTTTCGGGCCTCTGCCGCGTCAAGCTGATCGGACCCTGCGCATCGCTATCCCTGCTAGGCCGGAATATCCGGGCGATCATCCACCAGCTGGGCGAGGCGTTCGAGCTGTTCGAGGAGCACAAGATCTACCTGGTCAGCCAGGCGGCCAACGACCTTAACTTCACCTTCGTGATCGACGAGGCGCAGGGTGATCGACTGGTCTCGCAGCTCCATGACCTGCTGATTCGAGCGACCGTTGCGGATCCGGTGATGGGCCCAACCTGGGAACAGCTGTACGAGCCCCGCAAGTCGGCGTCGGAAGACGCGGCCTGGTGGCGGGTCCGGCGTCGCGAATTGATGGCCGTATTCGGTGACCGCGAGGCCGCCTATGTCTACGACCTGGCCACGGTCGAGGTGCAGGCCCGCTCACTGGCCGGGATGAATTCGCTGTCCCGTGCCCTCTATGCGATCAAGGCAAACCCGCATCCGCAGGTACTGAAGCAGGTCGCCTCGGCCGGGTTGTCGTTCGAGTGTGTTTCGCGCGCCGAGGTCGAGCGCGTACTGGAGACACTGCCCGGCATGGACCGGGACCGAATCCTGTTCACGCCGAACTTCGCGCCCCGCAGCGAATACGCCTGGGCACTCGATCAGGGCATCCGCCTGACTGTCGACAATCTTTATGTGTTGCGCGCCTGGCCCGAACTGTTTCGCGGTAGCGAGCTGTTCGTACGCGTCGATACCGGGCGCGGGCACGGGCACCACCAGCATGTCCGCACCGCCGGCGCGCATTCGAAATTCGGCGTGCCGGTCTTCGAGATCGAAGACCTCAAGATCGCCGCGGACACGGCGGGCGCCCGGATCCTGGGACTGCATGCCCACACGGGCAGTGGCAACTTCGACATTCCCATGTGGATCGAGACAGCCCAGGCCCTGGTCGAAGCCGCCGCGAAGCTGCCAGACGTCACCACCCTCGACCTCGGCGGCGGGCTCGGTGTGCCGGATCGCTCGGGCAGGCTGCCCGTCGATCTTGCCGCACTTGATGCCGCCCTGCAGTCGTTCCGGAGTTCACATCCGGAATATGAGCTCTGGCTCGAGCCCGGCCGTTATGTCGTGGCCGCAGCCGGCGTGCTGCTGGCGCGGGTTACGCAGCTGAAGGGAAAGGGCGCCGTTCGTTACCTTGGCGTCGCGACCGGGATGAATTCGCTGATCAGGCCTGCGCTGTACGGAGCGCACCACGAAATCCTCAACCTCTCGCGCCTCGACGAGGCTGGAGAACACATGTTCACGGTCGTCGGGCCGATTTGCGAGAGCGGCGACGTTCTCGGCCGGGACCGACTGCTGCCAGCGAGCCGCGAGGGGGACGTGCTGCTGATCGCCAACGCCGGCGCCTACGGGCATGTCATGAGCTCCCACTACAACCTGCGTGAACCGGCCGTGGAACTGCTTCTTTGAAGCCCCCGGGGTCGGCGGTGACACCAGGCTCGCTGGCGAGCGCACTGCCGCGAACCGTCGTCGCACTCGGCCTCGTCTCGCTTGCCAACGACGCAGCGAGCGAAATGGTGACACCCCTCCTGCCCGTCTTCCTCACGGCGACGCTTGGCGCCGGTCCGGCCGTAGTCGGCCTGATCGAGGGTGTTGCAGAGGCCACTGCCAGCATCCTGAAGGTCGTTTCCGGCCGGCTGGCCGACCGGGGTACCGGAGCGAAGCGGCTGGTGCTGGCGGGATACGGAGCGTCGACCGTCGCGAGGCCACTGATCGGCCTGGCGCTCGGATGGAGCTGGGTACTGGGGCTGCGTTTTCTTGACCGGGTCGGAAAGGGAATCCGGACAGCGCCGCGCGACGCGATGATTGCCGCTGCGGTTCCGACGGCAGTGCTCGGTCGCGCCTTCGGATTCCATCGGGCGATGGACCATGCCGGCGCCGTCGTGGGTCCACTCGCGGCCTTCTCGCTGCTGGCGCTGGGCGCCGATCTCGAGCACGTCTTTCTCTGGTCGATCGTACCCGGCGCGATTGTCCTGGGCGTGATCCTGTTCGGGTTGCCAGCTGACGGCCCGGCGAGGGTATCCGTTCCGCCGCCACTTTCATTCCGCGCACTCGACCTGCGACTCAGGGCACTGTTGCTGGCCGCGGGCTTGCTCGCACTGGCGGCCCTTCCCGAAGTATTCATGGTCCTCTGGGCCACCGCATCCGGTTTGCCCATCGCCATGGTCCCGCTGGCCTGGGCACTTGCCAGCGCAGTCAAGATGCTGATCGCCATGCCGGCCGGGCAATTGTCGGACCGGTTCGGAAGGATCCCGGTTCTTCTTGCCGGCTGGTCGCTACGGGTGGCATTGCTGCTGCTGCTGGCGACTATCGTGACGACCGGGGCGTGGGTCTGGGTGCTCTTTGTCGCCTATTCAGCCTCGCTGGCCGTGACCGAGGCACCAGAGAGATCCCTGGTCGGTGATGCCGCGCCGAGCGGACTCAAGGGGACCGCCTTCGGCGTCTATCATTTTGTCACGGGCATGTTTGCACTGCCGGGGGCGTTCATGCTCGGGCTGATCTGGCAGGAGTTCGGTGCGTCCGCCGCCTTCCGCACGGCCGCTGGAGTCACGGTGGCGGCCGCCATGGTGATGATCTTGACGCTCTACGCAGGGCGGCGCCCGACACCAGCCTGAGTGGCGCTCGTGCTACCTGCGGGTTCAGTCGGACGCCGCGGCGGCGGCCTTCCGGTTCTCGTGCCGTAACTCGAGTTCCGCCGCGACTGTTGCGAGCGACAGTCCACGTTGCCTGAGCAGCAGCAGCAGGTGGTAGAGCAGGTCGGCGGTCTCACTGACGACCTTGTCGTCGTCGCTGCCTACCGCAGCCAGTGCCACCTCGACGCCTTCCTCGCCGATCTTCTGCGCGATCCGGCTCCTTCCCTGCGAAAAAAGTTCTGCGGTATAGCTTCCTTCCGGGCTACGTGCTATCCGGTCGGCAAGGATCTGCTCGAGTCTCGGCAGAAACGCCAGGTCCGTGACCATCGGCCGGCCAGAGCGCGGAAAACAGGTAGGGGCGCCGGTGTGGCAAACCGGGCCCGCTGGCTTGGCGAGTACCAGCAAGGTGTCCGCGTCGCAGTCGCCGCTGACTGAGACCACGTCGAGAAAATTTCCGGAGGTCTCGCCCTTGGTCCAGAGCGATCCTCGCGTCCGGCTGAAGAAAGTGACGCGCCCCTCGCTTAGCGTCAGCTGCAGCGATTCAGGGCTCATGAATCCCACCATCAGGACTTCGCCGGTATCAGCATCCTGGATGACCGCGGGCAACAATCCGCCGCCCTTGTCCCAGTCGAGCGCAGCGATCTGCTCGGGTTTCATGGCCTGACCTCGATGTGTTCGGACCTAAGGTAAGCCTTGAGATCCGGTATGGCTATCTGCGCAGTGTGAAATACGCTGGCGGCCAGCGCCCCGTCGACGCGCGCCTGCCTGAATACCGCCGCAAAGTGCTCAGGGGCGCCGGCGCCCCCGGATGCGATCAACGGTACGCTGGTCACCGCGCGCACCGCTGCCAGCTGCCCGATGTCGTAACCTTGCCGCACGCCGTCGACATTCATGCAGTTCAGGACGATTTCGCCGGCGCCGCGTGCCTGTGCCTCACGCACCCAGTCAAGCGTCAGGCGTTCCGATTCGAGCGTACGGTCGGGGTCGCCGGTGTATTGGTATACCCGCCAGTCATCGCCGCTCAGGCGGCTGTCCACGCCCAGTACGACACATTGCGCACCGAAGCGCCGCGCCAGCTCGTCGATCAATTCGGGCCGCTCCAGGGCGGGGGAGTTGACCGAGATCTTCTCGGCGCCGGCAGCGAGGACCTGCTCGGCGTCGGCGACACTGCGGATGCCGCCGGCGACACAGAAGGGAATGTCCAGTACCTCGCCAACCCGGCTGATCCAGCTGCGATCGACTGAACGGCCCTGGGGGCTCGCGGTAATGTCGTAGAAGACGAGCTCGTCTGCACCCTCGTCGCGGTACCGCGCGGCCAGGTCAATGATTTCGCCCACGACGCGATGGTCGCGGAAGCGGACGCCCTTGACGACCTGCCCGTCGCGGACGTCAAGGCACGGAATTATGCGCCGGGCAAGAATGGCTCGATCTCCTCGGGTGCAATCCGGCCTTCAATCAAAGCCTTGCCGCTGACCGCAGCGGCTAGACCCAACCCAGCCAGCGCCTCGAGGTCTGCGGCGTCGCGGACCCCACCAGACGCCTGCCAGGCGATCGAAGGGAACCGCGTCATCGCTTCCTGGTAGAGGGGTAGGTTCGGGCCAGCGAGGGCCCCATCGCGGCTGACGTCCGTGCACAGGACGTGCTGCAGTCCGGCGTCCTCGTAGCGACTGACCATGTCCCACAGGGACAGGGCGGATTGCTCGCGCCAGCCATGCGTGGCGACCCTTGGGATGCCCGATTCATCGATGCGCACGTCGAGGGCCAGTACCAGCCGATCCGCTCCGAACTCCTGGAACCATTCCATGGTTTCATCCGGATTGGCGACCGCAACACTGCCTATCACCGCGCGTTCCACGCCTGTTTGCAACAATGACTCGACGCTGTGCGAGGAACGGAGTCCGCCGCCCGATTGCAGCCTGGCCGAGCCAAGTGCCGCAAGCGCGGCGATGATGGGTCGGTTTCCCGCCTGCCCATCGCGGGCGCCGTCGAGGTCTACGATATGGATGCGTCGCGCGCCGGCTCGCACATAGCGGTTCAGGAGTGCCTCCGGACTCAACTCGTACCGGGTCTCGGCGTCGAAGTTACCCTGAAGCAGGCGTACCACCCGGCCGCCCCTGAGGTCGATGGCAGGAATGAGTTCCATCAAGCAGCTTCCAGGAAGTTTTGCAGGATGCGTGAGCCTGTCTTGCCGGAACGCTCAGGGTGAAACTGGGTGGCGTGGAAATTTCCGCGGCTGACGGCTGCTGCAAAGGTGCCGCCGTAGTCGCATTGGGCGATGGTTTCCGGGCCAACCGGTAACGCGTAGCTGTGCACGAAGTATGCGTACTCGCCGCTCGCAACCCCGTGCAGCAACGGCGATTCCACCGCGACCTCGAGCTGGTTCCAGCCCATGTGGGGAACCGGACGGTCGGGTGCCGCTGCGAACCGCCTGGCGGTGCCCGCCAGGACGCCCAGGCAGGTTGCAGGGCCTTCTTCGCTCGACTCGAACAGCAGCTGCATGCCGAGGCAGATGCCAAGTACCGGTTGCGTCAGGGCGGGGATCACCTGTGCGAGGCCGTGTTCGGCCAGCCGCCCCATCGCGTCTGCAGCGGCGCCGACGCCGGGAAGTATCACGCGGGAAGCGGAGCTGATGACCCGCGGGTCCCGCGTAAGGCTGGCTTCGCAACCCAGCCGCCTGAGCGCGAATACAAGCGAGGCGATGTTGGCGCCGCCGCTGTCGATGATGGCCACGTCGCTCACAGCACACCCTTGCTGCTAGGTAGCTCGCTACCCTCGATTCGAATGGCTTGCCTGAGCGCGCGTCCGGTGGCCTTGAAACAGGCTTCGATCATGTGATGTGTGTTCTCGCCCCTGACTGAAATATGGATTGCGGCGCCAAGTGACTCGCCCAGCGAGCGGAAAAAGTGCGGCACCAGCTCGGTCGGCAGTTCACCGACGCGCTCGCGGCCGAACTTGCCCTCGAATACTGCGAACGGGCGACCGGACAGATCAATTGCAACCCGCGCCTCGGATTCGTCCATCGGAAGCAGGAACCCGAATCGTGCGATACCTCGCTTGTCGCCGAGCGCTTCGCGCAGCGCCTGGCCCAGCGCCAGCGCGCAGTCCTCCACCGTGTGATGCTCGTCGACCTCCAGGTCGCCGCGGCAGCCGAGCTGCAACGAGAAACCGCCATGGCGGGCGATCTGCTCGAGCATGTGATCGAAGAAGCCCAGCCCCGTGGATATCGAGATCGGCGACTCGGCCCCGAGATCGATCACGACCTCGATCTCGGTTTCCTTTGTCCTCCGGGATACGCGCGCCTGGCGCAATGGCGCCTGCGTCAGGCAGCGCGTGGCCGCGACCCAGCTGTGGTCCGGGCCGCCGTCCTTCAGTATCCGTATGGCGCCAATTCCCAGGTTTCGCGCCAGAGCCAGGTCGGTTTCACGATCTCCGACAACATAGCTGCGTCCCGGGTCCATCGGCGCACGCGCCAGATAGTCGTCGACCAGCCTGGTCGCTGGCTTGCGGCAATCACAACCATCCGCGGGAAAGTGAGGGCACACCAGCACCGCGTCAAACCGGATGCCCTGCGACTCGAACAGCTGCATCATCAATTCGTGCGGTCCGTCAAAGTGATCCTGCGGAAAGCCTGCAGTGCCCAGTCCGTCCTGGTTACTGATCATGACGAGCCGGAAACCGGCATGCTGCAGCGCCAGCAGCGCCGGTACCACGCCGGGCATGAAACGTAGCTTGGCAAAGGAATCGACCTGCTCATCGGCCGGTTCCTCGATCAAGGTTCCATCGCGGTCGATGAACAGGGTCGGTGTGGCGATGTTCATGCAGCCTCCAGGCTGGCGACCAGCCGATCGTTCTCCTCGGGTGTACCAACGGTTACCCGCAGGCAGTTGCCCAGACCGGCCTGGGACCTCACATCCCGGACCAGCAGCCCGCCGCGGATGCCAGCATCGAGCAGGCGCCCGGCATCGCGGCTGCTGATGAGCAGGAAATTGGTTTCGCTGGGCCAGACCTTGCTGACCAGCGGTACCCGGGTGAGTTGCGCGAACAGCCTGGCGCGCTCGGCCTTGATCCGCTCGACCTGGCGGCGCGCCTCCGCCAGCCTCTCCGGTGCCAGCGCGTCGAGTACTGCCTCGATGGTCTGGACCGTCACGGCGTAGGGCGGGATCAAACGTCGCAGCAGCCCGGTCACGTCCGGCGATGCCAATACCGCGCCACAGCGCGCACCGGCCATTCCATAGGCCTTCGACAGCGTGCGCAGGATCGCCAGGTTGGCGTGGCGGTCGAGCAGGGGAGTCATGCTGCCGCCCTCGGCGAACTCGACGTAGGCTTCGTCAAGTATCACCAGCGCACGGTCGGCCAGGGCAACGGCAATTCGCTCGACGTCATCCGGATGCACCACATTGCCAGTCGGGTTATTGGGAGAACAGAGGAAGACCAGCCTGGTCGCCGGGGTGCAGGCGGCAATTACAGCGTCGACGTCCAGCGCAAAGGACGCGCTGTCCCGCAGCGGCACCTCGACGATTCCGGCCCCCTGTACCGCGGCGGCAAAGCGGTACATGGCAAAGGTCGGCGGGCAGACCAGGACGTCGTTGCTGCCAGCCGAGCAAAATGCGCGGACCAGGAGGTCTATGCCCTCGTCGCTGCCGCGACCCACCGTCACCTGCGCGGGGTCTACGCCGTACAGTGACGCCAGGCCGGCGGTCAACGCCGAGGATTGCGGCTCCGGATAGCGGTTCAGGCCCGCGCGGGTCGGGTCAGCCGCCTGGCGCCAAGGGTTTTCGTTGGCGTGCAACCGCACCAGCGACGGATCCCAGCGAGCTGGCGAGTAAGGCGCGAGCGCAAGGATCTCCGGGCGCGCAAGGTGCAGGACGCCGCTCATTCATCCTCCCGCGGCAGCCGCGCGAGCCGCACCGTCACCGCGTTGGCATGCGCGTCGAGGCCCTCGAGCATCGCCAGCGTCTGGGCGACTGGTCCCAGACCGGCAATACCCTGCGGTGTCAGTTCCTGCACCGTGATCTGTCTGGTGAAGTCGGCAAGGGACAGGCCGCTGAACGCCCGCGCATATCCGTAGGTGGGCAGCACATGGTTGGTGCCGCTGCAATAATCACCCATCGATTCCGGGGTCCAGGCGCCGAGAAACACGGAGCCGGCATGGCGGACCTTCGGAAGCCATTCGCGCGGCCGCTCGGTTTCAATGATGAGGTGTTCGGGAGCGTACTGATTGGCGACGTCCAGCGCCGTATCGAGGCAATTCACCAGGATGATGCGACTGCCGGCCAGCGCCGCCCGGATCACATTGCCGCGCGAAAGTCGCGCCAGCTGGCGCTCGACCTCATGACTGACTGACTGGGCCAGATTCCGGGAATCGGTAACCAGCAGCACCTGGGCGTCGACGCTGTGTTCCGCCTGGGCAAGCAGGTCGGAGGCGACGAATTCGGGGTGCGCCGCATGGTCCGCGACCACGAGGACCTCGGACGGTCCGGCTGGCATGTCGTAGGCCGCCCCGTCCGGGTCCATTGCCACGAGCAACTTTGCCGCGGTGACCCAGGCGTTGCCGGGACCGAAAATCTTGTCGACCTTCGGCACAGTTTCCGTGCCGTAGGCCATGGCCGCCACGGCCTGCGCGCCGCCTAGCTTGAAGATGTCGGTGACCCCGCAGGCCCGCGCCGTATAGAGAACGCCCGGGTCGGCCTTGCCGTCTCTCCGGGGCGGCGTGCAGAGGACGCGGCGCTCGCAACCGGCGATCTGCGCCGGCACCCCGATCATCAGCGCAGTGGAGGGCAGCGGCGCCGTGCCAGCAGGCACGTACATGCCGATGGCCTCGAGCGGAACCGTAATGCGCTCGCAGACAACGCCCGGTGCGGTCTCCACCCGGATTGGTTGCTGCACCTGGGCTTCGTGGAACGCTCGTACCGTGCCGATCGCAATCTCGATGGCACGCTTTTCGTTTGGGGAGAGGGCCGTCGCCGCAGCGTTTATCTCATCCTCGCCGACCTTGAGTTCCGTCAGGCGCACCCGGTCGTGTTCCGCCGTCAAATCCAGTAGCGCCCGGTCGCCACCGTTGCGAACGCGATTGACGATAGCCCGCGCGCCGGCCATGGTCTCGTCCTGGTCGCGTTGCGCCGGCCGGCGCAGCAGGGCAATCCGACCGGCCGGATCGAGGCGGGACCAATCGTGAATCCGCAATGACGAACTGCTCATGCCAGCATCTTCTCCACCGGTAGCACGAGAATGGCGGAAGCGCCCGCGGCCTTGAGGCTCTCCAGGGTCTCCCAGAATACGTACTCGCGGCAAACCGCGTGCACCGCCACCTTTTCGTCGGTGCCTTCCAGCGGGACTATCGTCGGATGCTCGCTGCCCGGCAGCAGGTCCACGATGAGCGGCAGCGCCGAGCGCGGCGCGTGCAGCATTATGTACTTGCTCTCCTTGACCTGCTGCACGCCGTCCATGCGCTTGAGCAGCTTGTTCATCCAGTCGAGCTTCTCCGCTGCCACTGGCACCGGGGTTCGAATCAACACGGCCTGACTTTCCATCACCGTCTCGACTTCCGTCAGGTGATTGGCCGCCAGCGTGCTGCCGGTCGAGACCAGGTCGCAGATCACATCAGCGCGTCCCAGGCGGGGCGCAATTTCCACCGCACCGGACAGGGTTACCACCTCTGCACGGAGGCCACGCGCTGCCAGCCAGGCGGCTACGATGTTCGGGTAGGTCGTGGCGATTCGCAGCCCCTCAAGCGAGCCAGTACCCTCGTAGGAGTGCCCCTCAGGCACCGCAATGCTCAGTCGACAGCGGCCATAGTCGAGCGTCATGACCTGCTCGAACAACGGGTCCACGCCGCGCGCCAGGAAGGCGAGTCGCTTTTCCTCCACCACGTTGAGCCCGACGATGCCGAGGTCGCAGACATCCTCCTGCACCAGGTCCGGGATGTCATCGTCCCTGACAAGGAGCACGTCCAGCGGCATGTTCTCGCCGAAGCAGACCAGTTGGTCCTTGGCGCGACTGTATTTCAAGCCGCAACGGCCGAGAAGGTCGAGCGAGTTGTCGGTCAGTCGCCCCGATTTCTGGACCGCCAGTTTCAGGCGATGCATCTGTTCCATGTTCAGTTCATCCTGGTCGCGAGCCGTGCAGGCGCTCGGCAGCCATCGCGTAGCCGCCATTGCCATTGGTCAGGTAGCGGGCGACGCGCCCGATGGTCGTTACGCTGACACCCGTCAGCTTCTGGATCTCGCGGTAGGCGAGGCCCCGCCCGAGCAGTTCGACGACTGCCCAACGGTCGGACATGGCCTGCAGTTCGGCCGGGGTGCACAGGTCGCGGAAGAAGGCGCGCAGCTCGTCCGGCGACTGCAGTCCCAGGATAGCCGAGTACAGCGCGCGCTCGTGCAGAGCTTCCTGCCTGGGACTAAGCGAGCGGTGCAGTTTCATGATCTTCGGACCCAAACTAATGTATTAATACGTTATTACACTAATACATCCAGCCGGGCCGGGCAAGCTCTCTTGACCGATTCCCGCGCCGCCCCATAGACTTGCGCGGACTCATCGAGACCGGCCGAGGGACAAGGCCCTTTGACGTCGGGGCAACCGCCACACCCAAGCAGTGGGAAGGTGCCAACTCCTGCGGAGGGCCACGAGCCCGCCGAGAGATGGGTCGCCGCGCAAGCGGGCCGCATCGGGCCCGCCGTGAAGCCGGCAGCCCGCCTGAGGCGGACTCTCCGCAGGAACCTCGTCGAGTGACAGGACAGGAGAGCCCGATGATCCGCTATGCTGAGGCGCCCGGACGCGACGAGCGCCCCGTTTCGCAACCCGATGGCGGTTTGCCCACTATGACCTCAGAAATCCTGCAAGGCATCCTGCGGCTGCCGGCACCCTTTCCGCTGCATCACGGCGGCTCGCTCGAGGAGGTCCGGGTCGCCTGGCGCCTGGAGGGCGCTCGGGAAGGCCCGGTGGTCGTTGCCCTGGGGGGCATTTCGGCCCATCGCCGCATCTTCGGTACCGACAATCCGCGTGACGGCTGGTGGTCCGGGTTGGCGGGCCCCGGCCGGCCGCTCGACTCAAACCGATTCCGGTTGCTGGGCTTCGACTTCCTGGGCGGCAGTGGCGAGACGACTGGGCCTCTGCCCGCTGACCCCGTGTTTCCATCCGTGAGTTCCTACGACCAGGCCGACTTGCTCGCGGCGCTTTGTGACGAACTGGGAATCGGGCAGCTGCATGCCATCGCCGGTGCTTCCTACGGTGGCATGGTGGCGCTGGCATTTGCCGAGCGTTACCCGACCCGTGTAGCACGTCTGCTGGTCATCAGCGCGGCACACCGGACCAATCCGATGTCGACGGCCTGGAGATGCGTCGAGCGCGAGGCGGTCCGATTTGGCATTGCCCGCGGCGACGGGCCCGGTGGGTTGAGACTGGCCCGCGCGTTGGCCATGGCGACCTACCGGACCCGGAACGAGTTCGAGCAGCGCTTCAGTGGGGAACCCGGTCCCGAAGACGGGCGGATGGTCTTTCCCGTGGAACGCTACCTGTTCGCGCGTGGTGACGAGTACGCACGCCGTTATGCACCGGGGGCATTCATGTGCCTGTCGGAATCCATTGACCTGCACCGTATCGATCCGGAGGCCGTAAAGGTACCGACGACGCTCGTCGCCGTGGCGGAGGACCAGCTGGTCACGATCGATGACATGCGTCAACTGGCCGGGAGCCTGGGCGGCCCACGGCGACTTTATGAAGTCCATTCGCTGTTCGGGCACGACGCATTTTTGAAGGAACGCAAGCAACTGGAGCCCGCGTTTGCCTGGGCCCTGGATGGAGACAACAGATGACCGATCGGCTGCGCCAGGAAACCAGGACCGTCAGGGCCGGACTCGAGAGCGATCGCGAGCACGGCGCGGTCGTGCCGCCCATCTACCTTTCATCCACCTTCACCTTCGCAGGTCTGAACGAACGACGAAAGTACGACTACTCACGCTCTGGCAATCCGACTCGTGATGCGCTGGCGGAAGCGCTCGCGGACCTCGAGGGAGGAGCCGGCGCAGTGATCACCGCTACCGGCATGGCTGCGGTAAGCCTCGTCCTGGTGCTGGCGAAGCCGGGCGAGCGGATCGTGGCGCCGCACGACTGCTATGGCGGCACCTATCGGCTGATGGCGGCCCTCAAGCGCACCGGGCGGGCCGAGGTGGACTTCGTGGACATGTCCGATGCGACGGCGCTTGCCGAAGCGCTGTCCGCAAGGCCCCGCATCGTCTGGATCGAGACCCCCAGTAACCCGCTGCTCAGGATCACGGACATTGCCGCGGTCAGCGCGGCTGCGCACGCAACCGGGGCGCTGGTCGCGGTGGACAACACGTTCCTGAGCCCCGGCTGGCAGCAACCCTTCAGCTTCGGCGCCGACATTGTCGTGCACTCGACCACGAAGTACATCAACGGTCACAGCGACGTCGTGGGCGGCGCGGTCATCGCCAGGGAAGAAGGCCTGCACGAGGAACTGGCGTGGTGGGGCAATTGCCTGGGAATCACCGGCAGCGCGTTTGACTCCTTTCTCGCGCTCAGGGGTCTTCGAACGCTGCATGTGCGTCTCAGGCAGCATGCCGAGAATGCCGCCGCCATTGCAGAGTTGCTGGCGCGGCACCCGGCCGTCTCACGGGTCTTTTATCCCGGCCTCGAAGCGCATCCCGGCCACGTGCTGGCCGCGCGCCAGCAGACTGGATTCGGGGCGATCGTCAGCTTCGAGCTTGCTGGCGGCCTCCCGTCCGTAGCCAGGTTTCTCAAGGGAGTGGAATGCTTCTCGCTGGCCGAATCGCTCGGCGGCGTGGAGAGCCTGCTGGCACACCCGGACACCATGACCCATGCGGCGATGGATCCCGCGGCACGGGCCACGGCCGGGATTACCGCGGGCTTGCTGCGGCTGTCGGTCGGCATCGAGGCGACGGCGGACCTCGTGGCTGATCTTGGTGCGGCACTGGATCGGGCGCAGGGCTGACGCGAGACTGCGTCATGGGATCAGCCAAGGCGCGCGAGAACCGCATCGCCCGCCGCCTGTGTGCTTGCGTACGCGGCTCCCCGGGGTGCCAGGTCGGCCGGCAGCACGTCTTGCGCGAGCGCCTGCGACACGGATTGCTCGATAGCGACGGCTTCTTCATCGAGGCCGAGGGAGTGCCTGAGCAGTAGCGCTGCACTCAGGATCGTTCCATAGGGATTGGCGATGCCCTTGCCCGCGATGTCTGGCGCAGAGCCGTGGATCGGCTCGTACAGGCCGCGCCGGCCTTCACCAACGGAGGCGGACGGGCACAGCCCGAGCGATCCCGGCAACATCGCGACCTCGTCGGTCAGGATGTCGCCAAACATGTTCTCGGTGACGATGACGTCGAAGTCGGCGGGCCGACGCAGCACGTGCATGGTCGCAGCATCGATGAACATGTGCTCTACCGCGACGCCGGGGAATTCGGCCGGTATCACCCGGTTCACGACTGTACGCCACAGGCGGGAAGTCTCGAGCACGTTCGCCTTGTCCACCGAGGTGAGCTTGCCGCGCCGAGCTGCGGCAAGGTTGCCCGCGAGGCGCACCACGCGCTCGATTTCCGGGACCGTGTAGCTGCACAGGTCCGACGCGGAAGTCTCGGTACGGTGTTTTTCCCCGAAGTAGATTCCGCCGGTCAGCTCGCGCACGACGAGGATGTCCACGCCCGCCAGCAGCTCCGCTTTTAGCGGCGAGGCATGGTAGACGGCAGGATAGGTAATGACCGGCCGCAGATTGGCAAACAGGCCGAGTTCGCGGCGCAAACCCAGGATGCTCTGTTCGGGCCTGACCTTGAGCGAAGGATCCGAGTAGCGTGGATCGCCGATGGCGCCGAAGAGCACCGCATCCGCTGACCTCGCCAGCGAGAGCGTCGCTTGCGGGAGGGGCTCGCCAGTCAGGTCCATCGCCGCCGCGCCGACGGGAGCCTCGGTCAGCTCGAACTGGTGCCCGAATCTTGCGGCGACCAACTCAAGGCAACGTACGGCCTGCGCAGTGACTTCAGGTCCGATGCCGTCACCGGGCAGTACCGCTATCAGCGCCTTCACTTGCCGTGGGTCCGTTCGTAGCTCTCGATCTGGTCCAGACGGGAGAGGAGGAAGCCGAGCTCGTCGACTCCGTTCATGAGGCAGTAGCGTGCGAAACTCTCCAGCGGAAACTCGACCGACCGGCCGTCGGGCAGGGTGAGCGTGCAGGTCTCCAGGTCGATCGAAACTTCGGCTCCTGGATTGGCCAGCAGCCAGGCGTGGGTGGCATCGTCCACCACTACCGGAAGCAGACCGTTCTTGAGCGAGTTGTTGCGGAAGATGTCCGCAATCTCGGTGCTGATCACCGCGCGGAAGCCATAGTCGACCATCGCCCAGGGCGCGTGCTCGCGGGAGGACCCGCAACCGATGTTGCGGCCCGCGACCAGGATGGCGCAGTCCCGGGCCTCCGGCCTGTTGAGCACGAATCCGGGAATGGGCTGTCCCGACGCATCGTAGCGCCAGTCCGCGAACAGCGATTTGCCGAGGCCGTCACGGGTAGTCGTTGTAAGGAATCGCGCCGGAATGATCTGGTCGGTGTCGATGTTGCTGGAGGGCATCACGACGGTTCGCGACTTGAAGTTGAGGATCGGTTCCATGTCATGTCTCCCGGCGGTTCAGGCCAGCAGTTCGCGTGGATCGGTCACGCGGCCGGTGACCGCCGCCGCCGCCGCCGCCAATGGGCTCGCCAGCAGCGTCCGGGCGCCCACGCCCTGGCGGCCCTCGAAGTTCCGATTGCTGGTACTGACTGAGTATTTGCCCGGACCGACCGTGTCGCCGTTCATTCCCAGGCACATCGAGCAACCGGATTCGCGCCAGTCACCCCCCGCCGCCGCAAAAATCTGGTGCAGTCCCTCTGACTCGGCCTGGCGCTTGACCTGCTGCGAGCCGGGAACGATCAGCAATTGTACGCCCGGCGATACCCTGCGGCCCTTCAGTACGCCCGCGACGGCGCGCAGATCCGAAATCCTGGCATTGGTGCAGCTGCCGATGAAGACGACGTCCACCGGCTTGCCGGCAATGGCCTGGCCAGGCTCGAAGCCCATGTAGTCGAGCGCTTTCAGGTAGACCTCGTCACCCGATTCTGGAAGCCGTCCCGAAATCGGCACGACCATGCCCGGGTTGGTTCCGTAGGTGATCATCGGCTCGATGTCGTTCGCGTGCAGGCTGACTTCGCAATCGAACCGCGCGCCCGGGTCGGATGGAAGCTCGCGCCAACGATCCAGTGCCTGTTCCCAGGCTGCGCCGGCCGGGACGCGGGGCCTGCCGCTCAGGTACTCGAAGGTCGTTTCGTCCGGCGCGACCATGCCGGCCCGGGCGCCTGCCTCGATGGACATGTTGCACACGGTCATGCGCTCGTCCATCGACAGCCCGCGAATCGCCTCGCCGCGGTATTCCAGGACGTGGCCGGTGCCGCCCGATACGCCGACCCGGCCGATGATTGCGAGTATCAGGTCCTTGGCGGTGACGCCGTCGCCCAGACGGCCGTCGACATTGATGGCAAATGTCCTGGGCTTGCGCTGCAGCAGGCATTGGGTGGCCAGCACGTGCCCGACCTCAGTCGTGCCGATGCCGAAAGCGAGCGCACCGAAGGCACCGTGGGTGCTGGTGTGACTGTCGCCGCATACGATTGTCTTGCCGGGCTGGGTTACGCCGAGTTCCGGCCCGATGATGTGCACGATGCCGCGCCGGTCGCTCTGCAGCCCCAGCAGCTCGACGCCAAACTCATCCGCATTACTTTGCAGCTGCTCCACCTGCCTGCGGGCCGACTCGAGCCTGATCGGCAATCCGCCGAAGATCTGCTGGTAGTCGGTCGGCGTCGAATGGTCCATCGTCGCAAGCGTCCGGTCGAGGCGGCGGACCTTCAGGCCACGCTCGCGCAACAGGGAAAACGCCTGGGGTGAGGTGACCTCGTGGGTCAGGTGAAGGTCGACATACAGCACCGCCGGAGTGTCTGCGGTCTCCGGGATGACCTCATGCTCGCGCCAGAGCTTCTCAAACATCGTCTGTGCAGTCATGCCGTTCCCCTTGATCAAACTGCTGCCTGGGCCACGCGAGCCTGGTTACGGCCCTCTGCGGTACCACGGCCCGTCTGGCGACCGAGCTCGACCCGATTGATCACCTCCAGGAACGCGCGCACCCCCGACTCGACAATGTCGGTGGTCACGCTCGTACCGCGATGGGTCCTGCCGCCGTATTCGACCGTGACCAGTGCTTCACCCTGTGCATCCTCGCCCTCGGAGACACTGCGGACCTCGAACTTGCGCAGCTTGACCTGGATGCCGGTGGCTTCCTCGATGGCCTTGAAGGCGGCATCGACGGGACCGTCTCCGTTCGTGCTGCACTCGACCACCCGGCCATCGGCGTGCTTCAGGCGCACGCGCGCGGTCGCGTCTGCCCCGCTCCTGGAGCCGGTGTTGAGATCGTCCAGGAACCAGGGTCCGCCAGACTCCGTGTCGAGCTTCAGCACGAGTGCCTCGATGTCGCCATCGAACAGTTCCTTCTTGCGGTCGGCGAGTGCCTTGAACCGGTCGAATACGCGGTTGAATTCCGCCTCCTCGAGCTCGAACCCGAGTTCCTTGACCCGCTCGCGGAATGCATGACGGCCGCTGTGCTTGCCAAGCACCAGGTTGGTGCGGGACAGGCCCACGTCCTTCGGGCGCATGATCTCGTAGGTCGAGGCATGGCGCAGCATGCCGTGCTGGTGAATGCCGGATTCGTGCGCAAAGGCGTTCTCGCCCGTCACCGCCTTGTTACGCGGAATCGGCATGCCAGTGATGGACGACACCAGGCGGCAGGTCGGGTAGAGCTTCTGCGAGTGGATGCCCGTGTGGACCCCGAACACCTGCTCCCGGGTGCGGATGGCCATGACGACTTCCTCAAGCGAGCAGTTTCCGGCGCGCTCGCCGATACCGTTGATGGTGCACTCTATCTGCCTTGCCCCGCCCAGCACGGCGCTCAGGCTGTTTGCCACCGCCATCCCAAGGTCGTTGTGGCAGTGCACGGAAAAAGTGACCCTGTCGGCCCCGACCACGTGCTTGCGCAGGTGTGCAAAGGTCTCGCTGAATTCCTGCGGCGTGGTGTATCCAACCGTATCCGGCACGTTGATGGTCGTGGCGCCCGCGTCCACCGCGGCCTGGACCACCTCCGTGAGGAACTCGAGTTCGGTCCGCGACGCGTCCTCCGGCGAAAACTCGACGTCCTCGCACAGTGACCTGGCCAGCCGGACCCCTTCGACCGCGGTCCGAATGATTTCTTCCTTGGCCATCCTGAGCTTGTGCTCGCGATGAATCGCGCTGGTGGCGAGGAAGACATGGATTCGGGGGTGGGCGGCATCCTTGATTGCCGACCATGCCTTGTCTATGTCGTCCGCATTACAGCGCGCCAGCCCGCAGACAACCGGACCGCGAACCTCGCGGGCGATTGCGTTGACCGACTCCCAGTCGCCGCGCGACGCCGCCGGGAAACCGGCCTCGATTACATCTACGCCAAGTTCGGCGAGCGCCCGCGCCACGCGAAGTTTCTCATCCGGCGTCATGCTGCAGCCCGGCGACTGCTCGCCGTCGCGCAAGGTGGTGTCGAATATCAATACCCTTTCCGGGTCACGCTCTTGCATCGTGTCGTTCCTTGTTCCGGGCCTTCGTCGGCCTGTTCTCGGCGCCAGCGTTCAGCAGGTCATTCCTGCTCCAGCCATGGCATCCGGGCGCGGAGCTTGCGGCCAACGCGCTCGATGGGGTGGCTCAGGTCCTTCTTGATCAGCGCGTCATACTTCTTGCGCCCGCGGCGGTTCTCGCTGATCCACTGCCGAGCGAACTTGCCGGACTGGATCTCTTGCAGGATCTTCTTCATCTCGCGCTTGGTGCCGCGATCGACGATCCTGGGGCCGCGGGTCAGGTCGCCGTACTTGGCAGTCTCGGAAATGAACTGGTGCATCTTGGCAAGCCCGCCCTCGTGCAGGAGGTCCACGATCAGCTTCAACTCATGCAGGCACTCATAGTAGGCGACCTCCGGCTGGTAGCCGGCCTCGACCAGGGTCTCGAATCCCTTGACGACCAGTTCGGTCGCGCCGCCACACAGCACCGCCTGCTCGCCGAACAGGTCGGTCTCGGTCTCTTCTGCGAATGTCGTTTCGAGCACGCCGCCGCGGGTTCCACCAATCCCGTCTGCATAGGCCAGCGCCTTCGCGTGGGCCTTGCCGGTCGCATCCTGGGCGACCGCGATCAGGCAGGGCACGCCACGGCCCTGCTGGTACTGCCGCCGCACCAGCCCACCTGGTCCCTTGGGCGCGATAAGCACCACGTCGAGGTCTTTGCGCGGCTTTATCTGACCGAAATGCACATTGAAGCCGTGTGCAAACAGCAGCGTGGCGCCCGGCTTGAGGGATGTGCGTATCACCTTGTAGAGGCCGGCCTGGGCCATGTCGGGAGCCAGCATCGCAACCAGGTCGGCGCCTGCGGCAGCCTTGACGGGCTCGGCGACCGGCAGGCCATCGCGCCTGGCCTTGCGCCAACTCGGGCCCTTGCGAGCACCGACGATGACGTCATAGCCACTGTCCTTGAGGTTGAGCGCGTGGGCGCGCCCCTGGCTCCCGTAACCAAGGACGCAGATTCTTGCGCCCCTGAGCGCCTTCCGATCAACGTCCTTCCGCGAATAGATCTTCATTTACACTTCCTCTCTGCAGTCGATCTCGTTTTCCAGTGGTTCCGACGGCTGGCCGGCGGTCCCCAAAGAAGAAAACCCCGCCTCGGTGCTGGACCGGTGCGGGGTTTCTGTATGGCTTCGCTTGTTTCGATCTCAGCCCAGCAACCCGCACCTGTTCCGCGGAAGCAGAAGGTCCAGGAGAAGCAGGACGGCAGCCAGCGGCGCACAGCTCCGCGCGACGGAAGTTGATCCGGCGGCGGCGTACTGCGACTGGTATGTGGTGGCTGCGTGCATCATCGATTGGTGCGGTGCAAGATACGGTGATCAGATCACAGCGTAATCGGCGCTGTCAACCGCAGGAAAGGGCAGGGCGAAGGGGAAGGCGCATGGACGACGGAATCAGCAGCACGCGCGCGGATGGCTCCAAGCCGGTCTGGCTGGTCAACGAACCAGGGCACGAGGAATGGCGATCCGGGCTGCCGGAAGCGCAGGCAAACTGGGTCCGTGCGTCCGCGTTCAAGGGCGAGCAGCACCGTCTGCTGCTGCTGCCGGGCACCGACGGCACGATCGCCGGAGCCGCGCTTGGCCTCGGTGACTCGCCTGGCCTGCAGGAAATTTCGCCCTGGGCCCTCGCGTCGCTGCCGGACAAGTTGCCGCCGGGAGCCTGGCATCTTGCCACGACCTTGCCCGAGACTGCGGCGACGCGTGCACTGCTGGGCTGGGTGCTGGGCCGCTATCGATTCGACCGCTATCGTCAGCAACGAGACGCTGCATCGCTTTCGGCGACTCTGGAGGCGCCTGCGGGTGCCGACGTGAAGTTTGTACGAAGTGCCGCCGCAGCCGACACGCTGGCACGCAACCTGATCAACACTCCAGCCGGAGACATGGGCCCGGAAGAACTTGCAGCCGCCGCAGCGTCATTGGCGAAACGACATGGCGCCGGCTTCGAACAGGTCATTGGCGATGCACTGCCCCGCGCCGGGCTGCACATGATTCACGCCGTGGGCCGGGCAGGGCCGCAGCCGCCCAGGCTGATCGACCTGCGCTGGGGAGCCGCGGATCATCCGCGCGTGACGCTGGTAGGCAAGGGAGTCTGTTTCGACACCGGCGGGCTCGACATCAAGAATGCGCAGGGAATGCTGCTCATGAAAAAGGACATGGGCGGCGCAGCCTGCGTCCTCGGGCTGGCGCAGATGGTCATGGACGCGAATCTGCCGGTACAGCTGCGCGTGCTGATCCCTGCAGTAGAGAACAGCGTAGACGCGCGCGCCTATCGGCCAGGCGACGTACTCCGCAGCCGCAAGGGTATTACCGTGGAAGTGGGCAATACCGACGCGGAGGGGCGGCTGGTACTTGCCGACGCGCTGGCTCTGGCCGACGAGGAATCTCCTGACTTGTTGCTCGACCTGGCCACGCTGACTGGCGCAGCACGGGTGGCCCTGGGCCCCGATCTGCCCGCACTGTTCAGCAATGACGACTCCCTGGCGCAATCGATCGAATCGGCCGCGCGTGAGGAAGGAGATCCTCTGTGGCGAATGCCATTATGGGGACCCTATGACGAGGACCTCACCAGCAAGGTGGCGGACATTTCCAACGTCGCCGGCAACCCATTTGCCGGTGCGATCGTCGGTGGACTGTTCCTGCAGAGGTTCGTTTCCAGGAAGACCCCCTGGGCACACATCGACCTCTTTGGCTGGAACCCGCGCGAACGGCCCGGCAGGCCGGTAGGCGGCCAGGCCCAGGCCATCAGGGCCCTGTTCCGCATGCTGCAAGGACGGCATTTCCGGCAGCGGCAGGAATGACCCAGGTTTCTGGCCGGCACCTGGCAGTGCTGGTGGGGATCTGCGCGATCTGGGGCTTCAACCTCATCGCAATCAAGGCCGGCGTCGATCGCATGCCGCCCGTGTTCTTCAGTTTTCTCCGGTTTCTCCTGCTGGCAGTGGTGGTCGCCCCGTTCCTGCGCGTGCGGCGCGGAGAAATGCGCTGGCTGCTGCTCGCCTCGGTCTGCAGCGGCGGGTTGCAGTTCGCACTGATGTTCATCGGTATCGCGCACTCGGGCAGCATGTCTTCGGTGGCCATCGCCGGGCAGCTGGGTGTGCCCTTCAGCACCTTGCTGTCCATCCTGATTCTCGGCGAGAGTGTTCGCTGGAAACGCTGGACGGGTATCGCGCTGTCCTTCGCCGGCGTGATGGTAATCGGCTTTAATCCGGTCGTTTTGCAGTCACTGGGCGGGCTGACGCTGGTGGTGCTCGGGGCGTTGGCGGGATCCCTCGGCCTGGTGGCCATCAAGCGGGTTCATGACATCAGGCCGCTCGAACTGCAGGCCTGGTTTGCCTGGACCAGCCTGCCGGTCCTGCTCTGCCTGACACTGCTACTCGAGGACGGCCAGATGGCCAGCCTGTCCTCGATCGACGTCACGGGTGCCGGCGCCATCTTTTACTCGGCGCTCGCGGCCAGCCTGCTTGGTCATACGGTCTTCTTCGCGCTGGTCCAGCGTTACCCCGTCACAAGTGTTGCGCCGGTAACGGTGATGGCGCCGGTGTTCAGTGTGTTCTTTGCGGTCACCCTGCTGGGGGAGGCGCTCGATTGGCGCATGGTCGTTGGTGGTGCGATGACGCTGACGGGCGTCGTGGTCATTGCGCTGCGGGAGCAGCGGCTACCGGACACTGCGACGTGACGGGCAGCTTGATGGGCGCCAGAATAGATGACGATCAGACTGAGGTGCACCAATGAGACGCAGCAAGAAAATTTCCGACCCCAGACCCTATTCCAGCCTGGTCGTGGACGGCGTCAAGCAGACGGCCAGCCGGGCGATGCTACGCGCCGTGGGCTACAAGGACGCCGATTTTGCGAAACCCGCAATCGGCGTTGCCAGCACCTGGAGCAACCTTACCCCCTGCAACATGCACATCGACGACCTGGCCGCCCGTACCGCGGCGGGGGCGGACCGCGCCGGAGGCAAGAGCACGATCTTCGGCACCATTACCGTCTCGGATGGCATCTCGATGGGAACTCCCGGGATGCGTTACTCGCTGGTATCCCGCGAGGTCATTGCCGACTCGATCGAGACCGTCGTCGGGGCCCAGGGATTCGATGGCCTGGTGGCCATCGGCGGCTGCGACAAGAACATGCCCGGCTGCATGATGGCCATAGCGCGGCTGGACCGTCCGGCAATTTTCGTCTACGGCGGGACGATCCAGCCGGGTGCGGGTCACACCGACGTCGTTTCAGTGTTTGAGGCGATTGGTGGACATGCTCAGGGAAGCGTGTCGGACAGGCAACTCCACCAGATCGAGTGCAAGGCCATCCCGGGGCCGGGAAGCTGCGGCGGCATGTACACGGCCAACACGATGGCCTCCGCCATCGAAGCTCTCGGCATGAGCCTTCCCAACAGCTCGGCCCAGGAGGCCGTGTCGCGTTCCAAGCGTGACGACTGCCGGAGGGCCGGGGAGGCCGTGGTCAAGCTGGTGCGCCTCGGCATCAGGCCACGCGACATCATGACGCGCCGCGCCTTCGAGAACGCGATCACCATGGTCATTGCGCTGGCCGGAAGTACCAATGCCGTGTTGCATCTGCTTGCCATAGCTCACTCCGCGGGTGTGCGTCTCGCGCTGGATGACTTCACCCGAATCGGGCGGCGGGTTCCTGTCCTGGCCGACCTCCGGCCGAGCGGCCGCTACATGATGTCGGAGTTGATCCAGATCGGCGGCATACGTCCATTAATGAGGACGCTGCTCGAAGCTGGTCTGCTGCACGGCGACTGTCTGACGGTTTCGGGGCGCACGATGGCCGAAGAATTGTCCGGAGTCCGGCCTTATCCGCGGGGACAGGACGTGATCCGGAGTCTTGCCGACCCGATCAAGCGCGACAGTCATCTGGTGGTGCTCTACGGCAACCTGGCTCCCGAGGGGGCTGTCGCCAAGATTACCGGTAAGGAAGGACTGTCCTTCACCGGGCGAGCGCGGGTGTTCGAGGGTGAGGAACGCTGCCTGCAGGCGATACTCGACGGCAAGGTCCGCGCCGGCGACGTGTTGGTGATCCGCAACGAGGGGCCGAAAGGCGGACCCGGCATGCGCGAGATGCTGTCGCCGACCGGCGCCATCATGGGGCGCGGCCTGGGCGACAAGGTCGCGCTCATCACCGATGGCCGGTTCTCTGGCGGCAGCCACGGCTTTGTTGTCGGGCACATCACGCCCGAGGCGGCCGTCGGCGGGGCAATCGCCCTGGTCAAGAACGGTGACCGGATAACGATCGACGCGGGCGATCGCGCCATCAAGCTGCACGTCAGCGATGCGGAGTTGCGGCGGCGCAAGAATGCCTGGAAGCCCCGCAGGCCCTATGCGCGGCGCGGGGTCCTGGCCAAATACGCCAGGAATGTCAGCAGCGCCTCCCTCGGGGCGGTGACAGATCGCGACGCCGACGACTGACCCTTTCGGACAATCTGAGACCGCTGGAAAGAGCAGATTCACGGCAAATTCCCGGCGCGTGTCGGTATTGTCCGGCACCCGCCCGGCGGGCCGAATTTGCGTCGGGACAACACGGGGGGGCCGGTATGGTCCTTCCAGCCGGGGCGGTCCTCCAGGGTCCCCCAGAACCTTCGTTGCGGAAATATGGAGTGCTTGCAGTTAGAATAAGAGGCCGCTAAGGTTGCGCTCGCCGGGACCGAGCGGCCCTATGCGCTCGCCCATGGAAACGTTTGATAACACCCGACCCGGCACAGTTGACGGGACGATCGAATCAGGGGATCCACTGAGTTATGGCGAATCAGTACGCAGGCGGCAGCGGGTCCAGGCGCACAGCGGTGCTCGTCACGATCATCGCCATGCACGTCGGGTTCTTCATCGCACTGAAGAGCGGTCTTACCCGGGAAGCGATGCAGCTGCTGACTGACGTCGGCATCATCGACCTGCCGCCGCCGCCGCCGCCGCCCGAAGACCTGAAGGAGCCGCCGCCGCCGCCGCCGACGGACGTGCCACCGCCGACGGTCCCGCCGCCGCTCATCGACCTGCCGGCATTCACCGGACCCACGACCGCGATAACAGCGCAGGTCACCGACAAGCCGCAGGCCGCGCCCAAGGTCGCCGCGCCGGCTCCGCGCGCCGTGCAGATTACGCCACCCAGCATGAAGAGCAGTCCGCGCTCGCTCGCCAGCGCCCTTAACTCCTGCTACCCGTCCGCCTCGCGCCGGCTCAACGAGGAGGGTCGGGTCATCGTGACCGTGACCATCGGCACCGACGGCAAGATGGTAGACACCAAGACGGCGCAGAGCAGTGGTTTCGAACGCCTCGACGGCGCCGCTGAGTGTGTTATCCGGAAGCTGTCCTTCAACCCGGGCAAGCGGGACGGACAGCCCGTCGAAGCCCAGGCAACGCTGCCCATAACGTTCAAGCTTCAATGATCATCTGTTTCTGATCGGGACTATCTAGGCCGAGCTGGACGCGCCCAAACGCACCTTCTCGGGATGTTTGCTTCTGTTAGAGGAACTGAATAATGGCTACTGAAAACCCGTATGGCATTACGGCGCTCTGGGAACAGAGCGACTATGTCGGCAAGGGCGTGTTCGTCATCCTGGGCGTTATGTCACTCTGGTCGTGGTGGGTCATGATCAACAAGTGGCTGGACCATCGCAGCCTGAAGAAGGTCGCCTCCGACGCGGAGAAGAACTTCTGGAGCGCAGGCTCGCTCCAGGAGGGCATCGGCAAGCTCAAGGGCAAGGTCAATCCGTTCCGCGACATCGCGGAAGACGGCATCCGTGCGGTCGAGCATCACCGCAAGAGTGCGAAGGACGTCACCAGCAATATCGAGCTTGGCGACTGGATCGCCACTCACGTGCAGAAACGTTCCGACATGCTGCAGTCAAGCCTGACCAGCGGCATGGTGGTTCTGGCCTCGGTGGGCGCCACAGCTCCCTTCGTTGGCCTGTTCGGCACCGTGTGGGGCATCTACCACGCGTTGATCAGCATCTCGATCGCCGGACAGGCGTCGCTCGACAAGGTCGCCGGCCCGATCGGCGAGGCGCTGATCATGACGGCCATCGGCCTCGCCGTCGCCGTGCCGGCGGTGCTTGGATTCAATGCCCTGACGCGTGGCAACAAGTCGTTGATCGAGCGGGTCACGTACTTCTCGCACGACGTGCAGGCCGCGCTGGTGGCAGGATCTCGCGTGGAATCCGGTGCGGCCGCTGCCGCAAGGAAGTAAGTCATGGCCGTTGCAGTAGGTGGCGACAGCTCGGAACCGATGGTCGAGCCAAACGTCATTCCGCTCGTCGACGTTATGCTGGTGTTGCTGATCATCTTCATTATCACCATCCCGGTGATGACGCAGGCGGTCAAGATCGACCTGCCGCGGGAGACGAACCAGCCGACCGTCACGAAGCCGGAGAACATCACCCTCTCGATCGACTTCGACGGTACGGTCTACTGGAACGAGAGCATGATCGACCACGACTTGTTGCTGAACTACGTTCTGCAGGAAGCCGTCAAGGACCCTCAGCCCGAGATTCACATCAGGGCAGACAAGCGGGTCCGCTACGAGTACGTGGCGGACGTGCTGTTCAATCTGCAGCGAGGCGGTCTGATGAAGGTTGGTTTCATCGCCGAGCCACCCCCGTCGGGTGGCTGAAGCTGGCCGGAACTAGCAAGCATCCTGGATTTCAGGGCCCGCACGACGGGCCCTTTTTCTTGTCCTGAATCTTTGCATCACGCCGCGGCTGAACCTGCGCTGAACATCGGATAATCGCGGCCAATATTCTTTCCGGCCGGAACCATTGGCTTGAACAGGCTGTCTTCGTTGACAGGCCCGCCGGCGAGACAGGCGGGCAGCAGTTAGGGTATAAGGGGCGGTTTCAGAAAGCCGCCAAGGGGCGCTGGGCCCTGCGGGACAAGGATCCGGAAGAGGTGCCGAACATGCTGTTGTCGAATCGTCTGGCCGCCGTCGCGCTTGCGGGACTGGCATTAGTCGCGCTCAGTTCGCTTCCCCAGGAAGCGGCGGCAGCGAAGAAGAAGGATGCCGCCCAGGAGCAGGAGGCCGATAAGCCGGATTTCAGCAAGGAATTCCGCAAGAACGCCGGCCCGGTGCAGAAGGATGTCAACGATCAGAAGTGGCCTGAGGCGCTGGCGGGCATCGCCAAGCTCGAGGCTTTGCCCGACCTGAATGACGACGACTGGAAAGTCATCCTGAACTGGAAATTGCTGGCGCAGCAGGGGTCCGGCGACACCGATGGTCTGATGACCACGCTCGAGACCTGGCTGGCCAAGGGCTACGCCTCACCCCAGCAGGTGATGCAGTTCAACCAGAATTTGGCCGCTCACTACAGCAAGAAAAACGACGCCGACAAGACCCTGCAGCATTACCTTGCCTTCATCGAGGCCAGCCCGGACCCTGCTCCTGAGGAGATTGCGGTCCTCGGGAGGTTGTACCTGCAGCGTGGTGACAACGAAAATGGCGTCGCCTGGATCAACAAGACGATAGCGGCCGCGGAGGCTCGCGGTGAGGTCCCGGAGGAACTCTACTTCCAGCTACTCGACCGTGCTTACGTCGAAATGAAGGATCCGGAGCGACGCCTGAGTAACCTCGAGGAGCTGGTCAAGCGTTATCCGAAGTCTGACTACTACTCGCGGATCCTCGCGATCTATTCGCAGGGCAGCAACGACGACCGCACGCTGATGCTTAATACCTATCGGCTGGCGCTCGTCGACGTTGGCCTGGCTACGGTCGGCGAGTACATGGGCTACGCAGACCAGGCACTGGTTGCCGGCAGCCCGGGCGAGGCGCTGCGCGCCCTGGAACGAGGCATGAAGGATGGCGTCGTCCCCTCGGCGGGGACAAACCAGCAGACTGTTCAGGAAGCGAAGACGGCGATCGCTCGCGACCGCAAGGACCTTCCGGGAGATGACCAGGCAGCCGCCAAGAATCCGAAGGGCGAGGTGGACGTAAAAGTTGGCCTGGGCTTCTACAGTCTGGGCGAGTGGGACAAGGCGGTCGAGGCGATCAAGCGTGGCCTCGGAAAGGGCGGCGTGAAGCGTGTCGATGACGCCAACATGCTGCTCGGCGCGACACTGGTCGAGCAAGGCAAGTATGTCGAAGCCAAGGGGGCATTCGAGGCCGCTGCGGCGGCCAGCGCCGACCCCCATATGAAACGCCTCGCCGGGCTCTGGTCGGCGTACGCTGATCGCCGCGCGGGTAGCCCGGGCGGTTGATTGGCGGGGCGTTCGCCGATTTTGGTATAAGGTTCGGCCGTCAATGGGCTGTGAGGGGCGCTTCCGGCGTTCCGTTCGACCGTAGGAGAGATAGCAGGTGGATATGCGGAAATTGACTGGTCCTTTATTGGCCCTTGCATTGGCGCTGCCGGTCGGGGCTTTGCTGGCGACCATGGCGCCGGTCGCTGCCGAGGCGCAGACGTCGGGCGGCTGGCGCAAGGAAGTCGCCGAAAAGGCCCAAGCGGCGCAGGAAGCAGGCAAGAAGGGCAGCTACAAGGAAGCCATAGGCTTGCTGAAGGAAGCGAAAGCCAAGGCGCCTCTGTCACCCCAGGAGGAGCAGGGCGTCAACGAGCTTCTGATCTGGGCCGCAAGCGGTGCCAAGGATTACAAGCTGCTTGCTGCGACCATCGAGGAACGGCTGGCAACCGGCCGGGTCCGTGGGAGTGACCAGGTCACCAAGCTCGATACCCTTGCCAAGACCTATTTTTCCATGCGGGACTATCGAAACTGCGCTGACGCAACCGACCGCCTCATCAAGGCTCGCGGCCGCGCGACTGCAGATGACCTGGTCATGCTGGGTCAGTCGCAATTCCTGACCAAGAACTACACGGCGGCAGCCGCAACGCTCGAGCAGGCCTATCCCGCGACCCGCAAGGCAGGAAAACCCGTCAAGACGCAGGTACAGGTGCTCGAGACGCTGAATGCGACATATTTCGAATTGAAGGACGAGGAAAAGCGCGTCGAGACTCTGCACCAGCTAATGCTCGTCCAGCCGAAAGTCAGCGTCTTCGAGCAGATCGTCAGCCAGTACGAGAAGGAACGCATGGACCCGGTCGGCATGATCAACCTGTTTCGGCTCGGGGCCCGCAAGAACGTACTGGCCAAGGATCACTACGGCAAGTATGCCGACGTAGCCCTTGACCTGATCAGTCCGGGAGAGGCGGTGAGCATGCTGGAAAAGGGTATGGCCGCCGGTGGCATCGAGAAGAACGACCGCAACACCCGACTGCTCGGCGATGCCAGGCAGCAGGTCGAATCGCTCAAGACCAACATCGGACAGCAGGAGCGCGAGGCCAAGGCGATCGCCGATGGCGACTCCGACGCAAAGCTGGCGACCACATACTTCACGCTTGGTGACACTGCCAAGGCAATCGAGACGGCGCGGCGCGCACTCGAAAAGGGCAAACTGAACCGGCCCGACGAGGTGCAGATGCTGCTCGGCGTGTCGCTCTACGACCAGAAGAAGAGCAAGGACGCACGGACTGCCTTCGATGCGGCCAGCAAGGCAAATCCGAAGATCGCTGGTGTCGCCAACCTGTGGGACGACATCGCCGGCGGCTGAACCGATTCCGGCATTTCAGAATGCGGGGCCGGTTCGTACGAAGCGAGCCGGCCCTTTTTCATTGCTCGGGCGCCGCACCAGGCAGTTGTGCCGGCGTTTCAACGCCCCGCAGCAATACCAGCGAACCGCTTCGCTTCAGAGGTCCGCGAGATAGGCGAGGGCGTGCGACAGGGAAATCACCTCGGCGTACTTCGCCTGCAGGTCGAACAGATTTGCCTCATGCGGACCGTCTGCACGGTCTCCTACCGCCTCGCGCACTACCAGTGGAATGAATCCATGCTGACAGCAGTCAACCGCGCTGGCGCGTATGCAGCCGCTGGTAGATACGCCGGCCATGAGTAGGGTGTCACAGGCCAGCGCGGTCAGGGTCGAGGCCAGCGTGGTGCCAAAAAACGCGCTGGCGTATTGCTTGGTGATGACCGTTTCGCCCGGCGCCGGTTCGAGGCCGTCTGCAAAGGCCGCGAGCTCCGGATGACGACCGCGCTCAAAGCTGGCAAGCGCCGGTACCTTGCGGAAGAACACCCCTCCGTTACGACCGCCCGGCTCGAATTCGACGTTGGTGTGCACGATCGGGACGCCGGTGCGCCGCGCGGCAGAAAGCAGGGCGATGGTTGCGATCCTCGCGTTCTCGCATCCCGGTCCACCAAACAAGGGCGAGCCCTCGACGAGATAGGCGCGCACGAAATCGATCACCAGCAGTGCCGGCCGCGCCCCGGGCTGCAACTGCATGTTGAACCCGCCGCGGGCGTAGTTCTGTTCGAGAGTCTCGTTCACTAGATCACCTTCATCTGGGCGAGCAGCTCGTAGCGCTCCTTCGGCATCCCGAGCAGCCGCAGGTATATGTCTTCGTTGTGCTGACCGAGGGCCGGCGATGGAGAGCGGATGCTGCCGGGTGTCTCTGACAGCTTTGGCGCCACGTTCTGCATACGGAGCTTGCCGAACTGCGGGTGATCGACGGTCACGATGGCGTCGCGTGCCTTGAAATGGGCATCCTCAAGCATCTCCGGCGCGCGGTAGATCTGCCCGGCCGGCACCCCGTGCTTGTCCATCAGGTCGAGAACCTGGCGGGTGTCCAGGGTCCGGGTCCAGTCGCTGATCAGGTCATCAAGCTCCTTCTGGTTTGAACCGCGCGCCTGGTGGCTGTTGTAGCGGGGGCTGGCCGGCAAGTCGGGCCGATTCATCGCGTCGCACAGGCGACTGAACACGGTGTCCTGGTTGGCGGCGATCAAGACCATGCCATCACTGGTCGGGTAGACGTTGGACGGCGCAACATTTGGCAGGATTGCTCCGGTTCGCTCGCGGACAAAGCCAGTCTTGTCGTACTCGGTCACCAGCGACTCCATCATGTTCAGCACTGCCTCGTAGATGGCTGAGTCGACCACCTGGCCGCGCCCGGTCTTCTCGCGGTAATGCAGTGCGGAGAGCGCACCGACCGCGGCAAAGGTTGCCGCCAGTGAGTCGCCGATGGAGATGCCCATTCGGGATGGCGGCGTGGAGGGGTCGCCTACCACGTAACGCAAGCCGCCCATTGCCTCACCAACAGCGCCGAAGCCAGCCTGCCGCGAATATGGTCCGGTCTGCCCGAAGCCGGATACGCGGACCATGATCAGCCGCGGATTGATGGCGGACAGCTCGCTCCAGCCCAGGCCCCACTTTTCCAGGGTACCGGGTCGAAAGTTTTCCAGCAGGAAGTCGGCCTTGGTGACCAGTTCCCGCAACACCTGCTGACCTTCCGCCTGGCGGAGGTCCAGGGTGATTGCTTTCTTGTTGCGGGCCACGACCGGCCACCACAAAGACGGGTCGCCCTGCTTCTGGCGGCCCCATACCCGCATCGGATCGCCCTGGTTGGGCGGCTCCACCTTGATGACTTCGGCGCCCATGTCGCCGAGGATCTGCCCGCAAAAGGGCCCGGCCAGCAGGGTGCCCATTTCGATGACCCGGATGTCGGACAGTGGCCCGTTCTCGAAGGTCTGGTCTGGCATGTTCGGCATCCTCTTCTCTGTGGGGTCGTCCGTGCCCCGGACGAGAGCTTGTGTATACAATCGCCCCGAAAATGCGTCAAGGACTGACAGAAGACTTGGGAAGCCTTGCTTTCATGTATACAATCGGAAAGTCGGGATGGCCCTTCCCTGGAGAGCGGCGTGGTGAACGGACAGCAGGTTGAAATCGTCGAGGTCGGGCCGCGCGACGGACTGCAGAACGAATCGACCGTTTTCTCGACCGCAGCAAAGATCGAGTTCATCAATCGAGTCATCGAAGCCGGAACCCGGCGGGTCGAGGTCACCAGCTTCGTCCATCCCAAGCGCGTGCCGCAAATGGCGGATGCCGAGGAAGTCCTCAAGGCGTTGCCGCGGCGGGACGGGGTCTACTATGTTGGTCTCGTCCTCAACCGGCGGGGATTTGATCGCGCCGCCGCGGCCGGCTGCAACGAAATCGGCATGGCCGTGGTTGCGAGCGATACCTTCAACCAGCGCAACCAGGGTGTCGGCACGGCGGAATCCATCAAGGCCTGGCTCGATATCGCCGCCGCCGCCCATGCCGCCGGCATCCGACCACAGGTTACCGTTTCCGCCGCTTTTGGCTGTCCGTTCGAGGGCGAGGTCGCCCCGGAAAAGGTCATCGAGGTCGCCATGCAGGTTGCCCAGGGCGCCCCATGCGAGATCGCCATTGCGGATACCATCGGGGTCGGCGTTCCGAGCCAGGTGACCGACCTGCTTGGGCGGCTGGGCACTGCGCTCCCCGGGATGCCCTTGCGCTGCCACTTTCACAATACCCGCAATACCGGGCTGGCCAACGCCTATGCGGCTGTCGAGGCGGGTGCCGTTGCCCTCGACGCCAGTGTGGGTGGCATCGGCGGCTGCCCGTTCGCGCCGGCGGCAACCGGCAATATCCCGACCGAGGACCTGCTGTACATGTTGCAGCGCATGGGCATTTCGACCGGCATCGACCTCGAGCAGACGATCGCGACCGGCCACTGGCTGCAGGAGCAGCTCGGTCGGGCCGTTCCGGGCATGCTGGTCAAGGCCGGCGGATTCCCGGCCCGAGCGGCGTGACCGTTGCAGGCCCGGCTCGATCCATTGCGGTGGCACGCCGAAAATCCGATACTCGGAGCGGCCGTTTCCCGCAAGCGAGTTGCGGAAAGTTTCCTCTTCCGTCCGGATGCGCCGCGGCGCTACGGGCGCGACTCATGAAAACAGCAAGACGCAGGTGAACGCATGACATACCGACTTGGCGTAGACGTGGGCGGGACCTTTACTGACCTGCTGCTCGTGGACGAGAAAAGCGGGCAGACCTGGTCTGCCAAGGTGCCCAGCACCCCGAAGGACCAGTCCATCGGGGTCATCAGGGGACTTGCGCGGGTGTGCAAGCAGGCCGGCATCGACCCGAAGCTGATCAGCCACGTGATGCACGGTACGACGATTGCAACGAACACCGTGCTGACCAGCTCCGGGGCACGCGTCGGGCTGGTGACTACCAAGGGTTACCGCCAGGTGCTGCAGATTGCCCGCTCCTTCGTTCCGGGAGGCCTGGGCGGATGGGTGATCTACAACAAGTCGCTGCCGATGGCCCCGCTCAGCCTCACCATCGAGGCGGATGAGCGCGTCAGCTCCCGCGGCGACGTGGTTCGGAAGCTCGACGAGCGGGCCCTGCGCGAAGCGCTCAAGGCGCTGAAGAGCAAGAAGATCCAGGCACTGACTGTTTCGCTCATCAATGCCTTCTCCAACGACTCCCATGAGCGACGCATCAAGCAGATTGCCGGCGAAGTGATGCCGGGTGTCCCGGTTTCGCTGTCCTCGGAGGTCGTGCCGGAGATGCAGGAGTACGAGCGCACGGTGACCACTGTCGCCAATTCCTATGTTCGCCCGGTGGTCCAGCGCTACGTCCATAACCTGCAAACCAAGCTGGCGGCCAAGGCCGGCGCGGTTAAGTTGCACATCCTGCGTTCGGACGGCGGTCTGTCCTCGGCAAGTTCGGCGGAGGACTACCCGGTCAACCTGCTGATGTCGGGTCCCGCGGGCGGTGTGACCGGCGCACTCTGGGTGGCGCTGCAGGCCGGCTTCCCGAACCTGCTGACCGTGGACGTCGGCGGTACCTCGACCGACGTCGCGCTGATCAACAGCGGCGAACCGAAGCTGCGGCGTGAGACCACGGTCGGCGACGTTACCGTGCGAGCTTCGTCGGTGGACATTCGTACCGTTGGCGCGGGCGGTGGCTCCATCGCTCACGTGCCTGAACTCACCAAGGCGCTGCGGGTCGGACCCCAGTCCGCCGGTGCTGACCCCGGCCCCGCCGCATACGGTCGCGGCGGAACCGAACCGACCGTCACGGATGCCAACGTCGTGCTCGGCTACCTGCCGGAGATGCAACGGCTGGGTGGCGACATGGAGCTGCGACGGGACCTGTCCGAGGCGGCGGTCAAGAAGATCGCCGGACCGCTCGGCAAGTCGAACAAGGCCGCGGCACTTGGCATCTACGACATCGTCAACGAGAACATGGTCGGCGCGCTGCGCCTGGTGTCGGTTGAGCAGGGCCATGACCCACGCGATTACGCGCTCATTGCGTTCGGTGGTGCCGGACCTCTGCATGCCAATGCGCTGGCGCGGCTGCTGGGTTCCTGGCCGTCAATCATTCCGCCCGGCCCGGGTGTTCTCTGCGCGCTTGGAGATGCGACTACCGCCGTGCGCGACGAGGCTTCGAGAACCTACATCCGGAAGTTTTCTGAAACCAGCGCCGAGGAGATCGGCAAGATCCTCGGCAAGCTGTCAGGGGCCGCCGCCAAGACCCTGGAGCGGGAAAAGGTGCCGGTCGCAGAGATGCAACGCAGTTACCAGGTAGACGTCCGCTACCATGGCCAGGGATTGCGTCTGACTGTAGATGTAAAGCTGGAAGACCTGAAGAAGCGTGGTCTCAGTGCCATCTCCGGCCCCTTCGACGAGGAACATCGCCGGCTGTTCACATTCGCCCTGCCGCTCGAGCATGAGTTCGTCGCGCTGCGAGCGGTCGTGCAGGGCAAGGGCATCAAGCTCAATTCGTTGCAGATTGCCCGGGGCCAGCCCGATCCAAAGGCCGCCGCCGTGGGCGTGCAACAAGCCTACATGGACGGCAAGGACGTCAAGGCGACGGTATACGACCGGGCGCTGCTCAAGGCAGGCAACCGCATCAAGGGTCCGGCAATCGTCATGGAAATGGACTCGACTACCGTTGTGCTGCCGAAGCACACGGGCCTGGTCGATAAGCTGGGAAACATCCTGATCTACCCGGACGGCCACAAGGCGATCGCGGGACGGGCGAAGCCTGCCGCGAAGTCCAAGGGTAGGAAGTAAGGGCTCGTGAGCCTGGATACGGAAACGGAGTAAACAAGATGCCCGCGAAGATCATTCAGCGCAACAACAAGCCCTTCAAGAAGACGAAGGTCGACACCGTCACCATCGACATCATCGAGAGCGCGCTCAGGAACGCACGCTACGAGATGGACACGGTGCTGTTCCGAACGGCGATGTCGCCGGGCATCAGGGAGCAGCACGACGAGTTTCCGATGATCGCCAATGTCGAAGGCAAGATGGTGGTAGGCCAGTTCGGCTCCTTCATCTGGGGCTTCATGCAGGGTTACGACGGGACTGTGGAGGAGGGTGACATCTTCCTGACCAACGATCCGTACTCGGTGAACGGCGCCATCAGTCACGTCAACGACTGGCTCATGCTGATGCCCATCTTCCGGAAGGGCCGGATCATTGCCTGGTCGGCGATGTTCGGCCATATGACCGACGTCGGCGGCAAGGTCCCGGGATCGTTGCCCACCGACGCGCGCACCATCTACGAGGAAGGCGTGGTCGTGCCGCCCGTCAAGATCGTCAAGGCCGGGCAGTTGCAGGATGACCTGCTGCGCGTGGTGCTGCACAACTGCCGCCTGCCGACCTGGAATTTCTCCGACTTCAACGCCATCGTGGCGGCACTTCGCACCGCCGGCATCCGCTGTATCGAGATCGCCGAGCGATTCGGTGACGACACATTCTATTCGGCGATGGACGCCATGCTCGAACGCAACAAGCGTGCCATGCGCGAGTTGATCCGACGCACCGTTCCCGAAAAGAAGCAGTACTTCGAGGACTACGTCTGCGACGACGGTATGGCCATGGGGCCGTACAAGATTGCCTGCTCGATGTGGCGCGAGGGCGACAAGTGCATCTTTGATTTCGCCGGGACGGATCCGCAGTCGATCTCCTCGATCAACTTCCTGTTGAACGAAGAGATGTTCAAGATGTTCGCCGGCGTCTACATGATCATGGTCTTCGACCCACAGATCCTGTTCAACGACGGGTTCTATGACCTGATGGAAGTGCGCATCCCGCCCGCGACGCTACTCAAACCGATGAAGCCGGCCGCCCTGTCATGCCGCACGCACGCGCTGGGGCGTATCTTCGACGTTCTCGGCGGCCTGCTTGGCCAGGGTAATCCAGCATTCATGTGTGCGGCCGGTTTTTCGGACAGCCCACACTTCATGTACTCGGGTTACGACAAGTCTGGCGAGTGGTACCAGCTGTACCAGATCAGCTTCGGGGGAATCCCGGGCAAGCCCTTTGGCGACGGTCCGGACGGCCATTCGTTGTGGCCTTCGTTCACCAACGTGCCGAACGAGTTCCTTGAGAGCTACTTCCCGCTTCGCATCGAGACTTACGAGACCATAGTCGATTCAGGTGGACCGGGAAAATTCCGGGGTGGTAACGGCCTGAGGATTGGCTACCGTTTCCTCGAGGACGGCGAGATCTCCATCCATGACGACCGCTGGCTGACCTACCCATGGGGCGTCAACGGCGGGCTTCCGGGCCAGCGCAGCAAGAAGACCCTGGTACACAAGGACGGCACACGCGATCTGCTGCCTTCCAAGATAGACCACGTGAAGGTCGAGGCCGGCGACTTGCTGATCGCCGACACCTGGGGAGGCGGAGGTTGCGGTGACCCGCTGGAGCGTGATCCCTCGCAGGTACTGTTCGACGTTGACGCGGGCCTGGTGAGCGTTTCAGGCGCGCGCCGCTACGGTGTCGTCCTCAAGCGCGGTAAGGTCGACAAGGCGGCTACCACCGCATTGCGGGCCGAGATGGCCACAGCCCGCGGACCGGCGCCATTGTTCGACCGTGGCTTTGTCGACGTTGCCGAACTCAAGGCGCGCTGCAAGGCCGAGACCGGCCTCGAGCCTCCTGCGGCTCCCAAGTTCACGACCTGGGCAAAAGCGAAGGCCGACAAGATGACCAAGGCGGCCAAGAGCCGCAAGTCGAACCGGGCGGCCTGATAACCAGGAAGACCGGTAGACAAACAATGACGGGGGCGCCGAGCCCCCGTCATTCTTTGCTGCGCCGGTTCGGGACCGGCGACACAAGGCGGACTATTCGCTGCGCACGGCGCAGCCAGCGGAGGATCATGCAATGAGCGGATCGGACGCCTACGCCCAGGTTGGTTACAGTTCCTTCGAGATCGGCCTCGGTAGTCGTCCAGCGATCCTGGTTGTGGACCTGCAGGTGGCGTTCACCGACCCCAAGTTTCGGCTTGGCGGACTGCCGATGATTCATTCGGCCACCGAGCGGACCGCGGCACTGCTGGACGTTGCGCGTGGGCGGGGAGTTCCCGTGGCTGCCTGCTACACGGCCTACTGCGGCCAGCAGGACATGCCATTGTGGAAGGTCAAGGCAGTTCGTGAGGACTTCATCTATGGCCATCCCTGCACTGCGATGGACCCGCGCATTTACCACAAGGACGACTTCACCTACTGCAAGAATGCGCCGTCGATGTTCTTCCAGACGCCATTGATCACCTGGCTGGTGCGGCAGCAAATCGACACCGTCATCGTCACGGGCTGCACCACCAGCGGCTGCGTCAGGGCCACGGCAGTCGATGCTTTTTCGTACGGTTTCCGCGTGCATGTGGCTGCGGATTGTTGCGGAGACGCCGAACAGGGACCACATGAGGACGCATTACGCGACGTGGGTCGGCGCTATGCGGACATAACGGACTCGGTTCGTGTGGCGGAGTACCTGTCGGTGCTTTAGGCGATGGTCGCAGGTTGCGGCAGTTGATCCTCTCCTCGTCCGGTTCGACACCAACTGTCAGCTAGTTTTTTTCCAGCCACTCAAACAGCGTCTTGGCGAAGCGGATCTTCAGTTTCTTGCCTGCGACCACGTGAGCCAGATCGTCCCAGGTCTCGCCGATGGCGCCGGGTATTCCCCACTCGATCGGTAAGGTCGTCCGCGGGCTGGTCACCACGTCGAGTGCCGCGTGGATGATCAGTGACGGACAGCGGATCTGCGACAGGCGTTCCTTCGATCCAAACCCGACACAGGCGTCGATCAGGCGCGAGTGGGCCTCGAAACGCCCGTTAAGTTCCTTCCAGCCGCCCTCCGGCCCCAGCAACTTGTCCTTGTTTTCATTGTAGTAGTCAGGAGTGAACGACAGCAGCGTAACGGCCTTCTGGAAGGCGAAGAAACCACAGTCACGGTGGATCCAGCGGAACATCTCGAGCTGGTCCCGCAGGAAGTCGTCAACCTCGCACCATGCACCGGTGTTCAGCATGCTTCGGGCCAGGTCGGGCCGGCGGATGGCAATCTCCTGGCATATGCATGCACCCATGCCGACCAGGCCAATCAGGTGGACGCCGCTCAGTCCCAGGTGGTCCAGCAGTCCGATGGCATCGTCTGCGTGCAGAGCCATGGTCGAGGGGATCGACAGGTCGTCGCCCGAATCCTGGATGCCGCGATAATCGAACAGGACAACCTGATGGCGATCGGTCAGTCCGCGGGGCAGGTGGTGGTGATTCTCGTGGCAGAACGTGCCCCAGCCGCCCATCAGAAGGACTGGCTCTCCCTGGCCCAGGACCTCGTAGTACATCTCGTGATCGTTGATCCTGGCCAGTGGCATCGTTCACCTGCGTACGGGGGGTGGAATCGGTGATGATTCCATACAAGGCGACGGCCCGCAATGTCCGGACAAGGCGGGCCCGACAGGGTGCTCTACCGGTAAACGAGCGGGTTCAAGGGTATTTCCCCGCAGGGGACTTATCGCCGCTAGCGTTGTGCTTTCCGGCGTTGTATACAGTGGACATCTATGAGCGAGCCAAAGACGAGCGAGCGGCCGCTACGCGCGGCGGACAAGGCCTACCACACGGTCCGCGATGGCATCATCTCGGGCAGGTACTCCGCCGGGGCGCGGATCACCGAGCAGGAAATCGCCGCGGCATCCGGCGTCAGCAGGACTCCGGTGCGCGAGGCGCTTCGCCGGCTGCAGTCGGAAGGCCTGGTCGACTTCACGCCCAATTACGGTGCTGTGGTAACCGCCTGGACAGAAGGCGATGCAGATGAGGTGTTCCAGCTCCGCGCCATGCTCGAGTCCTATGGAGCGCGGCGGGCGGCCCGCCAGGCCACTCCGGAGCAACTGGCGCGACTCAGGGAACTTGCCGAGGCCCAGTACCGTGAGTCCCTGGAACGCCGCGAGGGCTACATCGAGCGAATCGGCAAGATCAACAACCAGTTTCACCACGCGCTGCAGGACGCTGCTGCGAGTCCGCGCCTCAATCGGGCGCTGTCTGCGCTGATCGAGGCGCCGCTGGTCATGAAGACCTTCAACATGTACACGCCCGAGGACCTGACGCGCAGCGCCCAGCATCACCTTGAACTCTGCAGTGCCCTGGATTCGCGCGATCCGGACTGGGCGGCGTCGGTCATGTCATCGCACGTTCATGCAGCGCGCGGCGCATTGCGGCGCTGAGAGCCGCAGTTCGGCGTAACGGGAAATGGCATGCCGAGACTGTCTTCATTCGCATCCGCCATTCGATCGAGTGATACCGCTTGAGCGCCTATCTCGCCACCAAGTTGGCCCACCTGCTGTGCTTCGTCTATTGGCTGGGAGCAGACGTCGGTGTGTTTTACTCGAGCCGTTACGTTTGTGACCCCTCCCTGGGGATCGAGGCGCGCACGGTAGCGGCCCGTATCATGGGTTGGATCGACATGATTCCCCGCTATAGCCTGGTGCTGATCCTGCCCCTCGGCCTGACGCTTGCCAGTCAATCCGGTTGGCTGGCGATGCCCGGGGCGGTGGTGCAGGCTACGTGGTTCAGCACGCTGCTCTGGCTTGCGTTGGTCTGGTCGGTAACCCGCTTTGCGCGCACCCGGTTTGGCGACGCGCTGAAGCGAGTCGACTACCTGGTCCGCC
The DNA here is from genome assembly GCA_963715485.1 of uncultured Gammaproteobacteria bacterium. Lineage (GTDB taxonomy): Bacteria > Pseudomonadota > Gammaproteobacteria > Steroidobacterales > Steroidobacteraceae > SG8-30. The sequence goes on from OY970244.1 coordinate 2,088,637, forward strand.
TGGCACTGATCGTCGTATTGGTGGTGACCAGCCTGGCCGGATTGGCGGGCCGTGGACCGGTCAGCCAGCCCTGGCTCGCGGCAAAGCTGATGGTCTTTGCGCTCGCGATCGCCTCTGGCCTCGCGATCAGGATCCTGGCGGCTCCGTTTGGTCCTGCATTTGCCCAGGTTGTTTCCAGGGGTTCGACACCGGAGCTCGAGCGTACGATGCGCTCTGCGATGGCTCGCGCCAAGCCGGTCGTGATAATGATCTGGCTCTTGCTGTTGACCGCGGCATGGCTGGGCCTGGCGAAGCCGGCGCTGGGGTGACACCGATGGTCAGCAACTGGGAGGTGACATGAGCACGATGTTCGGATCGATGGGATACAGGCTGATACACGGCGAGCTGTGCTACACCCATGACGGCCGGGAACGGGGCCGGGAGCGATTCTCCATTTCCGTGCACGCAGATGGCTCGAGGATTCTCAGGGCAATGAGCGAGATATTCGAGACGCGCGTGCTGCGCGACGTCTCGGTTCGGGTCGGTCCGGACTGGTGCCCACGCGATGCCTTCGTGCGAATCACCGTCAACGACGAATTCCGTGGCAGCGGTTGGTTCGTCTTCGATGAAGGCGAGGCGCAGTGCGAGGCCCTTCACGCGCCTGCAACGCGCGTAAGCCAGCGGTCGAAGTGCACCGGCCGCGTTCGGTCCTTCGGTACGCATCCGATCCTCGCGGACGGCTGGCACACCGCGCTGTTTGACATGGACGGCGCGAGGCAACAGCAGTTCGACCGACTGATGATCAGCTCCTACGCCTTCGACGGCGCGACCGGTCCGGAGCTGTTGCCCAACGTATTCGGGCTCGAATTCATCGGTATCGAAGAGATCACGGTACCGGCCGGTGCATTTCGCTGCCGGCATTTCCGCTTCCTGCTCCGCGGAACCGCGTTTGACTATCACCCACCCTACGATGTGTGGGTCACGGATGACGGGGACAACGTGATGGTCCGGGCCCTGGTCGGTGCACCCAAGGACTTCCTCTACGAGCTAGCGTCCTGTGAACGAATCGAGCGCTGATGCTGCACCGTTGGTCTTCCGTGAGATTCTCGTACTGCCATGACCATCTGGGGGAGAGCGGACGCCGAGGGTTCTCAGTCACCGTGTCAGAACGGCAGGGCTGCCTGGGGCCGCCTATTGAAGTTCCAGGTCAGTGACGAGGGCCTCCTGCTGGTTCGAATGCGCTGGGAACTGCTGCAGACCACCTACGACCTGGTCAGCATCCAGGGTGACATCTTCTGAGCCTGCGACGCGTCAGGCTGGCACTTTCATTCCCCGCTGCACCGCGGGCCTTGCGCCGACCGCTTGGGCCCAGCGTGACAACGCCGGCAGGGAGCCGAGGTTGCCCGGGTAGCGCCTGGCGGAGGTCGCGGCGACAGGGTAGGCGATGATGTCGGCTATCGTGTACTCATCGCCGGCCAGATAGGCATTTCGCGCAAGCTGCGTCTCGAGCGCCAGCAGCATCCGGTCCACGAGACGATCGTAGTACTCGACGGCCCAGGGTATCGATTCCGGAGCAAGCACGCTGAATGCAAACTGGCCGGAGTAGGCCGGCCCAACGTCGCTGGCGACGACCCCCATCCAGGTATAGACGGCGGCGCGCATCACGGGATCACCCGGCAGGAACCTGCCGGTCTTTTCGGCCAGGTACTGCAGGATGGCCTGAGTTCCATATACGCATACCGTGCGCCCGCCCGGAGCGTCGTGATCTACGATGCTCGGAATGCGGGCAACCGGGTTCATGGCGACATAGTCGGGTGACAGGTTTTGCCGGGCCACCAGGTCGTATTTTGTGACCGCGTAGGGCAGGCCGCATTCCTCGAGCATGATTGAGGCCTTGAATCCGTTCGCGGTGGCGCTGGTGTGGAGATCGATCACTTCATTCTTCTCCCGGGCTAGGCATCCAGCCACCGCCTGATCGCCGTCGTGAGTGCGGGGGCGGGAGCGGAAGTATTGCTGTCACACGATTCCCCGAGCAACAGTGCCGGCCCGCACTGGAAGCCGGACAGCGTGGCTGGATCGAGGCCCGCTTCTACCCGCGCAAGAGCGGCGAAACCCTCTCCACACTTCAACAGCTCGACCAGTTCTTCATGTAGCGAGCCCGGGGCCAGGTCAGGATCGCCATCGTCGCGTATGGTGGCCGTCGTCCTCAGGTGCCAGGGACGCCACAGCCGCCGATCACGCAGCATGTACCACGCCTCCAGCAAGTGTGTCCCGTCCAGGCACGGCGTCAAGGCGGGCCAGGGGATCGATTCTGCTGCTGGAAGTACCCGATCGATGGCAACCAGGCTGCGGAACCGGGATGGTTGCATCGAGCGGAGCTGTGCCGCAACCGCAGCCCCGATGCCGTCGCCGATAAGGTCCGCGTCTCCCATTGCCAGTGAGTCCAGTGCAGCGCGCACCGCTTCAGCGTGGACGGCAATCGCCTCGTTTGACGCGTCGCTGTCGCCGTGGCCCGGCAGGTCGATGGCCACCTGCGGACGCTTCAAAGCCAGGGAGGTGAACAGCCCTTCCATTAGCCGGGCGGAGGCGCCTGCGCGATGCAGCGCTACCAGTGGCCGTTCATCCCCGGCGGAAACGATGCGCGCATGCAGCTGGAATTCACCCGCATCAAGCATGGTGCTGGAAAATCGATCCGGCCACGGCGGACATACGGCGGGCTGCTGTGCCGGCCCACCCGTCCATTCGGACGCAATCGCCTCCGCGATGCCGCAGGCGCGATCGGACATGGTGGGTCCAAGATCGAGAACCCGGAAGTTCTCCGGCAGTCCTGCGGCGATCAGTGCGTCGGTAATCGCGAGAGCAATGCTCGACGGCCAGCGCGTCAGGATTGCCGGTACGCGGCACCGCAGCACGCGTTCTGCCCGCTCATTATAAAACGCTGGGCGATAAGCCCAGTCGTAGCGGGAGCCGGCGCGGAGATAATCCAGCAACATTACCTGCAATGCAGCCGCCGGCGGCAGGTCACGAGGAATGCGCGCCTGCTGGCGCACGTCGTTCCACGGAAAAAATACTCCGAGGTCCCGCACCAGTCCCCAGAGGGCCATCAGGTGTCCGCCATCGTGACGAGGTGACACGTCAGGAAAGTAGCCATCGACGAGTCGCTCACACACTGCAGCGGGTATGTGTCCCGCCGTGTCCATGACCAGCAAGGCCACGCGCTCCGGATGGCTGGCCGCGAACTCCAGCCCTATCTGTGCCCCGGTGGCTGCGCCATACAGGCAGCAGCGCTGGATGCCGAGCGCATCGAGCGTCGCCGCGAGCGGCTCCAGAAACGGCTCGAGCGACGCGGGCTTCTCCGGCAGGGATTCCGAGAGCCCGTAGCCGGGTGTATCCAGGGCAAATACCTGGCAGTGGCGTGCGATCTCCGTGGCCACCGGTAGCACCGCCTGGGAGGAAAGCGGGGAGGGGTGCAGCATCACGACCGGCGGCCCGGAACCCGCGGTCCGGTAATGGACCTGTCGATCGCCGACTCGAAGGAAACATCGTCGAAACATGTCTACCACTTTCTGGACATCCAGGCTGCGCCGGGCTCAGGGGGAGGTTACATCAGGGCGCCGGGATAGGCAGGTCAATGAGAGAAAAGGACGAGAAAGGCACGCTAAGTCACTAGATTATAATAAGAAATAGATTCTTACTACTATAATAGTAAGCATGTTTATAATAAATATACTTATGAATAATCCATCCAGCCCCCAACGCCTCGACGAAACCCTCGGATACCTCGTTCTGGATGTCGGCCGGCTAATGGCGGCTCGATTCGATGCCCGCGCACGAGCCCTCGGGATAACTCGGGCCCAATGGTCGCTGATAGCGGCCGTGGTTCGCGGCGAGGGCTCGACCCAGGCGCAGCTCGCGGAATGGATGCAGCTGACGCCAATATCGGTCGGCCGGCTGGTCGACCGCATGCAGAAGGCTGGCTGGGTGGAGCGGCGTTCCGAACCGAGCGATCGTCGCGCTTACCGCATTTATCTGACGGAGAAGGCGCACGCAATCAGGCCGGAACTTCGGCGTCTCAGCGCACAGACTGAGCAGGAGGCCCTCGGCGGACTCGACGCTGCCGGACGCAAGTGGTTGCTGTCGAGTCTGGCCAGCGTGCGATTGAGGCTCACGGAGATGCCGGCGGTCAGTGGCAGAGGCAGGAATGGCCACGGCTGAACCGCACACTTCCGCGCAGCCTGCGACGGCACGGCGCGGTCGCGCTAGTCGCGTCCTGGTATGGGCCGGACCTGTCGTGGCCGCCCTAGGCGGCCTGGCCTGGTATGCCTTTACCGGGCGCTACGTCACAACCGATAACGCCTACGTCAAGGCCGATGTCATCGCCATCGCGCCCCGGGTCGCGGGTACCGTTGCGAGCGTGTCGGTCGAGTCGGATGCCATGGTTGATGCCGGACAGGTACTTGTCCGGCTTGATGATACGGAGGCCCGGCTCTCTGTCTCCCGGGCGGAGGCGGAGCTGGCGGCCGAGATTAATGAAATCGAGTCGCTGCGGCTGCAGATTTCAGCAGCTGAGGCGAGAATCCAGGCTGCACGAGCCCGTCTGGACTACAGGCAACGGGAAGCGCTGCGGATCGAGGGACTGGCCGCGCAGGGGATCGCGTCTCGCGTCGGCTATGACGCCGCGGTCGAGGACGCCCGGGTCGCCCGCGACGCCACCTTGATCGCCGAGCGTGAGATGCGTGAGTTGGTTGCGCGACTCGGGGGCGATCCCGCCGCGCCCGCGGCGGCGAACCCACGGGTCATGTTGAAGCAGGCAGCGCTCGAACAGGCTCGCGTCAGTCTGGGGTACGCGATCATCCAGGCTCCGCGCAGTGCCCAGGCCGGTGTCGTTGAGATATTTCCCGGCGAGCAAGTGAAGGCGGGCGAACGAATCCTGAGCCTGGTTGGAACGAACGCTCCCTGGCTCGAGGCCAATCTCAAGGAAACCCAGGTCGGCAGGCTGGTCGTCGGGCAACCCGCCCGCGTGGAATTCGACGCCTATCCAGGCATCGAATGGCGAGCCCGAGTGTCCAGCCTCGGCCCCGCAACTGGAGCGGAATTCGCGCTCTTGCCACCCGAGAATGCCTCCGGTAACTGGGTCAAGATCGTCCAGCGCGTCCCGGTTCGCCTGGACTTCGAGACGGACAACCCGATTCTGGCGCTGCGTGCCGGCATGAGCGCCGAGCTCAGCATTGACACTGGCGAGGGAAGTCGTCGCTTTCGGCGTTTCCTGAGCGACCGCAGCGGAATCGCGGGACCGAGATGAAGGGTGAGACCTGGGACCTGTCCGCGGCCCAGCGCTTCTTCCTCACCCTGGCGTCAGTATTGGCCACGACGCTCATGGCGATCGACATCACTGTTGCCAGCGTGGCCCTGCCACAGATCCAGGGGTCCCTGTCGGCTACGGCCGACCAGGTCTCGTGGGTACTGACCTCCTACGTGATCGCGCTCGCGGTGGCCACACCGGCCGTCGGCCCGCTAGCCGAGCGTTTCGGCCGCAAGCGTGTCTTTCTGTGGGCCGTCGCCAGCTTTACCGTCGCCTCGGTGCTGTGCGGATTGTCGTGGTCGCTCGAGCTGATCGTGATGTTCCGCTTCCTCAAGGGGCTGGCCGCCGCATCGCTTGTGCCAATCGCCCAGGCTGTGCTGATGGACGCATATCCGCCCGGACGCCAGGGTGAAGCGATGGCTTACTGGACCATTGGCGTCATGGTGGGACCAGTTGTCGGCCCGCTGCTGGGCGGCTGGCTGACCGACGCCATCAGCTGGCGCTGGATCTTCTTCATCAACGTCCCGTTCGGTGTGCTTGCCTATCTCTCGATTGCGGCCTTCCTGCCGCCAGACCGACAGCCGATGCGGCGACGCTTTGACACCTTCGGATTCCTGGCCCTGGCCATTGGGCTGGCCTGCCTCCAGTTCGTACTCGACCGTGGGGAACGGGAAGACTGGCTGGACTCGACGTTGATCGTCGCGCTGCTACTGACGTCGGCCGCCGGTCTGTGGACTTTCATCACGCATTCGCGTGGTGCCAGGGATCCCTTCATACCACGCGCGCTTTTCCATGACCGCAACTTCAACGCCTGCCTGTTGCTGACCTTCGTGACCAGCGGGATCTTCTACGCCAACCTCTCCATGTACGCACCGATGCTGCAGTCTGTACTCGGCTACCCGGCACGTGAAACCGGCCTGATGCTGGCGCCGCGCGGGGTCGGGGTGCTGCTCGGTGTGGCCGCGACCGGGCTGCTCCGGCGCTGGATGACCGACAGGTCGCTGGTCGCGATCGGCATTGCCGGGGCGGCCGCCTCGATCTGGGCGGTAAGCGGGTTTTCGCTCGAGGTTGGAGAGCCGACCATCGTCCGCGTCGGTTTTGCGCAGGGCTTCTGTTACGGGGTGATGTTCGCTCCACTGACGACTGCGACCTTCGCAACCCTGCCACCGAATCTCCGGACCGACGGAGCATCACTGGTGCAGCTGGTCAGGCAGCTGTCCGGAGGATTCGGCATCGCGCTCGGATTCGGCCTGCTGATCCGCCGCAGCCACGGCAGCGCCCTGGACCTGGCCGCACGCATCAACCTGGACGCACCCGCTTGGATCGCACCGCTCGAGTCGGCGGGCGAACTCGCTCCTGCGCTTATCCATGCGGAGATCCAGCGCCAGGCTGCGATGCTCGCCTACCTCGACGTGGTTACCGTGATGTCTATCGCGCTGGTGGCCATCCTGCCGCTGCTGGCGACGCTACGGGCAGGGCGACCCGGCGCAGCCCCGCCGCCGGCGGCAGGACCCTAGTCAGAGTTCGCCACCGACCTTGATCAGGCTCCGACCAAGCAGGCGCCGGCCCTCGAAGAGCTGGTGAGCCAGCGGAACCTCCTCGAGCTCGAAGATCCGCTCCACAGGTATCCTCCAGCGTCCATCGGACAATGCGGAAACGATCTCTTCGTTCTCCGCCCCGTGGCTGCGCGCCTGGTGAAAGAACTGGACAAATCCCGTGACACTGAAACTCTTGCCGATCAATTGCGAGATATTCACCGGCGGTGCCTGGCCGGCCATCGCGCCCAGGTAGATGACGTTGCCGAGCGGCGCAATCACTTCGTAATTGCGCGGCGCATCAGGACCGGCGTTGCCATCGACGATCACATCAACACCACGCCCGCCGGTCAGTTCCTTAAGTCGCGCAACCCACCCGTTGTTACTGTAATCGAGCACGTCGGCAGCGCCGAACTGGCGCGCATACTCTACCTTGTCGGGACCACCAGCCAGCCCGAACACGGTCGCTCCGGCCGCCAGGGCAATCTGGGTCGTCAGTGATCCGACCGCGCCGGCAGCCGAATGGACCAGCATCGTCATGCCCGGCGCGATGCGCGCGGCCGAGTGGACCAGGTGCCAGGAAGTCGCGGCACAGGTTGCAAACACGGCGCCGAGCTTCCAGTCGAATGTCTCGGGTATCGTCACCAGTCGCGCTGCGGTCGCCAGCGCAAATTCGCCGTTGCCGCCCCACTCAGAAATGGCAGCGACGCGACGTCCGACCAGATCCGGTTCCACGCCGGCGCCGACGGCATCGACGCGACCCGCGTATTCGTAGCCCGGCACGAAGGGAAAGCCCGGGTGTCCCCATTTGATTCTGTCGGCACGCGCATGTGTGTCGAGCGGGTTGAGCGCCGAATAGGCTACCTTGACACGTACCTGGCCGGGTCCCGGATCGGGTATCGGCAGGGTCTGCAGGACGAGGCTCTCGGGGCCGCCGGCCTGCCCGGCGACGATGGCGTTCATGGTATTGGTCATTGGTTTTCTCCCGAACCCGAACCGAGTTGCGGCAACACTGCCGCGTCGATCGGTATGGTAGTTGTCTTGAGCTCAGTGAAGAACTCCGCGCTGGACGTCGCACCGTCGCGACCGACACCAGATTGCTTGAAGCCGCCAAACGGTGCCCGCAGGTCGCGGACCATCGGCGTGTTGACCCAGACTGTACCGGCGCGGACATCCCGGCTGACTTTCATCGCGGCGTCGAGATCCCGCGACCAGAGGTAGCAAACGAGCCCGAATGGCGAGTCATTGGCAATCGAAATCGCTTCCTCGAGCGTATCGAAGGTCAGGAACGTGGCGAAGGGGCCGAATATTTCTTCCTGGCAGATACGGGTTCGATTCGATGGCGCCATGACGGCCGTCGGCTGCATGTAATAGCCGCGCTCGAAACCGCCGGCCCGCCCGCCGCCGGCCAGCACGGTCCCACCCTCCGAACGGGCCACTTCGACGTAGGACAGCACGCGTTGCAGGTGCTCGGCATAGGCCAATGGCCCGATCTCGGTTTCCGCGGCCATTGGATCACCAATGCGCAGCTTGCGGGTTCTCTCGACGAAGCGCTCGATGAATCCGCTGGCGACGTCGCGCTGCACGAGGATGCGGGACCCGGCAAGGCACTGCTGGCCGTTATTCGAGTAGATTCCCGCCAGTGCACCGTCGATTGCACGGTCCAGATCGGCGCTCCGCTCGATGATGTTGGCCGACTTGCCACCGAGCTCGAGTATGCAGGGCTTCAGGTTGGCGCCAGCCGCCTGCATGATCATGCGTCCAGTGCGGGTTCCGCCGGTAAAGCCCACCATGTCTATGTCCGCGCTCCTGACGAGGGCGGAACCTGTGACGGCGCCACGCCCATTGACCAGGTTCACGACCCCAGGTGGCAGCCCGGCTTCGTGCATCAGTTCCACCATGCGGGCAACCGCGAGCGGCGTGTACTCCGAAGGCTTCAGCACGCAGGTGTTGCCGAAGGCGATGCAGGTCGCGATACGCATCGATGACAGGGCGAGCGGCGCATTCCAGGGTGAGACCAGCGCCGCCACGCCCTTTGGCTCGCGGGTCACGTAGGTCAGGTATCCGCGCGACTGCGTGTACACCTCGCCGGACAGGGTGCTGGCCACCTCGGCGAAGAATTCGAAATTGCGGGTCATCCGCCGGATCTGTCCACGCACGTGGGTGAGCGGGATCCCCGTGTTCAGCACCTCAAGCCAGGCAAGCTCCTCGGCATGGGCGCGAAGCCGGTCGCGAATCGCATGGAGAATATCGTTGCGATCATTGATGTCCATTCGTGGCCAGGGGCCGTAGTCAAATGCATCGCGCGCCGCCGCAATGGCCAGTTCAACCTCGTCGGGGTCGGCTTCACGCAGCAGGCTGACTGGTTCCTCGGTAGCTGGACAGATCACCTGCAGGTCGAAGCCACTACGAGCCGCCGCGATCGCCTCGCCGGCGATGATGCTGGTCACCCTCTGGTTGACCGGAAAGGCCGGTACGGCGGTCGCGTGGACCATGGGTCTCTCCCTCGTGACCGGCATTCGGTCCTGTCAGGTCAATTCGCCCCAGCCGCGTGGACTCGATTTACCGTGGATGTACCCCGGATGTCGGGATCGCTGGGCAGCTATGGATTGTATGAGCAGCGGTCATCATGTCAACATGACGACTATGCCTTGATTCAGGTGATGCCGGACCGGGCCCTTGCTGGATCTCAGGACCTTTCTCGATGCGCACGCGGGGGCACTGCTCGTCATCGGCGATGCAGTGGATTCGCGCCATGCCCTGACTGCCTTGCAGCACCGGCTGGATGCCACGGGCCGCTATCCGGTGATCTTCGCGCGCAAGGTCAGGCGGGACGACGGAACTTTCAGCGGTATACCCGTGGTGAACAATCTCACGGCCAGCCGCGAACTCGTCGCCGCGGCTCTAGGACTGGGGAATCATCGTTCGAGCGCCGCATGGTTTTCGCAGCGCGCTTCGACCCCGGTCGCGCCGTCCGTCATCTCTCCTGCCGAAGCCCCGGTCAGACAGGTCATTCGACAGGGCGATTCTGCGGACCTGCTGCACCTGCCGGTATTGACCCAGCATGAGCTCGAACCCGGCCCTTACCTGACGGCAGCCCATGCCACGACGCGCGATCCGGATAGCGGTGTGGACAACACGGCGATCCAGCGTTGCTGGGTCCGCGGTTCCCGCTCGATGACCTGGTTCCCCTATCCCTCGTCCCACAATTTCCTGAACCTCCAGAAGTACTGGGCGCGCGGCCAGGCTTGTCCGGTCGCGTTCTGGATTGGTCATCATCCGGCGGTCCTGATGGGCACCCAGGCCAAGCTGGCTTATCCCCAGAGCCATTGGGAAGCGGCGGGCGGGGTCATCGGCGAACCGCTGCGCATTGTTCCGACGGTGACTCACGGGGACCGGGTCATGGTCCCGGCTGACGCCGAAATAGTGGTCGAGGGCTTTGCCCAGCCGCAACGAACCAGCCCGGATGGTCCGTTTGGCGAGTACACCGGATATCTCGGCCCGGAGGTCAGTGCGCCACTGGTCGACGTCACCTGCATCACCATGCGCAGCGATGCGATATACCACGACTATGGCTCCGGCCTGACAGATATGCTGGTGCCGGACAACATGGCGATGGAGGGCAAGCTGCATGGCATGACTCACGCCGTGGCACCCTCAATCGTCAATGTACACGTACCTGCATCCGGACGACGTTTCCATGCCTACCTGCAGTTGCGTGAGCCGCAACGCGGCGAGGCACGCGATGCGCTACTCGCGGCACTGGCGTACCGGCGGGTAAAGACCGTGATCGCGGTGGACGAAGATGTCGATATCTTCTCGCCGGACGAAATGCTCTGGGCGCTGGCGACCCGCGTTCAGTGGTCCCGCGATTCCTTTACGCTCGACGGACTGTCTACCTCCACCCTGGATCCGTCGCTGGCCAGCGGCGCCCAGACTGGCTCCAAGCTTGGCGTCGACGCGACCCTTCCGCCGCGCGACCGCCCGGGTGGACCCCGACCAGTGCCGCCCCGGGCAACGGTACCTGCTGCCGCGCTCGAACGGGCCGGGCAACTGCTTGCCGGCCTCGACGACAGTGCGTGGCCACGCCAATGAGGGCGCTGGTTCCTGTCCGGTACCGGCGGGTCCGACGGCGGCGGCTGGCTCAATCCGACACGCCAACCACGAGAAGGGGAACACATGAGTGAGTTGATGAAACAGGCTGAGTTTTTCGCCGCGCTGGAGGCGGCCCGTCAGCCGAGGCATGGTGGCGGACACCCGTTCAGCAGGGCCTGGGCCGATGGCGAGCTCTCCCGCGAACAACTGGGAAAGTGGGCGATCCAGCACTTTTACTATATCGACGCGGTGCCGCAGCAATTCGCTGCCCTTTACGCGCGCCTGCCCGACCTGGATGCACGCCAGCACCTGCTGGAGAACCTGCTCGGCGAAGAAATGCCGGCGAGCCCGGGCAAGCGCCACCCGGATCTGTGCGCGAAATTCGCCAGAGCCTGCGGCGTGCCGCAGGAGACCCTGCTTTCCGCCGAGGACGGCGGCAAGGTACTGCCGACCACCCGCGCAATGCGCTCATGGGTGTGGGAGCTCGCGACCGTACGCACGCTGGGCGAAGCCTGCGCCGGAATCATGGTCGCGCTGGAGGGGCAGCTGCCGACCCTGTATCCGAAGTACGTCAAAGCCATGCGAAAGATGGGTTTTTCTGACGATGACATGGAATTCTTCCATGTCCACATCGAAGGCGATGTTGAGCATGCGCATGTCGGGCTCGAGCTGACGGCTCGATACGCGACCACGGCGGAACTGCAACGCCGGGCAGTCGCTGCGGTACATGCCTCCGCACAGGTTCGCTACAGCATGCTGGACGGCATCTACGATGCAATCGTGCTGAAGAATGCAGCCTGAGGACCGCATTGCCTGGGTCACCGGAGCCGCCGGCGGCATCGGCCTCTCCACCGTCGCGCAGCTGGCGCGTGGTGGATTCCTCGTGCTGGCCACCGACCGGGACACCGGCGACAGGGAGGGCGAGCGGAATGTCGAGTGGTCGCAACTGGACGTGACCGACGAGTGCGCGGTGACGTCGGCGGCCGCGGATGTCAGGCGGCGCCATGGCAGGCTCGACGCGATGGTACACCTTGCCGGCCGTGTCGGGCGCGGCCCGCTGGCTAGTCAGTCTCTAGACGAGTGGAACGAAGGTCTGGAAGTCAACCTGACGAGTGCATTTCTGGTTGCCAGGGCGGCATTGCCGCTGCTCAGAGCCGGCCGCAATGCGGGTCTGGTGCTGATGTCGTCGATAAACGGCCTGAATGGCGGCAGTGCCCTGTCGGGTCCTGCGTACGCGGTCGCCAAGGCCGGCATCATCAACCTGACTCGCTACCTTGCCAAGGAGTGGGCCGACGTGGGTATCCGCGTGAACTGTGTCGCACCCGGTCCGGTCGATACGCCCATGCTCGCGCGGCTCGATTCTGCGACGGTGGAACGCCTGGTTGCGGCCAGTCCGCTCGGACGGCTTGCGACTGCGGATGAAGTCGCCTCCACGATCGTTCGCCTGTGCGGCGTATCGGGTTCATTCCTCACGGGCACGGTCCAGAACGTCAGCGGCGGCATGGTGCTGGACTGATATGGCGCGGCATCTTCACGGCCCGGCGATCGCACCACAGCCCGTGAGCCGGCAGCTGCGGTCGCCCAGGTACCACCAGGTCTACGTCGCGTTGCGCGGCTGGATTGGCGACGGCACGTTTGCGCCAGGCGCCCGCATTCCGACCGAGCCCGAACTGTGCGAAGCCTTCGCTGTGTCACGCATCACCATCCGTCGGGCGATCGACGATCTGGTGGCCGAAGGGCTCGTCGTGCGCCGGCAGGGCAGCGGCACCTACGTTCCGGTGGAAGCCGGCGAGCTGCCTGTGGCGCTCGATTTGCGCGAGATGACGACCCGTGTCGCCAACATCGGCCGGACTACCAAGGTGGCCGACTTGCGGGTGGAGTGGGTGGCGCCGGACCAGGCTACGCGCGCCTTGCTCGATCTCGAGGCAACGGCGCTGGTTCACAAGTCGGTGCGTGTCCGGACACGGGGCAGCAACCGGCTCGGCATCATTACGGCCTGGGTGCGCGAGAACGTAGGCCGGCAACTACGCCTGGCCGACCTGAGGCAGGGGACCGTGCTCGAGGCGATCGAGCGCGCCGGAGTGGAGATCGAGTCAGCCGACCAGACGATCGGCGCAACGCTCGCCGGGATCGACGCAGCGCGTGCGCTACGGGTGCCGGCAGGCGTGCCTCTGGTACGCATCGAGAGAATAGTGCGTTCGACCGGAGGACAGCCCATCGAGAGGGTCGAGGCCCTGTGGCGGGCAGATGCGTACCAGTACCACATGCGCCTGACCCGTGTGCGACGCGGCGAACTCGCCGGATGGGTGGCCGATTGACGGGGAGATGCCGTTGACCCGACTTCCGGGCGAGCCCGGGCCGTCACGCTGGTGGCAACAGAAGCGCTGGTGGGTTGCCATCATGCTGCTGACGGTCACGATGATCAGCTACGTGGACCGCCTTGCATTGTCGGTCGCCGCGCCGCTGCTCAAGCGGGAGTTCGACTTCTCCAACGAGCAGTATGGCCGGATCACGCTCGGATTCCTGCTGATGTATGGCGCCGGCCAACTGCTGCTAGGTCCGGTGATCGACCGGCTGGGCAGCAAGCGTTCGCTGTCGCTGGCGGTCGTCTGGTGGAGCGTCGCTTCGATCCTGCATGCGTTCGGCAGGGGAGTATGGAGTTTCTTCGGTGCCCGGGCCTTCCTCGGCATGACCGAGTCGGTGAACTTCCCAGGCGCATTCAAGGTCGTGGCCGAGTGGTTCCCCAGAGCGGAGCGAAGCCTGGCCTCGGGTTTCATCACTGCTGGCACCGGAATCGGTGCCATCATCGCGCCGCCGCTGATCGCATCGCTGATTCACCTGTTCGATCACCTGCACGCGATCGGGCTCTCGCCGCTCGTGGGCTGGCGCGCGGCATTCATCGTTCCCGGGCTGATGGGTTTCGTCTGGGTGTGGATATGGAAGCGTCACTTTCACCCGCCTGAGGACCATCCGTCGATCTCCGACGCGGAGCGTCGGCTGATCCTGGTCGATCGCGCGCCGCCCGCGACTACTGATCCGGCGAATGTGCAGGTGGGCACCCCATTCGGGACGTACTTCGGCGATCTTGCTCGCCACCTTCGGTTTCGCGAGACCTGGGGACTCATCCTCGCCCGGTTCAGTGGCGACGGCGCCTTTTATTTCTTTGCATTCTGGATTCCGCTTTACCTGCGCGACCAGCGCGGATTCTCCATGCTTGAGATCGCCTGGGCCGCGGCGCTGCCATTCGTCTTCGCCGACATTGGCTCCCTCGCAGGTGGCTGGGCCGGGCAGCACCTGATCCGGCGCGGTCTGAGCGTCAATGACTCGCGCAAGCTGATGATCTGGGCGGGCGCGTTGCTGGTCCCGCTTGCCTTGCCTGCCGTCTATGTAGGCTCCGGCGCGCTTGCCGTTATCTTGATGGGAATGGGTATCTTCGCCATCCAGGTCAAGTCCGCATCCCTGTTCGCGGTGCCCGGCGACGTGTTCCCCAGCCGGGATGTCGCGACCGTGTGGGGCATGAGTGGCGCGGCGGGCAGCGTGGCGGCGGCCCTGTCGCAGCCGGTGATTGGCTTCATCATCGATCGAACCGGTTCCTACGAAATCGTCTTCATGCTGGTCTCATCCATGCACATTGTTTCGGCACTGTGTGTGACGTTGCTGATTCCCCGGATTGAGCCGCTAGCGCTTGCCAGAAGAGAACCTTGAACATGAAAACCTTCGCCATGATTGCCGCCATGCTGGTCGTCCCGGCTGCGCACTCCCAGGGCGCCTTGCCGGAGCATGCCACTCCGCTTCAGATTATCGAGTGGGCTACCGCGCGAGCCGGCGGCGAGCAATGGCTGCATGCGCGCAGCAATCGCATGGAAGGATGGGCGGAGCTGTGTCGTGATGGCAGGGCAGACCAGTGCGTTCGGGCTGACAGTTACGTCATGCATCGCCTGTACCCGACGGACCTGGATGCAGCCCATGCCGGGACCGGCAAGTTCCGGCTCGATGCCCTCGAATCGGATCGTGTCATCTTCCGCATAAGCTTCGACGGCCAGCATTCCTACGACCAGGATGGCCCGCTCCCTCCTGCACGCGCGGCCGACAGCGAGGCCAGCGCCTTCGGGTTCAGCGCCATTCGTTTCGCGACCCGGCCTGGCTTTGCGCTGCTGCGACTGACGGACGACAGCGTGGACGGCCATCCCTGCTATATTCTGCGGATCACGGATCCCGCGGGTTCCCACACAATTTTCGGAATTGACAGGGAAAGCGCCTACATTCGCCTCGCCGCCTGGGACACGCCGCGTGGCTGGCACCAGCGACTCTATTCCGATTTCTATTGGGTGCCTGACCCGGGTTTCCTGCAGCCCGGACGGGTGCGGCTGTATTACGCCGGCGCCAAGACTGTGGACATCCGCTGGACCTCAGCGACGCTCAATCAGGAAATTGCCGACGAGTTCTTCGTGCTTGGCGCCAAATGAAGCGCCTCGGAGGATTTCGGCGGATCAGCGTCAGGGCAGAGGGTTGTATACAATGACGGCCATGCAGTCGGCTGCCGACGCAAACACGGTGATTGGCCAACATCGCCCGATTAGGCAGCCGCAATCTTGCGGAAATGGAGCTGGATAGCCAAGGGGTCAGGTCATGTCGAACAGTCAATACGATTTACTGATCAGGAACGTCCGCGTCGTACGTCCGTTGCAGACCCAGGTCGAGACCCTGGACATCGCGGTCAAGGACGGCAAGGTCGCGCGGGTCGCGCCCGGAATCGCGGCCGGGTCAGCCGCCGAGGTCGTTGACGGCAATGGGCGGCTGGCATTCCCGGGACTGGTCGATCCGCATATGCACTGCGGGATCTACTCGCCGCTCGCCGAGGACGCCGTGACGGAGAGCCGCGCTGCAGCCCAGGGCGGCGTGACTTCCAGTCTCAATTACTTCCGCACTGGCCACTACTATCTGAACAAGGGCGGGCCTTACGCCGATTTCTTTCCAGAGGTGCTTGCCATTTCCGATGGCAAGTTCCATGTCGATTACGGCTTTCACCTTGCGCCGATGGACGCGACGCACATTGGCGAGATCCCCGCGCTGATCGACAAGCACGGTGTCACCTCGTTCAAGATCTACATGTTCTATGGGGGCTACGGACTGCATGGTGCGTCCAGCCACCAGCATGAGTTCCTCATGATCGACGAGGAAGAAAAGTACGACATCGCGCATTTCGAGTTTGTCATGCGCGGGATACAGCGTGCCATGCAGCAGTATCCGGACAAGAAGGATGTCATTTCGCTGTCCCTGCACTGCGAAACCGCCGAGATCATGGCGGCCTATACCAAGCTGGTGCAGCAGGAGGGAAAGCTGAAGGGGCTTCGCGCCTACAGCGCCGCCCGGCCGCCCCACAGCGAGGGTCTGGCGATCTGTATCGCCTCATATCTGGCTCACGAAACGGAATGTGCGAACATCAA
This sequence comes from uncultured Gammaproteobacteria bacterium, assembly GCA_963715485.1. Classification (GTDB taxonomy): domain Bacteria; phylum Pseudomonadota; class Gammaproteobacteria; order Steroidobacterales; family Steroidobacteraceae; genus SG8-30. The sequence continues at coordinate 2,104,995 of OY970244.1, forward strand.
TCTCCTTCACCTTACCTCGCGCAAGGCTGTTGAGGCAGCGCTGAAGATGGCCGAGGCTTTTCCACACGTGAACTTCCGTCGCGAGGTGACCATTGGCCACCTGGTCCTCGATTACGATGTACCCACGCAGGTACTGGCCAAGGTCAACCCGCCGATTCGTTCGCGAGAGGATGTCGAGTATCTCTGGCAGACCCTGCTCGACGGAAAGCTCGACTGGGTATGCAGCGACCATGCCTGCTGTCGCCATGAGATGAAGGTCAGCGGCGACAAGCCTGACGAGATATTCCTGGCGAAGAGCGGCTTTGGTGGGACTGAATACCTGCTGTCTGGTCTGCACAGCGAGGGCCGCAAGCGCGGGCTTTCGCTCAACCGGATGGCCGAGCTTTCATCGTGGAATGCGGCGCGCCGATTCGGGCTGGCTGCCAAGGGCGATATCGCACCGGGATTCGACGCGGACATTGTGCTGTTCGATCCGGACGTCACCTTTACGGTCCGTGCGGCCGAGTCGGAATCGACTCAGGGCTATACCCCGTTTGAGGGGCAGGAACTGGACGGCAAGGTGACTGACACCTTCCTTCGCGGTCAGCTGGTCTATCAGGACGGGAAGATCGTTGGCCCGGCGCGTGGTAGGTACCTCAGCAGACCCTGCTGAAACACCGGGGTAGCGGGCAATTGAGACCGTGGCCACCGGATGGTCGCCTGGGGTCCGACCCCGGCAGCATCGGGCGCCGCGGGTGTCCCTGGCGCCTGTTCCTGTAACATTGCGTTTTCCCGAATCACAAGGAGCTCTTCATGACAATCAAGGCTGGCGACAAGGTTCCCGCGGCGACCCTCAAGGTCATGACCAAGGACGGACCGGCGAATGCCACCACCGAGGAACTTTTCGGTTCCGGCAAGGTGGTTATGTTTTCGGTCCCGGGGGCGTTCACGCCGACCTGTAGCGCGCGGCACCTGCCCGGGTTTGTCGAGCAGGCTGGCGCGATCAGGGCCAAGGGCGTCGATCGCATTGTTTGCATTGCGGTCAACGACGTCTTCGTGATGGATGCGTGGGGCAAATCGGCCCATGTCGGGGACAAGATCGTCATGGCGGCTGACGGCAACGGCGAGTTCACCGATGCACTGGGTCTGCCGCTCGATGCCACCGGCTTCGGGATGGGCAAGCGTGGCCAGCGCTTCGCAATGATTACCGAGAACGGCGTAGTCAAGTCGGTACACGTCGAGGCACCCGGCGAATTCAACGTATCGAGCGCGGAATTCGTCCTGGGGCAGCTGTAACCGGCTGTGCCACACATGAAGAACCGCAGGATCCTGTTCGCGCGCACACCCTCCGGACTGCCTGTCCCGGAGGATTTCTCGTCCGATGAAGTGGCCGTTCCGGTACCCGGCGACGGCCAGTTCCTGTCGCGCACGATCTGGCTTTCGCTGGATCCGTACTACCGCAACGTCATGAAGGGGAGCCAGATCTACGCGGACCGTCTCAAGCCTGGCGACCCGATGGTCGGAGAGACCGTCGCGCAGGTGGTCGAATCGCGGCATGAAGGCTTCGAGCCAGGTGACTATGTCACCGTCCGCAACGGCTGGCAGGGCCATGCGCTGTCGGACGGCAGCGGTGTCCGCAAGCTCAACCCGGCGCAGGCTCCTTTGTCTACCGCGCTCGGGGTGCTGGGCATGCCGGGGCTGACGGGCTACGCAGGGCTCGTCTACCTGGGCGAGCCGAAGCCGGGGCAGACCGTCGTGGTCTCGGCGGCGACCGGTCCGGTCGGCAGCACAGCCGGACAAGTCGCACGGTTGGTCGGGGCCCGCGCGGTCGGCATCGCCGGTTCCGACGACAAGTGCCGGTACGCTGTCGACGAACTTGGCTACGCTGCCTGCGTCAACCACCGGAACGGCGAGCTTCGCGCTCAGCTGAAGGCTGCTTGCCCTGACGGCATCGACGTCTACTTCGACAACGTCGGCGGCGACACCCTTACTGCCGTGCTGGCCAACCTTGCGCTGCATGCCCGCGTTGTCCTGTGCGGCATGATCGAGGCCTATAGCATGGACAAGCCACCGGCGGGACCCTTCCTCGGTCCCATAGTGGGTGCACGGGCCACGATGAAAGGCCTCGTCGTCTACGACTGGGCGCACAAGCAGCCTGAATTTTTCAGGGTCGTGAGCAAATGGATCCAAGAAGGATCCTTTCGCTACCGTGAGGACATCACCGACGGCCTTGAGAACGCACCCGATGCGTTCTGCCGCCTGATGCGCGGCGGCAATTTCGGCAAGGCACTGGTGCGCGTCGCGCCCGAGTCGATCTGAGGCAGGGGAGGGGCCGCATGACAACGTCGATAACGGCCCTCTATGCCGCGCTCGCGGGCTTCATGGTCCTGGGGTTGGCGGGCCTCGTCGTCAAGGCGCGCTGGCGCTACGGAACCAGCCTTGGAATCGGCACGGAGCCCGGGATGGAACGCGCCGTTCGCGTGCACGCCAACTTCATCGAATACGTTCCGCTGGCACTGCTGTTGTTGCTGGTGGCCGAGCTGAACGGCATCAGCGCATCGCTGCTGCATGCTGCAGGCATCCTGCTGCTGGTCAGCCGCACACTTCACGCCTACGGCCTGAGTCAGCGTTCTGGCCGCTCCTTCGGTCGATTTTATGGCACCGCAGGAACTTGGTTGACCTTGCTGCTGCTGTCCGCCTCGCTGCTCTACGCCACGCTGAAATAGCAGGCACGCAGTCAGCCCCGCGGCGGCGGAGCCTGTCCGAAACGCTCGTAGGATTTCCTGAAGTACACGATCGGGGCGAGCGGCGCCTCGACGTAGTGAATGAACCGCCACTGTCCCGCGCGGCGCCGAAAGATGGCCGTGACGCGGGTGTCGCCTCCGATCGGGCCATCGTATCCCGCGAATTCTCCCAACCAGCGCATGTCATAGACCGCTGTAGCGAGGTCGTCGGCAATCAGGCGGGTTCGCAGGTTCCAGGTCTCCAGCCGGATAGACCGCGTGGCCTGACGGGTCGCCTCCCAGTAGGCCTCGATGCCCTGCCAGTTGAACAGCGCCGCGGCATGCTCCTCTGCGAGATAGGTGGGCTCGGCCTCGGCTGGATCCCACAGGCTGCGCAGCCCGGAGAAATCGAGTCGAGACCAACAGTCTCGATACTCTTGGAGAGTTAATTCAATCCCTTGCATTACATTATTCATGTGGTTTCAAGACTAATGAATGACGCCCCAGGATGACACGAGGCCCTGGCAGCAGCACGCCGCCAGGGCCTCGAGGGGGATTGGCATGCTCCCGCCGGCTCACAGCAACGTTTCGAGCTCCGGCAGGATACTGAACAGGTCGCCCACCAGGCCGTAGTCGGCCAGCTCGAAGATTGGCGCCTCGGGGTCCTTGTTGATCGCAACGATCGTCTGCGCATCCTTGATGCCCGTGACGTGCTGGATCGCCCCGGAGATGCCGACCGCGATGTAGAGACTGGGCGAAATGATCTTGCCAGTCTGACCGACCTGCAGTTCGTTCGGCGCGTAACCCGCGTCGACCGCCGCCCGCGAAGCACCGACTGCTGCGCCGAGCTTGTCGGCCAGGCTATAGATCATCTGGAACTTCTCGGCGCTTCCGAGTGCCCTGCCGCCGGAAACGACCCGCGGGGCCGTCTGCAGGTCCGGGCGGTCGCTGGCTGCGGCCGAAACCGAAACGAAGCGCGTATGCGTTGGCGGCTCGATGTCGAGCGCGGTCTTTTCAATCGGGGCCGCCGCCGCGCCGGCCGGACTGGCTTCGAAGGATGCGACGCGGACGGTGCAGACCAGCTGGCGTCCAGCGGGAGTCTCTACGGTGACGATGGCATTGCCGGCGTAGACCGGGCGGCGGAAGCGGGTCGCCGACTCGGCCTGCATGACGTCCGACAGCTGTGGGGCATTGAGCAGCGCTGCGACCCGTGGCATCAGGTCGCGTCCGAAGGTGGTAGACGGACCGAAGACATGACTCGCGCCGGCCGCCAGCGCCGCGACCTGCGGGGCGAGCACCGCGGCGAGCGGATGGGCGTTGGCCGGGCTGTCGACCTGCACGACCCTGGTCACACCCTCCAGCGCTGCCGCCTGGGCTGCAACCGCCGAACCGTCTTCGGCCAGTACGGCTATCGTGATCTCGGCATCGGCAATGGCACGCGCGCAGGTGACGCACTTGGGCGTGGAGGGATTGAGCTTGCCGCCAGCGTGTTCGGCGACGATCAGGACCTTGTTCATTGCAGTAACCCCTTTTTCTTCAGCGCCTCGACCAGTTCGGCAGCATCCTTCAGCATGGCGCCCTTCTGCCGTTGTGCAGGAGGCTCCCACTTGAGCACCTTTGTGTGCTCCTCCGCTGCAACGCCCAGGGCCGCGAGATCCGTTACGTCCAGCGGCTTCTTCTTCGCCTTCATGATGTCCGGCAATTTCACGTAGCGCGGCTCGTTGAGGCGCAGGTCAACTGTCAGGACGCCGGGAAGGTCGATCTCGTTGACCTCAAGACCAGCATCGACCTCGCGTGTGACCACCAGGGTATCGCCCTTGACGTCGACCTTCGAGGCGGCGGTCGCCTGCGGACGTCCCCACAATGCGGCCAGCATGGGGCCGGTCTGCGCCGAGTCGTCATCGATGGCCTGCTTGCCGAGGATCACCAGTTCCGGAGACTCCTTTTGCACCAGTGCCAGAAAAGCCTGCGCGGTAATCAGCGGCTCGACGGTGCCGTCCACCTTGACCAGGATCGCCCGGTCGGCACCCATCGCGAGCGCCGTGCGCAGCTGCTGCTGGGCATCGTCTGGACCCAGGCTGACAGCGACGACTTCCGCGGCCTCGCCGCGCTCCTTGATTCGCAAAGCTTCCTCGAGCGCTATCTCGTCGAAGGGATTGATGCTCATCTTGACGCCGTCGGTGACGACTCCGGACCCGTCCGGTTTGACCCGCACGCGTACGTTGTAGTCGATCACCCGCTTCACGCAAACCATGATCTTGCGCATGCGGCCAACTCCTCTGTGTTTCTGGTCATTGAGAATCTAGATCAATTCGTCGCGCGCGAGCCGATCGATGACGGCCCGCTGCGTTGCAATGAAATGCTGCCGGTCGGGCACCCGAGGGGCGCCATCCGGTCCGAGCATCGTGTTGGCCGGGTACATGGAACCCGAGTAGGCCGCGGCGAACAGCTCCAGCCGTTGCCTGGAAAGCAGGTTGCCCATTCCAGGCCGCCGCCGGTAACGCCGCAGTGCTACGAGATCGATCTCGGCGCAGGCATTGGACGACTCGCCGGTCAACGCTTCGGCGCGCACCTCGCCAAGGTAGTCCACGATCTTGGAACGGCCGTCGGCCGAGTTGCCGGGCATATCCACGCCGGTGATTCCGCCGGTGTTGGCCGAAACGACGTAACACAGATTCTCCAGGGCGCGTGCGCGCTTGGCCACGTCCTTCGGCGTCGACAGCGGCGAACCGACCTCGCTCGAACTGTGCAGGAAGACTTCCGCGCCGCGAAGCGCAAGCGCCCGGGCAATCTCGGGATAGAGGATTTCCTCTGAAGCGATGGCCGCGAGCCTGCCGATGGCGGTCTTGGCCACCGGGAATACGCCCTCGAGGCCGTAGATGTCGAGATAGCGGTCCCACAGGTCATGTGGCGTGGGCGCAAACATGGAAACGAGCCTGCGGTAGCGCAGCACCACCTGGCCTGACGGCGCCAGGCAGAAACTCGTCTGGAAGTAGAACCCCGGGAAATGCGCATCCGCCTCGTAGGCGTTGCCGGCAAGGAAGACGTCATGCTTCTGTGCGATCGCGCCAAGCGCATCGTATTCCGGGCCGGCTGGTTCCAGCGCAGCCTTGTCGAGCCAGCCGGGTATCGTTTCGCCCAGAGGATAGCTGGTCAGCAGGTACTCCGGCAGCACCACCAGGCGCAGGTCAGGCCCGATGAAGCCCTTCGAACCGGCGACCGCCCGATCGACTCGAGCGACGTTGTCGAGCATCTTGGCCCGCGCGCTCGCGCGGTCCTGGCAGCCGTTGACCGCGTGGCAGGTCAACTGCAGCGCAAGCGCACGATAGGCCGTGACTTCGTCCGACATGACTACCTCGTCTGGAAGCGCTGGGTGGGCGGTGGAAGGTGACGCATACCGCGGTTTTTGCAGTGCGAAAAATACGCAGGTTCACAGGTCGAGTCAAACGCCCCTGTCCCGGGCAGCGGATGCGTCCGCACGATCTAACCGGCGCCGCGGGCGCTGGCATTCTGCTGGAGGAACTGACCGCGAATTCGTGCCGCGGCCGCGGTGAGGCGGGGGAGGAACCTCTCGAGCGCGGTCTTCATCGGGACCGCGTTGGCCGAGAAGCGCACGGTCAGGCAGGCCAGTACGCGCTCGTCGATGCGTACTGGCACGGCGAGGCTGATTTCGTCCGAAACGCGCTTGGCACGGATAGCCGCAGCGTATCCCTGGCTGCTGGCTTCGTTGAGCACCCTTTCCAGCTCTCCCTGGTTCCTGGCGAGCTTGTCCTCCTCGCGAGCCGAGCGTGACAGGATGTCGATCAGTGCTTCGCGTTGCTCGACCGGACACCACGCCAGATAGGCGCGGCCTGCGGCGCTGGTCAGCAGCGGCACCCGGAAGCCCGCGGCATAGCGCTCGACAGCCAGCGGGCTACGATGGTCGGTTGTCTCCCGCACCATCATGGAAGTTCCGGAGAGGGTGGAAATCGCGACCGGCCACACGATCTCCCGACCGAGATCGTTGAGCACCGGACGGGCTACCTGGCTGATCCAGGCCTCATCGTCGAAGCCGTCGGAGAGGCCACGAACCATGATTGTCAGGCGGTATCGATCGTCGGCGGGGTCCCGGAAGACGTAGCCGGCCGCGCACAGCGTCTCGAGCACGCGGTAGGTGGTCGTGCGCGGCAGCTTGATGTCGTTGGCTACTTCCGAAACGGTTGCGCCATTACGGCGATTCAGCACTGCCAGCGCGTCTAGGCCGCGAATCAGGGCACGGATCGGGCGAGTGGAGTCGGACATTACTGGAAACCGTAGGCAGCCGGGGCATGCGGCCGCGACCAGTGTAGGAAATCGCAGCCCCCGCTGTCCAACAGGCGGTCATATGGCCCTAAAAACAGGCCTTTGCCTGAGCAGTTGTATACATCGGGCCGATCCCCGAAGATCTCCCCGGACGGCGCCCCAGGAATCTTCCGTCGTCATTGGGAGGACCACCATGAGCACTGCCGCGCCTGCCTCGGGCGATCACAGCCAGGCGATTCGCCGGCTGGTAGAAGCCATTGGCCAGCCGAATGTCCTGCTCGGCGACGAGGACCTGCGCTTCTTCGGCCAGGACGTGCACCATGCCGGGCGACCTCCCGTGGCGGTGATCCGGCCCGGGACCGTGGAGGAACTCGCGGCCTGCGTGCGCATTGCCGCCGCAGAGAGGATTGCATTGCTGCCGCGGGGCGGTGGCCTGTCCTACACCCAGGGTTACCTGGCGAAGGCAGGTGCCGCCGTGACGGTGGACCTGTTGCGCCTCAATCGCGTGGTCGACATCAATGTCGGGGACGGCTATGTGACCGTCGAATGCGGCGCGACCTGGAAGGAGCTCGACGATGCGCTGGCGCCGGTCGGTATGCGAACCCCGTTCTGGGGCACCCTGTCCGGACTGCGTGCCACCATCGGGGGCGGGCTGTCGCAAGGCGCCATCTTTCTCGGCTCCGGCACGCATGGCGCAGCGGCCGACAGCCTGCTAGGGCTCGACGTCGTACTCGGCGACGGCACCGTGGCGCGGGTCGGTTCGCACGCCAACCGCAACGGCGAGCCGTTCTTCCGCCAGTTCGGCCCGGACCTGAGCGGCATGTTCACCGGCGACTGCGGCGCGCTCGGGATCAAGGCACGCGCCACCCTCAGGCTCATTCCACGCCTGACCGAGACGCGCTACCTGTCCTATGGCTTCGCCGAAGCGCGCCCGCTGTTCGAATGCATGGCAGAGATTGCCCGGGCCAACGTCGTCTCCGAGCTGTTCGCCTTCGATCCCGGAATGCAGAAGGTCCGGATGAAGCGCGTGAGCATGACCGAGGACGCGAAGGCGCTCGGACAGGTGATGAAGTCGGCCGGCGGTGGACTCAAGGCGCTCAAGGAAGGCGCAAAGGTGGTTCTGGCTGGCAGGAGCTTCCTCGACGAGGCGCATTTTTCGGTACACATGAGCATCGATGGCCGCGATGCCGCGGATGCGGATGCGAAGACCGAACTGGTCCGCCGGATCATCGGTCGGCGGGGCGAGGAGGTCGCGGCGACCATACCCCGGGTAATGCGCGCCAATCCTTTCGCGGAAGTCAACAGCATGATCGGTCCCGGCGGGGAGCGTTGGGTGCCCGTGCACGGATCCGTGGCGCTATCCAAGGCAACCGCAATGTTCGAGGCCCTCGAGGCGGTATTCGCGAGCTATCGCGACCTGCGCGAACGCCTGGACATCGCGCATGGTTACCTGCTGTGCATCGTCGGAGACCGGGCGGTACTGATCGAGCCGGTAATGTACTGGCCCGATTCGCGCCTGTTGTTTCATGACCGGGTGCTGGATCGGGACTTCCTGGCGAAGCTTCCGCAGTTTGCTGAAAACCTGCCGGCGCGCAATGCCGTGGACGAGATCCGCACTGCGCTCGCTCGCTGCTTCATGGAACATGGTGCGGTCAGTTTCCAGCTCGGGCGGTTCTACTTCTACCAGGAAGGCCTCGATCCCACGGCAGCCGCGCTCCTGAAAGGTGTGAAGCAGCTGGTCGATCCGACCGGCGTGATGAACCCGGGCTGCCTGGGACTGGCGTAAGCACGGACAGTTCGCGCGATTTTGCGATGCAGGAACAAAAATTGTTGCGGCGACAGGCCGCGGAGATTACGGTTTGTCGCGAGATGGGAGCTTGGCGAGGGAACTGCCCCGCCGAAAACGACAACATAACGCGGGGTTCGAGGGGAGCATTCGCAGGACGCCACGAGCGCGCGGATGCGTAGCAAGAGCGGCTTCTCTGAGGCCGCTTTTTTTTGTTCGCGATTCCAGGACTGCGTTTCCTGGAAAGAGGTCACCAGTTCGCGCCCCCGACCCAGGTACCGGCAGCCGCGACAAAGGGTCGCACAATGAGTTCGCGCCATACGCCGCAGCGAAAGTATGGATCTGTCTCGATCAAGGCCCTGGCCTCGGACTCGGTTGCGCTGTCGACGATGTACAGGCTCATGCATGGCTGGCCCTGTTCATCCGCGACCGGTCCGGCGACGCGGATGTGCTCCATGACTCCGACTACCCATTCGAGGTGTGCCGACAAGAATTGCCTGCGCAGCTCCGGCGCATTGGCCGAATCATGTCCCATCAGAACGAAAAGCATGGTTGAGCTCCCGATGATCCGCGTTGACACCAGTTTCCGGCGCTCCCTAGACTCCGGGCAACTTGCGCTCGACCGGGCCGAAGGGGGCAACACCGGATGACCACCATCGTCGTGCTATTCAACCTGAAGCCAGGAACCCGCGTCGAGGAGTACGAAGCCTGGGCCCGCGCGAGCGACCTGCCGACCGTCAGCGCACTGCCAGCAGTGAGGCGATTCGAGGTCCTCAGGTCGTCTGGACTACTGTCCGGCAATGGCAGTGCCCCCTACCAGTATGTTGAAGTGCTGCAGGTCGCCTCCGTCGATGCGCTGCGTGCGGACATCACGGCTACTCCCGCAATGGCGGAGATCGCCAGGCAATTCCGCGAATTTGCTGATAATCCGCTGTTCGTCGTGACCGACTCCCTCTGAGGCCCTGCACCGGCAGCCACGCGACAGCGTGTGATCATGAACGAGGACACCGCATGCGAACGCAGGCTGGCTGGCGATTTTATGGCTGGTGGGGAATTGTCCTGCCAGCCTTCGTGGTCATCTGGATCACCAATGCCCTGACGCTCGGCGGTTTCAATGTCTTTGACCGCCATTTACTCGACGAGTTGCTGGTCTCGCGCGGCGTACTCAAGTTCGGTGACACGATCCAGCTGCTGGCGGCCGCCGTACTCGCACCGATCGGCGGCTGGGTCGCGGACCGCTTTGGAGTCCGCCCGGCCATGCTCGGCGGCGCGCTGCTGCTCGCGGTAGCGCTGTTCCTGTTCTCCGGCGTTGATTCCATCACGGGTGTCTACCTGCTGCGCTTCGCGATGGGCGCCTCGCTCGCTGGCGCCGGGCTGGTCATCTGCGTAACCATCGTCTCGCGCTGGTTCGTGTCCCAGCGCGGTCTTGCCCTGGGGCTGATGCTGTCGGGAACCAGTCTCGGCAATGCCGTGATTCCCCAGCTCAACACCTGGATCATCGGTGAGCTGGGCTGGAGACAGGCGTTCGGCGTAATCTGCCTTGTCCCACTGGTGCTGCTCCCGCTGATCGTTTTCGTCGTCAAGGAGTGGCCGGCCCAGCTTGGTCTCGAGCCCCTGGGGGCCCGGGCCTCGCGCGACACCGGAGGCGGGGGCGGCGGGTATGACTTCAAGGACGCCTTGCGTAGCGCGAATTTCTGGCTGATCGGGATCGCTGCTTTCTGCACCTTCTATTCGATCCTTGGCCTCGCCGGCAACCTGTTCCTGCACATGCAGGATCTGGGTTACGAGGACCGCACTGCCGCGCAGGCTTTCTTTCCGCTCTTCGTCATGGGGCTGGTGGGAAAGATCGGAGCGGGCGCCATATCCGAACTGGTGCCGCGCAAGATCGTCTTCGCAATATGCCTGGCGCTGATGCTCACGGGCAGCACGATGCTGGCGACACTCAAGCCCGGGCTGGTCTGGCCGGCGCTATGGCTGTTCGGGCTGGGTTGGGGCGGCAACTACACGATGCTGCAAGCACTGGTCGCAGACGTGTTCGGGGCTCGTTCGCTCGGCAAGATACTCGGCGCAATCACGATGATGGATGCGACCGGTGGCGCGATTGGGCCTTGGGTCACCGGCATGGCATTCGACGCCACTGGCAACTACCAGTTCGGATTCGGACTGATGTCGGTGCTGGTGGGCGTGGCTTTCGTGGCCTCGATGCTGGTGCGCGTACCGTCCCGGCCAGCGCACTGAGGACGACGGATCTTGATCCGCTATATCGTCAAGCGACTGCTTGGGGCCATTCCGACATTGCTGGTGATCGTGGTGCTGTCCTTCCTGTTGACGCGTCTTGCTCCCGGCGGGCCGTTCGACGAGGAGCAGGCGCTGCCACCCGAAATCCGGGCTAACCTGGAACGTGCTTACGGACTCGACCAGCCGCTCCACGTCCAGCTCGGCCGTTACGTCGCGGGACTGCTGCGGGGCGACTTCGGTCCGTCCTTCAAGTTCAAGGATTTCTCGGTCACCGAGCTGATCGCCACCGGGTTGCCGGTGAGCCTCGAGCTTGGCGCGGCTGCCATGTTGCTGGCCGTGGGAATCGGCATCCCGCTCGGGATGCTCTCCGCCCTGCGTCACAACGAGTTCGTCGATCACGCGGTGATGGCGCTGGCGGTACTCGGCATTGCCGTGCCCATCTTCGTGGTTGCGCCCCTGGGAGCCCTGGTCTTCGGGATCTACCTGCGGTGGCTGCCGGTGGCCGGCTGGGCCCCGGGCGAGATAAGGGACATGGTCCTGCCGACCGTGACGCTTGCGCTACCGGTCATCGCCTACGTGGCGCGTCTGACTCGCGGCAGCATGCTCGAGACCCTGCGATCCCCCTTCATCCGTGCGGCCCGCGCACGCGGAGTTCCACGAGGCAGGCTGGTATGGCGTCATGCGCTACCGGCGGCCCTGACGCCCGTGGTCAGTTACCTGGGGCCCGCGACTGCCGCGGTGTTGACCGGCTCGCTGGTCGTCGAGACCATCTTTGGTCTGCCGGGTCTCGGCCGCTACCTCGTACAAGGTGCGCTCAACCGCGACTACACGCTGGTCATGGGCATGGTCGTCGTCTACGCGTCGATCATGATCGGGCTCAACCTGCTGGTCGACGTTGCCTACGCCTGGCTCGATCCCCGGGTCCGTCCGGGAGCCAGGCATTGAACCGTTCGCGGGGCCTCTGGGCCGACGCCGCCAGGCGGCTTGCAGCCAATCGCGCCGCGGTCGCGAGCCTGGTCGTCCTCGCACTGTTGTGCGTACTCGCGGCAGTCGGGCCGGCGTTCAGCGCCTTTGCGCCCGACGAACTGGACTGGGAGATGATGGGCGTGCCGCCGGACCTTGCTTCGGGTCATTGGCTGGGCACGGACCGGCTGGGCCGTGACCTGTTCGTACGGACCCTGCACGGCGCGAGGGTCTCGCTTGCGATCGCGCTGCTGGCGACGCTCGTCAGCCTGCTGATTGGGGTGACCTGGGGCGCAGTGGCCGGTTACGCGGGTGGCCGCACCGATGCCCTGCTGATGCGCTTCGTCGACGTGCTCTATGCGCTTCCCCATATCTTCTTCGTGATCGTGCTGACCGTGGTCTTCGACCGCAGTCCGATGCTGCTGTTCATCGCGATCGGTGCGGTCGGCTGGCTGACCATGGCACGGGTCGTGCGCGGGCAGGCCATGGCGTTGATGCAACGCGAATTCATCGAGGCCGCGATCGCCTCCGGCGCCGGACCTTCGCGGATCATCTTTCGTCACGTAGTACCCAACCTGCTCGGAACCGTGATCATCTACGCGACCCTGATGATTCCGCAGATGATCCTGATCGAGAGTTTCCTCAGCTTCCTCGGCATCGGCATCCAGGAACCGCTGGCAAGTCTCGGCAACCTGATCGCCGATGGCGCCGCAGAAATGGAGACCGCACCCTGGATCCTGCTGGTGCCGGCAAGCTGCCTGGTGGTCATCGTGTTCTGTTTCAACTTCCTTGGGGACGGTCTTCGCGACGCGCTGGATCCGCGGGAACGATGATGACCCTGCTCGAGATCCGCAACCTGTCGGTCCGTTTCGCCACGCCTTCCGGCGTCGTGCCCGCCGTCAACGGCGTCGACCTCGATATCGGAGATGGCGAGTGCGTGGCGATCGTCGGCGAGTCCGGCTCCGGAAAGACCCAGACTCTCCTGGCCAGTGCCGGACTACTGGCGGCGAACGGCCTGGCGTCGGGAAGCGTCCGTTTTGCCGGCGCGGAAATCCTCGGACTGCCCGAGCGGCAACTGGAGCGACTGCGCGGACCAGGAATCGGCTACGTGTTCCAGGACGCGCTTGGCAGCCTGACGCCGCACCTGCGTATCGGCGACCAGCTGGCAGAGTCGTTGCAGGCGCACCGCGACGTTGATCGTGCAACTGCACTGGCCGAGGCGCGCCGCATGCTCGAGCAGGTGCACGTGCCGGACGCGGCAGCGCGCCTCGGCCAGTACCCGCACGAATTGTCCGGCGGGACCCGGCAACGGGTCGCGATTGCCGCTGCGCTGATGCCTCAACCCAGGCTACTGATTGCGGATGAACCGACGACAGCGCTCGACGTTACGGTGCAGGCGCAGGTCGTCGACCTGTTTCGCGAGCTTCGCGCCGAGCTCGGCATGGCGCTTGCGCTGGTCACACATGACCTGGGCATCGTGGCGGGGCTCGCAGAAAGGGTCGTCGTCATGTATGCCGGATCGATCGTGGAGGAGGGTGATACCAGCACGTTGTTTCGAGCACCCGCGCACCCGTATACGGCAGGGTTGATCGAGGCGCTGCCACGGCTCGACGACGATGCTGACGCACCCATGCGGACCATTGTGGGTGTGCCACCACGGCCGGGGACGGCATCCGCAGGCTGCGCGTTCGCCCCGCGCTGCGCGCGGCGCAGCGAACGGTGCTCGGTCGAGTCGCCAGTGCTCGCCGCGGGGGGATCCGCAAGGGTTGCCTGCCATCATCCTGAGACCCGGGAGGGCAAAGCGTGAACCGTGTGATCGACGTCCAGCAACTGAACGTCAGGTTTCCACTGGATGGGGGTCGCTGGCTTTCGAGGCGCTGGCTCACCGCCGTCGACGGCGTCAGTTTCGCGCTTTCCCGCGGCGAGACACTCGGCGTCGTCGGCGAGTCCGGCTGTGGCAAGAGCAGCCTCGGCCGGGCGCTGCTCGGGCTCGTGCCCATTCACTCGGGAAGCGTGTTGTTGAACGGGGCGCGAGTTGACGGAGCATCCCCGGATTCGCTGAGGCGGTCGCGCAGAAACGCGCAGATGGTCTTCCAGGACCCGTCCGGCAGCCTCGATCCGCGCATGACCGTCGGCCAGAGCGTGGCCGAGCCGCTGGAAGTCTTCGAGCCAGGCCTAGGCAGGAGCGAGGTCCGCTCCCGCATCGCCGCGGCGCTGGAGCAGGTCGGCCTGGCGCCAGAACATGCGGATCGCTATCCACACGAGTTCAGCGGTGGGCAGTGCCAGCGGATCGGCATCGCGCGCGCCGTCATCCTGCGCCCGGCGGTGGTCGTCTGCGACGAGCCAGTCAGTGCACTCGACGTGTCGGTGCAGGGACAGGTGATGAACCTGCTGGCGCGACTGCGTGCGGAGCTCGGACTCGCTTATGTGTTCATCAGTCACAATCTCGCGGTGGTTCGGCACCTGAGCTCCAGCGTGCTGGTGATGTACCTCGGTCGGACCATGGAGCATGCGCCGCGCGACGAGCTGTACGATCGTCCCCTGCATCCCTACACGCGGGCGTTGCTGGACGCGGTGCCGGCACCGGAGCCGGGCGGCAGGTCCCGCCCGCTCCCGGCGTCGATCGGCGGCGAGCTGCCCTCGCCGCTAAACCCGCCGGCCGGCTGCGTGTTTGCGTCACGCTGCCCGCATGCGCAGGACCAGTGCAAGGAAGCGCGGCCGGCGCTCGAAGAGGCACGACCCGGCCATCGCGTCGCCTGCCATCGCTGGCGGGAGTGGACGGGTGGCTTGGCTCCGCGACGAGACGCATGAAATACTTACGGCGGGCGCCACTGACCTCGAAGACAACGGACAACTGGCCATGAACAGACTCGACGGCAAGGTGGCGCTGGTTACCGGCGCGGGCCGACGGAATGGGCTCGGCGAGGCGATTTGCATCCGGCTCGCCGAAGCAGGAGCCAGGATTGTCGTCACCGACATCGGCCAGCCCGCGGGGAATCTCTCGGCCGGCAACATCGGCAGTGCCGGCGAGATGGAGGCCGTGGCGGATGATATCCGCAGCGCGGGCGGGGAGGCCGTCGTGGCGCCCATGGATGTGCGCGATGAAACGCAGGTCGTCGGCGCGATCGAACGGGCCGTTTCCGCCTATGGCCAGCTGGACATCCTGGTGAACAACGCCGGAATCGGTTTCCTGATGAAGCCCCTGGTGGAAATGACTGCCGACCAGTGGCGCACGGTGCTCGACGTCAACCTGACGGGCGCCTTCCTGTGCACCAAGCACGCCGCAGCCCAGATGATCCGGCAGGGCCATGGAGGCAGGATCATCAACATCGCCAGCCAGGCGGCGAAGTCCGGGCATCGACACATGGCGGCCTACACGGCGTCGAAGCATGGCATGGTCGGGCTGACCCGCAGCAGCGCAATGGAGTTCGGACCCCACGGCATCACCGTGAACGCCGTCTGCCCGAACCATGTCACCACGGGTCTCGGCGCGGTGCAGAACGAGTACTTCGCCCGGCTCAACGGCCAGACCGTCGACGAATACCTCGCCGCAATGCGCGCGCGCATTCCCCTGCAGCGCGTTGGCCTGCCGGCCGACACCGCCGGCGCCGTGGCCTTCCTCTGTTCCGATGAGGGCGCCTATATTACCGGCGAGGCGATGAACGTCAGCGGCGGAGTGGAGATGCACTGATGGCAACGCGCAAGGGCAAACCCGCCGCAAAGAAGAGCGGTCGAGAACTGAAGGAGGGGGCAGAAGACGCCAGCAGGCTGCGCCTGCCGCGCGAGCCCAAGGGAAGTCGCGCCCAGTTCTACGACGACCCGGCAATCGACCAGCTCATGGCCATCGTCGTGGCGCTGACTGCCGAAGTATCGGTCGCCTTCGAACGCATGGACACGCTGGAACGACTGCTGGAAAGGTCGGCGAAGCTCGACCGCGCCGCAATCGAGGCCTACCTGCCCGACGAGCAGGTCGCAGGGGAGCGCTTCCGCAAGCGCGAGGAGCTCATCCAGCGCGTGTTCCAGGTGCTGAGCCAGTACGAGCGTGGCGGCTGAGAGTCAATTGCCGGCATCCAGGACCTCGAGGGTCCAGTCGATCAACAGCTGCTGGTAATAGTCGCGAGTCTCGGACCGGGCCGAGCGCAGCCAGGAGTCGACCTGCGCGCGATCGGGCTGTGGCTCGCAGCTGGCATAAGTACCGCGCACGTAGTCGCGTCCCAGTGCCACCCGGGCGGCGAAGTGATCGCGACCGGCCGCATCGGACCAGAGCTCCAGCGCCTTGCACGGATCGGCTGACCGGACATTCTCGACCCCGTCCGTGTACATCAGGCCCAGTACGAACTGGGCTTGGCGGTGTCGCGCCGCGGCCGCAACGGCCAGGTGCTCCAGCGCCTCGGCCTTCTGGCCGTCATAGAACAGCGTCCGCCCCAGCTGGTAGCGAACGCGCCAATTGCCGGGCTCGGTCTTGACGGCTTCGCGGCATGCCCAGATGGCGGCGTCGTTCCAGCCGCGAACCTGTTCGCTCGAAACGCCTGGCACGACCTTGTCCGGATCAGAAGGATGACCTGCCAGCCGGTCGCATTCGGTGATCCCGGCTGCCGCCATCCCCGGTATCACGAGCAATCCGGCCAGGAATAGACGGCACCAGCCCGGCGCGGAGTCACGGCTTTCATGTGGTGTTATGGCAACAGCCATCGGTTTACCCCTATTTTGATGTTTACTTTGTATACAACGAATGTTACCAATACGCACAGGGTACGAACGGTCGCGCCCGAAATTTTTTCTGCCCGGGATTCCATCTCAAGATTGCGAGGGGAGCAACTCGATGAACTCGTCCAGCCAGAGCCTGAAATACGCCATCGCCGCAGTACTTGCAGGTTCGATGGCGGTGCCCGTCCTAGCGAATGCCCAGGCGACGAAGGGCCCGACGGCGCTCGAAGAGATCGTGGTCACAGCCCGTAAGCGTGAGGAATCGCTGCAGGAGGTGCCGATCGCGGTCACCGCGTTCTCGGCCCAGACGCTCGAGAACATCGGATTCAAGAACCTCGAGGACGTGGCCCTGCGGACCCCGGGCCTGCAGTTCAGCGAGCAGGCCAGCCAGATTGCCGGACGCTTCAACTGCTCTATCCGCTTCCGCGGCATGAACGTCAACTCCGAACAGGCCGTCTACCAGCTCGGCGCGATGTTCGTCGACGGCATCTACGTTGCCTCCGGCTGCACGAGCATCGGCGCCGAGGACCTCGAGCGTATCGAGGTGATCAAGGGACCGCAGGCGGTCTACTTCGGTCGCAACACCTTCGGCGGCGCGGTCAACTACGTGACCAAGGATCCGGGCAACGAGGTCAAGGTCAAGGCCACCGCGAGTTTCGCCGAGGACGACGACAACGAATACACGGCGTCCTTCTCGGCGCCGCTGATCCAGGACAAGCTGGCCTTCCGCATCTCAGGCCGCCATTACGAGCGCGGCGCGACCTTTGTCAGCAACTTCGGCGACGGGCTCGGCGAGCAGCAGACCCAGAGCGTGTCGGGCAAGGTCGTGATCACCCCGACCGAGGCGCTGACCATCAAGATCCGTGGCTCCTACAGCGAGGATCGTGACGGCCCCTCGGCCGGCGGATTCATTTCGGGCAACCTCAATGACACCTGCAGCGGCACCACCGGTCCGAACGGTGAACCCCGCGCGCGATATATCTGTGGCACCATCCCGGGCATCAACCAGGCCAATACCGTCAACAACGGCAGCCTGATCAGCTATAACAGCTCGCTGAACGTGGCGGTATTCCCGACGCGGCCGGACTACCTGCGCACGCAGCTGCTGGAAAACGGCGCGAATGACCCGACTATCGACGCAGCCCTGCCGCTGAAAGAGTACGGACTGAAGCGCAACCAGGGTTATGTCGGTGCGACGCTTGACTGGGATATCGGTAATTTCGCGACCCTGTCGGCCGTCTATGGCCACAATGAAATGGATGCCATGTGGCTGCGTGACTTCGACTTCACGGATACCGAGAGCTGGTGGTCGACCGACCCGCAGAGCCTCGACGACGACACCTACGAGATTCGCCTGACCTCGAATGACGAGGGCGCCATCAGCTGGGTGGTCGGCGCGTCGTACTACGAGATGGACTACACTCAGAGCGGCAATGGCGGTACGGCTGTCACTGCCTTCCCGGTCGCCCCCGGGGTCTTCATCCCGCTGACCTTCGTCAACAGCCAGGTCAACAACGTCAATCAGAAGTACAGTGCCTTCTTTGGCGGCCTGACCTGGAGGTTTGCCGATACCTGGACGGTCTCGGTCGAAGCGCGTTACCAGGAAGACGAGTTGCAGAAGGGCCAGACCATCGCCGCACAGGCCGGCCTTCCTGTTTCCAAGGGCAAGTGGGACGATGTGCTGCCCCGCGTGATCGTGCAGTGGCAGCCCACGCCGGACACCAACCTGTACGCCAGCTACTCGCAGGGTGTACTGCCCGGCGACATCAACGCCGAATACATCTACGGCCCGGACAACATGCGAGATGATGAGCAGATCGCCTCGGTGCAGGATCAGGCCAAGAACGGTGCCGACCCGTATCCGGACCTTGGCATTCCGAACGGCACGCCAGGCGTTCCTCAGGTGGAAGAGTTCCTCGATCGTGAAAAACTGGACAGCTACGAGCTTGGCTGGAAGCAGACCTGGGCGGATGGTCGCGTCCAGACGTCCATGGCCTTCTACTACATGGAGTGGGAGAACCAGAAGGGCCGGTTGTCGGCAGGGGTCGTCGATTTCAACGGTAACACCAACGCACCGTTTGTGAAGGACACGGTGAACGAGCTGGGCGAGCCCTGCACCCGCGCCAACTACAGCGCGACCAGCCTGTACTGCAACGACAACCTGCGTACCATCCAGCTGCAGGTTCCCGGTTCGTCCGAATTGATGGGCGTGGAATTCGAGGGCAACTGGTTCGTGAACGAGCACCTGACCCTGCAGGCCGGTGCCGAGTGGACCAGCAACGAGTACACGGACTTCACCTTCAACTTCGTGGAGAAACTGGCCGGAACGATTGATATGAAGGGCAACTCGAGTCCCCGCTACCCGGAGTTCAAGGGCAACCTGGGCCTCAACTATGTCGCGCCCCTGGGCGGCACCGGCTGGGACTGGTTCACCCGCTGGGACCTGATCTATTTCGGCGAGTACTACGTGGACGAGTCGAACCTGGCGAAGGCGCCTGACCAGACGCTGCTGAATGCACGTGTGGGCATCAGCAACGACAACCTGCGCGTGGAGTTCTTCGGCAACAACCTGCTGGACGAGGATGCCTACGCAGCGGCAGGCCGCTGGTCAGACTTCTCGTTGCCGGGAAATTTCGACTTCCCGTCCAACCAGGGCGTCGTGGTCACCCCGCAGCGCCCGCGCTACTTCGGCATCAAGGTCTCCTACGAGTTCTGACGGCGACCTGACGACGGGCCGCGGCACTTTCGTGTCGCGGCCCGTTTTCTTTGGCGCCGGTAGCCAGCCGTGAAGTTGCTCTACACGCCGATCGAGCGCTACGTGCATACGGTCGAGGCCGTGATCAACTACGCCGGCTTGCGCCATCGGGTCGAGCCCGTGGCGACGAAACCCTTCGACCACGACACCGGCCTGCCCGCGATCAACCCGGTCGGCAAGGTGCCTACGCTGATCCTCGACGACGGTGAATACCTGGCAGGCGGCCCGGTGATCTACGAGTACCTGGATTCACTGCACGACCAGCCGCATCTCTACCCGCGGCAGGGCCGGCACCGCTATACGGTGCTGCGGGAGGCCTGGATGGCGGACGCGTTGTTCGACCAGTTCGTGCTGCTGATCATCGAGGGCTGGTTGTACCCGGAGCGGCAGCGGCAAGACCACGTGGTGCGCTGCTGGGCCAAGGTGACTGGCATTCTCGACCAGATGGAGCGCGACGCTAACGGCTATGAGGATCTCGATATCGCCCAGGTTCGTGGCGTGGGTGCGCTGTCGTTTGTGGACCTGAAGATGCGCCAGGTAGGCGAGCAGGTCAGCGGCATCGACCCGGCCTACGATTGGCGGCAAGGCCGGCCGACGCTGTCGCGCTGGTATGAAGTACTCAGCGTCGATCCAGTCTTCCAGACGCCACTGCTGCCGTGGGACTGAGGCGTCTCGGCAAAAAAGGGTACTGTCCCTATTTCAAAAAGGGGACTGTCCCCTTTTTTGCTGCTGTCTCTTCACTCCTGCTCCACCAGTTCGATCAGCTCGCCGGCGGCGCCACGGATGACACCAGCGCGACGACCGGAGTAGGGCGCCTGCTCGATCCTGCGAGGGGGCGCAATGAATTCTGCGGTCACGGCGTCGAGGTCCTTGATACCGAAGGACACCATCGACATGCCTGGGGGCAGCTCGCCTGGACGCTGTGGCCGCGCGGTGGCCTGCTTGGGGTAACCGTCGAGCTCGATGAGGAAATTCGCCGGAAACCTGACGATCCCCAACTGGAACTGGGTTTCTGCGGGAAGGTCGTAGGCCTTCGACAGCACGCTGATCGTCGACGGCGCCGGGTCGGTCGTTGGCATGCCCAGCGTTTCTCCGTAGAAGCGCCGCATGGCGTCCATGTCCGGCCCGCCGAGCACGACGATGAACGTCCGGTCGACGAAGCTCTGCGCAGAGCCGAGGTTGAACAGCGACTTGCCTTCCGGAATCCGCGTGAGGTAGATCAGCTCCTGGGCCGGGCCGAGCGCCTGCATGGCGACGATCTCCGGGTTCATCGACAGCCCCCTGGGCTCACCGATGATCCGGAAGGGCGAGTCCTTGAGCTTCTCGTGAATGGCGTAGGTGTCCTGGACCAGGATCTCGTTCGAGTTCCAGCCCCAGGTCTTCATGGCCTCGAATCCGGGCACGGCATCCTGGCGCACGACACGCAGGTAGACGGGCGCACCGCTTTCAGGCTGCATCAACAGGTAGTCGTGGCCGGCGAGCGCCGGTGCATTCCACAGTCCGGCCAGGTCCGGGGACAACTGGCCGCGTTCGACCACCCGGTAGCCCAGATAGTCGCCGTAAGCGCGCTCGACCGCCGACAGGTCGGGAACGGTCATGGTCACGGCAAGGATCACGGTCAGCATGGATTGTCCTCCGGAGGGCCCCGGCAGGACCCGCTGTGCTACGTTGGCCCGGCTACCGGGCATGCCGCATGGTAGCCGCGACGCACGTCAATCACCAAACCAGGATGCCATGATAGACCTCTATTTCTGGCCGACGCCCAACGGGCACAAGGCGAGCATCATGCTGGAGGAGACCGGCCTCGAGTACCGCGTGCACCCGGTCAACATCCTGCGCGGCGAGCAGTTCAGGCCGGGCTTCCTCAAGCTCAATCCCAACAACAAGATCCCGGTCATCGTCGACCCACAAGGTCCGGGGCGCAGGCCGTACACGGTGTTCGAATCTCACACGATCCTGCAGTACCTCGCCGAGAAGACCGGCAAGCTGCTGCCGAAGCGCCCGCGCGAGCGTTACGACGCGCTGCAATGGCTGTCGTTCCAGGTAGCCAACGTGGGACCCATGTTCGGGCAGTGCGGGCATTTCCTCGGTTACGCACCGCGCAAGATTCCCTATGCCATGGAACGGTACAGGAATGAAACCCTCAGGCTCTACGGCGTGATGGACCGTCGGCTGGCAAGAAATGAGTATCTTGCGGGTCGCTACTCGATCGCGGACGTGGCGACTTTTCCCTGGATCGCGGTGCGCTGGCTACACCGGATCGACATTGACGAATTTCCTCACGTCAGGCGCTGGTACCAGGCGATCGAACGCCGCCCGGCGGTCAAACGCGGCATGGCCCTGCTCAAGCAGCAGGAAAAGATCGGGAGCCCCGACGCCGCTACGCGTGAGGTGTTTTTCGGCAAGACCCAGTTACTCCAACACGTTCACCGACCGGGCAAGCGTGCGAAATGAGCGACCCTGGCAACTACCCGCGAATGTTTTCGCCCATCACACTGGCCGGCCGGCGGTTGAAGAATCGTGTCACCCACGCCTCCATGACGACGAGGATGGGCCGCGATCAGCGCGTCACCGAACAGCAACTCGCGTACTACCGTAACCGCGCCCGCGGCGGATGTTCGCTGATCGTCACCGAGCCGCTCAACGCCTGGCGGATCCAGCGGGCGCCGCACAAGATCCGGGCCTGCAGCGACGAGTCGCTCGATGACCTCAAGCACTGGGCCGATGCGGTGGAGAGCGAGGACTGCCGGCTTCTCGGACAGATCCAGGACCCCGGTCGGGGCCGCCACGAGCGCGGCCGCAACCCCTTCGCGTGGGGCGCCTCCTCGCTGCCGGACGATCTCAGCTGGACGCGTGCCACATGTCATGAGCGTGGCGGACATCCGCCAGATGACCGACGATTTCGCTGCATCCGCGGCACGTCTCAAGCGGGCGGGGTTCTCGGGAGTAGAGATTTCAGCCGGCCACGGTCACCTGTTCCATCAGTTCATGTCGCCCTGGTGCAACGTGCGCGAGGATCAATACGGCGGATCGCTCGAGAACCGCCTGCGCATGACGCGCGAGCTGATTGCCGCGATCCGTGCCGAGTGTGGCGCGGACTTCATCGTCGGGCTCAAGCTGCCGGGCGACGACGGCGTTGCCGGCAGCATCGGACCCCAGGAAGCCGCGGAAATTGCCCCGGCGTTGTGCACGCCGGGATCGGTCGACTACGTGTGCTTTACCTGGGGTGCGCACGCCCGCTCGCTGGACATGCACATCCCTGATGCGCACTGGCCGCGAGCCCCGTTCCTCGGGGTCATCCGTGCGTTGAAGGCCACCGTGCCGGGCGTGCCGGTGATGGCAGTTGGCTACCTGAGCGATCCGGCGGAGGTGGAGGGCGTCATCGCCCGGGGCGACGCCGACCTGGTGGCGCTTGGCCGGCCGTTGGTGACCGACCCGGCCTGGCCTGTCAAGGCGGCCACAGGCCGCGAACGCGAGATCCGTCACTGCGTCGCCTGCAATAGTTGCTGGGGCAGGATCATGGAACACGCGCCATTGGCCTGCGACAACAACCCGCGCGTCGCCTCGACCGAGGAAACCGACTACTGGCCCCGACCGGCCGGAAGGCGGCGCCGCATCGTCGTAGTCGGGGCCGGCATCGCCGGCATGGAAGCCGCATGGACCGCCGGCGCGCGCGGCCACGAAGTCACCGTCCTGGGTGCGGGCGCAGAAGTTGGCGGCAAGACCCGGCTGCATTCGCTGCTGCCGGGGGGCGGCAACCTCGCGAGCATCTTCGATTACCAGTTCCTCGCCGCCCGGAAGGCGGGCGTGAAACTGGAGCTTGGCCTGCGCGCCGGGCTCGAAGAGATTACGGCCCTGCAACCCGATGCGGTGGTGCTGGCTACGGGCTCCCGGATGAGCTGGCCGCGGATGCTGCCGGACGCCTGGCGCGACGAGGGGCTGGTTCCCGACCTGCGTGCCTTGATGCCAGATCTGGTTGCGCTTTCCGGGTCGCAGGGCGGCACTGCAGTGATGTTCGACATGGACCACACTGAAGGTACCTATGCTTCGGCCGAGGTCCTACGCCGTTTGTTCGACCGGGTGGTCATACTGACGCCCCGCGACCGCATTGCGGAGGACACGCCGCTGGTCACGCGCCTGGGGATCCTGCGACGTTTCGCCGCGCAAGGCATCGAAGTCCTTCCGCTGACAGAGCCGTCACCCTCTTCGCATCTGGAGGCTGGCCTCGTGCTCGCCCGGCATGTCTACACCGGTCAGGAGACGGAGATTCCTGACGTGAGCCTGCTGACCTACTCGACTCCGCGCATGGCCGATGACGGGCTCGCAGCACCGTTGGGACTGGCAGGACTCGAGGTTCACCTCGTTGGCGACTGCTATGCGCCCCGCAGCGTCATGGCGGCAACATCGGACGGACACGCAAAGGGACACGAGTTATGAATCGCGCCATCCTGCTCATCGCGATGACCCTCCTCGCCGCGATCCAGCCAGCAACGGCCGAGGAGAAAGTCCTGCGGCGCTCTGGCACCGACGATCCGGCGACCCTGGATCCGCACCGCGTGGCCTACCCGGGTGAATTCAACGTGATCTCGGACCTGTTCACGGGACTCCTCACGCTCGACCAGCAGGCCCGTCCCATTCCAGGTGCGGCGGAGTCCTGGACGGTGAGCGAGGACGGCCTGACCTACGAGTTCAAGCTGAGGCCCGGCATGAAATGGTCGGATGGCACGCCGCTGACTGCCACTGACTTCGAGTGGTCCCTGCGGCGCATGTTGGATCCGGCCACCGCATTCCCGTTCGCCGCACGCTGGTACGTGCTCAGGAACGCTCGCGCCGTCAATGCCGGCAAGCTGCCGGTGACCGAACTCGGCGTCAAGGCGCTCGACCCCGTCCACCTGCGCCTGCAGCTCGAACATCCGGCGCCTTACATCCTCGAGGTACTCGCCAGCTACAGCTCGCCCGCGCCGCGCCAACTGGTGGAAAAGCGACCGCAGGACTGGGCCCGCCCCGGGGTCATGGTCAGTAACGGTGCCTTTGTACTCGCTGAATGGGTGCCCAACTCGCACGTACGGCTCAACCGTAACCCTGCCTTCTACGACGCGGCCAGTGTCAGGCTCGACGCCGTCGTCCACGTACACACCGACGGCGCGGCCAACGCCCTGCGCCGGTTCCGCGCCGGCGAGCTTGAAGTAGTGCTGGTCGTGCCACCCGACCAGCTCGACTGGGCGCGACAGAACCTTCCGGCGGAACTCCGGCTGTCGCCCGGATTCGGCGTTGAACACATCGCCTTCAACACCCGCCGGGCTCCATTCAATGACGCGCGGATCCGTCGTGCCGTCTCCATGGCGATCGACCGTGAGGCATTGGTGAAGCACATTACGCGAGCTGGCGAGGTGCCTGCCTATGGACTGGTGCCACTCAAGGCATCGAACTACGGCTTGAACGCAAAGTCCGATTTCGCCTCGCTGGGGCAGGCGGAACGGGTCAGGCAGGCGCGAGCGCTGCTGGCCGAGGCGGGCTACGGACCCGGCAAACCGCTGACCTTCACACTCAGCTACCCCAGCAGCGACGTGCAGAAGCGCGTCGCCGTGGCGCTGGCGTCCATGCTGCAGGCCGCGGGAATCCGGGCGGAAATCACTGGATCAGAGCTCAAAGCGCTGCTCGGGCAGGTGGGACGCGGCGATTTTGACGCGGTCCGTTTCGTCTGGCTGTCGGGTACGACCGACCCGGTATCCTTCCTGGAACGCCTGGAAACGTCCTCCGGGGCCGAGAACCAGTCCGGCTACACGAATCCACGCTACGACAGCCTCGTCCGGCAGGCCGAGCAGACCCGGGATGTCGGCGCGCGTGCCCGGCTCCTGTCCAAGGCCGAGGCCATGGCGCTCTCCGATCAGCCGGTGGCGCCGCTCTACTTCTACGCAGGCCGGCGCCTGGTGGCCCTGCGGGTCGACGGATGGGTGGATAATGTGCGCGGCGTACACCTGTCACGCTGGCTGGGACTGAGCCCGTAACGGTTTGCTCACTTGCAGGATGCCTGTTGCTCGCATAATCTCAGGGACGTTGTATACAAGGCAGCGGTGAGCGCAGGAACACTTCGCACTCGCCAGAGTGATGCTGCCAGTTTCCGCGGAGGGCTTGCGTGGACGTCATGGCCCCGGACCTGACACTGCTGGTGCTGACGGCGGCCTCGATCGGCTTCATTCACACGCTGCTCGGACCCGATCATTACCTGCCTTTCGTCGCCCTGTCCAAGTCGCGGGCCTGGACCACCCGACGCACGGTGGCGATTACCATGGCCTGCGGGGTCGGCCATGTGCTCAGCTCTATCGTCATCGGCGCCCTCGGCATTGCCGCAGGTACCGCAATTGAGCAGCTGGTCTGGATCGAGTCCTGGCGGGGCGACGTCGCCGCCTGGCTGCTGTTCAGCTTCGGGCTGGCCTATTTCGCCTGGGGCGTGAAGCGGGCCCTGCGCGGGGAAATCCACGCTCACCCGCACGTTCACGTTGACGGGACCCGTCATACCCACACCCATGATCATCGCCTCGCGCCGCACGTCCACCTGCACGCGGCGGCATCGCCAGTCCTGTCATTCACGCCCGTGAAGCCTGCGACGGCTCCTCGAGTCGCCATGGCCACGCCGTGGGCGCTGTTCATCATTTTCGTGTTCGGGCCCTGCGAACCGTTGATCCCGGTCCTGATGTACCCATCGGCCCACGCAAGCGGCCTCGCGGTAGCCATCGTGTGCCTTGCCTTCGCGCTGGCCACGATCGGCACCATGGTCGCAGTCGTGCTGCTGGTGCGGCGCGGGCTGGACGCTATCGGCACGCGCGCCCATGGGATGGAGCGCTGGTCGCACGCCCTGGCCGGCGCCACCTTGTCTGTCTGCGCGGCCGCCATCATTTTTCTTGGTCTATGACCCAGTTTTTTACCTGTATGCAGGGGAGGTAGCCTGAAATGAAGTTCATCCTGAACAAACGTAGCCGCGAGGCCGAGCGCTGGCTGAAGCAGGAGATTCGCGACCAGAAGGTTCGCTACCGCAAGATCGTGGCGGAGCAGGACGCACTGGCGCCGAAACGCGACAGGTGGATCGACCAGTTCCTGGAGCGGATCCAGAACCGCGGCTTCAACGTCCATTCGAACATGATGCGCAAGATCGGGAGTGACGAAATCCCCCGCAAGCCCAAGCGCAAGTTCAAGGTCGTTTTCTGACCGGCGTCGCGGCCAGCGGAGGAAGAATTCATGACACGCCCACACATCGAGCCTTTCGTCGAAACCAACGTGCCGTGGAAGCGCATGACGCTACCCGGCTTCGGCAAGGGCATGCGCTACAAAGTCCTGTCACTGGACACCGACACCGGTGCCTGCTCCTTGAAGGTGCTGTTCGAGCCCGGCTACAAGCAGCCGCCCGGGATGAGCTACTCGGAGATGGAACTGTTCGTACTGACCGGGTCGATCACCGTCGGCGACAAGGTCCACGGTCCCGGCTCCTACTTCTGCGTCCCGGCTGGCGTGGCCATGCCGGCACTCGGCGCGCCGCGCGGGGCGCAGCTGATCATGTTCTACAACTATGGTGAGCCCAGCTTTGTCGAATCCGATTCGGACCATCCCAAGGCGGAGCGGCACCGCTACACGGCGGTCAATTCATACGATGACATGAGCTGGACCTCGACCAATTTCTATCCGGCGACCGCGCCAGGCTGCCTGGTCAAGGTGCTGCGCTTCGACGAGCGCTCACAGGCCTTCACCTTCCTGTACTGCATGACGCCGAACTTCTGGCAGGACAACATCAGCTACCATGACTGCTGCGAGGAGTCTTACCACATCTGGGGCACCTCCTGGATGATGCAGTTCGGCAACCTGCCAACCGGCGGCTATTTCTGGCGGCCCCCGTACATCAACCACGGTGCCTTCGCCTGCAAGTACGGGACGCTGGCACTCGGGCGCACCGATTCGCAGTTGTACAACCACTTCCACTTCAACCCCTGGACCACACCCGAGGAAAACCTCGAGCGCGCGGCGAGCCGCATCCAGCACTGGAAGCCGGACCTGTACAGATGGGTGGCGACCGGCGACCACAATCACCCGGTGGACTTCGAATTCCCGGGTGATCATGGACACGATCACGGCGATGTGCCGCACCATCATGGCGACCAGAACGTCGAGCACTCGCATTTCGGGAAGGCGAGGCGGGTCAGAAAGAAGAAGTGAAGGTAACAGGCTCCAGGCGCCCCAGGGGCGCCTGGAGCCTGGCGTCTACTTCTGCGCCCCGAATATGAACCAGCTGGCGCCGTTGCCATGCGCGGGAGCCTCGCGCTCGCCCCGCACACACTCCTCGAATTCCAGCTCGGGTACGGTGCCCCAGTTGGGAATCCGCGTCTGGAAATAGCGCCCCGGAGCGAAGCCGGCGCGGGCGACTTCCTTGGGGAAATCCAGTGCGCGGAAGGCCGCATAGTGCGGCTCGTTGTTGTAGTAGGCGTCCCAGTCAAGATAGAAGTTGTAGTAGGGATCCACCTCGGCGGCCGGGGGTAATTCCATGTGTACCATCACGCCGCCCGGCTTCAGCACCCGCCGGGCCTCCTTGAAAATGCGCCGCGTCGCCTTCAGCGATTGCTCATGCAGGAAGAAGCTCGAGCACACGATGTCGAAGCTGTCATCGGGAAAGTCCATTGACTCCGCGTTCTGCTGCGAGAAGTGCACGTCCAGGCCCGTGGAGCGCGCGCGTGCGTGCGCATAACGAAGCAGCGGCGCACCGACATCCACGCCATATCCAACCAGACCCGGGTGGATGATCAGGTAGGGAAACAGGTTGCTGCCGGTGCTGCATCCCAGGTCCAGCAGCTTTTGCGGCCTGATGTCCGGGTAGCGGATGCGCAGCCAGTGGGCAATTGAGGCAGCGACGCCACCCATGCGGTGCGAGCGCAGCTTCAACCCGCCGCCAAATACCGAGGTACCGAGGGTGTACACCGCACCCTGTGCGACATCGTCCTCTGCATGCTCGGTGTGAAAGCAGCCGGGCATGAGGTGAATGTCGAGCGCGCTGACATCGCGGGGAATTTCGAGCGCGGGGTCCAGGCGCAGCGATCCCGGCGCATCGGGGTCGCTTGCCAGCTTGCGGGAGACTTCGATCAACTCGGGAAGGCAGCGCTCGACTTGTGGCATCACCGACCACCAGGTCATTTCCTGGGCGCTGTAGCGCAGCGCCGACCAGGCCCGAAAATAGGGATGGCAGAGCATGGCCCGCCTGATCTCGCGCGCGTCCTGTGGCGGGCGGCCATGCTCGCGAACGAACGCCGGCTCGACCTCCTGCTGGTAGGCGGTGCGCATCTCGCCAGCCATGTCGGCCATGATCCGCTTGCGCAGGACCGACACGAACATCTGCCGCGCCCTTTCGTCGTGCGACGCGGGCGCCGAATCCTCAAACCGGGTCAAGGAGAACATGCTCTCGCTCCTGCCTGCTCCTGTAGGACGTTCAATAGCCTTCCCAGCTGTCCGAGACCTTGTGCTCGTCGATCAGGGTACGCATGCGTATCCTGCCGGCGTTGATCCACTGCCACACCCGCGTGCGGTACTTGCGGCAGTCGCTGACCTGGATCATTTCGTAGAGATAGGTCTCCGGTTCGCCCTTGCGCAACCAATGCAGCATCAGGGTTCGATTGTGCTCGTCGAGCTTGTCCTCGGCGGCCCAGCCGGTGATCAGGTCGTTGTCGAACCAGAGCCTGCCGCGAGCGTAGGTCGCCGGAAACTCGCGCACCTCCTTGCGGCCATCGTCCCAGAAATAGTGGTTGGACTGGTGATAGGGTACCGGGCCATCCTTGGGAAACCGACACACCAGGCGCGAGCGGTGCTCGTCGATCTTGTTGCCATCAGGATCGTAGTAACGGTACCAGCCCTCCCAGATTCCCTCCTGGCAGGCCAGCAACGGCATTGCATCGTGCAGGTCGCTCATCGCTCGCGGTCCTCCTGTAGCTGACAAAGCCGGGAAAAGGCTCGCAGTCAGGGAATTGTATACAAGAACTTACGAATTTGTATTCGTGTTTCGGTCAGCGTCGACCAGGCCTGGCATTGCGTCCAGGTCGTATGGTTGCGGCTGGCCGGTGCGTTATGCTTTTGAACCCCTTCAACCGGCGCGGAAGCATGCCCAAGACCAGGATTCAGGCCAGTTCGAGCCTTTCCAATGTTCGCTATGAAATTCGCGGGCGACTGGCCCGTCGCGCCCACGAAATGGAGCGACTCGGCTACGAGATCATCTCGCTGAACATCGGCAACCCGGGCGCCTATGGCTTCCGCACGCCGGAAACGATGCGCCTGGCAATGATAGAAAACCTGCCAGCCGCCGAGGGCTACTGCCACCAGCAGGGAATCTTCCCGGCCCGCGAAGCCGTGGTGATGCAGCAGCAGGACCGGGGCGTTCTGGATGTCACCGCTGACGACGTATTCATCGGCAATGGCGTGAGCGAATTGATCGACCTCGTGCTTCGGGCGCTGCTCGAGAACGACGACGAGGTGCTGGTTCCGAGTCCCGATTACCCGCTGTGGACCGCGGCGGTGACCCTGAACGGCGGACGTGCGGTCCACTATCCCTGCCGGCCCGAGAACGGCTTCGAACCGGATCCTGAAGACATCGAGAAGCTGGTCGGCAAGCGCACCCGCGCGATCGTCGTGATCAACCCCAACAACCCGACCGGCGCAGTCTATTCGCGGGAGACCTTGACTGCGATCGCGCGCATCGCCGAGAGGCATAAGCTGGTCGTTTTCTCGGACGAGATCTACGACAGCATGACTTACGATGACGCCGAATTCGTGCCGATGGCGACACTGGTCCACGGGACGCTGTGCGGAACGATGTCCGGGCTGTCCAAGGTATACCGCGCCTGCGGTTACCGGGTCGGCTGGGCCGCATTCTCCGGTGCACGCGACCAGGCGCAGGAATACCTGGCGGGCCTCGAATTGCTCAGTTCGCTCAGGCTGTGCAGCAACGTGCCGGGCCAGTGGGCCGTACAGACTGCGCTCGGCGGCTACCAGAGCATCCGCGACCTGGTCAGTTCGGGCGGGCGCCTGCACCAGTCCCGCCAGGCGATTATTGATGGTGTTGCCCACAGCAAGTACCTGCAGCTCCACCCGCCGCGCGGCGCGATGTACGCGTTCGTCAGGGTCGGGCGGGAAAGACTGCCCGACTTCGACGACCAGGCCTTCGCCATGAGCCTGCTGGAAAACCGCCATGTGCTGGTCGCGCCCGGCGTCAGTTTCAATGCCCCTTATCGGGATCATTTCCGGATAACCAACTTGCCCGATCCGGAGACGCTGGCGGTCGTATTCGCGCGGATCGAGGAAGAACTCGACTCATGGGCGGGCGGCAAGGCCGGCGGTCTCAGGGCCGTCCAGTGAGCCAGGCGGGGGTATAGCCTCGTCGAATGATTGACGAAGCGCCGCCCTTGCATCCGCTTGACGCCCGATTCGTTACCCATCTGGAGGCTGGCGGCGCAATCGTCACGGCAACACGCCGCCAGGCGCGCCTGATCCGGCGTCGGTTCGACGACGCCCAGGTCGCAACCGGCCGGCGGACCTGGCCGACAGCCAACGTGCTGCCGCTGTCCGCCTGGGTCGCCGCCCGCTGGCAGGAGGCAGCCCGGCGGGACGAATCCCTGCCAAGGCTGCTGACCGACACGCAGGCCTCCTGGTCCTGGCGCAGGCACGCAGGGTCCTTCGTCGACGCGGCACTGGTCGATCCGCACGATCTGGCCGAGGGGGCGCGCCGTGCGTGGGTTTCGTTGATCCGCCATGGCGGATCGTTGGCCTTGCTCGACACGCACTCGTTGACCCAGGACCAGGCACAGTTCCGTGCCTGGGCCGCTCAGGTCGAAACCGACCTGCTGGCGGATGGCTGGCTCGATCCGGGATCGCTCGAATCGGCGCTGGCTCACCACACCGGGCTGCTGGCGCCGTCTGCGCCCTTGCTGTTGGCCGGCTTTGCCCAGCTGCCGGCAGCGGTTGACGCCCTGCTGCGGGCGCTGATCGCTTGCGGCTGGTCCGTGGAGATTGCGCCGCTCGCGGGACAGACAGGACAGGGACACTGCTTTGGCGCGGCCGACCCGGCGGCGGAGATCGCGGCGATGGCGGCCTGGGCAAGGCAGCGGCTGGAGTCCGATCCCGGCGCACGGCTGGCCGTGATCGTCGCTGACCTTCAATCACGCCGCGCCGCGCTGGAGCGACGATTCGAGGCCGAACTACAACCCGAACTCGAGCTGCCGGGCACCCTCGAACGGGATCGCTTGTTCGATTTCGCTGGCGGACCGCCACTGTCATCGTTCGGGGTGGCCGAGGCGGCCCTGGATTGTCTGGAAAGCAGCGCCTCCCGCATCCGCCACGAAACCCTGAGCCGTTTGCTTCGCTGCCCCTACGTGGCCCAGGCGGGCGAAGTCGAGGCGCGCGTCCGCCTGGACGTCTCCCTGCGCCGTCAGCCGCTGCTCGAGCGCCCGGTCCTGCCGCTGGCCTACCAGGCCCGCGCAGCCGGATGCCCGCTGCTCGCTGACTCGCTGGAGGCCGCGCATCGTGTCATGTCCGAGGGCGCCGACCTGAAAGGCACCGATTCGTGGGCAGAGGTATTCGGGCGGGCGCTCAGCGTCTGGGGATGGCCCGGCGACAGGCCACTTGCCAGCGATGAATTCCAGACGGCGCAGGAGCTGCGAGAGCGGCTCGACAGCTTTGCAGGCCTGTCGCGATCGGCGCCGGTCATGAAGGCACGGGTCGCTTGCTCGGAATTCGGCAGACTGGTTGCGGCGCCATACCAGCCGGAACGGGGCGACGCCTCCGTTATCGTATTTGATTCCCTCGAGCCGCCCGGCACCACCTTCGATGGCCTGTGGGTAAGCGGCATGACCGCATCGGCCTGGCCGCGGGCAGCTGTCCAGGACCCCTTCATTCCGCTATCCCTGCAGACCGCGCTGGGCATGCCAGGCATCACCGCAGACACTGCGCTGGCCGAAGCGCTCGCCACCACCGAGGCCTGGCTGGGATCCGCACCTGAGGTCGTCTTCAGCTGGCCCGAGCGCCAGGATGACGCCGCAGTCGAGCCCAGCCGGATCCTGCCAGCGGCCCTAGCGCAGCTCCCGGTCGCACGCGAGACCGCGACCCGAACGCGGCTGCTGTTCGGCACCGGTAGCAGGGAGGCACTGCCCGCCGACCCGGCACCGGCGCTGACTGGAGTCGAGCCGGGTGGGGGATCGCGCAGCCTGGAGCTTCAGGCGAAATGCCCGTTCCGCGCATTTGCGGAGCTCAGACTCGCGGCAGGTCGGCTGGAGGAACCTGCCGCCGGCGTCGACGCTCGTGGCAGAGGGGTGGTGCTTCACCGGGCGCTGGAACTCGCCTGGGGCTCGCTTGCGAGCCAGGCGGCATTGCTGGAGGCGACACCGGAGTCGCTCGATGCGTTGAAGGAAAGCGCGCTTGGGCAGGCACTCGCGGAAGAGCTGCCGGCAGCAGCCGGGAGCAGGGCAGTTGCGCTCGAGGCCGAGTGGCAACGCGCTGCGCTGGCCCGGCTGCTCGAGCTGGACCGGGAACGGCCTGCCTTTGAGTTGGTGGCACTGGAGCAGGAGATCGAGGCGAATTTTGCCGGACTCCGTCTCAGGCTGCGCGTAGATCGCATCGACCGGGTGGAAGCCGGCCTGGTGGTCATTGACTACAAGACCGGCCGGGCCGAGACCAGCCAGTGGCGCGGAGCGCGCCTGGACGCGCCGCAGCTACCGCTGTACGCGTTGCAGCAGAAGGGCGGGGTAGCGGGCATCGCCTTCGCCTCGGTCGGTGCGCAGGCAGCGCGACTGCGGGGTGTTGGTGCGAGCGACGCTATCGCCGACGGCGTGGTCCCCGCCGAGAAGTTTGCCCTTACCGAAGACAGGCAGGATGGATTTTCGTGGCAACAGGTACAGGAACACTGGGCCGGCTGGCTCGCCAGTCTGGCGCGTGGCTACATCGAGGGCAGCGCCGTAGTCGACCCGAAGCAGCCGCAGACCTGTCGCCTGTGCCACCTGCAGACCCTGTGCCGGGTGGCGCCTGAACTCGACCTGGACAGGGCGGATGACGACGATGAATGACGAGGCGCATGTCGACCAGAGAGTGCGTGATGAGGCCATCGATCCGTCAGCCTCGTTCGTCGTCCAGGCTCCCGCCGGTTCGGGCAAGACCAGCTTGCTGACTCAGCGCTTCCTGAAGCTGCTGGCAATTGTCGAGCAGCCGGAGGAAATCGTCGCTATCACCTTTACACGCAAGGCCGCGACCGAGATGCGCCATCGCATCGTCGCGGCGCTGGCCACGGCGTCGTGCGAGCTGGACAAGCAGGCCAGCGGACATGAGCGCCAGACCTGGATGCTGGCCCGGGACGCGCTTGCCAACAGCCGGCGACGCAACTGGAACCTCGAGCGTCATCCATCGCGCCTGCACATCCAGACGATCGACGGGCTCAACCACTGGCTGTCACGCAAGTTGCCGCTGAGCGCGCGCCTGGGCCTGTCTCCGCAGTTGCTCGATGATGCCCGGCCCGTCTACCGAGAGGCGGCCCGCCGTTTTGTCGCAAGGGTCGAGCAGGGCGGGGGGCTGGCAGACGCGATTGCACAATTGGTGCGTATGCTCGATTACAACCCCGCATGGCTCGAGCAGCTGTTTGCCGACATGCTCGGTCGGCGCGAGATATGGCTGCCCAAATTGCTGGAGCTGGCCGACTCGGGGGACGCGCGGCAGGAAATGGAACGGCTGCTGGAGTCTGCGGTCAACTCGGAGCTGCGCCGCATCCGCCAGCTCCTCGAAGGCGAATTGATGGGGCACTTCCTCGCCCTGCTAGGCGAGGCGAACGAGCTTGCGCCAGGCGGCCCACTGGGGCCACTGGCCGGCCTCGGGCGCCTGCCATCGGCACAGACCGCGAGCCGCGGGCAGTGGGAACTGCTGGCGGAACTGCTGTTGACGAAAAGGTGCGAAGCCCGCAGGAGCGTCAACAAGAATCAGGGCTTCCCGCCAGATCTGAAGCAGCAGAAGTCGCGCATGGTCGCACTGCTGGAGATACTGGCTGACGCGCCGGACAAAGTTGCGGCGCTGGCGCGGGTGCTGCAGTTACCTCCCTCCCGCTACACCGACGAGCAATGGGCGCGCGTCGATGCGCTGCGCCAGACCTTGTTGCCTGCTGCTGCCGAGCTACACGCTGCTTTTGGCGAACGCGGATTGCTTGATCACCCCGCTGTGGCCGCCGCAGCACGGCAGGCGCTGGGCGGCAACGATGCACCGACCGAACTGGCCCAGGCACTCGAATACCGGATCCGTCACATCCTGGTTGACGAATACCAGGACACCTCGCCGGCACAGCAGGCCTTGCTCGAGCGCCTGGTCGCCGGCTGGCAGCAGGGTGACGGACACAGCCTGTTCTGCGTCGGAGACCCGATGCAGTCGATCTACGGCTTTCGCGAGGCGGACGTCACGCTCTTTCTCGAGGCTCAGGCGCAGGGTATCGGCGGGGTTCCCCTTGTTCCCCGTTCACTCACTCGGAATTTCCGTTCCTGCCGGAGCGTTGTCGACTGGGTCAACGACGCTTTCCGGAAGCTCATGCCGCCCGATGCAGATTTTGAACGTGGCGCTGTGCCTTATACCGCCAGCAGCTGCACGCGTGAGGACGAACCTGGCGCGGGAACGACCCTGCACGCATACGTCGGACGCGATGAACGGCGTGAAGCGCGTGCGGTCGCTGACATCATCGAGACCGCACTCGGTGAATGCCGCGAGCTGGAAGATGCCGACGCAGCCGGTGGTCGACCGACCATGCCGCGTCATGTCGCCGTACTGGTTCGGGCACGTGCCGCATTGCCACCGATACTGGCCGAACTGCGTTCGAGGGGCATCGAATATCGCGGGGTCGAGCTCGAGCCGCTTGGTTCGCGCGCCGCGGTACGCGACCTGCTGGCGCTGACGCGGGCCCTGCTGCATAGCGGCGACCGCACCGCCTGGCTGGCGGTCCTGCGCGGGCCATGCTGCGGACTGCTGCTGGCCGATCTGCATGCGCTCGCCGCCGCGGATCGCAAGGCAACGATTCTCGCCCGCTTGGGCGATGCCGGCTCGATGAATTACCTCTCGGAAGATGGCCGGCGTCGCGCGTCACGGGTCCTGTCGGTATTGCGTGATTCACTACGGGACCGCGGGCGTCTCGCCCTGGGCTCCTGGGTGCGTTCCTGCTGGCTGGCCCTGGGTGGCCCGGCGACGCTGGCCGACGAGTCTGACCTCGACAATGTTGAGGCTTGCCTGGCTGCGCTCGACCGCCTGTCGCAGGAAACCCGATCTATACCGACCGCCGCCGAGATCGAGTCGGCAGTCGAGGGACTCATGGCCTCTCCGGTGGGCAGCGCTGCCGCACGCGTGCAGCTCATGACGATTCATAAGGCGAAGGGCCTGGAGTTCGATACCGTCATCCTGCCTGGACTCGAGCGAACGGTGTCGCGCGGCGCACGACAACTGTTGTACTGGGCCCCGGTAGCCATTGAGGACGGTCCCCGCGGCATCGTGCTGGCGAGCCACGGTGGCGTCGATACCGCGCGATCGGGCGACGGCCTGGAGTCCTGGATGAAACGCCTCGACCGGGATCGTACTCTGCTGGAAATTGGCAGGCTGGCCTACGTCGCCGCAACGCGTGCGCGCCGCAGACTGCACCTGGTTGGCTCAGCTCCGGTTTCCTGGAAGGAAGGCATTCCGATGCTGGCCTCGCCGCAGGAAGATTCCCTGCTGGGCTTCCTTTGGCCTGCGGTCCGGCCTGCCTTCGAGCGGGAGTTCCTGCGTGCCAGGGATTCCGGGGAGCTCTTGCCGGCCGACTCGGCGTCGCGGCCACGCCGCTCGGCGCCGCCACTGCTACGGCTGGCCACCAGCTTTGAGCAACCCGCGATGCAGGCCGCCGCCTGCGTCCTCTCGCCACGACGGGCGCGGATGATCGAGAGCCCGGTGCGTCCGCACTTCGACTGGGCCGGGCGCGAGGCGATCGCAGTGGGTATCGTCGTCCACGCCGAGCTGGAGCGCGCAGCGAGGGAGGGGTTATCAGCCGGCTGCCTGAAGGCAAGACCGGATTACTGGCACGCGGAGCTGGCGCGGCTCGGGTTGCCCGACGAATCATGCGAAAACGCCGTGGCCCGTATCAGCCTGGCCCTGGCTAACGTCGCCGCCAGTCCGTTGGCTGCGCGGCTGCTTGATCCCGCAGCAACCGACGCGATCAGCGAACTGGCCGTCACTGCCTGGCTCGACGGCGAGTTCGTCAGCATCAAGGTGGACCGGAGCTTCGTCGACGAGGCAGGCGTCCGCTGGATCGTGGACTGGAAGACCAGCGTCCACGAGGGCGGCGGACTCGAGCAGTTCCTCGAGCAGGAACTGCAGCGCTACTCGTCCCAGCTGGAGCGCTATGCGCGGGTCATGCGGCTGTACGATGACCGCCCGCAGAAAATTGGCCTGTATTTTCCGATGATGGACGCGTGGAAATTATGGACGCGCGGGGCGCCGCCGGAATAAGCATGCGCGCGCCTGGCGCGAGTGCCGCGGAACGGGGCGCTACACGGAACCTTCGATGGCAAAGGGTCGCCGGCCGAGAGAATCCGGCGGCGGCAGCGCCGAGAGGGCGCGCAACACCCGCGGGCCGGCCGCCGGTGTCGCTGCCACGTCGCCGTTGATCAGGTACCCAAGGTCATGACCGATTTCGAGGGTAGCGCGGACCCGCATCGGCCCACCGCCGAGGTCGCGTAGCCGGCCGGCTATCGACTCGGAACCCACCGCTCCTTCGCCCAGCGTCAGTTCGAAACTGCCTATGTTGATGCCGCCCGAGCGGGCATCAGTAAGATCACGCACCACGATCACCCCCGCGGCAGAGTCGAGGAGCCCTGACCGGATCGCGACCCGATTGACGTCCAGTTCGACGGTACCCTTCCAGCTCTCCGGCGCGACAAGCCCGCTCACCAATTCGACCGGGAAAGCACCTTCGATCCGCTCAAGGTCGATACGGCCGTTCCGGCCGGCGGTGACCGTCATCCGCACCGAACCGCCGGCGGGTTGCAGATCCAGCCCATACTGCAGCTCCGCCACCAGCAGCCGCCACGGTCGGTTCGACCAGCCGAGTGATCCGATCGGCGTGCCCTTCACGTTGACCGAAGCCGCCGACCCACGCCAGATCGTTCCGCTCACGCCTGACAGGGCGACCTCCGCCGGGACGTAGCGCAGCAACAGCGACGCTGGCAGGAAGGCAACAAGAAAGACGAAGAACGCCGCGAAGCCCGCGGCTACGAGTAGACGGGTACGGCGCATTCCCTTCAGGGACCCCGGAGCACGAGGCTGACGTTAACCAGACCGTCCGAGGGCGTCCCATCGATGCTGGCAGACTCAACGACCAGCCCGCGTTCCTGCTGGATGCGTGCAAGCCAGATCACCATGGCGTCGAATGCAGCGCCCTCGAAGCGCACGCGGAGCCCGCCGTCACCGGCAGGATCGGAACCCGACAATGCGCCAGCCAGGCCCGCATCCTTCGCAGTCCTGTCCACCAGCAACGGCAGTGATTCGTTAGGGCGCGCTGCCGGCATGGCGCGCAGGCGCGGTGCGGCGGCCTGCATCCAGACGAGATCCGCCCGCTTGTTCGCGACGCGTTTCCCGGCAGCAGCCGTCGCCGCGTTCAGTTGCCAGAGCCCGCCCAACAGCAGCAACAGCGCTGCCGCGATGCCGCCGTAAAGTACGGTGCGCTGCTCGCTCTCCGCCAGCGACCGGTACCACGTGAGCGCGTTCATGTCTGCCCCGCCGGCGCCACGGATACCAGCCCGTCGACGCCACCTTCGCGCGGCACGGTGGACTGCACGTCGAAATTGAGTCCGCGCTGGCCGGCCGCCCGCGACAACTCGGCGAGGGCGTCTCCCGACGGTGCTGAAATGCGCATGTCGAGCTTGCGATCGCGCCAGCCCATTGACTGGATGCGAATCCCGGGCACTGCGGTGAATGCCTGGGAAATGCCGTCAAGGCGGCCGAGTAGCCCCGACGGATCGGCGCTCCCCGCACCGCCGAGCCGCTGCTCCATCTGGCGCCGCGCGTCGACCATGCGTTCGACATCTGGCATCGCGACCTGGAAAGTCTCCGCCATGGATGCATCGATTCGCCGCTCCTCAAGTCCGAGGCGCAGCAATTCGTAGGCCTGCGAGCCGACGTGGACCAGCAGCAGCGCGGCAGCCAGTCCGGCAACCAGGCGCCAGCGGCGCCAGCTTGCCGCCCAGCCGGTACGTGGCGCGTAGGGGCCGGACAACAGCGAGCTTGGCGGAGCGCTTACCGCTACGCTGGCCAGCAGTGGCAGCGCTCCGTCCGGCAACAACTGGACGTCAAGACTGCCAGTCACCTCGCGCAGTGCCTCGACCATGTTTTGTGATGTGTCCCAGTCCTCCTGGGCCACGTACATCTGGACGTGCCGGTCATCGCCCTCGAGGCCGGCGAGCGCGAAGGACTCGGTCAGGGGTTCTGCATCCAGCGCTACCGGGATCGCGCCCGGTGCATGCACCAGCAGGCGGTTGCCCTCGAGGATCGCAACGATCTTGCCCGGATTGTCCGGCAGGCACTGGGTCTCGGCGTACAGTGCCTCGGGAGCGAGACCCGCCTCGGCGAACCGGTCGATCCAGCCCTCGAGCCGGTCGCGTTCAACCGCGGCCACGGGAGCACGGGAATCGTCACCGAACTTGCCGACCGAGAAATGAAAGGATTCGACGTCGCCGGCAAGAAATTCCTCCAGCGCGAACGGTACTACCTGCGCCAGCCGGGCGCCGCTCCTGACCGGCAGCTCGGGCTGCGCCAGCACCACATCGGCTCCGGGAGCCAGCGCGATGACGCGCCGCTCCGCGGCGAGTGGCGCGGCATCGGCCAGCGTGCCTGTGGCGACCGGTCCAATTCGCGCGCCGTTGGCGTCGACCAGCACCCAGGAGACTGGTTCGCTCAGGCGCAGGACGAGGATCTGGCTCATGAATTCACTCGGTTCCTATCGACCGAACAACCGCCCGGACACCGCCGGCATTGTTCCGCTCCAGCAGACTGTACAGGGTGAGTTGCGAGGTGCCAATACTGACGGTTGTAAGCAAGCGAAACCAGTTGGTGTTTTCTGCAACCGACTGGCGCAGAGCCTGGAACTGCTCGTCTCCCAGGGTTGCGCGCAAGTCCTCCAGGGTCGGAAAACAGCCATCAGTACGATTACGCGAGAGTGCATCCGCATCGCCAAAGTCGGTTCCGCCCCGCACCAGTGCGGCCAGCACCAGCGGCGTCGCCGTGCAGACGTTTATGCGGCTGCCGACCGGCAGGGCGGCAATGTGCGGCCGGAGGCGCGTGTAATCCTCCAGCGAAAAGCCGGGCAGGGCAAGCAGCTCGGACGTGGTGGTGATCGGCCCGTTGGCCGTGCGGTATGGTGGCGACTGGCCGATGTAGACGCCGTCCTCCGCTCCATCCGGAAAGGTATCGATGGTGTCGGCGTCCAGCCAGTCGGCCAGCGCCCCTGCCCAGCGCTGGTCTACATCGGCGAGTCGCAACAGTTCCTTGAAACGCTCCAGGCTGGCCTCGTCGATCGAGCCGTCGGGCTGCAACAGGTTGTTGACGTTGAACCTCGCCTGCATGTCCTCGAGCGAGCCTTCGATACTTCCACCATCGATCGGCAATGGTGGAACGGGTTGCGCCCAATCCTCGGCCAGATTGTCAGTCTCGGAATCGCCGAGATCGTCGTTCAGGATCTCTGCTGCCCATGCCTCGGCGCCCAGCGCCACTTCCCAGCCCTGGTTGAGCGCGCCGATGCCCGCGGTACGCCTGAGGTCGAGTGCCGCGTCCGTTCCTACCCGCACGGCCAGCACGGTGGCAATCGCCACCAGCACCACGGCCATGATCAACGCGACTCCCCGCTGCCTCATCCCGGCACCTCGATGACCCGCCGGATCTCTCCATAGTCGGCCAGGATGATCACGATCTCCACCGCCAGCGGGCGCAGGCGCAAGGCGATCTCGGGCGCCGCGCCGAGTGGCGGCCACTCACTCTGCCACTCGCGACCGGAATTCAGGTAGCGGATCTCGACGGACTCAACGTCGGTGAGCAGATCGCGGGAGAGTGGCTGGTTCGCCAACGTGGCATCGGCGACGATCCAGTTCCGTCGGACCAGTGTGGTGCCTTCGAGTACATACGTAACCCGCTGCACGGTGCCGCGTGGCGTCCCAATGGTGTTGGACCAGCCTTGCCGCGACAGTTCGGCCAGGTCGATCGCATTGGGATCGCGCTGCAAGGCCGGTCGGTAGCCGTCGCCCACCAGCTGACGTACCGGCCGCGGTGCGAGCTGGCGGAAATCCGTCGTGATCAGGGTCACCGCCCGTTGCACTTCGCGAACGCGAGTCATGTGCTCGCGGGTGCGCTCCACTGCGAGCCGGGTCTCGGCCACACCGCGGTTGGCCATGATCGACAGGATCGCCAGGATCACCGTGGCGACCAGCACCTCGATCAGCGTGAAACCCCGCGCGCGCCTCATTCGTCCTCATCATCGCCGCCCTTGGGCGGTCGTGATGGACGGGTACCCGGTGGGCGATTGGCATTCGGCCCGTCGTCTGTATCGCCATCGTCGTCGGCGCCGATCGAGCCATTCCACAATGTGGCTGATGGTGGGGTGGCCATGGCGACCGCACCGACAAAGCCGCTGACTTCTGCCAGCGCACTGTCTTCCGAGTCGTCTTCCCGCCTGACACGTATGTCGATCCTGCGCAGGTCGTCAACCGGGGTCTGCGAAACATTCGCCTTCCAGCGCCAGCGCTGGTTCGCAAACTCGACCTCACCTTCGGTCTCGTCGATCGACGGCAGCTCGGACGCAAGGCGCATTTCCACCAATCTGTTGTCGCCGATCCAGGTCGCGAGCGTGCGGTCACGCAGGTAAACCGAGTTGTTGACGGTGTCGTGCACGACGCGGAATACCGCCATCATGCCGAGGGCCACCACGGCCATCGCGACGACGACCTCGATCAGCGTGAAACCCAGCTGATGGCCTTTATCCGGCATTGTCACGCAGGACCTCGATGCTGCCGTCCGCCGCACCGGCGAGCGTCACCGCCGCTCCGCTGCTCGAGCGGGTGAAGGTTATCCGGTAGGGAGTGACGTCACCGCTCGCAAAGGTAATCACCTGCGGCAAGCGAGTCTCGGGTGTCTCGGGTTTGCGCAGCAACACACGCCGCCCCTCCGCCTCAAGCGAGACCGCCAGACCCGGCGGCAATGAATGATTCTCGAACCAGCGATCGCCCAGTACGGCTGCCCAGCCACGACGCCCGTCGAATACCATTACCTCGTAACCGCCGGTCTCCAGTCGCAGGCCGTAGTCGCGGCCCTCGAGTTCGGCCGTTTCGAGTGCGACTGCGACGACATCGGTCAGGCGAGTCGCCTCATCCTGGATCTCGCTGTCACCACCCAGCGCACCGACTGCGACGGTGATGACGGCCGCCATCAGGCCGACGATCACGACCACCACCAGCAATTCGATCAGCGTGAAGCCGCGCTGCAGCGTGGCGACGGTTGCGCTCGGCCGAGGCACGTCAGGCCCGCCTTCGGATCACTCTACGTTCCAGTTGCCGACGTCCGCATCGTTCCCTTCGCCGCCCGGCTGGCCGTCGGCGCCGTAGGAGTACAGGTCGTACGCGCCGCCGCGCGTGCCCGGAAACAGGTACTGGTAGTCGTTGCCCCAGGGATCCTTCGACAACTTCTGGACGTAGCCGCCTTCTTTCCAGTTGCGGACCGACGGGTCATCGGGCTTGCGTACCAGAGCGTCGAGGCCCTGGTCCGTAGAGGGGTACTGGAAGTTGTCCATGCGATACAAGTCCAGCGACGTGCCCAGCGTGCGAATGTCGGCCTGGGCCTTGGTCACCCGGGCTTCGTCGACCCGACCAAGGATCTGTGGTCCGATCAGTGCGCCCAGAATGGCTATGATGACCATGACGACCATGATCTCTATCAGCGTAAAACCGCGTTCGGACCGGCAGGCTGGGCGCATTCGGGACTCCAAGGCAGGCACGAGCGGGGGGCGCTCTTGCGGGCCTCCATGATACCAGACCATATTTCGTCGCCCTGGGTTCCCCGGGCTTCCGTCGGCAGGCCGGAGTCTCGGCCGGATTTCGACCTGGCCGGCCCACCGGGCTGCTCGCAAGGGTGCGCTCCCCGTACCCCGGTGGGCTCCGCCTATAATCTCCGGTCGCCAATCCAAGGGAGCAGCCGTTGAAATCAGCCTTCGTATTTCCCGGCCAGGGTTCGCAGTCGGTGGGAATGCTGGCTACGCTCGCCCAGGCCGAGCCGGTGGTTCGCTCGACCTTCGACGAGGCCTCGACCGTCCTCGGCTACGACCTCTGGCGGTTATGCCAGGAAGGGCCCGAGGACCAGCTCAATTCGACCGAGCGAACACAGCCGGCCCTGCTGGCAGCCGGCACCGCCGCGTGGCGAGCGTGGTGCTCTCGTGACGGCCAGCCTCCCGCGCTGATGGCGGGTCACAGCCTGGGAGAGATCACGGCACTGGTCTGTGCCGGCGCGATCGATTTTCCGGCCGCAGTGGCGCTGGTGCAGTACCGGGGCCGCGTCATGCAACAGGCGGTCCCCGCGGGCCAGGGCGCGATGGCGGCAATTCTCGGGTTGGCCGACGCGGAAGTCGAAGCGGCCTGTGCCGAAGCGTCGCAGGAAGGCGTGGTGGTTGCAGCCAACTACAACTCTCCTGGCCAGGTGGCGATCGCGGGTACCGCTGCGGCCGTCGACCGCGCCGCCACGGCCTGCCGGGCCCGTGGTGCGAAGCGCACCGTGCCGCTCCCCGTGTCGGGTCCCTTCCACAGCCCACTGATGAAACCGGCCGCGGAACAGCTGCGCGAACGTCTGCGCGAGATCGACATCCATGCGCCGCGGCTGCCCGTCTACGCATTCGACGCGACATGGCACGATTCGCCGCAGGCGATCCGCGACGGGCTGTATCGCCAGCTCTTCAACCCCGTGCGCTGGTCGTCGATCGTGGCCGCGATTATCGCGGCCGGCACTACCCATGTCATCGAGGCCGGGCCGGGCAAGGTGCTCGCGGGCCTCGTCCGTCGCGTGGAGGGGGGCCGCAACCTGGCGGTGTTCACGATCGACAGTGCAGATACGCTGGCGTCGGCCCTGGCCGGCTGTGCTGGAGGTGAAGCATGACGGATCAGGGAACCCTGGCAGGGGAGGTGGCACTGGTCACGGGCGCGTCGCGAGGAATCGGGCGGGAGATTGCGCTCCAACTTGCACGGCTTGGCGCGACGGTGGTGGGTTCGGCGACGGGCGCCGGCGGCGTGACCGACATCGACTTGATGTTTCGCGAAGAGGGGCTTGCCGGCCGGGGCGTAGTGCTGGATGTTGGTGATCCGGCGAGCTGTGAAGCCGCCTTGAACGAGGTGGAGTCGCGCGAGGGCCCGGTCACCATCCTGGTCAACAATGCTGGTATCACTCGCGACAACCTGCTGCTCAGGATGAGGCAGGAGGACTGGGACGCGGTCATGAACACCAATCTGACCGGGGTCTTTCGTCTTTGCAAAAGGGTGCTGCGCGGCATGATGAAGGCGCGCAAGGGGCGCATCATCAATATCGCCTCGGTGGTTGGGCTGATCGGCAACGCCGGCCAGGCCAACTACAGCGCCGCCAAGGCCGGGGTCATCGGCTTCAGCCGGTCGCTGGCCCAGGAGGTTGCCTCACGGGGCATCACGGTCAACGTGGTCGCGCCGGGCTTTATCGAGACCGACATGACGCGCAGCCTCCCGGAAGACCAGCGCATGGCCCTGGCAGCGCAGATTCCCCTTGGCCGCCTCGGGGCCCCGGGCGATATTGCCGCGGCTGTGGCTTTCCTGGCGTCCCCTGGCGCGTCCTGGATCACTGGCGAAACGCTCAATATCAACGG
The DNA here is from genome assembly GCA_963715485.1 of uncultured Gammaproteobacteria bacterium. GTDB lineage: Bacteria > Pseudomonadota > Gammaproteobacteria > Steroidobacterales > Steroidobacteraceae > SG8-30. Next base: position 2,149,349 of record OY970244.1, read on the forward strand.
CGGAATGCATATGCCATGAGCCAGGGGCAGTCGCATAACTCCTTATTTTTAATAGAAAAACATACGACATACCACTCGACAGCTAGCGACCGCTGGCGGGTTTACTTAGAATGGCGCCCCGCTTCCGGCTCCCGTGCCGGCGGGTAACCCAGGAACTCACAGGACAATTACCAAGATGAGCACAGTCGAAGAAAGGGTGAAGAAGATCGTCGCCGAGCAACTCGGTGTGAAGGAAGAGGAAGTCACCAATGACGCCTCCTTCGTAGACGATCTGGGGGCCGACTCGCTGGATACGGTCGAGCTCGTCATGGCGCTCGAGGAGGAGTTCGAGACCGAGATCCCCGACGAGGACGCCGAAAAGATCACCACGGTGCAGCAGGCGGTCGACTACATCGTCGAGCACCAGTCCAAGACCTGATTGATACCAGCGACGGGCCCCGGCCCCGGCGGCCGGGGCCCGTCGCGTGTCCGTCGCCCACTCCTCGGGACGGCTGAGGAAATTCCTTGAGCAAGCGTCGCGTTGTCGTTACCGGTCTGGGGCTGCTTACGCCGGTAGGCTGCACAGTCGCCTCGGCCTGGGAAAACATCCTCGCCGGCCGCAGTGGCATCGGGCCGATAACCCGTTTCGACGCCAGCAGCTTTCCGGTGCACTTTATCGGGGGACTGAAGGGTTTCAATCGCGACGAGTACATCTCGCCGAAGGACGCCAGGCGCATGGATCCTTTCATGCAGTATGGCGTCGCGGCTGGCGTCCAGGCGATCCGCGACTGCGGGCTGGAAATCAACGACGGCAACCGGGAAAGAATCGGGCTGGTGTTCGGCGCGGGCATCGGCGGCCTGGCGACCATCGAGGATAACAACGCCCGCTACCTCGAGGGCCACTCGCACCGCAAGATCTCGCCGCTGTTCATTCCCTCGAGCATCATCAACATGATCTCCGGGCACCTGTCGATGATGTTCCGCATCCATGGGCCCAATCTGGCAGTTGTCACTGCCTGCACCACATCCACCCACGCCATCGGGCTTGGCATGCGCACCATCCAGTACGGCGATGCCGACGTAATAGTCGCCGGCGGTGCCGAGATGGCGGAGACACCGCTGGCGGTCGGTGGCTTTTGCCAGGCCAAGGCGGTCTCGACGCGCAACGACGCCCCTGAGCGTGCCAGCCGTCCCTGGGACCGCGACCGCGATGGCTTCGTCATGGCAGATGGCGCGGGTGCCGTGGTGCTCGAGGAATACGATCACGCCAGGGCGCGAGGTGCCAACATCTACGCCGAATTGATCGGCTTTGGCATGAGCGGGGACGCGTACCACATTACGACACCGCCGGAGGACGGCGACGGCGCGCGTCGATCGATGGTCAACGCGTTGAAGGACGCAGCCTGCAACCCGGACGACGTCGACTACATCAATGCACACGCGACCTCCACCGTCCTGGGCGACCTGGCGGAAACCGTCGCAATCAAGCGTGCCTTTGGGGAGCACTCGTCCCGGGTCGCGATCAGCTCGACAAAGTCCATGACCGGGCACCTGCTTGGCGCCGCGGGCGTCGCCGAGGCGATCTTCTGTATCCTGGCCATACGCGACCAGGTTGCGCCGCCGACCATCAACCTGGACAACCCGGACGAGGGCTGCGACCTGGATTACGTGCCGCATACGGCCCGGCAGATGCCGATCGCGGTGGCAGCCTCCAACTCGTTCGGATTCGGTGGCACCAACGGCACGGTCATATTCCGCGCGGTTCGCTGACGGCCGCGCGGGCGGTATGAACGGCTGCCTGATTGACCCAATCCAGCTCGATGGCCCGGCCGGCGACGTCATGCTCGCCCTGCACGGCCGTCACCCGGGCCGGTATCCCATTCTGCTCGAAAGCGCGGCGGCTGGCGGTCCGCAGGGGCGCTACACGCTGTTACTGGGAGCGCCAGGAGAGCGGCTGGAGCTGGACGCCAGCGGCATCCGCGGCCCGGGCGAGGGCGCCACCTTCCTGCCGCGACTGGACGCCTGGTGGTCGTCGGAAAGAACCAGCAACACGACGGGCTGGCCATTCGCAGGCGGATGGTTCCTGTTGCTTGGCTACGAGCTCGCCGGACAGATCGAGCCCAGCTTGCGGCTTCCGGCGGCGCCCCCCGGATTGACGGCCCTGGCCTGGCGAATGCATGCCGCGCTCATCCACGATCACCAGACTGGCGAAACGGTTGCGCTCGCCGAGCCCTTGGCTGCGGGCTTCGTGCAACAGGTTGTCGCCGACCTGTCCGTCAGGGACGGCGACGATGAACTGCGCAGCATCGAACTGGAAGTCGAGGAAGAGGATCCTTGCTTCTTTCGCTCCGCAGTCAATCGTGCGCTTGAGCACATTGCCGCCGGCGACATCTATCAGGCCAACCTGTCGCGCAGCTGGAAGGCCGTCGTCCCCGGCGGTTGCCCCCCGGCGTTGCTGTATCGCCTGCTGCGCCGGGCCAATCCCGGCCCGTTTGCCGGCATCGCTGACCTGGGTGCCCAGGCGATCCTGTCGAGTTCGCCGGAGCGGTTGGTGAGTGTGCGCGGCCGGACCATTGAGACACGCCCCATCGCAGGCACCCGCCCAAGAACCGGCAGCGCAGATACCGAGGCCATGAACGAGCTGATCGGCCATCCCAAAGAGCGGGCCGAGCACGTCATGCTCATCGACCTCGAGCGCAACGACCTGGGGCGCCTGTGTGAGCCCGGGACGGTCGAGGTAGACGAGGTGATGAGCATCGAGAGCTTCGCCCACGTGCACCATATCGTCTCCAACGTGCGAGGCACGCTGCGCCTCGATGCGACGCCGGCAGCGGTACTGCGCGCGATGTTCCCCGGTGGGACGATCACCGGCTGTCCGAAGGTCCGGTGTATGCAACTGATCGGCGATCTCGAGGGCGAGGGCAGGGGCGCCTATACCGGTTCGATGGGATATCTCGGGCTCGATGGCGACCTCGACGTCAATATCCTGATCCGCACCTTGACGCTGCACGACGGTGTTGCGGTGCTCAGGGCCGGTGCCGGCATCGTTGCCGACTCGGACCCGGAACGCGAACTCGACGAGACTCGCGCCAAGGCCCGCGGCGTACTGCGCGCGCTCGCTACGCCCGCATGAACATACTGGTCAATGGCAGCCCTGGCACGGTGATCGACGCCCTGGATCGCGGGCTGCAGTACGGCGACGGACTCTTCGAAACCATCGCGATCCGGCGGGGCCGCGCGCGGCTGCTATCCCTTCACCTGGAGCGCCTTGCTGCGGGCTGCAGGCGCCTCGGGTTGGCGGTTCCGGACCTCGAGCGGCTCGAGAAGGAGATTGTCACGGTGGCTGCCGCACCGGAGTGTGTCGTCAAGGTGATCGTCACCCGGGGCGGCGGCGTGCGCGGATACCGCCCTCCGGCCAGCCCGACGCCGACCCGAATCGTCGCAGCGTTTCCAGCGCCTGCCCATTCGCAGGAAAATGCGTCTCAGGGCATCCGGCTGCGCACCTGCACGACCCGGCTGGCCCGAAATCCCGCCATCGCCGGCCTCAAGCACCTGTGCCGACTTGAGCAGGTCCTGGCCCAAGCCGAGTGGCACGACGAATTGATTGCGGAAGGTCTGATGCTGGATGACGACGGACTGGTGGTCTGTGGAACCCACTCAAACCTGTTCATGCTGGCGGGAGCTGATCTCCTCACCCCGCGTGTCGACCGTTGCGGCGTAGCCGGTGTGATGCGCCGTGAAGTCCTGCGGTGGGCCGGCAGCCACGGCATTGCCACCCGCGAGACCGATCTTCGTCCGCAACAGTTGTTCACCGCCGGGGAGGTCTTCCTGACCAATGCCATAATTGGCGCATGGCCGGCCCGCGAGCTGGACGGCAGGCCGCTCGCGCGAGGTACGATAGCGGCGGAATTCAACCGATGGCTCGATCAAGGCTGATCCGGATCCTGGCGGGCGCCACGGCGCTGGCGCTGCTGCTCGCCTGGGCGGTTTGGGCGATCCTTGGGCGCGTCGACCAACAGCGTCTCGACAAGCCCGTCGGGGGTCTCGAAGCGGCTCGTGGCGTGGTCATCGCGCCAGGCAGCTCGCTCCAGGCGGTCGCACGAATGCTGGCGGGAGAAGGTCTGCTGGAGCATCCGGGCAGCTTCATCCGTCAGGCCCGGCGGGAAGGTCTCGCCGGGCGTATTCGCGCTGGTGAATACCAGGTCGAGCCAGGGGTTACGCCGCGGAAAATGCTCGACATGTTTGTCGCAGGGCGGGTTCAGCTGCACGCCGTCACGGTACCGGAGGGCTGGACCTTTCGGCAGGCGTTCGCGGCCATAGAGCAGCACCCTGCCATCGTGCCGACCCTTAAGGATGCAGATGAGACGCGGATGCTGGAGGCCATTGACCTGGCAGGAAAGAGTCCCGAGGGCATGTTGTTTCCCGACACCTACCTGTTCCCGCGGGGCACCGCAGACATAGAGATCCTGGCCCAGGCGCGTGAGCGGCTCGAGCGGGAGCTCGAGGCGGCGTGGGCCGAGCGTCAGGATGACCTGCCGCTGGCGACGCCATACCAGGCGCTGATCCTCGCATCGATCATCGAGAAGGAGACCGGCGTGGCGGATGAGCGCGCGATGATCGCCGGCGTGTTTGCCAATCGACTGCGGCTTGGCATGCGGCTGCAGACGGACCCAACGGTCATCTACGGGCTCGGGCAGTCTTTCGACGGCAACCTGCGTCGGGCCGACCTGCTGCGGGATACGCCTTACAATACCTACACCCGTGCGGGGCTGCCGCCGACGCCGATCGCCCTGGTCGGCCGGGACGCGCTGCGAGCCGCCGTTAGGCCCGCCGATACCGAAGCGCTTTACTTCGTAGCCACCGGCCTAGGTGACGGGCGCCACCGATTTGCCCGGTCGCTGGCCGAGCATAACGACAATGTGGCGCGGTACATTGCAGCCCTGCGCGGCGCCGCGCGCGAAGGAACACATTGAGCATGCCTGGACGGTTCATCACATTCGAGGGTATCGAGGGCGTCGGCAAGTCCACCCAGTTGGTGCGGGCGGCCGGGTACTTGCGCCGCAGCGGTCTCGAGGTGGTGATGACGCGGGAACCCGGCGGGACGCCGCTGGCGGAAACGATCCGGCGACTGGTGCTCGAACCTCATCAGGATACTGTGGACGGCGTGTCGGAACTCCTGCTTATGTTTGCGGCGCGGTCGCTGCACCTGACGAACCTGATCGAGCCGGCGCTGGCGCGTGGTGCCTGGGTGCTCTGCGATCGTTTTACTGACGCTACCGAAGCGTACCAGGGTGCAGGTCGCGGGATTCCGTTGAAACACATTCGCGCGCTGGAAGATATCGCCCAACGTGGCCGCCGGCCAGACCTCACCCTGCTGCTTGATGCGCCGGTCGACCTGGCCACGGCCCGGACCGCGCAACGAGGAGCGCCATCCGACCGCTTCGAATCGGAGCAGGGCGAGTTCTTCCAGCGCGTCCGGGACGGCTATCTCGCAATCCTCGCGCGGGAGCCGAAGCGTGTGGTCCGTGTCGATGCAACCCGAACGGTCGAGGCAGTCGCAACCGACGTGGCCGATGCGCTGGATCATTTCGCGAACGACCTGGGCCGAGCGCATGGCCCGGCGTAAGCAGCCCGCCGGCGACGACGTCACAACACGGGACCATGCCGCAATGCTCGCGCGGGCAGGCGCGCCATGGCTCCGACAGGCGCGGGAGCAGCTGGCCGCTGCGCGGCGCGATGGAAAACTGGCCCACGGGATCCTCCTTCACGGCACGAGTGGTGCCGGACAGTCGGCGCTCGCCCTGTGGACGGCGAACCTGGTCCTGTGCCAGGAGTCCGGGACGGCGCCCTGCGGACGTTGCCGGAGCTGCGTCCTGTTCCTGGCAGGGAATCATCCGGATTTCTATTCGGTGGAGCTGGAGGCGAAAGCCAGCTACATCAAGGTCGACCAGATCAGGGAGCTGTGCGGCAAACTGACACTGCGCAGCTACAGCGGGGGCGGCAAGGCTGGTGTCATCGATCCCGCCGACAAGATGAATCCTCAAGCAAACAATGCGTTATTAAAGACTCTTGAGGAACCACCTGAGGAAACTTTTTTGATCCTGGCGGCTTCGCGACTTGATCGCCTGCCGCGTACGGTCGTCAGCCGGTGTCAACGTGTCCGGATTGCCACCCCTCCCGGCGAGGAGGCAGTCGCCTGGTTGAATGGCGAACTCGCCCGTCAGGACTGGCCAGACCTGCTCAAGCTGGCTGCCGGTGCGCCTTTCCGGGCGCTGGACCTGGCCGGTGAGGGAGCCGGGGAATTGACCGGCGAGATGCGCACCGTGTTGGCCCAAGGCGGGTCGGGCGGGGCTCTCGACCCACTGGAACTCGCGGCGCAATGGAGCAAGGACCGGCCAGCGGCCCGCCTCGCATGGCTCGAGGGCTGGCTGGAGTCCCAGATCAGGGAGCGTGCATCCGGGAGTGACGTGGTTAACAATAATCACGATTTTCGCTTGCCATCCGCGGGTGTCGGCGTGAACATTAAGTCCGCATTTGCATTGCTGGACAAGGTGCGCGACGCCCGCCAGTTGCTGGAAAGTTCGTTGAACACGCAACTGCTGCTGGAAGACCTGCTGGTTCAGTTTGTTGATGCCCTGGCCGGCAGGACCGCCGGCAGGATGGAGATACAAGGTTGACGATGCGCTCTCCCTCGACGAAACCAGGACTGCTGACGCTCACCATCAAGGACAAGAGCGCGCTATATCTTGCCTACATGCCATTTGTCAGGAACGGTGGGCTGTTCATTCCTACCAACAGCAACTACCGACTCGGCGACGAGGTCTTCATGTTGCTGAACCTGATGGGCGAGCCGGAGAAACTGCCGGTGGCCGGAAAGGTCATCTGGGTTACGCCAAAGGGCGCGCAGGGCAAGCGCACCGCGGGTATCGGCGTGCAGTTCAGCGAACAGGATCGCGGCTCGACCCAGAAGAAGATCGAATCCTACCTCGCCGGCGCGCTGGGCGGCGACAAACAAACCCACACCATGTAGCAACGCCGCTGCGCGCGCTGCCGGCGCGACTCACTCGCCGTCGGGACCGAGGGCATTTTCGGTCAGGCCGCCCTTCAGGCAGTAGGCCTCGAAACCGCGTTCGCTCAACAGGAATGCACCGGCGGAGCTGCGCCGACCCGTATCACACAAGACGACATACGGGATATCCGTGTCCAGCGTCCTGAGCTTCATGCGGATGAAGTAAAGCGGAATGTTGATTGCCTCATCCAGATGATAGATCTCGAACTCACTCGGCAGGCGGACGTCCAGCCAGCGGGCCCCGCGCTTGATCAGCTCGCGAGCGTGATCAAGGTCGACCCATCTCAGCAGCGGCTCGTGCAGCAAGTCATCGAAATCGGACTTGTTGAGCCGCATCAATGAGCCGTCTGTCAGCATGGTTACGGTCGCGTTGCGCTTGGTTTCGGAGATCAGTGCCTCCTCGCCGAACGACTCGCCGGTGGTAAGCTCGGCGAGACGAATGCCCTCGCGGTTCAGTGGCGTCTCGCGCGTCACTACACACCTGCCGCGCGTGATGACGTAGAAATAGTCGCCTTCGCTGCCCTGCTTGATGATCTCGTCACCAGCCTTGCAGTTGATTCGCTCCATGCGCATGAACAGCGCCTGGATGTTGGCCGGTGGGATCCGGTGAAACGCCTTGGTCTGCAGCAGTGTCGTCATCCAGTCGTCGCTCTCGGCTGCTGCAGAGGACTCGCCCTTGATCTCGCCGACCTCGTAGGTGCCGGTCTGGTCCCACGTCAGGAGCACGTCGAGCATGTCGCTGTCGATCGAAATGTACTCGACATTGGAGAGGGCACGCGCGGTGAAACGACGCGGCTGACCAGGCGCAACCGCATTGCGGGCCTCCGGCGTGCCGCCGCGCAGCGTGGAGACTGTTCGCTCTCCCGAACGCAGCTCGAGGTCACCCGCAACCAGGTAGAACGTGCGCTTGTCGTTATCGCCTTCCTTGAACAAGACCCTGCCGCTGTCCAGCTCACGAACGGTGGTCTTGCGCGCCAGCGCGTGAACGTTCTCGACCCGCAGTCCGTCGAGCGGGGTGAAGGCACGCAGGATCGCTAGGTCGAGTGGTTTTTCAGACATGCGGGATGTGGGCGACCAGATGGCGCGATTGGGTGTTTTGCATCTTGGGGCGCGATCCTATCACAGCGTTCACGGCCGCAAGGCCGACAGAGTGGACCAGCCCTCGTCGGGCCGGAAGCGCGGGCCGTAGCGACCCTCGAGATCCTCCAGCCGGGTGATCACCGCCTCGACCCCTCGCTCACGCGAGTACTGGATCGGCCCGCCCCGGAAGGGCGCGAACCCGGTACCGAATATCATCCCGGCATCCAGCAAGTCCGCGTCGGCTACTACGCCCTCCCTCAGACACGCAACCGACTCGTTGACGAACTGAAGCACCAGGCGGTCCTGCAGATCCGCAGGCGGGGTGGCGACAGTAGCATCCTTTACAGGCTTGCCATCCCGCCAGACGTAATACCCGCGACCGGTCTTCCTGCCCAGGTGCCCTGCCTCTACCAGCTCGCTGACCCTCGCAGGAGCCTCGCGCCCGAAGGCCTCCGCCAGGATCCGGCCAACATTCATCGCCACATCCAGTCCGACCGTGTCGGCCAACTCGACTGGTCCCATGGGCATCCCGAAGTCGACTGCAGCTCGATCAATTACCTCGAGCGGAATGCCCGACTCGGCCGCGAACATGGCCTCCATCATGTACGGCATGAGGATGCGGTTTACGACGAATCCGGGCGCGCTGCGACACGGCAGCGGGAGCTTGTCGAGCTGCCGCGTGAACGCGAGCGCATCCTGCACAGCGACCTCACGTGTTGCCTGTCCATGGATGACCTCGATCAGCATCATTCGTGCGACGGGATTGAAGAAGTGCAGGCCAACCAGCCGACCGGGATCGACGAGACCCCGCGCCAAGTCCTCCAGCATGATGCTCGATGTATTGGTCGCCAGCAGGGCGTCCGGCCTGAGCATGGGCTCGAGGCGCGAATACAACTCGCGCTTCGCCTGCGCGTCCTCGAAGATCGCCTCGATGACCAGGTCGGCGTCGGAAGCGCCTCCGCCCTCGACATCAGCACACAGGCGCGCCATGCACTCGTCAGCCTGGCCCGGCCGGCGGCAACGGCGCGAGAAGAACTCCTGGGCGCGCCGCAGAGCCGGCTCCACGTAGCGCAACTCCCGGTCCTGCAGCGTTACGCTCATGCCCCGATAGGCGCACCAGGCCGCGATATCCCCGCCCATGACACCCGCGCCGATGACGTGCACGGCCTTGAATTTTCGTGCCTGCCTGCCACCCAGGGCCTTCATGCGGTTTTGCAGGAAGAAGACCCTGACGAGGTTGCGCGAGGTCGGCGTCAGGAACAGCTCCGCAATCGAGCGGGCCTCCGCTTCATAGGCGCCCTGGCCCTGCGCTCCGAACCTCTCCCACAGCGAGACGATGGCGTACGGCGCCGGATAGTGCTCGGCGCGCGCTCGTCGACCGACCTGCCTGCGTGCCTGTGAGGCAACTATCGAGCGAATCAGGGGCAGCTGCAGCAAGCGCAATCCCAGTGGCGCTCGGCGGCGCGGTGGCGGCGCCAGGGCAAGCTGCCGCGCGGCTGCCCTGAGTTCTGCGCGTGGAACCAGCCGGTCCACCAGGCCCAGCTTCAGCGCCTGCCCGGCACGGATGTTCTTTCCGGTGAGCATGAGATCCAGGGCGGCCGGCCCGCCGATCAGCCGCGGTGCGCGTACGGTTCCACCGAAGCCCGGGTGGATTCCCAGCATGACTTCCGGCAGGCCGAAGCTGGCATCCTCCTCGGCGGCCACGCGGTGGCTACAGGCGAGAGCCAGTTCGAGGCCACCGCCGAGCGCAAAGCCGTGAACCGCCGCGATGGAAGGGCAGGGCAGTCCCTCCAATCGATCGAGCACCTGCTGCCCCGCACGAACGAGTTCATAGGCCCGACCACTGTCGGTCAGGCTTGTGAATTCGCTGATGTCAGCGCCAGCAATGAAGCCGCCGTCCTTGGCTGACCAGACGACCACCGCCCGCGGCAGCATGCGTTCGATCTCGACGAGCCGTTCATTCAGTTCGAGCATGACGCCGTGCCCGAGGGTGTTGGCGGCGACACCCTCGCAGTCGAGGCCCAGCCAGGCAATGCCGTCGGGGTCCATTTCGAGGGACCAGTTGCGCTGCGATCCGCTCATTGAATTCTCCGATGGCCCCGCTGCATCAGGCCTCGACCCGCCGCGTTCTGGTCTCGCTGGCGTCACCGGCGCCAGGGACAACCTCGAAGTCGAACACCAGGGGCAGGTGATCCGATAGCTGAATCGACGGTACGTCGAATGCGACCGGCTCGATTCCCTTGCCATAGAGGATGAAATCGAGCTCCTTCCTCGGCCAGCGGCTTGGATAGGAAGGTGCGCCCGCCGTATTTGCGCTCGTCAGCCCGGCGGCCTGCATGAACAGATAGATCTCGTGATCACCCCAGAACGTGTTGAAGTCGCCGGCGACGATCACCGGTTTCGCCTGGTGACGAATCAGCTCGTGAAGGTGCCGCAACTGATAGTGCCGGTGCCGGAACTTGAGCGACAGATGCACGAGGAACACGACACACTCGTCGAGCTCGAGCTCGATGATGAGCCGCTTGATTCCGGCATCGAAGTAATGGAAGCGCTCGCCGTGAACGCGGGGCGCTGCCAGGAAGGCGTTACCCTGCTTGCGCACGATGGGTACGAGCTGGTTAAGCGAGTCTTCGCCGTACTTGCACTGATACGTAGAGTAGTGACCAAGGTGGTCCGCAATGAAGCGCGCCTGGTTGACCATGCCGGTACGGATCGAGCCGGTGTCGACCTCGACCAGGCCGATGATGTCGGCGTCGAGCCCCCTGAGGAACGAAGTGATGCGATCCAGGACCTGGCGGTTACTGCGCAGGTATCCAGCCCCGGGAACCGGCAGGTGAAAGGATGGACCCGTGCCGGTTGCGTAGCGGATATTGTAAAGGACCAGGCGCATGTGCATTCACGGCGGGCTTCAAACCTCGTATTCTAGTACCTGGCCCCGGCTTCGCCACGATCGGTGAGGCAAGGAAGCTGATCAGGGGGAAAAGCCATGTCGCAGGACAATCCGATCCGGCTGTTCGTGAGTCACTTGTACGCACCCGATGACGAGTATTTTCGGGTCTTCGAGTACCTTGAAAGCGCCGTAAACTTCTTCTATTCCAACCTCAGCGCGCCGGACAAGCCTCCCCGCCGGCTTGACAAGGAAAGCATCAAGGAAGGCCTGCGCGGACAGATGGCGGATGCCGAAGCCGTCATCCTGCTGGCCAGCCTGTACGAGCGCGACCCCGTTCTGATCGAGTTCCAGGCGCTTTATGCCAAGGCTTGCGACAAGCCGGTAATCGTCATGGAACCCTTCGGTACCGGCGAAACGGTGCCCGCCAAGCTGGCTGAATTCGCCGAAGAGATCGTCCCGTGGAACACACGGGAAATGGCCGACGCGATACGACGCCAGGCACGGCATGAGGAAACCACGCGCTGGGACACGATTGAGTTCAAGCTCGACTGAGGATCAGGCCTCGGCGGAATAGAGCGACAGCATCCGCTTCGGACGCGGACGCGCCTGTTGCTCCTGGTGCGTGGCAAGGACACCAAGCAACTCGACGATCCGTTGGGCGCACAACCCGGCCTCTTCGTTCGACATCTTACGGACTGTCGCCCAGATCGCGGTTTCTCCGCGCAGCGGCGACACGCGGGTCAAGGATTCCGACAGTTCCAGATACCCGGATTGAAGATCCGATGGAAGCTGCGCGACGTCGATGTCTTTCAAATGTTTCGAGAAAGCCGACATAAGCCTTTGTTTTATTGGAGCAGAGGAGGCTAATTCGCAGGCGGCTCGATGAAATGACTCCCAGGCGGCATTCATTACGAACTCCGTAACCTATTGTTTTTCAATCGGCTTTCTGGATGCCCGGACAGCTCGGGCAGCCTGCCGTTCGGCTCGATGGAGACGGCTACTCGTAGAGATTCCGTGCCCCGTCAAGAAGATACAGACGCAATATAGCGCGAAATCGCAAGAGCGCAATACGTCGGTTGAATATTTGGAAGCTGGGCCAGCTTGATTTGGGATATAAATTCGATAATCCTAGAAACCTGAATTCAAGGCGATGGCGGGCATCAAGATGATCGAAGATCCCGCAACACGATACGCGGTAATGCTGGGCGCCCTGTCGCAGTCAACCCGTCTGCGCATTATCGAAGTGGTGGCCAAGGGGGGCGCAGAGGGCACGCCGGCCGGGCAGATTGCCCGGGCGGTTCACTGTCCCGCATCGACATTGTCGTTTCACCTGAAGGAACTGAGCCAGTCCGGGCTGCTGCGAGCGGCGCCTCAGGGACGCTTCATCCGCTACAGCGTCAGCCCCGGTGCTTTCGAGTCCCTGGCGGGCTTCATCAATTCGTTGCCAGGACTTCCCGACGCAAGCAAAGGCACGGCGGGCGGCAAGGACAGGGGCGGACCTCGTACGAAACGCAAGGGCGCTCGCAAGGGCAAGTTGAAACAGGCTGTAGAACGCGAGGGACAGCTGTCCATATTTGGCGACTGACGCCGCCGGCGAGGCCGGAGCGGCGCACCCCGGGGTGGGGACTATGAGCCTGTTGTTCCGCGGCATCGTCTGGTTCGGCCTCTACCTGCTGCTGGTGCTGTTACCTCTCGCAGTGGCGCTCGTGATTGGCGATGGACGCACGGGTATTGGGCCGCGCGACTATGCCGCAACGGCTTTGGGCATCACGGCCTTCGCAGTAGTCATCATCGAATTCGGCCTGGTTTCCCGGCTTCACGCTGCCTCCGAGCCGTTCGGAACCGATGCCCTGATGCAGTTTCACAGATTGATGGGGATCGGCGCGCTCCTGATGGTGGCGCTCCACGCGCTGGCTTACTCGCTGCCGCCAAGATCCCTTCAGCTACTGAACCCTCTCGACTTCGAGTCACCGTCGCAGTCCGGCGCCGCTGCGTTGTGGTTGTTGGCCGCGCTGGTAACCGTCTCCGTGTACCGCCGCCGTCTGCGCATCCCGTACGAGGCATGGCAGGTTACCCACGGCGCGGCTGCAGCGACGATCGTGGCGGCCGCGTTCTGGCATGCCTTGCAGCTGGGTGCGTTCTCTGCAGCTCTCGGAACCCGTGTTCTCCTGACTGTCTACGTGGCCGCCCTGGCGCTGCTGATGCTGCGCTACCGGATGATCCGGCCCTGGCTGCTCCGGCGGCGACCCTGGGAGGTGCTCGACAATCGCGACGAGGGAGCCAGCACCAGGACACTCGCGTTGAGACCGGTCGGCCACCGCGGGTTCGACTACCTGCCCGGCCAGTTCGCCTGGATCAGCACGGCTCGCTCGCCGCTGTCCGTATCGCAGCATCCCTTGAGCCTGTCGTCATCGGCCGAGCTGGGCCCGGACCGATCGATCGAATTCTCGATCAAGGCGCTGGGCGACTGGTCGGCGGAAAAGGTTCCTGCGCTGTCGGCAGGTGACCGGGTCTGGGTCGATGGGCCGTATGGCGCTTTCACACCCGACCGCGAGCCAGGCATGGGATTCGTCATGATCTCAGGCGGATCGGGTATCGCGCCCATACGCTCGATGTTGTTGACGCTGCGCGATCGCGGCGACCCGCGGCCGGTGTTGCTGGTGCATGGGAGCAGCACGCCCGGGCGCATGGCCTACCTGGCGGATCTCGGGCGCCTGCAGGCCGAGATGAACCTGCGCTTCATTCCGGTATTCGAGCATGCGCCTGCCGGAACCCACTACGAGCAGGGCTACGTAACCAAGGAGTTGCTGGGCCGATACCTGCCTGCGCGCCGCAACGATTACCAGTACTTCGTGTGTGGTCCGGCGGCGATGATGGATTCCGTCGAACTTGCCTTGATCGGGCTGGACGTTGCTGCGCTGCGCATCCACACCGAACGCTTCGATTTGGTTTGAGCACAATGCAGCACGTCACAGTCCGCCGGGTTGCGCTGTCGCTGTGGGGCCTGATCGGCCTGGCGGCCGCGACGTTCGCGTGGATCGCCGCGCGCGAGCCGACGGCACCTGCCGCGGTCCATGGCATCGTGATTGACGGCCGAACCGCGTTCCGGTCACATTGCGCCAGCTGTCATGAGTGCGCAGAGCTTGTAGCGCCCGAGCGTGACGTTGCCCAGCTGGTGGACAAGCTCGCGTCCCACGGCCCGGCAGGTACGATCGAGGATCTCGAAATCGTCGGCTACCTTGTCGCCCCGGGTTCCTGCAACGACGATGCCATGCAGGGAACGTTGCCAGCTCGCTGAGGAGCCAGCTCCCCCGGAACCGGGGGCCAGGCTCAGTTGCGGGTCAAGTGGGCGACAAACTCGTTGACCGGCACGGCGTCCAGCCTGGCCGGATCGGCGAACATCGCCATGACCTTCCCTGACTGTACGGCCGGAAAGACCTCCGCGACGGCACTCTCGAACTTTGCGAGCAGCGCGGGAATGCCCTCGGCACGACGCTTGCGATGGCCAATCGGGAAGTCGACCTGCACGCGATCCGTCTTGCTGCCATCCTTGAAGAAGACCTGTACTGCGTTGCTGACATGGCGCTTGTCGGCAGCGCAATACTCCTGTGTAAAGGCAGGATTCTCCTGCACCTCCATGCACTCGCGCAGCGCATCGATCCGTGGGTCGCTGGCAACCTCGTCCTTGTAGTCTTCATCCCGCAGCCGGCCGAATATCAACCCTACCGCAGTCATGTATTGGATGCAGCGGTCGCGATCGGCAGGAGTGCCCAGGGTTCCGGTCCTGTCGATGATGCGCCTGCCGGCTTCCTGGGTCTCGATGACGATCCTGCTGACGTCTTGAAGCCTTTTCCTGACACCGGGATGCAGCTGAATGGCACACTCTACCGCAGTCTGCGCATGGATCTCTCCCGGAAAGCTGATCTTGAACAGCGCGTTTTCCATCACATAGCTGCCGAAGCCCCGCCTGTAGACAAACGGCTGCTCCTTGAACAGGACATCGTAAAAGTCCCGCTCAGGGGCGCTCAGCGCCAACGGGTACCCCTTCTCGCCGCGCAGCGCGTTCAGGGCGTGCCAGACGCCACGGCTGGTGGCGTCGCCAGCCGCCCAGCTCTTGCGCCAGCCGGTATCGGGGGCGTGCCGATAGATTCGCAGCGCCCCACCGTCGATCCACGCGTTCGACACCGCACTGATGATCTGCTCACGGTTCCCGCCGAGCATGGCCGTCGTCACCGCCGTACTGGCCACCCGAACCAGGATGACGTGGTCCAGCCCGACCCGCTTGCCCCCGATCTCTAGCGCCGTAACGCCCTGGATCTCGTGAGCCTTGATCAGGCCAGTGAGCACGTCGCGGACGGTCATCGGTGACGTTCCCTCGGCCACTGCCTTGCGACTGCAGTAATCGGCCACCGCCAGGATACCGCCCAGATTTTCGGACGGGTGCCCCCTCTCCGCAGCGAGCCAGGTGTCGTTGAGATCCAGCCAGCGGATCATCGTGCCGATGTTGAAGGCAGCGCGTACCGGATCCAGCTCGTAGCTCGTGCCTGGAACGCGCGCACCGCCAGCCATGGTCGCACCCGGCACCAGCGGGCCGAGCAGGTTGGCGCAAGCCGGGTCAGCCAGAGCCTGGAAGCCGCACGCCAGCGTATCCATCAGGCAGTAGCGCGCAGTGTCATAGGCCAGATTGCTGTCGATTCGATAGCCGGCGGCGTAGTCCGCAATGTCGACCAGCACCTTGTCGGCATCGGGGCGGCTGGCAGACTTGGAGTCAACATGGGACATGGATGGCCGGGAAAACTGTTCTGGCGAGCCCATATTAAACAGCACGGTGAACGCGTGCTGGACGTCTTCAGGCGGTCGTGTATCTTGGCAGCTCTTCCCCGATTGAATAGTCGGCACGGGTATCCAGTGAGTCCTGAAATCCGGTCACGCACGATCGAACTGACCCAGTGCGACGCCCCCGAGCCCGGCAGCTACATCGAGTTGCCGGAAGGAATCCTTTGGATCCGGTTGCCGATCCCGGGCGCACTGCGCCACATCAACGTGTGGCTCGTGCCGGGCCGCCGAGGCTGGTTCCTGGTGGATACCGGCATGAAGACCCGCACCGTGCATCAGGCCTGGGAAGACCTCGAGAAGAAGCTACCGCTGGCCACCGAGCTGGAATCAATCGTCGTGACACACCACCACCCCGACCACTTCGGCATGGCCAGGTGGCTGTCCGAAAGACATGACGTGGGCGTAGCCATGCACCAGCGGTCGGCGGCCGCCGCAGCGGCCGCTCTGCGGGACCCGCAGGAGGGCCCCCGGTATCCGTCGGATGGGTTCGTTGACAGGCTGGGCGTGGAACTCGACGACGACATGCGCGAGATCATGCACGGGGGTATCTACAAGTCGATCGTCAGCGGCCAGCCGACGACGACGACACTGCAAAACGACTTGTCCGTGGCTGGTCTGGGCCGTGGGTGGCGGGTCACGGTCCATGACGGCCACGCGCCGGGCCACGCCTGCCTTCATGACGATTCGACACGGACATTGATCAGTGGCGACCAGGTACTGCCGGTCATCTCCAGCAACATCAGCCTCTACCCCTCGAACGAGCAGGGCGATCCACTGGGCGACTACCTGGAGTCACTCGATCAGCTGGCATCGCTGCCCGAAGACACGCTTGTCCTGCCTGCGCACGGCCGGCCCTTCATGACCCTGCATGCCCGAATCGAAGCGCTGCGGCAGGAACATGGCGACCGCTTGCGACAACTTCTCCAATTTTGCGCCGAACCGAGTACGACTACTGACCTCACAGCTGCGCTGTTCCGCATGGAAAGGCTCGACGCACTCAACCGGTTGCTGGCAACGACCGAAACACTCGCTCATTTGCGCCGACTGGAGCTGCTGGGCGAGCTGCGACGACATGGAAGCGGAACGGACCTTCGCTGGATCGCAGGTTGAGGCGGGCATCTGGGCCGGGCCGATCGGCAGCTGCTCGATGCCGAGCGCATCGCCGCGAGGGAGGTGTCACTCTGTCGCCAGTATGCGGACGACATCAGTCCGCCGGACGTCGCCCTGGTTCCTGGCAGCATGGCCGTGGCCCGCACGCAGCTGCAAACGCAGTCGGTGTCGGCCAGCGAAAAATGACCTCGGTCACCCTCTATCCGGGGATAGTATGATTGGTGTCCCGTGCTGCCAGGCGGGCAGCCGACGATCATTTCGGGAGAGACCTGTGGACATCAGCGACAATGTGGCGGCACTCAAGCAGTCGCCCCTGGCCGTCGAGATGGATGATGCGGAAGTTGGCGCGCTTGCCCGCATCGTGGAAATTCGCGACTGCGAGGACGGCACGGTGCTGGTCGAGGAAGGCGAGAGCAACAGCCACCTGTATGTGCCGATCTCCGGCAAGATTTCCATCACCAAGCGCGACGAACACAACGAATGGTACGTGTTGCACACGCTGCGGGCAGGCGAGCTGGCCGGCGAGCTGTCGTTCATGGACGGGGAGCCCCGCTACGCCAGTCTCATTGCCAGCGGACCTACCCGGGTGCTGGTACTCGACCGACCGCAATTCGAAGAACTGCTGCAGAGCCACCCGGTGGTTGTCTACAAAGCCATGCGGGCCATCATGCGTGTTGCCCACCATGTGCAACGACGGCTGAGCATGCAGATGGTGGACATGCAGCACTACTTGTACCGGACCGGCGGAAAATATTGATCGACGCTCTCCGCACGCCCGACGAGCGCTTCACCAACCTGCCAGGCTGGGGCTACGCGCCGCACTATATCGATGACCTTAGCGGCTATGACGGACTCAGGATGCACTTCGTCGACGAGGGTCCACGGGACCCAGGTGCGACTTTCGTGTGCCTGCACGGCGAGCCGACCTGGTCCTATCTCTACCGGAAGATGATCCCGGTTCTTGTCGCCGCCGGGCACCGGGTGATCGCGCCGGACCTGTTCGGCTTCGGTCGCTCGGACAAGCCGGTCGAAGACACGACCTACACCTTTGCGTTTCATCGCGACGCGCTGAAGCGCTTTCTCGAACGCTGCGACCTGGAGGAGGTCTGTCTGGTCGTCCAGGACTGGGGCGGACTGCTCGGGCTGACGCTGCCGATGGACTATCCCGACCGGATCACGCGGCTGCTGATCATGAATACCGGGCTCGGCACGGGAAAATCCGCGGGGCCGGGCTTCGATGCCTGGCGGGCATACAATGCTGCCAACCCCGACCTCGATGTGGCCGCCCTGATGCGGCGCTCGACCCCGATCCTGTCGGAAGCCGAGGCCCTGGCCTACGCCGCACCGTTTCCAGACGTCCGATACAAGGCTGCGGTCCGCCGTTTCCCGGAACTCGTCCAGACGCGACCGGACATGCCGGGCGTGGAAACGGGGCTGGACGCCGCCGCATTCCTGTCCAACGACTGGCGCGGCGACTCATTCATGGCCATCGGCATGCAGGACCCAGTGCTGGGTGAACCGATCATGCGCGCGCTGCATCGCCGCATCCGCAACTGCCCGGAACCAATGCTGGTCCAGGAAGCTGGTCACTTCTTGCAGGAGTGGGGCGAGCCGGTCGCCCTTGCGGCGCTCGACTACTTCGGATTGGCAACGAGTCCGGCATAACGGCTCGCCAGGCGCGCACGAGCCGCCGGATCGATGTTCACCCGGTCCAGGTCCCCGCTGACAACCGCCATCAGGCGCGCGTCCATCACGCGGAAAAACAGGGCGGGCCAGTAGGTCAGTAGCAACATCCCCATGTAACCGCTCGGCAGCTGCGGCGCTTCATCGAAGTGCCTGAGCGACTGGTAGCGTCGCTCCGCGTGTGCGTGGTGATCGGAGTGGCGCTGCAGATGGAACAGCAGGACGTTAGACACCGTGTGATTGCTGTTCCAGGAGTGCCGTGCGCTGCAGCGCTCGACCCCGCCATCACTGCTGCGTCGCCTGAGCAAGCCGTAATGCTCGATGTAGTTCACACCCGTGAGCTGGAACCATGCCCAGAGGTTATGCAGCATCAACCACGGCAGCACCGTCCAGCCGAGCCATGCGACCAGCCCTCCCTGGAGCAACAGCGTCATTGCGTGCGCCTGGAGGATCTCGTTGTGAACCGACCACTGGCTCCGTCGGGTCCGCCTGAGGCGTGCAGTTTCGAGACGCCAGCTGCGGCGAATCGCGCCTGGTATTTCCCTCAGCGCAAAACGGTAGACGCTCTCTCCCATGCGCGCGCTGGCGGAATCCTCCGGCGTAGCCACCTGTGCGTGATGGCCAAGGTTGTGCTCGATGCGGAAATGTCCGTACCCGGATACCGACAGGGCAATCAATGCCAGGACCCGCTCCTGCGGATCTCCCTTGTGGCCGAGCTCATGACCTGTGTTGATGCCCAGGGCAGCCACGAAGCCGAGTGACACTACGATTGGCAGCACTTCCGCGACGCCCTGAGCGACGACCATCGCGTACCAGAATCCACCAATCAGGACGCCTACATGAATGGGAACTGATAGATAGGTTAGCCAGCGATAAAAGGGCTCGCGCTCGAGCTGGTCCACGACGGCTTCCGGCGGGTTGCGCGTATCCGTGCCGACAAGCCGGTCGAGCAGCGGAATCACGCCATAGATGACTGCCAGCGGCATCCACAAGAAACCGCGCCGGCCCGTCGCCTCGGCCGCGGCAATCGCCACGACCGGCAGCATGGGCAGCAGGACCGACAGGAGCCAGCGCCAGCGCCCACGGTCTACGTACTGCAGGACTTCATTGCCTGCACCCGCATAGGAGTAGGTCTTCATCCGTCGTTCCCTCCGCCCTGCCGGTATCAAGGTGATCCGGCTTACGGGGCAGGTCAGGTCACCACGATATTGCAGCAGAAGACGGTGCCCGGCCAGTCTCGCCGCCGCCGTGTAGCCGGCCGGCGCGCCATGGCTTGCAGACCGTGTATATTAGACATGTCTAAATTGACTGGAGATGCCAATGAAAAGGACCTTTTTCACCTGTACGGCGCTCCTGGCGATCGGCGCAGCTGCCGCTGACGAGCCGGTGCTGATGTCCGCCGATTGGGGGGTTGAGGCCTGCGCTGCATGGAATGCCGACCCGGTGCTCACGACTGAACTCGTCGAGACTGATTGGATCAAGAACGACAAGGCACGCGGTTTCAAGGTCATGCAGGTCTACCGCAACGACTGCGGCGACAAGCCGACCGTGGAGTTGCGTGTCGCACTGCAGGACGGCAAGGCCCGGTGTGTCTACGGCGGCGCCGTCGAAACCCTGGAGCTCGACAAGGGCGCCGACTACGTGATGAATGCCTCGACCGATCGGTGGCAGGAGATGGGAGCAGGCGAATACGGTCCGATGAAAGGCATGATGCTTGGCCGGCTGAAATTCTCCGGTCCGTACGGCGAGGCCATGGGCAACATGGGTCCGTTCACCAACTTCCTGCTGCTCGTCGGCACGGTGCCCGCCAGCGTCGAGGCCTGCCCCTGATCCCAACTGGACGGCAGAATTCCCGGCGGGCACCAGCAAGCGTGCATCCAGGTGTGGCGTGCCCAGGCAGACAGGCCGGGTGATTCTCGACGCCAGACGCTAACATGTGGCCGCAGAATTCCAGGGAGATTCGACCGGATGGCCACAGCAACGGTCACAAGGGTCAACCGAGGCATCGGCTTCACGCTCGCGGCGATCGCCCTGCTGGCCGTCGCTGACGCAACCGAGACCCCGGGACAACCGCGAACGGATGGCGCCGGAATCGAGCAGGTCTGGGTGCCTGCCGGATCATTTCTCATGGGCACCAATGATCCTGGCGCGCTCGAACCGCCTGCCTGGGCACAGCGCGAGCTGGCCAGCGAACAGCCGGTGCACGTAGTGACTATCTCGTCGGGATTCTGGATCGATCGCTACGAGGTGACGAACGCCGCCTATCAGGTATTCGTAGACGACGGCGGATATGACGACAGATCCAATTGGTCGACCCAGGGTTGGCGTTGGCTCCTCGACGCGAGAGCTGCCGGAGCGAGCTTGCCGGACGAATGCGTCGAGCCCATCGCCGACCACCCGCGGGCGTGCGTCACCTGGTACGAGGCGGCGGCATACGCCCGCTGGCGCGGCGGCAGGCTTCCGACAGAGGCCGAGTGGGAGTACGCGGCCCGCGGCCCGTTGTCGCTGACCTATCCCTGGGGCGACGAATTTGACCCTGCCCGCGCCAACGTGGTTGACAGTACTAGCGCCACGGCCGTGGGCAGCTTTCCGACTGGCGCAAGCTGGGTTGGGGCGCTCGACATGGCGGGCAACGTGATGGAGTGGGTGCTCGACTGGCTCGACCCTGGTTATTACGCGTCGGGCGACCACCGCGATCCTACCGGACCGGCGACGGGACGAATCAAGGTGGAGAAGGGCGGCTGGTGGGGTGCCAATCCCTACGTGGCGCGGTCGGCCTACCGCCACTTCGAGGATCCACCCGAATACTCGGACCATCACATCGGGTTTCGTGTCGTGACACCAGCAGGGGCACCAACTGCCAGTGCTGAACCCTGAGTTCGCGCCCTCTATTTCGCGAACAGCTCCCGGTCGATGTCGCGGAACGCCTTGAACTCCAGCGCGTTGCCAGAGGGGTCGAGGAAAAACATCGTGCCCTGCTCACCGGGCTGTCCCTTGAAGCGGATGTAGGGTTCGATAACGAAGCTGTCGACCGCGGTATTCAGGCGCGCAGCAAGCGCCTCCCACTGCGGGAAGGTCATGACGACGCCGCAGTGGGGCACGGGCACGCCATGGCCATCTACCGGATTTGAGATCTGTGGAACCCGACCCCCGGGGCCGAGCGCCGGATTGAGGTGCACCACGTACTGGTGGCCGAACATGTCGAAGTCTATCCAGTGCTCCGTGCTGCGGCCCTCCGCCAGGCCCAGCTTGTTTCCATAGAAGTCGCGTGCCTCGGCAATGTCGCGCACCTGCACGGCCACGTGGAAAGGCGTGATCATGTCCTGCTCCTCAATACAGCACACGGGACTCGCCGCGTCCCCGGGGATCTGACGCAGCCTGCCAACCCTCAGCGTCGCGCAATATCAACTGCACGTCACCGAACTCCCAGGCGTGCGGCTGAACCCGGTAGCCGCGCTCCGCCAGCTCCTCGATCGTCGCGGAAGGCAGCGGGCGAGAAGGGCTGAAGGTGACCAGGTCCGGTGGCAGCAACTGATGATGAAAGCGCGTCGCACCTACGGCGTCGGCTGCTGACATGCCGAAATCGAGAACGTTGACCATGGTCTGGTAGACCGAAGTGATGATCGTTGACCCGCCGGGCGAGCCGAGCACCATCTTCACCCGGCCATCCTCCAGCAGGATAGTGGGTGTCATGGAAGACAACATGCGCTTGCCAGGACGGATCTCGTTCGCAGCGGAACCCACCACGCCGTAATGGTTCGGCTGTCCGGGCTTGACGCTGAAATCGTCCATCTCGTTGTTCAGCAGAAATCCGGCGCCGCCAACGACCACGCCACTGCCGAAACCGGTGTTGAGCGTATACGTGTTGGAGACAGCGTTGCCCCAGCGATCGACGATCGAAAAATGCGTGGTGTGGTGCGGCTCCAGGCCGGGATGGACCGACCCTGGTGCCGAGATGGACTGGCGATCGATGCGGGCCGCGCGGCGGGCGATATAGTCGTCCGCAACCAACAGTGCCACCGGGACATCAACGAAGGCCGGGTCACCGAGGTACTCGGCGCGATCCGCGTAGACGCGCTTCTCCATCTCCGCAGTCAGGTGGACATACTGCGGCGAGTTGTGCGCAAGTCCCTGGAATTCCTCTGCAAGGAGGTCCTTCAACTTGAGTAGCTGCAGCACTGCGATGCCGCCGGAACTCGGCGGCGGTGCCGACAGCAGCTGATAATCGCGCCAGGATGCCAGCAGCGGCTCCCGCCACACGGACTGGTAGCCGGACAGATCGGCGGCCGTGACCAGGCCGCCGCCCCGGCGCATCTCGTCGACTATCAACGATGCGGTCTCGCCTTGATAGAAGCCGGCAGCACCCTCGACCTGGATGCGCCTGAGCGTCGCGGCAAGCTCCGGTTGGCGGAAAATCTCACCGCCGCGCAAGCCGCCAAAATAGCGCTGGAAGCCGGAGACAGCGGCGAGGCGCGGAAGCTCTTCCTGCAGGTTCGCTGCAAGCTGCGGCGGGACCAGAAAGCCCTGGTCGGCCAGCTCGATGGCGGGCGCCAGCAACTCCTTCCACGTCAGGCGGCCATAGCGCCGGTGGACTTCCCACATGCCCGCCACGGTACCCGGAACGCCGACCGCCTTGTGGCCAGTCAGACTGAGATCCTCGACGACCTCGCCTTGCACATCGAGGTACATGTCGCGGGTTGCCGCGGCGGGTGCGACTTCCCGGTAGTCGAGGAACGCTCCCTGTCCGTCCATCCAGGTCAGCATGAAGCCGCCCCCACCCAGGTTACCCGCCTCTGGGTAAGTCACGGCCAGCGAAAAAGCGACCGCCACGGCGGCATCTACCGCAGTTCCACCAGCATCCAGCACTGAGGAAGCGACCTGGGCGCCATAGGCGTCGGCAATGGCAATGACCGCCGGGGCCGTCTGCGGCTGCGTGGCAGGCCCGGGGGCATTCTGGCAGGCCGCAGTAAGCAGCATGCTGAAGAGCAGGAACAACCTAACAAACCTCTGGTCCATGGCCGGGAAATCTACCTGAGCCAACCTGCCATGTCGCGCCCCGTCGCGGTATCCTGAGGACCTTGCCTCTCGACGTGAACCATCCATGAAGCAGCGCATTTCCAACGTCATGCTGGTGGTGGACGACTATGACCGCGCCATTGAGTTTTTCACCGCGGCGTTGGGCTTCGTTGTCCATGAAGACTACCAGATGGGGCCGGGCAAGCGGTGGGTCCGGGTAGGTCCAGCCGGGTCGGCCGGACCGGGCATCGTGCTTGGAAAGGCGACCACGCCAGAGCAGCAGGCCAGCATCGGCAACCAGACCGGCGGGCGCGTGTTCCTGTTCCTGGAAACCGACGACTTCTGGCGGGACTACCGGCGGCTGGAAGCCAGGGGCGCGCGCTTCACGGAGACTCCCCGCGAAGAACCCTACGGCATGGTGGTCGTCTTCCTTGACCTCTATGGTAACAAGTGGGACCTGATCGGCCGGCGTCCCGAGACACAACCGTAGGTCGCGACCTGGAGGTTCCCTTGCGCGATTTCTTCACCGCACTGGCGCGAGACGCCACCGATACTGGCTGACTGCGCATGCGCATACTGGTCACCGGTTCTTCGGGCAGGGTCGGTTCAGCGGTAGCACGCCTGCTTGGGTCAGTGCACGAAGTACTTGGATTCGATCGTGTTCCGGGGCCAGAAACCACTGTAGTAGGTCGGGTCGAGGACCAGGCAGTGGTAGTACGGGCCATGGGCGGTATCGACGCTGTCGTTCACACTGCATCGCTGCATGCGCCCCACGTCGGCCTGATCGGTGAGCGCGAGTTTCGCTCAGTAAACATCGATGGCACTCGCATCCTGCTCGAGGAAGCCGCACGGCGCGGCGTCCGACGGTTTATCTACACCAGCACGACTTCCGTCTATGGTCACGCGCTGGTGCCGGTTGACCGCGCGGTCTGGGTGACCGAGTCGGTCGAACCTCGACCTCGCGACATCTACGATGAGACCAAGCTCGCCGCAGAGGCACTCTGTCAGGCTGCGACCGAGTCGAACGCGGTGATGTGCACCGCACTCAGGATGTCGCGCTGCTTTCCCGAGGCCGACTCCCTGATGGCGCTCTACCGGCTCTATCGCGGCGTAGATCTGGATGACGTCGCCCGCGCGCATCAACTGGCTCTCACCCTTGAGTCAGTCCAATTCGAAGTATTCAATGTCTCCGCCTCGAGCCCATTCAAGGTGGAAGACTGCACGGCATTGTGGAAGGATGCAGCCAGCGTCATCCGCTCGTACTATCCAGCTGCCGAGGCGATATTCTCGGCGCGAGGTTGGCGGTTGCCCCGGTCCATCGACCGGGTCTATGTGATCGACAAGGCTGCACGCCGCCTAAGCTTCCAGCCTCGCATCAACTTCGCCGAGCTGCTAGGGGAAGCGGGTAAGAATCTACCTGCTTGAGCTCCAAGGCTCGCAGGGTGGACAATGCCTTTTGCAGCTCCACAATCAGAGACCTGGTTCCTGACAACATGAAATTCCTGCCACAACTGTTCGCGCACAACCGGGAATGGGCTGCCCAGCAGAAACAAGGCGATCCGCAGTTCTTCGAGCGCCTGTGCGCGATCCA
Organism: uncultured Gammaproteobacteria bacterium; assembly: GCA_963715485.1. GTDB lineage: Bacteria > Pseudomonadota > Gammaproteobacteria > Steroidobacterales > Steroidobacteraceae > SG8-30. Next base: position 2,174,603 of record OY970244.1, read on the forward strand.
GCGACCCGAGTACCTGTGGATCGGCTGCGCCGACAGCCGCGTCCCAGCCAACACGATCGTGGGACTGGCACCAGGGGAAGTGTTCGTCCACCGCAACGTGGCCAACATCGTCCGTCCGGACGACCCGAACTGCCTTTCGGTGCTGCAGTATGCGGTCGACTTACTCGGTATTTCTCACGTCATCGTCTGCGGCCATTATGGCTGCGGAGGCGTACGGAACGCGCTGGGCCCGGCGGCTCAGCAGCCGCTGGAAGGCTGGCTTACGCCGTTGCGGTCGCTGAGCCGGATGCACGCCCTGGAACTGGAGGAACTATCCGACGAGACCGCTCGCTGGAACCGGCTGTGCGAACTGAACGTGATCGAGCAGGTCCGCGTGCTGGCGGGCCTTCCGACGGTCACGGACGCCTGGCAACGAGGACAACGACTGGTCATTCACGGCTGGGTCTACGCGCTGCACGACGGTCTGCTGCGTGACCTCAAAGTCAGCAGGGACGGCCTCGAGTGACCGCATCATGACCCAGGACCAGGCCGCGATCCTGCTGGTCCTTTCCGCCGCCATGGTTCTGTTCGTGTGGGGGCGCTGGCGCCACGACGTCGTGGCGCTCGCAGCGCTTCTGGCCGCGGTGGCAGCCGGGCTGGTCCCGGCGGACGATGCGTTCTCCGGTTTCGGTCATCCGGCGGTCATCACCGTAGCCTGTGTCCTGGTATTGAGCTACGGCTTGCAGTCGACCGGCGCCGTCGATGCGCTGGTCCGCCGAGTGCTGCCCAAGACAGCGAATGCCACGCTGGCCATTGCGGCACTGGCAGGTTTGGGCGCGGCGCTGTCCGCGTTCATCAACAATGTCGGTGCCCTGGCATTGCTGATGCCGGTTGCCATCCAGATAGCGGTGAAACACGATCTGACTCCCGGCAAGGTTCTGATGCCGCTCTCGTTCGGCACGATCCTCGGTGGCATGACCACGCTGATCGGGACGCCACCCAACATGATCGTTGCTGCATTTCGCGCAGAGGCCGGGGCCAGCGCGTTTGGCATGTTCGACTTCACACCGGTGGGCATTGCCGTCGCCGGCGCCGGCCTGCTGTTCGTCGTGCTCGTCGGCTGGCGACTGGTTCCCGCGCGGGAACAGAAGGGAGCTGCAGGGTTTGATACCGGAACCTACCTCACGGAGGCGCGGGTCCCAGACGACAGCAAGGCCGTTGGGCTGACCTTGCGCGAGATCGAGTCGAAACTCGACGAGGCGGATGCGCAGGTCATCGGACTTGTACGAAATGATCTGCGTGTCACGGCACCGAATCCCGGGAGAGTTGTCCGGCCGGGAGACGTCCTGGTTATCGAGGCCGAGCCTGAGTCGCTGGCCTCCGCCTTGTCGCAGCTCGGGCTGAAGCTGGAAGAGTCGGTCTCGATGACCGCGGCAGAGGACGACTCGCCAGGGGAAGCTTCGGCCAATGCCAGCGAAGAGGAAGTACCCGCAGGGAAGGAAGAGGCCAAGAACGACGGGCGCGGAAACGAGGTCGTGTTGCAGGAACTGGCCGTCATGCCAACCTCATCGCTGATCGACCGCTCGGCTAGCGACGCACAGATTCGGACCGTTCATGGACTGAACCTGATCGCCATCTCCCGCCAGGGCAGGCGGACGATCAAGCGTCTGCGCTCGACCCGGATCAAGGCGGGAGATGTACTATTGATGCAAGGCTCACCCGATGGGCTAGCCAGTTTCGCCTCGGAACTGGGCTGCGTTCCGCTGGCGCAGCGCTCGATCAGGATCCCGGACAAACAAAAACTCGCCCTCGCCGTGGCGATCATGGCTCTCGCGATCTCGTGCTCCGCCCTCGGGCTGGTACCGGCCTCGATCGCCTTCGCTGCCGGAGTAGTCGCCCTGATGGTACTGCAGATCGTGCCGATCCGGCGGATCTACGAATCCATCGACTGGCCGGTGATCATCCTGCTAGGCGCGCTGATTCCCATCGCCGAAGCCATGACGCGGACCGGCACTGCCGACCTGCTGGCGCAAACGCTGTTAAGCCTTGTCGGGCAGGGTAAGCCGATAATTGCCCTCGGGCTCGTCCTCGTTGTCGCCATGACACTGTCGGACTTCATGAACAACGCCGCCACCGCCGCGGTCATGTGTCCAATCGCGATCAGCACCGCGGCCCAGCTGGGTGCAAATGCCGACTCCTTCCTGATGGCAGTCGCGATTGGTGCGTCCTGCGCCTTCCTGACGCCGATCGGCCACCAGAACAACACACTGATACTGGGGCCGGGTGGATTCCGTTTCGGCGACTACTGGCGGCTCGGACTGCCGCTGGAACTACTGGTCGTCATGGTGGGCATACCGATGCTGCTATTCGTCTGGCCATTATGATTCGCTGGTCACCTGGCGGAAAATGACCGGCATGAGGCGCACTCACTGGAACGCTGTCTACCGGACCAAGGCTCCGGATGCCGTCAGCTGGTACCAGTCACGGCCAGCGATTTCACTGGAACTGATCTACTCGGCAGGTGTCGGCCGCGACGCCGGCGTCATCGATGTCGGCGGCGGGTCCTCTACCCTGGTGGACTGCCTCCTGGATGAGGGCTACCAATCGCTCGCCGTGCTGGACGTTTCGGCTGAGGCACTCGCGCTTGTCCGAAAGCGGCTGGGCGACCGGGCCCGTGCCGTACAGTGGTTTGAGGCGGACGTCACGCACTTCCAGTCCCCGCGGCGCTATGACCTGTGGCACGACCGGTCCGTCTTCCACTTTCTCACAGATGCCGCCGACCGACGCGCCTACGTCGACACCCTTGAACATACCCTGGCCCCGCGTGGCAGTGTCATCATTGCGACCTTCGCGCTCGACGGTCCGGAGAAGTGCAGCGGTCTTGAAGTCATGCGTCACGACGAAGGCTCATTGCAGCGGGAACTTGGCGGCGGTTTCGAGCTGCTGGAAACACGCCGCGAAACACACTTGACGCCGTGGCAGACCGCGCAGGAGTTCGTGTATGCCCGATTCCAGCGGCGTGTCACGGCCAGGCCCGGTTCGTGAGCTCAACGGCAGCAACCGGAATGCGGCTGGCGCTCGTCACCGGCACCAGCTCCGGGATAGGCGATGCACTGGCCCACGAACTCTTGCGCCGGGGCTGGAGCGTCATCGGTGTCTCCAGGCGGCCGTCGGTCATCGAAACCGATCGATATACCCATCTCCGCGTTGACCTGCAGGACCCTGCGGCAATGATCGGCAGGATCGAGGCGAGCATCGGCGCCAGGCTGTCGGATCCGGGAGTAGGGCGCCTGGGGCTGGTCAACAACGCAGCCCACATCGCTCTTCTCGGACCGGTGCCGCAAATCGATCCTGCGGAGCTACTGAAGGTCTATGCGGTCAACATTGCCGCCCCGGTCTCGCTAATGGGCCTGTTGCTGAGGCGGGGCCGGCCGGGATGCCCGCTACGGATCGTCAATGTGTCGTCGGGTGCCGCAACCCGTCCATTGCCGGGGATGGCCGCCTACTGCACCTCCAAGGCAGCGCTCAGGATGGCCGGAATGGTCCTGGCAGCCGAGCTTGAAGACGATGGTCCGACCGGCCGGCAGCATGCCGATGCCACGTTTCTTTCGTACGAACCCGGAATCGTGGACACTGAGATGCAGGCCGCCGCACGCTCGGCGTCACAAGCCGTCATGCCAATGGTGCAGATGTTCAAGCAGTTCGCTGCCGAGGGCCGCCTGGCCCCACCGGCAGCGCCGGCGGCCGAAATTGCCGACTATCTCGAGGGTGACCGTCACCCGAAATTCAGCGAGTGGCGCCACGGGGGCCCTCAAGCCCGCCAGACCTGACATTAGGCTTAGGTCGAATTTTCAGGTCAGGTTCAGTTTGAACGACTATTCTATCCATGATCCTAAATGAGCCCCCACCTGGAGATCTGATCTATGAGCAAGACAGCCCTGACAATTCTGGCCTCCTTGAGCCTGGCCTTTGGCGCCGGCGCCGCATGGGCAGGCGGCGACGCCGCTGCGGGCAAGGCCAAGTCGGAAGCCTGCGCGGACTGCCATGGCGAAGACGGGAAGGGCGACGACGAAACTCCCGCGCTGGCCGGCCTGTCAGCGGCGGACTTCACCAAGGCGATGACGGAGTACCAGGACGGTACCCGTGCCGAAGCGAAGATGATGGTCAAGGCCGCCAAGAAGCTGAGCGCGGAAGACATTGCCAACCTCGCGGCCTACTACGTTACGTTGAAGCCCTGAGTTTCGTTGATGATCCGGCTTCGGCTGGCAGCGATAGCTTGCCAGTCCGACGCCGGATCATGACCTGATCCGGGCAGCATTGAGCCAGACGCGCCATAGCGGTGCTCCACGGACATACCGGAGTTTCGTAGCGCGGGAGAGTTCCATGGAGAAACGAACTGGCTCGTGCCATTGTGGTGCTGTCATTTTCGAGGTGGAGCTCGCTAACGGTCTGGAAGACCTCCGTCGCTGCAACTGTTCGCTGTGCCGTCGCAAAGGCGCGATCATGGCCGGAGTCCAGCTCAAATGTCTCAGGGTCGTCAAGGGCGAGGAAAAGCTGACCCTGTACCGGTGGAATACCGGGCAAGCCCGGCACTATTTCTGCAGTGTCTGCGGGATCTACACCCACCATCAGCGCCGCAGCAACCCGAACGAGTTCGGCTTCAATGTAGCCTGCCTGGAAGGTGTGGACCCCGATACACTGGGGCCGATTGGTCTCGGCGATGGAGCGAGCCAGAGCCTTGTCTAGGTGGCGCTCGGCCAGAATCCGCTGCAGCAGCGCGCATCGACTTTCAGGAGTGCGCAAGCGAACATGGCGGATGAGCTGAACCGCCCGAGAGGAGAGTTGAGCCATGAACAAGATTTCGCTACCGATCCTCGCATTTGGATGCCTGGTACTTGCAGCCGGTGCGGCACTAGCGGACGGCAAGATTGGCGCCGGCAAGGCGAAGTCCGAAGACTGCGCAGACTGCCATGGCCCGGACGGCACCGGCGACGGGGATACGATTCCGTCGATCGCGGGCATGCCCGCCGAGAAGTTCACGCAGGCGATTGCAGACTTTCGCAGTGGAAAGCGCTCCGGCAGCAAGATGATGACGAAGATGGGCCAGAGACTAAGCGTCGAAGACGTTGCCGATCTGGCTGCCTATTACGCTTCACTCAAGCCCTAGAGCGCCCTAAAGATTCGCACCGGCGCCCGCGGAACCCCAGCGCGGCTTCCCCAGTGGCTCCCGCGCGACTACAGCTTCGAGTCCGATCCGCAAAGCATGCAAATCTGCCTTGTCGACGAATTCAGGATTGAGCGGGGCCAGGCCGCAGAAATCCGCCAACTGCTGGCGGCGTCCTTTCCGGATTGGGAGTTCACCAGGCACCGCAACTATTTCAAGCAGCTTCCCCCGCGACGTATGCTGGCCATGGAAGGAACAAGGTTGGTCGGGCAGCTCGGACTCGAGCATCGGGTCGTTTCCACGACAACCGGTCCCGCCAGCATCTTCGGGATCATTGACCTGTGCGTCGATCCATCGACCCGCCGACAGGGATTCGCGCGCCGTCTGCTCCAGGAGGTCGAGAAGCTCGGCCGGCGAACCGGAATCGAGTTCCTTGTACTCTTCGCGGAGGATCCCAGGATCTATCATCAGCAAGGTTTCATCAGGGCCGCCAACCCGCTACGCTGGATGAGGATCCATGAGCACGAGACCCTGGGCATAGCGGAGCAGCCGCTTGACGAATTGATGGTCAAGCCACTTACGGAACGTACCTGGCCAGGTGGACTGGTCGATCTTCTCGGCTATCAGTTCTAGCAGAAGGAATCGATCGCCTTTGAAATCCGACCCCATCTTCAGCAGGGATTCGCAGATTCAATCCAGGCAAGGATAATAATGAGCAAGACGCTGTTCGGCGTTACGATCTTTCTGGCCTTTCTTCAACCGACTGCAGGGCTGACAACCGAAGTGCCTGACGACTCATCCAGGATCGAAGTACAGCAGGTTCTTGCCGTCGAGGATGAATACATTGCCGCAGAAGTGAGCCGTGACGAGGCAACGCTCCGGCGACTCGTCGACGACCGTTTTGTCCTTAACTCCAGCAACGGCCGGACATCGGACAAGGAAGCGCTGATCAGCGGTGTCCTGCGCATGAACATGGTCGGGCAGACCATCAGTGAACGAACGGCCCTCGTCGAAGGCGATATTGCGATAGTCTTCGGAACGGCCGAATTGCGATTCGGCGGAGCGGGGCAGGAAGATACTTCGTCGGTGCTCAGGTACACCTCTACTTACGTCAACCGCAAGGGACAGTGGCGTATGCTGGCACTCCAGATGACCACGCACACATCCACTGGGAGTCATGGCTCCGGGACAACGCCGACGGACACCGCGACGCTCAAGGCGTTTGCATCAATGTACACGGCCGCCTGGTGCAGTCAGGACGCAGCAAGCGTTGCGTCGTTCTTCTCGGAGAATGGCTCCCTGACGATAAACGATGGAATCCCGTCGACTGGCCGCACCGCGATCACTGCGGCGGCCCAGCATTTCATGACCGCTTTCCCGGACATGGTTGTAACAATGGACGATCTCAGCCTCGATGACGGCTACGTCACTTATCACTGGACCCTGACCGGCACCAACACCGGCCCGGCAGGCAGTGGCAAGGCCGTCCGCATAAGCGGGTACGAGGAGTGGACTATTGGCGCCGATGGCTTGATCGAGAAGTCACTGGGACACTTTGACGAGTCTGAGTATCAGCGCCAGTTGCAGGAAGGTGCTGCGCTCGGTCCATGACGCCCATCGCTGCCGGGTCGAACCGGGGTCCCGTCCGGCTGCTGCGGCACCGAGCGTCTGGAGGCTCCCGGCACATTCGCGCTGATCCTTGAAGGTGCTCCCGAGCGCCTCTACCTGACCCTCGGAATACTGCCATGGACCCCCCGACCAACTCGACTCACAGTCACGTCTTCGACACCCGTCATCCGCTCGCGGAGCGCCGCACCCGGCAAGTCATGTGGCTGACCGCCGCGATGATGTTGATCGAGATCGTAGCCGGCACCGTCTTCGGGTCCATGGCGCTGCTGGCCGACGGTTGGCACATGAGCTCACACGCCCTGGCCCTCGGGGTGTCGGCTGGCGCATACGCACTGGCGCGACGTCACGAGAACGATGGCCGGTTTACGTTTGGCACGTGGAAGATCGAGGTATTGGGTGGCTACACCAGCGCTGTGTTCCTGATCGGCGTCGCCGCCTACATGGGATTCGAATCGGTCAGCCGACTCGTCAGTCCCGAGCCTGTTCGATTCGACGAGGCGCTACCGGTGGCAATGCTGGGATTGCTGGTCAATGTCGTGTCAGCATGGCTGCTGTCTACCGGCGCACATGACCATGAGAACTCCGATGATCAGCATCACGGTCACCACCATGATTTGAACCTGCGATCAGCGTACCTGCATGTCGTCGCTGATGCAGCCACGTCAGTACTGGCAATTGCAGCACTTGTTGGCGGCAAGTACTTCGGCGCTGCCTGGCTGGATCCTGTAATGGGCCTCGCCGGAACCGTACTCGTCGCGCGCTGGGCCTTCGGTCTGCTCCGCGACACCGGCCGGGTTCTGCTGGACGCCGAAATGGATGCACCGGTGGTCGAGGACGTACGTCGAGCGATGCGAGATCTGCCGCAGCCAACCTTCCTCAAGGACCTGCACGTCTGGCGGGTCGGCAAGGGCAAGTATGGCTGTATCGTTAGCCTGGCAACGGAGGTCACGATGACAGTGGATGACGTGCGCCGCCAACTCGCGATTCACTCGGAGCTGGTCCATGTCACCATAGAGATTGAAACCCTGACGACATGATCTGCGGCGACACGAAAAGCTGGCCTGTGCGCTGAAGGCCGTGCTCTCCCAAACAACTCTTGGCCCGTTGCGAGTCAGCCGCAACGTTGCGCTATACGGGCGGGCCCGAGCAGTTACCCACAGTAAAATATATATTACATTAATTAATACCATTAACTAATTGAATATATGGCTTTTTAGTAGTTTTTCGAAGCCAAGTATTTCACCTGAGCAGCTGCGCTGACGGTTTTCACGCCATTCGGACCCGCCGAGTGACTACTACCCAAACAGGCTACCAGGCTGCGCGAGGCAGGCAGAATCCGGGCGGCGGGGACCTCTAGTGGGCCTTGACTGATTGCGCCGGCGAGATCCAATCATCAATTGCCGGCAGTCTTTCGGCGCGCAGCTTGATACGGTAACTGATGTTCTCCACAGCGGCGTCCGCGCTACGCCGCGATCCGGCGGCAATGTACTTGTCGGCAAAAGCATTCAACTTGCCGGGCATCGCCGGATCGTGCGAGCTTTCGGCAAGCGACGGGTAGTATCGAATGCGTTCGTTTGGGTCGATCTTCGCGTCCACCTGATCCTTGTGTGCCACGGCGAAGTCGAAAGCCAGGTCCGGATGCTCCGCTGAGACGGTGCGGACCATCGAAGCGCTGACCGTCGCGCCCGGCTCGCTGGTCAGCGCCAGGTCCAGTGCCCGCCAAGCGAGCGCCGGATCACGGCTCATTGACAGCAGCAGGTACATCTCGTCCCGGACCATCGGCGTCTTTTCGTCCCGGGCCATCGCGTGGATGCGTTCCCAGGCGGACACATCGGCGTTCTCGGCGACGACCCGAAGCAGACTGCGGCGCAGCACGGTGGGCATGGCGGTCGGGTCCTTGTTCTGCGCATCGAAGCGACGGCGAGCCTCCTGGACGACCGCAGGGTCGGCCAGCGTACCGAGTGTCTCGATCAGCCGCAGGCGTAAAATCTTGACCGGGTCTGGCTCGCGGGCCCCGGGATCCCAACCCAAACGAGCTAACACCTCATGCAGCTTTTCGCTGGCGAACTCGCGGTACCTTGCGCGGCGTGCCGCTTCACCGCGGTAGTAGCTATCCAGCGTCTTGAGATCATCGACAATGTCCTGCCAGACCTGCGGGTCTGCGTCGGCCGAGACAGACTGCACGAGTTCAAGGAAGTCTGGAGCGGGCTGTAGACCCGCCATGCCCAGCGCCCAGGTGTCGGCAAGCACGCCCAACTGATCGATCGGCTGAAGCTGGCCGAAACTGTCGCGGATCCGTGCAAACCCGGCTGGGCCGTAGAGGGTGCGGTAGTAACCGTGCTGGCCGGCGTTGACGACGAGCGGACCGCAACCGGGGAGATCATCAACACCGGCGTGGCCATCGACGACCAGAGCCCGCACCGGTTCACCGTCGAGGGTCTGCAGAATGACCGGCACGCGCCAGGACAACGGCTTCTTCTCCGGCCGGTCTCGCGTGAACTCTCCCTGGCTCAACGTCAGCGTGGTCTTGCCGTCGCGGCATTGAGCCGAATCCACCTTGATCATTGGGATCCCCGGCTGCAGGGTGAAGTCCCGCGCGATGTCGAGGATCGGCTGGCCTGACGCCTCCTGCACGGCGCGCCACAGGTCGTCTGACTCGGTGTTTCCATACGCGTGCCTGTTGATGTACCGGCGTACGCCGTCGCGCCACTTGTCGGGGCCTACATAGTCCTCGAGCATGCTGATTACGGCGCGGCCCTTCCGGTACGTGATCGAGTCGAACGCCAGGCGGGCTTGCTGCACAGTCTCTATGTGTTGAACGACGGGATGTGTGGTGGCCATGGCATCGCGGTTCATGGCGGCTTCACGCGCCGCCACGGCCCGCAGCTGAGTGTTCCATTCCGGATGCAGCTGCTCCGTCGCGCGAGCTCCCATCCATGACGCAAAACCTTCGTTCAGCCACAGGTCGTCCCACCAGCTCATGGTCACCAGGTTGCCGAACCACTGGTGTGCCGTTTCATGCGCCTGCACCGCGAACACCCTTTGTCTGTCGGCCAGGGTCGAAATGGTCGGATCCAGCAGCAACGTGTGCTCAAACGTGAAAATGGCACCCCAGTTCTCCATCGCACTGAAGAACTGGCTGCGGCCCGGTGAGGCAATGTTGTCGAGCTTTGGCAAGGGGTATGCGTTGTCGAAATAGTCGTTGTAGTAATCAAGGATGCGTCCGGCCGACTCCAGCGCAAACCCGGCCTGCGAGAGCAGGCCGCGCTGGGTGACCACGCCGAGGTCGGTCCTTCCAGGCGTGGTAGTGGCACGTTCGAAGTCGCCCGAGGAGAAGAACAGCAAGTAGGAGGACATCCTGGGCGAAGGCCGAAAAGTTACCTGGGTAAGGCCGTCACCGATATCGACTGTGGTGGCGATAGGCATGTTGCTGATCGCCATGTCCGATGACGGTACGGTCGCCTTCAGCCTGAAGATGGCCTTGTACGCTGGCTCGTCCCAACACGGCAAGAAACGGCGCGCATCGGCGTCTTCGAATTGCGTGAACAGTGCGCGCTTCCTGCCGGCTGCAGTGTTGTAGTCGATTGCAAACAGGCCGTTTGCCTGAGTCGCGATCTTGCCCGTATAGCGCATGGTCAGGTGGTAGGCGCCCTGCAACACCGGCGCGGCGAAGGTGAAGGTAGCCGTCTGCCGGGCAGCATCCACGGAAACTTGTGGTGCCGGCAGCTCCGTACCACCGGCGGCTTTCAGCGAGACCGAGATGAATTCCAGGTCGAGGGCGTTCAAGGTAATGCTTCGGGTAGGCTGCAGCACGTCAAGGGTCACCGTGACCTCGCCGTCGAATGTCAGGGACTGCGCGTGCGGCGTCACCGCCACGTCGTAAAGGCTGGGCAGAATGCCGCGAGGCAGCTGGGTGGTGACCTGTTCGACCTGGCGGACGAGCTGGGAAGCAGGTGTCGCGGCCGTGGCACTCATGGGCAGGCTCGCCAGCGCCAGGATGATCCCGTAATTCAGGTAGCTAGAGAGCATGTCTTACCTCAAACTCTGTGGTTTCGCGTCAGCTCATTATCTCTTGGGGAAAGCCCAGGAAGGCACCTCATTCATGCAGGACGTATTGCACCAAGGGTGATCGCCTAATTGTGGGGTGTGGTTCGGAATCCCTGCAACGGCATTTATGACCTGCGGGGAGGGCGCTGACTCAGCCCCTATGGATGATCCCGTGATGGCAACGGCAAAACCTTGGTTTGACCGGACGATCGGCGCGGTGATAGCGTTCTTCCTAGCAAGAACTGTAGTTTCAACTTTCAATCCACCAAACAGGATCACGCCCCCGCAACGGGGTGCGTCGTACTGGAGCGGGAGGCCCCATGTCCACGAGACTCGATTTCTCCAAACTTTCACTGATGGACGCGCTCGATCTCGCCGCTGTGATCGAGCTTGAAGCGCACAAGCGTTACACGCAATTCGCCGAACAACTTGGAATCGGTGATTCTGATGGCGCTGGTGCGGTATTCCAGTCGATGGCCGTCAACGAGAACAAGCACGGTGAGCAGCTCGCCGAGCGCCGGCTCGCACTGTTTGGTGATAAGCCGCCGAAGGTCAAGCTCGACGACATCTTCGATGTGGAGGCTCCCGAATTCGGCGCGCCCAGTCGGTACATGTCCCCGCTAAAGGCGTACTACGTGGCTTTGTCCTCCGAAAAGAAGGCCTTCGAGTTCTACGACCAGGCCCTGCGTTACGTGAACCAGCCGGACGTCAAGGCGCTGTTCGAGGAGCTGCGGGAAGAAGAGGCCGAGCACGTAGCAATGCTCGAGGAGATCATCGCGAAGTTGCCGCCGTCGGCTTCCGTCGACCTCGAAGACGAGGACGATGACCCAAACCAGCCAGTTCGCAATAGTATGGAATCCTAGTCAGCCGTCCTCATCGGACCGCCGGCAGGGAGATTCTCGCGGGCTGACGACGGCTCCAGCTCCGCGAGGCGCTCAGCCTAGCTCGCGCATCTCCTCGGGCGTCAGTCTCGTGGATGCCGCCGCTACGTTGTCCTCGAGATGTTTCAGCTTCGAAGTCCCGGGGATCGGCAGCATCGCCTTTGAGTGCATGAGCAGCCATGCGATCGCGGCGTGGGGAACTGATATGCCCCGTCTGGCGGCGAGCGTTTCCAGCTTCACACGCGAATCCGCGCCGGAATCGCGAGAACTCTGGGCAAGGGGTGACCACGGTATGAACGCGATCCCGTCACGCTCGCAAACCTGCAGGACCGGATCCGACGAGCGGTCGGCGACGTTGTAGCGGTTCTGTACGGATACCACGTCGACGATCTTCCTGGCGCGCTCGAGTTCGTCGACCTTGAAGTTCGACACACCAATGTGGCGGATCTTTCCTTCCTCCTGCAGGCGCGACAACTCGCCAAGAGAATCCTCAAGCGGCACCATGGGATCGATCGCATGCAGCTGGTATACGTCGATGTGCTGGATCTTCAGGCGCTTGAGACTCGCCTCGCAGGCTTCGCGCAGGTGCCGAGGCCGGCCATCGCGCTCCCATTTCCCCGGTGCCGGCCGGACGAGGCCACCCTTGGTCGCTATCACCAGTCCACTCGGATATGGATGCAGCGCCTCAGCGATGAGTTCCTCACTTGTCGCAGGCCCGTAGGCGTCCGCCGTATCGATGAAGTTGACCCCGAGTGCGACGGCAGCTTGCAGGACACGGACTGCCTCGTCACGATCTTTGGGGTAACCCCAGATACCTTCGCCCGTGATGCGCATCGCACCGAATCCAAGGCGATTGACAACCAGATCCTTACCTATCGTGATCGTTCCTGCGGCGGCTGCGGGCAATGCGACATCTTTCGCCGAGTCAATGACCGGCCCACCTGCTTGCTGTGACGAGGCGAGCACGGGCGAAGCGAGGCGACCCAGCGCCAGTGCCGTCATCACGGCAGTTCCCTCGACCAGCAGCCGCCTCCTTGAATAGTCATCGGTTGACATCGAATGCCCCTTTTTGTCAGTACTCTTCAGACGAAAGATGACATCAGACGACATCATGATTCAACCGCAACCGTTCTCAAGCACCTGATGGGCGGGTGCTGCCGGTCGTTGGCCGCAGTTCGGTTGGGGGCACTGATCAGGTCTCCCTCAGATCGCCTCTGGGAATCCGCAATCGGCACATGACGGCAGTCAAGGAGGCACTAGTGACTGCCTGTACGCGGAATTCCGGTGTCGTCACGCCAGTCCATGCGGCAACCACTCATGAATATCCTGGCCGCAAGCTGCTTTCATCTAAGCGCCAACCGCACCAGGAATGGGCGCAAGAGGTGGGATTTGGCGGTGGGAGGGGAGCCGTGGACGATCGGGCAACTCGCCTCGAGGCGACTGTAGAACAACTTCGGGTTGCTGTCTTGTCGCTCGAGCGGCGCCTCGAGGCGCTAGAGGAGAAGCGCCCGGAGGTAACCGCGTCCAAGGCCGATGCGCCGAAGGAAGAGCAAGAGGAGGGGCTGGCGGAGGCCGTAGCAGCCGATGCTACGACCGTCGGCCCTTACGACCCGATCGCGATTGTTTCCCTTGTTGGCCGTCTCATGCTCGTCATTGCGGGTGGATTCTTCCTTCGCGCCATGACCGACGCGGGTGTGCTCGTGCCGAGGGTCGGCCTTGCCCTGGGCTTCGTCTATGCCCTGGCCTGGCTCTTCTTCGCAGACCGTGCGGGTGGGCGCCAGCGAGTTCCAGCCGCCGTATTCCACGCGATGGCGACCGCGATGATCGCGTTCCCCTTACTGGTCGAGGCGACGACAAGGTTCAAGGTATTGACCGGCGCCGGTAGCGTCGCCGGCATGGCGGTGCTGACCACCGGACTGTTGTTCGTCGCGTGGCATCATCGAATGCGCGCGGTAGTGTGGATCGCCGTCATCGGGGCGCTGCCAACCAGTTTCTGGCTGCTCATCCAGACGGGCAACGTCCCACCATTTGCCTTCTACCTCGTCGCCTTTGGCCTGGCCACTCTGTGGTTGAGCTACGCGCTCGGTTGGTGGGGGGTGCGATGGCCGGTTGCGTTGGCCGCAGATGTGGCCGTCGTGGGGGCGACTCTACGGGTGCTGGCCCCAGAAAACCAGGATGCGCCGCATCTTGCAATACTGCTGCAGTTGCTTCTGCTCGGAACCTACTTGGCGAGCATCGGGATCCGCACGCTGGTCCGCGGCCGCAGCGTAGGCGCCTTCGAGGTCGCGCAGACGTTTGTCGCCCTGCTTGTAGGTTTCGGCGGGGCGCTATATCTGACACGAGCTACCGGCATCCCTCCGGGAACACTTGGGGCAATCAGCATTGTCCTGGGCGCTGCGTGCTATGGCGTGGCCGTCGTGGCCATCGACAAGCAGGAGGACAGCTGGCGCAACGTCTATTTCTATACATCCCTGGGACTGGTGCTGGTATTAACCGGTTTCACACTCGTACTCGGCGGAGGCTTGGTCAGCGTGGCGTTTGCGGTACTCGCGGTGCTGACAACGGGGCTGTGGTCACGCTTCGGACGACTGTTTGCGTTACTTCATGGCGCCGCATATCTCGTGGCAGCTGGCATCGCGTCGGGAGTGCTGGGCTACTGCATGCGGGTCCTTGCGGCAGGTGCACTCGGCCCGTGGGGCCAGCCGAATGCCGCCATGCACGTGGTGCTGGTCGCTGGCGGACTCGTGGCATGGCTCGCTGCAGCGCAACCGGACCGGGGTCGCGACAACATCGCAAGCGGGGCCAGGTGCGTCATTATTCTCGTGTTCCTTGGGGCAGTCGGTGGCCTCGTCATCGGCTATATCGCGTCAGCTGCCGGGGTGCAGGCGGGTGGCGGTGTAGATTCAGGGCTGCTCGCCACGATCAGCACAGTGGTGCTCTCCGTGGCTACGCTCCTGTTCGCCTGGCTCGGCCGCCGTGCCCGATTCCGCGAGTGGGGATGGCTGGTCTACCCGTTGCTGGTCGTCATCGGCCTGAAGATGCTTGGGCAAGACTTCAAGTATTCGCGTCCCGCAACTCTGTTCATCGCTATGGCCCTTTATGGTGCCGCTCTGATATTGGCGCCGCGCCTACGCCGTCGTGGCGACAGCGCCGCTATCGATCCAGTTCCCTGACACGCCGTAGCACAGGGCTTCGATTCTCGCTGCATCCCTGTACTCCATCGTAGAAAGGCAAGCCAGAACAAGCCACTCAGTGGCAGATGATCTCTCACCAGGCAATGCTTACTGCAGCGTCCGGATGTGTCCAATCGCTGCACATCGAAGGTCGATCGCCATGCGCAGTCCGGTGCGAAGTATGGCGGCTACGTGAGTCGGTGGCCGGACTGCCACGGATTCGTCTAGCAACTGATAGCTGTTTCTGGCGCAGTCAATGTCCGCTACCGGCCGGTAGCCGGCCCGGCCGGCGGAGCCGGCGGGATCGCTCCGGGCCGGCGCAGGACTCGATTCCGAAGTTCTAAATGGCGAAACCGCGCTGGCAGGCCAATGACCAACGCGGTCTCAGGTTGCACAGAGGGTCCATGCAGGAATCAAGCTACCGATGATGACTCGGAACGTAAAGACTACTGGTTCACAAATATCAGCCTGAGCATGATCGACAAATGTAGCGAACCAAGCATGGATTCTTCGATGCCGCTCGTCAGGGGCGTCCCCGGCACAAGGCCGGGGAGCACCAAGGCCAACTTGACCGGCCCGAAGCACCGGCCATTCGCGGCAAGGTCACTAACTTACCTACGCTCCAACAACGTCGTAGTTCGTGTAACTACTGGATCTGTTTGACAGCAGGTAAAGACATAGGTCGCCCAGCCGAAGTGCATCAATTGGCAGCCGGGGCCGACGCAGGCGCCATATCAGAGTTGTAGATATCCCGTAGCAGGAGCCATTTTCCATTTCGCTTTTCCAGGACGGAGAGGTATTTCCCGGCGTCGATCACCGTGCCAGCCGTATCAGTGACCTTGAAGGTCCCGTCCTGCCAGGCCAAGTTGCCGGAAACGCTGATCGGACCGTGGTCGATATTCATCGTCAGCCCGGCCGCCTTCGCGCCGTCGATGTCGGTCGCGACGACATCGCGAATGGCCGCTCGTCCCTTTGCTGTCGGAACACCGGGCGGCATCAAGTGGCCATCATCCCAGTAAAGACTTGCAACTCCGTCTGCATCGCCTGCGTTGTAAAAGCCGGCCCAGGCGCCATTGACCGCCCCAATTGCTTCGGCTTCCTTGGAGGTGTCTCCCGCCACCGCCATGAAGGTCACCAACGCAAAGCACGCCGCAGCAGAAACCACCATCGTCTTTGAGATATTCACGATCATCCCCCCACAAAGAACACAATTAGTTGTCTCGATCCGCCGCATCCACCTGCGGCCGCGACAGAGTGTACTCTTGCTGCAGATCTGGGCGGAAATGCAAGTCACCTCCACATGCCACGCCCGGCATTTTGGGCGGGGCAGGGGAACTGGACTGAAAGTCGTTTCGTGGAAGTATCCGGCCGATAGCAGCCAGCGGCACCGCGAAGATCCAACAATTCCTGTGAAATATCGTCGCTAACTAATTGATATACCGAGCTGGCGCCACGAAGTAATCCAGCACTGCCGTCGGAATGTCGAACTCACCGGCTCAACCAGTGCCTGGTTTGGCCGCGCGAATGAGGTACGCGGGCCCATACTGGAGCTCAACGCCTTTGAACCAACCACTTTGGAACTGGAGATGATCTGGAACTGGAGATGACATGACTAGAATCAAGCCCCTGGATTTGGAAGACCTTCCCAGAGAAGCTCGTCAAAACCTTGAATATGCCAAAGAACTCATGGGGTTTACTCCCAATGATGTATTGACGATGGCGCATTGGCCGGAGTTTCTGGAGGCTGCCAAGCAACTTGTGGACGTGGTTTACAAGCCTGGAGAACTGGATCCCGTCCTGAAGAGAATGATTGCCACCATCGTCAGCGGCGCCTCGGGTTGCCGTTATTGCCAGGCTCATACCGCACATGGCGCCGTCAGAATGGCCGGAGCCGATGAAGCGAAAATCGCCGCCGTTTGGGAGTTTGAAACCAGCGATCTGTTTACCCCGGCCGAGCGGGCGGCCCTCAACCTGGCGTTGGCCGCCGGGCAACAGCCAAACGCGGCAACGAATGAGCATTTCCGCGAACTGGAGCGGCACTTTTCCGGCCGGGCCATCATGGAAATCATGGGCATGATCTGCCTGATCGGTTTTCTGAATCGTTGGAACGACACCGTGGCTACCGAACTGGAAGACGTGCCGTTCAATTTCGCCAAACAGATGTACGACGCGCCGATTTGGTCGCCAGGAAAGCATCGACAGGAATGAAAGGGAGAGGAGATCCAGAAACTCATCCCGCATTTTTCTCGCCCGGGCAGACACACTGGCGATGTCTGCTAACGACTGCGGATTCATATGATCGATGCAACACCTAGACTCGCGACGTCGCGGGGGGGATGTTGCAGATGGGATATAGGACCCGGATTCACTACACGGAAGCCGACAAGGCACTGATGTGGGAACGCTGGCGGCAAGGTGAGTCGCTGAACGCGATCGGCCGCCTGTTTGACCGGCACCACACGACGGTACAGGGCATGCTGGCGAGGACCGGCGGTATCCGTCGGCCACCGCGGCGTCGCTCCCGGCTGGCCCTGACCTTGGCGGAGCGGGAGGAGATCTCCCGCGGCCTGATGGCCGGCCTGTCAGTGCGCACGATCGCGGCCTCGCTGGGCCGGGCGGTGAGTTCCGTGAGCCGGGAGATCGACCGCAACGGTGGCCGGGAGGCGTATCGGGCCAGCACCGCCGATGAGGCTGCATGGGACCGGGCCCGGCGGCCGAAGCGCTGTAAACTGGCTGCCCATCCTGCACTGGCGCGCCTGGTGGCTAAGAAGCTGCAGCTCGAGTGGTCGCCGCACCAAGTAGCTGGGTGGCTGAAGCGCACCTATCCGGACGATGAGAGTCGCCAGGTGTCGCACGAGACCATCTACTTCACCCTCTTCATCCAGGCCCGCGGGGCGCTGAAGAAAGAGCTGTTGCAGCACCTGCGGCGCACGCGCGGGATTCGACGCTCGCGCCATCACACGCAAAAGACGCTCGATCATGGCCGGATCACCGAGACGGTGTCGATCCGTGAGCGGCCGGCCGAGGCCGAGGACCGGGCGGTGCCTGGTCACTGGGAAGGCGATCTGTTCTTCGGTAGCCACAACAGCCCGATCGCGACCTTGGTCGAGCGTCAGACTCGCTACGTGATCCTGGCGAAGGTGCCCAGCAAGGACACCGAGACGGTGGTCAACGCGCTGATCAAGCAGGCCCACAAGCTACCGCGGGAGCTGTATCGCTCACTGACCTGGGACCGGGGCAAGGAGATGGCCGACCACAAGCGCTTCTCGCTGGGCTAACGATCCCATGGTGACGAGCGTCCCGGTGCTTGAAAGTGGAGTCAATGACAGACTCCATCCGTTGTTGCGCAGGTCCCACCCAATGACTAGAGATCATGATCTCGGCTTTTCCTTTCGGCGAGTCAACGACCAATACATCATTTCGCATCGGGGCAGGACAGCCACTACGCTGCGAGGCACCAAAGCCGCAGAGTTTGAATCGGATATCGCCGACATGAGTTTCAATGAGCAGCAACTTCTAATGGCGAGACTGACCGGCAACTACAGGCGCGGAAATGAACGCGTCGCGAAAAGCCACCCCAGAAACCGAAGATAGCACCGGGTAACAACGACTCCCGACTGCCAGCTATTGGCCGGTAAGCGACCCATGTCACGGTCTGGGTACGGTGCAGTTAGCCCCGGGGCCGCGCCGGGGTGAGATCGCCGGAGGTCGGCGAGTTGCCTGTCGACGCGGCGGATGCTGCGATCGGTGGAGAGGTACGCGCAAGTATCGTAAGACGAAGTGCACGAGCCGAGAAGAAATGTAAGCATCAAGGTAAAAGGACACAGCGCTTACGATGACGACCGACATCGCGGTGACTGCAGACAATCAAAAAAACAGCATAGCTGTCATGGTCTGGGTACGGTGCCAGTCTAGGCATGGGGTTAGCCCGGGGTGAGATCGCCTGAGGTCGGCCAGTTGCCTGTCGACGCGGCGGATGCGGCGATTCGCGTGGAAGATCAGGTACGCGCCAGTACATCGTCAACCTGGTCGAGCGGCACACCCGCTGCGCGATCCTTGCCAAGATCCCGAGCCGCGACACGAACACGGTCATCAGGGCACTTATCAAGCAGTCAAAAGAGACCACAAGCGCTTCACGATGACGACCGACATCGCGGCGACACCGGATGTGATCCGCAGAGCGCCTCACAGCGGGACCCCGAACGAGAACACCGACCCTGGCTTCCCCAACGTGCATTGGCAGCGTTCGGGGCGAAGCGTTGCCGCTTTGCACTTCGCAATTTGGCTTAGAAAGACGATCTATCTCATTGGAGAAGATCGATTTACTTAGGCCTCTGGAACGGGGTTAGGACGATCCTGGAACAGAAACGAACCCGATTCAGGGGCCCAGCAGCTCCATATTGTTCAGTTCGCATAATGTATATTATGTCAAATCATACATATATCCAAGATACAGGGACTACCCAATAGCCCGGCATGGTCGGGTTTCCACCCTCGCCCGTGCGATCCCTCAGGACGGCTTCGCTTCCAGTTCGGCCACGAAGTCATAGGCGTCTCCGCGGTAGATTGACCGCGTGAACTCGACCGCACGGCCATCCGCCAGGAATGCACGGCGCTCGATTTCGAGGCCGGGGGTTTGGGACTCAACCCCCATCAGTCCGGCTGCTTCCGCGTCGATCGACACAGCGCGTATTCGCTGCAGCGCCCGGGTTGGCCGGCAGCCGAGCAACTCCAGCGCTTCGTATAGTGATTCCTGGACCAGCTCCGGGTCGTGGATGATGTTCTGGGGAACCACTGTGCGCTCCAGGGCCAGAGCACGGTCCCCACCGTACCTGAGCCGTCGCAGCCGGATTACGCCAGAGCCCGGTCCGACAAGCAGCGCCATGGCCTCCTCCGCGGTCGCCTCGCCCGACGAATTGTCCAGGAACACTACCCGCGGATTCAGTCCACGCTCCCGAAGGTCCTCCGTGAAGCCGGTCAGCCGTGACAGGGAACGGACGATTCTTTCACCTACGTAGGTACCAGAGCCCGGCTTGGGATGAACGAGTCCCTGGACCGCGAGTTCTGCCAGGGCACGCCGCACAGTCACCCTGGAAAACCCTGTCATCCTGGCCAGCGCCCGCTCTCCTGGCAGCACGTCGGAACGAGACTTCCCGGCGACTATCACGCTCGCTAGCGCATCGTGAAGTTGCCGGTATCGGGGCACGCGCTCGTCGAAGCCGGCCAACTTCTTCCGCAGCGCCTCTACGACCCCCGCGACAGGTACTGCGAAGCAAGGTACTCGAGGTTGGCCCGCCCGGTAACCTTCATGAAGGGCGCTACGAGCATCAGCACCTGGTAGACACCGGCGGCGATCGCGTCCCCCGGCTGGTCCCGGCGGGGGTTCCGGACCGTATCGAACGACAGCCAGTACAGGGTGAGCACGGTGACGTTGCGCGCCAGCGCCTCGATCTCGGCGGGAGTCGCCTCGAGTTGCCCGCTCTCCGCCAGGCCCAGGCAAATCCCACGCGAGGTATCCACCGCGCGCGCGAAGACCGCCGTCAGGCGATGCCCTGCCCGTCGATCCCGCGACATGATCCCGGACAGGTCGCGGAACAGGAAACGGTACTTCAAGATTGTCTCGAAGATGACGTGCAGCAGGAACCACGCGTCTTCCACGTCCCGCGCCCGCCAGGTCTCGGGGGGCAGCAGATCCTCGACCTCGCCGACGAACTGCTCCAGCAAGGCCGCAATCAGCTGGTCCTTCTTGCGGAAGTGGTAATGCAGGTTGCCCGCACTGATGCCAACCTCGGTTGCAATGAGCGTGGTCGACACGTTTGGCTCGCCCAGGTCGTTATAGAGCGCCAGGGTCGTTTCGAGGATTCGCTTGCGGGTCTGGCGCGCGGGCCGGGTCCGGGGTTCTGCGGGCATAAAAAAGCGCCGGTGTACGTCGGTGACCCGATCGTACACCAGCGCCGAGGGGGGATCAGTCAGAGTCTGTCCGGAACCCGGCTCAGGCGGCGCGGCGCGTGCTGCGCTTGGCAGCTGCCTTCTTGCGAGGCACACGGCGCTTGGCAACGGTCTTCTTGGTCTGGATCTCCTTCGAGAGCCGGTTGACCTTCCTGGAAAGCTTCTCGACCTCGTCAGCCGTCGGCAGGCCGATATCGTGGATTACCTTGTTCACGCCTTCCTGGAAGCGCCTCTCGACCTTGGTGACGCGCTCGTTGGCGGCATCAGAAAGGTTCTCGACCACTTCCTCGGTCGCGCTGCGCGACTGGCGGGTGAACTTGCGGCTCTGTTTCACGGCCAGCCCGATGACCTTGCCAAGCTCGTCGCGGGTGGTCGTCCAGGCGTTCATGTTCGCCTTCAGGATGACCTGCGCCGACTTGCGGGTGGTCTTGCCGAACTCGCTCGTCTTGATTTCGTTGATGATGCTGTTGAAGTTCTCAATCATGGCTCTCTCCTGGCTTATCGCGGTGTCTGGACCGGATCAGCCGCAGACACTGCATTGCCGACCCATGCCAGCAGTCTGGTGTTTTCCGCTAGGGAGTGCACCCTAGGCTGAGGGGTTCCCGGGAACGAATTCCGGGGTCTAAAGGGACGCGAACCAGGACTCTATGACGCGCCTTTGCGGCTCATCCGGCAGCGGCGGCATCGCGGCCTGCAGGTTCTCCTCGGCATGGCGCGCATCGCGGGTTCCGGCCAGTGCCACCGTAACGGCCGGCTCGCCCAGCACCCACTTCAGGAACAGCTGTGCCGCACTCCTGCATCGCAGATCCGCGGCCACCGAAGGCAGGGACTTGCCCCGAGCCCGATCGACCATCGCGCCCTTCGTGAACGGCCGGTTTATCAGTACTGCGACCCCAAGATCCCGGGCGGCCGGCAACAGTCGCGACGCCGCATCGGGTTCTGCCAGCGAATAATTGACTTGCAGGAAATCGGGACGCACCGCCCGCATCACCCGTTCGAGCTCATCATGCGCGGCCGCCTGGTAATGGGTAATCCCCAGGTAACGAACCTTGCCAGCTTCGCGTGCGTCCTGAAGCGTGCGCCAGTGGACGTCGAAGTCCAGCAGGTTGTGCACCTGGACCAGGTCCAGCGTTGGCCTTCCCAGCAGCCGGCGCGATTCCTCCAGCTGTCGGACACCCTCCTCCCGACCGCGCGTCCAGACCTTGGTGGCGATGAACGCGTCCTGCAGCAGCGGCTGCCCGTCGAGCATCTCACCAAGGCGCGCTTCTGCCCGCCCGTACATTGGCGAGGTGTCGATGACGCGTCCGCCCCCGTCCAGGAACGCGCTGAGTGCCGCTGCGGCCGCGACGAACTCGGCGCCTTGCGGTGGGGTATCGAAGGCCTGCCAGGTGCCCAGCCCCACGGCCGGCAGGGTTTCTCCAGACCCGGGGATGCGGCGGCGTCCGGCGCTGGCCGCATCCGCCAGGCCCGCCTTCGGCACCGCCAGGCCAGCACCAATCAGCAGCATTGCCTCGCGGCGTGTGAACGTCTTTGCAGGATGTCGAAACGGGTACACCCGTGAATCATCCATGTTTCCACTCGTTGGTGCTGTCCATGCAGAGGACCTGCCTCGGCGCCTTGAGTTCCCGGTCGTCAGCCTTCCGCAGTCAAAGCGGTGGCGCCGGCCGATCGTTCCCGCGCCATGTAGGCTCGCCCGAGGGCGAATCCGATCGCCACCAGCACGACCATGATCAGTGCGCACAGCGCGCCGTAACCGGCCAGAAGAAATCCTTTCGCCTGCAGGAAGCCGTGCATCCAGCTGGCGCCCGTATCGCTGCCTCGCTGGACTACCGTGTCGATGAAGTTCTTGGCCTTGTACTTGCTCTCCGGATCAACCGCGGTGAACAGCACCTCGCGGGAGGGCTTGGCCACACCGAACTCGCCGGCCCGCCTCATCACCTGGCTGATCGCCAGTGGCAGCAGGAAGGGAGCCAGCGCCAGCCAGATGAAACTGCCGAACGCGACCAGCGGCATCGTCACCAGGCCGCCAGTGACCCCAAAGCGTCCGATGATCCGGGTAGTAACGACGCCCTGCAGCACGAAGGCCAGCAAGTTGACGCCCAGGTCGAGCCGCGCGAAGAATGCGGTGCGTACCGCGGTGGCTTCATAGGCTGCCGAAGCGATACGCTGCAATTCCAGGTACATGAACGTGCCAGCTACCGCACCGAGACCGAGCATGGCGACAATGCCCAGCAGGTAGGGTGTCCGGGCCACCAGGGTCACGCCGGCCAGGGCACCGCCGCCGATCGGCTCGGTGCTCTCGGCGGCCGTACCGGGCGCCTCGCCGTGTCGCTCGACCGACCAGTGACCGAGGGCGCGGATACACGGGATGGTCGCCAGCAGCAGCAGCATGGAAAGCATTATCAGGCCGGCCGTTCCCAGTCCGCTGGCCAGTGACTGCGTCAGCAGCGGACCGATGATCGCTCCGGCGCTGCCACCGGCCGCAATGGGTCCGAACAGGCGCTTGGCCTCGTTGCCGCGGAACACGTCGGCCATGAAGCTCCAGAACACCGACACGACGAACATGTTGAAGACGCTGAGCCAGACGAAGAAGACTGCCGCGGTGCGTTCCGAGCCGGGATCCGCATCAAATGCCAGGTAGAAACCAAACATGTTCAGCGCGAAGAATCCATAGACGACTGGCAGCAGTCGCCGCTTGCGGACCCGGGACACGAGCGCTCCGAAAAGCGGCGTGATCACCAGCATCACCAGGAAGGTATAGGTAAACAGCTCTGGCAGTCGGCCAAGCCCGGCATTGGACGCCATGGCGTCGCGCACCGGTCGAAGCAGGTAGTAACTGCACAGCAACAGGAAGAAGTAGGCAAACGCGACGATGACGGCGCGTTCCTCGCCCTGGCGCGCGCCGAGCAACTTTCGCGCCATGCGCGCTGCCGGCATCTCAGTATCGCTCGACCTGGCCGGCAAGGTGCGGACGCTTGCTGGAAGCATCGCGCAGCACGAACGGCCACTGCCCATCGTTGGTCCAATGGTCGAGCCGTACTGCGGCCGGCAGGAACAGCGGCAGCTTGAACTCGACCGGCACGCGGCAGGGTGCCCGGGTCAGCTCCGGGCCAAGCGCTGCCAGCGAACGCGCCATCGACCACATGCCGTGCGCTACCGCCCGGTCGAACCCGAACCACCGCGCGGTGAAGTCTGTAAGGTGAATGGGGTTGACGTCCCCGGAGACACGCCCGTAGCTGCGCGTGATGCGGTGGTTCGCGACAAACGGCACCTCCACGACGGGCTGGCCTGACGGGGGCTTGGGCGCCCGCAGCGCCGCCCGCGCGTTCCGGGCGGCCTGTTGCCCGGTCGAAACATGTCGGGCCAGCAAGGTGCTGCACCCGGACCAGGCAACCCCGTCCCCATCCAGCAGGTCGATGTGCAGATCGAACTCCTGGCCGCGATCAGTGTCCCTGTGCCCCTCGACCCAGCAGCGCAGGCCATAGTTCGCCCGGTCGGAAAGCGGGCGTCTCCAGGTAATCTCGTTGTTGATGTGAATCAGCCCCATCAGCCGCACCGGAAACTCCGGATGGGTCATCAGGGCCACCTGCGCCGGAGTGGCGAGGACGTGCGGATAGGTGATCGGTAACTGCCCGTCACTGGCGAAACCACAGATTGCGCGATACCTCGCCAGATGGCGTGGATCAATCCTGACCTCTGCAATCTCGCCCTCGAGGCGCGGAATGGTCGATCCGTCAGGCAGCAGTTGCGCGCGACGGGACAGCAAGGCACGCGCGTAATTCCCGGCCAACCGCGGGGTGCGGGCAAATTTCAGTCTGACGTTGCTTCGTCCCATGCTGGCCTGACCGACGGACTCCTGGGAGGGTCGCCGCGACCAGCCCGGATCGTCGCTACTCGACGACCCGGTCTATGGTCAGCTTGATTCGACCCGACGAGGCAGGATCATAGCGAACCTCGCCATACAGGTCGCCGGGCGATGCAACCGGCCGGCCCGTCAGCGATACCCGCGCTACAAGCGAAAGCGACTCGACCTGCTTGAGCGACGTCCCGGGGATCATCGCATTGGCGTCGGTCAGCGTGATATCGAGCGGTAGTTCACTGCTCGAGCGACGGACCGCCGCAAGCGGTGGTCCACCCGTGCCGCTTCGAGCGAGGACGAACATGGTCGTGCCCGCCGGCACGCGTCCAGCCAGGCCGGGAGCGACCTCGATGCGCAGGGCGATCCCTTCGCCAGCGGCTGACTTCTTGGGGCTCAACCGGCGCCGGGACAGGCGCCGCCTGGGCCGGCTGCATCTTGGCTGTCGCGACGGTCCCGGCAGCCGGGCCGATCGCCGCGTCGATCTCGCCAATGCGCTGGTCGAGTACCTGCATGATCTCCGGCGGACCACCAAGGTCACGAAGCGCCGTCCAGCGGGCACGGGCCGTGGACAGGTCCTGCTTCCGGTAAGCAGTCAGTCCCGCATACCACAGGGCCTTCGGATTGTTTGGTTCGACCTCGAGGGCACGTTCGAACAACTGGCCGGCCTCGCCCTCGAAATCGGCCTCGTTGACCAGCACCCGCGCCTCGGCATATCCAAGCAGCGCCTCGGTGTCCGAGCCACTGGTCAAGGTATAGGCCTGGCCATAAGCGGTGAGCGCCTTGGGGAAGTCACCCATCACGACATAGGTGCGGCCGAGCATTTTCCAGCCTTCCGAGTCCCCCTTCTCGCGACTCAGTCTATCCTCGAGCTGGCTCGCCATCTGCTCCAAAGGCGCCGAGGCCCCACCGCCAGGGCCCGCTGCCTGCGCCCGTGCCTGAGGGTCCCACGGCCAGTCGCTGAGGGCGAAATACGCAATGAACGCGAGCACCGGAATGCTGACCGCAACCACCGCTGCCGCAGCGCGGGAGGCCCCAACGGCCGAGCCCTCGGCATCCGGATGCGGGCGAAACAGCGGCCAAGCGACGAGCGCGACCGCCAGCGCCGCCAGCAAGGCGGCAAGCACGATGAATACTGTCACAGGGTCCCCGTCTCGCTGTCGTTCTCAAGGGTCGCCGGATTGTCGCGCGCGGCTCGCGCCCGGCGCATCACCACCGCAACGGCCGCTCCCATCCCGAAGATCACCAGCAGCCCCGGCGCTGCCCAGAGCAGGTAGGTACGCGGCTTGACCGGCGGGTTGTAGAGCACGAAGTCGCCATAGCGCGCCGTCAGGAAATCGTGGATCTCGTCGTCGCTCTTGCCTTCAACCATCAGTTCGCGAACTTCGCGCCGCAGGTCCTGGGCGAGGCCCGCATTGGAATCGGCGATGGTCTGGTTCTGGCAGACCAGGCAGCGCAACTCGCGGGTCAGGTTCTCATAGCGCTCCTGCATCGCCGGATCACTGAAGGCCGGCTCGGGGTCGATGGCAAACGCACTGACCGACAAGGCCAGCATCAGTGCGACCGTGAAGGCGCGGATCATGAACTGCCCCCGGTCCCGTTGATGAGCGGCAGGAAGTCACGCTGCCACACCGTCATGTCCATCGCGCCGATGCGCTTGGCGAGGACTGTTCCATCCGCGGCAACCAGGAAGGTCTCCGGTGCACCATATACGCCCCAGTCGATCGCCACCTGACCCTCCGGGTCGAAGGCCACCAACTCGTAAGGATTCCCCAGCTGGTTGAGCCACTTCTGCGCCAGTCCGCGGTCATCCTTCCAGTTGAGCCCGATGATCGGGACGACATTGCTGCGGGAGATGGCCAGCAACGCATCGTGTTCCTGCCTGCAGCCACCGCACCAGGTACCCCAGACGTTGAACAGGTACATGCGCCCCTGCAGGTCAGCCGTGCCTACCCGCAGCGCCGGGTCGTCGAGGTTCTCGAGCACGAATTGCGGCGCCGGCTTGCCGATCAACGGCGAGTCGATCACGCTCGGATCGCGCTGCAGGCCGATGAAGAGGAAACCGACCAGGACGACAAACAACCCGGCCGGAATCAGAAACCTGATATAGCGGCTCACCTCGCTCCCTCCCCCGCCATCTTCCCGCCCGGCGCGCGAACGGTCGCGGGCAACTTCACGCGATAGCGACGGTCGGTCGCGGACACCAGGCCACCGAGCGCCATGAACAATGCACCCAGCCAGATGTAGCGGATCAGCGGCTTGTACTGCACCCGCATGCTCCATTTGCCTGCGCCCAGGTCCTCGCCAAGGGCCACGAACAGATCGCGGGTTGGTGTCGCGTGGATACCCGCTTCGGTCATTGCGTTTCCACCGGAGGCGTAGAAGCGCTTCTGCGGATGCAGGGTCTTGAACGCCTTGCCGTCCCGGCTGAGCACCACCGTGCCCTCGATCGCATCGTAGTTCGGACCACGGACCTGCTTCGTCCCGTCGAACCTGAACTCATAGCCGGACAGCTCGGTCACGTCACCCGCACCGAGGCTGATATCCTTTTCTATGCGGTAGGACTCGACGCCGGTGATACCCAGCGCAAACAGGCCGACGCCGAAGTGCGCCAGGGTCATGCCCCAGAAGCCGGCCGGCATGCCGCGCAGGTTACCTCCCCGCCTGATCGGCTCGAACAGCGCTGAACCCATGACCCAGAACGCCACGGTGAAGCCGACCACCCCCATGAAGTGGACTTCGCCATACGCGAACTTGCTGACCAGCAGCGCCAGCACCACGGCGGCGCCCAGCAGGACGCCGAACAGGCGGCCGATCGGGCCGATGTGACTGCGCTTCCAGCTCGAGTGCATCCCCACGCCGAGCAGCAACAGGAGCGGCACCATCGGAATCAGGAAGGCGACGCCGAAGTACGGCGGCCCGACCGAGATCTTGCCGAGCTCCATCGCATCCATGAACAACGGATAGAGGGTACCGAGCAGGATCAGGCCGGTGGCCGCAACCAGCAGCGCATTGTTGAACAGCACGAAAGCCTCGCGCGAGAGCAGCTCGAATCCGGCATCGGACTTGAGCACCGGCGCTCGCCAGGTATACAGCGCCAGCGCGCCGCCGATGACCGCCACCAGGAAGCCCAGGATGAACAGTCCGCGGGCAGGGTCCGTAGCGAATGCATGGACCGACACCAGCACGCCGGAGCGAACCAGGAACGTACCCAGCAGGCTGAGTGAAAAGGCGCCCACGGCCAGCAACAATGTCCAGCTCTTGAACAGGCCGCGTTTTTCCGTGACCGCGAGAGAATGGATCAGCGCGGCGCCCATCAGCCACGGCATGAAGGACGCATTTTCGACCGGATCCCAGAACCAGTAGCCGCCCCAGCCGAGCTCGTAATAGGCCCACCAGCTGCCAAGCGTGATCCCGATGGTCAGGCACAGCCATGCCGCCAAGGTCCAGGGCCGTGCCCAGCGCGCCCAGGCCACGTCAAGCCGGCCCTCGATCAAGGTTGCGCAGGCGAAGGCGAAGGCGACGGAAAAGCCGACGTAGCCGAGGTAGAGCATTGGCGGATGGATGGCCAGCGCCACGTCCTGCAACAGCGGATTCAGGTCATTGCCTTCTGCCGCGGCAGGCACCAGCCGTTCAAAGGGGCTGGAGGTGAACAGCATGAACATCAGGAAACCCATGCTGACCAGGCCGAGCACACCCAGGACGCGGCTCTTGAATGGCAGCGGCATGCTGCGGCTGAAGGCCGCGACCGCAATCGACCAGGTCGCCAGCATCGTGCCCCACAGCAGCAATGATCCTTCATGGCCACCCCAGGCCGCGGCGATCCGGTAGAACAGGGGTAGCAGCGAGTTCGACGTCATGGCGACGTAGCGAACCGAGAAGTCGAACTGGATGAACGACCAGACCAGGGCGCCAAAGGACAGCAGCAGGAACACCCACTGCCCGGCGACCGCCGGCTGCGCGGCGCGCATCCAGGCGACGTTGCCGCGGGATGCGCCGACCAGCCCGAAGAATGCCTGCGCCGCCGCAAGCAACAGCGCCAGGATCAGAGCAAAGTGACCAAGTTCGGGAATCACGATGCGCCCCCGGCTGACTGCGGCGTCTTGAGCGTGTCTGCGACCTCGGGTGGCATGTAGTTCTCGTCGTGCTTGGCCAGGACTTCATCGGCTACAAACACGCCGCCGTCGTTCAGCTTGCCGTGGGCAATGACCCCCTGGCCTTCGCGGAACAGGTCGGGCAGCAACCCGGAATACTTGACCGGGATGGTCTCGGCGTTATCAGTCACCAGGAAGTTGATCTCGATGCTGCCCGGCGTGCGTTGCAGGCTGCCGGTCGTGACCAGGCCGCCCAGGCGGAAAGCACGGCCTCGCGGTGCCTCCCCGCCGGTCACCTGCGACGGGCTGTAGAAGTACATGATGTTTTCCTGAAAGGCTTGCAGCGCCACGGCTGTGGCTGCGCCTACGCCAATCACGATCGCCGCCACGGCGATCATGCGCTTGCGACGGGGTGTCATGAGCGAGTCTCCTCCATCTGCAGACGCCGCACCGCGGCGCGGCGGGCTTCCTGGTGCGCGCGGCGCGCGCTCCAAACGTTATAGACCAGCACGGACAGGACCAGTCCGTATGCCGGCCACAGGAAGGCGGCATAGCCGCCCATGTAGAAAAAATCGGAAAGGTTCATCGAGCGAGCTCCTCCCTGAGCCAGGTGGCGTTGCGTTCGCGGCGGATGACCTCTGCCCGCAGCCGGACGAACAGCACCGCGCCGTAATACAACATGAAACCGAACAGCATGGCGAGCGCTGGCCACTTCATCTGGATAGACATCGCGCCCGGGTTGAACATGGTCGAGCCCTGGTGAAGGCTGTTCCACCACACGACCGAGTAATGAATCACGGGCAAGTTGATCACGCCAACGAGTGCCAGCACGGCGGCGGCTCGATCGGCGCGCTGCGGATCCTCGATGGACGACCGCAGCGCGATGAATCCAAGGTAGAGGAACAGGAGGATCAGCTCGGACGTGAGCCTGGCATCCCACACCCACCACGTACCCCACATCGGCTTGCCCCACAACGATCCGGTCGCCAGTGCACAGAACGTGAACCAGGCGCCGATCGGGGCCGAGGCCGCAGCGACCGCATGCGCCAGTTTCATCCGCCAGATCAGGCCGATGCCGGCTGCAATGGCCATGGTCGAATAGATGAACATCGACATGATCGCGCTGGGCACGTGCACGTAGAAGATCCTGAATCCTTCGCCCTGCTGGTAGTCCATGGGCGCCAGCACCAGGCCGCCATACAGGCCGACCAGGATCAGGATCAGCGCCGGCCACGAGAACCACGGAATGGTCAGCCCCGCAATCCGGTAGAAGTGCGGCGGCGAGGCCAGCTTATGAAACCAGGTCCACATCTATCCCTACTCCATGCTGACCTTGAGGGCGGCCGAGGTGGCAAACGGCCCCAGGGTCAGGCTCAGAATGAACATCGCGGTCAGCAGCAGCAGCGGCCCGCGCGAACTGTCGCCCATGATCGACAGGTCCACGGCCCGCGCCCCGAAGATCAGCGCCGGCATGGTCAGCGGCAGCACCAGCAACGACAGCAGCACGCTGCCGCGCCGCACACCCAGGGTCAGGCCCGCGCCCACAGCGCCCAGGAAGCTCAGGATGCCGGTCCCCAGGATGAGCGAGACAACCACCGTCGACTGGGCTTCCGTCGGCACCGCCAGCGAGGCGGCCACCAGCGGCGAGGCCACCACCAGTGGCAGTCCGCTTACCGTCCAGTGCGCCAGCGCCTTGACCAGCGCCAGCCACCACAAGGGTTGCCCGGACAGCACCAGCTGCTCGAGGGTGCCGTCCTCGTAGTCCGAGCGAAACATGAATTCCAGTGCCAGCAGCGCCGACAGCAACGCGGCCACCCAGACGATGCCGGCGGCCACCTGCCGCAGCTGCGCGGTGTCCGGGCTGAGCGCCAACGGGAACAGGGTCGTGACCATCAGGAAGAAGACAACTGGCTGCGTCACCTGTTCCCAACGGCGGAAGGCAAGTTTCAGGTCGCGCGAATACAGCAGGGCCCCAGCGCGCAGCAGTCCGGTCGGCTGCATCAGTTGAGCTCCACGAGCCTGGGGAGCGTGCCGGGAACGTCCAGGCCCTGGTGGGCGGCCAGAACGGCCATCCCACCAGCCGCTACGTGGTCGCCGATGAGCCCCGAAAAAAGCGCCACGCCGGCGACATCAAGGTTGGTGAACGGCTCGTCCAGCACCCACAGGCTCGCGCCCAGCAGCATGATCCGCGACATGGCCAGCCTGCGCCGTTGACCCGCCGACAACACCCGTGCCGGCAGGTCCCGGCAACGGAGAATGCCGAGGTGATCAAGCGTACTCTCGATTTCGGCCGCACCCAGGTGCCGGCGCACGCCGATGCTGTAATGCAGGTTCTCGAATGACGTCAGGTCGCCTTTCAAGGCGTTCTCATGGCCGAGGTAGGCCATCTGGGCGTTATATTCATCCCGCTCGACCCGGATCGGGCGCCCCTGCCAGCCCACCTCGCCCTCCTCGGCCGGGAGCAATCCGGCCAGCACCCGGAGAAGGGTCGTCTTGCCCGTGCCGTTCGGACCTGCGACGTGCACGACCTCGCCCGTCAGCACGTCGATGCTGACGTCACGAAGCACGTGCCGGTCGCCACGCCATACGTGGATACCTCGGCCCGACAATCCTTGTGGATGAAAGGCTTCCAAAACCCCCAGACCCCTTGGTTTCAACCGGCGCGACTATATCAGACCAACGAACTCAGGTTCGTATGTACGGACCTACAGCCGGGTCGTGGATTTCCGTCGTTGCGCTGCACCAATCATGTTGACCTGCACAGCCAGGCGACGCCCCCGATCACTGTCGCCGAACGGCGTCAGGAAGATGGTGCCCCGGACAGGAGTCGAACCTGTATGGGATTGCTCCCAGCGGATTTTAAGTCCGCAGCGTCTACCAGTTCCGCCACCGGGGCAGGCCGCAAAGGCGATTGGACGACCCGAAGTATGCCGATTCCAGCCCGGTTCCGCCGCCTCGCCATAACCCGGCCACCCCCTGCGCAGCCCTCTGTTAACGTGCCCTGAGAAGAATAGTCACTGCCCCGGGGGAAGGTCATGCCAAAAGGCGACCGGACAAGATGTCTCGTCGAGACGTCGTTCATTTCGGACGCAGCCAGTTCACCAGCAGCGCCACCGAGAATCCGACCATGACGATTGTCGCACTGGCAATTCGCCAGGCCGATTTCATCGCAGCGCAAATGGTGCGACGAGAGCCTTGACGTCAGAGGTCGCCGGCCGCTGCAAGCAGTCAGATTGGTTACGGTTGCTCAAGCCGCACCGAGATGCCCTGATGTGATAGATAAATATTTACAAAACAATAATTTATACAATTATTCTTGAAGTTACATCGTATTTGGCCGGACTTGGCCTGGGCACGACATTACAACGGCCGGCTAAAAGCCGGCCACCATCGGCTCCGGTCGGGGTGTATTAGCCGCCCGCCGCCCAGAACGCGGCGATGTCGGCCGCATCAGCGTCCGATACCGTGATCTTGGCCTTGTGCTTGGTCTTACCGCCAACGACGTCCTTGATCATCTGGGTCAGCGCTGCAGCGTCCTCGCCTGCGAAGTCGGCCGGATCATGGCAGTCGGCACAGGCTTCAGCCTTGGCCTTTCCCGCGGCAGCGTCGCCCGCCTGGGCCGTGCCGAGTACAAGCATGGTTGCAGCGGCAGTTGCCGCCAGGAGCTTCAAGGTTTTCATGCGGTTTCCCTCCAGCAGATCCAAACAATCCCTATCAAGTCGCACGCCACGACCTCATGAAACTCTAGCCCCGCACCCGCCTCGTCCGCGTCCGGATTTTCATCGGCTGCAGCGGGGATTTCCGTAACGGGTCGCCCCCTCTACACTTCTGTCATGGCCATCCGCGACGTACTGAAAATGGGCCACCCGCTCTTGCGGGAGATGGCTGCGCCAGTGACACGCTTCGACACCGTCGAGCTGCACCGGCTCGTCCTCGACATGGACGACACCATGCGCTCGCTCGACGGCGCCGGCCTCGCGGCGCCCCAGATCGGCGTCGGCCTGCGGGTCGTCATTTTCGAGGTCAACGCCAATCCGCGTTATCCCCACGTCGAGGCGATTCCGTACAC
Organism: uncultured Gammaproteobacteria bacterium; assembly: GCA_963715485.1. Classification (GTDB taxonomy): domain Bacteria; phylum Pseudomonadota; class Gammaproteobacteria; order Steroidobacterales; family Steroidobacteraceae; genus SG8-30. Next base: position 2,207,444 of record OY970244.1, read on the forward strand.
GGTCCTGATCAACCCGGTGCTGACTCCTGTCGGCGAGGAGATGGACGACGGTTGGGAGGGTTGCCTGTCAGTACCGGGACTGCGCGGACTGGTGCCGCGCTACCGCCAGCTTCGCTACCAGGGGCGGGACGCACGCGGCAACTGGATTGATCGGACGGTCGAGGGATTTCACGCGCGCGTGGTCCAGCACGAGGTTGACCACCTGGACGGGATCCTCTACCCGCAGCGTGTGCGGGATCTTCGGAACTTCGGATTCGAGGATGCCCTCGCCGGGCAAATGACACCGATGCCGGACTGAACAGGGCGGGTGGTTGGAGGCTAGGGTCGGAATCGAACCGGCGTACACGGCTTTGCAGGCCGCTGCATGACCACTCTGCCACCTAGCCAGAGAGCTTTCTTATAGCAGAAACCCCGGGAAGGCGTCCCGGGGTTCGCGGGTTAACTGGAGCGGGAAACGAGGCTCGAACTCGCGACCTCAACCTTGGCAAGGTTGCGCTCTACCAACTGAGCTATTCCCGCACTGGACCAAGGGTCAGCCCGAGGATTTTAAGGACGGGCCAACCGCTGTCAAGCTCGATTCCTGCCCCTCAGGTCCGGCCAGGCCAGCTTCAGATAGGCTGCCATCGACCATAGCGTCAGTGCCGCGGCAAGGCCGGTCAAGACCAGTCCGATGTCGTACATGGGAAGGAACAGCAGGTCCTGCCGGAACAACAACATGGACAGCCCCACAATCTGCAGGATGGTCTTGAACTTGCCGAGCGCCGAGACCGCCACCTTGGCCCTTGCGCCGATCTCCGCCATCCATTCCCGCAGCGCGGAAATGGCGATCTCACGACCGATGATCACCGCGGCCATCAGCGTCACGTACCAGGCAGGGTCGCGACTGACGATCAGCACCAGCGCCGTGGCGACCATCAGCTTGTCGGCCACCGGATCGAGGAATTCTCCCAGCGGCGAGACCTGCCCGAGCCGCCGCGCCAGGTATCCGTCGAATGAATCAGTGATGCCGGCCAGGCCAAACATCAGCCCGCAGGCCATGTCGGCCCAGTCATACGGCAGGTAGAACAACACCACCACTGCCGGAATGAGCGCGATCCGCAGCGCCGTCAACAGGTTTGGGATGGTGTAGGGGTGGGTCATCTTGAGCCGGGGTGCAGATGATCGTACACGTTCTCCGCGAGCACGCGACTGATACCGTGAACCGCCATCAGGTCCTCGACTCCCGCCCGTAGTATCCCCTGCAAGCCGCCGAAATGCTTGAGCAGGTTGCGGCGGCGCGAGGGACCCAGTCCCGGCACCGCTTCGAGTATGGAGGACTGTCTCGACTTGGCGCGGGTACGGCGGTGACCGGTGATGGCAAAGCGGTGAGCCTCGTCGCGGATCCGCTGGATCAGGTGCAGGGCCCTTGAATCTGGTGGCAGTATAGAAGGCGATTTGTGGCCCAACAAGAAAAGGCGTTCCTGCCCCGCCCTCCTGTCGGCACCCTTGGCCACGCCGACCACGGCCGCCGGCGCAGCTTCCAGCTCCTGGAGCGCGGCGGCAGCCTGCGCCAGCTGTCCCGGACCACCATCGATCAGCAACACGTCGGGCATGGGGCTCTCGCCAGCCTTTACCCGGCGAAACCGGCGCAGCACGGCCTGGTGTAGCGCTCCATAGTCGTCACCAGGCTCGACGCCTTCGATGTTGAAGCGGCGATACTCCTGCTTGGCTGGCCCATCCGGACCGAAGACCACGCATGAAGCGACCATGGATTCTCCCTGGGTGTGGCTGACGTCGAAGCACTCCACCCTCAATGGCGTGTGTTCCAGTCCCAGCGCGGAGCGCAGCGCCTCGAGCTGGTCGCGGATGCTGGCGCGGCTGGAGACCTTCATCTCGAGCGCGCTGGCTGCATTCTGCCGGCACAGCTCGACCCAGCGCGCCTTCATTCCCCTGCGAGCATGCCTGATGACTATCCGGCGCCCTGCCCTTTCGGTCAGTGTGGCCGACAGGAGTTCAGCGTCGGGCACTGCCAGCAAGGTCAGGATCTCTGGCGGCGCTTCACTGGTCAGGTAATGCTGGGCGATGAAGGCCTTCAGTACGTCCGCCGGTTCACTGACCAGCGCACGCGGGAAAAAGTGGCTCGTACCCAGGTTTCGCCCGCCGCGAATGAACATCAGCGAAATGCAGGTCTCCGGCCCGTTTACGGCGACCGCCAGCACGTCCGCGTCGGGCTGCGCCCTGCCGGCAGAACTCACTACCTGCTGGGCCTGCAACTTGGCCAGCGCCGCCAGCTGGTCCCGGATTGCCGCTGCTTGCTCGAACTCCAGCGACTCCGCCGCCTGTTCCATTCTTGCCGTGAGGCGCGAGGACAGGTCGGCGCTGCGACCTTCGAGCACCATTACTGTCGCGTCGACGTCGTGCGCGTACTCCTCGCGGCTGACCAGGCCCACACACGGAGCGCTGCACCGGCCAATCTGGTGCTCGAGGCACGGCCGGCTGCGGTTGGCGAAAGAAGCTGTCCTTGCAACCGCGGATGCGGAAAAGCTTGTGCAGCTGGTGCATGGTTGATCGCACCGCGCGCGAATCGGGGTAAGGGCCAAACAGCCGGCCGGGTACCTTGCGCGAGCCGCGGTAGAAGGACAGTCGCGGGTACTCATGCGCCGACAGGTGCAGATAGGGAAAGCTCTTGTCGTCGCGCAGGATGACGTTGTAGCGCGGCCGGTGCTGCTTGATCAGGTTGAATTCGAGCAGCAGCGCCTCGGTCTCGGAGTTGGTGACCGTCACCTCGATGCCAGCGATGCACTGCACCAGCGCCATGACTTTCGGGCTGACCTGGTCGGCGCGAAAGTAGCTCGCGACCCGGGACCGAAGGTTTTTGGCCTTGCCGACGTAAATCACCGTGCCATCGGCATCGAGCATGCGATAGACGCCCGGCCTCGGCGGCAGGCTGGCGACATATGCCTTGGAATCGAAATCGGTCAACGAGGTCCCGGGATCCGGTTAGCGGTGACTCCATTCTCGGGCCAGCGACACGGCCTGAGCAAACATTGCCGGGGTAAGCCGCCGCGTCTGGGTGTTGTAGCGGCTGCAATGATAGGAATCCACCAGCAGCCGCCCGCCTGGCAGCGCGTGCGTCGCGGCGTGCGCAAAGCGGGCCGAGGCGGCCCGCAAACTCCAGGCACGCAATACTGCACCGTGTGCGACCGTGCCGAGGGCCAGCACAGCGCCGCCCTCGGGAACCCGATCGAGTTCCCAGGCAAGGTAGCAGTTGCATTCGCGCACCTCGGCCGGGGTCGGCCTGTTGGCTGGCGGCAGGCAGCGCACGGCGTTGGTGATCCGGCAGTCGACCAGCCGCAGTCCGTCGCCGTCGGCAATTGACTCGGGCGCGCTGGAAAGACCCAGGTCGTAGAGGGTGCGATACAGCAGGATTCCTGCATGGTCGCCGGTGAAAGGCCTGCCGGTCCGGTTCGCGCCGTGCATGCCGGGTGCCAGCCCGACCACCAGCAGGCGCGCCCCGGGCTCACCAAAGGACGACACTGGCCGCGCATGGTAGGCGGGATTCTTGATCCGGACCCCGGCGAGAAACCCGCTCAGGCGCGGACACCGCGCGCACCCCGGATCGAATGCGCGGCCGCGCGTCGGCACGATTCAGTGATGTCCGTCGTCGTCGAACTGCGCCTCTTCCGTCGAGCCGTGCATCGCCGTCGTCGAGGAATGCCCTTCCTGGATGACGTTGGTGACGTCATCGAAGTAGCCGGTGCCAACCTCCTGCTGGTGCGACACGAAGCTGTAGCCGCGATCGCGCGCGGCGAACTCCGGCTCCTGCACCTTGTTCACATAGGCGGTCATGCCCTCGCGAACGTAGCCGTGGGCCAGGTCGAACATGCTGTACCACATGGAGTGAATGCCGGCGAGCGTGATGAACTGGAACTTGTAGCCCATCGCCCCGAGTTCGCGCTGGAACTTCGCGATGGTGGCGTCATCGAGGTTCTTCTTCCAGTTGAATGACGGCGAGCAGTTGTACGCCAGCAGCTTCCCGGGGTGCTTGTCGCGAATCGCTTCGGCGAACTTGCGCGCGAATGCCAGGTCGGGCGTGCCGGTTTCGCACCAGACCATGTCCGCATAGGGCGCGTAGGCCAGCCCGCGCGAGATCGCCTGGTCGAGACCCTTGCGTGTCTTGAAGAAGCCCTCATAGGTGCGCTCGCCGGTCAGGAACGGCTTGTCGTTCTCGTCCACGTCGCTGGTCAGCAGGTCAGCGGCCTCTGCGTCGGTCCGTGCGAGGATGATGCTCGGCACCCCCATGACGTCCGCCGCGAGCCGCGCCGCGATCAGTTTCTGCACGGCCTCCTGGCTTGGCACCAGCACCTTGCCACCCATGTGTCCGCACTTCTTGACCGATGCCAGCTGGTCCTCGAAATGGACGCCGCCCGCGCCCGCACGGATCATCGCTTTCATCAGTTCGAAGGCATTGAGCACGCCACCAAATCCCGCCTCCGCGTCGGCGACGATCGGCGCAAAGTAGTCGACGTAGTCCTTGTCGCCCGGCCTGATGCCGCGCTGGCACTGGATTTCGTCGGCACGGATGAAGGTGTTGTTGATGCGTTCAACCACGGTCGGCACCGAGTCGACTGGATAGAGCGACTGGTCGGGATACATGGACATGTAGCTGTTGTTGTCTGCCGCAACTTGCCAGCCGGAGAGGTAAATCGCCTTGAGGCCACCCTTGACCTGCTGCATCGCCTGGCCGCCGGTCAGCGCGCCGAGGCTGTTGACGTAGGGCTCGGTCGTGACCAGCCGCCAGAGTTTGTCGGCGCCTGTATGCGCCAGCGTGTGCTCGATCTGAAGGCTGCCGCGCAGCCGCACCACGTCCTCACCCTTATACGGGCGCTTGATTCCTTTCCAGCGCGGATTGGTAGTCCAGTCCTGGCGCAGCTGCTCGGCGGTCTTGGCGGTCATGTCAGGGATTCCTCTGGTCCGTTAACCTGCGATGCAGGCATCAACAATTCAGGCGATTTCGCGATAGGCAGTCAGGGTCAGGAAGGTGTCGAAGCCTTGCTTGGCTGTCAGCTCGTCCACCAGTTTCGCAGCGTGCTCGTAATAGCCGGCGGCAAATTCGCTGGTGCCCACCTCGGCCCGGATCTTCTCCAGTTCCTCGCGCATGACCTGGCGCAGCAGCTCGAGCGTGACCGGCCGACCGTCGGCCAGGCGCGACTCGTGGTGCACCCACTGCCAGAGCTGTGCGCGGGAGATCTCGGCCGTCGCGGCATCCTCCATCAGGTTGTGGATGGGAACGCAGCCATTGCCACCAAGCCAGGAGGCCATGTAGCGAATGCTGACGTCGATGTTGTTGCGCAGTCCGCCGTCCGTGATCGCTCCAACCGGTAGCTCCAGCAGGTCGGCCGCGGTCACCACGACGTCTTCGCGCAGCCTGGCCAGGTTGTTCGGCGTCGGCATCAGGCGATCGAAAACTTCCATCGCAACCGGAACCAGGCCCGGATGCGCGACCCAGGTACCGTCGTGCCCGTCGCCAGCCTCGCGCTCCTTGTCGGCACGCACCTTGGCGATGGCCGCGTCATTGGCGACCGGATCCGCCTTGATCGGGATCTGCGCGGCCATGCCGCCCATTGCGAATGCCCCGCGGCGATGGCAGGTCTTGATAGCCAGCAGCGAATAGGAGCGCAGGAAGTGAGTGGTCATCGTGATCTGTGCCCGGTCGGGCAGCACGAAGTCAGCGCGATGACTGAACTTCTTTATGAAGCTGAAGATATAGTCCCAGCGCCCGCAGTTGAGTCCGGCGATGTATTCCCTCAGTTCCCACAGTATCTCGTCCATCTCGAACGCCGCCAGGATGGTCTCGATCAGCACCGTGACCCTGATGGTGCCGCGCGCGATGCCGAGCCGGTCTTCCGCGAAGTTGAACACCTGGTTCCAGAGGCGTGCCTCGAGATGGCTTTCCAGCTTTGGCAGGTAGAAGTACGGCCCCGTGCCACGCTTCTTCAACTCGGCGGCGTTGTGGTAGAGATAGAGTCCGAAGTCCACGAATGCGCCCGGAACCGCCCGGCCGTCGAGCAGCCAGTGTTTTTCGTACAGGTGCCAGCCGCGCGGGCGAACCAGCAATACCGCGGTCCGCTCGTTGAGCTCGTAGCGCTTGCCCTCCGGACTTTCGAAGTCGATGGTTCGGCGGACCGCATCAAACAGGTTGACCTGCCCCTGGATGACATTGGGCCAGCTCGGGCACAGCGAGTCCTCGCAGTCGGCCATGAAGACCTTCGCACCGGAGTTGAGGGCGTTGATCACCATCTTGCGATCGGTCGGCCCGGTGATCTCGACCCGACGATCGAGCAGGTCGCGGGGAACCGGGGCAACCTTCCAGTCGGATTCGCGGACCTGACGGGTCTCTGGCAGGAAGTCGGGCAGCGCGCCCGCATCGATTTCGGATTGCCGCTGCTGACGCCGGTCCAGCAGAGCGGTCACCTCCGGACCAAAGGTCCGCGTCAGTTCGTTGACAAATTCCATTGCCGGCCGGGTCAGGACCGTGGACCAGTCAGGTTCGATGGCAGCCGCCAGCTCGCAGCCAACCGGAAGATCAAGTTTTGCCATAGCTATAAACTATAAGTAATTGAATTATAGATATTTACGATGCGAGCATTGTATTCCTGGCGGCACTGAATGCACATCGTGACTGCTGCCTATCGCGCGCCTCATTTTGCGATGCAACAGAATAGAAGGCATCGCAGTCCACCGCAAGGCTTTGCGACCATTGGTTGAACGCCGCGCTATAGCAGGCAGAGGAACCCGGTGACCACCGTCATTTGCAACAAGCCCCACGGCATGCTGACCAAGTTCACCGACGCGCAAGGCCGGCCCACCCTCGCAGCGCTTGTGCCCCTGCGTGACGTCTACCCGGCAGGACGCCTGGACGCCGACACGGAGGGCCTGGTCGTGTTGACCAGTGACGGGCGATTGCAGTCGCAGATCGCGAATCCCCGGCATCACTGGTCCAAGACCTATTGGGCGCAGGTCGAGGGCGACGTAACGGACGCTGCCCTCGCGCGGCTGCGAGCCGGCTTGATCCTGAAGGATGGACCGACCCGCCCGGCCCGCGCCAAGCGCATGGCCGAGCCGCCGGACCTATGGCCGCGCGACCCGCCAGTTCGCTATCGCAAGTCGATCCCAACCAGCTGGATCGAGCTGACCATCCGCGAGGGTCGCAACCGCCAGGTGCGACGCATGACCGCCGCGGTTGGCTTCCCGACATTGCGACTGATCCGTTATTCGGTCGGGCCCTGGAGCATCGATGGCCTCGCTCCCGGGGAATGGCGCGAGGTCGACGCGGCGCCGATGGCTGCCCACGGTGCCGGCCTCACCGCGGGCGATGACCCGCAATGATCATCGCGAGTTCGAGCGCCTGCTCGTAGTTCAGCCGCGGATCAACCGTGGAGCGATAAGCACGCCCCAGGTCGACGTCGGCCAGCCCGCGCGCGCCGCCGGTGCATTCCGTCACGTCCTCACCGGTGAGCTCGAAGTGCACGCCGCCGAGCACGGAGCCCATTGCCTCGTGGATCCGGAATGCCGACTGGACTTCGCCCAGGATGTTATCGAAGCGGCGGGTCTTGACCCCGCTGGCAGTAGTCTCGGTGTTGCCGTGCATCGGGTCGCAGACCCAAAGCACACTCTTGCCGGTCGCGCGCACCGCTTCGATCATCGCCGGCAGACAGCCCTCGATTTCCTGTGCGCCGAAGCGATGAATGAAGGTCAGGCGGCCAGGCTCGTCTCCGGGATTCAGGATATGCACCAGCTCGGCCAGCCAGGCGGCGTCCATGGCTGCCCCGACCTTGACACCGACCGGATTCGAAATGCCGCGGAAGTACTCGACATGTCCGCCGTCGGGCTGTGCGGTCCTGAGACCGATCCACGGCATGTGCGTGGTCAGGTTGTACCAGCGGTTCTGCCTCCGGATGAATCGCGTCTGCGCCTGCTCGTAAGGCAGCAGCAGCGCCTCGTGACTGGCGAAGAATCGCACCTGGCTTGCTTCGTGGATCTGTCCGCCCGACAGCGCCTCGAAGAAATCGAGCGAATCGGCGATCGACGTGGCGATCTGCTGGTAGGCCTCACGCAGCGGCGAATGCTGGACGAAATCAAGGTCCCAGTACTCGGGATGATGCAGGTCCGCGAAGCCACCATCGACCAGCGCGCGCACAAAGTTGAGCGTCAGCGCGGCCCGTTCGTATCCTCGCAGCATCAGTTCGGGATCCGGTTCGCGTTCGACCGCCGTGAAACCCGGTCGGTTGACCACGTCGCCGCGATAGCTCGGCAAAGTGACATCGCCGCGGGTCTCACCGTCGGCGGAGCGCGGCTTCGCATACTGTCCGGCAAAGCGCCCGACACGGATCACCGGCTTCTTCATGCCATGCAGCAGCACCAGGCTCATCTGCAGCAGGATCTTCAGCTTCTTGGCAATCAGGTCCGATTCACATTCCGCGAAGCTCTCGGCGCAATCGCCGCCCTGCAGCAGGAAGCGCTCGCCGCGCTGCGCCTCGCCGAGTTGCTGCTTGAGCTGCTCCACCTCCCAGGACACGACGATGGGAGGCAGACGCGACAGCTCGGCCACGGCGCGCTCGAGTCGGACAGCATCTGCATATACCGGCATCTGCCGCACGGGCCGCGATTGCCAGCTGGCCGGCGTCCAGGGCGCACTTGAAACGGGTTTGTCCATAGGTTTCAGCATCGTACACACGCTTTCGTTGCGCCGCAAAAATAGCTACTGACCACGCTGGTGTATACGTCCACAAGTTGGCACAATTCGAGCCACTCGATCGGGCCTTGACCCGGCGCCCGCGGCGTCGTTGTCGGGCCCGAAATGCTTTCCAGGAGTTGCTTCATGCATCGCGTACTCGTTCTGGGCGCCGGCAAGATCGGCGCGCTCATAGCCGGCCTGCTGGCCGAATCCGGCGACTATTCCGTCGCTCTGGCCGACGTCAAGGCGGCAACGGCAGAAGCCGTGGCCAAGGCTCACGGACTTGAGGCCGTCCAGGCCTTCCAACTGGACGCGGCTGAGGCATCGAGCCTTGCATCGCACCTCGCCCGTCATCCGGCCGACGCCGTCGTCTCCTCGCTGCCCTACTACTGCAATCCGACGGTAGCCCTGGCGGCACGCAACGCCGGTGCGCACTACTTCGACCTGACCGAGGACGTAGAGGTCACCCGCAAGGTCCGCGCCATCGCGGAAGGCGCTGCGACAGCATTCGTGCCGCAGTGCGGCCTGGCACCAGGCTTCGTTTCAATCGCGGCGAATGAACTGATCACCCACTTCGACTCCCTGCGCTCGGTCAAGCTGCGTGTCGGCGCACTGCCGCAGCATCCGAACAACGTGCTCAAGTATTCGCTGACCTGGTCCACCGAAGGCCTGATCAACGAGTATGGCAACCCCTGCCTGGCCATCGCCGAAGGCCGACTGGTCGAGGCCGCGCCACTGGAGGGCCTGGAGGAAATCGAAATCGACGGTACCTCCTACGAGGCGTTCAACACCTCCGGCGGACTGGGCTCACTGGGCGAAACCTACGGTGACCGCTGCGAGCAGATGAACTACAAGACCATGCGCTATCCCGGTCACTGCGAGCAGGTACGCCTGCTGATGAACGACCTGAAACTCAACCAGGACCGCGACACGCTCAAGCGGATCCTGGAGAACGCGGTGCCGCAGACGCTGCAGGATGTCGTGGTCATCTACGTCGCAGTGACCGGCCGGCAGGAAGGCGAACTCAGGGAAGAGAACTACGTCAACAAGGTCTATCCACAGGAAATCGCCGGACGCCTCTGGTCCGCCATCCAGGTGACGACCGCGGCGGGACTGACCGCGGTGCTCGACCTCGTCATGAACGATCCGGACGCCTATCGGGGTTTTGTCAGGCAGGAGCAGTTCCGGCTGCCGCAGATCCTCGCTAACCGCTTCGGCAGCTGGTATGCCCGCGGCGGCGACAAGTCGGTGTCCGGACGGGTCGTTGTCGAGGGCAAGGCTGGACATCAGCGTTCGCAGGAAGGAGTCGCGGCATGAACGCCCAGGAAATCCTGACAGGACTCGGGCTCGAGGAGACCAATCCAGGCACCTGGTGCGGGGATGGTGGCTGGCTGGCGGCCGACGGCGCGCCGCTGATCGAGTCGGTCAATCCCGCGACCGGGCAGGTGATCGCGCGGGTCCGTGCGACGACTGCCGCCGAATACGAGCGGGTCATGGCGACAGCCGTCACGGCCTTCCGCGAGTGGCGGCTCGTGCCGGCACCGCGGCGCGGCGAGGCGATCCGCAGGATCGGCGACGCGCTACGCGCGAGCAAGGACCTGCTGGGCAGCCTGGTTACCCTGGAGATGGGCAAGATCAAGGCCGAGGGCGATGGCGAAGTGCAGGAGATGATCGACATCGCCGACTTCGCCGTCGGGCAGTCTCGCATGCTCTACGGACTGACCATGCACTCCGAGCGGCCCGAGCATCGCATGTACGAGCAGTGGCACCCGCTCGGTGTGGTCGGGATCATCTCGGCCTTCAATTTCCCGGTTGCGGTCTGGGCATGGAACGCCTTCCTGGCCGCCGTCTGTGGTGACGCCTGCGTCTGGAAACCATCGCCCAAGGCACCGCTCACGGCCATTGCAGTGCAGCGCATCTGCAACGCTGTGCTGACCGAAATGGAACTACCGCCGGTGTTCCAGCTCTTCATCACCGCCGACAACGACCTCGCTGGCCACTTTGTCGACGACCGTCGCGTGGCGCTGGTCAGCTTTACCGGTTCGACGCCGGTCGGCCGCAAGGTCGCCGGACGCGTGGCGGCGCGACTTGGCAAGAGCCTGCTGGAACTCGGCGGCAACAATGCCATCATCGTAGACCTGCATGCCAACCTCGATCTGGTCGTGCCGGCCGTGGTCTTCGGTGCCGTTGGCACGGCTGGCCAGCGCTGCACGACCACGCGTCGCCTGCTGGTGCACGAGTCCCGCTTCGATGAACTGCAGCGTCGTCTTGCCGCGGCCTATGCGCAGTTGCGGATCGGCGACCCACTGGAGCCGTCCACGCTGGTGGGTCCGCTGGTCGACGCCGCATCGGTCGAGCGATACACGACCACCCTGAAGGCGGCGGTAGAGCAAGGCGGGCGCATCGTCTGCGGTGGCAAGGTGTTGCCGGGCCCCGGCTACTATGTGCAGCCGACCATCGTGGAGGCCAGCAATGACCTGCCGGTAGTGCAGCACGAGACCTTTGCGCCGATCCTGTACATGATCCCGTTCGGGTCGCTGGACGAGGCGATCGCGATGCACAATGACACCGCCTACGGCCTGTCCTCCGCGATCTTTACCGACCGCCTGCAGCACGCGGAACACTTCCTGTCAGCGTCCGGCAGCGATTGCGGCATTGCCAACGTCAACATCGGCACCTCGGGCGCCGAGATCGGCGGCGCGTTTGGCGGCGAGAAGGACACCGGCGGCGGCCGCGAGTCGGGCTCGGACGCCTGGAAGGCGTACATGCGCCGGCAGACGAACACCATCAACTACTCGTCGGAACTGCCGCTGGCGCAGGGGATCAAGTTCAACGCGTAAAGCGATCGCCCCTCACTCGCGCTCCAGCAACTGGTACAGCATCCCGATGTAGGTTTCCCCGTTAATGAACGCGCCTGCCCAGATCCGGTCATAGTCGGCGTTGGGGGCCATGGCTACGATCTCCTCGACCGACTTGCCCGCGGTTTTCAGCGTGCGGACCCGCGTGGACGTGTCGACCAGCATCTTGCGAAAAGCCTCGAGCCCGGCCCGCCCTGACACCGCCCCGTGCCCCGGGATGATCCGCGTCCGGTCATCCGCCATCGAGAGCATCACATCCACGGCTGCCAGCGTGCCCTTGATGCTACCGCCCGATTCGACGTCGATGAACGGGTACATGCTGTTGAAGTAGGCATCGCCCGCGTGAATTACGTTCGCCTTGCGGAAGTGGATGATGGCATCACCGTCGGTATGGGCATTGGCAACGTGCACAGCACGGACCTCGTCGCCGTTCAGGTGAAGGCTGACGGAATCGTTGAAAGTGACCACCGGCAGCGCCGCAGGTGGCGACGCCGGCACTTCCTGCTTGAAGAATTCCATGACTTGCGGAACGCTCATGCGCGCGCGGACATTGTCCTGGGCGATTATTACCGCGCCCGTCTTGCCGTAGTTTTCGTTGCCACCGACATGGTCGTAGTGCCAATGCGTGTTGAGCACGAATCGAACCGCGCCAGGATCGAGTTCCGCAATCGCTGCATTGATCGCCGGTGTCAGGGGTGCAAACTGGTCATCGATGATAAAGACGCCGTCGCTACCGACGGACACACCGATATTGCCGCCGTTGCCGAACAACACGTAGATACCCTCGGCCAGCTTCTCGGTCGTAATCTTCACCTCGGGCTGCGGTTGTGCCGTGGCGGGCGCGCCCACGATCGCCGCCAGTACGGCGGCTGCAAGTATTTTGCAGTTCATCGGTTTCCCCTCTTGCGCGCCTCCGGGCGCACGTTCAGTACTTGTAGCAGTTCATCCTGTTATCATCAATGCACGGCATGGAGAGCCCGCGATGAAAGCCTTGCTATTGACCGCATGCGCGGCGCTGGGCCTCGCAATGACGGGGACTGCCGCAGTCTCCCAGGACGGGGGGCCCAGAGCCGGCGTAGCGGTCCTGGTGGAGATCCAGGACGCCATCGGTCCTGCCACCAAGGAACACTTTCTTGCCGCACTGGAGGAAGCCGAGACCGGCGGAGCCGCGCTGGTGTTGCTCGCGCTGGACACCCCCGGCGGTCTCGATGCGGCGATGCGCGACATCATCCAGGGGATCCTGAATTCGCGGATCCCGGTCGTGACCTATGTCTCGCCGTCCGGCGCGCGTGCCGCCAGCGCAGGCACCTACATTCTCTACGCAAGTCACGTTGCCGCCATGACGCCCGGCACAAACCTCGGTGCCGCGACACCCGTTTCGATCGGCGGGCCGCCGTCACCCGACGCACCCCAGGGGAAGGACGGCGACGACGCCGCCAAGGCGCCACAGCCGGGCACCGCGATGGAACGAAAGGCGGTCAATGACGCGGTCGCCTACATCAGGAGCCTCGCCGAGCTTCGCGGCCGAAACGCCGAGTGGGCGGAAGCGGCTGTGCGCAGCGCCGAAAGCCTGTCGGCACAAGAGGCTCTCCAAAGGGGCGTGATCGACCTCATCGCCGAGGACGTACCCGACCTGCTGCGGCAGATCGACGGTCGCACGCTCAAGGCCGGCGGCACCGAGATCACGCTGGATACCGCCGGCATGGTCATCGAGAAATTCGAGCCGGGCTGGCGCATCGAGTTGCTGTCGGTGATCACGAACCCGCTGGTCGCCTACGGGCTGCTGATCATCGGGCTGTACGGCCTGATGTTCGAGGGCTACAACCCGGGCGCGATCCTGCCGGGGGTCATCGGGGCGATCTGCCTGCTGCTCGGCCTGTACGCCTTGCAGGTTCTCTCGGTCAATTACGCAGGCCTGGCGCTGGTTGGCCTTGGCATCGCCATGATGATCGCCGAGGTATTCGTCCCGAGCTTCGGTGCGCTTGGCATTGGCGGCCTCGCCGCCTTCGTGATCGGCTCGATCATCCTGATGGACACCGACGCGCCGGGCTTTGGCCTCAGCATGGGGCTCGTGGGCGGCATCGCGACCGTCGCTGGCATCGCAATGTTCGGCACCATGTGGTTGGCCGTAAAGGCACGGCGAAAACCAGTCACGACAGGCGCGGAACAGCTGGTCGGCGCCGTCGCCGAAGCGACCGAGGCCTTCACCGGCAAGGGTCGCGTCAGGATATTCGGGGAAGAGTGGTCCGCGGTGAGCGAAAGGCCCGTCGCGGCCGGTCAACGCGTCAGGATCGACCGGGTCGATGGACTCAACCTGCGCGTCAGTCCGGAAGAGTGAACAAGGAGAAAGAATCGTGTTGCCGTTGCAGATTCCATTGATCGTCGTCGCAGTCTTCATCCTGGCGCTGCTCATCAACGCCATCAAGATCCTGAAGGAGTACGAGCGTGGTGTCATCTTCACGCTCGGCCGCTTCACCGGAATCAAGGGCCCGGGACTGATCATCGTGATCCCGGTTATCCAGCAGATGTCGCGAGTGGACCTGCGCACGATCGTGCTCGACGTCCCGAAGCAGGACGTGATTTCGCGAGACAACGTCTCCGTCAAGGTCAACGCGGTGGTCTACTTCCGCATCGTCGATCCTGCCAAGGCCATCATCCAGGTCGCGAACCCGTTCGAGGCTACCAGCCAGCTGGCCCAGACCACTTTGCGGTCCGTGCTTGGCCAGCACGAACTCGACGAGATGCTCTCGCAGCGCGAAAAGCTCAATTCCGACGTCCAGCAGATCCTCGATGACTCCACCGACATCTGGGGTATCAAGGTCTCGCACGTCGAGATCAAGCACGTGGACCTTGACGAGAGCATGATCCGCGCCATGGCACAGCAGGCCGAAGCCGAGCGCAGCCGTCGCGCCAAGGTCATCCACGCCGAGGGCGAGAAACAGGCAGCGGCCGCACTGGTCGAGGCCGCCCGTGAACTCGGCGCCGATCCCAGGGCGATCCAGCTGCGCTACCTGCAGACGCTCAGTGGCCTGTCAGCGGCGGGAACGACGACGATCGTGTTCCCGTTGCCGATGGACCTGATCACGCCGTTGCTGCGCAGGGAGCCCGGCGGCAGCCAGGGATCAGGCTGAGGCAGCTGCGCGCGCCAGCTCGAGTTGCCTGGCGAGCCGCTTGGGAGAGACCGGAAGGGAAGTGCGGAGGTCCTGCGCGAACAGCGACACGCAGTACTCTTCGAGCATCCAGCGAAGCAGCGTCACCTCGGGCAGGGGCCCCGGTTGGCGGGCTCCAGCCATGGCCAGTATCGCTGCGGCCGACTCGCGCCACTTGCGAAATTCGTAATGCGCATCGGCAGCGTTGCCGCGAGCCGTGCGCAGCTTTTCCAGTCGACGGCCAAGCGCCTTCAGGAACCGCGGCAGCGAGTCGAGCCAGGGGTCCGGCGCCGCGCCCAGGAATCGGCCGCTTGCCAGCTCGGCGGCCTGTGCGCGGCAGTCCTCGACCAGATCCGGATCGACACCCTCGGGCAGTCCCGCCAGGAGCTTGATCACCTCGCGCCGCTCGGCGAGCGCCCGCCGGGCGATGGCAGCGACGCGCATGGCCTCGTCGTGCAGTTCCGCCCTGCCCCGCTCGGCCGCTGCCTCGAAGCCGGCACGGTCACGTGGCAGCGCCTGCGCGACCGGCAGGCAGCAGCGCTCGACCGAGCGGTCACAAATGTCGTCCGCGAGTCCCTTCAGGGGTCCGACGGGCTGATGCAGCAGGGCCAGGTCGGTATCGGCAGCCAGTGACCTGCGGACGTAGCGCAGCTGCGGCTCGAGCCGCAACGCCAGCAAGCGGACGACGCCCCTCCGGGAAACTGCAGCGGCATTCGCAGCCGTGTCGACGCAGGTCAACGCCACCGATTCGCCTCGATCCTCCACGGCCGGATGCAGGACGATACGCAGGCCGTCGCGCGGCACCTCCAGTGTTTCCGGGAGCGCACCGAAATCCCAGTCCCGTACGCCCTCGCGAACGAAGTCGGCGGCGCTCAACTGCAAGGCCTGGCGCTGGACCTTGCGCAGCCGTCGCTTGAGCTCCTCGACATCACGTCCCGCGGCGACTGGCTGCCCGCCTGCACCAGTGACCCTGACATTCAGGCGCAGGTGATTCGGCAACCTTGCAGTCCGCAGCAGGTCCGCAGCAATGGGCGTACCCGCGCTACGGGTCAACCAGGCCGCCGCGGCGTCGAAGAATGGAGTTCCCTGTGGCCCGCCGATTTCCGTGAGACAGCGCGCGGCGACATCCGGCGCCGGAACAAGATGGCGTCGCAGCGCCTTCGGCAGGCCGCGAATCGCCACCGTGAGCATCTCGTGGCGCCAGCCCGGGATGCCCCACTCGACTTCGCCGGCCGACAATTGCGGCAGGAACGCCAGTGGCACGTCGATGGTTGCACCATCATCATCGGCATCCGGCTCGAAGCGGTAGTCGAGCGGGAAGTCATGCCCGGCGACGTATAGCCGGTCCGGCAATTCGTCCGGATCGATGTCTGGCGCCCCCGGCGCGCGAACGTCGGCGACTGAGAATTCCAGCAACCCGGGGTGCTCCTCCTCCGCCTGCTTGCGCCAGCGTTCGAAGGCCGCCACGCCGTGGATGTTCTCCGGAATCCGGCTGAGATAGAAGGCGGTGATTCGGTCCTCGTCAAGAAGCACCCCGCGGCGGCGCAGCCGGGCCTCGCCCGCCTCGAGCGAAGCCCGTACGGTTGCGTTGCGGGTCAGGAAGCGGGCACGCAAGCGGGACCGTCCATGGGTCAGTGCCTCGCGTACGAAGATTTCACGGGCCTGCTCTGGAGCGATGCTGCCGAAGTTGACGCGCCTGCCGGCAGCGACGGTCAGGCCATAGAGCGTGACCGTCTCACGGGCCGAAACATAGCCGCGATCGGTCGTCCATTCCGGGTCGCCATAGCTGCGGCGCACCAGGTGATGAGCCGCGGTTTCGATCCAGGCCGGTTCGATCGCTGCCACGGTGCGGGCGTACACGCGCTGCGTCTCGGCCAGCGTCGCCGCCATCACCCACTTTGGCGGCCTGGCCTTCAGTGCCGAGCCCGGCGAGATCACGAATCGCAGGCCCCGCGCGCCAAGATAATCGCCCTTCTCGCTCTTCTCGCCGATATGCCCGAGGAGTCCCGCCAGCAGTGAACGATGCACGGCGTCCGCCTTGGCTGGCTTTTCCACGCTTCTCCAGTCCAGCTCGCGGGTGAGTTCCGCAAGCTGGCTGCGCAGGTCTTCCCATTCGCGCATGCGGGCCGCCGACAGGAAGTTTTCGCGACACCAGCGGCGCGCCTGCGACGCAGACCGCTCGGCCCGGACTTCCTGCCAGGCTCGCCAGAGATTAAGCAGTCCGAGGAAATCCGAGCGCGGCTCGGCGAAGGCTGCATGTTTTTCGTCCGCCGCGGCACGACACTCGGCCGGCCGCTCGCGCGGGTCCTGGATGCTCAGCACTGCAACCAGTGTCAGCATTTCCTCCAGCGCGGCGAAACGCCGCGACTCCGCCAGCATCCGTCCAAGCTGCGGATCGACCGGGATTCGCGCGACCTGGCGACCAAGGTCGGTTACCCGCCGCTCGGCGTCAACGGCCTCCAGTTCCTGCAACAGCCGGTAGCCATCGTTGACCAGTCGCGTGTCTGGCGGATCCGGGAATGGAAACTCGTCCACCGCACCGAGCCCAAGCACCGCCATCTGCAGGATCACGTTCGCCAGGTTGGTCCGCAGGATCTCCGGCGGCGTAAACGGCTCGCGGCTGTCAAAGTCCTGCTCGGAGTAGAGCCTGACGCATATTCCGGGTCCCACACGGCCGCAACGTCCCTGCCGCTGGCTCGCGCTCGCCTGCGATACCGGCTCGATGGGCAGCCTCAGGATCTTGCTCCGGGCACTGTAGCGGCCGATGCGCGCGAGGCCGGTATCGACCACCGCCCGAATCCGTGGAACGGTGATGGAGGTCTCGGCCACGTTGGTAGCAAGCACCACCCGGCGCCGCGGGCCCGGCTGAAAGACGCGTTGCTGTTCGGCCCAGGACAGGCGCGAGAAGAGCGGCAGGATCTCGAGACGGGACCCGAACGCCCGCGATAGAGCTTCCGCTGCATCGCGAATCTCCCGCTCGCCGGGCAGGAACACCAGCGTGTCACCGGCTTCGCCCGGCTCACCCAGCAACTCTTGGATCGCCGCCACGATTCCAGGCACGACGCCTGGGTCGAGATCGTCATCTTCATCGGCACCCAGTGGCCGGTAGCGGGTCTCGATCGGCCAGCCACGACCGGAAACCTCGATGACGGGGGCGCCATCGAAGAAACGCGCAAAGCTCTGCGGATCGATGGTCGCAGAAGTAATGACGATCCTGAGATCCGGCCGCCGAGGCAGCAGCCGCTTGAGGTAACCGAGCAGGAAGTCGATATTGAGGCTCCGCTCGTGTGCCTCGTCGATGATCAGGGTGTCGTAGCGCAGCAGGTCCGGGTCGCCCTGGATCTCGGACAGCAGGATTCCATCGGTCATCACGCGGATCAGCCCGCGGTCGGAACCCGACGCGGCGAAACGGACCTTGAAACCGACCTGCGCGCCCGGCGGGACCCCGAGTTCCTCGCTCAGGCGAGCGGCGACGCTGCGCGCAGCGATACGCCGCGGCTGGGTATGACCGATCAGGCCGGTCAGCCCCCGGCCTGCCTCGAGACAGGCCTTGGGCAGCTGAGTCGTCTTGCCGGATCCGGTCTCGCCACATACGACCACGACCGGATGTCTGGCGATCGCCTCGCGGATCTCATCGATTCGCTGGCTGACCGGCAGTTCGTCAGGGTATGAAACCGGCGGAACCGTCGCGCGGCGACGCTCCGCGCGTTGTCGGGCATCGACGAGACGTTTCTCCAGTACCGCCAGTTCACGTCCAGCTGGCTGGCGACGCGCCTGCCGTTCCTTGATGCGCAGCGCAAGTCGCTCGATCTGATGGCGATCGACGCACAGCAGGCTCTCGAGCGAATCGAGTCCGGCAAAGTCTGCGCCGAGCCGACCCGGCTCCATTCAGCGCCCCGGCAGTCTCATGCGGATCGCGGCACCACCGAGCGCGCTTTCTCCTATGTCGATCGTACCGCCGTAGGCAGCGACCAGCTCGCGTGCTGCGGCCAGCCCGATTCCCTGCCCCGCCACGGTTTCATCGACCCGCACGCCCCGCTCGAGTACGCGGATTCGATCGGCTGTCGCAATTCCGGAACCATCGTCCTCGATCTCGACAGTCAACCCGCTGCGCCGCCACTCCGGACGCTCCTCAGCCCGGGCCCGCAGCACGACCCGGCTGCGACCATACTTGAACGCGTTGTCCAGCAGGTTGCCAGCCAGTTCCATCAGGTCACCGGAGTCGATTGGATAAGCCAGATCGGCCGGCACGTCGAGGACGCAGTGCATACCCTTGTCCCGATAGACCTTGGACAGCGCCGCTACCAGCTCCGTGAGCGGCACGCGCAGTACAACCGACGCTATCGACGACCCGGCTCCCGCCAGCACAGCCTTGCGCAGCTGATGCTCGACGATCGACTGCATGTGGTCCAGTTGCGAACCCATCGATGCCGGGTCTGCAGATCCTGAATCGAGCATGCTCTTGAGCGCTGCGATAGGCGTCTTGAGACTGTGCGCGAGGTTGCCAAGGGTGGCGCGGTAGCGTGCCACGCGAGCGCGGTCTCCCTCGAGCAGGCCGTTGAGGTTCTGCGTGACCCCCTCGAGCTCTCTGGGCCAGCTGCCGTCGAGTGAATCGCGCCGACCGGTCTCGACTTCGAGGATCTCCCGCTCGAGCCGCCTGAGCGGCCTGAGCCCGGCCCTCAGCCCCAAAGACAGGCCAATGACCAGTATCGTCATCAGCGCTGCCGCTCCCGCAAGCAGCCACGAGCGGACCCGGTTGAGCTCGCTGAAGTAAGGTTCGAGGCTCTCCGCGGCGCTCAGCACGAAGGTGGCGGGATGCTGGAGCCCTGCTTCCCAGCTGACCCCCAGCGAAAAGGCCAGTACCCTGGTACCGTCCGGCAAGGACACCTGCTCGATGCTGCGCTCTCCCGCCGCCGGCCGGGCGTTCAGCGACAAGCCGGCGCCAACCGTCGATGGTGAGCGCCATGTCGTGACGCCTTCCTGGTCGCGGATCTCGGCGTACAGTCCGGACCCCGGCGTCGCGAGCCGCGCCTCGGCAATCGTGGTCGGGGCCAGGACGCCCGACGACTGGAGTTCCGCGGTGGCGACCAGTGCAATGACTTGCGCATCGAGAACGTCCCGCCGGGAGTCGAGCGCAAGGTTACGGTACAGCGCATCGAGCGCCATCGCCGCCGCGCCGGTCACCAGCACGCTGGCGATCGCGAGCGCAATGACCAGCCGGTTGACCAGCGACGGGGCGGACGCCGTCACCAGGGTTCCGCCTCACCCGTTGTGGCGGGACCGCCGCTCATTCGCGCGCCATGCGATAGCCGCGGCCTCGCAGGGTCTCGATAGGCTGCAGGATCCCTTCAGGATCAAGCTTGCGCCGTAGCCGGCCGACAAAAACCTCGATTACGTTGCTGTCCCGCTCGAAATCCTGTTCGTAAAGCTTGTCGGTCAGTTCGGACTTCGACACGACCTGGCCCGCACGCAGCATCAGGTATTCCAGCAACCGATACTCGAAGGCGGTCAACTCGACCGGCTCGCCGCGGACCCGAACCTGCTGACTGCGCGGGTCGAGTTCGACCGCACCGGCCTGCAGGACCGGCTGCGACCAGCCGCCAGAACGCCTGAGCAGCGCCTGCAGGCGCGCCAGCACTTCCTCGAACTGGAACGGCTTGGTGACGTAGTCATCAGCGCCCGACTGCAGCGCCTCGACCTTTTCCTGCCAGCGGTCCCGAGCGGTGAGGATCAGGATCGGAAAGGACTTTCCCGCCTCGCGCCAGGCACGGATGACCTCCAGGCCGGGCCGGCCGGGCAGGCCGAGGTCCACCACGGCAACGTCAATGGGATATTCGAGACCGGAGAACTCACCTTCAATGCCATCGGCTGCGGAATCGACGACGAAGCCGTCTTGCCGCAGCCGCTGTACCAGGGACTCGCGCAGGACGGGCTCGTCCTCGACGACCAGAACCCGCATGGTGGCTTACTCCACCTGGCCGGACGCGGCATCCACGGTGACGTCGAATACCCGGCCGTCGGCACTCAACAGCCGGATGCGATACACGCGCCGACCGTCCTCCAGCTTTTCCTCAGCGCGAACGACCCGCGCATCGTATTTCTCCTCCACCTTCGCTACTGCCGCATCCAGGGTGAGCCCTTCGGCGCGGGTAGCAGCCTGTGCAGGAGGCGCCGGAAGCGCGTCTCCCGATGACGACCAGGCGGCCGGCGCCAGGAGCGCAATGGCGAGGACTGCAACGAGGCGATGGGTCATGGTGGCGCAATTGTAGCGGAAGTGCCCATGAACCAGTCCTGAACAAATCATTCGGCCTTCTCCTGTGCCTTGGCTTCCTCCCACCAGGCGTCGAGTTGCTCGAGGCCGGCTTCAGTGCCGCTCAGGCCCGACGCACCCAGCATGCTCTCGACATGACGAAAGCGCCGGACGAATTTCTCATTGCTGCGACGCAACGCCGCCTCCGGATCAACGCCAAGGTGACGGGCGTAATTGACCAGCGCGAACAGCAGGTCGCCAAACTCGGACTCGACTTCGTCCTTGTCTGCCGCCCCCGCCAGGGCGTCGTCGAGCTCCACAAGTTCTTCGTCGACCTTGCGACGGGGACCGGCAGCGTCAGGCCAGTCAAACCCGGCTCGGGCTGCGCGGCGGCCAAGCTTTGCCGCGCGCGTCAGTGCCGGCAGCGCCAGGACGACGTCGTCGAGCAGGCCGCCCGTACCCCTGGCTGCCTTTTCCTCCGACTTCAAGCGCTCCCAGATCTCCGTCTGGGCAGCAGCCGATTCGACCCGTTCGCCAGCGAAGACGTGGGGGTGACGTCGCACCATCTTGTCGCAGATGCCGCGCGCCACATCGTCGAAATCGAAGGCGCCCTGCTCCCGCGCCATCTGTGCATGAAACACGACCTGCAGGAGCAGGTCACCAAGCTCTTCCCGCAAGTCTTCAAGGTGGCCCCGCTCGATCGCATCGGCTACTTCGTAGGCCTCCTCAAGCGTATAGGGTGCAATACTCCGGAAGTCCTGCTCCAGGTCCCACGGGCAGCCTCCCTGCGGGTCACGCAGTGCCGCCATGATTTCGACGAGGCGATGAATTGACAACGGTCAGCCCTCGAGCACCTGTCGCAGGGTCAGCAGCATCCCTGCAGTGGCGCCCCAGATCTTGTGCTCCTGCCACGGCAGGTCGAACCCTTCGATTACCTCCTGGCCCATCCTGAATGTTCTGGGATGGTGCGTGCTCGGATCGAAAAGATGCTTGAGCGGCGCCTCGAAGGTCGCAGCGACCTCGGTCGGGTCCAGCTTTAGCGTAAACCCGGGCCTGACCAGCCCGACGACGGGCGTCACCTGATAGCCACTGATCACGATGTGATCGGGCAACCGGCCGATTACTTCGACGAACTCGCGCGCGAGACCGATCTCTTCCTCCGCCTCACGCAACGCACCCGACTCCGCATCGACGTCATCGGGCTCGAGGCGCCCGCCGGGAAATGAAATCTGCCCGGCGTGATGCTCGAGGTCGGCCGCGCGGTAGGTCAGCAGCACGGTCAGGTCGTTGCCACGATCGATGAGCGGGACGAGCACTGCTGCCGGTCGTGGAGAGGCCGGAAACATGTGGCGGACCCGCGCGTTGACTGCCTGAGGGAAAGGGCCAATGCGCAGGTCCTCGTCACCCAGCCGGAGCGCGCCAAGGCGCCGTCGCACCAGCTCCAGCATGTCGGCGGCAGCCAGTTGATGCAGCTGATTGCCCACTGCGGCGTTCACGGCTGGCCATCATCGATGAGCCCGCCGTCCGCAAGCCGGCCGGGATCCAGCAGGCGCTCGAGCTCGCGACGGTCTATCCCGGTCACTTCCGCTGCTACGTCGATCACTGGCCGGCCCTCCGAATAGGCCCGCTTGGCGATCTCCGCTGAGCGGTCGTAGCCGATCAGCGGATTGAGCGCTGTCACCAGCACCGGGTTGAGCTGCAGCGCCCGGCGGAGCCGCCCCGATTCGGGCCGCATCCCCGCAATCGCCTTCCCGGCAAGCGCCACCGCCGCGTTGGCGATCAGTGACTCGCTCTGCAGCAGCTCGTACGCGATGAGCGGCAGCATGACGTTCAGCTGAAAATTGCCGGACTGGCCGGCGATGGTCACCGCCGCATCGTTGCCGATGACCGCGGCACAGGCCATGGCGACCGCCTCCGGTATGACCGGGTTGACCTTGCCGGGCATGATGCTCGAACCGGGCTGCAGCGCCGGCAGCGTAATTTCGCCCAGGCCCGCCAGTGGCCCCGAGTTGAGCCATCTCAGATCATTGGCGATCTTCATGAGGCAGACAGCCGTCACCCGCAGCTGGCCGGAGAGCTCGACCGCTGTGTCCTGCGCCGCCAGTGCTGCGAACAGGTCCGACGCTGGTTCGAACGGCAGGCCGGTACGCTCCGCCAGCAGGCTGGCCACTCGTCGCCCGAAATCCGGGTGCGCATTGAGGCCGGTGCCGATGGCCGTCCCGCCCTGCGCCAGACGGCTGAGCCGGGTTTCGGTCGAGCGCAGGCGTTCGACACAATCCAGGACCTGGCTTCTCCAGGCGCCGAGCTCATCCGACATCCGTAGCGGCAGCGCGTCCATCAGGTGGGTCCGGCCGGTCTTGATCTCGCCCGCCATTCGCTCCGCCGCTGCCGCGATGGCCGCACCAAGACCTTCGAGCGCCGGCAGGACCTGCTGGCGCAATTCCAGCATTGCCGCGACGTGGATCGCGGTGGGAATCGTGTCGTTGCTGCTCTGTCCACGGTTGACGTGGTCGTTGGGGTGCACCGGCGAACCGAGGTGCCGTTCCGCCAGCGCGGCAATGACCTCGTTGGCATTCATGTTCGAGCTCGTGCCGGAGCCGGTCTGGAAGACGTCCACCGGGAACTCCGCAACGTGCTTGCCGGCGGCCACCTCGAGCGCCGCCGTCGCGATGGCCTCTGCCATGACCGGGTCGAGCTGGCCCAGCTCGGCGTTCGCCTGCGCCGCCGCCCACTTCACCAGGCCGAGGGCAGCAATGAACCTGGGCGGCATCGGCATGCCGCCCAGTCCGAAATTCTGCACGGCACGCTGGGTCTGGGCACCCCACAGCGCCCCGGCGGGAATTTGCAACTCCCCGAGCGTGTCACGGACTGTCCGCTGTTCGCTTCGCTTCATGTGCCTGCATCAAGTCGTCGGCCCGGCCCCGGCGGCTCGACATCGGCACCGGACTCGGTGGGACGGGCACGGGTTGCGGTAAGATTGCCAAGTCTAACATTGGACCTTAGGCGGATGACCGACGCCCGACTCACAGCCTTGTCGCCGCTCGATGGGCGCTACGCGGACCAGACGCGGGAATTGGCCGAGATATTCAGCGAATCCGCGCTGATCCGCTACCGCGTCCGCGTCGAGGCGCTGTGGCTCCGCCACCTGGCGGGGCAGCCGGAAATCCGCGAGCTGGCCGGACTGAACGCTGCGACGCGGGCCGCGCTTGAGTCGCTGGCTGGTGGAGCGCCGCCGGAAGGACCTGCACGCGTCAAGGAAATCGAGGCGCGCACCAACCATGACGTCAAGGCGGTCGAGTATTTCGTCCGCGAACAGCTGGCGGAGGCAGGCGCCACGTCGGCGCAGCTTGAGTTCGTGCATTTCGCCTGCACCTCGGAGGACGTCAACAACCTCTGCTATGCGCTCATGCTGAGCGATGCGCGCTCGCGATTGATGCTGCCGCTGATGCGACGGGTACTCGAACGGCTGCGCGAGATCGCCCACCAGACAGCCGACCTGCCGATGCTGTCGCGCACGCACGGCCAGCCCGCGAGCCCCACGACACTCGGCAAGGAAATGGCCAATTTCGCAGCCCGCTTCGCCCGACTTGAGCGTGGGTTCGAGTCGGTAACTGCGCTCGGCAAGATGAATGGTGCCGTCGGCAACTACAACGCCCACCTGGCCGCCTACCCGGACGCGGACTGGCCGGAGATCACGCGGCTGTTCGTCGAGTCATTGGGTCTAGAGCAGAATGCCCACACCATCCAGATCGAACCGCACGACTGGATCGCGGAATACTGCCACGCGCTTGCCCGCTATGACACCGCACTGATCGATCTTTGCAGGGACCTGTGGGGCTATGTATCACTGGGATATTTCCGGCAACGCGCCGTGGCCGGCGAGGTCGGATCCTCGACCATGCCTCACAAGGTCAACCCGATCGACTTTGAGAACGCCGAAGGCAACGCCAGCCTGGCCAATGCACTGCTCGGCTTCCTTGCGGACAAATTGCCCATCTCGCGCTGGCAGCGGGACCTGACTGATTCGACGGTGCTCCGTAACCTGGGCGTCGCCCTCGGTCATGCAGCCCTGTCACTCAGGTCGGTGCTCAAGGGACTTGGCAAACTCGAGCCGGACCCCGCGCGCATGGCCGCCGACCTGGATGCCAACTGGGAGGTGCTGGCCGAGGCCATCCAGACGGTCATGCGTCGACACGGCGTCGCGGATGCCTACGACCGGCTCAAGGATTTCACCCGGGGGCGCAGGGTCGGGCCGCAGGAGTTGCGCGACTTCGTCAGTTCACTGGGACTGCCTCCTGAAGTGACGGCGCGGCTTTCCACCCTGACGCCGGCCGCCTACACCGGGCTGGCCGCGGCGCTGGCACGACAATCCTGACCGGGCCGGGAACGCCGTGATGGAAGAACCCGAATTTTTCGTTACCACCTGGGGAGTTGACCGACCGCAACTGCAGCAGGTCCGGCGCCAGGTCTTCATCGTCGAGCAGGAAGTTCCGGAAGACGAGGAATGGGACGACCATGACCCGGTCGCAGTACATGTACTGGCGACCTGGAATCGTGAACCAGTTGGCACGGGTCGGATCACCCTGGCGGGTAAGATCGGCAGGCTCGCGGTATTAAGTGAATTCCGCGGGCGAGGCATCGGTCGCCAGATACTGCAGCTGCTGATCGAGCAGGCATATCACCGCGGCCTGGTGGAAGTGTTCCTTCACGCCCAGGTTCAGGCCCTGCCCTTCTACGAGAAGGCGGGCTTCCGGGCCGAAGGGGAAGTGTTTGACGAGGCCGGCATTCCCCACAGGAGAATGCGCAAGGCCCTGGGGTAACGAGATGCAGACCGAGGAGCGCGCACCGGAGGCCGGGACAAGGACCATTCTGTCCTCGCTCGACGAGGTCCGTGCCGCGTCACTGCAGGTCGCCACCGTTGCGACCCGGCTGCTTGCGATGTACACGCAGGACCTCGAGCCACAGGTCTACGACCAGCCCAAGTTCATCGATGCCATCAAGCGCCTGGTGCTTGCGCGTGGCTACGCCAAGGTCCGGGTCCTGCTGGCCGACCCCGCTCGAGCTGTCTACGAAAGCTCGCGTTTCGTGGGCCTGGCACGGCGCATAACCAGCTACATCGAAATCCGTCACGCCCATCCGGAATTCCGCAACAACCAGTCGGCGTTCCTGATCGCGGACGACCGGGCCCTGGTCTACCGGTTACAGGCAAGCCGTTGGGACGGCATCGTCGAGATGAACGACCCCGCCGTCGCCCGCCGCTATCTGAATTTCTTCGACGAGGCCTGGACTGCCAGCGCGCCTCACGCCGAGACCCGCCAGCAACATCTTTGACGCGGGCGGGCCCGCCCGCCGGGCTTGAGGGCTAGCGGCGGCTATAATCCGCCCATGGCATTCCGACCCGACGTCACCGTAGCGGCAATCATCGAGCGCGACGGCCGGTTTCTCGTTGTCGAGGAACGGGCCGCCCGCCGCATCGTCATCAACCAGCCTGCAGGCCACCTCGAACGCGGCGAGAGCCTGGTAGAGGCCGTCGTTCGCGAGACGCTCGAGGAGACCGGCTGCCGGCTGGTACCGGCGGCGCTGACCGGGATCTACCTTTGGCACCAGCCGGTCATCGATCGCAGCTTCCTCAGGGTCGCGTTTACCGGTTCAGTTGGCGACCCGGATCCTGCCAGGCAGCTCGACCGGTGCATTGTGCGCGTTGCCTGGATGACCCGCGAACAGCTCGCCGCAAGGCCCAACGTGCTGCGCAGCCCGCTGGTACTGCGCTGCATCGACGACTACCTTGCCGGGACCCGGCATCCACTGTCCCTTCTGTCCGCCATCGACATCGGTCCGGTTCCGGACCGGGCAACCACGGGCTGAGAAGTGACTCAAACGGTGATCGTCGGGATGTCCGGCGGCGTCGATTCGGCCGTCGCGGCGCTGCTGTTAAAGGACGCCGGTCACGCGGTCCAGGGACTGTTCATGTCCAACTGGGAAGAAGACGAGGATGGCTACTGTACTGCAGCCGCCGATTTCCAGGATGCACGCCGCGTTTGCACCGAAATCGACATCCCTCTCCACCGCGTGAGTTTCGCGCGCGAGTACCGGGATCGGGTCTTCGCTCATTTCCTGGCGGAATACTCGGCCGGTCGCACGCCCAACCCGGACGTCCTTTGCAACCGCGAGATCAAGTTCGGCGTCTGCTTCGATTACGCCTTGCGCCTCGGTGCCAGCCGATTCGCAACCGGGCATTACGCCCGCATCGAATATGGCGCGAACAGCCCGGCGCGACTGCTCCGCGCCCGCGATGCTGCCAAGGACCAGAGCTACTTCCTGCACGCCGTCGGCAGCGCCCAGCTGGATCGAACGCTGTTCCCATTGGGCGAGCTGGAGAAGTCCGAAGTTCGCCGCATCGCCCGGGAACGCGGACTACCGGTGTTCGACAAGCGTGACTCCACCGGCATCTGTTTCATCGGCGAGCGGCCCTTCCGTCGTTTCCTCGAGACCTATCTGCCAGCCCGTCCAGGACGCATCGAGAACCCCGAGGGCGAATTACTTGGCGAGCACCGCGGCCTGATGTTCTACACCCTCGGGCAGCGCGAAGGGCTCGGCCTGGGCGGCCGCCAGGGTGCGAGCGAAGCTCCCTGGTACGTCGCCCAGAAGGACGTCGGCCGCAATCTGCTGGTCGTCGTCCAGGGTCACGACCATCCACTGCTGCTGAGCGCCGGGCTCGCGGCCGAACAGCCCACCTGGGTTGCCGGCCAGCCGCCGGCGGCCGACTTCACCTGCACCGCGAAATTTCGCTACCGACAACAGGACGTGGCATGCCAGGTCAAGGTGGTCGGCGATACACGTGTAGAGGTGGCTTTCGCCGCGCCCCAGCGTGCCATAACGCCCGGGCAGTACGCAGTCTTCTACCTGGGTACGGAATGTCTCGGCGGCGCAGTAATTTCTTCCATCGACGCCGTCCCAGGGGCACTAAATCATCGCACGGCAGGCTATAATTGAGCGGTTTTACGTCGCGTTGATGCTCGGAGCAACTGGCGCTGTTCGCGCATGCCGGAGGATTTCATGACCGATAGTTTCAAGGTCCGCTCGTCACTGCAGGTAGGTTCACGTTCCTATGACATCTACAGCCTGCCGGCGCTGGCAGGCCGGGACCTCTCCCGACTGCCATTCTCCCTGAAGATCCTGCTCGAGAACCTGCTGCGCTTCGAGGATGGGGTCAACATCACGCGCGACGACATCGAGGCGCTGCTGGACTGGGATCCGCTGGCGGCCCCGTCTCACGAAATTTCCTTCACACCGGCGCGGGTCATCATGCAGGACTTCACCGGAGTTCCCTGCGTTGTGGACCTTGCCGCAATGCGCGATGCGATCACCAGGCTCGGCGGCGACCCGGAACGAGTCAACCCGCTGGCGCCAGCCGAGCTGGTCATCGACCACTCGGTACAGGTTGACGCTTATGGCACCGCCGCGGCGCTGGCGCGCAACAACGAGATCGAATTCGAGAGAAACGGCGAGCGCTACGCCTTCCTGCGCTGGGGGCAGACTGCCTTCGACAATTTCAAGGTCGTGCCACCCAATACGGGCATCGTCCACCAGGTCAACATCGAGCGCCTCGCCCGGGTGGTCTTCCACAACGACAAGGACGGCACCGCCTATCCGGACACGCTGGTCGGCACCGATTCGCACACCACCATGGTCAACGGCCTGGGCGTGCTGGGTTGGGGCGTCGGCGGCATCGAGGCCGAGGCAGCCATGCTGGGCCAGCCCGTGACGATGCTCATCCCGCAGGTCATCGGTTTCAGGCTGAACGGCAAGCTACCGGCCGGCACCACGGCAACCGACCTGGTGCTTACCGTCACCGAAATGCTGCGCAAGAAAGGCGTGGTCGAGAAGTTCGTCGAGTTCTTTGGCGATGGCCTGGCCAACCTGCCTCTCGCGGATCGCGCCACACTGGCCAATATGGCGCCTGAGTTTGGTTCGACCTGCGGCATCTTCCCGATTGACGAGGAGACTATCCGCTACCTCGAACTCACCGGCCGGCCGCGCGAGCAGATCGAGCTGGTGGAGGCCTATGCCAGACACCAGGGCATGTGGCGGGTCAAGGGCCAGCCCACCGCCCAATACACAGACGTACTCGAGCTAGACCTGGGCACCGTGGAACCGTCGCTGGCTGGTCCAAAGCGTCCTCAGGATCGCGTGCCAATGCGCCTGATGAAGGTGGCTTACGGCAAGGCCCACGAGAAGATGGCTGCGGAGCGCGAACGGAGGAACCCGGAGGCCCTGGGCCTGGCGCCCGCAGATATCGATGGCACGACCGTCAACGTCAAGGACGGCGCAGTGCTGATCGCGGCGATCACCAGCTGTACGAACACGTCGAATCCTTCAGTGCTGGTGGCGGCAGGACTGCTGGCGCGCAAGGCGCGCGCACGTGGCCTCACGGCGAAGCCCTGGGTCAAGACCTCGCTCGCGCCGGGTTCCAGGGTAGTGACTGACTACCTGGACAAGGCAGGCCTCAGCGAGGACCTCGAGGCCCTTGGCTTCTATACCGTGGGATATGGTTGCACGACGTGTATCGGTAACTCCGGCCCGCTCAAGCCCGAAATCTCGGAGGCGGTCAAGGAGGGCGACCTGATAGCGACCTCTGTACTGTCGGGAAACCGCAACTTCGAAGGGCGCGTGCATCCCGAGATCAAGATGAACTTCCTGGCCTCGCCTCCGCTGGTGGTCGCCTATGCGCTCGCCGGTACTGCCAACATCGATCTGACCAGCGAGCCACTTGGCACCGGCAGCGACGGCAAGCCGGTCTTCCTGAAAGACATCTGGCCGACGGCGCAGGAAGTCCAGCAGACCATCGCGTCCAGCCTCGACTCGACCATGTTCAAGAAGAGCTACGCGAGTGTCTTCGAAGGTGATGCCAACTGGAAGGCGATCGCCACGCCAGCGGGACAGATCTACGCCTGGGACGAGAAGTCGACCTACGTGAAGAACCCGCCCTATTTCGATGGCATGACCATGACGCCGCCGGCCTCCACCGACATCGTCGGTGCCCACGCACTGGCCCTGCTCGGCGACTCGGTCACCACCGACCACATCTCGCCCGCCGGCAACATCGCCCGCTCCGGCCCGGCCGCCAAGTACCTGATGGAGCAAGGGGTCGAACCAAAGGACTTCAACTCCTACGGCTCGCGGCGCGGCAACCACGAGGTGATGATGCGGGGCACCTTCGCCAACATCCGCCTACGCAACCTCCTCGCCCCCGGCACGGAGGGCGGCGTGACGATCCATGTCCCGAGCGGCGTGCAGATGTCCATCTATGACGCTTCCATGATCTACAAGTCCGAGGGGGCGCCCCTGGTCGTGCTGGCCGGCAAGGAGTACGGCACCGGTTCATCGCGTGACTGGGCCGCCAAGGGCACCATGCTGCTGGGCGTGAAAGCGGTCATTGCGGAGAGCTTCGAGCGCATCCATCGCTCAAACCTCATCGGCATGGGCGTCCTGCCGCTGCAGTTTGTGGACGGCCAGAACGCGCGGTCCCTGGGGCTGACGGGCAGCGAAACCTTCGACATCACTGGACTCGACGGAGGCGCAGCCAAGACCGCGAGGGTCGTGGCGCGTGGCGATGGTGGCAAGGCCACTGAATTCTCGGTGCGGGTCCGCATCGACACCCCGAAGGAACTCGAGTACTACAGCCACGGCGGCATACTGCAGTACGTGTTGCGCAGCCTGGCGACGCCCAGAGCGGCCTGAGCGGAAGCGCCCCGCGGCCTACTGGTCGCGGGGTTGCTAGCGGGTTCAGACCGGCCCTTCCACCGCGCTGCTATCCTGTCGCCGTGAACCAGCCATCCATCCCGCCAGGACTGGCCGAACGCCTCAATTCGTCGCGTCATGTCATGGTGCTTACCGGCGCCGGGGTTTCAGCGGAAAGCGGCGTGCCGACCTTCCGCGACGCCCAGACCGGCCTCTGGTCACGCTTCCGGCCCGAACAGCTGGCCACGGTCGAAGCCTTCGTGGCGGACCCTGACACCGTCTGGGCCTGGTACGAGTGGCGCCGTGACCTGGTCGAGCAGGTGGCGCCCAATGCCGGTCACCTTGCGCTGGCGGAGCTTGAATCGTTGGTTCCGGCGATGACCCTGGTGACCCAGAACGTGGACGGCCTGCACCGCCTTGCGGGCAGCCGCAAGATCATCGAATTCCACGGCAACCTGTTCGATAACCACTGTCTCGAGTGCGCCCGCCCGGCGCCGAACGTGCCGCGGCCATGCCCGAAGCCACCACGCTGTCTTGCCTGCGGCGGCCTCGTCCGGCCCGGCGTCGTCTGGTTCGGCGAGGCGATACCGGCGCTATCCCTCGAGCGCGCGGTGCAGGCTGCCGATTCCTGTGACCTGTTCATGTCGATCGGAACCTCCGCGCTGGTCCACCCCGCCGCCGGCCTCGCCGCCCGAGCGCGCTCGGCGGGCGCTGCGCTGGTGGAGATCAATCCGGAGCCAACCGAGCTCGCGCGATTTGCGGACTTCGCCATCCAGGCACCGTCCGGACATGTTCTACCGGCCCTCCGGCAGGCATTGACGGAATGTCATCGTGGCAGCGGGAGAAATCAATGAGTGCAATCGGCGAACGTACGACGACGCCCAGTCGCGTCGCCGTGTTCGATCTCGACGGCACGATTACCCGGCACGACACGCTGCTGCCATTCCTGGCCGGTTACGGCAGCAGGCACCCGGCAGGACTCTGGCGACTGTGGCGGCTGCCGTTCAGCCTGGCGGCATTTGCGCTCGGCCTGTCCAGCCGTGGATCGCTGAAGTCGCAGGTGATCCGCCAGGTGATGCTGGGCGCGAGCCGCCAGAGCGTAGTCGACTGGAATGAGGAGTTCTGCCGCTCGCGCCTGCCCGCGATGCTGAATCCCGGTGCTCTCGCAGCCATCGAGCAGCACCGCGCTGCTGGTGATCACCTGGTGCTACTGTCGGCGAGCGTGGACCTCTATGTTCCTGCCATCGGCCACTATCTCGGCTTCGACGAGGCGATCTGCACCGGCGTTTCCTGGATAGACGACACGCTCGAGGCACGCCTGACCACGGAAAACCGTCGCGGCGTCGAAAAACGCCGCTGTATCGAGGCGCTGCGCGAACGCTTCCCAAACGCCAGGTTGTCAGCTTACGGTAATGCCACCTCCGACTTCGACCACCTGCTCGCCGTCGACGAGCCGCTGGTCGTCAACGCAGGCAGCAGGACTTTGCGCCAGGCCAGGGCCGCCGGACTACCGTGCGAAGACTGGCGCTAGCGCGTCCGCGGCCTGGGTCCCGGTGAGCCTCACTCGGGTCGGGAGGTAGTCTGAGCGAGTGCAGGCGTTGACTTCGGTTGCCTTACGGTTTCAGTCATCCGCAACGCGACCACGACGCCGGAAGCAACCGTGATTGCGGCGACAACTCCCATGGCCGCCGGAAGTCCAAGTGCATCGGCGATCACGCCAGCCAGCAGCGCCCCGATGGCATACCCGAGATCGCGCCACAGGCGATACACACCAACCGATGATGCGCGCCACGAGGGATGAGCGACATCGCCGATCGCTGCGAGTAGCGTCGGATAGACCATCGCGGTGCCAATACCGAGCAATGCCCCGCCGACAGCGAACCCAAAAAACCCGCCGGCCAAGATCACCACCGCGATGCCGATCGCCTGAACCCACATCCCCGACGCGATGAGCCACTTACGCCCCACCCGGTCGGACCACGCCCCCGTGAACAGCTGGCCGATGCCCCAGGTGGCGGGATAGATGGCGGCCAGTGTCCCGATCTGCTTGAGATTCATGTTGGCTGCAACGAAGAACAGCGGGAACAGGCCCCAGGCCATGCCATCGTTCAGGTTGTTCACCAGACCCGCCTGGCTGACGCTCGAGAGATTGCGGTCAGTCAGCGTCGTGCGCCAGAAGATCTCGCGCTGGCCAGGGACCTGGTGCGCAGCGAGTTCTCCGTAGAGCTTCGATTCGTGCGCGACGTGTTGGGTAGTCTCTCTCACCAGCAAGCTCGACAGCAGCAGGCCGGCCGTGACGAATGCAACCCCCAGATAGAACGGCTCGGGCCGCAAGCCGTATTGCGCGGCGATATACCCCGTTGCCAGTGCGCTGACGGCGACGGCGAAATAGCCCGCGAACTCGTTGAGTCCCATCGCCAGCCCGCGTCTCTTCGGACCCGCGAGGTCGATCTTCATGATGACTGTGGTCGACCATGTGAGGCCCTGACTCACGCCGAGCAACGCATTGGCGACCAGTACCCACGTCCACGACGGCGCCCACATCAGCAGAAAGGGAACCGGCACCGCCACCAGCCAGCCCGCGACCAGCACGTGCTTGCGTCCAAAACGGTCAGACAGGCGGCCGGCCAGATAGTTGGTGAGCGCCTTGGTTACGCCAAACACCACGATGAACGACAGCACTGCCGTCTTGGCGACTAGATGGAATTCCTGCTCTGCCATCGGCGGCAGGATGGATCGCTCAAGGCCAACCATGGCGCCGACGAAGGCATTAACGACGACCAGCAAGGAGAATTGCCAAACGTTCTCCCGTAATCCGAGCCTGACCGCTGTCACCGGGTTGCTCCGGCGCGCGCGGGTCGGAGCAAAGTAGCGATTTGCCAGCCGCGGGCACGCCAGTCGGCCACGCCCTGCTCCCTGTGATGAGCAGCAAAACCTTCGCGGCGTAACAATTCCACGGCTTCGTCGATCCTTAGCCCGTCTAGGAAAGTCCCCAGCAAGAAATGGCCCACCCGAGCCAGGCCGCTCCCACCATTAACAGCTGGCCGGGCACTACGCCCAGCACAAAGGCACCCCGTCCGGACACCCAAGACACGACTACCTTCATTCCCGCATTGCCGCTGAAGGCGAGCAGCGTTGCAAGTACCGCCTGCTCGATCGTGAGCTTGCCTGCCAGCGCCAGCGAAGCCGCCGAGGCGCCTGCCGCCTGCGTATCCGCCAGACCGGCAACCGACACGCCCACCACCGCGCCGGTGGTCCCGAACAGGCGCTCGAGCAGGGCAGCCCCGAATATCACGCCCGTTATCGTGGCCGCGAAGAGCAGCGCATCCCGCGGATTGAACGGGCGGCCAAGCTGCATTTCGTCCGGCGGGGGCGAACGCACGGCGCGGACCGTGAACAGTGCGCCATAGGCCAGCGCGCCGAGTCCGGCCAGGGTCATTGGCAGGACCATCGCACTCATCACCTCACGATTGGCCACCGCCAGCACGATCATCATGAAGATGGGCGTTGCCAGTGACGACAGCGCGGCACCGGCGATGGCCGGGCGCAAAAGCTTCGGTTCCGCCGCTGCGCGACTACCCATCGCCACATGGGTGGCCGTACTCGAAACGAACCCACCAGCGAGGCCGGACAACGGTAGCCCGACTGCGGCACCCAGCGCCCGCAACGCGACGTACCCGGCCGCGTTGATCGTCATCACCAGGATTGCAAGCAACCACAGGACGCGAGGATTGAACGCGCCCAGCGGATCCACGGCGCGATCGGGCAACAGCGGCAGGACCACCAGTGCGGCGGCGGCAAGCAGCAACCCGTCGTGGACTTCCTGGGCATTGAGCTGGTCCAGCACGAAGCGATGCAGGCGGGTTCGCGCCGCCAGCATGATCGCGACTACGACTCCCAGCCCGGCGCCGATCGCGGGGTGACGGTAGGCGAGGATGCCGAGCAGCGTGGCGACGACCAGGGCGATCTCCGTCGTCAGACCCGGATCGGCGTCGGCGCTGTGGTGATAGGCGACAGCCGCAAAGGCCGCGGCCGCCAGGACCGTCGCAGGAGTAAGCCATGGGTTGTTGACGGCGGCCGCGATGGCCCCGGCAAGCGAAAATAGCGCGAAAGTCCGGATACCGCCCGGCTTGCGGTGCGGACCCGTACCCTTGCTGCGTTCACGCTCGATTCCGATCAGCAGACCGACACCGAGCGCGGCTGCCAGCCCGATGACGTCAGGGGATATGCCGTTCATCATTTATTAGCCTAGCACCAGGCCGCTGGCAGCTGACCGTGAGCTATCCCTATGTCTGCCGGGAACTTATTCTTGATGGTGCAAACCAATGCTTGTCCAAGCAGATTCATGTGAGAACGGTGCGTGCCGGAACCGGGGCCGCTTATGGCAATCAGGACTCCGCTGGTGAAATATCAGGCTGTCTCACCGGGTCTACTGCTTGAGACACACACGGCAGCACGGAGGAAACATGCTCATCAGGCGACCCGCCGACATCCGGCCCTCGGACATCACGCCGGAACCGGTCTATCGGTCGCGGCGCGCCTTTCTCGCCGGGCTCACTGGCGCCGGCTTGCTGGCGGCGTCGCCGGAGATCCTGGCCCAGGCGATGGTCAATGTATCGCTGGTAGCGCCGCCGCTGCGCTACCAGCCGAATCCCCGTTATTCCACCACCGAGACCCGGAACACCTACGAGGAAATCACTGGCTACAACAACTTCTACGAGTTTGGTACCGACAAATCGGACCCGGCCGCCAACGCGGGCCGGTTCCGGACCCGGCCCTGGCAGGTCGCTGTCGAAGGCGAGGCCGAGGTGACCGGAAGCTTCACACTGGATGACATCCTCAAGCCGCATGCGCTGGAGGAACGGATCTACCGGCTGCGCTGCGTCGAGGCCTGGTCCATGGTCATCCCGTGGGTCGGCTTCCCGCTTGGCAACCTGATCCAGCGCTTCAAGCCGACCTCCAAGGCGAAGTACGTGGAATTTACCACCCTGCTCGACCCCAAGCAGATGCCCGGGCAACGTTACGCTGTGCTCGACTGGCCGTACGTAGAGGGGCTGAGGATGGACGAGGCGATGAACCCGCTCGCGATCATGGCGGTCGGACTTTACGGCAAGGCGCTTCCCAACCAGAACGGGGCACCGCTGCGGCTGGTCGTGCCCTGGAAATACGGCTTCAAGAGCATCAAGTCGATCGTCAGGATCCGCTTCACCGAACAGCGTCCCCGCACCAGCTGGGAGAAGTCCGCCCCGCGCGAATACGGCTTCTATGCCAACGTCAACCCGGAAGTCGACCACCCGCGCTGGAGCCAGGAGCGCGAGCGACGCATTGGTTCAGGCGCGTTCTGGGACCGGCAGCCAACGCAGATGTTCAACGGCTACGCCGGGGAGGTTGCGTCGCTGTACACAGGCATGGACCTGGCGAAGTACTTCTGATCATGGCCGCGTCACCGGAACAACTGGCCCGCTTCGTGCTGAAACCGCTCGTGCTGCTGGGCTGCCTGGCGCCGCTTGGCTGGCTGGCCGCCGGCGTGGCGGGCGTCGGTGGCATGTCGCTCGGCGTCAATCCGGTCGAGGAAATCCTGCACACGCTGGGCAAGTGGGGGCTCAACTTCCTGCTCATTACGCTGTGCGTGACACCACTGCGCCAGATCACCGGATGGATCCACTGGATCCGCTTTCGCCGCATGCTGGGCCTGACCGCATTCTTTTACCTGCTGGGCCACTTCCTCTTCTACCTGCTGGTCGACCAGGGGTTCTACCTCCGCGTCCTGATCGAGGACATTGCCAGGCGTCCGTACATCACCGTTGGCTTCGCCGGCCTGATGCTGCTGGTGCCACTGGCCCTGACGTCGACGAAAGCCGCCATGCGCCGCCTCGGCCGGCGCTGGCAGAAGCTCCATCGGCTGGTGTACGTGGCGACCTTCCTTGGCTGCGTCCATTACTACTGGCAGGTCAAGGCAGACGTACGCGAGCCGTTGTACTACTTTGCCGCGCTGGCGCTGCTGCTGGGCTGGCGCTGGTGGAAGCGTCGCGCCCGGCCAACGCGGGCGACGGAAAGAACTGTGCCTCAACGCCGCCCGGTCAGCGACGACCACCCCCGGTCGCAACCAGAATTCCGCCAAGCACCAGCAAACCTCCGCCCATAGTCCGCGCGCCCAGCGGCTCGTCGAGCAGCCACCAGGCCAGCACCGAAGCCAGCACCGGCTCGCCGGTCAGCGCGATGGAGACGAACGCTGGTTGCAGGTGCCTGAGGGACCAGTTGTAGCCACCGTGCCCGACCAGCTGCGAGACCAGCGCCATGGCAACGAGCACGCCCCAGGTCTGTTGCGAAAACCCATGCCATTGTGTGCCGGAAATCAGCACGGCCGCCCACAACACAAGCGCCGCCGTGACGTACGCCACGGTGACATAGGGCAGGTAGGCAAGTCTTCGCTGCGCCTCGCGCGCGAGCATCAGGTACCCAGCCATGGCTACCGCCCCGCCAAGCGCCAGCAGGGCGCCCATCAGCGAGGTCCCGTCATCCATTCCACCCGAGGCGATGACCGCGGCGCCAGCGCTGGCAAGCCCGACGGCCGCCCAGGTGCGCACCGTCGGGCGATCGCGCCCGGTAAGCCATGAAAGCAGCGCCACAAAGACCGGTGCCGTGTTCACCAGCAACACACTGCTCGCGACCGAGGTGAACTGCAGCGAGGTCATCCAGCTTCCGAAGTGCAGCGCCAGCAGTCCGCCTGCCGCCGCAGCCAGGACCACTTCGCGCCGGGTCCTGGACGCGCCCGGCCTGCGGGTCGCGAGCGCTGCGGGCAATACCACGGCCGAAGCGAGCGTCATGCGCCAAAGCGCAATGGCCATCGCGGGCGCGGCAGCAAGCCGGACGAAGATCGAGCCAAAGGAGACCCCCGCCAGCGCGACGGCCAGCACGACGAGGGGAAGAAACCTGGCCGGGGGCACGTGCATGCCCCGCGCTCAGCGGGTACCCGACCTCGGCGACGCCGGCGAGGCGAACCGTGGACAGGCCAGGAGCCGCTGGTGCAGATCCAGCAGCAGCTTCTCGGTGGTAGTCCAGTCCATGCAGGCGTCGGTAACGGAAACACCGTAGCGAAGCTGCCTGAGGTCTGCCGGTATCGGCTGGTTGCCGGCGCCAAGGTGGCTCTCCAGCATCAGGCCGACGATCGAATCATTGCCCTCGACAACCTGGTTCACGCAGTTCCCGGCGACAAGGGCTTGCAGGGTATGGTCCTTGTTCGAATTACCATGGCTGCAGTCGACTGCGATGTTGACAGGCAAGCCGGCCTGGCGCAGTTCCTGCTCGCAAAGCGCGACGCTGACTGAATCGTAGTTCGGCCGCCCGCCGCCGCCGCGCAGCACGATGTGTGCATACGCATTGCCACGGGTACGGAACACCGCTGACTGACCCTGCTGGGTTATCCCAAGGAAGTGGTGGGGGCTGCGCACCGACTGCAGCGCGTTGACAGCTACGGCAAGCGTACCGTCGGTGCCGTTCTTGAAGCCGACCGGCGTGGACAGGCCAGAGGCCATCTCGCGGTGCGTCTGCGACTCCGTCGTCCGCGCACCGATCGCGGTCCAGGTGATCAGCTCACCGAGATACTGCGGCATGATCGGATCGAGCGCCTCGGTGGCTGCCGGCAAGCCCTCCTCCGCCAGCTCGATCAACAGTCGCCGCGCCAGCCGAATGCCCTTTTCGATATGGAAGGAGTCGTCCATGTCGGGATCGTTGACCAGGCCCTTCCAGCCGACGGTCGTGCGTGGTTTTTCGAAGTACACGCGCATCACCAGGTAAAGGGTCGATGAAACCCGCGCAGCCAGCGTACGCAGCCGCCTGGCGTACTCGCGCGCCGCGTCGAGGTCGTGGATCGAGCAGGGGCCGACCACGACGAACAGCCGGGGATCGCGCCGATCGAGGATGTCGCGGATCACCCCACGTGCACTGAGCACACAGTGCCCGGCCTGCGGCGAGACCGGCAGTTCACGCTTGATTTCCTCAGGCGTCGGCAGCAGCTCGCTGGACGCGACGTTGACGTTCTGCAGCCGGTCGGTCATCTGGTTGCCGCCACATTTTGAAAGGCGCGGGAGTATAGCAGGCGACGTACGGCTCAGCCGATCGCCCAGTGCGGCACATGACGCCAGCCCCGGGACAGCTCGCGGTCGAGCGACTGCCAGCCCGGTTCGAGTTGCTCGACCAGGCGCCAGAACCGGCGCGAATGGTTGAGGTGCACCGTGTGCGCCAGCTCATGCACGAACAGGTAACGAACGACGTCGGCGGGCTGGAACATCAGGCAGGCATTGATGCTGATGGTGCCCGATCGCGAGCAGCTGCCCCAGCGGGTGCGCTGGCGCCGGACCTGCGTCCGGACGAAACTCATCTGGTGCCGCAAGGCGACCGCCTCCAGCCACGGAACGAGCTGCGCGTGCGCGGAATGCAGCAGCCAGCGATGCAGGGCATGCCGGACCAGCGGCAGCCGCGCCAGGTCGCCGCTGATGAGCACCTCGCAACCGGACTGCGATGCCTTGGGGATGCCGGGCGTGTCGAGGTAACGAATGGAGACTTGTTGCCCCGTTGCCTGGAAGAACACTGCCTCGGGCAAGGTGTCGGGAGCCTCGACCTGCAGGTGACGGAGTTCCTCGATCTTGCGATCGA
The DNA here is from genome assembly GCA_963715485.1 of uncultured Gammaproteobacteria bacterium. GTDB lineage: Bacteria > Pseudomonadota > Gammaproteobacteria > Steroidobacterales > Steroidobacteraceae > SG8-30. Next base: position 2,246,813 of record OY970244.1, read on the forward strand.
TCCAACCGCGGTGCCGGGTGACGAACTGCTGGACGGTGCGTGAACGGGTACCGACCGGCACGACGATCTCCACGCGGCCGCCCGGGAATACCCTCACGGTCAGCCGTCGTGCACGCTGCGACTCGCGGACGCGCCAGTCGGGCTGCGCCTGTTCGACGTCCAGCAGTGCCAGCTGTCCAGCTGCGGCGCCCATGAATTCAGAATGACGCGGCGAGCCGCGCCCCCTCGTCGATGGCGCGCTTGGCGTCGAGCTCCGCAGCCAGCTTTGCGCCGCCTATGACGTGCGCGTTGCGTCCGCCGGACCTGAGCTGCTCCGCCAGGTCCCGCAGCGAATCCTGGCCCGCGCAGATAATCACGTTGTCTACCTCCAGCAGCTGTGGGCCGGCATTCGTAGTGATGTGAAGGCCGGCGCCGTCGATGCGCTCGTAATTCACGCCTGCGATCATTTTCACCCGGCGCCGCCTGAGCTCGGTTCGGTGGATCCACCCGGTTGTCTTGCCGAGGTCCCTGCCGGGCGGCGTCGCCTTCCGTTGCAGCAGGAAGATCTTCCGCCGCGCCGGCTGCATCGAGCCGTCGTCGGCGACGAGCCCGCCACGCTGCTCGAGAGACATGTCCACGCCCCACTCGCGCATGAACCGGGCAGTCGTATCCTGCTCCACTTCGCCGTCGACGTCGTGGGACAGGAACGCCGCGACATCGAAGCCGATGCCGCCTGCGCCGATCAGGGCCACCGAATCGCCGACTGGGCGCCCATGCAACAGGACATCGACGTAGGACAGGACCTTCGGGTGGTCAATCCCGTCGATGGCCGGTGTACGCGGCACGACCCCGGTCGCCAGCACGATTTCGTCGAATTCGCCCGCAAGCAGGCCAGCCGTCGTGGCCCGGGTGCCAAGCCGCAGGTCGACGTGCTGCAACTCGACCTGGCGACCGAAGTACCTGAGCGTCTCGTGAAACTCCTCCTTGCCGGGGATTTGCTTGGCCATGTTGAATTGGCCGCCGATCTCGCCCGAGGCCTCGAACAACGTCACGGCGTGACCCCGGCCCGCGGCGATGGTTGCGCAGGCCAGGCCGGCCGGCCCTGCCCCGACGACCGCGATGCGCTTGCTGCGGACGGCGGGCGTGTAGAGCAGTTCCGTCTCGTGGCTCGCGCGGGGGTTGACCAGGCACGAGGCCACCTTCTGCTCGAACACGTGGTCCAGGCAGGCCTGGTTGCAGGCTATGCAGGTGTTGATCTCGTCGGCACGCCCTTCGGAAGCCTTCCTGACAAACTCCGGGTCGGCGAGCAGCGGCCGCGCCATGGAAACCATGTCTGCGTCGCCGGCACCCAGGACGGACTCGGCCACCGCCGGGTCGTTGATGCGGTTGCTGGTCACCAGCGGGATCGACACCTCGCCCTTGAGTCGCCTGGTGACCCAGGTGAAGGCCGCGCGCGGGACCATCGTGGCAATGGTCGGGATCCTGGCCTCGTGCCAGCCGATGCCCGTATTGATGATGGTGGCGCCAGCCGCCTCAACGGCCCTGGCCAGTTGCACGATCTCGTCCCAGCTGCTGCCGCCCTCGACCAGGTCGAGCATGGACAGACGATAGACGATGATGAACTCGCGGCCGACCGCCTCTCGCACGCGGCGCAGGATCTCCAGCGGCAGCCTGATGCGGTTCTCGTAGGATCCGCCCCAATCGTCGTCGCGGCGATTGGTTCGCGCGGCGATGAACTGGTTAATGAAATAGCCCTCGGAGCCCATGATCTCGACGCCGTCGTAGCCCGCCTCCTGCGCAAGACGGGCGCAGCGCGTAAAGGCCGAGACCTGGCGCGAGATGCCGAAGCGCGTGAGTGCCCGCGGCGTAAAGGGGGAAATCGGCGCCTTCAGCCGTGACGGCGCGACTGACAGAGGATGATAGGCGTAGCGGCCGGTGTGGAGAATCTGCATGCAGACTTTCCCGCCTTCGGAATGCACCGCCTTGGTGATCAGCCGATGACGTGCCACCTCGCGCGAATTGGTCAGCTTTCCGGCAAATGGCTTGGCCCATCCGGCGATATTCGGCGCGATGCCGCCGGTGACGATCAGCCCGACGCCGCCGCGTGCGCGCTCGGCAAAATACGCGGCCAGGCGCGGATAGTCCTCGGCACGATCCTCGAGACCAGTGTGCATGGAACCCATGAGCACACGGTTGGGCAGGGTCGTGAAGCGAAGGTCCAGCGGCGCCAGCAGATGGGGAAAAGGTTTGTCGGTCACGCGCGCGATGATACCAGCCGGCAAGCACGCATTCGATTACTGTTGTGCCGGAAGGGCGGCCCCATCCGCGATAGCCTCCAGCTGCAGTGCCAGACCATTGACAATCCAGCTGGACCATTCTGCGCAACCCCGCGCCCCGGGATGGAAGCGATCGTGGGAGAACGCCGCACGGCCCAGTCGCGAAGGAAAGACGACCACCCTCATGCCGCGGTATCCCGTGAGCTGCACCGCCACCTCCTGCAGCGCCCGGGCACGCTCCCCAAGCAGCCTCGACAGCGGCCACGGCAAGGCAGGAAAGCTCTCGAGCGGAGGAATTCCACTGAAGATGACCGTCGGCCGGCGCGCACTCGTCGCCACAGCATCGACGATCGCGCGCAGTCGCTCCTTGAAGTCGTGTGGCTCTACACCGGTCACTGCGTCATTGACGCCAATGGAGAGCACGACCAGTTCGGGCTGGTAGCCAATCGCGGTGTCGAGCATCTTCTCCATGACCGACAGGCTGGTAGCACCCGACTCGCCTATCGCCTGCCATTCCACCGTGACGCCGGCCCGCGCGGCAACGGCAGCGGCGACCTGCCCTACCAGGCCCTCCGCCTGCGTCTCGACGCCAATGCCGGCGATGATCGAGTCACCCAATCCGGCCAGCCGCAGCACTCGTTGCCCGCTGCCAACCCGACCTACCCGATCCCGCGCCGGCGGCAAACGAGTCGTGGCCAGGCGCGCGTACAGGCCTTCGGCCAGCAGCAAGGGTGCCCAGGGAAGCCAGCGCAGTTCGTCTCGTGCCAGCATCGTCAGAGTTCCCTGAGACCCTGGGTCACCGGCAGCCGCGCAGCCCTGATTCCGGGCAACAGGCCGCCGATCAGCCCCAGCAGCAGCGCGTACGCAATGCCCGTCAGCATGAGCCTGGGCGTGACGGTGAAGGCGAAGGTGATCTGGCTGAAGCTCTGGAAGTTCAGGGTCGACGCGCGGAAGCCGTTGAAGCCCAGGTACGCCAGCACACCGCCAAGGATGCCGCCGAACAGGCCCAGCAGCATCGCTTCAGCCAGCACCGACGCGACCACCGCGCTGGCGCCGAATCCGAGTGCCCGCAAGGTGGCGATCTCGCGTGTGCGCGAGGCAACCGCCGCATACATGGTGTTGAGCGCCGCGAATATGGCGCCGACGCCCATCGCCACTGCAATCAGGAGGCCGAGCGTCTGGACGATGGCAATGAGCACGCGCGACTGACTCTCGAGGAATTCTTTCTCCGTTCGAACCGTCATGTTGAATCGCGGATCCGATTTGAGGTGGCGTGTAAGCGCCGCGGTCTGACCCGGCCCGGGCAACCGTACACGAACGGACTGGTAAGAGGTGCCGCGATTGTAGGCGCCCTGCAGGACCGCTGCATCAGTCCAGATCTCCGACTCGCTAACGCTGCCGGCGTCCTCGAATACGCCAGTGACCGTCCAGGGCGTGCCGCCAAAGGAAACGACCTTGCCAACGTCCAGGCCACCGAACTGGGCGGCAGCGCCACGGCCGACGATGACCTCGTTCAGGCCACGCTGGAATGGCCTCCCCTCCACTATCCGGAAAGCCTGCCGGATCTGGAATGCATTCGGCCCGACGCCGCGAAACGGCACGTTGGCCTTGGTGCCGGTGCTGCGCATCGGCACGTCCACGATGACGTAGAGTTCCGGGGAAGCCAGCGGACCGTGAGGACCTGGCACGATCGACGGCGCGTCCATCACGTACTTGACCGCCTCAAGCGCCAGGCCGCTCGACAGCTCGTCGGCCGATCCGCCGCGCAGCACCACACCCACGTCCTGCTGACCTGAGAGCGACATCGCCGCGCGAAATCCTTCAGTCATCGACAGTGCTGCGACCAGCACCGCCACCACGCCACCGATACCCACAATGGCGACCGTGGCGGTTCCCAGGCGCTGCGGGACACTTTGCAGGCTCATCAGGGTGATAGCCAGGATCTGCCGCCAGCGGTGCCTCGTACTCATGATTCAGGCCTCACGCAGCGCCTGAACGATGGGCAAGCGCAGCGCATTCAGTGCCGGCACGGCACCGGCCAGCAGGCCGAGCGCCAGCATCAGGCCGGCGGCCGTCAGCCAGGCATCCGGTGGCACCTCCCAGACCGGCAGGTATTGCCGGACCAGTCCACCGGCCGCCTCGACGGTCAAGTAGGCACCAGCCATGCCCAGCACACCACCGATTGCCGTCAGCAGGATGGACTCGGCCAGGATCAGCATCGTCACCAGCGGTCCGGTAAAGCCTAGCGTCTTCAGCACTCCGATTTCAGGCGTTCGTTCCCGCACCGACTGCGCCATCGTGTTGGCGGTGACCAGCAGCATCGTGAAGTACACGGCAGTTACGACGCCGGTCATGATCACGCCGATATTGCCGATCTGGTTGACAAAGCTCTGGGCAAAGGCCTTCTCTGTGGCGGTTTCGGTTTCGTAGGGTGAATTCGCAAACTGCGCGTCGATTTCCCGCGCGATTCGCGGCGCCGTGGCAGCGTCAGCAACCTGAACGATGTACCAGCTGACCAGCCCCTTGCCGAAGCCACGCGACTCCTCGAAGTAGTCGTAGTGCATGAGGATATTGCGCGGATCGCCACCCGCCTCGGGAACGTCATACAGCGCGCTGACATTGAGCTCCCAGGTATCGGAACCGTCCGCCTGTCGCCAGATGTTCGACCTGAGCGGAATCGTATCGCCGACCCTCCAGCCGAATTGCTCGGCGATCGGACGTCCGACGATGGCGCCGCGCCGGTCCGCCAGCCAGCGCTGGCGACCTTCAACCGGGATGACGTACTCCGGATAGATATCGAGATAGATCCCGTCGTCAACGGGAAAGGTCGGTAGTTGATTGCGGTCATCCTGGTAAACGCCACCAAACCAGGTTGCCGAACTGACCCGGGCCACCCCATCGATCTGGCGGATGCGGGCGCGATAGCTCTCCGGCAATGGCTGGACAAGCGACACCTTATGGATCACCAGCAGCCGGTCCGCACCGGCCAGCTCGGCGCCGGCGCTGAAGGCGCGTGTCATCGCGCCGAGGACCCCAAACATCAGGAACGCGACCAGGATCGAGCCCAGTGTGAACACGGTCCGGAGCGGCCGCCGGCGCAGGTTGGCCAGCACCAGGGGAACATAGCCGATCACACCGTTTCCTCGACCAGCCGGCCTTTCTCGAGATGCAGCGTCCGCGTCGCGCGCTCGGCCGCGCGCGGGTCGTGCGTGACCATCACCACCGTCTTGCCCTGCTGGTTCAGCGCCTCCAGCAGGTCGAGAATTTCGTCGCCGGACTTGCGGTCGAGATCCCCGGTTGGTTCATCGCACAGCAGCAGGGCAGGATCGGTAACGATCGCGCGTGCGATTCCCACGCGCTGCTCCTGTCCGCCAGACAACTGGCCCGGTCGATGGCGCGCGCGGTCATCGAGCCCGACCAACCTGAGCGCGGCACGAGCGCGACGCAGGCGCTCGGCCGAGGACAGGCTGGTCAGCAGCAATGGCAGCTCGACGTTGCGCTCGGCGGTGAGGACCGGCAGCAGGTTGTACATCTGGAAGATAAACCCGACGTTGTCGGCGCGCCAATGCGCCAGCGCCGCGTCCGACAACTCGCCCAGCTGCAGCCCCTGTACCTCGAGGGTGCCCGAGGTCGGACGATCCAGGCCCCCGAGCAGGTTCAGCAGCGTCGACTTGCCTGAGCCCGATGGGCCCATCAGCGCCACGAAGTCGCCCTCGGGAATGTCCATGGACAGTCCCTCGAGCACCCGGACGACCTCGGGGCCACGACGAAATTCCTTGTGGAGTTCGCGAATCCTGACCAGCGGGCGACTCATGATCGCGCTCCACCGATCACGGAGCGCCGCGAGGCCGGACCCGCACGCCGTCAGAAATTCCAGCAGGCGGATTGACGATTACCTGGTCGCCAACCGCCAGTCCCCGCAGGATCTGGCGCGTCCCCTCAGACTCCTCGCCCGCCTCGACGCCGATCCGTGCGGCACGCCCATCGACCACGCGCCAGACGTACTCCGCGTCGTCGTCCTGAAGAATCGCTCCTGCCGGCACGCTCGCGGTGGCTGCCGGCCCGGCTGGTACACGATCGTCGAAGAAGCGCACCTTGACTCCCATGTCCGGCAGGATCCGCGGATCGAGTTCCTCAATGGCGATGCGCACCCGCACCGTCGCCTTCTGGCGATCAGCGGTCGGCACGATGGCGATCACGCGGGCCGGAATGCTCCAGTCTGGATAAGAATCGAGCACTGCTTCCGCCCGCTGCCGTTCGCGAACGCGGTTGATATACGACTCGTTGACGTCTACCTCGATTTCACGCGAGCTCATGTCGACAATCGTCGCGATCCCGGTACGGGTATACCCGCCACCCGCCGATATGGGAGACACCATCTCGCCGGGTTGCGCATCCTTCGAGATGACGACGCCGTCGAATGGCGCCCGCACCACCAGGTCGTCAAGTTCGCGGGCGCGCAGGCTGACGTTGCTCTCGGCGACTGCGACGCCCGCGCGCACCGACTCGAGTCTTGCGGCAAGCGCGTTGGCATTGGCCTCGGCAGCGTCGAGCGCGCTGGCGCTGACCAGTTTCTGGGCCCGCAACTGACGCTGGCGCTCGAGTTCACGATTGGCCTCGGCCAGGCGGACCTCTACTTCCCTGAGGTCCATACGCGCCGCATCGCGCTGACGCGCTGCAACGTTGAATGCGGCGCGCGTAGTCGCGTCGTCCAGGCGCGCCAGCGCCTGACCCGCCTCGACCTCGCTGCCCTCCTCGAACGTGACCTCGATCACCCGGCCGGTCACCTTCGATGAAACGGTAGCCAGCCGGCGTGCGACGACGTAGCCCGAAGCGCTCAACACGGCCGTCTGGCCAGGAGCCGCCGGCGCACCGACCGTCGCGAGCTCCGCCTCCAGGGGCTTCGACCTCCCAAGTACCGCCCAGGCCGCTGCAGCGAGCACGACCACCAGCGCCACGATCAGCCAGCGCCGCCGGTGCTGGCCGGCGCGGGTCTGGTAGCGCGAATCGGAAGCCGTGCCGTCCTTGCGCAGTACTTCCAGTGCTTCCTGGTCGAGCGGCATCGTTCACCATCCATGTCCTGAGGACCCGGCGCTCATCCGGCTAATCTAGAATAGCGGCAACCCACACTGTCGGAGCACGCTGATTCCGCCGAAAGGCGCACCGGCATTATCGCAGAGCCATCCGTCGTCATGCAGCCAAACCGACTGATCGATATCGGCATCAACCTCGCCCACGCCAGCTATGACCATGACCGCGCGGAGGTGGTGCAGCGCGCGCTCAATGCCGGCGTGGAGCGAATGGTCATCACCGGCAGCACGCTCGAGAGCGCCGCGCGGGCCATCTCCATCTGTCGCCAGTGGCCTGGCCTGATGCGGGCGACGGCCGGCGTCCATCCTCATCATGCGCAGGAATTCCTGGACGAGGACCTGCCGCGCCTGCAGCAGTTGCTGCAGGACCCGATGGTCACCTCGGCCGGCGAATGCGGGCTCGACTACTGCCGCGATTTCTCGCCACGCGGTGACCAGCGGCGCGCTTTGACTGGTCAACTCGAACTTGCAGCGCGTCTCGGCAAGCCGGTCTTCCTGCATCAGCGCGATGCCCACCGGGACTTCATGGCAATCGTGTCCGACTACCTGCCGCGCCTGCCGAAAGCGGTCGTGCATTGCTTCACCGGTAGCGGCCCGGAACTCGACGAATACCTGGACGCCGGCCTCTTCGTCGGGATCACCGGGTGGATTTGCGACGAGCGGCGCGGCCTGGGCGTCAAGGCACTGGTCCCGCGGATACCACTGGCGCGCCTCATGATCGAGACCGATGGGCCCTACCTGATGCCCCGCAACGTCAAGCCAAAGCCGAGTCATCGGCGTAATGAACCCATGTACTTACAGCAGGTATTTGAGGTTATTTGTGAAATACGGCCCGAAGATCCGCAAGCGATCGCTGGCGCAACCACCACCAACGCGCTGGCATTCTTTGACCTGCCGTTGGGCGGGATCGGAGTCAGTCGGTGACTCCGCGCAGCCTGTACTTAATACAGTTTATTTATTATACTAGTTTATATACTGTTGATATATTATGAATAATCTTGATCTGAATTCGGCAAACGACATGCATCGATCGCTGGTGGCGGGAATCGATCGTGCCCAGCCTGTCTGAGTACGTCCGGGTTCCCAACAAGTCGCCCGCCTTCGACCCCGAGTGGGAGGCCAACGGGCACATGCAGCGAGCAGCAGAACTGCTGGCCGCCTGGTGCCACAGCCAGCCCATCGCCGGCATGAGCGTAGAGATCGTGAAGCTGCCCGGCCGGACGCCTGTTCTGCTGTGCGAGATTCCTGCCTCACGGCCACCGACCGTCGGCGACGCGGCCGGGGAAACCGTCCTGCTCTACGGGCACTTCGACAAGCAACCCGAGTTCACTGGCTGGGCGGAGGGACTGTCGCCCTGGGAGCCAGTGATCCGCGACGGCAAGCTATACGGGCGCGGCGGCGGCGACGACGGCTACGCGGTGTTTTCCTCGCTCGCGGCCATTCGCGCCCTGCAGGAGCAGGGTCTGCCGCATGCGCGCTGCATCGTGCTCATCGAGGGCTGCGAGGAAAGTGGCAGTGTCGACTTGCCCTACTACGTCGAGGCACTGGCGGAGCGTATCGGCACCCCAAGCCTGGTGGTCTGCCTGGACGCCGAATGCGGTAATTACGAGCAACTGTGGTGCACGACGTCGCTGCGTGGACTGGTTCTTGGGACCTTATCGGTCCAGGTTCTCAGCGAAGGCGTGCATTCGGGCAGTGCCACTGGCGTCGCACCCTCTAGCTTCCGGATCCTGCGTGCGCTCCTGAGCCGCGTTGAGGACGAGATAACCGGCGATCTGCTGGTCGACGAACTCTACTCGACGATCCCGGCGGAGCGGCGGCGGCAGGCTGAAGTCGCGGCGGCCGCGCTCGGTGAACAGACCTTTCGCAAGTTGCCTTTCGCCGGCGAAACCCAAGCGGTCAGCAACTCGCCCTATGAACTGGTGCTCGGCAACACCTGGCGCCCTTCGTTGGCCATCACCGGCGCCGACGGGCTACCCGCCCTTGGCGATGCCGGTAATGTCCTGCTCCCGAAGGTAGCAGTGAAACTGTCGATCCGGCTGGCACCCACGGCCGATCCGGCCGCGGCCGCCAGCGCCCTGAAACGGGCGCTCGAGGATGACCCGCCTTACGGTGCGAAGGTCGAGTTCTCGGTCGACATGACCGGCGCCGGCTGGGACGCACCACCCATGGAGCCCTGGTTGTCCGAGTCGATGCAGCGCGCCTCGCAGCAGGTGTTCGGCCATGACGCCATGTACCTGGGCACCGGCGGAGGCATTCCGTTCATTGGCATGCTCGCCAGGCGCTTTCCGCAGACTCAGTTCCTGGTGACCGGGGTGCTCGGCCCGCAATCCAATGCGCACGGGCCCAACGAGTTCCTGCACCTCGAATACGCAGCAAGACTGACGCTTTGCGTGGCCTCAGTACTGGCCGATCACGGACAGCGGGGCGCGCAGGGCGAGGCGACCTAGGATCTCAGCGCCGTCGCGCCATCGGACTCGGGGTGGCTGCCTCGCGGAGACGGGCCCACTCCTCCGCCCAGGCCGCAACCGGCGAATGATCCGGCGTGCGGTCCACCGGCGGGCACTCCTGCTGCAGCGAGTCGAGCATCACCACGCGGTTCGGGCGACCACGCGGGAAGCTTCCGCGGGCGGTGAAGACGACACGCCCTTCGACCGGCACCTTGCCGGCAATTTGCCTGACCACCGCCATGCGATCGTAGAGCCGGCCGAGCGGGTTTGGAAATGTCGCGCGATTCGACCCGTTCATGACGGCCCACTCGTCCATCTGCTCCCCGCCGAAGATGATGCCAGGCACGTCGCGCAGGTCGATGACCATAAGCCCCACTGCGGTGAGCAGCACGAAGTCGACGTGAACCTGATTCTCGTTGCCATCTGGCAACAGGACATCGTGGATCATTTCATAGGCGATGGCGTTGAACTGGCGCAAACGGTCGCGCTCGGCCTTGACTCTGCGCCAGTACCGGTAGCCGAAATACCCGGCAACGACCAGCACCAGAGCCGCCGCAACCGCCAGGCCAATTTCCATTGCAGTGAACTTCATCTGGGCGGCGCGTCCTGAAGCGACGACTTGAGCGCGTCAAGGTCCGGCGCAATTTCACCGAAGTGACTCGGCATTCGCAGCAACCCGGCGAGCGCAGGCGGAACTGGCACGGTCTCGCCAATCAGCGGCTCTACGATCTCGTTGAACTTGGCCGGGTGCGCGGTTGCGACCAGCACCCAGTGCCAGTCGTGCCTGAGCTCGCTGGAAAGGTTGGCATAGACCTGCGCTGCAGTCGCGGTATGCGGGCACCAGCTCTCGCCAAACAAGCGGAAGTCCCCGGAAACGCGAGCGCGGATCTGGTCGTCCGTAACCGTGTGGGCCTTGAGCTGGCCGGCCAGCTCGCGCCAGTCGGGATGCAGGTTCTGCAAGCGTTCCATGTTGCTCGGGTTACCTACGTCCATGGCGGAGGCAAGCGTCGCCACGCTGGCCTGGGGGCGCCATTCGCCGGTCACCAGGTAGTGGGGCACGGTCAGGTTGGCGTTGTGTGCGAGCTCGATTGGCCCGATCGGCAACCCCATGGTGCGGGCCCAGAGGCAGGCTACCACGTTGCCCAGGTTGCCCGACGGCACCACGAAACCCGGCGCCGTGACCTTCCTGGCGCCAGATAGCCAGGCTGCTGGCCGCGTAGTAGACCGTCTGCGGGAGCAGCCGGCCGATGTTTATGCTGTTGGCCGAAGACAGCTCCAGGCGCTGGTTCAGCTCGGCATCCGAAAAAGCTTCCTTTACCAAGCGCTGGCAATCGTCAAACGTGCCCCGGACAGCCAGCGCGTGGACGTTGCCGCCCCAGCAGGTCAGTTGGCGCTGCTGCCTGGGCGAAACCAGGCCCTTCGGGAACAGCACGACGACCTGCGCCCAGGGACGATTGTGAAAGGCGGCCGCCACCGCGCCGCCGGTGTCACCCGAGGTCGCTACCAGGATGGTGATCTTCCGGTCGGCATGGTGCGGCTGTCGTTCCAGGCACGCAGCAAGAAACCGCGCACCAAAGTCCTTGAAGGCAGCGGTCGGGCCGTGGAACAGCTCCAGCACCGAGAGCCTGTCGCCGGGTGTCTCGAGCTGCTTCACCGGCGCCGGAAAATTAAAGGCGTCGTTGACGATCTTCGTCAGCTTGCGCGCGAGCTGGTCCCCGGCGAAAAACGGGGCCAGCAGCCGCTCGGCGATGTCCGCCAGCGTATGCGCCCCGTCGAAGTCGCTGGGCCGGAATTCCGGAAAGCGCTGGGGCACGTACAGGCCGCCGTCGGGCGCGATGCCCTGGCGTATCGCTTCCGACAACGTCGCCACCAGTTCCGGTCCGCGGGTGCTGACGAACAGCATCAGTCGGCGACCACCCTGGCGCCTTCCGTGTCGATGGTGGAAATCCAGTGGTCAGTGGTCAGGTTGTGCTCGGCGAAGGCCTCGACCATGGTGGTGCGGATGCCCTCTGCAAAGTGTTCCTCGCACCACGCGAAGACGTTGGTCCGGCGCCCGAAATCGAGCAGCCCAGCGCGCGATTGGCCATGGCAGCCTGCTTGACCGCCTTGAAGCCCGGGATCAGCTGAGACCGCTGCGGCTCGATGATGACATCCTCGAACGAGTCACGAATCATTGGGAGGTCGTTGGTGTAGCAACCCGACAGGAAGCCCGCCAGGTTTGCTGTCTGCCACACGAGGTCGGACAGGTCCACGGACTTGCGCAGTATCCGCCGTGCCTCGCGCGTGGACAGGAACATGTGTGGATGGACCAGCACGCAACGAATCGATGGCGGCACCGGTATCTGCTTGATGCGTGGATGGTCGATACCGACCGTCAACACCAGGCCGCCGAACAGCGATGGCGCAATGTTGTCCACGTGCACCGACCCGCTCGCAACCGCCTCGCCCTGCATCGCAAACTTGAGCAGGTCGAGCTTCGGCAGCGGTTCTTCTAGCAATGCGTTGGCGGCAACCACGGCCGCCACGGCCGAGGCGGCCGAGCCACCGAGTCCCGAGCCCAGGGGTATGCCCTTCTCGATCGAGATCTCGATGCCGAAAGGCAACGACAGGGCGCCGGCCATGGAAATCAGCGCCATGCCGGCCGTGTTCTTCTCTGGCTGCATGGGCAGATTGGTCGAGGTGCCGGTGATGGAGGCGATACGGATGCCGCGCTCCGGGGTGCGCCGGGCATGAACCCGGTCCCCGACGGCATTTACGGTGTGCCCGAGGATGTCGAACCCGATGCCGACGTTGCCGACCGTGGCCGGTGCGAAAGCGGTGACGGAGTCCTGGTTCATGACCTCTCCTCAGAGCCTCGCGCCAAGATAGGCGGCGAGCCGCAGCAGGTCGCCGAAGACCCCACCTGCCGTCACCGCTGGCCCAGCACCGGGACCCTGCACGATCAGCGGGTTGTCGGCATAACGCTCAGTCACGAAGCGGACGATGTTGTCGGTCAATGCCATGTTGGCGAATGAGTGCTGCCCGGGCAGCCTCTCCACCCCGACCGTCGCGCGTCCGTCGGCGGTCAGCCGGCCGACATAGCGCAGGACCTGGTTGCTGGCGCGTGCCTCGTCGAGCATGCGCTGCATGTCGGCGTCAAATCGCGGAAGCCCTTCCAGGTACTCGTCCATCGAGCAGTCGCGCAGATCTGCGGGTACCAGGCTCTCGACCGTCACATCGTCGAGCTCCAGCGTGAGGCCCATCTCGCGGCCGAGGATGATGAGCTTGCGCGCCACGTCCATGCCAGACAGGTCGTCGCGCGGGTCGGGTTCGGTGTAACCCTTCGACTTGGCCTCGCGGACGATCTGCGAGAACGGCACCGAGCCGTCAAAGATATTGAACAGGTAGGCCAGCGTGCCGGAAAAGATCCCCTCGATGGCGCGGATCTGGTCACCGGTTTCCCGCAGGTCCCGCAGCGTCATCACCACCGGCAGCCCTGCTCCGACGTTGGCCTCGTAGAGAAAGTGTGCTCCCGAGCGCCTGCCCGCCTCGCGCAGCTCCCGGTAGTAGGGCAGCGGCCCGCTGTTGGCCTTCTTGTTCGGCGTGACAATGTGAATCCCGGCGGCGAGCCATTCGGCATAGCGCATGCCAACTCCGCTGTCCGCAGTGCAGTCAATAATCACGCGATGCGGCAGATGCCCGGCCGCGACGTGCTGGGTGAAGCGGTCCAGGTCGACTGGCTCGGCGCGTTCGAGCGCCCCGCGCCAGTTCGCGAGGTCTATTTCGCGCTCCGCCAGCAGCATCCGTTGCGAGCCGGCAATGCCACGCACGCGCAGGTCCACGTTGAAGTCGCGCTTGAGCCGGGCCGCCTGCGAGGCCAGCTGGTCGAGCAGGACTGAACCCACGGTACCGGGACCGATCAGCCCGATGGACAGGGTGTGGGGCGAGAGATAGAAGCTCGAATGGATGGCACGCAAGGCCTTCGAGGCATCACGACCGTCGATGACTGCCGAGATATTGCGTTCGGAGGCGCCCTGGGCGATTGCGCGGATGTTCACCGCCGCATTGCCGAGCGCACTGAAGACCTTGGCCGATACGCCATGGGTGCCTGCCATGCCGTCGCCGACGACGGCGATGATCGAGCAACCGGTGCTGACCTCGACGTTCTGGATCTGGCCTTCGCGCAGTTCCGTCGCGAACGCGCGCCGGACGACCTGGTCCGCCAGCACTGCCTGGGACTCCGGGATCGCAAAACAGATCGAATGTTCCGAGCTGCCCTGGGAAATGAGGATCACCGAGATATCCTCGTCCCGGAGCGCCCCGAACAGGCGATGCGCGGTGCCCGGAACACCGATCATTCCGGCACCTTCGAGGTTCACCAGCGCGACGCTTTCGATGCTGGTGATGCCCTTGACCGCCTGTTCCGAGGCTGGCCTGGCGCAGATGACGGTGCCGTTCTTTTCCGGCGCGAAGGTGTTGCGGATCCAGATCGGAATTTCCCGCTCGACCGCGGGCGCCATGGTCTGCGGGTGGATCACCTTGGCGCCAAAATAGGCCAGTTCCATCGCCTCGTTGTAGGACAGCGAGTCGATGACCTTGGCATCAGGCACCCGGCGCGGATCGGCCGAGAGCACGCCGTCAACATCGGTCCAGATGACGATTTCCTCGGCATCGAGCAAGGCGGCAAAGATCGACGCCGAGAAATCGCTGCCATTGCGGCCGAGCGTCGTCTGTAGCCCCTTGGTGTCGGAGGCGATGTAGCCGGTGATTACCAGCGTATCGTGCGAAGCAGACCCGATTACGCGCCCGGTGTTGCTGCGGGAGGCTTCCCATTGCACGGCCGGGCCAAGCGGACCCCACTCAACCGTCAGGACCTCGCGTGCGTCGAGCCAGCGCACCGCTTGGCGGATACCGCGAGCCTGGAGGAAAGCGGCGAACAACCGGGTCGACCAGATCTCGCCGAAACCGGACACCAGATCGCGAACGTTGTGGCCCGCTGCGCGGATCAGCGTCACGGTTTGCAGCACGCCCTCGATATCGCGCAGATCGCTCTCGAGAAGCTCGAGGTAGGCCTGTCTCGGCCCGTCCTCCAGCAGCTCCCGCGCCAGCGTCGCGTGGCGCGTCCTGAGCGCGACGAGGCCCTCGGAGCACGCGGCCTGGTCGCGTCTCGCGGCTGCCGCGACGAGCCCGAGCAACTGGTCGGTGACCCCGCGGCACGCGGACAGCACGACTGCCACCCGAGCACTCGGATCTGCCTCGATGATGTCTGCAACGCGGCGGAAGCAGGCCGCGTCGGCGACGCTCGAGCCACCAAACTTGTGAATCCACCACCGCTGCTTGGGCATCGTTACGCAATCCTGTCGCGCGGCACCTGATCGACGCGACCCGCCGAAATCTCAGCACCTTATGTGCAGCGCAAAAAACGTTGTCAATCTATCTGTTGCGCGCGGTGGAAACAAGCCGGAATCCGGCTTTCGGTCAGCGCCCGCGCCGGGCCTGCCAGGCCCGCAGCAACCGTGCGCCACCTGGCAGTCTGACGAGGCGTAGCAGCCAGCGAACTACGGACCTGTCCCGCGCCCGCAATGCGTACTCTGCGAGCGCCTCGTCGAACAGGCCCGGCAGGGGTTCGTGCACCTCCAGACCGCGTGAGCTGAATTCAAAGCTTCCTTCACGACACACCAGGCGCCACCGTCCCGCCTGGTCGAGCCGCTCCAACCTGGGATCGTGCAGCGTCGCCGGCGGCAGCGCGCCTGCGTAGCTGCCCAGTGAGAACCTTGGCGCCCCGGCACGATCTCGGACCGGCGCGATCACCAGGGCACCGGCCCGAGATACATGTGCCTGATAGTCGCCATCTGCGGCAATATTTCGCATTCCGGGATCATATCAGCCGGGGACGCGGCCCCCGAGCTCATGCATCATTGCTTCATGCCGAGACTACCGGGAACCTGTATCTGACCATGAGCGACTGGATCTCCCTGCACGGCCTCGCGCTGCTGGTCGCGGCAAACAGCGCACCGGTCGTCGCTGCGTGGATTGCCGGCTCGCGCGTCAACTGGCCACTCGACGGTGGCAAGGTGATGAAGGACGGTCGGCAAGTGCTTGGGGCTCACAAGACCTGGCGCGGGCTTGGCGCCGCGGTGCTGCTGGCGGGCGGAGTCGCGCTGGCCCTTGGCCAGTCGTTTGGCGCCGGAGCGGCATTTGGCGCGGCGGCGATGCTGGGAGACGCCCTGTCCAGCTTCATCAAACGGCGGCTCGACTGCAGGCCCGGCGCCTGGCTACCCGGGCTCGACCAGCTGCCGGAAGCCGCTCTGCCGCTATGGCTTGGCTACGGGTTTCTTGACCTCGATACCGTATCCTTCACCGGGACCTTGCTAGCCTTCTCTGGACTCGACCTCATCGCCTCGCGCACCCTCGGATCGAGCCGCAGACAGAAAGGCCCAGGATGATGCGATCGACTCCGGGAAGCCGGAGGTGACTGATATGCAGACGCATCGAGAAGTCGAAACCGTTGCACCGCTGCTGGCCTGCCCGGCCTGCGGCGACGCCCCACTTGCGCCGACCGCGGCCGGCTTCTCCTGCGCAGTCTGCGGCGCCAGTTTTCCCGCTGGTCGATTCGATACCGTGGCTGTTTCCTGAACCTGCTGCAGCTATTGGGTGAATGGCGCGGCAGGTTGCACCTGTTGCTCGAATACCTCGCACGCGAGGCCAGTGCGTGTAGACGTGAGCTAGAGCCCAACTCTCTCCACGACCTGACCCGCCAGCGACTGCGGGTGCTGGCCCATGGCCACGAGGACCAGGCCGTCCGGATCAGCGAACTGCTCGCACCGCTCGGGCTGCAGGCACGCCAGGAGCGTTACGAGGTACACCTCGCACTCGGTACACGCTTGCCGAACACACAAGGCCTGACCAATTACTACGCCAACATTCACCGCGACTGGTGCTGGGGCGGATTGGAGAACCACGCCGTCTGTGAGCTCGTAGCCGTACTCTTTGAGCCTGCTGGCCCGCCACGGCGGCTCCTGGTGCTGGGCGCCGGTGCGGGCCGCCTGGCCTACGATCTCCACCAGTCGCAGGGCATCGAGACCACCGTTGCGCTCGACTTCAATCCTCTGCTGGCAATGGTTGGACGACGTGCCAGCAAGGGTGAGGTCCTGTCGCTGTACGAATTCCCGATCGCGCCGCGCTCGATCGCCGATCATGCGATCCTGCGCGAACTGGCAGCGCCGGTGCCGGCGCGCGCAGGGCTGTCTTTCATCCTCGGCGATGCCCTGGCTGCCCCGCTGGCTGCAGGCGCATTCGACGCCGTGCTGACCCCATGGTTCGTCGACATCGTGCCGGATGACCTGCCGATGCTGATGCGACGAGTCAACCGCTTGCTGGCACCCGATGGAAACTGGCTGTTTCTCGGTTCGCTCGCCTGGGCCGATCGCCCGCCGTCGCAGTGCTACAGCCTCGAGGAACTTCTGGCACTGGCCCCTTCAGCGGGATTTGCTCCCGGCGCGGTGCGCGAACAGAAAATACCCTACATGGACTCGCCGGCAAGCCGGCACGCGCGGGTCGAAACTATCATCGCATTTGCGGCCGAGAAGCGAGCTGAAGTTGTACAACCAGGTCCGGCCGCGACGCAACCGGCGTGGCTGAACGATCCAGACCTGCCGGTGCCCGCACTGCCCTCATTTCGTGAGCAATCCCTGTCCACGCGCGTCTATGCTTTCATCATGGCAATGATCGACGGACGACGCAGCATCTACGACATGGCCGCACTGATGGAGGAACAGAAACTGATGCCCGCAACGGATGCCGTTCCCGCCATCCGCCAGTTCCTGGCGCGCATGCTTGCTGACGCCAACAAGCGCGCCAATTTCTGACCAGACACATGGCTCTCAGTAACCTGCAGGCAGCGGAGTGGTGCCAGTGAGCCACGACAAGATCCTGCCGCACGGCGAAGCACTGCGCCGCGCCGTGCGCTGGCTCGGTGAACAGCGGCGCCACGACACAGCTGCCATCGAGGAAGCGGCGAGACGCTTCGACCTGACGCCTGCAGAGGAAGAATTCCTGCTCACGCACTTTTGCGGCGATACAGCGCCGCCAGGCACCATGTAGAAAATCAATCAGGAAAGATGCTGATTTGCGGGACCCGCTATGGGACTAGATTTGATACACCGCAAGGGACCCTCTGTGGCTAGGGATGCTGAGCGGGACGCGCCGGTGGCGCGGTGGCTCTTTGGAGTCGCTGACTCGTCGCGGACGCGGATGGTCCTCTCAAGGGGATCGGCCTGCCTCGCCGGTGGAGCGCTCGAGAGCACCGCCAAAATGAGGGAAGGCAAGGAGCCGCCGGGCCTCGACGTCGCGAGATGTCGGGGCCTCGCCATGTCTGGCACTCCGGTCTGACCAGATTGCGTAGCTCCGGTCCTGAGGTCCGGGCTGGCGGGCAATCCGACAGCTGAGAAGCTCGAATTTCCGATACGTTTCACCTGAGGCATGATGTCATCGTGCAACGCCAACGATGGACGAGCGCATGTTGACGACGCGCTCACGCCTGTCGCTCGCGCTACTGATGATTGCGATGGTCGCCGGCTGCGCTGCACAACGCTTCAAGGGTGTCACGGACAGCGCTCCGGCAGACACAACCTGCCCCGACTAATTTGTTGCGACCGCGTAGGCCAGTGAGGCGACGGTGAAGTCGCCACCGGATTTGGTCACGACGCCCTTGCTGAAGCCCGCCTTGAGCAGGTGCCGCTTCTTGAAGGGCCAGGCCAACGTGAGTCCCATGCGCGAGTTGCGCTGGAAATCGGCCCGCCTGTCGTCGTCGAGGTAGCTCCTGCCCCCGGCATAGTAGTTGCCGTCGAGCGATACCCACATGCCGGAGACTATCACCCGAACGAGATGGGCCTCGACGGCCAGGATGGGATCCTGCCCGCGTGTGTATCCGAGGAAGTCGTCGTTGTCCTGGAAGAACCAGGCACCACCCGACATTTCCAGTATCCATTGACCGCCAAGAGGATAGATGTATCCGAGCTGCAGCCGGGTGGCCCAGCGGTTGCTGCCAATATTGATGAGCTTGTCACCGTTGTACTCGCCCGTGGGGACCACCACCCGGATGCTCGCGCCGAGGATCGGATGGGCGTCCGCCACCAGTTCGCGGAACTGCTCGCGATTCATCGCCGGCGCACCAATCAGGTTGATCGAGGCCGTGACGGCCACGTCACCGATGCCGCTGACGTCCGCCCGGGCCGGCTGCCCCAGGTACATGCCCTTAGTGGTGCCATCGACCAGCGGCAGCTCGACCTTGATGTTGGCCGTTCGGCCGAAACAGGTCCACGGTCTTCTGGTAGCCGACCACCGCGGTGCTGATACTCGAGTCGACACCGGAGATTGGCAGCGAGGCATCCGTGACGACATCGCCCGACGAGTAGGAATAGCCGGCCAGCACGAGCTTGGTGCCCGTTGGGGCAGGCCAGTAGGCACGCGGCGACAGTTCCTGTGCCGCCAAGGGCGCCGCCGCCAGCAACCACAGGAGTCCGACGGCGGCTATCGCCCACCGTGAACGATCGTCGGTCGCGCCAGTCACCCGCGGAGCACTAGTTGACCGTGTAACCCTTGGCCTGCAGACAGGCGGAGAACCCCTTGTTAAAGGTCTCACGCTGCTGCTGCTGCTGAGCCTCCGCCCCCTGCTGTGCAGCCTGCTGCTGTTCAGCGGCCTGGGACTCGGACTCCGCCTTGTTCTTGCGGCTCTGCCGGCCGCCCGCAACTACACCGGCTGTGGCGCCGATCGCAGCGCCTTTGCCCGCGTCGTCGTCAGCAATCTCGCCGACGATGGCGCCGGCCGCCGCGCCGCGTGCGGCTCCGCGCAGGCGGGATCCGTCCGCGCTGGACGACTGGGCCGTCTGCTGGGAAGGCTGTGCCGGGGCCGCCACGGGTGCCATCGGGTCGATGCCGGTATTGGTCTTTGACCAGGCGTAGCACTCCCCTTCGTCCTGGGCCTGCTGCTGTGCGTTCTGGTCCTGCGCTGGAAAGACCACGACCCCGAGTGACTTGGATATTGACTGGGTTGGCGCCGGGGCCGGCACCGGCTGCTGTGCTCCGGCACCGCCAGCCACCGCCAGCGCTGCGCTGGCAACGAGCGTCCTCAGCATTGTTGTCTCCATGTCGGCCAGTGCGATCAATTGTAGCCGCAGAATCCTTGTCCCGGGTGGTTGTTTGGATGATGCTGCATGCTCTCGCGAAGGATAAGAGAGCAACAGTAATGGCAGATGGTCACGACCTCCAGCTACGCCTGCTAGTCTACAGCGATCAACAAAGTGGAGCGACTGTATGACCCGGCGTGCGGACTATCTTTGCTGACTGGCTGCAAACTCTGTGGTGTTGGTCCTCGGGTGCCGGGCACTGTGCGGCCGCGCGGAAGCGCAGGCGCTCCGCCAGGATCTCGACGGCCCGCTCAATGCCCGGTCCAGCGTGTCCTGCCCCTCTCCGGAATTGTATTCGCCACTCCGACCGGATCCGGAAGGCACACCGACGGTCGTGGGCGTGGCGCTGTTGTTCCAGAATATCTCGCGGCTCGACGACGTAGAGCAAACCATGACCGCGAATATCTACGTCGCGTTGCGCTGGCACGACCCGCGCCTGGCGGATGCCGGTCGCGGCGAAGGATCGGCCAACTGTCCCATTCCCGGCAAGGAGCTGTGGGTGCCGCTCATCGAGCCGGAGAACCTGCGCTCCAGGCAGCTGCTCTACGACAAGCGATTCCTGGTCGACGCCGATGGGACTGTCACGCTGATGCGGCGGGTGTTGGTCGAGATCGCTAACCCTCTCGACCTGCACGATTTTCCCTTTGACCAGCATCAGTTCCAGATCACGCTTTGGCCGACCTTCTCCGAAGTGGACGAGATCGTGTTCCAGCCCCTGAACCGGTGGCTGGTCGTTAATCCAAGTCTATCGCTGCTGGGCTGGGAAGCCGGCGCTGCTGCTGCCTCCGTCCGGGAGTCGGCGCGCATCGCGCGGTCGGGCATGTACTCGCGGTATGACCTGGTGATCGAGTTCACGCGGGACTGGAGCTTCTACGCGTTGAAGTTGGGCGTGCCGCTTATCCTGATCGTCTTGATGGCCTACGCTGTCTATTTCCTTCCTCCCACCGCGGTGGCTCAGCAGGTCGCAGTAGGAATGACCTCGATGCTGACGCTGGTCGCATACATGCTGGCCCTCGGCAGCAGCCTGCCCAAGATTTCCTACTTGACCCGGATGGACCAGCTGTTCGTCGGGTGCGCGGTACTTGTGTTCATCGGCCTGGTCAAGGCCATCCTCACGACAATGTGGGTGCAACAGGTGGCGACGAATGTAATTCACAGGGTCGATATCCTGGGACGGTGGCTGTATCCCATTGCGCTGCTGCTGGTCATGCTGATCGCGCTCGTTTTGTAGAGTCGAACCGACAGCGCAGATGCGATCAATGGGATCGCTGCCTCGAGCCTTCCCTGGGACTCCCGCCGGGCGGCATAGCTGATGACCCACGAGGAAGTTCCAGCCACTCGCCCCGGTTGGGACCACTGAAACTCCAATTTTTCATGGTTGATTGGTGGGCCGTGCAGGGGTCGAACCTGCGACCAACCGGTTAAAAGCCGGATGCTCTACCGCTGAGCTAACGGCCCGTACGCGACGGGACGGCCGAATGAATGTCCGGAGGACGTCGGCCGAGTGCGAATGATAGCGCAGTTGGCGCTCGCGAGGACTGTCCGGGCCGCGGTCGTTCACCGGGCAACGTAGCGTGTCGGGTCCGGCACCCCAGCCGTCTCGAAACCCGCACGCCTCAGGCGGCAGGAATCGCAGAGACCACAGGCGCTGCCATCGATGTCCGGCTGATAGCAGGAAATTGTCATTGCGTAGTCGACCCCGAGCTCGACGCCTGTCCTGATGATGTCTGCCTTGGACAGCTTGACCAGTGGCGCGTGGATCCTGAATTTGTCACCCTCGACGCCGGCCTTGGTCGCCAGGTTGGCCAGCCGTTCAAAGGCGTGGATGAACTCCGGCCGGCAGTCTGGATAGCCTGAGTAGTCGACGGCGTTCACGCCGATAAAGATGTCTCGCGCCCCCAGGACCTCTGCCCAGCCGAGCGCCAACGACAGGAAGACCGTGTTGCGTGCCGGTACGTAGGTGACCGGGATGCCACTGGTCGCCTTCTCCGGCACGTCGATCGCCGGGTCAGTCAATGCAGATCCACCGATGTTGCCCCAGTCGATGCTCATGACCCGGTGCTCGACCACGCCGGCAGACTCGGCAACCCGGCGAGCGGCCTCGAGCTCGACGCGATGCCGCTGGCCGTAATCGAAACTGACTGCATGGCAGGCGAACCGCTGCTTGCGAGCAAGTGCAAGCAAGGTCGCCGAGTCAAGCCCGCCTGAGACCAGCACTACGGCGCTGCGGTTGTTGGTCGGCAAATGGCGAATCCGGTTCATTTGCCTGGCACTTCGCCCCACAGGACCTTGTGCAGCTGCAGCTGGAACCGGACCTGCAACCGGTCAGCGAGGATCCAGTCGGCAAGCTGCCGGGACGCGAGCTGCTCCGCACTCGGTGAAAACAGGACCTGACAAGACCCGGCCAGATTCCTGGCCTGCACCTGCCCGCGGGCCCACTCGTAGTCATCGCGATTGCAGATCACGAACTTGACCTGGTCGTGCCTAGTGAGTACGTCGAGATTTTCGTAGCGGTTTCTCGCCTCTTCGCCCGAACCCGGTGTCTTGAGATCGACCACCCGCGTTACCCGAGAATCCACCGCGCTCACATCGAGCGCGCCGCTGGTCTCCAGCGAAACATCCAGGCCCTCGTCGCAAAGCTGTTTCAGCAACTTCAGGCAGTTCTTCTGCGCCAGTGGCTCGCCACCGGTGACGCAGACTCGTTTGGTGCCCGACTGACATGCCTCGTCGACGATCGCGTCGATGGAATGCCACTTACCGCCATGGAAGGCATACTCGGTATCGCAATAACGGCACCGCAGCGGGCAGCCAGTCAGGCGAATGAAGAAGGTCGGCCAGCCCGACGCGTCGGCCTCACCCTGCAGTGAATAGAAGGTCTCGGTGATCTTGAGTCGCCGGGCTGGGTCGGGGGCCGCCCCAGACTGCTCCGCCGAGGTTGAATTCATGCCAGGCTCAATGACCTTCCGCCGCCATGCGCGCCAGGCGCACTTCGGCATCTCGTGCGGCAGGCGTGTCAGGATATTCAGTGCCCACGCGTGCGAGCGTGGAACGCGCCTGGGCGTAGCGCTTCAGCTCGTACTGGCAATAGCCGGTCTTCAACAACGCGTCCGGGCCCTTGCGGGCCTGCGGATAGCTACCCAGCACCTTGCCAAAGGCCGCCAGGGCAGCCTCGTAGTCCTTCTCGACATAGGACACTTCGCCCAACCAGTACTGAGCATTCGAGGCCAGTTCGTGGCCGGGATGTGCGGCCAGGAACTGCTGAAAACCGGCGCGTGCCTCGGGATAGCGGCCTGCCTTCAGCAGGTCGAAAGCGGCCTGATAGTCCGCCGCCGGATCCGGTGCGGCTGCCGCAGCGGCGGCGGCAACCTGAGCGGCACCCTCTTCCACGGCCTGCAGCCGCCCATCGAGGTCTAGGTACTGGGCCCGTTGCTGCTCCTTGGCACCGTCCAGGGCAAACTGCAGCTCCTCGAGGCTGCCGCGAAGCGCCCGTACCTCAGCCTGCAAGGAGTCGAGCTGACGCGCCAGCTCAACCAGTCCCTGGTTGTCGGCCAGCCGCTCCAGCTGGGCGACCCGCTGTTCCAGCTCGGCCCGGCTTGCCTGCGCGGCGGCGGCCGATCCCGGCGTGGCCGCCACGGCGGCGACGACCAGCCCGGCCATAATGCCGGTCCACCAGGGCCGCGCGGTCATGTCAGCCCGCGTCGACGATCTCGACACGTCGATTCTTCTCGTAAGCCGCCTCGTCGGACCCATCTGTAGCCGGCCGCTCCTCACCGAAGCTGACGGTTAGGACCTGTGGGTCGCCCACACCCTGCAGCAGCAACGCGCGACGCACCGCCTGGGCGCGACGCTCGCCGAGCGCGATGTTGTATTCGCGCGAACCGCGCTCGTCCGTATGGCCTTCGAGCCGAATCCGCAGCCCGGGAGCTGCCGCCACGCGGCGTGCGGCCGCGGTGATGATCTCGGCGTATTCGGGCCGGATCTCGCTGCTATCGAAGTCGAAGTAGATAATGCGCCCAGCGCCAGCCGCCATGGCGGCATCATCGCCAGCACCGGTACCGCTCCCCCCCGGGGAGCGTCCGGGCCTCACCGACACCTGCCCCGGCGGCACCGCCGGTGGTCGCTCCATCGGTCTCGCCTGGCACCGCACTACCGGCCTCGGCTTCGGGTGCAGTGGTCGGCTTCTTGGGGCAGCCCGCTAGCAGCAGTACGCTGGCCATGACGGCAATCAGGGGAAGGACACGCATCGTTACGGCTCCTGGGAGTATGTAGGTGCTGTGACAGTCACTGTGCGATTTAGTTTACGACGATGAAGGCGGCCATGGGGCCGACTATTGCATGTATGGCGACCAGGCTGGCTCGCGGATGTCGCCTTCGCCGCCCGCCAGTCGCTGCTGCACGCGCCCATCGACCGAGACCGTAGCCAGCACGCCGTGGCGACCGTCGCGCGTCGCATAGATCAATGTCGCGCCATTCGGCGCAAAACTCGGCGACTCGTCCTGGCGCCCGGCGGTCAGCACGCGGGACGCACGGCGCTCCAGGTCCACCGAGGCGATCCGGTAGGCGCCCCGGTCAAGGGTCACCACCGCCAGGGTCTTGCCGTCCGGCGCCAACCGCGGCCTCGCATTGTAGCTGCCCTCGAAGGTGACTCGCTGCGGCGAACCGCCGCCGGCGCCCACGCGATAAACCTGGGGACTGCCGCCACGATCGGAGGTGAAATAGACCTGGGAGCCGTCCGACGACCAGCTCGGCTCGGTGTCGATCGCCGGCGATTCGGTCAGCCGCGCCAGTTGCTGGGTGGCCAGCGTCAACAGGTAAATGTCGACATTGCCGTCGCGGCGTGAAAGCGTGAGTGCGAGCCGGCGTCCATCCGGCGAAAATGCCGGCGCGCCATTGATGCCGGAACGGGCCGACACGCGTGCCCGCGCGCCGCTAACCAGCTGCTGCACGAACACGGACGAAAGCCCCCCTTCGAACGAGACGTAGGCCAGGCTGGCGCCGTCCGGCGACCAGGCTGGCGACATGATCGGCTGACCGGACTGCACCACCACCCGCGGATTCGCGCCATCCGAGTCCGCCACCATCAACCTGAAGCGCCGGGCCTGAGGGGAACCGTCAACCGCAACGTAGGCGATACGAGTCGCGAATGCTCCGCGCATTCCAAGGATCTTCTGGAAAATCTCGTCCGAGGCGCGATGGCTCGCCAGCTTGAGCGACTCCCTGCCGGCGGGAATCGCCTGCCCAAGCAGGCGCTGGCCCGTCAGCGTGTTCACCAACTCGTACTGTAGCTCGAACCGTCCGTCTGCCAGCGTCACCAGCTTTCCCACGACGACGTAGTCCACTTTCAGCAGGCGCCAGTTGGCGGCGTCCACCTCCGGTGCGGCATGCGGAAACTCGAGCATGTCGGTGCGCGCCAGCGGCGCGAAACGCCCGCTGCGCTGCAGGTCGGAGCCGATCGTGGCGGCCACGTCCCATGGCGCCGCACCGGTCTCGATCCAGCCGAAGGGCACGACCGCGACCTGGATAGGATCGGCGACGCCTTGGGTGATCTGCACCGTCAGCTGGGCGTCGGCCGGCGCCGCCGCAAGCAGGCATGAGAGGATTCCGGCACAACCGAAAGATCGCAGAATCTTCATTTAGGCTCAGTCCTCCGGAACGAATTCAATGACCAGGTTGCGCTCGAACAGTGCCGGGTCGGGCGGCGCCGGCAATGGCGAGGAGCGCAAGACCGCGCTGATAATGGATTGTTTCACGGCTTCGTCGCCGTTGCAGGTGCCAAGCGACGCGCCAACCACCTCGCCACCAGGAATCTGAGTCACCTTGACGGTGCACTTGAGCCCTGGTTTCGCAGAGGCAGGCCGGATCCAGTTGCGCTGGATTCTGGCCTGTATCAGGGCCGCGTACTGCGCCCTGGCACCCGAGGACACGGCCTGGGCACGGCGTTCCTCGTCCGCCAGCCGCGCCTGCAGTTCCGCCTCGCGCTGCGCTCGCTCCTTGGCGTCGGCCGCCGACTTGCGCTTGGCGGCTGCTTCCGCCTCCGATTTCTTCCGTGCCGCCTCAGCCTCGGCCTTGCGTTGGGCCACCATTTCGGCCTGGGCCTTGCGCTCTGCTTCAAGCTCGGCCTTGCGTTGGGCCTCCTTCGCGGCCAGCTCCCTGGATTCGGCGGCGGCTCGCTCACTCTGCTCGCGCTCGGACGCAGCCTGTGCTGCGACTTCGGCTTCGACCCGTTCGCGCTCGACCTTCTCCTGCTGCTCACGTAGCCGGCGCTCGCGTTCTCGGCGCGCGGCGACCTCGCGGGATTGCTGGGCGCTGACGCGTCGCTCGAGCGCAAGCGCCTCGATCACCGAGGCGTCGATGACGACCGCCTCGATCGGCATGGGCTGGATGAGTTCGGGCTGCGTGAAGCTCGCGCCGACGCCCAGCAGCAGCAACACGGCGACGTGCAGTGCAATGGACCAGGCATAGGGTCGCGCCGCCTGGAAGCTCATCGCCGCCGCTCTAGCTCCTCGAGCGCACGAACCGCCTTGGGATCCGTCAGGAACCCGATCTTCTTTGCACCGGCCCGCTGCAGGATCACCATTCCCTGCACGACCCGGCCGTAGGGCACTCGCTCGTCTGCCTTGACCAGCACAGGAGTCTCAGCATCGCGCCCGAGCACGACCTGGACCCGCTGCTGCACCGTGTCCTCGTCCACCGCCTGGTCCTCGTTGCCGCCCACGTTGACGTAGTAGCGGCCCTCGCGGTCCACCGAGAGGACCAGCGGCTCACGATTGCGCAGGTCCTCGGCATCGATGGGGCTCGCGTCGGCATCCGGCAGATCCACCTGCACGCCCTGGGTCAGGAGGGGTGCCGTGATCATGAAGATGATCAGCAACACCAGCATGACGTCGATGTAGGGAACGACGTTGATCTCGCCCATCAGCCGGCGCTTACGGACACCTGCCGGCATTTCAGTCGACTCCCGGCCCGGAGTGTCGTTCGAGCAAAGCGGTGAATTCCTCCATGAACGTGTCGTATCTCAACTCGAGCCGGCTGACGCGGTCGGCAAAACGATTGTAGGCGACAACAGCCGGAATGGCCGCGAACAGGCCCATGGCCGTCGCAATCAGCGCCTCGGCGATACCCGGGGCGACCATGGCCAGCGTCGCCTGTTGGACGTTGCCGAGGCCGTGAAAGGCACTCATGATTCCCCACACGGTGCCGAATAGCCCGACATACGGACTGGTCGAGCCGATGGTGGCCAGTGTCGCCAGGCTTTCTTCCAGCCCGTCGATCTCCTTCAGCTGCTCTACGCGCATCCCGCGCCGGACTCCCTCCATCATCTGCCCCGGCGCGCGTCCCGCCTGGTGGCGCGCCCGGGTGAACTCGCTGAAGCCTGCCTGGAAAATACTCTCCATGCCGGTGGTCGCGTCGCCTCGGGACTCGATGGTCTTGAACAGCTTGCTGAGGTCGACCCCCGACCAGAACCAGGTCTCGAACCGATCCGCCTCGCGGCGCGCCTGGCCGATCAGTTTGCGTTTGCGGAAGATTATGGCCCAGGACAATACGGAGGCACCGGCCAGCAGCAGCATGACCAGCTGCACCACCAAGCTGGCCTGCAAGACCAGGTCGATGACCGAAAGTTGGTTATTCACCCTGTAGTTCCTTCAAGAGCCGCGGCGGCAACCGGCGGGGCTTCAGAGAATCCGAGTCCAGGCAGGCCGCGCGGATCGCCGCCGTCGCCAGCAATTCACCATCGTCGCGCCGAACCTCCTGCTGGAAGGAAACCGATGCATTCTTCCAGTCATCCACTCGCGCGCTGACATCGAGCAGGTCGTCATAGCGTGCGGGCCTGTGATAGCGCACCCGTGCTTCGACCACCGCAAACTGCGTCCGTTCATCCCGCCACAGTCCGGCCTGATCGATGCCCAGCGCCCGTAGCCACTCGCTCCGCGCCCGCTCCATGAACTTCAGGTAGTTCGCGTAGTAGACGACTCCCCCGCCATCGGTGTCCTCCCAGTAAACCCTCACCGGCAGGTGAAATGACTTGCCTGTCGCCATGGCCTCTACTCGCGAAACAGCGGCATCGACCCCGACTGCGGGTCGGAGGCCGGAGCCTCGATGCCGAAATGCAGGTAGGCCGCCCGGGTCGCCACGCGCCCACGCGCCGTGCGCATCAGGAAGCCCTGCTGGATCAGAAATGGTTCGATGACATCCTCGAGCGTACCCCGCTCCTCGCCGACCGCAGCAGCGAGGCTTTCGATGCCAACGGGTCCGCCCGCGAACTTCTCGATGATGGTCAGCAGCATGCGCCGATCGAGCACGTCGAAACCCTCTCGGTCGACTTCGAGCATGTCGAGCGCCGCCTCGGCAACCTCGGAGGTAATTCGGCCGTCGGCACGCACCTCGGCGAAGTCACGCACCCTGCGCAGCAGGCGGTTAGCGATTCGCGGGGTGCCCCGGGCACGCTCCGCGATGCGCGCCGAACCATGTTCGTCAGCGCTCAGCCCAAGGATGCCTGCGGCGCGCCGCACGATTCCCTTCAGGTCCTCGACAGAGTAGAACTCCAGCCGCTGCACGATGCCGAATCGGTCACGCAGTGGCGACGTCAAGAGGCCCGCACGCGTGGTCGCCCCTACCAGCGTGAAAGGCGGCAAATCGAGCTTGATCGAGCGAGCGGCCGGCCCCTCGCCGATCATGATGTCGAGCTGATAGTCCTCCAGGGCCGGATAGAGGATCTCCTCCACTACCGGGCTCAGGCGGTGAATCTCGTCCACGAACAGGACGTCATTGGGCTGAAGGTTGGTCAGCATGGCGGCAAGGTCGCCCGGGCGTTCCAGCACCGGGCCGGAGGTCGTCCGCAGGTTGACGCCCAGCTCGTTGGCGATGATGTGGGCCAGCGTGGTCTTGCCGAGGCCCGGCGGTCCGAAGATCAGCACATGGTCGAGCGCATCGCCGCGACGGCGCGCTGCTTCAATAAAGATCTCCATCTGCGCCTTGACCGCGCGCTGTCCCACGTATTCCTTCAGCAGCTTCGGACGGACGGCCCGGTCGATGACCTCGTCCTCGCGCGAGGCAGCCGCATTGACGACACGATCCTGTTCCAGCATTGAGCGGCCCCGCTACTTGCTCACCGCGAGCTTGAGCGCCTCGCGAATGATTTCTTCCGTCACGACACCATCGGTCTTGACGTTCTTCAGCAGCCGGGTCACTTCCGCCGGCCGGTAGCCGAGCGCCACCATCGCCGCATAAGCCTCGGCCGTGGCGCTGCCGCCGGCACCCGGGGACACGCCCGCGGCCCCAGGCAGCGCCGTGCCCTCGCCGAGAGCGCGGATCCGGTCGCGCATTTCGACCAGCAGCCGCTCGGCTGTCTTGCGTCCGATGCCGGGTACCCGCACCAGCGACTCGACGTCTTGCGCCTCGACGCACACCAGGAAAGTCTCGACATTCATGCCTGATAACAGCGCCAGGCCTATCTTGGGCCCGACGCCCGAGACCCGCAGCAGGTCGCGGAACAGTCGCCGCTCGGACTCGGTCGCGAACCCGTAGAGCAGGTGCGCATCCTCGCGGATCACCAGGTGGGTATGCAGCCGCACCTCGGCGCCGACGGCCGGCAGCGAGTAGAAAGTGGACATGGGTGCCTCGAGCTCATAGCCCACTCCGCCAACGTCCACGACCAACGCCGGGGGATGCTTCTGGACCAGCTGTCCGCGCAGGAAGCCGATCATCGAGCGCCGCCCGCACGGCCAAGCGCGCGGTGGTGAGCATGGCACAGCGCGATCGCGAGCGCGTCCGCGGCATCCGCTCCGATCCTGCCCTCGATACTCAAGAGCGACTTGACCATGTGCTTGACCTGGTCCTTCTCTGCTGCGCCAGTGCCCGTAATGGCCAGCTTGACCTCGCGCGGCGTGTACTCGTGCACGCTCGCGCCCTGCGCCGTCGCGCCACAGAGAGCGGCCCCACGGGCCTGGCCGAGCTTCAGCGCGCTGTCCGGGTTGACGTGCATGAAGACCCTTTCGATTGCGACTTCAGCTGGAGCATAGGCGTCAATCAGTTCGCCCACGTGGGTGAAGATGATCCGCAGTCGCGAGGAGAGTTCGCCCTTTCCTGCGCGGATGCTGCCGCTGGCGACGTAGCGCGTACCCGTAGCAGAGACGTCGACCACACCGAAACCGGTCACGACGGATCCCGGATCGAGGCCCAGAATCCGTGCCGGCGTAGCCACGATAGCCACGTGTCCCGCACGAGCTCCCGCCTGCAGGCGAAGACCGCGTGAGCGCCTGCTGCGTGTCGCCCGCATCAAGAGTTGAGACCGTGCACGTATTTCGATGCTCCGTGGGTACCCGAAGTCGCCCGGATTGATGCCCGCGACCGGCTCCGGCGCCGATCACCACCGGCCCCTGCCGGGCGGGCCTCTCAAAGCGGGTATGATACCGGCAAACGCCCCGCGATGAAGACCACCAGCCTAGCAAGCAGCTCCAGCTCACAACGCATCACTGCCGTCCTGGCTGCGGCGGAACAGCTGTTGCCACCCGATTCCGACGCACGGGACACCTTGCTGCGGGCTGCGGGCGTCGCCCGACTGCTGGCCGCGCTCGACGCCGACGAAGACACACTGATCGGCGCATTGATCGCGCCGCTGGTGCTGTCCGGTACCGCAACGCGGGAGGCCGCGGCCAGACACTTCGGCGAAGCCCCGGCGCAATTCGCCGCAGAACTGGGCTCGCTGGGCAGTTTCCGGGTGACAGACCGCTGGACGCCGGATCGCAAGCTCTCGGCCGGCCAGGCCGAGGTCCTGCGAAAGATGTTGCTGGCCGTGATTACCGACCCGCGCCTGGTGCTGGTCCGCCTGGCCGAGCAGCTCTACGACCTGCGGGAGGCCCGCGACCTGCCGCCGGACATCCAGCAGCGCCTGGCTCGCGAGACCCGCGAGGTCTACGCGCCCCTGGCAAGCCGGCTTGGCATCTGGCAGCTGAAGTGGGAACTCGAGGACCTCGCGTTCCGGTACCTCGAGCCAGACGAATACAAGCTGGTCGCCAGCAAGCTGAACGAGCGTCGCGCCGACCGTGAGCGCTACATCGCCGAGATCATCGATGAGCTGACACACATGCTCAGCGCGGCAGGAGTACAGGCGGATGTCAGTGGCCGGCCCAAGCATATCTACAGCATCTGGCGGAAGATGCAGCGCAAGCAGCTGGGCTTCGAGCAGGTTTTCGACGTCCGGGCCGTGCGCATCCTCACTGACACGGTTGCCGACTGTTACGCGGCCCTGGGACTCGTTCACGGCCGCTGGCCCTATATTCCCGGCGAGTTTGACGACTACATCGCTACGCCGAAGGACAACGACTACAGGTCGCTGCACACGGCGGTGATGGGACCCGGCAAGGTACCGGTCGAGATCCAGATCCGTACGCGCGAGATGCACGAGCATGCCGAGCTCGGGGTCGCCGCACACTGGCGCTACAAGGAAGGCCGTGGGCGCGATGCGGCTTACGACCGGAAGATCCAGTGGCTCAGGGAGTTGCTTACGCCGGCGGCCGAGGGCGAGGCCGATCGGGACTTCCTCGACCGGGTCCGCGCCGATCTGTTCGAGGACCGCGTCTACGCGCTGACGCCCAAGGGCGACATCGTCGACCTGCCGAGCGGCTCCACGCCGCTCGACTACGCCTACCACGTTCACACTGAACTCGGGCATCGCTGCAAGGGTGCGCGCGTCAACGGTCGAATGGTGACGCTCGACTACAAGCTGTCGAGCGGCGAGGCGGTCGAGATCATTGCCGGCAAGCAGTCCCGGCCCAGCAGGGACTGGCTGATCGAGCAGCTCGGCTACCTGGCCTCGCCCCGCAGCCGTGCCAAGGTCCGGGCCTGGTTCAAGCGCCAGGACGAAGGCATGAATCGCCAGGAAGGGCGCGAGCTATATGAGCGTGAAATGCGTCGGCTTGGATTGCAGAACGCGGTCGCCATGCCCGACCTGTTGGGAGAGCTGAACCTGCCCAGCACCGACGCGCTGTACCTGGCGCTAGGCGCGGGCGACCTGAACGTCGCCCAGGTCAGCGGCGCGATCCAGCGCCGATTGAAGGCGACTTCGCTCGATCAGGTGACCCAGCAAGCATCGCCGACGCGGCGGCACAAACCGTCCGCGGGCCTCGAAATAGAAGGCGTCGGCGACCTCGTGTCGACTTTCGCCCGCTGCTGCAATCCGATGCCGCCGGAACCCATTGCAGGGTACATTACGGTGGGACGAGGCGTGACCATCCATCGCGACGCCTGCCCCAGCCTGGAGCGCATGCGTCGCCGGCAACCCCGAAAGGGTGCTGTCGGTCGCATGGGGCACTGCCGGCGGGCGAGGCTTCGAGGTGGACGTCGTCGTACACGCCTACGACCGGCACGGACTGGTGCGCGACATCGGCGCGATCCTGACCGAGGAGAAGATCGGCATCATCCGCATGACGACGAGTACCAGCGCCGCAAGCAATACCGCCGACATCCACGTCACCATCTCGATTCGCGGGCTGGAGGAGTTGTCGCACCTGCTGACCCGGCTTAAGTCAATCCGCAATGTCGTCAGCGCGCAGCGTCGGAGCCGGCACGTGAGCGTGCCCTGAATAGTCCGCGCGGGTAACATGGAGCATGCGCCGAAACCGGTACTGGTGGAGCTCTACGTGAATCCCAGAGGGTCGATCTTCGCGGCGTTGGCCGGCGCTCATCGCGTCGGCGACACTGTCGCTGGCGATCGTCGACCTGGCGATCGGCCAGGAAGCCGCACCGGCTGTCGAGACGCCATCGGCAACAAGAGAGTCGGCCGGGGTTCCAGCCGACCAGATTCCCGCCCGTGCGTCGTCGGCTCGTCTTGCGCTGGAAACCATCCGCTCCCGCGTTACTACGCCCGCCATGGGCACCAGTGACGAACTCACGGAAATGGTCGCCATTGTAGACCGGCTGCAGGCCCGGGCCGACGTCTCCAGGCTCGATCAATTGCCGGATTTCCGCATCGCGGAACTTGGCCGCCAGGTCGAGTTCTATCGCAGGGAACTCGAGCGTGCCGAATCTCGCAATATCGCCCGCGCGACACGCCTTTCCGCCGACGCAGCCGAGATGAGCCGGCTGCGGGGCCTCTGGACAGCCACGCTCGCCGCCGCAGAACGCGACCACCTGTCTCGCCCGCTGATCGATGAAGCCCAGTCGGTGATCAGGCAGATCGATGAGACCGAGGCGCTGTTGGAACAGCCCTTGTCCAGTACGCTGGCGGTACGCCAGCGCGAAGGCCGCTACGAGACCCGCCTCGACACGCTGATGCGTACTTTGACGGAGGCCGATGACCGGGCCAAGGCGCGTCGCCTGTCGAGGGACGTGCAACCGCTCTGGGCTATCGGTGCACTGCGCGACAGGCCAGGACGGGACTGGGACGCGGTAAGGAACCGTTTAGACGAGCAGGCCGAGTTCAGCCGCGACTTCTTCAAGGCCAGGCACGATCGGCTGCAAGCCTACGTCTTGATCGGCATATTGGCCTTCGCTGCCGCACTGTGGCTGCGCCGCAAGGGCGATGTGTTTGTAGCAGCCGGCGAACCAATGCCTGATGCCAGCCGGGTGCTGAAGAGGCCGTTCTCGTCGCTGCTGCTCGTCCTGCTGGTCGTGGTACTGCTGACCGAAGAACTGGCACCGACGATCGTCCTCCATACGCTCGCCATGGTAGTCATGCTTGTGTTGTTGAGGCTTATGCCATCGCGCCTGATGGCGGGGCGACGAATCCTGCTGGTCGGGCTCGCGATTCTATTTGTGCTGGACCGCGCCCGCGCAATGCTGCCTTTCGATTCCCTGGCCTTCAGGGCGGACCAGCTGGTGGTCGCCATCGGGCTGGCCGCCGGTTACCTGCACGTCCTGTGGCTGAAGCGGCATGACCACGTGCCGCCAAAATCGTGGCTAAGACTGCTGGCACGCGTGGCACCTATCGGGCTCGCGCTGCTACTCGTGGCGATCGTCGCCAACGTGTTCGGCAATATCTCGCTGGCCGACCTGCTGATACACGGAACGCTGACCTCCACCTATGTATCGGCCATCATGTTTGCCGCCGCTTTCATCGTCGACGACTTCGTCCGGATGATGGTTCGCAGCAAGATTGGACAGAATCTGCGCATGGTCACGTTGCGCGGCGCGGCAATCGCCCAGGGCACGGAGAAGATCGCCCGTTTTGTCGCGGTGCTGGCCTGGCTGTCCGCCACCATCGCCGCATTCCAACTCTGGGTTCCGGTCAGCCAGCGCATCAAGCGGCTACTCG
The DNA here is from genome assembly GCA_963715485.1 of uncultured Gammaproteobacteria bacterium. Taxonomy (GTDB): domain Bacteria; phylum Pseudomonadota; class Gammaproteobacteria; order Steroidobacterales; family Steroidobacteraceae; genus SG8-30. The sequence continues at coordinate 2,281,025 of OY970244.1, forward strand.
AAACTTCCTGGCAATTTGGCGAGCTGAGTTTCACGCTCGGCGGGATCGGGACATTCGTTCTCGGCGTGCTGATCGCCGTGTACGCCTCGCGCACGGTCCGCTTCCTGCTCAACGAGGAAATACTTAGCCGTGTGTCCTGGCCGCCGGGCGCGAAGAGCACAACCGCCACGCTCGTCTACTATGGCGTGCTGTTCGGCGGCCTGCTGTTGGCCCTCAACGCAGCGGGAATCGAGACCAGCCAGTTCGCGCTCATCGTCGGCGCCCTCGGCGTCGGCATCGGCTTCGGACTGCAGAACGTGGTCAATAATTTCGTTTCCGGGCTGATCCTTATGTTCGAGCGCCCGATCCAGCCAGGCGACATCATCGACATCGACACCCTGCAGGGTCGTGTCATTGAAATCGGCCTGCGCGCGACCCGGGTCAAGACCTGGGAAGGCGCGGAGGTGGTCGTTCCGAACGGTAACCTGCTGTCAGGCAACCTCATCAATTGGACCTTATCCGACAGCAGTCGTCGTGTCGAACTGCCGATCGGCGTGGCCTACGGCAGCAACGTGCGGCGCGTACTTGAGATCCTGCTAAGGGTAGCCACTGAGCAACGCGACGCGATGAAGGACCCAGCACCAAACGTCCTGTTCGTTGGCTTTGGCGAAAGCTCACTCGACCTCGTCGTTCGCTTCTGGACCCGTGACGCCACGGTTGCCGTGGCTGCCCGCAGTGAAGCAGGCGTCGCCATCGCGGAGGCGTTGGCAGCGGAAGGCATCCAGATTCCGTTCCCGCAGCGCGACCTGCACATCCGCAGTGTGGATGCTGGCGCCGCCGAAGCGCTGAAGTAATCAGCACAGGTAAACCGGGGACAGTTTACCTATTTGAATCGACGGAAAGAGCGAGCCGGCAAGTGTTCCTGCTTCAAATAGGTAAACTGTCCCCGGTTTTCCCGCTGTTCACTTGTTGAGGCAGTCGATTGCGCGCTTGTCAGCGGCCAGCGCGGCTTCGTGCAGCGCCTCTGACAGCGTGGGATGCGCGTGGATCGTGCGCTGCAGGTCCTCGCTGCTACCCGAATACTCCATGGCCAGCACGGCTTCCGCGATCAGCTCGCCGGCCATCGGGCCGATCACGTGCACGCCCAGGATCTCGTCGTCGTCGACGGCGGCAACCACCTTGCAGAATCCTGCCGGCGCTTCCATCGCCCGGGCCCGTCCGCTCGCGGCAAATGGGAAGCTGCCGACCTTGTAGGCACGGCCGCTGGCCTTGACCTGCTCCTCGGTCAGCCCAACCCAGGCGATCTCCGGCGCGGTGTAGATCACCGACGGGATCACCTTGTAGTTGACCTCGGCATAGAGACCGGCGACGGCGTCCGCCACGGCGACACCCTCTTCCTTGCCCTTGTGGGCCAGCATCGGACCACGCACGCAGTCTCCTACGGCCCAGACGTCGGCGGCCGCAGTCCTGCAGTGATCGTCGACCTTGATGAAACCGCGTTCGTCGATCTCGACGCCGGTTCCCTCCGCAAGCAGGTCGGCGGTGAAAGGCCGGCGACCGATGGCAACCACCAGCTTATCGACGGTGAGCGACTGCTCTCCCTTCGCATCGGCAAAGCTGACAACAACCTCACCGCTCGCGACTTTCGCCCCCGTAACCTTGGCGCCAAGACGAATGTCGAGCCCCAGCTTCTTGAAGTGGCGCAGCGCTTCCCTCGATACCTGCCCGTCAGCCATCGGCAGGAAGTCCGGCAGCGCCTCGAGCACCACCACTTCGGCGCCAAGCCGCCGCCAGACGCTGCCGAGCTCCAGGCCGATCACGCCAGCGCCGATCACGCCCAGGCGTTTCGGCACGGCGTCGAACTCGAGCGCTCCCCACGAATCGACGACGTGCTGGCCGTCGAAAGGCGCGCTCCTGAGTTCCATCGGCTGCGAACCCGAGGCCAGGATGACGTGCTTCGCCTGCAGCGTGCGCTTGGTGCCATCGTGCGCGGTGAACTCCACCCTGAGCCCCGGCAGCAGTCGTCCATGGCCCTGCAATGGCGTGACGCCAGCCGACTTGAACAGGGCAAGGATGCCCTGCGTGCTCTGCCTGACGATGCCGGCCTTGCGCTTCTGCATGGCGACGACGTCGAAGCTGACCTCCCCGAGGGAGATACCGTGGGCCTTGAACTCGTGCTGCGCGCGATGAACGAGTTCGGAGGACTCCAGCAGCGCCTTCGACGGAATGCAGCCTGCGTTAAGGCAGGTACCGCCGAAGGCATAACTGCCGTCGTAGTTCTTCCACTCGTCGATGCAGGCGACCGAGAGCTTGTTCTGCGCCGCACGTATTGCCGCCGGATAGCCCGCCGGACCACCACCAATCACGACTACATCGAAACTGTCTGACATCACGGATTCCCTTCTAGACCTGCAGCAACAAGCGCGCCGGGTCCTCGATCGCGTCCTTGACCGCAACCAGGAACTGCACCGCCTCGCGCCCGTCGATGATACGGTGATCGTAGGTCATCGCCAGGTACATCATCGGCCTGACCACCACCTGGCCATCCACGACCATCGGGCGCGGCTGGATCTTGTGCATGCCGAGAATGGCGCTTTGCGGCGCGTTGACGATCGGTGTCGACATCAGTGAGCCGAAAACACCGCCGTTGGTGATCGAGAAAGTTCCACCGGTGAGTTCCTCGAGCGTAATCGTTCCTTCGCGCGCGCGATTGGCATAGCCGGTCACGGCCTTCTCGATGTCCGCAAAACTCATGGCATCGGCATCGCGGAGTATCGGCACCACCAGTCCGCGGTCGGTCGACACGGCAACGCCAATGTCAAAGTACTCGTGGTAGACGATATCGCTGCCCTCGACTGACGCATTGACGACCGGGAACCGCTTGAGCGCCTCCACGCAGGCCTTGACGAAGAAGGACATGAAACCCAGACGTACACCATGCTTCTTCTCGAACGCATCCTTGTAGCGCCCGCGCAGGCCGTTGAGCGCGTGCATGTCTACCTCGTTGAAGGTCGTCAGCAGGGCCTGGGTCGACTGCGCCTCGATCAGCCGTTGCGCAATGCGGGTACGCAGCCTGGTCATCGGCACGCGTTGTTCCGTTCGCCCGGACGGCGCTGGCCGTCCCGCAACCGGCTTCGTCGCGGGCGAAGTGGCTGGCGCCGCCTTGCCGCTCAGGTGCTGGACGACGTCGCCCTTGGTGATCCGCCCATCGCGACCCGAGCCGGAAATCTGCGTTGTATTGAGCTGGTTTTCCTCCACCAACCGCTTTGCTGCCGGCGAGAGCTTGGCGGCGACGTCGTCTTCGCTGGCAGACGCTGACTCGCCGTCGCCACCCTCCTCCTTCGGCGCGGCAGCAGGGGCCACCGCCTCGGCAGCGCCCTCGGCGATCACGGCCAGCAGCTCGCCGCTGGTCACGGTCGCACCGGTCTCCGCTTTGAGCTCCTGAATGACGCCATCCACCGGCGAAGGGACTTCCAGGACGACCTTGTCAGTTTCCAGGTCAGCCAGGTTCTCATCCCGGCGCACGGCGTCGCCCGGTTTCTTGTGCCAGGCCACCAGCGTGGCATCGGTCACCGACTCCGGCAGCTGCGGAACACGCAATTCAACGGTCATGAGCTTTTCCTGACGGGCTGGATGGTCAATCTATGGGTCTCGCGATGCGTGGTTTCCGTGGCCGCGCCGGACAACGCCGCTTCGACCAGGTCACGCTGCTGCTCGACGTGCAGCTTGAATATTCCGGTCGCGGGCGCCGCGGCGCTGGGTCGACCGGCGTAAAGTAACTCGTGATGCGGCCCAAGCCTCTCATGCAGGCGGTGCCGAATCTGGTACCAGGCTCCCTGGTTCTGCGGCTCCTCCTGGCACCAGACGATCTCGCGCGCATTCGAGTAGCGCCCGACAATCGCATCGTACTCCTCGATCGGAAACGGATAGAGCTGCTCAACGCGGATCAGGGCGATATCGTCGCGGCCCTCGGCGCGCCGCTGCTCCAGCAGGTCGTAATAAACTTTGCCACTGCATAATACGATGCGTCGCACCCTCGCCGGCTCGATGGCATCGACCTCGTCGATCACGTTGTGGAAGTGCCCGGCGGTCAGGTCGTCGAGGATCGAGGTCGCCAGCTTGTGCCGCAGCAGGCTCTTCGGCGTCATCACGATCAGTGGCTTGCGAATCCCGCGTAGCATCTGGCGGCGCAGCATGTGAAACATCTGTGCTGGCGTGGAAGGCACACAGACCTGGTTGTTCATTTCGGCCGACATCTGCAGGAATCGTTCCAGTCGCCCCGAGCTGTGCTCAGGCCCCTGGCCCTCGTAGCCATGCGGCAGGAACAGCGTGAGACCCGAAATTCGGTTCCACTTCGCCTCGCAGGACGTGATGAACTGGTCGATGATCACCTGGGCGCCGTTCGCGAAGTCACCGAACTGTCCTTCCCAGATGATCAGTGAATCCGGGTCGGTGGTCGAGTAGCCGAACTCGAAGCCCATCACCGCTTCTTCGGACAGCACCGAGTCGATCACGCGGAAGCGCGGTTGTCCGTCGAACAGGTCCGCAAGCGCGACATGCTGCCGCCCGCTTGCCTGATCGTGCAGCACGGCGTGCCGATGGAAGAAAGTACCGCGCCCCGCATCCTGCCCCGTGATGCGCACCTTGAAGCCGTCCTTCAGCACCGCGGCGTATGCCATAGTCTCGGCGGCGCCCCAGTCCAGCGGCAGGTCTCCCGCATACATGCGCTTACGGTCGTCGATGATGCGCGCCACGCGCGGGTGCAACGTAAAGTCGTTCGGTAGCGTAGTCAGCTTACGCCCGAAATCCTGCAGCGCCGCCAGTGGCAGCGCAGTCGTGACCGGTTCGGACCAGTCCGCCTCGATGTGGCGGCTCCAATCCACGGTGAACTTGTTCCCGGTGGTACCGACGAAGGCGCGCGCCTGCGGCTTGCCCTCGTCGAGACCGTCGCGATATTGCCGGACCATGGCCGCGGCGTCGTCCTCGCCCAGCACAGCCTGTGCCACCAGCGACTGGGCATAGAGCTGCCGTGCCGTCGGGTGCTTGCGGATCACCTGGTACATCATCGGTTGGGTTGCCGCCGGCTCGTCCGCCTCGTTGTGGCCATGACGCCGGTAGCACACCAGGTCGATCACCACGTCCTTGTGGAATCGCATGCGGTACTCGAGCGCCAGCCGGGTCACAAAGACCACGGCCTCGGGATCGTCCGCATTCACATGCAGGATTGGCGCCTCGATCATCTTGGCGACGTCGCTACAGTACAGCGTGGAGCGCGCATCGCGCGGCTCGCTGGTGGTGAAGCCCACCTGGTTGTTGACGATCAGGTGGATAGTTCCGCCGGTCGAGAAACCGCGCGCCTGCGACAGCTGCATGGTTTCCATGACCACACCCTGCCCAGCGAAGGCCGCGTCGCCATGGATCAGCACCGGCACCACGGTATCGCCGGACGAATCCCCGCGCCGGTCCTGGCGGGCGCGCACCGATCCCTCGACTACCGGGTTGACCACCTCGAGATGCGAGGGATTGAAAGCGAGCGCCACATGGACGTCGCCGCCGGGCGTCCTGAGGTCCGCGGAAAATCCCTTGTGGTACTTGACGTCGCCGGACCCGGTGAGTTTCGACGTGTCATACCCGCCCTCGAACTCGGAGAACAGGTCGGCCGGCGACTTGCCGAGCACATTGACCAATACGTTCAGGCGACCGCGATGCGCCATGCCGATGACGATCTCCTCGACCTTGCTGGCGCCGCATTGCTGCACCAGGTCATCGAGTAACGGGATCAATGCATCGCCGCCCTCGAGTGAGAAGCGCTTCTGGCCAACGTACTTGGTATGCAGGTAGCGCTCGAGACCCTCGGCGACGGTCAGCTGCCACAGCAGGTTGCGTTTCTCTTCGTTCGAGAACCGCTGGTGCAGGCGCCCGTTCTGGAAGCGGTCCTGCAGCCATAGGCGTTCTTCGGTTTCCGAGACGTGCGCGAATTCCGCTCCCACGCTGCCGCAATAGATCGAGCGCAGGTCGGCAATGATGTCGCGCAGCTTGCCGCGTTTCTTGACGCCTTCCACCCGGCCGCCGGTGTGGAACTCACGGTCGAGGTCCGCGTCCGACAGGCCGAAGTAACCGAGCTCGAGCACCCGCGGCATTGGCCTGTGCATCATGCCCAGTGGGTCGATCGCGGCAATGAGGTGCCCGCGATTGGCATAGATCTGGATCAGGCGCGAGACCGCACCTTGTTTCTGCGAACCCTCCGGGTCCGCCGCCAGCGCTGCCGGGGAGCGCGGCGCCGCGGCCCGCGCGAGGATGGCGTCCTTGACCGGGCCATGGGCAACTTCGGTGTCCGAGCCCGCCCTGACGCGGGCGAAATACTCGCGCCAGACGTCGCTGACTGACGAGGGGTCATTCAGGAACTGTTCGTAGAGCGTTTCAACGTACGGCGCATTGGCGCCGAAAAGCGGGCTCGAGTCGTACAACTCGTTCAAGGGACGGCTCATGGCCAGGGCCTGCGCTCCAGTCGCGGGTAAGTGTCGGACGTCGGCTGTGCGGGCAGCACCCGTTCACCGCCGGCATGAACCTTTAATGATAACGGATCAGAACCCTCGAATGAACACGAATTCAGGCACTTACGGCGCCCAGCAATGGGGCAGCGCACATGCGTCAGGATGGGGTTTGGTGCCCCGGATAGGAGTCGAACCTATGACCTGCCGCTTAGGAGGCGGCCGCTCTATCCACTGAGCTACCGGGGCGCCGCGCAAATGGTACAACAAGCCGACCACGCGGGCGGCACGTGAGGCGACCGCCGACCGCGTCGTTCCCGGCTGCCAGGACCGGGAACGACGCTAGTGTCTACAGCTTCTTTGCAGCGTCAGAAACGGCCGTGTCGACGGCCTGTGTCGCAGAGTTGACGGCCCCAGCAGTGCTCGCCACGGCCCTTTCGGCCATCCGTTCAACCTTGGTCGTTGCCTTGCGGACCTGGGCGGCCGTCTTGCGGATCGCTGTCTTGGCCTTGCGTCTGGCGGTAGCTACCGTCTTGCGCGTGGTCCTGGAGCCCTTCGCGACGGCCTTCTTCGCCGTACCGGCCGCCTTCTTGGCCGCCTTCTTCACTGTCTTGCCGGCCTTGGCCGTCTCGGCCTTCGACTTCTTGCGCAGGTCGGCCGCGTGGGCCCGTGCATAGGTCTGGATATCCTTAAAGCGGCCCTGGGCATCACGCTTCGCATACAGCTTCTTGCCGCTCGAGCTGCGGTGGGTTGTCCGCCGCGCCTTTTTCGCCGCCGTCTTCACAGCAACCTTCTTCTTGGCGACCTTCTTCTTGGCGACCTTCTTCTTGGCGCCCGGCCTCTTGACTGCCGTCTTCCTCACCGACGTCTTCCTGGCCGCCTTCTTGGCGACCTTTTTCTTCACTGCCATGGTTTCTCCCTCGCAGGCCAACGGTTACCAGCGCGCCAGGCACGGCGCGTGCGTCAACGCTAAGGCGCAAGGATCCACCAAGTCAATGCGACCAAGCTCTCAAGGCCACTCGCCGGAACGACGAAGGCCAGGGTAGTGCCCTGGCCTTCGCCTTGGTCTGGTGGAGCGGATGGGGATCGAACCCACGACCTTCGCATTGCGAACGCGACGCTCTCCCAGCTGAGCTACCGCCCCATGAGGAGGGCGGATTGTAAAGACGCGACGACGGTCGAGCAAGCGAACCATCCACGGGCGCCACCGTATTTCTCGATTATCATCAGCCAGGTAGGCAGGGCTAGCAGGGGAATGAAGCCGCTCATGGAACTCAGGATTCGCGACGCCCGGGGCAGCGACCTCGAGTTCATCATCCGGGCCAATTCAGGACTGGCTGTGGAGTCCGAGGGCGTGACGCTCGACCCGGCGCTGCTTGGGCCGGGAGTTGCTGCCGTGTTCGAGGATCCGGCTCGCGGTCGCTACTTCATCGCCGAATCCGGCGATCGGCCCGTTGGGCAGATGATGCTGACTTTCGAGTGGAGCGATTGGCGAAACGGCGTGTTCTGGTGGATCCAGTCCGTCTTCGTGGAACCCAGCCACCGCCGGAAGGGTGTATTCTCCAAGCTGTACCGGCACGTGTCGGAACTCGCCGCAGCCAGTCCGGAAGTTTGCGGCCTGCGCCTGTATGTGGACCGCTCCAACTCGAACGCCCGCAGCATTTACCGCCACCTCGGACTGTACGAGTCCAACTACGAGGTGATGGAAATAGTCTTTCGCGGCCCGGAGTCGCATAGCGAGCCCTGACGAATCCTGCATTTTGCACGGAGGCAATCATGCTAGAGAAAGGCCAATTGGCCCCTGATTTCACCCTGCCCGACCAGGACGGCCGGGAGCGCAGCCTGACCGAGTTACTCGCCGGGGAAGCGCTGATTCTCTACTTCTACCCTGCCGACTTCACACCCGGCTGTACGAAGGAGGCCTGCGACCTTCGCGACCTTCACACCCAGATCCTCGCGGCCGGGCTGCGTGTCGTCGGCGTCAGCCCGCAGTCACCTGAGAGCCACCGGCGCTTCCGGGACAAGAATTCCCTGCCATTCACGCTGTTGTCCGACGAGAAGAAGCAAGTGATTGGCCAGTACGGCGTCGACGGACCTCTGGGTATCGGTGTTCGCCGCGCCACGTTCCTGGTCGATTCCAGCCGAAAGATCCTCGACTCGGTGCTGGCGGATCTGCGCGTCGCCCGGCACCGCGAATTCGTCGAGGCGGCCATCGCTGCGCGCTAGGCATGGACCGCTGGCACGCCGCCGCGCCGGCAGCGGTCAGGGGAGCCGCAACATGACCAGGGAGTCGCGGCCCAGGCGCGGGTGCGCCACGACGTAGAGTGTGTCGAAGTCCGTGGCCAGCGGAACGGGCACGTTTTTGCCCGATAGTTCCTCGACGATCCGGGGTATGGCATCGGCATCGGTGACGATCAGCACAGGGCTGCCGTCAAAGTCATCGAGGGCGCGATGAGCCGCCTCTCGAGGGTCTGCGCTGGAAACGACTACGACCGGGATGCCCAGCGCGTTTGCCAGCGGCTGCGCCGTCTGTTGGGTTCGTCGCCATTCGTTCACCACCACGCCATCGAGTGCCGTGCCCCCGGTGACGCCGGCGAAGACGGCAGACAGGCGTTCGGCCCGCAACTTGCCTGCCATCGACAGCTCCGGATCGTCGCCAGGAGCAGTCGAGGTTTCGGCATGTCGCAGGACGAACACCATGGTCGTGGACGCGGTCAGGAAGAGCCAGGATGCAATGATCAGCGCCGCGGCGCCGGCGATACTCGTGAGCCACAGCGGCGTCAGGAACGGTCGCCGCCGCAACTTGGCGTGTTCTTTTCGCAGGGTTTCAGGCATGTCCTACCGGCATCTTATGAATCCAGGAGCAATGATAGCCTCACGCTCGCCGGCCGTCCGGCCCGCACGTCGGGCTGGCCCATGACGCCAAGCTCAGGCCTGCCATCCCTGTTCGCCGGATGGTCAAGCCCAGCGCAGGGGTTTATATTCGACATTCCTTATATGCGCTGTAATGGCGCAATCGGCCACTGAGCAGGGGAAAACGATGTCCGACGACAAGCGGAAAGAACGCGGACTGTGCGAACTCTATGCGGAGGATCCCGACCGGGCCGACGCACTGGTTTTCGGACGCAAGACGCACGCCGACCGTCGAGGTTTCCTGAAGGGAGCCGGGCTTGCTGCCATGGCCGCAGCAGTCGGCGCGCAGATCCCGTTCCACCGTAACTACCCGGCCGGACTGATACCGGCCGCCCTTGCCGAGACTCCTGGCGGACTGGTGCTGGAGGGCAAGGACGGCCTGGTGATTCTCGGCGATCGGCCAATCAACGCGGAGACCCCGGCGCACCTGCTCGATGACGACGTCACGCCCAACAGCCGACATTTTGTCCGTGACAACGGCGTCATGCCGGACATGGCGCAGAAAATGGATGCGAGCGGCTGGACCCTCACCGTGGACGGCGAGGTCGACAATCCGCTGACGCTGACGCTTGATGAGCTCAAAGACCGTTTCAAGCCGGTCAAGTTGAAGCTGCAGGTGGAGTGCGGCGGCAACGGCCGGGCCGGGTTCAACCCGCCGGCGCACGGCAACCAGTGGACGGTCGGCGCCATCGGCAACGCCGAATGGACTGGCGTGCGCTACGCCGACGTGCTGAAGGCAGCGGGCGTTCGCAAATCGGCCCTTTATACCGGCCACTACGGCATGGATGCGCACCTTTCGGGTGACCCGAACAAGGTACCGATTTCACGGGGTGTACCCATTGCCAAGGCGATGGAGCCGCACTCGATCATCGCTTTTGAGATGAACGGTGAGCCGATCCCGAAGTACCACGGTTTCCCCGTCAGGACCATCTGCCCGGGCTGGCCTGGCTCAACGTCGCACAAGTGGCTGAAGCGGATCTGGGTGCGCGACGTCGTACACGACGGTCCCAAGATGGAAGGCGATTCCTATCGCGTGCCGCGCTATCCGGTGAAGCCGGGTGCCGAGGTGCCGAAGGACGATTTCCGGATCATCGAGTCGATGCCGGTCAAGTCGCTGATCACGTCCCCCGAGAGCGGCGCCCTGGTTGGCGGCCGGTCGCTCGCGGTTCGGGGGCATGCCTGGGCTGGCGACCGGTCGGTTGCCGCCGTGCATGTCAGTACGGACTTCGGCGCGACCTGGGTCAAGGCCGACCTCCAGCGCGCACCAAACAAGTTCTCATGGCAGACTTTTACCGCCCGGCTGGAATTTCCCTCGGAGGGCTACTACGAAGTCTGGGCGCGCGCGACGGACGACCAGGGCGTGACGCAGCCTTTCGCGGTGGCCTGGAACCCGAAGGGATACCTGAACAACTCCATGCATCGCATCGCGGTTACGGTGGCATGAGCCGCAGACGAGGAGCGGGATGAGACGAATCAGGACTTCTGGCGGTGCCACTGCCGCCGCGGTGGCGCTGCTGGCCTTGATTCCGGGCGTCCCGGCGCTGGCAACCGATGCGCCGAAGGGAGACGCCGCTGCGGGCGCCCAGGCTTTCCTGCTGTGCAGTGCCTGTCACAACGCGAAGCCGGACGGCGGCGCACTCATCGGGCCGAACCTGTGGAACGTGGTGGGGCGCGAAATCGCGGGTGCTGAGGGGTTTGACTACTCCGCCGAACTCAAGGCTGTCGGCGGCAACTGGACGACCGCCCTCCTCGATCGCTTCCTGACCAGCCCGAACGACTTTGCGCCCGGCACGCGCATGGGCTTTGCGGGTATCGCCGATGCAAATGAGCGTGCCAACATCATCGCGTACCTCGAGTCACTCAAGGACGGGGCTGCGGAAACTGCCGCCGTGCCCGCGATGGATTACGGCGCTGACTGGCCACCGGGGCCCGGCCAGGCCGAGGCAGGGCGACTGTGCAATTCCTGCCACTCGCTTACGCTGGTCAAGCAGCAGAAGCTGTCGCGCACGACCTGGGATCATCTGCTCGAGTGGATGGTAGAGGAGCAGGGTATGGCCGAGCAGACCCCCGAGACGCGGGAACTGATCCTCGGCTACCTGACTGAACACTTTGGTGCGCCGGAATGACCTGGAGCCGTACGCGGCTTGCCGCCTTCGCACCGCGGCAATCTAGATGAAGAGGCGGCCGCCGCGAGGGCGGCCGCCATCAGCGACTACTTGTAGGTGTCGTAGCCGGCGCGATTGACATTGATCTCGCACGCGCTCATGCGTGCCCACAGCTTGGCGGGCACCGAATCGGGATCGGACTGTGCGTCACGCCAGGTGTCCCAGGCGTGGCCAAAGGTCTCGGCATCCTTGCTGCGCCCGACCCAGTAAATCGTCTCGAGGTTCATGCGCTGGATCGGCGACAGCACCTCGGCATGGTAGCCGTAGTCCTTCGCCCAGACATTGAAATCCTTGACGACGGTCAGGTATTTGGCGAGATCGCAGCCGTCCTTGAGCTTGATCTCGATGACATCGAGGTTATCGGCGGCGGCGGCGAGCGGGCACGCCAGCAACAGCAGAGCCAGTAGTTTCTTCATGATTTGATTCCCTTGTAGTTCCAGAACGTAGCGGAGCAGGCTCGCACGACGGTCAGTAGACGTCGTAACTGCGGCGCCCGACGTTGGTGGAGCACTTGGCAAACCTGGCCTGCAGCTTGGCCGGCGTTGAAGCCGGATCCGACTGGGCGTTACGCCAGGTATCCCAGGCCTTGCCGAAAGTCGCGGCATTGGCACTGCGGCCCAGCCAGATCATGGTGTTCAGGTCGGTGTGCTGGAGCTTGACGGCGACCTCAGCCTGGTAGCCATGACCTTTGCCCCATTCGTTGAAGTCCTTGACCACGCCCATGTACGTTTCGAAACTACAGGCCTCAGTGAGCTTGAATTCAATGACATCGTAATGATCGGCCATTGCCGGTAACGGCAAAGCCAACAGCACCAAAGCGATGAGTTTTCGCATTAGACAATCCCCTCATCTATTTGTTTTAATTAACAATAATTGTGTCGTGGATTCAATCATCCGGGCGGCACGGCCCAACTATAGGCGAACGCACCACATTGGTGGCCACCTTTCTCAATTCCCCTCTCAGGGCCCGCCAAGGCAAAGGCCCGCCAACCTCGAGACCAAGGAGTCCCTAGATGAACAAGCCCGCCATACGTTTCCAACGCGCCAACTTCGTGGTGCGCGACCTCGATCATGCGCTGGCTTTTTATCGCGACATCCTCGGCTTCGAGGTAGAGCACATGCACGAATCGCCGACCGACTCGTACTCCTATCCGGTGTTCGAGATCGACCGCAAGGCAAAGCTACGGTTTGCGCTGTTGAGCGCGCCCGGACAGCCTCGCGTGTTGGCACTGACCGAGGTCAAAGGCATGCACCTCAAGCCCTGCCCCGACCCGAAGCGCAGCGCCATCGTGCTGGACGTCGCCGACATCGACGCGGTGGCCCACAAGGCGCTGGCGGGCGGACTGATCGTCCATCCCGAGGAAAGGCTGGTAACCCACGACGGTCGTACCGGGCGTGAGATCGGCATCGTGGATCACGACGGCAACCTCGTGGTGATCTACACCATCACCTCCGCATCCGGCTGACACACCGGTTCCGGATTGGGGGTTTCGGGGTTTTGCCGGGCATTTGCCAAATCCCGAAACCCGCGACCCGCAACCCGGCTCATGGCGTGCTCGGCTAACGCGGTGATGGTCAGCGAAGGATTGACGCCCGGATTCGCCGGCATGATCGAACCGTCGCAGACCAGCAGATTGCGGTAGCCAAACACGCGGCCGTAGCCATCCACGACCCCGGTATCCCTATCCTTGCCGATTACCGCGCCACCGAGGATGTGCGCCGTGGACGGAATGTTGGCCCAGGCCTCCAGGACCACCGACTGCGCATAGCCGCCGGTATGTCGCGCGAGCCAGTCGGCCGCGCGATTACCAGCCTCGATATAGGTTGGATTTGGCTTGTCAGGATCCTGGCAAGTGGACAGCGACACGCCACCGAAAATCCCGCGCCGTGCCTGGAATGACATCGCATTGTCGAGGCTCTGCATGACCAGCAGCAGCACGCTGTGCCGCGACCAGCCAACAGGCCAGAGCGATTTCAAAAATGTCACCGGGTGTCGCAGGACATTGCCGAACCAGATCAGCGGCCGCGTCAGTCCCGTACCTTTGCCCGTCAGCACCGTGCACAACAACGACAGGAAGTCGCCGTGCCGGCCGTAGGTCACGAACTCGATGTGCGTGTCGGCGCTGGTATGAATGCTGGCGCTGATGGCTACATCGTTCCACGGTCGCGCCAGGCCCTTCGGCAGCGTCACTGCGAGCAGCGATTCGCTGTTGGTACGGACCAGTTGCCCAAGGCGGTCACTGATACCGGGCAATGACCCGTTCAGCTTGCAGCGCGCCAGCAGGCTGTTGGTGCCAAGCGCACCCGCGGCGACGACAACGCCCCTTGCGGTAATCGTCTGTCTCTGCCGCCGCACCCAGGCTCCGGGTCGTTCGATCGTGACCGTAAAACCGTCGCTGCCGTCACCGCTACCAAGCGGCCGAATGTCGGTCACGATCCGTTCCGCCAGTACTTGCGCGCCACGCTTCTCTGCGAACCAGAGATAGTTCTTCAGCAAGGTGTTCTTGGCGCCCTCACGGCAGCCGACCATACAAGCTCCGCAATACGTGCAGCCATTGCGCGCCGGCCCGTCGCCACCAAAGTAGGGATCGGGCGTGCTGACACCCGGCTTGCCGAAGTAGACGCCAACTGGGGTGCGCGTAAACGTTGCGCCGACGCCAAAGGCCGTGCCCAGTTCCGCCAGCAGCTTCTGGCTGTCACTCTCGCGCGGCACCACGTTGACGCCCAGCATCCGTTCCGCCGTGTCGTAGTGCGGCGCCAGGACCGCGGACCAGTCGGCCAGGCCACGCCATTGCGGGTTGGCGAAGAACTCGGGTTTCGCCCGGTATAGCGTGTTCGCGTAGACGACGCTGCCGCCGCCGACCGCCGCACCGCTGGCGACAAAGATGTCCTTGAACGGGCTTAGCCGTAGGATCCCTTTAAGACCCCAGCGACGGTGCCCAGAGAAAGCGCTTGAGATCCCAGGTGCTGCGCGCGAAGTCTTCGTCCCGGTAGCGTCTGCCGGCCTCGATCACGGCCACCTTGTAGCCCTTCTCGACCAGACGCAGGGCCGAGACACTGCCGCCGAATCCGGAGCCGATGACCAGCCAGTCGTAGTCGAATTTATCGGTCAATCCATGCTCCCTGGATCGGAGTCGCCCCTTGCATCGCCGCCGTCGCCAGGCGGACCGCGCACTGCCTAGCCAAGTTCTCAAGAATCGACCTGAAGATGGCGAGATAACCCGCTGATTCTGATTCTATTTAAATTGGCTGTAAACATTAATTTGCGGAGCAAGAATCATTTCACCGCCTCGCTCGGCAGGGTCCGGTCGCGCACCGGCATGCTGGCGAAACCACCTGGCGAGGACCCTTCTGCCCATTCTGTGACCCGGTTCGTTTGCCGATCGATCGGGTGTGCCTAGATTCTGAACATGACCGGGCTAATGCCTGGATGGGAGACTGACGATGAAGGCGGTTGGCAGAGTCAGAACCACGGCAGGCGCAGGTGCCAATCGACAAGCGCAGGTACGGCAGAACGATAAGCGAGTATCGGCTCGCGATGCACGCCAATGCGTCGCCCGATACTCCGACAAAGCAAGACAGCGCAACCGCCATCCCGCGACCACAAACCGTCTAGTGAGGATATCTCGCGGCCGGTCCCGACGGAGACGAACAGCGCACCCTGGATGAGCCTACCTCAACCGTTCCAGTTGTCGCCGAATCCGCCTGGTTCGTTCAGAAACTCCAAGTCTATCCGGGCTGCCAGCCCGACTGCTCAACATCCCACTTGAAGTCAGTGCTGCTCGACTACCTGTCCGAGCACTTCGGCGCACCGGAGCGATGAGGTCCAGTGAGGGGATGATCGAATGAGCAAGCCATCTGTCCGTTTCCAGCGCGCAAACTTCGTGGTCCACGACCTGGAGCGGGCGCTGCAGTTCTACCGCGACATCCTCGGATTCGAGGTCGACTACATCCAGGACTCCCCGTCCGACTCCTACTCCTACTCGGTGTTCGAGATTGACCGGCATGCAACGCTGCGATTCGCGACGCTGAGCGCCCCGGGGACGATGGCATAGAAAATCGCCAAGAAGGCCAGGATTCGCCATCGGGCCCGCAGGCGACCATCGCCTGGACTGCGCCACCAGCCACGCCCGGTCTTCTTCCCTCCGGGTGGAAGCGATTCTTCTGTTACGGACGTTGGCGATACCCCCTGCACTGCAAGTGTTCAGGCGCACCCAGGCACTGCGCGCGTACCGTACTTGGCACCGAGGTGGACGCAATTGCCCGCGCCAGGATGGCAATGCCACGTTGCGGGGCTTCCCCCATGTGGCGGAGAGGGTGGGATTCGAACCCACGGTCCCCTCGCGGGGACGCCGGTTTTCAAGACCGGTGCATTCAACCGCTCTGCCACCTCTCCGCGGCCGACCTGTGCGGCGCGATTGTCCTTGCCGGTGCGTCAACCCGCAAGCCAGTCAGGAACCTTGGCGTCGCCCAGGGGTCTACACGATCCATGAATCCTCGTTCACGTTAACTTGTTCGGGGATGCTATGGTACCTATACTGACCTCAGACAATTCGAGGAGACGCCCAGAGATGGATCGCATGACAATGTCCCGCGCCGTTACCGCCACGCCAGCCTCGGCGCTAGTTGCCAACAAGGTCCTGAAGAATACCTATCTGTTGCTGGCGGCCACGCTGGCCTTCAGCGCGCTGACTGCGGGCGCAGCGATGGCGATGAACCTGCCGCATCCAGGGCTGATCGTCACGCTGGTTGGCTATTTCGGCTTGCTGTTTGCCGTCCACAAGACCGCCAACAGCGCCCTGGGCATCCTTTTCGTATTCGCCCTGACCGGTTTCATGGGCTACACGCTCGGACCCATCATCAGCGCCTACCTGCAGTTCGTGCCAAATGGCCACAACGTGGTGGTGAACGCCTTCGGCATCACCGCGATCACCTTCGTGGGCCTGTCCATCTATGCGGTCAAGAGCGGCCGCAGCTTCTCGTTCCTGGGCGGGTTCCTGTTCACCGGGATCCTGGCAGCTTTCCTGCTGGGGCTGGCCGCAGTGTTTTTCCACATGCCGACCCTGTCCCTCGCCGTGTCGGGCATGTTCGTCATGCTGATGGCCGGCCTGATCCTGTGGCAGACCGGCGAGATCGTGAACGGGGGCGAGACCAACTACATCCTCGCCACGGTCACGCTTTATGTGAGCCTGTTCAACCTGTTCACCAGCCTGCTGCACCTGCTCGGTATCGCCGGCGAGGAGTGACCCGAGTGGTGGCGCTCCGCCACCCCTGCCGGCGGATGTCACCGACATGCGGCTGGCAGGTGACGTGCGCCTGAATTGGCGTAGGCTGCGGTAATGACCAGCAGCTGGCCAGCTAGATGGGAATGCAGCCGTTGGGCGGCCCTGTTTGTCGCCCTCGCCTGCACCAGCTTGTGCGCTTGCTCGCGATCCGGTACCGGGGACACAGCCCTGACGCTGGAGGAATTGGCCGAACTTCAATCGGCTGTCCCGAGGTCCACGGCGCCACGCCCGGAACTCAGCGATGTCGGGGTGGCGTTGTTCCAGCCGCTGGCCGAGACTCGGTCAGGAGATCTGGACGATATGGTGGCGCGGCGGTACCTGCGTGTGCTCGTCGTACCAACTCGCACCGAGTACTGGATCCACGACGGCCGCCCGGTCGGCATCGAGTACGAACGCCTGCGCGCTTTCGAAAAATGGTTGAACAAGCGCCACAAGACCGATCATCGTCACCTGCACGTGCACGTGGTATTTATCCCGACCCGCCGTGACGACCTGATTCCCGCCTTGCTTGCGGGACGTGGCGATATTGCAGTCGGCATGCTCACCGCCACGGCGCAACGCCTGCAGCAGGTCGACTTCGCCGGCCCGTTCCTGCGCGACGTCCGCGAGTTGCCGGTTACGCGCGCTGCAGTTCCCTCGCTCGGCACTGCCGACGACCTGGCAGGCGCGGAGGTCGTTGTTCGGCGTTCGTCGAGCTACTGGGGCCACCTGACTGCGCTCAATTCGCGCTTCAAGAGTACCGGCAGGGCGTCGATGGTCCTGCGCCCTGTATCCGAGTCACTAACCGACGAGGATCTACTCGAGATGGTCAGCGCCGGACTGATCGACGTAACTATCGTTGACGACTACGCTGCGCAGCTTTGGAGCAGTGCTTTGGGCAACCTGCGGGTCCACGAGCAGGCCCCGGTAAACACCGGTGGTGACCTTGGCTGGCTGATTCGCAAGAACAATCCCCTGCTCGGCAAGAACATCAATGAATTCGCGCGCACGCATGGCCAGGGCACCTTGTTTGGCAACAACCTGATGAACAAGTACACAGAGAACGGCAAGTTTCTCGATGCCGCGCTCGACAAAGAAAGCATGACGCGTTTCCGCGGCACGCTCGGCGTCTTCCGCAAGTACGCCAACAAGTACTCGCTCGACCCACTCTTGCTCGTCGCCCAGGGTTATCAGGAATCGGGGCTGAAGCAATATACCCGCAGCCGGCGCGGCGCGGTCGGCATCATGCAGTTGATGCCGGCGACCGGCAAGGCCATGGGCGTCGGCGACATCACCGGGCTCGATGCGAACATCCATGCTGGCGCCAAGTACGTGCGTCACCTGACGGACCTCTACTTCGCCGACGAGGGGATCGATGAGCTGAACCGGACGCTGTTGGCCTTCGCTGCATATAACGCCGGACCTTCGCGGATCCGGAACATGCGCGCGCTGGCCGAGCGCAGGGGACTCGACCCAGACAAGTGGTTCAACAACGTCGAGCTGATGGCGGCCGAGCAGATCGGACCCGAGACTGTTGCCTACGTCTCCAATATCTATAAGTACTTCGTCGCCTACACGCTAGCGTTGCATGCCGCCGAGCGGCGCGACGAGGCGCGGCAGGAAGCGGCAGCGTAGCGCGTGCGAGCAGTTTCATGCACCGCCGGAGGGGACAGCCCACGGGCAGTGCCTGGCATTGCTTACTTCAGTATTTCCACACCGCCCATGTACGGTCGCAACACTTCTGGCACGAGGATCGAGCGGTCGGCCTGCTGGTAGTTCTCCAGTACCGCCACCAGTGCGCGGCCTACCGCCACGCCGGAGCCGTTCAGCGTATGCACCGGCTCCGGCTTGCCGGTGTCCGGATTCCGCCAACGCGCCTGCATCCGGCGGGCCTGGAAGCCCTCGCAGTTGCTGCAGGAGGAGATCTCGCGGTACCTGCCCTGCCCCGGCAGCCAGACCTCCAGGTCGTAGGTCTTGGTGCTGCCAAAGCCGATATCGCCCGCACAGAGCGCCACCACGCGGTAGGGCAGCTCGAGGCGCTCGAGTACCGTGCAGGCATGGCCGGTCAGTTGCTCGAGCGACGCGTAGGAGTCCTCCGGCCTGACCACGTGCACCAGCTCCACCTTGTCGAACTGGTGCTGGCGGATCATGCCGCGCGTGTCCTTGCCGTAGGATCCGGCTTCCGAACGGAAGCACGGCGTGTGTGCCACGAACTTCAGGGGAATATCCCGGGCCTCGAGGATCTGCTCGCGAACCAGGTTGGTCAGCGGCACTTCGGCAGTCGGAATCAGGTACAGGTCCTGCAGGCTTTCCTCTGCCTTGAGGTCTTCCCGCCCTTTCAGCGCAAACAGGTCGGCCTCGAACTTTGGCAGCTGCCCGGTGCCGGTGAGCGTCTGGCGGGTCACCAGGTAGGGTACGTAGGCCTCGGTGTAGCCGTGTTCACCGGTGTGCAGGTCGAGCATGAATTGCGCGAGCGCGCGATGCAGCCGCGCGACACCGCCGCGCATGACGGCGAACCGGGCACCCGATATCCGGGTTGCGGACTCGAAGTCGAGCCCGCCGAGTCTCTCGCCGAGCGCAATGTGATCCAGGGGCTCGAACTCGAACTGCCTTGGCTCACCCCAGCGGCGCAGCTCGACGTTAGCGGTTTCGTCGCGCCCGTCCGGCACCGATTCGTGCAGCAGGTTGGGCACGCCGAGGAGCATTTCTTCGAGCTCGGCCTGCAGCGCCGCGAGGCCCTGGTCGGCGCGCTTCAATTCGTCGCCCAGCGTCTCGACCTCGGCCAGCAGCGGAGCAATGTCCTGCCCCTGCGCCTTGGCGCGTCCAATGGCCTTGGAGCGCGTATTGCGCTCGTTTCGCAGCCGGTCCACCTCGATCTGCAGCGACTTGCGTCGCTCCTCCAGAGCGACGAAACCCGCCTTGTCGAAGGCGAATCCGCGCCGGGCCAGATTGGCTACGACGGCGTCGAGATCGCTGCGTAGCTGCTTTGTGTCCAGCACTGTCTATCTCCGTCGCCGTGGGTTCACTGAAGCCATTGCCGGCCGGCACTCAATCCGGCCCACGCACCCGCAAGGCACAGCACCACGCTCGACAGCACGTAGGCGCCGGCACGGCCGAAGCCGTGCTGTTCGGCCAGCAGCAGGGTCTCGAGCGAAAAGCTGGAGAAGGTCGTGAAGCCGCCGAGCAGCCCGACAATCACGAAAGCACGCAGCACTTCTCCCTGCTCGCCGCGCGCCGCCAGCAGCACCCAGAGCAACCCGATCATCGCGCTGCCCAGCACATTGACGCCGAGCGTACCCCAGGGAAACGTGCGCGCAAGCCACACGTGCACCAGGGCGCCCATCAGGTAGCGAAGAACGCCGCCCAGCGCGCTGCCAAGCGCAATTGCAATGAGGGTCTGTGCCACCGGAGTTCCTGCATCAAGCCCGCAAGGCGGTATTCGCGCGGGTCAGTCCTTCTTGCCCTGGTCGCGGCCCCTGTGCCGCTCGAGCGCCTCGCCGATCTTGATTTCGAGTCCGCGCGGCACCGGATGATAATAGATCCGGGGCTCGAGGGCGTCCGGGAAGTAGGTCTGCCCGGGAGAATGCGCGTCCGGCTCGTCGTGAGCGTAGCGGTAGCCCACACCGTAGCCCAGATCCTTCATCAGCCGCGTCGGCGCATTGCGCAGGTGCAGCGGAACTTCCAGCGTGCCGTGCGCGCGGACGTCGTCGAGGGCAGCGCCATAGGCCATGTAGACCGCGTTGCTCTTGGCAGCGCAAGCCAGGAACACCACGGCCTGAGCCAGCGCCAGTTCTCCCTCCGGGCTGCCCAGCCGGTCATAGGCCTGCCAGGCCTCGAGTGTAAGGGTCAGCGCCCGCGGATCGGCGTTGCCGATGTCCTCGACCGCCATGCGCAGAATCCGCCTGGCGAGATACGAGGGATCGCAGCCTCCGTCGAGCATGCGACACAACCAGTAGAGGGCTGCGTCAGGGTCGCTGCCGCGCACCGACTTATGCAGTGCCGAAATCTGGTCGTAGAACAGCTCGCCACGCTTGTCGAAGCGCCGCTGCCCGCCGGCGACCACCTCGAGCGCCGCCTCCATGGTGATGAGCCTGTTCACCCCCGCGTGGCACTGCGAGCTCCGCGGCAATCTCCAGCAGGTTGAGCGCGCGGCGCGCATCGCCATCGGCAGCCTCGGCAAAGACTTTCAGAACACCGTCGTCGACCGTCAGGTCCCCACCGCCGAGACCACGCTCAGGATCGCGCAGGGCCCGCTCGAGCAGCACCAGGAGATCGTCTGCAGCGATCGGCTTGAGCACGTAGACCCGCGCCCTGGACAGCAGCGCCGCATTCACCTCGAACGACGGGTTCTCGGTGGTCGCCCCGACGAAGACGATCGTGCCGTCCTCCACGAACGGCAGGAAGGTGTCCTGCTGGGACTTGTTGAAGCGATGTACCTCGTCCAGAAACAGCACCGTGGGCCTGCCATTCGCGGTGCGCGTCTGCCGTGCCGACTCGACGACCTGGCGGATGTCCTTGACGCCGGCGAACACGGCCGAGAGCGCCTCGAACCGCGCATTGCAGGTTCGCGCCACCAGGCGCGCAAGCGTGGTCTTGCCGGTACCGGGTGGGCCCCAGAGGATCATGGAATGCGGCGCGCCGGTGCCGACCAGGCGGGACAGCGCCCGCCCCTCCCCGAGCAGGTGTCGCTGGCCGACGATCTCGTCGAGCGCCCGCGGTCGCATGCGGTCGGCCAGCGGACGCCAGGGGTCCGTGGTGGGCTCGAGCGGCAAAGGATCCTGGGGCGCACTCACCGGTCTATTGTAAACGTCCCGGCGACCCGCCTCAGCCTGGCTTCTCCGCACCGAACCACGCCTCAACGCGCCTCGCCCAGCCTCCGAGGCCGAGATACGCGAGCGCGAGCGCGAGCGCGATTCCGGTCGCGTTGGCCACGACGTCAAGCGGGTCCGCTTGCCGCGTGGCGGTCAGGAGACTCTGTGAAACCTCGAGCCCCACGCCCAGCAGGAGGCCTGCCAACAGGCTAAGGACGTAGCGGCGGCGCTCGAGCAGTCCCGTGATCCAGAAGGTCAGCAGGAAGTACGCGCCGGCATGCTCCAACTTGTCGCTGATGCCCACGGCCGGGATCATCGAGCTGGGCAACAGGCTGCCGATGACGATCGCGGTCGCGATCAGACCGGCGCCTGCCAGCCACAGCCGCGGATGGGCAAGAGGCAGCATGAGTCAGCGCGGCGCCACGGAGCCGACCACGTCGACGCCCGGCGGCGGCACAAACGTGAACGAATCCGGCGGTAACTTTGGGTTGCGCTCGACGTCCAGGAACTGGATGCGCGTGGTCTGCCCCAGCCTGTCGACCAGCTCCAT
Organism: uncultured Gammaproteobacteria bacterium; assembly: GCA_963715485.1. Lineage (GTDB taxonomy): Bacteria > Pseudomonadota > Gammaproteobacteria > Steroidobacterales > Steroidobacteraceae > SG8-30. The sequence continues at coordinate 2,303,198 of OY970244.1, forward strand.
GCGCTCCAGTTCTCTGCCACGAAACCCCAGGCGGACCTCACGAAAATCGGTTTCGTCCAGTTTCGGGGTCAGTTCCACCCAGTCAATTCCCTGCGCCTGTCCGCCGTCGGACACCGTGAATGCCTCGGCGACACTTCCCTGGCCGGACAGCAGCATCGCTGGCGTCGTTGACAGCGACTGACCGACGTCGCGGACGGTCACCTGGTCCAGGTCGACGTCGTAGAGCCAGACCGTGCTGCCATCGCTCACCAGCAGTTGCTCCGACGGACTACGGTACTCCCAGCGGAAGCGTCCGGGTTTCTGCAGCATCAGCGTGCCCTGCGCCTCTTCGCGGACCGATCCCGTGTCATCGAGCACCTGCTGGCGAAACTCCGCTCGCAGGGTGGAGAGCCGCTCGACGTAGCGCTGTACCCGCTCGACGTCCCGTGCCTGCCCCTGCGCCAAGACCGGCAGCGCCAACAGACAGGCCGCGGCGACCACTGTGAACAGCCCCTGATGCTTGAAACAACTCACGATGGAATCAGTCCTCAGGTGGCGGTGCGACCAGCACTTCGCGACTGCCATTGGACTGCAGCGGTCCGACCAGGCCGGCCGCCTCCATGGTCTCAACCAGTCGCGCCGCGCGGTTGTAGCCGATCTTGAGCCGTCGCTGCACACCGGACACCGAAGCCTTGCGCGTCTCCGTCACGATGCGCACCGCCTCGTCGTACAGGGGATCCTGCTCGGAATCTGCCCCGCCGTCCTCGCCGTTCTCGCCGTTCTCACCGGGCAAGCCCGGAATCGGGCCTTGCGGGCCCGACAGCACTTCATCGACGTAGACAGGCTCGACGCTCGAGCGTAGTGACTCGACGACGCGGTGCACCTCCTGGTCCGAAACAAAAGCGCCATGCACGCGATTCGGCAACGCCGTACCGGGCGGCATGTACAGCATGTCGCCATGACCGAGCAGCGATTCAGCGCCGCTCTGGTCAAGGATGGTCCGGGAATCCACCTTGGCGGAGACCTGGAAGGCGATGCGTGTCGGAATGTTCGCCTTGATCAGGCCGGTGATTACGTCCACCGAGGGCCGCTGCGTCGCCAGTATCAGGTGGATGCCCGATGCGCGCGCCTTCTGCGCCAATCGGGCAATCAGCTCCTCTACCTTCTTGCCGACGATCATCATCAGGTCGGCCAGCTCGTCGATGAATACCACGATGTAGGGCGCCGGCTGCAGGGTCGGGATGTCGCCCTGGTACTTGCCGGCCTTGAACAGGTTCTCGATCAACGGGTCGACCAATGGCTTGCCGGATGACTCCGCATCGCGAATCTTGCGATTCATGCCGGCGAGATTGCGCACACCGAGCGCAGCCATCAGCTGGTAGCGGCGCTCCATTTCCGCCACGCACCAGCGCAGCGCATTGGCCGCCTGCTTCATGTCGGTCACGACCGGCGCCAACAGGTGCGGAATGCCCTCGTAGACCGACAGCTCCAGCATCTTCGGGTCCACCATGATCAGGCGCACCTGCTCGGCCGTGCTCTTGTACAGCAGCGACAGCACCATCGCATTGATGGCGACCGACTTGCCGGAACCGGTGGTGCCGGCGATCAGCAGGTGCGGCATGCGGGCCAGGTCGACCACCACCGGCGCACCACCGATGTCCTTGCCTAGCGCGAGCGCCAGCGGTGAGCTCATGTCGTCGTAGGCCTTCGACTTGACGATCTCGCCGAGCGTGACCAGCTCGCGTTTCTCGTTGGGAATCTCGAGGCCCACGACCGACTTCCCGGGAATGACCTCGACCACGCGCACGCTGATGGCCGACAGGGCGCGCGCAAGGTCCTTGGCAAGGGCGCTGATCTGGCTGACCTTTACGCCTGGCGCTGGCTTCAGCTCGAAACGGGTGACCACCGGCCCGGGCTGCACGGCGACGACCTCCACATCGACGCCGAAGTCCTTTAGCTTGATTTCGACCAGGCGCGAAATTGCCTCGAGCGCTTCGGGCGAATAGGTCTGCTCGCGCGCCGGCGGATCGTCGAGCAGCTTCAGCTCCGGCAGGTCCTTGGATGTTGGCTTGGCGAACATCGATACCTGGCGTTCCTTTTCGACGCGTTCGCTCGTCTCCGGCACCGCTGGCGCGGGCGCCTCGATTTTCGGCGGCGTACGCGCTGCGGACTTGCGCTTGCCTTCACGCACTACCGCCTCACGTTGCTGGCGCGACTCCCGGCCCGCGGCCTGGTCGCGGGCCGAGGTAATTCGCGCGTGCACGGCTGCGATGGATCGCAGCGTCCAGCGGCCCAGGAAGTCCATGATCGCGATCCAGGACACGCCCGTGAACAGCTGGACGCCCGCGAACCAGAGCGCGAGCAGGAGCAGGGTCGCACCGAGGAAAGACGCCAGCGAGGCCAGGTTGTCGCCAACCAGGCTCCCGAGCACGCCGCCTGCCGTCGACTGCAGCTGGCCGGGGTCGAAGTGCAGCGTCGCCAGCCCGCAGCTGCTCAGCAGCGCGAGTACCAGCCCGACGGCACGGAGCGCAACCGTGCTGCGCAGGACCGCTGCTCCACCGGCCTGTTTGAAGGCAAGCCAGGCGCCGTAGGCGATCGCAACTGGAAAGAGGAAGGCGGGAAGCCCGAACAACATGAACAGGATATCGGCCGTCCAGGCTCCGAGCGGGCCGATCAGGTTGCCGACTTTCCCGGGCTCGCCGGTGTAACTGAAGCTGCGATCGGAGGGATCGAAACTGGCGAGCGCCAGCAGCAATACCAGGGCGATCGCCGCCAGCAGCCAGAATGCCGCCTCGCGCAGGCCCCGCACCATCGCTGGCTCGAGCTTGCCTTCCTCCAGCTCCCGCGTTCGCGCCACTCCGGCCAAGTTAGTGATCCTTGATATCAGGTATAGGGCGTAAGGTATTGATGGTACAAGACTTAGATCCGCTGTCGCAAGGAGGGCACACCGCCGGCTCGCGGGCAGCTGCGGTTCATCCGATCCGGGCTTTATTCACGAGCCCGCCTCACCTAGGATTGCGCGTCTTGCGAGGCCAGAGGCCCGCCCCGAGAAAACCGCGGAGACTATACATGAGCACCCCCCGGCATACGCGCCTCGCCATCCTGGGCTCGGGTCCCGCGGGCTACACCGCTGCGATCTACGCAGCCCGCGCCAATCGTGAGCCACTGTTGATCGCGGGCCTCGAGCCCGGCGGCCAGCTGATGACCACGACCGAGGTCGACAACTGGCCGGGCGACGTGGAAGGCCTGCTTGGCCCCGACCTCATGGAGCGCATGCGCCGCCACGCCGAGCGTTTCGGCGTCCAGATTGCCTCCGACCATATCGACGCCGTCGATCTCGGCGTGCGGCCCTTCAGGCTCAAGGGTGACTCCGGCGAATACAGCTGCGATGCGCTGATCATCGCCACCGGCGCCTCTGCCCGTTACCTTGGACTCGACTCGGAGACCAAGTTCCGCGGCCGCGGCGTTTCGGCCTGCGCTACGTGCGACGGTTTCTTCTATCGGGACCAGCCGGTCGCCGTCGTCGGCGGTGGCAATACCGCAGTGGAAGAAGCGCTGTACCTCGCCAACCTCGCTTCGCACGTCACCTTAATCCACCGCCGCGACAAGCTGCGCTCCGAGAAAATCCTGCAGGACCGGCTGTTCGCGCTGGCGGAGTCAGGCAAGGTCACGTTCATGTGGAACCATGTGGTCGAGGAGGTGCTGGGCGACGACAGTGGCGTCACCGGGATACGTGTCCGCAACGTCCTCGATGAGTCCACGGGCGAGGTGACCGTTCCTGGGGTATTCATCGCCGTCGGGCATACGCCCAACACGCAGCTGTTTGAAGGACAGCTCGACATGAAGGGTGGCTACATCGTGGTGAAGTCCGGCATCGCTGGCGACGCTACCGCAACCAGCGTTCCCGGCGTCTTCGCCGCGGGAGACGTCGCCGATCACGTCTACAGGCAGGCCGTGACTTCCGCGGGTACCGGCTGCATGGCCGCGCTCGATGCCGATCGCTACCTGGAGCGGGTCGACGACAAGGCCTGAGCGGCCCTTGCTGCACGCCCGCATCCTGGAGTCGATCGATGGCGCGGCCGCGGCCGACTGGAACGCGCTCGATCTCGGCGGCCGGCCCTTCCTGCGCCACGAGTTTCTGGCCGCCGCAGAGCGCAGCGGCTCGGCGGCGCCTGCGACGGGCTGGACGCCCCGGCACGTCGTAGTGGAGTCCGGAGGCACGCTGCTCGGCGCCATGCCGCTTTACCTGAAATCTCATTCCTGGGGCGAGTTCGTCTTCGACTTCGCCTGGGCGCGCGCCTACGAGCAACACGGGCTCGATTACTATCCCAAGCTGGTTTCAGCCGCTCCCTTTACGCCCGCCGCCGGTCCGAAGTTCCTGGTCAATCCGGCTGCCGACGCCGACCTGGTACGCAAGGCATTGCTCGACGCGGCACGTGAACTCGGACGGGAAACCGGTGCCAGCACCCTGCACGCACTGTTCATCGACGATGCGGAGCGCGAGTGGCTGTCGAACCAGGGCCTGATGGCGAGACTGGACTGCCAGTTCCACTGGCATAACCGGCAGTTCGGCTCGTTTGAAGATTTCCTCGGCACCTTCACGGCCGAGAAACGCAAAAAGGCGCGTCGCGAGCGGCGGCGCGTCCAGGAGGCGGGCATCCACTTCGTCGAGCTCCACGGCGGTGAACTCGCGGGTGACCTGCTCGAGGCCGTCTACGCGCTGCACGCGCGGACCTTTGCCGAGCGCGGCAACCCGCCCTATTTCAGGATCGATTTCTTCAGCGAGATCGCCTCGACCATGCCCGCGATGCTGATGGTCAAGCTGGCGATGCTGCGGGACGAGCCGGTGGCCTGCGCCGTCTTCCTGCGGGGAACCGACACGCTTTACGGCCGCTACTGGGGCGCCACCGGCGACTTCCACAGCCTCCATTTCGAGGCCTGCTACTACCAGGGCATCGATTACTGCATCCGCGAGGGCCTGGCCCGTTTCGAACCGGGCACGCAGGGCGAGCACAAGATCGCACGCGGCTTCTCGCCGACCCCGGTCTGGTCCATGCATGAGGTTGCACACCCGGCGTTCCGGGCCGCCGTCGGCGAGTACCTTGGACGTGAACGCGCCCACGTGCAGGCCTACATTGACGCAATTCGTGCACACGTGCCCTTCCGGCGAGCCGAACCGCAGGCTAACCTCCATCCCGATGTCGGGAGTGATATTTCTCGCTGAGACGGACCCGCCGGAGGCCTTGCCGCCGACCCGGTTCGCGCTGCGCGAGCCGAACGGCCTGCTGGCGGTCGGCGGCGCCCTGACGCCCGAGTGGCTGCTGCATGCCTATCGGCGCGGGGTCTTTCCCTGGTATTCCGAGGGCCAGCCGATTCTGTGGTGGACGCCGGACCCGCGCGCCGTGCTGTTTCCGGCTGAATTCCACCGCTCACGCAGCCTGCAGAAATCCATTCGCAACCGCAGCTTCGAAACCAGGCTCGATACTGCCTTCGAGGCGGTCGTGGCCGGCTGTGCGGCGCCCCGCCAGCGCGAGCCGGGGACCTGGATCACCCCGGCGATGCATCGCTCCTACAATGATCTGCATGCCCGCGGGGACGCGCATTCGATCGAGGTTTGGCGTCGGGACGAACTGGTCGGCGGCCTCTACGGGGTCGCTATTGGCCGGGTTTTCTTCGGCGAATCGATGTTCTCCCAGGCTCGCGACGCCTCCAAGGTTGCCCTGGCCCGCCTCGTTTCCGAGTGTCTGGCACGGGGGATCGCCCTGATCGACTGCCAGATGGCGACCGACCACCTGGCGTCCCTGGGCAGCCGCTCCATCCCGCGAAGCGAGTTCGAGGCAATGCTGGCCGGACTGTGCACCGACGAGCAGGACTTGTGGCACGGATGAGACACCGAATTGCACTGCAGTGCTGCGTGCGGCACAATCCGCGCGCCATTTGCGACAGCTGCGAGGCTGGATGTCCAAAGAAGATGCAATTCAGATGGAAGGAGAAGTCGTCGAGACCCTCCCCAATACGACGTTTCGGGTGAAGCTCAGTAACGGCCACATCGTTACGGCCCACATCTCGGGCAAGATGCGCAAGCACTACATCCGCATCCTCACCGGGGACACGGTCACGGTGGAATTGACGCCCTACGACCTGAGCAAGGGTCGCATCGTCTACCGGGCTCGCTGAGCTATCCCCGCCCCTGAACGCAGGACCCCCGCGGCGCAGCGCGCCGCGGGGGTTGTCTTTTATCGCCTCAGCGGATGAGTTCCGGCTCCCGCGCTGACCTGCAGATCAACTCGAGCTTCTCTTCGTCCGCCCCCAGGGTCACGCGGACATTGCCGCCGTCGGCGAGCCGGCCGAACAGCAGTTCCTCTGCGAGCGGTCGCTTGATGTGCTCCTGGATGACTCGCGCCATGGGCCGCGCACCCATCTTGGGGTCGTAGCCCTTCTCCGCAATCCAGGCCCGAGCCGCGTCGTCGACGGTCAATGCGACACCCTTGGTCTCGAGCTGGGCCTCGACCTCGACCAGCAGCTTGTCGACCACGCGCTCGATCGTCCGCGGATCGAGCGACTGGAACTGGATGACCGCGTCGAGACGGTTGCGGAACTCAGGCGAGAACATCCTGCGGATCGCTTCCATGCCGTCCGTCGCATTGTCCTGCGGGGCGAACCCGATGCCCGGCCGGCTCATCTCGAAGGCGCCCGCATTGGTCGTCATGACAATGATGACGTGGCGGAAGTCCGCCTTGCGGCCATTGTTGTCAGTCAGCGTGCCGTGATCCATGACCTGGAGAAGCAGGTTGAAGACGTCCGGGTGCGCCTTCTCGATCTCGTCGAGCAGCAGCACGCAGTGCGGGTTCTTGGTGATTGCCTCGGTCAGTAGCCCGCCCTGGTCGAACCCGACATAACCGGGAGGCGCACCAATGAGGCGCGACACCGTGTGGCGCTCCATGTACTCGGACATGTCGAAGCGCAGGAACTCGACGCCCAGCGCAATCGCCAGCTGGCGTGTTACCTCGGTCTTGCCCACCCCGGTTGGCCCGGAAAAGAGGAAGGAACCCACCGGCCGGCGCTCGGTGCCCAGTCCTGCGCGCGACATCTTGATCGCGGCACACAGGGCCTCGATCGCGGGATCCTGGCCAAAGATCACCAGCTTCAGGTTGCGGTCGAGGTTCTTGAGCACCTCGCGGTCGGACACGGAAACGTTGGCCGGCGGGATACGCGCCATCCGCGCCACGACCGCCTCGATCTGCTCGACGCCGACGGTGCCTTGCTGCTCGCCCGCCGGCTTCAGCCGCGTGGCCGCCCCCGCCTCGTCCACCACGTCAATTGCCTTGTCCGGCAGGTGCCGGTCACCGATGTGGCGCGAAGCCAGCTCCGCGGCCGCAGTAAGCGCATCGTCCGTGTACTTCACGCCATGGTGCTTCTCGAATCGCTCGCGCAGACCCAGCAGGATCTCGATGGTCTCGGCCACACTTGGCTCCACGATGTCGATCTTCTGGAAGCGCCGCGCGAGTGCGTGGTCCTTCTCGAAGATCCCGCGGTACTCCTGGTAGGTCGTTGAACCTATGCAGCGGAGTTCGCCGCTGGCCAGCACCGGCTTGATCAGGTTGGAAGCGTCCATGACCCCACCCGAGGCGGCGCCGGCGCCGATGACGGTATGGATCTCGTCGATGAACAGCACCGCACCGGGCTGCTTGCGCAGTTCCGACACGACCGCCTTGAGCCGCTTCTCGAAGTCGCCGCGGTACTTGGTACCAGCGATCAGCGCGCCCATGTCGAGCGAGTAGATCGTGCTGTCTGTCAGCACGTCCGGCACCTTGCCCTCGATGATCAACCGGGCCAGGCCTTCGGCGATCGCAGTCTTTCCGACACCGGCCTCGCCGACGTACAGAGGGTTGTTCTTGCGGCGCCGGCAGAGGATCTCGATGGTGCGCTCGATCTCCAGTTGGCGGCCGATCAGGGGATCGATCCTGCCTTCGATCGCCAGCTGGTTCAGGTTGGAACAGTACTTGTCCAGGGCGCCACCCCCGGATTCCGGCTCCTTCCCGGGCTCCGCTGCCTCTTCCTTGGCGGGCTCCTCGCCCTCGCCGCCCCGGCTGAGTCCGTGGGAGACGAAGTTCACGACATCGAGCCGCGAAATGTCCTGGAGCGACAGCAGGTAGGCGGCATGCGACTGCTTTTCGCTGAAGATGGCCACCAGCACGTTGGCGACGCCCACCTCCTTCCTGCCGCTCGACTGCACGTGGAATACGGCCCGCTGCAGCACGCGCTGGAACCCGAGCGTCGGCTGCACTTCACGTTCGTCGTCCGGCGGCAGGCGTGGGGTGGTTTCGGACACGAACTTGTCGAGGTCTCGCTCCAGTGCCGCAAGGTCACCACCACAGGACTTGAGGATTTCCCTGACCGTCGGCGTGCCCAGCACCGCCAGCAGCAAGTGCTCGACGGTCATGTATTCGTGGCGCTGCTCGCGCGCGCGCTGGAATGCCTCGTTCAGGCAGAATTCGAGCTCACTGGACAGCACTCAGATCTCCTCCATCGTGCACAGCAGCGGATGCTGGTGCTGCCGTGCATAACTTGTCACCTGGGCCACCTTGGTCTCCGCGATTTCAAAGGTGAACACGCCGCAAACGCCCTTGCCCCGCGTGTGCACCTCGAGCATGACACGGGTCGCCCTGGTCCGATCGAGCCCGAAGATGCCCTGCAGGACGTCGACCACGAACTCCATCGGCGTGTAATCATCATTGATCAGCAGGACCTGGTACAAGGGAGGTTTCTTGAGGCGCGGCAACGCCTCCTCCACCACCAGGTCGTGGCTGGGTCGTTCCTTGCCGTTGTCCTGCTCGGCACTCACGAGCGTCCCTGCATCCGGTTCAAAGTCGCCATTGGGTCACGCTTCCTTTATAGGGGCAGCCCCCGCTCGGCACAAGGTTGACGGTCGCAATCAATCGTGAATGGTGCCGGCGGGGTAGCCAGCCAGCCAACGGGTCGCATCGACCAGGCCCAAGAAGGCGTCACAAGTGCCGATCACCGCGGCAATTTCTCTCGGTTTTGTGCCTTGTAGCTGCGGCTCCCGAACCCGTATCATGCAGCGCGATCGTGTCCGAAGGAATCGTGGCGGAGTTACGGCCCAAATACCATGCAGTTCCTGTCCAAGCTGGGGTTGTTGCAAAAGGGATCCAGCCACGGCTGGTCCGCCCGGCTCGCCGCCATGGCGCCGACACTGGTGGCAGTGGTGCTGGTCGTCGCGCTGGCCGCCCAGCTGGCAATTCTGGTCCTGAAGTTCCTGGCCCCGCCGGCCGGAACTGACGTCGCGGTGGCAGTGGTCCCGGGCGCGGCTACCGGGCCAAACGTGGCAGGCATCGTCGGTGCCCACCTCTTCGGCACGGCCGCCCAGCAGGCCACGGGCGACGCCGCCTCGGCGCCAACCACCAGCCTGCGTCTGACCCTCGCTGGCACCCTCGCTGGCAGCGAACCCGAACAGGGCTGGGCCATCATCGGCGACACCGCGCAGACAGCCCGGGTCTATGCGACCGGCGCCACACTGCCAGGCGGCGCCCGCTTGAACGCCGTCTATGCCGATCGCGCCATCCTGGAGCGCAATGGCAAGCTTGAGTCGCTGCCGCTGCCGCGCCTGGCCGGCGGCGGCGCGCCGGTCCCGGTGACTTACAACCAGGGCGTTCGCGAGCAGTCGTTGGCCGAATCGGTGCAGGCGCTGGTCCAGAAGGAACCGGGCGTCATTTCCGAGATTATTCGGCCGCAGCCGGTCTTCGCCGGCGGTCAGCAGAAAGGCTACCGGGTGTACCCGGGCCGCAACCGCGCCTTGTTCGCGAGCCTCGGGTTGATGCCCGGCGATCTGGTCACCGCCGTCAACGGCGCATCGCTCGACGATCCCAATGGCGGGCTCGAGACCTTGCGCGGCATCGGCGCCGGTGGGCCGGTGATGCTCACGGTGGAGCGGAACGGCGCCGAACAACAGATTACAGTTGACACGGCGGCGGCGATGGCTGCATTGCCTTCCCCCAGCGAAACCCAAGCCCAGGCAGACCCCGACGAGTAGCAATCGGGGTGCCCAGAGGATGAATAGATGAATGTCCGACGTCTCTCGATACTGGCGCTGACCGCCATGTTCATGTTCACCGGCGGTGCACGCGCGCAGCAGGGTGCGATGATTACGCCCAACTACAAGGACGCGGACCTCGGACAGGTCATCGAGGCGGTCAGCCAGGTAACCGGCAAGAACTTCATTGTCGACCCGCGCGTGCGGGCCCAGGTGACGATGCTTTCCTCGACGCCGATGGGTCCCGGCGCCTTCTACGAGGCATTCCTGGCCATACTGCAGGTGCATGGATTCGTCGCGGTGCCGTCGGGCAAGGTGATCAAGATCCTGCCGGACGCCAATGCCCGCCAGCTGCCGGCCAACGACCTGCCTGATTCAGTCAGCTCCACCTCTGACGAAATCGTCACCCAGGTGATCCAGGTCCTGAACATCTCGGCCGCCCAGCTGGTGCCGATCCTGCGGCCGTTGATCCCGCAGTACGGCCACCTTGCGGCCTACCCGGCTTCCAACATGCTGATCATCTCGGACCGTGCGGCCAACGTGAACCGCATGGTGCGCATCATCCAGCGGATCGACCAGGGCGGTGACGCGGACATCGACGTCATCCGCCTCGAGCATGCTTCCTCGGCCGACATCGTCCGCGTGATCAATTCGCTCAGCTCCGGGCAGGGGGCCGAGGGGGCGGGTGGCGCGAAAATCGTCGCTGATGACCGCACCAACAGCGTGCTGCTCTCGGGCGAAGCCTCGCAGCGACTGCGCATGCGTACGCTGATCACCCACCTCGACACGCCGCTCGAGGCCGGCGGCGACACCCAGGTCCGCTACCTGCGCTACGCCGACGCGGAAAAGATCGCTGCGAAGCTCAAGGAGCAGGCGGCAGGCACGGTGGCGGCGGCTGCAGGCGGTACACAGGCCGCAGGGGGCTCGACCGGTGACCGCTCGATTACCATCTGGGCGGAGCCCGAAACAAATGCGCTGGTCGTGACGGCACCGCCGAAAATCATGCGCTCGCTGATGCAGGTCGTCGACAGGCTCGACATCCGCCGGGCGCAGGTGATCATCGAGGCGATGCTGGTGGAGGTCTCGACCGACGCCAGCCGCGACCTGGGCGTGAACTGGGCCGTCGACGGCTCCAACGACAATTTCCTGGTCGGACTGTTCAACTCGGCGATAGGCGGCGTCAGCCTGTCCGACATCGCCGCTGGCTACGACCAGATCACGAATCCACCGTCCGATGGCGGGGGGACCGCCATCGCCGCGCCCGGGGGCTTTACCCTGGCTGCCGGCCGCCGGCAGGACAGCGGTACCAATTTCGCGGCGATCCTGCGTGCCCTGTCCAGCAACGGCGACACCAACGTGGTGTCGATGCCGTCGGTTATCACCCTCGACAATGAAGAAGCCCAGATCAAAGTGGCCCAGGAAGTGCCGTTTGTCACCGGCTCGTACACCAATGCGGGCCAGACCGCCGGCACCGTCAATCCGTTCCAGACCATCCAGCGCGAGGAAGTGGGCAACATCCTCAAGATCACGCCGCAAATCACCGACGAGGATACGATCCTGCTCAAGATCGAGCAGGAGGTCTCGGGAATCGCCGCGGCGGCTTCACAGGTCTCGAGCAACGACCTCGTTACCAACAAGCGCACCATTTCGACCCGCGTGCTGGTCGACGACGGCGGCATGCTGGTGCTCGGCGGCCTGATCGAGGACCGGCTTACGGAAAGCGAGTCGAAGGTGCCGTTCCTGGGCAGCATCCCGTTGCTCGGCGAGCTGTTTCGCACCCGCAGCGTGCAGAAGACCAAGAGCAACCTCATGGTCTTCATCCGCCCGCGGATCATCCGTACCGCCGAACAGGCTGCCATCGAGACCAACTCCAAGTACAACCACATCCGCAACCTGCAGCTCGATCGCAACGACGGCAAGGTCCAGCTGATGCCCGGTGTGCAGCAGCCGACCCTGCCGGAGGTCCTCGGGCCGACGGCGCCGGCCACGCCGGTTCCAGGGCTCGAAGCAGCCGTCCCCGGCGAACAGCCGGCGGGAAACTGAGTCGATGAGCGCAGTGCTTGACGGCGCACGGGGCGGCCTCAAGACCAGGCTGCCATTCGCGTTCGCCAAGCGCCACGGGGTGCTGGTGAGGGCTGTGATCGAAGGCAAGGCACACGTCGTCTATCGCGACGGCGCCACGCCGGCTGCCGTGGCTGAACTCAAGCGTTTCGTCGGCATGCCGATTGTCATCGAGCGGGCCACGCCGGCGGCTTTCGAGGAACTGCTGGGCAAAGCCTACGAAGGCGGTGGGGGCGAGGCAGGTTCCATCGTCGAGGGTATCGAGGGCGAAACGGACCTGGCTGGGCTGGCCGAGGGCCTTCCCGAACCCTCGGACCTGATGGAAAGCGAGGACGACGCACCGGTCATCCGGCTGATCAACGCGGTGCTGACCCAGGCAATCAAGGAAAGCGCCTCGGACATCCACGTCGAGCCGTTCGAGAACCGGCTGGTGGTCCGCTTCCGCGTGGACGGCGTGCTGCGCGAGGTGCTGCAGACCAAGCGTGCGGTGGCGCCACTGCTGGTGTCGCGCATCAAGGTCATGTCGCGCCTCGACATCGCCGAGAAGCGCCTGCCGCAGGACGGCCGCATCAGCCTCAGGATCGCCGGGCGCGCGGTCGACGTACGCGTGTCGACTATTCCGTCGGGACACGGCGAGCGCGTCGTGCTCCGCTTGCTCGACAAACAGGCGGGCCGGCTGGACCTCGCTTCGCTCGGCATGGAGCCGCGCGTGCAGGCCATGGTAGACGAGCTGATCCACAAGCCGCACGGCATCATCCTGGTCACCGGTCCGACCGGGTCGGGCAAGACGACGACGCTGTACGCGGCGCTGGAGCGTATCAACGATCACTCGCGCAACATCATGACCGTCGAGGATCCGATCGAGTACTACATCGACGGCATCGGCCAGACCCAGGTCAACACCAAGGTGGAGATGACTTTTGCCCGCGGCCTGCGTGCGATCCTGCGCCAGGACCCCGATGTGGTGATGGTCGGCGAGATCCGCGACACCGAGACCGCGCACATCGCCGTGCAGGCTTCGCTCACGGGACACCTGGTGCTGTCCACCCTGCACACCAACACAGCTGTCGGCGCGGTCACACGCCTGCGCGATATGGGAATCGAACCGTTCCTGCTTTCCTCGACGCTCATTGGCGTCGTCGCGCAGCGCCTGGTTCGCAAGCTCGATCCCGATACCCGTATTCCCTACGAGGCCGGTGAGTACGAGCGGCGACTGCTGAACGTACCCGATACTGCGCCCTCCCCGACGCTGTACCGTGCATCCCAGGACCTGTCCAGCGGCTATCGCGGGCGCACCGGAATCTACGAGCTGGTGTTGCTGGACGACACCATCCGTTCCCTGATCCATGACGGCGCCGGCGAAATGGAAATGGAGCGGCATGCGCGCAAGGTGACGCCCGGTATCCGCGATGACGGTCGCCGGAAAGTGCTGGCGGGCATCACCTCGCTCGAAGAGCTGTTGCGCGTCACGCAAGAAGACTGATGCCTGCCTACGAATACACGGCGCTCGACCCCTCGGGCCGCGAGCGGAGCGGCGTCATGGAGGGCGACGCTGCCCGCCAGATTCGCGCGATGCTGCGCGAGCAGGGACTGCTGCCGATTTCGGTCAGCGAAGTCATCGACACCCAGCCCACCCGACTCGGCCGGCTGTCCATGGCCCGTCGCGTCAACGCCACGGACCTGGCGCTACTCACGCGCCAGCTGGCGACTCTGGTACGTTCCGGCATTCCGCTCGAGGAGGCGCTGATGGCGGTCTCCCAGCAGAGCGAAAAGGCCCGCGTCCGCAGCGTGCTGGCGGGCGTCAGGGCCAGGGTGGTCGAGGGCCGGACGCTTGCCGAGGGCCTGGCCGCCTTCCCCGGCGTTTTTCCGGAGATCTACCGCGCTACCGTATCGGCCGGCGAACAATCGGGTCATCTCGACGCGGTGCTGGAGCGGCTGGCCGATTACACGGAGAACCGCCAGATCCTGCAGCAATCCATCCGCAACGCCATGGTCTACCCGGTCCTGCTCACCGTCGTCTGCGTCGGCATCGTCGCGCTGTTGCTCGGTTACGTGGTTCCCGAGGTCGTCCGGGTGTTCGAGGCAGGTGATCGCCAGCTGCCGATCCTGACCCAGATCCTGATCGCCATGTCTGATTTCATCCGCGGCTGGTGGTGGGCGATCATCGCGGTGACCGTGATCGTGATCGTCGCTTTCCGCCGATGGCTGCGGCAGCCGGATGCGCGGCGGCGCTTCGATCATTTCAAGCTGCGCATGCCGCTCGTAGGGCGCATAACCCGTGGCAACAACGCCGCGCGCTTCTCCCGCACGTTTGCCATCCTCACCGCCAGTGCCGTGCCCGTACTCGAGGCACTGCGCATCTCCGGCCAGGTTGTGACCAACCTGCCAATGCGCGAGGCGGTTACCGACGCGGCGGTGCGTGTCCGCGAGGGCGCCCCGATCGCGCGTTCGCTGGCGACCAGTAAGCTCTTCCCGCCGATGCTGATCCACCTGATATCGAGCGGCGAGACCAGCGGCGCGCTGGAGGCAATGCTGGGACGGGCCGCGGACAACCAGGAGCGGGAGCTCGACGGCGTGGTCAACACCGCCGTCGGCATCCTGGGTCCCCTCATGATCCTGCTGATGGGCGGTTTCGTGTTCGTCATCGTGCTGGCCCTGCTGCTGCCCATCTTCGAGCTAAACCAACTGGTCCGGTAAGCTCCCCCCTTGCGAATGGACGCGCGGCACCTTATAAGGTCGCGGCAACAGGATCGTTGTGGGCGTTAATCGCCGGTTGCTTGCGCGCAGGATGGGTGCATGAGCGAAAAGCCGGAAGAAAGCTTTGATGATGAAGAGGACGAGGATGCCGTCGACAGCGGCGACGAACTCGACCTCGACAAGATCATTCGTGATCTCGATTCGACCAAGAAGCGACGTGGCGGCGCCCGTGCTGCCAGCACCGATCCTGCCTGGCGAAAACTGGAGCGTTTCCTCGAGGACAAGCGCACCGCCGAACAACTGTCTGATTTCGACGATTACGAGATCGGCGACGATGGCGGGACACCTCGGCGAAAACGCAGCAGGTGACTGACGGGAAGTAGGGACATTCCTACCTGAAGTCCCGCGACCTGGCCGTCAGCTCCCCCAGCAGCGGCGAGCGGTCCTCCAGCCGCCGCGCGATCACGTGCAGGACGTCGCCCTCGCGCTGCACCTCCCCACTCACGCCCAGTAGCCGCGAACCCAGCAGGATCCGGCGCTGGCGCTCGCCCAGGGACTTCCAGACGATCAGGTTGGCCTGACCGGTTTCATCCTCCACGGTCACGAAGGTCACGCCCGAGGCCGAACCCGGCCGTTGCCGGGTCAGCACGATTCCGCCGGTGCGCACCCGCTCCCCATTGGGCTGCTCCCACAGCGACGCCGCGGTCAGCCAGCCGTCGGAGGCAAGCCGGGAACGCAGCAGGGCCATGGGGTGGCGGCCCAGGGTCAGTCCGAGCGACCGGTAGTCGGCCACGATGTCCTCGCCCTCGCGCGGGGCGCGCAGCAGCGGCAATCCCTCCGGGATGTGCATGGCAGGCAACAGGGGCAGTGGCCGCTCGACGCCCGTAACCCTCCAGGCAGCGCGGTGGCGGTTGCCAGCCAGGCCGGCAAGCGCCCCGGCCGCCGACAACGCCTCCAGGTCGTTTCGCTCCAGGACCGCGCGCTCGGCCAGCGCCTGCACTGAATCAAGGGCACCCAGTGCGCGGGCCGCCACCAGGCGTCTTGCGCCTTCGCGCGACAGGCCCCGCACCAGGGCGAGACCCAATCGCAGGGCCGGCACGCCCTCCTCGCCCGGCTCCAGCGCCGAATCCCAGTTGCTCTGGCGGACATCCACCGGACGAACCTCGACGCCGTGGGCCCGGGCGTCGCGCACCAGCTGGGCCGGCGCATAGAAGCCCATGGGCTGGCTGTTGAGCAGTGCGCAGCAGAAGGCCGCCGGCTCGTGATGCTTGAGCCAGGCCGAGACGTAGACCAGCAAGGCGAAACTGGCTGCATGTGACTCCGGGAAGCCGTACTCGCCGAAGCCGAGGATCTGCTGGAACACCTGCCGGGCGAAGCCCTCGTCGTAGCCACGCTCACGCATGCCATCGACGAGCCGCTGCTCGAACGGACCCAGCGATCCCTTGCGACGCCAGGCCGCCATCGCTCGACGCAAGCGATCGGCCTCGCCCGGCGTGAAGCCGGCCGCCACGATAGCCAGTTGCATGACCTGCTCCTGGAAGATCGGTACGCCGAGGGTTCGCTCCAGCACCTGCCGCACGCCCGGACCCGGATAGATCACTGCCTCGGCACCGGCGCGCCGGCGCAGGTACGGATGCACCATCTGCCCCTGGATCGGGCCGGGGCGGACGATGGCGACCTCGATCACCAGGTCGTAGAAGTTGCGTGGCCGCAGGCGCGGCAGCATCGCCATCTGCGCCCGCGACTCGATCTGGAAAACGCCGACCGTGTCGGCCCGACAGATCATGTCGTAGACCGCAGGATCCTCGGGCGGGATGTCGCCGACAGCGAGTGGCCTGCCGCGAAATGCCGACACCAGGTCGAGTGCCCGGCGGATCGCGGTCAGCATGCCGAGCCCGAGCACGTCGACCTTCAGCAGGCCGAGCTCGTCGAGATCGTCCTTGTCCCATTCGATGACCGTGCGTTCCGGCATCGCTGCGTTCTCGATCGGCACCAGCTCCTCGAGCGGTCCGCGCGAGATCACGAACCCGCCGGTGTGCTGCGACAGGTGCCGCGGAAAGCCGATCAGCTCGCGCGTCAGGCCGAGCAGCCTCGTCATCAGCGGGTTGACCGGGTCGAAGCCCGCGTCACGCACCCGCGATGGATCCACTTCTCGCCCATCCCACCATTGCATGGCGCGGGCCAGGCGATCCACCTGCAGCGCATCGAGTCCCAGCACCTTGCCCACGTCGCGCACTGCGCTGCGTGGCCGGTAGGTGATCACGGTGGCGGTCAGCGCGGCACGGTGCCGTCCATACTTCGCATACAGGTACTGGATCGCCTCCTCGCGGCGCTCGTGCTCGAAATCGACGTCGATATCGGGCGGCTCGTTGCGCTCCCGCGAGATGAAGCGCTCGAACAGCAGCGACATGCGCGACGGATCCACCTCCGTGATCCCGAGTGCGTAACACACCGCCGAGTTGGCTGCCGAACCGCGGCCCTGGCAGAGGATGCCGCGCCCCCGTGCGAAGGCGACGAGGTCGTGCACCGTCAGGAAATAACGCTCGTAGCCGAGCTCGGCGATCAGCCCGAGCTCGTGCTCGATGAGCTCGCGCACCGGCGCGGGTTCCCCCTCCGGCCAGCGGCGGCATATGCCCTGCTCGGTCAGTCTGCGCAGGTGCCCGGCCGGCGTCGATCCTGGCGGCACGATCTCCTCCGGGTACTCGTACCTGAGCTCGTCGAGGGAAAAACGGCAGCGCGCTGCGATAGCCAGCGTTTCCTGCAACAACTCGCGCGGATAGATGCGCCTGAGGGTCGACAGCGCCCTGAGGTGGCGCTCGCCGTTGGGCGCGAGCGCGAAGCCGGCATCCTTCAGAGGCACCCCATGACGGATGGCGCTCAACGTGTCCTGCAACGCGCGGCGGCTGCGAACGTGCATGTGGACGTTGCCACTCGCGACGGCTGGCAGGCCGAGGCGCGCGGCGAGTTCCATGAGGCGCAGGAGACGCTCGCGGTCGGCACCGCCAGCCGCCAGCTCGACGGCAAGCCAAAGCCGTCCGTCGAAGCATTCCTTGAGCCAGGCGCCTTCGTCCGGGTCGGGGTCAGCGCCGGGCAACCATAGCAGCAGGCAATCCTCGAGGCCCGCCTCGAGGTCCGCTCGCCTGAGCACATAACCGCCCTTTGGCGCGGCCCGCCGGCCCCGGGTGATCAGCCTGCAGAACGCCCCGTAGCCGGCGCGCGAGGTCGCCAGGCAGACGATCCGCGGGCCGTCGGTGAGCACGAGCTCACTGCCCAGGATGAGCGGGAGACCGTGCTCCTTGGCTGCGACGTGGGCACGTACGACGCCCGCCATCGAGCATTCGTCGGTGATTGCGAGCGCCGCATAGCCGAGTTCCACGGCACGGGCAACGAGCTCCCCCGGGTGTGACGCGCCGCGCAGGAAGGTGAAGTTACTGAGGCAGTGCAGCTCGGCATATGCCATCAGCCGAACACACCGTGCAGCCACCAGCCGCCATCGCGACCGCGATCGCGGTAGACCCACAGGCTTACCCCGCCCCGGCCTCCCGCGGTGTAGTAGTCGCGACGCACATCCCGGCCATCCCACCAGCCAGTCTCGATGCGCTCTGGGCCGCTGGCGAGATCGAGCAGGTCGCCATCGTGCCAGGGCGCTCCGTCGCACTCCTGCAGGCGTTGTGGCTCGGCCAGCATCCACAAAGGACGCGGTGTAAGCAGCGCCTCAGCGACCAGGCGCGCTGCGAGATCGCCACGCGGCCGGGTCCCGCCCGGTTCGCTCGGGAGAAACCCGCTCGCTCCGGGGACCGCAGGCGCGCAACCCGGCCGCAGCAGTGAAGGCTCGGCAACGCACCAGGCGAGCTCGGGACGGTGCTCGGGCACGAGACAGACACTGAATACGGCATCACCGCCGAGCCGCGCACGCAGCCGCTCCAGCAGCCGCGCGGCGGCATCCGGATCCACCTCACGCTCAGCCTCGCCCGGCAGGAGCCCGGCTCGCAGCTCGAGAGGCGTGACGACCGTGGAACGCATGCGCAGCGACAGCACGGGCGCCGGCAATGGCAGGCGCGCGAGCCGCTCGCGCAATAACCCCAGCAGATGGTGGCCATCGCCGCTCGGTCGCGCCAGCCCAAGCCTGAACCGCGTGGCGGGAATCCCGCGATGCCTGAGCTCGATTGCCAGCCCACGGGTGCCGGCGGCACGGGCACGCAGGAAGGCCTGCAGGCGCTCGAGCAGGTGTTCCAGGGCAATCTCGATGAGCCGGCTCGACCCACTTTCTGCCGGCAGCTCCAGGCTGTCGTCGAAGCGCTCCGGCATCACCGCGCGTCTCCGCGGCTGTGGCCGCCGTCCGAAGCCCTCGTCGAGCTCGTCGAGCAGCGCCGGGCCGAAACGCCGGGCAAAGCCGTCGCGCGGCAGCCGGACGAGGTCGGCGATGGTCTGGACACCCAGCGTCACCAGCGTTCTTGTCGCCGCCTGCGGCCAGTCGAGACAGGCAAGCGGCAGGCGCGAGGCGATCGCAGGCAGCTCATCCATGGATTCCATCGGGACCTGCAGGCCCGCCCGTGCCAGCCACAACGCCGCACGGGGAGTCGGCGCAAGCGTCGCGATGGAGCACAGCTTGAAGCCGTCGAGTTCCCGTGCGGCACGGCGGCGTAAGGCCTCGGCGCCACCGAACAGTCCGAGGCTGCCGCGTACCTCGGCCAGCAATGCCTGTGGCGGCTCGATACTGACCAACGGCGTGAACTGGGTGGCCCAGTGCGCCAGGCGCTGCAGCATCGCGGCCTCTGCGGACGGCTGCCGCCCGAGCAGCTCGAGCTCCGGCCGAAGCGCCAGCGCGGCATTGAGTCCGAGTCCCGGCGTCACGCCGCGACGTGCCGCGGCCTCGCTGACCGCGGCGATGCGCTGCTGTGAGCCTGACCCTTCCACCACGCAGATCTCGCGATCGGACCCGGCTCCGCCGCCGGCGAGCGCCTCGAGAGGCAGGCGCGGCAGCAACAGGCAAAGCCACAGTTCGCGTGCCAGCCTCCGTGCAGCGCCTTGCGGCCCCGGGGGTACCAGCGCCAGGCCAACGGATGGCTGGGCCAGAACCTGGAGGGAGTCGAAGAGGTCGGGGGTTGGGGAGGACATGGAGGGAAGCGGATAGCGGGTAGTCAGAAAGTGGGTTGTGGGAGAGCGCGCAGTGAGAAGCAAGGCGGGAAGAGGTCGCGCCCCCCGACGAGCGAGTTTCGTTCTTCCGAGCGAGCGGGGGATTGCCCGGCCCCGCGCCCGCCTCTTTCCTGCCGCTCACTGCTCACTTCTTCCCCACCACGCCCTCCACCCTC
The DNA here is from genome assembly GCA_963715485.1 of uncultured Gammaproteobacteria bacterium. Classification (GTDB taxonomy): domain Bacteria; phylum Pseudomonadota; class Gammaproteobacteria; order Steroidobacterales; family Steroidobacteraceae; genus SG8-30. The sequence goes on from OY970244.1 coordinate 2,323,298, forward strand.
CCCGGGGTGCCACCGCGACTTTTCAGGATCAGCACGTCGAGTGCGCGGCCGCGTGGCTCGAGAAGCAACCGGAGTGTGGCAGGCGAAGGCTCACCGGCACGATGCAGCGGCCTGAAGAGGATACCGAGGCTGCCGCCCTCCTCGGCCGCGAGCTTCAATCGCCGCAACGAGTTGCCGTCCGCTGCATCGGTCCATCCGAGCGCTACGGCGCAGGCGCCTGAACGCAAGGCCTGCTCCATCGCCCACAGTGCCGAATCCGGGGACTGCGAGGAGGGGACAGTCCCCTGCGGGGACAATCCCCGTCGCAACCCTCCTCGCAGTCCCCGCGGCTGCACGACCAGCATGCGTGCCGGATCCAGCCCGGCGCCGGCCAGCGCCGGTGCATAGGGCACGTGGGGTGGCCCGATCCAGGCGATCCAGCGTCGTGGTCCGGGATCTCCCTTGCCCAGCTCGCGCAAGGCGGGCACCAACAGGTTGAGCTCGCCGACCCCGTGAGCCGGCAGCAGCAGTTCGATCAGCGTATCGAGCGGCCAGCCGCCGCCGGGCAGCCGTTCGTCCAGCCGGCGAAAACCGGTGGGCAGGGTCTTCGGAGTCCCTTGCGCGCTGCTCGCACGCCACACCGACGGATGTTGAAGCAGCTCATCGAGCTCCGCGGAAGTCATGTCGAGCGCCCCGGCGCGTCACGATCACTGGATCGTATCCACGGTCTTGCCACGACGAAGCACGCCGACGACCACTCCCTCGATGACCAGCGTCTGCTCACGGAGATCCACGCGGATCGGCTCGAAGTCCGGATTCTCGGGCAGCAGCCAGACCACCGTGCCCTCCTGCCGGTAGCGCTTCACCGTGACCTCGTCTTCCAGGCGCGCCACGACGATCTGGCGATTACGTACGTCAGGCGAGCGATGCACCGCCACCAGGTCCCCGTCCATGATGCCGACGTTACGCATGCTCATGCCGCTGACGCGCAGCAGGTAGTGCGGTCGCGGACTGAACAGGTCGGGATCGATCTGGTAGCGGGCCTCGACGTGTTCCTCGGCCAGGATTGGTCGTCCCGCGGCGACGCGTCCAATGAGCGGCAGGCCCATCTGCTCGCGTAGTACGTCCTTGAGCACGATGCCGCGGGACGCGCCAGGCACGAGCTCGATCGCGCCCTTGCGCTGCAGGGCGCGCAGGTGTTCCTCGGCTGCGTTGGCCGAGCGGAACCCGAGTGCGCCGGCGATCTCGGCGCGGGTGGGTGGCATACCGCTCTCGCTGACGCACTGCTCGATGAAACGCAGGATCTGGCGCTGGCGTGGAGTGAGGTCCGACATGGCGACACCTGTATGGATGAACAGCTACTGTGTGTTTATACAGCTGAGTGTGAGGGAAGGCAAGTGAGGATGATCGGGTAGTTCAGCAGCAAGCCGAGAGGCAGATACCGGGCCGGGTCCCCCCTCCAGCGAGCGAGTTTTCCACTGTCTGAACGAGCGGGTGACCGCCGACCCCGCCCTGCCCCGTCTCGCTCGTGACCAACCGCCATCCACTACCCGCTCTGCACCCACCCCCGCATACTTGGCTCGATGACCGGCCCCTCCTCCCGCGACGTCCTCCTCATCGGCGCCGGCCACAACGGCCTGACCTGCGCCTGCTATCTCGCCCGGGCCGGACTCAAGGTCACCGTACTCGAGCGGCGCCACATCGTCGGTGGGGCCGCCGTCACCGAGGAGTTCCACCCCGGGTTCAGGAACTCGCTCGCGAGCTACACGGTGAGCCTCCTGCACCCACAGGTGATCCGCGACCTGCGCCTTGCCGAGCACGGGCTCAGGATCCTCGAGCGCCCCATGCTGAATTTTGCACCGGGCGCGGACGGCAGCCACCTGTGCATTGGCAACGCGCTGGCCGAGACCCAGGACTCGCTCGCCAGGCACTCGAGCCACGACGCCGCGCGCCTGCCCGCCTACGCCGCAATGCTCGGGCAGGTCGTGGCGGTGCTACGCGAACTCATCCTGGTAGCCCCGCCGAATGTCGGTGGCGGGATTGCTGAACTGCCGAAGATGCTCAAGCTCTCGCGGACCTGGCTCGGCATGTCGCTTGAGCAGCAGCGCGACGTGCATGAACTGTTCACCCGCAGTGCCGGCGAGTTGCTCGACGCCTGGTTCGAGTCCGACGGCATCAAGGGCGCCTACGGCTTCGACGCCATCGTCGGGAATTTCGCCAGCCCTTACACGCCCGGCAGCGCCTATGTGCTGCTCCACCACTGCTTCGGCGAGGTCAACGGGCGCAAGGGCGTCTGGGGCCATGCGATCGGCGGCATGGGCGCCATCACCCGGGCCATGGCAGCCGAGGCCCGGCGGCTCGGTGTCGAGATCCGCCGCGATGCCGGTGTTCAGCGGGTGCTGGTCGAGCGCGGCCGCACGGTCGGCGTGCGACTGGAATCGGGGGAGGAACTACATGCACGCGCAGTGGCCGCGGCGGTCAACCCCAAGCTGCTGTACCTTTCACTGATCGACGCAGGCGACCTCGATCCCGCGTTCCGCGAACGCATGCAGCGCTGGCGTTGCGCCTCGGCGAGCTTCCGCATGAACGTGGCGCTGAGCGAGCTGCCACGCTTTTCCTGCCTCCCGGAACCAGGACCCCATCTCTCGGCCGGGATCCTGATTGCGCCATCGCTCGGCTATCTGGAACGCGCCTACCTCGATGCACGGGCCTCCGGCATGGCGCGCGAACCGGCCCTCGAGCTGCTGATCCCAAGCACGCTCGATGATTCTCTCGCTCCGCCAGGGCAACACGTAGCCAGCCTGTTCTGCCAGCACTTCGCGCCGGAGCTGCCTGACGGCCGTTCATGGGACGAGGCCGAGGACGAGGCCGCCGACCTCATCATCAACACGGTGAATCGCCACGCGCCGAACTTCCGCCAGAGCGTCGTCGCGCGTTCCGTGCTCTCTCCGCTCGAGCTCGAGCGCAAGCTCGGGCTCACGGGAGGTGACATTTTTCACGGCGCGCTCGGCCTCGACCAGCTGTTTGTCGCCCGTCCCATGATCGGGCACTCGGACTACCGCGGGCCGATTCCCGGACTCTACATGTGCGGCGCCGGCACTCACCCTGGCGGTGGCGTGACCGGCCTGCCCGGCCGCAACGCCGCCCGCGAGATCGTACGGGATTTCCGAAGGCGCAGGGCCTGAGCCCCCTCTGTCGCCATCTGGCGACAGAGGCATTCTCGCTTTCGTACTGCGTTGCGTTACGTTACAATCATGTTGGTTTGCCGCGTGGTCGGGAAGGAACACCGGCCCCGGTGCGTCCGCTATAGCGGGTTGTAACGTTCCATTTTGCCTCAAGGGGAAAAAAGCTATGTCGAAGATCCTGAAGGTGGGCGTCGCCGCCGCTGTTCTCGCGCTGGGTGCTGGTTGCACCGACCTCAAGCCGCTGGAAGGCGAAGTCAACGGCCTGAAGACCCAGGTTGCCAAGTTGCAGGCCGAGGTTGACGCCAACAAGGCCGCAGTCGATGGCGCCAGCCGCTCGGCGGCCGCAGCCACGCAGACTGCCACCGGTGCGCAGAACACCGCGAACCAGGCCCTCTCGGCCGCGCAGGCCAGCCAGCAGTGCTGCGATGCGACGAACGAGAAGATCGATCGCATGTTCCAGAAGTCGATGTCGAAGTAATCGACACAGACTGTCGAACCGGGGCCTCGCAACGGATTCGTTGCGGGGCCTTTTTTTTCCCGCACTGAAATGATCTCGATGGGTTGCTGCGACGACGCCCCGGACGCAAGGCTACCCAGGATCCACCACCTCAGCCGCCGTGGATTGCTGCTTCCGGGATGATGTAGAACTCGTGGTTATCGATGCCGATGTACCACTCGTCACCATCCTTGGTACAAGCAATTCATCGGCGACCCGCAGTGGCTCTGTCAGTCCCGCCACCAATGAAAACGGCCGCGCGGCATACCGCGCGGCCGTCTGATCGCAAGAAGCCGGTCAGGGCTTCAACGCAACCGGTTCGGAGCGTTCACCACGTTTCCGTCACCGCCAGCAAGATGCCAGCGGCGGCGCACGGGTGGGTCGAGCAGGTCACTCTGCCGCAGCCTTGAAGATGATCGGGGCGCCGGGCTTGCCACGTCCGGGCTGTCCCACGACGTGCATCGAGCGCTCCGGCAGCCAGAACGTCAGCTTGTCGCCGAGCTTGAGGTCCTTCCAGGTAACTTCTTTGTCACCCACCATCACCGAGGAGCCCTCGACAGCCTCGAGCGACAGCTTGTCAATCTTGTTGCCGAAGACATCCTTGAACGCGACGGTGGTATAACCCTCTTCCTTCTTGACGACGGTGGCGTTCATCTTCGCGTACTTGACGCCGTTGACCTCCTTGACTTCCTCGCAGATCGCCGGTGCGCTCGGATACACATTCAGGAAATCCAGGCTGTAACGAATGTCATAGCAGGACATGTCCGGCTTCTGCGCCATCGCGGCGCCCGGGATCACCAGCATGGCGACCACTGCTCCCTTCACCCAATTTCTCATCGTCCGTTCTCCCGTAACTGAGTTGTTTCAACTCAACAAAAAACGCCGCTGTCCGCGGTACAGGGCAATTCTAGCCCCTGTGAGCCGCCGTTGGAACGCGAACTTGCCGAATAAGCCAAGAAAAGGGCCGGCTGGCAAGGTGGGATTCAGGGCGTGAATCTCCGCTTGGAGATCCGCAGCGGCGCCAGGTCTGCTAGTCGCCGGAGACCAGGGACTGCGCGCCCAGCGACACGACCACCGGCACGCCACGCGACTCGTCAAAGGCCCGCTGCACGGCGGACCAGTCAACCGGAATCATCGTCTGCCGGGTCGCCTCGACCACCAGGCGCGTGAGGTCGGTCTGGGTCGGGCGGCTCGACCACGTCTTCCTTCAGGGCGGGATGTACCTCGACCCAGAGCCGGCCGTCCTGCCAGCCGAGCTTGAACGGCTGGTTGACGATGGTCACCTTGGTGTTGACCGCCACCATCCCGAACAACTCCTCGATGTCCTCGGGATAGAGGCGCATGCAGCCATGGGTCACCTGCATGCCGACACCGGCGGGACGGTTGGTGCCATGAATCAGGTACGCGCCGCCGGGAATTCCGAGGCGCATGGCAAACAGGCCAAGCGGATTGTCGGGACCGGCGGGGACCACCGTCGGCAGGATGTCGCCCTTGGCAGCGTGTTCATCGCGCACCGACTTGGGTGGATACCAGTTCGGGTTCTTGACCTTCTGCACGATCCTGGTGGCGCCGAGCGGCGTATGCCAGTCCATCTTGCCAATGCTGACCGGGTAGCTCCAGACTTCCGGCGTCTCGCCTGCATTCGCCCGAGGGAAGTAGTAGAGCCGATGCTCGGGGAGATTGATGACGATGCCTTCGCGCTTCGCCATCGGCAGCACCCGGTGCTTGGCGAGTTCGATGGTCACGCCCGCGCCCGGCAACCATGGATCCACACCGGGGTTCGCGTTGATGATTTCCTCGTAGCCGAGCCCGTGCTCGCGGGCGATGTCGATCAGGGTGTCCTCGTGCCGTGCTTCGGTCGAGCGTTCCTCGCCGATGAGGTCGCCTGACTCCGGCACAAGCAGATAGCGGTCTGCCCACGCAGAGCCTGAGCAAAGCGACGCCAGAAGCAAAGCGGCTGCCATGGCTGAACGCATCCGGACTCCCTGCCCGCTGCCCGGGCACCTATCAATCATCTGACCGCGTGACCGGGTCGCCGGTTCCTCAGAACCGGACGAGCGCGGAACCCCAGGTGAAGCCTCCGCCGAAGGTCTCCATCAGCAGCAACTGACCGCGGCGGATGCGACCGTCGCGGACTGCTGTGTCGAGCGCCAGCGGAATCGAGGCGGCCGAGGTGTTGCCGTGATCCTGCACGGTGACGATCACCTTTTCCATCGGCATGTCCAGCTTCTCGGCGGCGGACCTGATGATGCGCAGATTGGCCTGGTGCGGCACCAGCCAGTCGATCTGGTGCTTGTCGATGCCATTCTTGGCAAGCGTCTCGTCGACAAGCCTCGACAACGTGCGGACCGCCACCTTGAAAACGTCGTTGCCCTGCATGGTGATGCCACTGGGCGCACCAGCCTTCAGCTTGTCGAAGCCGTCCGAGACGCCGTAGGGGTAATACAGCAGATCCTTGTAGCGCCCGTCGGAATGCAGGTGAGTGTTGATGATGCCGGCCTCGACCGACGGCGTCAGCACCACCGCGCCGGCGCCGTCGCCGAACAGCACGCAGGTGCCGCGGTCGGACCAGTCGGTGATCCGGCTGAGGCATTCGACCCCGACCACCAGCGCGCACTTGGCTTCGCCAAGGCGCACATACTTGTCGGCCACCGACAGCGCGTAGATGAATCCGCTACACGCGGTCTCCAGTGCAAAGGACGGGCAGCCGTGGATGCCGAGGCGCTCCTGGAGCAGCGTACCTGTGTTGGGGAAGATCCGGTCCGGGGTGGTGGTGCCGACGACGATGAAATCGACATCGTCCACGGTCAGACCCGCGGAGCGAATAGCGCGCCGCGCGGCGTGCTCGGCCAGCGAGGAGCTGGTCTCGTCGTCGGCGGCAATGTGCCTGCGCTCGATACCCGTGCGGCTGCGGATCCACTCGTCCGTCGTGTCGACCGTCTTCTCGAGGTCGGCGTTCGTCACGACCTTCTCTGGCAGGTAGCTGCCGGTTCCGGCTATGCGCGAGTACATCATGCCAGCCTACTCCCTCGGCCCGCTGCACGCCCACCATCGCCGATCGTGCGCGAGCCGCTGCGCGTCGCAGGCCTCGCCATGCGACGGCAGCCGGCCTTGCGGCCGGCGTTGATGGTCGTCAGCCCTTGGTGTCCTCGTCCGGCGTCTCGATCACCTTCTTGCCGCGATAGTAGCCGTCGCGGCTGATGCGATGACGCGCGTGCGTCTCGCCGGTGGTCGGGTCCTTCGACAGGGCGGGCGTCTTCAGCTTGTCATGGCCGCGGCGCATGCCGCGGGTGGACGGCGTGCGTCGGCTCTTCTGAACGGGCATCTGAGTTCTCCAGTCCTAATGCTTCAACAAATCCTGCAACTGCGCGAAAGGCCGGTGCGTCTCTGGCTCCGGCTCGTCGCGCGTATCCGTCACGGCGGGCCGCGCAGTCTCGGCACACCGCGTCCCGCCACCGTGCAGTGGCACGATCGGCATGGACAGCAACAACTCGTCCTCCACCAGCGAATCGATGTCGATCCTGCCGTCATCGGTGGGCACGGCTTCGAAACCCTCCGGCACTACCGGGGCAGCGTCATCGCCGGCTACGAACGCCAGTCGCACACTCGATGCCAGCGGCTGCTCGTATGGCTCGAGGCAGCGCTGGCACTTCAGCGTGGCGACCGCCTCGACCGCCAACTCGCAACTCGCTACGCCGCCGGCGACCCGCGCGAAGCTGAATCGTGCGATCGCCTCGCCTCCCGGGCCCGCCAGAAGATCGGACAATCGCGACAGCTGGTCGAGCCGGTAACGCCTCTCAACGCTGGCGCCCTCGGCAGCCAGCACGTCGACGTCGACTCGATCTGGACGGAGCGCTGGCATGGGCGCGGTATCATAGTGACCGCAGACGCCGCTGTCAAAGCGCGTGTGCGCGCAAATCATTGTTTTTTATGGTGCTATCCGGATGGAAGATTCGCTCATCCTGGCTTCGACCTCCCGCTACCGGGCCGGACTGCTGGAGCGACTCGGGCGGCCTTTCGCCGTTGAGGCACCGGGAATCCGACGAGGGGCCTCTGGCCGGCGAAAGTCCGCGCGAGCGTGCGCTGCGCCTGGCACGGGCCAAGGCATCGGCGGTCGCCGCAAGAAACCCGCAGGCCTGGGTGTTGGGGTCGGACCAGTTGGCCGTCCGCGAGGGCCAAGTGCTGGGCAAGCCGCTCGACGCGCGCCGCTGTGAGGCCCAGCTGCTGGCCTCCAGCGGCCGCCGCGTCGAGTTCCTGACTGCTGCTTGCCTCATGCGAGCCTCGGATGGGCGCAGCCTCGACCACCTCGACACGACGCTGGTCCAGTTCCGGGTGCTTTCCCCCGGCGAGATCCAGCGCTACGTCGAGCGCGAACAACCGCTGGACTGCGCCGGCGGCTTCAAGTGCGAGGGGCTTGGCATCGCCCTGTTCGAACGCATCGAGTCGGTCGACCCGACGGCGCTCATTGGCCTGCCTCTCATCTGGGTCGCGCAGGCCCTGAGGGAAGTGGGTCTGGATCCTCTGCGCTAGCGGATAGCGAGAAGGCAAACGCCAAGGGAGCGGGGCGGGGTCCCCCGGCGAGCGAGTTGCGTTCTTCCGAGCGAACGGGGGAATCCCCGGCCCCGCGACCGCATGCAGCCTCGCTTCTGACCGCCTGCTATCGGCGTTTCTTCTCCAGCCTCTCCACCACCGCCGACAGGTCCGCTGGCAACGCCGCAGTGATGCGGCACTTCCTGCCGGTGTCCGGCCAGGTGAAGGCTATCGCGTGCGCGTGCAGGAACATCCGTCGCAACCCCAACTCGCGCATGCTCAAGTTGAATTCCCGCTCGCCATATTTGTCGTCGCCAGCAATGGGATGGCCTGCATAGGCCGCATGCACCCGGATCTGGTGGGTGCGCCCGGTGTGAATCTCGACCTCCATGAGCGTCGCCTGCTGGCCGAAGCTCCCGACCGGCTTGAAGGTGCTGGCCGCGTCTTTGCCTTCCACGTGAACCTTGACCACCCGTTCGCCCCCCTGGCGCAGGTTGGTCTTGAGCGGCGCGTCGATCCGTTTCTTGCCGAGCGTCCAGCGACCCTTGAGCAAGGCGAGATAGGTTTTCTCGACAGCGCCATCGCGCAACAAGGCGTGCATCATGCGCAGCGAGCCACGATCCTTGGCCACGACAAGCACCCCGCTGGTGTCCCGGTCGAGCCGGTGTACGAGTTCCAGTTCGCTGTCCGGCCGATCCGCCCGCAGCACCTCGATGGCGCCGAACGACAGGCCGGAGCCTCCGTGTACCGCGAGGCCGGAAGGCTTGTCGAGGGCGAGGATCCGCTCGTCCTCGTGGATGACGGCTGCGCGAACCTCCGCCCGCAGGGCATCTGGCACCCGGCCTGGCGTTTCAGGCGCAGCCACCCGGACCGGCGGCAGTCGAACGTCGTCGCCGTCCTCCAGGCGCTGCTCGGGCTTCGCGCGGCGACCATTGACCCGGACTTCGCCGCGCCGCAGCAACCGGTAAATGTGGCTGCGGGGCACCCCTTTCAGTTCGCGGAGGAGAAAATTGTCGATTCTCTGCCCTCCTTCGCCGGGCCCCACGCTGACGTGACGCACTGCAACAGGGGCTGCTTCAGGTGGAAGCATAAAGATTCCCTAAGGTATTGATTTTCTAGATGCTCGGCTGCTAGTGTTAGCGCCCGTCAGTGAGGCTGGCGCCCTTCCCTCGAATCGTGGCGCGGCTACCGACGACTGCGCGGCCCCCCGTGAGCACACCCCGCTAGACCGGCAGGTGTCCTATCCGGGCAGGGGCCGCATATTAGTTGGTCCTGGTCTACCAGGCCATCGCCCGGCCGAAAGCTTGGATACGTGCCCAGTGAGGCACGGTCCGTGGAAGAGCAGAGAATCCCCAGGCATGTCCCCCTCGACGAGACATGAAGCAGGAGTCCGGCAGCACGCCAATGAGCGCGCCGCCTGCCTGCGGCATGGACGGTCGTCCTGCCCGGTGACGAACGAACTCCCCACGCCCGCCTCGACACGCTTCCCAGGCTTCCCGGCCCCTCGACCCTCGGATGGGGCAAATGAAAAGAATGCTAGTCAACGCAACTCAACAGGAAGAGTTGCGCGTAGCCCTGGTTGACGGCCAGAAGCTCTACGACCTCTCGATCGAACTTCCGTCGCGCGAGCAGAAGAAGGCCAATGTCTACAAGGGCCGGATCACTCGCGTCGAGCCCAGTCTCGAAGCAGCCTTTGTCGACTATGGCTCCGAGCGCCAGGGCTTCCTGCCGCTGAAGGAAGTCGCCCGCGAGTACTTCCGCTATCAGCCAGCCCCAGGCGCGCGTTTCAACATCAAGGACATCCTCCAGGAAGGCCAGGAACTGATCGTCCAGGTCGAGAAGGAGGAACGCGGCAACAAGGGTGCGGCGTTGACCACCTTCATCAGCCTGGCCGGGAGGTTCCTGGTACTGATGCCCAACAATCCCCGTGCCGGCGGCGTATCGCGCCGCATCGAGGGCGAGGACCGTGACGCGACCCGCGACGCGCTCGAGCAGCTGCGCCTGCCCGACGGCATGGGCAGCATCGTTCGCACCGCCGGGGTCGGCCGCTCGCCGGAAGAGCTGCAGTGGGACCTCGACAACCTGCGCGCCAACTGGGACGCGATCATTGACGCCGCCGGGCGCCGCGCTGCGCCATTCCTGATCTACCAGGAAAGCGACGCGGTCACGCGCTCGCTGCGCGACTACATGTCCGACGACATCGGCGAGGTACTGATTGACGAGCCCGGCGCCCACCAGCGGGCGCTGGAGTACGTCCAGCGATTCCTGACCCCCGAGGCGCAGCGCACGATAAAGCTCTACGAAGACGACGTGCCGCTGTTTACGCGCTTCCAGATAGAGAGCCAGATCGAGTCTGCGTACTCGCACACGGTGCACCTGCCCTCGGGCGGCAGCATCGTGATCGACTACACCGAGGCACTGGTCTCCATCGACATCAACTCGGCACGCGCCACCCGCGGCGCCGACATCGAGACTACGGCCTGTAATACCAACCTCGAGGCGGCCGACGAAATCGCCCGGCAGCTCAGGCTGCGCGACCTCGGTGGCCTGATCGTCATCGATTTCATCGACATGGAGTCGAAGAAGAACCAGCAGGCGGTGGAAGACCGCTTGCGCGACGCGGTCCGCATGGACAAGGCGCGGATCCAGATCGGACGGATATCGCGCTTTGGCCTGCTCGAGATGTCCCGCCAGCGCCTGCGCCCGTCCCTCGGCGAGGCGACCCACACGGTCTGCCCGCGCTGCAGCGGAATGGGTACGATCAGGAGCGTCGAGTCCATGGCGCTCGCGGTCTTGCGCCTGATCGGCGAAGAGGCCCGCAAGGACCGTACCGCGCGCGTCGTGGCACAACTACCGGTGGACGTCGCAACTTTCCTGATCAATGAGAAGCGCGAGTGGCTGAACGAGGTCGAGTCCCGCGGCAACGTCGACATCATCCTGGTACCGAACCCCAACATCGAGACCCCGAATTACTCGATCAAGCGGGTCCGTGACGACGAACTGAACCTGCCAGAGAACGCCGGCATCAGCTACCAGATGGCCGAGCAGGCGCCGCTCGAGATCGAATTCAAGACCGCAGCGGAAAAGAAGCCGCCGAGCGCCGGCCCAGCCGTACAAACCATCGTGCCTGCGGCGCCAGCCCCTGCGGCACCAGCACCGAAGGCCGCGGCCGCAGCCGCGCAAGCGCCGGCGGGCCCAGGCTTGCTTGCGCGCCTGTTTGGCTGGCTCGGTGCCGGCAAGGCAGAGCCCGAGCCCGAACCGGCGCCGGAACCGAAGGCGGCGGCGCCACGGCGTGGGCGCGACAGCCGTGGCGACGGCGGGCGCCGTCGCGGCCGCAGTGATCGCCGTCCGGACAGATCCGAGCGCAGCACCAGGCCGGGGCCCGACCGCCAGTCTGAGGGTGAACGCGGCGAGCGTCAGGCGCGCCCGGTGCGAGGAGAAAGCGCGGAGCGTAGCGAGCGTGGTGGAGAGAGAAGCCGCTCGCGCGACCGGAACCGCGGTCGCTCGCGCAGCCGACCGGATGCACAGGCGGCGCAGCCCGGTGACCGGCCGGAACCCGGGCAGGCTACTGCCAGCGAGACCGAGCGTAATGCCATCATGCCGGCAGCCGCCGTCACGGCGGGCGCAGCGGCTACGTCCGAATCGCCGGGCGACGGGGAGAACAGGACCGATGGCGAGCGCAAGCGTCGTCGTCGCCGCCGCCGGGGCCGCGGCGGATCGCGGGGTGGTGCCGAACAGGGCGCCGCGGGGGCTGCGGCCGAGGCAGGCACATCGACAGATGACGCTCGCGAGGCAGGCATGGAGTCGACCGTGTCGCAGCCTTCGAGCGAAGCAGAGTCGACCGTGTCGAGCACGGCCGACACCCAGCCATTGCAGGTCCTTGCCGAGCCAACAGGCTTGCCGGTCGCTTATGAGCCGCCGGGCGTGCCAGTGGTGAGCGAATTCGCAACGACTCCTGAACCCGCCGCTGCCCACGAGCCCAGCGGGACGCCCACTGCCACTGAGACGCCGGCCGAGCCACCGCAGCAATCCGCGCCAATTGCCACTGCAGCGGCTGCCGCAGCCGAACGGACCGCTGACAGGCCCGCGCTTGTGGAGCCGGTCATCGAGGCGGAGCCGGAACCAGTCAGCGGCGAGAAGCCAGTAGCCACCGGAGCACCCGAAGCAGCGGCAACGGTCGAACCGGCAACTGCTGCCGAAGCGAACGACGAGATCGAGGAAGACTCAGTGGAGGCCGGCAGACCACCCGTAACGCGCCCGACTTATACGGTCTGGTCATCGGGACCGAGCAGCGACAGTCACCACTTCGGGCCGAAGGAAGAATGAATTGACGCGACTGGCGCCGCTGGGAGGCGCCGGTCACGGCGCTCATCCCTTCAACGCCGCCAGCAGCCCGTGCGCCGCCTCTTCCACGAGGTCGAGCACCTGCTCGAAACCCGACTCGCCGCCGTAGTACGGGTCGGGCACCTCTCGCATTCCCGCCTCGGGCGCGTAATCGAGCAATAGCTGGATTCGTTGGCGCTGGCCGGCCGGCGCGATCCGGACCAGGTGCGCCAGGTTCTCCTCATCCATCGCGAGCACGAGGTCGAAGCGCAGGAAGTCCTCGCGGGTAACCACGCGCGCGCGCAGGTCCTGCATCGCAATTCCCCGCCTGCGGGCAGCGGCTATGGCACGGTTGTCCGGCGGCTCGCCCACGTGATAGGCATGAGTACCTGCGGAATCGATGACAACGTCGAAATTCCGCCCCTCACGGCGAACGACGTCACGAAAAACCGCCTCCGCCGTAGGCGAGCGGCAGATATTGCCCATGCAGACGAAAAGAATCTGGTGTGCCACGGTAGCGCTCCGTGCTGCCCGTCCTGGCCCGATATTACCTCGCTTCAAGCCACGCACTGAAGCGTCTGACCGCTTCCGCGGTTTCGGCGCGAGAAACGGCAAAGGAAATACGAATCGTGTGCCGCCCCTCGATCGGGTCGAAGTCGAGGCCGGTGTTGAACGCCACGCCTGTGTCCTGAAGTAACTGCTTGCAGAATCCGAGCGAATCGTCGGTCAGGTGACTCACGTCGGCGTAGACATAAAATGCGCCGTCGGCAGGCGCCAGGTCTGTGACGCCCATCCTTCGCAGCGCGTCCATCAGCATCCGGCGGTTCTCGCCGTAGGTTTCGAGGTGGCGTGACAGCTCCTCATCCGCGTCCATCGCAGCCAGCGCTGCATGCTGCGAGAGCGCCGACGGTGTCAGGAAGATGTTTCCCGAGTAACTGTTCATCTTCCCGACGAGCCCGTCAGGTGCAATCAGCCAGCCCAGACGCCAGCCTGTCATGCACCAGTACTTCGAAAAGCTGTTGATCACGATCGATGACGAGTCGATCTCGAGAGCCGACACGGCGGGCGGCCCGTAGCTGATGCCGTGGTAGATCTCATCCGAGATCAGCGCGATGGAGCGCCGCCGGCACACGTTGATCAAGGCGGTGAGTTCGCCACGATCCAGCATCGTACCGGTCGGGTTGGCGGGGCTCGCGACGATCAACGCCGCCGGGGCCGGATCGAGCGCCTCGATCATGGCCGCCGTCGGCTGGAAACGCGTTTCGGCTCCGCAGGGCAGTTCGACCGGCTGCATGCCGAGCGCGTTCAGGACGTTGCGATAGGCGGGATAGCCGGGCCGTCCCATGGCGACACGGTCCCCCGCCTCCAGCAGGACGGTAAACGCGAGAAGCAACGCGCCCGAGGCGCCGGGTGTCAGGACAACGCGTGCGGGAGCGACCTCGACGCCGTACCATTCCTGGTAATGCCGCGCGATACGCTCCCGCAGCGCGCCGCTCTCCCAGTAACCAAGCTTGTCCGAGCGCATGGCGCGCTCAGCGGCATCCAGCGCCACGCGCGGCGCGCCGGCAGATGGCTGGCCGACTTCCATGTGGATGACGTCGCGACCGCGGCGAGCAAGTTCGTGCGCCAGGCGGTTGATCGCAACGGCGTGGAAGGGCTCGACGAGATGGTCGCGCGGTGTCACGGGCGTCCAACCAGCAACAGGCGAACGCGCTCGAGGTCATCCACCGTATCCACGCCAGGGCCGGGTCGCTCGATGGCCTCGCCCACCACGATCGCCATGCCCAGGTGCAGCGCACGCAACTGTTCGAGCTTCTCGGCCAGCTCCAGCGGCGCGGGCGGCGCCGCGGCCAGGCGCTTGAGCGCGCCCACACGGTAGGCGTAGAGGCCCAGGTGTCGCCAGGCGCCGGAGAAATCCGTCTGCGTTGCCACACCCGCCGGAGGCGCCGTCACGATGCCAGGGAATCGGCGCGCGGCTGAAATACAGCGCCCTGCCGTCCCCGCGTCGCACGAGCTTCACCACCGCCGGATCCGGAACTCCTCGAGCGACTACAATCGGCGTCGCCGAGCGTCGCGATGTCGGCGCCCGGGATCGGCTCCCAGCAAGGCCGCTACCTGGCGGACCAGGGCCGGCGGCAGCAAGGGTTCGTCTCCCTGCACGTTGACCACCACGTCCGTATCGCGCCAGCCGCGACGAAGTGGCGACCTCGGCGAGGCGATCCGTACCGGACAGGTGCGAGGCTGCCGTCATCTGGACCTCGGCCCCGAAGCTCGCGCAGGCCGCTTCCACCCTGGCGTCGTCCGTCGCGACGATCACTTCGACGGCACCCGAGGCGACGACGCGCTCGTGGACGTGCTGGATCATGGGCCGGCCGCGCGATGTCCGCAAGCGGCTTTGCCCGGCAACCGGGTGGAGGCGTAGCGTGCCGGAATAACCGCCCGAAACATGGCTTCAGCGCGCCAGCAGCGGGTCGTCCGACGACAGCTGTCTCGCTTCTTCCTCGAGCATCACGGGGACCTCATCCCGGATCGGGTACGCCAGCCGGTCGGCCCTGCAGATCAACTCGCGCGTGTCCCGCGAATGGACCAGCGGACCCTTGCAGATCGGGCAGGCAAGAATATCGAGCAGCTTGGTATCCAATGAAAACTCCTAGGCTCCCGGCGGGTGGCGCCGGCAGGCACCCTCGACGATCGCAAGCAGCCGCTCGGCGTCAGCCGGGCTGAAGGCGGCGCCGACCTCGAGATACCAGTGCGCAGGGCCGGCGATCCCGACGCATTTTACGGCATCCTTCTCGGTCATCAGCACCGGCAAGTCATCGCCGCAAGTCAGCTGGGCCGCCGTGGGCGCGGCATGGTCCGGCAATGAACGCGCATCGCAGTCCACGCCGAGCTCGCGGAGCAGGCCGAAGAACCGTTCCGGGTGCCCGATGGCGGCGATCGCGTGCGCACGCCGCCCAGTGAAGACCTCGGCAGGCATGCTCTCGCCCGACACCACGCCGACGAAGCGAACGGGTTCCATGCGCATGCGCAGACCGCCCTGGAACTCGAAACCCTCGCCATTGATCACGACTGCATCCGCCTCCGCAAGCCTACTGGGCGCCTCCCGCAGCGGCCCTGCGGGCAGGCGACGGCCGTTACCGAGCCCGCGCCGGCCGTCCACGACGACGATCTCGACGTCGCGCTCAAGCGCGTAGTGCTGCAGGCCATCGTCAGACAGGATGACGTCGCAGTCGTCCTCGAGCAACCGCACGGTCGCCGGTCGGTCCGAACCGACCGCGACGCTGACGCCACTGCGGCGCGCAATCATCGCCGGCTCGTCACCGGTTTCCACGACAGGATCCGACGGCCCGATCCTGCGAGCCTGCGCGCTGCTGCGCCCATAGCCTCGGCTGACGACACCCACGCGCTGGCCCCGCAGCCGAAGCTGCTCCGCGAGCCAGAGGATCAGCGGCGTCTTGCCGGTGCCGCCGACGGTGACGTTGCCCACCACGATCACGGGCCGCGGAGAGCGATAGCACGAGAGGAGGCCAGCGCGGTACATCCACCGCCGCAGCAGGGCGAGGGCCGTAAACAGCCATGCCGCGGGCAGCAGCCACGCCCCGCGGCGCGTGCCTCCATACCATGTCCGGAGCAGCCAGTCGTGCATCCTGCCCCCGACCGGACTCAGACGTTGAACTGCATTCGGTGCAGCGCCGCGTAGATGCCACCGCGGGCCAGCAGCTCGGCATGGGTACCGCTCTCGACCAGCCTCCCGTCGTCCAGCACGAGTATCCGGTCGGCGCTCTCGATGGTCGACAGTCGATGCGCGATGACCAGGGTGGTGCGGTCCCTGAGGAGTTTCAGCAGCGCCTGCTGGATTACGTGCTCGGACTCACTGTCCAGCGCCGAAGTTGCCTCGTCGAGGATCAACACCGGCGCGTCCTTGAGTAAGGCCCGCGCGATCGCCACGCGCTGCCGCTGCCCGCCCGACAGCAATGCCCCGCGCTCACCCACGCGCGTGTCGAGGCCGTCGGGCAGCTCGTCGGTGAATTCCATGACGTGGGCGGCGCGCGCCGCGGCCTCAACCTGCTCCGCGGACGCGCCGGGCGCACTGAAGGCGATGTTGTTGCGAATGCTGTCGTCCACCAGGATCACATCCTGGCTAACGAGGCTCAGCTGCGCCCGCAGGTCCTTGAGCCGGTAGTCGCGCAGGTCCCGGCCATCCAGCAGGACCTGGCCGCTGGTCGCATCGTAGAAGCGCGGCAGCATGCTGACCAGCGTGGACTTGCCGCTGCCTGAGCGCCCGACGATCGCGACGGTCTCGCCGGGCCGGGCGATGAAGCTGACATCCTTGAGCACGTGACCCTTCTCGGTCGCGTACAGGAAGGAGACCCCGCGGAATTCGATCTCACCTCGGGCGCGATCGATGGCCAGCGTCCCGCCCTCACCCTCGCCCGGCGCATCGAGCAGTTCGAAAACGCTGTCGCCGGCGGCAATGCCCTGCTGCAACGGCCCGACGATTCCGACCAGGCGCCTGAGCGGTGCCGTAATCAGCAGCAGCGCAGTAAGGAAGGAGGTGAACTCGCCGATCGAGATGCCCTTGTCCAGCACCTGGCGAATCGCGACATACATGACCGCAGCAAGCCCGAGGGCGGCGATCATCTGCACCACCGGGTTCGCCACGGCCTTGACCGTGACCAGCTTCATGTAGCTGGCGCGATTGTGCTCGTTGACCTCCTCGAACAGGTCTATCTCCTGTTGCTGCGCGTTGAACACCTTGATCATGCGGTGGCCTTCCAGCGCCTCCTTGGCCACCCGTGTCACGTTTCCCATAGAGCTCTGGATGCGCTGGCTGTAGCGGCGGAACAGCTTGCTGGTCACGCGCATCAGGCCGACGATCAGCGGCGCCACTGCCAGCGCGAACAGCGTCAGGCGCCAGTTCATGTAGAACAGCCAGCCAAGCAGGCCGAGGATGGTAAGGGTGTCGCGGATCATCGAGGTGATCGCGGTCGTTGCCGCCTCGGCCACCAGCTCGATGTTGTAGGTCAGCCGCGACAGCAGCTGCGCGACTCCGGCCGTATCGAAGAACGACACCGGAAGGTACAGGTACTGCTTGAAGACTTCGCCTCGCAGGCTCTTGATGACCTGGCGGCCGACCCATCCCGGCGCCAGCACCGACAAGTAGTCGCCAACGCCCCGGGCGGCGAACAGCACGATGATCCCGGCGGGGACCAGCACCAGCACTTTTTCGTTGCGCTCCACGAAGGCGCCGTCAAGGAACTCCTTGACCAGCCACGCAAGCCCCGTGTCCACCGCGGCGAACAGTGTCATGCCGAAGACGCCAAGCAGGAACATCGGCCAGTGCGGCTTGGCGTAAGCCAGCAACCGCAGGTAGATCTTCAGACCTCCGGCGGTGATCGGCGGCAGCGATGGGTCCTTCTTACGTTTGCTCACTGATCGTCGCGATATTGACCTGGGTGAAGCCGAGCCGCGCCACCACGTCCATGGCCGTGACGACTACCTGATGGGTCGCTCGCCCGTCCGCGCGAATGGTGACCGGGGTGTCACGGCTGCCACCGGCGACCTTCTGCAGGGCTGCATTGAGCGTCTCGCGCGCATTGTTGACCAGTGCCTGGTCATTTACCCGGTAACTGCCCTGGGCGGTAACGGTGATCACGATCGGGTCCTGGATCGCGGTCACCGGCTCGTCGCTGGCGGTCGGCAGCTCGACACGCAGCCGTCCCTCCTCGACGAAAGTGGTGGAGACCATGAAGAAGATCACCAGCAGCAGCACGACGTCGATCAGCGACGTCAGGTTGAGCTCGGGGTCCTCGCGGCGGCGGGGACTGAGGTTCATGGACCTGGCGCTGCGGCCGACGCCGTCTTCGCGTCGAAGCGGTCGAAAGCCTGGACCAGCTTGATCGCTTCCTTTTCCATCTCGATCACCAGCGCGTCGACCCGGCCACGCAGGTAGCGATAGCCAATCAGGGCTGGAATCGCCACGATCAACCCGGCCGCGGTCGTGATCAGCGCCTCGCCGATGCCTCCAGACAGCACGCGCGCGTCGCCAACCCCCTGCGAAGTGATGGCCTCGAAGGCCGAGATCATGCCCGTTACAGTCCCGAGCAGGCCTAGCAGAGGTGTGATAGCGGCGATTGTACCCAGCGTATTCAGGAAGCGCTCGAGCTCGTGGACCACGTGGCGACCCGTGTCCTCGATGACTTCTTTCATGATCTCGCGGCCCTGGTCGCGGGTGGCGAGGCCGACCGCCAGCACCCTGCCGAGCGGCGAGTTGTGCTCGAGCGCGGTGAGGTGGCGATCGGTCAATGTCCGGGTTTCGACCAGCTTCCAGACCTTGTCGGTCAACTCTCGAGGAATGACGCGCTTTTCCTGCAGCGTCCACAGCCGCTCAAGGATGATCGCCGCCGCTCCGATGGAGCAGACGATTATCGGCCACATGACCGGGCCGCCAGCCTGGATGATCTCCCACATGCGGCCCGCATGATACCGTGCCGGGCTCCCGCGAGCATCATTGACGATGCCACCAACGCTTTCGCTCCAGCCGCCAGGCACGGGGCGGCGAGATGCCGGCATCTGGCTCGACCAGGACACTGATCGCCCCGCCCTCAGCAGTCGTCAGCACAGCGGCACCGGCGTCGTGCCAGCGTTGGACCACTTCCGCGCGCGGCAGGCTCCAGCGGTTGCCGTAGCCTGCCGAAACCAGCGCCAATCGCGCGCCTACCGCTGCGACGAGCCCGGGCGAGGATGAGCTGCGGCTGCCGTGATGCGGAACCAGTACGATGTCTGCTGCAAGGGCCTGGGTGAGCATCGCGGCCTCGGCGCGCGCCTCCGGATCCGCTAACAGCAGCGCCGCGCCACCGCGGCCCTCGACATGCAGCGCACAGGATCCCTCGTTGCCCTGAAAGGAACCATCGGAAGGTGGGTGCTTGACTGCGAATCGGACACCGTCCCAGTGCCAGGAGTCGCCCGCCACGCAGCGACCATCGGCTTCTCCTTCGCGCGGATCTGGCCGGCCGCGCACGCTCGAGACCACGAATGAGCGGCGCAACACATCGAGTCCCCCTGAGTGATCCGAGTCATCGTGACTGACCACCACCATGTCGATGTGCCGGATACCAAGTGAGCGCAGGTTGGGAACGACAGTCACTCGCGCCGCGGCGCCGCCACCCCGCCAGTGTGGCCCGGTATCAAAGACCAGCACGTGGGAGGCCGTGCGAACGACCGTCGCCAGGCCGTGACCCACGTCGAGTACGGTCAGTTCGAACGCGCCGCGCGCAGGCGCTACGGTCGGACGCAGCAAGACGGCACCCAGCAGGACTGCGGCGACGCATTTCAGGCCGCGACCCGGGACGATGACTGCCGCCAGCGCCGCGACCAGGCTGCAGGCCAGAAGCCAGGAAGGCGCCGCGGGCGGGCTGAGGGTGGCCCAGGCACCCTCCCCCACGCGAATCAGCAGCGGCCAGCAATGATCGAGTGCGGCGCCGAGGGACGACCACACCCGGTCGGCAAGGTTGGGAGCGAATGGCAGCAGCGCAGTACCTGCAAGCGTCGCAGGCAGGATGCAAAAGGAGAACAGGGGGATCGCAAGCGCATTGACTGCCGGTCCGAAAACCGGGACTGCACCGAACGCCCCTACCAGCACCGGCGTCAGTACCACGGTGACCGCGGCCTGTGCCCTCGCGAAACTGCGCAGCGGTGCCGCGAAGCCCTGCCTCGGTTCGGTCAGGCCCAATAACGCGGCAACGGCACCAAACGAAAGCCAGAAACCTGCAGACGTCACCGCCAGCGGGTCTGCGGCAACCAACCCGATGGCTGCAACCGACAGCAGGTCGGCCGCGGACGCGTGGCGGCGCGCCAGACGCAGGCTGACCGCTACGCCAACCATCGCAACCGTCCTGACAGTCGGCAACGACGCGCCGGCCAGCAACCCGTAAGCGCTGGTCACAACCAGCACCAACAGCGCCTGCCAGGACGGCCATCCGGACGACAACCGGGCCACGGCCACCACCCCGTACAGCCTGCGCGACAGCAGCAGCACGGTCAGTGCAAAGGCCGTGACGTGCATGCCGGATATTGCGATGAGGTGCGCCGTCCCGGTGGCGACAAACGCATCGGTGAGCTCGGGAGGGATGTTGCCCCGGAGCCCCACTGCAAGACCCTGCAGGACGCCGGCTGAACGGGTGTGCCCGGCCGAATCTGCAATGCGTGCGGCGATCCAGGCGCGCGCAGCGGCGACTGGCGAACGAAGAACGCTGCTCGACGGCAGGGCCGGCTCGACCGGTCCGGTCAGGTAGCCGGTGGCGCCGTAGCCCCGGCGCAGCAAGTCCAGCTCGCGATCGTAGCCGCCGGGATTCGCCAGGCCGCTGCGGCAGCGCAGCCGGGCCGTCAGGCGCAGGGTCTCACCCGGCCGCGGCGTCGTCGTCGGCTCGTACCATGACAGGTGTACGAGTGCGGGCAGGCCCTGGGCGCGCGTCGCCGGACTGGTCTTCAGGTCGAAGTCGACGCGCCCGGGACGAACCTCGGCGGGAGCGTTGACCATGCCTAGCAGCTCTACCTGTTCGCGGTCGCGCTGGCACGGCCAGTCATCGGCAAGCGAGAGATGCCCCTGGGCGGAGGCCAGCACGAATCCCGCAACCAGGCCGGCAGCGGCACGATGACCCGCAAACAAGGCCAGTGCGCCAGCGCAGGCGACAGTGACCAGGGTCAGTGGCGAAGGCAACACTGCCAGGCCGAAGACGAGCGCGGCGCCGGCAATGAACGCGACTGCGACAGCGGGCATGGGCAGCGGCCAGAGAGGCAACTGCAGACCACACTACCCCGGCCCGGCTGGCCGCGGCATCGCTCAAGCGGTGTGTTGGACCAGTTTTCCGCCGCTCAGGGTGACGACCCGGTCCATGCGTGCGGCGAGTCTTTCGTCGTGCGTGACAATGACCAGGCTGGTGCCGAATTCGCGGTTCAGCTCCAGCATCAACTCGAAGACCTGCGCGGCGTTGGCACCGTCGAGGTTGCCGGTCGGTTCGTCCGCCAGGACGATGCGTGGCGAGGTGACCAGGGCACGTGCGACCGCCGCCCGCTGGCGCTCGCCGCCCGACAGTTCCGCCGGGCGGTGCTCGAGCCTGGCACCGAGTCCGACCCGTCCCAACAGTTCACGCGCACGCGCGTAGGCCAGCCTGCCTTGCTCGCGACGAACCAGCAACGGCATGGCGACGTTCTCCAGTGCACTGAACTCAGGCAACAGGTGATGAAACTGGTAGACGAAGCCGACCGCCCGGTTGCGCAGGCGACCGCGGGCGGTCTCGTCAAGCGACGCCAGCTGCTCACCGTCGATCCAGACCGACCCGCCGGTTGGGTCATCCAGGCCGCCGAGCAGCTGCAGCAGCGTGGTCTTGCCGGAGCCCGAGGCGCCGATGATGGCCACACGCTCACCTGCGGCAACCGAGAACTCGACGCCGTCGAGTACGGTAAGGGTCACGGGCCCCTGGCGGAATTCCTTGCGCAGGTTGCTGCAGGCAAGCACGGCCGTTTCTGTCATCACGGGTTCCTCAGACTTCGTGGCGCAGGGCATCGGCCGGCGCCGTTCGCGCGGCGCGCCACGCAGGGTAGATGGTTGACAGCACGCCAAGCGCCAGCGCAGTGACCGAAATGGTGACGACGTCACGCAGCTGAATGTCCGCGGGGAGATCGCCGATGAAATAGACCCGCGCATCGACCAGCGTCACGTCGAGCATTTGTTCCAGGCTATGGACGATGCCAGTCAGGTTCAGCGCCAGGGCGACGCCGAGCACCAGCCCAATGGCGGTCCCGATCACGCCGATGACCGTTCCCTGGGCCACGAAGATGTTGAGAATCTCGCGCGGACTGGAGCCAAGCGTGCGCAGGATCGCGATGTCGCCCTGCTTCTCCTTCACCACCATGACCAGCGTGGAGACGATATTGAAGGCTGCCACGCCGACCACCAGCAGCAGCACCACGAACATGATGGAACGAGTCACCTGGATTGAGCGGAAGAAGTTCGCGTGCCGGCGCGTCCAGTCGCTTACGTAGAAGCCGCCACCCAGATCCAGTGCAATGCCGCGGATTACGCCAGGCGCAGCGTAGGGATCCTGGAGCGCGTAGCGCAGGCCGGTCACGCCATCCCCCAGCCGGAACAGCTTCTGCGCATCCTCGATGTTCAACAACGCCAGTCCGCGGTCGAATTCGTACATGCCCGCGTCGAACACCCCCGCGACGGTGAACCGGCGCATGCGCGGCACGACACCCGCCGGCGTCACGTTGCCCTGCGCGATGACCAGCAGCAGGCGATCGCCAGGTGCGGCCGCCAGCTCCTCGGCCAGCGCGCGCCCGAGCACGATCCGGTACTCGGCCGGCTGCAGATCCTCGAGGGTGCCTCCTGCAACCAGCCGGGCCAGCGACGAGACCCGGCCTTCGAGCGCCGGCGCAACGCCGCGCAATTCAACGCCGGCCGAGCGCGGCCCGTTGACCAGCATGCCGCGGCCTTCGACGTAGGGGGCAACCGCCAGCACGCCGTCCGAGCCTGCGGTGCGATCCGCGTACCCGCGCCAGTCATCCAGCCGGCCCTCCAGTCCCTCCAGCGTGGCATGCCCGGTCACGTCCAGGATGCGCTCACGCAGTTCCCGCTCGAAACCGTTCATCACCGAAAGGACAACCAGCAGCACGGCAACGCCCACGGCGATCCCCGCCATGGAAATGGCCGAAATGAAGCCGATGAACCGGTCGTCGCGCCCAAGCCGGAGGTAGCGCGAGCCGATCCACCAGGTGTAGGGCAGTCGGCCGGCGTCACTCATAGCGGAGCGCCTCGGCGGGTTGGGTGCCGGCGGCACGCAGCGCCGGATAGAGGGTTGCCACCGAAGTGAGCAGCAAGGCGGCGACGGCCACCAGCCCGACGTCGAGCAGGTGCACCTCGGAGGGAATCGCGGTGATGTAATAGACGTCGGCATCGAAGACCTGGAAGCGGAACAACCGCTCGATGACCGGCACGATCTCGGCGACGTTGAAAGCCAGCAACAGGCCGAGCGCGACACCGGCACCGGTACCCAGCCAGCCGATCACGGTCCCCTGGGTCATGAAGATGGACACTACGGCCCCGCGCGACAAGCCCAGCGTGCGCAGGATGGCAATGTCCGTGCGCTTGTCGCTGACCACCATGACCAGGCTCGCAACGATATTGAATGCCGCTACGGCGACGATCAGCATCAGGATCGCGGTCATCATCGTCTTCTCGAGCCGGATCGCGTGGAAGTAGGCCGCATGGTCCTCGGTCCAGTCGCGTACCTGCAGGTTCCCTTGAAGGCCCGCGGCCAGCTCGCGGACGAGCGCCGGCGCAGCGAGCGAATCGTCGAACTTGACCCGTACGCCCGCCGGTGCAGCCGCACCTGCCAACGCTTCCAGGTCGGCAAGCGGTACCAACGCCAGCGTGGCGTCGTGATCCGCCAGGCCGATCTCGAAGATTCCGGAAACCGTGAAGGCGCCGATCTCGGGGACCAGATTGCCGTCAGCATCGGCTCGCGGCAGCAGCACCGCAACCGTGTCGCCTGGCCGCACGCCAAGTTCAACGGCGAGCACGCGTCCGACTACCATGTTTCGCGAGCCGGCCACGAGGTCGGCGATCGAGCCCGCGAGCATCGCCTGCGCCAGCGTCCCGACCCCGGACTCCGCCTCAGGCTCGATGCCACGCACCGTGCCGCCGGCGAGCTTGGCCCCGGTCGAGAGCAATCCCTGTAACTCCACGTAAGGTGCGGCCCCCATCACGTGCGGCGCAGCGCGTGCTTCGGCCGCCAGCGCCAGCAGCCGCCCCTCGTCGGCGCCGGCCTCAGCGAGCGTCGCGTCGGCAGACAGCGCCAGCAGGCGGTCCCGGAGTTCGCCCTCGAAGCCGTTCATGACCGACAGGATGGTGATCAGGGCAGCCACGCCGAGGCAAACACCGGCCAGCGAAACCCAGGTTATGAACGAAACAAAGAAGGATCGGCGGCGCGAGCGCACGTAGCGCAGGCCGATGCCTAGCGGGAGGGGGGTCAGCATGGGCGCCTATTGAACCACACCGGGGTGCCTGATTACTGGAATCGCGAAGCCGATCAAGGATTTATCGAGTGATTCTCGACACATTCAGGCCCGGTGATACACTCCCGGTGGGAGGACATGACATGAAACTTGCTCGTCTCTTGGTTCCCGCGCTGGCGCTCGGCGCAATGATGGCATCGGCGCAGAACCTCGACATGGACACGGGGGACCCGTCCGCGGCCATCCCCGAACGGCCAACCCGCGGTTCAAGCATGTCGACCGTGGAAACGCGCTTCGGTGCGCCGGTCAGCAAGCACGCCGCGGTGGGTGACCCACCGATTTCGCGCTGGGATTACCCGCAGTTTTCCGTATTTTTTGAATACGACAAGGTCCTGCACTCGGTCATCATTCGCTCGCCCTCCACAAGCGGCAACTGACCCTGTTCGTCGTTGCAGCGGCGCTCCGGGGCGCTCCCGGGTTGCCAAGGACCGCCGGGCGAGTATCCTGCGCGCTCCCGTGATCCGGGGCGGGGTAGTCCGTCCCCGGCCGCCCATTTTTGCCTGACCGGAACATGACCAGCTATCGCCTGCTCGAGGCGCCGCTCCCCATGGTCGGCGCGACCGCCCGGTGGGGCGAGCTCTATGGCTCGTCCCTCGCCCTCGCGGTCGCCGAACTGGCGGCCAGCGCACCGGGGCCGGTCCTGCTGGTCGCCGGCAGCAGTCGGGAGGCCGTGCGGCTGCATACGGAGGTCGCCTTCTATGCGCCCCCACAGGTGCCGGTTCGAAGCCTGCCCGGCCATGAGACGCTCCCCTACGACCCCTTCTCGCCACATCCGGACATCGTTTCCGAAAGGCTCGAGACACTAGCCGCCCTGCCTGGACTGGCGCGCGGCGTGGTCGTCGTCGCGGCAGAGGCGTTACTGCAGAGACTGCCGCCGCGGCGTTACGTCGACGCGCACAGCTTCGTCGTCAGCCGCGGCGAGCGGATCGACCTGGGCGCGCTGCGCGCGCGCCTGGCAGCGGCCGGCTACGCCAACGTCGGGCAGGTCATGGCCCACGGCGAGTTCGCCATTCGCGGGTCTATCATCGACCTGTTCCCGATGGGCTCCGACGCACCCTTCCGGATCGACCTGTTCGACGACGAGATCGAGAGCATCCGCCGCTTCGACCCCGAATCGCAGCGTTCCGGCGAACCCCTCAGCGAGGTCCGGCTGCTGCCTGCGAGGGAGTTCCCCACTACGCCTGAAGCCGTAAAGGGCTTCCGCCAGCGGTGGCGGGCACGCTTCGAGGGCGACCCGATGCGGTCGCCGGTATACCGGTTCGTGAGCGAAGGAATCGCGCCAGCCGGTATCGAATACTGGCTGCCGATGTTCTTCGACCAGGTGGAGAGCCTGTTCGATTACCTGCCGCGTGCATCGATCATCGTCGATGCGGCAGATCTCGAGGTCGTTACCCCCGCACTGCATGGCTCGTTCGAGGAACGCTACGAGCAGCGCCGGCATGACATCGAGCGGCCCCTGCTGCCGCCCATCGAGTTGTACCTGGAACCGCAGCAGATTCGATCGTCGATTGCCGCCCGGCGGGCAATCTTCGCCACTACGGTCAAGGTCGAGCCGACGGGAGCCCCGGCCGCATGGCGCAACTTCGGCACCGATCGGCCCCCGCCATTGAAACTGGAGGCCCGCTCCGAGGATCCGTCGGCGGCCCTGAAGGACTTCATCGCGAGCTTCGGCGGACGGGTACTGATCACCGTCGATTCCGCCGGCCGCCGAGAAGTCCTGTTCGAGTTGCTGCGCCAGCGCGACATTTTGCCCGGCCAGGTCGACGGCTGGCAGGGGTTCCTGGCAAGCGGTTCGGAGCTCGCGGTCACGGTCGCTCCCGACGTCGGCGGACTGGTGCTGCCGCAGGCGCGAGTCGCGGTGGTCGCCGAGGAACAGCTCTTTGGTCCACGCGCCCGGCAGGAGCGGCGACGCCGTCGCGCCGAGCGGGATCCGGGCACGATCCTGCAGGAGCTGACCGATCTCGCGCCAGGCGCCCCGGTGGTCCACGAGGAGTACGGCGTCGGCCGCTACCGCGGTCTCCGGGTCATGGACGTGGACGGGCATCCGGGCGAGTTCCTGGTGCTCGAGTACGCCGGCGCCGACAAGCTCTACGTACCGGTGCATTCACTCGATAGCGTGAGCCGCTACACCGGCTCTTCGCCGGAAACCGCGCCGTTGCACCGGCTCGGCGGCGATCAGTGGGCCAAGGTCCGCCGGCGCGCCGCGCAACGCATCCGCGACGTCGCGGTGGAACTGCTCGACCTCTACTCACGCCGCGCGGCGCGCGAGGGAATTCCAACGGAGATTCGCGAGGCCGAGTACCGGGCATTCGAGGCCGCGTTCCCGTTCGAGGAGACCATCGACCAGACGGAAGCCATCCGCCAGGTGCTCGACGACATGCGTTCCGGCAAGCCGATGGACCGGGTCGTCTGCGGCGATGTCGGCTTCGGCAAGACCGAAGTCGCCCTGCGCGCCGCGTTTGCCGCCGTCCAGGCGGGCCGGCAGGTGGCGGTACTGGTGCCGACGACCTTGTTGGCGCAGCAGCACGCCCAGAACTTTGCGGATCGCTTCGCGGACTGGCCGTTTCGGGTCGAGAGCCTGTCGCGGTTTCGCAATGCCGCCGGGCAGAAGCAGGTTATCGAAGGCCTGAAATCCGGCGTCGTGGACGTGGTCATCGGCACGCAGCGACTGCTGCAGCGGGACGTCGCCTTCAGGAACCTCGGCCTGGTCATCGTGGACGAGGAACACCGTTTCGGCGTACGCGACAAGGAGCGCCTCAAGCAGCTGCGTGCCAACGTCGACATGTTGACGCTGACCGCAACGCCGATCCCGAGAACCCTTAATATGGCGCTCGGGGGACTGCGGGACCTGTCGTTGATCACGACGCCGCCGGCCGAGCGCGTGGCGATCGAGACCTTCGTCTGCGAGTGGAGCGACTCGCTGATCCGCGAGGCGCTGCTGCGCGAGATCCGCCGCGGCGGCCAGGTCTACTTTGTCCACAACCACATCGATACCATCGAGCGAACCGCTGACCGGGTCGCCGAACTGGTTCCCGAGGCTGTGGTCCGCTTCGGGCACGGCCAGATTCGCGAGCGCGATCTCGAGCAGCTGATGCTCGACTTCTACCATCAGCGGTTCAACGTGCTGGTCTGTACGACGATCATCGAGTCAGGCATCGACGTGCCGACAGCCAATACGATTCTGATCGATCGCGCCGACCGTTTCGGCCTGGCGCAGCTGCACCAGCTGCGCGGCCGCGTTGGCCGCTCCCATCACCGCGCCTTCGCCTACCTGATGGCCCCGCCGAAGGCCGCCCTGACGGCAGACGCGGCCAAGCGGCTCGAGGCAATCGAATCACTCGAGGACCTCGGCGCCGGCTTCACGCTCGCCACCCACGACCTCGAGATCCGGGGCGCCGGCGAACTGCTCGGCGAGGAACAGAGCGGCCAGATCCAGGAAATCGGGTTCAGCCTCTACATGGAGCTGCTGGAACGCGCCGTGCAGTCGCTGCAATCCGGCCGCGAACCGGATCTCGAACGTCCGCTGCACATGGGACCGGAGATCGACCTGCACCTGCCCGCGCTCCTGCCCGAGGACTACGTCGGCGACGTGCACTTGCGCCTCAGGCTCTACAAGCGCATTGCAAGCGCGCCGGACGCCACCGCGCTGGCCGACCTGCAGGCCGAAATGATCGACCGGTTTGGAATACTGCCAGCACCCGCGCAAACGCTGTTTCGCGTCGCAGGCCTAAAGTTGCGTGCCGCGCCCTGGGGAATTCAGCGGCTGGAAGTTGCTGCCACCGGCGGGCTGGTCCAGTTTGCCGAAGACCACAGGATAGACCTGGCACGGGTCCTCACGCTGGTGCAGATGCAGCCGCAGCGGTACCGCCTGGACGGCTCGCACAGGATCCGCTTCAGTATCGAGTCGGCGGAAGAATCGAAACGAATCCGCACCGCCGAGACGCTGCTCGCAGCACTGGGCGCGAGCTGAATCACGGCAGTCTCAGGCCCCTCCGCCTGTTTCCCGGAGCCGTGCGACGTCGCCGTCAGCCTGGGCCTCGCTCAGGGCTTCGCGGGCCACCCCCAGCAGGTCCTCTGCGGCGGTTCCCACCGCTGGCGTCCCGCCCACGACGCCAACGGAAAGCGTGACATAGCGCCGGTAGCGGGAGCGTGGATGATGGATGCGAAGCCCCGATACCCGATCGCAGATGGACTGGCCGTGGGATTGCATCTGCGCGGCCGCCATGCCGGTAGCCAGCACCGCAAAGGTACCCTCGTCATACCTGGCCAGCACGTCACTGCTGCGCCGGAAGCAGGTCCCCAGCGCGCGGGCGACGCGCTTCAGCAGCGCATCTCCCGCCGCCCGGTCAAAGGTATCGTTGTAGCGCTCGAAATCGTCCACCTCGACCAGGAACAGCGTCAAGGCGCTACGCTCGCGTTGCGAGACCGCCAACTGATGGCCAAGCAGTTCATCGAAGGTCTCGCGATCCCTGAAGCCGGTCAGCGGATCCTGTCTCTGCAGCAGAGCGGGGGCCATTGCCCTGAATCTGGAGCTTCCGCGCTCGTCGCCGGATCCCCTGGCCTCGGCCTCGCGATGCACCGATGCCCAGTGGGTCACCTTGCCCTGCGCATCGCGTACCGGGACCAGCTGTACCTCCATCCAGAAGAGCTCGCCGGTCTTGCGGTAGTTCTGCACCAGCGCACGGGTCTCGACGCCGGCCTCGATGGCGTCGCGCAGGCGCTGAACGCCGGCCTGGCCCGATGCGTCTCCCTGCAGCATGCGCAGGTTGTGGCCCACCAGCTCGGCGGCCGAATAACCGGTCATCTTCTCGAAGGCCGGATTGACGTATACCAGGGGCATGTCCGGCTGCCGCGCATCGGCCAGCGCGGCACCATCGGGCAGCGCCTCGATGAGCATCTGCCATGCGTCGACCGGCTTGCCACCGCTCACGCGTCCAGCCTCAGTTCCGGCACGTCGAGGCAATGCTGGGCCGCGCCGACGCCATCTCGCCAGCGCTGCTGCGCCTGCAGTTCACCTAGGCTCTTCGTCTCGCGCCCATGCAGCCTGACCAGGCGCACCTGTCGTAGCGGCTCGGGCTCGTCCTGCAGGCCCTCAAGCAAGGTTTCGACCGATTTGCGGTCATTGCACACCGGCAGCATGTCGCAGCCGGCGCGCAGCGCCAGCCGCGCCCGCTCCAGTATCGAACCGAATGCCGCTGCCCCTTTCATGCTGAGATCATCCGTAAAGACCGCTCCACGAAACCCGAGTCTGCCTCGCAATTCGCCCTGGATCCAGTTCTGTGACAGGCTGGCCGGTAGCCGGTCGACCGCCGGAAACACTACGTGCGCCGCCATGACCGATAACAGGCCGTTGGCGATCAGGCGACGGTACGGCATAAGGTCGGCGTCGAGGTCTGCGAGTTCGCGTCGGTCGACGGGCAATGCGACGTGCGAATCCGCGGTTACGGCACCATGCCCCGGAAAGTGCTTTGCGGTCCCGGCCATGCCCGCTTCGCGCATCCCCATCAGGTAGGCCACCGCCAGCTCGGAAACGCGCTCCGCCCGGGCGTGAAAGGCCCGGTCCCCGATCACTTCGCTCACGCCATGGTCGAGATCGACGCAGGGCGCGAACGAAAGGTCCACCCCGCAGGCGCCCAGTTCCGCCGCCATCAGCCAGCCGAGTTCGCGGGCCAGCTTGACGCCGGCGCCCGGGTCCTGCGCGTGCCGTCGGCCTATGGCTCGCAGCGCCGGCAGCTGCGTGAAGCCCTCCCGGAACCGCTGCACGCGGCCTCCCTCATGATCCACGCCGACGAGCAACCGTGGCGAGCGCAGCGAGTGGATATCAGCCGTCAGTCGTGTCAGCTGCGCCGGGGTCTCGAAGTTTCGGGAGAACAGGATCACGCCACCGACGAGTGGATGAATCAGCAGGTCACGCTCATCGGGCTCGATGGCGACACCCTTGAGGTCGATCATGAGCGGGCCGAGGGTCACGGCAGGCTCCCATGGCCGGCTTCCACCGCGCCGTCCAGGCGGGTCCGCGCGCGACTCGAGTTGGCGGGACCCTCGAACAAGGCGATGGATTCGACGTGGGCCGTGTGCGGGAACATGTCCATGACGCCGGCGGCCGCCAGCCTGAAACCGTGGTCATTCACCAGCGTGCCGGCATCCCGCGCCAGACTGGCCGGGTGACAGGACACGTACACCACGCGAGCGGGCCTCAGGCGCGCAATGAGCGGCAGCACGCCGGCTGCGCCCGCACGCGGCGGATCGAGCAGGACGCGCTGGCAGGTGCCCGGTAGCCAGGGCAGTGCGCCGGGGTCGCCGGTCAGGTCCGCCAGGTGAAACTCGGCATTGCCTATCTGGTTGCCGGCAGCGTTTGCGCGCGCCCGGGCGACCAGGCCGGCATCGCCTTCCACCCCGATCGCGCGGGCGGCGCGGCGGGCCAGCGGCAGCGTGAAATTACCCAGGCCGCAGAACAGGTCGAGCACGGTATGTTCCGCGGCCGGCTGCAGCAGCGTGAGCGCCAGCGCCACCGCTTGCGCGTTGATCGACTCGTTTACCTGGATGAAATCGGTGGGTTGGAAGGTGATCTCGACTTCGAATTCCGGCAGGCGATAGCTGAGCGGCGTAGCCGGTGGGTCCAGCGGGACCA
This sequence comes from uncultured Gammaproteobacteria bacterium, assembly GCA_963715485.1. GTDB lineage: Bacteria > Pseudomonadota > Gammaproteobacteria > Steroidobacterales > Steroidobacteraceae > SG8-30. The sequence continues at coordinate 2,354,520 of OY970244.1, forward strand.
CGCTGTCGAGACCACCGGGCTGAAGATAGAATTCGACGCCTCGCGCCGCGGCAAAGGACCGCAGCCGCTCGCGATCATCGGCACTGGGATCGTCCAGCACTCGCGCGACCAACGCGGTCACGCGCTCGCCCACCGACACCTCCAGCTGCGGCAGCCGGTCGCGGATGCTGAGCGAGCCGACCAGCTCCGCCAGGTCGCCGATCAATTCGCCAACCGGACCTGCGAGGACCGGGCACTTTCGCACATCCGCCACATACGGCTTGGCACGTTCCCGGAAACCGACCAGCACCCGCTCCTTCTTGATCACGTACTTGGCGCCGAGCCGGGCCCTGCGACGATAGGCCCAGGCCGGACCTCTCAGCGGCTCCAGCCAGCGATCCGGCTCGACCTGTGCCAGCCTGGCGAACTGCTCCGCGACATGGGCCTGCTTGGCCTCGAGCTGCCGCGCTTCGTCAAGGTGCTGCAGGGCGCAACCGCCACAGACACCGAAATGCTCACAGCCCGGCGTCACCCGGTCAGGGGACGCCTGCAGGACCTCGAGCAGCTCGGCTTCATCGTAGCGGCGATGCCGCCGGCTCCTGGCCGCCAGTACCGTCTCGCCCGGCAGTGCTCCACTTACGAAAACCGTCTTGCCGTCCACTCGAGCCACGCCACGACCGTCGTGCGCGAGCGATACCACCTGCATTTCCTGTGGTTCCGCCGGCGCCTTCAAGTGACATCCCAGGCGGCGGACAACGGCTGCCAGCGCTGCTCGGTGCACTCTTCCAGCCACTCCCGGACGCGCACGATTTCCGCCTCCGAGGTCGCACAGATCCGGTGTTGCCCGAAGGGTAGCAAGTCGGCGCAGGTCGCTTGCCGGTGCAGGGCGGACTTCGCCTCGGCCACAGCCGCGTCGTCCGCGTTCCCCAGGCAAAGCAGTCGACGCCCGAGATCCACCTCAGGAATCGTCTTGCCAACGAACACCGGGTAATCGAGGTTCATGAAGATTCTTTGCGCATCAACACCGCCACCGCAACGACCAGGCCCGCCTCGTCGGTGAGGCTAACATGCCCTTCGCCGGCCCCCAGTGCATCGGCCACCAGCCTCCCCCGCGGCGAGAAGACCACTTCGGGGCGGCCCCAGGCGTTTTGCAGGAAGCCCACGTCCCGGATCCAGATGCCGTGCGCGAACCCTGTACCCAGCGCCTTGACGATCGCCTCCTTGGCGGCGAAGCGCATGGCCAGAAAACGCACCGGACGCTTGTGGTTTTCGAATGCGGCAAGCTCCTCGGGCAACAGCAGTCGCTCGACGAACCGGCGCCCGAACCGCTCATAGACCCCGGCTACCCGGTCGACCCGCAGGATATCGGTGCCGATGCCGAAAATCATGCCGCGCGCGCTTCCCGCATGAGGCGCTTCATCTCGGCCACGGCCGGCCCGATGCCGGTGAAGATAGCCCGCGCCACGATGGCGTGGCCAATGTTGAGCTCCACCAGTTGAGGCAGTGCCGCCACGGGCTGGACGTTGTGATAGTCGAGGCCATGCCCGGCATTGACCACGAGGCCGGAGGCGCTTGCCTGGCGGGCGGCCTGCGCCAGCTGGTGCAAGGCCGCGGCCCGCGCGGAACCCGCAGCTTCGGCGTAGGCGCCAGTATGCAACTCGATTGCGGGCGCACCGGCGCGGACTGCGGCGTCGACCTGGGCCTCGGCCGGGTCGATGAACAGGGACACACGAATCCCCGCCTCAGCGAGCTGCCCGCAGGCTTCCTGGATGCGCGATACCTGGCTGGCAACGTCGAGCCCGCCTTCCGTCGTCACCTCCTGGCGTCGCTCCGGGACCAGGCACACGTCGGCCGGAAGGACCTTGCGGGCGATAGCGATCATCTCGTCGGTGGCAGCCATTTCCAGATTCATGCGGGTCTTGAGCGCATCGCGCATGGCGAACACGTCGTGATCCTGGATGTGCCGGCGATCCTCACGCAGGTGCAACGTGATGCTGTCCGCACCTGCCTGCTCCGCCGCCAGCGCCGCGTGTAGCGGATCGGGGCTCGCGCCCCGCCGGGCCTGCCTGAGCGTCGCCACGTGGTCTATGTTCACGCCCAAGGCAATGGATAACAGCGTCACTTGTCGGTCTCCAGCCGGCGCAGCGCCAGCATCACGTCGCGGCTCTTGAGGCCCCGGCCTTCGAGGCAGTGCTCGAGCGCCGCGCGCAACAGCCGCTTTGCCACACGCAGCGATTCCGGGGAATCAAGCCGGTCCTCCACGAAGCCCATCAGGTCCCCACCAAGGTAGGCATCGCCAGGCACCATCCCGCCGACGACCGGCTGGACCCCGATCCCCGGCTGGAAATGATAGTACCGATCAGCCACCAGCGGTTCGCCCGATCCCGATTCGCGGCTCACGTCGACACCGTAGCCGAGGTGCTCGAGCAGCCGCCTCTCGAAGTTGCGCAAGGCAGCCTGTTCCGGCCTGCCCTCGCGCAGGCTGGCCAGCGTCAACGCGTAGAGGTCGAAAATTTCCTGAATCGACTCTCCGCGTGGGGTCAGCTTGATCAGCAGCTCATTCAGGTAGAAACCAGACATCAGCCGCGAGGCCGCCAGCGGCTGCACCTCTCCGGCAAACTCGGCGCCGGTAAGCTGGCCACCATCCGTTCCGCCCGACCAGGACAGCAGCAGCGGCACGAAGGGCTGCAGCACCGCCCGGTAGGGCGACTTGGCGCGCCGCACGCCGCGGCCGAAAAGGGAAATGCGGCCGTGTTCGCGCGTGATCAGTTCGAGGATGCGGCTGGAGTCGCTGTAGTCCCGATGGTGCAGCAGGAAGGCCGGCTGCAATGCAGCCCGCCGCGACCCGGTCATGACGGGTCGTAGCCGAACTGCCTGAGCGCGGCCTCGTTATCCGCCCAGTTCTCGCGGACCTTGACCCAGATCTCGAGGTGGATTCGCCGTTCGAGCATCGCGTTGATCTCGAGGCGCGCCGCCTGGCCGACCTCCTTCAGCCGCAGGCCGCCCTCCCCGATCACGATCTTGCGCTGTCCTTCCCGTTCCACCCACACGACTGCCCCGATGACCAGCCGGCCGTCCTCCTCCTCCCAGCGCTCGATCTCGACCGAGATGCCGTAGGGGAGCTCTTCCTGCAGGACCCGCGTCAGTTTCTCCCGGATGATCTCGGCCGCGAGGAAGCGCTCACTGCGGTCGGTGACCTGGTCGTCGGGAAAGACCGGCTCCCCCTCCGGCAGCAGCGCCGGAATCACGCCCTTCAGGCGGTCCACGTTGTCGCCCTTCAGTGCAGACAAGGGGACAATGGCGTCGAAGGCGTGCATCGCGCCAAGTCGCTCGAGCGTAGGCAGCAGCCGCTCGCGCGGCTTGACCTTGTCGCACTTGTTGACGATGAGTACAGCCGGCTTGCCCGACTGCCGGACCCGCTCGAGAACTGCCTCGTCCTCCTGGGTCCAGCGGGTTGCGTCCACCACCAGCAGCAGCAGGTCGGCTTCGGCCAGCGAGCCGAGCGCCGCCCGGTTCATGGCGCGATTCAGGCCGCGATGCTGCCGCGCATGCAGTCCCGGGGTGTCGAGGAATACCGCCTGGAAACCCGACTCGCTCAGGATCCCGACGATGCGGTGTCGCGTAGTCTGCGGCTTCGGGGAGGTAATGCTGACCTTCTGGCCGACCAGCGCATTGAGCAAGGTGGACTTGCCGACATTCGGCCGCCCGACCAGGGCGACGTAGCCGCAGCGATAGGCAGCGTCATTCACCGATGGGCATCGGGCATCAGGCCCAGCAGGCGGCTGGCCGCTTCCTGTTCGGCGCGACGGCGGCTCGTGCCCGTCGCCTCGCTGGCCAGCCCGAGCGACTCGACTTCGCAGCGAACCGTGAAGCGCTGATTGTGCGGATCACCGCTCACTTCCGTCACGTCGTAGCGCGGCAGGCTGATACCGCGTGCCTGCAGTTTCTCCTGCAACCGGGTCTTGGGATCCTTGAGTTCGGACGCAGCGGGCAGGTCGGCCAGTCTCTCGCCCACCAGGCGCTCGATCGCGCTGCGGGCCGCCGGCATGCCGAGCTCCAGATAGATAGCACCGATCACCGCCTCGAGCGCATCGGCCAGGATGGAGTTGCGACGGAAGCCGCCCGACTTGAGCTCGCCCTCACCGAGGCGGAGATGCTCGCCAAGTCCCTCTTCCAGTGCGATCGCGCCGAGTGTCTCGCCGCTGACCAGGGCCGAGCGGTAGCGGGACAGCTCACCCTCGGCTGCTCCGTCAAACTCCCGGAAGAGCAGCTCCGCCACCACGAAGGACAGCACCGCGTCACCCAGGAACTCCAGGCGCTCGTAGTTGCGTGAGCCGAGGCTGCGATGGGTCAGCGCTTCCACGAGCAGGGCGTCGTTCTCGAGCCTGCAACCCGTGCTCCGCTCTACCCACGCCAGCGCCGCCGACCCCTGCTGCGAATCCCTGTGCGCGGCCCGGCGTGGCATCAGCGGGCCTGGATCTCGACCGTCTTGTCGAAGGAAACCAGGAAGTAGATGTTGGCCACGAAAGGAGCCATGTCTTCGTAGGCCGCGGTAACGCGGAACGTGCCGCGCGTCCTTCTTGATGACCACGTCCGGATAATTAAAGACGTCTTCCTTGACCATCTCGATATTGAAGTGGCGCTCGATCGCCTTGCGGATCATGAATTCCGTGGTGCTGGGATTCGAATCGAACTCGTCGCGGACCTTTTCCAGCGTGCCGGCCACCTTCATGTAATTGAGGTACATGGGCGCCACACGCATCGCCGCATAGACCCAGGTGCCGACCACCACGATCAGCACCACCAACCCTATTGACGTCATTCCTGATTGCTTGCTACGCATCCCGACCCCTCCTTAATGAATACGGGTACCCATCCGGTTCCAGAGCATGAACGGACCATGGCTGGGATTGAACGACAGCCAGATCGCCACCGCCTTGCCGATCACGTTATCGGCCGGGACGAAGCCGACTTCAGGGAAGCGGCTGTCGCGGCTGTTGTTGCGGTTATCGCCCATCATGAAATAGTGACCCGCCGGTACCGTCCACTCGCCCTGGGTGCTGGGCCTGGACGGGTCGAACATGAGACTGTGCACGGTCTGGTCGAGCCGCTCCTCGCCGACGACCGTGAACGGATACTGTTCTTCCTTCGGGCCGCGGTAGAACTCGCCCGGGTCCACCGGCACCGGCTGCCCGTTGACGTAGACCTGGGCCGCCGCCACCCGAATGGTGTCGCCGGGCAGCCCGACCAGTCGCTTGATGAATACGACTGAAGGCTCCGTTGGCTTCCTGAACACGATCACATCGCCTCGCTGGGGCTCTCCGATCCCGACGAACTTCCAGTTGACCACAGGCAGGCGCAGGCCGTATTGCCACTTGTTCACGAAAATGAAATCGCCCTGGACCAGGGTCGGCATCATGGAATCGGAGGGAATACGGAACGGCTCGTACAGGAAGGAGCGCAGCACCAGCACCAGCAGGATGACCGGAAAGAAGGAACGCGCGTAATCGACCAGGACCGGCTCACGGGCAACGCCGCCCGCAGCCGCCCGCCGCGGCGCAAAAAACCAGCGATCAACCGTCCAGATCACCCCGGAGATGACAGCCAGGACCACCAGCACCAGTGAAAAGTCAAAGATCATTCACACTCCTGACTGACAAACGCCGATGCAGCCGCTACCGGCCTATTTCTTGCCCATCTGCAGCACGGCCAGGAACGCCTCCTGGGGTATCTCCACAGTGCCGAGCTGCTTCATCCGCTTCTTGCCTTCCTTCTGCTTTTCCAGCAACTTGCGCTTGCGGGAAACGTCGCCACCATAGCATTTCGCCAGCACGTTCTTGCGCAGGGCCTTGACGGAGGCCCGCGCGATGACCTGGTTGCCGATGGCCGCCTGGATCGCCACCTCGAACATCTGCCGTGGGATGAGCTCCTGCATCTTGTCCACCAGTTCCCGTCCGCGCTGGTAGGCCGTATCCCGGTGCACGATGATCGACAAGGCGTCCACGCGGTCGCCGTTGATCAGCACGTCGAGCCTGACCAGCGGGGCCTTCTGGAAGTGGCTGAAGTCATAGTCGAAGGAAGCGTAGCCACGGCTCACGGACTTCAGACGGTCGAAGAAGTCCAGCACGACCTCCGCCAGCGGCAGTTCGTACTGCAGCGAAATCTGGGTACCCAGCTGCAGCATCTTTTTCTGCGTGCCGCGCTTGTCCTGGCAGAGCTTCAGCACGCCACCGACGTGCTCGGGCGGCACCAGGATGTTGGCCACGATGATGGGCTCGCGCAGCTCCAGGATGCTGGCGACCGGCGGCAAGCGCGAGGGGTTATCTACGAAGCTGACCGTCCCGTCGGCCTGCGCGACCTCGTAGACGACGGTTGGCGCGCTGGTGACGAGGTCGAGGTCATACTCGCGCTCGAGGCGCTCCTGGACGATCTCCATGTGCAGCAGGCCGAGGAAACCGCAGCGGAAACCGAAGCCCAGCGCGGCGGAGACCTCCGGCTCGAAGCTGAGCGCGGAGTCGTTCAGGCGCAGCTTATGCAGCGCGTCCCGGAAAGACTCGTAGTCGTCGGTGCTGACCGGGAACAGCCCGGCGAAGACCCGCGGCTTTACCGACTTGAAGCCCGGCAGCGGCTGTTCGCAGCGCCGCGACTCGTGGGTGATCGTGTCACCTACCGGCGCCCCACCGATGTCCTTGATGCCGGCGCTCACCCAGCCGACCTCGCCCGCCGAGAGCAGCTCGCCCTCGACCCGCTTGGGCGTGAAGTGCCCGAGCCGGTCCGCCTCCCAGGCGCGCCCCGTGGACATCACCCGGATCTTGTCGCCCCGCTTCAACACGCCGTTGACGATGCGCACCAGCGACACGACGCCAACGTAGTTGTCGAACCACGAGTCGACGATGAGCGCCTGCAGCGGCTCCTCGGCGTCGCCCCGCGGCGGCGGGATCCGCCGCACCAGGGCCTCGAGCAGTTCCGGAACGTTTTCGCCGGTCTTGGCGCTCACGCGGACCGCGTCGGTCGCCTCGATACCGATGATGTCCTCGACTTCACCGATGACCCGGTCGGGATCGGCCGAGGGCAGGTCGATCTTGTTGATGACCGGTACGACCTCGAGACCCTGCTCGAGTGCGGTATAGCAGTTGGCAACGCTCTGCGCCTCGACCCCCTGGGCCGCGTCGATGACCAGCAGCGCGCCCTCACAGGCGGCCAGCGAGCGGGAGACCTCGTAGGAAAAGTCGACGTGTCCGGGGGTGTCGATAAAATTCAGCTGGTAGGTCGCGCCATCCTGCGCGCGGTATTTCAGCATCACCGACTGCGCCTTGATGGTAATGCCGCGCTCACGCTCCAGATCCATGGAGTCCAGCACCTGCTCCTGCATCTCGCGCATCGACAAGCCGCCGCAGATCTGGATCAAGCGGTCCGCAAGCGTCGACTTGCCGTGGTCGACGTGCGCAATGATCGAGAAGTTGCGGATGTTCTGCATGGGTGGGTGGTGCCGGTACCGGTTCGGGAGAGAGGCTGGGCGTAAACCGATCAATTATAGCAGCCAGCGGGGCCCCGCCCGGCTCAGGAACGCAGAAGATCTTCCAGCAGTTCGGTATCCAGGCGCCCGCTGCAGACTGGCTGACCGTCGACGGCAAGGACCGGAACCTTGAGGCCGTAACGCTCGCGCAGTCCGGGATCGCTATCAACGTCACGGACCTCGGCGGAAAGCGATCGGCCGGCGAGCCACGTAGCAAGCTCCGCGATCATCTCGTCGCAGAGGCCACAGCCCTCGCGAGAATAGACGACCAGGCGCGCGTTTTCCCGGTCGACCATCAGTCCTGGCGGACAATGCTGTTGACGATCGCCTTCAGGGTCTGGGGAGGAACCTCGCCAACGGCGGTCACCTGCTGGCCCTCGACCATCGTCGAAAAGGTCGAGGCGGCGCCGGCGCGGCCGGCGCCCGTGGCAGGCTGCCTGCCCGAGGCAGGCGCGTGAATGAACACCGAGACGGATGCCAGGCCGTCCGAGAGAACCAGCTGATTGACCGGCGAGGGCACCCCCGCGATGTCCTTGACCGAGCTGGCCGAGAGGCGAAATCCGGGTGGCGGCTGGCGGACGTTCCAGGCAGCAGCTTCGCCGGGCACATGGGCGGCCTGCCGGACCCAGCGAAACTGTGTCTTGTCCACGCTGGGCTGCAGGCTGGAATCCTGGATGTCATCGCGAAGCTCGAGTCGCGTGAACCGCAGCCGCTCGACCACCTGGCCCTCCGCGTCCAGCAGCTCGGTGCGCACCGGCATTCCAGTGGCCTCGTCGATCCACAGACGGTGGCCAAAACGGAAGCCGTCACGCGGCCGGACCGAAACAACCGCCGCGGGCCGTCCGTTCAGCTCGGGCTCGCGCGTCTCCAGCCGCACTTCATACCAGCGGTGCAGCTCCTCGCCGTAGCGAGGCAACACGCCGAGCAATCCGTCGCGTTCCGGCCGGCGCTCGATGATCGCCAGCTTCTTGTCAGGCAGGTAGGCGGTAACCTCGTCGCCATCGCGCACCAGTTCCCGTCCGGCACCCGACAGCGAGACCAGCCGCTCGCTGACCCGGCCGTCCCGAACGCAGTGCACGATCTGCATCCGTTCCGAGTAGCCGCGCCCCTCCAGATGAAACTCGCCGACGTAGCTGGCCGTGTCCAGCGCGCGCGACATGCGCTCGAGCCATACCGACCCGTCGTCCGCAGCACCCATCGCCGGCGCGGCCAGCAGGCAGGCCGCCAGCGCGACACTGCGCGGAGCGCGGATCATCAGTCACTGCCCTCGCTGGCAGGCGGCGTTGCCTGCTCGGGCGCCGCGACGATCGTCGTGCCCGTGACCAGGCTGCTGCGTGACAGCGGCGAGGTGTACTCGCTGTGCGCCACGAGGTAGGAGGCCAGCTGCGCTGAGGACAGCGCCATCGACGGCTCGGGGGCCGCCTGGGGCGTCGTGTAGGTCCGGGCAGGCTCATCCACGGCCGCCACGACGGGTACGACCTTGCCCACTGGCAGGGCGTCAACCTGGACCGGCTCACCGGCCGCGAACTCATCCGTCGACGCGACCACGACCGTGCCTGTCTCGCCGTCGAGCCACTGCGGCAAAAGGATGATGGTCGCCATCGCAACGCTCGCGGCCACCGCGAGGCCGGCAGCAGGCCGGGCCCAGCGCGGCACGCCACCCGGCCGGTTCCCCCGTCCGAACGACGGCTCCCGCGCGATCGCGGTCCTGACCCGGGCCGCCACGTGACGGGCCGCCGGTACGTCTCCGTCCGTGCGCAGGACCGCGCCAATGAGCGAGTACCGCGACAGCGTCCCCTTCAGGTCGTCGTCGCGTTCGAGCCGCTTCAGCAGCAGCGTGGTCTCCGCCTCGGGCAATTCGCCATCCAGAAAGGCGGACAGCTGTTCCTTGAGCGTGTCAGTCATGAGTCTTCCCCGTCTCGCCCGAGGCCGCCCTCGAACACCAGCTTGAGGTGGCGGTCGATCGCCTCGCGGGCGCGAAATATCCTTGAGCGCACCGTACCCACGGGACATTCCATGGTGCGCGCTATCTCTTCGTAGCTCAGCCCCTCGAGTTCCCTCAGTACGATTGCCGTCTTGAGGTCTTCCGGCAGGCTGTCGATCGCCCGGTTGACCGTGCTGCGGATCTCTTCGGTCAGCAACAACCGCTCGGGCGTGTCCGTGTCCTTCAGGCGCGCCTGGAAATCGGCGCCGGCGGCATCCTGGGCATCGAGGTCGAAGCTCATCGGACGCCTTGCCGCGGACACCAGCGCGTTCTTGGCCGTGTTGATCGCAATGCGATACAGCCAGGTGTAGAAGGCGCTGTCGCCACGAAATGCCGGCAGTGCCCGGTAGGCCTTGATGAATGCATCCTGCACCACGTCCTCGGCCTCGGAGGGATCGCGCACGTAACGCTGCACCAGCTTCAGGACCTTGTGCTGGTACTTCAACACGAGCGCGTCGAAGGCCGCCTTGTCGCCCTTCTGGACGCGACGGACTAGCGAGAGATCACCGGTGTCGGTCCCCGTAGGCAAATTGATCAGCAAGGCGCCTGCCGTATCCACGCCCGAGTAGACCGCCCGGGCCACGATTGGTTCACGAACTGCCGCATGGCGGCGCGCCGGACTGCCTCCTGTCGAATCATGGGGGGTGATTCTAGCAACTGGCGGTTGTTTCGCCCCGCCGGACGCAGCGCAACAAGACCTTGAGCCTGCGGAAATCACTTACGGGCAAGGCGTAACGCGGCAGCCACCAGTCATAACGCTGCCTCCCCGCGACCAGTCGGCAGACCACCAGTCCGGCAAAGACTCGCGTGGCGGGATCGACGCGGACAGGCAGTTCCGCTCCGTCCGACAGGATGGCGGACCACTGGCCATTGACGCTGCTGAGCATCCTGATCCGGCTCTGCGGTCCCGGTATTGCGCCGAGGGTCGCCGGCAGCGCCAGGAGGCTGATTGCGCTCAGGAATGCCGCCACCGCAGGCGCGCAGCCGGCCGCCCAGGGTGCGGTGGCCGCTGCCAGGTGCAGTGCCCAGGCCTGCAGGCCGAGAACGGCACAGCGTGCGGGCTCAACCCGCAGGATCCAGGAGTTCATTTACCAGCGCGGCTACGGCGGCATCGGCCGGCCGCTCCCTCCTGAACAGCCAGGCGATCAGTTCAGGGTCCTGGGCCTCGAGCAGGCGGTGAAAAGCCTCACGCCGTACCGGATCCGCCCCCGGGTAGCGCTCGACCAGCCAGCGCTCGAGCAGGAAGTCGAGTTCTTTCATTCCCCGCCGGCACTGCCATCGAAGCCTGCCAAGCGACGTGTCGCCGTTGTCCATGCCGGCCTCAGTACTGGCGTTCCGCCATCATCTTCTTCACTTCCGCGATGGCCCGGGCCGGGTTCAGGTCCTTGGGGCAGGCTTCGGTGCAGTTCATGATCGTGTGGCAGCGATACAGGCGGAATGGATCCTCGAGATCGTCCAGGCGCTCACCGGTCGCCTCGTCGCGCGTGTCGACGATCCAGCGGTAGGCGGCAAGCAGCGCCGCCGGGCCGAGGTAGCGGTCGCTGTTCCACCAGTAGCTCGGGCAACTGGTCGAACAGCATGCGCACAGGATGCAGGCGCTGGGACGATCGATCCTCTCCTGGTCCTCGGCCGACTGCACTCGCTCCCGGTCTGGCGGCGCCGGCGTGCGGGTCTGCAGCCACGGCTTGACCGAGGCGTATTGCGCATAGAAGTTGGTCAGGTCGGGCACGAGGTCCTTGACGACCGGCAGGTGCGGCAAGGGGAAGATCCGCAGCTCGCCACGGATGTCCTCGATCGCCTTGGTGCATGCCAGCGTATTGACGCCGTCGATGTTCATCGCGCAGGACCCGCAGATTCCCTCCCGGCAGGAACGGCGGAACGTCAGCGAGGAATCAACCTCGTTCTTGATCTTGATCAGGGCGTCCAGGACCATCGGTCCACAGCGGCCGAGGTCCACCTCGAAGCTATCCACCCGCGGCTTGTCGCCGCTGTCCGGATCCCAGCGGTAGATCCGGAAGGTCCTGACGTCGGTCGCGCCCGCCGGCGCCTTGTGCTTACGGCCTGGCACGTCCTTGAAGCGCGAGTTGGCGGGCAATCGGAATTCGGCCATGGGCAGGATCTCGGTGTTATCGTTGACTCGTAAGGCGTCAGCAAATCGCCGTTCAGTAGACCCGCGCCTTGGGCGGTATCGGCTCGACCTCGTCGGTCAGCGTATCCAACTGCACGGGCCGGTAATCCATGCGGACACTCCCGCCTGGCTCGACCCACGCGAGCGAGTGCTTCAGCCAGTTGCCATCGTCGCGGTTCGGAAAGTCCTCGCGCGCGTGCGCGCCGCGACTCTCCTCACGGTTCACGGCAGAATTTATCGTGGCGGCCGCCTGCAGCAGCAGGTTCTCCAGCTCCAGCGTCTCGATCAGGTCGGTGTTGAAGACCAGCGAACGGTCTGCGATGCGCAGGTCCGACATTGCCTCGAACACCCGGCCCAGTTTCTCGCAGCCCTCCGCCAGCGTCTCGCCGGTACGGAACACCGCGGCATGGTTCTGCATGGTCCGCTGCATCTCCAGCCGGACCTCCGCCGTCGGCCTCGAACCCTCGGCGTTGCGATAGCGGTCGAGGCGGTCGAGCGCCAGCTCGCCGGCGTCCTTCGGCAGTGAACGGTGGCCGGTACCGGGCTTGACCAACTTCGCGCAACGGCGCGCCGCCGCGCGGCCGAATACCACCAGGTCGAGCAACGAATTGGAACCCAGGCGGTTGGCTCCGTGAACCGAGACGCACGCCGCCTCGCCTATGGCCATCAACCCAGGTACCACCGCGCTGGAGTCGTCGCCCTTCAGCGTCACGACCTCGCCGTCCACGTTGCACGGAATGCCACCCATGTTGTAGTGCACCGTCGGCAGCACCGGAATCGGCTGGCGCGTCACATCCACGCCCGAAAAAATGCGCGCCGTCTCGGCGATGCCCGGCAGGCGCTTCTGGATGACGTCCGCACCGAGATGCTCCAGGTGCAGGAAGATGTGATCGCGCTCGGGACCGACTCCCCGTCCCTCGCGGATCTCGATGGTCATCGAGCGGCTGACCACGTCGCGCGAGGCCAGGTCCTTGGCATTGGGTGCATAGCGCTCCATGAAGCGTTCGCCGTGAGCATTCCTCAGGATGCCGCCCTCGCCCCTGACTCCCTCGGTGATCAGGCAGCCCGCCCCGTAGATCCCGGTAGGATGAAACTGCACGAACTCCATGTCCTGCAGCGGCAGTCCGGCGCGCAGCACCATGCCGCCGCCGTCGCCCGTGCAGGTGTGGGCCGAAGTGCAGGAAAAATAGGCGCGCCCGTAGCCGCCGGTCGCCAGGATGGTCATGTGGGCACGGAAGCGATGCAGGGTGCCGGCGGCCATGTCCAGCGCCACCACGCCACGGCACTCGCCGTCTTCCATGATCAGGTCGACGGCGAAGTACTCGACAAAGAAGTTTGCCTTGTGCTTCAACGACTGCTGGTACAGCGTGTGCAGCATGGCGTGGCCGGTGCGATCCGCCGCGGCGCAGGTGCGCTGGGCGACGCCCTTGCCGAAATGGGTGGTCATGCCGCCGAACGGCCGCTGGTAGATACGGCCGTCCTCGGTCCGCGAGAACGGCACGCCGAAGTGCTCGAGCTCGACCACCGCGCTCGGTGCCTCCTTGCACATGAACTCGATGGCATCCTGGTCGCCAAGCCAGTCGGAACCCTTGATGGTGTCGTAGAAATGGAAGCGCCAGTCGTCCTCGCCCATGTTGCCGAGCGCGGCGCTGATGCCGCCCTGCGCAGCGACGGTATGGCTGCGGGTGGGGAATACCTTCGACAGGCACGCGGTCGACAGGCCCGCCTCGGCCAGGCCCAGGGTGGCGCGCAATCCGGAGCCGCCAGCGCCGACGACGACGACGTCGCAGGTATGGTCGATGAACTGGTAGGCGGTCATGCCTTGCCTCCGAGCGCAAGCTTGAGTACCGCGAACAGCGCAGCGGCGCCGGCCAGGATATGGACGAACCGCACCGCAATGAGCACCAGCACGCGAGCGCCCTTGCCCCGGATATAGTCTTCAACCACCACCTGCACGCCCAGTGCCGAGTGCCAGGCCGTTGCGGCGACGAACAGCATCATGAGCACCGCGTTGACTGGCTTGCCGAGCCAGACGACGACCGAAGTGCGCCCGAGATCCGGCAGGGTAAGGATGGCGAACACGAACCAGATTCCGAGCACGGCCAGTGCCGCGGATGTGGTACGCAGGTGCCACCAGTGATGCACGCCTTCGCGGGCGGAACCGTGACCGAGCACGTAGCCGAGCGGGGAACGCAGACTCATGCGCCACCTCCAAGGTGCCGCCAGGCGAGTGCCAGTGTGAACAGCGAAGCGAGCGCCGCCAGGACGACAACCAGTCGTCCGCTGCGGCGCGCCGACTGTTTCTCGAAGCCAAAGCCCGCGTCCCAGGCCAGGTGCCTGAGGCCGGCAAACAAATGAAACCAGAAGGCGACGATCCAGCCGACGATCGCGAGCTTGACGAAGGGATTACTGAAAACCTTGGCGGCGGTGGCGTAGCTCCCGGCGCCGCCGGCCGCGGCCACCAGCCAGTAGGCCAGCAGGATCATCCCGACGGACTGGAATACACCGGAGGCGCGGTGCGAAATCGACAGCACCATCGTGTACATCAGGCGGTACACCTGCAGGTGCGGCGACAGCGGTCTCGACAGTGGCGACATCAAGGTCTCCCCACGAGCAAGGCGGAGCCACCGTGGCGGACCCGGCGGGTCCCCATTGCGGCAAATCGCGCTTTCAATCAGAAGTCGATACAGCGACCAGCCTTCTCCCAGTCGCCGAAGCGGGTCGGCTCCGGTCCGGGCGGCCCGCCAATTTCCCGGGTCTCATGGCCGTCACCGGGCCGAGGCGCCGGTTCAGGCGCCAACCCGGGCGGCGGCGCTGGCCGCTCGTTGCGGGAGGGATCGTTTTGCATTGCAACGATTTTGCCAGAACGACCAGCCCAAGCCCAAGGCATTTCTGGTGCATGAGGGTCATTGCACGCCGCCTTGCCACCGCCGCCCGGTCGCCGCGACCCGCCCGGGAATGCCGGAAAACCTCGGCCTCACCAGCTAGTATTCGCAGCATGTCAGCAATCGAGATTCACGCCCTGCCTGGCCTTGCGGTCATTTACGTGACCGGACCGGATGCGGCTGCCTTTCTGCAGGGGCAGGTCACCGCCGACATCCGTTCCCTGGCCGCGGGCACCTCCACCCTCGCAGGCTGGTGCTCGCCGCAGGGCCGCGTGATTGCGTTGATGCGGGTCGGCCCCATCGCCGAGGGATTCGTGGCGGTGCTGCCGCAGGAACTCTGCGCGCCGGTGGCTGAGCGGCTACGCAGGTTCGTGATGCGCTCGAAGGTCACCGTTACCGACGCCTCGGGCGAACTGGTCATCGCGGGCATCAGCGCCGGCGAGCGCGGGGCACGCGAAGCGGCGCCGCTACAGCGTGGGAACCTGACGATCCTGCGTCTGCCCTCGTCGCGGGAATTGCTGGTTGGCACCGCGCCCCAGCTCGAGGAGGCACTAAGCGGCCTGCCTCGAGCCACTGCCGGCGCCTGGGAGGCGCGCTGCATCGCCGAAGGAGAGCCAGAGGTCTACTCGACGACGTCCGAAGCCTGGGTGCCGCAAATGCTGAACCTCGACCTGCTGGGGGCCGTCAGCTTCACCAAGGGTTGTTACCCGGGACAGGAAATCGTCGCGCGAACCCAGAACCTGGGTCGGATCAAGCGTCGGCTGTTCCGCTACCACGTGACCGGTTCAACGCTACCAGGCGCGGGCGCAGCACTGTACCTGGGTCGGGCCAGGGTGGGTGAAGTGGTCCGCTCGGTCCGGCACGGGACGACCGCGCAGCTGCTGGCGGTCGTCAACCTGGATGCGGCCGGCATCGGACTCACGGACGGGGATGGCGAGGTCACCTGCTCTCCGGAACCCCTGCCCTACGCCGTACCCGAAGCGGAAGGCGCCCGATGACAGACCTGGCCTTCGAGCTGAAGCGCGGTGTGCTCAAGCAAGTCAACGCCTGGCGTGGCCGCTACGTTTTCATCCACATCAACAAGACCGGGGGTACCAGCGTCGAGCGCGCCCTGCACCTGCGCTCCGAACGCAAGACCGCACTTGAAAAACTCGGCGAAATGGGCCGGGCGCGCTTCGACCGCGCCTTCAAGTTTGCGTTCGTGCGCAATCCCTGGGACAAGGTCGTCTCGCACTACCACTATCGCGTGAGAACCAACCGGACGGGGCTCGCCGACGAGGGCATCAGTTTCCACGACTGGGTGTCGCGGGCCTATGGCGAGCGTGACCCACGCTATCATGACGAGCCCAAGATGTTCATGCCTCAGGTTTGCTGGGTCGGCGACGAGGCGGGGCGCTGCATCATCGACTTCGTCGGCCGCTTCGAGCGGCTGTCGGACGATTTCGCCGAGGTCTGCCGGCGAATCGGCGTCGATGCGGCGCTGCCGCGCATCAAGACGACGTCGCACGCCCACTACCGCGAGGCCTACGACGACGAGACACGCCGAATCATCGCGGAGCGCTTTGCGGCGGACCTCGAGGCCTTCGCCTACACTTTTTGAGCTGCCCTCGAGCGGCCTTACAGGTCGAGGAGCTCCACTTCATCGGGCGCGATCGGCTCGCCAGAGAATATCGACCCGACGCGGGCGAAGCGCTCCGGACCGTCGGTCGCCAGCAGCTTCACCGAGCCTATGCCGGCCTGACGCGCCAATCCTAGCTGGGCGAGTCGCGCAGCGGTCGCTCGAGCGGTGGTTTCTGCCGAATCCACGATGGTCACCGCGGGACCTGTGACCCGCCGGATGGGCGCGATCAGCGCCGGGAAGTGGGTGCATCCGAGCAGCAGCGTATCGGGTGCATCCGGTGCCCTGAACAACGGCTCGAGATAACGTCGGGCAATCGCCTCGGCGATCGGGCCGTCGGTCCATCCTTCCTCGGCCAGCGACACGAACAGCGGACAGGCCCTTTGAGTAGTCGTGACACGCGCCGCGATACCCGCGATCGCCAGCGGGTAGGCGCCGCCGCGAACCGTTCCCTCGGTGGCGATAACCGCGACATGGCCATGGCGCGTGACCTGTACCGCGGCCTCTGCGCCGGGTTCGATGACACCGATGACAGGCATTGGCGCAAGGCGGGCCGCGAGCACCGGGATGGCAACCGACGCCGCAGTGTTGCAGGCGACGACGAGGCACTTGACGCCGCGCGCGGCCAGCGCGTCGGCGGCCTGGATCGCATACCGCGACACTGTTTGGGCACTCTTGGTCCCGTAGGGCAACCTCGCGGTATCGCCAAGGTAGATGAAGTCCTCCGCCGGCAACGCAGCGCGCAGCGCGCGCAGCACGGTGAGGCCTCCGACACCCGAGTCAAACACGCCGATGGGTACGGAAGTGCTGGCGACCATTGAGGACCCCGGAGGGGTCAGGCCGCGGCCACGGGGATTGTCCCCGCAGGGGACTGTCCCCTGATGGCCAGCCGGGCCGTGGCCTGAACGCTCTTCACGGCTATTTCACGCCTCCGGCCTCAGATGCGGAAACAACAGCACGTCGCGGATACTGGGCGAGTCGGTCAGCAACATGACCAGGCGGTCTACCCCAACACCGAGACCGGCGGTCGGCGGCAAGCCATATTCCAGCGCCCGGATATAGTCGGCGTCGAAGAACATGGCCTCCTCGTCGCCGGCCGTCTTGCGCTCGACCTGCTCCCTGAAACGCTGCGCCTGGTCTTCCGGGTCGTTCAACTCGGAAAAGCCGTTGGCGAGCTCGCGTCCGCCAATGAAGAACTCGAAGCGGTCAGTGACGAAGGGGTCATGGTCATTGCAGCGCGACAGCGGCGAGACCTCGGCCGGGTAGGCATGGACAAAGGTCGGCTGCTCGAGCGTGTGCTCGCAGGTCTTCTCGAAGATCTCGATCTGCAGCTTGCCAGCGCCGTCGTGATTGCCTGGCTTGATGTCGAGCCGCCCGCACACTTCGCGCAGGTAGTCGAGGTCGCGCAGACGATTGCGGTCCAGAGCGGGATTCTGCTCCAGAATCGACTCCTCGATGGTCACCCGCCTGAACTCGCGGCCCAGGTCGAATACCTTGCCCTGGTAGGGCACCTGACGCGTGCCCAGGACCATGTCGGCAAGGCCCTGCATCATTCGCTCGACCAGCACCATCAGGTCGCGGAAGTCTGCGTAGGCCTGGTAAAGCTCGAGCATCGTGAACTCGGGGTTGTGCTGCGTCGACAGGCCCTCGTTCCTGAAATTGCGGTTGATTTCGTAGACCCGCTCGAAGCCGCCGACGACAAGGCGCTTCAGGTACAGCTCGGGCGCGATGCGCAGGTACATCTCGAGATCGAGGGCATTGTGGTGGGTCACGAACGGCCGGGCGGCGGCGCCGCCCGGTATCGGCTGCATCATCGGCGTCTCGACTTCCATGAAGCCGAGTGAGTCCAGAAAGGCGCGCAGATAGCGGACAATCTCCGTCCGCGTCCGGAATGTACGGCGACTGTCCTCGCTGACGACCAGGTCGACGTAGCGCTGCCGGTAGCGGGTTTCCGTGTCCGACAGGCCGTGCCACTTGTCCGGCAGCGGCCGCAGCGACTTGGTCAGCAGGCGCAATGACTCGGCCTTGACCGACAGTTCGCCGGCGCGGGTGCGCATCAGCGTGCCCTCGGCAGCGACGATGTCGCCCACATCCCAACCCTTGAAAGCCTCGTAGGCGTCCCCGAGAGCGCCGGCCTGCAGGTAGACCTGGATCTGCCCGCTCGAGTCCTGCAGCTTGGCGAACGAAGCCTTGCCCATCACCCGCTTGAACATCATCCGCCCGGCCACGTGCACCCGTACCGCCTGCGCCTCCAGCGACTCGTTGCTGTGGCCGTCGAAGGTTGCATGCAGGTCGCCGGCCAGCGCGTCGCGACGGAAGTCATTGGGAAATGCGTTGCCCTGCTCACGCAGCTCCGCCAGCTTGGCGCGGCGTTCCGCGATCAGTTGGTTCTCGTCGCTATCCGGCAGCTTGCGTTCGGTCATCGGCTCAGAGTCCCTGCTTCAGGCTGGCTTCGAGGAACTGGTCCAGGTCGCCGTCTAGTACTGCCTGTGTGTTGCCCACCTCGACGCCGGTGCGCAAATCCTTGATGCGCGACTGGTCGAGGACATACGAGCGGATCTGGTGTCCCCAGCCGACATCCGTCTTCTGGTCCTCCAGCACCTTCGCGGCCGCATTGCGCTTATTGACCTCGAGTTCGTAAAGTTTCGCCTTCAGCATCTTCATGGCAGTAGAGCGGTTCTTGTGCTGGCTGCGCTCGCCCTGGCAGGCGACCACGATGCCGGATGGAATGTGCCGCAGGCGCACCGCGGAGTCGGTCTTGTTTACGTGCTGGCCGCCCGCGCCACTGGCGCGGTAGGTGTCGGTCTCGATGTCTGCGGGGTTGACCTCGATGTTGATGTCCTCGTCCACCTCGGGTGAGACGAACACCGATGCAAAGGACGTGTGCCTGCGGTTGCCCGAGTCGAACGGTGACTTGCGAACAAGCCTGTGGACGCCCGTCTCGGTCCTGAGCCAGCCGTAGGCATATGAGCCGTCGATCTTGATCGTCGCGCCCTTGATTCCAGCCACTTCCCCGCGGCTCTCGTCGACCAGATCTGCCTTGAATCCCCGTGCCTCCGCCCAGCGCAGGTACATCCGCATGAGCATGTCGGCCCAGTCCTGCGCCTCGGTGCCGCCGGCCCCGGCCTGGATGTCGAGAAAGGCATTGTTTGAGTCCATCTCGCCCGGAAACATCCGTGTGAACTCGAGTGTGGCGACGCGCTTCTCGATTGCCGCCGCATCGCGCTCGAGTTCGGCGAAACCGTTGGCATCGTCCTCGGCCTCGACCAGTTCCAGCAGCTCGGCGGAATCCGTCACGCCCTTGTCGATGGCGTCGAGCTCGACCACCGCAGCCTCCAGGCGAGAGCGCTCGCGCCCGAATTCCTGGGCGCGCTCCGGCGTGTCCCAGATCTTCGGGTTCTCGAGCTCCCGGTTTATTTCCTCGAGCCGCTCGCGCTTGCGGTCGTACTCAAAGATACCCCCTCAGCGCGTTCAGGCGCTGTTCGAGTTCCTTGAGGCTGCGGCGAAGGGGCGCTACTTCCATGGGGCGTTCAACTGCTGGGCGAAAGCGGGAATACTAGCAGATCAGGTGCTTTCGAGTGCCTCCACCATCTCGGCCTTCATCTCCGGCCGGAGCGCGCCACCGAAGTCGCTGGTGTCCAGTCGGTAGGCGAGCCGGACCCGGCACCCTTTCTCGATCGGAGGTGCCGCCGGATCGGTAAAGTAACCGAAGGCGATGCCCTCGATCGGCCGCGAGACAGTGGCCGGTCTCGCCCAGAACTTCAGATGCCGCTGTCCGACGACCCGCGATTCGACAATCTCGAACTCGCCGTCGAAGAGCGGTTGCGGAAAGCCCTGCCCCCAGGGTCCGCCATCGCGCAACGCCACTGCGGTCTCCAGCGTCAATTCGTCGGGGGTCAGCTCGCCGTCGCTCGCGAGAACGCCGCGCATCTGCTCGGGCGACAACCAGCGACCGACTTCCTCCGCGAAAGCGTCGGCGAAGCGGCGGAAGCTTCCTCGCTGCAGGGTCAGGCCGGCCGCCATGGCGTGTCCACCGAACCGGTCGATCAGGCCGGGATTGCGGGCGTCGATGGCCTCGAGCACGTCGCGGACATGGACACCGTCGACGGAGCGCACCGAGCCGCGCAACTCGTCTCCGTCCGCAGGCGCGAACGCGGCCACCGGACGGTGTACCCGTTCCTTGACGCGCGAGGCTACCAGCCCGACGACACCTGCATGCCAGGCCTCGTCGAACAGGGTTACGCCCGCCGGCAGGCTGCCTTCCTCGATGCGGATGCGGCGCAGGATATCGACCGCTTCGCCGCGCATCTTCTCCTCGATGTCGCGGCGCTCCAGGTTCAGCTGGTCGAGTTGTGCCGCAAGCTCGAGCGCTTCGCCCGGATCGTCGCTCAGCAGGCAGCGTATCCCGACGGTCATGTCATCAATTCGACCCGCGGCGTTCAGCCGCGGCGCAATCGAAAACCCGAGATCGCGCTCGGACAGGGTTGCGAACTTGCGCCTGGCCACCTCCGCCAGCGCGCGCAGGCCGGCGACGCCGCGGCCGGCACGGATGCGCCGGAGGCCCTCGTTTACCAGGATGCGATTGTTCCGGTCCAGGCACACGAGGTCGGCGACGGTACCGAGCGCCACCAGGTCAAGCAGGTCGGCAACCGGCGGCAGGCGCAGGCCGCGCTCTGCCTCCAGCCGGCGTGTCAGCGCCGCCATCAGGTAAAATGCGACCCCTACTCCCGCCAGCGCCTTGCTGGGAAACGCGGCGCCGGCCAGGTTCGGGTTGATCATGGCGGCGCAACGCGGGAGCTCCGGACCGGGAAGGTGATGGTCGGTCACCAGTACGTCGATGCCGCGGTGGCGCGCGGCCTCGATACCGCCATGTGCAGCGACCCCGTTGTCCACGGTGATGATCAACGCCGGTTGATCGGCTGCCATCTCCTCGACCAGACCGGCGGTTAGTCCGTAGCCGTGTCGCATCCGGTCCGGGACCCGGAAACCGACGTTCGCGAAGCCCAGCCGGGCGAGGTGCCGGAGTATCAACGCGGTGCTGGTGGCCCCGTCGGCGTCGTAGTCGCCGACAATCACAATCCTGGAACCGCTCTGCAGGTAGCCGTGCAGCAGGTCCACCCCGGCCTCCACGCCGTCCAACAGCGAGACCGGAAGCAGGTTCCTGAGGCCCAGTTCGAGTTCATCGGCCCCGCCGATGCCGCGTGCCGCATAAACCCGCCTCAGCACCGGATGCAGCGAGTCGGGCAACGCGGACGACTCGGGGGCCTTGCGCCTGACAATCTCAGGTCGTTTCATCGCGACACCTGGTGCCACACAGGCCGCGACGCATGGTTGCCCTGGGCAGGCATCGAGATGTCGGCGATGGCGATGTCAGGCGGCGTCATGGGCCGCACATGATACCGGCCATGACGGACCCGGGCCGGTATAGTTGGAGGCCAGATGAAGTTCACGCTCGAAAACTCCGCGGCACTGAATGCCGTGACTGCACGCGCCCCCGGCGAAGTGCGCATCGGCACGCGCCTGTTCCGCAACAGCGTAGTCGTCAGCCCAACCGCCATCGTTGAGGACTGGCAGGCCAACGACGCTGCCCGGCTGGTCGAGGAAGACGTCGAGACGATCCTCGGCCTCGGGCCGGAAATCGTCCTGCTCGGTACCGGGGAGCGGCAGGTCTTTCCTACGCCCCGCGTCCATGCGGCGATCGCCGCGCGGGGTGTTGGCTTCGAGGTCATGGACAACGGCGCCGCCTGCCGAACCTACAACGTCCTGCTCGCCGAAGGCCGCAACGTCGTCCTGGCATTGATCCTCTGACGGCAGCGGTCACCCGCCGCGCTTGCGGATCATTGCCAGCTTTGCAAGACACATGTGCGCTGGCCCGACCGGCCCTCGTCGCCCGCGCAGAGCGTCACGACGCCACGCCGGCACGCGGCCAGGGCGGGGAGTTACCCCTGCAGCGACTGTCGGCTTTCGGAGCGAAAGGGGGAATTCCCGCCCGCAGCCAGCGGGCCGGTCAAGACCATTGTGGTGGACTCATCGTTCGGGCGGGCGCTAGTCGGCCTGGCCGGCCCTGCGCTCGCTCGGAAAGGCAGAAACTCACTCGCTCCGGGGACCAGTCCTCCCGCGCCCGCGCGGATCGGCGCTGTGGCAAACGGCTGGCGCGCAGCCAGGGCGGGGTTCCCCCTGAAGCGACTGTCGGCTTTCGGAGCGAAAGGGGGAACTCCCCGCCCGCCGCCAGCGGGCCGGCCCGGACTATTGCCATAGCGTCATCAGAAAGGCAGGCGCTGGTCAGGCCGGCCCACGCTGCGCTCGCTCGGAAAGGCAGAAACTCGCTCGCTTCGGTGGCCGGCCCTCCCGCGCCCGTGCGTGTCGTCACGCTGCCGCCAACCCGCACGCATGCGAGGCCAGGGTTTCTCAGCGAGCGACTGTCGATTTTCGGAGCGAAAGGGGGAATTCCCCGCCCGCAGCCAGCGGGCCGGCCCGGGCCATTGCGCCGCCCTCGGCATTCAAGCGGGCGCCGGCCGTCAACGCCGCGGCAACTGCGACAGCGGGTCGATCGGCGTGCCCTCGATGCGGATTTCGAAGTACAGCATCGGCTGCTGCCCCGTCCCCAGGCCCATGGTCGCGATTCGCTGGCCCGCCCTCACCTCTTCGCCTTCCTGCACCAGCACCGACGAGTTGTGTCCATAGGCGGTCAGCCAGCCGCGGGCGTGGTTGACGATGATGACCTCGCCGTAGCCGAGCAAGCCGCTACCCGTGTACACAACCTTGCCATCGGCGGCGGCGAGTACGGCCTGGCCGAGCGTGCCGTCTATCCTGAGGCCAACCCCGCCGGAAGGCTGGCGCACGGGGCCAGCGACGCGACCGCCCTGCACCGGCCAGATCCAGGGCGGCGCCGGAGGCAGGGCAGCCGGCGGTCCGGTCGAACGTGGTTTCGCCGGACCGGTGCCGGTGGACTGCTGCGTGGCTGCGCCGCCCCGGGGCGGTCGCAGGCGCAGGCGTTGACCGACATCGATGCGGTAATCGCGGCCGATGCCGTTCCAGCGCGCGATATCACGGTAGTCGAGGCCGTAGCGCCAACCGATCGAGTACAGCGTGTCGCCCGAGTGGACGACGTAGTACTCGGGTGGCTGGCGCTTGCGGGGTTCGCCGCCGCAGGCCGCGACCAGCACGGCAGCAGCCAGCAACAGACAAACCAGCCTGCGAATTCCCTGGTGCCGTCCGGATCGGGAGCCGTGCATTGACCTGCGCGCGGGCGGCCTAGGAGATGCCGCCCACGAGTGGCACGAAGCTGACGAAACCGAGCCGCTCACGAATGTACTGATCGCCGCGTCGCGTCAGCCGCAGCAGTTCCTGCTGCCCCTCGGGACCGATCGGGGCCACCAGCCTGCCGCCGTCCTTGAGTTGCTCGAGGAGTTTCATTGGCACCGCGTGCGGCGCGGCCGCGACCAGGATGGCGTCGAATGGCGCCAGGCTCTTCCAGCCGTCGGCACCATCGGCATGCTTGAACCGGACATTCTTCAGGCCGAGTTCCTTGACCCGCTGCCTGGCCTTGTCGAGCAGCGGTGCGATGCGCTCGATGCTGTAGAGCTTGCCTACGAGCGGTGCGAGCACCGCCGTCTGATAGCCACAACCGGTGCCTACCTCGAGGACCTTTTCCGGTGTGCCACCGACTGTCACCGCCTCGGTCATCCGCGCAACCACATAAGGCTGCGAGATAGTCTGACCGAAGCCGATGGGCAATGCGGTGTCCTCGTAGGCGCGGCTGGCGAGCGCTTCGTCCATGAACAGGTGGCGCGGCACGTTGCGGATACGGTCTAGTACCCGCGGGTCGCGGATTCCCTGCTCCATGAGCCGCTGGATCAGCCGCTCGCGGGTCCGGGCCGAGGTCATGCCGATGCCGGAATGCCCGCTGCCGCTGTCTTGCATCACGTGTTGGGCTCCTGCAGCCAGGCACGCAGTCCGTCGATGGCACCGTGCCGTGTCAGGTCGACCTGCAGCGGCGTCACCGAAACGAAACCGTTGGCGACCGCATGGAAGTCCGTGCCGGGCCCCGCATCCTGCCCGGGCCCCGCCGCCCCGATCCAATAGATGTCGCGACCGCGCGGGTCACGTGCCTTGACGACGGCTTCGGCGCGATGCCGATAGCCCAGGCGGGTCGCCTCGAATCCCCGGATCTTCTCGAACGGTAGATCGGGCACGTTGACGTTCAATATGGTCGACTGGTGCAGCGGTTCCGACAGGAGTCGGTCGACGAGGCTCCTCGCTACGCGCGCGGCGGTTTCGAAATGCCGGGCCTGGCCACGCTCGGGAACCAGCGATACCGCAATCGTAGGCAGTCCCAGGAATCGGCCCTCGACCGCCGCCGCGACCGTCCCGGAGTAGAGCACGTCGTCGCCCAGGTTGGCACCATCGTTGACACCGGATACCACCATGTCGAATTCGTGATCGAACAACCCGGTGATGGCCAGGTGAACACAGTCGGTCGGCGTGCCATTGATCACGTACCAGACGTCTTCTTCGGCCTGTTGCACGCGCAGGGGCGCGTCGAGCGTCAGCGAGTTGCTGGCGCCGCTGCGGTTGCGGTCCGGCGCGACCACGGTAAGTGGCGCGACGCCGGACAACGCGTCTTTCAGGCTACGCAGGCCCGGCGCCCGGTACCCGTCGTCGTTGGCTAGCAGGATCTTCACGGCCAGTCTTCGAATTTGATGCCCGGGTCGTGTGGCGGGCGACGGGGCAATATACTCGAAACCGAGGTCCGACCCCACTTGAACGGCGGGGGACAGTCCCCTGCGGGGACAGTTCCCGTATCGTGCTGAACCCGGCCTCTCCGATCGACAATCGCAGGACCGCCATGAACGAAGACGAGAAGGAACTCTTCCGACAAGCCGTCGTCGGCGCCAAGCCGCTCGAACGGGACCGGCATGAGCCGGCGAGACTCCGTCCCCGGCCGCAGGCCATCTTCCGGCGAGCCGACGAACAGGCCGTGCTGGACGAGAGCCTGACCCACCATGCCGCGGATCTCGGCGTCGAGACCGGCGACGAGATCCTGTTCAGGCGACCCGGACTGCCGGAGAGGCTGCTGCGTGACCTGCGCCGCGGCCGCTTCGCGATCGAGGACGAACTTGACCTGCACGGCCTCATCGCCGTCGAAGCACGCGATGCCGTGCGGGACTTCCTTGCCCAGGCCGTGGCGCGGAGGCGGAGCTGTGTGCGGATCATTCACGGCAAGGGCCGTGGCTCGGGTCCGCGCGGACCAGTGCTGAAGAAATCGGTCAACCTGTGGCTGCGCAAGAACGAGTCGGTGTTCGCCTTCTGCTCGGCGCGCCCGGCGCATGGTGGAACCGGTGCGATATGCGTGCTGCTCAAGCGCTGACCGGCCACCTGCAGGAGCTGTGGCACGGATCCCCTATTCCTCGCCGCCGGGCAGCGCGGCAGCATCAAAGTCGAGCAGTTCGCGCAGCACAGCCGTGGCAAACGCACCGCGTGGGAGTTCGAAGGCGACATGGAGGCCATCGCTGTCGATCGACCATTCCAGGCCGTTGACCAGCAGTCGCAGCGGCCGGCGTGATGCCTCGAGGCCCGCTTCCCTGAGCATGGAAATCAGGCCATCCAGCGGCGCCAGCGCAGCTGCCTCGACCGCGGCCGCCTCGCCCGCCGGCGGCAGGCCACGTTCACCCGCAAGGGGCCCGGACGGATGTATGTCCCTGGCTTCGCAGCGCCCCACCAGGACCGGATCGATGTCCTCCGCAAGGAAGACGCTGCCTGAGCCGGCCAGGTTGACAACCTCGCCCGGCAGCAGCCGGTTCCAGTCGCCTCGTGTCACGCGTGCCGCCAGCACCGTGTTGAATGCCAGCGAGCGCGCGGCCGAGAGGATGAAGCCACGCGTGTCCCGATCACGCGGCAGCTGGCCGGTATCCAGCCAGGCCTGGACGCGCGATAGATTTCTTCCATGTATCCCGAAGCGCTGCGGCCCGAAGTAATTTGGCACGCCCTGGGCCGACAGCTGCCCGAGTCGGGTCGGCAGCGACTCGGCATCTCCACCGAGGTCGCGCACGGCAATGCGGAACCGGTTGCCGGCGAGCGCCCCACGCCTGAGTTTTCGCGAATGGGGATGGGCCTCGAGAACCCTGAATCCTTCTCCCTGGCAGGCACGCCATTCCTCGAGCGGGCGGCCTGACGGCACCGAGAACCACTGCGTCGCTACCGCACGGCGGTCCTTGAGCCCGGCGAAACCAACGTCAGCCGCCCGCACTCCGCCGAACCGGGCCAGCACCCGCGCAACGTAGAGCGTGTTCGCGTCCGTCTTCTCGACGGAAAGCATCAGGTGGGCGGAGCCACCGTCCGGCGCGAAGCCGAGCTGCTCCTCGACAATGAAGTCCTCTGGCGCAGCGCGCAGGCGACCAGTCACTTGCGGAATACCCAGCGCGCGGGGCGGGTCAAGGGCCGCGGCAAGCCATTTCGTGGGGATCTCCGCCCCCTCGTCCGGGCTGCCGGTCACCGGGTGCCGGCGTCCGCTGCCGCCAGCAGCACGCTCGCCTGCGCAGCAATACCCTCGGCCCGACCGACGAATCCCAGGCCCTCGGTCGTTGTTGCCTTGACGCTTACCAGCGCAGTTTCGATGCCGAGGTCGGCAGCGATATTTTCACGCATCGCCTCGCGATGGGGTCCGATGCGCGGCGCCTGGGCGAGCACCGTGACATCGCAGTTCAGTACCCGGTAACCCTTGCCGGCGACGAGCCCGGCGACCTGCCTGAGCAGCGCGCGGCTGTCAGCGCCCCGCCAGGCGGGATCGGTATCGGGAAAGATCAGTCCGATATCACCGCCCGCGATTGCACCCAGCAACGCATCCGCGAGCGCATGCAGCACGACGTCGCCGTCAGAGTGCGCCATCAGCCCGGCTGTGTGCGCAATGCGTACCCCACCGAGCATGACGTGGTCGCCTGGCCCGAATGCGTGCACGTCAAAGCCGCTGCCTATCCTCACCGTCCTGCCTCCCCTCGCGATCCAAGCACATTGACCGCGAACTCCAGGTCCGCCGGGTGCGTGATCTTGATGTTGAGCGGCGAGCCCTCTACGAGCAAGGGCTTCAGGCCCGCTGCCTCCATTGCCGTTGCTTCATCGCCAGGAGCCTCGCCTGCAGCTATGGCACGATCGAGGGCCCGGGTAAGCTGGCCCAGGCGGAACATTTGCGGCGTCTGGGCCCGCCACAGGCGGTCGCGCGCCACGGTCTGCGCAACGCGCCCCGCGCCATCACCACGTTTGAGCGTGTCGGCCACCGGAACCGCCAGCAACCCACCAACCGGATCGCTACTGCAGGCGTCGATCAATCGTTGCAGGTCGGATGCCGGCAGGCAGGGACGCGCCGCGTCGTGGACCACGACCCAGTCGTCCTCCGATGCTGATTTCAGTGCCTGCAATCCGGCCAGCACCGAGTGGCAACGCTCACGGCCGCCGATCGCAGTGGAGACCGCATCGCGCAATTGCGCCGGCAGCTCCCGCCAATCTCGATCTTCGGGCGCAAGCACCACCACGCCGCCCGCAATCCCGGAATGCGATATCAGGATGCCGAGCGTGTGCTCGATGACGCTGCGGCCAGCGAGAGGAAGATATTGCTTGGGAGTCGACCCACCCAGGCGACGCGACGCGCCGGCTGCCGGCACGACGAACCAGATGCGCGCAGGCATTCCGGCTACCGCTTCAGAGCGGCTTCAGTCGTGGATGGCTCCATGCGCGCGCGGACCGGCGGTAGGTCGGCGACATCCACGACCTGGTAGAAGGTTTCGCCCGAGCCGATCATGCCAAGGTCATGCCTCGCGCGTTCCTCGAGGGCAGTGAGGCCCTTCTTCAGGTCCTGGACCTCGGCCTTCAGCTGGCCATTGCGCTGGCGCAGGATTTCGTTCTCGCCTTCCTGGGAGGCTACCGCGGCCTCAAGCTGCCAGATCTCGCGATAGCCGTCCTCGGCAATCCAGAGCCGGTACTGCATGAGCACCAGCGCGACGACCAGGAAACCGAAGAGGACCCTCATGGGGATGGCAGAATATCACGTCTTGTCAAGTAGTTGGCAACAGTTTCGGAGGTCATTTAGAGGGATCGGGGGACCACAGTTCGAGCCCAGTCGACGGGAAAGGCCGGCTTCTCCGGTAGGGGACAGCCCCATTTTGGGGTCAGCCCCCGCTGAGGGCTCACCGTTCCTGCGCGATTTTGACGGGAAATGCGCCCTTCCCCGCATACACCGCGCGCGCGCCAAGCTCCGCCTCAATGCGCAGCAACTGGTTGTACTTTGCTATGCGATCGGAACGCGAGAGCGAGCCGGTCTTGATCTGCGTCGCAGCCGTCCCGACGGCGATGTCGGCAATCGTTGAGTCCTCGGTCTCGCCCGAACGGTGCGACACCACCGACGAGTAACCTGCCCTGCTCGCCATCTCGATGGCGGCCAGTGTCTCGGTCAGCGTGCCGATCTGGTTCGGCTTGATCAGGATCGAGTTGGCAACTTTCTTCTCGATGCCTTCCGCCAGGATGCTGGTGTTGGTGACAAACAGGTCGTCGCCAACGAGTTGCACGCGCGAGCCAAGCTTGGCAGTAAGCACGGCCCAGCCATCCCAGTCAGCCTCTGCCATGCCGTCCTCGACGGTGATCACCGGGTAGCGGAACACCAGCTCCGCGAGGTAGTCGGCGAACTCGGCACTCGAAAACTGCCGGTTCTCCGACTCCAGCACGTAGCGACCGCCCTTGTGGAACTCGCTGCTGGCGACGTCCAGCCCGAGGTAGATGTCCTGCCCCGCCCTGTAGCCGGCGACTTCGATGGCTTCCAGGATCGTGGCGAGCGCCGCTTCATTCGATGGCAGGTTCGGGGCAAAGCCTCCCTCGTCGCCGACCGCCGTGTTGAGGCCACGCTGGTGCAGCAGTTTCTTCAGCGTGTGGAAAACCTCGGCACCATAGCGCAACGCCTCCGAGAAGCTCGGCGCGCCGACTGGCAGGATCATGAATTCCTGGATGTCGAGGCTGTTGTCCGCATGCGCCCCACCGTTGATGATATTCATCATCGGCACCGGCATACCGGTTGCTCCCTCGCCGCCCAGGTGCCGGTAGAGTCCCACGCCCTTTTCGCGCGCCGTGGCGTGGGCGGCCGCGAGCGATACCGCGAGGATGGCGTTCGCACCGAGACGGGACTTGTTCGGCGTGGCGTCCAGCGAACACATCTTTTCGTCCAGCCCGACCTGGTCGGCGGCATCGTCGCCAAGCAAGGCGTCGCGCAGCTCCTTGTTGACATGGCCAGTGGCCTTGCGCACGCCCTTGCCGAGGTAGCGGGCCTTGTCGCCGTCACGAAGCTCCACGGCCTCGCGGGTTCCCGTGGAGGCGCCCGAGGGCACCGCGGCACGGCCCATGACGCCCGACTCGAGCACGACGTCGGCCTCGACCGTGGGATTACCGCGCGAGTCGATGATCTCGCGGCCGCGGATGTCAGCGATCCTGCTCACAGGGAATCCTCCTCGAAGGGCGCCGACTTCACGACGCGGTCGATTTCCAAAAGTATTTCCAGCAAGGAACGCATGCGCGGCAGCGGCCATGCGTTCGGGCCGTCGGACAGCGCTTCCTCGGGCTTCGGGTGCGTTTCCATGAAGAGCCCCGACACGCCCGCGGCGACGGCCGCGCGGGCCAGCACCGGAATGAATTCGCGCTGTCCGCCCGAGGCCGAGCCCTTGCCGCCTGGTAGCTGCACCGAATGCGTGGCGTCGAACACCACTGGTACGCCGAAGCCACGCATCACGGCCAGCGAGCGCATGTCGGATACCAGGTTGTTGTAGCCGAAGCTGAAGCCGCGTTCGCAGGCCATGACCTGCTCGTTGCCGGTCGACCTCGCCTTGTCGATGACGTTGCCCATTTCCCAGGGACTCAGGAACTGCCCCTTCTTGATGTTGACGGGCTTGCCCTGCGAGCAGGCCTTGACGATGAAATTGGTCTGACGGCACAGGAAGGCCGGCGTCTGCAGGACGTCGACCACCGATGCGACCTCGTCGAAAGGCGTGTCCTCGTGCACGTCTGTCAGTACCGGCACGCCGAGCTGGCGCTTGACCTCACCGAGGATGCGCAAGCCTTCCTCGATGCCTGGCCCGCGGTAGGACTCGTGCGAGGAGCGGTTGGCCTTGTCGTAGGACGCCTTGAAGATGAATGGCACGCCGAGCTCCGCGGTCAGTTCTCGCAGCTGGCCCGCAATGTCTAGCGTCAGCGCTTCACTCTCGACCACGCAGGGCCCGGCGATCAGGAACAAGGGGCGGTCAGGGTCAACCTTGAAGCCGCACAGTTTCATGCGCTGGCGGCCTTGGGCAGCTTGCCCGCTGCCTGCTGGCGCGCGGCACGCACGAAACCGGTGAACAGCGGATGACCATCGCGCGGGTTCGAGGTGAACTCGGGATGGAACTGCACCGCCACGAACCAGGGATGCGACGGCAGCTCGACCACCTCGACCAGGTTATCCGATGAGAGGCCCGAAAACACCATGCCGGCCTGCTCCATCCGTTGCATGTAGTTGTTGTTGAACTCGTAGCGATGGCGGTGGCGCTCCAGGACGATGTCGCTGCCGTAGATCTCGTGCGCCCTGCTGCCCGGCTTGAGTCGCGCTTCCTGGGCGCCCAGGCGCATCGTGCCGCCCAGATCGGACTGCTCGTCCCGCGTCTCCATGCTGCCGGTGCGGTCCCGCCACTCGGTAATCAGGGCGATGACCGGATCCGGCGTCTTCCGGCTGAACTCGGTCGAGTGCGCGCTTTCGAGGCCCAGCACGTCGCGCGCGAACTCGATGACCGCCACCTGCATGCCGAGACAGATACCAAGGTAGGGAATCCCGCGCTCGCGGGCGTAGCGCACCGCCTTGACCTTGCCCTCGATGCCGCGCTCGCCGAACCCGCCTGGCACCAGGATCGCGTCCATGTCGGCCAGGCAGCCGGTCCCGGTCTTCTCGATGTCCACCGATTCAATGTGGTGGATCCTGACCCGGCAGCGGGTCTTGAGCCCGGCGTGCTGCAACGCCTCGTTGAGTGAAATGTAGGAATCGCGGATCTGCACGTACTTGCCGACCATGGCGATGTTGACCGTCGCCTCGTAGGCATGGCGCGCCGCAACCACTTCTTCCCACTGGGCCAGGTCGGCCGGTGGCGCGTCGATGCGCAGCTTGTCGCAGACGATGTCGTCCAGCTTCTGCTCGCGCAGCAGCAGCGGGATCTTGTAGATGTCGTCGGAATCGACTGCCGAGATGACCGCGCGCTCCTCGACGTTGGTGAACAGCGCGATCTTGCGGCGCTGCTCGTCGGGCAGCGGGTCCTTGCAACGGCATAACAGGATATCCGGCTGGATGCCGATGCCGCGGAGTTCCTTGACCGAGTGCTGCGTCGGCTTGGTCTTGATCTCGCCCGAGCCGCCGACGATGGGGACCAGCGTCAGGTGGAGATACACGACGTTGTTGCGGCCGAGCTCCACGCCCATCTGGCGGATGGCCTCCAGGAACGGCAGCGACTCGATGTCGCCGACCGTACCGCCGATCTCCACCATGCACACGTCGGCATCGCCCGCGCCGAGCTTGACGCAGCGGCGGATCTCATCGGTGATGTGCGGAATGACCTGCACGGTGGCGCCGAGGTAGTCGCCGCGGCGCTCCTTGGCGATGACGCTCTCGTAGATGCGGCCGGTCGTGTAGTTGCTGTGACGGCCCGTGGTCGTGCGGACGAAGCGCTCGTAATGGCCCAGGTCAAGGTCGGTCTCCGTCCCGTCCGCGGTGACGAACACCTCGCCGTGCTGGAACGGGCTCATGGTGCCCGGGTCGACGTTGATATAGGGGTCGAGCTTGACCATCGAGACCTTCAGGCCCCGCGCCTCGAGAATGGCGCCGAGCGAGGCCGCGGCGATGCCCTTGCCGAGCGAGGAAACCACGCCGCCGGTCACGAATACAAAACGGGTCATCGGGCACTCCCGCCGCAGTCAGAAAACGAGCGGGCCTTCGCGGCATTGGCCCGGAGCGGCCGCCGGCAAAGGCCCAGGTACGACGGGAAGTCAGTTTACCGGAGTGGGGTCCGGGCAGCCAACCGGAATGTGAGCCGCGTCATGAGGAAAGCGGCATAAGGGATTGACGCAACGGGGTTGCGTCGCGATCCGCCGGGCGGGAGTGCTACGAGCAGGCCCCGGCGGTGGTCCGGGTCACGTAGGCGACCCCGGTGGCACTGATCGTGACCACGCGCTCCTGGCTGCCGACGGGTGAGGAGCGGCAGACGGTAAAGCTCGCCGCGGTCGCCCCCACCCCGATCGGCTGGAAGCTGATGGAACTGGTTCCGCCACCCTGCGTGACCTTCCAGCCCGCCGGCAGGGCCTGCTGGACCTGCAGCACGTTTGCCCCATTCAGGACGATCCAGCCCTGCTCCCAACCGGGCGTCGTCGTGGTCGCGCAACTCGTGCCATTGGTCGACGCACAGAGCGTAATCACCGAATTACGCTTGATAGCCTCGCTTCGGGCCAGCTGCACGCTCGCGACCATGTTGTTGGCAATGGAACCGAGTGTGCTGCCGAGTGAGGCGTTCCGGAAAGAAGGCACCGCGATCGCCAGCAGGATCGCGGCGATCGAGATGGTAATCATCAGTTCCAGCAGCGTGAATCCCTGGGCACGGCCTATCCGCTTGCTGATCGGACCGTGCCCTGGGTTGGTCTTGTTCATGGCCGGATCTCTGCTCACTTCTCGATGTACCAGTAGGTCAGGCCTTTCGGCTGCGTACCGGTGATCGGTGCAGGCGGAATGGTGGCCTCGAGCGGCCCGCTCGGATCTGCGCCGATCACGAACGGCACGGTAACGCCATTATCGAGGGTGACCTGTCCTGCCACCGGCGAGGGTGGCAGCCCGCCGCCGGAAATCTCCTGGTCGCGGTTATTGACCGCACCCAGGGCCGCGGCATTCTTGAACAGCAGGTTGTAGACCCGCGCCGTTCCCAGGTTCGAGCTGCATGAGCCAGGTACCGGCAGGGTTGGCGTGTGCGTGCTGAACGTTGTTACGCCGAAGACGGTAATGGCCGAGGTCACGCCCTGTTCGCCAGCTCGCATGGGCAGGGCCCAGCCCTTTGAGTTCTCCAGCAGCGTCGGGTCCGGCGGATCCGTCGCGAGCGGGTCGATCGCCACGAGCGAATTGAGGCCGATGACGGATCCATCCGGCGGCCAGTCGGTATCTCCGGGTACGTCCCTGACCATGAAGAAGTAATTCTGGACAGCCAGGGCCGCATCGAACACCCTGAGCGGCTTCTCGCGGTCGCCGGAACCGATCAGCAGGTAGTAGGGACCACCGCCTGAGGCCTGGACCACGTCCGGCGAGAACAGGAACTTCCGGTTCATCGGGCAGGCGGTAGACGGGCTCGTATCGTTCACCGTGTCGCAGCCCAGTGAGGCGATCTTGGTCATGGTCCAGTCGCCAGGCACGGTCGAGTTGAAGGGCGCGGTACCACCGGCCCCGGCAATGCGGTAGATATTGCCGCCCGCGTCGGCTGCATAGGCGTACTTGGCGAGCCCGGTGGTCCCGTCCGGCACGACGAACACATCGCCGACCACCGGACGATCGGTGTCGAAGGACTTCAGCAGCGCGCCGCTGGCGGCATCCAGCACGTAGACCTCTCGTCCCTTCGCATCGGACGTGCAGGTATGCGCGTCGTCATCCTCGCATGGGTCATAACCACCGCCCATGATCAGCATCGGATCCGGTGAACCCGCGGTCGCGTAACCCTGGGTCTTCATGACCTTGGGGGCCGACCAGGTCTGGCCGATGCCGTCGAACCCGCTCGAACAACCCGTATCGTCGCCAAGGTTCGGACAGCCCTTCTTCCAGAGGAGGGTCGGGCTCGCCGGATCGTCCACGATGCCGCTCATGTCAAAGGCATAGAGGACTCGCCCACCCCGGCGCATGGCCGCGTAGATCCAGGTGTCATTCCCGTCCACGTAGGCAGCAATCGGCCCGTCGACGCCGTAAGGCTTGGGCAGCCGCGTCGGCGGCGAGGTCGAGCCCGTGAAACTGATTGGAACATCGTTGTCCCGCAGGCGATCGATGCTTGTCGGGTAGAACTCTGGCGGGATAAAGGCCCAGAGTTCGCTTCCCGCCTCGACCGGGCTGCCACCTGGGCCGACCGCGAGAGTGCGGTTGCCGTTGACGGCCCGCAGGATACCGTCGTTGCCGCCATAGAACACGATGACTTCGGGATTGGCGTCGGTGCCGTAGTTGATGGCTATCGGACGCGAGTGAATGACGTCGCCATGGATGGACGGTCTCATCTCGGTCGTCGTGGCCCCGTTGAGATTCTCGTTGTCTTCGTCCAGGCCGCGCTTCCAGTTGATGTGCTTCGTCCTCTCCGTGGCGTCCACTGCATTTATCAATGGCGCAGTGATGCTGGCGTTCGCGGTGACGAAGTCGGTCAGGGTGGAGCAGGAACCAAAGACGGGCGAACAGGTCTTCAGCCTGCGGCTGGTGGAGCCGCGCAGCTTGTGTCCCTGGGCGCCCTTCTCGACGACATTTCCGTCCGGGTAGTTGGATGCATCGGAATTGGGCACCGCCAGGCAGCCTCCCTGTGGCCGGAACTGCCAGTAGGTATCGGTGGCCGACGGCGTCCAGAAGCTGCGGGCACACTCGGTCAGGAAACCGGTCACAGGGTTGATGGCAAGCTGGTCGTCCGCATCCAGCGTCCGCAGGGCGCCGTTGGCGATGCCGAGCTTGTACTGTTTCATGTTGCCGTCCCAGCGCGGCAGGGCATTGGCATCCGGTCGGAACATGCCGACGAACACCTGGTTCAGGTAGGTGCCCTCGGTGTTGACGCTGACCGGGAGGCTGACCGACGCGAACACGCTGTTGACCGCCTGGATCTCAGAGAAGATCCGGCCCAGGGCTTCCGAAATCTCGGCGCCCCCGTTGCCGGAGGTGACCGAGAAGTACTTGCCGTCGCTGACGCCTGCCATGCTCTGGAGCATCGCGGTCCAGCCCGGACCCTGGCCGGTCGTGATCCGGTCGACGTCGACCGTGTAGGTCATGACGCCGAGGCTGCTGCGGTTCATGAACCGCGCCCACTCGTCGGCAATGTTGTTCTGTGAACCGCTCGGCGAGATCGGAATGGTGCTCGTGGCGCCGGCGATTCCCTCGGCCGATGCAGCGCTGGCAAGCTGGGTCGCGGCGGTCCGATTGTCCGAGTTGTTGTCCTGCACCGCACCGTTACTGATGTAGATGAGGTAAGTGTTACCACAGCTGACCGGATTCAGCGGACTGTTGTAGGGCGATCCGGCGAAGGCATTGATGGCGTTGCCCGGCAGTGCATAGATGGCCCTTGATGCAGCGGTGCCCGACGTGTTGCCGGTGTAGTCGGTCTTCACCTTCTGGTTGCCCGAGAAGGGCGGCAGACCCTTGAAATACTGGTAGACCTCCGACATGGTCTTGCCGGCCTTGCCGCCATTCGACTTGTCGCCATTTCCGTCGAGGCTGTTCAGCAGCGCCATGTACTTGGTCTGGTTGACCTCGGTCATGTCGCGGATGGCCGCCCGGATGTAACCGCCGTCATAGTTGTTGTTCGGGTTGCCCGTTTCGGTGAAAAGCATCAGGCCAACCCGGAACTTCGCCGAGCCATCGTCGTCGACGGGAAGGTTGTCGACGGTCTGGATCAGTGCCTGGCGCTCGTTGATGTTGATCGCCTGGCCATCGACGTTGCGGCTCCAGTTGGCCGTGTTGTCGAGCAGGATCAGCACGTTCGGGATGCCGGCCGCCCCGCCGCCTGGCTGCACGAACAGGTCGATGTCCTCGGCCGACGCCGGCGAGTGCCAGGCCAGCACGGCCATCGCCAGGCCCGAGAATAGGAATCCGCTTCGAGTCATGGTCTTCATGTTTGCTGTCCGTGTCATGGGCACACCGTGTTCTTTTGCGATTCGGTCAACAGGACCCGCACGCCGGAGCGTACGCGGACCGCCGCGCCGCCTGCATTGGAGGCGCCATTCACCGTCGCGTCGAGGTCCCAGACCGTGTTCCAGGTCGACGCTACCGTCATCGAGACAGGTAGCGACAGGCTGCTGGGGTCGGCGCCGAAGGCCTGGGCCGCGAAGATGCACTGCGGCTCGGCAACCTCCACCACGTAATCCACCGGCGCGTTGTTGTCGATGTCCACATTGATGCTCTCGGCAGCCGGTGCATCCGTGAATGGGGAGCTGATCACCTGCTCAATGGCGGCATTCGCAGCGGCGATAGCCTCGTTCCGGAACTGCATGTTGCTCACCGCCCTGAAATTCGTGGTACCCAGGTTGAGCGCAGTGATGAGCATCACCGTAATGAGCAGCAGCATGATCATGCCGACCACCAGGGCGGCGCCGCGTTGCGCAGGGTGCTTACGGGGCATCATGGGGTGAACCTTCGTCCGGCGAAATTCGGCAGGCCCACGGTCGTGACGAACACGTGCCGCTTGAAATTGTCGTTGAACGGGCCAAGCGTGGTTCCGCCGGCCATTGCGTAAATCTTCGTGTCCGTATAGCCGCGGGACGGCTCGCGGGCACGCGCCAGCACGTAGAGTTTGACTGCCGTGACGTTCATCAGCTCCGGTACCGTACAAGGCGCTGCCGTGGTGCAGGTGATGAAGTTGGCATCGGGCACGCCGTCGCCCCGGTTGGTGGGCGTCGTGCGGATACTCGGGTCGAGCCAGTCGACCGCCGCCGTGTAGTCGACGGCCGCGCCCGTTTCACTGATGTCGTCGATGCCCAGCTCTACCTGGAAGGACTCGATGCCCTCGATCAGCGCAACCGGTGGCTGGTGTTCCAGGACGCCGCCGGCGGACAGGTCGAACTCCGAGCGCATCAGCGTCGGTATGCCATCCCCGGCAGTCACGGCGTAGTCGCGCACGTAGTAGATGTTCGAAACGAACTTGCGCCGTTCCGCCGCCGTGGTGCAGTCCCGCTGCAGCACGGTAAAGCCGGTCGTGTCGAACACATAGGGCACCAGGTCCGTCAGGCACAGGCTCGACTGGAAGTACAGTCTCCCGGCGACTTCGGCCTGGCAGTTGGCCGACCCGGTTTCCAGGGTGCAGGTGTCTGCGTGGCGCACTACCAGCACGTCCGTGCTGGCACGCTTGTTCGTGATCACGCCACCGCAGATCGAGGCCGCATCATAGACCTGGACGGGGAGCCCGATGAGGTTCACCTTGTACTGGTCATCCCAGTTGGTCGGATCGTAAGCGAGACAGGGATCCGGCACTCCCAGCGGTGTATCGGCCGGAACAGCCGTTGTCGTCTGGTCGTCGAAGGCCGGGACGTGGGTCCCCCAGAATCCCGCGTGGATAATGTCGCTTTCCAGCACCTGGGTGGCGAGGCGGCCGTTCTCGATCATGCTGTTCGTCCGCGCCATTTCCCGGCTCCGGCCGCTGGTGTTGACGAACATCGCGACCAGCGCGGCCAGGATCACGAGGCTGATGGCCACGGATACCATCAGCTCCACGAGCGTGAAGCCGGCTTCACTGCGGCGTGTCGGTCGTATCGCTGGTAGAGGACGTGATGTCAAATGCATGGCGTTCACGTGAGGTTGGCGATTCGCACGATCGTCGTGACGACGCGGCGACAGAGGTCATCCTGGCAGGGCGAATCGGCATCGCCATCGTAGAGTCCTTCCCCGCAATCAACACCCGCTGGCGGGGCGCTGACGGGAGTCATCCCCTGCCATGCGACCGTCACCATGTACTCGCTGCCCGGGGTGGCACCGATGTCCTGGATGCAGCCACGACCGCCCACGACGGCACCCACCTGGGAACCACCGAGATCCTCGGCCGCTCCCTGCAGGGCGGCGCACCATTCGCTGAGGTCCGCTTCCTGGCGCGTCGCGGTGGTCGTGGGGCAGGTCATGCCGGCACCGAGCGGGCTGGCGGTGACATAACTGGCAGCGTTGTTGCGATTGAGCGAGACCCGGCTGGCCATGTCCTCCATCAGGACCAGCCCCTGCGAGCGCTGGTAGGACTCGACCTGAAGCACCTGCAGGCGGCCCTGGAGCACGACCAGGCTGAGCAGGCCAACGGACAGGATCACCATGGAGACGAGCACCTCGACCATCGACATGCCGTCCTCCCGTCGTACAAGCTTGATGCGCATGGCTACCACTTGTCTGCGGGGGTTTTCACCCCGTTGCTGTTGATGGAGATATTGCCGTCGCTCGCCTGCCCACCGGTCGCAGTGAACGTGATGCTGAACCCAGGTGGCGGTCCAGCGTCGAGCGCTATGTCGAAGGTGTAGTTGTTGCTGACTTCCGGCGCCAGCGAGTAGCCGAGCGCTGCCTTGGTGGCATAGACGCGGTTTGCCGCGAAGTACTGGTGCTCGAGATTGACGATGTCCATCATGGCGGACTGCGCCGCGCGCCGGTTGCCGCGCTTGACGGATTCCCGATAGCTGGGCACGGCGATCGCCGCAAGAATAGCGATGATCACGAGCGCTATCATCAGCTCGACCAGCGTGAAACCCCTCCATTTGCGCATGAGTCAGCTCCGCCTTTCTGCCATGACGCAAGGCTATCTGCTGCGCCCGCTGGCCGAGAGGCCTTTCCGACATGCGGCGCCTGGACGGGGACGAGCGGTTCAGGAACGTGACCTGGTTCTCAGTCCCGTGGCCTCTGCGCGTCGCAACCGCGCGAATCTCGCGACGGCCGGGCATCTGTCGGGCCGTTGACATATTTTCTGCTGGATCTGTCGCCATCCGCGCAGCGCGCCGAACGGCGGACCCTTCCGCCAGCCGGCTGTCCCCTGCCTGACGTTGCACGGACGACCTGGCAGCAAGGCCCGCCTACGGGCGCCGGGCTGGTGTGCCGCAGCCGGCCGCGATCCACCGGAGTTGCAGGCCGCGCCCATCACCTGCGACCACGGCCTCTGCAGCCAGCCACCGATCTGCCACGGCAAGCAGTCGGCTGCCGTGGTAGACGAGCGGTACGCGCGCTCTCAGCCAGGGCTCGACGCCTCCCTCCACAAGCAATCGTCCGACGGACCTTTCCTCTGCACGACCCGCCGGTCGCAATTTCTCGCCGCCACGCCGCAGTCGCAGCTCATAGGGACCGGGAAAGCGTGCCGCGTCGATCCCCTCGCCGGTCGATTCCTCCAGCACCACGGATCCCGTCCCCTCGATGAACAGGCGCTGTCCCGGTTCAATTGCATAGGCCCGCTGCGTCGCCTGGCCAAGCGGCTGCATCGCATAGAGCCTGCCCCGATAGCGCCGCACTTCTCCTTCCGGCCAGGTGACCACCGGCTGTGCGTCGTCACGGGCGGGCACGAGGTCGCGCAGGATCGACGCCAGACGCGCGGTAGAAGGCGTCCCCAGGCCCTGCTCTGCGATCCACCAGCGCAGGACGTTCACCTGCCGCTCGCGCGGCAGCGCCACCAGTCCGGCGATCTCGAGGCGCCCTGGATCGTCCACCAGCGCCTTGCCATCGGCTTGTGCCAACGCCGCGAGCAACTCTTTCGCGTCGGCGAAATGACGCGCGCTTCGGCCAACGGTTCGCGCCACGGCCGGCCAGCGCGCCCGGATGGCCGGCAGCACCTGGTGGCGAAGGTAGGCGCGGTCATAGCGGGATTCAACGTTCATCGGGTCCTCGACCCAGTCGAGGCCCTTGGCTGTCGCGTAGGCAACGAGCTCGTCGCGGGCGACGTGGAGCAGGGGCCGGATGTGGTGCCCGCTGCCAAGCGGGGCCAAATTCGGCATCGCAGCCAGACCGGAAACGCCGGCGCCACGAAACA
This sequence comes from uncultured Gammaproteobacteria bacterium, assembly GCA_963715485.1. Taxonomy (GTDB): domain Bacteria; phylum Pseudomonadota; class Gammaproteobacteria; order Steroidobacterales; family Steroidobacteraceae; genus SG8-30. The sequence continues at coordinate 2,394,371 of OY970244.1, forward strand.
GCTGCAGCAACACCGTTTCCAGCTGATCGTCGGCGTGGTGGGCCGTCAGCAGGCATTCGGCTGGCTGCAATGCGTCCGCCATGGCGGAATACCGCGCACTGCGTGCCTCGGCCTCGACACTCGCACCCTTGGCGACCACCAGCCCAAGTTCCAGCACCTGCAGCGGCACGCCCAGACGGTCGCAGACAGCCTGGCAGCGGGAAGCCCAGGCCTTCGAGGCCCCCTGCAATCCGTGGTCAACGTGCATCGCACGCAAGCGGATCCTCGGGTCCCGCGATGACAGTCGATGCGCGGCATGCAGCAGCGCAACGGAGTCCACGCCACCGGAAAGGGCCACGCAGAGCGTGACGTCGGGATAGCCAGGGATCAGTCGGGCGAGGGACGACTCGAGGGCAATGTCGAGCGTGGCGGCTGCCTGCTCCCTATGCAGATTGGGGACAGTCCCCTTTTTCCGGTCCATCATCGTCACCCTGCCCGCGCGCCATCGAGTCAGGAAAAGTGGGAAGGTCCCCTAGGATTCACCGAAGACCCCATAGCCGCGTAGCTTGGCGCGTCGCTTCTCGAGCAGCTCGCCCGGCGGCAGGGCGGACACTTCGGCCAGGTGACGGACCAGGGAGGTCTTGAGAGATTCCGCCATCGCCTGCGGGTCGCGATGCGCGCCACCGAGCGGCTCGCGGACGACCTCATCGACCAGGCGCTGCCGTCGCAGCCTGTCGGCGGTGATGCCCATCGCCTGTGCGGCCAGTTCCTTCTTGTCCGCGCTCTTCCACAGGATCGAGGCACAGCCCTCCGGCGAAATCACCGAATAGATGCTGTACTGGAGCATGATCAGCCGGTCGCAGACACCGATCGCCAGCGCGCCGCCGGACCCGCCCTCGCCGATTACGCAGCTGACCACCGGTACGGTCAGCTCCGACATCTCGAACAGGTTGCGCGCGATCGCCTCGGACTGGTTGCGCTCTTCGGAGCCGACCCCCGGGTAGGCTCCGGGCGTGTCGATCAGCGTGATGATCGGCAGCTGGAAACGGTCTGCCGTCTTCATCAGCCTCAGCGCCTTGCGGTAACCCTCCGGCTTGGGCATGCCGTAATTGCGGCGCACCCGCTCCTTGGTGTCGCGCCCCTTCTGCTGGCCGATCAGCATGACCGGCTTGCCGTCGAGCCGGGCTGGCCCGCCCACGACAGCGGGGTCGTCCGCGTACATCCGGTCGCCGTGCAACTCGGTGAACTCCGTGAACAGCATCGGGATGTAGTCGAGGGTATAGGGCCGGCCGGGGTGCCGTCCGAGCTGCGTCACCTGCCATGGGGTCAGGCTCGCGAAAATGCTCGAGGTCAGCGCCCGGCTCTTGGCCTCCAGGCGCTTCACTTCCTCGGCAACGTTGATCTCGGAATCGTCACCGAGGAACTTGAGCTCTTCGATTTTCGCCTCGAGCTCTGCGATGGGCTGCTCGAAGTCCAGGAATTGCATGTTCATGGTATGCGTGAGTCTACCTCAAGCGGGGTACTGCCCCGCGGCGCGGCCTGAACCCTCATCTACCCGTCCAGCCTGGGCCCGTACACCACGCGAACCGAATCGCGACCAACCAGCTGCGCCAGCCGCTCCAGCAGTTCGCGCGTCGGGCGCACCTGCCACTCCTCGCCCAGCGTGATGGCCGCCTTGGCATCATCGCTTGAATACTGAAGTGCGACGCCGCAGCGGCCGCTGCGAAACGGCTTCAGCACTTCCTCGAGCTCACCGACGAGCCTGGCGCCATTGCCGTTCGACGGCCAGCGCAGAACGATCCGCCTCGCCTCGCGCTCGCGGACGGTGTCCACGCTGGTGAGTTTCTTTGCGTTGATTCGCCAGTCCTCGATGAACTCGTCGAAACGCAACAGTCCCTCGACGACCAGGATCGCGTCGCGGGCGATGATGTCGCGATGCTGCTGGAACACGTCCTCGAACAGCATGACCTCGATACGTGCGCTGCGGTCGTCCAGCACCAGCGTGGTGCGGTTGCCTCGCTTGCGTATCTCGAGCACCAGCCCGGCCAGGGTGACCGGCTTGCCCCCGCCAAACCGCGGCGTCTCGCCGATCGGCTTGCCGGACGCAACATCGGCGATGCGGCCCGATACGATGCCGGCGAGTTCGCGCTCATATTCGGCGATGGGGTGCCCGGTCAGGAACAGACCGAGCGTGTCGCGCTCGCCCTGCAGACGCACCGCTTCGCTCCAGTCCGGGATCTCCTCGACCGGCAACGGCGGTGGCGCCAGCAAGTCGTCCGCCGCCGGCGCCAGCCCGAACAGGTCGTCCTGGCCGGCCGCGGTGGCCCGGGTGCTCTGCTCGCCGAGCTGCAGTGCAGACGGCAGCTGGTGCATCAGCGTGGCGCGGTTGGGACCGAGCCCATCCATGCAGCCGGCGCGTATCAGCGCCTCCAGCGTACGACGGTTGGCCTTCGACAGGTCGATACGGTGGCACAGGTCCCCGAGGTCGCGGAACGGCCCGCGCTCGGCACGCTCCTGCATGATCGCTTCGACCGCGCCCTGCCCCACGCCCTTTACCGCCCCCAGCCCGTAGCGGATCGTCTTCTCGTCGGCGACCGTGAACTGGTAGACCGACTCGTTGACGTCCGGCGGCAGCACGGCCAGCCCGATACCGGCGCACTCGTCGATGATGGTCACCACCTTGTCGGTATGATCCATGTCGGTGGACAGCACCGCCGCCATGAATGCGGCCGGATAGTGCGTCTTCAGCCAGCCGGTCTGGTAGGAGAGCACCGCGTAGGCAGCCGAATGGGACTTGTTGAAGCCGTAGCCAGCGAATTTCTCCATCAGGTCGAAGATATGCGCCGCCTGCCCCTGCCGCACGCCACGCGCCGTTGCGCCCTCGACGAACACGGAGCGCTGCTTGGCCATCTCCTCCGGCTTCTTCTTGCCCATTGCGCGCCGCAGCAGGTCGGCGCCGCCGAGCGTGTAACCGGCCAGCACCTGTGCGATCTGCATGACCTGCTCCTGGTACAGGATCACGCCATAGGTCGGCTTGAGCACCGCCTCGAGGCTCGGGTGCAGGTAATCGATGGTCGCGCCGCTGCGGTCGTGCTTGCGGCTGATGAAGTCCTCCACCATCCCCGACTGCAGCGGGCCGGGACGGAATAGCGCCACCAGCGCGACGATGTCGTCGAAGCAATCAGGTTGCAGACGGCGAATCAGGTCCTTCATGCCGCGCGATTCCAGCTGGAACACCGCTGTAGTCCGGCACGATTTCAGCAGGCTATAGGTCGCAGCGTCGTCGAGCGGCAATGCCGCCATGTCGAGCGGTGGCTCACCGCGGTCGGCGCGCTGCCGGTTGATGTTGGCGACTGCCCAGTCGATGACCGTCAGCGTCCGCAGGCCCAGGAAGTCGAACTTCACCAGGCCGACCTTCTCGACGTCGTCCTTGTCGAATTGCGTCACGACCGAGGTGCTGCCCTGCTCGCAGAACAGGGCGGAGAAGTCGGTGAGCCCCGACGGCGCAATGACGACGCCGCCGGCGTGAGTGCCAGCGTTTCGCGTCAGTCCCTCGAGCGAGCGCGCCAGGTCGATCAGGTCGCGGACCTCGTCTTCGGCCTCGTAACGGCGCTTGAGTTCCGGTTCCTTGCCCAGGGCGTCCTCGAGCGTGATTCCCAGCTCGAAGGGGATCAGCTTGGCGATGCTGTCGACGAAGCCGTAGGGGTGCCCCAGTACCCGGCCGACGTCGCGAACCACGGCCTTGGCCGCCATGGTGCCAAAGGTAATGATCTGCGAGACCTTGTCCCGGCCGTAGCTGCGCGCCACGTAATCGATGACCCGGTCGCGCTTCTCCATGCAGAAGTCGATGTCGAAGTCCGGCATCGAGACCCGCTCGGGGTTCAGGAACCGCTCGAACAGCAGGTCGTGCTGCAGCGGATCCAGGTCGGTGATGCCGAGTGCGTAGGCGACCAGCGAACCGGCGCCGGATCCACGGCCCGGCCCGACCGGCACGTCGTTCCTGCGCGCCCAGCGGATGAAGTCGGCGACGATGAGGAAATAGCCCTCGAAGCCCATCTGGCAGATGACTTCGAGCTCGTGTCCGAGGCGGGACTCGTAGTCCTCGCGCGGCAAGGCCCGGAATCTCAGCTGGGGTGCCCGATCCATGGCGGCCAGCCGGTCATCGAGGCCGCGCGCGGACTCGGAGCGCAGGAATCCGGCCGTGGTCGTGCCCTCCGGGACCGGAAACTCGGGCAGGAACGACTTCCCGAGTGGGACGTCGATGGAGCAGCGGCGGGCTATCTCGACACTGTTCTCGATCGCTTCCGGCAGGTCGGCAAACAGCGCCGTCATTTCCTGCGGCGAGCGCAGGTACTGTTGTTCGGTGTAGCGCCGCGGCCTGCCGGGATCGTTGAGCAGCACGCCGTCGCGGATGCACACGCGCGCCTCGTGAGCCTCGAAATCGTCGGGGCTGATGAACCTCACGTCATTCGTGGCGACAACCGGGGCCGGGGCATCGTCGACCAGCCCGAGCACACCGCGGATGTACTCTTCCTCGCCGGGCCGACCGGTACGCTGTATCTCGAGGTAGTAACGGTCGTCAAACAGGCCAAGCCAGTATTTCAGCAGCTCGCGCGCGTCCTGTTCGCGCCCACCGAGCAGCGCCCTGCCCACGTCGCCCTCCCGCGCGCCTGACAGGGCAATGACACCGGCGGTCGTGGTGGCATCGAGCCACTCACGCTCGAGCATCGGGATTCCGCGCTGCTGGCCCTCGAGGTAGGCCCGCGACACCAGTCGGGTGATATTCCGGTAACCGTCGTAGCTCTGGGCCAGAAGGGTCAGGCGCGAAGCTTCGGCGCGCTCGTCCGCTTCGCGCAGCAGGACATCGACGCCGATGAGGGGCTTGATGCCCTGCTTCTGGGCCTCGCCATAGAACTTGACCATCGCAAACAGGTTGTTCTGGTCGGTCAGGGCCACGGCCGGCATGCCCAACCTGGCCACCGCCTTCATCAACTGCGGCACACGTACCACGCCGTCCACGAGCGAATACTCGGTGTGAACCCTGAGATGGACGAACTGGGGCATCAGTCGGTTGCCGGGCTTGCGGGATGGCCCAGCGATTTTACCGGGGCGAAGCTCCGCCGGTGCAGCCGGCATGGGCCGAGGCGCGCAAGTGCCTGAACGTGCGAGGGAGTTGGGTATCCCTTGTGGCGCTCGAAGCCGTAACCAGGATAGACCTGCGCGGCCCGGCACATCCAGGCGTCGCGGGCTGTCTTGGCCAGGATCGACGCGGCACTGATCTCGGCTACCCGCGCGTCGCCGCCAACCTCGGCCTGCCAGGTACAGCTGAAGCCCAGCGCGACGCCCGACGGGCATCGGTTGCCATCCACCCGGACGTGCCCGGGCGGAACCGCCAGCGCCAACAGGGCGCGACGCATGGCAAGCCAGGTGGCGCCGAGGATATTCAATGCGTCGATCTCCTCGGCGTCGGCCAGGCCCATGCCCCAGGCCCGGCAGCGCTCCCGGATCACCGGCGCCAGCACCTCGCGCGAGGCAGCGGAGAGCCTCTTGGAATCGGCCAGGCCCGTGATTGGCCGTTCCGCATCCAGGATGACGGCTGCGGCAAACACCGGACCCGCCAGCGGTCCCCGGCCGGCCTCGTCTACCCCGGCGACCAGCAAGGGAGCAGAAAAAGGGGGCAGTCCCCTTTTATTCATGGCTCCGACCCGGAATAGGGGGCTGTCCCCTTTTTCTGCTTCACCAGGCGCAGCACGGCATCCGCCGCTCGGTCGCTGCCACCATGCCGCAACTGGCGATGAATGTCTGCAAACAGCTGCTCGAGCGCGGCGCGTTCGGCCGGACTGTCCAGCCACCGCGCGATCTCGCTGCCCAGTCGTTCCGGCGTCACTTCGGACTGGAAGAGTTCCGGAACGACCCGCCGACCCGCCAGCAGGTTCGGCTGGGCAAAATGCGGCGCCTTCATCAGGCCCAGCGACTTGAGCATCCAGGCTGTCAGTGCGCCGAGCCGATAGGCCACTACCATGGGGCGCTTGCACAGCAGGGTCTCGAGCGTCGCCGTGCCGGAGGCAACCAGGACTGCGTCGGCGGCGGTGAGCGCGAGCTGGGCCTGGCCGTCCAGGAAGTCGACGTCCACTCCCGGCGCGTGTGTCGCCAGGGCCTGGCCAAACAGCGCGCGCGCGTCGACATTGGCCATGGGTGCAACGAAGCGGATTCCCGGCCGATGCGACGCCAGCCAGGCAACAGCGCCGGCGAAGTCCGCGGCCAGCCTGGAAACCTCGCCGCGCCGGCTTCCTGGCAGGATCGCGACCATCTCCACGTCGGCGGCCAGGCCGAGCGTCGTGCGGGCCGCGCCGCGGTCCGGCGCCAAGGGCACCTGGTCCGCCAACGGATGGCCGACGAACTCGGCGGCCAGGCCGTGCTCGTCGTAGAAGCGCTGCTCGAACGGCAGCAGGCACAGCACCAGGTCCAGGAAGCGGGCCATCCGTTCCACCCGGCCCTGCCGCCAGGCCCAGACCTGTGGACTGACGTACTGGACCGTGGGGATGCCGGCATCATGCAGCGCCGGCGCAAGATTGAGGTTGAATTCCGGGGCATCGACGCCGATGAACACGTCGGGCCGCGCGGCCAGAAAATGCCCGCGGATTCGCCGGCGCAGGCCGAGCAGTCGCGGCAGGTGCGTCAGCACCTCGAACAGGCCCATCACGGCAAGGCTCTCGGAGGGCTCCAGGCACTCGCAGCCTTCCGCCAGCATGCGCGGACCAGCGATACCGAAGAACTCCGCGTCCGGGAGGCGAGCACGAACAGAGCGGATGAACGCCGCGCCAAGGTTGTCCCCGGAGAGTTCGCCGGCGACGATGGCAATGCGGATCGGGCGTTGCGGGGCGGTCATTGAGGGAGATAGTGCAGCGTGAATGGTGATTCGCAAGACAATTCGATCGTCAGCGCGACTTGCGGGGCCTCAGATTGTTGGCGATTCCCTCGCGCAACTCACGACTTATCGCACGATGCTGCGCGTCACCCGTGCCAGGAAGTCCACGAACGGCTGCACCTCGGGCTGCGTGCGCGCCAGCTCCGCCAGCTGCGCCGCAGCCTCGGCCAGCTTGAGTCCCGAGCGATACAGCACGCGATAGGCATTCTTCAGGTTTGCGATCTGCCCGGGCGAAAAGTCGCGCCGCTTGAGTCCCTCGGAATTGATGCCCTTGGGCTCCGCCGGCGTTCCCGACACCAGCAGGTACGGCGGTACGTCGCGTGTTACTGCGGCGTTGTTGCCCAGGAAGGAGTGGGCGCCTACCTTGCAGAACTGGTGAACACCCGCGTAGCCGGCCAGGATCACCCAGTCGCCGATCTCCACGTGTCCGGCCAGCACCGAATAATTCGCCATCACGCACTTGTTGCCAACGATGCAGTCGTGCGCGACATGCGCATACGCCATGAACAGGTTGTCGTCGCCGATGCGCGTGACGCCATGCCCGCCAACCGTGCCACGATTTATGGTGCAGAACTCGCGGAACACGTTGCGATCGCCAACCTCGAGCCGAGTCGGCTCGCCCTTGTACTTGATGTCCTGTGGCGCGTCGCCGATCGAGGCAAACTGGAAGACCTTGCAGTCGCGTCCAATGGAAGTCGGGCCGTTGATCACCACGTGAGGCCCGATCCAGGTCCCGGCACCGATCGTGACCTCCGGCCCGATCACCGTGAATGGACCGACTTCAACGCCCGCCGCAAGCTGCGCGGTCGGCGAGACGATGGCGCGCGGATCGATCATTCCTTCACCTCCGGCGCTACCATCATGGTCGCCGAGGCGACTTCCTTGCCGTCGACTTCGGCGACCGTGGAGAACTTCCAGATCCCGCGCACCGCGCGTTCCAGCTTCGCCTTCAGCACCAGCTGGTCGCCGGGCGCGACCGGCTTCCTGAAACGCGCCCCGTCGATGCCCACGAAGTAGAAGCGCGAGTTCTCGTCCGGGACGACACCAGCCGTCTTGAAGGCCAGGATCCCTGCCGCCTGGGCCAGCGCCTCAAGGATCATCACCCCTGGCATCACCGGCCGGTGGGGGAAATGTCCAGGAAAGAACGGCTCGTTGAACGTCACGTTCTTGATCGCCTCGATCGACTCCCCCGGTACGCAGGTGATTACGCGATCGACCAGCAGGAACGGGTAGCGGTGCGGGAGCTGCTTGAGCACCGCGTTGATGTCCATCGAGAACGCTTCGGTCATGGGGTCAGCTCTCTTCCTTTTCGGATTTGCAATCGGGATCACGGCCTTCGAGCAACGCCAGGCGCCGTTCCAGCGCACCCAGCCGCTTGAGGCGTGCGACGGTCTTGCGCCACTCCAGTGCGGGCATCGCCGGCATGCCAGAGGAATACACGCCGGGACCCTTGAGCGAACGGGTCACCATCGTGTAGCCGGTCACCAGCACGTCGTCGCCCAGCTCGAGGTGCCCGACCACGCCCACCGCACCGCCGAGCATGCAGCGCCTGCCAATGGTGGTGCTGCCCGAAACGCCGACGCAGCCGGCAAGCACAGTGTGCGCGCCAATCCTGACGTTATGACCCACCTGAACCAGGTTATCCAGCTTGACACCGTCCTCGAGCACGGTGTCCTCGATCGCCCCCCGGTCCACTGTGGTGTTGGCGCCTATTTCCACGTCATCACCGATGCGCACGCCGCCCACCTGCGGGACCTTGACGTAGCCGTCGCGATCCGGCGCGAAGCCGAATCCGTCGGCGCCGATCACCGCGCCGGCGTGCAGGACGCAACGCTGACCGATGGAAACGCCCTGGTAGATCGTCACCCGGGCCACAAGCAAACTGTCGGCTCCTATCCTGGCGCCACGCATGACGATGCAGCCCGCTCCAACCACCGCGCGCGACCCGATGTCGGTGTCCGCCTCGATGACCGCATGGGGTCCGATCGTGGCATCGGCAGCGATCCGCGCCTTCGGATCCACCACCGCCGAGGGATGCACGCCCGGAGCCTGTGTCGTCCGCGGGTGCAGCAGCTGTGCGATTCGCGCAAATGCGGCGTAGGGGTTCGGGCTGATCAGCGCAGCGACCGGGCAGGCCGCGGCCGAGCCGGCGTCCAGCACCACGACACTCGCCCGCGTCGCCGCCAGATGGCGGCGGTAGCGGGGATTCGCCAGGAAGGAAAGGGTGCCAGGGACCGCCGACTGAAGCGTGGCCACCGCATCAACGGCGACATCCGGGTCCCCGGCGAGCTCGAGGCCAAAACGGACCGCCAGCTCGCCGAGGGTCGTCCCCATTGTCGCGCGACGGCTCGCGATCAGTTCTTCGCGGGCGCAGCTGGCGCCTTGGCCTTCAGCGCCGCGACTACCTGCGCGGTAACGTCGACCGATGGCGCCGCGAACAGCACGCCGTCGCTGACGATCAGGTCGTAGCCATTGGCACGGGCGTAGGTCTGGACTTCCTGCAGCAGCGAACGTTGAACCTTGCCGAACTCCTCGTTACGTCGAAGGTTGGCATCCTCCTGCAGCTCGTTGAAGCGCCGCGCCAGGTCGCGCTGGCCGTCGCGCAGCTCGCGCTCGGCCTTGCTGCGATCTGCCTCGGACATGACCGCCGCATCTCGCTTCAGCTTTTCTTCCTTGTCCTGCAGGACCTTCTGCTGGTCGGCCAGCTCACGCTGGCGCGGCAGGAACTCGTTCTCGAGGGACTGCTGGGCGACGCGCGCCTGCGGCGACTCCTCGAGCAGCTTGGCGGTATTGACAAACGCGATCTTGATCTCGGCTGATGCGATTGCGGGGGTGAGCGTCACGGCCGCCGCAGCGAGGGCAAGCCATGCGTTCTTGGTCTTGGTGGACATGATTTTCAAAAACCTCAGAATGCAGAACCAACTGTGAACTGGAAGCCCTCGGTCTCATCCGGATAGCGGACCCCGTCGCCCTTCGTATCGTTGAGGGGGAAGGCGTAGCTGAACCGGAAAATCCCGAGCGGCGCGAGCCATTGCACGGCAACGCCGGCGGACTGTTTCAACTCATTGTAATCGAACTCGTAGTCGACCGGGGTGACCCGGTCGATACCGAGGAAATTGATGCCCATTCCCTGGGAGAATACGTTGCCGATGTCGTAGAACGCGCTGACCCGGGCACTGGCCCGCCACTTGTCGGGTACCGGAAAGATCAGCTCGGCCCGGCCGGTCACCTTCAGGTTGCCGCCATAGGGATTGCCGAAGCTGTCCTTGGGTCCAAGGCGGCTTTCGGTGAAGCCGCGAACGGTCTCGGGGCCGCCCGCGAAGAACTGCCTGAAAGGCGGCAGCGCCGTGGTGTCCGAGCCCAGCGCGTTACCGTAAGCCAGCTCGGAGGCCAGCGCCACGGTCCAGGAGCGGTAAATGGGTATCAGCTTGAGGAACTCATAGCTGAACACGTAGTAATTGACGTCGCTGCCGGGCAGCGTGGCAGACGCGCTGACCGAGTGGCGCGTGCCGCGCGTCGCAAACAGCGCGCGGTTGCGGGTGTCGTAGGACCAGCCCATGGTCAGCTCAAAGGTGTTGAAACGGGTCCCATACAGTGTAGTAACGACGTCGATGGGCTCGCCGGTGATCGGGTCGAAGGACTTCTGTACCAGTTCGCGGGTGTAGGGATTGCCGTTGTTCTTGACCCAGTTCACCGCCTCGGCGGCGCTGCCGAACTCGTTGGTGATCAGGTCGGACCTCTGCGCCACCATGCCGAAACGGACTGCCTGGAATTCGGAGATCGGGTAGCCGAACTCCAGCGTCGCAGAATAGGTCTTGGTCGAGAAATCCGAGGACGCGGACACGTACTGGGTCACGTCCCGGTACTGCAGGCCGAAGGTCCGCGCCACGCCGTCGATGTTGGTGTACGGATCCGTGTGCGAAAAACTGTAGATCTTCGAGTACTGGCCGCCGGCCACCTCGACGGCCAGGCGCTCTCCTGAACCCATGAAGTTCGAGTGCACGAAGCTGCCGTTCAGGATCGCGCCCTGGGACTCCGAATAGCCGATGCCGCCGCTGAACTGCCCTGGCAACCCTTCCTTGATGTTGAAGCTGACGTCGACCAGGTCGGGGGTTCCCGGCACCGGCTGGGTCTCGAAGTCTACTTCCTCGATGTAGGGCAGGCGCTGCAGGCGCTCCTTGGAACGATCGAGCAGCGCGTTCGACAGGTAGGAACCTTCCAGCTGTCGCATTTCCCGCCTCAGCACCTCGTCGTCGATGGCACTGGTGTTCTCGAAGTTGACCCGGCGAACGTAGGCGCGGTTGCCCGGGTCGACAAAGAATGTCAGGTTGACGGTGTTGTCTTCCTCATTCTCCTGCGGCACCGGGTCGACCTTGGCGAAGGCGTAGCCGTCCTGGCCGAGTCGCAGTGACATCAGCTCCTGGGTCTGCGTGATCAGGCGGCGCGAATAGGTCTGGCCCGGCTGCACCAGCAGCAACTGCTTCAGCTGCGCCTCCGGCACCACCATCTTGCCGGCGATCTTGACCTCGCCAACGGTGTAGAGCTCGCCTTCCCTGACATTCACTGTGACGAAGATGTCATTCTTTTCCGGCGCAATCGCTACCTGCGTCGACTCGATGTCGAAGTTGGCGTAGCCGCGGTCCTGGTAATAAGAGCGCAGCTTCTCGAGGTCGCCCTGCAGCGACTCGCGCGAATAGCGATCGTCCTGGCGGTACCAGGACAACCAGTTCGGCGTCTTGAGCTCGAACGCCTTCAGCAGGTCGTCTTCCTCGTAGATCGTGTTGCCGACCACGTTGATCTGGCGGATCTTGGCGCGCTTGCCCTCCACCACCTCGATCGAGATCCGCACCTTGTTGCCGGGCACCTCGACCACGTCGGTCTTGACCTGCACCGCATACTTGCCGCGGCTGTAGTACTGATCGGTCAGGTAGCTGGTGACTTCCTCGAGCACGGAACGGTCGAAGGTCTTGCCCTGGGCCAGGCCGACATTCCTGAGCGAGCGCTGCAGGTCTTCTGTCTTGATGTCCTTGTTGCCGGTAATCGTGAAGCTCTCGATCGAGGGGCGCTCGAACACGACCACCACCAGCGTGTTGCCATCGCGTCGAAGTTCTATATCACGGAAAAACCCGGTTCCGAACAGCGCCTTGATGGCTTCCTGCTGCCGCCGCAGGTCGAGGTTGTCGCCGATGTTCACCGGCAGGTAGTTGTAGACGGTGCCTTCGGAGATGCGCTGCAGTCCCTCGACCTTTATGTCGCCGACGATGAAGTCACCGGTTTGTGCGAGCACTATCGGGGCGTGCGCGAGCAAGATGCTGCCTATGAGCCTGCGTAGCATGAGCGAAGCAATCCCCTGGCGCGGCTACCCGATGAGCCGCGCTATATCGTTGTAGAAGGCAAAGCCCATCAGGGCCACCAGGAATGCGATTCCGACCTTCTGGCCGGCCAGCTGCAGGTCCTCGGACAGAGGGCTGCCCTTGATCATCTCGGCAAGCTGGTAAATCACCTGGCCGCCGTCAAGTATAGGTATCGGCAGCAGATTGAGCACGCCCAGTGAAATGCTGATCAGCGCCATGAAGCCCAGGAAATACGTCAGACCTCCGAGCGCCGACAGTCCCGCGTACTGCGCGATGTTGATCGGGCCGGAGATGTTCTTGGTCGAGACGTCGCCAGTGACCATGCGCCACAGGAACTTGACGGTCAGGACCGTCTTCGACCAGGTCTCGGCGACGGCCGGCTGCAGCGCGGCCAGCGGGCCGTAGCGCTCCTCGGTCCGCATCGATTCCGGGAAGCTGACACTACCGCCCGCCGACATGCCGATGCGGCCGATCGTCTGCCCATCCTCGACTTCCGCGCGTACGGCGACGTCGATGGAGAGATCGGAGCCGTTCCGCAGCAGCTCGAACCTGAGCGTTTCGCCTGGCCGGCTGCGAACCAGCTCGACGAAGCCAGTAAAGTCCTCGACCCGCTGGCCGTCGACCGCGTAAATCTCGTCGCCTGGCTGCAGGCCGGCGGCCGCGGCGGCCCCGCCTTCCACCAGCTGGCCCACGATGACCGGCAGCCTGGGATACCAGAATGAGAAGCCGAGTCCCGCCATCAGCGCACCCGGCTCGGTCAGCTCCAGGCGTCGCTCGGGGGGCACTGCCAACAGTGCGCTGCGCTCGCGCCCGTCGGCACCGCGCAGCGTCACCGGCACGTCTCCTTCGTCCACCAGCACATCGAGGATGCCGAGCACGGCCCCTTCGCGAGTCGCGACCGGCTGGCCACCGACCGCGATGACGGTCTCGTCACGCGCCAGCCCGGCGCGCTCGGCGATCGAGCCGACCATGACGTCGCCGACGACCGGCTTCAGGCCGGGGACGCCATTCATGAACAGTACCCAGAACGCCGCGACGGCAAACACGAAATTGAATCCCGGCCCGGCCAGCAGCACGGCGATGCGGGCGAGCGGCGGCCGGCTCTGGAATGAGCGGGCGCGATCCTGTGGAGACACGGGCCCTTCGCGTTCGTCGAGCATCTTGACGTAGCCGCCGAGCGGTATCGCCGCAAGCACGTATTCAGTGTGATCGGGTGCCGGGCCGGTACGTCGCAGCAACGGCCGACCGAAGCCGATCGAAAAGCGGAGTACCTTGAAGCCGAGCCTGCGGGCGACCCAGAAGTGGCCGAACTCGTGCACGGCGATGAGCACGCCGATGGCGACGATAAATGCGAGGATCGAGGTGAGCACCGCCTGGGTCATGCCGACCTGGCCTCGAGCAAACCGAGTGCGCGACCAGCCGCCTCGCGGCCCCACGCGTCCGCAGCGAGCACTCCCTCGAGGCTCGTCACCCGGCTTACGTCGTGTCGTTGCAGCACGCTGTCAATGACCCTTGCCATGTCCGTAAAGTTCAGCCGGCGGTCGAGAAAAGCCGCCACCGCCACCTCGTTGGCGGCGTTCAGCACCGCCGGCGCAGTCCCTCCCGCCTCGGCTGCTTCTCGTGCAAGCCGCAGGCTGGGAAACCGCAACAGGTCGGGCGCCTCGAAGCCCAGCTGCCCAATCGTCACCAAATCCAGTGATTCTACACTGGAGTCGATGCGCTCCGGCCAGCCGAGCGCGTGGGCGATCGGCGTGCGCATGTCCGGGTTGCCGAGCTGGGCCAGCACCGAACCGTCGGCGTACTCCACCATGGAGTGGACGATGCTCTGGGGATGCACCAACACCTCTACACGCGCGGGGTCGACACCGAACAGCAGGCAGGCCTCGATCAGCTCGAGCCCCTTGTTCATCAGGGTGGCAGAATCGACCGAGATCTTGCGGCCCATGCTCCAGTTTGGGTGAGCGACCGCCTGTTCGGGCGTAGCGCGCGCGAGGCGCTCTGCGCTCCAGCTCCTGAAGGGGCCACCGGAGGCGGTCAGCAGGATCCTGCGCACGCCCGGCGGGCAGCGACCCGCGGCGACAGGCTGCGGCAGGCACTGGAAGATCGCATTGTGTTCGCTGTCAATGGGTACCAGTTCGGCCCCCGACGCGGCGACCACCTCCAGCAGCAGATGCCCGGCGCAGACCAGTGATTCCTTGTTGGCCAGCAGCACCCGCTTGCCAGCAGCCGCGGCCGCCAGAGTCGGCACGAGTCCCGCCGCGCCAACGATCGCCGCCATGACCTGCGACGCGGCCGGGTGTGCGGCGACCTCTGCCAGGCCTGCCGCGCCTGCCACGACCCGGGTCGGCAACCCACGCTCCCTGATCGCCGCGGCGAGCCGGCCGGCTGCCTCGATCGAGGCCAGCGCGGCAATTGCCGGGCGGAACTCAATGCATTGTTCCAGCAACCGCACGTCGTTCCGGTCCGCCGCCAGTGCCACGATCCCGAACCGATCCGGATGCCGGCGCACCACGTCCAGCGTGTTGACCCCGATAGACCCGGTTGATCCCAGGATTGCCACGCCCTTCATTGCACCGCCCCGATCCACGTCAGCCCGAGTGCCAGAATCGGCACCGCCGCGGTCAGGCTGTCGATCCGGTCCAGCACCCCACCATGACCGGGCAGTATGCGGCCACTGTCCTTGATGCCGATCTGGCGCTTGAACATGCTCTCGGTGAGGTCACCGACGACCGAGGCGAGCATCGCGGCAACACATAGTGGCAGGAACGCGCGGGCATCGAATCCGAACCACAGGTGCCCGGCCAGCGCCACCAGGCTGCCCGTCAGCAGGCCGCCGAGCACGCCCTCCCAGGTCTTGTTGGGGCTGACCCGTGGGGCCAGCTTGTAGCGACCAAAGCGGCGGCCGCCGAAATAGGCCCCTACATCGGCCGCCCAGGCCAGCACCAGGGCGAAAATGAGCAGTTCACGTCCGAGCAGCCCCGCGTCATAGAGCCGCGCCATGGCAACCCACATGGGAGCCAGCGAAGCCAGGCCGGCAAGACCCGCCAGCACCGGGCGCCCTCGCGTGGGCGCCATGACCACCCACAGGAAGGCGATGACCCACCACAGCAGGGCGAGGACCATGACCCCGCGGAACCCGCCCTCAGTGGCCGCAAAGGCCCACAGCAGGCTCATCAAGACTGCGCAAGCCGCTACGTAGGCGGCACGGCCCGGCGTACGGGCCAGCCCCGCAAAGGCCGACCATTCCCAGGCGCCGGCCAGGGTCAGCACGCCCAGCGCGCCGAGCGCCAACGCCGCCGGCAGCCACAACAGCACGATCGCCAGCACGACTACCAGCACGATAGCGGTGAGGATGCGCGTAAACAGCATCAGCCGCTCCGGACCTGCTGCGAGGTCCTGCCGAAGCGCCGCTCCCGCTCGCCGAAGCTGGCGATGGCGGCGTCGTATTCCGCCGGACCAAAGTCCGGCCAGAGCGTGTCGCAGAAATAGAGTTCGGTATAAGCGAGGTTCCACAACAGGAAATTGCTGATGCGCCGCTCGCCCCCGGTACGGATGAACAGGTCCGGATCCGGCGCGCCGCCAAGCGCCAGGCGCGCGGCGAAATCGTCCTCACCTATCGCCGCCGGGTCGATGGTCCCGTTCGCAGCCTCCTCGGCCAGCCGACGCACCGCCTGCAGCATGTCCCATCTTCCACCGTAGGAAACGGCAACGAACATATCGAGCCGGTCGTTATGGGCCGTGCGGGCCTCTGCCCGCCGCATGCCCTCGCACAGCTGCGGAGCGAGCCTGCTGCGGTCGCCAATGAAGCGAAGACGAACCCCGTTCTCGACCAATTCCCCGACCTCGCGCTGCAGCGCCCTGACGAACAACTGCATCAGTACACCCACTTCCTCGGCCGGCCGCGACCAGTTCTCGGACGAAAACGCAAACAACGTGAGCGCACGTACGCCGCGTCGCAGCGAATGCTCGACCGCGGCGCGGGCCGCCTCGGTCCCGGCCCGGTGTCCGGCCGTACGCGTCAGCCCACGGCTTTGGGCCCAGCGGCCGTTGCCATCCATGATCACGGCGACATGCCGGGGCACGTCGCCGGAAGTTGCGTCGTGCGCTTCTGTCATGGGTCGGGTCGGCGCCGGTTTACGGGGCGCCGCAGGCGGCTGCAGGTCGTCAGACCTGCAGCAGCTCCTTTTCCTTGTCGGCGAGCACCGAGTCGATCTCGGCAACGTACTGGTCGGTCAGCTTCTGGACTTCCTCCTGCGCGCGCCGGTCGTCGTCCTCGGACAGCAGTTTCTCCTTGAGCATGTCCTTGAGTTCGGTCATGAGGTCGCGCCTGACCGATCGGACCGCAACCCGGGCGTTTTCAGCCTCGTGGCGGGCAACCTTGGTCAGTTCCTTGCGTCGCTCCTCGGTCATGGCAGGCAACGGCAGCCGGATCACGGTACCGGCCGTATTGGGCGTGAGGCCCAGATCTGACTTCAGGATGGCCTTCTCGATGATCGGTACCATCGCCTTGTCCCAGGGCGTGATGGTCAGCGTGCGCGAGTCCTCGACCGTCACGTTGGCGACCTGCGACAGCGGCATTTCGGCACCGTAGTACTCGACCCGGATACCATCGAGCAGGCCGGTGTTGGCGCGTCCCGTGCGCATCCGCTTGAAGTGCTCACGGAGGCTGATCACGCACTTCGTCATGCGCTCGTTGGCGTCTTGCTTGATTTCTTCGAACATCGAATTTACTCCCCGGACCGGGAACTTCCGGCGGCTCCCTAGAGCCCGTTCGCCACCAGCGTCCCGACCTCCTCGCCATCCACGATGCGGATAAGGTCGCCGGCGTTGAACAGGTTGAAAACACGCAACTGCAGGCCGTTGTCGCGGCACATGACGATGGCGGTCGCATCCATCACGCCGAGGCGGTCGGTCAGCACCTTGTCGTAGGACAGTCTGCTGTAGCGCTCCGCTTTCGGGTTCCTGATCGGATCGTCGGTGTACACACCGTTGACCTTGGTTGCCTTGAGCAGCAGGTCGGCCTCGATCTCGATCGCGCGCAGCGAGGCGGCCGTGTCGGTGGTGAAAAACGGATTGCCGGTACCTGCAGCCATGATCACGCAGCGGCCCTTTTCGAGGTGGCGGATCGCGCGCCGACGGATGTAATCCTCGCAAACCTGCTGGCAGCGCAGCGCAGACATCACGCGCGAGTCCTGGCCGATCTGTTCCAGGGCGTCCTGGAGGGCCAGCCCATTCATGATCGTGGCCAGCATGCCCATGTGGTCGGCAGTGACCCGGTCCATGCCCGCCCGCGCCAGTCCGGCACCGCGGAACAAGTTGCCGCCGCCGATTACGACGGCGGCCTCGATACCGCGTCCCATGACGTCGCGGATCTCGCCCGCGATGCGCCTGAGCACCGCCGGATCGATGCCGTAGTCCCCGTCGCCGAGCAAGGCCTCGCCGCTCAGCTTCAGCAGTATCCGCTTGAGCGGCCGGCTGGGTTGGTCGGACATCCTGCCCCCTGTATCCGCAGGCCTGTGATTATAAAGAAGAACCCCGCCGGGGCGGGGTTCATTGTCGAGTAGCGATTGCCGCGGCGCCGACCAGGTCAGTGCCGGCCCTGGGCCGCCTTGACCTGCGCTGCGACTTCGTCGGCAAAATTCTCCTGCTTCTTCTCGATTCCCTCGCCCACTTCAAAGCGAATGAAGCCTGTTACCCGGGCTCCCGCCGCCTTGAGCAGCTTCTCCACGGTGGTATCCGGGTCCTTCACGAAAGGCTGGCCGACGAGGCAGATTTCAGCCAGGTACTTGCGTATCCGGCCCTCGACCATCTTGGCGACGATCTCGGCCGGCTTGCCCTCCTGGGAGGCCTGGGCGGCGAGAATCTCGCGCTCCTTGTCTACCTGCTCAGCTGGAACGTCGGCCGGCGTGACGTACTGCGGATTCGAGGCAGCGATGTGCATGGCCAGGTCGCGCGCCAGCGTCTCAGTGCCGCCCTCCAGGCCGACCAGCACGCCGATGCGGATGCCGTGGACGTAGCTGCCAATCACCGTCGGCGCCGGCAGGGCCGCCACGCGACGCACGGTGATGTTCTCGCCAATCCGGGATACCAGGCTGCGGCGAGTCTCCTCTACCGAGGCTCCGCCCTCGAGCGGCAGAGCCAACACGGTCTCCAGGTCGCCCGCTCCGGCGGCGAGCGCTGCCCTCGCGACCCCGGCGGCGAACTGCTGGAAATCGTCCTGGCGGGCCACGAAATCGGTCTCACAGTTGGCCTCCACGATGACCGCGCTTCGGCCATCGGCCGAGCATTCGGTCACGACCGCGCCCTCGGCGGCGACCCGGCCGGCCTTCTTGTCGGCCTTGGCGAGTCCCGCCTTGCGCATCATCTCGGCGGCGGCATCGAGGTCGCCATTGGTTTCCACGAGCGCCTTCTTGCACTCCATCATGCCCGCGCCGGTACGCTCGCGCAGGGTCTTGACTGCTGCCGCTGTAATTGTCATGCCAACACCTTATTCAGCATCGTCGCCGTCGGCCTTCTGGGCCGTGCGGCGGCGGGCGGGCTTGTGCCCTTCTTCCTTGATCTCGACCTCCCCGGCAAGGTCGTCCGCCGACGTATCGGTGGCTTCCTCGGCAACCTGCGCGACCCCTGCGGATCCTGCCGTTTCGACAGTTTCGGCAGTTTCTGCGGATTCCACGGTTTCCGTGGCTTCTGCGGTCTCGTCGGCCTGATCCGGCTGGCTCGCGGCTGCCGCGGCCGGCTTGCGAACCGCACGCGTCGGCTTGCGGCGGGTCGCGGTCCCTCGGCGCGGTGCGGCGCGACCAGGGCCCGCCTTGCGGCGCACGTTACCTTCTTCGTCGAGCTCGACGAATTCATCTTCGCCGACCGGCACTTGCGGCACGGCGGCCTTGCCCTCGATGACGGCATCGGCGATACCGGCTGCATAGAGGTGAATCGCCTTCATCGCGTCGTCGTTGCCGGGAACCATGTAGTCCACGCCATCCGGAGAGCAATTCGTGTCCACAACCGCGACGACCGGGATGCCGAGCTTCTTCGCCTCGGCGATGGCGATCTGCTCATGCCCGACGTCAACCACGAACAGCGCGTCCGGCAGGCCATTCATTTCCTTGATGCCCCCGAGGCTGCGCTGGAGCTTTTCCAGCTCGCGCCGCATCATCTGGGCTTCCTTCTTGTTGCGACGCTCGAGCGCACCGTTGTCGCGCAGTTCCTCGATCTCCTGCAGCCGCTTGATCGACTGCCGGATGGTCTTGAAGTTGGTGAGCATGCCGCCCAGCCAGCGCTGATTTACGTAAGGCATCCCGCAGCGAGTTGCCTCTGCCTGGATGGCATCGCGCGCGCTGCGCTTGGTGCCTACGAACAGCACCCTGCCGCCGTCGCCGACGACGGACTTGATGAAATCGGCCGCCTCGCCATAGAGGGGCAGCGATTTCTCGAGATTGATGATGTGGATCTTGTTCCGCTCGCCGAAGATGAAGGGGGCCATCTTCGGGTTCCAGAAGCGAGTCTGGTGGCCAAAATGGACACCCGCTTCCAGCATCTGCCGCATGGACACGCTGGCCATGTAAAAACTCCTTGTCGGGTTGGTCCTCCGCCCATCCTCATGCAGCAACCGGACTCAAGGTCCGGCACCCGGCTACACGTGTCGATTGGGCGTGTGGATTTGGTTGAGAAAAAACGCCGCGCTTTATACCATTCTTGGCGAGCCGAAACAATGTGTTAAGTATTTAGAGGGGTCAGACCCCACACTGACACGGGGACGTCCCGAGGGGACTGTCCTCTCCTGTCGGAGTGTGGGGCCTGACCCCTCCAATGCTCAACTTGCCCGGAACCCGCCACCCCCATGCTGATGCCCAGAGAATCCCAAGTAACCATCAAGACGGCCGAAGAACAGGCGCTGATGCGCCGGTCCGGCCGGCTCACGGCTGACGTTCTCGACATGATCGCCCCCCATGTCCAGGCCGGAGTCACGACCGGGGAACTGGACAAGATCTGCCACGACTACATCGTGGGCCAGCAAGACGCGATCCCGGCTCCGCTCGACTACAAGGGCTTCCCCAAGTCGATCTGCACCTCGATCAATCACGTGGTGTGCCACGGCATTCCGGGCGACAAGCGCCTGAAGTCCGGCGATATCGTCAACGTGGACGTGACGGTCATCAAGGACGGCTTCCATGGCGACTCCAGTCGCATGTTCCCGGTCGGCAAGGTCTCGGTTCAGGCGGAGCGACTCTGCCGCATCGCCCTTGAGTCGATGTGGGAGGGCATCCGGGTCGTCCGGCCCGGCGCCCGTCTGGGCGATATCGGCCATGCCATCCAGCGTTTTGTCGAGGCGCAGGGCTACTCCGTCGTCCGCGAATTCTGCGGCCACGGCATCGGCCGTGGTTTCCATGAGGACCCGCAGGTCCTGCACTACGGGGAGCCCGGCACCGGACTCGTGCTCGAGCCTGGCATGACCTTCACCATCGAGCCGATGGTCAACGCTGGCCGCCGCAACGTGAAGGTGCTGCCGGACGGCTGGACGGTCGTGACCAAGGATCATTCGCTATCCTCCCAGTGGGAGCACACGGTGCTGGTGACTGAGGACGGTGTCGAGGTGCTGACGCTAGGCGCTGTCGACCGCGCCTCCGGAAGTACCCTTTGACCGCCGGGAACCCAGGTCGCCGCCATGCGTCCTGACCAGCCGGACGGGCCGGACCTGTTCACCTCCGAGAGTCTGCCGCCCCCCTGGCCCTATCTCGACCGTCTGGGCGACCGCCTCGACGCAGCCACCGACCCTGTGCCCGCCTTCCGCAGCGCGCTCGCCGACGGCGACGCGGCACTGAAGGAGCGGTTCTTCGCCGACGAGCCGGTCGAGCAGCTGGTCGGCGACCGCGCCCGACTGGTGGACGCGCTGCTGGTCCATGCATGGGGCCGGCACGTAGGCGCCCACGCCGCCGAGATCGCGCTGCTGGCAGTCGGCGGCTACGGCCGCGGCGAGTTGTTGCCCTGCTCGGACATCGACATCATGGTGCTGCTGCCCAAGACCGAGGCGGCCCCGTGGACCCACGACCTGGAGCGGTTCCTGACCTTCCTGTGGGACATAGGCCTCGAGGTCGGCCACAGCGTGCGCACCATCGACGACTGCCGTCTCGAGGCCCTCGCCGACGTCAGCGTGGCGACCACCCTGATCGAGGCCCGGCTGCTGGTCGGGCCAGAGGTGATGGTAGATGCCATGCGCCGCGCCATCGCGCCAGACCGGATCTGGTCGTCCGAGGACTTCTTCGAGGCCAAGCTGCGCGAGCAACGCGAGCGTCATCACCGCTACCACGACACGGCCTACAACCTCGAGCCCAACGTCAAGCAGAGCCCGGGTGGCCTCAGGGACATCCAGACGATTGGCTGGGTCGCCAAGCGCCATTTTGGCGCTGACACGCTCGATCAACTCGCCGCACACGGCTTCCTCACCCAGCGCGAGCTGGTGCAGCTGCAGGCCGCGCAGGCCTACCTGTGGAGAGTGCGTTTCGCGCTGCACGTAATAACGGGCCGGCGCGAGGACCGGCTGCTGTTCGATCACCAGATCAAGCTCGCACGGCAGTTCGGCTACGAGGACGCCACGTTCACCCTCGCGGTCGAGCAGTTCATGCAGCGCTACTACCGAACCGTGATGTTCGTCAGTCTGACGAACGAGTTGCTGCTGCAGCACTTCCGCGAGGCAATCCTCGCCTCCGGCGACGCACGACCAGTGCCGATTTCGCAGCTGTTCCAGGAACGCGAGGAGTACCTCGAAGTCACCTCGCAGGACGTGTTCGTGCGCCAGCCTTCGGCGCTGCTCGAGCTGTTCGTGGTGCTGCAGAACAACCCGCAACTGCGCGGCGTGCGTGCCGAGACCATCCGCCTGGTGACCCGGCACCTGTGGCTGATCGACGAGGAATTCCGCCAGAACCCGCGCAACCATCGGCTGTTCCTGGAGCTGTTGAGCGCGCCTGCGGGCGTCACCCACGAGCTGCGGCGCATGAACCTCTACGGTGTGCTGGGCCGCTACATCCCCGCTTTCGGCCGGATCGTCGGACGGATGCAGTACGACCTGTTTCACGCCTACACCGTGGACGCGCACACGCTGTTCGTCGTCTCCAACCTGCGGCGCTTTGCGCTGGAACGCTATGACCACGAGTTCCCGAAGCTGTCGCAGATCTTCCGGAGTCTGCCCAAGCCCGAGATCGCCTACCTGGCGGCACTCTTTCACGACATCGCCAAGGGCCGCGGCGGCGACCATTCCGATCTCGGCGCCGTCGACGCCGAGGCATTCTGCCTGGAGCAGGGAATGTCGCGCTACGACGCTCGCGTCGTCGCCTGGCTGGTACGCAACCACCTGATGCTGTCGGTCACCGCCCAGAAGAAGGACATCGCAGACCCGCAGGTCGTCAACGACTTTGCGCGCCTGGTCGGCGACCAGACTCACCTCGATCACCTCTACGTGCTGACTGTCGCGGACGTCCGCGGCACCAATCCGAAGCTGTGGAATTCCTGGAAGGGCTCCTTGTTCGACGACTTCTACGAACGCGTCAAGCAGGCGCTCAGGCGCGGGCTCGAGACGCCCATCGACCAGGAAGAGTTGATCGCCGAAACCCAGTCCGAGGCGCGCGAACTGCTCGCCAGGGCGCGGGTCGGGGTCGAGGACGTGGAGCAGGTGTGGTCGCAGCTGACCGAGGCCTATTTCCTGCGCCACTCGGCTGGCGAAGTCGCCTGGCACACCGCGCTGCTCGCGGCGCGCGACCCGGAGGACCGCGGTCCACTGGTCGCCATCTCGCCGGAGCCGGCGCGTGGCGGCGCTACCGCAATCCTGGTCTACACCTATCGCAGGCGCCACAGTTTCGCTCGCGCGACCGCGGCGCTCGACCAGATGGGCCTCAATATCGTCGATGCACGCATCACCCCGACCCAGGACGGTGCCAGCCTCGACACTTACTTCGTACTCGAGGACAACGGCCTGGCCATCGGCGATCCGGACCGGCTGGCGAGCATCGAGCGCAACCTGAGGCAAGTCGTGTCCGAACGCGAAGCGCCGACGCCTGCCGTGACCCGCCGGGCACCACGCCAGGTACGCATGTTCAGCACGACCACCCAGGTCGTCTTCAGCGAGGACCTGTCGCATCGCTGGACCATCATGGAACTGGTTGCCGCCGACCGGCCCGGACTGCTGTCGGAGATCGGCAAGGTGTTCTGGGACAAGGGTATCGACCTGCATGGCGCCAAGGTCATGACGGTCGGTGAGCGCGCGGAAGACGTATTCTACCTGACCGACGACCAGGGCCGACCGCTCGATGCGTCGCGCCAGGAGCGCCTGGCCGAGACACTGACCGAAGCGCTCGACCGCCGCGTCGCGGCAGCGTGAAGTGAATGAACCCGAACCTTGAACGGCTCAGGCCCTATCCCTTCGAACGTCTCGCCGAGCTGACGCGTGGGGTGGCGCCGCCAGCCGGCATGTCGCCGATCCGACTGACCATCGGTGAGCCACGGCACGCACCACCGGCTTTCGTGCTCGAGCGGCTGCGGGATGCCCTGTCAGGTGTCGGCGTCTACCCGCTGACTGCCGGACAGCCCGCTTTGCGCGCCGCCTGTGCCGGCTGGTGCGAGCGTCGCTTTGGTCTCACCAGCGGCGCGGTAGACCCCGAAACGATGCTGCTGCCGGTCAATGGCACGCGCGAGGCACTGTTCGCGTTCACCCAGGCGGTCATCGACCCCGCGGCCAACCCGCTGGTGCTGATGCCGAATCCGTTCTATCAGATCTACGAGGGCGCGGCGCTGCTGGCCGGCGCCGAGCCCTGGTACATGACGACCCGCGCCGATACGGGCTGGCTGCCCGATCTCGACTCGGTGCCTGATCAAGTCTGGCGCCGTTGCCAGCTGCTGTTCATCTGCACCCCGGGAAATCCTACCGGCGCAGTCATGGACCTCGACTACCTCGGTCGTGTACTCGACCTGGCAGATCGCTACGGTTTCGTGGTCGCCTCGGACGAGTGCTACTCGGAGATCTATGCCGACGAAGGCTCGCCGCCACCGGGACTGCTCGAGGCCAGCGCCCGCCGCGGTCGCCCGCGCTTCGAACGCTGCCTGGCATTTCACAGCCTGTCGAAGCGCTCCAACCTGCCCGGCCTGCGCTCGGGATTCGTCGCCGGCGACCCCGCGCTGATCGGCCAGTTTCGCCTGTATCGCACCTATCACGGTTGCGCCATGCCGGAGCACGTACAGCAGGCGAGCATTGCGGCCTGGGGCGACGAGCAGCACGTCATCGCCAATCGCAATTACTACCGCGCCAAGTACGACGCGCTCATGCCGCTGCTCGCCGGCGTGCTCGAGGTGGAGCGCCCGGCCGGTACATTCTACCTGTGGCCACGCACCCCAACGGATGACGAGTCCTTCGCCCGCGATCTGCTGGCGGCCACCAACGTCAGCGTGCTGCCGGGCTCTTATCTCGGCCGCGACACCGGTGCCGGCAACCCGGCGCAACAGCGGCTGCGGATTTCACTGGTGGCCGGCGTGGACGAGTGCATCGAGGCGGCACGACGGATCCGGAATTTCATCGAGGAGCGCGGATGGATCACCTGAAAGCCCTGGTCGAGGACGCCTTCGAGCGCCGTACCGAATTTTCCCCCTCGGAGGTTCCCCACGACCTGGCGGTCGCCCTCGACGACTGTCTCGACCTGCTCGACTCCGGGCGGGCGCGGGTGGCCGAACCTGCCGGCGACGGCTGGCGTGTCAACGAGTGGCTCAAGAAGGCCGTACTGCTGTACTTCCGCACCCACGACAACACCGTGATCGAGAACGGCTACACCCGCTTCTACGACAAGGTGCCGCTCAAGTACGCCGGGATGAGCCCGGACCGGTTCCGCGACGGCGGGACGCGCGTCGTGCCGCCCGCCATCGCGCGCAAGGGCGCCTACATCGCCCCGAACGTGGTGCTGATGCCGAGCTACGTCAATATCGGCGCCTACGTCGACGCCGGCAGCATGGTCGACACCTGGGCGACGGTCGGGTCCTGCGCGCAAATCGGACGCAATGTGCACCTCTCGGGGGGCGTCGGGATTGGTGGCGTGCTGGAGCCCTTGCAGGCGAGCCCCACCATCATCGAGGACGACTGCTTCATAGGTGCCCGTTCGGAGATCGTCGAAGGAGTGATCGTCGAGCGGGGCGCAGTCATTTCGATGGGCGTCTACATCGGCGCCAGCACCAGGATCTACGACCGGGCCAGCGGCGAGGTGCACTACGGCCGGGTACCCTCGGGTGCCGTCGTCGTCCCGGGCTCGCTGCCCTCAGCCGACGGCCGCTATTCGCTCTACTGCGCGGTGATCGTCAAGCGTGTGGATGCGCAGACACGCGCCAAGACTGCAGTCAACGAGTTGCTGAGGCTGTAGGCGACGAGACATCGGTGGATGCCGGCCAGCGGCTCTGGGACCGCAGGAACCTGGCTCGCGAGTTCAGCCAAACCGACCCGTAATGTAGTCCTCGGTCAGCTTGTGCCGGGGATTGGTGAAGATCTGGTCGGTGGAGCCCACTTCGATCAGGTCGCCGAGGTGAAAATAAGCAGTGCGCTGCGAGACACGCGCCGCCTGCTGCATCGAGTGGGTCACGATGCAGATCGCATAGTTCTGCTGCAGCTCGTCGATCAGGTCCTCGATACGCGCGGTGGCTATCGGATCGAGTGCCGAGCATGGCTCGTCCATCAGGATGACTTCAGGATTCACCGCAATCGTCCGCGCAATGCACAGCCGCTGCTGCTGGCCGCCGGAAAGCGCCGTCCCCGGCGCATCGAGCCGGTCCTTGACCTCCGCCCACAGCCCTGCCCGCTGCAGGCTGGTCTGCACGATTTCGTCCAGCTCGGTCCGGTCGCCGGCGAGCCCATGGATGCGCGGACCGTAGGCCACGTTTTCGTAAACCGACTTGGGGAAAGGATTGGGCTTCTGGAAGACCATGCCGACGCGGGCACGCAGCTGCACCGGGTCCTGGCGCTTGTCATAGATGTCCTGGCCGTCGAGTGAAATCGAGCCGGTCACCTTGGCCGTCGGAATGGTGTCGTTAAGGCGATTCAGGCAGCGCAGGAAGGTGCTCTTGCCGCAGCCCGACGGACCGATCATCGAGATCACCTGGTTGTGGGCGATATCCAGGTTGACATCGCGAATGGCGTGCTTGTCGCCGTAGAACACGTTGACACTCCGGCAGACCAGCACGGGATTTTTCGCGGTAATGTCGCCGACGGTCTTGTGGGCCGACTCGCTTCGATCCAGCTGCACACCGCCGTCCGGCAAGGACCCGCCAGTCCTGCGCGTCATATCCGAAGGAACCGTCGCCATCGAGGAATCTCCTGCCCTTTCGTCCGTCACCAGCGCCGCTCAAACTTCTGGCGCAGGATCACCGCAGTCGCGTTCATGATCAAGAGGAATCCGAGCAGCACCAGGATTGCCCCCGAGGTGCGCTCGAGGAAGGCCCGTTCCGGGCTGTCCGCCCAGAGGTAGACCTGCACCGGCAGCACCGTAGCTGGGTCCGTAAATCCGTGGGGAATGTCCACAATGAAGGCCACCATGCCGATCATCAGCAGTGGCGCCGATTCGCCCAGTGCGCGCGCCATGCCGATGATGGCGCCGGTCAGCATCCCTGGCATTGCCAGCGGGAGTACGTGATGCATGACCGTCTGCACCTCGGAAGCGCCCATTCCCAGCGCCGCCTCGCGGATCGACGGCGGCACCCCCTTCAGCGCCGCCCGGCTCGCAATGATGATGGTCGGAAGCGTCATCAGCGTCAGCACGAGGCCGCCGACCAGTGGCGCGGAGCGCGGCAGGCCGAACAGCTGGATGAACACTGCCAGTCCCAGCAGGCCGAAGACGATGGACGGTACCGCCGCGAGGTTGTTGATGTTTACCTCGATGAAGTCGGTGGCGCGATTCTTGACTGCGAACTCCTCCAGATACACGGCGGCCGCGACGCCGATCGGGAACGACAGCAGCAGCGTGAGCGCGAGTGTCAGGAACGTACCGACCACCGCGCCCCAGACGCCGGCCTGTTCTGGTTCACGCGAGTCGCCATTGCTGAAGAAGCTGCGGTTGAAGCGCTTTTCCAGTCGGCCATCGGCGACCAGCCGGTCGATCCAGCCGAGCTCCTGGTCAGTGAGCCCGCGCACGTCCTCGCCGAGTTCACGGTCGATCCGGCCCTTCATGTACAGGTCGACGCGGTCATCGGCCAGCACCCACAGGGTCTCCGACTTTCCGACCAGGTCGGGATCGCGTAGCACCCGCTCGCGCAGGTCGAACTGGCCGCCGTCGCTGGCCAGGCGATACAGGTCGCGCAGGTTGCCGCGGCCCTCGACATCCGGGAACTGTTTGCGCATCGCGGCCTTGATCAGGCCCGAGTAGTCGGCGTTGCCGATCGTCTCCAGGTCGCCGCTGCCGTCCGGGTCGATCACGTCCGCGGCATAGCCGACGTCAAGCCTGAGGTAACTCTGCTGGAAGACGGTCCAGCCGGTCGAGATGATGCTCGAGAACAGGAACCCGACGAAAGACAGTCCGAGCGCCACCGCCATGATTCCGTAGGCGCGAAAACGCCGCTCCGCCCGGTAGCGTCGCCTGAGGCTCTGCTCGACCAGCCGGCGGGTCCGCTGCGCCCTGTTTTCGGCTGCCGCGGGATTCAGGGCTGGATCATTCATATTGTTCCCGGTACCTGCGCACGACCTGCAGCGCGATGATGTTCAGCGACAGTGTCGCCAGGAACAGCACCAGCCCGAGGGCAAACGCGGCCAGCGTCTTTGGACTGTCAAATTCCTGGTCGCCGACCAGCAGCGTGACGATCTGGGTGGTTACCGTGGTGACAGCCTCGAGCGGATTCGCCGTCAGGTTGGCTCCCAGGCCGGCTGCCATGACCACAATCATGGTCTCGCCGATCGCGCGCGAGATCGCCAGCAGCACGCCACCGACGATGCCCGGCAGCGCTGCCGGGAATACAACCCGGCGAATCGTCTCGGACTGCGTGGCGCCGAGTCCATAGGAGCCGTCGCGCATCGACTGCGGCACCGCGGTGATCATGTCGTCGGCCAGCGAGGACACAAACGGGATGATCATGATGCCCATGACCAGGCCCGCCGCGAGTGCGCTCTCGCTGGCGACCGCGAGGCCGAGTGACTCGCCGGTCTCGCGCAGCAGCGGCCCGACTACGAGAGCGGCGAAGAAGCCATAGACGACGGTAGGGATGCCGGCGAGCACCTCGAGCATCGGCTTGATGACCGCGCGGACGCGCCGCCTGGCGTACTCGGCGAGATAGATCGCGGCGAACAGGCCGACCGGAACTGCCACCAGCATGGCGATACCTGCGATCAGCAGGGTGCCGGTGAACAGCGGTACGGCGCCGAAGGCGCCCGAGGAACCAACCTGGTCGGCGCGAATCGCCATCTGCGGCGACCACTGCAGCCCGAAAAGGAACTCCGTGACCGGCACCAGCCGGAAGAAGCGAATCGACTCGAACAGGACGGAGATGACGATGCCGATGGTGGTGAAGATCGCGATGGTCGAGCAGGCGATCAGCGCGACACGCACGATCGTCTCGACGTTGTTGCGAGCCCGTAGCGACGGCGAGATGCGTAGCCACACGAAGGCCCCGGCAGCAAGCGCCAGACTCAGGCACAGCGCGGCGGCCGCCAGCCGCGACAACGACTGGAGTTCGACGTAGCGCGCAGCGGCGGCCTGGACCTCTGGACTGGCCATCTCCGCCGGGATCGCCCCGGCGACCAGGTTGCGAACGTCGTTCAGGACCAGCGAAAGCTGGTCCGGAGTCAGGGCCTGAACCTCGGCCGACATGCCGCCAATCACGAGATCGGTGACGATTCGACCGTCGAAGGCATGCCACAGGCCCAGCACCAGCAACGCAGGAATGGCGCACCACAGCGCTGTCAGCAGCCCGTAATAGCCCGGGCGCGAATGCAGCTTGCTCGCGCCCTTGAGTCCACCGACCAGAACCAGCGATCGCATGCGACCGGCACGGTAGGCCACCGCGGCAAGAATCAGCAGGACGAGGACTAGCGTGGAAGTTTGCATCGAGACTTTCTGCGTGCCTCATCAAGTGTCCGGCGCCAGAACCGCCCGCGGCTACGCCAGCATGCGGGAGCCGAAAGGCAGCCAGCCGCCGCTGGCGGCGACAAACAACAACCAAGCCTGCCACGCCCAGCAGCGGCTCCGCGGATTTATAGGCCGCGTATGTTACAGATTCGTTACAGACAGGTCTCTCAACGGATTAGGACATTATAAATTATATAGTTACATGCTAAATCTAATGTAAGATCGATTATGTGTCTGGACGCTTGCTCCCTGCCCGGCGCGGAGCGACTCAACGTACTTGCCGGGGGGGTCTGCGGGCCGTATAACAGGCCGCCATTCGCCACTGCTCCATCCGAGGATGCCAGTCCCAAATGTCCCGTTCCCTCGAACTGACCAAGGCCATGATCGCGCGACCGTCAGTCAGCCCAACCGATGGCGGCTGCCAGGACATGATGATCGAGGCACTCGACGAACTTGGGTTCACTATCGAGCGGATGCCCTTCGGCAACGTCGACAACTTCTGGGCAACACGCAGCGGCGGCGACGGCGCGGCCCGGTACTGTGTTTTGCCGGGCACACCGACGTGGTGCCGACCGGTCCACTGGAGGAATGGCACTCCGATCCCTTTGAGCCAGTTATCCGCGACGGCTACCTGTTTGGCCGAGGCGCCGCGGACATGAAGAGCGGGCTCGCCGCCATGATCACGGCAGTCGAAGGCTTCGTCACGCGCCGGCCCGGCTATCCGGGGACCATTGCCTTCCTGATCACCAGCGACGAGGAAGGACCTTCAGTTGACGGAACGCGGCGGGTGGTCGAGGTCCTGAAGGAACGCAAGCAGCGCATCGACTGGTGCCTGGTGGGCGAACCCTCCAGCGACCAGCGTTTCGGCGACACCGTCAAGATCGGCCGCCGTGGATCACTCTCGGGCCGGCTGACCGTACATGGGGTGCAGGGTCACATCGCCTATCCACAGCTGGCAGAGAACCCGGTGCACATGCTGGCTCCGGCGCTGGCCGAGCTGGTCGCGCATCGGTGGGACGAGGGCAACGATTTCTTCCAGCCAACCTCTTTCCAGGTCTCGAATATCTCGGCCGGCACAGGCGCGCCCAACGTCATTCCCGGCGAGCTCCTGTTGCGCTTCAACATTCGCTGGTCGCCGCAACAGACCCTCGAGGGCCTGCAACAAGCAGTGACGAGCATGCTCGACCGCCATGGCGTGCGCTATTCACTTGGGTGGTTCGTCTCGGGCCTGCCTTTCTACACGCCCCCTGGAAAGCTGTCAGGCGCGGTGGCCCAGGCGGTGCGCGAGGTCACGGGCGCGGAGACGCGCCTCACGACCGGCGGAGGCACCTCGGACGGACGCTTCATCGCGCCGATGGGCGCGCAAGTCGTGGAGCTCGGCGTGGTCAACCAGACCATCCACAAGGTCAACGAGTGCGTTCGCGTCGCGGACGTCGACACGCTGGCGCTGACCTACGAGCGGGTGCTGGAGTTGTTGCTGGGGCAGCAATGACTTCAACGGGGTCCGACGCCGCTCCGACGCCTGGACTGCCCCCAAGAGGGACTGTTCCCTCCTCCCGTCGAAGAATGGCGTCAGAGTGGGGCCCGACTGCTCCTGGGCAACTTCCAGTTCGCCCACACCCCGGCGCTGCCCAGGATAGTGACGAATACCAGCACCCAGCCAGGGAATGAAATCCCCAGGAAGCTGAACACGACCTTGGCGCACTCGCCGCCGGCCTTGAAGACCTTGATGATCACCTGCATCAGCGGGAACACATCCAGCATGAAGGCGAGATCGGCGCCGCAGCCGGGTACCGTCCCCGGCGGCTGCATCTGGATCCAGACATGCCTGCCAGCGGTGGCAGCCGTAATCAGCGCAACAACGCCGACCAGCACGCCATAGACGCGGGCTCCCCGGTCGTTCGGGTTGTGCACCGCGGCCGCCAGAAACACCACCCCGAGGGCCAGCACCTCGACGCGCTGGAAGATGCACAGGTGGCAAGGCTGGAGCTTCAGCCCGTACTGGGCGAACAGGGCAAACAGGATCGCGCCGGCGCAGGCCGCAAACCCAAAGAGGTTGACCCGGCGACGATCCAGGTTCTGCAGCAGCGAGAGAGTTTTCATGCGCTGCGATCCGCCGCGGACTCGCGAATCTGTCTTTCGGCGTCCTCGAGCGACAGGTGCCGGATGTCCTTGCCGTGCACGGTATACACGATGTACTCGCAGATGTTCTTGGCGTGGTCGCCGACTCTCTCCAGCGCGCGCACGATCCACATGATGTCGAGTGCCCGCCGTATGTTGCGCGGGTCTTCCATCATGTGGGTGATGTTCTGTCGCTGGATCGCCTCGTACTCCTCGTCGACGATCCTGTCTCGCCGTGCGACCGCTATCGCCTCGGCTGCGTCGAGCCGTGCAAAGGAATGTAGCGAGTCGTGGACCATGTCGGTGACCAGGCGGGCCAGGTGTCGTACCTCGCGGTACTTGTCCGTCGGTTGTTCGGCGGTGGCCAACCTGGAGGCGATGATGGCGACCTTCTCGATCTCATCGCCGATCCGCTCCAGGTCGGTAATCGTCTTGATGATCGCGACGATGACCCGCAGGTCGGAGGCAGTCGGCTGGCGCATGGCGATGATGCGGCCGCACTCCTCGTCGATGCTGACCTCCATCTGGTTGACCTGGTGGTCGGCATGGGCAACCTCTTCGCCCAGGCTGCTGTCGCCTTCGACCAGCGCCGTCACGGCGCGCTGGAGCTGTTGCTCGACGAAGCCACCCATCTGCAGCACGCGCGTGCGCAGCTTCTCGAGATCCTCGTTGAAGCGACGTGAAATGTGATGACCGAGATCTGCGGGTTCCATGGGCGTCCCTGACGTTCCTTGCCTGCCGGCGAATGATAACTGATGCGCCATTGGATTCGTGTGGGCAGCAGGGGACAGTTTACCGATTTCGGCAGCCGCCCCGCCTGCAGCCTAGCGCGGTTTGTCAAGTGACGAAATCGGTAAACTGTCCCCCGCCTCCATCAGAACTTCATGTTGAAGTCCAGCTGCAGGCGGCGGTAGTCGCGCTCGCTCGAGGTATCGTAGTTCCGGGTGTTGTCGAACAGGGTCAGGTTGACCGAGGTGTTCTTGACCGGCACCCAGGCTCCCTTGAACTGCAGGCCCTTGCCCTGGGTAGCGCCACCCGCGAAGTCGGAATCGATGAACCCGGCCCACTGCGCGTCGGCCTCGACGTCCTGGTAGAGCAGCCCCATCTCCCAACTGTGTGGCTCGCTCGCCTTGCCGAACTTCACGCCGACGGCGTAGCCGGTGTTCAGGTCATCGGCTGCCTCGTTGCTGACGTAGTCGCCCCACAGGGACAGCGGGAACCGCCCTACCTGGGTCAGGTACTCCGCACCCACGCCCAGGATGTTGTAGTCGTTTGCGTAGCAACGGATCGCGACCGCCGGTGCCGGCAGGTTGCAGCTGGTATCACCGTTGTAGGTGGTGTTGCCCGCCGGATAATCCTTGAACAACAGCGAACTGCGCTGGATCGCGCCATAGTCATGGTAGCTCAGCGCGACCTTGAGGCCGAAATCCGTCGCCCAGCCCAGCTGAGCACCAAAGATGTTCGCATCGGCGCCAGAGGAGGACTCCGACAGCCACAGACCCCAGGCGCTGGCAAATGGCCCCGTCTTGCCGCCCCACTTCAGGCCCACGCCCTCGGGATTGACGTCGCCGTCGTAGAACAGGCTGGCACCCGGGCGGTACCAGGGATATTTCTGCTTGCCCGCGGTCAAGGTGGTATCGGCCATGAACCGCCAGTCGACGTAAGCGAGATCCATCTGGATCTGCTCACGGATGTTGGAATCCCCGAGTGTCGAATTGGTCGACCGCGGGTCGAGCGGATCGCCGGTGGCGATTTGCAGGCCAACCAGCACATTGTCGGCAACCTTGGCCTCGACGCCGAGCCGCGCGCGGATGCGATGTCGCGTCTGGTCGTCCTTGGTCTCCTCGTCGATCATCTCGTGGCGATAGCGAAGGTCGCCCTTGAATTTGAGCTTGGTCGCCCAGTCCATGCTCTTGTCCTTGGCCGCGACCTGGGCGAGCTGGTCGGTCTGACGATCGTTGGTGGACTCGATTTCCGCGACGCGGGCCTCGAGCTCCTCGACCTTGGGGGCGGCTGCGGCCGGAGCAGCGCCGGTTGCGGCCAGCTGGCTGTTCTGGGCCTCGAGCTGCTGCACCCGCGACAGGAGGGCCTGAACCTGCTGCTTGAGTTCCGCCACCTCCTGTTCACTGACGGCAGCCTGGACGGAGACAGGCGTGGACAGGACCAGTCCGACCGCGCCGGCAGTAATGAAATTACGCATGTGAAATTCCCGTTATGTGTTGCAGAAATTCAATCGCACCGGTCAGAGCTTCAAGGTGGTGCCCGCGGCCGTATCCTTGCGTACCTGCTCGCGCCCGGCCTTGGGCAGCGGGATCAGGCCCTTGTCGGCCAGATACCCCTCGTCGCCCACGGCTTTTTCGCTGGTGAACTCGGCAACGAACTCCTGGATGCCCGGGATCACGCCGACATGCGCCTTCTTGACGTAGAAGTAGAGCGAACGGGATACCGGGTAGCCGCCGGAAGCGATGTTCTCGAACGTCGGCTCCTTCCCCTCGATGATCGAGCCATGCAGCTTGCTGAGGTTCTCCTCGAGGAAGCTGTAACCGAAGATACCGAGCGCCTTCGGGTTCGCTTCAAGCTTCTGCACGATCAGATTGTCGTTCTCACCGGCTTCGACGTAGGCGCCGTCCTCGCGGATCTGCGTGCAGACGCGCTTGAAGCGCTTCTCGTCCACGCCCTTCAGTTCCTTCAGCCAGGCGAAGCTCTCGCAACCCTTCTCGAGCGCCAGCTCGGCAAACGCATCGCGGGTGCCAGAGGTCGGCGGGGGACCGAGCACCTCGATCTTGACGTCAGGCAGCGTCTTGTCGATCTGCTTCCAGGTCGTGTAGGGGTTGTCGACCAACTTGGTCGGACTTGCAGGATCAGGTACCTGCTTGGCCAGCGCCAGGTAGAGCTGCTGACGGGTCAGCTTGTAGGTCGGTGAGGTCTTCGAGTTGGCCAGCACGATGCCGTCAAAGCCGATCCTGACCTCGACGATTTCCTTCACGCCGTTCTTCTCGCAGTCGGCAACTTCGCTGGCCTTGATGCGGCGCGAGGCGTTGGCGATGTCCGTGTACTGCGGACCGAGGCCCTGGCAGAACAGTTTCATGCCGCCGCCTGTGCCAACACTCTCGACCTTCGGGGTCTTGAACTTCGAACCACGCCCGAATTGCTCGGCCACGGAGGACGAGAACGGAAAGACGGTGGACGAGCCGGCGATGCTGATGTAGTCGCGGGCGGACTGCGCGTGCGCGGCGCCCGCCAGCATCATGGCCGCAGCCGAAGCGGCGATCAGGGTCTTCTTGAGCACTTTGAGCCTCCAGGATTTAGGTGCAGTGCGGACTTGCTGCCGGCCCTGGACGGCATGCCAACGTGGCATCAGCCGTGGTCCAGTACCCGCGACGGCGCAGAGGTTACGCCGGCTTTGTTACAGAATTGCTTCAGCGGAAAGACCGGTGACCGTCAGGCTGCGTCAGCAGCCTGGAGGCTCCGCCAACGCCCCAGGTTAAGATCGGTAGAGCCAATCGGCATTCTTTGGACCGTGTCGGCGGTCCGTAGCCGACACCGCAGTCCCGCGGCGTACGGCCCCCGCGCGCATTGTGCCCATCACGCTGCGGGTATCAGCGGACCCGGATGAACTGGCTGGACCGGTCTCAGCTTCATTTCGCCCTCCCGTGCAACCTGTTTCAGGATCGGGAAGCCATGAAGCAGCGGTGTAAAGGATAGATGAATCGAAGACTAATATATTATTACAAACAATACTATTACGTCATATTTATCATGTAACTTAACAAACATTTGTCTGCCCTTGTTCAGCGGCCCGCCGCGACGGACTACGGCGTAACCAGCAGCCTCTTGGCCGGGAAATGACAGGCGAACGTCGAGCCCTTGCCCTCAACGCTGTCCACGGTAAGCCAGCCGCCGTGTCGCTGCAGCGCATGCTTGACGATGGCGAGACCCAGACCCGAACCTCCGGACTTGCGCGAACGGCCGCGGTCCACACGATAGAAGCGCTCAGTCAGCCGCGGCAGGTGCTCCGCCGGGATGCCAATGCCGGTGTCCGTGACGGCAAGGTGGCCACCCTCTGCATCCGACCACCAGCGGATCTGCACTGAACCTTCCGCCGGCGTGTACTTGACTGCGTTGGAGACGAGGTTCGAGGCAATCGAGTGCAACTCGGCCTCGCTGCCGAGCAGCCTGGCGGGCGACTCGAGCTTCAGGACAATCTCGCGCGGCCGCTGCTCGCGCGCCATCACTTCCTTGCGGATCAGCGCAAGCATTGCGCCAATGTCCACCGGATCGAGCGCCGCGTCCTTGCCGGAGGCCTCGAGCTTCGAAAGTTCCAGCAGGTCCTCGACGATCAGCCGCATCCGCTCGGCCTGGCGACGCATCTCCTCGATCGGGGATCTCCAGATGGCCTCGACACTTGGGTCGTCAGCCAGCTGGTCGAGGTAGCCGTTGATCACGGTCAGCGGCGAACGCAGCTCATGCGATGCATTGGCGACGAAGTCCTTGCGCATCGCTTCCAGCCGGGACTCGCGGGTGATGTCGCGTGCCAGCATCAACTGCTGGTCGCCCGCCGGGATGATCTGCAATGCGAGGTAGCGATCCTCGGCCGGCCCGTAACGAACCACTACCGGCGATGTTTGTGGCGCCGACTGGAGGTAGTGGACGAAATCAGGTTGCCGGATGAAATTGTCGATACGCATGCCGAAGTCGGCCTTGCGCCTCAAGCCGAGCAGCTGCGAGGCGGTACGATTGAACCAGAGGATTTCCAGTTGCGGCGAAAGCAGCACCACGCCTTCCGGCATGGCAGCCGTCAGCCGGCGGAACTCGCGCAGCAGTTGTACGATGCGCCGCTTGTGAAAGTTCTTGCGCCGGTAGATGCGTCCGACCAGCGCGACGACGTCACCCCATACCCCGCCTAGGTCTGGCGGCTGCTCCTCGCGCCGGTGACGCAGCCAGCGATGCAGCCGGTAGAGGTTGGATAGCTGCAGGGCCAGGTAGCCACCCAGCACCGCGACCAGCCACAGGTCCACGCGGCCGAAAATGATGCCGCCGACAATCGCAAAGGCAAGCGCTCCAGCCAGGCGAACCAGTGCAAAGGACCAGGGTGACTTCATCGTCTCTCTACGTGGGCCGGGTCGAGAACCGGTATCCCGCGCCACGTACTGTCTGGACAAATCGGTCGTAGCCGAAACTTTCGAGCGCCTTGCGCAGGCGCCGGATGTGCACGTCCACGGTGCGTTCCTCGACGTAGACGTTGCCGCCCCAGACCCGGTCCAGCAGCTGGCCGCGCGAATAGACACGCTCGGGGTGGGTCATGAAGAAACTCAGCAACCGGTACTCGGTCGGTCCCAGCGCCACCGCCCTCTCGCCGGCCATGACCCGATGACTGGCCTGATCGAGCGTCAGGCCTTCCGCCCGCAGCATCTCATCGGCGCCGCCGGGCACGGTGCGTCGCAGGACTGCATTGATGCGCGCCACCAGCTCGCGCGGCGAGAACGGCTTGGTGACGTAGTCGTCAGCGCCGCCTTCGAGGCCGGTGATCTTGTCGCTCTCGTCGGCCCGCGCCGTCAGCATGATGATCGGCACTTCCTGCGTGTCCTTGTCACGCTTGAGCTGGCGCGTGAGTTCGAGACCGCTCATGTCCGGCAGCATCCAGTCCACCAGCAGCAGGTCGGGACGGTTGTCGGCAATCTGCGCCCGGGCCTCGGTGCAATCTTCTGCCTCCGAGACCTGGTATCCGGCGCGCCGTAATCCGAACGCGATCATGTCGCGGATCGGCTTCTCGTCCTCGACGATCAGGATCTGCTTGCCGGTCATGACCGCCTGTCCGGTTAGGGATTTGCCTGATTTCTGGGTTTTGACGGACGACACCATATGAATAATTTATGACATCTCGATGACAGACGGGTGGCAGATGTCATAAATGAGGCTTGCGCACTGTAGGAGGACTGTCCTCTCCCACCGTACCGGGTCCCTATTTATCTGCGGTGCGCCACCTCGTTGCGGAGGTAAACGGGAAGTGCCTGCTCAGCACCAACAGCGCCACCTTCGGCAAAGATCCGCGCCCCGATCAGTGCTATTTCGCGCGCATGGGGAAGCAACTCGGCATCGAACCCAGCCAGCCGCTTACCAAGCAGGGTGTGCAGCGCCGGATACGCCGACAGTCCGTGCCCCGCCGCAAAGAAAACAGGACTGTCCCCATTTGGCAACTCATTGATTGGTGGAAGCACGACTTCACCGGGGTCGGAGACCGTCTCCGGCGTCAGGGCAACCGGCGCGTGCGGGTCGGTGCAATCGAAGGCCGCCCAGTAGACCTGTGACATGCGCGCGTCGAGGCAGGCGAGCACATGGCTTACGCTGCGATGGCTTGCCGTGCGCGCAGCCAGCGCTGCGAGATCGGATACTGGCACGACCGGCAGGTTGGCACCGAAGGCCAGCCCCTGGGTGACGCCGGCACCAATGCGCAGGCCCGTGAAGGATCCCGGTCCGCGTCCGAAGGCGATGGCATCCACCGCCGCCAACGCGACACCCGCCTCCGCCAGGACTTCCTGCACCATCGGCAGCAGCCGCTCGGCGTGGCCGCGGCCCAGCACCTCGTAGCGTTCGGCAATATCACCGTCAAAGACCAGCGCCGCCGAGCAGGCCTCCGTCGCCGTATCGAGCGCCAGGATCTTCATGCGTCCATTGCCTTGCGCATGTCGATGCCCGCTTCCGCCAGCCGGCGCCTCAGGAACCGCACTGCTTCGTCGCCTTCCTCGGTCAGCCGCGCCGGTGGCAACGACTGCACGAACATTCGCCCATAGCCGCGCGTGCGCAGTCGCGGATCGCAGATCGCCACCACACCGAAATCCTCGCGATCGCGTATCAGCCGTCCGAAGCCCTGCTTCAGAGCCAGTACCGCCTGCGGCACCTGGTATTCGAAGAATGGATTGCCGCCGCGTCGCTTGATGCCCTCGAGTCGCGCCTTCAGCAGCGGGTCGTCGGGCGCGGCAAACGGCAGCTTGTCGATGACGACCAGCGCGAGCGCGGTGCCTCGCACGTCCACCCCTTCCCAGAAACTCGACGTGCCGAGCAGCACCGAGTGCTCGACCTCGCGAAATCGTTTGAGCAGGCTTTCGCGTGGCGCCTCGCCCTGCACCAGCATGGGGAAGCGATCCTCGAAGCCAGCGCGCTGCCTGAGCAATCGCGCGGCCTCCTTCAAGGCGCGATGGCTGGTGAACAGCAGGAAAGTCCGGCCGTCGGCGGCCTCGATCAACGGCAACGCAGCAGCCAGCACCGCCGTGGTGTGGGTACGATCCGACGGGTCGGGCAGGCCTTGCGGCAAGTACAACATTGCCTGACGCTCGAAGTCGAAGGGACTGGCCACGCGCAGGGTACGGGCGTCGGCAGCACCCACACGCCCCAGGAAGTGCGCGAAGTCCTGGCCCACGGCAAGCGTCGCCGAGGTAAACACCCAGGCGCAGGGACGCGCGGTCATCAGCTCGCGTAGCCGGTCCGCTACTTCGAACGGCGAGAAACCGAGCGTGAAGCTGCGACCGGCGATCTCGACCCAGCGCACCCCGTCCTCGGGCCCGAAGCCAGACATTTCGGTCAACCCCTCCACCAGTGCTTCGCCGCGACGAATACAGGCCTTCAGGCCGGCATCGTCGCTGCAGGTTTCCGCCAGGCCCTGCGCAAGCAACTCGACCGCAGCACTGCAACCGTGCAACGACTCGATGAAGGCGTCAGGCAGCTCCGTCCAGTCGAGCCGGTCCTTATCGCCGCGGATCGACGCCAGCGCCTGTGCGAAGACTTCCTCGACCCTCATGATCCGCTCGCGCAGCACCGGGTTGATATGCCCGGTGCGAACGAGCTCGGCGAGCGAATCGCGCGTCAGCGCCACCGCCTGGCGGCTGCTGACGGACAAGCCGAAGAACTGCGCGGCGACGTCAGGCACCTGGTGCGCCTCGTCCAGGATCACTGCATCAGCGCCTGGCAGCAAGTCGCCGAAACCCTCTTCCTTCAGCGCCAGGTCGGCCAGCAACAGGTGATGGTTCACGACCACGATGTCCGCCGCCTGCGCATCGCGCCGCGCCGCCACCACATGGCACCGCGAGTAATCATTGCATTCGACGCCGAGACAGTTGTCACGGGTCGAAGTCACGGCTGGCCAGACCGGGTCGTCATCACGAACACCGGTGAGCTCGGCGACGTCGCCCGAGCGCGTGATCTTCGCCCATTCACGCACCCGTTTCAGCGCCTTGGCCGAGGGCGGCTCGAATCCGGGCAGCGCCATCGCCTGGTCGGCGAGCCCCAGGCGGTGACGACACAGGTAGTTCGATCTACCCTTGAGCAGGGCGACGCGCACCGGCCGCCCGAGTGCCTTGGACAACATCGGCAGGTCACGATGGTAAAGCTGGTCCTGAAGGGTACGCGTACCGGTAGAAACGATGACATGCCGGCCGGATAGCAGCGCCGGAACCAGGTACGCAAAGGTCTTGCCGGTACCAGTTCCCGCCTCGACCGCAAGCACGGCCCGATCGTCGAGCGCCTCACCGACCCAGTCGGCCATCTCCTGCTGCTCGCGACGCGACTCGAAGCCCGGCACCACCGCGGCCAGCGGACCGTGCGGTCCCAATAGTTCGCCGACGCTAGTCATGGCGAAGCAAGCGGCAGCCACCAGGCTGATAGCCCGCGGCAGCCACTTTACAGAAGGGCGTTGCGGTGTATTTCACGGGCCGGCAGTGTAAAGAAGCGCCGCCCATCCGGGTACCGATGAAAATCAGGAATGTCCGCATTTTCAATAAAGGGGACGGTCCCCTTTTCATGCCCCGGTGCCGTGCCCTGCCAGAGTGTCTTCTTTGCCATATATAGTTATATAAATCAATAATATAAAGAATTATCGTAATCTATCAATTTAACTCAAGATCAGGCACAAACGGACTCTGTTACAGACTGGCGACAGGTCGACATGATAGTTCCATTTTGGCGCAAGCATTGGCCGGCCGGATCGTGGAGGTTAAACCGCGGAATGTGCCTACCTGCAGACGCGGTTTTGCGTTTCTGCTCCTCTATAATCAACAGTCCATTTCAGCACACCGCCAATGCGTAACCCTTCACACGCTGGCCCAGGGAGACCCGGCGCCGACTGAAGGTTCAGCGGCATTCAAGAGGAAAGAATGGCCACCCCAACACCCCGCACCGCCGCCCCGCAGCACCAACCAAAGATAGTCGCCGACTGGGTTGATACGGTCGCACGACTCACCCGCCCCGACAGGATTCACTGGTGTGATGGTTCCGAGGAGGAATACCAGGGCCTGATCGAGTTGATGCTCGGTACCGGCGACCTGGTGAAGCTGAACGAGGAGACCCATCCCGGGTGTTACCTGCACCGTTCGGATCCCACGGACGTCGCCCGGGTCGAACACCTTACCTTCGTGTGTACCCATCACACCCATGACGCCGGCCCAAACAACAACTGGATGGATCCGGTAGACGCAAAGCGGCTCATGACCGAGTTGTTCGAGGACTGCATGAAAGGCCGCACGCTGTACGTGGTGCCCTACTGCATGGGACCCATTGACTCGCCCTACTCGCGCTGCGGTGTGGAAATAACCGACAGCGCCTATGTCGCCGCCAACATGAAGCTGATGACGCGCATGGGCGCGGCCGCGCTGGAGCGCATCGCGCGTGAGGGCAAGTTCGTCAAGGGATTGCACTCGACCGGCGAACTCGACCCCGACCGGCGCTACATCATGCACTTCCCGGAAGAACTGTCGATCATGAGCTACGGCTCCGGCTACGGCGGCAATGCACTGCTCGGCAAGAAGTGCCACGCGCTGCGCATTGCCAGCTGGCAGGCACGCGACGAGGGCTGGATGGCCGAACACATGATGCTCGTCGGCGTCGAGAATCCCCGCGGCGAAACCCATTACATCGCCGCGGCGTTTCCCTCGGCCTGCGGCAAGACCAACCTGGCCATGCTGATACCGCCGGAATCCATGCCCGGCTGGAAGATCTGGACGGTCGGCGATGACATCGGCTGGCTGCACCCAGGACCGGACGGCCGCCTATACGCTATCAACCCCGAGGCCGGTTACTTCGGCGTGGTCCCAGGCACCAACGCCCAGACCAATCGCCAAGCCTACGAAATGATCACCCACGACACCATCTTCACCAACGTCGCGGTGACGGCGGACAACCAGCCATGGTGGGAGGGCCTGGACGAAGGCACACCGGTGACGGACTGGCGGGGCAGGCCCTATGACCCCAAGAACGGCCCGGCTGCCCATCCGAATTCGCGTTTCACCGTATCGGCCAGGCAAAACCCCATCTACTCGAAGATGGCCGATGCCCCGGGCGGCGTGCCGATTTCGGCTATCGTGTTCGGCGGGCGCCGCCGCGAGTTCACGCCGCTGGTCTACCAGGCGCGCAACTGGGCGCACGGCGTGCTGGTCGGCGCCTCGGTCGCCTCGGAGACGACCGCCGCCGCCACGGGCAAGGTTGGCATCGTGCGCCGTGATCCGATGGCAATGAAGCCTTTCTGCGGCTATAACTTCGGTGACTACTGGGCTCACTGGCTGTCGTTCGCCGGCAAGCTCGAGCAGCCGCCGAAGATCTTCCACGTCAACTGGTTCCGCCGCGACCCCGATGGCCGGTTCCTGTGGCCTGGATTCGGCGAAAACCTGCGGGTGCTGGAATGGATCATCGCGCGCTGCGAAGATCGTGGCGAGGCAGTGGAGACACCGATCGGCTACCTGCCGACTGCTACGGCGCTGAATACCACCGGCCTGGATGTCGATGCCGCTACCCTCAGGCAGTTACTGACGATGGTGCCGGAGGCCTGGCGCAAGGAAATGGCTGACGTCGAGGAATACATCGACGCGTTCGATGAACGCACGCCACATGATCTGAAGGCAGAGCTGGCAGACGTGCGCAGGCGGCTGGGATAGGCGCGGCGCGATTGTCACCGACCGGGTGACAGTGGCGTTCTCATTCCTCGCAGAAGTACTCGATGGTATGCACCGAGTCCGGCTCAGGCGGCTGCCCGAAGCCGATCATGCCGCTGCCCTTGAGCGACATCGAATCGCGCCGCACGAACGACTCCTCACCTTTTGAGTTCCGGACGAACGAACCGTTGGTGCTCTGGTCCACCAGCACGAATCGGTTCTTGCCCGCCTCCACCCGGGCATGCAGGCGCGATACCAGGTTACCGCGAACCACCAGTCCGTTGTCGTCGCCACGGCCGATCGCCAGCGTCGCCCGCTGCCGGTCATCCAGTACGACGTCGCGATCACGGTAGCGCAGCCGGATCCGGAATGGCTGGTGTTGCTCGGTAATGGTCGCGATAGCTGGCAGCATGCTGGTAGCGTCCTCGCCCTGCCACAGCACCTCGAAAACTCCCACCTCTCCGTGCTGGCCGCGCGGTACCGACACGTCCACCTGCCTCGATACGCCCTGCCATTCCGAAGCGAGGCGCCGATAGATTGACTCGGTGACAATGATCTGGCCGGCCTTGGCCTGGCTGGTCATGCGATTGGCGGTGTGTACTGCTGCACCGAACACGTCGCGTGGCTCGATGACGGCCGGTCCAAAATGAGCACCGATGCGGACTGCGATCTGCTGTCCGTCGACCACCAGGCCGGGGTGGGCGTGGATCTCGGTCTGAATCTGCACTGCAGCGTCGAGGGCGTTGTCGCAGTCCTCGAAGGTCGCCATGATCTCGTCGCCCATGGTCTTGACGACCTTGCCGCCGTGCTGCTCGGTGGCCCGGCGCATGACGCCGACACAGATCGCGACCAGGTCGCGCGCGGACTCGTCGCCGAAGGTCTCGAACAACCGGGTGCTGCCGACGACGTCGGCAAACAGGATGACGAGTTCCGTGTCCTTGCCCATGGGTGGCCCGACCGCCTCCTGCGCGCTGCCCGACGACGAAATCCTGGCCCCGCCTTTACAGCTTGATGGGGGGAGGTTGAGGTGTCACCAGTATAGCAAGCGCCGGGACCGAGCCTATTCGGATCAGCAGCTACCTGCCACGGGGTATTGCGAAGCCGGCCCGTCGCTTAGACTGCGCCCCAGGCGCGAAGGAAACCATCATGCCCCGGATACTTGCCGCCATGACCTGTCTTGCCCTGCTGCCGGCTGTCGCGCTCGCGGACGGCCCCTTCACCGAGGCCGACATCGCCGCCGCCGGGCGCCTTCGCGATGCGGCACTGACCGACAACGGGGCCTATGACATCGTAGCGTCGCTGACGACCGAGGTCGGCCCGCGTCTGCCGGGATCTGCCGGGGACAAGAGGGCCGTCGTCTGGGCCCAGCGAATGCTCGTCGAGCTTGGGCTGTCAAACGTTCGCCTGCAGCCGGTGATGGTCCCGCACTGGGAGCGCGGCAGCATCGAAGCGCAGGTTACCGCCCCGTATCCGCAGAAATTGGTGGCAACGGCGCTGGGCGGCAGCATTGGTACGGACGAAGCCGGCATCGAGGCCGAGGTGGTTCGCTTCGACAACATCGCGGAATTGCGCGCCGCGGCAAGGGAACAGGTTGCCGGCAGGATCGTCTATCTGGGGCAGCGAACCGAACGAAGCACCACTTCCGCGGGATACCTCGGAACCGTATACAACCGCGTGTCGGGGCCGAGCATCGCGGCCGGGCTCGACGCCAGGGCACTGGTGATCCGCTCCGTGGGCACCAGCAACGACCGGATCGCGCACACAGGCGCGCTGTCCTACGACAACGAAGCGCCAAGGATCCCTGCGGCGGCGCTATCCAATCCCGACGCCGACCTGATGGAGCGAATGCTCGCGACGGGCAAGCCGGTGCGTCTTTTCCTGAAGATGGGCGCGCGCGACCTCCCCTACGAGCAGTCGGCAAACGTAATCGCCGAGGTTCCCGGCACCGACCTCGAGGAAGAGGTCGTCCTCATCGGCGCACACCTCGATTCCTGGGATCTCGGGACCGGGGCGATAGATGATGGCACAGGGGTCGCGATAGCGGCTGAGACCGCGGCGCTGATCGCACGCTCCGGCGTGAAGACACGCAGGACCATTCGCGTCGTGCTGTTCGCGAGCGAGGAGTACGTCATCGCCGGCGGCGCCGCCTACGCACGACTTCCTGAAGACGAGATAGGCCGGCACGTGGTGGCCCTTGAGGCGGATGCAGGAGCCGATCACGTGCTGGCACTCGACT
Source organism: uncultured Gammaproteobacteria bacterium (assembly GCA_963715485.1). Lineage (GTDB taxonomy): Bacteria > Pseudomonadota > Gammaproteobacteria > Steroidobacterales > Steroidobacteraceae > SG8-30. The sequence goes on from OY970244.1 coordinate 2,438,977, forward strand.
CGCGCGTTCCTGAAGACAAGCTCGGCGTGGTAGAACGCATCGCCGAAGTCCTGGCGCCGCTACGGATCGGGCTGGGGAAAAACGAATCCTACGGCGGTGCCGACATCTCCGGCATCATGGCCGGGGGCGTGCCCGCACTCGGCCTGCGGCAGGACTGGACGAACTATCTGGACGCCCACCACTCGTCCAACGACAACCTCGACAAGGTCGACCGAATTCGTCTCGACCAGGTCGTTGCGGCCTATGTGGCGACCGTCTACCTCGCCGCACAGGCCGAGGGTGGCTTCGGCCGGATCAACCCGCCGGAGCGGACGAAGCCATCGACCTCCGGAACCAGACAATGAGCACCTGCCGGCGCCACTTACTGAACAGTCTTGGACCCGACGCTGGAGTAATCGCTCTCCGCGCCTGAAGCATCAAATGCCGTCATCACGAAGTACCAAGTGCCCTGAGCAAGGTTTTCGACGACATAGGACGTTAGCCCGGCGTTATCCAGGGTGACCCGGTTCGAATAGCTGTCCGGCGAGTTGCCGTACAGGATGCGGTAACCGGCCAGGTCGACAAGCGGCGTGCCGTCGGTTCGTTGCGTCGGCGGCTGCCACGACAAGGTGGCGCTGCCCTTCGACGCCTGTTCGACGGCAATCGAGAACGCCGGCAGGGCTGCCGACGACGTTCCATCGCTGACGCTGACCCGGACGTTGGAATACGTGCCCGTGCTGCCGGAACCCGGCGTGCCGCCCAGCTCGCCGGTCGACTTGTTGAAGGTGGCCCAGGCAGGCTTGTTGGAGACGCTGAAGGTCAGCGGGTCTCCGTCAGCATCTGACGCGCCTGGAATGAACTTGTAGGGCTGGCCCACCGTCACCGCCAAGGCTGGTGTGCCCGTGATGCTGGGTGGGCGGTTCGCAGTGCTGACGACGATACCGAAGGTCGGCAGTGTCGAAGTCACCTTGCCGTCGCTGACGCCGATGACTATGTCGACATACTCGCCACTCGTGCCTTCGGCAGGTGTGCCCGCCAACTGCCCGGTACCGGTACTGAACGTTGCCCAGGTCGGCCTGTTGCTGATGCTGAATGTCAGCGAATCACTATCCGGGTCCGTGGCGATAGGCTTGAACGAGTAGGGCTGCCCGGCTACAACTGATCCCGCCGGGGTTCCGGAGATGGATGGAGCACGGTTACCCGTCTCAACGACGATGGCAAACGGACCGAGCGAGGCACTCTCGACTCCATCGGTCGCTGTAATCGTGATATCTGCGTACGTGCCGAGCTGGGTGTCCGACGGAGTTCCGGCGAGCTCACCCGTCGAGGTGTTGAAGGAGGCCCAGACGGGACGGTTCCTGATACCGAAGCTGAGCTTCTGTCCGTCCGGGTCAAACGCGATCGGCACGAAGCCGTATTTCTGTCCGCTTGCGGCCTTGCCTGGAGGGGTACCGCTCAGCACCGGTGTCGCGTTGTCATAGACCGTAATGCTGAAGGTCGCCAGCGAGGTCGTATAGGTGCCGTCGCTGACCGAGATACGTATTCCGGGATAGCTGCCAGCCGAGCCGGCCGGCGCCTTGCCCGATAGCGTGCCGTCGGATGCATTGAAGCTCGACCAGTCCGGCTGGCCGGTTATCGAGAACCTCAGGCTGTCGCAGTTGGCGTCGGCAGCGCTAGGCGTGAACTGATAAGTCTCGCCCTCGGTCAGCGAGAAGGTGGGCAGCCCGTCGATCGTCGGCGCAACCGGCGTCTTGCTGCACTTGCCGCCGAATACATTTCCCTTGATGACGCCCCAGGAGTTGCCCTTGCTGTTGTTCTTGCCGGCAACAGCCGGCGTCGCCAACAACATTGCAGCCAGCACAACCGATAATACGCGGCAGCAATGCGACCAAACGGAGCGATGGATCGAGATCATTTGGCAACCCTGCTTTCTCGCACTGCGAGACCAGTGGCTTTGCGTCCCCGCCTCGCGACGGGTTTGCCTTTTTCAAATCACTCCCGGACATTTCGCACGCAACGTGCACCGGAAGCACATGGCTGCCAGCGGGAAATCCTGCGGTTCAAGACAAGGGATGCTCAGAATGGCGAGGGACAGAACGTCCATCTACCGAACTGGCAACCCCGCTGTCGTGGGCCCTGAAGGCCGTTAGACCGGAGGCTTTGCGTCCCCGCCTTTCGACGGGTTTGCCGCTGCAGTCCGCGCCACTCTATGTGAAATCGCAGCCTTCCGGCAAGACTGGAAACTGCCAAACGGTGATGCGTTTCACACAAGAAACGGGGCGGGCCCTTTCCTGCTAGCCGTTCAGGGCGCGCAGCGCCTCCGATAGCAGCGCCGGGGATGTCGCCCCGCGGTTCACACCCTCGCTGAGCGTGCGCCGCCAGTTGCGCGCACCTGCGCGGCCGTTGAACATTCCGAGCATGTGCCTGGTGATGGCACGCAGCGGAACACCTTGAGCGATCTGCCGGGATGCGTAATCCTGCATCCGTGCGACAACCTCGGCTGGATCCGGCGCGTGAAAATCGTCGTCGTACGCCACCCGGTGCAGCGCTGAGAGCACATAGGGATTGTGGTAGGCCTCGCGTCCAAGCATTACGCCGTCAACGTGCTGCCACTGATCCACTACCTGTGGCACGGTCCTCAGTCCGCCATTCACCACGATCGTCAGCTGTGGGTAATCGAGCTTGACCTGCCATGCCCGCTCATAGTTGAGTGGCGGGACCTCGCGGTTCTGCTTCGGTGACAAGCCTCGCAGAACTGCCTTGCGTGCGTGAATGACGAATACCCCGCATCCGGCGGCCGCGACTTCATCGATGAATTCCCGCAAGAAGCCGTAATCATCCCGTTCGTCGATCCCGATCCGGGTCTTCACCGTCACGGGTACCCCTACCGATGCGCGCATGGCGCGCACACAGTCGGCTACCAGCCTGGGCCTGGCCATCAGGCAGGCTCCGAACGTCGCATTCTGCACCCGGTCGCTGGGGCAGCCGACGTTCAGGTTGACCTCGCGGTAACCGAACTGCTCGCCGATCGATGCCGCCTCCGCCAGCATGGCCGGATCCGATCCACCCAGCTGCAGCGCCACTGGATGCTCCGCCGGATCGAATCCGAGCAGGTGATCCCGATCGCCGCGCAGGATCGCGTTCGCCACGATCATCTCCGTGTAGAGCAGGACCCGCGGCGAAAACAGGCGCAGGAAAAACCGGCAGTGCCGATCAGTCCAGTCCATCATCGGCGCCACCGACAGTCGCCGGTCCAAAGGCACGACCGGATCGCTGCCGGGCTTGCTGCCGAAGGCAGGTTGCGACTCCGGTTTCATGTCAGCTACGGTTTGCGCCGCGCGGCAGCGGCCTGGTCTCCAGGCCTGGATCCGCCAGCGCCACACGCACGGCCTGATCCAGCAGGCCCACCCAGTAGCGGATCCCGCCCGGCGTCGCCAGCAGGTCCTGCCTCACCTCGAAGCCCAGGTACGCCAGACCCCTCACCGCAGCGTGCGCATGCAGCGTGTAGTCGGTCGGGTGGCGACCCGAGTAAGGCTCGTTGTCGCCGACATGCAGGCCATTCACCCGGCGAAGGGATTCGATTACTGGCTTCGGCATGCGTTCGTCCTTGTCCCAAAGTACGCCCACGTGCCAGGGCCTGGCGACCTCACCCATCAGCGGCGTGAAGCTGTGTACGGAGACAAACGCCGGCACCACTCCTCGCGCCAGCATGGTATCGAGCTGCGTATCGATGGCGGCATGGTACGGCGCATGGATGTGTCGGATGCGCCACTCGCGGTCCTCCGCCGTGATGCCGATATTTCCGGGAATTGCGATGCGGTCGCTCTCAACCGGAATGGCCGAAGGATGGTCGAGACGACGATTGCAATCCACCACGAGGCGCGACCAGCGGCAGAGGATGGCCGGCGCGTCGAGTGCTGCCGAGAGTCCCCGGGTCAGTTCCGCGGCGCCAATGTCCCAGGCGATGTGCTCGAATGTATCCGGCTCGGGCACTCCCAGCGTCCCCAGGTGCTCCGGAAAGACCCGGCTGGCGTGGTCGCAGACCAGCAGCACCGGAGTCGAGCCGTCGGGATTCAGGAGTTCGAAAGCGGAAGCGGCAGACATTGCGGTGCCATTTTACGGCACCTGTCTACTTGTGCGGAAATTCCTCTATCGGGGCCGGTCGGCCCAGCAGGTAACCCTGCACATAGCCAACCCCGATTTCCTGCAGCGTGTCGTACACCTCCTGGGTCTCGACCCGCTCCGCGACCACGTAGATGCCCATCGCGCGTCCGACCTTGACGATCGCCTCCACCAGGCTCCGGTCCACCCGGTCCCGTGCCACATCCTGGACAAACTGCCCATCAATCTTCAGGTAATTCACCGGCAGGTTGCGCAGGTAGTTGAACGACGACAGGCCGCTGCCGAAATCGTCGAGTGACAACAGGCAGCCGCGGGTCGACAGCTCGCGCATGAAGTGGCTCGCGTTCGCGAGATTTGCAATAGCCGCCGTTTCGGTGATCTCGAAGCAAAGCACGCCCGGGGTCGGATCATGATCCTCGAGCCTCTCGATCAACGATTCAAGGAAGCCCGGGTCGGACAGTGTGGTACCCGACAGGTTTACTGCCACCGTAAACGGCGGGTCGAAGACGCCGTCGCGCTTCGATGGCACCAGGGTAGTAAGGACCCGTTCGATGACCGATCGATCGAGCATCGGCATGACGTTGAAGCGCTCCGCCGCCGGAATGAACTCACCAGGCATGACCACTCGGCCGTCTTCGTCCCGTAGCCGGAGAAGCAGCTCGTAGTGCGGTCGAGAGTCGCCGTTGGCGGCAATCGGCACTATCGGCTGGAACACGATGTCCAGGCGCCCTTCGTCGTTGGCGCTGGTCAGGCGTGACACCCATCGCATCTCGCGGTGTCGCGCCGAGGCGCTGGCCGGATCGTAGGTGTGGACGCGGTTACGTCCACCGTCCTTGGCGGAATAGCAGGCGACATCAGCAGCCGACAGCAGCGTCGCGATACTCTCCGTTTCATGATTGAGCTCCACGATGCCAATCGACGCACCGATCTGCATGGTGTTGCCGTCCCAGTCGAAGCGGTAGTCGCGGATCGCCTGCCGGACTGCCTCGGAAATCCGGATCGCGACGTCCATGCTGCAGTTCTGCAGCAGGATGCCGAATTCATCGCCGCCGAGCCGGGCCAGTATGTCGACCGACCTGATCCGCGTCTGCAACAGACCGGTGACCTGCCTGAGCAGCTCGTCGCCGGCCGGATGGCCACAGGTATCGTTGACGATCTTGAACTGGTCGAGGTCCATATAGACCATGGCGTGCGTGACAGCAGGGTCTTCCTGAGCCGCGTGCCAGGCCATATTGAGCCTGTTCTCGAATTCGCGCCGGTTGATCAGCCCGGTCAGTGCATCGTGAGCGGCCTGGTAGGACAGAAGCCGCTTCATGCGCCGCTCCTGGCTGACGTCGTGGAATACCATGACGGCACCTACCACGTTTCCGTCACGATCCCGAATGGGAGCAGCACTCGCCTGAATGGCGATTTCACCGGCGTTGCGTCCGTTCAGGACCGTCTGATCCGACAGGGTGACGGCCGTTCCGTCGCGGACGACCCGGTTGACGGGATCCTCGACCGGCTCGTGTCCCGACTCGGTGGTCAGCCTGACCACCTCGCCGATCGATCTGCCGATCGCCTCCGACGCGGTCCAACCAGTCAGATGCTCGGCAACCGGGTTCAGGTAGTCGATGACGCCTTGCTGGTCGGTAGTGATCACTGCGTCCACGATGGACTGCAAGGTGACCTGTGCGCGCTCCTTTTCCTCGAACAGGCGGATCTCTGCGCGTTTGCGCTCGGTCACGTCGGTGATGGTCCCCTCGAAGCCAATGACCTTGCCGAGTGCGTCGCGATTGGCCCGCGCGTTCTCGCTGACGGTAATCACGGAGCCGTCCTTGCGCCGCAGCTCGTACTCGGCCTCGACCAGTTCGCCCTCGTCTATTAGCTTCTTGACCAGAATATTGCGTTGGTCCGGATCGACGAACAGGTTGCCGGTCAGGCCAACGACGCTCAGCGCCTCGAAAGACTCGTAGCCCAGCATTTCGATCAGCGCCGGGTTGGCAGAGAGCAATTCCCCTGCAAGCGTGACCTGGTAGACGCCTTCCACGACGTTGTCGAACAATCCACGGAAGCGCTGTTCGCTGGCCCGAAGGGCTTTCTCCGCGCGACGACGCTCAATCGCAATGCGCGCCAGCTGGGTCATCCGGGCCATCAGCTCCAGGTCGCGCCGCGAAGGAAGACCGGTGCGCTTCAGGTACACCGCAAACGTGCCCAGCGTCCTGCCGTCATCGTGGCAGATGGGGGTAGACCAGCACGCCCGCAGGCCTGCCTGCAATGCCGCATCGCGTCGGTATTCCCAGAACGGATCATTGCTGAGATCCGGCACGATGATTTGCCGTTGCAGCACCACGGCGGCAGCACAGGATCCGTAGCGAATTTCCGCGGGCACCTCTTCCATCAGTGCCACGTACTCACGTGGCAGGTTCGGGCCGGCGCCATGGGTCAGCACGCCCTGAGCGGGATCGTACAGGCGAATGCAGCAGATGGACTGCGGTAGCACCTGCTCGATGACATCGGTAATCGCCTCGAGCGACTTGGTCAGGCTGGCGTTCGACGCGATGCGCTCGAACACCCGACGCTCACCGGCCGCGATGTGCTCAGCCCGCTTGCGATCGGTGATGTCGATGATGCTCGCGCGGATCAGTTTCCCTGAGGAACTTGGCAGACGCACCAGGCGGACTTCGCAGGGAACAGCCCGGCCTTCCGCATCGCGGTGCAGCCACTCGAAGACCGGCGTACCGCCATTCAGCGCCATTTCGATATGACCGCGGGCCTTGCCGAAAGACTCTGATCCGTCCGCCTGATTCGGCGGGCTGATTTCCTCGGGGCCTATCCGCAAGAGCTGGGCCCGGGTCATCTTCAGGAACTTCGCTGCGTTTTCGTTACAGTCCACGAACTTGCCTGAATCGACGTCGTAGACGACGACGACTTCGGGCGCATTCTCGACCAGCACCCGATAGCGGGCCTCGCTGTCCTTCAGTGCGACTTCCGCCTTGGTGCGCTCCAGCGTATCGCGCACGCAGACAATGTAGATCACCCGCTTCCGGAGCAACATCTTGCTGACAAGGATTTCCGAGGGCATCAGTTCGCCGCGCTTGTGCTTGGCGTTGGTATCCTTGGCAGCCAGGTCGTAGTGGGTGTTTTCCTGCGAAGCGGCCAGGTCGTCGAGCGCCTGGGCGATGTCGCCGCCAGGCGCCAGTTCCGGCAGCAGCTCGTCCAGCGTCTGCGACAGCAGGTCGGACTGCCTCACGCCGAAGAAGCGCTCGGCGGTGCGGTTCATGCTCTCGATGCGTCCGTGTTGGTCGCAGGAAATGATTCCATCCTTGACGTGGTCGAGGATGGCCTGCAGCTTGACGGCACCCTCGCGCTCGAGCGCCTCGGTCATCGCGTTCGCCTCGTCCGAGGCGATCTGCATGACCGTCTGGAGCGAGTTACGGTCTGACTCGAAGGAGTCGTACTGTCGGCTGACCAGCCTGATCAGCTCACGAACACGGATCTTGCCTACGCTGTCCGCCGCTTCCATGAGCTGCCGCTCGAGCAGCGAATTGACGGCGTCGTCGTCCCGGTCCTCGCCGTGCCCGCTTGTTGCCGGCGCCGGGCGCGCCCCCGGGTCATCCTCTTCGGACGACATGGGATGCAAGTGCATCACCCTGGCTTTCTTGCCGGCTTTCGACATGACCACCGCTCCCCGACACGCCCGACCTCCGGGCGCAATGCGACAGAATGTGGTCCGATATTAGGGATATGGCTGGTCACCGAGCGTGACGGCTTTAACGCTTCGGGCCGGGGCAGACTGTGAATCAGCTCTCAAAGGTGGCTGTCACCGGGCCGGCGGCGACAGCCACTCGTCATGCCCGCTCCGCCCGTTTCCGCTCGCCTTCCTTCAGGTATCGCTTGCGCAGCCGGATCGACCTAGGCGTCACCTCGACCAGCTCGTCATCCGCGATGAACTCCATCGCCTGCTCCAGCGACAGCCTTATCGGCGGCGTCAGCAGCACGTTCTCGTCCTTGCCGGCGGAACGGACGTTACTCAGCTTCTTTGTCTTCAGCGGGTTCACGACCATGTCGTCATCGCGGCTGTTGATACCGACGATCTGGCCTTCATATATCGGGTCGCCCGGCCCGACGAACAGCTTGGAGCGCTCCTGCAGGTTGAACAGCGAATACGCGACCGCCTCGCCCTGGGCATTCGAAATCAGCACGCCGGACATGCGTGGAGCAAGTTCCTTGTCGAGCACAGGTCCGAAATGGTCGAACACGTGGTACATGAGCCCGGTGCCGCTGGTCAGCGTGCGGAACTCCGTCTGGAATCCGATCATGCCCCGGGACGGGATCATGTAGTCGAGCCGGACCCGGCCCTTCCCGTCCGGGACCATGTTGTCGAGCTTGGCACCTCGCTCTCCGAGCGCCTGCATCACCGCACCCTGCGCGAACTCCTCTATGTCCACCGCAAGCTGCTCCCACGGCTCGGCCTTCCTGCCATCGATCTCCTTCACGACGACCTGCGGTCGCGATACCGCGAGCTCGTAGCCCTCGCGGCGCATGTTCTCGATCAGCACACCCAGGTGCAGCTCGCCGCGACCGTAGACCACGAACTTGTCCGGATCGTCGGTTTCCTCGACCCGCAGCGCCACGTTGTGCAGCGTCTCTCGCGCCAGGCGTTCGCGCAGCTGGCGGCTGGTGACGAACTTGCCTTCCTTGCCAAAGAACGGCGAAGTGTTGGTCTCGAAGCCCATGCTGATGGTCGGCTCGTCCACCACCAGCGGCGGCAGCGCCTCAACCTTGCCCGGGTCGCAGATCGTGTCGGAGATCTTTGGCTCCTCGATGCCGGAGAACGCCACGATATCGCCGGCGGTGGCCGCGTCGGCCTCCACACGCTCCAGGCCGTAGAACCCGAATACCTGGCCGATGCGCTCACTGCGGACTTCGCCGTCGCGGCAGATCACCGAGACAGCGGCGCCGCGGCGCAGCGTGCCACGCTTGATCCGACCGATACCGATGGCGCCGACGTAGCTGGAATAGTCCAGCTGGGAAATCTGCAGCTGCAACGGTCCGTCCACGTCAACGTCCGGCGCCGGGCAGAACTGCAGGATGGTCTCGAACAGCGGGGTCATGTCGCCGGTGATGTGCGCGGTGTCGCGCCCCGAAAGTCCCTTGATCGCCGAGGTGTAGACCACCGGGAAATCCAGCTGCGCCTCGCTGGCGCCGAGCCGGTCGAACAGGTCGAAGGTCTGGTTGAGCACCCAATCTGGCCTGGCCTCGGGCCGGTCGATCTTGTTGATGACGACAATGGGCCGCAGGCCGTAGGCGAAAGCCTTCTGGGTGACGAAACGAGTCTGCGGCATGGGCCCGTCGACAGCATCGACCAGCAGCAGCACGCAGTCCACCATCGACAGCACACGCTCGACCTCGCCGCCGAAGTCGGCGTGTCCCGGCGTGTCGACGATGTTGATTCGGTAGTCGCGCCAACGGATAGCCGTGTTCTTGGCCAGGATCGTGATCCCGCGCTCCTTCTCCAGTGCGTTCGAGTCCATGACGCGGTCTACGACGGCCTTGCGGGCGTCGAAGGTGCCGGACTGGCGAAGCAGCTGGTCGACCAGGGTCGTCTTGCCGTGGTCGACATGGGCGATGATCGCAATGTTGCGCAGGTTCTGGATCACGAGGGGGCCGGGAGCTGGGAAAAGGGGCGCGGAGTATACGTGATGGCGGCCCCGGCCACCTCCCTTTGCCTAGCGCACTGTCGTTTCGGCCTGCATCGAATCGATGAGCTCGCCTGCTGCGTCACGGACTGGCAACCGATCAGGCTTGGCGACGACCGGAGCTGCCGTCACTACCCCCGCCACCTGTACCGGTATCCTGAATGGAAGTCCCTGGCGGACACCATTCACTTCGAAGCTGAGGAAGCCCGACAGATAGCGGGTACCGCCTGAGGTCGGAGTGGCAGCGATTTCGAAACTGGCCACGCCGTCGGCAGGCGCAATCCGGTCATCTTCCATGCCTGGAATCATTTCGCGGACATTTACGACCGCCAGACCGTCGTCCCCCTCGACCACCAGTTCGACTGCCCCGATAGCTGCCCCGGAGCGCACTTGCAGGGCCAACTGCCCGGGAACCCCAGATTCCAGGGCGGGTCCAGGTGCGAGAAACACCTGCACAGGTGGCCTGGGCTTGCCAATGTAGGGCCTGATCGAACCCGCGCGAGCCGGACTCGCGGCGACGTCCGACCGCCAGCTCAACTTCGTCCCAGGCTCTTCTTGCACCTGACCGCACCCGACGGCTGCCATCGCGAACATGAACGAACCGAGCACCAAAGCTACTTTGTCGCCGAACCTGATCATTGCTGCGTCACCGTAACGACGATTGGCGTGTCGCCACGCGCCGTGGAATCCTCTCCACACACGACTTCACCAAGGTTGCTGCATTCGGCGACGTCGAGCACGTAGGTCCCGGCTGCAAGGCCCGAATAGGTCGCTTCCTCCAGTCCGTCGCTGGTGCTGAAGTCGAAGCCCGAACAGGCGCCCCCGTTGGGGCACTGATCCACAGCATTCCGATACAGGAAAAAGTCCGGGTCCGATCCCACCGGGCCCTGCGCCCTGATCCGCAGGAAACCGCCAGACGGCAGGTCGATGCGCAGGTAGCGCCGACCCCCGAGCCGGTTGTAAGCCTGATAGAACGTATCACCGGGATCGGCGAACTGGATGGTGCTCACCGTACTGACCGGCACCCCGAAGGTGACCGGCTCGAATACCGGCACGGCGTCCGGATCGGCCGGCCAGCCTGTCGAAGTGTTCCGGATCACGGGAGTTTCACCCACCCCGAAATCACCTTCTCCGAAGATCCGCTCTGCCTGCAGCAGTGAGCGAATGGCCGCCTGCGTTGACGGGTTACGTGTCTCCAGCCCATTGGCCATCACGTAGATGCTGGTCAAGGCATCGGTCGTGCGCATGTCGTTGCGCATGACGGTGTGTATCGGTCCATAGCCCAGGTCGATTTGATCGTCGCCGACGCCGTCGTACACGTCCCACAGGAATTCCTGGATGGAAGCCTCGGCAAACCAGCCGGTCTCGACGAGGTAAGGCGACGTGTCGTTTTCCATGTCGAAGGCGAACGCCAGGCTGCCGGACGTCCCAAAGGTATCCCGGTACCACTTGTTGTTCAGCACAAATCCCTGGAATGCGTTACCCCAGCCTTCCGACATCGCCAGCGTCAGGTCGTGGCGGCTATCGAGCGAGTGCGGTCCGCCGAGCGAGTCGCCGCGGGAAAACGCGTCCTCAAAATAGTGCCCGAACTCATGCGCAATCACGGAAGGGTCGAACTCGTCGGCATCGTCATCGGCATTTCCGCTGGCATCTCCCAGCACGTAGATCCCCGCGGTCGTCGCTGAACAATTGGCCGTCGCCGCGATGGTACCGCCGACGTAAAACGTCGTACCGATGGCGCCGCTCGCCGGGTCCGGCCGCCCGTCGCAATCGGCCGAGTTGTTGAGCGTTGACCAGAATACGTCGACGGCCGGCATCGTCAGGTTGGCCTCGGCGCCCTGCAGCAGTTCCTTCGCCTGCCAGAGCATGTCGAGGATCGCAAACGGTGCCGCGGCGCGCGTGCCAGTGTAGGAAGTGCCGCTCCAGCCGGTTGCCGCATTGAGGTCAATCCGTGCCGTGCTGCCGGTAGGCGTGACCACCGAACTGTCCAGCGCGTACAGGGCATTGCCCGAGGTATTGTTGCGCACCTCGAAGTCGTAGCCGGCGGTGCCCGGCTTCGCCAGCCGGGCCTTCACGCGCACGATGATTGGCGTATTGGCTACGCTTGCCGAATAGTTCCCCGCAGTGGCGTCGGTGGTGGTCGTTGCCAGCACGGACTGGTCCGAGGAACGCAGGATCTCGACCGTCGCGCCCCGCACCGGCAGCCGCTGCAGGTTGGAAAAATCGAGCGTGTTGTTGCTGCGGTAGGACGGCCGCTCGAAGGTCACCGTGCCGGAGACGGTGACGTTGCCGCCAGGTGGCGGAGTCGTACCCCCGCCGCCTCCGCCGCCTCCGCCGCAGGCGGACAGCGTGAGACAGGTCGCAGCAACCAGGCCCGCCTGAAGAACAATACGCGTGCGATCCATGCAAAGACTCCAGGGACCCGAATACCGCCCCCAATCCGGAATTCTACGTGAACGGGTTGCAGGGCGTAGATGAAGGAGACAGTCTCCGCCGGCGACAGTTCCCGCGTAGCGGCTGTCGCCGCCTACGTCGCTCCCTCCACCGCCCAGTACTGCTCTTCGAGTTCAGCCACGTGCCGCTCCCAGTACGTCGCCTCCCCGAACCATGGGAAGGCCCGGGGAAACGCCGGGTCGTCCCAGCGCCGGGCCAGCCACGCCGCATAGTGGACCATGCGTAGCGCCCGCAGCGGCTCGATCAGCCCGACCTCGCGATAGTCGAAGTCGGCAAACTGGGTGTAGCCCTCGAGAAAATCGTCGAGCTGCTTGCGCAGTTCGTCCCTGGATCCCGCCAGGAGCATCCACAGGTCCTGGATCGCCGGGCCCATCATCGTGTCGTCAAGGTCGACGAAATGCGGTCCCGACGGCGTCCACAGGACATTGTTGCGGTGACAGTCGCCGTGGATCCGCAGGTAGCGGAGTTCGCCGGCGCCTGCAATGCGGGCCTCGACCAGTTCCAGCAGCTCGTCCGCCACTTTTTCGTAGCGATGCGCCACATAGTCAGGGATCCGGCCGGAGTCCAGCAGGTAGTCGACGCTGCCCCGACCCATGGCCTCGGGTGACAGCGACGGCCGGTGGTCGAAACGCCGCCTCGCACCCACCATGTGAATACGCCCGAGGAATCGGCCCATCCACTGGCGATCTTCCTCCGTGCCCAGTTCCGGCCATTGCCCGCCACGGCGAGGAAAGATGGCGTAGCGGAAGCCAGCATGGTTCAGCAGGGTATCGGCGGCCGGCTCGAGGAGGGGGCGGTCCTGTTTGGGGACAGTCCCCATCGAACCTGGCGGCGTCCCCTGCTCGATCACCAATGGCGCCACCACGGGGATCTCCGCCGCCGCCAGCTCCAGCGAGAAGGCATGCTCCTCCAGGATCGCCTCGTCCGACCAGCGGCCCGGCCGGTAGAACTTCACGACGACCGGCTCGTCGTCCTCCACCCCGACCTGATAGACCCTGTTTTCATAGCTGCCCAGGGCAAGGACCCGGCCATCACACAGAAAACCGGCGGCCTCGACCGCACCAATGATGGTGTCGGGCGTCAGCGCGTCGAACGGGTGCCCATCCTTATCCTGCCTACCAGTTCTCAAGACAAAGGTGCTCCACTTGGTATCATCGATCCAACATATCGCGGAGAGCGCATGAGCACCATCCTTGTCACCGGCGGCGCCGGCTACATCGGAAGCCACGTTGCCCGGCAACTTGGCGAGCGGGGTGAGGACATCGTCACCCTCGACAACCTCTCGACCGGGTTTCGTTCGGCCGTACTCCACGGAGACCTCGTGGTGGGCGACACCGGCGATGCCGGTCTCGTTTCCCGCCTGCTGCGCGAGCGCGGCATTGACACGATCATGCACTTTGCCGCGCACATCGTGGTGCCGGAATCGGTCGCTGACCCGCTGAAGTATTACCGCAACAACACCGTGAACACCCGCAACATGCTGGAATGCGCCGTGAATGCCGGGGTGAAGAACTTCATCTTCTCCTCGACCGCCGCGGTCTACGGCATCCCGGAAGGGGGTGTCGCCTCGGAGGACACGCCGACCCAGCCGATCAACCCCTATGGCCTGTCGAAACTGATGAGCGAATGGATGCTGCGGGACGTCGCTGCCGTTACACCACTCAACTACGTTGCGCTGCGCTATTTCAATGTCGCCGGTGCGGATCCGGGCGGGCGAATCGGCCAGGCCACTCCCGAGGCCACTCACCTGATCAAGGTCGCCTGCGAGCACATTGTCGGCAAGCGCGACCAGGTGTCCATTTTTGGCACCGACTTCGACACGCCGGACGGCACCGGAATTCGCGACTACATTCATGTCGAGGACCTGGCCGCGGCCCATCTCCGGGCGCTCGACTACCTGCGGGGCGGCGGCACCTCCTCCATCCTCAACTGCGGATACGGACAGGGATTCAGTGTAAGGCAGGTACTGGAAACGGTTGCCGGGATTGCCGGCCAGCCAATGAACATCCATGAGGGCCCCCGGCGCGCCGGAGATCCCCCGAAACTCGTCGCGCGCGCGGAACGAATTCGCAGCACGCTGGATTGGCAACCGCGGCACGCGGATCTCGCTGGCATCGTGGCTTCCGCCCTCGCCTGGGAGCGGAAGCTACAGTCTTCGCCAATGACCTGAACCCGACTCTACCGTGCGTGCCCGTGGTACCTGCTCAGCGTTGCGGTAACCTATTCGCATGCCCTCACTGCGTCCCAAGTCCCTCAGCAGCCTGCTGACCGTCAGCCTGGCGCTCCTGGTGCTGCCGCTGCTGCTGGCAGTGAGCTACGGCGCCCTGCAGCTCAGGCAGCTCTCCAAGGACAGTGACGAGCTGGTCCGCCAGAGTGTCGAGACAGCCCGCCTGACGCAGGGATTGTTCCAGAACATCACCGCCATGGAGCGCGCGGCAAGCCTGTTTGCCGTGCTGGGTGATGCCCGCCTGGCCGAGGCCTATGCGACGGCACGGGCCTCATTGATCGAAACCCTGGGTGCTTTGGGCGATCAGGGGAACCCGTCACCGCTCGCCGGCGACCTCGGGCGAATTGCGGATACCGTATCCCGGATTGACCTGCAAATGACCTCAACCGAGTCGACGCAAGCGGAAGGCGTTGCCCTCATGCAGGACCGATTCGAGGCGTTGTGGCAGCAAACCGGCGACCTGGCCGATAGCACCCGCCAGCTGACGGATTCGAGCCTGGCCGAACTGGAATTGCGGACTTCGGTCAGCCAGCGCTGGCTGTTCTGGGCCCTGGCCGCGCTCGTCCCGGTCGGGCTCCTGCTCGCGGGGATCTTCGGATATTTCGTGCTGCGGCCGCTGCGGGGCATTGACCGCGCGATCGCCGAACTCGGCCGGGGTACCCTGACTCGGCCCATCCAGGTCGAGGGGCCCTCGGACCTGGAAGCGCTGGGCCGTCAGCTGGAGTGGCTGCGCGGCCGACTGCTCGAGGTCGCCGAGGAGAAGAACCGTTTCCTGCGCCAGATGTCCCACGAACTCAAGACACCATTGGCCAACCTGCGCGAGGGAACGGACCTGCTGGTGGACGGCGCGGTGGGGCCACTGGACGATAACCAGCGGGAGGTCGCCGGGATCCTGAGCGAGAATGCCCTGAAGCTGCAGCACCTGATCGAGAACCTGCTGTCCTACAGTGCCCGGCAGAGCCAGCCGGAGCGACTCGACTACAGCAAGTTCCGTCTGCCCTCGCTGGTGGGAACCGTCGTGGATGCGCAGCGACTGGCGCTGGCCGCCCGTGATGTGACGCTCGACCTGGAAGTTGACGAGATCCTGATTGCCGCGGATCGCTCGAAACTCAAGCTGGTTCTCGACAACCTGCTATCCAACGCACTGAAGTTCACGCCGCGTGGAGGCACCATCCACATCCATGGTCACATGGACGGTGAGCAAGCCGTGATCGATTTTGCAGATACCGGTCCCGGCATCCCGGTGACCGAGCATGAACGAATATTCGACGCCTTCTATACCGGCAGCGCGCCCCAGTCGGGACCCTTGAAGGGCACGGGAATCGGCCTGTCGGTCGTACAGGAATTCGTGCAGGCGCACGGCGGTACGGTGGAACTCCGCCAGGGCCTTTTCCCGGGCGCCCACTTCCGGCTCCGGCTCCCGATTTCAAGCCTGCGGGAACCTTCAGGACAGAATACTCATGCTGCGTAGCCGTCAGTTCGTGGTCCTGCTGCTGGCACCCCTGGCGGTCGCGGGTTGCTCGAGCGTGGACGACTGGGCCGGCTTCGGGCGGCGTAAGCCCGTCGCGGAGGTGCCCGTGCCGACCAGCGCTGACGTGGTCGCACAACACCTCGACGTCTTGAACCGGCTGGGATCCGGTCCACCGGCGGAACAGGCCGAAATCGCCGAGGCATCCCGGGCACAGTTCGTCAGCAATCCGACCGCGAACCACAAGCTCCGCTACGCGCTGGTGCTGTCGACACCGGGGCACGGCCGGACCGACTTCAGCGGAGCCCGCCTGTTGCTCGGGGAAATTCTCGCGACTCCCGAACAACTGACGCCGGCCGAGCACGCCTTGGCAGGCATCGTATTCCGGGACCTGAACAACCTTTTGTCACTGCAGGCGCAGCTCGACGACCTCACGGTCGCCATGCATTCCGCTGACAAGGAACGCAGCGCGGCGGCTAATCGCCGGATCCAGGTGCTTTCGGCAGACAATGCCCGCTTGCGGAAGGAAATCGAGGCGGCGAACGCCAAGCTCGAGGCAGTGGCAGAACTCGAGAAGGCGCTGGTGGACCGGCACGTGACGCAAGAGGCCGCGAAGTGAGTTCTGAGGAATCCCGCCGCTACCGGGTGCTGCTCGTGGATGACGACCCGGGGCTGCTGCGGCTGTTGACCATTCGCCTGAAGACCGAGGGCTACGACGTCGCTGCCTGCGAATCGGCCGCCCAGGCCCAGGCATCGGTCCCGCGATTCAGGCCGGATGTCGTTGTGTCAGACCTGCGCATGGCGGAGCAGGATGGCATTGAGCTGCTGAAGAGCCTGCAAAGGCGCTATCCGGCCCTGCCAGTCATCCTGATGACCGCTCACGGCACCATACCGGACGCCGTAGAGGCCACCCAGAGCGGGGCATTCGCGTTTCTCACCAAGCCAATCGAACGCCAGGAACTGCTCGAGAAGATCAACAGGGCGTTGAAGGTATCGGGATTCGTCGCTGCGGGCGAGAACTGGCGTGCCAGGATCCACACTCGCAGTCACGTCATGGAGGAGCGGTTGTCCCAGGCGCTGGTGGCATCCGGTTCGGATGCGCCGATCTTGCTCGTCGGACAGCCCGGCACCGGAAAGTCGCAGTTGGCCCACGCGATACATGTCGCCAGCGCACGTCGCGACGACGCGTTCATCGAACTCGATCTCACCGTTGCGGAAGCCATCAGCGTTGAACAGGCGATCGAGAATCACCGGCGAGGTCAGGGCGGCCCGGAGCCCGGCGCCGCGACCGTCGGTACGGTCTACTGCCGGGAAGTCGGCTCCCTGTCAATGCCGATGCAATCCCATCTGGCCAATTTTCTGGCGGGTGGTGCCGGGACGCAGCCGGGCGGCGGGCGGCCTCTGGCGGTAATCGCGGCGACAACCAGAAACCTGCAGCAGTTGATCGCGAAGAGTCAGTTCCGGGAGGACCTTTACTATGCCTTGTCCACGACCCGTATAGACCTCCCCCCACTCTCGCAGCGCCGCGAAGACATCCCGTTGCTGGCGGCGTTCTTTCTCGACGAGCTGGCGTCCCGCAACGACGATCGCCGCGTACTCGCGCCAGAGTCGCTTGAGCTGCTGATGACCGCCGAATGGCCGGGCAACATTCGTGAGTTGCAGGGCCTGCTGGCCCACGCGGTCGCCTCGGCAAACAGCCCCGTCATCAGTCCTGACGTCATCCAGAGGCTACTTGGCGGCGCTGCCGCGCGACTCCCGAGCTTCGCCGAGGCGAGGGAAGAATTTACCCGCAATTACCTCATCCAGCTGTTGCAGATTTCACGCGGAAACGTCACCCAGGCGGCCAAGCTGGCCGCCCGCAACCGGACGGATTTCTACAAGTTGCTGGCGAAATACGATTTGTCGCCGGAGTCGTTCAAGACCTGACGGTCCGCTGCACTGCATCTCCAGCGGCAGTAGCGACGCTCCAGGCCGCGCAGGCCAGCCTACCCTCTTTCGATGCCGAGTCGATCCATCAGGTCGTAGAGCGTGGGTCGGGCGATTCCCAGCAGCTCTGCAGCTCTCGACAGGTTGCCCTCCGCCATCGCGAGTGCCTGCTGGATCGCATGACGCTCCGCCTGCTGGCGTGCCTCACGCAGATTGAGCGGCAAGACGTCGGCATCCCCTTCGCGAAGACCCAGGTCCGCTCCTGTCAGCAGTGGGCCGTCGGCCATCACCACCGCGGTCTTGATCTTGCTTTCCAGTTCACGGACGTTGCCTGGCCAGTCGTGGGACTCAATGGCCTCCACAGCATCGGGAGACAGCCCCCGGACAGCACGGCCCAACTCCGCCGAGAATCGCTGCACGAAGAACTGCGCCAGCAGCACGGTATCGCCCGGCCTGTCCCGCAGGGGTGGCACGGTAAGCGTTACCTCCCCAATGCGGTAATAGAGGTCCTGCCGAAACTGGCCCTCGGCGATCATCGCCTCCAGCCGTTTGTTGGTAGCGCAGACCACCCGCACATCCACGGGTATTTCCTCGCGACCTCCAACCCGTTCGATGACACGTTCCTGCAGGAAACGAAGCAGCGTCGCCTGTAACGGAGCCGGCATGTCGCCGATCTCGTCCAGGAACAGCGTACCGCCGCTGGCAACCTCGATCTTTCCCCGGGTGGTCTTGTGGGCACCCGTGAAGCTGCCGCGCTCGTGGCCGAACAACTCGCTCGCAAGGAGACTCTCCGGAATCGCGGCGCAGTTAATCGCAACGAAGCGGCCCTTGCTCCTGGTCCCAAGCTTGTGAATCGCCCGGGCCAGCAGCTCCTTGCCGGTGCCGCTCTCACCCAGGATCAGTACCGATACGTCCGTAGCCGCCACTTTCTCGACCGTACGACACAACCGCTCCATGCCCTCGTCTGCGGTGATGATTCCCTGGAGGCGCGGCAACGACGTGGCACTCGCCAGCTTGCGGACTTCGTCCTCGAGGGCAACCATCTTGAATGCACGATCCAGCATCAGCCTCAGGACGTCGACATCCAGCGGCTTCTGGAAGAAATCGTAGGCGCCGAGGCGTACCGCATCCAGCGCACTTCCGCGCTCCGCGTT
This sequence comes from uncultured Gammaproteobacteria bacterium, assembly GCA_963715485.1. Lineage (GTDB taxonomy): Bacteria > Pseudomonadota > Gammaproteobacteria > Steroidobacterales > Steroidobacteraceae > SG8-30. The sequence goes on from OY970244.1 coordinate 2,457,988, forward strand.
ACCGGTAAGCACGATCACCTTGGCATGTGGAGACAGCGCCAGGACTTCCGTGAGCGTCGCGAGGCCCTCGGTGACGCTATCTGGCTCAGGCGGCAAGCCAAGATCCTGGAGCACCACCGCCGGTTCGTGCCTGCGCAGCGCGGCCACCGCCTCCTGACGCGTCGCCGCGAAGACAAGTTCATACTCGTCAAGCGACCACTTGAGCTGTTTCTGCAGGCCAAGGTCGTCTTCGACCACGAGCAGGCAGCGACGGCTCGCACCGGTACCCTTGCATGCTGCCCGTGTCGCCACCGATTTCATCTTCACGCTACCGCCGCGACCTTGGAAACGGGCAACACGACGCGAAAGGTCGTCCCGTGGCCCGGCTCCGACTCGACTGCGACGTCTCCACCGCGGGAACGAGCGTACTCCCTTGCCTGATAGGCGCCGATCCCCATTCCCTTGCTGCCCTTGGTGCTGTCGAAGGGCTTGAACAGCCGGTCCCGGACGAACGCGGTAGTCATGCCTGCCCCGGTGTCGGCAATCGATACGACCGCTGCGCCATCCAGCTCCTCGATCAAGACCTCGATCTGCCCGTCTGGTGGAGTTGCATCCTGTGCGTTGCGGATGAGGTGCTCGATGATGTTGCCCAGCTGTTCACGCCCCGCAGCGACGCACAGCCCACTCGCCGTGACCGTCAGCCGTGGCCGGGGATACCGTCCGAGGGTCCGCTCGATCGAAGCAGCAGCGACCTGCTCGAGACTGACGTTTCCAGCACCTTCACCATCTGCCCCCCGGCCGAGTTGCTCGATCAGGCGGGAAATCCGCCCTGCCGCATTGGCCACGGTGTCGATCGCATCGTCAATGAACTCCGGATTCTGCTTGTGGCGACCTGCGTTGGTCACGACCATCTGCAGCTGGGCCGCAGCATTCTTCAGGTCATGCATGAGGAACGCGGTTAGGCGACTGTAGGCCTCGAATTGCCTGGCCTCGGTCAACCTTCGCTCGGCCTCGTGCTGTGCGACGTGAGTGGCGACGTGTCGCGCGACTGTCTTGAGAAGGTCGCGGTCCTCGAAAGTCAGTGAGAATTCTCCGGGTGGATCCTCCAGCAGGATCATTCCCATCAAATCGTCCTTGAACAACATCGGGACGATCAGCCGCCATCGGCCGCCGGCGACCAGCCAGTCGGGCAGGTCCAACTGTTCGCGCGATGGGCGACCGCTCCGCTGATCCTGGAAATCCACGACCCACCCGCGACGGCCGAGAAGATCCATCAGCCGGTGGTTCGCACCCAGCCCGGAGGCACTATCGGGCAGTGCGCCATCGCTCGGCCAGCTGGCGGCGAATCGGAGTTTCCCGGAGCCCTCATCCTTCAACAGCAAGGCCGCAGCGGGACTCGAGATGATCTGCGCAATCGCACGCAGGCCGGCGACACGCGAGTCCTCGCCTGCTGCGTTGTCAGACAAGGTAGCGATGAACCGCAGCCATTCCTCGCGATAATCATACTTGTGTTCGAAGAAATGCTTGAGAAGAAAGACCCTCAAGCGCCGACGAAGCGATGCCGACGCGACCAGGAGAACCAGCAGGGAGAGCGCTGCAACGTAGAACAACATCTGGGCGATGTCGCCCTGGCTTCCTCCCAACAGACGCACGAGGTGACCACCGATCGCGGCGAGCAGGACGTAGCCGCCGATCGCCGTCACGAGCGTCGTATAAAACGCTGCGTCGCGCGACACCGTAAACGCGAACGGCCAGCGCGTGCCGCGAGTGACCGCCAGGGCGATGAAAGGTAACGCCAACCCGGAGGTGTAACCGCGTACGAGCCAGATATCAGCCGCGCCTGAGCCCGAAACAAGGGGCTGAAGGTAAAGGATGACGTCGCAGATCATCACGGCGCCCAGGCCAATGCCGAGGTAATTCATCCCCCGCAGTTGACTCCCCTCCGAGCCCTTACGAACGGCCCCCAACAGCCACATGCCGAGCATCGGCATGATCAGGCCGCCGGCGACAGCCGCCGTGCCGGCCGTCTGGTTATCCAGCGCGACCGCAGCCAAGCCGACGCAGAACACTGCCAGACCCGTGACCTGGGCCGCGCGCGCAATCAGCCTTGTGGTACCACTCGCTTCGGCGCCGCTCGCGAGTACCGCAAACCAGGCCAGATAGCGGACGGAATCCAGGGTCACCGTGAATGCGTTCGGTTCAACCAGTTCTGTGGCGAAGACGACCAGCGTCACCGCCCATAGTGCGGTAACCAGCGCGGCAGCCACCAGCCTCCATCCGGAACCACGACCCTGCCAGGCCGCCAGCAACAGGAAGAAGAGCGCCGCATAGCCGAGCGCTGAAATGCCATAACCGAATGCGCCGAATGCAGACACGCCGGAAGACCCTACACGTTAGTGTCGCGCCGATGTACGCCGGGGCTGGATCGAAATCCGATGCAGCGACTTCACCTTAGAAAAGCGATGCACGATTTTGAAGTGTAGACACTTCTGGTTGTTCTTTGCGAGCTTCGTTTCGCTGCCGCTTATGTCAAGCATTCCCGCCGTCCGATACTCGATTCGAAATTGGGTGAACACCGCCTGCTTTTCGGTGAACCGCGTCGCAGTATCACCCGCCATGGCACCACGATAATCACTCCCAAGAGGGCAAACCCATCGAAAGATGGGGACGCAAAGCTTCCGGGCTAACGGCACCAATGACGGTGCCCAGGCTAGCGGGGTTGCCGGCAGACGAGACCGCCGTCGATTCATCGACACTCGGTCATTCGATTTGTCGTCAATTGGCTACAGTGCCGTGCTGACGCGTCTCCGTCTCGTTTGAATGGTCCGCCCTCGTTTCGCGAGGCGGAGCAGTTGCAGGCATTCAATACTCATCGCTGGCTCGTAGCTCTCGGACTTTCGGTGCTGCTTGCTGGCTGTTTCGAATCAGACCCGTCAGCGAAAGCGGTGAATGCCCCGCCCGTGGGTGCGAGCGGCTCTTCGAACAGGAGCCCCAGCATCTCGGGCCAACCCCCGACTGCAGTAAAAGCCGGGGAGACATACAACTTCCAGCCGAGCGCGAGTGACCCGGACAACGACCCGCTCTCTTTCAGCATCCGCAACAAACCCAATTGGCTTGCGTTCGACTCGAGTACCGGAAGACTGTCGGGCGTCCCGGGCGACGGCGATGTTGGCTCTTACGAAGACATCGTGATTGCGGTCAGCGACGGCAGGGCAGCCGCGGAGCTGCCAGTCTTTGTGGTCGATGTCACCCAGGTGGCCATGGGCTCGGTGACGCTGAGCTGGACGCCACCGTCGGAGAACACCGACGGCTCGCCGCTAACGAACCTCGCCGGATACAAGATCTACTTCGGCAAGTCACAGAATTCGCTCGACCAGGTCGTCACGATCGACTCACCCGGCGTCACCACCTACGTGATCGAGAATCTCTCACCATCGACCTATTACTTCGCGATGTCGTCGCTGAACGCATCGGGAGTCGAGAGCGAGCGCAGCCAGACACTCAGCAAGACCATCGCCTGACGACTGGACACCCGGATCTTGAGTATCCGGCCAGCGGGCTTACGGGCGCCATTGACCCGCACCCTGCATCCATTGCAACCTAGCCATGCCCGATGACTGAAGGGGATGGCGATGACGGCACTCAAGAAACAGTTCGAGGCGGCCCAGGCCGAGGTGCAGAATTTGCAGGAGCGGCCTGACAACGAGACTCTCCTGGAGCTCTACTCCTTCTACAAGCAAGCCTCGGATGGCGACGTCGCCGGCGACAAGCCCAGCGCCTTCGACTTCAAGGCGCGAGCGAAATACAGCGCCTGGGAGGCCCGCAAGGGAATGAGCAAGGATGCAGCGATGAAGGCCTACATCAAGCTCGTCAATCACCTGAAGTCCAAGTAGACGCGGTCGCTCGTCGAACCCCTGCGGGGACGCCGGTTTCGTGGCGCGACGGCGAGAACAACGGCCTGCCGACCTGGCTGATTTTCTCACGGCTCAAGGCACGCAATTCTTCACGTGTCCGTGAGCACGAGTGCCCGGGTCATGCACTGCGGGACCAGTTGGACTCATGGGCTGAGTTGGTTCGTGTTGGAGTTGGCGAGGCAGCGGCGACGAGATCAAGTCAACCCTGGCCAAGCAGGACCCCGGAACAGTGGCGGGCGTATCACCGCAACGATGTTACGGCTCCGGAACGATGATCAAGTCGATGTCAGACGGTGCACGCAGGAACCAGACGGCCCCGGACTCCGTCCGGGTCAACGGGCCCATGTGCACGATACCGGGCGGACGGTAGAAGTAGCCGCCGGCACGATAGATACCGAGCAGCACCTCACCACCGATGGATTCGGCAACCCGGTCGTCACCCCCGAGCAGGTACCCCTCCTGCACGACCGAGTGCTTCTCCCACGGCAACTTGTCCCCGGGCTTGAGGCCCGCGAGCCAGGTACGCGCTCCGGTCGCCGCGTCCTTCCACAACAGCTTGACCTCGATCGGGAGGTTGATGCCGAGCTTCTTGCCGAGCGTACCGGGCTTCCAGTCGAGGGCGTTGCTATGAACGACGGTCATCTCGCCGCCGGTCGTCGCCCCCGCAACCGGAGGATCCAGGAACACGAGCGCTCTGCCAGCCGCGACGGCTTCGAGTGCGGGCCACGCCCGGTCTGCGGGTACGTGTAGCAGACTGTGTTCGACGAGCTGATGCGTATCGGCGCGTAGCGCACCCTCGAGAACGAACAGCTGTAGGGCCTGCGCTGCGACGTGGCCCGACGGGAGTCGCCAGTCAGACCCGAACTCAACATGCAGTGCCAGTCGGCCGCTCGCCGGGTCGCCGCTTAGCTCGCGGACACGGAGACCAGGGAAGACAGGCGATTGCACGGTCGGCAAATCTGCCTGAGCGATGTAGCCAACAAAGCCGTCTCGCCTTACCGGCCCCGTGACCTCCCGAACTGGCTTCGGTGCTGACATGCTGGTTGCTCCGAGGAGGGGATAGCTTGGAGTTTAGCGACCATATGGGACTGTGATGGGTCTCTTGCCTTAGCTCCGTCTCCTAACCTCAGCGTTAAAGTGGATATCTCAACGCACGTTGGTCCCATGAAGAGTGCTTGGGCGCCCCGATCCCGCCACCCGCTACCGCAGAAATTTCCCTAAAAAGAATCAACTCGTTGCATTGAGTTAATTATTATTTATCAATAATTTACACGTCTATTTAACTGTGTTGTTGAACTGTGCTTGCTGGGGCCAAACCTGATCGATCCTGCCGGACACCCTGAAATTTTCGTATATAAGTCAGCAGGCTGTAGTTGAGTCAATCATCTATATTTTTCATGGGGTTACACGTGGAAACAATTCGTTTCCCGGTTACCCCGCCAGGGCCAAATCCCGCCATTTGTTGCCAGATTGCAGAAGATAAGACCGGCAACGGCTGTTAGTCGGCCCGGCTGGCCCAAGACCCCGCCCCTGGGTCTCTTGGACGCGCCGTGTCGCCGCATCCGCCAAGGCATTGGTCTCCGCCCTACCACGCCTAGGACCCACTGAGATAGGTGCACGGATGGCTCAAGCCGGGGTATCCAACAGCGTTGGAGTCATTCCGGCTAATAATCAACCATGCAGCTCGGACTGCTCGGCGGCGAGTTGGTTGAGACGGCGAATCGCGGTCTTACACACGGGTAGGTAAAAAGGCGCCCAAGCGGGCACCGTGAAGGCAATCTCGCAAGTACTGGCATCGACCGGGATGACGCGATGACCGGTAGCAGGGATACCGGCGACGGCCCAGCCCCAGAATTGCTCGGGCTCCCAGTCAGTGATCTGAAAGGGCAGCCACAGGCCGAGGGCCGTCTGCACCTTCCCTCGGGTATCGCGTCCGATGAGGCGTGTTGGGCAATCGACGGCCCGCACGCTTGGACCCCAGTGCGGCCACTCGTGGGTATCAGTCAGCAAGCGCCAGGCAACGGCTGCGGGGGCTTGGATGCGTCTGCGGGTTTCGAGCATGTCGGGGGCCCCTGGAAGTCAGCTCTTGCCGATGGCGGCGAGGCTGGCGGCGCCGGTCTCATGACTGAAGTCGTGGATGGTAGCCGTATCCAACAGGCATGGAGGCCAGATCTCAGGCCACCAGGGAAGTGGTTCGCCGCGAGAGCCTGGGTCGGCAGCAACAACCAGATCAAGAATGTCTGCTAACGGCTGCGGATTCAACCGATCGACGCAACACATTGGCCAAAGCGTTCGGCTGGTGTTTCGAAGTTGAGTGTTTCCCGGGGTCGTTCGTTCAGTCGTCTGGCAACGGCGTTGAGCGTGTTCTGATGGATGGTCGAGAGGTCCATCCCCTTGGGGAAGTACTGCCGTAGCAGCCCGTTGGTGTTCTCGTTCGAGCCGCGTTGCCAGGGCTGCTGCGGATCGCAGAAGTAGACCTGGATGTCGGTCGCCAGCGAGAAGCGCTTGTGGTCGGCCATCTCCTTGCCCCGGTCCCAGGTCAGTGAGCGATACAGCTCCCGCGGTAGCTTGTGGGCCTGCTTGATCAGCGCGTTGACCACCGTCTCGGTGTCCTTGCTGGGCACCTTCGCCAGGATCACGTAGCGAGTCTGACGCTCGACCAGGGTGGCGATCTGGCTGTTGTGACTGCCGCAGAACAGATCGCCCTCCCAGTGCCCGGGCACGGCCCGATCCTCAGCCTCGGCCGGCCGTTCGCGGATCGATACCGTGTCGGTGATCCGGCCGTGGTTCGGTCCCTTCTGCGTGTGATGGCGCGAGCGGCGCATCCCGCGGGTCCGCCGCAGGTGCTGCAACAGCTCTTTCTTCAGCGCTCCGCGGGCCTGAATGAACAGCGTGCGGTAGATGGTCTCGTGGGACACCTGACGGCTCTCATCGTCCGGATAGGTACGCTTCAGCCACCCGGCGATCTGGTAGGGCGACCACTCGAGCTGCAGCTTGTGCGCCACCAGGCGCGCCAGCGCCGGGTGGGCTGCCAGTTTACAGTGCTTCGGCCGACGGCCCCGGTCCCATGCAGCCTCATCGGCCGTGCTGGCCCGATACGCTTCCCGGCCACCGTTGCGGTCGATCTCCCGACTCACGGAACTCACCGCCCGGCCCAGCGAGGCCGCGATCGTGCGGACCGACAGACCGGCCATCAGGCCGCGGGAGATCTCCTCACGTTCCGCCAGCGTCAGGGCCAGCCGGGAGCGGCGCCGCGGTGACGGGCGGATGCCGCCAGTCCTTGCCAGCATGTGCTGTACGGTCGTATGAGGCCGATCAAAGAGGCGGCCGATCGCGTTCAGCGACTCGCCTTGCCGCCAGCGTTCCCACATCAGTGCCTTGTCGGCTTCCGTGTAGTGAATCCTGGCTCTTCGTTCCCATCTGCAACATCCTCCCCGCGACACTCGCGAGTCTAGGTGTTGCATCGATCATATGAATCCGCAGCCAAGAAGCAGACATGTAATGAGCAAAAGAAACCCCGGCACGGGGCCGGGGTTGTCGACAGGCCTTCAACGGACCCCGCCCTAATTCGCTAGACAGAACGCGTCACTTCCTTTGATGCTTGTTCCATCCAGTAACCTGCCAACTAGTGTTCCGTCTGTAAGGATATCCTGATACTGGCAAACCAGATCCACGTAACCATCGCGATTGATGTCCTTAAAGTTGCAGGATTGTTCGCCATTTCCTTTCACCCGAACATCCATGTCCTCGAAAGTCAAAGTCGCAGGGTCAATTTGAGTGACGTCAAGCGTGGCGCTGCCGAGCACTGCGACTGGGATCACACCATTACAGTTGGTGCTCTTACCTGGTCTGATATCAATTTCGATTTCACCAGGGACAGTGAGCACATCCGAAATACCATACAGATACTGAGATTGACCGGCGGGGTATGGGCTTGTCTGAATCCAATTTGAGGCTATTCCATTCGGCGCGCCATCGACTACGTCGAGGTCTGGCGCCCCTAACTCGTCGCCGGGGATGCCAATACCGAAAACGTTCGTGCCGGTCCACGTGCCGCAGCAGGTATCCAATACAGTTCCGTCCTGCGCCACGTACAAGGGGTTCTGGATGCTTCCATCCCACAAATCGTCATAGCTGCTTGCAATCAGCAGGCCGTCGAGTCGATAAATCGGGACGCCATTCGCCCCGACTGGCGAGTCATCTGTACTCGTGTGAATCTTCGCAGAGACCGCAGATGTCGACCCAATCACGCGCCAGTTTGTCAGCAAGCTCGCGAGCAGAGTTGACGAGTTGGCTTGCGATGTGACGAACGCGTCGTAGTCGTCAATACTCGAAGACAAGGCAGTGGTTTTGTCGTTCGTAATGAAAACTAGCCGGTATTGGTCACCAGCGTTCAACCCTGGCGGTACAGTTGTAATTTCTGCACTGCGCTGCGTTAGCCGCAAACACGACAGCGGCGAACGCAACCGCGTAGATGATCCTGGACTTCATGGCACATCCCCAATTCGACTATGTTCTGTTGGAACCTACGCCTAGATTCGGTCTAGATATCTTTCGCAATGCGTAGACGCGCTTAGCCTCGGCTGGATATGCGTCCGAATGCCCAATCCAGAAACAGAATGGATCGAGCCATAGAAGAAAAGGGAAATTCTTGGATCGTCGGTTTCACTCGGCGACATGGTTCCTACGAGCCCCCGGGAAACACTCAACTTCGAAAGACCAGCCGAACGCTTTGGCCAATGTGTTGCGTCGATCGGTTGAATCCGCAGTCGGAAGCGGACCTCAGGACCCTGGCCGGGTCGATCCGGCTGCGTAGATGGCGGCTATCTGGTTTGAGCCCGATTTTCTGGACCACCTAACCAAGCGCGATAATGCGTCAGGAGGTGTTACATGGCACGAAGGAAGCGATACAGCGCGGAGTTCAAACGGGAAGCATTAAGGCGAGCCGACGAACCAGGCGTCACGGATGTACTGGTAGCCGAAGAGTTGGGGATCAATGCCCGCAACCTTCGTAACTGGCGAGATGCGGCCAAGCGCGACCGTGAGAACGCGTTTCCTGGACAGGGCAATGCCCGTGACCAGGAGTTGATGCGGCTGAAGCGTAAGTTGGCCAAAGTGGAACAGGAACGGGATTTTTTAAGAGAAGCGGCGGCGTACTTTGCCAAGGAGTCGAAGTGAGATACCAGTGTATCGATCGACGCCGCATCCGTTACTCCGGTTCGCTTGATGTGCCGATTACTGAAGGTCTCGCCAAGTGGCTACTACGCACTGGCGGGTGCGTCCGGAGAGTCGCCGAGCGGCGTTATGATCGTGAACTAACGAGCAGCGATCCGGCGTCTCCACGCCGAGAGTCGACGGCACCTACGGCAGCCCGCGAGATCCATCAGGAACTCACCGCGGAAGGATTTAGGCTTGTGGTCGGCGTCAAAGTGGCGCGTTTAATGCGCAAAGCCGGACTGAAAGGCTGTCCCAAGCGGCGCTTCAGGGTCACTTCGCCGCGGCTGAGTCATGTGACCGCCAGCAACCTGTTGGCAGCAGGACTTCACCGCTGAGGCCATGCAACCAACGTTGGGCTTCCGACATCACCTTCATCTGGACCGGCCAGGGCTGGCTGTACCTGGCCGTGGTGATGGATCTGTACTCACGCCGTATCGTGGGCTGGTCAATGGATCGCGACGCATCAGCCGTCACCTAGTGCTCAAAGCACTCATCGATGGCACTGGGCCAGCGTCAGCGTGGAGGGCGAGCTGATCCACCACTCCGACCGTGGCGCCGCAGTACTTGAGCGATGACTTCCAAGCGCTACTTCAACAGCATGGCATCGACTGCAGTCTGAGTGGCGCCGGCAGCTGTTACGACAATGCGGTGGTCGAGAGCTTCTTCTCCAGACTGAAACGTGAGCGGATCCGTCGTCAAAACTATCGGACCGGGATCAAGCTCGTGCGGATGTGTTCGACTACATCGAGCGCTTTTACAATCGAACGCAGAAGCCATACCTATCTCGATTATCTCAGTCCGGTGGAGTACGAAAACCGGAAGAAGGGGCTTAACCAACTGGTCCGAAATATCGGGGCCGAATCAATGGGTCGTTAACGGACCTCTGGCCCCCGCTTAGACCCACCGTCTGGGCTATTTCCCATGATGGCCGCCAGCGTTGCCGGCCTGCTGCTGGCTCACCTGCTATGAAGGCAGCGCAGCGGCAGGCTTGCACCCTGCGCCGCCCTCGTGTGAAACGATGCAAGCAAGTGCCGCCTCGCTCAGGTCGATACGCTTAGCCAGAAGCAAATACAGGGGAGTAAGTGTTCCACGAGGTGCACGGGAGACACGTCTTGTAGCTGCACTGGCTTAGAATAGAAGAATAGGCCAAAGGGAGCACAGGCCGCATGAACGCCTCCGAAGGACTTGGCCGCCTATCGAACGCGCTCAAGTGGATGGGCATAGGCATCGTCGCCATGGCGGCGGCAGTCAGCTGGTGGGTGCTAAGCGACGACGACTTATTGAGTGGCTTAGCTTTCGCCGTGTTCATTGGCTGGCCCGGCCCGTTGCTGATCTTGGCCGGGTGGATCGTTGGTGGCGTCGCCAAGCGGAGGGAGTAAATATGGGCTGGTTGTTTTGGGTCGTGGTCTTGGAGTTCTTTGCACTGTAAGCCAGCCCTTCGGTCGGCTTTTTTTCCGTACTGGGGGTGAAAAACTGGCGTCCCCACGGGGATTGCTCGGGCCTGCGGCCCTCGTCCCTCGCCATCCGGCTCGGGACCAGCGCCGCCCTGCGGCGCTGTCCTTCGCGACCGCTCACGCGGTCGCTCGTCGAACCCCTGCGGGGTTCTCATCCCGGACACGTCGCGCCAGGAAACTGGCGTCCCCACAGCGAGCCGTAACAAACCCCGTTTTCATAGAAGTCACCAGCCGGGCCTCGCTTTAGCCGGCGAGAGCCCATGCCAATTAGGGCAGCTTTCGGCCAGGAGCGGTCCTACGGCGTGGCTTCCGATAGCAGTCGTTGCCCGACATTGTCGTCGCACGCGTGATCGGGTCCGGCGGCGAGCGCCACCCGCAGCGACATGTCGCCGAGCCGAAATATTCGCCGATGAGTAGTTGACGACCTAATGGATCGGTGCTGTAGTCAGATCGATGGGTTGCACGGTACTCGGTCTGTTTGTGTTGCAAGAACGCGCTCAGATGCCGGTAGCTATGTCGGCAGGACCGCGACCAGTGGTTCCGACCCTGTTGACGTTAGCTGGACGAACTGAACAGACATAAGGAGGAAGATAGGTATGCCTTTCACCAGGAGTCTTGCGGCGCTTTGCCTTGTTGCGGCCCTGTGCATAGCGCCCGCTCTCGTTGCGGCCCAGGATGCCGGCAATCGGGATCAAGCAACGCTGGAAAAGGCGCATCCGATCAAGCCCCCATACTCGCCCTACGCGGGCCACAACTTTCCAGCGCGCCCGCTGTTCGGCGATACGCACCTGCACACATCCTATTCGTTCGACGCCGGCACCTTCGGCGCCCGCCTCACTCCGCCTGACGCCTTTCGGTTCGCTCGCGGCGAGGAGGTCACCTCCTCGACCGGGCAGCGCGTCAAGCTATCCCGGCCACTCGACTTCCTGGTCGTCGCCGACCACTCGGACAACATGGGATTGTTCCCGATGCTCGTCGACGGCGCGCCCATGGTTCTGGCTGATCCATCGGGCCGCCGCTGGCATGAAATGATCCAGAAAGGCGAGGGCGGCAAGGCGGCGTTCGAGATCATCGCGGCCTTCGGTGTAGGCGAGTTTCCGAAAGCCTTGCAGGTCGCGCCGGGCACGACGGCTTATCGCGACGCCTGGCAGAGTTCAATAAAGGCCGCGGAAGACGCGAACGAGCCCGGCCGCTTCACCGCCTTCATCGGCTACGAGTGGACCGCGCAGGGAGCGGCCAACATCCACCGCAACGTCGTCTTCCGCGACAGCGGGGCGCGTGCCAGCCAGGTCCTGCCCTTCACGGTCGATCCGCCGGGCAGCCCGAACGAGCGCGAGCTGTGGAAGTGGATGCAGGCCTACGAGGACAAGACCGGCGGCGACGTCCTTGCGATCGCCCACAACGGCAACCTGTCCAACGGCCGCATGTTCCCGCTCATCGAGTACTTCACCGGCAAGCCGATGGACCGCAGTTACGTCGAAGCGCGTAATAAGTGGGAGCATCTTTACGAAGTCACACAGATGAAGGGTGACGGCGAGACGCACCCTTACCTCTCGCCCAATGACGAGTTCGCGAACTTCGAGATCTGGGACCAGGGCAATCTCGACAACGGCGAGGCGAAGACGAAGGACATGCTCAAGTTCGAGTACGCCCGGCAGGCGCTGATGAACGGCCTCAAGGTTGAAAGCGAACTGGGCGTCAATCCTTTCAAGGTCGGCATGATCGGGTCGACCGACAGCCATACCGGTCTGGCCACCGTCGAGGAGGAGAACTTCTTCGGCAAGGTCGTGCCGATGGAGCCGAACCCGGAGCGCCTGACCAAGGTCTTCCTCAACAATCCGAAGACCGGCCTGGTCAAGATGGAATGGGAAGTCGCTGCAGCCGGTTACGCCGCGGTATGGGCCACCGAGAACACGCGCGAGGCGATTTTCGACGCGATGGAACGGCGCGAAGTCTACGCGACCACCGGCACCCGCATGGTCGTACGCTTCTTTGGTGGCTGGGACTTCGATGCGAAGGATGCCGTCACGCGCAGCCCGGCCGTCGCCGGTTACGCCAAGGGCGTGCCGATGGGCGGCGACCTGCGGGCGGCGCCTGTCGGCAAGACAGCCACTTTCCTCGTCGCTGCGCTGAAGGATCCGATCGGCGCCAATCTGGACCGCGTCCAGATCGTCAAGGGCTGGATGGACGCGAGAGGCGCGCTGCACGAGAAAGGTCTATGACGTGGTCTGGAGCGACGCGGACAAGCGCAAGCCAGGCGCCGACGGCAAGCTGCCGGCGGTCGGCAGCACGGTGGATCTCGCCACGGCAACCTGGACCAACACGATTGGCGATCCCGAGCTGATCGCAGTATGGCGAGACCCGGAGTTCGATCCGAAGCAACGCGCTTTCTACTACGCGCGGGTGCTCGAGATCCCGACGCCGCGCTGGACCGCGTACGACGCCCTGAAGTTCGGCGGGACGCCCTTGCCTGGGACGCAGATGACCGTCAACGAGCGCGCCTATACCTCACCGATCTGGTACACGCCGTGATCTCCGGAGCCCCGGAACCGGCACATCCGGTTCCGGGCGCTTTCACGGCATCAGGTCCCTGAGCCGGAACCACAGCATTTGGTCGGCCGACACGCCCAGCTAACAGTCGAGCCGACCGCTTCCGGCCGGCGACCTCCAGCGGCGGCTCACCTCAAACATCGAGCGTCTGCTTTTTAGCGCGACGAACCGCTGCTTCGGGTCGTTAGCTGCCGCTTTGCTGCGCTGCGGCAGAATGGCAGCCGGCGAGCCCGCCGCGCCCCGTGCGGCCGGGAGTAGGGGCACGGGGAGCGGAAACACCGGCTAGCCGCGTCCCGCATCGCGAAAGGTGCCGGCCGCGCCCGCTGGGCCGCCGACGCTCGCCCAACGCGGCGAGGGTTCGTAACCGTCACCGGTTACGAATGCTCAGTCTTGTTTGGCCGCGGCCACCCAACGCTCGATGGCTTCGACGCGTGCTTCCAACTCGGCAATCCGCCTTTTGGCTGCGGCTTGCTGCGCCGCGAACTCGCTGGCAGCTCGATCAATCGCACGGGCCAAGTCGGCCAGGTCGTCAGTGGAATTGTTCATCGGTAGCCCACCGTAACCAGTCCCCTCTCCGGCTGCCCGGGCGCCTTTGCCGACACCACGTAGCGCCCGGCCGCATCGAGTTTCACGACCACGGTTTCTCCATTGGGCAGAGTCGTCGCGATGCCCTTCTCAAGCGCCGCGAGCCGCTTACCCTGCTCGATGCCAGCGATCAATGTCGCCTCAAGCGCGAACCACCCGTTGGGCGTCTTCGCGCGTAACTCCCGCATGAGACGTTTTGCCTTCTGCCGAGTCGTTTCGCTCTTGCTCATGGCGCCGGGTACTCCGGAGCCGAAACCGCGGCAACAGCGGTGTCGCGCAGCCGCTGGTAGCCGAACCACCGCTCAGCCTTCAGCGCGACGGAGTTGGTCTGGAACATCGACGTCATACTCTGCGCGCCGACGTCCGGCGCATCGTCCATGGCAATGTCTGCGTAGCGGCTCGCGTCGAGTGTCAACGTCTCATCGCTCAGGGCGATCTGGTCCGCGTCGATCAGCAGCATCAACTCACCGTTGCTGTCGCTCGGCACTTGGTCCGACACCAGCGCGGTTACGCCGGCGAGCGTGCCGCCGCTCGGGGTCATCGTCGGGAAAGCCTGCCCGCCGGTCGCGCTGTTGCTATACGTCGCCAGTTGGTTCGCAACGGCAGGGCTCATCACCAGAAAGAGCCGACTGGTGCCCTTCGTCGCGACGGCCGCGAGCATTGTGCGCAGGTCGGCAAGCGGGTCGCCGCTGGCCGCCGTAGATACCACTCCGGCCGCCATGCCGGCCAGAAAGGCCCCGTTGGTCGCGGCCACGACGCCGGCGCGTAGCTCACGGTTAATCAATGCGGCTCCAGCCAACGCTGCGAAGCGCAGCAACTCGTCGCTCACGACCATCAGCGCCGCCGCCTTGGTCAAGTCGAGGCCGTTGTTACCAATCGCCAGCGACGTTACTGGCTTGGGTGCTGTCTCGCCGACGCTCGACACACTCGCTGCCGTAGTCACGACAGCGAGCCGCGAGCGGAGCGGCACGCGCCGCGCGTGCGGCAGCATCGCGTCGAAAGCGGAGACGGCGGCGAGGCTGCCGACGAAGCTGTCGACCACCTCCTGGTACGAGACCAGCGCGCTCGCGTTGGTGGTGGTTCCCGCGTTCACCGCGGAGCGAAGAATTACCTCAACACGTCGGTGCGAGGAGAAGTCCGCCTTCGCGATTTCGACGCTGCTCAAGAGGTCGCCGCCGCCCTTCGCAAGCGCGAGGCCGTACATGGCGAACTCTAGGCGGCTGTTGGAGTTGGCAAGGTGCATCGGGAATCTCCGTCGCGAACAAGTTGTCCGAGAGTCTCGCCGGTCTTGGCGCGGAGTAGCGCGGGCTTCCGCGCGCTTTCAGGCGCGATAGGTTCGAACCTTACTTGCTGCGAGCCAATCCAGAATATCGCTCAGCAAGTAGAACGGGCGCCCGGGCTTGGGACAGAAGAATGGCGGCCCACGTTTGTCGCGCCGCCATCTCTCAAGAGTGCGCGGCGATACCCTGATCAGCGCTGCCGCCTCCGCGCACGTCAACTTCTGGTATGGCGCTGGATTACTCATCTGCGTTTCCCTTCGGTTAGTTGGCTGAGATCTATTTGGAAAGCCACGTAGACGGTGGGGGTGTGCAGTTTCCGCTGGACATGGGCTTTGGTTTCAGACCACCCCCCGGCGGATAGCCGACCCCGATGCCGACGGCAGGCACCCGGCCACCGGAGGTGCCGCAGGCGCGGCGATTTGGCGTCACCCGCATAACGCCTCGGCCCACGCAGCCGCCCGGCGCTGCGCCTCCTCCTCGTGCTCCCGGGTGGCTGCCTCCCGTCGATCTAGTTCGTTCTGCATCGCGATCAGCTGTTGTACGACCCTACGCTGCCGCTCGGCGAGGTCGCGCTGCGTCGCGAGGATCGCTGCCACCTCAAGGTCTAGTTCATCCTGTGTTCTCACGTCCGCTCCTCTGGTTCGTTGCCGCCGTGGCCCGGGCCGTGGGGGCCGTGGCGGCCCGGGGATTTCGGGAAGTAGAATCTTCTAAATTTCAAAGAACCTAGATCATCAAACCCACGGCCCGCCACGGCCCCCACGGCCCGGCTACTCACCGCGCCACTCCGCCAGCCAGTCCACCGGCAGCCTCGTGCGCCATTTCTCGGCGTTACGCAGCGCGTATAGCCTTTGTCGGGGTTTGCCCTCCCCGATACGGACGCGCCCTAGCTTCACGCCGCCGTGTCGCTCAAGGATCTGGTTAAAGTGGGACGTGTGCTGCCGGTGGTCGTTCGTTGGTCCGAACATCTCAAGCATCAGCGTCCCACCGTCGATAACGTCCGTCGGGTGCTCCTCGACCAGCTCGACGTAACGCTGTTCTGCCGCCGATAGGCCCGCCTCAATCAGTTCCGACTTCGCCGCGTTCATCAGTGGCAGAGCGTGCGGGTTGTAGCGGGCGAGGTCGCGTCGGCGCAGCATCTCGCGTAGTGCCGCGATGTAGTCAGGATCGCGCAGGCGCCCGTAAAGCTCGGTGTAATACGCCGGCGACTTCGCCACCGACGGATTGCGGATCACATGCCAGCGTCGGTCCGTCGCGTCGAGCGGTATCGCCGACAGGTGGTTGGAGAACATCAGGAAGCGGAGGCAGTTGCGCTCGACGCGCTGCGCTCCGTACTTCACATTTATTTCGATTGTCTCGCTCGACAGCAGGCTCTTCATCGTCTCGGCGTGCGCCCAGCGGTCGCCCCCTTTCCCGCCTTCGGCAATCTCGTCAACGACGGCGAACAACTTGGCGGACAGACGGCCGGAGAAGCCGCTGTTTAGCATCCGGACCAGATCGAAGTTCAGCGCGGTATAGCCGGGCCAGACCCGCGCGAGCGCGGACCCCAGATAGCTGCGCCCGATCCCCTGCGTGGTCGCCACCATTAGGTAGTGCGAGTGCGGCCGGTCCGCCGGCTTCTGCTCAACGTGCGCCAACCAGTCGAGAAGCCGCTCACGTTCCGCGTCGACGGGGACCAGGTAGGCGAGGTGGTCAAGGAACGGCGCGACGCGCGACTGCCAACCCGGCGGCGCGACGTGGGCAACGGGCCGCCAAATGTTCACGGCATCGTAGCCGGCGCCTTCCTCGACAGCCCAACAGAACTCCGGCTGTCCCGGGTAGAACGTCGTGGTCACGACGGTCTTGCGCTGCGGCGACTCAAGCCATGCCTTGGACATCGGTGCGGGGTCCCCGGTTACGGGGTGGGGCAACACCAGCGCGGAAGTCGCCGCCTTAAACGTCGCTAGGCTCATGGTCAGCTTGGGCCGGGCAACATCCACGACATAGCCGACGTGTTCGGTAAAGGCGAAGCGGGCGAGCATGTCCTCCAGCGAAACAATGTTGTACCGGGCAACCGCGTCGCGCGGCAGTCCGGGGTCACCCTCGCCGATTGCCACGGACTCCGCCTTCAGTTCGCCGATGTCTACGGGGTCGAACTCGGCGGTGGCCTCGATTTGCTTAAACTCCGACATCAGGCCCAACCGATCGAGCAGCTGCGGCCAGCGGTCAGTCTCGCCGTGGCCGTGGTGGCAGCGGAACGCACCGCGCTGGTAGACCTCGCTGCCGTCCCGGGCACCAACAAGGAACACAGCTGCGCCGTCACCGCCGGCGCCAACGCCGTGCTTGTCGGCGAAAGGGCAGGCAGCGAGAACGTAGATGCCCGCGGTGCCCGGCTTGGGCGTCGGGCTGCACCCTAGCTCTACCAGCCGGCCCAACACCGCCGCGTTAAGCTCCGGCACACCGGAGGCACCACCGAGCGGGATCGCCGGCGCGACGTCGGGCGGCGCGGCAAGCGCGCGCTCAATGCCCCACGCGGCGGCGAACTGCTCAAGCGAATAGCTACGGCCGAAGTTGGTCATTTCCGGCACGAGCCGCACGGGGAAGCCGCCCGGGTAGGCGGCGCAGTACTTCGCTTTGTTGTTCACGCCGAACGGCAGCCGCCCGTACCGGGTGCAGCCCTTCATGCCGGGGTCGTGGTCCGTCGCCAGCCCCTGCTGGATCAACGCGTCAACCACGCGGTTCAGGAGCGCGCCGTCGGCAACCGGTGGGTCGAGCCGGTACCACAGCTGGCAGTTTCCCGGCGACGTCTCCACAGCCCACGTCGGGTCGAGCGCGACGAACTGCGGCAACACCTTCGCCGAAGGTCCGTCGCCGACATCGTCAATCATCACAAACCAGCCGCGATCTAGCGTGGCTTGCCGCCGGCGCACCTTACCTGTCTCATCGGGGCGGAAGGTCGACACAGCCATGTAGAAGTTCCCGCCCAGCGACCGCTTTAGGTAGATGTCTGCCGGCGCGCCGGCCCACATCCGGGCGCGGGTGTCCCGGTCATAGTCGCCAGCGGGATCTTCCGCAAAAACCGTCAGGTAAAGACGCCGCGCAGCGATTTCGTCGCCGCCCGTTGCTTGGATCAGGAAGGCGAACACCTGCTGGCGGAGCGGCACCACCGTCGCGGCTTCGGCGCTCATGGGCCTACCCCTTGCGGTGCGACTTCTTACGCGAAGCCGACTGCGCCTCTTTCCATCTCTCGACGGCCGCGACGTCTGTCTCGGTAAACATGCGCCAGCCGGTGTCCGACGTCCGGGCTGGCGCGATTACGCCGGCTGCCTCCAGGCCACGCATCAACGGCGCGGAAATGCCGGCGCGGCGTAGAAAGGCGCTCGTGCCCATCAATCTCGTTCCCGTCATTTCAACACTCCCAATCCGATTTCGGTTCGCGGTTCGAATCTAGCGAAGAGAAACAGGCCACGAGCGTCTATTAGTAGACGACATGCGCCGATTAGTAGAGACTCGTCTACGGGCTCAAGCGGTCTGAGGAAGCACCCGTGCCAAAAAGTAAGCCGACGAAGCACGAACTCTGGTTGCAGCGGCATCAGAAGTGGAGCGCCAAGCTCGACAGGCGCCTCGGCGCGAAGAAGGCCGCAGCTGTTCGCGCACAAGGTCGGGCCACGGGCGGGCGGAACATCGCCGCGGTGCTCGGCATTAGCGAATCGCAGCTACGCGCAATGCGCGATCCGAAGCACCCGACCTACGATGCGCGACTCAGTTGGACAGTCGATAAGGACCCGCGCAGCGGCCGGCTTACTGCGGACATTTTTGCACTCGCCAGCCTCGCATGGGAGCGCGCACAGGAGACTTCCGATGCGCGACGCGCCAACGTCGCGAAGCGCAAGGACAGGAGACCAACATGAAGGTCGCGATCTACACTCGCAGCAGCAAAGACTCCTCGGACGGGCTCAGCGTCAAGGCACAGGAGCGGCAGCTTCGCGAGTGGGCGAAGGAACGCGGCGACGAAGTGGTCGCAGTTCATTCAGACACGGAACTGTCCGGAACGCTCGACGAAACAATCCGCCCGGGGCTGGGTGCCCTCCTCGACGGGGCCGCCCGGCACGATTTTCGCGCTGTGCTGGTGCTCGACTCTAGCCGCATCGCCCGCGACGTCGCGCTTCTTGGTTTCGTAGAGTCAAAACTGGGCCGCGCCGGCGCTACGCTCGACTTCAAGAACCTGCCCATGGACCCGGCGAGCGCGGTCACGGAACTGGTCAGGACGGTCCTCGCTGGAATAGACCGACTCCACTCAAGGACCAGCAAAGAAAAGGGCATGGCGGCGATGCGCGAGGCCGTACTCAACGGCTACCGCGCCGGCGGCCGGGCGCCTTTCGGCTTTAGGCGCAACGTCATCCAGACGGGCGCAGTGCGCAACGGCGCGCCAGTAACGCGGACCCGGCTGGCGCTCGACCCGGACACCGCCCCGATAGCGGCCGACTACCTCAAGCGACGGGCTGCCGGAGAATCGCGTGCTGCCGCCCGCGAGCACAGCGGGATCAAGCTTCAGCCGGCCAGCCTAGTCTCGCTGGAACGGAACGCGATGGTGTACGCCGGCTTTACCGTTTGGAATACCCGGACCTTCACGAAGCCTTCCCGCGACGATGCCCACAAGCGGACACGGTACAACCCGGAGTCGGCGCGGGTCATCTCGCCGAAACCGTCGCACCCCGCGCTCATCACGCTCGACGAAGCCAAACGAATTGCTGCGCTGCCTGTCCGTCGCGCACGCCGGGTAGACGTCCGGGCCGACAGCCTGCTCGGTGGCCTACTGCGGCTCCCCGACGGGCGCTGCTACCAGCTCGCAGACAAGGGCAAGGCATACCGGGCCCCCGACAAAGGCCGACGGGTCGCGGTCAGCGCGGTGGACGACGCAGTCATGTTCGCGATTTCCCGGGACGCGCGCAGCAAGCGCTTCGTCACCGATGCAGTCAATGCCGCGAGGTCCGCCGCCGGGGCCATCGACGCGGACGGAGAGGCCCTGCGGGACAAACTGGCCGGGGTCAGTATCAAGATCGACCGGGTGGTCGATGCGATCACCGAAGGCGTCTCCGGCAGCCTCACGGTCAAGTTACGGGGACTGGAGGCGGAGAAGGCGCGATTGGAGGCGCAGCTGGCCACCGTCGGGGAGCAAGCGGCGCTCAAGGCCACCCTGGAGGCGTGGGAACCGCGGATGGTGCAGGCGTGGTTCGAGTTCGCCCTCGGTTCCGATGTGCCCCGGGACGAACTCCGGGCGCGGCTGCGGGCAATTCTCGCCGCCGTGGAACTCGACCCGGCCGACGACAGCCTCACGCTCCGCTATCGATTCTCGGCAGCGGGGCGAAAGATGGCGTCCCCACGGGGATTCGAACCCCGGTTGCCGCCGTGAAAGGGCGGTGTCCTAGGCCTCTAGACGATGGGGACGTCTTTCAGAAAATTGGTGGAGCCAGACGGGATCGAACCGACGACCTCTTGCATGCCATGCAAGCGCTCTCCCAGCTGAGCTATGGCCCCACGTAGGAGGGGCGGGATTTTCGGTCAGGGGTCCCGAAGTGTCAATGGGTTAGCTGCCAATGAAGGCAATAGCCCGCTCAAGCCGCTTCAATACCTGCTCGGGCCCGAGAATTGCCAGGGTCTGGTCGATCGGCGGCGAAACGCTGCCTCCGGACACCGCAACCCGGATGGGCTGGGCAATCTTGCCGAGTCCCACCCCGGCCTGCTCGGCCAGCGCCTGCATCAGCGCATGAATAGACCCGGCCGACCAGTCGGAAAGGCCGGCAAGCGCCTCGTGCGCACGCTCGAGATGAGGTTTCGACTCAGGCGTCAGGTTCTTCTTCGCAGCCTTTTCCTCGTACCAGGCCGGCTCACGGATAGAAGAACACGCTGCTGGCGGCCATATCCTTCAGCGTCTTGGCTCGCTCCTTCTGCGCGGCCGCGACGGCTTCCAGGTCGGGGCCGCCAGCGGTGTCCACCTCGAGCTGTGCGAGTTGCCACTGCAGCTCACCGGCGATGCGCGTGTTGTCCGCGCGCATGAGGTGCTGCTGGTTGAGCCAGCTCAGCTTGTCGGGGTTGATGGCCGCGGCGGACTTGTTCACGTCGGTGATGTCGAACAGCCTGCACATCTCGTCCAGCGTGAAGATCTCCTGGTCGCCGTGTGACCAGCCGAGCCGTGCCAGGTAATTCAGCAACGCTTCCGGCCAGATAGCCTTCCTCCCTGTATTGCAGCACGCTGACCGCGCCGTGGCGTTTCGACAGCTTTGCGCCATCCGGCCCCAGGATCATCGGCAGGTGGGCGTAGGTCGGCAGCTCGCCGCCCAGCGCCTTCAGCATGTTGATCTGGCGCGGGGTGTTGTTCAGGTGATCGTCGCCGCGGATGACGTGGGTGATCTTCATGTCCCAGTCGTCGACAGTGACGCAGAAGTTATAGGTAGGGTTGCCGTCGGAACGCAGGATGATCAGGTCGTCGAGCTCGCTGTTCTGGAACACAACCCGGCCATGCACCGCGTCGTCCACGACCACCACGCCCTCCTCCGGGTTCGCGAACCGCACCACCGGCGTGACACCTTCGCGCGGCTGCGCATCGTGGCGGCAGCGACCGTTGTAGCGAGGCTTCTCCTTGCGCGCGAGCTGGTCGTTGCGCAGCTGCTCGAGCTCGTCCTTGGTGCAGTAGCAGTGATAAGCCTTGCCCTCGGCCAGCCACCGGTCAATGACTTCTCGATAGCGTCCGTAGCGCTGTGTCTGGTAGTACGGACCCTCGTCGGCATCCAGCCCCAGCCAGGCCATTCCATCAAGGATGACCTGCACCGCTTCCGGTGTGGAACGCTCCCGATCCGTATCCTCGATCCGCAGGACGAAGGTCCCGCCATGCCGGCGGGCATACAGCCAGCAGAACAGTGCCGTGCGCACACCCCCGATGTGCAGCATGCCGGTAGGGCTGGGAGCAAAACGGGTGCGAACGGTCATGTGGATTCCAGCGCTCAACCAGGGCCGCGGATTGTAGCAAGCGGCGCAGTGCACACACCTGCAACGAGCCTTCTCCAGCTCGCGGCGCCCGCCACCGCAGCAGGTTCCGCATTCATTGACCGTGCCGGAGCCGCTCCGTAGAATCGCGAGCCCCAACGGGCGGTTAGCTCAGCGGTAGAGCACTGCTTTCACACGGCAGGGGTCACTGGTTCAAATCCAGTACCGCCCACCAATCCTTCGAAGCGGGCCCTGACCGCGGCCCGCGGCACGGCACGGTCGGTACCTTGCCGCGCAGCCCGCCCCCCGCAGCGCCACCCCGAGTTCCCTTAAGGTGCTGGATAGCCTACCCGAGAGCATTAACTGAGCGATCGATCCCTCATTTAATTATTATGTATATCAATATTTTATAATAACTATCTAATTTTGTTTATAATTTCTACTTTTATGGACTAATGAGTCTTCTTCAAGCCCGCCACGAATCTGGCGAGCGTTGCCGACACTGCGCCCTTGGGCAGCATTACTTCGATCAACTGAAAGCGACCCTTGCGCTGGTAGGCCCGTTCGAGCGCCTCGCCCAGTTCCCGGCGGGTGGTAACCCGGATGCCCTCGCCGCCCAGGGGCACGGCCAGGTCGGCGAAGTGCCAGTCGTCCAGGTTGTTGAAGCCCGACTCCGGCTGGAAGACCCGCAGCATCTCCCAGCTCTGGTTATTGAACACGATGACGATGGGATCCCAGCCATAGCGACGGCAGTTGCCGAGTTCCCAGCCGGTCATCTGGAACGCCCCATCGCCCACCAGCACGATCGGCCGCTGACCCATCGCGGCCTGCAGGCCGAGCCCCGCCGGCACGCCGAATCCCATGGTGGCGTAGTAGCCGGGTGCGACCAGTTCAGTGTTCTCGATGTCGAGCGCAGTAAACAGGCAATCGCCCATGTCGGAAGCCAGGGGCATGCGCCCATGGCGCGCGAACAGGTCGTTCACGGCCCGGGAAATGTCGCTCGGCGCAATGGGCTCGTCATCCGCCTGGAGCCCGCGCGGATAATCCGCGGCGATACCCTCGGCGCGCGGCTGGCGCGCGGCAACCCGACGATTCAGTTCATCGATCAGCGCCGCAAGCGGCACGTTGTGATACTTGTGCCAACCCATGGATACGGCGCCGTCGCGCGCGCTGATGGCGCTGCGCGGCGTGATGCGGTGCTCCGACACGCCAAAGTTGGTGTCCGAGACAATGACGCCGAACAGCAGCAGGCAATCGGATTCCTCGACCAGGTGGGTGATGTCCGGCTGCCCGGCCAGGCCCATGTAGGTGCCGACGACGGGCGTGTCGCCGCGAGCCAGCAGGCCGCGACCCATGAACGAAGTGACCACCGGCACGTGCAGCCTGCGCGCCAGTTCACCGACTCGCTCCTCGAGGCCGAAACGCCGGACTTCCACACCGACCATCAGTGCGGGTCGCTGGGCACGCTCGAGGCGCGACATGATTTCGTCAACGCAGGCGCCGACGGCCTCGGCATCGAACTCCGGGGGCGGCAGCGGTACAACGCGCTCGCAAGACTGAAAGACCAGATCCCGTGGAATCTCCAGGTACACGGGACGCGAATTCGCGATGCAGTTCTGCAGTACGCGGGCGATCTGCTGGGGCGCACGGGACAGGTCGTCGAGTCGCGCCTGGTCGCAGGTGATCTCGTCATAGATGGCGAACTGCGAGTCGAGCGTCTTCACCTGGTGGTGCAGCAGCAGTCCCGCCCGGCCCTCGCGGGCGCCTGGCGCACCCGAGATGACCACGACTGGTGATTTCTCGGCGTAGGCGGAAGCGATCGAGTTGATCATGTTGAGCGCACCGGCGCCGTAGGTGACAACGGCCGCGCTCGGTGCGCCGAGTGCGCGGGCCGCCGCGTCGGCAGCGAAGCCGACTGCCGGTTCGTGGCTCAGCGTATACAGCGGCAGGATCGCGGCTTCCTCGGCTGCCTTGAAGAACGGCAGCGCAAAGTCGCCGGGAATGCCAAACAGCTGCCGGACGCCGTGGTCCTTGAGCGCGGTGAGAACGGATTCTGCGAGGTTCATGGTGATGCCCACATTCGAGGTTGCAGGCATTGTCGGGGGATAGGGAGCCGAAGGCAGCTAGGAATGGCCGCAGTGCAAGAAAGGGGACTGTCCCCATTTCCAAAAGGAAACGCCCCCGCTGCCGAAGCAGCGGGGGCGCTCGCCGCGAAACGCGTCGTCGCTTCTAATTACGGAGCGCGATAAGCGGTCCAGGCCGCCTCCATGCGAATATCCTGTTTGGTTGTGAACTCGTACATACACGCGTCGTCGGTGTAATCCATAAAGTTAAAGATCGGATCTAGTCCGGGGTACTTCCGGCCGACACAAGAATCCCGGCCGGTCGGGCAACCGAACGCAGCCGAACGTTCAGCTGGTGTATCGTCAACCTGGTCGCCGCTCCCTGCGCAGCCACCCTGAAACGTATGGTAGAGACCCAGCCAGTGTCCGACCTCGTGTGTCGCCGTGTCACCCAAGTTGTAGGGCGCCGCGCTACCGCCGGGTACCGAAGAATAGAGGATCACCACACCGTCATCAGTCGGGTTGCCAGCGTACCAGTTTGGGAAAGTCGCCCAGCCCAGCAGGCCGCCGCCGGGATTGGCTGAATAGATGTTGAGCGCATTGGCACCGCCTGTCCGTAACGCAGACTTGACCGCGGCTTCAACCGGAGCAGAGTCGATGTTGTTGAACCAGTTCGCGTCATCTTTGTAATCGACGTTCATCAGCGTAAAAGTCCAACCCAATCCACCGAATGCCGAGTTCAGCACGCTGATCTGGTTCGCCACGGTCTGGGACGACAACTTGCCCGTATTGCCGCTATGGATCACGTGGAAGTAGACCGGAATATCGGCGATCACGGTCCCGCCAGATCCGCCACCGCTTCCACCGCCGCCGCCGCCGCCTGGCCGTTTTCCCGAATTCCGGAGCAGCCCTCCGCTGCGGTACTGGGCCAACTCACGCATGATCGGGCCAAGTCGCTGCTCGACGCGCACCGCTTCGTCCGAAGTCAGCTCCCGCGTACCACACCGCGCCCCACTATCGATGAACGCCTGCTCGCTTTCCCAACTGTGATCGCCAATTACGAACGGCCGGTGGTCCGCGGATACACCGCCCGGCTCCGCGCCAGCGACCATGGTCACGGCGCCAAGCACTAGGCCAGCGCCAACCACTGCCATTCCACGTGTGAAATTACTCATCCTCGAACCCCCCGGGGGAAACTGAGTCCCGCCGCGACCACTTCGGCCGCCTTGATGTACGGAACATACTTTCCATTGCAGGCTTTGTCGAGCATCAAGGGATTTCCTTGTGCGGCACTCCCGCAGCTAAACTGCGCAGATTCCCGATAGCCTGGCCCGAATGTGAACTGCTTCACGTTTTTTCGTTGTTTTGCCGCATCATTGGTTGCGATCGCCGGGCTCGGACTGGCGCCGCATGCGTCTTCCGCCGACGATCCTCCCCTGATCGTCTTTGCCGCAGCGAGCCTGAAGAATGCGCTCGACGAGATCGGTTCAGCCTGGCAGCACCAGACCGGACAGCTCGTCCGCATCTCCTACGCGGGCACCTCGGCCCTGGCCCGGCAGATCGAGCAGGGTGCGCCGGCAGACCTGTTCATCTCGGCGGATCCCGACTGGATGGACTACCTCGCCGATCGACAGCTGGTCGGCGAGTCGACGGTGCTCCTCGGCAATCGCCTGGTGCTGGTCGCGCCTCGCGACAGCAGTGTGGCCTTGCGCCTTACCGAGTCGGCGTCGCTGGCGACTGCGCTTGGCGACGGACGTCTGGCCTTGGCCAACGTAACGTCTGTACCGGCCGGCCGCTACGCCAGAACCGCGCTCGAATCGCTCGGCCTGTGGGCAGCGGTCTCGGACCGGTTGGTGCAAACGGATAACGTCCGCGCCGCGCTGCGACTGGTTGCGCGCGGCGAAGCGCCGCTCGGTATCGTCTATGCGACAGACGCCAGGGCCGAACCGCTGGTGCGTGTCGTGGATGTGTTCGACGAGTCGCTGCATCCGCCGATCCGTTACGTCATGGCGCCGGTCAGCGGATCAGCCAGTCCAAAGGCCAGGAACTTCCTGGATTACCTGTCCTCGGGCGCAGCGAGGCGAGTATTCGAAGCGGAAGGATTCGCAGTACTGGCGAATTCACCGCAGAATTAAGGCCATGTTCACCCCTGACGAACTGTCCGCCATCCAACTGAGCGTGAAGGTCGCGACCTGGGCCACGGTCGCAACGCTGCCGATTGGACTGCTGACGGCGCTCGTACTGGCACGCGGGAAGTTCTACGGAAAGACCCTGCTCGATGCGCTGGTGCACCTGCCGCTGGTCATGCCGCCGGTTGTCACCGGCTATCTCTTGTTGCTCGGTTTCGGCCGACGCGGGCCGCTGGGGGCGTGGCTCGAGGACACGTTTGGCATGGTCTTCGCCTTCAACTGGAAGGGCGCGGCGCTCGCCTGCGCCGTCATGGGCTTCCCGCTCATGGTACGCGCGATGCGCCTGTCCATCGAGGCCGTGGACCGCGGGCTCGAGCGTGCCGCCGCCACGCTCGGCGCCAACCGGATGTGGGTGTTCGCCACGGTGACGCTGCCGCTGGCATTGCCGGGCGTCATCGCCGGCGCTCTGCTGTGCTTCGCCAAGGCGCTGGGAGAGTTCGGTGCCACCATCACCTTCGTCTCCAACATTCCCGGCGTCACGCAGACACTGCCTACGGCGATCTTCACCTACACGCAGGTGCCCGGCGGCGACGAGCCGGCGCTGCGCCTCACATTGGTGTCGATCGGGATATCGCTCGCGGCGCTGGTAATGTCCGAGTGGCTGGCGCGGCGGGTACGTTCCAGGGGAGTCGTACGATGACCCTGCTGGTCGACGTCCGGCTCCGACGTCACGACTTCGAGCTGCGTGCCAGCTTCGAGGCGGGCCGCGGTGTCACCGCCCTGTTTGGCCCGTCCGGCTCCGGCAAGACGACACTGCTCGACCTGATCGCCGGGCTGGAGCGGCCAGCATCGGGTCGCATCGTCCTGGATGGCGAGACGCTGGTGGATACCGCGAGTGGCGCCTGGCTGCCGAGCCACAAGAGAAGACTGGGCTACGTGTTCCAGGACAGCCGGCTATTCCCCCACCTGAGCGTGCGCCAGAATCTGGGCTATGGCGCGCGTTTCGCTGGCCGGCGCGGCGCGGCTTCGCAACAGGAGCGGATCGTCGGCCTGCTGGGGCTCGAGGCCCTGCTCGACAGGCAGCCTGGGACGCTCTCCGGCGGCGAGAGGCAGCGTGTGGCGATCGGAAGGGCATTGTTGTCCTCACCCCGACTGCTGTTGCTCGACGAGCCCATGGCGTCGGTGGACGTGGGACGCCGCGCAGAGATCCTCCCCTATCTCGCCCGGGTGCGCGAGGAGGCCGGCATCCCGATCGTGTACGTAAGCCACACGCTGGCCGAGGTAGCCCGGCTGGCCGACACCGTCGTGCTGCTCGACGCGGGATGCGTCACGGCGATCGGGCCGGTGGCGGACCTGCTCAGCCGTCTCGACCTCGGCGAGGCGTCGCAGGGAGCGGAGGCCGGGGCAGTGCTGACGGCGACCGTGCAGGAGCAGGCAGGGCCTGGTTCGAGTCGGGGACAGTCCCCTGCGGGGACAGTCCCCAACGAAACCGGATCAGGGCCCTCAGCGATTACCGTCCTGCAACACCCCGCCGGCGAATTCCGCGTGCCGTGGACCGGCCAGGCGCCCGGATCTACGGTACGGTTGCACGTACTGGCGCGCGACGTGGCACTGGCGACCGGCGAACTGGGCAGCCTGAGCATCCGCAATCGCCTCGCCGCGACGATCGTCGAGATCAGCGAGATCCATGGTGGCGTGAGGGAAATCCGCCTGGACGCGGGCGGTGAAGCGCTGCTCTCCCGCGTGACCGCGGAGACGGTGGCCGAAATGAGGCTACGACCGGGGCTTCAGGTCACCGCACTGATCAAGAGCGTCGCGCTGGAGCGGTAGAAAGGGGGACATTCCTATTTTCCCTTTTCCCTACAGCCCTTGATCAAATTGCAATGGCAGGAAAAAGGAAAAAAGGAATGTCCCCATGAACAACGGCCCGCGGACAATGCCGACGGGCCGTTGGTGAGCATCAGAGAGTGTTCTGCCTCCCTGTCTCGTCAGGTCTCCAGTTCAGCCTGGGTCGCCGCGAACATGCTGCCATTCCACGTACCGCGAACCTTGACGGCCCTGCCGCCGGCCTGCTGGAAGAACAACGTTTCGCTGATCGGCTGGTCGTTTGACGTCGCGGTACTCGGTGCCGGCGCCAGTCGTGACGCTAACCCCGAGGATCTGTAACGAGCGAGTGGCCTGTACGACGCTGGTCGCTATGCCCCGCAACTCACGGCGTGAGTCGAGATCGTCCCGCTCGACCAGGGCCGCCGCCATGGTGCCGGCGGCCGCTGCCTCGGCGCCACGCACCTCGACGTAATCGCCCGTGCGCAGGTCAGAGAAGGTGAACGGCCGCAAGTCCGCACTTGACTTGTCCTCGAAGGCCGTACCCACATTCGTCAGAACGGTCACACCGAAGATGGAAACGCTCGAGTTGGCCGCGCTAATGGAGTCGACCGTTCCGAGCAGCCGTGCCGAGTTGTCCGACTTGAAGTCGATCTTGGCGGCGACTAGCGTACCCGCGGCATTGAACGACCCTTCCGCCTCGATTTTCAGGTTCAGCGCCAGGCTCGCCGCGGTGCCATTCAGGTAGACAGTGGATGCTGTCGTCGTGACGGTCTGCGTGCCGATGCTGAAGTCGCTCGCCGACACGAACCGCGTGATGAATCCTTCAATCTCGCCGCGGTCGCCATTGGCCGTGGCTAGCGTGCAGCTTTTCACTTCAACGCGGCTGGCGGTCAGCTCGCCGCCAGCGAAGTTCGAGCCCTTCACTTCGACGCAGGCGCCTTCGGTGGGCGCGCCATCGGGCAATTGTGCTGTCGTGTAGTCGACAACCGTCGTCGACAAACTGAATCGCTTCGTGTTTGGGTTGAGCGACGAGACGACGCCGAACAACTCGAACTCACCGCCGGGAGGCTTTCGGTTCGATGCGGGTCGCGACGATCTCGCCAGCGGCGTTCTGGAAGCCGCTGACTTCCACGACGTCGCCAGGCTGGATGCCGGCCAGCGACGGGTTCGGGAACGAGTTATCAAACACTGTCGTGCCGGTGACGATTACAGTCTGCCCCAGTACGACCAGCGTGCTCGCAGCGAGGTTGACCGAGCTTACCGGACCCTCGACGCTGTCATTGAAGCTCACAGTTTCCGCCGTACCGGTCCGGCCATCGTTCGCGATCCGGCCCTATGACCTGCACCATGTCGCCGACTTCGAGTTCCAACTCGGTACCGGCGCGATCCTCGATGCGGATCTGCGCGCTCGAGGTCGAGAACTCGACCCCGTTGACAAAGATGCTGCCGAAGTTGGTGATCGGGCCGATGGCGGCGCCAACGCCGTCGATACCTCCGGCCGGCGGTGGGTTGCCACCGTTCGGGGGCGGGTTGCTGTTGTCGCCGCCGCCGCCGCCGCATGCGGCCAGGCCGACGGCAAGCAAGGCGCCCGACCGCCACTGTCGAAACGATTCCCGAGAATGTCCTGCTCATGACCGAATACCCCTCTTCACGTTATCCTGAATCTGAAATACCCCGGCACCCACCCTCACCAGCGCGCGCTCCTGCGCATCGTCGGGCGCCTCGTGCGCTGTCAGCCAGTTGTCGACTCGCTCCAGGAACGCCTGCCCTTCGCGTTCCATGAAAACCTGGAAGTCGGGCAACGCGCGTGCGTCGACGCGTGCGTTGTGGGCGCGCCGCGCAAGCCGGGCCGCCGCGCCTGCAGGGCGAATCAAGTCGTAGACCACGGTGTCCGCGTGGTCGTGGATCAGGCTAGCACCGACCTTGACTTTTTCGGCGTCGAACCTGGAAGGAATGTAGTTGCGCATGGCGGCGCGCAACGTCTCACCCTGCCCGCTCGTCACCGCGCCGACCAACCGCAACTCCTTGAGCAACGCGCTGACCGGGATGTCGCCCGCGAAACGACCGCAGAGATTTTCGAATGAAGGGGACGGGCCCGCGCTCGGAATCTCCAACGGCTCGCCGGCTGCGTCGAGGTAGTCGGGGTCCTGGTGCCAGCCCGACAGGACGCGCGTGGCGCTGCCTGAGTAGGTTGGCTCGGCTCCCTCCAGCCCTTTCGCCAGCAGTTCACGCTGCCGGGTGATCTCGTGCCGGTTGATGCCCGTCAGGATGGCCACGCGCGAGCCGTTGGTCGGCCTGCCGCGGATGCCGAACTCGTCGGTCGCTACCTCCACGAAGGTCGTCTTGGCCACTTCCGAGAACTCCCTGAACGTCACACCGCTTTTCAGCAGCAGGCGCACGATCGGCCGCAGAAGAAGGCGGCAACCAGCGAGGACGTTTGACTTGAGATTTGATTCCACACTTGGTCTTCCTTGTACCAAATATGGCATGCACTGATTTGGAGCGCAAGCACTGATCCTCGGTAACGCTGAGGCAAGCACAAAATCAAGGGGTTAGCGCGACCAGGATTGGAGGCGAAGATCGTCGAACTGGGGCGGCAGCAAGTGCCACAGTTTGGCACGAGAGGGGTCACACCCCACGCTGACCCCATCAAGCGTCAACGCGACACTCTGGCAGGCCGCCATACGCGGCCCGAGTGGGGCCTGGCACCTCCTAAGCGTAACGCTCCAGCAGCCCCAGAATTTCCTGGGTGCGGTCCTGCATCAGCGCGGTATCGCCGCGGCTTTCGACATTCAACCGCACCAGCGGCTCGGTGTTCGACGAGCGCAGGTTGAAGCGCCACTGCTCGAACTCGACCGACAGCCCGTCGACTGATTCAACCTTCAGCGCCTTTGGCACGTAGCGGGCCTTCACTGCCTCGATCGCCGCCTTCTGGTCGACGAGCTTGCGGTTGATCTCGCCGCTTGCCGGGAACAGACGCATCCGCTCACCAATCAGCGCCGACAGCGGCTGCCCGGTTTCCGACAGCAACTGGCCCATCACCAGCCAGGGAATGATGCCGCTGTCGCAGTAGGCGAAGTCGCGGAAGTAGTGGTGCGCGCTCATCTCGCCGCCATAGACCGCGTCGACCTCGCGCATCACCTGCTTGATGAACGCGTGACCGGACTTGCACTGCACGGCGGTTCCACCGAACTGCTTGACGATTTCTAGCGTATTCCACGTGAGCCGCGGGTCGTGGACGATGCGCCCGCCGGGGAAACGCTTCAGGAAAACTGACGCCAGGAGCCCGACGATGTAATAGCCCTCTATGAACGTCCCCTGTTCGTCGAAGAAAAAACAGCGGTCGAAGTCGCCGTCGAAAGCGATACCAATGGACGCTCTTTCGCGCAGCACCGCTTCGGCCGTGACCGCGCGGTTTTCCTCCAGCATCGGGTTTGGCACGCCGTGCGGGAAGGTACCGTCGGCCTCGTGATGAAGCTTGATGAACTCGAACGGCAGGTCGCCCTCGAGCAGATCGATGACCAGCCCTGCCCCGCCGTTGCCCGGGTTCGAGACAATCCTGATCGGACTCAGCTTCGATCGATCCACATAGCTCAACAGGTGTTCGCGGTAGCTCGGCGAAATGTCGAGCGGAATTACCGCGCCCTTGCGCGATGACTGGCTGAACTTGCCGCCCTCGGCGAGCTTGCGGATGTCCTGCAGCCCGGTGTCGCCACTGACTGGTTTCGACTGCTCGCGCACGAACTTCATGCCGTTGTAGTCGGGCGGGTTATGGCTGGCCGTGACCATGATGCCGCCGTCGAGTTGCTGGGAGAAGGTCGCGAAGTACACGCCCTCCGTCCCGCACAGGCCGATGTCCACGACGTCCACGCCGGAGTCAGTCAGGCCGCGAGTCAGTGCCTCGGCGAGCTCCGCGCTTGACAAGCGGATGTCGCGACCGACCGCGACGCGCCCTGGTTTCAACCATTCGGCGTAAGCGCGGCCGATGGCGTAGGCGGACTCGGGGTTGAGTTCTTCAGGGATGCGGCCACGAACGTCGTAGGCCTTGAAGCAGTTGGAGAGGTTCATGTCGTAGATCAAAGCCCCCTGACAAACGCGGCGATCGAGTCCACCACATGCTGCAGCTGCTGCTCGGTCAGATCCGGGAAGATCGGCAACGCCAGCGTCTCGCGCGCAGCGCGGGCCGATTCAGGACAATCCTGCGGCTGATAGCCCAGGTAGGCGAAGCACTCCTGCATGTGCAACGGCACCGGGTAGTACACCTCGCTGCCTACGCCGCACTCGCCGAGGTAGGCCCGCAGCCGGTCGCGCTCGGGGACCCGGATCACATACTGGTTGTAAATGTGCCGGTAGCCCGGAAGTGCGGTCGGCGTCACCACGCGACTGGCCAGTCCCGCCGCAGCGAAGGCCTGATCATAATAAGCAGCGTTGCGCTGGCGCCCTGCGTGCCAGTCGTCCAGGTGCCTGAGCTTGACCACCAGCACCGCCGCCTGGATCTCGTCGAGGCGGAAGTTGCCGCCAATCAGCGGGTGAAAGTACTTCGGCTCCATACCGTGCACGCGCAGCATCTTCAGCCTGGCGGCCAGCGCCTCGTCGTTGGTGGTGCACAGTCCTGCATCACCGAACGCGCCGAGGTTCTTGGTCGGGAAGAACGAAAAGCAGCCGATGTCGCCCAGGCTGCCGACCCGCTGGCCACCAGCGTATTCCGAACCGATCGCCTGCGCCGCGTCCTCGACTACCTTCAGCCGATGGCGACGCGCGATCTCCAGTATCGGCGCCATGTCGGCCGACTGGCCATACAGGTGAACCGGCATGATCGCCTTGATGGCACCTCCGGTCTTGCGGTTTACGAGCGCGCCACCGCGGATCTCGCAACCGGTGTCGATGAACTCCCGGATCTTCTCGACGTCGATATTGTAGGTTACCGGGTCGATGTCGACGTACACCGGGCGGGCACCGGTGCGTGCAATCGTCCCACCGGTGGCGAAGAACGTGTAGGGAGTCGTGATCACTTCATCGCCCGGGCCGATGTCGAGGGCCATCAAGGCGACGAGCAGAGCGTCGGTGCCGGAGGACACGCCTATCCCGAATTTCGCGCCCGAGTAGACAGCGACCTGCTCCTCGAGTTCGCGCACCGCGGGCCCGAGGATGAACATCTGCGACTCCGCGACCTTGAGCATGGCCGCGTCGAGTTCTGCCTTCAGGGCGTGGTACTGGGGCTTGAGGTCAAGCAGCGGGACGTGAAGCTTGGTGGGCATGTGCCTGGTCCGCGGTCACAAGGACCGATTGTTACGATTGTGTGCGAATTGTGCCCGGTTGCGGACCAGGACAGTAGACGGAATCGCCGAAAGTCTCAGTCCCGCCCGTAGACATCCTCGAACCGGACGATGTCATCCTCGCCCAGGTAGCTGCCCGACTGCACCTCGATCATGTGCAGCGGCACCTTGCCCGGATTCGCGATGCGGTGGGTGGTGCCGACCGGGATGTAGGTCGACTCGTTCTCGGAGAGCAGGAAGGTCTCCTCTCCCCGGGTAATCCGCGCGGTACCCGATACCACGATCCAGTGCTCGGCGCGGTGATGGTGCATCTGCAGCGACATCGACGCGCCCGGCTTCACCGACAGGCGCTTGACCTGGAAGCGCTCGCCGGCGTCCACGCTGTCATAGCTTCCCCACGGCCTGAATACTTCGCGATGCAGGCTCGGCTCGCCGCGGCCGAGTTCCTTCAGGCGGTTGACCAGCAGCTTGACGTCCTGCACGCGGTCACGCGGCGCCACCATGACGGCGTCCTTGGTCTCGACGACCACGTGGTCCCGAAGACCCACGGCCGCCACCAGCCGGCTAGAGGAAAACAGCAGGCAGTTATCCGAGTCGATCGAGACCACGTCACCATGGTGGACGTTATTGCGCTCGTCCCCGGGCAGCGCATCCTTGAGCGACGCCCAGGAGCCGACATCACTCCAGCCGGCCGCCAGCGGAATGACCGCCGCCGCGTCGGTCTTCTCCATCACCGCGTAGTCGATGGAGTCCGACGGGCATTCCCCGAACAGGTCGGCCGGCAGCCGGGTGAAGTCCAGGTCGACCTTGGCCGCCGCAAAGGCACGGCCGCAGGCATCGCGCATCTTCGGGGCGTGTTTCGCCAGCTCATCAAGGTAGCGGCGCGCCGAGAACAGGAACATGCCGCTGTTCCACAGGTGCTCGCCGCTTGCCAGGAACTCAGCCGCCCGCTCGTCATCCGGCTTCTCGACGAACTCCGCGACCGGCACGACCGGGCCGGCCCCTGCGCCCTTCCTGATGTAGCCGTAACCGGTCTCGGCATGGGTCGGCACGACGCCGAAGGTGACCAGCTGCCCCGCTCTCGCGGCCGGCAGCGCTTTGACGACTGCAGCCTGGAATGACGCGACGTCGCGAATGACGTGATCGGCGGGGAGAATCAGCAGGAGCGGGTCGTCATCCGCAGGGTCGGCCGTGGCGATCGCCGCCATCGCGGCAATCGCCACGGCCGGTGCAGTATTCCTGCCCATCGGCTCGAGCATGATGGCCTGGGGATGAACGTCCACCAGGCGCAGCTGCTCCGCAACCATGAAACGCTGCTGCTCGTTGCAAACCACGATCGGGGCCGCAACGTCGGCCAGGCCGATCAGCCTGAGCGCCGTGTCCTGAATCATGGTGCGATCGTTGACGAGCGGCAGCAGCTGCTTCGGATACAGCTCGCGGGACAACGGCCACAGCCGCGTGCCGGAGCCGCCCGACAGGATTACAGGGACGAGCATTACGCCAACACTCCTAAACTCGGGGACAGTTTACTCATTTAAGCCTACAAGAACGTCGGATCCAAAAAGGTGTCGCGCCTTCAAATAAGTAAACTGTCCCCGATTCAAATTCAGAAAGGCCACACCCTCGGGACGATCGACACCGTGATGATCCCGCAGAGGATGTTGAGCGGCAGACCGAAGCGGACGAAGTCCATGAACCGGTAGCCGCCAGGACCGTAGACCATCAGGTTGGTCTGGTAGCCGATGGGGGTGATGAACCCTGCCGACGCACCCACCATGACCGCGATGACGTAGGGCATGTAATTCACACCCGCGGCCGTGGCGACCGACAGCGCGATCGGGAACATCAGTACGCCAGCCGCGTTGTTGGTGATCATCTCGGTGACGATCACCGTCAGGACGTAGAGCAGCGTCAAGGCGAGCCACGGATTACCCTGTGCAAATTGCACGAGCCAGGACCCGGCCAGCGCCGCCGCACCTGATTGCGTCAGCGCTACTCCCAGCGCAAAGGCCGCTGCGATACCGGCAACGAGTTGATACTCGATGCTGGATGCGGCGCGCTGGGTGGTCATGCAGCCGGTTGCCACCATCAGTCCCGCGGCGATGAACGAGGCCTCGAACAGCGGCACCCATTCGAGCGTGGCGGCAACGATCATCAACAGCAGGATGCCGAAGGACACCGGCGCACGACGAAAGTCCGGCGGAGCTGAATCACTTAGCGGACTCACCAGCAGGAAAGCCCGGCTGTACTTGTGCTTGTCGAAGAAACTCTGGCTGGCCTCGACCAGCAGCGTGTCGCCGGGCCGGAAGATGATGTCGCCAACCTTGCCATCCACCCGCGAGCCGTCACGCGAGATCGAGATGATCGCGGCACCATAGACCTCGCGGAAGTTGCTGTCCTTGACCCGCTGGTTGATCAGCGGCGATGTCTGCGAGAGAACCAATTCCACGAGCTGGCGTTGCGCATGTTTCAGGTTCAGCTGGAACATCTGGTTGTCCGCGACCGTGATACCCGGCATGCGGCGCAGGTCCTTGATGGCGTCCACGACGCCAACGCAGGTGAGACGATCGTCTGCGTGCAGTACATGGTCCGGGCCCACAGCCGTGATCAGCCGCCCGAGGCGCTCAATCTCGAGCACGTAGGCACTCTTCAGGTTCCTCAGGCCCACCTCGGATATCGTCTTGCCGACCATCGGGCCCGATGAGTGGATCCTCACTTCGAATGCGTATTCGCGCGCATTCTCCAGCTGCTCCATCGGGCCCTGGCGGTCAGGCAACAGGTACTTCGACAGCACCAGCCCATAGACTATGCCGACGACCGTGAGCGGCACACCGATCCATACAAGGTCAAACAGTCCCAGGTCGGCGTCGGGCCGTACCTGCATCAACAGCCCGTAGACCGCCAGGTTGGTGCTGGTGCCGATCAGCGTGCACAAGCCGGCCAGGATCACCACGTTGTTCATGGGCAGCAGCAGGCGCGAGATCGGGAAGCCGAAGCGCGCCGACCATTCCTGCGCAATGGGGATGAACATGGCCACGACCGGCGTGTTGTTGATGACGGTCGACAGCAGCGCCCCCGAGGTCATCAACTTTGCCTGCGCGGCCAACAGGCTCTTGGGGCGGCCGAAGACCAGGTGCGAGAACCATGCGATCGCGCCGGTCTCCCGCAGGCCGGCGATTACCACATACAACGCCGCGATGGTCATGACGCCGGTGCTGGAGAAACCGGACAAGGCCTCCCGGGCGGTGATGATCCCGGAGGCCGAGAGCACGACCATGGCGCCCAGCAACACCATCTCGGTCGGCGCCGGCGTGGTGGCAAGCAGGAACAGGACCGTCAGGACGACGGCCACGGTGAACCAGATTTCCCAGCTCATAGCTACCGGGTGCTCCTACCCCGGTGGCCGGGGCTTGACATGGATTCTGCCTGAAAAGGGAAAGCGGCAGCTGTGAACCCGAACTCAAAGTATTTCGGTCAGACTGCGGACAATCAACCTATTTTTCCAGAACTATCGAATTTATATATCACTTTTACTAACAATTCTATATAATTGATTTTATTACTTTTAGAAGGGAATATTTTACCCGTCCGAGCAGTGCAGGACCAGGACACCCAGAGGTTAAACCGGCAGCCGGTCTCCCCGTCCGATCGCGTAGTACCTGAACCCCTGCCCCTTCACGAAATCCGGGTCGTAGAGATTGCGGCCATCAAAGATGACCGGATCCTTGAGCGTCGCTCGAATGAAATCGAAATCCGGGCTGCGGAATTCCTGCCATTCAGTGCAGATGGCGAGCACATCGGCGCCGCGCAGCGGCCTCATCGCCCGACTGGCACAGGTGCAGGTCAGGACGCTCGCCATAGATGCGCCGTGTCTCGGCCATGGCAACCGGGTCGTAGGCCCGTACAGAGGCTCCTGCGGCCCAGAGGGCTTCCATGAGGGTCCGGCTGGGGGCCGCCCGCATATCGTCCGTATTGGGCTTGAACGCGAGCCCCCAGAGGGCAATCGTGCGTCCCTTCAGCTCACCGCCAAAATGAGCAGAGATCTTCCTGAACAGGATCTCCTTCTGGCGCTGGTTGGTCTCCTCGACCGCCTTCAGGACGGCCGCGTCGTAGCCCAGTTCCTTGGCGGAGCGTTCCAGCGCCTGGACGTCCTTGGGGAAGCAGGAACCGCCGTAGCCGGCGCCCGGGTAGATGAAGGAATAGCCGATGCGCGGGTCGGAGCCGATCCCCAGGCGAACCATCTCGATGTCCGCGCCCATGCGCTCGGCCAGGTTGGCCAGCTCGTTCATGAAGCTGATCTTGGTCGCAAGCATGGCGTTGGCCGCGTACTTGGTCAGCTCCGAAGAGCGTACGTCCATGACGATCATGCGCTCGCGATTGCGGGTGAACGGGTCGTAGAGCGTCTTCAGCAGTTCCGCCGTGCGCGGGTTGTCGGTGCCGACGACCACGCGATCGGGCTTCATGAAGTCGGCGATGGCTGCGCCTTCCTTGAGGAATTCCGGGTTGGAGACGACGTCGAAGTCGTGCGCCGCACCGCGCTCCTGCAGGGTCTGCATGACCTTGTCCTTGACCTTGTCGGCCGTGCCCACCGGCACCGTCGACTTGGTCATGACGATCTTGTACTCGTTCATGTGCTTGCCGATGGTCCCGGCGACGGCGAGCACGTAGCGCAGGTCAGCGGAGCCATCCTCGTCCGGCGGCGTGCCGACCGCGATCATCTGGAACACGCCATGTTTGACGCCTGCCTCGGCATCCGTCGTGAACGTGATGCGACCCTTCTCGGCATTGCGCCTGATCAGGTCGTCGAGACCCGGCTCGTGGATCGGCACCTCGCCCTTGTTCAGGCGGGCGATCTTGTTCTCGTCCACGTCCACGCAGACGACATGGTTGCCGGCATCGGCCAGGCAGGCGCCGGTGACGAGACCAACATAGCCGGATCCGAAAATGGTGACACGCACGGTAGAGACCTGATTTGACTTGGAAAAGTAGGGGGAAGACTAGCCGATAAACACGGCTCGGTAAACGAGGCGTGCCGCACAAATTACTCAAAAAACCATCTTCTGGTCGGGCGAGACCCGTTGGTCGTGAAACAAATTGATGGCCGCGGTGATCAGTTGCGGCGCCTAGAAAAACATTCATGTAGCCCTCTGGGCTCCATGGATCGTCACCGAAACAAGAGCTGCGTTTGCTACCGGGTCGGAAAGTAATAGTCGATGTCAAGCAAGTAATGTGAAGCAAAGACATGCGGCAACACGAGAGTGACAAGTAGCAGTACGGTCGCTGCCTTGGGTATACGAATCAGGTTATTGCCTTCCAGCGACAGTGCACCGAAAACCATAGCGAGGGCGGTCGTGAGATAGATCAGATGCTCAAAGTTGTACAGAGTTGCGTCAAGCATGCCGGTAATTGCAAGGTAGATAATGGCCGCCAGGGGTACTGGGTCAAAGCCACCGCGAGCGTAACGGAGGACCACCGACAACATCCTACCGAACAGCGCTGAAATCAAGGCCAACCCAATGAGCCCCCAATCACATACAACTTGAATAATGAAATTGTGCGGCTGCAGATGTCCAGGAGGGTAAATTGACGTAGCAAAGAACTTCTGGATACGTAGAAATCCATTGCCACCCGCGCCTTGCCAAATTAAGCCGAGCTGGTTTAAGGCAGCCAAGGTGGATTGCCACAAAGACAACCGGCGCGCAGAGAGCCCGTCAATTGACTGGGCATCAATCGAGGAAAGAAGTGAGTCCGTCAATCCGCGATGGCTCATCGGAGAGATCGGAATGAGAGCCAGACCGATCGCCAGCGCCGTATCGACTACGAGGACCCTGGTCAGGGTTCTCTCGGCAATGGCCAGAAGTAACATACAAAACAGCCATGCCAAGATCGACGACCGTGTGCCCGACCAGAACATGATTGCCAAGCCCAGAATCCTGGCGCCTCGAAATACGACTCCCAGCCAGGAGCCGGGTCCTCCGGGAAGGTAGAGACAAATGGCCAGAAAGCCAATGCTCAACCCAAGGTGCCTTACCTGACCAAAAACAGGGGCATGATTCGCGTAGGTATGAGAGTCAGTCTCAAACTGGAACGCGAGAAGAACGACAACAATTGCAATTGCAGCAGCTAACTTGACCGCTACGACTGCGCTCTTTGTGCCGCCGAAAGACTTGGCCGAGAAGCAATGTCGCAACCGGAACGGCAAGCCAGTGAGTATCCTTCGCAAGCGCTGGCCACGGCTCCAGCGAATCGATGATCTCTGTAGATCACCCAGAGACCGAAAGAGAAAAATAAGACAAGTGACACCCGCGTTACCGATATCGGGTAGCACGCTGCAACCATCGCGAGATAGGCGCAGAAAGCAACGTATGGCAGCGATGAAAGGCTATTGTATATCGTGATTGAGTAAGTCAACCACGAGAGAACCAACACTCCGAAGAGTCCTACGGGCAGAAGAATTCCGTGCAACTCTGACTTCGCCATCCGCTCAAACAAAGACGCGGGCTCCCTTAGATGTCAGTACTTCAGCAGCCTATTCGTTTGTTCAGAATACTCAGTGATGGTCTCTGTAGGCAGGCGGCACAACTGCGATCCCCCGATCGTATCGGGAAGGACGCGCCTGACTACGAGCAGGCCTAATTTCGGCGCGACCACTCGTTAGCAGCGCATGAACCGGTCCAGGAAATCGGGTCAAGGAAATGGTGGCAGGATATGCCCTCATCCCGTCGCCGGCGGCGGGAGCCTGGTCCGGTGCTCAGCCAGGACGGCCACTTTCCCTTTGTCGGCGCCCGCCACCGCAGGCCGCTGACACCATACGAGATCGTGGATCTCAGGGGCCCTGTCGTATTCAGTCACCGCGCGCTCCAGTACGGCCATGGCACGCTCACAGTCACAGCGATGCAGCGCCAGCGTCATCTCACTTAGCAATTCCTTTACCTGTTCCCAGGTCGGCGAGTGTTCAATGGCTCGCATGATCATCGGATGATTGGTACCAGTAACGTTGTCGCCAATCAGCAACTCTTCGTAGAGTTTTTCTGCAGGACGCAGCCCCGTATATTGGATCTCGATGTCGCCGTCCGGGTTGGCTGTATCGCGCACTGGACATTCCCATCAGGCTGACCATGCGCCGGGCCAGATCGTCGATCCTGACCGGCTGGCCCATATCCAGCACGAACACGTCGCCGCCCTGGCCCATCGACCCGGCCTGCAGGACAAGTCCGGCCGCCTCGGGGATGGTCATGAAATAGCGCTTGACCTCGGGATGGGTCACCGTAACCGGCCCACCGGCGAGAATCTGCTCCTGAAATAACGGCACGACCGACCCGGACGAGCCGAGCACATTGCCGAAGCGGACCATGCAGAACCGGGTTCGCTTCGTCTGTGTCTGCAGGGCCTGCAGCACGATCTCGGCCAGGCGCTTGGTGGCGCCCATGACGTTCGTTGGGTTCACGGCCTTGTCGGTCGAGATCAGCACGAATGTCTCGACGCCGGTTTCGAGGGCGGCCTCTGCAGCGTGCCAGGTGCTGTAGACGTTGTTATGAACGCCCTCGACCATGTTCTGCTCGACGATTGGTACGTGCTTGTAGGCCGCCGCGTGGTACACGGTATGCACCGCATAGGCCTGCATGACCTCTTTGATCCGATGTTTGTGATGGGCATTGCCAAGCAGGGCATGCAGGCCTATCAGCAAGCCTTCGCGCTCTATCGCGGTCTGCAGTTCCCGATGGATCTCATAGAGCGCAACTTCGGACATTTCGAATAGCACCAGCCGTTCCGGACCCTGCCGGAGAATCTGGCGGCATAACTCGGAGCCGATCGAGCCGCCGGCGCCCGTGACCATGACGTTCTTGCCACGTATGCAGGCGTCCAGCAGTGTTCGATCCGCAGGCACCGGATCGCGGCCGAGGACGTCAGCCACATCCACCTCACGCAGGTCGCTGACCTCGGCGCGACCGGCAATGATGTCATCCAGGCTCGGCACGGACTGAACGTGGAGTCCGAGCGATTCCAGACGCTTAAGGATTGCCGCACGGCGCCGGCGGGATGCCGCGGGTACCGCTAGCAGCACGCGCGTGACGCCGAAGTGCTGGACCGCCTGTTCGAGGTCGTCTGGCGAAACGACCGGGATACCCTGCACCAACGCGCCATGCAGCGCCTTCTTCTCGTCCGCGTAGGCCACCGGGTAGAGCCCCGAATTGGTCAGCAGGGACACGGCGAGGCGCGCACCCGCTTCACCCGCGCCGTAGATGATGACGGGCTGCCTACGCGGCCTTGCAGCCGCCAGCAACCAACGCGCAAAGAACCGAGTGCCGGCCACCCATACCAGGGCCAACAGCCAGTAGACCACGATCAACGATACTGGGATTGGCTCCCAGGAAATGGTGAATGCCATCACCGCCAGCGCGACGGCAGAGGCGCTGACCCCCATGAGGATCGTTCTGGCCGCCCTCGGCCCGATGTAGCGCACGACCGACCGGTACAGTCCCAGACGGATGAACACGGGTACGGAGGCAAGCACCACGCCGGCGTAGAGCAGAGGATTTCGCTCCATGCCCGCCAGCACGGAATCCGACTTGATCGCGAAGGCGGCAAATAGCGCCAATGGCAGTCCCAGGACATCGAAGCAAACCATGATGGCCTGCTTGGTGCGTCTGGACAGGTTGACAATCGCAGCGGTCGCCCGATCCGAAGAGGCGGCCCGTCTAGCCGAAGAATTCATCCATGGCCTCGTCTGGCATCGTTCTGGCAGGCATCGTATACACGCTGAGCCACCCTGGCCCGTGACGCCGTGCGCAGAAGCTCGATAATTTGACAGATTATAACGCTA
Source organism: uncultured Gammaproteobacteria bacterium (assembly GCA_963715485.1). Taxonomy (GTDB): domain Bacteria; phylum Pseudomonadota; class Gammaproteobacteria; order Steroidobacterales; family Steroidobacteraceae; genus SG8-30. The sequence continues at coordinate 2,500,046 of OY970244.1, forward strand.
ATCGGCCATTTTAGCTGAGTATTCAGTCACTTCTAGTGTCGAAGGCGCGTCATTCAGCCCACAACTGGCCGAACTTCCGGGCGCCCCGCCCCTGCGGTTGCCACCCCCACGATAATCGGCGCAACGGCCGCCACGGCCAGCCAGGGCGCGTGTTCCGCGAATCGCAGGCACAGCCAGGCCATGGGCAATAGCCACAGTACATTGACGGCGAGATAAAGGAGTGTCACGGGCAGGTGTCGCCCGAACCGCCTGGCCAGCCACTGGTAGGCATGGGTCCGATGAGCCTCGTAGATACGCTCTCCGCGAATGAGTCTCCGGAGTAGCGTTACGATGGCGTCGATCAAGAACATGGCGCCCAAGATGATCCAAACGAACATGAGGGGTGCACGCTCACGCGCCGACGCGACAGCGAGCACGGCAATGACAAAACCGAGGTAGCCGCTTCCCACGTCACCCATAAATATCTTTGCGGGCGGCCAGTTCCAGAGAAGGAAGCCGAGGCTCGCAGCAAAGAGCAATAGAGACGCATTTGTTACCCCAGGCTCTGTCAACACCAGTGACATTAGCCAAGCTGCGCCAATCCCAATGTATGCTGCTTCAGTCCCGGCAAGGCCATCGATTCCATCCATGAAATTGAATAGATTGATCGACCACACGATCCCTACGACAGTCGCCCCCTGCAGGACCAACCATGCAGCCGACTCCTCTTGAATCCACTCAGGACTCCAGCCGCCAAGGGTAACCAGTGCTACAACGGCTGCGACCAGCTGAACCGAAAATCTCGTGCGCGCAGATACGCCCCGCAAGTCATCGAGATACCCAATACCCGCAATAAGGCTGCCTGGAAACATTAGCGCCAATGCCAAGGTGCCCTGGACGAACCCGAGTATCGACATGATTCCAAGACCGATGGTCACCACCACCACAAGCGCGAGACCACCACCACGTGGCACTGGCTGGTCGTGCGAACTTCTAGCGTTCGGGACATCCAGGATTCCCTTCGAAAGTGCCACGCGGCGCTTGAGCCAAACCCCCAAGAAGGTCCCGACTAGGCATGCCAACAGAAGGACAATTACTGTTGGGTCGAGATTAAGATCTTTATCCACGCTCTGGTCTGCTCGCCGATCCACTACGTATTGGAGCTAGAATTTGCAATTACACCTAAGGCCACTGCAGCCTTCCGTCGAGACTCCCTAGCGCAGGCCGCCACCGGCAGTTTGCCGACCGAGCCATGCGCTCGTTCTGCGTTGTACTCCGTCCGCCAGCTCCCGAAGATTCGCCTGGCCTGGTCCATGATCTCGAACCAGTGTTCGCTAAAGCATTCGTCCCGTAAACCTACGTTGAACGACTCGTTTTAGCCGTTCTCGTTCAGCCTGCCGGGGCGGAAACACCAGATCCAGACGCATAGACTCAACAGGTCAATTACGCCAAGGTTCCATTGGACCCTACCGCTGAATAACTGCCGAAACGAACAGCCGACTACAGGGAGCGGAAAGAGTCAATTCGCAAGTAGCCGATCGAAATACTCTATTGTCCTCGTCAGTCCGTCCTCTAGCGGTACCTTCGGTTTCCAGTCCAAAAGTTCACCTGCTAGAGATATGTCCGGCCGGCGTTGCTTGGGATCGTCAGATGGTAATGATTGGAACACAATCTTGGATGCCGATCCTGCGAGCTCGATTACCGTTTCGGCGAGTTGCCGAATAGTAAACTCTCGTGGATTGCCCAGGTTAAGCGGCCCCGGGAAGCCGGGTTCATCCTTCCGTTCAGCGTCTAGATCCATGAACCCAAGAAATCCATCGATCAGATCATCCACGTAACAGAAGCTCCTCGTTTGCTGCCCATCCCCGTATACGGTGATGTCCTTGCCAAGTAGCGCCTGAACAATGAAATTGCTGACTACCCGCCCGTCGTTAGGATGCATACGCGGACCATAAGTGTTGAAAATTCTTGCGACTCTGATCGATAGTTGATGCTGTCGGTAGTAGTCAAAAAACAAAGTCTCAGCGCAGCGTTTTCCCTCGTCGTAGCAACTGCGGCTGCCAATCGGATTCACGTGTCCCCAGTAACTTTCTGGCTGTGGATGAACTGACGGGTCGCCGTACACTTCACTTGTGGAAGCTTGAAAGATCGGAACGCCCAAACGCTTTGCTAGGCCCAGCATGTTGATGGCGCCATGGACGCTTGTCTTGGTCGTTGCAACAGGGTCGTGCTGATAGTGAATCGGGCTCGCTGGGCAAGCCAGGTTCCAGATCTCGTCTACTTCCACGTAGAGCGGGAAGGTCACATCATGCCTCATGAACTCAAAACGAGAGTGTTCATGCAGGTGATCGATGTTTCGCTTCGTTCCGGTAAACAGATTGTCTACACACAACACCTCATGGCCGCGATCAAGCAGTCGATCAATGAGATGTGAGCCCAAGAAACCCGGCTCCGCCAGTCACTAAGACACGCTTTCGCTGATCATATGTCCGCATTGCTATCTTCCTATGAACTCCGCAAGCAACGTTGCATCGAGTACGTCGATGCTAGCGGCAGTCACGTCAGCCTATCTCGATCCCGTCACCCTGACCAACTGAAACGACCCATCGCTCAAAGCTGCCCTTTCAACTGGCCTCATACACTTCCCCGTTTCTAGCCAAGGCGGATAGCCTCGTCGACGTCGAAAGGCTGCGTCCAGCCAGTTGTGCGCCGCGTATACGAGTCGTCCACTGCCAGGCTACCCAGGAGCCTGCCAACGCTATCTCTGAACTGATGACGCTTGCCCGTTACTACCCTGTTTACCTGGTCGAGCAGCCATGCCCCCACCAAGAGGCTGGCGCGCGGAACCCAGAACAGCCGGCAGGGCCGCCCGAGACGATCCGCCAGCCCTTCCAGCATTTCGCGTAGCTCAACGGGCCTGCCGTCACTTATCAGGAAAGTCCCATCGTTGCATCGTCCCGATTCCAAGGCATACATGATAAAACTCACAAGATTGCCGACGTACACATACGAGCGCTTTGACCTTACGCCGCGAAGAGGCAGTGGGATACCGCGCACGATCAGGTTCTCCAACCGGGCCAGGTTACCGGGGTTGCCTTTCCCGTAGACCAGCGGCGGCCTTACGACGGTAAGGCTGGTCGGTCCGCCGGCGAACACTGCGCGTAATCTCAATTCGCCTTCGAGTTTGCTTCGCCCGTATGCATTGACGGGCGCCTCGGCCGTCTCGTGGTTGACCTGTTCGGGCTCTCCGTAGACTGAAATCGTGCTGATCAAGAGGAAGTGTCTAACCGCCGCAGATCTCGCGGCAACAGCCAACGCCTCTGCGACGAGGACATTGGGTGTGTGGTAGTCGAGTGCATCATCCGGGATACCGATCATATGAGCCAGACCGGCGAGGTGCACTACGGCATCGATGCGCGTCATAACTGACTTCCACGCCGCGACGTCCTGCTGGTCGGCAATAGCGACGACTCGCAACCCCCTTCCAGGAACGACAACCGGTCCGGAAACACGCGGTAACGTCGTGGCCGGCTTCAGCGAGCGCCGGAATCAGGTGGGCGGCAATGAACCCGGAAGCGCCAGTAACGAGAATCCGCATGAGGGCGTCAGAACCGAGCGTATTTGATTGCCCCATTTACCGCATACCGGGCAAATGCGACCGCGGCCCGGGGCCATGCCAATCTCTCAACTTCTCGATACGTCTGCCAGACCTTTGCGGCCGAACGGCCTTTGTTCCGTGACCACGAGCCCTTGACAACCCGGTAGCGGACCAGATCGTCCGGCAGCCCACCAGCCTTGACGCCTTTCCTGAGCAAAGAAAGCCAAAGAACGAAATCGTCGTAGAACGTCTCTAGCATTACAAATGGTCCTGTCAGTTCCCTGTCCAGAACCACCGTCGAGGTCACAATTACAGTATTGCCAAGAAGCTCATCGTAGGTCGTGGTTTCGGGAGCGCGGAGATGACGCCCGACACGGCTGCCGTCCTGGTTGATGCGCCGCGAGCCGGTGAATGACATACCCAGCTGCCGACTTCTCATGTCCTCAAGCTGGCGCTCCAGTTTTTCAGGGAGCCATAGATCGTCGCTGTCACAGAACGCCAGATACCGACCCCGAGCAATCTGGATGGCGGCATTCCGTGCTGCCGCCGGACCCCGGTTCTCCGGTTGCGATACCAGATGGACCCTCGGATCCCTGGACGCGTAGCGTCTTACGATGTCCACTGTATCGTCCGGCGAGTGATCGTCGACAACTATGAGTTCCAGATCGCAGTAGGTCTGGGACAGCACGGACTCAATTGACTCTCCGATGTATGCAGCCGCACGCCAGGCGGGCATGACGACCGTGACAAGCGGTCTCTGGTCAGCGTTGCCGGTCATCAGCTTGCTTTTCCGGAGCATCAGCGGCACGCATGAATTGCACGTCGCTGCCTACCAGCAACCAGTTTCCACGGAGACCCGCCAGACGCAATGCCGTCTCGTTGGCTACGAAGCCAAGAATCATAAACGGCATAATTAGGACATCCATGGCAAATAGCAGTGGCGACAGAATCCCGCACACCACCAGCACGCACGCACAAGCCAGCCCCAATCCCCCGACCGAGTCTAGGCGCGAGATCAGCGGCGCGATTCCTACGCCCATGCCGACAAGCAGAGCGCCCACGTAGAAACCGAACCAGCCAAAATCGTAAACGAGCGCACCCGGCAATGAGGGGAACCGTCCGGCAAGAGACCACTCACTTGCCGCTACTCCCCGAAACCCAATCCTTTCCAAGAGCGACCTGACGTACCCGAATAGTATTGATCCCGGCCGATCCGAATCGCCCAGGATATAGACGAAAGTGCCATAGCTATGTGTCAGGTACATGCCCGCAACGACACCAAAGTGGGCGGCCGGCGATAGTCCATCTGTCAGAGGGTCAATCTCGAAGTACCCACGCGTGGGGGTGCCGCCCAGGTAAGTCGCAAACCCCGATGAATAGGTTGCGGCGGGTATATCTCCTGCGCTTGCGCGCTCGCCAAATACGTAGAGAACGTAGCCAGTGGCGAAAACAAGCACTGTCCCCGCAAGTGTTATCACTCGGAAGAATCGCCCTGGAAACCAACTCAAGCCAATTGAGGCGCGCAGCGCCGCGATTGCCATCCACATAGCTAATGCGATAAGGAGAACTGTTCGTCCGCCCGTAAGAACTGAGTTCATAAGAATCAACGTAGCGACACCAGTCAGTAGTATTCGTCTGTCGCCCCGGGCAATCCTTTCCCAGTGCAATTGAATGACCGCGGCGCTGACGAAGAAGAAAGAACCAAAGAAGTAGCCAGCCACGCTGTAGACAGACGAGACACCACTCCTCGACTCGGCTGACTCGGCCCATAGGTATCGGGCGACTGCAATCCCCCTGGAGAAATCGATGCCCTGAATCAATACCCGATCAACGATCAAGCACAACAATCCCACCACACTCAAAGCCAGCGACCAACGTGCACAAACAAGTAGATGGACAAGTCGCAATGTTGGCACGCGGTTGAGGATATCAAGTCGCCTGAGCGTTAGGTTATTGATTTGTGCGCCGACAAATGCTGCACCAAATGCTAGAGCGCACCACGCCACCATGGATAGGCCGGCGAGATCCGCCTCGCGACCCAAATAGGATATCGGGAGCAGGAGCAGCAAGGTCCCGTACCCTGCCCAAGCGAGTGTCAATGGCCGGATGTGCTGCATTCCAGACTGACTCGTAGAATTTGTCGGCTGGATCAAGTCGCCGGCTGCGAACGCTCTGGGCGTCCGCGATAGGCCGCCAGGAATGCGAAAACAACGAGCAGTGAGATGATTCCGCCCAACATTGCAAGCACGAATCGCCTCGGCCGTACGATTCCCTCACTGTCAGGGACGTACGCGGGGTCAATTATCATAAACATGTATTCCTCTCGAACCTCGGCGAGCATCGACTCATTCATCTGGGCTTCGAGTAGCCTGTAGACTAGTTCGCGCAGACCGACTGTCTCGACCTTCTCAGCTTGATTTTGGAGAAAGGCAATGTTCGCAGATGCTTCTTCGATGGCAGTGGCGCGCAGGTCTTCATTGAGGCGCTTGACGATCATATTGGCCCAGTAGGCCGAACGGTCAGGGTCTACCCAGTCGATCGAGACGGTCACCAGCCCTGTCCGACGATCCTCGGCGATGAAGAGAATCTCGTTCTTGAACTTCCTGTAAGCGTCCTCAAGCTTTGGACTTTCGTGATCAAAGGCAGCCAGGATCCCGCGTCTCGAAAACAGGGTGTCGATCAAGCCCTCGTCTTCTATGAACCGATACAGGAATTCACGCGAGTGCATTCGCGCCAACGCCTTCTGGGTATCCCGCTCCGCGTCGCCTATTCCGATGCCCGCTAGTGATGCCAGCGTGCCCAGTTGGCTCTGAAGTCCAGCCATCAGCGCGCTGTCGGATTCCAGGGTTGCTGGAGCGATGACCGTCTCCGCGCGGTACACCGGATTTATCAGAAAAGTCATGACGTATGTAAGGACGAATCCGGCAATGCTGGCGATTATAAGTTTACGTTTATTGCCCCACAGAATTGCGAATAGGCGGGAATGCCTGGTGTCGCCCCTCTGAACAGGGGTCAGGACGTAGCTAACCAACGGATTCTCCGGGAGTTCTGAGTTCGAGTCATTCACGACAAGCTTATCCCTAAATTACGCGTAGTCATCTTGATTCAATGCAGCTTCTTCCGGGTCGGTGTCAATTACAGATTCACCCGCGATCCCCACGCCGGAAGCGCTGTCTTAGTCGGCCGGTCCAGCGCAGACCAAGGCGGCGATCGATCTTGGTCACTGGGCCCGGCGGCACAAACCGCGCAGTTTCTGTCGCCAGCTCGGACCATTCACCCTCAGCCAAGCTCTCGATAAAATCGTCTTCATGTCGCCCGTCCGCAGCTTCTTCAGCATCGTCGGGCTCCAACTGTCCCGTGACTATCATTCTCTCGAGACGCGATGGGTTAGCCCCGGCATAGTAGCGATAAGTCGTTGGCTCTTCTGCTCTAACGAACTTCGTAAACTGCGGCAACCGGGACATCTGACAGTACACGAATCTAAGCATTCGCCTACGAGCCGACGCGGCATCGGAGTACTGAAATAGCGACGCAGCATTGTCAACCTCCTCTGGCGTCTGGAGGCTAAGCGAAAAGCCAGCTCGCGCATACTTCGCCATACCAAGCAATACCACCCTCTTCCCAAGCGCAGCAGCCTCGAGCGCAGTACTGCCACCGTTTAGTACCGCAACATCGCAGTCGGATAGCAGGTCATAGGTGTCGGCATTCGATTCTGGTGGAATGAATGTGACACCGCGCCGCCGCGCCCAATCTTCATAATTTCGACGCGACAAATCACCGTTGACTATTCCAATCTTCTCCGCCCAGTTCGGGTGGGCCCGCAAGACACAATTGCTTGGGTCCAGTCCGAAGCGGTCCAAGAAATGGTCCAAGGCTCCAAAGGCGCCCCCTCCCCATTTGCTGGCCCATTCGAGATGACCCTCGAACTCGTTACGGCTGCTCGGAATTATTAGCACCCGGGGCGCCCGGCCTCTTGCTGGCCAACTGGTCTTGATAAAATTCTCGTTGTAGACCCTCCACTCTTCCCGATTGAGCCGAAGGAACCGCCTCGCTATTTGTGCTGCCGCAACACTAGCCTGATCCCGGGTCAGGGGCACATCTCGATAGCGGGCCGCATACTCGTGCGCCCAACGTGTTCCAAGACAGTTCTCTTCAGGAAGCAGCTGAATCCCATGGCCAAACCACGTTCGTTCGACGCTAATGTAGCGCACACCCTCGTCTCGTGCGGCCTCCATAACAGCGGCAGTCAGATCCATCCGGCCGTTGAATCCCAAAACAGCATCGAGCTGGCGTTTTTGGATCCAGCAGCGGGCCGCCGCGTAGAGCGTCTGTATACCTGGGGCGAGTAGCCGGCAAATATCAACTGTGGCCGCGGCTTCGAGATCCTGCGGTGTCTCCGTTCGCCTCAGCGTAGCTGAAGAACTCAATGCAAGGGCAAGTGCCCGCTCGTCCGAAAGGCTCGAGTTGCCCTCCAGTCCACTCACGGAATCGATCGGCCCGAAGTGATAGGAGCGAACACCACCGAGGATGCATCGAGGACATTCCACGATCTTCCCCCGCCCCCTCAGTAACGCTCCATAGCAATGTTTCACACTGGCGTCGCACGTCAACGCATATGTATCGGTGACCACCGTCCTGCAGCAGCTGCGCCAGGTAGTACATCTGCTCGACATGAGGTCGGAATGAGTAGACGGAAGCGAAGCCAACCCTCAAGAGAAAAGCTCCCAGGAAGTCGCAGTCCCACTGGCGACGTCCTTGCAAATTGTGCGTCCAATGAGCGACCCAAGGTACTTCGGTGCTAGACCGAAGCCTGGTCGAACCGATCGAACGCAGTCTGGGGTAACAACGTCGCCGGCGCTCATGTCCGTGACGAAATACAGAGACCGACGGAATTGGACGTTTCCTTTCTCACTCGACTTACGCCCGTAGTCTACGCTTCCCAAAGCTTCCCACGCTGTTCGCGCACCTCGACACAAGGCGCTCAGCTCAGGCGGTTCCAGCGAGAAGCTGTCGTCCGGCCCGCCGCCTTTACGGTCAAGGGTGAAGTGCTTTTCAATGATAGAGGCACCAAGGGCCACACTAGCGATGGCCGTCGTATTGTCTAGCGTGTGGTCCGAGAGCCCAGTCACCAGCCCGAAACGTGAAACCATGTCCGGAATGGTGCGCAGGTTGTAGTCTGACGCGGGAGCCGGATAGCCACTGACACAATGCAGGATGGCGAGTTGCTTGCAGCCCGCCGGCGCGCGCCGCATCAATGGCCTCCTGGATCTCGTCTGCATCCGCCATGCCGGTCGAGATGATCATCGGCTTGCCAGTTGCGGCAACGTACCTGATCAACGGCAGGTCCACTGCTTCGAAGGACGCGATCTTGTAGGCCGGCGCACCGAGCTCCTCGAGAAAGTCCACGGCCGTCTTGTCAAACGGCGAGCTGAAGATCGTGATGCCACATTTACGCGCATGTTCGAACAGCGGTGCGTGCCAGTCCCAGGGCATGTGCGCCTCTTCATAGAGGTCGTAAAGCGTCCGGCCGTCCCAGAGCCCGCCGCGAATACGGAATTCCTCATGGTCACAGTTCAGGGTAATGGTATCCGGCGTATAGGTCTGAAGCTTAATGGCGTCCGCGCCAGCCTCTCTTGCCTCCTCGATGATTCGAAACGCCGTCTCCAGCCTGCCGTTATGGTTAGCCGACATCTCCGCGACAACAAAGGGCGGCGCATATTCGTCGCCTATCACCCATCCCTGAATCTGACTTGGCTCAATCATCAAGTTTCTCCAGCATCGACTTGTGCGATGGCCGTGTAATTCACAGAAGGCTGGGAAGCAGTCGGATCGCATACTCGAATCAAGTCGAATTGTTGCCGAAAGTGTGTGGATCATCTGCTGTCGGCCGGCGTCGCTTCGGATCGTAAGTGGGCTTCACAGCAGCATCTCGGTAGGACGGCTATCGGATCGACGTTCGTAATCGCATAGTTCATTAACTCAATCTCTGCCTCAAACATGGAGAGCGTTGATTCGTCCGTAAAGCATGTCGCGGAATCGGCACGCTTAGCTTCCTCCGGACCCTGCGCGGTATCCACTCGGTCTTAGCCGCCCCAGCAAACTCCACCGTGATGCCGCTTGCGCCACTGATGATATCCCAGTGTGTGGGTTCCATCCACGACCCAATGGGAGGTCGCTCGCGTGCAATAGCCAGACATACTCGATGGAATCTCGATCGAACGCGCTGATGATTTCCGACACGAGACTAGAAATAGCAGATCGCCGCCGGTTAGCTCCTGTCTAACGAACCAGGCTGACTTCGGGATGAGTTCCTCCATGCCAGCACCCCTGAGTTCAGAAATGACATTGGCCGGATGTAACGGTTCGCTGCAAATGATAGTAATTTTCATTGAATTCACACTGCCGCATCTGTCACAGACCCTACTAGCACCTGGCCATCGATCAGACTGGCAGAACAGGCGCCGAGACTTCGGGCAAGCGACTCACGCCGTCCAGCAGCTGTCGGAGAGCCAGATCCGAAAGACTCAGCGACCTGCCAGCCACGTCCAAATGCTAGTGCGGCACCGGCGCGACTGTAATGCGCTTGGCGCCTACGCGCTGGTTTTCCGCGAACTCCGACTAGCAAGCTCGGCAGTCCCAGACAGCACAACGCTCCAATGCCGTGCTCCCCGCAGCACCGATGGCCAGATCGCTATCGGCCATCAGCTGCGCCATGTCGGAAACGTCAACCAGCACCTTGGTCGGCCTCGGCGAGGTGGCCGCCAAGGTGCGTACGTCGTCAATCCACGGTGCGCGCGATCCCATAACGACTGTGATTTCGAAGTTAGCCGGCAGGTCACAGTTTCGCAGCGCGGCCAGCACCTTTCCCGTGTAATTTCCCTTGTCGATACCACCCATCGTGATCAGCAAACGCCGCAACTGGGCATTAGTCCGGCGCTCGAGGCTATAGGGACGCAGCGCGGCGAACTCCGGTCGCAGCAGCGCATACTTCGGGCCGACGAGAATCATGCTGTCGGGTGGGACGAGCCCAGCATAGTCGGCCGCTTCCCGGCCGAGATTCTGGTCCAGCAGCAGGTCACAGTCATGCGATCGATCGGCAAGGTCATCAATGACCATCAGCCTACGACATGCTGGCCGAAGTTCTCGCTCCCAGCGACTATCCAGCGCGTAGTGGTCGACGACCAGCCAATCTGCCGTATTGCCTTGCATGGCCGCACGAGTTTGGCTGGCATCCGTCTGCCAGCCCGCTTCCAGCCAGGCGGCGTGGGCCGGCAGCGGCAATACCTCTGGCCCGCCGGTAGAAGACGCGCCTTCGCTAGCCGGCAACGGGTTAACTTCGTAGTCGAGCCTATCGATCAAATCCAACAAATGCCCGGGCAGCGCCCGGCAAACGAAGCTGCAAGCGGCGCCACGCTCGCGCAGCGCTCCGGCCAGCGTGAGGCAACGCATGACGTGTCCAGTGCCAATCTTCTCCGACGCGTCTGCCCGGAAGATGACGGATCGACCTTTCATCCTGCATCCGATGCGTGTCGTAGCGCCCCGAACATCAGTTCCGCGCGTGTCCAGTCCTCGGCCGTGTCGATGTCCTGAACGCGGTGACGAGGCAGTATGAATGGAGCTGATCTGCCGGCAAGAATTGGCCTACCCGCCAGCCACGCATCGGCACGGCCCCAATAGAACTGGCCGGCGTCGTGGTAGGCGGCTTCAAGGTCCTGCGAGCGTGTGTTCAGATGCTGTGGTTGAAACATCTCGACGCGACCGTTGGCCGCCACACGTAGGGCACGCTGAATGGGAAAGGCATAGCTGGTTACGGAGAAGACGTAATCCGCTCCCGACTCTAGCAGCGTGTGCAAACCTTGCTCCAGATCGCCTGCCTGCAGGAAAGGCGCCGTCGCATAGATGCAGCAGACTTGCGTCGGCATCTCGCCCTGTTCCTGCAGCCAACGCACCGCGTGTGTGATGACCGGGACGGTTCCGGCATGGTCATCGGCCAGCGCGGCTGGCCGCTCGAACGGGACCTCCGCGCCCAGGGCCCTCGCCACCTCGATAATTTCCTGGTCGTCGGTGGACACCACAATGCGGTCGAAACACTTGCTGTCGCGAGCGGCATCGATCGACCAGGCAATCATGGGTTTGCCGCAGAAAGGCCGGATGTTCTTGCGCGGGATACGCTTGCTGCCGCCGCGGGCTGGGATGACCGCCAGTCTCATGTTTCGAGCGCCTTACCCAGGGCTGCCACGACACGGTCCTGCTGTGACTCCTGCAGGGTCGCGTACATCGGCAGGCTGATCGCCTCGACGTAGTATCGCTCCGCCTCTGGAAAGTCACCGGTCTTGAACCCTAGCTGCTGGTAGTACGGCTGGGTATGCACTGGAATATAGTGAAGGTTAGCGCCGATACCCTGCTGCCATAGCGACTCAAAAACTTGCCGGTGGATCATCCCCAGCTCGTCAAGCCTTAGCCGAATAACGTAAAGATGCAGCGCCGAGTACCCGTCCGGGTGCTGCCACGGCGTCCGGACCGGCAGTTTGGCAAGGAGCTTGTCGTACCGGCCCGCCAATTCGTGTCGCCGGCGAACATAGTCGTCGAGACGAGTCATCTGACTGAGGCCGAGCGACGCCTGCAGCTCCGTCATCCGGTAGTTGAAGCCGAGCTGCACCTGCTGATAATACCAGGGCCCATCGGGCTCGTGGGTCATGCGGGCAGGGTCGCGTGTGATCCCGTGACTGCGCAGCAGCGCCATTCTTTCCACGAGTACCGGATCATCGGTGACCGCCACCCCGCCTTCAGCGGTTGTTATGATCTTTACCGGGTGGAAGCTGAAAACGGTAATATCGCTATATCGACAGTTGCCAATCGGCGCCCCGCGGTACCGACCGCCGATGGCGTGTGAGGCATCCTCGACGATCCTGAATCCATAGCGCTGCGCCAGCTCGTGAATAGCTATCATGTCGCAGGGCTGCCCACACAGGTGCACAGGCACCACGATCTTCGGCAGCCGCCCATCCTTTTCGGCCTGTCGCAGTTTGTACTCCAGGGCTCTCGGGTCCAGGTTGTACGTACGGGGGTCAATGTCTACAAAGTCGACCCGCGCACCGCAGTACAGTCCGCAGTTGGCTGAGGCAACAAAGGTGATCGGGCTGGTCCATAGCCAGTCGCCGGGCCCGAGCCCGAGGGCCAGGCAGGCAATGTGCAGGGCGGACGTGGCGCTATTGGTTGCCACTGCGTGGGCCGCCCCGACATGCCGCGCGACGGACTGTTCGAAACGCGGCACCATCGGTCCCTGGGTCAGGAAATCGGATCGCAGCACCTCGACGACCGCGTCGATGTCGGCCTGTGTGATCTCCTGCCGCCCGTAAGGAATCACGGCCTACACCTTTCCAATCTTTTCGCGATTGCAATCAATCCAGGTACTGAGCTCCGCCGGTGTCATCCACTCGGCGTTGCCGTCGCTGGTATAACAGAACCCCTGTGAAACCTTCTTTCCGTCCTTTATTCGCTTAGCACAGGTATCCCACTTGTTGATCGCGGGCAGGATCTTATAGTGCTCAGGGTATTCGTAGGTGTATGCAGCGTCCTCCTCGCCAATCATCTGCTCATGAAGTTTCTCGCCCGGTCGGATACCGACGAATTCAAGTCTCGCATCCGGGGCAATCACCCGCGCCAAATCGGTAACCTTCATCGAAGGGATCTTCTTCACATAGATCTCGCCCCCTTCCATATCATCAAACGCACGCCAAACGAGCTCGACGCCCTGCTCGAGCGAAATCATAAACCGTGTCATTCGCTCGTCGGTGACTGGGAGTACACCGGTGTTCTTGATCGAGAGGAAGAATGGAATCACGGATCCTCGAGAACCCATGACGTTTCCGTACCTGACCACCGAGAACCGGGTATCGTGCCCCCCCGCGTATGAATTGCCCGCGACAAACAATTTGTCGGACGCCAGCTTGGTTGCACCATACAAGTTGATCGGGCTGCTGGCCTTGTCGGTCGAGAGGGCAACTACGCGCTTGACTCCCTGGTCGATGCAAACATCGATAAGGTTCATTGCTCCGTTGATGTTCGTTTTTACGCACTCAAACGGGTTGTATTCTGCCGTCGGCACAATCTTCGTCGCCGCTGCATGAACAACAAAATCTACGCCATCTAGCGCTCGGTACAATCGATCCTTGTCCCGAACGTCTCCAATGAAGAAGCGTACGCGCGGATCGCCTTCAAAGAGCTTGGCCATCTCCCACTGCTTCATCTCGTCTCGAGAAAAGACGATGACCTTCCTCGGGTCGTATTTCTCGAGCGTCATGGGCACGAAGGCGTTGCCGAACGAACCTGTTCCACCGGTAACCAGGATGGTGGCCCCTGAGAGTTGAGATGCTCTTTCGATCATTTCTTTCACATCGCTCCAATTAGACTGCTGCTGCCAAGGGCCCAGCCCGGCGGAATGCCTCAGCCTTCACCACCAGCAGGAAAAGAAACGAGCATGCTATGCCCGCAGGTGCCGCGGCGGCACCCATCGAAGGGCCCAGAGCCAGTACTACTGCGACAAAGACGAGCACCGAAATGACGTGACTGACAATGATAGGTCGGTCAATCCTTCGGGCCCAGAGACCATAGTGAGGAATCATGCTCAGCCCCGACATAGCCGCACCCAGCATGGTCCAGTACAGCAAGCCAAAGTGCTCTGCATAGACAGGGTTGTCAAGCCAGCCAACGACCGGCCTGGCGAGTACGAGTACCGCTAAACACAGGACAAACAATACTCCTACAGCTTCAAATCTCAGTCGCCGCATCTGCTTATCGAACAACACCTGATCCCGGTTACCGGCGGCGGCAACCAGGTCGGGCAGAATGAACGAGAACACGGCGGCATCCAGAAACGCGGCGACCGAATTCCCGATGCCAATGAACAGGACGTAGGCGGCCACAACCTCGAGTCCCTGAACTGCCTCGATCCAATACCGATCAAAAGTGTAAAGCGCGCGAACGGAGAGAGTCGCCACGACAAACGGCAAAGCGACACGAAGACCGCGTCCTATCCATGCCCACTTGATCCTCTCGGTCAAGGCAGTCTTGTCGATCTGGCCCAAGCGCAACGCAGCAGTCAAGCAAGCAACAAGACCGCCGACAAGCCAGGCACCCAGGACGAATTCGAGGTTCCGGGTCTCGGGATCCGCCCACATCCAGGCCACCGCGACGAGCGCCCACATCCCAGATCGCAGGAACAAGACAACGCTCGCCCATAACGGTTCAGAGATCGCTACGAGCACCCTGTTGCACTCCTGAGCGACGTGCTCGAGAGCCAGCAGTGAGAAGAACCACAATGCCAAGTACCATGGCAGGTATCCCAAATGGAACACAAGGAGACAGATTGGAAGTAGCACTGCGTAGCTAAGCCCAAAGAAGACAAACTGGTCCCGGAGTATTCCAGCCCACCGATTGGGATCCGAAACGATGAGCTCACGGGTAGCGTAGGTATAAAAATCGAAGCCTATCGCCGTGAGCGCATAGGTGACCGCAGCTACCAGTAGGCCGTAGAGGCCGACTTCCGCAGGCGACAGAAATTGCGCAAGGAAAATGATTAGTACAAACCTGCTCGCCAGTGTTCCGGCTCTGACACCTATATTTGCAAGTCTGTACAACGCCTGCCACACGGCGATTGGCTTCTTCTGGTGCATCTCTTCTCAGTCCGCACAGCTATCCGAATGATGGCTGCTAGCAAACCTCCGGAAAGTTTGCACGGCAATCAGTTTCTTGCGCGCCGGGATGCCTGGGTACGAGCCGAACTAGAGCCCGTCAACATTCAGAACGAGTTCACAGCAGCCACTGCCACCGCAATGTTGTACAGGATCTGCGTCACGCTGGTCCACAGCGTCAGCGGCCTGATACGGTCCGCCTCCAGCGGCACGACGATCGTGTCGCCGGGCTTGATCACGACACCGCCTACGGCTGAACCAGCCACTCGACTCGTTCGCGATTACGCCGCCATTCGCCCGCACCACGTAGACTCGACCCTTGTCGGCGCGGGCGGTGAACCCGCCGCTCAGCGAGATGTAATCATCGCGGGTCAGGCCATCGCGGTAAAAGTGGGAGGTCGCGCTCTGGACCTCGCCGAGTACCGTCACTTCCTGCGATGTCTGCGGAATCAGCAACTCGTCTCCCTCACGCATGACGACGTCGGACGTTCCGCCCGCCTCGCCGGCGAGAACTGCGGGCAGGTCGATGACCAGCCTGCCAACAGGCTCGGTGGTCTTGAGTTGTGTCAAGAGCTGCTGACCGACTGCCAACGCCTGGGCACCCTGTGAAGCATCTCCTACCTGTGAAGACTGCAGCGCAAGGGTTGCCAGGTCGGCCTGCAGGCGATTGGCCAGCGTCTTCAGCTGCTCGCGCTCGCGCTCCTTCAGGTCCTCGCGCAGAAAAACGGACCCTTCCGGAGAGGCCAATGCCGTCAGTCCGCCAGCACGGTCGATCACGGACCGCAGCGTCTCCCCTCGTCGTATGGGGTAACCGCCCGGGAACCGCACCTCGCCCCGGACCTCTACGACACCCTTCCTCTCCCACTCCGGGATTTGCTTGATGTTCAGGTAGTCATACGGGGCAAGCAACAGGTCAGCGGCTGGCTCACCGCGCAGCGCCGCCGCCAGGTCCAATTCACGGACCTCGGTGCGGCGCTGAGTTCCGTCGTCCACCACCTGCCGGATCAATTCGGCATTCGCCTCGTAGGCCGCGTCGCGCAGGCCGCCTCCCGCGCGGACCAGGTCCATCACCGTCATGCCGGGCTCGAGCGGATAGAGTCCGGGCGCCTTGACGCTGCCGTAGACTCCCACGACCCGTATCGGCGTATCCGGCGATCCCTGGCGCTGCAGGTCGAGGAGTATCGGCTCGACCACCCGCTCGCGTCCGCCTTCCCTGTCGAACACGATGATGCGGTCCCGTGCCTGCAGCAACGGATCCGCCTCGGTGCCGCGCGCGCGCAGTGCCGCGCCGAGGTCGGCGGACAAGACCTCGACCGTTCGGCCCGGTCCGGTCTCTCGTCGGATCAACACATACCCGAGGTCAGCGTTCGGGCGCAGTTCTTCCGCGGAGCCGATCACGTCTGTCAACCGCAAGCCGGGCCGGTACTGCGAGGGGCCCGGCCTGAAAACGTGTCCCTCCAGGGCCACCGCGTTCTCGAGCGTCGGACGAATCGCAAAGACCCGCAGGACATCGCCGGTCTGCAGCTTCGTGCCACGGCCCTGCGGGACGGTAAGGTCGAGATCGATCACGGTGCGCTGGCGACTGCCGTCGATGCGTGTCAGGCGGGCAAGTCGAGGATCGGCATCGGGGGTCAGGCCTCCGGACAGGTAAAGCAGGTCCGCGGCGCTGCCCTCGCCCTTGATCTCGTAGATGGCCGGACGCCGCACCTCGCCGTCGACGGCGGCCGTCCGTCCGATCGAGGGGACGAAGATGACGTCACCAGGCAGCAGGCGGACATTGTTACTGGTGTCGCCGTTCAGCAGCACGTCGTAGAGATCGAGCCGCCGGACGATCTTGCCGTCCCGCTTCAGCTGGATATCGCGCAGCGACCCGATCGGCTTGACGCCGCCGCTTTCGAGCAGCGCATTGGTGATGGTAGACAGGGCGCTGACGGTGTAGGACCCGGGCTTCTCGGCTTCGCCCAGCACGAATACCTGGATGCCGCGCAGCTCGCCCACGAGACGCTGACCTCGACACCGATCAGCTGCTCGCGGACACGCTGCTCGATCAGGCCCCGCACGATTTCGAAGCGCTGTCCGGCGACCGCGATCGGCCCCAGCTCCGGGAAATCGATCTTGCCGTCCCGCCCGACCTCCAGAGAGTAACGACCCGCTTCCTTGCCGTAGGTCTGCACCTCGAGCACGTCGCCCGGCCCGACGACGTATTCGGTGGGAACCGGCACGTTCATCGCAGGCGTCAAGCCGCCGGATGCTTCGCGGAACAGGTCGTAGCCGAAAGGTTTCAATGCGTCGGCGCCCTGGGGATCCAGCGGCAGCAGAGTCAGCGTGATGTCCAGGCCACGCAATGCCGGGTCGAGCTCGAGCCGCGTCGTTGCCTCCGGCAGCGTCAGGCCCGCAAGCGGGATCGGTGCGAAGCCGGGAAGTTCGAGCGCCCCCTGGCGATTCAGGCGATAAGGATTGGCAGCGGCTGCCCGATCGGCCAGGTTCTGAAGTCGGTCCCTTTCATCCCGACTTGGGGCTCGCCGGCCCGGAGCCACCTCTTCAATCACAAGCTCTACCAGCACGGTATCGCCAGCCCGCAGCGCGGCCTCACCGTCGAACTCCGGGCGCACGCGCAGATTGAGATCCGCGGGAGATTCAACTTTCTTCTCGGTGACCACGCCGGGCTCGTCAGCAACCGGCTTGACCGGCTTGGACGGGCCCTGCTCCTTGAGCATCTGGTCCAGCAGCTCTTTCTGGACGTCGGGCGGCAGGTTCTTGAAGATGGCCATCTGCTCAGCAGTTGGCGTCTGGGCCAGGACTGCCAGGCTGGCCAGGCCCAGCGTCGCCACGACAAGCAGCGAAACCACGTGTCCCACCCATGCGGTCCGGCCCACATGCCTCCCAAAGGGACGATTACCGCGCGCATTACTCACTGAAACTGCCTCACCCACTCCAGGAACCCTCGAACATCGTCCGAATCGCCGCCCGGCACCACCGAATCACGCTGCTCGTAGCCAATACCCACCTTCAGGTCCCCGCCGAAAAAGCTCCGGCGATGATACACGTCTGCAGACTGGATCTTCGACGCGATAGGCGTCACCGAGTGCACCGGGTTGGCGCTGGCCCGGTTGACCTTGGCATTCTGTGCCGCCACTTCCCAGGTGCTGCCGTCGGGGTTCACCAGCATGGCACCTACTGCGATCTGTTCGCTGTCGCCGTCCAGCGCATGGCCGATGGAGCGGTTCCGGTACTGGTAGCCATCCGTGTAGATCAGGTTTCGGTAGGCGCAACCGAACTCGGGCGGGCTTTCGTAGAAAGTACAGGCGGTATCCGCATACTCGACGTGTATGCGCCAGGAACGCTCACCCCATCCGCCCCAGGTCTCGGCGCCCATCAGTCCCAGGTACTTGCTCGGAAAGCCACCCGCCTCGTCCTCGCCGATGGCCTGACCGTAGAGTGCCAGCGGCACCCACGGCACCGACCAGCGGAAGTCGAAGCCAGCCAACTGATTGCCCGGCTGCTGGTCGAGCGGCTGGTCATTGTCGTTACCGGTGAACAGGTCCCAGAACGTGCTCCAGCCACAGGGACGACCGTCTCCACACCATTGCGCGCTGCGGGACAGCCCGATCTCCAGTCGGTCATGCGGCTTCCAGGTAATGCGCATACCGAAGAAGCGTGTGTTCGGGTAATCGGTGCGCTCTTTCTCGAGCTGCCCCATCGTCAGATTCACGCGCCACTGCCCGAGCCACGACAGCCATTTCGTATCGAACGGATCAGAGTAGTTGCGCTCGAGCGTGATGGCCGGAATCGGCCGCTGGTTGGTACCGTAGATCAGGCTACCCTCCCAGCCCGGACCCCACCAGCGATCCACCAGGCCAGCGGATAGCATCCAGTTGCCAAGCACCGCGCCGACGTAGCTGCCATCCGCACGGACTTCCTTGTCGTCGGCCGGGTTGGCAACGACCGATGCCTGCAGTCGCATGGCGAAGATGTCGCCGGTGTACTGCACCGCCCCTTCCAGTTCGCCCTCCTCGCGCGGCACGCTGGCGAAGCGCCGCAATGCCATGGGGTTCGCCGAACCCGCGACGCGTGCCTCGGCCCGCCATTCCCCCGTGCGGGCTGCCTCAGTCGCCTCGGCACGCACACGGGCCAGTGCCGCCGCAAGGTGGACGGGCAAGGCGGCTCCGGTCTCCGAATGGGCCGACACGTCGCGAGAGACCTCGGCCCAGGAGACTGGCCAGCTGGTCAGCGGTGCCTTGATGAGCCCGGCGTCGGACAGCAGCTGCAGGTCGTGACGCAATCGGGCGTCGCCGGGGGCGGCCCACGGGTCGGCCGAAGCAGGCTGAAAGCTCATCAGGGAACCCGACAAGAGCAGCAAAGCGACCGTCCTGCGCTTGTCACGGATCACGTTTTGGCCTCACCCCTTGGCGCATCACCCTTCGGCTTGTTGGGCCTGTAGGTGGCTGCGCGAAGCCGAGATTGTAGTTTGACAGATTATGGCTAAGCAATCCTTTTCGATCAGGAACTTAGCGTGAATTCCTGGACGAACCGAAAGACTTTTCGAAGCCAATGAACCCGGCTATATCGATGACCCGGCCGGCAGGTGCCTGCGGTTCCTGGTAAGCCCCGGACAGGCGCAGGCGAAGCGTTCCCCAGCGCAGGGTCCGCGCGGCCCCGGCGACGAGCTCGTAATGCTTGAGCGGCGTCGGCGAAATGGTGTGCCGGTCGTCGGGCTCACCGCCGCGGTTGATTTCGGCATAGCGCGAGACAGCCTCCACCGACCAGCCGCCCGGCGTGGTCCAGGCGGCGCCCAGCGTCCACAGCAGGCCGTCGCTGTCCATGGCATGACCGATCACCCGGCCACGGTAGCGATAACCTTCCTGGTAAAACAACGTCTGGTTGTAGGCGCAGTTGTACACCTTGTCAGGATTCGACGAGGCACAGCTGGTGTCGGCGTATTCGAGGTACACGCGGACCGGGACATCTCCAACCGTGACAATGCCGTCGGCGCCATAAAGCTTGAGTAGCTTCACGGGGAAGAAGTTGGCCTCGTCCTCGCCGGTGAGCTGTGTGTAGAGGGCGTAAGGCGCATCCCCGATGGGCGAGGACCAGCGAGCCTCGACACTGCCCATCTGGTTGCCCGGCTCGTCCTCGGGCGCGACGTCGCGGCCCGCATTGTCGTAGCCGAACAGCAGGTCCCAGAGCGACGACCAGCTGCAGGGCAGGCCATCTCCGCAGAACTGCGCGGTACGCGAAAACGCCAGCTCCAGGCCATTCAGCGGACGCGCTGCCACGCGAATGCCGAGGAACAGCGCATTGTCGACGTCCACGCGCTCCTTCTCGAGCGCGCCCAGGAAAACCGTCGCGCGCCAGGGCCCGATCCAGCTGAGCCACTTCGTGTCGAAGGGCGTGGAGTGGACCCGGTCGACCGCGATGCCGGGAATGGGGCGCGCATTGTTCGACCAGATCAGGCTGCCGTCCCAGCCCGGACCCCACCAGCGATCGAGCCACCCGGCCGACCACACCCAGTTACCGGTCTGGCCGGCGAGGTAACTGCCATCCGGCCGCACGGACTGATCATCCTGGGCATCGCCGTGTAGCGACAGGTCGAGCCGGGCGGACCAGCGCTCGCCGCCTGTCTCCCCACTGATGCCAACGACGCCGTCTGAGCGGGGTTCGGTGGTAAAGCCTCGCAGGACGCCGACATCGCCCGCCGAGGCGTACAGCCGGGACCTGGATTCCATCCCGCAATACGAACGCAACCGCGCCAGGGCCTCGATGACGGCGCCCCACTGTTCGCCGGCAGCAGGCGCCTGGGCTGGCAGGGCGTCGCAGACATCCGAACGCGGAATCGGCCAGCCGGCAATCGGCAGGTCCAGCGTTCCCGCATCGACCAGCGTCGTCAGGTCGCTGCGCAGCTGGATGTCGCCGGCATCGAGCCAGCCGGATGCCAGCGCATTCGAAGCTGCCAGGACGCACGCAGCGGCAACCAGCAAGCGGGCAGCCACAGAAGCCATGTGCCCTACTCCGTGTGGTTGGGGGCGACGTCAAGTCTAACGAGTCAGCGGGATCGATGTCGTTTGGAGAGATAGCGACCCGGAATCTCCGTCCTGGGATATCCATCGAGAATTGACTCATCCGCACCGCTTTCCTCAGATCAAGCCACTCGCCAATTGGCCAATACTTCAGCCAGCAAGAACGACGTCGGATACAAACCGGATGTAGCGGGTTGGAATACCTGTGTTCGAGCGTCATTGAATTAGTCCCAATTTGGGACTAGGATGAAACACGTGCGGGTGATTGCCTTGTCCACCCGGATCGATGCGCAGACCATTTGAAGAAGCAGGCCATGAACATCAAGCCCATCAAGTCTCAAAAGGACTATCGCGCCGCCCTCCGCCATGTCGAGTCGCTCATGGGCGCCGCGGCAGGCTCCGCTGAAGGGGACAAACTCGACGTGCTGGTAACGCTGATAGAAGCCTGGGAGCGTAAGCACTTCCCGCTGGACCTGCCCGACCCGATCGATGCTGTGAAATTCCAGATGGAGCAGGCGGGGCTGTCGCCCCGCGATCTGGTGCCCATGATCGGGCAACTGAATCGCGTCTATGAGGTGCTCAACCGCAAGCGGCCGCTTACGCTCAGGATGATCTGGAATCTGCACGAACAGTTGCGCATCCCGCTCGAGAGCCTGATCAAGCCGCCAGAGTCGTCCAGAGCCGCCTGAACTCATTCAGCGGTTGCAGTGGACCCACGCGAGCAGTGAACGCAGCTCCGCCGGCGCAGCCTCGGCGGCCTGCGGATCTCGCACCGCCGGCAATACGCTGCCACACAACTTCTTGCCAAGCTCCACACCCCACTGGTCGAAGGGGTTGATACCCCAGAGCGCGGCCTGCACGAACACCTTGTGCTCGTACAGCGCGACCAGCATGCCGAGCGTGTGCGGGTCGAGCTGCCGGAATGCCAGCAGCGTCAGCGGCCGACTACCAGGATGCAGCTTGTGCGGCAGCAATTCGTCGATGCGGCCCGCGTCCAGGCCCTTGGCCCCGAGTTCAGCGCGTATGTCGGCTTCGTCGTAGCCCGCCATCAGCGCCTGTGCCTGGGCCAGGCAATTGGCAGTAGCAAGGTCGCGCGCCTCCTCGAAGCCTGACTCTGGCCGAACCGGCAGCAGGAAATCCAGGCTGATGCCGCCCGAACCCTGGTGCAGCAGCTGGAAGAACGAGTGCTGCGCGTTCGACCCCGGTTCCCCGAATATAGCGGGGCCCGTCGCCCGATCCACGGGCTTTCCGTTGCGCGTGACACCCTTGCCGAGGCTTTCCATTTCGAGCTGCTGCAGGTAGGCCGGAAAACGTGCCAGGCGCTGGGTGTAAGGCAGCACCGCGTGGCTTGCATTGCCCAGTGCGTTGCGGTTCCACACGGCGAGGAGCCCCAGCAGCGCCGGCAGGTTGTCTTGCCAGGGCGCGGAGCGAAAATGCCCGTCCATCGCATGCCCGCCGGCGAGGAATGACTCGAAATGCCTCGTTCCGATCGCGAGTTCGAGCGTAAGGCCGACGGCCGACCACATCGAGTAGCGCCCGCCGACCCAGTCCCACATGGCAAAGCGCGCGTTCGTCACCGACACCGAATGAGTCCATCGCGTCGGCATTGGTGGACACTGCCGCGAAGTGCTTCGGGACTGAATCTACCCCCA
Source organism: uncultured Gammaproteobacteria bacterium (assembly GCA_963715485.1). Lineage (GTDB taxonomy): Bacteria > Pseudomonadota > Gammaproteobacteria > Steroidobacterales > Steroidobacteraceae > SG8-30. The sequence goes on from OY970244.1 coordinate 2,522,985, forward strand.
GCTTGCCAGCCAGCCACACGCGCGCCAGCTGCGCATTCGCAAGCGTTTCCTGGGTGGTGAAGGTCTTGGAACAGATGATGACCAGCGTCCGCGCGGCATCGAGTGTTCGCGACAGGTCGGCAAATTGCACGCCATCGACATTCGAGACGAAGTGGCAGCGCAGTTGGCCCGTATGGAACGGCTTGAGCGCCTCCACCGCCATGGCCGGTCCGAGGTCGCTGCCGCCGATGCCGATGTTGACCACGTCGGTGAACCGCTCGCCCGTTGCGCCCGGGCGGGTGCCGTCGTGGACTTCTCGCACGAACTGCGCGCACTTGGCGCGCTCGGCCAGCACTTCGGCGTGCATGCCCTTAAGCGCCGCCGGCACCGCCGCGCCTGCGGGTGTGCGCAGCAGCGTGTGCAGCGCCGCCCGGCCTTCCGTGTTGTTGACGACGGCGCCGTTCATGAGCGCATCGACCTGACTGCGCAGGTTTACGGCCTCGGCCAGGGCCACCAACGCATCCAGCGCGCTGGCGTCGAGTCGCTGGCGCGTGAAGTCCAGCAGCAGGCCGTCGAACTCGCGGGAGAAATTCTCGAAGCGCGCCGGGTCGGCAGCGAACAGCTCGCGGACGGGTAGCTGCGCCAGCCGCGTAGCATGGTCCTGCAGCACGGCCCATGCAGAGTCGAATTGGGCGGACAGATGGTTTGAGTTCATGGCTGCCCTCAGGGTACTCGTCGGCGACGGACGGTCACAGCCCTATGGTCTTCAGACCTTCCCGGGATGCCGCCTCGGTCAGTTTTGCATCACGACAGACGAACTCCAGGGATCCCGGCGCATCGCCCGCGACGGCCAGGGCAGCCGCCAGCTGCAGACTGTCCGCCGCTCGCAGCGAGTGCACCCTCAGCAGCCGCTGTGCCGAACGACGCAACAGATCAGACGGGGGTACCTCGCGCCAGGTGCTGCACAGCAGCTCCAGCAATTCATAGCCGCGTGTTGCCGCGCCTTGCGTCAGGTTGCCCTCGCGCTCGCGTCGAGCCAGTGCCGAGGTTGCCTCGACGACGGTGCCCCACCACACCACCATCGCCGTGGTCTCGTACACGCGATCGATCGGGGAACTCGGTTCCTCCGCGACCAGCAGCTGGACCACGGCCGACGCGTCCCAGAATCTCATCGGCCCTCACGCCGCTCGTCGAGCAGGGCTTCCAGAACGCGGGCCCCGGGCGCCACCACCCTCAAACGGCGAAGCTCGTTGATTGTCAGCGGTGCTCCCTTCGGGGGCAGCAGGATGCCCAGCGGCCTCAAGCTGCGCAATTCGACTCGTCTCATCCGCCGGCCGATGGATTGGCTCGATGCGCGCGACGGGCGTGTTACGGTCCATGACCAGTACAGTTTCGCCCGCCCGGACCTTCTTGAGGTAGGCGCTTAGCTGGTCCTTCAGCTGGGAAATGCTGACGCGTTCCATCTGGCTATGTTAGCCATATCGATCTGGCCAGTCTAGCCATGTTGCTGAGCGGAACTGTGTCTAAGCCCGGATCCCCTCGTCGCAGTCACGTCAGCCCAGGTTGGTGACCTTCGGATCTGCCGGACCGCCCTCGCCGTAGTAATCCAGGTACCACTCTACGAATCGCTTCACTCCCACTTCGACCGGCGTGTCCGGCCGGTAGCCGACATCGCGAACGAGGTCCTCGGCATCGGCCCAGGTGTCGGGTACGTCACCGGTCTGCAGCGGCAGCAGGTTCATCTGCGCCTTGCGTCCCAGGCACTGCTCGAGCAACTCGATGTAGCGCCTGAGTTCGACCGCGCGGTTGTTGCCGATGTTATAGAGGCGATACGGCGCCAGGCTCGTCGCCGGGTCGGGCGCGTCGCTGTCCCAGGCCTCGTTCGGCTGGGCCACGTGGTCGAGCGACGCGACGACACCGCCGACGATGTCGTCCACGTAGGTGAAGTCGCGCTTGTGGTTGCCGTAGTTGAAGACGTCGATCGGCTTGCCGGCGAGGATGTTGCGGGTGAACAGGAACAGCGCCATGTCCGGCCGCCCCCAGGGGCCGTAGACAGTGAAGAAGCGGAGACCCGTCACCGGCAGGCGGTAGAGATAGGCGTAGGTGTGCGCCATCATCTCGTTCGCCTTCTTGGTCGCGGCGTAGAACGACAATGGATGCTCGGCATGCTGGTGCACCGAAAAGGGCATCCTGGTGTTGGCGCCATAGACCGAGCTGGTCGAGGCGTACACGAGATGCTCGACCTTGTTATGCCGACAACCTTCCAGGACATGCAGCGTGCCGATCAGGTTGCTGTCGGCGTAGGCGTGCGGGTTCTGGATGGAATAGCGTACGCCCGCCTGCGCAGCCAGGTGGACCACGCGCTGCAGCCCGGATTTCGCAAACAGCACTTCCATGCCCGCGCGGTCGGCCAGGTCCAGCCTCGCGAAGGTGAAGCTGTCGTAGTTTCGCAGAATCTCGAGCCGCGCTTCCTTCAGCGTGGGGTCGTAATAGTCGTTCAGGTTGTCGAGCCCGATGACTTCGTCACCGCGCTCCAGCAGCCGCCGGGCCGTGTGGAAGCCGATGAACCCTGCCGCGCCGGTTACCAGGACCTTCACTATAGCCTCCCATCCAGCGCCCTTCGGGAACACGTACTTGATGTCGTACATTGGATGCACTTCCCCAATGTTACAGATCAATCATTCAATGTAGCCGCTAGAGAAAGTACAGCACCCCGACCACCGCGGCCGAAGTCATGGTGATGAGGTACGGAATGGCCATCCATACCATCCTGAAATAGGACAACCGGATCAGCGGTGCCAGCGCCGACGTCAGCAGGAACAGGAAGGCCGCCTGGCCGTTTGGTGTGGCGATGCTGGGAATGTTCGTGCCGGTATTGATCGCCACCGCCAGCATGTCGAAGGCGTCGCGGTTGATCTCGCCCCGCTCGAATGCGCCCTTGATCTCGCTGATCCAGATCGACGCCACGAACACGTTGTCGCTGATGGCCGAAAGCAGGCCCGAAGCCGCAAACAGCGCGATCGCCTCGGCGCGACCTTCAAGGGTCAGCACCCATTCCAGGATCGGGTCGAACAGGTGCTGGTGGTGGATCTCGCCCACGATGACGAAGAACACGACCAGCAGGGCCGTGAACGGCAGCGCTGCTTCAAAGGCCTTGCCAATGCGGCCTTCCTCGACGACCCCGGTAAACGACGTGGCCAGCACGATGACCATCAGGCCGATGATGCCGACTTCGGCCCAGTGGAAGGCCAGCGCGACGACCAGCAGCAGGGCAACAACCGCCTGGACGATCATCACCTGGCGGTGAGCGTGCGTCATCTTGGCGTCCTCCTGCCGCTCATATTCCGCCAGGATCGCCCGTACATTGTCGGGCATCTCGACCCCGTAGCTGAACCAGCGAAGCTTCTCGACCAGGACGCAGGTCAGCAGGCCAGCCGTCACCGTTGGAATCGTGACCGGCGACATCTCGACTGCGAACTGGACGAACTGCCATCCGGCTTCCTGGCCGATGAGCAGGTTCTGCGGCTCGCCCACCAAGCGTGCAGACGCCACCGATGGTGGTGCCGATGGCGCCATGCATCATCAGGTTCCTGAGGAAGGCGCGAAAATCGTCGAGCTCGTTGCGCCAGGAATCCTGGACTTCGTCGTCCGTGCTCTCGTCGTGGGATTCATGATGCGCCTGCTTGCCGGATGCCACCCGGTGATACACCCCGTAGAAGCCGCCGGTGACCGTGATCATCACCGCAAGCACCGTCAGCGCATCCAGGAAGGCCGACAACACTGCACCGGCCAGGAGCAGCACGAAGGCCAGCAACGTCTTGGATTTCACCTGGACCAGCAACTTGGTGAAGATATAGACCAGCACCTCGCGCAGGAAATAGATGCCGGCCACCATGAACATCAGCAGCAGGATGACAGGCAGACCCGCCTGGACCTCATGGTAGATCTCGTGCGGTGTGACCAGGCCGAGTACTGCTGCCTCGATGGCCAGCAAGCCACCCGGCTGCAGGGGGTAGCACTTCAACGCCATCATCAGCGTGAAGATGAACTCGAACAACAGCACCCAGCCGGTGATCACGGGGCCGGCAGTAATCAACAGGACAGGGTTGGCCACCAGGAAGCCGATGATGGTCAGCTTGTACCAGTCGGGCGAGTGCCCGAGGAAGTTATGCAGGAACGCGGCGGGAAGCGTCTTCGGCACGACTGTCTCCGTTCAGCCGGCCAGGTCGCGAAACAGCACGCGCCCACCCGCCGCCTTGCCGACAGCATCGAGCGAACGCTCGTGGGCGGCGAGTTCAGCCTTGGTGGCGCGCGGCACCGGGATCCGGGTCGTCCCGCGCTCGATGCGAACCACCGTCGTGTGTCCGGCGGAATCTACGGCGTCGGCCTCCAGCGTGAGCGCACCCTGGCCGCCGGTCATCGCGAGGTACACATCGGTGAGGATGGTCGCGTCGAGCAGGGCGCCGTGGAATTCCCGTCGCGAACTGTCCACCGAGTAACGCTTGCACAATGCGTCGAGGCTGTTGCGCTGGCCCGGGTGCAGCTGGCGCGCCAGCGCGAGCGTGTCCAGCACCTGGCAGAGGTCGCTCATGCTGCCGCGCGGCGGCTTCAGTCGCGCCATCTCCGCGTCGAGGAAGCCAATGTCGAAGGCAGCGTTGTGGATGATCAGCTCGGCGTCGCGCACAAACTCCAGGAATTCCTCCGCGACGTCGCCAAAGCGCGGCTGGGAGGACAGGAATTCGTTGCTGATGCCGTGGACCGCGAGCGCGCCCGGGTCCACCTCGCGGTCGGGGCACAAGTACTTCTGGAAGTTGCGCCCGGTGGGACGGCGGTCCTTGAGCTCGATGCAGCCGATTTCTATGACCCGGTGGCCCTGGCTGACCTCGAGGCCCGTCGTTTCGGTATCCAGGACGATCTGGCGCATGGGGCGGGATTGTAACCTCTATCCGCCGGGCAGCTCATCAATACCGCGGTTCGCCAGCGCATCTGCCCGGTCGTTCTCCGGGTGACCGGAATGTCCCTTGACCCAGTGCCATTCAATACTGTGCTGCTGCGAGAGCTCGTCGAGCCGCTGCCACAGGTCCTGGTTCTTCACCGGCTTGCGGTTGGCAGTCTTCCAGCCGCGCTCGTGCCACTGGGGCAGCCACTCGGTGATGCCCTGGCGCACGTATTGCGAGTCGGTATAGAGCGCAACGTTGCAAGGCCGCTTGAGCGCCTCGAGTGCGCGAATCGCGGCCGTCAACTCCATGCGATTGTTGGTGGTCGCGACCTCGCCACCATGCAGCTCGCGCTCGTGGGCGCCGGCGCGCAGCACGACTCCCCAGCCGCCGGGGCCCGGATTGCCGCGGCAGGCGCCGTCGGTGAAAATCTCGACCTCGGTCACGTACCGACCCGGGTGGTGGGTTCGGCCAGGCCACCGAGGACGGCCGGCCGCGCGCGGAACTGCGGGCGCAAGGGCGTCATGGAGTAGACCCGCTTCTTTGCACGCAACAGATAGGCGCCGGAAAGCCGCGGCCAGACCATTCGACCTGCCCTTTCGGCCCAGCGACCAGCACGTCCACTTTGCGCACGCGGTAACGGCAGCGTGTACAGGAAACGGATGGCTGGATCCACGTCGAAGCTCAGCAACTTCAGCCAGTCGGCCAGCCGCCGTTCCATCAGGAACCTGGCCAGGCCCGGGGGAAACCCACCGCCCGCCAGGCGATGACGGGTGGCCCAGCTGCCCAGTGGCTCGAAGCCCAGTATGACCAGCGAGCCTTCCGCGGTCAGCACGCGCTCGGCTTCACGCAGGACCTGGTGCGGATCCCCGGCGAACTCAAGCGTATGAGGCAGGATCAACGCGTCAATACTGTCCGACTGGATCGGCAGGCTGGCTGGATCGGAACGGATCACTCCCACCGGATCGCCGGCAGCGGCGAGCAACGCGCGGCGCTGTGTGCGGGCAAGGTCAAGAAACAGGCCCGGGGGACCCCATGCACCCACCTGCAGGCATTGCACGCCGAACACGCATTCCAGCGCCTCGGCCATCGCGGCGCGCTCCTGCTCGAGCAGCGCCTCGCCCAGCGGATCGGTGAGCCATTTGGCCAGCGCGGAACCTTCATCTTGCATGCATATGAGCATACCCTGTCGGGCACGTTCCGGGTTCGTGAACCAGGGGGTGGCATTTGGATGGCCGGACCGCTTTAATACGCGCCAATCGATATCCGGCCACCGGGGAACCGAACAGACCCGTCATGCTGACCGTCACCCCCGTACGCGCATTCGCCGACAACTACCTGTGGCTGGTCCAGGGGCTCGCCGATGCGTCACGAACGGCCGTGGTGGATCCGGGCGACGCACAAGCGGTGCTCACCGCGCTCGAGCAATCCGGCCTGTCGCTCGACGCCATCCTCGTGACCCATCACCACCCGGACCACGTCGGCGGCGTGGCCGAACTGGTTGAGCGAACCGGTGCACGTGTTTTCGGGCCGGCCGCCGAGCACGTGCCAGCCGTCAGCACGCCGGTTCGCGGCGGCGACGAGGTGGTGCTGGACTCGCTTGGCCTGCGATTTGCCGTGCTCGATGTGCCGGGTCACACGGCCGGGCACATCGCCTATTACGGTCACGGCGCCTTGTTCTGCGGCGACACGCTGTTCAGCGGCGGCTGCGGACGCCTGTTCGAGGGTACCCCCGAGCAAATGCTCGCCTCGCTGGATGGGCTCGCCGCCCTGCCTGACGACACGCGGGTCTTCTGCGCACACGAATACACGCTCTCCAACCTGCGTTTTGCCATGACGGTCGAGCCCGACAATGCCGACCTGCGCGTGTGGCAGGGCGAGGCCACCAGCCTGCGCGAGCGCGACGTCCCCACCGTACCGACGACCATCGGCCGCGAGAAGCGAATCAATCCATTCCTGCGCAGCAGGACCGACGGCGTACGCCGCTCCGCCGAGGCCCATGCGGGAGCCAGCCTCGCCTCTCCGGTCGCCGTATTCGCGGAGATCCGCCGCTGGAAGGACGGCTTCCGATGAACCGCCGGCTCCGGCAGGCTGGATTGCGACTGGTGGCTGCGGGGCTCGCTCTACTGATCGCGGCCTGCGCCCAGACACCGACCGAGCCGGTCTCCTCCCTGCCCGACAAGGTCATCCGCAATACCCCGAGCGCCACGTCCACTGCCGAGCCGCGGCCACTGCCGGTACCCGCGCTGCGGGCGCCGCTGCACGACGAGCTGCCGCCGACGCCGGTCGCGATTGGCGACGTCATGGACCGCATTCGCGCCGGTGCACAACTGCCCGATGTCGACCATCCGTGGGTCCGGGCCGAGTTCGACTGGTACATCCGCAACGGTGAGTACATGGGCCGCGTCTTCGCACGGGCGCAGCGCTACCTGTACTTCATCGCCAACGAGGTCGAGGCGCGCGGCTTGCCAATGGAGCTGGCGCTGTTGCCGGTGGTCGAAAGTGCGTTCAATCCCTTTGCCTATTCGCGCAGCCATGCGTCCGGCCTGTGGCAGTTCATTCCCGGTACCGGCAAGCGCTACGAGCTGAAGCAGGACTGGTGGCAGGACCAGCGACGCGACGTGATCGAATCCACTCGCGCGGCGCTCGACTACCTGACCTACCTGAACCAGAAATTCGACGGCGACTGGATGCTCGCGATTGCGGCCTACAACTACGGCGGCGGCAACGTCAGTCGCGCGATCCGGCGCAACCAGCAGCTCGGCCGCGGCACCGATTTCTTCTCGCTGTCGCTGCCCAGGGAGACCCGGGCCTACGTACCAAAGCTGCTGGCATTGAGCCGCATGCTGCGCCAGGCCGATATGTACGGCCTGGCGCTGCCGGTCATCCCCGACGCAGCCTACTTCCAGGTGCTCGACACCGGCGGGCCCGTCGATCTGAGACTGGCGGCAGAACTGGCCGGAGTCGACGTCGAGGAACTGCATGCGCTCAACGCCGGCTGGAACCAGTGGGTTACCGGCCCGGACGGCCCGCACCGTTTGCTGGTGCCGGCGGTCGTGGCTGACCAGTTCGTACCGCGCTTCGCCGCGCTGGAGCCAGCCCAGCGAGCCGGACTGACGCCCTACAGCGTTGCAAGCGGCGACACCCTGACGGGACTCGCCAGGCACTACCAGGTGCCGGCATCGTTCCTGCAGAGCGTCAACGGCATCAACGGCTCGGAGCTCAGCATCGGCACCGAGTTGTATGTTCCCGGTCGCGATGTGGCGCCTTTGCGCAAGGGCCTGGTGCGCGCCGCCACCTCGCAGCACACGGTGCGCTCGGGCGACACCCTCTGGGGGATTTCGCGCCGCTACGGCATGAGCGTCGGCGAGCTGGCCCGGGTCAACGGAATCAGCACCAAGAGCACCCTGCGGCCCGGCCAGAAACTCGCGGTGCGACCGCCAGCGACGGGCGGCGCCCCCGCCAGCGTCGCCCAGGCCGGCGAGCCGCGCAAGATCAATTACAAGGTACGCAAGGGTGATACCCTCTCGGGCATCGCCCGGCGCTTTGATGTCTCGGTGCGCGAATTGCAGGCCTGGAACCGCATGTCCAGCAATACCAGCATCCGCGCAGGCCAGCGGCTGACCATTCACGTTGACGGTAGTCGCGATTACGGCGGCTGAAGAACACGGAGAAAAACCGATCATGGGATTCCTCGCCGGCAAAAAGGCGTTGATCGTCGGGCTCGCCACCGACCGGTCGATTGCATGGGGCATCGCACAGGCGATGAAGCGCGAGGGCGCGGAGCTCGCTTTCACCTACCAGAACGACCGGATCAAGGATCGCGTGGTGGACCTCGCCACGCAGCTCGGTTCGAAAATCATCATGCCCATGGATGTCAGCCTCGACGAGGAAATCGACACCGCGTTCAAGGGGCTCGGCTCCGCCTGGGACGGCCTTGACATCATCGTCCACGCGGTGGCCTTTGCGCCGCGCGAGGCGCTGACGGGCGGCTTCGTGGACGCCACCACGCGCGAGAATTTCCGCATGGCGCATGACGTCTCGAGCTACAGCCTGACGGCGCTGGCCCGGGCCGGGGCGCCGATGATGGCAGGACGGGCCGGGGCGCTGCTGACCTTGTCCTACCTGGGCGCCGTGCGTTCGGTGCCGGCCTATAACGTGATGGGACTGGCCAAGGCCAGCCTGGAGGCAAACGTGCGCTTCCTGGCGGCAGACCTGGGCCCCAGGGGCATCCGCAGCAATGCAATATCGGCTGGCCCCATCAAGACCCTCGCGGCGGCCGGCATACCGGGTTTCCGCAAGATGCTGCACCACGTAGCCAGTGCGGCGCCGCTCCGGCGCAACGTCACCGCCGATGAGGTCGGCAACGTAGCGGCCTTCCTGTGCTCGGACCTTGCTTCCGGCATCACCGGCGAGGTCGTCTACGTGGACGCCGGCTACAGCCAGGTGGGGATGAGCTTCGAGGAATAAGCGGGGTCAGACCTCACTCGCGAGCCACTCGGGGGGGGGACAGTCCCCGTGAGTGGCCTAGTGCTGCCCCAGGATATTCTTCTCACCCTCCAGACGAGCCACGATTACCGCTGCGGTGGCGTCGCCCGCCACGTTGACCGCGGTGCGCGCCATGTCGAGCACCCGGTCGAAGACGAACAGCACGCCGATCGCCTCCGGCGGCAGGCCGACAGCCGTCAGGATCACCGCGATTGCCACCAGCGAGGCGGCCGGAATGCCCGCCACGCCGATCGACGTGACCAGCGCCAGCAGTACCACCGTGAACTGCGTGAACAGGCCCATGTCCACGCCATAGGCCTGGGCGAGGAACAGCACCGCGGCGCATTCGTACAGCGCCGTGCCGTTCATGTTGATGGTCGCGCCAAGCGGCACCACGAAGCTCGAGATCTTGTTCGATACGCCGGCGCGGGTCTCGATGCAATCGAGGGTGACCGGCACGGTGGCCGATGACGAGGCGGTGGAAAAAGCCGTCAGCAGCGCCGGCGCCATGGCGGGATAGAGCGGCCAGGGCCTCAGGCCCGTGCTCATGCGGATGAACAACGGCAGCGTCACGAACATGTGGATCGCGAGGCTCGCCAGCACGCAGACCGCGAAAATTGCCAGCGGACCGGCCGCCGCGAGGCCGGCCTTGGCCACGACCTTGGCGACCAGGCCGAAGACACCGATGGGTGCCAGGGTCATGACCCACTCGGTCATCTTGGTCATGACCTCGAAAACGCCCTTCCAGAACGACACCAGCATCTGGCCGTGGACCGGCCCGATGCGGGTGATGAAGAAACCGAAAAGCAGGCTGAAGAAGATGATCGACAGGATGCCACCATTGTTGCTGGCGGCCGCGAAGACGTTTTCCGGCACCATGCGGATGAAGATCTCGACGATATCACCGGCATCCCGGTCGCCGATCAGCGAGGCCACCTGCTCTCGATCGGCCTCGAGCGCCATCATGTCGCCGGCCGGCCTGCCCTCCGCGATGCCAGGCTTGACGATGTTGATTATCGACAGGCCGAGCACGATGGCCGCCAGGCTGGTGGCGGCATAAAAGAAAATGGTGCGACCGCCCAGCCTGCCGAGCGACTCACTCGAGCCGATACCCGCCACCCCGACGATCATTGACGACGCGATCAACGGCACGATCAGCATCTTCAGCGCATTCAGGAACAGGCGCCCGACGAAATCGAACACGCTGTAGAAAGTGACGCCGAGGACGCCGCCTTCCTCCCCGGCAAGCAGACCGGCGATTACCGCGACGCCAATTGCGATCAGGATCTGCCAATGCAGCGCGAGGCGCCCGCTGTTCGCCTTCGTCATGTTCTCCCCCCTTCACACGCGACCGGATCGGCGAGCGCCTGAATTGCGGCGCCCTGCCCGGTCATTCGAATAGCTGCGGGTTCACTTTTACTTCGGCCTGCGAGCGAAGCCTGGTCACATACACCGACGCGTCGAGGAGACTGGATGCGTCGCGAGCCGTGCGCATGGCCTCAGCACGTTGCGCCGGCGACAACGACGCGGGCGAACCCGGGCGGACGTAGGTCACGGTCCATACCGCCGTGTCGCCGCTCGCCAGTCCCGTCGTGCCGTAGAGAGGCGAGCTGGCTGGAGCACCGGCCCTGAAAGCCGCGGCGATGATCTCTGACGGTACGGCAGCCTCGCCTCGACGCACGAATCGCGGTGTCGCGCTGGTTGGCTCGGTCGCCCCAACCGGTATCCAGGGCTTTGCCACGCTGCTCCATTCGGCACCGGCGGCAAGTTTTTCGGCCAGGGCCGCGGCGCGCTCGCTGGCCGCCTGCCGCGCCATCTCGGCCCCGAGCGCCGCGGTCACCTCTGCCCGGACTTCGTCCAGCGGCCGGTCGCGCGGCGGCTCGTGCGCGACCACCTTGATGGCCACCACACGCCCGGGGGCAACTTCGAGGGTCTGCAACTGTGTCCCGCTCAGTACGTCGGGGCTGAATACCGCGTCCACGAGCGTGGGCGCGTTCCCGAGTTCGCCGCCACCCGCGCGCGTGAACCCCTCGACGCTCCTGATTTCAAGCGCCAGGGATTCGGCCACCCGCTGCAGATCACCACCGGCCTCAAACGCCTCGGTATCGAGCTGGTCCTGCATGTCGCCGAACAGTCGCTCCGACTCGGCAAGACGGTATTCGGGCTCGAGCTCCGGCCGGACTGCCTCGAACGACTGCACGTCGCCCGCTTCCACGGCCTCGAGCTTGATCACGTGCCAGCCGAACTCGGTCCTGACCGGTCCCTTGATTTCGCCCGGCTGCATCGACCACATGGCGTCGCCGAACGGCCCGACGAAAGCACTCTTCTCCGCCCATCCCAGGTCGCCGCCCTGCGATGCCGAGCCGGGATCCTGTGACAGCTCGGCAGCCAGAGCGGAGAAATCCTCGCCGGCCACGGCACGATCGTAAGCGGCCCGGGCCCGCACTTCGGCCGCGGCATCGTCGCCATCGGGGGTAATCAGGATGTGGCGCGCGCGCCGGCGCTCAATGGCGGTGTAGCGGTCGAGGTTGTCCTCGTAATAGGCGCGCAACGCCTCCTCGGTCACCTGCACGCCGGCCGCCAGGTCGGCCAGGTCGAGCTCGACGTATTGCAGGTTGGCCCGTTCCTCGGTCTGGTAGCTGGCCTTGTTGCGCTCATAGAACTCCGTGACCGCCGTATCGTCCGGCTTCGCCTCGTCGAGGAAATGTGCTGCCGGAACCACCACCCAGGCGATCTCGCGCGCTTCGTTGAGCAACGCTTCGCGCCTGGCGAACTCCTGCGGCAGCACGATCGAGGAGGCATAGATGCCGCGATCCAGCTGGCGCGCGGCGAGCAGCTGCTTCTGCTGCGCCTCGAAGTTGGTTGGCTCGAGGTTGGCCGACCTCAGCGCTGCGTAGTACGCGTCCTTGGAGAATCTTCCGTCGACCTGGAAGGCCGGAATCTCCTTGAGCATCTCCAGGACGTCCGCGTCGCTGGCGCGGAATCGCAGCTCGCTCGTGCGCTGCCTGATCAGCTGGTTGCGGATGGCCCGGTCGAGGACATCCTGCTTGACCTGCTCCCGTAGCTCGGCAGGCATCTCGGCACCGCCGAGGGCGACCTGGTAGCGAGTGATCTCTTCCTGGTAGTCCTGGCGGATCTCCGTAGCGCTCAGTTCCTCACCATTGACCTCGATCCCCTGGCTCGAACTGAGTCCGCCGACACTGACGAACTCCACGCCCCAGAAGATGAATACCACGGCCAGCACGCCGAGGATGATCATGGCGAAGACGCCCTTCAGATTGTCGTGGATGGCCTGCAGCATGTCCGGTTAGCCCGATTGGTGTTGGCCCCCGGGTGGCCGGGGCACGGGCCACGGCGCGTCGCGGGAAGCGGTGTTGCAAAGGGCGCTAGGGTACCACGCGGGGCGGTATTTCTGCGGCGCAAGAGCTGCCGCGCAGCGCTCCTACACGGGGACTGTCCCCAGAGGGGACAGTCCCCGTGCGCTAGAGGCACCGCCTGGCACCGCCAGCGCGGATGCAAGTACCATCGTCGGTCGGCGGCAGCGCGCGGGAGCCCGACCTTGCCTGGCCAATGGCATTTCTGGATCGATCGAGGCGGCACCTTCACTGATGTCGTGGCGCGCGGGCCCGACGGCAGCCTGGTCACCCGCAAGCTGCTCTCGGATTGCCCGGAGCGCTACGCCGACGCAGGACTGCAGGCGATTCGCGACATCCTGGCCCTGGCGCCCGGCGTACCAGTCCCGGCTGAGCAGGTTGCCTCGATCCGGATTGGCACCACGGTGGCCACCAATGCGCTGCTCGAGCGCAAGGGCTGCCGCACGGTGCTGGTCACGACCCGCGGGTTCGGCGACGCGCTGCGTATCGGTTACCAGAATCGCCCACGGCTGTTCGACCGCCAGATCGTCCTGCCCGGACTGCTGTACGAGCGGGTCATCGAGGCAGACGAGAGGATCGGCGCGAACGGCGAGCTCGTCGAGCCGCTCGGGGTGGAAGCCGCCGAGTCCCATCTGCGCGAGGCCTACGTTGCCGGCATCCGCTCCTGTGCGATCTGCCTCCTGCACGGCTACCGCCATCCAGGCCACGAGCGGGCGCTGGCCAGCATCGCGCGCCGCATCGGTTTCGATCAGGTGTCCGTGAGCCACGAGGTCAGTCCGCTGATGAAACTCGTGGGGCGTGGCGACACCACCGTCGTCGATGCCTATCTGTCACCGATCCTCAGGCGCTACGTTGAAGGGATTGCGGCCGATCTCGACAGCTCCAGTGGCTCCATCCGGCTGATGTTCATGCAGTCCTCCGGCGGGCTTGCCGACGCGCGGGCCTTCGCCGGCAAGGACGCGATCCTGTCCGGACCGGCCGGGGGCGTGGTCGGCATGGTCGAAACCGCGCGACGGGCTGGATTCGAGCGCGTGATCGGTTTCGACATGGGTGGCACCTCGACCGACGTTTCGCATTACGCCGGCAACTTCGAGCGCAGTTTCGACACCCTGGTGGCCGGAGTGCGGATGCGCGCAGCGATGATGCAGATTCATACGGTCGCCGCCGGTGGCGGGTCCATCCTGCGTCATGACGGCTCGCGCATGCGCGTCGGGCCGGACTCTGCCGGCGCCGATCCGGGTCCGGCCTGTTATCGTCGCGGCGGCCCGCTGACCGTGACCGATGCCAATGTCATGGTCGGCAAGATCCGGCCGGAGTTCTTTCCGGCGCTCTTCGGGCCGGATGGCGACCAGCCGCTCGACGTCGAACGCGTGCAGGAACTCTTCGGGGAGCTCGCCCGGGGATCGGGAATGGAGCCGATCGCCCTGGCGGATGGCTTCCTGCAGATTGCTGTCGACAACATGGCCCGGGCCATCAAGAAGATCTCGGTGGAGCGCGGCCATGACGTGTCGCGCTACGCGCTGGTCTGTTTCGGCGGGGCCGGCGGACAGCATGCCTGCCAGGTGGCTGACGCACTCGACATCCGCAAGGTGTTCATTCACCCGCTCGCGAGCGTGCTTTCAGCCTATGGCATCGGGCTGGCCGACGTCCGGGTAACGCGCCAGCGTGCGGTCGAGGCGACGCTCGAGCCGCAGGCAATCGATGGCCATCGCCAGGCGCTGGATGAACTGGCATCCGAGGCCGAGGCGGCGGTCATTGAACAGGGCGTTCCGGCAAGCAGGATCCGCTGCGAGCGACGCCTTTTCGTGAAATACCAGGGTACCGACACACCACTGGAACTCGACTTCGAAGACCATCGGCGGCTGGTCACGGCATTCGAGACCCGGCACGAGCGGGAATTCGGCTATCTGAGCCGCGACACGCCGCTGGTGGTCGAGAGCCTGCTGGTTGAAGCCATCGGCACGGTCGACACGCCGGCGGGCAAAGGACCGTCCACCCGCGGTGAGCGACGGCCGGATCTCACCGCCAGGGATCGGGGCAGGTTCTTCTGCAACGGCGCCTGGTGTGACTGCACGATCACGCACTGGCGGGACTTCGCTGCGGACGAGGCGCTCGACGGACCGGCCATCATCATCGAACCGAATTCGACCGTGGTCGTCGGACCGGGCTGGCGCGCATCCCTCGGCGCCGATGGCGAACTCCTGCTGGAGCGGACCGTGCCGCTCGAGCGTGTCCGGGCAGTTGGCACAGATGCAGACCCGGTGCTGCTCGAGATCTTCAACAACCTGTTCATGTCGATTGCCGAACAGATGGGCGTGACGCTCGAACGCACCGCATCGACGATCAACATCAAGGAGCGCCTGGACTTCTCCTGCGCCTTGTTTGATGGCAGCGGTGCACTGGTCGCCAATGCGCCGCACATGCCGGTACACCTGGGTTCCATGTCGACCAGCGTCCGCACGGTCATCGACCGCAACGCGCCGATGCACCCCGGTGACGTCTACGTGCTCAACGATCCCTACAATGGCGGCACGCATCTGCCCGACATCACGGTCGTGGCGCCGATGCACATCCCTGGCCGTGCAGAACCGCTGTTCTATGTCGCCGCGCGCGGACACCACGCCGACGTTGGCGGCAAGTCGCCCGGATCGATGCCGGCGGACTCGCGGACGGTCGAGGAGGAAGGCGTACTGATCGACAACTTCCTGCTGGTCCGCGGCGGCAGCTTCGACGAAGCAGGCATTCGCGCCCTGCTCGCCCGCGGACCCCATGCGGCCCGCAATCCCGACCAGAATGTCGCCGACCTCAAGGCCCAGGTTGCCGCCTGTCGCCGCGGTCTGCGCGAAATCATGCGCATGGTGGATGGCTTCGGGCTGGAGGTGGTGCAGGCCTACATGCGGCACGTTCAGGACAATGCCGAGGAAAGCGTCCGGCGGCTGATCGATGCATTGCACGACAGCGAATTTGCCTGCGAAACCGACCAGGGATGCCGGGTCGTGGTGAAAATTCGCGTCGACCGGGCCGGACGCGGCGCAACCATCGACTTCACCGGCACCAGCTCTCAGCAATCGTCGAATTTCAACGCACCGTCGGCGGTGACCCGCGCTGCCGTGCTGTACGTATTGCGCTGCATGGTTGACGAGGAGATCCCCATGAACGAGGGCTGCCTGCGGCCGATAACGCTGGTCATCCCGGAGCGCTCAATGCTCTCGCCTGCTGCGCCTGCGGCGACGGTGGCCGGCAACGTCGAGACCAGCCAGATCGTCACCGACGCCCTGTTCGGCGCCCTGGGTGCGATGGCCGCCTCGCAGGGGACCATGAACAACCTGACCTTCGGCAACGAAAAGTTCCAGTACTACGAAACGATCTGCGGCGGCGCAGGAGCCGGGCCCGGGTTCGATGGGGCCTCGGCGGTCCACACTCACATGACCAACTCGCGCATGACCGACCCGGAAGTGCTGGAGTGGCGGTTCCCCGTCAGGCTGGAGGCATTCGCGATCCGCCACGGTACGGGCGGCGCCGGGCGCTGGCACGGCGGTGACGGCGTCGTCCGCCGGCTGCACTTCCTGGAACCCGCGGCGGCGTCGATCCTGAGCGGCCGCCGCAAGGTCGCACCACACGGGCTGGCCGGCGGCGAGCCCGGCGCCCTGGGTGTCAACACCGTGATCCGGGCGAACGGCGTGGTCGAGCAGCTGGCAGGATGTGATTCGCGCGAAATGAACCCGGGCGACGTGTTCGTGATCGAGACGCCGGGGGGAGGTGGATATGGGGATGCCGGGTGGTGAACCGCCAGAACGCGACAGGCCCGGCCTTTCCGGGCCTGTCGCGTTACTCGAAGCTCGAAAGGTGGCGGAGCGGACGGGACTCGAACCCGCGACCCCCGGCGTGACAGGCCGGTATTCTAACCAACTGAACTACCGCTCCAAGACTGGTGGGTGCTGCAGGTTTCGAACCTGCGACCTTCGCCTTGTAAGGGCGACGCTCTCCCAGCTGAGCTAAGCACCCGCTGACCGGCCAACCGGCCCCTGGGAGGCGCGCAAATATACGGCATTGAAGGCGTGGTGCCAAGGAGATGAACCGACACTAGGCGCTTTCGGAGGCCCCGCCGACTAGCGCCCGCAATGGCTCCGTATCGGCATACCCGGTCTCCGCGTCCAGCTGCGCGTGCATGCCAAGCAAGGTCGCCTCCAGCGAGGTGCGTAACGCTTCGAGCCCCGCGGCATCGATCCTGGGCGGTACCTCGAAGGGCTCGCCGAAGCGCACATGGATCTCCGCGCCGAATCTCGGGATGACGGTCCGATCCCAGGAATTCTTCCATATCCACGGATTGCGGGTCGAAGCCGCCACTGGCAGCACCAGGCCGCCGGTCTTCTGCGCCAGCGTCAGGACGCCGAACTGCGCGATACCGCGAGGTCCACGGGAACCGTCCACGGCCAGGCAGGATCCCAGTTTCCGGTCCTCCCGCTGGGCCTTGATCATTTCTACCAGGGCCCTGGCCCCGCCCTTGCCCGACGAGCCGCGCGCGACCCGGAAGCCCAGCCCTTCCTCCAGGCGCGCCATGGCCTCGCCGTCGCGGCTCTGCGAGCACATCAGGATCCAGCGGCCGCGCCCGGGCCGGCTGAAGTAGTAGAGCAGCGGGAAGGTCCGCGCGTGCAGAAAGGCGCCCACCAGGGGCCGGTCGCCGGCGGCAAGACGCTCGAAATCGGCGAAGCCGGGCGCGACGTAGTTCCACGACCGGCCGAAACCGCGATAGATGCGCAGTACGATCGGCGGCAGCACCTTGTGGAGCAGAAAGCGCCGGATCGGCTTGCGACGCTTCAGGACGGCTGCGCCCCTGCCCCTTGCGCCCGCCGGCCGCGTGGGCGGAAGAGAAACCGCCGCTCGCCATGGCGCCGACGATGGCCAGTTCGCCGGCCAGGGCGACCACCGCGCAAATCTCAGCGAACTTGCGGGCCTGGCCGGCACCGATACATCCGAGCATGCCGAGGCATTCCTGCGCCGTCGGCAGGTGCGTGCCCCCTCCGACGGTGCCAACAATCAGGTTGGGCAGGGTCACCGAAGCGTACAGGTCGCCGTCACGCGTGACCTCGATGCGAGTCAGCGCTGTGGTGGCCTCGGCAACGCAGGCCACGTCCTGCCCGCAGGCGATAAAGAGTGCCGCCAGCGCATTGGCAACGTTGCCCTGCAGGCCGACAGCCCCGGTCTGGACGGCGCCGTTGGTCGCCTGTCGCCAGGCGCGCGCGGCTTCCTCGGGCGCGGCCCGCCAGTAGCGCCCGTATTGGCGAGCCGGGAGAATGACCTCGGCACTGGCATTGCGTCCCCGGGGCGCGCGGAAGGACATCGCCGAGGCCCGCTTGTCCCCGGACAGCACGGACTCGACCAGCCAGCTGGCTGGTGTGATCGGGGCCGCTTCCAGCAGCTGCCGGCAGGTGGCCTCCGCGGCCGCGGTGACCATGTTCTGCCCGGCCGCATCGCCGGTCGTGAACTCGAGCAACAGGTAGACCGTGTTGCCGACGATGTGCGGGTGCATGTCGAGGAGCCGGCAGTAGCGCGAGGTACCGGCGGTGGTCGCCGCGACCAGTTCCTGCTGCGACGCCAGCCAGGTCGCAAACCGGCCGGCCTCCTCCAGCGAAGCGAACTCGAAGCACGGCGCGCGTTGCACCTGTTCGCCGCTGCAGAGCGCCGCCGTACCGCCGCTGCGGTTCATCGCGTTGAAGGCATGCTGGTAGGACGCTACCAGCGTGCCCTCGCTGGTTGCGAGCGGGATGAAAAATTCGCCTTGGGCCGCAGCGCCATGGATTCTCACGGGTCCCGCGATCCCAAGCGGGACGCGCGCGAATCCAATGAATCCTTCGATGCTGCCCTTGAGGGTGGAAGGGTCGATCGCAGGGCCTACGCCGGCGATCTGGTCGATCTGGCAGCCTTGCTCGCGCAGCCGATCCTGACGTGCCTCAACGGCCTCGGCAGAGCAGTCGGTCGTGGCGGGCAGGCGCTTCGCCGGCCTGTTGGCCGGGCTGTCGGTGTCTGGCGCGTTGCTCATCGTTGAATTGTGACCCAAACCGGGCACCGGGAGCGAGTTGCGCTGACTGGACCAAGCAGTCTCCAGGCAGCCAGAGAGGGGCAGACCCGGCCGGGTCTGCCCCCTTGAGCCTCATCAATGCGCCTGCAGCGGCTTGGCTGCCCGCTTGGTGGACCGTCGACGGGCCTTGGCCACCTCCGGTGGAGCCGCCTGCGTCGCCCCGGCAAGTGGCTGCGGTGGATGCTCGAGCGCGACGTCGAGCACCTCGTCGATCCACTTCACCGGACGAATGTCGAGTTTACCCTTGATGTTATCGGGAATTTCCACCAGATCCTTCTCGTTCTCGCTCGGGATCAGCACGGTGGTGATGCCGCCGCGATGGGCCGCAAGCAGTTTCTCCTTCAGGCCCCCGATCGGCAGCACCTCGCCGCGCAGCGTGATCTCGCCGGTCATGGCTACGTCGGCACGCACCGGGATTCGTGTCAGCGCCGAAACCAGCGCCGTACACATGCCAATACCCGCGCTCGGTCCATCCTTGGGCGTGGCGCCCTCCGGTACGTGCACATGCACGTCCATCTTCTGGTGGAAGTCGGGTTCGAGCCCGATCAGCGCGGCCCGACTGCGTACGACCGTCATGGCCGCCTGGATGGACTCCTGCATCACCTCGCCGAGCTGACCGGTGTACTGCAGCTTGCCCTTGCCGGGCACCACGGCCGACTCGATGGTCAGCAGCTCGCCGCCGACCTCGGTCCAGGCCAGCCCCGTCACCTGGCCGATGCGGTTGGCTTCCTCGGCCTTGCCGTAGCGGAAGCGCTTCACGCCCAGGAACTTGTCGATATTCTTCGGGGTGACCGAGACTACCTTGGTATTTGGCTCGAGCAGGATCTGCTTGACCGCCTTGCGGCAGATCCTGGCCGCCTCGCGCTCCAGGTTGCGCACGCCCGATTCGCGCGTGTAGTGGCGGATGATCTCGGTGATCGCCGGATCGGAAACCTTGAGCTCCTCTTTCTTCAGGCCATTCTGCTTGACCTGCTTGGGCAGCAGGTAGCGCCTGGCGATGTTGAGCTTTTCGTCTTCCGTGTACCCGGGCAGACGGATGACCTCCATGCGATCCAGCAATGGCGGCGGGATATTCAGGGTGTTGGCGGTACAGACGAACATCACCTCGGACAGGTCGAAGTCGACCTCCAGGTAATGGTCCGCGAAACTCGAGTTCTGCTCGGGATCCAGCACCTCGAGCAGCGCCGAGGACGGGTCACCGCGAAAATCCATGGACATCTTGTCCACTTCGTCCAGCAGGAACAACGGGTTGCGCACGCCCGTACGCGCCATGTTCTGCAGGATCTTGCCCGGCAGCGAGCCGATGTAGGTGCGGCGGTGACCACGGATCTCGGCCTCGTCGCGCACGCCACCCAGGGACATGCGCACGAACTTGCGATTGGTGGCACGCGCGATCGACTGGCCGAGCGAGGTCTTGCCCACGCCGGGCGGACCGACCAGGCAGAGAATCGGGCCCTTCAGGTTCTTCACCCGCTGCTGCACCGCCAGGTACTCGACGATGCGCTCCTTGACCTTGTCGAGGCCGTAGTGGTCCTCGTCCAGCACCTTCTGCGCCTGGGCGATGTCGAGGCGCACCTTGGTACGCTTCTTCCAGGGCACCTTGACCAGCCAGTCGACGTAGTTGCGCACCACGGTCGCCTCGGCGGACATCGGTGACATCAGCTTGAGCTTGTTGAGTTCAGCCGTAGCCTTGGCTTTCGCTTCCTTGGGCATACCGGCCTTGGCGATGCGCTTCTCCAATTCGCCGATCTCGTTGGGCGCCTCCTCGATCTCGCCGAGCTCCTTCTGGATCGCCTTCATTTGCTCGTTGAGGTAATACTCGCGCTGGCTCTTCTCCATCTGGGACTTGACGCGACTGCGGATCTTCTTCTCGATCTGCAGGACTTCCATCTCGCCCTCGATGAGCGTCAGGATGTGCTCGAGACGCTGGCGCACGTCCTGGACCTCGAGGACCTTCTGCTTGTCGGCCAGCTTGAGCGCCATGTGCGCGGCGACCGTGTCGGCCAGCCGGCCGGGTTGCTCGATGCCAGCGAGCGAGGTGAGGATCTCCGGCGGGACTTTCTTGTTGAGCTTGACGTACTGCTCGAACTGCGAGACCACGCTACGGGTCAGCACGTCGATTTCGCGCTCGTCGTAGGTCTCCACGTCGGGCATCGCGGCCACTTCCGCGGAGAAGAATTCACCCGCTTCCATGTTCTCGACGATGGCGCGGTCGACGCCTTCGACCAGCACCTTGACCGTGCCGTCAGGCAGCTTGAGCAGCTGCAGGATCGTCGCAACCGTGCCGACCACATACAGGTCCTTGGGCTTCGGGTCGTCGACGTCCGCCTGCTTCTGGGCGACCAGCAGGATCTGCTTGTCGCGGTTCATCGCCTCGTCGAGGGCAACGATCGACTTGTCCCGCCCGACGAATAGCGGGATCACCATGTGCGGGTAAACGACCACGTCGCGTAGCGGCAGGACCGGTATCCGCGGAACGGCTTCGGTCGGGGTCTTTGCGGGGACTTTATCGGTCACTTGAATATCCTCGTGCCAGCGGCCAGAAGCAGGCTGCCGCCTGGGTGCGCCTATCAAGGATACGACATGGGGGCAGGACGACCCAATGCAATAGGGCCGAAAATGGGGACAGACCCCATTTTTTGTCGCCTCGGCGAATCAATAAGTTAGGAAATGGGGACAGTCCCCATTTTCAATGCGTCGCGCGGCGGGCCTCCGGCTCGGCGACCTGTTCCTCGGCGCTCTTGTAGACGATGTACGGCTTGCTGTCGCCAGTGATCACCGACTCGTCCAGTACGACCTTGTCCACGTTCTTCATCGATGGCAGGTCATACATGATATCCAGCAGGACGTTCTCGAGGATGGTCCTGAGGCCGCGGGCGCCGGTCTTGCGCTGCATCGCCTTCTTGGCGATCGCCAGCAACCCGTCGTCGCGGAATTCCAGGTCCACGCCCTCCATCTCGAACAGCCGCGCGTACTGCTTGGTCAGCGCGTTGCGCGGCTGGGTGAGGATGGTGATCAGGGCGCTCTCGTCGAGCTCCTCCAGGGTCGCCACCACCGGCAGGCGGCCAACGAATTCCGGGATCAGCCCGAATTTGATCAGATCCTCGGGTTCCACGTCCTTGAACAGGTCGGTGCCCTGGGGCCGCTCGCTGGGGCTCTTGACCTCGGCCGCAAAGCCGATGCCGCCGTGCGCGCTGCGCCGCTCGATGATCTTCTCGAGGCCGGCGAAGGCCCCGCCGCAGATGAACAGGATGTTGCCCGTGTCGACCTGCAGGAATTCCTGCTGCGGGTGCTTGCGGCCGCCCTGCGGCGGCACCGAGGCGACCGTGCCCTCGATCAGCTTGAGCAGCGCCTGCTGCACGCCCTCGCCCGATACATCGCGCGTGATGGAGGGGTTGTCCGACTTGCGCGAAATCTTGTCGATTTCATCGATGTAGACGATGCCCGTCTGGGCCTTCTCCACGTCGTAGTCGCACTTCTGCAGCAGCTTCTGGATGATGTTCTCGACATCCTCGCCGACGTAGCCCGCCTCGGTCAGCGTGGTCGCGTCCGCAATCGTGAAGGGCACGTTCAGCAGCCGTGCAAGCGTTTCCGCCAGCAGGGTCTTGCCACAGCCGGTCGGGCCGATCAGCAGGATGTTGCTCTTGGCGATCTCGATCTCGGTGCGCTCGGCTCCATGGCGCTTGTCGCCCGGAGAGGTCTGCAACCGCTTGTAGTGGTTGTAGACAGCCACCGACAGGATCTTCTTGGCCCGCTCCTGGCCGATGACGTACTCGTCGAGGACCTTCTTGATCTCCTGCGGCCGCGGCAGTTTGTCGCGCGAGCGCTCCTGCTTCTCCTCGAGTTCCTCGCGGATGATGTCGTTGCACAGCTCGACGCACTCGTCGCAGACGAAGACCGACGGGCCCGCAATCAGCTTGCGAACCTCGTGCTGGCTCTTGCCGCAGAAGGAGCAGTAGAGGAGCTTGCCTTCGTCATGCTTGCCGCGGGTATCGTCAACCATTCCGTGCCGTCCTCGGATCCGCGGGCGAGCCGCCTGCGGGATCCTTATAGCATGATGCCCGGTAGCCTGAAAATCCCTTAACAGACCGATACTTGTGAACCAATCCTCGTCCCGGGAAGATCACTTGTCCGGGTTTGCCATCGGAAGCTGGCCACGCCGGTCGAGCACCTCGTCTACCAGCCCGTAGGCCTTGGCCTGCTCGCCGCTCATGAAATTGTCGCGATCCGTGTCCACCTTGATCTTGTCGATCGGCTGCCCCGTGTGCTGCGACAGGATCTTGTTCAGCCGGTCGCGCGCATCGAGGATCTCCTTGGTGTGGATCTCGATGTCGGTGGCCTGGCCCTGGAACCCGCCCAGCGGCTGGTGGATCATGACCCGTGAATTGGGCAGCGCATAACGCTTGCCCTTGGCACCCGCGCCCAGCAGCACCGCGCCCATGCTGGCCGCCTGGCCGACGCAGATCGTGCCGATGTCCGGCTTGATGAACTGCATCGTGTCGTAGATGGCCAGCCCCGCCGATACCGACCCGCCGGGCGAGTTGATGTACAGGTGGATGTCTTTCTCCGGGTTCTCGGACTCCAGGAACAGCAGCTGCGCCACCACGAGGTTGGCCATGTAGTCCTCGACGGGACCCACGATGAACACCACGCGCTCCTTCAGCAGCCGGGAGTAAATGTCGTAGGCCCGCTCGCCACGCGCGGTCTGCTCGACCACCATCGGGACCAGATTCAGCGCCTTGGTTTCCATGATTCGATCCACCGCCTTCAGCCTCGGTCTTCAGACGCTTCGGCCGCGCCGAAGTTCATGATGTCCTTGAAAGCCGCCAGTTGCTCGGTGACATTGGCCTTGCCGACGACATGGTCGACTACCTGGTCCTCGAGCACCATCATCTGCAGCTGACGCATCGCGCCCTCGTTCTCGACGTACTGCTTGCGGGCCGACTCCGGATCGTCGAAACCAGCGACCATTTCCTCGAGGCGCGCCTGGACCTGGGCCGCGTCCACCTGGATGGACGCGCTGCGGATCACCTCGTTCAGCAGCAGGCCGAGTGCGACTCGCCGCCGCGCATTGGCCTCGAAGGGCTCGCGTGGCGGCAGCTGGCGCGCGCTGCGGGCGCCCATGCGCCGGAGCGTTTCGAGCTGCATGTCGCGGATTTCCTGCTCCACCAGCACGGTCGGCAGGTCGAGCGGGTTGGCGGCCAGGAGCTTGTCCATCACCTGGGTCTTCATCCGGCCGCGTACGGCCTGGCCGAGTTCGCGCTCCATG
Organism: uncultured Gammaproteobacteria bacterium; assembly: GCA_963715485.1. Lineage (GTDB taxonomy): Bacteria > Pseudomonadota > Gammaproteobacteria > Steroidobacterales > Steroidobacteraceae > SG8-30. Next base: position 2,547,111 of record OY970244.1, read on the forward strand.
TTGTCGCGCACCTCTGCGCGCAGCGCCTCCACGCCGCCTTCCTCGATTCCGAAGGCCTTGCAGAATTCGTCGTTCACCTCGGGGAGCTTCGTCTCCTCGACCGCCGTGACCGACACGGCAAACTGCGCCGTCTTGCCGGCCAGGTTCTTGGCCGGGTAGTCGTCCGGGAATGCCACGTCGAAACTGCGCGTTTCACCCGCGGTGGCGCCGCGCACCCCTTCCTCGAAGTCCTTGAGCATGCGGCCGGCGCCCAGTTCGAACTGGTGGCCTTCGGCCTTGCCACCCTCGAACGGCTCGCCGTCGAGCTTGCCCTCGAAATTGATCGTCAGGCGGTCACCGTCGACGGACGGTCGATCCACCGGCACGAATTCGGGACGCTGCTTGCGCAGGCTCTCGAGCATCGCGTCCACGTCGGCATCCGCCACGGAGGCCTTGGGCCGGATGAGTTCCATGCCCTCAACGCCCGTCAGCTCAATCTTCGGATAGATCTCGAAGGTGGCGGCGTACTTGAGGTCGCCGCCCTTGTCGGCGGCAAGCGGCTCGATACGCGGCCCGCCCGCCGGCACCAGTTGTTCACGCTGGACCGCCTCGGCAAAGGTCTCGCGGATGAGGTCGCCGACGACTTCCTCGCGCACCTGCGCGCCGTAGTGCTTGCGCACCACGTGGATCGGCGCCTTGCCCGGACGGAAACCCTTGATCCTCGCGGTCCGGCTGACGTTCAACAGGCGTTTGTCCACCTGCTGCTCGACGCGGCTGGCGGGAACGGAAACCTGCAAGCGACGCTCCAGCCCTTTGAGCGCCTCGACTGACACCATCATCGCTACTTAACCCTCTGCACGATCGTTACACCTGCAGCAACGCCAGCTCCCCCGGCAGGACCGGTTGGTGCGAAAGGAGAGACTCGAACTCTCACGGGTTGCCCCACTGGAACCTAAATCCAGCGCGTCTACCAATTCCGCCACTTTCGCACGCCGGAACCGAAGACCCACGGTATCCGCGGCCGCTGGTCAAGCCGCTCATTATAACGGATGTCCAGCCCGGTCCGGGGCCGGAAAGACACCTTGGCGGGCTTTCCGGAGGATCTACTGCCCGCCCTGCTCCCGGTCTTCGGAATGGCCGGCTCGCCGGCGCGCATGCCAGGCGAACAGGTAGGCAACGATGCTCGGCAGCACGAATGCGACCATGACTGCGAGGCTGATCAGGTCCCGCTGCCCCGTCAGCCCGCCGTAGGCGCTGATGTAGATCAGCACGATGGTCACCGCTGCCGCGGCAATCGCCCCGACCTTGAGAGCTCCGAGGGCCTTTTCCGCCGGAGTCGCGTTCTCGTCGGAGCTCGCCGAAGGCAGGTTGTAGCTGGGATCGCGGATGGGTTCCGGTCGCTTCATGGATGGAGTCTGCCACAGGCGGCCCGGACGCCTGCACCGCGGAAGGACGGGCCCCGGGGATGCGCCCCGGGGCGCCGGATCTGGTGGGCCATGTAGGACTCGAACCTACAACCTACGGATTAAGAGTCCGCAGCTCTACCAATTGAGCTAATGGCCCGTTTCCAAAACTGGGGCGAGCGATGGGACTCGAACCCACGACGACCGGAATCACAATCCGGGGCTCTACCAACTGAGCTACGCCCGCCATCGAACAAGACACCCCCAGCAGCCACCCCGGACTGGCGCGCCCGGCAGGACTCGAACCTGCAACCGCCGGCTTAGAAGGCCGGTGCTCTATCCGGTTGAGCTACGGGCGCACGTGGCTCGCCCGCGGCGCCGCCGGTTCCGTGGTCGGGGCAGAGGGATTTGAACCCCCGACCCTCTGCTCCCAAAGCAGATGCGCTACCAGACTGCGCCATGCCCCGCCAGTGGACTGCCGGATGCACCCATGCCGGCACAAGCCCGCACGGGGCCGCAGAGTTTACGGGCGGCGCTCCGGGGCGTCAATTTGGGCGTTGCGCCTCGGCGCGTACGCGTACCACCTGATGCAGCACACAGCAGTCCTCGACAGCGCGGATGGGATCACCGGATGAAGGACCTGGAAAGGCGGTCGTCAGCAGTCAGCCAGCACAACCGGGATACGCAGGGCAAGCCCACCGTCGGCCGTTTCCTTGTAACGGCTGTGCATGTCCGCGGCCGTCTCGAGCATGGTCCTGATGACCGCATCGAGCGAAACCTTGGCGTCCTCGGGGTTGCCGAACAAGGCCAGCTGCGAGGCCGTCACGGCCTTCATCGCGCCCATGGAATTCCGCTCGATGCAGGGAACCTGGACCAGGCCGCCTACCGGATCACAGGTCATGCCCAGGTGGTGTTCCATGGCGATCTCGGCGGCCATCAGGCATTGGCGTGGGCTGCCGCCGAGCACGGACGTCAAGGCCGCCGCGGCCATAGACGAGGAGACTCCGATTTCCGCCTGGCAGCCGCCGGCTGCGGCGCTGATCGTTGCGTTCTTCTTGAATATGCAACCCACCTCGCCGGCCACGAGCAGGAAATTCCGGACCTGGTGAATTTCCGCACCTGGAGTGAACAACCACCAGTGAAACAGGACGGCAGGGATCACGCCACATGCGCCATTGGTTGGCGCCGTGACGACGCGACCGTAGGAGGCGTTGACCTCGTTCACGGCGAGTGCAAAGGCCGTGATCCAGGATGTCGACGTGGCCAGGTCGGTCGGCGTTTGCCGAATCTGCCGGATCCACTCCTTCCTGCTGGTGTAGTGCCGCCCGGCCAGGAGCCGATCGTGGATGGCCTTGGCCCGCCGCCTGACGTGAAGCCCTCCCGGCAACACCCCGCCGGTATGGCAGCCGGTCTCGATCGAGTCGATCATCGTCTCGAAGAGTTGATCCAGCGCTCCGTCGATATCCTCGTCGCTGCGCCACGTTCTTTCGTTTTCCCGCACGATCTCGTGGATTGAACACTCCGACTCGTCGCACCAGCGGATGAGGTCCACACCCAGGTTGATCGGATGTGCCAGTTCGACCTGCTCCTGTGCCGCGCCGGGCGCGCCCTCCCGCTGGACGAAACCGCCACCCACCGAGTAGTAGGTCTCCTCGATCAACCCGCCATCGGCGAGTTCGGCCCGGGCGACGAGCGTGTTCGAATGCACCGGGCAGTGCGCCTGCGGCTCGAGGATGATCTCCTGCGCCGGGTCGAAGCGGATTTCCCTGCGGCCGCCCAGCAGCAGGCGGCGGAGCTGACGGACCTGTTCAATGCGGGCTGGCATCGCCCCGAGGTCGGCGCTGCGGAAATCCTCTCCCATCAGGCCCATGATGATGGCAGTGTGCGTTCCGTGACCACGGCCCGTCTTGGCCAGCGAGCCCATCAGTGTGACCGTTATGCGCTCAACCGCTTCGATGCCGCAGGCCTCGAGCCGCTCCACGAAGTCGTGCATCGCCAGCCACGGACCCATCGTATGCGAACTCGACGGACCGATGCCGACCTTGACCATGTCGAAAATGCTGATCGGGACATGTGTCGCCACGGTGTCCAATCGATTCACCACTGAGGTTGCGCCGCCAGAAGATCATGAAGGAAGTGCACAGGTCGTTCGGCCGTGCACGATCGGCCGGACAGCGGAGTCTGTTCACCGAGTTGGGCTAATATCGCATGGAAAACTCTCCAAGTTGAAGCTCGGGAGTCTCTTGCCATGAAGCGGGTGCAGTCGACGGGTCCACACAGGCGGGCCAGGGGCCAGCCGCGTGGTCGCGCCCTGGATCCGGCAGCCCTGGGGGAACTGGAGCTGCTTCTGGCAGGACGGCCGCGGAATCGCGACCAGCTTATCGAGCATCTCCACGCGCTCCAGGATCGCTTCGGTCATCTCTCCGCGCGCCACCTTCGGGCGCTGGCACAGTGGATGCGACTGCCCATGGCAGCCATCTACGAGACCGCCACGTTCTACTCCCACTTCGATTTCGTGGACGATGGCCAGGCGCCCCCCGCCCCGCTCACCATTCGCGTGTGTGAGTCATTGTCCTGCCAGCTGGCCGGCGCCGATGCCCTGGAAACCGCGCTGGCGGCCGGGGTGGAGCCCGCCAAGGTCCGGGTCGTCAGGGCGCCCTGCATGGGCCGTTGCGACGAAGCGCCCGCCGTGCAGGTCGGTCGCCGTCATGTCGGCCTCGCCACGCCGGAGCGGGTCCGGGCAACGCTCGATGCGGCGCGATTCGAGCCGGACCAGATCGACTGGCCCGGGCTGGAATCCTATCGTGCGCAGGGCGGCTATCAGCTGCTGGAGGACCTGCGGGCAGGTCGGGTCACGATCGACGATCTTGCCGCATCGGTTGAAGCCGCCGGACTGCGCGGACTGGGCGGCGCGGGTTTCCCGACGCAGCGCAAGTGGCGTTTCGTGCTGGCGGAACCCGGTCCCCGCTATGTCGTGATCAATGCGGACGAAGGCGAGCCCGGCACCTTCAAGGATCGCCACTACCTGGAGCGCGCGCCACACCAGTTCCTCGAAGGTGCGCTGGTCAGCGCCGAGCTTGTCGAGGCGAGCACAATCTACATCTACCTGCGGGACGAGTACCCGGGCCTGCGCCGGGTGCTGCAGCTGACGATCGCTGAGGCAGAAGACGCGGGAATCGCTGCACCGGGCTCTATCGTGCTGCGCCGTGGTGCGGGAGCCTACATCTGTGGCGAGGAATCGGCACTGATCGAGTCACTGGAGGGCAAGCCGGGCAAGCCGCGTCATCGTCCACCCTACGTGGCCGAGCGCGGTCTTTTCGACCGCCCTACTCTGGTCAACAACGTCGAAACGGTCTACTGGATCCCGGAGATCCATCGTCGGGGTGGCGACTGGTTTGCGCGCCAGGGGCGACGCGACCGCAAGGGACTGCGCAGCTTTTCGGTCTCCGGGAGGGTCAGGTATCCAGGGGTTCACCTCGCGCCCGCCGGTATCACGCTCCGCGAGCTGATCGACGAGTACTGCGGCGGGATGGCAGAGGGCCACGAGCTGCTGGGCTATCTGCCCGGCGGCGCCTCGGGCGGCATCATGCCGGCGTCGAAGGCAGATATCCCGCTCGATTTCGACACCCTGCAGCCGCATGGCTGTTTCATTGGCTCAGCGGCGATCATCGTGATTTCGACCGGCGATGACTTGCGCGCCGCCGTGACCAACCTGCTGGCCTTCTTCGCGGACGAGTCCTGTGGCCAATGCACTCCCTGCCGGGTTGGCACCGAAAAGATGGTTGCACTGCTCGAGCGCGACCGCTGGGACGAGGCGCAACTGCGCAGGCTGTCACAGGTGATGATCGACGCGTCGATCTGCGGACTCGGCCAGGCGGCGCCGAACCCGGTGCTGAGCGTGCTCACTCACTTTCGCGATCGACTGGCCAGCCAGGGAATCCGCATCGTCAGCGAGGAGCCGGCGACATGAGCGGGCAGGCACCCACTGCAAGCTTCGATCTGACGCTGGATGGGCGAACGGTCACCGCCAGGGCGGGAGAATCGCTGTGGCAGGTAGCGAAGCGATCCGGGGATCTCATCCCTCACCTGTGCTTCAGGGACGCGCCGGGCTATCGCGCCGACGGCAACTGCCGCGCCTGCATGGTCGAGATCGAGGGCGAGCGAACGCTGGCCGCCAGCTGCCTGCGCGAGGCGACTCCGGGGATGGTGGTAAGGAGCGCGACGTCCGATCGCGCCCGCGTTGCACGCGAGGGGGTGCTCGAACTGCTACTGGCCGACCAGCCCGATCGCGAAGAGGCGCCGGACTGCTCCAGCCACTTCTGGCAGACGGTCGCGCAGCTGGGACTCGACGTTTCGGCCGCGCGCCGGGCACTGCCGCGGCGCGTGCCGGATCCAGCGAGACAGGACTCTTCTCACATCGCGATGCACGTCGATCTCGACGCCTGCATCGAGTGCACGCTGTGCGTGCGCGCCTGCCGCGAGGTGCAGGTAAACGACGTCATCGGGATGGCCCGGCGCGGCGCCCGTTCCAGGATCGTCTTCGACTTCGACGACCCCATGGGCGGGAGCACCTGCGTCGCTTGTGGTGAGTGCGTGCAGGCCTGCCCGACCGGGGCGCTGATGCCCGCGAGCCTGGTCGATCCGTCGGGGCGAGGTGATTCGGCAGTGGCCGATCGCAAGATAGACTCGGTCTGCCCATACTGCGGCGTTGGTTGCCAGCTCACCTATCACGTCAAGGACGACCGCGTCGTCGGCGTCGAGGGACGTAACGGCCCCTCGAACCAGAACCGCCTGTGCGTCAAGGGACGTTTCGGCCTCGACTACCTGCAGCATCCGGCGCGCCTGCTGCATCCGTTGATTCGCCGCGAGGGCGTGCCCAAGCGGATGGATCCAGGATTCGATCCAGCCCAGCCCTTGACCCATTTTCGCGAGGCCGGTTGGGAGGAAGCCCTCGAGCTTGCGGCCAGCGGACTCAGGTCACTGCGCGACAGCCATGGTCCGGGCGCGCTTGCCGGATTCGGCAGCGCCAAGTGCTCCAACGAGGAAGCCTGGCTGTTCCAGAAGCTGGTGCGGACGGGCTTCGGGTCGAACAACGTGGACCACTGCACACGCCTGTGCCACGCAAGTTCCGTAGCAGCGCTCATGGAGTGCATCGGTTCTGGCGCCGTCACCGCGTCGTTCATGCAGGTTGCCCAGGCAGATGTGGCGATCCTCACCGGCTGCAACCCATCTGTGAACCATCCGGTAGCTGCCACCTTCTTCAAGCAGGCCGCCAAGCGTGGCACGAAGCTGATCGTGCTCGATCCGCGCGGCCAGGCACTCGGTGACTATGCGCACCGCATGGTGCGCTTCACGCCCGGTGGCGACGTAGCGCTGCTGAACGCCATGTTGAACGTCATCGTCGACGAACATCTCTACGATGAAGACTACGTCACGGCTCGCACCGAGGGCTTCGAGGCGCTTCGCAATCATGTGCGGGCGATGACGCCCGAGGCGATGTCGCCCCTGTGCGGGGTCGCACCCGAAGAGATACGCGAGATCGCCCGGACCTATGCCACGGCCGGGCGGGCGATGATCTTCTGGGGCATGGGCATCTCGCAGCACGTGCACGGCACCGACAACGCCCGCTGCCTGATCTCGCTGGCTCTGGCCACCGGCCACGTGGGCCGGCCGGGTACGGGCCTGCACCCGTTGCGCGGCCAGAACAACGTGCAGGGCGCCTCCGACGCCGGGCTGATCCCGATGGTCTTCCCTGACTATCGCCCGGTGAGTGATGCGCAGTTCCGGGCCGCATTCGAGGAGTTGTGGCAGGCGCAACTCGACCCGCGGCCCGGCCTGACGGTCGTCGAGATCATGAACGCCATCCAGGCCGGCAGCATCCGCGGCATGTACATCCTCGGCGAGAACCCGGCCATGTCTGACCCCGACCTGGACCACGCCCGGGCGGCTCTCGCCAGCCTCGAGCACCTCGTGGTGCAGGATCTCTTCGTGACCGAGACGGCCCAGTTCGCGGACGTGATCCTGCCGGCATCGGCTTGGCCGGAGAAAGACGGTACCGTGACCAACACCAACCGCCAGGTACAGATGGGACGGGCGGCCGTCCCATTGCCGGGAGAGGCACGGCCTGACTGGTGGATCATCCAGGAGATTGCGCGGCGCTTCGATCTCGCCTGGCAGTATTCCCATCCCCGCGACGTGTTCGCCGAAATGCAGCGCGGCATGGCCTCGCTCGACCACATCGACTGGGACCGTATCGAGCGCGAGGACTCGGTGACCTATCCATGTCCGGCCGCGGACGCACCGGGGCGGGACGTCGTGTTCGGCGACCGCTTCCCGACGACGAGCGGACGGGCGCGCTTCACGCCCGCCCTGCCGTTGCCACCAGACGAGCCGGTCGATGCCGAGTTCCCGCTCGTGCTGATCACTGGCCGGCAGCTGGAACACTGGCATACCGGCTCGATGACCCGGCGAACGCGCATTCTCGACGAGCTGGAGCCTGCAGCAATCGCCTCGATGGCTCCCGGCGAACTGTCGCGGCTCGAGATCGAGGCGGGAGACCCGGTCAGCATCGTGACACGCCGCGGACGTATCACTCTGGCGGCCCGGGTTGACCCGCTCATGCGCGAGGGCATGGTCTTCGTGCCTTTCTGCTATGCGGAAGCCCCCGCCAACCGGCTCACAAATCCGGCCCTGGACCCGTTCGGCAAGATCCCGGAATTCAAGTACGCGGCCTGCCGGGTCGAGGCCAGCCGTCTGGATGGAATGGTGTAGCATCGCCGCCCTGACGCGGAGACGGAGGATTCATGGCGGTCATTCTGGATGGCAAGGCGTTAGCGGCAGAATTGCGCGCGGACATCACCGCAAGAGTCGCCGCGCTGCGCGCCGAGGGCCGTCGCGCACCTGGTCTTGCGGTCGTGCTGCTGGGTAACGACCCGGCCAGCCAGGTGTATGTGGGGTCCAAGGTGAAGCAGACCGAGGCCGCCGGCATGCGCTCGATCGAACATCGCCTGCCGGACACCACCACGGAGGCCGAGCTGCTCGGACTGGTCGCGCAGCTCAATGCCGATCCGGGTGTGGACGGCATACTGGTGCAGCTGCCGCTGCCCAAAGGCATCGACAGCTCACGAGTCATCGAGGCGATCGATCCGTCCAAGGACGTTGACGGCTTTCACCCGATGAACGCCGGTCGACTGGCAACGGGCCTGCCCGCGCTGGTTCCATGCACACCACGCGGCTGCGTCATGCTGGCAAAGCGCGCATGTGCGGATCTGACCGGCCTGCACGCCGTGATCGTCGGCCGCTCCAACATCGTTGGCAAACCGCTGGCGCAGCTGCTGCTCGCCGAGAACTGTACGGTAACGATAGCCCATTCAAGGACCCGCGACCTGCCGGCCGTCTGCCGCCTGGCAGACGTCCTGGTAGCCGCGATCGGACGGCCTCGGGCCCTGAGCGCCGGGCACGTGAAACCCGGCGCGATCGTGATCGACGTGGGGATCAATCGCGTGCCGACCGCAGACGGCGGCTCGCGCCTGGTCGGGGACGTCGATTACGAGGCCGTCGCGCCAATCGCGGGCGCGATCACGCCGGTGCCGGGCGGTGTCGGACCGATGACCATTGCCTGCCTGCTCGACAATACCGTCACCGCGTACCGGCGTCGCAGCAGCTGATTGTGTTTCCGGCGGGTCGTCCCGTCAGAACAAGCCCTCGGTCTGACCTGACTCGTCGATTCGCAAGCGCTCGGCAGCCGGCGACTTGGGCAGGCCGGGCATGGTCATGATTTCGCCGCAGATGACCACGATGAAGCCGGCGCCCGCCGCCAGTCGCACCTCGCGGATCGGTACCACGTGATCATTGGGCGCCCCGCGCAGGTCCGGGTCAGTCGAAAACGAGTACTGGGTCTTGGCGATGCACACCGGCAAGTCGCCAAAGCCGTCGGTCTGCAGTTCCCTGAACCGGTCGCGAATGCGGCGGTCCGCGATGATGTCAGAGGCCCCATAGATCCGCGTTGCGACGGTGCGAACCTTCTCCCACAGCGGCATGTCGTCCGGATAGAGGACGCGGAACCCGTCGCCATCGCGGCGCGCGGGCCGGTCGGCGATTTCGACCACTGCACGGGCCAGCTCCTCTGCTCCGCGCGAGCCCTCCGCCCAGTGTCGACAGACAATCGCCTCGACTCCCAGGGAATCGCTGCAAGCCTGGCGGACCAGCTGGTGCTCCGCATCAGTATCGGTCGGAAAGGCATTGATCGCGACTACTGCCGGCACGCCGAACTTGCCCACATTGGCCACATGCCGCTGCAGGTTTGCAAGCCCTTTGGCCAGCGCGGCATGATCTTCCTCACCCAGTCGATCGCGCGGCATGCCGCCATTCATCTTCAGGGCCCGCATCGTTGCGACGATCACGGCGGCCGCCGGCCTGAGGCCGGCCTTGCGACACTTGATGTCAAAAAACTTCTCCGCACCGAGGTCGGCGCCAAAACCGGCCTCTGTGATGACGTAGTCGGCCAGCTTCAGGGCCGTACGCGTCGCCACCACCGAGTTGCACCCGTGGGCGATGTTGGCGAAGGGCCCGCCGTGAATGAATGCCGGGTTGCCCTCGAGGGTCTGCACCAGGTTGGGCGCGAGCGCATCCTTCAGCAGGACGGTCATGGCACCCGGCGCCTTGAGGTCCACGGCGCGCACCGGGGTCTTGTCGCGGCGGTAGCCGATGATGATCTGCCCAAGCCGCGCTTCCAGGTCCTTGAGGTCACGTGCCAGGCAGAAGACGGCCATCACCTCGGAAGCGACGGTGATGTCGAAGCCATCCTCACGCGGGTAGCCGTTCATCGACCCACCGAGGGAACTGATGATCGAGCGCAGCGCACGGTCGTTCATGTCCATTGCCCGGCGCCAGGTGATCCGCCGCCGGTCGAGGCCGAGTTCGTTACCCCAGTGAACGTGATTGTCGATCATCGCCGCGAGCAGGTTATGGGCCGAAGTGATCGCGTGAAAATCGCCGGTGAAGTGCAGGTTGATCCGCTCCATCGGTACCACCTGCGCATAGCCGCCGCCGGCTGCCCCACCCTTCATCCCGAAGCAGGGACCCAGCGAAGGCTCGCGCAGGCAGATCGCCGCGCGCTTGCCGATGCGATTGAGCGCGTCGCCCAGGCCTACCGACACAGTGGTCTTGCCCTCCCCGGCCGGCGTGGGGCTGATCGCGGTCACCAGGACCAGCCTGCCATCGGGTCGGGCATCCAGTCCCGCAATGTAGGCAGGGTCGACCTTGGCCATCTCCCAGCCGTAGGGGATCAACGACTCGGCCGGGATGCCGAGTTTTGCACCGATCTCGGTAATGGGCGCGAGGTGAGTCTCGCGAGCAATTTCGATATCAGATTTCATGTTCCTTTCCTGAAGCACCCAAGGTGACAGTCACTGCCTCATCGACGCCGCCAGCTCGTCCCCCCGGCCCCGTCTTCCAGGATCACACCGCGCGACGCCAGTTGGTCGCGTATGCGGTCCGACTCCGCCCAGTCCTTCGCCCGCCGTGCGGTGACCCGCCGCTCGACCAGCTCGCCGATCTGCTCGTCGGTCAGCCCATCAGCCCCCTGTTCGCCCGCGGTCAACTCAGAGGGCGTAGCAAGCCAGGCGTCGGGCTCGTGGGTCAGCAGTCCGATCACCCCTGCCAGTTCCTTGAGTTCCGCGGCAAGCCCCGCGGCAGAGGACCTGTCGCCCTGCGCCCTGGCCGTATTCAGTTCGCGGGCCAGCGACTGCAGCACGGCCAGTGCCTCCGCGGTATTGAAGTCGTCGTCCATGGCTTCGCGGAACCGCCTGCTCCACTCCGTGGCGGATGACGATTCCGCCGCTTCGACGTCCCGTAATGCCAGGTACAGCCGCGACAGGGCCGCGTCGGCCTGGCGCAGGTTTTCTTCCGTGTAGTTGATCGGTCCGCGGTAGTGGCTGGAAAGGACGAAGGCGCGCATCACCTCCGGCCTTAGCCTCGGCAGCACGTCGCGTACGGTGAAGAAGTTGCCCAGCGACTTGGACATCTTCTCCTCGTCGATACGTACGTGACCGTTGTGCATCCAGACGTTGACGAATGGCGAGTCGCAGGCCGCGCAGGACTGTGCGATCTCGTTTTCGTGGTGCGGGAACTTGAGGTCGATGCCGCCGCCGTGGATATCGAAATGGGGTCCGAGGAGGCTGGTCGACATGGCTGAGCATTCAATGTGCCAGCCGGGGCGTCCGGCTCCCCAGGGCGAGTCCCAGGTCGGCTCGCCCGGCTTGGCCGCCTTCCACAGCGCGAAATCGAGCGGGTCGCGCTTGTGCTCGCCGATCTCGATGCGTGCACCGGCGCGCAGGTCGGCCGTTTTCTTGCCGGACAGCCTGCCGTAGGCGGCAAAGCTCGAGACCGAGTAGAGGACGTCACCGTCGGCAACATAGGCGTGGCCCTTGTCGATCAGTGACTCGATCATCGAGATGATCTGGGGGATGTACTCGGTCGCGCGCGGCTCGTGGTCCGGCCGGACCATGCCCAGCGCGTCGCAGTCCTCGTTCATCGCCTCGATGAAACGTGCGGTGAGCGTTGCGACCGGCTCGGCATTCTCCGCCGCCCGCTTGATGATGTTGTCGTCGATATCAGTGATGTTGCGCACGTAGGTCACGTCATAACCACGCCAGCGCAGGTAACGGCTGACGACGTCGAAGACCATGAGCATGCGCGCGTGTCCGACGTGGCAATAGTCGTAGACGGTGATGCCGCAGCAGTACATGCGGACCTTGCCCGGATCGATCTCGTGAAAAGCCTCCTTACGACCGGTCAGCGAATTGTGAATCCTGAGCATCAGTGCTTTCCCTGCGGCGCAGCCAGCGCGCTGAATCGCCTGTGAATTGTCGCTTGCGGCAAGGCCGCCAGCAGCGGGCCGAGCTCGGGCCCGTCGCGGCGCCCGGTGAGTGCGATCCTGAGCGGCATGAACAACCCCGCCCCTTTCCGCCCGGTGCGCTGCTTCAGTTCACGGGCGAGCGCCGGCAGGTCCGGTCCGGTGACTGCCAGCGAGTCCAGGGCGGCGGCGAAGAACTCGGGACCGGCGCGGTCCACCAGCTCCTGCAGGTCGGCCTCGAGCGACGGCAGTTCGCCGAACAGTACGTCCACCCACGGCAGCGCGTCGGCCGGGAACACGACGTTATGACTGACCGTAAGCCCCAGCAGCTGTCGCTCGGCCGGCCGAACGGTTGCTGGCAGGGCCGGCGCCAGCCAGTCCTGTAGCGCCCGCTCATCGAGACGCTTGACTGCCTCGCGCTGCCAGTGCTGCAGCTGCACCTCGTCAAAATGCGCCGGCGCGCGTCCCACCCGCTCGAGCACGAACGTCGCGGGCATTTCCGCCGGATCCACCCAGTCGTCCGGCGCCCCGGCGTGTCCGAGGCGCAGCAGGTAATTGGTGACCGCTCCAGGCAGGTAGCCGACGTCGCGCAGGTCGCCGACGCTCACGCTGCCGCGCCGCTTCGACAGCGGCGCGCCGTCCGGACCGAGCAACATCGGCAGATGGCCATAGGACGGCTGCGGCAATCCCAGCGACTCCAGCAGGAGCAACTGGCGAGGCGTGTTGGTCAGGTGATCCTCTCCCCTGATGACATGACTCACCGCCATCAGGGAATCGTCCAGCGCGTTGCAGAAGAAGAACACCGGGACGCCATCGGCGCGTCGAACGACGAAATCGCCGATGTCGTCGGTCGCGAACTCCTGGCGCCCGCGAACGAGGTCGTCGAACTCGACTTGCCTCCCCGCTGGCACGCGGAACCTGAGCGTCGGGCGACGCCCAGCCGCCTCGTGTCCTGCCCGCTGCGCTTCAGTCAGGCTCCGGCAGGTTCCCGCATAACGTGGCGGCAGACCCCCAGCCAGCTGTGTCCGACGCGAAACCTCCAGCTCCGCTGCGGAGCAGTAGCAGGGATAGGTGTGCCCCGCCGCCGCCAGACTCGCGTAGTACTCGTCGTAAAGGGCGCCTCGCTCGGACTGCCGGTAGGGTCCCAGCGCGTCTTCAGACCCAGGGCCGGCATCCCAATCGAGCCCCAGCCAGCAAAGGTCCTCGAGCTGTGATGTCAGGTGCGCCTCGCTGCCGCGCTGCTCGTCCGTGTCCTCTACCCGCAGCACGAATCGCCCGCCGCGCCCCCTTGCCAGCAGGTAGCTGAACAGCGCAGTCCTGGCATTGCCCAGGTGCATGCGTCCGGTCGGACTGGGCGCATAGCGCGTGGTGAGTATGTTTGACATCGGCCGCACAGTTTACGGGATTGGGGCCAGCCGCTCACGCAGTGCCATCGGTTAAGATGCGGCAAGGCAAGACTACTGCAGGGAATCGACCCATGAATCGGCAATTACGCGGCGGTTACCGGGCACCGGGGCGATGCCTGGCACCTCTTCTTGGCGGACTGGTACTGATGTCTTCGCTTGGCGCAGCGGCGCAGGAATCGGCCACGCTCGAGCCTCGGGTCCGGATCCAGACCACAGCCGGTGATTTCGTGGTCGAACTCGATACGGTGCGTGCGCCGCTGACTTCAGAGAATTTCCTTCGCTACGTCCGCGACGGCTTCTATGACGGGACGCTGGTCCATCGCGTGGTACCGAATTTCGTCGTCCAGGGTGGTGGATTTGGGGCCGACTACCGCGAAATGACCGTGCGCGGACCGATTCCCAACGAGTCAGGTAACGGCCTCCCCAACCGGCGCGGCTCGCTCGGGATGGCGCGCGGCGAGAGCCCGCACTCGGCGACCTCACAGTTCTATGTCAACCTGAATGACAACCCCGGCCTCAACCCGCTGCCGAGCCGCTGGGGCTATGCGGTATTCGGCCAGGTCGTCGAGGGCCTGGACGTGGTCGACCGGATCGCGCACGTGGTCACCGGGCAGCGCGGGCCTTTCGGGGCCGATGCGCCGCTCAAGCCGATCCTGATCACCCGCGCGGAGGTCATCGGCGAGACCCGGCCCGAGCCGCTGCCAGCACCAGCCGAACCCCCGTTGCCACCCGCCGCGGATGCGGCTGACAGCGGCGACGGGGCGGTGCCGACCGAGGGTGAAGGGAATCCAGCAGGTGACGATCAGGCCGCGGCGGACGGGAGTGAATCACGCCCGTGACCAGGCTGTTCGCGTCCGACATGCACCTCGACCAGTCCCGCCCGGACATCACGGCCCAGTTCCTGCAGCTGCTCGACGGACCCGCCCGCGACGCGCAGTCCCTGTACCTGCTCGGCGACCTGTTCGAGGTCTGGCTGGGCGACGACGAGCCAGGGGAACTCGGTGAGCAGCTGATTGCCGCGCTGGCGTCGCTTTCGGCGACCGGTGTGAGCCTGTTCGTAATGCAGGGCAACCGCGATTTCCTCATGGACGAGCGCTTCTGCGAACGGGCCGGCGCGAGCCTTCTGGTTGACCCGACGATCGTGACCATCGGCGGCGAGCGCGTGCTGGTGACCCATGGCGATGCCCTGTGCACCGGCGATGCCGCCTATCAGCGGCTACGCGCTCTGGTTCGGGACCCGCAGGTCCGGCGCGAATTCCTGGCCCTGCCGGTCGACCGACGCCGGGAACTGGCCGAGCAGGCCCGCGCAGGCAGCAGGGCGCATCTTGCCGAGGCGGACCAATACATCACTGACGTGAGCCAGGACGCCGTGGAACGCGCAATGCGGACTGCGGGCGTTACAAAGCTCGTGCATGGCCATACCCACCGCCCAGCCGTGCACCGGTTCCAGTGCGACCAGCTCGACTGTACGCGGATCGTGCTCGGTGACTGGCACCACCAGGGCAGCGTGTTGCGTTGGGACGGGCAGGGATACGAGTTGATGGTACTACCGAGAATGTGAGCCGAAAGTGGTGCACTCCGGCACCTCATCGCTCAGGACCGACAACTCACGCTCTCCTCCGGCTGGTTGCCGACCGGTGGGCCGGAATGAAACCTGAACTGGCCATCCGGCGCCGTCGCCAGCTCCGCTTCCACGCTGGCGAGCACCTCGAGGCTCGAATCCAGGTCCAGGCCGCTGCGCTGTGCATGCTCCCGTGCCAGGTCCAGGTACAGCGTGAAGTGCCGGGACTCCGATTCACAGAGTCCACGGTAGAAGCCCGAAAGCGGTTCCCCAAGCCTGGGCGCAAGGCCCGCGAAGCGCTCGCACGAGCGGGCCTCGATCAACGCCCCACAGACAAGCAGGTCGAGGCGACGGCGCGGCTCGGTTGAGGCCACCGCGGCCCGCAGGCCTTCGGCGTAGCGCGACGGCTTGAGTCGGCGATACGACAGTCCGGATGATTCGAGGTGCTTCTGCACCTGCTCGAAATGCCGCAGTTCCTCGCGCGCCAGCCTCGACAGCTGACGGGTCAGCGCAAAGTCCTCGGCATAGGCGAACATGAGCGCCAGCGCGGTCGAGGCGGCCTTCTTCTCGCAGTTGGCGTGGTCGAGCAGCAACTCGTGCAGGCGCCCGGCAGCCGTATCGAACCACGCCGCAGGCGTTGGTAACAGCAGGATACCATCGGGTGATTGCGCGGCCGCGCCGCGCCAGCGGCCGTCAGAAACCCATTGCAGCGCGCTCGGCCTCATCCCGTTCCGCTTCCTTCAACACGTCGACCAGTTGTTCGGCGGAAGAATACCGGTACCGCGGATCCTTGGCGATGCACTTGTAGATGATCGACTCGAACCGCTTCAACTCGGGCTTCATGGGCGGCAGGGGCTCGTTCGCGTGCTTGTAGATGACCTGCATCGGCGTGCCAGCGACATAGGGCTTACGCCGCATCAGCATTTCGTACAGGATGACTCCGAGGCTGTAGATGTCACTGCGTTCGTCGGTCGCGTGGCCGTGGCCCTGTTCCGGGCTCATGTAATACGGCGTCCCGAATATCTCACCACTGCCGGTAATGGACGCGTTGAGTTCGAGCTGCTTCGACATGCCAAAATCAATCAGGACCACCGAGCCGTCCTCGCGCAGCATGACGTTGCCCGGCTTGAGGTCGCGATGCTGCACACCGGCCGCGTGCAATACCTTCAGCGCCTCGGCCATCTGCCGAACGAGTGCTGCCGCGACATGCGGCTTGATGCCCTGCTTGATCCGCGCCCGGAGGTCGCCCCGGGGAAAATACTCCATGGCGATGTAGGCATAGTCGTCGCCGGCGCCGAAGTCGAAGATTCGCACGATGTTGGGATGGCGAATGTCCGAGGCGATCTCGTATTCGCGCAGGAAACGATCGAAGGAACCCGCGCTTTTGCCGTCCATTTCGGGCGCCTGCCGCAGCACCTTGAGCGCGACCTGCGACTGGTCCTTCATGCTTTCGGCGAGGTACACGGTCGAGACCGGGCTTTCTGCGAGCTTGCGCACGAAGCGGAAGCCGCGAATCGTCAGGCTACCAAAGCGGCAGGCGCGATCCACCTCGTCCGTTCCACCCACCGGCTCAGCGCGGCTGGTCTTGCCCTGGGCGGCCCGCAGCACCTCGACCAGGCGCTTGTGGTCGATCTTGCTCTTGGACAGGCAAGCGTGTGCACCGGCCCGCATGGCGGCCTCCTCGTCCTCCGGGGAGGGACTGGAGAGGAGGTAGACGACGGGCGGGAATTTTGGCCGGCGGCGCAGGTCCTTCAGCCAATCGAGTCCCGAGTCGACCCCCGGCTGATCGTCCAGCAGGACCACGTCGTAGCCGGATGCCTGGAAATCGGCCGGCAGCCGCCCCTTCGAGGAAGGGTCGTACTCGGCGACCGACGCGGACTCGAAAGCTGTCGCAACGTGCTGCGAAAGCAGCCGCCGGTAGACCTCTTCGTCGTCTATGACCAGCACACGCAAGCCCATATCACCATTTTACATACTGGGGCCGGGTTGGAGACTGTGATTTGGGTCAAGCTGCAGCGTGAGCACCAAGTCGCCGACGTTGGTGCCCGTCGGCCCAGTGTGAACCAGATCACCACTTGCCTCGAGAAAGCGGCCACTGTCGGCCCGTGCCAGGCATTGGTCCGGGTCCAGTCCCGCATCGCGGCCACGCTCAATCGTACCGCCGTCCACCAGCCCGCCGGCGTCGTCCGAATTACCGTCCGTTCCGTCCGTTCCGATGGCCAGGACCAACACGTCCTCCCGGCCTGCAATCAGCCCGGCCGCGGCCAACGCGAGGTGCTGGTTTCGTCCGCCGCGGCCCGTGGCGGACGGCAATCGTACCGTCGTCTCGCCTCCATGGATGACCAGTTCAACCGCGCCGTGCCCGAGCCCTTCGCAGACCCGACTCGCAACGGCGACAGCGTCGCCCTCGAGCCGCTCCGGACTCACGACTGCCCGGATGCCCCCGACAAGCGCGGCCTCACGGATCGCCTCGAGCGCCTCGTCCAGACGCCCGACGCACGTAATCGGGATGTGGCGTTCGACAGGCGCTGTCGTGGGGGAGCGCGCCATGATTACCTTGACCCAGCCAGGCAAGTCGCCATCGCGCGCTGCGCCAACAGCACGCTTCAGCAGGCCCGATCCAACCAGCGCAGCATCGTCACCAGGTACGTCGGAAATAAAGAACCCTTCCACGGAGCAGTGGCCAAAGAATCCGGGTAGCCCACCGTCCTTGATAACGGACAATCGGCGGCGCACTGTATTGATTCCCTCGATCGGCAATCCGGATGCGAGCGCCCATTCGCCGATCCGGCGCAGGTCCGCGAGTGCGATGCCCTGTGGCAGGACCTCGAGCAGGCTCGAGGCGCCGCCCGAAACGAGTAACAGCACCGGCTGGCCCGGGGCCGCCTCGCGCGCCATCGCCAGTGCCGCTGCGCCAGCCACCAGGCTGCCTTCGTCGGGCACCGGATGGCCACCCTCGATGCAGGTGACGCGGTCGTCAGCTGCCAGTTCCGCCTCGAAGTGACCGGTACGCGAGATGACGAGCGCCCGGGTAAGGCGGGGGCCGAGCGCGTCCAACGCACCCAGGGTCATGGCTGCGGCAGCCTTGCCGACCGCCAGCACCCAGACGTCGCCGGGCTGGCTGCGGCCGGCCAGTGCCAAACGCATGCGGCGACGCCCATCCACGGCCGCAAGGCCTATGTATGAAAGCCCGAGCAGGAAGTCGCGGCGTGGATCGCGGGCAACCACGGCGTGCCCGCAGGTCAGATGGCCCGGATCACGCGGGTGGCCTGCGGATCCGCACGGCGCCGCGCCTTGACCTCGTCGGCACGCTCCCGTACCAGCCGGCCGAGATAGTCTGCAGTCACGTCGCCCGTGGTGTACTCACCCGAGAAGCAGGATGCGTCGAACTCCTCGATGTGGGCGTTGTCGTGCCTGCACGCCGCTACCAGATCGTTCAGGTCCTGGTAGATGAGCCAGTCGGCGCCAATGATGCGCGCGACCTCCTCTTCCGAGCGACCGGCAGCAACGAGCTCGGATGCAACCGGCATGTCGATGCCGTACACATTGGGATAGCGGACCGGTGGCGCAGCCGAGGCAAAATAGACCTTGCTGGCCCCCGCTTCGCGCGCGATCTCGATGATCTGCGCGGAGGTCGTGCCGCGCACGATCGAGTCGTCGACCAGCAGCACGTTGCGGCCGCGAAATTCGAGGTCGATGGCGTTGAGCTTGCCGCGAACCGATTTTTGTCGCATCTCCTGGCCCGGCATGATGAAGGTCCGGCCGATATAGCGATTCTTGACGAATCCTTCGCGGTACTTGACCCCCAATGCAGAGGCCAGCTGCATCGCGCTGGTCCGGCTGGTGTCGGGTATCGGGATCACTACGTCGATGTCGTGGTCCGGCCGCAGCCGCCGCACCTTTTCCGCCAGTCGCTCGCCCATGCGCATGCGCGCCTTGTGCACCGAGATGTTGTCGATGATCGAGTCCGGACGGGCAAAATAAACGTACTCGAAGATGCATGGCGTGTGCCGCTCGACCGGGCCGCACTGGTGCGTGAACAACCGTGCCTGGTCGTCCACGTAGACTGCCTCGCCCGGGTTGACGTCGCGCACCAGGCGAAAGCCCAGCATGTCGAGGGCCACACTTTCGGAGGCCAGCATCCACTCGGGCCCACGCGGCGTGTCGCGCCGCCCCAGAACCAACGGCCGGATGCCATGAACGTCGCGGAATCCGACCACTCCGTGCCCGACGATCAGCGACACCACCGCGAAGCCGCCCTGGCAGCGGCGGAACAGGGCCTCCAGGGCGCCGAAAATATCCTGCGGCGACAGCCTGCCGCCGCTGCACTTCTGCAGCTCGCTGGCGAAGACGTTAAGCAGGACCTCGGAGTCGGAGCTGGTGTTGAGGTGCCGCCGGTCGCCGTGGACCAGGTCCTCCGAAAGCGCGGCCACGTTGGTCAGGTTACCGTTGTGCCCCAGACCGATGCCGAACGGCGAATTGACGTAGAACGGCTGCGCCTCGTCTGCCCGGTCGCAACCGGCCGTCGGATAGCGCACGTGGCCGATGCCAACATTGCCCGCCAGCTGCATCATGTGGCGTTGCTGGAAAACGTCCCGGACCAGACCGACGTCCTTGCGGACGCAGAGTTCACCTTCACGCTCGGTCATGATGCCGGCGGCATCCTGGCCGCGGTGCTGGAGCACCGTGAGCGCGTCGTATATCCGCTGATTGACCGGGGACTGGCCGACGATGCCGACGATGCCGCACATGGGACTACCTGCCGATCAAGCTGGATGCCTCGTCGAGCAACGGCTCGACCGCGGGCTCGGCGTAACGCTCGAGCCAACTCGCGGCATGCTCGGCATAGGGCATCAGCCGCGACGACTTCCACCAGTTCTCGCCGTCGAGGTCGAGTCCTTCAGCGACGATCACGAAGATGCCAATTGCCACCAGCGCACGTACGATGCCAAACAGGACGCCGAGCATCCGGTCGGTCGCTGCCAGGCCGGCAGCCCGATGCAGCAGGTAAGTGATCAGCGCACCGACGGCCGAACCGACGAACAGGATGATTACGAGCAGCAGCACCCGGGCGATCCATTCGCGCAGCCCCGGTTCGGCCAGGGCACCGCCCAGGTAGGGATACAGCAGGTAGGCGTAGCGCCAGGCCAGCCAGAGGCCACCGAGCCAGACGAGCAGCGAGATCGCCTCACGAACGAAACCGCGAATCACGCCGAGCGCCACCGAAACCAGCAGGATCGCGATGAAGAGGTAATCGGCTCCGTTCATGCCGGGTGGGCTCCAGGAAACGACCGCCCGGATTCTACCCCAAGCGGAGCCTGCCGCGCGGCAAAGCTCGAGACAGCTGCTGCGGGTCGCGCCGACGGCTTCATGGATGCGCGACGACTGCCGCCTTGAATCCCTCGGCCTCCAGACGGGTTGCCAGCGCTGCCGCACGGTCCTTTTGCGCCTCGGGACCGACACGAACGCGGTACAGGACCCGCCCGTCGGCGCGGTACTCGAGCACGAATCCTGCATACCCGCGGCGCTTGAGGTCAGCCGCCATGCGCTGGGCCGCATCCTTATTGGACAGGGCGGCTACCTGGACGGCCCAGGCTGGCGCAGCGAGGGTAGCGGCAGGCGCCGGCGCTTTGCCGGCGGCTTTGTCGCTCGGGCCGGGATCGGCTCCAGGATCTTGCGGTGCTATCGGTGCGGACGCGGTGGGTGTCGCCTCCGGAACGACCGAGGCGACCGGCGGCACCGCGGCGGATTCGGCCACCGGCTCGTCAATTTCATCTTCGAGCGACTTCGGTTGCACGATGTCGATCTCGACGCTGCGGGTCGCGCCCTCTTCAGCTGCCTCGGGCGGCGCAGGTTCGGGCGGCCCCGACAACAACGCCGGAACCACCAGCACGACCAGCAGCACCAGCACCGCGGCGCCCACCAGACGTTCCTTGACTGCTGTTTCCATCACCCGTCGCCAAGCATCCGCAGGGTCGACATTCTAGCCCGCATCGCCAGCCAGTCCGAGCCATTCGAGCGCAGGCCCGACGGTATGAAACGAGCCAAAGACGACGATCCGGTCGTCGGGATGCGCCAGGTCGCGGGCCCTGGCGCATCCGGCGGCGACATCCGGGGCCCGCAGGACGGTTGCCCCCAGCACCGGCTCGATCCTGCCGGCCAGCCCGTCGGCATCGAGGGCGCGAGGCCCATCGAGGCCGACTGTGACCCAGGTGTCGACCACTTGCCGCATGCACCCGGCCACGGCAGCCGCGTCCTTGTCGGCCAGCATGCCGCACACGGCGATCGTCCGCCCGGTGCAGGGACGCACGGAAAGGCTCTGCGCGAGCTGCCGGGCCGCATCCTCGTTGTGAGCCACGTCGAGCACCCATTCCGGCCGCCCCGTTACCACCTGGAACCGCCCCGCCAACGACACACTCTCGAGCCCGGTACGGACCGCGTCGTCGGGCACGAGCAGCCCCGGTTCCGCCACCTCCAGCACCGCGAGCGCCGTCGCGGCGTTGGCAAGCTGCGCCGCGCCGGCAAGCGCGGGCAGCGGCAGTTCGCGCCGCCGGGATCCCGTCCCGATGTAGTCCCAGCCGTCCGGGCGCTCGACGAAGTCGAAATCCACACCAAGCCGCCTGAGCCGGGCGCCGATACTCGTGGCCGCCTGCGCCACCGGCCACGGCATGTTGCGTGACCCGAATACCGCGGGCCGGCCCGGCCTGAAGATGCCAGCCTTTTCGCGGCCGATTTGCTCGATCGTCGGGCCCAGCCAGTCGACGTGATCCAGGCCGATGGACACTACCGCCGCGACGTCGGCATCCACGACGTTGACAGCGTCGAGTCTGCCGCCGAGACCGACCTCCAGCAGGGCAACGTCAACGCCAGCTGCCTCGAGCAGCAGAAATGCCGCCAGCGCATTCCACTCGAAGAACGTCAGGGTGGTGTCGCCACGAGCGGCGTCGATCCTCGCAAACGCTTCCATGATCTGTTCGTCGCTGGCGCTGTGGCCATGGATCCGTATGCGCTCGTTGTAGCGGATCAGGTGGGGCGAGGTGAAGCTGCCCACGCTGTAGCCAGCAGAACGCAGGATCGCGTCAAGATAGGCGACTACAGACCCCTTCCCGTTGGTACCGCCGACGGTCAGCACGCAGCCTGCGGGACGCGCAAGGCGCAGGCGCGCCAGGACGGCGCGAACGCGTTCCAGGCCCAGGTCGATTGACGCAGGGTGCAGCGACTGCTGCCAGTCCAGCCACTGCTGCAGCGTGTTGAACCGCGCCGGGGCCGTCACTCGCCAGCCAGGGGCGCCTTGATCAACAGGCGCAGCAGGCTGGCGATCCGGTCGCGCAAGTCACGCCGGTCCAGGATCAGGTCGATCGCCCCGTGTTCGAGCAGGAACTCGCTGCGCTGGAAGCCCTCCGGCAGCGTCTCGCGCACCGTCTGCTGGATCACCCGCGGCCCGGCGAAGCCTATCAACGCCTTCGGCTCCGCGATGTTGACGTCGCCAAGCATGGCCAGGCTGGCTGACACGCCGCCTGTGGTCGGGTCGGTAAGCACCGAAATGAATGGCAGCCGCTCACGCGCCAGGCCCGCCAGGGCGGCGCTGGTCTTGGCCATCTGCAGTAGCGACAGCAGGCCTTCCTGCATGCGGGCGCCGCCGCTCGACGTGAAACAGATCAGCGGCGCACGATTCCTTATGCAGTGATCCACGGCGCGGACGAAGCGCTCGCCCACTACCGAACCCATCGACCCACCGAGAAAGGAGAATTCGAACGCGGCTGCGACGACGTCCATGCCTTCGAGCCGACCAGCCATGACGACCAGCGCGTCCCGCTCGGAAGTAGCCTTCTGTGCCGCCGCGATGCGGTCGCGGTAGCGCTTGCTGTCGCGGAACTTCAGCGGGTCTTCGGGTGACACCTCGGTGGCCAATTCCACCTGGGAATCAGGGTCCAGAAAACGAACCAGGCGGTCGCGAGCGCCAATGCGCATATGGTGTGAGCACTTGGGGCAGACCTGAAGGTTGCGCTCGACCTCGGGTCGGTAAAGTACCGAGTCGCAGGTCGGGCACTTCATCCACAGCCCCTCCGGCACGGAACGCGTACGGCGCTCCGTCTTGATGCGCGAGGGAATGATCTTCTCGAACCAGGTCATCACAGGGCCTTAAAACGGGGATCAGGCGCCGACGATGATAGCCCATGCGCTTTCTGGCGTAACCGGCAGCCCGAATTCGCGCGGATAGTCGACCCGCAGGAAGTACAGGCCGCCGGCAGGCGCCGTAATGCCGGCCAGGCTCCGGTCGCGGCCGGATAGTACGCCTTCGACCCAGGAAACCGGGCGGTCGCCGCGCCCCACGGCAATGAGGGTGCCGGCGATATTGCGCACCATGTGGTGAAGAAATGCGTTTGCCGTTATCTCGACCAGAACGCAGTCATCGCGCCGGCGCACCTCGATCCTGTGGACCCACCGGGTTGCACTGCGTGACTGGCATTCCGCGGCACGGAAGGCGGAGAAATCGTGTTTGCCGACCAGGCATTGGGCTGCCTCGTTCATGGACATTTCGTCGAGCGGCTGGTGAATCCAGCAGGCACGCCGCCTCAGCAGCGCCGGCCGCACCGCCCGGTTCAGGATCAGGTAACGGTAGGTACGCGCCACCGCCGAAAAGCGCGCGTGAAAGACAGCGGGAACCTGGACCGCCCAGGTGACTGCAACATCGGTCGGCAATAACCCATTGGTCCCCAGCGTCCAGCCACGCATCGTGCGGCACGAGGTGGTATCGAAGTGGCAGACCTGGCCCACGGAGTGAACGCCTGCATCCGTCCGGCCGGCGCAGGCAACAGCAACTGGATGATCCGCCACCGCGCCGAGCGCTGCCTCGAGCGCGGCCTGCACCGTGGAAACTTCGGCCTGGCGCTGCCAGCCAGCGTAGCGGGTGCCGTCGTACTCGATGCCGATGGCGATCCGCTGCGACACACCCGCAGTTTCCATGCAGAAGAACCGATCGCCTCCGGCCGGGCCGGAGGCGATCGCTCAGGCTCCCGGCAGGGAATCAAGCAGGCGCTGCGCTTCCTGTTTCTGCGAGCTGCTCCCTTCCTTGAGTACTTCCTCGAGGATGCTGCGAGCACCATCAGGATCGCCCATGTCGACGTAGGCGCGCGCCAGGTCCAGCTTGGTACCGACCTCGCTCATGGTCACGGGCTCGAGGTCAGACATCTGCGGAAGTTCTTCAAGCGATATCTGCTCGGTGGCCGTGAAGTCGCTGGATTGGTCAGCCATCGGCGCACCGAGGTCGAGGTCGATGCGCTGGGTTTCGTCATCGTCGGGCGATTGGCCCGCGGACGCCACCTCGGGCGAAATGTCGGAAATATCGAAGTCCATCGTTTCGTCATCGCCCGAGGGCATGATCCGGGTGGAGTCGCTGGTCGGCGCGATCCGCGTGACATCGTCCTCGGGCGGGCCATCCGACAGCGCGTCGAGATCACCCAGGTCGATACCGAGATCGTCCATGGGCATTTCGGCGGTGGTATCGGCCGGTGCCGTCTGCAGGCGCGTCGCCTCGATCGTCGGCGAATCGCCTGCCGGCACCTCGAGGGTGGGCATCTCGGCGGTCGCAATCTCGGCGGTAGCACCATCCAGTTCCGCCCAGCCGGCAGTACCGCCGTCGAGGTTCGGCATCTCGGCGGTACCCTCGTCCAGGCTCGGCATCTCGGCGGTCGGTGGCTCGCCCTGGTCGGCGGCATCCAGGTCGAAATCGAGGACTTCGCTCTCACCGGTATCGGCATCGCCGTCCGAAGCCCCGAGCGCCTCGCCCAGGTCCAGGTCGAGGCCGTCGTCGCCTCCGGGCGGCGCCAGAAGTTCGAGATCAACGTGGCTCGAGCCACCCTCGAGGTTCAGATCTACGCCGCCGCCGCTGCTGCCGGCAAACAGAGGATCTTCGGGCGCCAGCTGGCGTCCCATGATCTGCACACGGTCCCAATCGGCCGCGTCCCCGTCGCCGCGCGAGGCTGACAGGTCTTTGGCCGCATCGAGAAATCGTTCCTTGTTACCTGAGACGAAGAAAATCTCGAGCAGCTTCATCTTCAGGTCGCGACGACCCGGCTCGTTGTCCAGCCCCAGCTTGACGATGTCGGCAGCCTGGTCGTACAGGCCATAGGCCATGTGGAAGTCGGCCTCGGCCAGCGGGTCGCCCTGGTCGAGTTCGACCGGCGCCTCGGTGCTGAGGGTATCGTCTATCGAAACAGGCCGCTCCAGGTCGGTGCGCCGGACCGGCGGCAGCGTCGCCGTCCGGAAGTCCTCTTCTTCCTGTGCTTCTGTCGACGTCTCGAGCGCGGCGCCGGTGGCAATCGCGCGCAGTCGCTGCGTCTCAGACGGCACCGGAGCCGACGGCGGCGGCTCGAAGGTCCTCAACACCTCGTCGAGGTCCTCCTCACGGCGGCGGCGAGCGAAGCCGAAGGCGAGTCCGCCACCGAGCAACAGCACGGCGGCGCCAAGCACGTAGGTCCAGTTGTCGGTCAGGCTATCAACGAAGCTCCTCTCGGCCGGAGCCGCGGCAGGCGGTTCCTTTGCTGCCGGCTCCGGTTCCGGGGCCGGAGCCGGCGCCTCTGCCGGCGCCTGTGGTGCGGCACCCGGGCCCTCTTCGGCACCGACGGCACCCGCTTCGACCTCCCCGGCTTCGGCAGCTGGGGCTTGTGCCGCAGCCAACGCTGCGGCCGCTTCCTTCTCGGACAGCTGCTGCTGCAGCTGCGCCAGTTCCGCGTTCTTGAGCTCGAGCAGCCGCTGCGACTCCTCGATCTCGCGGTTGAGCTGACCGATGCGCGATTCGACGTTGGCGCCGCCGGCAACCGGCGCGCCGCTTTCGGGCGCCACCTCGGTCGGCGTGACCAGGCGCAGACGGGCCGGCTCCTGCCGCGCCTCGCCGCCCTGCCAGGCCGCGGTCTGGCGGCCGATCTCGCTCGACGCCTCCGTCGCGCTGACGTCCGCCACCGACTCCGGGCCCGGTATCCGCAGGATCGCCCCGGCACGCAACAAGTTGATGTTCCCGCCAAACGCCCCAGGGTTGGCCCGGAACATGGCGATCATCATGCGGTTGGTGCCAGAACGGCTACCGTCGCCAAACGTCGAGGCAATGCCGTAAAGCGTGTCACCGCGGCTGACCCGATACGACGACGGCGTCTCGCCGGCCGGAGCAGACGGCTGAACCGCGGCGGGCTCCGGGCGAGGCTGTGACGGCATGGCTGCGGGCGTAGGTGCGGGGGCCGGACGCGAAATGCGTGGCGCAGCGACCGGGGGAGGCGGCGCCGCTTCCTGCGGCGCGAACACCGGCGGATCCAACAGGACTGTGTACTCGCGCAGCAGTCTGCCTCGAGGCCAGCTGACCTCGACCAGGAAGGTTACGAACGGTTCACTGACCGGCGCTGCGGAATTGACCAGCAGCACGTTGCGTCCGTCGCGACCCCTGCCGACCTGAAATTGCACCGAATCGAGATATCTTGGTCGGTCGAGCCCATAACGCTGAAACAGCTCGCGCGAGGCGAGCTGTGCGCTCATGGCACCGAGTTCCTCGTTCGTTGGAGCAACGAGGTCGATCTCCGCGGAAAGCGGCTCGTTGAGAGCCGAGTTGAGACGGATATCGCCCAGACCGAGGGAATAGGCTGCTTGCGGCACAAGCAAAAGCGCCGAAATTGCGGCGCGAAGTTTCCAGCTCATCGTCACTCCCAAACGGCCGTCTCCAGCGTTCAAGCATCGGCTCAAGCTGGTGAAACGGGTGTGAAATCAATCACAAGTCTCTGATCGCTCGGACTATAGCCTACCCGGATCCATTTACCAAAATCTGGCAGGGCGTCACGGTATTGCCGTTGTCCGATCAGTGCCGGGGTCGCCCGGTACCGATCCCGATCAGGACCGTGGCGCACTCCCCTCCGGGACCGCTGATTCCGGCCGGGAAGGAAGTCCGCCGAGCCCGGCGGCCGCCAGCGCAGTGGCGGCCAGCGCGGCCAGCGCGCCGGCGACGAAGGCTGCCTCGGGCGAAACTTCGCTCCACAACCAGCCGCTCACCAGGGATCCGACCATGCCGCCCAGACCGTAGCCCACACTGCCATGAAGCGCCTGGCCGCGCGCAGCGGCACCGCGTGGAAACAGCACCTGGGCAATCGAAACCGAGCACAGGTGAAACAACCCGAAGCTGGCCAGGTGCAAGGTTTGCGAAGCAAACACGACTGTCGCGGAGTCGGCCCAGAGCGCCAGCGCCAGCCACCGCAGCGTGGTAGCACCCAGCGCAAAGACAACCAGTGCCCGCAATGAATACCGGGCCAGCAAGGGCCGGGCCAGCAGGAACACCCCGATCTCCGCGATTACCGCCCACGCCCAGAGTGCACCAATGGCGGTACCGCTGTACCCGAGCCGCTGCAGGTAGAGCGAGAAGAAACTGTAGTACGCACCATGGCTCGCAATCATGAGAAACGCGACAGCCAGGAAGACCTGTACGCGCCGATCCGCAAGTACCGGGCCGAGCGATGTGCGCTGCTGGCCGGTCGGGGTGCCGACACCGGGCTCGAGGCCCCGGATGGTGGCCCAGTTGGCGCCGATCAGCGCTGCCAGCACCAGCGGCAGTGCATCCAGGCCGGTCAGCTCGAGCCCACGGCCGGCGGCAACTGCGACCGCGACGAAGCCCAGCGAGCCCCACAGACGGAGCAATCCGTAGCGACCGGAATCGGCGTCGAGTCGGCCAAGCACGTACGCGTCATAGACGGACATGACGCCGTTCCACAGGGCGCTGTAGACCGCGAGCAAGAGGATGATGGCCCAGCGGGACTCCAGCCAGTAAAACGTCAGGGCACAGCAGAGCGCCGCCACCGAGGCGGCCTTGAGCAGTTGCACCGGCCGACCCGTCACATCGGCCCAGTGGGCGTAGGCAGGCGGCCCGACGACACGCATGGCGGCGAATACGCCCATCGCCAGCCCGATCTGGACACTGTCGAAGCCGCGTCCGGACAGGAACAGCGGCCAGTAAGGCACGAACAGGCCGATGGTGGCGAAATACCAGAAGTAACCGCCCGCCAGGCGGTGCGCCTCGCGGCTCAAGTCAGCGTGGTCGCGTGATGTCCGGCGTTCTCGAGACAACGTCGCCGCACTGTGCCCGGTGCCTCAGGAAGTGGTCCATCAGCACGATCAGTAACATTGCCTCGACGATCGGCACGGCGCGCAGGCCGACGCAGGGATCGTGCCTGCCCGTGGTGACGATTTCGACCGGATTGCCATCGAGGTCGATGGTCCACCCTGGAACCTGGATGCTCGACGTCGGCTTGAGGGCCACGTGGACGAGGAGGTCCTGGCCAGAGGTGATTCCCCCCAGAGTTCCGCCGGCGTGATTGGAGCGAAAACCGTCTGGAGTCAGTTCGTCGCGGTGCTCGCTGCCAAGCTGGCTGGCGACAGCCACGCCATCGCCGATCTCGACCGCCTTGGCCGCGTTGATGCCCATCATGGCGTAGGCCAGTTCGGCATCGATCCGGTCAAACATTGGCTCGCCGAGCCCCGGCGGCACGCCGCGCGCCACCGCGGTCACCTTGGCGCCGACCGAGTCGCCCTGCTTGCGCAGCTGCCAGATGTATTCCTCCAGCTCCTTGACGCGGGCCGGGTCCGGACAGAAGAACGGGTTCTCGTAAGCGAAGGCAGGCTCGACTGGCTCGAGATCAATGGGTCCCATGCGCGACAGCCATCCGCTGACGGTCAGGCCAATCCGTTCGCGCAGGTACTTTCGGGCTATTGCGCCGGCTGCAACGGTCGCGACGGTGATCCGCGCAGACGACCTGCCGCCGCCGCGGTAGTCCCGGAAGCCGTATTTCTGCTGGTGCGTGTAGTCGGCGTGACCCGGGCGAAAGCGGTCCTTGATCTTGTCGTAGTCGCGCGAGCGCTGGTCGGCATTCTCGACCATCAGACCGATCGAGGCGCCGGTGGTACGCCCCTCGAATAAGCCCGACAGAATCCTGACCGTGTCGGGCTCGCGGCGCTGGCTGGTAAAGTGCGAAGTCCCGGTGCGCCGCAGTTCGATATCCGCCTGCAGATCGGCTTCCGCCAGTTCGAGGCCGGGCGGGCAGCCGTCGATCACGGCGCCGAGCGCCGGCCCGTGACTCTCGCCGAAGGTGGTCACCGTGAAAAGCTTGCCGATCGTGTTACCGGACATTGCCTGACCTCGATTGCGCGGTGCCGGACAGTTCGCCGCGATGGCGCTCTACCTGCCGGGCGCCGAGGAGGAAGACGCCGCCACCGCCGCGCTCGAAGTCGAGCCAGGTGAACGGAAGCGATGGCCAGGTCTCGCGGACGCGCTGTTCCGAGTCGCCGACTTCCACCACGAGGATCCCACCCTTCTCGAGGTGTGGCGCGGCGTCCCCGAGGATCCGGCTGACGACGTCGAGTCCGCACCGCCCGGCGGCCAGGCCGAGCGCGGGCTCACGTCGGTACTCGCTCGGCAGTGCACGCATCTCGGCCTCCGAGACGTAGGGTGGGTTGCTGACGATGATATCGTACCGGTCGCTGCCGATGCCCCCGTAAACGTTCGACAGCACGGGCCTGACACGACGTTCGAGCCCGTGCGCCCGGATGTTGCCAGCGGCGACCTCGAGCGCGGCGTGCGAAATGTCGGTGGCGTCGACCGTAGCCTGTGGAAAAGCGTGGGCGCAGGCAATGGCGATGCATCCCGAGCCGGTCCCGATGTCCAGCACCCTCCGCACACGTTCCGCCGCGATCCACGGAGCGAAGCGTCCCTCGCATAGCTCGGCCAGTGGCGAGCGCGGCACCAGCACGTCCGCGGTGACTGCAATCTCGTGGCCGGCGAACCAGGTGCGGCCGGTCAGGTATGCCGAAGGAACCCGCTCTCGAATGCGCCGCGCGACCAGTTCCGCTGCCCGCATCGCGTCCCGTCTATCAACCGCCCAGTCATAGGCGCGATCAGCCTCTGCATGGCGAATTCCCAGCGCGTGGAATACCAGCGCGCCGGCTTCATCGAACGGATTGTCGGTGCCGTGACCGTAATGCAGCGGCGCAGCCGCCAGTCGCCTGGCCGCCCAGGCCACAAGTTCGCCGACGCTAGCGACCGGCGGCCGCCGGGGGACGGAGCGCCGGCGGGATGTCGGGGAAGCTGCCATCACCTGGATTCTAGCCGTTCAGGCCAAGGCCCGAGCGTCTTCGCAGCCTGCCGGAACCAGTGTGTGGGATAATTCAAGGCCAGATCAGCAGGTTTCCCAAGGACCATGTCTCCGACACTGAAGATGGCAGCGCTCGCCCTGGTCGCCGCGACGGCCGCGCTGGCCGGCATGTGGTTGGCCCGTGTACAGGCGCCCGAACCGTTGGTGCTGGAGCACGCGACGTTGCTGCCCGCTGCCCGACCGCTGCCTGATTTTGCCCTGCTCGACCAGCGCTCAGCTCCTTTCGGCCCCGAGCGGCTGGCTGGTCGCTGGCACTTGCTGTTTTTCGGCTTCACCCATTGCCCCGACGTCTGCCCATCTACCCTGGCATCGCTTGTCGCGGCCCGCCGCGAGCTGGCCAGCCTGCCCGGGCCGTGGCAGCCCGAAGTTGTGCTGGTGACGGTGGACCCGGGGCGCGATACGCCAGAACGGCTGGCCGAGTACCTGGCCTTCTTCGACAAGTCCTTCACTGGCGTGACCGGCGACGACGCGTCGCTTGCGCGGCTCGCCGAGGCACTGGGCGTCGCGGTGATCGTGGGTCCGGCGGATGAGACTGGAAACTACACAGTGGATCACACCGCCGCCATCTTCCTGGTTGACCCGGCGGGAGCACTCAGGGCGATCTTCAGCGCGCCGCACACACCGGACGGCCTTGCACACGACTATCGGTTGATCCTGGACCGCGCCGGAGGAGACCGGACATGAGCCGCGGGCATACCCAGATCGGCGACCGCTTGTTCGTCGGCATGCAGCACCTTCTGCCGCAGCACCTGCTTTCGCGGGTCATGCACGCCGTGGCACGCAGCAGGTTCGCGCCCCTCAAGAATCTGGTCGTTGGCAGCTTTCTTCAGCTGTATTCCATCAATCTGTCCGAGGCGCTGCAGCCCGACGCCTATGCCTACGAATCGTTCAACGCCTTCTTCACCCGGGCGCTGAAGCCGGATGCCCGCCCGGTTGACCAGGCAGCGGATGCCGTCGTTTCCCCGGTCGACGGCACCGTGAGCCAGGCAGGTCGCATCGAGCGGGACATGCTGCTACAGGCCAAGGGCATCCACTACTTGAGCTCGGCACTGCTCGGCGGCGACGACGACCTGGCGCGGCAGTTCGACGGCGGGAGCTTCGCCACCTTGTATCTCGCCCCCTTCAACTATCACCGCATCCACATGCCGCTGACCGGGACGCTGCTCCGGGCGCGCCACGTACCCGGCGACCTGTTCAGCGTCAACTCGGTCACGGCCGCCAGCGTGCCGGGACTGTTCGCGCGCAATGAGCGCGTCGCCTGCGTTTTCGACACCCTGGCCGGTCCGATGGTCGTCGTCCTCGTGGGCGCGCTGTTCGTCGGCAGTATCAGCCTCTCCTGGGCGGGCGAAGTCACATCTGGGCGAAGCCACCGGATACGCGACCTGCCGATCGGCGATCCGCTGATCGCCCTGGAAAAGGCCGCCGAGCTAGGCAAGTTCAACATGGGGTCGACGGTGATCCTGATGTTCCCGCCGGGCCGTACGCAGATCAGCCCGCGGCTCACCGCCGGTGCCACCGTGCGCATGGGCGAGCGGATCGCGACGCTGACGCCATGAGCCAGCTGGTGTGGCGCCCCTCCGCCGCATTGCAGGTCCTGAGCGAGCGCGCTGCGATGCTCGGCCGCGTGCGTTCCCATTTCGCGGAGCAGGGCGTGATCGAAGTGGACACTCCCCAGCTGTCGCGGGCCGGCGTGACGGACATTCATCTCGAGTCCGTACCGGCGGAACTCTCCGGCGCCGGCCGCATGTACCTGCAGACGTCACCCGAGTATCCCATGAAGCGGCTGCTGGCTGCCGGCCTTGGGGACTGCTACCAGATCTGTCATGTGTTCCGCGACGGCGAAAGGGGCACGCGGCACAATCCCGAATTCACCATGATCGAATGGTATCGGCTCGGCTTCGACGCGCCGCGACTGATGGACGACGTCGAGGCGCTCGTATCCCGCGCAGTGGCTGGCGTCCGCACACTGGCGCCGCCCAGGCGTATCACCTACCGCCAGGCAGTCATGGAACTGGCCGGCACCGACCCGATGACTGCGACCCCGGCCGAGTTACGCATGACCCTGGCACGCCACGCGATCGATGTGCCGGTTTCCGCAACGGACGCTGAAGCGTTGCTCGACCTGCTGGTTTCCGCCGTGGTTGGCCCGGGCCTCGGCCGGGACGCACCCGTGTTCCTGTACGACTATCCAGCTTCCCAGGCGTCCCTGGCGCGCATCCGCCCGGGTGAGTTCCCGGTGGCCGAACGATTCGAGCTCTACCTGGACGGCATCGAACTTGCCAACGGCTTCCATGAACTGGCCGATTCGCGCGAGCAGCGCCGGCGCTTTGAATCCGACCTCGCTGAGCGGGCTCGTCGTGGGCAGCCGCCAAGACCGCTGGACGAGCGCTTCCTGGCAAGCCTGCAGCAGGGCCTGCCAGATTGCGCCGGTGTTGCGCTAGGCTTCGATCGCCTGGTGATGGCGGCGCTATCGCTGCCTGCAATCGACGCTGCCATGACTTTCCCGGTCGAGTTTGCCTGAGGCGATCACGATGGGTTTCACGGTCGATACGAATGCAGGCGCGGACAAGCAGGAACTCTATGCCGGACTGGTTCGTCAACTCGGCGGCCTGCTGGCCGGCGAGCGCGATCCCTGGGCCAACACTGCCAATACTGCAGCCTTGCTGTATGCCCTTGTGCCTAACCTGAACTGGGCAGGCTTCTATTTCCTGCGTGGCGGGGAACTCGTGGTCGGCCCGTTCCAGGGAATGCCAGCCTGTGTCCGTATCGCGATGGGTCGCGGGGTCTGCGGAACGGCGGCGGCCGAGCGACGCAGCCTCGTGGTCCCCGACGTACATGCCTTTGCCGACCACATCACCTGTGACACGGCGTCGGAATCGGAACTGGTCGTGCCAATCTCCAGCGGTAGTCGGCTCATCGGGGTGATCGACCTCGACAGTCCCCTGCTCGCGCGCTTTGACGAAGTCGATGCGGCCGGGCTGGAGCAGGTCGCCGCAATGATCGCCGAGGGCTGCGACTGGCGGCTCGCCGGAATCGACACGTTTTAATGCTGGCCCGACGGGCGTTCGTCGGGCCGGTCCGCCCTGCGCTCGCTCGGAAAGGCAGAAACTCGCTCGCTCCGGGGCCGGCCCTCCTTCGCCCGCGCCAAGTTGCGGCACCATTTGGCCGGTGCGCAGCTAGGGCGGGGTTCCCCCTGTAAGCGACTGTCGGCTTTCGGAGCGGCAGGGGGAAATCCCCGCCCGCAGCCAGCGGGCCGGCCGTGAGACTACGGGACCACGGTGCCGGGCACCGGCGAGCGGCTTATCTGACGCGCGCGATGTACTCGCCGCTGCGGGTATCGACGCGGATGATCTCGCCTTCATTGAGGAACAACGGCACTTTCACGACAGCACCGGTCTCGAGCTTGGCAACCTTGGTACCGCCAGTGACGGTGTCGCCCTTCATGCCCGGATCGGTCTCCACGATCTTCAGCTCGACGTGGGCGGGAGGCGCGATCGTGAGCGGCTGGCCGTTCCACAGGGTGACGATGCAGGTCAGCCCGTCCTTGAGCCATTGTGCCGCATCGCCCACAGCTTCCTTGCTGGCGGTGTACTGCTCAAAGGACTCCGGCTGCATGAAGTGCCAGAAGTCGCCGTCGGCGTAGAGATACTGCATGTCGACATCGACGACGTCGGCGCCCTCGACCGTGTCGCCCGACTTGAAGGTGCGCTCGATGGTACGCCCGGTCTTGAGGTTGCGGATCCTCACACGGTTGAAGGCCTGGCCCTTGCCAGGCTTGACGAATTCGTTCTCGACGATCACGAACGGGTCGGAGTCGAGAAGGATCTTCAGGCCTGACTTGAATTCATTGGTGTTGTAGGTGGACATTGCTTCCGCCGTGGCTGCCCGCACAATAGCGGACCGTAGGTACCCAAAAAGGGCCGCGTATGATAGCCGCAAGCTGACTGCCGGACCAGCCCGGACCCTGGTGGGAGCCGGATAATGACGGGCTCGCGGGGTAACATCGCCACGGACCGGCGCAGGAAACGCCGGAGAAGCGTTCCAAGACGCCGGTCGCGCAATTCGGCAATCTACGGATGCTAGACTCGCGGCAGAATTTGGTCAGCCCCGCCCCGGGAGGCACATTTGAACCAGCCAGCCGCTGTGCCGATGATCGTCATGACCCGGCACCAGGACCACGTTGAGACGATCAACAAGACGCTGCGCAACGCCGGGCATCCGGTCCACCTGAGCTGGTTGCCCGAGGGCGGCGACCTCGGCGATGCGCTGACGCAGCTCGTCCCGGACATGCTGATCATCTTTGCGGACGATGACCTGATCGACCTGCCGGTTGCGATGGAATTCCGCGGCCGTTTCGCTCCGGACGTGCCTGTAATCGTCGTACATGACGCCCTTGACGAGGAGAAGATAGCAAGAGCGCTGGCGCTCGGCGCCGAGGATGCCGTGACGCTGGCCAATCTCGAGCGACTGCGGCTGGTCGTCGATCGCGAACTGAAGGCACACCGGATGGAACGCTCACTGTCCGCGACCATGTCGGTGGCACACGAATACCAGCGCCAGCTCAACGATCTGATGCAGGGCTCGGCGGACGCCATTGCGCAGGTCCAGGAAGGCATCATCGTCGATGCCAACCCGGCCTGGATCGAACTGTTCGGTCACGACTCGGCGGAATCCGTGGTCGGCGCGCCACTCATGGACGAGTTCGAGCATGAATCCCATGCCGCGCTCAAGGGAGCAGTGATTGCCTGCCTGCAGGGCAAGTGGCCCGGTCACACCCTGCGAGCTTCGGCGGAGTTGACTGACGGCTCCTCCATTCCCCTCGATCTGCTGCTGTCGCGTGGCGAGCTGGAGGGGGAGCCCTGCGTCCGTGTCTCAGTCACGGCGGGAAGCCGCGACCGCCGTGCACTGGAGGCGCGTCTCAACGACGCCATGCAGCACGATCCCGGCACTGGCTTCCTCCATCGTGGCTACTTCGTGGAGGAATTGACCAAGCGGCTCGGGTCGCCGCTGAGGGGCGGGGTACGACACCTCGTCTACATCGAGCCGGACAAGTACGAGAAAATACTCGGTGAGCTCGGGGTGCTGCCAGGCGAGGAGTTCCTGATCGAGTTCGCAGGCCGCCTGCGCGAGCTGCTGAATCCCGGCGACCTTGTCGGACGCTTCGCCGGCAACGGCTTCATGATCCTGGTGCAGCGTGGAAACTCCAGCGACGTGCAGGCCTGGGCGGAACATGTCGTCGGCAAGATCGCAGCCCATGTGTTCCAGGTCAGCGACCGTTCGTTGTCGACGACCTGCACCATCGGCCTGGCGATAATCCCGCCATCCGTGTCAGATCCCGAAGGACCGGCAGCTGACGCTTTTCGTGCCAATCGCCGCGGCAGGGATCTCGGTGGCAACCGCGTCCACGCGCTCGAGCACACCGACACCCTGCTGAAGTTGCAGGATTCGGACAAGATGTGGGTTCAACGCATCAAGTCCGCCCTGATGGAGAACCGATTCCGCCTGATGCAGCAGCCCATCGCAAGCCTGCTCGGCGGCGACAGCCCCGATATGTTCGACGTCGTCGTCCGCATGCTGGATGAACAGGGCGACGAAGTACTGCCATCGGAATTCATCGAGGTTGCCGAGCGCAACGACCTGACCCGGAACATTGATCGCTGGGTCATCGGCGCGTCGGTTTCGTTTTGCGCCTCGCGCGCACCGGCCGGCCTGTTCGTCAGGCTTTCGCGCGCGACGATCGCCGACCCGTCCCTGCCGGATTGGCTCGGCAACCAGCTCAGGGCTTCGAAGATCGAGCCCGCCCGGATAATCTTCCAGGTGCATGAGGAGGCAGCCGGCCAGCAGCTCAAGGAAGCCGTCGCGCTCAGGGCAAAGCTGTCATCCCTTGGCTTCCGGCTGGCGGTCGAGGGCTTCGGCAGCGGCCGCGACACCGAAACCCTGATCACTCACCTCAATCCCGATTTCGTGAAGGTGCACGGATCCCTGATGCAGGGCCTGGCTACCGCCCAGGACAAGCAGCAACGGGTCAAGGAGCTGGTGGAACTGGCCCGCAGCCACAAGGCGGCAACGATCGCCGAGCGCGTGGAGGACGCCAACACCATGGCGGTGCTGTGGCAGCTCGGCGTGGAGTACATCCAGGGATTTTTCGTCAACGCTCCGGAAGCAGTGGTACTTGGATGATCTGCTTCCTCTTACTCGGCCTGTAGCCGATCAACCTTGCGCCATCCCCGCGGCAGGACCGCGCCACGCTGACCCCGCTCGCCCCGATAGTTATCGAGGTCCTTCCACGACAGAGTCATGCGGCGGTCGCCGCACAGTACCGCGAGCTTGCCGCCCTCACCGACCACCGCGACCGCGGTCATCAACTCGGCACGATTCCTGGCCTTCTTGCCGGGCACACCGAATATCAGGTTGCCGCGGCCCTTCTCCATCTCCGGCAGATCGGCGACGGGGAATGC
This sequence comes from uncultured Gammaproteobacteria bacterium, assembly GCA_963715485.1. Taxonomy (GTDB): domain Bacteria; phylum Pseudomonadota; class Gammaproteobacteria; order Steroidobacterales; family Steroidobacteraceae; genus SG8-30. The sequence continues at coordinate 2,583,952 of OY970244.1, forward strand.
AAGCAGTCGGCCCTCGCTGTTGACCGCGCACACGAGCGCCTCACCAGTTTCCGGCACCGGACTTGCCGGCAACATGCGGGCGTTCTGCGGAAGGTTGAACACCGCCTTGCCGGCCCGATTGCGCGCATACAGGCTCTCGAGCCGCGCGACGAATCCCTGACCGCCGTCGCAGGCGAGCAACCAGCGGTCGGCTGGCTCGCCCAGCATCACCGCCGGAAAGCTGGCGCCATCCGGCGGGTCGAGTCGGCCGGAGAGTGGCTCGCCCTGCCCCCTTGCGCCCGGCAGGCCGTGGGCCGGCAGGCCGTAGGTACGCCCGGTCGAGTCGAGGAACACCGCCTGCTGGGTGCTACGACCGCGGGCCGCGGCCTCGAAGCCGTCGCCGGTCTTGTAGGACAGTTGTGACGGATCGATGTCGTGGCCCTTGGCAGCTCGAACCCAGCCTGCCTTGGATAGCACCACAGTCACCGGCTCGCTCGCCACCAGCTCGGTCTCGTCGATTGCCTGCGCCGCCGCCCTCTCCACGATACGTGTGCGGCGTTCGTCACCGAACATCTCGACGTCCCGTTCCAGCTCCGCGCGGACCAGCTTGCGCAGGCGCGCCTTGCTTGCAAGCGTCTTCTCGAGAGAATCCCGTTCCGTCGCGAGTTCAGCCTGCTCGCCCCGGATCTTCATCTCCTCCAGCCTGGCGAGGTGACGCAGCTTGGTCTCCAGGATGGCCTCGGCCTGGATGTCGGAGAGTTCGAAGCGCTTCATGAGGACGGGCTTGGGCTCATCCTCCGTGCGCACGATCCGGATCACCTCGTCGAGGTTCAAGTAGGCGACCAGCAGTCCGTCGAGCACGTGCAGGCGTGCGGTCACCTTGCCCAGGCGCCAGTCGAGACGGCGGCGGACCGTCGCCTGGCGGAATTCGAGCCATTCGGCCAGCAGCGCCTTGAGCGACATGACCTGCGGCCGGCCGTCCAGGCCGATGACGTTCATGTTGACGCGATAGCTGCGCTCCAGGTCGGTCGTCGCGAACAGGTGGGTCATCAGCTGCTCGACGTCCACGCGACTGGAGCGTGGTGTGATGACCAGTCGGGTCGGCTGCTCGTGATCGCTCTCGTCGCGCAGGTCTTCGACCATGGGCAACTTCTTCGCGCGCATCTGTGCGGCAACCTGTTCGAGAACCTTGGATCCCGAGACCTGGTAGGGCAGCGCGGTGACGACAATTTCACCGTCCTCGATTTCGTAGACCGCGCGCGCGCGAAATGAGCCCCCGCCGGTCTCGTATATCTGCCGTAAGTCCGCCTTCGGCGTGACGATCTCGGCGCCCATCGGGAAGTCAGGTCCCTTGACATGCTTGCAGAGGTCGCGGACCGAGGCTTCGGGATCGTCGAGCAGGTGAATACAGGCCGCAGCGACCTCGCGGAGGTTATGCGGCGGGACGTCGGTAGCCATGCCGACCGCGATTCCCGACGCGCCGTTCAACAGCACGTTGGGCAGCCGCGCCGGCAGCAGCACCGGTTCGTCCAGGGTGCCATCGAAATTGGGGGTCCAGTCGACGGTGCCCTGGCCGAGTTCGCTCAGCAGCAGCTGCGAGTACGAACGCAGCCGCGCTTCCGTGTAGCGCATCGCCGCAAAGGATTTTGGATCGTCGGTCGAACCCCAGTTGCCCTGGCCATCGACGATCGGGTAGCGATAGGAAAAGTCCTGCGCCATGTGCACCATGGCCTCGTAGCAGGCCGAGTCGCCATGCGGATGGTACTTGCCGATGACGTCGCCCACGGTCCGCGCCGACTTCTTGTGCTTTGAGGTCGCGGACAGGCCGAGTTCGCTCATCGCATAGATGATGCGCCGCTGCACGGGCTTGAGGCCGTCGGCCAGCTGCGGCAGCGCGCGATCGAGGATGACGTACATCGAGTAGTCGAGATACGCCTTCTCCGTGAAAGCCTTGAGCGGCCGCTGCTCGATTCCCTCGAAATTCAGTTCAAGTTCCTGCATTTTGTGTTCCTGTATGGGAACCCCGCCTCACACTTCAGCCAGGTTCCCTTTCGATTCCAGCCACTCGCGTCGATCCGCCGAGCGTTTCTTGGCCAGAAGCATGTCGAGCATCTTGTCGGTATCGTCCTTGGGCTCGACGGTCAGCCGAACCAGACGCCGCGTTTCCGGCGCCATGGTCGTTTCGCGCAGCTGTATCGGGCTCATCTCCCCGAGCCCCTTGAACCGCGTCACCACCGGCTTGCCGCGCAGGCCCTCGGCCGCGATGCGGTCGAGGATGCCCTGCCGGTCGTGCTCACCGAGCGCATAGAAGACCTGCTTTCCCAGGTCGATCCGGAACAGCGGCGGCATGGCGACATGGACATGACCCGCTAGCACCAGCGGACGGAAGTGCCGCAGGAACAGCGCGCACAGCAGCGTGGCGATATGCGCTCCATCGGAGTCGGCGTCGGCGAGTATGCAGACCTTGTGGTAGCGCAACGCCGACAGGTCGGTCGAGCCGGGATCGACTCCCAGTGCCGTGGCGATGTCGCTGACCTCCTGCGACTGCAGCACCCCGGCCGAGTCGACCTCCCAGGTGTTGAGTATCTTGCCCCTGAGCGGCATGACTGCCTGGAACTCGCGCTCGCGCGCCTGCTTGGCCGAACCGCCGGCCGAGTCGCCCTCGACCAGGAAAAGCTCGCAGCGGGCCGGCTCCTGCAGGCGGCAGTCGGCCAGCTTGCCGGGCAGGGCCGGACCACTGACGATGCGCTTGCGCGAGACTTTCTGTGCCGCCCGAACGCGCTCCTGCGCGTTGCCGATCGCAAACTGGGCAATCGCCTCGCCCGCTTCCGGGTGCTGATTGAGCCACAGGGCGAAGGCGTCCTTGACCACGCCCGAGACGAAGGCGGCTGATTCCCTCGAGGACAGCTTTTCCTTCATCTGCCCGGCAAACTGCGGGTCCTGCATCTTGACCGAGAGGACGAAGCTGACGGAGTGCCAGACATCTTCCGGCGCCAGCTTGAGGCCCCGCGGAAGCAGATTGCGGAATTCGCAGAAGTCGCGCATCGCCTCGGTAATGCCGGAGCGCAGCCCGTTGACGTGGGTTCCACCCTCAGGGGTCGGAATCAGGTTGACGTAGCTCTCGGCGACCTGGGCCTCGGCATCGGGCGCCCAGCACAGCGCCCACTCGGCCACCTCCGTGCCGCCCTTCAGGCTTCCAGCAAACGGTTCGGCCGGCAGCGTCGCGACCTTGCCGAGTTCCTCGGCGAGATACTCGGACAGGTTACCCGTGAAAAACCACTCTTCCGTCTCGCCCGACGCCTCCACGGTGAGGCACATGCGCAGTCCCGGACATAGCACTGCCTTGGCACGAAGCATGTGCTTCAGGCGCGGCAGCGAAAATACCGGCGAATCGAAGAACTTGGGGTCGGGCCAGAAGCGCACGGTGGTGCCAGTGACGCCACGCCTGGCGTTCCCGACCACCTCCAGCTTGGAGACGGTCCGCCCGTCCTTGAAGGAGATGTTGTATTCCTTGCCACCGCGCCTGACCCAGCAATCGAGGTTCTTCGACAGCGCATTGACTACCGACACACCCACCCCGTGCAGTCCACCCGAGTACTGGTAGGTCTTGTCATTGAACTTGCCGCCCGCGTGCAGGCGAGTGAGTATGAGCTCGACGCCCGGCAGCTTTTCCTTCGGGTGCAGGTCGACCGGCATGCCACGGCCGTCGTCCTCGACCGACAGCGAGCCGTCCTTGTGCACAGTGACCGCGATCAGCTTGCAATGCCCCGTAATGGCCTCGTCGACGCTGTTGTCGACGACCTCGTGGGCGAGGTGATTGGGGTTGCGGGTATCGGTGTACATGCCCGGGCGGCGGCGCACGGGATCAAGTCCGGAAAGGACCTCGATGTCTGACGCGGTATAGGTCTGGGTCATCAGTTGGCGATTGCCTGCATGTGCCCACGATGGGCGCGCGCATTCTACCAGCCCGACCCGACGCCGTGCCGGCGCGCGGTCAGCAGGCTCTGCGGGACCAACGTCGCCAGCCCCAGCCGCGTGGTCGCTGCTGGCGCCCGTCAGTCGAGTTCGCGGGACAGCGCCTGGATCGACTCGGGGGACAGGTTGGTCGAGTGTTCGTAGGCCGGGTGATCGATCCCGACCGAGACCTGTGCGCCCGACTTCACCGCGGTGCGCATGGCAGGGGTGAGCTCGAATCGCAGCCAATGTACCGACGAAGTCTTCTCGGCGTTCTCGCGCTCGAGGTCCTCGTCGGCGACGGCGTAGACACGCTCGAAGCCGTCAACCTGGACATAGCAACGCCGCTCGACACCCTTCATCTGTTCGAGCGCCACTTTGCGCTCGTCCGCATCCGGATACTCGATCATGAACGTCGACTTCCAGTTGCTCCCGTCAGGAATCAGCGGATTGTAGGCGTCAAGTTCATCCTGGATGCCCTCCGGCTCGAAGATCCGCTCGACCCGAAGCATTTCCTGGATCTGGTACTGGATGGTCAGTCGGTCCTCGAACAGCCAGGTCGCATTCGGCCCGATCGCTATCTTGCGATGTTTCTTGTGCTCGATCACCCGGTTACGAAAGTCGCCGCGCTGGCGCGCGTACTGCTCCAGGCTGAACAGGTCGCTCGACTTGAGCGGGCCGCGCAGGCGGATCTCGGTATTGCTCGTCGTTTCCATGTGTCTCCTCAGATTCCGTAGGCGTGGCGAATGAGGCTGAGGGGATGCTCGGGTCCCTTGCCCTTGTTCACGAGGCCATGCTCGATCTGGTCCCCCGCCATCGGGCAGTCACTGGAATAGTGGTCGGCCTGGGCAGACTCGACGCGCTGTACCACCGGACGGCCTATCTTGACCGAAACATCGTGATACTCGCGCTTGACCGCATAGGTGCCATTGTGCCCCGAGCAGCGCTCGATCACTTCGATGGTCGTGTCAGGCACAAGCTTGAGCGCGTCGCGGGTCTTCAGGCCCATGCGCTGCACGCGCAGGTGGCAGGGTACGTGGTAGGCGACCTTGCCAAGCGGATTCTGGAAGTCGGTGCGCAGCCTGCCGGCCTTGTGCCGGAGCATCAGGTACTCGAACGGATCGAACGTCCTCACCTGAACCTTCCTGACCTGCTCGTCCTCGGGAAAGATCAGCGGCAGCTCCTGCTTGAACATCAGCGCGCAGGAGGGCACCGGCACCACGACGTCCCACCCCTGGTCCACCAGCCGTGCCAGCTCGGGGATATTGGCGTCCTTCAGCTTCGCGACCGATTCGAGGTCGCCCAGCTCCAGCTTCGGCATGCCACAGCACTTCTCCTGGGCGAACGTCGTTACTTCTATGCCGTTGTGGTTGAACACGGCAACGAGGTCCTCGTTCATCTGCGGCAGGTTCCGGTTGCCGTAGCAGGTCGCGAACAGCACGACCTTGCCGCGGGTCTCCTCGGTCGCCACCGTTTCGATCACTGGCTTGGCGCGGCGGGCCTCGCGCTTTTGGAAGGACTTCGAGTAATACTCGGGCAGCGGTGCGTCGGCGTGCACACCCAGCGTCTTGTCGAGCAGCTTGCGCCCGAGTTTGCTGCGGTTCGCGGCATTAACCACCTCCGATACGACCGGAATGCCGGCCAGCGACCCGACCAGGTCGGTCGATGTCAGCAACTTGTCGCGAAACTTCGTCTGTCCTTTCCTGAAATGGACCGCCTTGGCCCGGAGCATGAGGTGCGGGAAGTCAAGATTCCAGGGATGGGGCGGCACGTAGGGACACTTCGACAGGTAGCACATGTCGCAGAGGTAGCAATGGTCGACCACATCCCAGTAGGCACTCCTGGGCACGCTGTCGAGTTCGCCGGTCGGCGACTCGTCCACGTGGTCGAACAGCACCGGGAACGAGTTACAGAGGCTGACGCAGCGGCGACAGCCATGGCAGATGTCGTAGACGCGCTCGAGCTCCTTGTAGAGCGACTCCTCGTTCCAGAAATCCTCGCTCTTCCAGTCGAGCGCATGGCGCGTTGGCGCCTCGAGGCTGCCTTCCCTGCCGCCGGCGATCTTGCCACTCATGTGCGTCTCCCTGTTACGGCAACCCTGAAGCACAGCGGGGCGGGCAGATGCCCGCCCCGCGGCGTTTCAACTACAGATGGACCCGGATCAGCCGAGCTGGTCCAGCGCCTTCTGGAAGCGGTTTGCGTGCGAACGCTCGGCCTTCGCCAGCGTCTCGAACCAGTCCGCGATTTCCTGGAAGCCCTCGTCGCGCGCGCTCTTCGCCATGCCCGGGTACATATCAGTGTACTCGTGGGTCTCGCCTGCAATAGCGGCCTTCAGGTTGTCGGCCGTCTGGCCGATCGGCAGGCCGGTCGCCGGATCCCCGACCTGCTCGAGGTACTCGAGGTGGCCGTGGGCGTGGCCGGTCTCGCCTTCCGCGGTCGAGCGGAACACTGCGGCGACGTCGTTGTAGCCCTCCACGTCGGCCTTCTGCGCGAAATACAGGTAGCGGCGGTTCGCCTGCGATTCGCCGGCGAAGGCTTCCTTCAGGTTGTTCTCGGTCTTGCTGCCCTTTAGGTTCACGTCTTTCCTCCTACTAACCGCAGTTATGAATAGAATATCAATATTTTACGGGGTGTTGCCCGTTTTTCTAGACATGGTCTAATAATCCAGGGAATCTTCTTACGAATGCTTCCGCAAGTCAACTCTTGCGCCGGTAGCGACTCCCGCCGGCCGGCGGCGGGGCTGCCGGAATCCTCCGTTGACCCTGCTTGATCGGTCTGTGTACCTTAGCCGACCCATCCCTCCCATGCATCGCGACAAACACGTGACCAAGAAGACCAAGGGCGTCGATTTCGAGGCCGCCATGAGTGAACTCGAAGGAATTGTCGAGCGCCTTGAGCATGGCGACCTGCCGCTCGAGGAGTCGCTCAAGCAGTTCGAGCGTGGCGTGGAACTGACCCGGACATGCCAGGCGGCGCTCAAGCAGGCGGAGCAGAAGGTTCGTGTCCTGAGCGCCAAGCCCGGCGCCCAGGCGATGCTCGAAGACTTCGAGCCAGACGAGCAGGACTGAGGCCCAGGTAGTGGTCCGTCCGCATGACGCGCTGCTCGATCGTCTGGCCGCTTACCAGTTACGTACAGAGCGGACTCTCGAGCACTGCCTTCCGGCGGCGACGCTCCCGCCTCGCCGGCTGCACGAGGCCATGCGCTACGCGGTACTCGGGACAGGCAAGCGAATACGTCCAGCGCTGTGCTACCTCGCCGGCGAGGCGATCGGTGCTGCAGCAGCGGAACTCGACGCGCCGGCGGCCGCCGTCGAGCTGATTCATGCCTACTCGCTGATCCACGACGACCTTCCAGCCATGGACGACGATGACCTGCGACGCGGCCGGCCAACGACTCACCGCGCCTTCGACGAAGCGACCGCAATCCTCGCCGGAGATGCCCTGCAGGTGCTGGCGTTCGAGATCCTGGCCAGCGATGCCGCAATGACCCCTGACCCGGCGGCGCGGGTGGAAATGATACGCACGCTGGCGGTCGCCAGCGGGACCGCCGGCATGGCTGGCGGTCAGTCCATGGACCTGGCCGCAGTCGGCCGGCGCCTGGACATCACGGAAGTGGAGGAAATGCACCGCCGCAAGACCGGCGCCCTGATCGAAGCCAGCGTGATGATGGCGGCGGCCGCGCGCCCCGAGCTGACGTCTGAGAGGAACTCCGGCCTGCGCCGCTACAGCTCGGCGCTGGGTCTCGCCTTCCAGATCGTCGATGATCTCCTCGACGTGCTGGGCGACGCGGATCTGGTCGGCAAGCCGGTGCGGGCCGATGCCGCCGCCGAGAAACCCACCTATCCGGCGGTGGCCGGCATCGATGCGTCAAGGGCCCGATCACTGGCGTTGCGCGAGGAGGCCCTGGCGGCGCTCGATGCCTTCGGAAACGAGGCCGACGGGCTGAGGCAGATGGCGATGTATATCGTGGAACGCCAGCAGTAGCAGCACGGTAAACTGCGCCCATGGTCGATGCCAGCCTGTATCCGCTGCTCGCGAAGATCGACTCCCCGGTTGAGTTGCGTGCTCTGCCGCCTGCCGACCTGCCGGCACTGAGCGCGGAGCTACGCGACTTCCTGGTGCATACCGTCAGCCAGCGCGGCGGCCATTTCGCCGCCGGACTCGGCGCGGTCGAGCTCACGGTCGCGCTGCACTACGTTTTCGACACTCCCCACGACAGGCTGGTCTGGGACGTAGGCCACCAGGCCTATCCGCACAAGGTGCTCACCGGCCGGCGCGAACAATTGGTGACGATCAAGCACAAGGACGGTCTGGCTCCCTTCCCTGCCCGGCCGGAGAGCGTCTACGACACCTTCGGGGTCGGCCATTCCAGCACCTCGATCAGTGCTGCGCTCGGCATGGCGATTGCAAACCGTTTGGAGGGCGGCGATCGTCGCGTCGCGGCCATCATCGGTGACGGCGCGATGAGCGCGGGGCTCGCCTGGGAGGCGTTGAATCATGCCGGCAGCCTCGACGTCGACCTGCTGGTCATCCTGAACGACAACGACATGTCGATTTCGGAGAACGTCGGCGCGCTGTCCAATTACCTGGCGCGGTTACTTTCCGGAAAGGTCTACGAGCACCTGCGCGAGAACTCCAAGAAAGTGCTGCGGCGCATGCCGGCGGCAGCCTGGGAGCTCGTCCGGCGTTCTGAAGTACACGCCAAAGGCATGGTCCTCCCCGGCACCCTGTTCGAGGAGATGGGGTTCAACTACATCGGTCCGGTGGACGGCCACGACGTCACTGCACTGGCCGCCACGCTTGGCAACATGCGCGAACGCAAAGGCCCACAGCTGCTCCACGTGGTGACCCAGAAGGGCAAGGGCTATGCGCCGGCTGAAGCGGACCCGATCAAGTGGCATGGACCGGGCCCGTTCGATCCCGCCAGCGGCACGCTGCGCAAGGAGAAATCCTCCGGCCCCAGTTACTCAAAGGTCTTCGGTCAGTGGCTTTGCGACATGGCCGAGCGGGATCACCGCATCGTCGGCATCACTCCCGCGATGCGAGAAGGCTCGGGGCTGGTCGAATTCGAGCGCCGTTTCCCCGACCGTTACTTCGACGTCGCCATCGCCGAACAGCATGCGGTAACGCTGGCCGCGGGATTTGCCTGCGAAGGCCTGAGACCCGTCGTAGCCATCTACTCGACCTTCCTGCAGCGCGGCTACGACCAGCTGATCCACGACGTGGCCCTGCAGGGCCTGCCGGTCGTGTTTGCGATCGACCGGGGCGGCCTTGTCGGCAGCGACGGCGCGACCCACCAGGGGGCATTCGATCTGTCCTACCTGCGCTGCGTACCCAACCTCGTGATCATGGCCCCGGCAGACGAAAACGAGTGCCGACAGATGCTCTATACGGCGACCACGCTCGACCGGCCGGCCGCGGTGCGTTACCCGCGCGGCCAGGGCCCGGGTGTGGCAGTCAGCGCGGAAATGGCCGCCCTGCCGATCGGGCATGCCGAGTTGCGCCGCGAGGGCCACAGCGGGCTGGCGCTGCTCGCCTTCGGGGCCATGGTGGTGCCAGCTGAGCAGATCGGTGCCGAACTCGACGCCACCGTCGTCAATATGCGTTTCGTGAAGCCGCTCGACCAGGACCGGATCCTGGACATCGCGCGCCGCCACGCGGCGATCGTCACAATCGAGGACAACGCCGTCGCCGGCGGCGCCGGCGATGCGGTGCTGCAGTGCCTGCAACAGCAGGCCGTGGCGATCCCCAGCCTGGCACTCGGCATCCCCGACCGTTTCATCGAACATGGCTCGCGGGAAGAAAACCTTGCTGACGCCGGCCTCGACCTGGCTGGACTGAGGGCGTCGATCAGCAGGTTCTGGGCCCGCCAGAGGCACCCGCGCGCGGTTCCGGCGGGTGCGTGAGGCATCGCCGGAGCAGGGTCAACGGCATCTTCTGGTATAAATAGCGCCGCAGCCCCCCGCTGCCGGCCAGCACTTGACGCCGTTCCCCAGGACGCACATGACTACCGCGACTGTCAAAAAGCCGCTCACCATGACCATCGAGGACGTTCAGGGCCGGGCCGATACCCGTCGCATTCCGATCAACAAGGTCGGCATCAAGGACGTGTTTCACCCGGTCCGCATCCAGGATCGCTCGGGCGGGGAACAGCATACCGTCGCCAGCTTCAACATGTACGTGCACCTGCCCCACGACTTCAAGGGCACCCACATGTCGAGGTTCGTCGAGATCCTGCACCGGCACGAGCGCGAGATCTCGGTCGAATCCTTCCGCCTGATGCTCGCCGAGATGACCGAGTATCTGGATTCCGAGGCAGGACATGTCGAGATGTCCTTTCCCTACTTCGTAATGAAGCGGGCACCGGTATCAGGCGTCGAGAGCCTCATGGACTACCGTGCCTGCCTGGTGGGAGAGCACAAGTCGGGCCAGACCGAGATGTGGCTGAAGGTCACTGTCCCGGTGACCAGCCTGTGCCCCTGTTCGAAAGGCATCAGCGACTACGGCGCCCACAACCAGCGCTCGCACGTGACCATCACTGCCAGGCTGAATAGCCACGTTTGGATCGAGGAGCTGATCGACGTTGCGGAAAGGGAGGCTTCCTGCGAGCTATACGGCATCCTGAAGCGGCCAGACGAGAAATACGTAACCGAGCGCGCCTACGATAACCCCAAGTTCGTCGAGGACCTGGTCCGCGACATTGCTGTGAGCCTCAACAACGACGAGCGCATCGACGCCTACAGCATCGAGGCGGAGAACTTCGAGTCGATCCACAACCATTCGGCCTACGCGCTGGTGGAACACGACAAGAAAGGCCAGCTGTGATGGGTGGGCGCCAGTAATAGCCGCAGCCTGGTGACGAATCGCTGCTCACGACTCGCAATCCACGCGTCCCGCCGCCGTTCGTCACCCCGACAGCGACGCCGCTGCCCCGCCGGTCTGCAGCCGGCCGATAAGCGACTTCAGGAATACCTTGTTGAAGCGCAGCTGGCAGGCCTGCGAGGCCTGCTCCAGCAGCGTCGAACTGACCTGCAGGATGGTGACATCGCTGTTGGCCGCGATGGTCGCCTGCCGCTTGGCGCCGCGTACGTAACTGGTCTCACCGAAGCAGCTGCCGGTCTCGAGAAGGCCAATGCCCTTGCCATTTCGCCCGACCCGGCACTGGCCCGAAACGATCACGTAAAAACGGTCGTCGATCGCGCCTTCCTTGACGATTTCCTCATCTGGACCATAGTTGTGCCAGGTGGCGGCCCGCAGGACCTCCCAGATTTCTGCAGTCGCGAACTCATGGAAGAACTTCAATTTGCGCAGCAGCGCAAAGTGTTCCTGCCGGTCGATCTTGTCGGTCTGGTTACGCAGCTGTGAGTGCAGCTGTGCCAGGGCGCCGGCGAACTCCAGCCCGTTCTTGAATCGCGACGCCGGATCCTTGTGCATCGCCCTGCCGATGACTTCCTCGAGCTCGGCCGGTGCATCGCTTCTGAGCGTGTGGACCGGTGCCGGCGTCGCGTAAACGATCTGGTGTAGAAGCTTTGCCAGGGTACCAGCACGAAACGGCCGGAAGCCGGTCAGCAGTTCGTACATCACCGCCCCAAGCGCGTAGAGGTCTGACTGTCCGGTGATCTCGAGCGACTGGACCTGTTCAGGCGACATGTAGCTCGGGCTGCCAGCGATGCCCTCGATGCGAGAGATGTCGGCATCGCTAAGGATCGCGATGCCGAAATCGATGATGCGCAGATCGCTGTCCGTGGTGAGCATCAGGTTGCTGGGCTTTATGTCGCGATGGATCACCCCGCGCGAATGGGCGTAGTGCAGGGCCTTTGCGCACTTGAACATGATGGCAACGACGTCGTCGACGGGCAGCAGGTTGTCCGGCCGCGTGTAGGCGGCCAGTGTCCTGGCGCCGTTGACGAATTCGGTAACGACGTAGTAGAGGCCGTTCTCCTCGCCCGCATCGAAGATCGGCATGATGTTGGGGTGCTGCAGCATGCCCACCATGTGGGCCTCGGACAGGAACATCTTGCGCGCAACGCGGGCGCGTTCCTCGTCATCGGTGCTGGACTGGTAGACCTTGATTGCCACGTCGCGGCCGTAGTACGGATCATGCGACAGGTAGACGGTCCCGGTAGACCCGCGTCCGACCTCGCGGATCACCTCGTACTTGCCGAGCCGGTCTGGCGTCAGTGCCGGCGTGGGTGCACCCGGGCTGTGGAGGATGGGGAGCGTAGCGATCAAGGTGGCTGGGCCCTCTGGCAGCGGGCGCAGCTTCATCAGGTGCGGCCCGGGGAACGAGAGCAAGGATATTCAGTTAAATGGCAGCGCCTCCGTGAACTGGTTCCCGCTTCGCGGCACCGGTCCGTCACTCAGCGAAAGTGGTCGAAACCGTGACCAATCTCTCGTTCTACGGGCTCGCCGTCGACGGCAACGCCGGTGCCCTCGACGACGAGGCCGATCCGCGTGATGGCAATGCCGGCAGCGCGTTCGAGCGCGGCTGCATCGGTACCGGGCGGCAGGGTGAACAGAAGTTCATAGTCGTCGCCGCCCGCGAGTGCAACTCGCCGTGCCGCCTCGGGATCCATCGCGCCCCGGATCGCCGCGGAACGCGGCAGCAGTGTAGAGTCGATGTCGCCGCCCACCCCGCTGGCAGCGCAGAGCTTCCCCAGATCGCCGGCCAGTCCGTCGGATATGTCTATGCAGGCACTGGCAATGCCGCGCAGGACCAGGCCGAGCCCAATTCTCGGTTCGGGCCGGCAGAATCTCTGCTTCAGTGGCTCCAGCACGTCTGCGGGCGCATCAAGCTGGCCGAGCAGCACCTGCAGGCCGGCCGCGGCATCCCCGGGTGTGCCGCTTACCCAGATTTCATCCCCCGGCCGCGCCCCGCTGCGCCGCAATGCCTGTCCCGGCGGTACGAATCCGGCGATGGCGATGGTCGCCGTCAAGGGTCCTGCCGTGGTGTCGCCGCCCACCAGCGCTACGCCATGCTGGCGGGCAATTTCATGCAGCCCGGAGGCGAATTCCCGCATCCACTCGGGGTCTGCCCGCGAGAGCGTCAGCGTCAACAGGGCCCAGGCCGGCTCGGCCCCCATGGCGGCCAGGTCGCTGAGGTTAACGGCCAGGACACGGTGCCCGATGTCATACGGCGCCATGCCGGCCGGGAAGTGCTCTCCCTCAACGATGGTATCCGCTGCCAGGACCAGCTCCAGTCCCGGGGGCGGCCGCAGCAGCGCCGCGTCGTCGCCTACGCCAAGCACCACGTCGTCGCGCTGGGCACCGAGGCGGCTCAGGTAGCGTTCTATGAGTTCGAATTCACCGATAGGCATGGCAACCCGCGGTGCGCGGCTCGACCGTCAGGCCGCGCCGCGCTCGGGCGCCCGGTGAATCCTGGACGCGCGATCGAGCACGGCGTTGACGAAGCGGTGACCATCCGTCGCGCCAAACCGTTTGGCCAGCTCGACAGACTCGTTGATGACGACCCGATAAGGTACGTCCGGCCGGTGCATGAGCTCCCACAGGCCGAGGAACAGGATCGCGTGCTCGACCGGATCGAGTTGCGCCGGCGTTATCTCCGCATACCGGCCGAGTTCCTGGTCGAGCTCATCGCGCGAGCCGGCGATTTTCATCAAAGCCTCGCGGAAATACTCGCCGTCTGCGTGGCCGAATTCCGGCTGCGCCACAAACTGCTGGTATACGTCCTGCCACGGCTGGTCGGCCAGCTGCCACTGGTAGAGGGCCTGCATCAACTGGCGCCGCGCGGCACTCCGGGCCCGCGTGGCGGCATGGCTGGACCGGGGCATTCAGGACTCCAGCCGCCGCAGCAGATTGGCCAGCTCGATGGCGCTGGCCGCTGCGTCCGCGCCCTTGTTGCCGGCCTTGCCGCCCGCACGGTCCACAGCCTGTTCAGTGCTTTCGGTGGTCAGTACCCCGAAAGCGACCGGGATGCCGGTGTCGCTGGCGACCCGCGACAGGCCCGACGCACACTCGCCGGCCACATAGTCGAAATGCGAGGTCTCACCGCGGATCACCGCGCCGAGGGCGATGATCGCGTCATAGCGGCGGCTTGCGGCCAGCTTTCGCGCAACGACCGGCATGTCAAAGGCGCCGGGCACCCGGACGACATCGATCTGCTTCTCGGAGACGCCCTGTCGGCGCAACTGGTCCAGCGCACCCTGGACGAGCCGGTCCACGACAAAATCGTTGAAGCGCGAGGCCAGGATCGCGAAACGCAGGTCACGCGCCTGCAGGTCGCCTTCGATTACGCGGGGATGTTCCATCGGAGCAGTATATCAAGACGTGACTTTCACCCGGAGCGCCGGTCGCCCCCTAGTCCACGTATTCCGTGATTTCGAGTCCGAAGGCCGAGATGCCGAACATGAGCTTCGGTGCCGACAGGACCCGCATCCGGGTGACACCGAGGTCCTGGAGGATCTGCGCACCGATGCCGTAGGTCCTGAGCACCGTACCACCTGGCGGCGGGGCATGTGACGCCGCCTCGGCTCCGTGCTCGAGCGCCCGCACAGACTGCATGATGTCCCGGGCTGACTCCTGCTGGCGCAGGATGATCAGCACCCCGCTTGGCTCCTCGGCGATCCGTTCCATGACAGCGCGCAATGTCCAGCCCGCAACATCGCTCTGGACGCCGATCACGTCACGGAGCGTGTCCTTCAGGTGAACGCGCACCAGCGGCGCCACCGGACCGGCCAGGTCGCCACGAACCAGCGCGACATGGACCGAGCGATGCACATGGTCCTCGTACCAGCACATCCGAAAGGAGCCAAACTCCGTTTCCACGACCTGGTCCGAGACCCTTTCGACCGACCGTTCCTTGTGCAAGCGGTAGCGGATCAGGTCGGCGATCGTGCCGATCTTCAACCCGTGCTCGACGGCAAAGCGCTCAAGATCCGGGCGGCGCGCCATGGTGCCGTCCTCATTGAGAATCTCGACGATCACCGCCGCGGGCTCGCAGCCAGCGAGGCGCGCCAGGTCGCAGCCGGCCTCTGTGTGCCCCGCCCGCGTCAGCACCCCGCCGGGCTGCGCCATCAGCGGGAAAATATGCCCGGGCTGGCGCAGGTCTTCCGGGCTCGCGTCCCGGACGACCGCCGTCCGCACGGTGTGTGCGCGATCGTAGGCCGAGATGCCGGTCGTGACTCCCTCGGCAGCCTCGATGCTGACCGTGAAGTTGGTGAGCTGCCCGGTGTCGGTTTCACTGACCATCAACGGCAGGCGCAGCTGGCGGCAACGCTCGCGGGTGAGAGTCAGGCAGATCAGTCCGCGCCCGTAACGAGCCATGTAGTTGATGTCTTCCGGCCGGATATGCTCCGCGGCCATGATCAGATCGCCCTCGTTCTCGCGCGATTCGTCGTCCATGACGATGACCATGCGCCCGCGGCGCATGTCCTCGAGCAGTTCCTCAATGGTGTTCAACTCGGTCATCTGGACGTATTCCCTTCTGCGCCGCCGCGGCAGCGATCCGCGAACACTGGGGGGCCTGACTTTACGGTGTTTACCCCCGCCGGCGCCATGCTAACGGGAGCAGGACACCGGCGCTGCGACACGTTGCAACAGGCGTGCGGGTGCGTAGTGTTCAATTCCGGCCTGCCATCAGCCGCTCCAGATAGCGAGCGATGATGTCTACCTCGAGATTGACGCAACTACCCGGCTCGAGCTGGCCGAGCGTGGTCATCTCACGTGTATGCGGAATGAGGTTGACCCCGAACCGGCACTCCTCCACGTCATTGACCGTCAAGCTCACGCCGTCGATCGTGGCCGAGCCCTTCGGCGCGATATAGCGGGCCAGCTCTTCTGGAACCTCGAAATGCACCCGCCAGGACCGCCCGTCTTCCTGGACGTCGATCACGCGGGCCGTGCCGTCCACGTGACCGGTCACGTAGTGGCCACCGAGGGCCTGTCCGGCTCGCAGCGCCGGCTCGAGGTTGACCCGGGAGCCCGCGCGCAGCGTTCCAAGGATCGTCTTGTCCAGAGTTTCCCGCGACACGTCTGCCGCAATGGAGCCTTCTTCGAGCCGGGTGATCGTCAGGCAGACTCCGCTGACACAAATGCTGTCACCAATCGACGCCGAGGACAGGTCGAGCCCACCTGTGTCGACCTGCAGCTCCAGGTCGCCGCCGTTTCCGAGCAGTTCCCGGACTTGGCCAATTGCCTGAACTATCCCGGTGAACATCGGTCAGCTGCCTGTCACCGGCGCCGGGCGCAGCGTCAGCTTGACGTCGGGGCCTATGCGCCGCATGGCCAGCAATTCGAATTCCGGGCGGTCTTCCATGCTGGCCAGCGGCCCAAAAGCCATCAGCGGCAAGGCGCAGTCTCCCAGAAGGGTCGGCGCCAGGTAGACCACGAGCTCGTCGATGAGTCCGGCCGACATCAGCCCGCCGGCCAGGGTCGCGCCACATTCCACATGTAGTTCGTTGATCTCGAGTTCGGCCAGCCTGGCCATGACGGCATGAAGGTCGAGCCCGGTGCCGTCTGCAGCGATCGTCTCCACCCGTGCCCCGGCAGCAGCCAACTGCCCGGCGCGAACCGCGTCGCTCGACGCGGTCATGATCACGGCCTCTCCTGGCGGCGCCAGGATCCGGGCTGCCGGTGGTGTCTCGAGCCTCGCGTCGAGCACGATCCTCAGGGGCTGGCGGGTTGCGCCGGGCAGGCGCAGATTGAGGCGCGGGTCGTCCTTCAGCACCGTTCCCGCACCCGTCAGGATTGCCGAAGACCGCGCACGCAGCCGCTGCACGTCGGCGCGCGCCGTCTCACCGGTAATCCAGCGGCTCTCGCCATTCGCCAACGCGGTGCGCCCATCGAGGCTGGCGGCCAGCTTGACGCGGACCCAGGGACGGCCGCGCTCCATGCGCGACAGGAAACCGATGTTGAGCGCCCGAGCGGCACTTTCGAGTACGCCACTGGAGACCTCGATCCCGGCGGCCATGAGTCGCGCCTCACCGCCACCGTTGACGCGCGGGTTAGGATCGCGCAGCGCGTAAACCACGCGGGCGACCCCGGCCTCCACCAGCGCGTCGGCGCATGGCGGGGTGCGGCCGTGGTGGCTGCATGGTTCGAGGGTCACGTAGGCAGTCGCGCCCCGCGCCAGCTCTCCGGCGGTCGCCAGTGCGGCCGACTCGGCATGTGGGCCGCCAGCACGCTTGTGCCAACCGTCGCCGACGACGTCTTCCCCCCGCGCGATCACGCACCCAACCCGCGGATTGGGGTCCGTCGTTTCGAGACCGCGGGCCGCTAGCTTCAAGGCCCGGGCCATGTGCCTCGCGTCCAGGGCGGCGTCGTTCATTTCCTGGCCTTGCCCTGGCCGGTTCCAGGCAGCAGCGGCAACTGGCCGGCCGCCGGGTCGCGGCGGCGCGATGAGTCGAGCTGTTCGAGCTGCTCGCGAAACTCGTCGACGTCCTGGAAGCGGTGATAGACGGATGCAAAGCGCACGTAAGCAACCTCGTCGAGCTGCCGCAGTTCCTCCATCACGAGTTCGCCAATGATCCGCGAGTCCACTTCGCGTTCTCCGAAATTGCGCAGCCGGTGGCAGATGCGCTCCACCGACGCCTCGAGCGCCTCCAGCCCCACGGGCCGCTTCTCCAGCGACTTGATCATGCCCGCCCGCATCTTGGGCATGTCGAAAGGCTCGCGCGTCTGGTCACCCTTGACCACCTGCGGCATTACCAGCTCGGCGGTTTCAAAGGTGGTGAACCGCTCACCGCAGGCCAGGCACTCGCGTCGCCTGCGGATCTGCCTCCCTTCCCCAGCCAGCCGGGAGTCGGTCACCTTGGTTTCGTCATGTCCGCAGAACGGGCAATGCATGGCCGTCCCCGGGTATCAGGCGTCCGGCCTCAGCCGTAGACCGGAAAGCGGCTGCAGAGCGCAACGACAGCATTGCGGACACGCTCGATTTCTGACTCTTCGCCCATGCCGTCAAGAACGTCGGCAATCAGCCCGCCGACCTGTATGCACTCCTCCTCCCCGAAGCCCCGCGTAGTGATCGCCGGCGTGCCGATACGCAGTCCACTGGTGACGAACGGCGGCCGGGGGTCGTTTGGCACCGCGTTCTTGTTGACTGTGATGTAGGCCCGGCCGAGGGCGGCATCCGCATCCTTGCCGGTGTACTCGCGCCCGATCAGGTCAACCAGGAACAGGTGGTTCTCGGTACCACCGGAGACAATGCGGTAGCCGCGCGACTGCAGGGCCGCCGCCAAGGCCCGCGCATTGGCCACCACCTGCTGCTGGTACTGCTTGAACTCCGGCTGCAGCGCCTCGAGGAAGGAGACGGCCTTGGCGGCGATGACATGCATCAGCGGCCCGCCCTGAGTCCCCGGGAAGATCAGCGAGTTGAACTTCTTGTGGAGATCCTCGTGCGCACGCGCGAGGATCAGCCCGCCGCGCGGGCCGCGCAGCGTCTTGTGGGTCGTAGTGGTGACCACGTCCGCGTGTGGCACCGGGCTCGGGTAGACGCCGGCCGCAACCAGGCCCGCGACATGCGCCATATCGACCATGAACCATGCGCCAACGCCGTCTGCGATGCGGCGAAAGCGCGCCCAGTCCACGATACCCGAGTAGGCCGAGAATCCGGCCACGATCAACTTCGGCCGGTGTTCCTGGGCCAACTGCTCGACCTGCCCGTAGTTGATCTCACCGGTCGCCGGATCCAGGCCGTACTGGACGGCATTGAACACCTTGCCAGAAAAGTTGACCTTGGCACCATGGGTCAGGTGGCCGCCATGATCAAGACTCATGCCAAGCAGCGTCTCGCCCGGCTTCAGCAGCG
The DNA here is from genome assembly GCA_963715485.1 of uncultured Gammaproteobacteria bacterium. Taxonomy (GTDB): domain Bacteria; phylum Pseudomonadota; class Gammaproteobacteria; order Steroidobacterales; family Steroidobacteraceae; genus SG8-30. The sequence continues at coordinate 2,602,649 of OY970244.1, forward strand.
CGAGGTACACGGCGGCATTCGCCTGCGAGCCGGAATGCGGCTGGACATTGGCATAGGCCGCGCCAAACAATTCCTTGGCACGGTCGATCGCAAGCCGCTCGGCTACGTCGACGTACTCACAGCCGCCGTAATAGCGCTTGCCCGGGTAACCCTCGGCGTACTTGTTCGTCAGCACCGAGCCCTGGGCCTCGAGCACCCGCGGGCTGGTGTAGTTTTCGGAAGCGATCAGCTCGAGGTGCTCCTCCTGCCGGCGGCGCTCGGCCTCCATGGCTGCGCTCAGTTCGGGATCGAATCCGGCAATCGTCATTTCAGGACCGAACATCGGCAGGGCTCCGGGGAATGCTGGCGAGGGAACTGGAGATTCTAACGTCCGCGGGAGCCGCAGGCATCATCCGAGTGACTGCTGCCACGTCACCTCCGGGCGGGGGAGCCGCCCACTAGCCGGCTTCCACGAATTCGCGCAGCACTCGGGTCCAGGCCCGGGCGAGGTTGTGCCGGTTGTAGCCACCACCGCCCACGCCGAGGATCCGCCCCCGGGCGTGCCGGTCGGCGATGTCGACCAGCCTGCGGGCCGCGTGGGCGTGGGCTTCCTCGGTCAGGCGCAGGTGAGCGAGCGGGTCACCCTCGAGGCTGTCCGCTCCGCACTGGAATATGATGAATTCTGGCGGACTCTCCTCGAGATGAGCCTCGACCCGTTGCCAGGCCTCGAAGAACTCGTCGTCGCCGGCACCGGGCATGAGCGGAATGTTCAGTTTCAGGCCGCGGCCCGGGCCATTGCCCGCCTCGGTGGCGGCACCGGTGCCCGGGTACAGGAAGCGCCCATCTTCGTGGATGTCCGCAAAAACCAGCGACGGGTCGTCCTCGAAGGAATAGTAGACGCCGTCGCCGTGGTGCACGTCGATGTCCACGTAGGCGACGCGCTTCAGCCCATGCCGTCGCTTCAGGATCTCTACGACGACGCCGCAGTCATTGAACACACAAAATCCGGCGGCGTGACTGCGCGAGGCGTGGTGCAGACCGGCGATCGGCACGAACGCGCGGCGGGCCGCGCCGCTCATCAGCGCCTCGGTCGCGACCAGCGTCGCCCCGACGACATTGCTGGCGGCCTCGAACACGCCCTTCCAGGCCGGCGTGTCGCCGGCGTCGAGGTAACCCTGGCCGGTAGCGGATCGCTCGCGTACCAGGGATATGAACGCCGGCGCATGGAACGACTCGAGTTCCTCCTGCGTCGCAGGCCGCGGATCGAGTGAGGTCACGAGCTCCAGCAGCCCCTCTGACTCCGCCTCCCGCATGAAGGCTTCGTGCCGGTCCGGGCCGAAGGGATGACCCTCACCGAAGCCATAGCGGGCGATCGCCTCGCCGTGAACCAGCGCTGTTCGGGAAGGCGCTCCGGAACCCAATCTTGCGGTCTCCTTCGAGGGCGCATGAGCGTAGCACAGCTACTCGCGGCCGCGCGGTGGCATCGCCGTTGCGCTTGACCCATAATTCGCGACCTTTCCCGCTTACCCCCGGCTGACTGAACCATGGCCCAATTCATCTACACCATGAACAGGGTGGGCAAGATCGTGCCCCCCAAGCGACACATCCTGCGCGACATTTCGCTGTCGTTCTTCCCGGGCGCGAAGATCGGCGTGCTGGGCCTGAATGGCTCGGGCAAGTCCACGCTGCTCAGGATCATGGCGGGACTCGACAACGAGATCGAGGGCGAGGCGCGCCCGCAGCCGGGAATAAAGATCGGCTACCTCCCGCAGGAGCCGCAACTCGACGCCAGCAAGGACGTGCGTGGCATCGTCGAGGAGGCCGTCCAGCCGGTGAAAGACGCGCTCGCCCGCCTCGAGCAGGTTTACGCGGAGTACAGCGAGCCGGATGCCGATTTCGACAAGCTCGCCGCCGAGCAGGGCGAGCTGGAAGCGCTCCTGGCCACTGTCGACGGACACAACCTCGAGCGCCAGCTCGACATCGCCGCGGACGCGCTGCGGCTGCCCGCCTGGGACGCTGGCGTGGAGCACCTGTCCGGTGGTGAGAAGCGCCGCGTCGCGCTGTGCCGGCTGCTGCTTTCGAAGCCGGACATGCTGCTGCTCGACGAGCCTACCAACCACCTCGATGCGGAGTCGGTGGCCTGGCTGGAGAAGTTCCTCGAGGAATATCCGGGTACCGTGATCTGCGTAACCCACGACCGGTACTTCCTCGACAACGTCGCCGGCTGGATCCTCGAGCTCGACCGTGGTCACGGCATCCCCTGGCAAGGCAACTACTCGTCCTGGCTGGAACAGAAGGAAAGGCGCCTGGCGCAGGAGGAGAGGCAACAGGAGGGGCTGCGTCGTACGCTCGAGCGCGAACTCGAGTGGGTGCGCGCCAACCCCAAGGCCCGGCAGGCGAAAAGCAAGGCGCGGCTCAGGCAATTCGAGGAACTGTCGTCAACCGAATTCCAGCAACGCAACGAAACCAACGAGATCTATATTCCGCCGGGTCCGCGCCTCGGTGACTCGGTCATCGAGGTCAACGGACTGAGCAAGGGATTCGGCGAGCGGCTGCTCATCGACGGCCTGTCCTTCAGCCTGCCGCGCGGCGGCATCGTCGGCATCATCGGCCCGAACGGTGCCGGCAAGACCACGCTGTTCCGGATGCTGACCGGCATCGAGAAACCTGATGCAGGCACCATCAGGATCGGGCCAACCGTCCAGATCGCAGCGGTTGACCAGTCACGCGACTCGCTGCAGTCCGATCACACGGTCTGGCAGGAAATCTCCGGCGGACTCGACATGATAAAGGTCGGCAGCTACGAGACCGCCTCGCGCGGCTACGTCGGACGCTTCAATTTCCGCGGCTCTCAGCAGCAGCAGCGTATCGGCGACCTTTCCGGTGGGGAGCGCAACCGCGTCCACCTTGCCAAACTCCTCAAGAGCGGCGGCAACCTGCTGCTGCTCGACGAGCCGACCAACGATCTCGACGTCGAGACGCTGCGAGCGCTGGAAGAGGCGCTGCTGAGCTTCCCGGGTTGCGCCGTCGTGATTTCGCACGATCGCTGGTTTCTCGACCGCATCGCCACCCACATCCTCGCGTTCGAGGGCAACAGCGAGGTGGTCTGGTTCGAGGGCAACTACCAGGAGTACGTGGCTGACCACCACCGGCGAAAGGGTGACGAGGCGGACCAGCCGCATCGGCTGCGGTTCAAGCCGTTGCACGGCTAGCCGCGCCCGAACCTCAGGTTTTACATAACACTATTGTGTAACTATTTGATTGCGCTAGACTGAAGCTCAGGCTTGGATGCCGGGGACTGTCATGGCGGTGATCATCGATTCCAGTGGCCGGCTGCACCACGACCAGGATCGCGGGCTGGCGCTGCTGTGCCCACATTGCAGTGTTCTGGCCCACATCACCCCGATCTCCGTCCCGGACTTCAACCAGGTCCAGCTGCACAAGCCGAGCCACGTGGGCATCGTCTACCGCTGCGAAGCCTGCAACGCGCCGATCTTCCTGAAGTTTCCGGTCAAGTTGTATGCAGGAAGCCGGATCGAACTGAGCCCGAGCTTCGTCGAACTAGAGCGCCCCAGGGAGAAATTCAGCTTCACCCACCTGCCGGAGGAAGCCGAGGCTCTGTTCAAGGAGGCTCTCGCGTGTTTCTCGACCGGCTGCTACGTCGCCTTCGCGGCGATGTGCCGGCGCACCGCGCAGTCAGCGTTTGCGGACCTCGGGGAAAACGCCAAGCTCGCGTTGTACGACCAGCTCAACGACGTGCGCCGCATGGCGGAAATCGAGGACCGCACCTTCGTCGTGGTGAAGCAGGTGATATTCGGCAGCGACAGCGACCCGAAACCCAACCTGCCCAGGCTCGACGCCTACCAGGCAGGAGTGCTGCTCGAAGTGATGAAGGACATGCTGTACCAGGCCTATGTCCGCCGCGGCCGCCTGCAACAGGCAATGATGGTGCGGCGGTACTTCGCCGAGGAGACCGGCAACAAGGTCACGCCACTCGAAAAAGTACGCTCCTAGCGCAACGCCGCTTCGGTGTTTAGCCCAGCCAGCGCCTGGCGTTCCGGAACATGCGCATCCAGCCCGTGTACTCGCCCGCCGCGCGCGGTCGCCAGGAATTCTGCACGCTGCGGAAAACGCGCTCCGGGTGCGGCATCGTGACGGTGACGCGTCCATCGCGCGTGGTCAGGCCCGCCAGGCCACCAGGCGAGCCGTTGGGGTTGGCCGGATAGTCTTCCGCGATCCGGCCGAGATTGTCCACGAATCGGATCACTGCCAGTCCGGCCGCGCTCTCGAGTCCATTGGCCGATGTGAATTCGGCACGTCCCTCGCCGTGCGACACCGCGATCGGCAACCGCGAGCCTGCCATCCCTTCGAAGAACAACGACGGTGACTCGCAGACCTCGACCAGCGACAGGCGCGCCTCGAACTGCTCTGAGCGATTGCGGACGAAACGTGGCCAGGCCGCGGCGCCAGGTATCAGTTCCTTAAGGGCAGAAAGCATCTGACAGCCGTTGCATACACCCAGGGTGAACGAGGTCGGACGCTGGAACCATTCGGAAAATGCCTCCCGCGCACGCGAGTTGAACAGGATCGACTTGGCCCAGCCCTCGCCCGCGCCGAGCACGTCGCCGTAGCTGAACCCCCCGCAGGCTACGAGTCCATCGAAGTCGGTGAGCGCGACCCGTCCTTCCAGCAGGTCCGTCATGTGGACATCCACTGCGCTGAATCCGGCGCGATCGAGCGCCGCCGCCATCTCCAGCTGGCTGTTGACGCCCTGCTCACGCAACACCGCAATCCGTGGACGGGACCCCGTGACGATCAGCGGTGCCGCAACGTCTTCCTGCGGATCGAAGCACAGCTGCCATGACAATCCCGGATCGGCCGGATCGACACGGGCTGCCTGTTCCTCGTCCGCGCACTCAGGATTGTCCCGCAGTCGCTGCATGCGCCAGCTCGTCTCCGACCAGGCAGCCCGGAGTTCGTCCATGCCGGCGTCGATCCAGGTCCTCCCGTTACCGCTGACGCGAAAACGACGAGCCTTCGTCTGGCGACCGACATGATGCACACAATCCCCGAGACCGTGGCGTGCGAAGACCGCGCGCGCATGAGCATCGAGTTCTGCCGTGACCTGGACCACGGCTCCCAGTTCCTCGCTGAACAAGCTCGCCGGCAGAGACGCTACCTCTCCGAGGTCGAGCTCGACACCGGTATTGCCGGCGAACGCCATCTCGAGCGCCGTGATGGCCAGGCCGCCGTCTGAACGGTCGTGATAGGCGAGCAGGCAGTCATCGTCGGCCAGCTCACGTATGGCGGCGAAGAAGCCCTTGAGTCGCGCTGGTTCGTCGAGGTCAGGGGGCGTGTCGCCAAGGCGGCCATGAACCTGCGCCAGGCAGGACCCACCCAGGCGGTTGCGGCCGGCCCCCAGGTCGACCAGAAGCAAGGTCCCGTCGACGCCGCTGCGCAACTCCGGCGTGAGGCTGCGGCGCACGTCGCCAACCGGGGCGAACGCCGAGATGATCAGCGACACCGGTGCGACCACCGCACGGTCTTCGGTCCCCTCGCGCCAGGCGGAACGCATGGACAGCGAATCCTTGCCGACCGGGATCGCGATGCCGAGCTCCGGGCAGAGTTCTTCGCCGACGGTCCGCACCGTATCAAACAGCGACGCGTCCTCGCCGGGCTGGCCGCAAGCCGCCATCCAGTTAGCCGACAACCGTACGTCACCGAGGCTTCGTACGTCAGCCGCGGCGATGTTGGTGATGGCCTCGCCGATCGCCATGCGGCCCGATGCGGGACCGTCCAGCAAGGCCAGCGGCGTGCGCTCGCCCATCGCCATCGCCTCGCCCGCGTTACCCTTGAATCCCGACAGGGTGACCGCGGCATCAGCGACAGGAACCTGCCAGGGGCCCACCATCTGGTCGCGGCTGACGAGCCCGCCGACCGTCCTGTCGCCGATCGTCACCAGGAACGTCTTGTCCGCCACCGTGGGCAGCCTGAGCAGGCGCATAAGCGCCTCGGTCGGGTCGATGTCCGCCGCGTCGAAGCCATCGCCGCGCCGCGCCACCCGCCGCACGTCACGGGTCATGCGCGGCGGCTTGCCCAGCAACAGGTCGATCGGCATGTCAACCGGGTCATTGCCATGCAATGGATCATGCACGTGCAGGATCGCGTCGTCGGTCGTGTGACCGATGACCGCGTAGGGGCAGCGTTCGCGCCGGCAAAGCGCCTCGAATAGCGGCATGTTGCCGGGGGCGATCACGAGTACGTAGCGCTCCTGCGCCTCGTTGCACCAGATCTCCAGCGGCGACATGCCCGGCTCGTCATTCGGCACGCTGCGCAAGTCAATGCGGCCGCCCCGATGGCTGTGCGCTATGGCTTCCGGCACCGCGTTGGAGAGGCCGCCAGCACCGACGTCATGAATCAGCAGGATCGGGTTGTCGTGCCCAAGCGCCGTGCAACGGTCGATTACCTCCTGTGCGCGACGCTGGATCTCGGGATTGCCACGCTGGACCGACGCGAAGTCGAGATCGGCTGAACTGGCGCCGCTGCCCACCGACGACGCCGCCCCACCACCCAGGCCGATGAGCATGGCCGGACCACCGAGTACGACGACACAGGCGTCGGCGGGAACGTCGCCCTTCTCCACGTGCTCGCGCCGCAGCGTGCCGAGTCCGCCGGCGATCATGATCGGCTTGTGGTAGCCGCGGATCATGCCACCCGGATCCGACGCGACGCGCTGCTCGAAACTGCGGAAGTAGCCAAGCACGTTCGGGCGGCCAAATTCGTTGTTGAAGGCGGCCGCGCCGATGGGTGCTTCAAGCATGATATCCAGCGCCGATGCAATCCGCGCCGGGCGCCCGTTGTCCGTTTCCCAGGGCTGCTCGCCGCCGGGAATGCGCAGGTTCGACACCGAGTAGCCGACCAGACCCGCCTTCGGCCTGCCGCCGCAGCCGGTCGCACCCTCATCACGGATCTCGCCGCCGGACCCGGTTGCGGCGCCGGGAAACGGCGAGATCGCGGTCGGATGATTGTGGGTCTCGACCTTGATGAGTATGTCCAGTGGCTCTTCGACGTAGCGGTACTCGCCACTCAGTGGGTCCGGCACGAAGCGTGCGCCGGCGGGGCCAGCCAACACCGCTGCGTTGTCCTTGTAGGCGGACAGCACACCCTCCGGACTGTGCGCGTGCGTGTTGCGGATCATCGCGAACAGAGAATTCGGCTGGACGACCCCGTCCACGACCCAGTCGGCATTGAAGATCTTGTGCCGGCAGTGCTCGCTGTTGGCCTGGGCGAACATCATGATCTCGACATCGGTCGGGTCGCGGCGGAGCCGCACATAGGCATCGACCAGGTAGTCGATTTCGTCGTCCGACAGCGCGAGCCCCATCCTGGCGTTAGCGGACTCGAGCGCAGTGCGACCGCCTTCAGCGAGTGGAATGTGCTCCAGTGGACGGGACTCGTGGGCCGCGAACAATTGCGAAGCTTCTCCGGTCGAAAGCAACGGCGCCTCGGTCATGCGATCGTAAAGGGGCAGCGAAAGAGAGAGCAGCTCCGCATCCGACACTGCGGTCTCGACATCAATGTGGTAGGCGATGCCGCGCTCCATCCGCCGGACCTGGCCGAGTCCGCAGACGTGGGCGATGTCGGTGGCCTTGGACGACCAGGGAGAAATCGTGCCCGGTCGCGGCACCACGAGAACCAGTCGTCCGGTCGGTGCACCGGCATCGAGGCGGGGTCCGTACGTCAACAGGCCGCGGAGCACTTCGTACTGCTGCCGCTCGAGGGATGCCGACAGCTGCACGAGATGCAGGTAGCGGGCGGAGATCCCGCGAACCCGCGCGTCGCGGGCGCGGAGGGTCTCGAAAACCTTGTCTAGCCGGAACCGGGATAGCGCCGGGGCGCCGGTCAGTTCTAGGATCATTGCGTCAGGAACCGCTCCGCCGTCTCAACGCACGGCGCTCAGCGTTTTGGGCCGGGCTCGCCACCCGCTGGAAAAACCGGAATCGGGAACTGCGCTACGTTGCCACCCTCGTAGGCGCTGATCTTGCTGACACCCTGCTTGCGCACCTCGTCGATCCTCAGGATCGAGTGTAGCGGTAGATAGGTACGATTCACGCCCGCAAACTCGGACTTGATCTTCTCCTCGGCCGGGTCAACCACCACGGTGCTGCGCTCGCCAAAGACCAGTTCCTCGACCTCGATGAAGCCAAACAGGTCCCCGTGGCTTACTTTCCGGGCATAAATCTCGTAGATCTTGCCCTGGTTGACGAACTGGACCTTGAAAATGTGACTTGAAGCCATCTTGGCGAGGTGGGAGCACAGCTATGGTGAAGGCCTTATTATAGGCGCGTTCACGGGGCCGCGGGCCCTATTGGCGCTGCCAGGTCCGGGGCCCGGCCGCGTAGTGATCGCCGAACGGAGCATGACGGCGTTAGTGGGGAAGCGGGACGATGGCTCTCAGGCTTAGCATCATGAGCGGCGATGTCGCTGACAGCGGCAACCGCAGCCGATGGGCTTTCGGTGTGAACGGGGGTCGGATCGGCCGTGCTCCCGATAACGACTGGATACTGGTCGATCCCGAGCGGTTCGTGTCCGCCCACCACGCCGAGATCGAGCACCGGGCTGGCGAATGGTGGCTGTGCGATACGAGCACCAACGGCACCTTTGTCAACGGCAGCCCGCGACCGCTCGGCCGGGGCGGCAGGCATCGCATCGCCGATGGCGACCGCATTCGCATCGGCTCGCTCGAACTGGTTGCAGAGATCTCTGGCGGCAACGATTTTCTGCCGGACGAGGACTTCGATCTGTCCGAAACGGCGTTGGACAGTTCTTTCGAGGTCAAGTCCCTGCTCTCCAACGAGGCACGCCCCGGCAAGGTCAGCCCGGCAGATGCCTATGGGCAGCCGCTGCCGAAGGCTCCGGCCGCCAGGGCGGAAGCCCGTGCGTCGGCCAAACAGAAACCCAAGGAGGCATCGCAGACCGCTGCATCCAGGCCCGCGTCCGCGGCGGAGCCACGCGCTGCCGCGCCGGCCGAGCGTGAGATCTGGCCTGGCCTGCTGGCGTTCTGCCAGGGCGCGGGCATCGATCCTTATTCGCTGCCGGCCGCCCAGCGCAACGATGTATTACGTGAGGCGGGACAGGCGCTGCGCGAGACAATGCTCGGCCTGATGGAACTGGCGCGATCACGGGCCGAGTTCACCCGCGAGGTTGGCATAACCGGCAGCCGCCGCCAGCGCGATGCGACGAGCCCGCTAATGCAGGTTCGCGCAGTCGAGGAGGCACTGACACAGCTGCTGACAGCAACCGGTCCCGACAACAGCCGCGCCGTCGACGAGGTAAGGTCGCAGTTTTCCAAGACACGGCATCACCAGCAGTCAATGCTCGTGGCATTGCGCGAAGCCCTGAACGCGATGCTCACCGGCCTTGACCCCGCGGAGCTGGAACAGCAATTCGGCGGCACCACCCGGGGGCCCGCCAATGCTGATGCGCATGCTCGCTACTGGTCGCTCTACCGGGAGCTGTACCGCTCGGTCGCCACAGCGGGCGACAGCGGCCTGCCCACGGTATTCCAGGAAGAATTCGCGCGCGCCTACCAGTCGCTCGCCGCGGTCGGGCTACGTGCGACGGCCAAGATAGAGGATTCAAATTGAGTGCAGCGTGGGGCACCGAAGGGCCCCGCTGGGGCCCTTCTTCCTTGACTGGCGGAGAGCGTGGGATTGCGCGCCCTCCGGGCGCATCCCTCACCTCCCGGCTCGGAACCGCCATCGTTTCACGGCGCTGTCCTGCGCGGCCACTCCGCGGCCGCTGTTCGAACCCCAGCAGGTTCGTCCACGCTCCCTCACCGGTCAATGAAAAGGGGCCCCGCTGGGGCCCCTTTTCATTGACTGGCGGAGAGGGTGGGATTCGAACCCACGTGGGGCGTAATGCCCCCAACCGATTTCGAGTCGGTGCCGTTGTGACCGCTTCGGTACCTCTCCTGGAATGGTTGCCGACAGGCCCAACCTGAGCCTTCGCGGGCGCGGTATTCTACACGAATGCGGTTCCAACTGGCGCAGCTTCGACCCCAGCTGACCGAAGTCCGCCGTCCCATCAGGGCCGCAGGGATTGTCGTGGCCGGACTGCTGGCGGGAACCTGTTCCCAGCCGCCCAGCGTGCTCGAGCAGATCCGCGATGCGGGCCGGCTCGAGGTCGTCACTCGCAACAGCCCTACAGCCTACTACCTCGGGATCGAGGGACCGGAGGGCCCCGAATACGAGCTGGCCAGCGGATTTGCCCAATGGCTCGGCGTCGAGGCATCTTTCAGCATCGCGCCGTCAGGCGCCGAGGCCCTGCACGAGGTCATCCACAACCGTGCACAGCTTGCGGCTGCCGGCATCGTGGTGTCAGAGGAGCGCCGCTCGCTGTTGTCCTTCGGACCGGTCTACCAGACCATCAAGCAGCATATCGTCTACAGGAAGCAGGAAGGCGCGCCGGCCAAGGCCACCGACTTGCTTGGCAAGCGAATCGAGGTGATTGCAGGCTCGACTCACGCCCGAGCGCTCGCGACATTGGCTATCGAGGTTCCCGGACTCGCGTACTCGGAAATTCCGGACGTAGACCAGCTCGATCTTCTCGCGCGCGTGTCGAGCGGCGACATCGACTACACCGTCGCCGACTCGTCCGAGTTCTCGCTCGGCCGGGTCCTGCATCCCGACCTGCGCGCGGCTTTCGAACTCGCTCAGTCCGAGTCTGTCGCCTGGGCCTACAGCCTGCGGGACGACTCGCTCGCGCCATTGGTACGCCAGTACTTCACTGCACTCGAGCGGGACGGGACACTGGCCTCGATCCTCGAACGCTATTATTCGGCAGCCGACCGTTTCGACTACCTCGACTCGCTCAATTTCCTGCGTCGCGTGCAGTCGAGCCTTCCACAGCTGCGTCCGTTCTTCGAGGAGGCCGCGCGGGAAAGCAGCTTCGACTGGCGGCTGCTCGCTGCCATCGGTTACCAGGAGTCGAAGTTCGATGCCACCGCCACCTCGCCTACCGGAGTCCGGGGCGTGATGATGTTGACCGAGGACACCGCGGCACGGGTTGGCATCGACGATCGGCTCGACCCACGCTCAAGCATCCTGGGTGGCGCACGTTACCTGGATGAGGTTCGCGGAAAGATACCTGAGCGGATTCGGGAACCGGACCGTACCTGGCTGGCGCTGGCTGCCTATAACATCGGCTTCGGGCACCTCGAGGACGCACGCATCCTGACTCAGCGTCACGGTGGCGACGCGGATTCGTGGAACGATGTGCGCAAGTACCTGCCTCTCCTTGCCCAGGAACGCTGGTACATGCAGGCGCGCTTTGGCTATGCGCGCGGCTGGGAGCCGGTTCTGTTCGTCGACAACATCAGCAACTACCGCGATGTGCTGGTGTGGATGACCGGTGACCCGGCCAATGAACTACGGCTGGTCGGCGCACGGCAGGCCGGTGATCCGGCCGACTGACCCGGCCGGCTTGCCATTCCGACTGCCTCAGCGACGGGATTCGAAGAACTGCCTGAGGATCGCACCACATTCGTCGGCCAGCACGCCGCCGAAAACATCCACGTGGTGATTCATGGCCCGGGCTGTGACCAGGTTGAATGCGCTGCCAGCTGCACCCTGGCGCGGGTCCCAGGCGCCGAACACCAGCCGGGCAACCCGGGCGTGGACCAGCGCCGCGGCGCACATTGGGCAGGGCTCCAGCGTCACATACAGGGTAGTGCTGAGGAGCCGATATTCGCCGAGCGATGCGGCGGCCACACGCAGCGCCAGGACCTCCGCATGCGCGGTCGGATCCTTGAGCGTAATCGGCTGGTTGAAGCCCTCGCCAATCACTCGATCGCCGAGCACGACCAGCGCACCGACGGGCACCTCACCCAGGGCCTGCGCCTTGCGGGCCAGATCGAGCGCGTGGCGCATGAATTCGGTATCGGCAATCACGCCAGGAACCGGGACTATTCCCACTCGATTATCAATAAGCAATTTTTATCTTTTATTATCAATGGCTTATTTTCCCGCCAATCGGTAATACCATGAAAAATACCATGCTCAGAAAACCCTTCAACATACTCGAAAAAATTGCAGACTGAGCACCGCCAGGCCGCACTCTAAGCCACCTTCCGGGCTTTGACTTCCAGGTGTATGCCCTCCTGCTCCTGCAGATAACGGATCACCGCGAACAGGTTGCTCGCCTGGGGATTTCCTTTAGGCACGAACATACGCATGAAACTCTTGCTCGATTTGCCGAATCTGCTCGGTGACGGCGTCAGTCCTATTCAACCTGGTGGCCGCCTCTATTGCCCGGTCATAGGCCTCTATCACATCGACGCTGGTCACCTCGTAACCCCACCCCTCACTCAGCCAGCGCAATGCGGCCAGGGCTGAACCCAGGGCAATCTCCGGTGCCGGGTCCGGCGAATGGATTTCAGTGTGTTCGGTCTAATTTGTTTGGTTTCTTTAGTTGAACTGTGTCGGGGCAATTGGTCGTTTGCTGTTCCTTTCGCCGGAGATTGGATTGTTCTGAGAGAGTTCTTTTTATTTCACCATCTCCAGTTTCGGAGCGGTCCACGTACCATCCAGAGCAGCTGCCTCTGGCCAATAAATGCGCAGATAAGCTGAGAATGGTCCCTTGGGTGCAGGAAGCCAATTCGATTCCATGTCCTTGCCGGGTGACTCGTGCTGGATGTAGAGCGTGAGGCCGCCATCGGTATCCATTTTCATGTCCGGCAACATCGGCGAATTGATGAGGTAGCGGTCGATAGGATTGGCCACCAGCAAACTCTCCGGCAGCTGATACATGGTGAGCGACCAGAACGCATGCGCGGGTGGCAGTTTGCCCTTCGGGAAATGCAGAGTATAGCGGTTAGCGCCGTTGAGCTTTTGGCCGCTAGCGTCAGTAAAATAAATAGGGTACATCGCTTCCTGTTTCGAATTTCCCCAGATGCCAATGGTTGCGAGCCAGCGATAGAAGTAATTGTTTTTCATGGATGCGCGCGTGCCGAAGACATCGCCGGCGGTAATTTCACCTTCCGCCAGTAACTTCGCGCCGCCCGCAAATTCTTTCCAGGCGTCGCCGATACCTTCCTCGAAGGCTTTCTTCATTTCAGGGGAAAGCTTCGTGGGATCAAAGGTCTTTCCGGCGCCGATGCCAATCTTGGCGAACCTCTCCATGAGTTCCTTCTCGGACGGAACAGTCGGACTGAATTGCAGGACGAAATTCAGGATATTGAACACCTCGAGAGAGCTTTTCTGCTCTTCCTGGCTGAGCGGCTTGATGTAGTCGATGGCCGGTGCGGGGGTGGGCGCGGGCTGGCCGAGGAACTGGCTCAAGGGCTGCACCTTGTACTCCGACTGGATTCTCTTCACGTTGTCGAGGTCGGCGGGATCGAAAAGCTGGGTGCGGTAGATAAGGGTGTTTATCTCGGTCTCGGACTGGATGACCTCCTTGATTCCCTGCGGTTTCTCGCCCTTCCAATTCGGGCCAGCCAGCATGATGCTACCCGCTTCGTTACCGGTGGTTCGGCTGCCGGCATAAGCAAAGTTGAACGTATAGGCGTCGATGAACTGAATCGAATAATAGCGACCTTCTGGAATTTCCGGGACCGTCAGAACGAGCGGTTCGGCCCGGAGGTCTGCACCGAGAAAGGAATACGGCGTGTCGGAATTGGGCGTCTGGACGGCCTTGTCCTCCGGGGTGTAGACGCGCGGGATGTTGTGGATCTCATTCCACTGTCCCTTGTATTCGGGGTCGGTCTTGTCAACGAAGTAGCCGTATTGGATGCGGTAGCCGTCCACCATGGGATAACCGTAGATATAGGCCTCCTTGGCGATAGCACGTGCTTCATCCGGGGTGACGTCTGCTGACTGCACAGTAAAAGGCAGCATTAATGCGACGAGCACCGCCATGTAATTACCGATGTTATGTATTTTCATAAAATATCCGTTTAGTTTCTTTATCGGCTATTTGTTTCTGGAATCACGGGCCGAACCGCCTGCGATTCTGCCCGCGTGTTCTACACGTGTATCAGTTGACTTTCACAATCCCGGGAGGTGCCCACGTTCCTTCGCCGACCGGAAGGATGGAAGGGGCTTCCGTCTTCGGCCAATACAGGCGCATGACAAGATAGATCGGGCCGTTCGGCGCCGGTAGCCAATTGGATTCCTTATCCTTGCCTGGCGAGTCCTTCTGTATGTAGATCGTTAGCGAGCCGTCGGCGTTCTTCTTCATGTCCGGCAGCATAGGTGAGTTGACAAGATTGCGGTTGATCGGATTCTCGATCAGTAACTGGGTATTGCCGTCGTACATGGTCACCGACCAGAACGCGTTTACGGGCGGCAATTCTCCGGCCGGAAAGGTCAGTGTGTAGTTGTGCTTGCTGCCATCGAGCGCCTCACCGTTCGCGTCAGTGCGGGCCATGGGATACACGGCTTCTTCGGCGTCGTTACCGTAGATACCGCCCACGGCGGCGGCGGAGCGTTTCAGCCAATCACCCGCGTAGAATGAGCTGTCGCCAAAGAGTGCGCCCAATCTCCAGCCGTTGATATTGTCCATTCCCGAATCGAGATAGGTCTTCACTTGGTCGCCGCCTTCCTTCATAGACAATAGAGCGACGGCTTTGAGTTCTTCTCTGTGCTCCGGCGAGAGATCCTTCAGATCAATGGTCTTTCCCGGACCGATCCCTACACTGGCCAGTCTGTCGCGGATCTCCTTGTTCTCCGGTGTGACCGGCACGAACTCGAGGGCGGCATCGAGATAGGCGAAGAAATTCTCCCTGATCCCCTTCGTGGTGGCCGGGACGAAGTCAATCTTCGCTGCGGCGGGCGGTGCGGGCTGGTTCAGGAATGCCGAGAGTGGCTGCAACTGGTATCCCGCCTGCACCTCTATAACGTTCGGCATGTCATCCGGGTTAAACAACTGGGTGCGGATAACGGTGAGCGAGAAGGGTGTTGAAGATTGAAACACCTTCTCGATGCCTGCAGGTTTGTCGCCTTCCCAGCCTGGACCGACAATGAGATAACTGCCTGCTTCGGAGCCCGTCGCACGACTGCCAATGTAGCCATAGTTGTAGGTGTTGCCGTCAATCAACTGCAGCGAGTAGTAGCGCTCTTTTGGCACTGCCGGCACCGAGATCACCATGGGCTCCGTGCGCAGATCCAGCCAAATCATCGAATATGGTGTGTCCGCGTTGGGTGTGACTACCGCCGTATCCTTGTAGGTAAAGACACGGGTTTCGTTGAACACCGTATTGAACGGAGCCTTGTATTGGCCGGAGTTCTTGTCCACACAGAATTCGTTCATCACTGCGTAGTTCATGACAATCGGCAATCCGTAGAGGAAACCGTCCTCTGCGATTTTCTTGATTTCGACAATGCCAGGCGCGGAAATACCCGCCTTATCGGCAGACTTTTCGGCAGAGGTAATGGGGTCGTCATTGCCCGAGCAACCCACTAGCAAGGTTATAAAGGTGCCAACGCACAGAGCAGTGATAGAAAGTCTATTGGTAAGTGCACTCATTTTCCGTTTATCCCTGAATTAGTCTTCAATGTTGCCTCGTTGACGGCCGGGTATTTAACGCATCAAAAGACGAGATGTCTCGGTGCACACTTTAACGTGTGTTGAATACGATTAGCCAGTATCGATTGGGCCGGCTTTTAGGTTAGTTCATACGACCATCGGTTTCGCCAAGTTAACTTCTCCAGATGCGTGGCGATAACGCAGCGTACTCGCAAAAAGCCGTGTTCGAGACGGCCGCTTTTGAGGTAGTCGTCAAACTCGCGTTGCACATAGCCGGGCAGTTTCCTGTCGCGCTCCGCCAAATGAGCAGCGAACGTCGGGTAGTATTCTTCGACGATCCGATAGAGCAGGGTTTGCTCGGGTCGGTGGCGGCTGGTAACGACAGCATCCTCGACCCGAGTGGCCTTCCTGGCCGCCACTTTGAGCATGATCCGCATCCTTGCGATACTGTTTTTTTATCTCCAGATGCGTGGCCATGACGCGGTAAACGATGCCTAACCCTACCCAGCACCTGGACCATAATCTCGGGCCGGCTGGCGAACAGGAAGCGCAAAGAAAATGCGAAGCTCAAGACCCACTAGCGCATGGGCTGTTCGGGCAGAACTTCATCGACCAGCGGCGCTGCACTCTCGGCCATGCGTCGCGCCCCGCAACTGCGGCAAAAGCCTCGGCGTTCGCCTAAAGCGCCTACTTTTGGTGCAGCTGAACTCAACACGGTGCTCGGTGTCGCAGCATACTCGCAAAAAGCCGTGTTCGAGACGGCCGCTTTTGAGGCAGTCGTCAAACTCGCGTTGCACATAGCCGGGCAGTTTCCTGTTCCGGTCCAGCAAATGGGCAGCGAACGTCGGGTAGTATTCTTCGACGATCCGATAGAGCAGGGTTTGCTCGGGTCGGTGGCGCTGGTAACGACCAGCATCCTCGACCCAGGTGGCCTTCCTGGCCGCCACCTAAAGCATGATCCGCATCCTTGCAATACTGTTTTTTATACAGTTTATCGCTCAGCTGCGAGATCTTGAAGCCTCAACTGTGATGCTAGCCAGTGCCAGACATTGCCTGTCAGTGCCAGTCACTCCCACTCGATTGTCGCCGGCGGCTTGCCGGAAACGTCGTAGACCACGCGGGACACCCCGGCAACCTCGTTGACGATGCGCCGGGACACATGATCCAGGAATTCGTAAGGCAGCCGGGCCCAGTGCGCAGTCATGAAGTCGATCGTCTCGACCGCGCGCAGCGCGATGACCCAGTCGTAACGACGACCGTCGCCCATGACCGCCACCGAACGCACTGGCAGGTAGACGGCGAACGCCTGGCTCACCCGATCGTAGAGATCATGTGCGCGCAGCTCGTCGATGAAGATTGCGTCCGCGCGCCGCAGCATCGCGGCGGCCTCCCGCGTCACAGGACCGAGAATCCTGACGCCCAGCCCGGGGCCCGGGAAAGGATGACGGTAGACCATTTCCGTCGGCAGCCCCAGCTCGACGCCGATGCGGCGAACCTCGTCCTTGAACAGCTCCCGCAGCGGCTCGAGCAGCTTGAGCTTCATGTGCTCGGGAAGGCCGCCGACATTGTGATGCGACTTGATGACCTGTGCCTTGCCGGTACGCGCGCCGGCCGACTCAATTACATCCGGGTAGATCGTGCCCTGCGCAAGCCATTCGATTCCGGTGAGCCTGTGGGCTTCCTCGTCGAATACCTCGACAAAGTGCCGGCCTATGATCTTCCGCTTGCGCTCGGGGTCCTCCTCGCCGGCCAGCGCGTCCAGAAACCGGTCCTCCGCATTGACCCGTATCACGCGCACGCCCATGTGTCGCGCGAAGGTATCCATCACCTGGTCGCCCTCGCCGAGGCGCAGCAGGCCGTGGTCGACGAACACGCAGACCAGCTGATCGCCGATGGCCCGGTGCAGCAAAGCAGCGACGACAGAGGAATCGACGCCGCCTGACAAGCCGAGAAGGACCTTGCCGGGCCCGACCTGCTCGCGGATCCGCGAGACGCTGTCGGTGATGATGTGGCCGGCATCCCACAATGCGTCGCAGCCGCAGATCTCCCGGACGAAGCGTTCGAGTATCTGCAGACCCTGTCGGGTGTGGGTGACCTCCGGGTGGAACTGCAGGCCGTAGTAACGGCGGCCCTCGTCAGCCATGGCCGCCAGCGGCGCACTGCCAGTGCTGGCTACGGGCCGGAAACCGGCCGGTAGCACCTCGACGCGGTCCCCATGGCTCATCCAGACGTCGAACTTGCCTCGGCCTTGCGCGTCCGCACTGTCCGCCAGTCCGTCGAGCAGCGCGCAGCGAGCAGTCTGGATGACTTCCGCATAGCCGAACTCGCGATGGTCCGCGGGCGCCACCCGACCGCCGAGCTGCGCCGCCATGGTCTGCATGCCGTAGCAGATGCCAAGCACCGGCACCCCGGAATCGAACACCGCGACGGGCGCCGCGGGGGCGGTCGCCCCAGTGACCGATTCCGGCCCGCCCGAGAGGATCACGCCGCGAGCGTCGAAGCCGAGCACCTCGTCGTCACTTGCGTCCCAGGGGCGAATCTCGCAGTAGACGCCGATCTCGCGGACTCGGCGCGCGATCAGCTGCGTGTACTGGGAACCGAAGTCAAGGATCAGTATCCGGTGCGCATGGATGTCGGCCGCGGGTCCCTGCATATTTCCCCCGTCAGCTGACCCGGTAGTTGGGCGCTTCCTTGGTAATTCTCACGTCGTGCACGTGGCTCTCACGCACGCCGGCGCCGGTGATGCGAACGAACTGCGGGCGCGTCCGCATCTGGTCGATGCTGGCGCTGCCGGTGTAGCCCATGGCGGCACGCAGTCCGCCGGCCAGCTGGTGCACGATGGCGACCAGGCTGCCCTTGTAAGGCACACGGCCCTCCACGCCCTCTGGAACCAGTTTCTCGAGTTCCTCAACCGCGTCCTGGAAATAACGGTCGCTTGAGCCGTGACGCTGCGCCATGGCGCCGAGCGACCCCATTCCCCGATATGACTTGTAGGAGGCGCCCTGGTAGAGCTCGACTTCACCAGGAGACTCTTCGGTGCCGGCGAACAACCCGCCGATCATGACGCTGTGGGCGCCTGCAGCGATCGCCTTGGCCACGTCGCCCGAGTAGCGTACGCCGCCATCGGCGATCAGCGGTACGCCGCTCTCGGCCAGCCCGGCGGCCACCGTCGCCACCGCCGAGATCTGCGGCACGCCGACGCCCGCCACCACGCGCGTGGTGCAGATCGAGCCGGGACCGATTCCGACCTTGACGCCGTCCGCGCCCGCGGACACCAGGGCCTGGGCCGCTTCGGCCGTGACGATGTTGCCACCGATCACCTCGAGACCGGGGTAATCGCGCTTGATCCGCTCCACTGTCATCAGCACGCCACGTGAATGGCCGTGCGAGGTGTCGACGACGACGACGTCGACACCGGCCTCGACCAGTGCAGCGACCCGCTCGGCGGTGTCTGCGCCGGTTCCGACCGCCGCGCCGACGCGCAGCCGGCCGTGCTCATCCTTGCAGGCGCGCGGGTAATCCTTCGCTTTCTGGATGTCCTTGACCGTGATCATGCCACGCAGGATGCCGTTGCTGTCCACCACCGGAATCTTTTCGATCCGGTGCTTGTGCAACTTGAGCAGCACCTCCTCGCGCGAGGCGTTTTCGCCGACCGTGACCAGCCGCTCGAGCGGCGTCATGACACTCGAAACCGGCAGGTCGAGCTGATCCTCGAAGCGGATGTCGCGATGGGTGATGATGCCGACCACCCTGTTGCCGTCGGCGGTGACCGGCAGCCCGGAAATTCCCTTGGCGTGGGTCAGCTCGATTACCTGGCGTATGGTTGCATCCGGGCGAACCGTGATCGGGTCCTTGATCACGCCGCTCTCGTACTTCTTGACGCGGCCCACTTCACGGGCCTGGCTGGCGGCGGGCATGTTCTTGTGGACGATGCCGATACCGCCTTCCTGCGCCAGCACAATGGCGAGCCGCGCCTCGGTGACCGTGTCCATCGCCGCCGACAACAGCGGCAGGTTCAACCGGATACGGCGTGTCAGCTGGGTCGAAAGGTCGACCTCGCGTGGCAGTACCTCGGAATAGGCAGGTACCAACAGGACGTCGTCGAAGGTGAGCGCTTCCTGGACGATGCGCATGGGTTTGTCCCCGGGGCGGTCCGAATGAAGCGCTGCATTGTACGATGCCGGGCCCCCTCGTGGTGAGTATTCGATGACGCCGGGCGCCGCGGCGTCCCGTATCATCGGCCATCATGGCCTACGAATCGATCTCCCCGCCTGCCCGCCCGGCCCGGGACCGCGACGTCTACACCGTCTCGAGGCTGAATCGGGAAGTCCGAGGGCTCGTGGAGGGCACCCTTGGATCCATCTGGCTGGAGGGCGAAGTCTCGAACTTTGCCCGCCCCGCGTCCGGGCACTGGTATTTCTCGCTGAAGGACGATTCTGCCCAGGTCCGCTGCGCCATGTTCCGGCAGCGCAATGCCGGGCTCGGCATGGCACCGCGGAATGGGATGCAGGTGCTGGTCCGCGCCCGGGCCAGCCTCTATGAGCCGCGGGGCGAGTTCCAGCTGATCCTGGACCATCTCGAGGAGGCCGGCGAAGGTGAGTTGCGCCGTCGCTTCGAGCGGCTGAAACGTGAGCTGGCGGCCCAGGGACTGTTCGACGCCAGTCGCAAGCGCCCCCTGCCGCGGCTGCCGCGGGCGGTCGGTGTCGTCACCTCGGCCAGCGGGGCCGCGATCCGCGACATCCTGCACGTGCTCAAGCGACGCTTCCCCGCAATCCCGGTCGTAATCTATCCAGTGCCCGTACAGGGTGCCGGCGCCGCTGTGGACATTGCCGCTGCGATCGGTGTCGCCTCCTCACGGGCCGAGGTGGATGTGCTGGTGGTCGGGCGCGGCGGTGGTTCGCTCGAGGACCTCTGGGCCTTCAACGAGGAGAGCGTGGCCCGCGCAATCGTCGCCTGTTCGATGCCGGTGGTATCGGCCGTCGGGCACGAGGTTGACGTAACAATCTCGGACCTCGCGGCCGACCTTCGCGCCCCGACCCCGTCCGCCGCCGCCGAGCTGATCGTGCCGGACAAGGCGGAGTGGCTGCGGTCGCTAGCCGCCACGGAGGCGCGCCTCGCTGGTGCCTGGCGCCGGCGCCGGGCCCATTGGCTGGACGGCCTGGACTGGGCCCGGCGGCGCCTGTCGCAGCTGCATCCAGCGCTGCGGATCGAGGAGCAGTTCCAGCGCCTTGACGAGCTGGAAGGCAGGCTGGGCGGCGCAATCCGCAGCCAGCTGCAGATGACCGGGCACCGTCTGGCGGCGCGACGCGCCGAACTGGTCAGCCGCTCGCCGCAGGGACTGCTTGCCGGACTGGGACGGCGGCTCGCCGTACTGGCTGCGCGGCTTCCGCCCGCGCTGGCGGCCCGCCTCGAGCAGGCGCGCAGCCGCTTCAGCGGCACTACCCGGGCGCTGCACACTGTCAGCCCGCTCGCCACGCTGGAACGCGGCTACGCGATCGTCACCGTGGCGGACAGCGGATCCGTGGTAACCGACGCCGCACAGGCAAAAGCGGGTTTGGAAATCGAGACTCGCCTTGCCCGGGGCCGGCTCGTGGCGCGGGTGCTCCGCAGCGGCGATTGACTCCTGCCGAGGCCGCCTCAGCGGCGGACGTGCCGGATCATCCGCTTGCGGCTGCGCTGCTGGCGCGGCGTCAAGACGTTTCGCCGCCCCGCAAAGGGGTTTTCCTCGCTGCGGAACTCGACCCGCACCGGCGTGCCAACCAAGTCGAACGCCCGCCGGAAACAGTTGCCCAGAAAGCGCCGGTAGTCCTCGGGCGTACGCTCGGCCTGGGTGCCGTGAATGACTATCACCGGCGGGTTTCGCCCGCCCTGGTGCGCGTAGCGGAGCTTGATCCGTCGGCCGCGCACGAGCGGCGGCTGGTGCTGCTGTATCGCCCCCTCGAGTACCCTGGTGAGTTCCGGCGTAGGCAGTGTGCGCATCGCCGCCTCGTAGGCGGCCTCGACCGATTGCATGAGTTCCCCCACGCCGCTGCCGTGCAGCGCCGAGATGAAATGAATCGGCGCGAAATCCAGGAACCTCAGTCGTACGTCCAGCTGGTCACGGATCTCCGCGCGCTGCTCGGTTGAAACGTGGTCCCACTTGTTGACCGCGATGACCATGGCGCGGCCACGGTCCGCGACGATGCCGAGCAGGGTCGCGTCCTGCTCGGCGACCGTGTCGCGCGCGTCGAGTACGCCGATAACGACATTAGCCTCCTCGATGGCCTGAAGCGTCTTGATCACGCTGAACTTTTCCACCGCCTCGTCCACCCGCGCCCGGCGGCGCACGCCAGCCGTATCGACCAGCGTGAACTTTCGGCCATCGCGTTCGAAGGGCACGAGGATCGTGTCGCGCGTCGTGCCCGGCTCATCGAAGGTGATCAGCCTCTCCTCTCCGACGAGCCGGTTGATCAGCGTGGACTTGCCAACATTGGGGCGCCCGATGACACAGACACGGATGTCCCGTCCCTCGGGTTCAGGCTGGTCCCCGGGCCCGGCAGGCTCAACCTCGGCAAGCACCGCATCCGCGAGTTCATCGATTCCCTGGCGGTGGGCCGCCGACAGCGCACGCGGTTCACCGAAACCGAGTGCGTGGAACTCCGACACCGCGATCTCGTCGTCGCGACCCTCCGACTTGTTGACCGCGACCACCGCGGGCTTGCCGCTTCTGCGAATCATGTTCGCGACGAACAGGTCGGAGGGAGTGAGTCCCTCACGCCCGTCGACGACAAAGACGATATGGCCAGCTTCCTCGATTGCGCGCTGCGTCTGCACTGCCATGGGCTGCTGGATGCCGCGCGGGGTCTCGATCAGTCCACCGGTGTCGATGACGATGAACCGGTGCCGGTCGGTGCTGCCGAAACCATACTGGCGATCGCGCGTGACTCCCGGCACGTCGGCCACGAGCGCATCCCGGGTCCTGGTCAGGACGTTGAAGATGGTGGACTTGCCCACGTTCGGGCGCCCCACCAACGCGATCACCGGCAGCATCCTGGTTCTCCCGGTGCGGCGTCCGCTGGTTTCAGCCGCGCGGGCGCGAGCGATACGCGGAGACCGTTCCGCCATCGCCCTGCACGTAAATCATTCCGTTGGCGGCGATCGGCGCGTTGCTGATGCGATCCCCGCCCGCCCTGACCCGGGCGAGCAGCGCGCCCGTCTGGCGATCGAGCCAGTGCAGGTAGCCCTCGAAGTCACCAACCACAATCGCATCTCCATCCAGCGCCGGCCCGGTCAGCCCACGCAGCCGCATCGCATCCTGACGCCATAGCTCGGTCCCGTCGCGCCGGCTGAGTGAAACGACCGCGCTCTCTGCCGTGGACAGGTAAAGCGCGCCGGCGTCGACCGCCAGGCCGCGGTAGCTCGAGATGTCCCTCGCCCACCAGATCTGCCCCGAGCTGCGGGCGAGCATCGCGGCACGCCCCTGGAACCCGACCACGAAGATGTCGTCGCCGGACACCTGCACGTTCGCGTCGATGTCCACCAGCCTCTCCAGTTCCGTGCGCCCGCGCGGCGTCGCCACTGTCGAGGCCCAGAGCAGATCTCCTTCCGCAAGACTCAGCGCTGCGACCTTGCCATTGTCGAAGGCACACAGGGCTGCATCACCGACGATGACAGGAGCCGCCGTGCCGCGTACGGATAGCCGTGGCACCTGCTGTTCATAATTCCACGTAAGCGTGCCATCGGCGACGTTCAGGGCGTGAATCCGGCCGTCGACCGTGTGCACCACCACGGTCGATCCACCGACCGCCGGCCGTGCCAGCACCTCGCCGCCGAGCGTCGCGCGCCAGCGCTCCGTGCCGGACACGGAATCCAGCGCCACCAGCACGCCGTCCGGCGAGCCGACCACCACGATTCCGGCGCCAACACCGGGACCGGCGCTGAGATCCAGCTTGAGGGCCGTCTTCCACAACGAGCGGCCACTGGCGGCGTTGACCGCCATCACGTCGCCGTCGTGTCCCGCAAGGTAGGCGACCTCGCCTTCCACCGCAGGCGAAAGTGCCAGGCGCAAGACTTCCTCGCCGCCACCCATGCCGATGCTCCATGCGCGATCGATGCTCAGCTGCGCCTTGAAATCAACCAGCTCGGCCGGCGGCTCGACATTCTTTTCCTTGCTGCACGCGGTTGCGAGCACCAGCAGGCCGAGCAGGAGGAGTGCGTGTTTCATGAGCCAGCCTGCGGTGTCGCACCACCTGCGGCCAGATCGTCTATCTTGAGCTGCAGCAACTCCGGATCGATCAGGCCGGTCGCGGACCCGGCCGAACCGGCCGCGAGTGCCTGCTGGTAGGCGGCGAGGGCGCCGGCCCGGTCCCCCTTGGCCAGCAACGCGTCACCGCGCAGTTCCGCCGCTGCAGCGCCAACGGCCGGCGCGTCCGCACCGTCGAGTGTCGCCAGCGCAGCGTCGTGGTCGCCCTGGGCAATCTGTACCCGTGCGAGCCTGAAGCGCGCGACCAGGGCCAGTTCGGCGTCCTTCGACTCGTCCATGACCTGGCGTAGCCTGGCGGCAGCTTGGTCCAGATTGCCGGCTTCGACGTCAACTCTCGCCAGCACCAGCACGGTCTGGTCGGCGTAGGGCGTCGAACCGTACTGGCCGATGATCTCGGCGGCCAGTTCCTGGCCGCGGGCCTGGTCGGAGCTGTCGAATGCCTGCAGCATCGTCACGAAGCGCTGGCCGGCCTCGCGCGACTTGCCGTCCAGGTATGCGTTCCAGCCCTGCCAGCCGTACAGGCCGCCAAGGCCCAGCCCGATGCCGGCCACCAGCCACAGCCAGTTCTCCTTGAACCACTGCTTGAGCTGCTCGGCTTGCTCGCGTTCGTCGAGATATTCGTCAACCATTTCCGTTCACCATCCTGCCGGTCGCCGACTGTGGCGATCCACCTGCTGTAACCCTGATACCGCTCAGGACAACATCGTCCTGATGCGCGTCGGCACATCTGGCCATCTGCATACTTCCTGCTCGCGCCCCGACCGAAGCGGCTTGATCGCCGCCGTCTCCCGGCCCGCTTCCTCGTCGCCGATGATGACGGCGAGCTCGGCACCACTCCGGTCCGCACGCTTCAGCTGAGACTTGAAACTGCCGCCACCGAGGTGGGTCGCGATCCTGAGGTCAGCGAGAGCGTCGCGCCATTGCTCGACCAGCGCCAGTCCGAGACCTTCGGCCCTATTTCCGACCAGCACCACGTAGATGTCTGGAGCCACACCGGGAGGCGTAACGCCGGACTCCCGCATCAGCTCCGTGACCCGCTCCATGCCGAGCCCCCAGCCGATGGCCGGCGTCGGCTCGCCGCCGAGCTGCTCGACCAGGCCATCATAGCGGCCTCCCGAACAGACGGCATCCTGCGACCCCAGCGCGTCGCTGGTCCATTCGAAGACGGTGCGAGTGTAATAGTCGAGGCCACGCACCAGTCGCGGGTTGACCGTATAGGCCACGCCGCAGGCGTCGAGATGGCGTTTCAGGCCGTCGAAGTGGGCCTTTGAACCAGCATCGAGATGCTCGACGATCTGCGGCGCATCCGCGATCAGGTCGCGCATCGCCGGGTTCTTGGAATCGAGGATCCGCATGGGATTGCCTTCCAGGCGCCGCAGGCTGTCCTCGTCCAGCAACTCGCGGCGCGACTCAAGGTAGCTCACCAGCAGCTCGCGGTAGTCGCGTCGCGATTCAGGCGTTCCGAGCGAATTGAGCTGCAGGGTGACACGGCTGATTCCCAGCGCCTTCCACAGGCGGGCGGACAGCAGGATCATCTCGGCGTCGACGTCGGGGCCCTCGTAGCCGAATGCCTCGCAGTCAACCTGGTGAAACTGGCGGTAGCGACCCCTCTGCGGCCGTTCGTAGCGGAAGGCCGGCCCCCAGGTCCAGATGCGGTGTTTCTGGTTGTGCAGCAGGCCGTTGCTGATGGCCGCGCGGACCAGCACCGCGGTAATTTCCGGCCTGAGCGTCAGGCTGTCACCGCCGCGGTCGGAGAAGGTGTACATCTCCTTCTCGACGATGTCGGTGAACTCGCCTATCGAGCGCTTGAACAGTTCGGTGTGCTCAACCAGCGGCACACGGATTTCCTGGTAGCCGTAACCTCCGAGCAGATCCCGCGCGGTCTGCTCGAGGAATCGCCAGTACGGCATGTCCTCGGCCAGCACGTCGTTCATGCCCCTGACGGGTTGCAGCATCCTCGCGTTCATCAGGAGTCGTGAATCCCGCCATCGTAACTGGCGTTCTCGCCGGAAACGGCAGGCTGAACCCGGCTCGTTTGCCCCGCTGGGCTGCCTGCCGGCGGCGATTCCTGGGCGTCCCCGGATGGTGCGGCCGGTCCCGGCTCGTCCGCGGGCTCCCCGAAGGCCGCAGAAGCCGGCGCCTCGAGCACCTCCTCGGTCTGCGCACCCGCCGGCTGCGGCGCCGGTTCATCCGTGACACGGCCCTTCCACAACCACCATCCTGCCATCGCAACCAGTGCCACGAAGATGACCGCCAGCCACGGCTGCCATCGCAGGGGTCGGCTACGCTCGCTTTTCACGTGGGTATGCGCACTGGCCGGAGGAATCAGCGTCGATTCGGCCACGCGGCTGGACGACGCATCGTAGTCCCGCAGCAGCTCGTCTGCGGGCCGGCCCAGCAGCGCCGAGTACTTGCGCAGATGGCCGCGAGCGAATACCGGTGGTCCGAGGATCTCGTAGTGGCCCTCCTCCATCGCCAAGACTGTCTCCGGCGTGAGCCTGAGTTGCTCGGCGACCTGGGCAGGCGAGAGCCCGCGCGCCTGGCGGGCGGCCGCAAGTGCCGCCCCGGGCGAGCTCAAACCCGACGCGGGCACGTTCACTCGTTCTCCTTGCGCGCGAGTTCTTCAAGAATCCGGGTCTCCGGCGACTCCGGAAACCGCGACCTGAGTCGGGTCTCGTACTCAGCCGCCGCATCCAGGTCGCCAAGCGCCTTCTCCACCTGGTAGCCCAGCATCAGCACGTCGGCCGTGCCGGGTGTCGTCGCGAGGTAACGCTGCAGGAACGCGCGCGACTGCATGTAGTTGCGCCGCTCGAACGAAACGCCCGCCATCTGCAGCAGGGCCTCCGAATACTGTCCACGCTGTGCTACGGCAAGCCGCAGGTATTCTTCCGACTGTTCGAGCCTTCCGGCCCGCCGCGCGCACACCCCGGCGTTCGTATAAGCGACCTCGGGCGTGCGGTAAAGCGGATTTCGCGCAGCCAGGAGGAACGTTTCCTCACCCTTCTTCGGCTGGCCGTTGCGGCACAGGAATGCACCGAGCGCGTTCTGCGCCTCCGGGTTGCCCGGCTGGAGCTTGAGGGCCTCGCGATAGTGGTGCTCGGCCTTGCCGACTTCCAGCATCTGCTCGTACAGCAGTCCGGCGGCAAGCTGTACGCCAGGATCCTTCGGGTTCTGCTGCAGCGCCTTTTCTATCTTTTCGCGTGCGATCTCCAGTTGGCCCTGCTTCATGTACTCGACGCCGAGCCGGGCGTTGATCCGCGCCGCGTCATGCATCGGGTCGCCGGCACCCGTCTGCTGTGCGACTCCCGGGCTGGCGGCCAGCAACAATGCGACAGCCAGCCATGCAGATATTGACTTCATGTTTGCACCGTGACGCCGACGAGCCTGCGACCAAGCCGGACCTGCGTCCGGTCGAGCACGCGGCCCTTGAGCTGACCGCAGGCGGCGTCGATGTCGTCGCCGCGGGTCCTGCGGATGGTTGCAATCACGCCCTGGCGCATGAGCTGGTCCCGAAAACCGGCGATCACCGGCTCCGGCGAGCGCCGGTAGCGCGTGCCCGGGAACGTGTTGAAAGGTATCAGGTTCACCTTCGCATCGTGACCCTTGAGAAGCCGCGCAAGTTCCCGCGCATGCTCGGGGCGGTCGTTGATCCCGTCCAGCATGACGTACTCGAAGGTCACGCTGCGGCCGTTCTGGCGCTCGAGATAGTGCCAGCAGGCCGCAAGGAGATCGGCAATGGGATGCAACCGGTTGATCGGCACGAGCTCATTGCGCAGCGCGTCGTTTGGCGCGTGCAGGGAGACTGCCAGCGCGACGTTACAGTCCTCGGCCAACCGGTAGAGCTGCGGCACCAGCCCGGACGTCGACAGGGTGACACGGCGCCGTGACAGGTCGTAGCCGAGATCATCCATCATGACCCGCATCGCCGGCACCACGTTCCGGTAGTTCGCAAGCGGCTCGCCCATGCCCATCAGCACGACGTTGGTAATCACCCGAGGGCCATCAGGATCGGCTCCCAGTTCCCGGTTCGCCAGCCACACCTGGCCAACGATCTCGGCCGCAGACAGGTTGCGGTTGAATCCCTGCTGCGCGGTCGAGCAGAAGGAACAATCGAGAGCGCAGCCGACCTGGCTCGAGATGCACAGGGTGCCTCGGCCGGGCTCCGGGATGAAGACAGTTTCTATTGCCTGCTCTGCGCCAGTCGCGCCGGGAGCCCGCAGCAGCCACTTGCGGGTGCCGTCGGCGGAGGCGGTTGCGGTAACGATCTCCGGCACGCGTATATCGGCGGCATCGGCCAGCTTTGCGCGAAAATCCCGCGCCAGGTCGGTCATGTTGCCGAAGTCGGACACGCCCTTGCGATACATCCACTTCATCAGCTGCCGCGCACGGAAGGGCTTGGCTCCCAGCGATACCACGTACGACTCGAGTTCTGGCCGCGACAGCCCGAGCAGGTTGATCTTGTTGTTGGCGGCTGGATTCACTGCAGTCGTTCGCTCAGCGGGTGCGCGGGCAGAGCTCGATCTCGCTGAAGAAAAACGCGATCTCGCGCGCCGCATTCTCGGCGCTGTCAGAGCCATGCACGACGTTCTCTTCGATGCTGGCGGCGAGATCGGCGCGGATCGTGCCCGGCGCGGCCTTCTTCGGATCGGTCGCCCCCATGATCTCGCGGTGCCGCAGCACGGCGTTCTCTCCCTCCAGCACCTGTACGATGACGGGCCCTGAAGTCATGTAGGCGCAAAGGTCGCTGAAGAACGGCCGCTCGCGGTGCACCGCGTAGAAGCCCTCGGCCTGGGTCCGGCTCAGCTGCAACATCCTTGCGGCGACGATCACGAGACCCGCCTGCTCGAAGCGGCGGTAGACCTCGCCGATCAGGTTCTTCTCGACTCCGTCCGGCTTGACGATGGAAAGGGTGCGCTCTACGGCCATGAGATCCTCGGGAATATTCGCGGTTGACAACGTAAAGCCGGCGGACGCCCACGCGCTCGGCGAGGGGCCCGACCGGCTGCCTCAAACAGGGTAGTCTAGCGTTGAGCCCGGGTCCCCGGCAAATGAAGGAAAAGCACGGAAGTACCCGTACCCCAAGGAAAAATCAGACGCTGAAGCTTTCGCCGCAGCCGCATTCGCCCTTGACGTTGGGATTGCGGAAGCGGAATGCCTCGCTCAGCCCGTGGCGCACGAAGTCGATCTCCGTGCCGTCGATGAGCGAAAGGCTCTGGGCGTCCACCACGACCTTCACACCCTCGCTGTCGAACACCCGGTCGCCAGCCTCGATCTCGTCTGCGTAGTTGACTACGTAGGCATAGCCGGAACAGCCGGTCTTGCGGATGCCCAGCCGGAGTCCGACTCCCTGGCCGCGGGACGCAATGAAATTACGAACCCGTTCGGCTGCCGACTTGGTGAGTGTTATGGCCATCTGCAGTGTGGATTTCCCGTGGCGGCGGAAGTTCCCGGCATTTTACTGTGCTTCGCGCATTCCTGCAGCGAGACCGTGCAGGGCGTCCTCCAGAACCAGAAATCGCCCCAGTTTCTCGGGTGGCGCATCGAGTTCGCGAGCCAGCGCCGCGGCATCAAGCACCACAGCCTCTGCAGGCGTCTGGCCAACCATGCGTTCCGCAACCAGGGCACAGGCGGCAAGCAGGTGCGGGCATCCCCAGGCGCGAAAGCGGGCATCGGCGACTCGACCCTGGTACAGCCGCAGGTCGAAGCGCACCCAGGCTGCGCGATCGAGTGCCATCGCTTCCCCGTGGCGGCGGGCGCCTGGCCCGGCCGGCAGGGATCCGCTGTGCGGCGCAGTCGCAAACAGCCGTCGGACTACCTCCGAGTACCTGGGAACCCCGGTCACCTGACTCGCTCCAGCGCGCCGGGCGGGGCAATGCTGCGCAGGCGCTCGAGCGCGTGCAGGATGGCTCCCGCTGCCTCATCGACGTCCTGTTCACTGGTGAAACGACCGACACTGAGCCTGAGCGAGGCCTGGCATCCCAGGTCGGACAGACCGAGCGCCCGCAGCACGTAGGAAGGTTCTGCGGACGCCGCATTGCAGGCGGACCCACTCGAGGCGCATACCGCGCCTTCTAGCTCGAGCAACAGGCTTTCTCCCTCGATCCCGGCGAAGCCGACGTTGAGAATCCCGGGCAGGGACGGTTCACCGCCGCCGTTTCGCCACAATGGCGCGGCCGGCTGCAGCAGCCGCCACAGTTTCTCGCGCAGGGCGCTCACTCTGGTCGCCTCCATCATCAGGTCGGCCGCCGCGATCCGGCATGCCACGCCGAAACCGACCGCCTGATGGGTGGCCAGGGTTCCCGACCTGAGACCGCGCTCCTGTCCGCCGCCGAACTGCAGGGGCTGCAGTGCCGGGCGCGGAAGCGGCCTGACATAAAGCGCGCCGATCCCCTTCGGCCCTCCCAGCTTGTGGGCGGTAAAGGCGACCAGGTCCGCGTTCCAGCCGTCGACGTCCACCGGCACACGGCCGGCACTCTGCGCAGCGTCGACGTGCAGGAGCACGTCTCGTGCACGACAGATGGCGCCGATGGCGGCAACTTCGTTTATGACACCGGTCTCGTTGTTGCCGTGCATCACCGACACCAGCAGTGTATCGGGTCGCAGGGCGGCCTCGACCTGCGCCGGGTCGATCCGGCCGTCTGCCGCCGGCTTCAGCCAACTGACCTGGAAACCTTCGCGCTCCAGCTGCCGGCATGCGTCGATCACGGCGCGATGCTCAACACGCGAGGTCACCACATGCCCGCCATGGCTTGCTTTGGCCCGGCAGGCCCCCAGGATCGCGAGGTTGTCGCTTTCAGTCGCGCCCGAGGTGAACAGGATCGATTCGGGCCTGGCGCCGATCAACCCGGCGACCGATGCCCGCGCCTGCTCGATGGCTTCGGCCGCACGCCGACCTTCGGTGTGGCCCGCCGACGGGTTGGCGTGTGGCCCCTGCGGCCCGAGGCAGATGGCCATGGCCGCCGCCACCTCGGGATGAACCGGGGAGCTTGCCGCATAGTCCAGGTAGACCGCCCGGCGCACCCTTCAGCCCCGTTCGTCCCGCGCGATCGTGCGCTGCACAGCGGTCAACAGTCCACGCAGGATCTGGACTTCCTTTTCGTCCGGCACGGCGCGAGCCAGCAGCCGCTCGAGCCGAAACCCGAGGTTGGCGATGTTCCGCTGGTCGGTGAAGCCTATCTGCCCGAGTACGGAGGCGAGATGCGCGTGCAGTTTGGCGACCTGTTCCGGGGTCGCCGGCGGCGCCTCCGGCGCCAGCCGGCGCGGCTCGACGCCGGTCGCCATCCGTAATTCCCAGGCCACGATCTGCACCGCCTGCGCCAGGTTCAACGACTCATAGGCCGAATCGGACGGGACGTTGAGCAGCGCGTGGCATGCAGCGAGGTCCTCGTTGGACAGGCCGTTGCGCTCCCCTCCGAACAGCACCGCGACCGGACGAGTCGCGGCTTCGTCGACGGCTCGCCTGGCCGCCTCGCGCGGGTCAAGAACGGTCCAGTTTGCGCTGCGCGGCCGCGCGCTCGTGCCGAGCACGAAGCCGCAGCCTTCGATCGCCATGGCTATCGAGTCGACCACTTGCGCCCGCTCGAGCAAGTCACCGGCCCCGGAGGCTCGTACCGTCGCCTCGGGACTCGGAAATTCCTTCGGCCTGACGAGCACCAGATCCGTGAGCCCCATGTTCTTCATGGCGCGCGCGGCCGCACCCACGTTTCCGGGGTGGCTCGGTTCGACCAGGACCATGCGGATCGGCTGGTTCATCGCGGCTCCGTCTGCTTGCTGGTATTCTAGCCCCCTGCGCCGCGGAGCCGTCCGTCAGGCGCCGTTCTTTAAGCGGAAATCGACATGCATCCATTGCTAACCATCGCGGTCCGCGCCGCCAGGCGCGCCGGCGACCTCATCGTCCGCAACCTCGATCGCGGCCCGAACCTCGACGTGTCTACCAAGAGTCGCAACGATTTCGTCTCGGAGGTCGATCGGGCCGCCGAGGCCGAGATTCTTGCAATCATCCGCAAGTCCTACCCGCACCACGGTTTCCTGGCCGAGGAAAGTGGGCGCTCGGGCCCGGGCGACGCAGAGTGCGTCTGGATCGTGGATCCGCTGGACGGTACGACCAACTTCCTGCACGGCTTTCCGCAATTTTCCGTTTCCATCGCCTGCGAGCACCAGGGCCGCCTGGAGGTGGCCGTGGTGTTCGATCCGCTCCGCAGCGAGTTGTTCACCGCGACGCGCGGCGCCGGCGCGCTGCTGGAAGGGCGCCGCATCCGCGTGACGCGTCGGCGCACGCTCGACGGCGCGCTGATCGGCACCGGCTTCCCCTACCGCGCCAACGTCAAGTACATGAAGCCCTATCTAGGCATGCTGGAAGTCGTGATGAGCGCCGCGGCTGGCGTCCGTAGACCGGGATCGGCAGCGCTCGACCTGGCCTACGTTGCGGCCGGCCGCCTGGACGGTTTCTGGGAGATCGGGCTTTCTCCATGGGACACGGCCGCCGGCACGCTGCTCATCACCGAGGCGGGTGGCATGGTTGGCACGCTCGCAGGACGGGAATACTCACAGGCCGGACACATCGTTGCCGGGGCGCCGAAGGTCTACGAGGCGCTCATCGAGGCGATCGCGCCGCACGTTCCGGCTGAACTCGCCGGCTGACCTGGCCCGCCTGCGCGCGGTGCCGCGCAGGCGAGACCTGCTCAGGCCCCGGACTTCCTGTCGCCCAAGTGGGGGCCGCGCAGTTCCACCGGCGCCGCTTTGCGGCGCATGCGGATGTTCACCATCTCCACGCCCACCGAGAACGCCATCGCGAAGTACAGATAGCCCTTTGGTATGTGCACGTCGAAAGCGTCGCCTATCAGCGCAACGCCCACCAGGATCAGGAACGCCAGCGCCAGGATCTTGATAGTCGGGTGGTGATCGATGAACTCGTTGATCGGTCCCGCGAGGAACATCATCACTGCCACCGCGATCACGATGGCCGCCACCATGATCTCGAGGTGCTGGGCCAGGCCGACTGCGGTGAACACCGAATCCAGCGAAAACACGATGTCCAGGATGCCGATCTGCAGGATCACCATCACGAAGCTGGCTCCGGCCTTGACCTGGCGCGTTTCTTCCGCACCTTCGAGTGACCCATGGATTTCGCTGACGCTCTTCGCCAGCAGGAACAGGCCGCCGACAAAAAGTATCAGGTCGCGGCCGGAAATCTCCTGCCCCAGAAACCCGATCGTGAACAGCGGCGCCGTCAATCCAATCAACCAGGTGATCGAGAACAGCAAGCCGATGCGGGTCAGCATGGCGAAGCCCAGCCCCAGCACGCGCGCCCGTGGCTGCTGTTCCAGCGGCAGCTTCGACGAAAGGATGGAAAGAAAGATGATGTTGTCTATGCCGAGCACGATCTCGAGGATCGTCAACGTGGCGAAAGACAGCCACGCAGCAGGGTCGGTGAGCAGCTCCATTATCACTCTGCAGGCTGCGCGTCAGGGCAGCGCGTCCGCTTCTTCCTTCTTTTCCGGGGGCATCAGGTCACGCTGCGACAGCCCAAGATCAAGCGCCGCTGCGCCGGCGACGTAGATCGATGAATAGGTTCCGACGACGATACCAACAGCCAGCGCCGTGGCGAACCCGGTCAGCGCCTCGCCACCGAGCAGCAGCAGCGACAGCACCACGATCAGGGTCGTGCCCGACGTCATGATGGTGCGCGACAGCGTTTCATTGATGGCGGTGTTCATTACCTCGATCGGCTTGGCCTTGCGCATGGACAGCAGCCGCTCGCGCACGCGGTCGAACACCACCACGGTGTCATTGAGCGAATAACCGATCACCGCGAGTATCGCGGACAGCACGCTGAGGTCGAAGGTCATCTGCGTAACCGCGAAGAAGCCGACGACGACGAAAGGGTCGTGCAGCGCGGCCAGCGTGGCGCCCACGGAGAATTTCCACTGGAAGCGCATGATGACGTATATGCCGATGAACAGCAGCGTCATCAGCAGCGCCGTGGCGCCCTTCTCCGCCAGTTCCTTGCCAACCTGCGGCCCGATGGCCTCGGTGCGCCGGATCTCCACGCCCGGGTCGACTGACTTTATGGCGTCAGTGGCCCGCTGCGTCAGCGTCATCGCCTCCTGGCCCTCCGCGGGCGGCAGGCGGACCAGCACGTCGTCCGCGGTACCAAAGGTCTGCACCTGCGCGGAGCCAAGGCCCGCGGCCGTCAGCGCATCGCGCGTGGCGTCCAGGTCGGCCGCAGCCGAGTAACCGGCCTCGATGACCACGCCGCCCGTGAAGTCGATGCCAAAGTTGAGTCCCCGCACCACAACCGCGACGATCGAGCCAATGATGATCAGCGCCGAAAAGGCGTACCAGAGCCGGCGCTTTTCCATGAAGCGGAAGTGCGAGACCTTGTGGAAGAACTCCATTTGGCGGTTCCTCAGATGGCCAGCCGCTCAATGCGGCGGCGGCGGCCGTAAATGACCTGTATCAGTGCCCGGCTGCCCATCAGCGCCGTAAACAGCGAGGTAAGGATGCCGAGGAACAGCACGACGGCGAATCCCCGTATCGGGCCGGTGCCGAAGGCGAACAGCATGACCGCGGCAATGAGGGTAGTGACATTGGCGTCGATGATCGCAGAGAGCGCATGGTCGAAGCCGCCCTGGATCGCCGCCCAGGGCGAAGTGCCGTTCCTGAGTTCCTCGCGGATCCGCTCGTAGATCAGGATATTCGCGTCCACCGCCATGCCGACGGTGAGCACGATGCCGGCAATGCCCGGCAGTGTCAGCGCGGCGCCAAACAGCGACAGCAGCGCGGTGATCAGCACGACGTTGGCGACCAGGATGGTATCGGCGACGATGCCGAAAACCCTGTAGTAAAGCACCATGAACACGAACGTGATCAACATGCCGATACTGAGCGCGCGGAAGCCGCGCTCGATGTTGTCGCGGCCGAGGCTCGGCCCGATCAGCCGCTGCTCGACGATGTACAAGGGCGCCGCCAGCGCGCCTGCCCGCAGCAGCTTGGCCAGTTCCTGACCCTCGGCGACCGTCAATCCGGTGATCTGGAAGCGGTTGGAGAATACGCCGCGGATGGTGGCGACGCTGATCACTTCCTCGCTGGAGCGGTCGACTACGATCTTCTTGCCGTCCCGCTCGACCTGTTCGCGCTCCTTCTCGATGAACACGACGGCCATCGGCTTGCCCAGATTTTCACGGGTCGTGCGCAGCATCTCCTCGCCGCCGCGACCATCCAGCACGACGTCCACCGCCGGCTCGCCCTGGGCCAGCGTGGAGCTGGCATCGATCAGCTGCTCGCCGGTCGCGATCACGTCGCGCTTGAGCAGGACCGGTCCTCCCTGCCGGTCCTTGTAGAGACGCGTCCCCAGCGGTGCGCGACCGGTGCGCTGCGCCTCCGCCGGGCTGTTGACGGTGTCCACCAGCCGGAACTCGAGGGTCGCCACCTTGCCCAACATGCGAACCACCTCGGCCGCATCCTGAATACCGGGCAACTGCACCGCGATGCGGTTGAGTCCCTGGCGCTGGATGACCGGCTCGGCGACGCCCAGGGCGTTTACCCGATTGTTGAGCGCCGTGATGTTCTGCTGGATGGCGAAGTCCTGCCGCTGCCGGATCTGGTCGGGGGTCAGCACCGCGACCACCTGCCCTGGCAAGTCACCGTCCTGCACGCTGAGCTGCGGATCAAACTTGCTGATGGCCGCCTTGGCCTCGGCGGCCCGTTCCGGATCCTTGAGCGTGAGCCGCAACTGGGGGCCGGCGGCAGCGATTTCGTCATAGGGAATGCGTGCGTCGCGCATGACCTTGCGAAGGTCGCGTTCCAGAACCTGCGTCAGCTGCGATACCGCACCCTCGACGTCCACCTCGTATACGAGATAGATGCCGCCGCGCAGGTCCAGACCGAGGCTCATGGGCTTCAGCCCAAGGCGGGTGAGCCAAAGCGGCGCGCGCGAGGCAAAAGTAGTGGCGACGGCAAACTGGCCCTCGTAGGCCTTCTGGATGGCGTCGCGAGCCTCGAGCTGCTTTTCGACATCCCCGAAACGGATCCACATGCGGCCATCGGCATCCGCGTAGGCGTCTTCGTAGGCGATCCCCTCGCGCTCGAGCAGCTGCTCGAACTCGCCTGTGGAGGCGCTCGTGAACGCCGCACGGTCCTTGCGCGACATCTGCAGCGCAGCCGTCTCGCCGAACACGTTCGGCAGGGCCAGGACAATAGAGATGAGCAGGACCGCAACTACGATCATGCTCTTCCAAAGCGGATACTGGTGCATCAACGAACCTCGGGTCTGTTTCCGCGCGCCCGCAATCGTGGTACGCCGCCTGGGCGGCGACGCGTCAACCGCCCTTGATGGTGCCCTTTGGCATCAGCTGGGAGACCTGGAACTTCTGGACCTTGATGGATACGCCGTTGGCGATCTCCAGCGTGATGAAGTTGTCGCCGACCTCGGCGATCCTGCCCAGCAACCCGCCGTTGGTGACGATTTCGTCGCCCGACTGCAGCTTGCTGACCATTTCCTTGTGCTCCTTGGCCCGCTTGGTCTGCGGACGGATGAGCAGGAAATAGAACACGACAAAGATGAGCACCAGCGGGAGCAGCTGCATCCAGGCGCCGCCGGAACCGGCCGCGCCGGCATCCTGTGCCCAGGCGGAAGAAATGAACAGGTCCATGATAGTCCTCGGAAACTTGGGAGCGGCGACGGCGCCGCCCGGCTGAACAGCGGCGAATTATGCCACAGGCTGCGGCTGCGGCTGCCGGCGAGCCAGAAAATCCCGGCGAAACCCCTCGAAACGGCCTTCCTGGACGGCCTCACGCAGGTCGGCCATCAGTCGCAGGTAGAAAAACAGGTTGTGAACGGTCGCGAGCCGGGGGCCGAGCATCTCGCCGCACTTGTCGAGGTGGCGCAGGTAGGCCCGGCTGAAGTTCCGGCAGGTGTAGCAACCGCAGGTCTCGTCCAGCGGCCGGGTATCGTCAGCATGGCAGGCGTTCCGGATATTGATGACGCCATCGGCAACGAACAAATGGCCGTTGCGGGCGTGGCGGGTCGGGATGACGCAGTCGAACATGTCGATGCCGCGGTAGACCGCCTCGACGATGTCCTCCGGGCGGCCCACCCCCATGAGGTAGCGGGGTTTTCCCGCCGCCATCAACGGAACGACGTTCTCGAGCACCTCGTTGCGCTGCTCCTCCGGCTCGCCCACCGACAATCCGCCGATCGCCAGCCCGTCGAAGCCGATTCGTTCGAGCCCGTCGAGGGATATCTGCCGCAGATCGGGAAACATGCCCCCCTGGACGATGCCAAACAGCGTCCCGCAACCCGGCAGCGCGTCAAATGCGGCGCGGCTGCGCACCGACCAGCGCAAGGACAGTTCCATCGACTGGCGCGCCTGTTCCGGCGTGGCCGGATAAGGCGTGCATTCGTCGAACACCATGGCGATGTCGGAATCCAGCACGCGCTGTACCTCCATCGATCGCTCCGGCGAGAGAAAGACCTCCGCCCCGTCGACCGGCGAGCGGAAGCGGACGCCCTCCTCCGACAACTTGCGCATCTCGGCCAGGCTGTAGACCTGGAAGCCGCCCGAGTCCGTGAGCAGGGGCTTCCGCCAGCTCATGAACCGGTGCAGGCCACCATGGCGCCGGATGACCTCCGTGCCCGGCCGCAGCATCAGGTGGAACGTGTTGCCCAGGATGATGCTGGCTCCACAGGCCTCGAGCTCAGCCGGTGTGACGCCCTTGACGGTGCCGTAGGTGCCCACGGGCATGAACGCCGGCGTCTCGACCACGCCGCGGGCGAGCGTCAACCTGCCTGCGCGCGCTGCACCGTCGACGGACGTAAGTTCGAACTTCAACTGGCCCTCCGCGGCGCAAGCGCCCCCGGCGACGGTGTCAGGAACATGACGTCGCCGTAGCTGAAAAAACGATAGCCCATCGCCACCGCATGGCGGTAGGCCGCGAGGACACGCTCACGGCCCGCGAATGCGCTGACCAGCATCAGCAGTGTCGACTCCGGCAAATGGAAATTGGTTACCAACGCGTCCACGACGCGAAAGCGAAACCCCGGGGTGATGAATATGTCCGTTTCGCCCTCGCAGGGCTCAAGCACGCCGGCCAGCGCCGCGGCTTCGAGACTGCGTACCACCGTGGTGCCAACCGCAACGACGCGACCACCGCGGCGTCGCACCGCGTCCACTGCAGCGACAGTCGCGGCGCACACCTGGATCCGCTCCGGATGCATGCGATGCTCGGCGAGATCCTGCACCCGGACGGGCTGAAAGGTCCCCGCGCCGACATGCAACGTCAGTTGGGCCACCTCTATGCCGGACCGCTGCAGCGCCCGGAACATTTCCTCGTCGAAGTGCAGTCCCGCGGTCGGCGCGGCGACCGCACCGGGCTTCCGCGCATAGACGGTCTGGTAGCGCTCGCTGTCCGCAGGCGCGACCGGCCGCCCGATGTAAGGCGGCAGCGGTATCTCGCCGTGCGCCTGGAAAAACGCGGCTGCATCGCAATCGAGTTCAAACTCGTGCAGGTCCGCGCTTCGGCCGATGGCGACCGCACGCCGCGCGCCCGGCAGTTCGACGACGCTGCCCTGGCGAAAACCCTTGCTGGAGCGTGCCTGCGCCAGAAACCGCCGCGGAGCGACGATGCGCTCGAGCAGGATTTCGACCACACCGCCCGTAGGTTTGCGGCCCCGGACCCGTGCCGGCAGCACCCTGGTGTCGTTGAAGACCAGCAGGTCGCCGGGCGCGAGCAGCTGCGGCAGGTCGCGAAAACCCAGGTCGCGCAGTTCGCCGCTGGCACCGTCGCAGGCAAGCAGCCGGCTGGCCGATCGCTCGGGTAGCGGCGACTGGGCGATCAGCTCCGCGGGCAGCTCAAAGTGAAAGTCGGCGCGGCGCATGGGCCGCGCACATTATCACAGCAACCCCGTGATCAGCCCCCCTGCGGTGGCGCGGGGGGCGGCGGGACGATGACGTGGTGCTTCATGGCGGGCCGCTCCGGCACCGTGATACGCACAGTCCGTTCCTTCTTCTGCCTGAGCAGCCTCAGATCAATCGTCTCGCCCGGCTGGTAGGAACCCAGGATCCTCAGCGCATGGCCGGCATTCTGCGGTTCGCGTCCCCCGATCGAGAGGATCACGTCGCCCTCCTCGAGGTCGGCGCCCACCTCGGACGGGGCCCTCACCAACAGCAACCCCTTGTCCGTGCCGAAATAACGGCCAAGGGCAGGCGTCATCTCAACCAGTTCGGCATCACCCCAGGGACCGACCAGGAAGTGCGGCATGGGTGGCATGCCGTGGAGCCCGTGACCGGCCATCCCCGGCTCACCGCTGAAAACCATATCCGCGGCCGGTCGCGCGATCACGGCGAGCGTGACCTGCTTGCCCGCGCGGCGGAGGTCGAGCGCGACCTTTTGACCAGGTTCGACGCTGCGCATGTTATCGATCAGGTCTCGCCCGGAATTCACCTTCCTGCCGTCAATGGCGACGACCAGGTCGCCTGCCTGCACTCCCGCCTCCGCAGCCGGCCCACCGGGGCTGACGCTGATCACGCGCACCCCGTCCGTTCCCGGTTCCGCGCTCCCGATGTTGATTCCCAGCATCGCGCGATCGGATCCGCGTATCTCTATCCGCCTGATCTGCCGGATGTCCGGGTCGTGCAACTGCATGGAAAGCTCGGCGACCTGGCGCGCGGCTTCCTCGAGCTCGAGCTGGGCCTGGGCAAGCGCCTTCTCGGCTTCCACCCGCTCCGCCTCGGCACTCTCACGCTCCTGGTCCTGCGCCGTCGCGACCGGAACCGCAGCACAGGCAAGCGTAGCGATCAACACACCTGCAATGGACCTGTTCATGCTCGATTCTCCTTGAGTCTTGGGGTGCTCAGGTTCAGCGTGACGCCACCGCGTTCGCATAGTGAACCTGCACCAGGGAATTCATCAGCGTTACCCGCTCGCGCCAGAGTTCTTCGGCGATCTCGGGCGCATTGGGTTCCAGCGAGACGGTGGTAATCCTGTCGTCGACGAAAGCCAGCCGGTCCTCGAGCGCCGCCACGGTATAGGCGGTACCTACCCTGGTCGTCCGCAGCTGGGGCAGTCCCGCAAGGTAGGCTTCGAGTCTCGCGTTCTGCGCGACCAGGCCATCCAGCGGCGGCCGCGGCGCTGGTTCGGCGGCAGGACCGCTGACCGCGGCAGGCTGGCGAACCAACAGCATCGCCGTCACGAGCATCAACACCAGGGTCGCCGCCATGGCATAGGCGGCTGGTCCAGGTGCAGCCGGCGCGCTGCGGCGCTCAAGCGTCGAGAGGGCGCCTGCCCAGGCAGTAGTAGGCGGTGTAAAGGCGGCAAGCGAGCGCAATCCATCCCGAACGGCACCCAGTCGCGACAACTCCGCGCGGCAATCAGTACAGCCACGCACGTGCGCGGTTTGCTGGCGCCTGCCCGCAGCCATCTCGCTCAGCTCGTGGAAATCGGCGTGCATGCCGGCGCCTCCTCTGCCTGCCCGGGGGCTTCGCCTCCGAACCCGTAGCGCAACCGCGAGTGAGCCCGCGATAGCTGCGACTTGGAAAAGCTCACCGTGCGGCCCATTGCCAGGGCAACCTCCTCGTGGGTGTAGCCCTCCACGTCATGCAGCCAGACCACCGCCCTGGCAGTGGCCGACAGGCTCGCAAGCATCTGCTCGAGGTCGGTGCAATGATCTACGCGGCTCGACTCGCCCGGGGTTACGGGACTGGCCTCAGGCCGTAGCTCGAGCCATTCCAGGCTCCGGTGCCAGGGTGAGCGCAGGTACATGAGGCTACGACGGACGGCGATCGAGCGGATCCACATCTGCAGCGGCGCCCTGCCCTCGAAGGAACCGATGTGCTGAATGACGTCGGCAAAAGTCTCCTGCAGAAGGTCCTCGGCGACCGCCTCGCGCCGCACCAGGCGCCGGATCAACGTGTATACCGCGGTGGAACACTCGAGGTAGACCTGCTCCAAGGCGCGGGCCTCGCCACGCCTGGCTGCGGCAACGGTGGCATCACTGATCTGGATATCGCTGAACCTGGCCATCTGGATGCTTAGATGCACCGCCGGCACAAATGGTCGCAGCGAGCTGGGGCAGCTGTACTGCGACGAGGCTCCTGCAGGGCGGGGCCGCCCGAGTGGACTGGTGCCGGGAGCGAGACTCGAACTCGCACGATGTTGCCACCGGTGGATTTTGAGTCCACTGCGTCTACCAATTCCGCCATCCCGGCCGGCCGCGGAAGTATAGGCGATTGGCGGACCGGACCGCACTTGGCAGCAGCCGCCGCGGCACCGACAATGTAACCATGAACTTCTGCCCCAACTGTGGACAGCCGGTCGCCGTCATGGTTCCGGAGGGCGACCACCTGCCAAGGCATGTATGTGCCGCCTGCGCATTGGTGCACTACCAGAACCCCAAGATCATCGTAGGCTGCGTTCCCGAGCACGACGGGCGGATCCTGCTCTGCCGCCGCGCCATCGAGCCACGCCTCGGCTTCTGGACCATCCCGGCAGGGTTCATGGAAAACGACGAGACCTTGCAGCAGGGAGCCGCCCGCGAGTCCCTGGAAGAGGCCCTCGCAGAGGTGGAGATCGGCTCGCCGCTGGCGATCGTTCACGTCCTGCATGCCCACCAGGTGCATGTGATGTTCCGGGCGCGGCTGGCGGAGCCGCGCTTCGGCGTCGGCGCCGAGAGCCTGGAGGTCGGTCTGTACCGGCCCGAGGAGATTCCCTGGCGGGAAATCGCCTTCCCCAGCGTCCGGTTCGCGCTGGAGCGTTACCTCGATGACCGTCAGGCAGGCCGCGATGAGCTGCATTTCACGGCGATCGACCGCCGTCTGCCCCGGCACCGGGAACTGGGATAGGACCGGGCGCCTGTGGCAAGATAGCGCCCCCGGCGGGCCGGGCCGCCCGCCGATTCACTGAGCTTTAGGAGTCGCGAGGATGACGTTCGTCGTCACCGAAAACTGCATCAAGTGCAAGTACATGGATTGCGTGGAGGTATGTCCCGTCGACTGCTTCCACGAGGGGCCCAATTTCCTGGTGATTGACCCGGACGAGTGCATTGATTGCACACTGTGCGAACCGGAATGCCCGATCGAGGCAATCTTCTCCGAGGAGGAACTGCCGCAGGGCCAGGAGCAGTTCATACAGCTGAACGCAGAGCTGGCCAAGCAGTGGCCGGTCATCACGGAAAAGGGCGAGGCGCCCGCCGACGCGGACGAGTGGAGGGGCGTCGAAGGCAAGTTGTCCAAGCTGGAACGCTGAAACGGATCACCTGAATCGGGACAGGGCCGCCCTGCACGGGCAGCCCGGTTGAACTGGGCACGGATCTTCCCGGGTCAGCCCTTGCCGCCGAGCGACTTCAGGTGCTCGACCAGGCGCGCCGCCGGCAGGTAGCCGGCAATGTATTCGCCAGTTTCGGTATAGATGCCTGGGGTGCCGCGGATCCCAAGGTCGCGGCCGAGTTCATACTGGCGGGCGACCGGGCTCGCGCAGGATTTTGCCTGGATTTCCTCGCCGCGCTTGGCGCGGGTCAGGGCATCGTTTCGATCGGCGCTGCACATCACCGCTTCAGCCTTCTTCCACGCCGGGCTGCCCGGGCCATTGCGCGGATACATCAGGTAGCGGACGCGCACGCCCAGCTTGTTGAGCTCAGGCATTTCCGCATGCAGCTTGCGGCAATAGGCGCAATCGACATCGGTGAAGACATTGACCGTGTACTTGTAGTCTTTCGGGCCGAACACGATCGCATCCTCGTCACGGATGCCCTTCAGCAATGCAATACGGCTGGCCGCCCGCCTGGCCTCCGTGAGGTTGGCGCGCGATTCCATGTCGTAGACGTCGCCGTCTATATAGAAGCGCCCGTCTTCGGAGACATATCCGACCTCGGAACCGGAGGAGACTTCGTACAGCCCTGGGACCGGTGAGGGGGTGATGTCCTCTGGCCGGACGTCAAGGCGCTCGGCGATCTTGGCGCGAACGTCGTTCTTGGGGGAGTCCGCGCCGCAAGCGCTGGTCGCAACCAGCGACGCAACGACAACCGCGGCCGCGGCACAAGACAAGAAACGCATCGTGGGCAACCTCCCGGCGGGCATGATGGGTCAGACAGCGGGCTGACGCGACAGTTCACGCGCCGGCCGCGAAGTCTACCAGAGGCCGTATCAGCCGCGGGGATGGTGCAGCGAGTGCAGGTCCTTCATGCGCTCCCGGGCGACATGTGTATAGATCTGGGTCGTCGACAGGTCGCTGTGACCGAGCAGCATCTGCACCACCCGCAGGTCGGCACCGTGGTTCAACAGGTGCGTCGCGAAAGCGTGGCGCAAGGTGTGCGGCGACAGTTCCTTGGAGATCTCGGCCCGCGCCGCGTAGCGCTTGATGATGTGCCAGAAGGCCTGACGTGTCATGCGGTCGCCACGCCGGGTCGGGAACAGGTAGTCGGTCTGGCGATCCAGCAGGATCTCGCCGCGCGGCCCGGACGAGAAGTCCGCGATCCAGCGCATGGCTTCCTCGCCCAGCGGGATCAGCCGCTCACGGTTGCCCTTGCCAAGAATGCGAATGACGCCCTGGTTCAGGTTGACCTGGTTCTGCCGGAGATTGACCAGCTCCGATACCCTCAGGCCGGTCGCGTAAAGGACCTCGAGCATGGCCCGGTCGCGGTGACCCAGCGGGTCGGAAACCACGGGTGCCGCGAGCAGCGAGTCGACCTCGGACTCGCTGAGGGACTTTGGCAGGGACCTGCCGATCTTCGGCATGGCGATCTGCGCGGTGGGGTCTTCCACCAGGACGCCCTCGCGTACCAGGTAGCGGAAGAAGCGGCGGAAGCTAGACAGCTGCCGCGCCGTGCTCCTGGGTCGCGCGCCGGTCTCGACCCGCCAGGCGATGAAGCCGAGCAGGTCGTTGCGGGTAGTCCGGGTGATTTGCACGCCGCGGGCCGCGAGCCAGCGACCGAGTGCCGTCAGGTCGGCCCGGTAGGCGGCAAGGGTGTTGGGCGACAGGCCCCGCTCCATCCAGACCGCGTCGAGGAACCTTCCGATCGCGGGATCAGCCGGATCTTCCGCGGCCTCGGCCGCGGCGAGCGTGACTGCCCTGACGGAAGTGGAGGATTTCATGGCTGAGCTCATGCCCTGCGCGCGCCTCTTGCTGCTTTGATCTCCGGGATGCCGCCTGTGGCGCCAGCCCCGGCCTTGCTACAGAATGCAGACGCAGTATGGGTGTGCTCCCCCCAGTCAGGCGTGACGAGTCTCACAATTGGTCGTCACCATTAACATAACCGGAACCAGTTCACAGATTATGGCCAACGGTCACTGATGCCTCGTCACTTGCTTCGTTCCGCGTGGGGAATCTACGTCGGGCTGGCCTTCGCCACGCTGCTGATCCTTGCCGTTCTATGCGTAGTGTTGCTGCCGACGATCAAGCTGCGCCGTGACGCCTCCCACGCTCTGGCAAGGCTGTTCTTCGCGGTCTCCGGGCTGCCGTTCCAGGTGAGCGGTGAAGAGCACCTGCCCGACGCTCAGGCCGTGGTCGTCGCCAATCACGCGAGCTACCTCGATGGCCCGTTGCTGTACGCCGCGCTGCCGGCGCGATTCGGCTTCGTCATCAAGAAGGAGGTCGTCGGCATACCCCTGGCGGGCTGGCTGCTCCGCCGCCTCGGCCACGAGTTCGTGGACCGC
The DNA here is from genome assembly GCA_963715485.1 of uncultured Gammaproteobacteria bacterium. Lineage (GTDB taxonomy): Bacteria > Pseudomonadota > Gammaproteobacteria > Steroidobacterales > Steroidobacteraceae > SG8-30. Next base: position 2,647,043 of record OY970244.1, read on the forward strand.
CACAACAAGGCGGAAAGCGCCAAGGATGCGCGGCGCATCCTCAAGGCCGCATTCAAGGGCGACTCGGTGGCGTTCTTTCCCGAGGGAACCTTCAGCGAAACGCCCGGCCTGGCCCGCTTTCACAGCGGCGCCTTCGTCACTGCAGCCAAGGCGGGAATGCCGGTCGTTCCAGTTGTCATTCACGGCGCGCGCCATATCCTGCCCGCCAATTGCTGGTGGCCGCGCCGCGGACCGCTGTCTCTCGATATTCTCGAGCCGTTGCCACCACCGGGTCCCGGCGAAACGAACGGTGCGGCGCGGTTACGGGACGAGGCGCGGCGGCGGATCCTGGCGCGCCTGGAAGAGCCTGACCTGGTGGGAGAATGAACGATACGGCATGAGCCGCGAGCGATGCGGCTCACGGCTCACATGTTCCGCCGGTACTGTCCCCCGACCGCGTATAGCGCGTTGGAGATGCGCCCGAGCGAGGCAAACTTCACAGCCTCCAACAGCTCCTGGAAGACATTGCCGCCCGACGCCGCCACGTCCTGCAAGCGCGCCAGCGCCGCCGGCTGACGGTCGGCCCACGCCGCATTGAACGCGCGAACCGCCGTCACCTGGTCGCGCTTTTCCTGCTCGGTCGAGCGAATCAGCTCTGCGGGCCGCGACTCTTCGCCTCCCTGTCGGTCCGGCAAGAACGTGTTGACGCCGACGATCGGCAGGCTGCCGTCGTGCTTCTTTTGCTCGTAGTAGAGCGACTCTTCCTGGATCTTGCCGCGCTGGTACATGGTCTCCATGGCGCCCAGCACACCACCGCGCTCGGACAGGCTCTCGAATTCGCGATAGACAGCCTCCTCCACCATATCGGTCAATTGCTCGAGCATGAACGAGCCCTGCCAGGGATTCTGGTTCTTGTTGAGTCCCAGCTCCCTGGCAATGATCAGCTGGATGGCCACGGCCCGCCGGACGCTCTCCTCGGTCGGCGTCGTGAGCGCCTCGTCGTAGGCGTTGGTATGCAGGCTGTTACAGCTGTCGAACAACGCATACAGTGCCTGCAAGGTGGTGCGGATATCGTTGAACTGGATCTCCTGGGCGTGCAGCGACCTGCCCGAGGTCTGGATGTGGTACTTGAGCATCTGGCTGCGGGGCGACGCCCGGTAGACCTCACGCATCGCGCGCGCCCAGATGCGCCGCGCGACCCGTCCGATGACCGCGTACTCGGGATCCATTCCATTTGAGAAGAAGAACGACAGGTTCGGCGCAAAGTCGTCGATCTCCATGCCACGGGCCAGGTAGTACTCGACGATGGTGAAGCCGTTGGCCAGCGTGAAGGCCAGCTGGCTGATCGGATTCGCGCCGGCTTCCGCGATGTGATAGCCGGAAATTGAAACTGAGTAGAAGTTCCGGACGTCCTGCTCGCTGAAATACTGCTGTACGTCGCCCATCATCCTGAGCGCGAACTCGGTCGAAAAGATGCAGGTGTTCTGGGCCTGATCCTCCTTGAGGATATCGGCCTGGACTGTCCCGCGTACGCTGGCCAGCGCCTCCGCCTTGAGCCTCGCGTAGGTCGCCTCGTCGACCAGCTGGTCGCCGCTCACCCCCAGCAGGCCCAGCCCGAAACCGTCGTTGCCCGCGGGCAAGTCGCCCTGATAGCGAGGGCGCTCGCGCCCATCGTAGAGTGAATGGATCCTGCGCTCGGCCTCCTCCCAGCGCCCGTTCTCCCTGAGGAAGCGCTCGACCCGCTGGTCAATGGCGGTGTTCATGAACATCGCCAGGATCATCGGCGCCGGACCGTTGATCGTCATGGACACCGATGTCGTCGGCGAACAGAGATCGAAACCCGAGTAGAGCTTCTTCATGTCGTCGAGCGACGCGATCGACACGCCCGAGTTGCCGATGCGCCCGTAGATGTCGGGACGCTCGTCCGGGTCCTCGCCATAGAGTGTGGTCGAATCGAAGGCCGTCGACAGGCGCGCTGACTTGTGCCCGCCGGCCAGGTAATGGAAGCGCCGGTTGGTACGCTCCGGCGCTCCCTCGCCCGCGAACATCCGGGTCGGATCCTCATCCTCCCGTCGGTAGGGATAGATGCCCGCCGTGTAGGGATAGGATCCAGGCAGGCTCTCGACCATCAGGAAGTCGAGCAGGTCGCCCCAGTCACGATGACGCGGGATCGCGATCTTCGGGATCCTCTGGTGCGAAAGCGTCTCGGTATAGTTCGAGCCGCGAACCTCCCGGCCGCGAACTTCGTAGGAATATTCCTCGTCTGTAGCGTCCCTGGCCCGCTGTGGCCAGGACTTCAGCAATGCGACGCCTTCGGCTCCGATGCGATCGAGCGCCTCGTTGTAGTGACGCCGCAGGCTGGCGAGGCTCCCGTCGGCGACAGACAGGTCTGCCTCCACGTAGCGATCGAGCGGCCTGGGCAACCTGGCGTCGGACAAGGCCTCAAGCGCGCGATACAGGCCGTGCGCGCGGCTGGCCGCCTCCGCCGATTCCTTCGCGGCCCGGTGTGCTCGCCGACCGCTCTCGGCGATCTCGGCCAGGTAACGCACGCGCTCGCCCGGGATGATCGCCTGCCGCCGGGGCAGTCCCAGCGGCGCGAGGCCCTCGGGCCGCCAGGTGCTTACTCCGCCCCATTTCTTGTCCAGGCGGGCGCAGACTTCCGCAAACAGCGTGTTCACGCCCGGGTCGTTGAACTGGCTGGCAATGGTGGGGTAAACCGGCAACTGCTCGGGTGCAACGCCGAACAGCTTGCGATTGCGTCCTACCTGCTTGCGCACGTCACGCAGCGCGTCCTCGGCACCGCGCTTCTCGTACTTGTTCAGCACGATGAAGTCCGCAAAATCCAGCATGTCGATCTTCTCCAGCTGGCTCGCTGCGCCGTATTCGCTGGTCATGACATAGATCGACAGGTCCACCATGTCCACGATCTCGGTGTCGCTCTGGCCGATGCCGGCTGTCTCCACCACGATCAGCTCGAAACCCGCCCACTTAAGCAACTGGATGGTGTCGGTGAGCACCGCGCTGGTTGCGAGGTGCGCGCGCCGGGTCGCCAGCGAACGCATGAATACCTGCTCGCTGGCCAGCGCGTTCATTCGGATCCGGTCGCCGAGCAGCGCACCGCCAGAGCGGCGCCGGGTCGGGTCCATCGCCACCACCGCGATCTTGCGCCCCGGAAAGAAGCGCACGATCCGGCTCAACAGTTCGTCGGTCAGCGAGGACTTGCCTGCGCCCCCGGTGCCAGTGATGCCGATTACCGGTGGCCGATTGAGGGTCTTCGCCGCCGCGCCGCGGATCTCGCTGGTCTCGGCCGGGTCGCCCCGTTCGAGCACGGAGATGGTCCGGGCGATCTGCATGCTGTCTCCGGCGCGGGGCGTTTCCAGCCTGAATGCGGGTCGCTGCCACGCGCGGACGCGCCGGAACACGTCGTCGATCATGCCCTCGAGACCGAGCCTCAGGCCGTCGTCGGGCGTGTAGATCTTCTCTATGCCGTAGGCCTCGAGCCCCTCCACTTCCTGAGGCGCGATCGTGCCGCCGCCGCCCACCACCACCCGGATGTGTTCGGCGCCGAGGTCCCTGAGCATGTCGACCATGTAGCGGAAGTATTCGTTGTGGCCACCCTGGTAGCTGCTTACCGCGATGCCATCCGCATCTTCCTGGATCGCGGCGCGGACGATGTCGGCGACGCTGCGATTGTGGCCGAGGTGAATGACCTCGGCACCGTGCGACTGCAGGATCCTGCGAATGATGTTGATGGCCGCATCGTGACCGTCGAACAGCGAAGCGGCGCTGATGAAGCGTAGCGGCGCGCCGGCCTCCTGCCGCTCGGGATTCGGCTCGGAAATCCTGCCAGTGCGACCCGTGCTCATGCTACCCCCCAACCCTACCTAATTGTTTCATAACAATTATTCTAGAAAACTTACTATTGAGTAATGTTTCATGTGCCAGTATGATTGCCAGCACGCACCGGCGTCAACCACCGGCCCCGCAAGCCGGCGTCGGCTGGTCGACCCCACCGAATCTGAACAACGCCCATGGCTCGACCCACCCGCCCCAGTACTGCCCAAGCCAGCCCGTCAGGCGGGTCAGCCGCATGGCCATCGCGTCGTCACCGCAACCATTCACTCAAGCGCGAAGTCGTCGTCCGCGCTGCCGCGCGCGCGTTCAACGCCAAGGGCTTCCACAACGCGTCGCTGGACGACATCGCCGCTGCACTGGGCGTGTCCAAGCCGACGGTCTATTACTATGTCGAGAGCAAGGAGCAACTCCTGTTCGAGTGCTTCCAGGCCGGCCTCGAGCGCATCCGTGCCGGCCTGCGGGAGGTCGAGCACTCGCCCCGGCCCGGGCGCGAGCGCCTGGACGAAGTCGTCCGTCACTACGCCGAGGCCGTCGCCTCGGAATTCGGCTGGTGCATGGTGCGCGCCGAGGACCAGGACCTCGGTCCGGAGCTCAGCCTCCATATCAAGAAGCTCAAGGCTGAGATCGATCGCGGCATAAGGCGACTGCTCGACGAGGGCATTCGCGACGGCTCGATCGAGCCCTGCGATACCAAGATGACCGCCTTCGCGATGGCCGGCGCCCTCAACTGGATCGCGCATTGGTACCGCGAGAACCAGCCCATGACCCCGGCGCAGGTAGCCGACAAGTTCGTTGCGGTATTCGAGGCCGGGCTGCTACCGCGCGGGACACCGGCCTGATAGCCGCCGGCGTCGACCTTGGTCGGGCTGACCCAGGAAATTTTGCAGGGCAAAATCCAGCCGGGTTAGACTGCGGTACAGCTGCTGCAATACACGGGAAAGATAACCATGACACAGGATTCGATTGTCATCCTGTCGGCCAGGCGGACGCCGGTCGGCAGCTTCCAGGGCGCGTTCGCCAGCGTCAAGGCGACGGAACTCGGAACTGCCGCGATCCGCGGTGCGGTTGAGTCCAGCGGGCTCGCACCTGCCGATATCCAGGAAGTCATCATGGGCTGCGTGCTGCCCGCGGGTCTCGGCCAGGGCCCGGCCCGGCAAGCCGCGCTCGGCGCGGGAATTCCGGACACGGTGCCTGCCACGACGGTCAACAAGCTGTGCGGTTCGGCGATGAAGGCCATCATGATGGCCGCAGACAGCCTGCGCACCGGCGACATCGACATTGCCCTAGCCGGCGGCCTGGAGTCCATGACCAACGCCCCCTACCTGCTGCTGAAGGCGCGCGGAGGCTATCGCATGGGCCACGGCGAGATCTACGACCACATGTTCTATGACGGCCTGCAAAGCGCCTACGACGGCAAGGCGATGGGCTGCTTTGCCGACGCCACGTCTGCCAAGTATGGCTTCACCCGCGAAATGCAGGACGCGTTCGCCACCGAGTCGGTACAGCGTTCGCTGCGCGCCATCGAGTCCGGAGCTTTCGCCGCCGAGCTCGTTCCCGTCACGGTCAAGTCGCGCAAGGGCGAAGTGATCGTCGACAAGGACGAGACACCGTTCGCATGCGACATCAAGAAGATCCCGACCATGCGCCCGGCCTTCACCAAGGACGGCACCGTTACGGCGGCCAGTTCCTCGTCCATTTCTGATGGCGCGTCAGCAGTCGTGTTGATGCGCGAGTCGGCGGCCAAGGCCAGGGGGCTGAAGCCGATCGCCCGCCTGATCGCCTATGCGAGTAACTCGCACGCGCCAGAATGGTTCACGACGGCGCCTGTTGGCGCGATCAAGAAGGTGCTGGCAAAAACCGGCTGGAAAGCCGGGGACGTCGACCTTTACGAGATCAACGAGGCATTCGCCGCAGTGACCATGGCTGCAATGCACGACTGCGGACTCGATCACGCCAAGGTGAACGTCAACGGTGGCGCCTGTGCGCTTGGCCATCCGATAGGCGCGACCGGCGCCCGCATCACCACCACCCTGATCCACGCCCTCGCCGCGCGCGGTCTGAAGCGCGGTGTTGCCGCGCTGTGTATCGGTGGTGGCGAGGCCACGGCGGTGGCCATCGAGATGATGTGAACGACCTGGGAAAACCGGGGACAGTTTACTTAATTCGATACCGCTGGTACGGCTCCGCCCCGAGTCGTCAGCGAACGAATTAAGTAAACTGTCCCCGGTTTTCGCCACTTGCCGTTCTGCCGACAGTCGTCTCGAGTGGCAAGCCCGCCTGCTCATAGCCGCGACGGAAGTCCTCGATGTGACGGCGCATCCAGGATGCCGCCGCTTCATCGTCCTGGCACTCGATGGCCTTGATCAGCGCCCGCTGCGCCGACGCGATGCGCCGGCGCGCCTGTGGCAAGCGGTCGATGATGATCGCCAGGCTCGGCTCGACCAGCTGAACCAGTGGCTCGTTCGCCATTACGAACACCGGGTTGCCCGACGCCGCGCCGACGGCGCGGAAAAATTCTCCCACCAGCGCCACGGCAGCGCGCGCTGGACGGCGCTCGTAACCGAAATCCTCCACGATCCGCCGGATCGTCTCCAGCTGCGCCGGTTGTCGGCGCCGGGCCGCTGCGGCCGCGATATCAGGCTCGAGTGACAGCAGCGCCTCCCACACGTCGGCGAAACGCGCGTCGTGCAGCGTCAGCGCCTCGCGCAGACCGCCGCCGACCGCCTCCACCGTCGGTCGCGTCACGAACAGCTTCTTGCCTCCCGAGCGGCGGACTATGAGTCCCGCCGACTGCAGGTTCCTGAGCGCCTCGCGAACGGTCGACCGGTTGACCCCGAACTGCCTCGCCAGCTCGGTTTCCGTTGGCAGCGCTTCGCCGTCCTTGAGGCGTCGCTCGAGGATGCGGGCACGGATGGCCTCGGACAGGCGCAGGTAGGCTGGGTTGTGCCCCAGGGGCTCGAACATCACATTTCCGCCCTCTCGGCTTGATTGTCTGATTGTCCGACAATTATGATACGAGTTGCAAGCCGGACTTCTGCGGGGGGCTCCTTCATGTTTGACCTGGAATTCAGTTTCGAACTGGGCGAACGGACCGAAGAGTTGCGGGAAGCCGTGCGCCAGTTCGCCGAGCGGCGGATCGCGCCACGTGCCCGCGAGATCGACCGCAGCAACCAGTTCCCGCGTGAGCTATGGCCGGAGCTTGGCGAAATGGGCCTGCTCGGCATCACGGTCGAGGAGGAATTCGGGGGCCTCGGCTACGGCTACCTGGAGCACGTCGTTGCCATGGAGGAAATCAGTCGCGCATCCGCGTCCGTGGGCCTGTCCTACGGCGCCCACTCCAACCTTTGCGTCAACCAGATCCGCCGCTGGGGCACGGACGAACAGAAGCGCCGCTACCTGCCGGCACTGGTCTCCGGCGAACACCTCGGTGCGCTGGCCATGAGCGAGGCCGGGTCGGGCTCCGACGTCATCTCCATGCGCACGCGCGCCGAACCCAGCGGCGATGGCTACCTGCTGAATGGCAGCAAGATGTGGATCACCAACGGCGCCGAGGCCGAGACGCTGGTCGTGTACGCGTCGCTGGAGCCCGGCAGCGGCCCCAAGTCGGTGACGGCATTCATCGTCGAGAAAGGCATGCCCGGGTTCTCGACCGCACAGAAGCTCGACAAGCTCGGCATGCGTGGCTCCGACACTTGCGAGCTGAACTTCAACGACTGCCTGGTTCCGGCCGATAATGTGCTCGGTGACGTCGGCGGCGGAGCCGGCGTGCTGATGAGCGGACTGGACTACGAACGAGTCGTGCTGTCCGGCGGTCCGCTCGGCATCATGCGTGCCGCGCTGGACCTCGTCGTTCCCTACCTGCGTGATCGCAAGCAGTTTGGCCAGCCGATTGGCGACTTCCAGCTGATGCAGGCCAAGCTCGCGGACCTCTATACGTCCTTCAATTCCGCCCGCGCCTACTCCTACGCCGTGGCTCGCGCCTGCGACTCGGGCCGGACCACGCGCTTCGACGCCGCCGCCTGCCTGATGCTGGCGTCCGAAAGCGGTGTCCGCGCCGGAATCGAAGCCATCCAGGCACTCGGCGGCAACGGCTATATCAACGACTTTCCGGCGGGAAGGCTGCTGCGGGATGCCAAGCTCTATGACATCGGCGCTGGCACCAACGAAATCCGGCGCATGCTGATCGGCAGGGAACTGCTCCGCGCCGCAGGCTGACAGGATATCAGGAGACCCGTTATGTCCAGGCTTCACACCCGGGCCGACGTCCGCGCTGCCGAATTCCTCGAGAACGCGGCCCACATGTCCGGTCTCGTCGACGAACTGCGCTCGCGCCTGGCGAGCACCGCGCGCGGCGGTGACGACAAGGCACGCAACAAGCACACCGCCCGCGGCAAGCTGCTGCCACGCGATCGCATCGAGACGCTGCTCGACCCGGCGAGCCCCTTCCTCGAGGTCGCGCCGCTGGCCGCCGACGGCCTGTACGGCGGCGACGCGCCCTCGGCCGGCATCGTGACCGGAATCGGCCAGGTTGGCGGCCGGCCGGTGATGGTGGTGGCGAACGACGCAACCGTGAAAGGCGGGACCTACTTCCCGATGACCGTGCGCAAGCACCTCCGGGCGCAGGAGATCGCGCTGGAAAATCGTCTGCCCTGCGTCTACCTGGTCGATTCCGGCGGCGCCTTCCTGCCGATGCAGGACGAGGTCTTCCCGGATCGCGAGCACTTCGGGCGGATCTTCTACAACCAGGCCCGCATGTCGGCTCTCGGCATTCCGCAGGTCGCGGTGGTGATGGGTTCCTGCACCGCGGGGGGCGCCTACGTGCCAGCCATGTGCGACGAGAGCATCATCGTGCGCAACCAGGGAACCATCTTCCTCGGCGGCCCGCCGCTGGTAAAGGCGGCGACCGGTGAAGTCGTCGACGCCGAGTCGCTCGGCGGCGGCGACGTACACGCGCGCAGCTCCGGAGTCGTCGACCATCTGGCCGACAACGACGCACATGCACTCGAACTGGCGCGTAGCGCCGTGGCGGCGCTCGACCCGGATCCGGCGCCCTGGCTCGTGCAACGCCCCCCCGAGGAGCCCGCAATGGACCCACAGGGCCTGTACGGCGTTGTGCCAGGCGACCTCAAGCAGCCCTACGACGTGCGCGAAGTAATCGGTCGGCTCGTCGATCGGTCCGAGTTCCACGAGTTCAAGGCACTGTACGGCAAAACGCTGGTCTGCGGCTTCGCCCGGCTGTGGGGCTATCCGGTCGCGATCGTCGCCAACAGCGGCATCCTGTTCTCGGAATCGGCGCTGAAGGGAGCACACTTCGTGCAGTTGGCCAGTCGGCGCCGCACGCCGCTCTTGTTCCTGCAGAACATCACAGGTTTCATGGTCGGCCGGCGCTACGAGAACGCCGGCATCGCGCGCGACGGGGCAAAGATGGTCACTGCGGTCGCGTGCTCCACCGTGCCGAAGCTGACCGTGATCATCGGCGGCTCCTTCGGCGCCGGCAACTACGCCATGTGCGGACGCGCCTATGGCGGCCGTTTCCTGTGGAGCTGGCCCAATGCGCGCATCTCGGTCATGGGCGGCGAGCAGGCCGCAAACGTGCTGGCGACGGTCAGGCGCGATGGCGTGGAAGCCCGCGGCGGCAACTGGCCGGAGGCGGAACAGCAGGCATTTATCGAAGGTATTCGCGATCAGTATGAATCACAGGGGCATCCCTACTACGCGACGGCGCGGCTGTGGGACGACGGCGTAATCGATCCGCTCGATACACGACGGATACTGGCCCTGGCGCTGGCCACCGCCGCGCGCGGCCCGGCGCCGGAGCCAGAGCGTTACGGCATCTTCCGGATGTAGAAATGTCAGGTGCGGCCATGAGTAATGACTCCCAGCTGGTTCGCGTAGAACATGACGATCGCGGTGTCGCGACCCTCGTCATGAACCGCCCCCAGAAGCACAACGCGCTGTCAGCGGCGCTCATCGACTCGCTGTCGGCGGCACTGGCTGCTGTCGCCGCCGACGAGCCAACGCGGCTGGTCGTCCTGGCCAGCGAGGGCGCTACCTTCTGCGCCGGCGCAGACATCGACGAAATGCGCCTTGCCGGCAAGGCGACGCCCGCGGACAACGAGCGTGACGCGGCCAGGCTGGCGGACCTGCTCGCCCGGCTCGAGGGCCTGCCCAAACCGACGATTGCGCGCGTGCAGGGAAACGCTTTTGGCGGTGCACTTGGCCTGATCGCCGCCTGCGACATCGCGGTCGCAGCGGAAATGGCCGTATTCGCGTTGACCGAAGTCCGCCTCGGTATCGTCCCGGCGATGATCTCTCCGTACATTGTACGGGCCATCGGGCTGCGTCAGGCGCAACGCTACTTCCTCACCGGCGAACGCATCTCCGCGGCAACAGCCGAGCGCATCGGCCTATTGCACGGGGTCGTGCCTGCCGAGCGACTCGATCTCACCATTTCCGGGATCACCTCCAACCTGCTACTCGGCGCGCCAGGCGCACAGGCCGAAGCCAAACTACTGCTACGCCGCATCGCCGGTCGAACCGACGCCGCCGACGCGGAACTCCGGGCGGATACGGCCCGCTGGATCGCGCGCCTGCGCTCCGCGGACGAGGGCCGCGAGGGGCTGGCGGCGTTCCTCGACAGGCGCGCACCATCCTGGAGGAAGACCTGACATGTTCCGGCGCATCCTGATCGCGAACCGCGGCGAGATCGCCTGCCGTGTCATCGCCACCTGCAAACGACTGGGTATACACACGATCGCTGTCTTTTCCGAGACCGACCGGCACGCACGCCACGTCCGCCTCGCCGACGAGGCTCATCTCATTGGCCCGGCCCCGGCGAGCAAGTCTTATCTGGACATAGCGAAGATCATCGAGGTAGCGCAGGTAAGCGGGGCCGAGGCGGTCCATCCCGGCTACGGTTTCCTGTCCGAGAACCGTGAATTCGCCGGGGCCTGCGCCAAGGCAGGCATCGAGTTCATCGGGCCGACGCCGGACACGATCCGGCGCATGGGCCTCAAGCACGAGGCAAAGTTGCTGGCGGAGGCCGCCGGCGTGCCGGTCGTTCCCGGCTATCACGGCGACGACACGACACCGGCGACACTCGCGCGCGAGGCCCAACGCATCGGCTTTCCACTGCTGGTCAAGGCGGTAGCGGGAGGCGGCGGCAAGGGCATGCGTGTCGTTCGTTCGATCGCAGAACTGGCCGATGCAGTCGCGGCGGCTGGCCGCGAGGCTGCCACTTCATTTCGCGACAGCCGCATCCTGCTGGAGCGCTACGTCGATCGCCCACGTCACATCGAAGTCCAGGTATTTGGCGACAGCCACGGATCCTGCGTACACCTGTTCGAGCGCGAGTGCTCGATCCAGCGGCGCTACCAGAAGATCATCGAGGAGTCGCCGTCGCCTTTCGTCACGCCCGAACTGCGTGAACGCATGACTGCCGCCGCTGTCCGCGTTGCCGCCTCGGTTGGCTACGTCAATGCGGGCACTGTTGAATTCATCGTCGGTCCCGATCGGGACTTCTATTTCCTGGAGATGAACACGCGGCTGCAGGTCGAGCATCCGGTGACCGAGGCAGTGACCGGCCTCGATCTGGTGGAGTGGCAGCTGGCCGTCGCCGCCGGCCAGCCGTTGCCGCGGCGACAGGAGCAGCTTGCCCAATCCGGTCACGCCATCGAGGCGCGAATCTACAGCGAGGATCCCCGGCGTGGCTTCCTGCCGGCGGTCGGCCTCGTCGAGCGATTCGCCTTCCCGCCCGAGGACGGCAGCTGGCGCGTCGATCGTGGTATCGACGACGGCGACGTTGTCGAAGTGCACTACGACCCGATGATCGCCAAGGCGATTGCCGTGGACGCCAACCGGATCGGCGCAATCGGGCGGATGCGGCGGTCGCTGGCGCGAACTGCCGTATTCGGGCCCGCCACCAATCTCGCGCTATTGCGTCGCATCGTTTCCCACCCGGATTTTGCCGCAGGCGCTATGGACACCGGCTACCTCGACCGGCACATCGAAGACCTCCTCAGGCCCGCCGGACCGCCGGGCAAAGCTGCGCTACTCGCGAGCGCACGCTACGCGCTGGAATCGATGGCCGCCACGTCGCGCAGCGTCCATCCTGCAGGGTCGCCGTGGACTGGCGCCGACGGCTGGCGGACGGGCGGACTTGGCGGAAGCACAATCGGCCTGGCCACGCCCGATTTCCTGCGCATCCGGGCGCGCCGGCAAGGCGACAGGATCGATGTCACCGGCGATGGACTCGAGGCCGGCGCAGTTGTCATGACTGGCGAGCACGATGCGGTGACGGTGTCCGGTCCGACGGTGAACGCCGAGCTGACGGTCGTCGGTTTTGGCCGCCGGCTGGTCGTGACCGACGAGCTGACTCATGAGATCGAGCTGGTTCACCCCTGGCCCTTCGAAACCGGACCGGACGAAGCCGACACGCATCCCGCATCTCCACTCCCGGGCAGGGTCGTCGCGTTGCACGTGTCCACGGGCCAGGATGTGGCGGCGGGCGACGCGCTCGCCGTGGTCGAAGGCATGAAGATGCAGCACACCATCCGTGCCGCCCGCGCCGGTCGGGTCGATCGCCTCCGCGTCGCGGAGGGCGACCTGGTGGATGCCGACGCCGTCTTGTTCGAGATTACCCCCCGCTGAGGCACTGCCCGTTGCTGGTAGAAACCAGCGTGACTTGAGGTGCGGGCCACGCCGGCCCGATCCGCTGCACCGGGAGCTGTTTTCGGCGGCCCGTTTCTCCCTAATTGTGTTGCAGCGCAATACGCGCTAACGTGCCGCCGTTATTGGCTTGTTGGCATATTTTTTTGCAGCCGCAACAGCCACGGGGCCCGCGAAACGACCGGTAATGCTCCGAGCCCTGCGTCCGGGGCTGGCCAGTTTCGCGGCTGGGATGAAACGTCAGAACAAGGGGCTCAACGAATGCTCATCAAGGACAAGGTAATAGCGATCACTGGCGGCGGTCGCGGACTCGGGCGCGCAATGGCCCTCGCGTTCGCCGGCAAGGGCGGGCACGTCGCGCTGCTGGACCTCAACCAGGAGGACCTCGACGAGACCCGCGCGCTATTGGCCGACAAGGGGATCCGCGCCTCCGGGTACATCACCAACGTGGCGCAGGAAGCTGACGTCATTCGCTCGCTGGACGCCGTAGTGCGCGATTTTGGCCGCCTCGACGTGATGATCAACAACGCCGGCATCACCAGGGACGGTCTGCTGGTCAAGGCGAAGGACGGCCAGGTGGTCTCGAAGATGAGCATGGAACAATGGAACGCCGTCATCGCGGTCGACCTGACCGGCGTGTTTCTGGGAGGGCGTGAGGCAGCCGAGCGCATGATCAAGCTTGGTAACGGCGGCGTTATCATCAACATCACGTCAATCTCGCGCGATGGCAACATGGGGCAGACCAACTACTCCGCGGCCAAGGCCGGCGTTGCCGCCATGACCGTGGTCTGGTCGAAGGAGTTGGCGCGCCATGGCATCCGCACCGGCGCCATCGCGCCGGGATTCTGCGCTACCGAAATCCTCACTTCGATGAAGCCCGAGGTGCTGGAAAAGGTGACGGCGCCGGTGCCGCTCAAGCGCCTGGGTCAACCCGAGGAAGTTGCCCATACCGCGATCTACATTGCGGAAAATGACTTTTTCAGCGGACGCGTCGTCGACATCGATGGCGGGCTGCGCCTGTAGAAGCTGGTAACGAAAGGGAGACGCTGATGAATCTCGGCAGTGCGCGCGCAGTCGTCACGGGCGGAGCGAGCGGACTCGGCCTGGCCGTAGCTCGCCGCATCGTCGATGCCGGCGGCCAGGTCACCTTGCTGGACATCCAGGAGGAAGCCGGTGACGTAGCGGCCGCAGCGCTAGGCAGCGCCGCGGCATTCACTCGATGCGACGTAACAGATGAAGCCGCGGTCGAAGCGGCTGTCAGATCCGCGGCCGAACGAATGAGCGGCCTGACGCTGGCCGTCTCCTGCGCAGGCATCGCCACGCCAGGCAAGCTGCTTGGCCGCGACGGGCCGCTGAGTGCCGACCTGTTCAGGCGCGTGCTTACGATCAACGTCGTCGGCACCTTCAACCTCGGCCGCGTCGCCGCCGATCTCATGCAGCACAACGAACCCGGGACCGGCGGCGAACGCGGCGTCATCGTCCATACCGCATCCGTCGCCGCCTACGAGGGACAGATCGGTCAGGTTGCCTACTCCGCCTCCAAGGCGGCGGTTGTCGGCATGGTGCTACCCATGGCGCGTGAACTTGCCCGCTTCGGCATCCGGGTGATGGCGATCGCGCCCGGAGTCTTCATGACGCCCATGCTGGCCGGGTTGCCGCAGGATGCCCAGGATTCACTGGGCACGCAGGTGCCCTTCCCGCCGCGGCTTGGACGTCCAGAAGAATTCGCCGACCTCGTGGCCGCCATCTACGGCAACGCGATGCTGAACGGCGAAACGATCCGTCTCGACGGCGCGATCCGCATGCAGCCAAGGTAGATCGGCCGCCGCCAGGAACAACCTGCCCCGACAGACGTATAATCCGCGGCTCTCCCATCGAGGGGCCGATGAATGCCGACCATGCTGATTACCCGGGCAGCTGCTCTAGTCGCTGCCACGATGTTCTTTCTCGGCGGCTGTGCGACGGCGCCGCGTGCCCCGGCCGTGACGCAGAGCCCCGCCGGGCCGGCACTGCCCGCTTCGGCCGCTGAACACACCGGCTTCCAGGTTCCGGTCGAGTATTTCAAGCTCGACAACGGCCTCCGGGTAGTGATGTCTTGCGATGCGACCGCGCCGACGGTCACGATCGGCGTCTATTACCGCATCGGCTTTCGCAACGAGCCGAAGGGAAGAACGGGATTTGCCCACCTGTTCGAGCACCTGATGTTCCAGGGTTCGGTCAATCTCGGGAAGGGCGAATTCAACAGGCTGATCGAAAGCAACGGCGGCGTGCTGAACGGCTCGACCCGCTTCGACTTCACCAACTACTTCGAGGTCGTCCCGGCACACACGCTGGAAACCGTCCTCTGGGCCGAGGCCGACCGCATGCGTGGCCTGGCGATCACCCCGGAGAGTCTCGCCAACCAGCAGGACGTGGTGAAGAACGAGGTCCGTGGCAACGTGCTGAACCGCCCCTACGGCGGATTCCCCTGGCTGTCGATGCCGCAGCACGCCAATGAGAACTGGTTCAACGCCCACAATTTCTATGGCGACCTCGAGGACATCGATGCCGCGACCGTCAGTGAGGCGGAGGAGTTCTTCCACAAGTACTACGCGCCCGGTAACGCGGTGCTGGTCGTGGCCGGGGACTTTGATAGTGGCGTGGCCCGCAGCTGGATCGCCAAGTACTTTGGCTCCATTCCCGCGCGCGACGTGCCGCCCTTGCCCGACATCTCGGAGCCGCGCCAGGAGTCCGGCAAGCGCCATGTTGGAACAGACCCACTCGCGCCGCGGCCGGCCCTGGCGCTGGCCTGGCACGTACCGCCACGTGGCACGCCCGAGCACTATGCATTCGGGCTGATCGACGAAATGCTGTTACAGGGCGAGGACAGCGCGATGTGGCAGCGGCTGGTTCAGGAGAAAGGCTTTGCCGGCTCGGTTTCGGGCGGTATCAACCTGCTCGGCAACATGTTCAATTATGACGGCCCCATGCTGTGGATGGCCTACCTGATCCACGACGCCTCGGTAAGTCCCGACGAGATCATCGGCCAGGTCGACGAGCTGACCGGTCGGCTGCAGGACACCCTGCCCGATCCCGCAGACATGCGACGGGCGCTGACCAAGATCCGCGCGTCGCTCTACGACCTTGCCGGTTCCAGTACCCGCTTCGGACTGGTCGACCTGTTGGCGTCGTTCGCGCTGTTCGATGACGACCCGGATCGCATCAACCGGATCGAAGCGGAGTTTCGCGAGGTAACCCCCGAAATGGTCCAGCAGGTCGCCCGCGAGTACCTGCGGGCCACCAACCGGACGGTGCTGGTGCTCGATCCCGGTGCGGCAGAGGAGTCCAGGCCATGAGACAAGCAGCCGTGGCGATCCTGCTCGCCGTCGTGGCCTGGCAGCCGGCCGTGGCCAGCGAGACGCCCCCGCCGCTTGGCCAGCCTCGCGACTTCACCTTGCCGGGCAGCGAGACCGTTGCGCTGGACAACGGACTCAGGATCACCTTCATCGACTACGGCATCGTGCCCAAGGTGACGCTGCTTGCGGTCGTGCGCACCGGAAACATCGATGACGGCGACTCCACCTGGCTCGCGGACCTGACGACCGAGATGCTCAAGGAAGGCGCGGGCCGCTATACCTCTGCTGATATCGCGCGGATGTCCGCCGAGATGGGCGGAGAGCTGTTCGTCGGCGCTGGCAGCGAGCAGAGCACGGTTGGCGTGTCGGTACTGTCCGAGCACGCGATCGAGGCCGCCGGGCTGGTAGCGACGGTGCTGCGTGACCCGACCTTCCCGGCAGAGCAGTTGCCCAGGATCATCGCAAACCTGCAGCGCGGCGTCGCTGTCGCGCAGTCTGATCCGGGATCGACGGCCTCGCAGGCACTCTACGAAATGCTCTATCCGGGACATCCCTTCGGGCACCTGCTCCCGACCCAGGAACAGCTTGCCTCCTATACGCTGGATGACGTCCGCGGTTTCTTCCACCAGAACTTCGGCGCGCTGCGGACCCATATCTACGTGGCCGGCCGCTACGACCGGCTGGCGCTTGAAGCCGCCCTCCGGGCCGCTTTCGCCGGCTGGACGCGTGGACCGGAACCGACCGACAACCCGCCGCGGGCGAGCGACACCCTGCAGGTCAGGCTGATCGATCGCCCGGGCGCGTCGCAGTCCATCATTCAAATGGCAGTGGCCGCCCCGGATCCGTCGCGCCCCGACTACCTCGCCTTCACGGTCATGAATACCCTGCTTGGCGGTCCCTTCATCTCACGCATCATGTCCAACCTGCGCGAGGACAAGGGCTACGCCTACTCTCCCGGATCTTCGCTGACCGTCCGTCGCCGCGCCGGCCTGTGGACGCTCGACGCCGAAGTCACCACCGCTGATACGGCAGCGGCAGTGACCGAGGTGTATCGCGAGGTCAATCGCCTGAAGACGGAGCCGGCGGCAGACGTCGAACTCGAGTCCATCAAGAACTATCGGGCGGGCCTGTTCGTCATCGGGAACTCGTCGCCCAACGGCGTGCTCGGCCAGCTTGCATTTGCCGACCTGCACGGACTGCCAGACGAGTACCTGACGACCTGGGTTGCCCGGGTCCATGCGCTGACGCCGGAACAGGTCAGTGGCGCAGCCGCCACCTGGCTGGACCTGTCGCAGGCAACGCTGGTCGTCGTCGGGGACCTGGCGAAAATAGAAGCCGGCGTGCGGGCCCTGCCAGGACTACAAGGCGCGACGCTGGTCACGCAGCGCTGAGATACGAGGGAAGTCGGGCCCCATGTCGACGGGGGGGTGTCCCCCTCCTCTACATCGAGGAGTAATTCGGCCCGCCGCCGCCTTCCGGCGTCACCCAGTGGATGTTCTGCTTCGGGTCCTTGATGTCGCAGGTCTTGCAGTGAACGCAATTCTGGGCGTTGATCTGCAACCGGCGGCCGCCACCTTCCGCGTCGACGAATTCATAGACCCCGGCCGGACAGTAGCGGCTCTCGGGGCCGTCGAACCTGGCAAGGTTGTACTGTACGGGGACAACCGGATCGCGCAGCTGCAGGTGCACCGGCTGGTCCTCCTCGTGGTTGGTGCTCGACAGGTAGACTGACGAATTGCGGTCGAAGGTCAGTACACCGTCGGGCTTCGGGTAATCGATACGGGGCATCTGCGCGGCGGGCTTCAATGCCTCGTGGTCCGCCTGCTTGTGCCTGAGCGTCCATCCCACCAGCCCGCCCAAACCCAGTTGGTTCAGCCACATGTGCAGGCCGCCATGAATCGTGCCGGGCCACATGCCCCACTTCAGGCCGGGCTTCACGTTGCGGACCTTGTACAGGTCTGTGTAGACCCAGGACTTCCGGAACGCTTCGGGATAGCTGGTGAGCTCATCGTGTGCGCGACCGGCGGCGAGCGCACCGAAAGCGGCCTCCGCGGCCAGCATGCCGGTCTTCATTGCGTTGTGGGAGCCCTTGATGCGCGGCAGGTTGACGAAGCCCGCGCTGCAACCGATCAGTGCCCCGCCGGGAAAGGCCAGCTTGGGAATTGACTGCAGCCCACCCTCATTGATCGCGCGGGCACCGTAGGCGAGTCGCTTGCCGCCCTCGAAATACCCGCGAATCGCCGGGTGGGTCTTGAAGCGCTGCATTTCCTCGAACGGCGACAGATGCGGATTTTCATAGCTCAGATGGACCACAAAACCCACAGAAACCAGGTCCTCGCCAAAGTGGTACAGGAACGAACCGCCACCCGCATCCGCCTGCAGCGGCCAGCCCTGGCTGTGAATCACGAGCCCCGGCTGGTGACGTTCTTTAGGCACCTGCCAGAGTTCCTTGATGCCAAGCCCATAAACCTGCGGGTCGACACCGTCGCGCAGGTTGAATCTGGACATCAGCTGCTGCGACAGCGACCCACGGCAACCCTCGCCGAACAGCGTGTACTTCGCGTGCAGCTCCATGCCGGGCGCGAACCCATCCCCGGGCTGGCCATCCCGGCCAATGCCCATGTCCCCGGTGGCAACGCCCCTGACCGCGCCGTTCTCGTCGAACAGCAGCTCAGCCGCCGCGAAACCCGGGAAAACGTCGACGCCAAGTTCCTCCGCCCGCTCACCCAGCCAGCGGCAGATCCTGCCGAGGCTCGAGATATACATGCCGTGATTGCTCATCAGGCCCGGCAGCAACCAGTCAGGAATCTGGTGGGCCTTGTCCTGGGCCAGTATCAGGAACCGGTCCTCGCTGACCGGCGTGTCGAGCGGTGCTCCGCGCTCCTTCCAGTCCGGGAACAGCTCGGTAATCGCAACCGGATCGATGACCGCCCCCGACAGGATGTGTGCCCCGACCTCCGAGCCCTTCTCAAGCACGCACACGCTGAGCTCTTGATCCTGCGCGGCCGCGAGCTGTTTCAGCCGAATTGCCGCGGCCAGGCCCGCCGGCCCGGCGCCAACGATGACCACGTCAAACTCCATCGATTCACGGTCAGTCACTGAGGAACTCCAGCTCCCGGGTCGTACCGGGTGGGCGAAAACCGCAATTGTATAGAGCTTCGCGTCTTGCGACAGTCCGGACGGCCAGTGACTGGAGGCGACCCGGAATGAAGGAATCGCGGCGATGAGCCCGCTTGGCATCAGCCTGCTTCTGCTGGTGGCGTTTGCCGCCTTTGCATGGCTGGCGGCGCGGAAACTGCGCATCGTGGCCAGCCTGCAGCCGGAGGTCCGCTGGGACCACCCGGCGGCACGCCTCGAAAGCGTCCTCCTTGACGGCTTCCTGCAGCGGCGCATGATCCGCCGCGAATGGAAGCCAGGCTTGATGCACACGGTGATCTTCCTCGGCTTCATGTCGCTGCTGCTGCGCAAGCTGCAGCTGATCGCGATCGGCTACGACGAAACCTTCGCCGTCACCGGCCTGGCTGGCGGCCTTTTCGCCGGGTTCAAGGACCTGGTCGAGGTCGCGGTGCTGCTCGCGGTCGCCTATGCGTTCTACCGCCGTCTCCTGCTCAAGCCCTTGAGGCTGGAACCGAATCGCGAAGGCCTGCTGGTGTTGTCGCTGATCACGGCCATCATGCTGACCGACTTCGCCTTCGATGGCTTCCGCTTTGCTCTGCTGTCGGGCGCCGACGCGGGCATCGCGCACGAGCGGGCTTTTGCCCCGGTTGGGGGAGCGCTTGCAACGGCATTCTCGGGCCTTCCCGAGGCGACGCTGCAGGCCGGATACCAGGCAGCCTACTGGCTGCAGATGTGCACGGTGCTCTGCTTCCTGGTGCTGCTGCCTGCCGGCGAGCACTTTCACATCGTCACGGCGCTACCCACCCTGTTCTTCCGCCGCGGCAGGCCTGCCAATGAGGTCCCCGGTATAGACCTCGAGAAACTGATGGGCGACGGCGCCGACGAGGCGGAAATGAAGGTCGGCGTCAAGAACGCAAGCGACCTCGTCTGGAAGGACGCACTCGACGCCTTTACCTGCACGGAATGCGGTCGCTGCAAGGACGCCTGCCCGACTTTCCTGACCGGCAAGCCACTGTCCATGAAGTGGGTCAACGACAGTCTCAAGCATCACTTGATGGATAACCGCGAGGCAATCGTGGCCGGCGGTGAAGCGGCGGAAGCTCTGCCGCCTCTCGTTCCCGACGTGATCGACGACGATACCCTGTGGGCCTGTACCACCTGTGGCTACTGCGAGACGGCCTGCCCGATCGAGCTCGAGCACCTGCCCAGGTTCTTCCGGATGCGCCAGCACCGGGTCATGATGGACGGTGAGTTTCCGCATGAGCTGAAGGCCGTATTCCACGCCTATGAGGTCCAGTCCAACCCGTGGGGCTTGCCGGCAGACACCCGCGGTGACTGGGCGAAGGACCTCGACGTGCCGCTGGCGCGAACGACCGAAGATGTCGCCGGCCTCGACTACCTGTACTACGTCGGTTCGGCGGAATCCTTCGACCCGCGGGGCCAGAAGATTGCGAGGGCCTTCGCCGAGATCTTGAAGCAGGCCGGCGTCAAGTTCGCGATCCTCGGATCCGACGAGCCTTCGACCGGCGAATGCGTGCGCCGCGCAGGGAACGAAATGCTCTTCCAGGAACTGGCAACCACGCTGGTAGAGCGGTTGAACGGCCTCGGGGTGACCCGTATCGTCACCTGCGATCCGCACGCCTTCAATTCGCTTGCCAACGAGTATCCTGCCTTCGGGGGACACTGGCAGGTCTTGCACCACACGCAGTTGTTGAGCGAACTGCTGCAACAAGGTCGAATCAGGGTCAACCGGGCATTCGAGCGCGTAGTGCTGCATGACCCCTGCTATCTCGGTCGGCACAATGACGAGTTCGACGCGCCCCGCGCGCTGCTGCGGAATCTCGTCAAGGATCAGCCGCTGGAATTCCCGCTGCACCGTGAGAAGGCCATGTGCTGCGGCGCGGGCGGCGGGCGGATGTGGATGGAGGAAACGCTCGGCACGCGCATCAACGTGCTCAGGACCGAGCAGGCCCTGGCGCTGTCGCCCACCGTGATCGCCACCGCCTGCCCCTATTGCACAGTCATGCTGGGCGATGGCCTGAAGACGCTGGGCCAGGAGGACTCAGTCCGCACGCAGGATATCGCCGAGCTGGTGGCCGCGGCGATGGTTCGCGCCGCTGACGCCAAATAGCCCGTACCGTTCCCGGATGGTATGCGGCTGGGGATCGTTCGCATGACTTTCCCCGCGTCGCGCCGGTGACCGTGCAGATCGATGCGCTATCATTCGCGAGCCTCGACGCAATGAGCGACCAATGAGCCAGGAAAGTCCCATCTGGAAACCCTCGCCGCTGCGCGTCGCCGACGCCAACCTGACGCAATTCATGGCATTCGTGGGGCGGCGCGGCGTCGAGGCTGCCGACTATGGTCAACTTTGGTCCTGGTCGGTGAATCAACCTGACGCGTTCTGGGATGCGCTGTTCGATTTCACCGGAGTCATCGCCGATCGCGCACCCGGTCCGGTGATTCGCGACCAGGACAGGATGCCCGGCGCCCGGTGGTTCGAGGGAACCCTACTCAATTTTGCCGAGAACTTGTTGCGCCGGACGGGCCCTGAAGCCGCGCTAGTGTTCCGCGACGAGCGAGAGAAGCGGCGCGAAATATCCTGGGACACACTGGCTGCCGAGGTCGCACGCATCGCCGACGGCCTGCGCGGGGCCGGTGTCGGGCCCGGCGATCGTGTTGCCGGTTTCATGCCCAACCTGCCGGAGACGGTCATCGCGATGCTCGCCTCGGCAAGCGTCGGTGCGACCTGGTCGTCCTGCTCTCCGGATTTCGGCGTCCAGGGAGTACTCGACCGCTTCGGCCAGATTGCCCCGAAGGTCCTGTTCACCGCGGATGGCTACTTCTACGGCGGCAAGACCCTCAATTCGCTCGACCGGGTGCAGCAGGTGCTCGCCCAGGTTGCATCGATCAGGCACCTCGTCGTCGTACCCTACGTGCAGGAACGGCCGGATATCGGGGCGCTGCCAGCCGCGACACACTTCGCCGATTTCGGCCGACCCGGGGCAGCGCCGGACTTCGAGCGACTGCCCTTCGATCATCCGCTTTACGTCCTGTACTCGTCGGGGACGACGGGCACGCCGAAATGCATCGTTCACGGCGCCGGCGGCACCCTCCTGCAGCATCTCAAGGAGCACCAACTGCACTCGGACGTCAAGCCGGGCGACCGTCTGTTCTTCTATACGACCTGCGGCTGGATGATGTGGAACTGGCTGGCGAGCGGGCTGGCCTCGGGCGCGACGCTGGTGCTCTACGACGGATCTCCGTTTCATCCCGACGAAGGCGTGCTGTGGCGGATGGCGGCCGATGAAGGCGTGACGATACTAGGCACCAGCCCCAAGTACCTTGCCGCGCTCGAAAAGAGCGGTTACCGGCCGAGGAAGCAGCTGAGTCTCGCCCGATTGCGCACCATGCTTTC
This sequence comes from uncultured Gammaproteobacteria bacterium, assembly GCA_963715485.1. GTDB lineage: Bacteria > Pseudomonadota > Gammaproteobacteria > Steroidobacterales > Steroidobacteraceae > SG8-30. The sequence continues at coordinate 2,669,414 of OY970244.1, forward strand.
AACCGGCTCGCCGCTCGCTCCGGAGCAGTTCGACTTCGTGCGTGATGCCATCGGCAAGGACGTGCAACTGGCCTCGATTTCCGGCGGCACCGACATCGTCTCCTGTTTCGCATTGGGGAACCCGCTGCTGCCCGTCTACCGCGGCGAACTGCAGTGCCGCGGCCTCGGTATGAAGGTCGAGGTGTGGACCGAGGATGGCGAGAGCGTCGTCGGCGAGAAGGGTGAGCTGGTGTGCGTCGCGCCGTTTCCTTCGATGCCGGTCGGATTCTGGAACGACCCGGATAACGCGAAATACCGTGCCGCCTACTTCGAACGCTTTCCAGGTGTCTGGCACCACGGGGACTACGCCTTGCTGACCGCCCGCGGCGGGATCGTGATCCTGGGCCGCTCTGATGCAGTGCTCAATCCCGGCGGCGTGCGCATCGGCACCGCCGAAATCTACCGTCAGGTCGAGCAGTGCGAGGAGGTGCTCGACAGCGTGGTAATCGGTCAGGAATGGGACGGTGATGTCCGGGTGGTGCTGTTCGTGAGGCTGCGAGAAGGCCTCGAGCTCGACGAGCTGCTGCGCCAGCGTATCCGCAGCCAGATCCGCAGTAACACGACGCCACGGCATGTGCCGGCCCGAATCGTGCAGGTTGCCGAGGTGCCGCGAACCATCAGCGGCAAGGTGGTGGAACTGGCAGTCCGTAACGTCGTTCACGGCCTGCCGGTTAAGAACACCGACGCACTGGCCAACCCGCAGGCCCTCGAGCAGTTCCGTGACCGGACCGAGCTACGCTCCTGACCAGTCGCACTAAACCCAGATCGCCAGGGCTCGCGGCCGCCTACGACCGCGAGCTCGCGCGTCATGGCTATTCCGCCGATTCCGCACAGCAGGCTGCTATCGATCGCCTCGAGACTCTGCGCAGTGCGCTTGACCGCGCCGGCCGTGGTGAGGCCGGGCTGACACAGCGGCTGCTCACCCGTCTCGGCCGGGTGCCGCGACGCGAAGCGGTCCAGGGCGTTTACCTGTGGGGCGGCGTGGGACGTGGCAAGACCTTCCTGATGGACCTGTTCTTCGCCAGCCTGCAGGTGCCTGCACGCCGCACCCACTTCCACCGCTTCATGCAGGAAGTACACGCCCGCCTGCGGGAAAACCAGGATCTGGCGGACCCGCTGGCGCAGGTCGCCGCCGGGATCGGAGCCAACTGCCGCGTACTTTGCCTGGACGAGCTCCATGTCGGAGACATCGCCGATGCCATGATCCTGGCGGGCCTTTTCGGCGGTCTTGTGAGCAACGGGGTGAGCCTCGTCCTGACCTCAAACCTTCCGCCACGCGAGCTCTATCGCGACGGTCTGCAGCGGCAGCGCTTCGTCCCGGCCATCGAACTGATCGAACGGCATACGACGCTGGTGGCCGTCGACGGCGGTACCGACTACCGCTTGCGCCAGCTGGAGCGCGCGCCGCTATATGTAAGCGCCAGGACCTACAATGCGGAGGCCCTGCTCGCGCAGCGCTTCGAGGCCATCGCCGGCCAGCCCGGGGAAGCAGGAGGCGCCATTGAAATCGAGTCGCGGGAGATCCCGGTGCGGCGCAGGTGCGTGGGCGTCGTCTGGTTCGGTTTCAGCGAGCTATGCGACGGGCCACGCTCGCAACTCGACTACATCGAGATCGCTCGCACCTATCACACCGTCGTGGTTTCCGGCATACCGCGATTCGACGCCAGCCAGGACAACCAGGCGCGGCGCTTTATCGCGTTGGTCGATGAATTCTACGATCGAGCCGTGAAGCTGGTGCTGTCCGCCGAAGGACCGCCGACAGACCTCTATCATGGCGAGCGCCTCGCCTTCGAGTTCCAGCGAACGGCCAGTCGCCTGACCGAGATGCAGACGCGGGCCTACCTGGAGAGGCCCCATCGACCGTGACCGGAGCATGGAATTCCTCAGATAACTCCGCGCCTCTCCTGATCAAGCTCGATCGACTCGAACAGGGCCTTGAAATTCCCTTCGCCGAAGCCCTCGTTGCCCTTGCGCTGGATGATCTCGAAAAAGATCGGACCGATGACGTTCTGAGTGAAGATCTGCAGGAGGATGCCGTCGTCCGCGGAACCGTCGATGAGGATATTGCGACTCTGCAGTTCCTCGAGCTCCTCGCGATGGCCCGTCACCCGGGCTTCCACGCCCTCGTAGTAGGTGGCCGGCGTCTCCTGGAACACCACTCCGTTGGCGCGTAGCGCATCGACCGTCCTGTAGATGTCGTCGGTCGCCAGCGCGATGTGCTGGATGCCTTCGCCCTGGTACTCGCGCAGGTATTCCTCGATCTGACTCTTGTCATCCTGAGATTCGTTGATGGGAATGCGAATCTTGCCGCAGGGGCTGGTCATGGCGCGGCTGAACAGCCCGGTCTTCTTGCCCTCGATGTCGAAGTAACGGATTTCCCGGAAGTTGAACAGCTTCTCGTAGAAGCCGGCCCAGAGATTCATGTTGCCGCGCTGCACGTTGTGCGTCAGGTGGTCTATCAGCGTCAGGCCGGCGGGCTGAATGTGGGCAGGCGCGGTTACGGGCACGAAGTCGACGTCGTAGATGCTCGAGCCATCGTAGCGGTCGACAAGGTAGATCAGGCTACCGCCGATGCCGCGGATGCTCGGGATGTTCAGCTCCATCGGCCCGGCGGTATCCGGGCCGGCCTCGGCGCCGAGTTCCAGCGCCCGCTCGTATGCAAGGGCCGCATCCCTGACTCGAAACGCCATCGCGCAGGCAGACGGGCCGTGCTGGGCGGCAAACTGCTGACCGAACCCATCCGGCTCCGCATTGATGATGAAGTTCACGTCGCCCTGCCGGTGCAGCGTGACGTTCTTGCGCCGGTGCCGCGCGACTACGGGAAAGCCCATTCGCTCGAACAGGCTGCGCAGCAGCTCCGTGTCCGGCGCGGTGTACTCGACAAACTCGAAGCCGTCGGTGCCCATCGGGTTCTCGAACAGATCGGCCATGAATGATCCCCGCGTCGCGTGGTCCGGGCGGCGCCTTTTAGTTACAATTGAAACCATTATAATCACGGGGCCACATCCCGTGGCAAGGATGAACACATGCCCGGACGGTATGCCAGCAGCGACGAACTGCACCTGGAACGATTCCTGCCGTATCGCCTGTCGCTCCTGACCAATACGGTTTCCGCCGCCATTGCTGACGCCTATGCGACCCGTTACGAGTTGACCATTCCCGAGTGGCGTGTCATCGCAGTGCTGGCCCACGCCCCGGGATTGTCGGCAGCCGAAGTGGCCGAGCGAACCGGCATGGACAAGGTGGCGGTAAGCCGCGCCGTCACCCGGCTCCTGCGCCATCGGCGCCTGAAACGCCGCCAGACGTCGGCTGACCGTCGTCGTTCCCGACTGGAGCTGTCGGCCGGAGGTCGCAATGTATACAGCCGTATCGCACCCTGGGCACTGCGCTACGAACGCGAACTGCTCAAGGCCCTCGAGCCCGGGGAATTCAGGGTTCTCGATGCGGCCCTGAGCAAGCTGCTGGACCGGGCACGCGCCATCGCGACCGGACAGGGATCCTGAATCAGTCAATTGCGGTTGCCAACAACCTCCGATGGGCCGCGCTGAACGTATAATTCGGTATCTGTCACCTCGCGCCCTAGGCGGTCGACCGAGATCTGTGTCCGGGACCTGCCACCGGCGACGGGATCAAAGGAACCTCCATGCTTGGCAATGTCCCGGCTGAACGCCTCAAGATCATCGAGGGCATCGCGGCTCGAGCCGGGAAGCTCGCGAAGCGCAGTAGCCCTGTCGACGCCGGCGACCTGGCTCGCGCCTACTACCACGGCGTATCGGAAACCGACCTGGCAACGCGCACGACCGACAACCTCGCAGGCGCGGCGTTGGCCCACCTGCAGGTTGCCCGGACGCGACAGGCAGGCGAGGCAATTGTCCGCGTTTTCAACCCTGATCTGAAGCGCGACGGCTTCGCATCCGAACACACCGTGATCGCGCTGGCCACGGACGACATGCCGTTCCTGGTGGACTCCATCGGAATCGTGTTCACCCAGGGCGGGTACAAGGTTTACTTCATCGCCCATCCAGTCCTGGCCGTGACCCGCGATTCACACGGCCGCCTCAAGCAGCATTACTTGGATAATGCGCCGGCGACCGCAGGGGCCGAATCGTGGCAACTGATCGAGATCGAGCGGCTGGACGACCCAGCGAAGATCGATGCTCTTCGTCACAAGCTGCTCGAGTCCCTCGAGGACGTGCGCTGCGCGACCGGCGACTGGATGAAGATGCGTCAGAGGGCGCGCGAAATTGCCGCACAGATCGAGGTAAGCCCGCCACCGGTACCTGCCGCAGAGGCACTGGAGGTCAAGTCGCTGCTCGAGTGGATGGAGGACAACCACTTCACCCTGCTCGGTTACCGCGAGTATCGGCTGAAACGGGGCCGGGCACGCGACCTGCTGGAGCCAGTGACCGAGACGGGCCTCGGCCTGCTACGCCCGGGCAGAAAGCGGGCCGACTCGGCGAAACCGGTCATCCTGGCGGGCGACATCCGCAAGTTTGCCCGGTCGAAAGAGCTCCTGCTGATCACCAAGGCAAATTCGATATCCACGGTGCATCGGGCAACCCACCTCGACTACGTCGGAATCAAGATCTTCGACCGGCGTGGGGAGGTCAGCGGCGAGCGGCGGTTCGTCGGCCTGTGGACTTCCACTGCCTATAGCAGCAGTCCGCGCGACATCCCCGTGCTGCGGCACAAGATCCAGCGCGTAATTGCGCACTTCGGGCTGGCGCCGTCGAGCCACGACGGCAAGGCGGTGATGCACGCGCTGGAGGTCTACCCGCGCAATGAACTCTTCCAGGCCGGCGTGCCTGAGCTCATCCGGATGGTGCGAGGGATAGTCAATCTCTACGAGCGGACGGAAGTCAGATTGTTCACGCGACGTGACGACTTCCGGCGATTTTACTCCTGCCTGCTGTACGTGCCGCGCGATCACTACAACACACAGGTCAGGCAGCGCATCGAGCAGATCGTCATGGAGGTGCTGGGCGGGATCGAGCTGGAATCGCAGGTGCAGTTGTCCGAGTCACTACTGGCACGCGTCTACCTGCTGGTGCGTACCAGCCCGGACGACCTACGCCGGGTGGACATGACCGCCCTGGAGCGGAGGATCGCAGAGACAGTCCGCACCTGGCCGGACCGTTTCCGCGAAGCGCTGGCAGGCCGGGTCGGGCAGGTTGGCCTGGCCGAATTGTTCCGCCGACTGGGCAGCGCCTTCCCCGCCGCCTACCAGGAAGACACGCCCCCGGAACTGGCCATCGAGGACGTTGTCAGGCTCGAGGAGCTGCGCGAGGACCCGGCCCGCCTGGTCATGCGTCTCTACCGACCGGCTGACCAGCCGGAACACAAGGTCCAGCTCAAGCTGTTTCGACGGGGTGCCCCGATCCCCATCTCGGACGTGCTGCCCACCATCGAGAACCTGGGCCTGAAGCTGATCAGCGAGCGGCCTTACGAACTGGAAATCCAGGGCGAACCGTGGTGGATCCAGGACTTCGAGCTCGAACACCCGCGCCGGGTCACGATCGACCTGGCCGCCGACGGCCCGCGCTTCCGCGACAAGATCACCCAGGTCTGGCTCGGCAATTCGGAGAACGACGGGTTCAACCGGCTGGTCCTCGCGGCTGACCTGCACTGGCGCCAGGTGACAGTGCTGCGCACCTATGCCCGCTGGTTCGTCCAGCTGGGCCTGCCGCTTTCGCAGGCCTACATGGAGGAAGCGCTGGCAACCAACCCCACGGCCGCCGCCCACCTGGTCGGCTTGTTCGAAGCTCGCTTCGATCCGTCCCTCACGGCGACTGCACGCGCCAAGCAGGAGGCGCGGCACCGCCAGGCGCTCGGAAAGGTGCTTGCCGGAATCAACCGCGTCGACGACGACCGTATCGTTCGCGCCTTTCTCGCGGCTATCAACGCGACCCTGCGTACGAGCTATTACAAGAAGAGCGCCGACGGCGCCGACCGTCCATACCTGTCGATCAAGATCGACTCGCGTGCCGTACCGGATGCGCCGCTACCGCGCCCGATGTTCGAGATCTTCATGCACTCGCCACGGGTCGAGGGCGTGCACCTGCGCATGGGCAAGGTCGCGCGAGGCGGTATCCGCTGGTCCGACCGTCGGGAAGACTTCCGCACGGAGGTCCTGGGACTGATGAAGGCCCAGAACGTCAAGAATACGGTAATCGTACCAGTGGGCTCCAAGGGCGGGTTCGTCCCGCGGCGGCTGCCCGGCTCACGCGATGAGGCGCAGTCGGAAGGCACCGAGTGCTATCGCCTGTTCATACGCTCGCTGCTCGACCTGACAGACAACCTGGTTGGCGGCAAGGTGGTCCCGCCGGCCGGCGTTGTGCGCGCCGACCCGGATGACCCCTATCTGGTGGTCGCGGCCGACAAGGGTACGGCCAGCTTTTCCGACCTCGCCAACGAGATCGCCGCGGAATACGGCTACTGGCTCGGCGACGCATTTGCCTCCGGCGGCTCGGTGGGCTACGACCACAAGAAGATGGGGATCACCGCGCGCGGCGGCTGGGAGTGCGTGAAGCGCCATTTCCGCGAATGCGGCATGGACATCCAGTCTCAGGACTTCACCGTGGCCGGCATCGGGGACATGTCGGGCGACGTCTTCGGTAACGGCATGTTGCTGTCTAAGCACATCCGCCTGCTCGCGGCATTCAACCACCAGCACATATTCCTGGATCCCGCCCCGGATATGGCCAAGAGCTTCGCCGAGCGCCGCCGTCTGTTCCGGCTGCCGCGTTCGAGCTGGGAGGACTATGACGCCAGACTGATTTCGAAGGGCGGCGGCGTATTTTCGCGCAGCGCCAAGTCGCTGCCGCTGTCGCTGGAAGCGCGGCGCATGCTCGGCATCGAGACCACGGCAGCTTCGCCGCGAGACGTCGTACGCGCGATCCTGAAGATGCCGGTCGACCTGCTGTGGAACGGCGGTATCGGCACCTACGTAAAGTCGCACGAGGAAACCCACGCCGAGGTAGGCGACCGCAGCAATGATGGCGTTCGCGTGGACGGGCGCGAGCTGCGCTGCCGGGTCGTCGGCGAGGGCGGCAACCTCGGTCTGTCGCAGCGCGGCCGGATCGAATACGCCCTCAACGGTGGCCGGGTCAACACCGATTTCATCGACAACTCCGGCGGCGTCAACTGCTCTGACGTCGAGGTCAACATCAAGATCCTGCTCAACACGGCGATGCAACGCGAGCGACTCAAGCGCGCCAGGCGCGACGAGTTGCTCGCAAGGATGACCGGGGAAGTCGCGTCGCTGGTGCTGCGCGGCAACTACCTGCAAAGCCAGGCCCTGTCCACTATCGAGGCCCACGCGGTTGAGCGCGTATCCGAGCACGCCCACGTCATCCGGGCGCTGGAGCGCGCTGGATCGCTGGACCGGATGCTGGAGGCGCTGCCGACGGATGAGGAGATTGCCGACCGGCGCCGCCTGGGCCAGGGACTGACCCGGCCCGAGCTGGCCATGGTTCTGTCCTACTCCAAGCTGTGGCTGTACGACCGGCTGATCGAGTCGAATGTCCCTGAGGATCCCTACCTCAGCAGGGAATTGACTCGCTACTTCCCTCGGCCGGTGCAGAAGAAATTCGACAGGGAGATCCTGGAGCATCCACTACGCCGGGAGATCATCGTCACCGCGACGACCAACAGCATGGTAAATCGCATGGGACCCGTATTTGCGATACGGGCCCAGGAGGATACCGGCACCGACATCGGCCGGATCGCCCGCGCCTATTCCATCGCGCGCGAAATTACCGACATGCGCGACCTGTGGGCCGACATCGAGCTGCTGGACAACAAGGTGTCCACGCGGCTCCAGCACCGGATGCTCTACGTCAGCAGCCGACTGCTGCGCTACCTGACCTACTGGGTGCTGACCAACCGCAAGGGTGGCCTCGACATCGAGCGTGCCGTGTCGACGCTGCGCCCGGGCCTGAAGGAGCTGCTGCACAAGCTGCCTTCGTTGCTGGTCGGGCTCGAGGCCGCGCAATACGAGAGCTCGCTGCAACGTTTCAGGAACGATGGCGCACCCGAAGCGGTCGCGAGGCGCGTGGCCAGCTTCGGGGCTGCGCAGGCAGCCATCGATGCGGTGGATATTGCCGTTGCGGGCAAGATGCCGGTGGACCGTGCCGCACGAGTCTATTTCCGGCTTGGCGCCAGCCTCGGCCTGGACTGGATCCGGAGCGAAATCGAGGGTCTCGCAGTCGAGGGCCACTGGCAGGCAGTAGCACGGGGTACCCTCCGCGAGGAGGCCTACAGCCTGCAGCGCGCGCTCAGTGCGGATGCCCTGGCCCGGGCCGGTTCCAGGGAACCCGACGCGGCAATCAAGGCCTGGACCGCAGCACGGGCGCGCGAGGTCGACAACCTGCGGCGAACGGTGCAGGAAATGCGGTCGATCGATGGCACGGATTTCGCGACGCTGTCGGTCGCACTGCAGGCGGTGCGGCGGCTGTCGACCCGTTGAAACAGGCACCGCGGGACAGGAACTGTACGTGCGGGACCGCGTCGGGCCGCCGCGTGAGGTAAGATCCCGCTGAGCTCACGCCATGGAGAGCATCGTGCCCGGCAAGCTGGTACTGGTCCGACACGGACAGAGCACATGGAATCTCGAGAACCTGTTCACCGGCTGGACCGACGTGGACCTGACCGAGCGGGGCCGTGCCGAAGCCCTCGAAGCGGGCCGGCTGCTAAAGGGGGAAGGCTTCGACTTCGACCTGGCCTTCACGTCCGTTCTCAAGCGTGCGATCAGGACTCTGTGGATCATCCTTGACGAGATGGACCTGATGTGGATTCCGGTCGAACGTGACTGGCGGCTCAATGAGCGGCACTACGGCGCCTTGCAGGGCCTCAACAAGGCGGAGACGGTCGAGGAGTACGGCGAGGAACAGGTGATGATCTGGCGCCGGAGCTATGACATACCGCCGCCGCCACTCGCTGGCGACGATCCACGTCACCCCGGGTTTGACCCGAGATATTCGTCGTTGCAACGCGAGGAACTTCCGTCGACCGAGTCACTCCAGACCACGCTCGCCCGCGTGAAGCCCTGCTGGGAGTCGCGCCTGGCGCCGGCGCTGCGCGCTGGTCAGGACGTCCTGGTCGTCGCCCACGGCAACAGCTTGCGGGCGATGGTCAAGATGCTCGACGAAATGTCAGATGACGACATCGTCGCCTTCAACATTCCAACCGGCGTGCCAATGGTCTACGAACTCGACGACTCCCTGAGGCCCGCGGTACCACGTCGCTTTCTGGGTGACCCGGAAGCGATCAGGGCGGCTGCCGAGGCGGTCGCGAACCAGGCCCGGAAACGCTGAGCAGTTGCTGCAGCAGCTCCCCCCTGGCTTCCAGCGAATGCGGTCGCGCCACGACCTGTCCCGCCGCAGCTGACCTCGCGATCGCGGCGACTCCTTCGTAACGAGGGTCGCCGGGCGCGTCGAGGATGAACAACGGCGCGCGGACCCTGGCTGCGAGTTCAACCAGGTCGGCCGAGAGCGCTGCCCGGCACGCCTGGCCATAGGCGTCGGGCTGCTGCAGTGTGGCAACCATTCGCTGGTGAAGACGCTGGCCATCGAGGTCCGGCTCGATGCGTCGCGCTGCCCCGCTCGACCCGTCGTACCAGGGCCACTGCAGCTGTTCGTCGCGCAGCCGGTGCCAGGTCGCGAGGAAGTGCGAGCCGTCCCGCGTAGGCCTGATCTCCGGCGCATAGCGCGCCGAGATGTCGCGGCGCCGCGCCGGCTCGAGTACCGGCATGCCGTCAAGCACCAAGAGGTTTACGCGCGAGGGCGCCGTCGCTGCCGCGTGAAGCGCGAACGGCACCGAGAGTCCCGTTGCGATCAACGCAAATTCGTCCAGTCCCTCGGCGTCCGCCATGTCCAGCAGGACGCGGCCATAATCGGCGCAGCCGGCACTCTGCCCGAGTGGGTCCGACAGGCCGCAGCCCGGCAAGTCTGGCGCGACGACGCGCCAGCCGCGCAGGCCTGCCGCTACGCTTTCGATGTCGAGCGCGGACCCCGGCGGATCGTGCAACACGATCACGGCCCCTGGACCGTCGCCATGACGGCGCAGCTGCAACTGGCCGTGGCCATGGGCCTGGTAATCCCGGCGCATCGCTCGCCGCCGTCCGTCCTGGGGTTCGGACGCCACGGAGGCGGTGCCGGAGGAGAAAATCTCGCGCAGGCGTCGACGCCAGGCCCCGTGATCGGACGGCAGGCGCTCGACACTCGCACAGGACGGCCGGCAGGCTTCCACGACCTCCAGGTAGGGATACAACACGTCGTCTTCCCGCGCCATGAAGGTCGTGGGCGTGGACAATCCGCGCAACACGCGCAGCGCGCGATAGCGCATCGCGGCGGAATAGGCCGACGAATAGTTCTCGCCGGCCATGAACAGATCCATGGCATATGCATGCAGGGCCACGGGCGGCGGCTCGTCCATCGGTATGCGTTTGGCAGCCTGGCGATCAAACCAGGGGAAGAAACGGTGCAGGTCGCGGATCTTGGTCCATTGCCTGCTGATATAGGCGCCTTCCGGATCTACGTCGAAGGGGCTCATGTAGGCATCGATGAACTCCGTGGGAACGTCGTCCTGCGGCAGGGACAGCCCGTCGATGACCAGCTGACCGATGCTGCGCGAATGACGCAGCGCACAGGACAGGGCAATCTTGGAACTCGTGTGGTAGGCGTAGACCACTGGCCGCTCGAGCCCCAGGGCCAGCAAAGCCGCCGCCAGTGCATCGCCAAAGTCGTCAATCTCGGGCCTCGGGCTGGCCGGCAGCGGATCCGACTGGCCATAGCCCGGCGTGTCGAGTGCGAAGACCGTGAACGCATCGGAAAACTCGGCCAGCAATGGCAGGTGCAGCACCGACGAGCGCGGGCTGTCATGCAGCAGGACCACCGGGGGTCCGGATCCGGCACGGCGGTAATGGACCAGACGTTCGCCGGTCTGGACGAATCCACGGCTGACGCGTTGAGGCACCTACCCTCCTGTCGTGCTGATCGGCAAGTCGACCGCCGCGAATACCGCGCGTCAGCGCGGGAAGCTGGGCTTGCGTTTCTCGAGGAAGGCCCGGATGCCTTCCTCCGCTTCCGGTGTGGTCGCCTGCGACGAGATCGTGCGGCTCTCGTCCTCGAGCTGGGCCTCCAGCGAGGCTTCGCTGCGCAACAACCGCTTGGCCTGCCCGAAAGCGCCGAGCGGGCCGGCTGCGAGCTGCGTTGCCAGCATGCCAGCCTCCTGCAGCAGGTCCACGTCTGGCACGACCCTGTTGACGAGCCCCCACTCCAGTGCATCCATCGCGCTCAATGGACGGTTCGTCAGCACCAGTTCCATGGCGCGCTTGGTGCCGATAGCGCGCGGCAGGAAGAACGAGGTGCTGCCATCCGGCGTCAGCCCGACGGCGGTATAGGCAAGTGAGAACTTTGCGCTTTCGGCGGCAATCGCGAGATCGGCCATGGCCACCAGCCCGACACCGGCTCCCGCCGCAGTCCCGTTCACCGCCGCGATGACCGGCGCATCGAGGCGGCTGAAGGCAGTGATCGCTGCGTGCAGGTCGACGGTGAGTTCGCGAAGATAGTCTTCGACGTTGCCGCCCTCGTTCATCATCATCGCGCTCAGGTCGCCGCCAAAGCTGAACGCCTTGCCCGCACCCGTGATCACGACCGCGCGCACCCCGTGAGTGCCGCGACAGCGTGTCGCGGCGTCCAGCAGGTCGCGGCCAAACTGCAGGTTCATCGTGTTGGCCACCTCGGGCCGGTTCAGCGTTACCCACGCAACCTGGTCCCTGAGTTCGAACTTGACTGTCGAATCCATGATCACTGCTCCTTGCAGAGGCTGATCGATCACTCGTCGGGAGCGATTTCGATCCGCAGGCCGTCGAGCTCCTCCTCGAAATTGACCTGGCATGACAGGCGCGACTTGGCCGGGTCATAGCCGACCAGTTCCTGCAACAATTCCTTTTCGTCGGGCTGCGGCGCCGGCAAACGGCCTTGCCAGCTCTCGTCGACGTAGATATGGCAGGTTGCGCAGGAACACATACCTCCGCAGATCGCGGCTACTCCCCACTCCACCTCACGCAGGGTCTCCATGATGCTGACGCCAGCCCTTGCGGCGAGGCTGCGCTCGACACCGTCCCGGTCCAATACGATCAGATCGGCCATCCGCCCTACCCTCTGAAGCTGCTGTTGTTGCCAGGCGCCAGTCCGGAGACCGGCGGAAAAACGCGCGTCAGGTTGCCTCGCCCCACGGGCATTCGCAACCCGAATACTGCGCCGCAGTATAGTGACATCGGCATAGGCAGTCATCGTCGATTTCCGCCACCAATCGCCGCGGCGATCCCATGGTCTGCACCTTTCCCGCTGCGGTGATCACCTCGCTGCGTCTATCTGACTGCTGCTAGCATTCCTGCCTGACGGGCGATGATCCTGGACGGAGGTCCCGCGCGGACGGGCGCCCGTAGACGGTATCGTCCCGAGTCCTGACAGGCTACCAACTGGACAGTGATGTCAACCGACCCGGGTTTCCCTGCTCGCCACGCAGCTTGGACGGTGCTGCTGCTGGGACTGCTGGTCGGCCTGGCATTCCAGGGCACCCGCCACCTGTGGGAACCGGATGAAGGTCGCTACACCGACGTGGCCCACGAGATGGTGGAGCTCGGCGACTGGCTGGTGCCGCGCCTCGATCCCGAGCGGCCGCATTTCACCAAGCCACCAATGACCTACTGGGTTATCGCCGCGAGTTTCTCGGTCTTCGGCAACAACGAATGGGCCGCGCGCCTGCCGAACGCCCTGGCCTTTGCCTTCACGGCGCTGTTGGTCTTTGGCATCGCACGGCGGCTGCGGCTCGAGAATCCGCTCCTTGCGGCAGGCATCTGGATGACCATGTGGGGCCCGGTCATGGCGGCCAACGCCGTGACCACAGATACCCTGCTCACGCTGTTCGAGACCCTCGCCGTATTTGGCTTCGTTGCCTCCGGATTGCTCGATTCCGGTACGACGCCCCGGCGTCCCGGCCTGCGCCTCATGTGGCTCGGTTTTGGCCTCGCCTTCCTCACCAAGGGTCCGCCCGGCCTGCTGCCGTTGGCGGCCATCGTCGCCTTCGTCGCCTGGCGCCGTTGGCGATGCTTGTTTCAACTGCTGGACCTGCCTGGCCTCGTGCTGTTCGCAACGACCGGGTTGAGCTGGTACGTAGTACTGATCTGGCGCTCACCGGATTTGCTGGACTACTTCCTGGTTCACGAGACGGTCGGGCGCGCGGCTACGGGCGAGCACAACCGTAACGCGGGCTGGCTTGGGTGGCTGATCGTATATCCGCCGACATTTCTAATAGGCAGCCTGCCATGGGTCGCGCTCGTCGGCGCGACCTGGCGGTCTCGCCGACGACATGGCGAGACGCTCGCGCTCGACCAGGACATGCAGGACTTTCTATGGCTCTGGTTCGCCGTGCCGCTGGCAGTCTTCGTACTGGCCCAGTCGCGGCTACCACTCTATGTGCTGCCACTGTTCGTTCCGTTGGCACTCATGCTGGCCGCCTGGCTAGGCGCATGGGCCCGGTACGGCAGCCGAGCCGCGGCAGCGTTCGCGCTCGCGCTCTCGGTCGCAATTGCCGTGAAGGGCGCCGGCGCCTGCTGGTATCCGGACCAGGACGCCTACCGGCTCGCCGCCGAGCTGCGCGAGCAGGTGGACCTTTCAGGAATCGACGAACTTGTCTTTGTCGACATCCCGGCACGCTATGGGCTCAAGCACTACACCGGTCTGAGCGTCGAAGAGGCAGAAACTCACCCCGGCGCTGTCGCACCCGAAGGCTACGCCCCGGCCGAACCGCTCTGCCACGAGCTTGCCACCAAGGAGCGGCTGTTGTTGATCGCACCGCTCAGGAACGCCCGCGACGTCGAGGCCCATATCGAACGCTGCCCGGCGCAGGTCGAGCGCGCGGGTACCCTGCGCCGGTGGGTGCTGTTGCGACGGATTCCCGTGGCAGGAGCGCCGGCCTAGCTGCCTGCGGAATTGATTCCCAGCCGTGCGGCGAGACGCCGCCTTGCGCCGGCTGCCTCAGGCGGCTCGTCTGCCTCGAGGGTTGACCTCAGCGCGAGCCATGCCCACCACACCGCTTCAAACAACCAGCGAGCGTCGGCGAGGCGCTCGGGTGAGGGCAGCGCATGCTGCCGTGAATAGGAACGCAACAGCGCCTGCAGCGCCACGGCGTCCAGATCGTGGTACGCGGTGAATCCAGCCAGGTCCATGATCGGGTCCCCAAGGCCTGCGTACTCCCAGTCGATCACCACAATCCACGTCGCCGACCCGACGATGTTGAGATGATGCAAGTCGTTGTGGCACAGGACTGTGCGGGTCTCGCGCCCCAGGCCCGCGCCGGTAGCTCTTGCCTTCTCCACGAGGCTCATCGCTGCGACGTCGTCTCCCAGCGCGGCGGCATAGTGGCCCAGGCTGTCGACGAAATCGATGCCGGGCATACCGTCAGGCGCCGGCAGCGCATGCAGCTTCCCCAACCACTCCCCCAGAAGTGCTGCACCGGCGGGGGACCCCGCCAGGCACCGCGACCAGGCTTCGCCCGGGACCCGCTCCATCACCGTCAACCCGAGATCGGGCTCCTCGAGCAGGATCCTGGGTGCGAGTCCGGACGCCGCCGCAGTGCGCTGTGCCAGCGATTCGGTCGTACGCGCAACCGCATAGTCGCCATCGTGCGGACCAGCAATGCGTACTACGACGCTGCGACCGTTGTCACTCAGTCCATAGCAGCGATTTCGCAGTCCGCCTGTGAGCACCTCGACCGAGGAGACGGCCATCCCGAGGCGGCGGGCTGCGAACTCGATTCGATCGGCGTCGCCCGGGGGCACGGACATGGGATCAGGCCACCCTGGGCGCTCGACGCCACGTCCACCAGCCTGCGGTTGCCAGCAGGGCGAATGCAACGTAGAGCACGGAGGTGAAAGCAAGCCCCTGTGTGGCGAAAAGCCAGGCGAGCCAGGAGTCGACGACCATCCACCAGATCCAGTTGGCGGCCACCTTGCGTACCATCATCCAGGTCGCGGCGATGCTGGCCCAGGTGCCGAACGCATCGGCCCAAGGCGCGGCGGAGTCCGACCAGGCCGCGAGGGCCGGTGCACTGACCAGGGTCGCGATGCCGATCCCGACGAATGCCCCGAAATGCCTGTTTCGGCTCCAATGGCGTATGGACATGCCGTCATCCGCCGCAGCGTCGCGGCCCCATTCGCGCCAGCCGTAGACAGCCAGCAACACGTAGACGACCTGCAAGGCCGACTGCAGGTAGAGCCGGGCGTCAAGGAATACAACCACGTAGAGGGCCGTGCTGAGTCCACCGGCCAGCCAGCAACCTCGATGCTGGCGGATTGCCAGGGCGATGTAGCCGAATCCCAGCAGCACGGCAGCAGCCTCGAGCGGCCCGGTGGCCGCGGCCTGCGCCACGAGCAGCTGTAACAGGCCTTCAGGCTGGTCAGCCACCGCCGCCGAGCACCTTCATGACGAATACGGCGCGGTGGCCGGCGCCGAAAGTGGACTCCATTTCCTGGTGCAGCGCCCGCATGACGTCCGGCAGCTCGCCGCTGACCTGGGTGCTCATGGAGTTAGTGACGACCCGCAGGTCATCGCGCGCATTGAGCCGTTCGATGAAATCCTTGATGGGCGGAATGTACCCGTCCGTCAGCGGGTAGAGACTCAGTTCGACTGCGACGTGCATGGCGGGATCCTCTCAGAAGTTCACGCTCGCGGTAACGCCGGACTGGCGCGGATCGCCCAGCCTGACGTAGAGCGTTTCAGTAAAGTCGGGTGGTTCGTTGCCGAAGTAAAAGCCGCGAACTGGATAGCGTTCGTCAAAGGCATTGCGCAACCATGCGTGAATCGACCAGCGCGCTGTCTCGTACCCGACACGCAGGTTCACCAACGAATAGGGGCGCGAACGCTGGTCATGGCTGGAGTCGAAATAGAACGCATCCTGGCCACTGACATCCACCCGGCCCATCCAGCCGACCGGATGTCGCCAGGTCGCGGCCAGCGAGTACTTCCAGGTCGGCGCGTGTGCCCACTCCCGGCCGTCGAGGTTCCGTTCGGCGTAGCGGTAGCCCAGGTATTCAGTGTCGGCAAGCGACAATGTTGCCGCCAGGGTCCAGCGATCCGTCGCCTGCCACTGCCCTGCCGCCTCTAGCCCATAGGCGCGTCCGCGAGCAGCATTGTCCGTGTAGTAGGTGAAGGTGAGCGGATCCTGTGGATCGAGCTGGAACGACGTAGCGACCTGCTGGTCTTCGCGGCGCAGGAAGAACAGGCTGACATCCGCCGTCAGGCGGCGCTCGTCCCATCGGCCCTTGATGCCCGCCTCGACGCTCCAGAGGTATTCGGGATCGTACTGCGCCCGATCCTCCGGGATCGCCGCACCGATATTGAAGCCGCCAGCCTTGAACCCGCGGGAAATGGTCAGCCATGCGTGAATCGCCTCGTCGAGACGCCGGCCCAGTGACAACCGCCCTCCCCACATCCTGTCCCGCGGGGAAAAAACGAGGCCATCGCTGTCCGAGTAGTCGGCGTCGCGCTGCTCCAGGCGCAGTCCGCCCGACACAGTTGTCGAAGCCGATAGCGGCCACTCGCCCTGGCCGTAGATCGCATAGCTGGTGGCGCTGTAACGGCTGTCCAGGCTGCGATCGAATGCGTCGCCCAGGTAGAGGCCGTCGTCGCGCTGGGCATTGTCCTCCGCCAGGCGCATCAGGTAGACGCCCGCGATCCACGAACCTCCGCGCTCGTCGAGCACGCTGAAACGCAGGTCTTCGCTGAAGCTCCCGCGGTCACGAAGGGTCCGCGAGTAGAAGTCGTACGGGCCCGCATCGCCCCAGTCGCGGTCGTTACCCCAGTCACCGTCGAAGCTCGCCTCGATCGACGAATCAGCAACGGCCGTGATGCTCCTGACCTCGAGCGTGGACGATGGAGCGTAACGCAGATCGGCCGAGGCACCGGTCGATCGTTGCGAGTCGCGACCCGGACGATCCGACCGAGTGACGTAGGAGTTGTCGAGTGCGAAGGCATCGTAGCCGTTGGCCAGGTCGGCATGAACCAGGGCCAGGTCAAGGCGCCAGGCATCGGAAAGCTCGAACCGGACCCGGCCGCGTGCCGTCAGCTCATCGCGCTCGTTGGTGTCCGCACGTCCAAGATATGTATTGCGCCGGAAGCCATTGCTGACCGTGCGCTGCAGCGCCAGGCGCCACGCGGATCCGTCGCCGGGGGCCAGGCCGCCTCCGGCAATCACTCCTGCCCCGGTCAGTGCATCACCGCCCAGAGTCGCCTCGAAGGCCAGCTCGGGCCGAGGCACCGGCTCGCGCGTCTTGACCTTGATGAGCCCCGCCAGCGCATTGGCGCCGTAGCGCGTTCCTTGTGGTCCGCGCAGCACTTCAACCTGCTCGACGTCGAACAGCGTCGCCACCATGCCGATGCCGCTGAAATCAATTTCATCGACCAGAAAGCCGACCGACGGGTTGGGCGCGCCCTGGTATTGCTCAAGCTCACCGATCCCGCGTAGCTGGAAGTAGCGTGGCCGCGAACTTGCGCCGGCCCAGGTAAGCGACGGAACCTGCGGCAGCAGTTCTTCCAGGTGCTGAGTCGCCGCGTCAGCAACCGTGCGGCGATCGAGCACGGAGACGCTGGCGGGCAGTTCCTCGATTGGCGCCTCGCGCAGGGCCGCGGTCACCACTACTTCGTCGAGGCGCACCGGCTCGGCCGCCTGGGCTGCGGGCATCAGGCCGGCGAGCGCCGGCAACAGGATCAATGAACGCATTACGGCGCTCCTCAGTGGGAACGGCGCGTAGTGCTGGATACGGGCAATCTCGGGATCATGCCTGCTCCCTACGCCGGTTCTAACCGGATCAGGTTCTACGGGTTCGCCGGTGCGCCGCAACGAGCAGCCAGCGTCTCAGGTCCAATCAGACCACCCCAGGGCCAATACTGAAATCGTACCACAAAGAGGGGTCAGACCCCTCTTGGGAGACCAGTCGTGAGGGGACAGCCCCCTCCGGGGATGGTTCCCGCGAGTGGGCTCTCCTACCGCGTAACGCTGCTGCTACAAGCTGTCCAGCGCCTGCCTGAAATCGGCAATCAGGTCGTCTGGATGCTCGATGCCGATGGATACGCGGATCATGTTTTCACTGATCCCGAGTTCGGCGCGGCGTGCAGGTTCGATGTCGGAATGGGTCATGGCCGCCGGATGCGAGGCCAGGCTCTCGGTTCCCCCGAGGCTGACGGCCAGCTTTACCAGCTGCAACGCATCGAGCACCTTGAAGGCCTCGGCCTCACCGCCCTTGACGAAGAACGAAAATGTCGCGCCGGGCGCGAGGCACTGCCGCGCATACAGTTTGCCGTCGGCACTGTCGGGATCGAGAAATCCGAGAAAGGAAACACTCTCGACATTCGGATGGCCCCTGAGAAATTCGGCGACCTTGACGGCGTTGTCGACGGACTTCCGGAACCGGATCTCCAGGGTCTCGAGGCTGCGCATCAGCAGCCAAGCTGTATGCGGATCGGTCATGGTGCCGAGAATGGTACGCATCAGGTGCACAGGCTCGAGCGCGGCCCTGGTGCCCATGCATGCGCCCGCAACGACGTCGCTGTGTCCGCCGATGTACTTGGTCAGCGAGTAGACGACGATGTCGCAGCCGTGATCCAGTGGTCGCTGCCACAGCGGCCCGAGGTAGGTGTTGTCGACGATGACCGGCGGGCGGAACCCCTGTTTCGCTTCCAGTTCGCTTGCCAGCTGCGAGCAGTCGGCCAGGTCGACCAGCGCGTTGGTCGGGTTGGCAGGGGTCTCGACGTAGATCGCCGCGATGCGCCCCGTCTCGCGGGCCTTGTCGACGGCCGCCCGGCGTGCCGCCGGCCCGGTGCCCGCCTGGAAATCGACGGTACGGATCCCGAATTCCGGCAGCACCTTGTCCAGCAGGAAGTCCGATCCGCCGTAAACCGGCGTGCTGTGAACAACGCTGTCCCCCGGACGGCAGAGCGCGAACAGGCAGGTGGAGATCGCCGCCATGCCACTGGAAAATGCCAGCGCGCGCTCAGCGCCGTCCCAGATCGCCAGACGACCCTCGAGGATCTCCAGGTTCGGATTATTGAGCCGCGAATAGATGAGCCCCGGCGACTCCTGTGGTCTCGGCTCTTTGAGACCGTAGGCAAGTTCGAAGAAGCGTTTGCCCTCAGCGGCGGAACGGAAGACGAAGGTCGAGGTCTGGAAGATCGGGCATTTTACGGCGCCTTCCGACAGGCCCGGGAAATATCCATAGCCCATCATCAGCGTCTCTGGGTGCAGGCGCTGCCCGCCTATTTCTGTCACGTCGCGGTTCAGCCAGGTCATGCGGGTCGCTCCGGAGCAGGATTGGTGTTCACCATTATCCGCTGCGCAGCAGCCGTAAGCGACCCGGGATCGATCAGATTTCGATCTGCTCGCCGATTTCCGTGACCCGGCCTGGTGGCAACGCGAAATGCTGTGCTGCGAAGTGCGCGTTGCGGGTCATGTAGGCATACAAGCGCTTGCGCCACCGCGGCATGCCGGCCGTCTTGGTCACCACGACGTGATCACGGCCGAGAAAGTAGTTTGTCTCGGCCGGCAGGTACTGGAGGCCGCTCAGTTCCGCCTCGCGCAGCAGCCCGGGCACTTTCGGGGATTCCATGAATCCGCAGCGGGCAATCACCCGGTAGATGCCCGGGGCGAGTTCGCGGACGGCGACCCTGTGTCCTTTCCGGGAACGGGGCTCATCAGTCGTTTCCAGGGTCATCATGACGATACGTTGGTGCAGCACATGCTGGGTTTCCAGCATCTTTTGCAGCGCGCCAGGCACAGCGTCCGGATTACTGTTCAGATACACAGCGGTACCCGGCGTCCGGAAAACCTCTTCATCCGAGGCTGTCGCGAGCAGCGTCCGCATCGACATCTGTCGGCGGCTGACGCGATCGAGCACGAGTAATCGCCCGGACTGCCAGGTCAGCATGATCATCAGAAATCCGGCGCCCGCTGCCAGCGGCAGCCAGCCACCGTGCGGAATCTTGAGTGTGTTTGCCCCCAGGAACGCCAGGTCAAGCACGATTGCCCCGCACATCACCACGAGCATCAAGCGTTCGCGACGCCGCTCGCCCCGGTGCAGCCACGCGATCACCAGCACGCTGTCAATGACCATGGCCAGCGCGATCGCAATGCCGTAGGCAGCCGCGAGCGACTCCGACGAGCCAAAGGCCAGCACCAGCCCGACGGTGGCGACGAACAGGATCCGGTTGGCGGACGGAACGAACACCTGCCCGATCGACTCACCCGATGAGTGAATCACGGAGAACCGCGGCAGGAAGCCGAGTTGCAGCGCCTGGTGGGCCACCGAGAAGACACCCGAGATCACCGCCTGAGACGCGATCACCGTCGCCGCCGTTGACAGGATCACGAGCGGCGCCAGCGCAAACTGCGGGGCGAGCAGGAAGAACGGGCTGACCGCCGCGTCCGGATTGGAGAGCACCAGCGCGCCCTGGCCGAAATAATTCAATACCAGCGCCGGCAGCACCAGGCCAAACCAGGCGAGCCGGATAGGGTAGCGACCGAAATGGCCCATATCGGCATACAACGCCTCGCCGCCGGTCACGGCCAGGAATACGGCCGCCAGAACGATCATGGCATTGCCACGATGCTCGAACAGGAATCCGGCGGCATAGCGCGGATCCAGCGCTGCGAACACGCCGGGATGCTTCGCAATCCAGCCGATGCCGAGGCCCGCCAGTACCACGAACCAGATCACCATTACCGGTCCGAACAATCGGCCCACTGCCCCGGTGCCGCGACGCTGCACCGCGAACAGACCGGCCAGGATGCCGATGACCAGCGGCGCGACCAGGCCGCCGAAGTCGTCGTTGATGACTTCCAGGCCTTCGACCGCCGATAGCACGGAGATCGCGGGCGTTATCGCGCCGTCACTGAAGAACAGTGTTGCACCGAACAGCCCGAGCATCAGGATCACCGGTCGCGGCAGGCGCGACCGGCCGGACAACACCAACGCCATCAGGGCCAGCGCGCCACCCTCACCCTGGTTGTCGGCGCGCAGGATAATCGTGACGTATTTGATCGAAATGACGGCCGTGAGCGACCAGAAGATCAGCGACAAAAGTCCGAGCACGTTCTCCGGCGTCGGCGCGGTGCCATGCACCTGGTCAAAGCAGGTCCGGAAGGCGTACAACGGGCTGGTGCCGATGTCGCCAAAGACGACACCGAGGGCGGCAAGCGCCAGCTTCGACGACGATGACTTGGTAGGCAAACTGGGTCGCAAGACACGCGTCCGGCCAATCCCGGAGGTTTCCGGTCGCGCGATTGTATACTCCAGTCCGCTACCGAATGAGGTGAGTCGGGAGCGCCCCGCTGAGGTCCACGGCGATCACCCACATTTGAGGGCCGGCGAGGAGGTCGATCAGAGCATGAGCGAGATCTGGCATCGAGTCGCCGCGGTCACCGAGATCCCCCAGGGCCGGATGCAGGGCTTTGAGATAGACGGTTACAAGCTTGTCGTGTGCAACACGCGTGAGGGGTGGTTCGCGCTCGACGATATCTGCACCCATGCCCACGCCCGGATGCACGAGGGGCGGCTGCGGGGATGCAGGATGATCTGTCCTCTGCATGGTGCATCCTTTGACGCTCGCGATGGCCGGGCGCTGGGTGCACCGGCGAGCACGCCCCTGCAAAGCTATCCGACCCGGATTACCGAGATCCACGTCGAGGTCGCGTTGCCGGAGCGGGCGTGATCCTGCTCGCGGGAAAACTCCCTTGCCTCGGGCGGTCGGGCGTGACTTTCACAACGGCGCCACTGATCCCCTGCCCTTTTTGAGGTGCAGCCGCCGGTTGACCTCCGGCGGCAGGTCTTCGCGATGGTGAATCGCGATTACCAACCGCGTACCTTGCCGCGCGAGTCCGGACAGTGCATCGCGCAGGTTGAGCCTCCGTCCCGGATCGAGGCCGGTGAACGGCTCGTCCAGCAGCAGCAGGCCCGGCTGCTTGATGAAGGCACGCGCAAAGAGTGCCAGGCGCAGCTCACCATAGGACACCTCGCGTGGCAGGCGCTCCGCCAGCGGCAGGATTCCGAGCGCGTCGAGAGCCGCGCGTGCCGCGGACCGTTCCCGGCGCAACATGGGCGCGTCGAGTCCGACGCTGTCGCGCAGGCCACTGACGACAACCTGCTCAAGTGGGGACGCAGGGTCGAAGTCGGCCTGCAACTCGGGCGATACGATGGCCATGTCCCGGCGGATCTCCTCGAGCGGCGTTCCCCGCGGATGGTCGCGGCGCAGCAGCTCGCCCCCCAATGCGACCGGAAAGGTACCGTACAACACGCCGAGCAACGTGCTCTTGCCGCTGCCATTGCGCCCGATCACCGCCCAGTGCTCGCCATCGAGCAGCGACCAGTCGAGATCGACGAGTGCCGGAACCTCCTCGCGAAAGACACAAGCCCGGCGCAGCTCAATGTATGGTTGCGTCGCCGCACGAGCGCGCCCCAACGCGCGCGGGCCACCACCACGGGCACGTCTGCCTCGCTCCAGGCGGCGCAGCGCCCGGTTCAGCGGCAGCACACTGACCGCACCGCGCTCGACCAGGGCCGCGCGCGAGATGCCGGCAGGTACGTCCTCGGGTCGATGAGCCGTTGCAACGAGCGTGAGCCGGGTGCGTAGCAATGCCGCAAGCGCCCGCGCCAGCAGCTTTCGGTGGCCTTCGTCGACGCCGTTGAAGACTTCGTCGAGCAGCAACAGCCGCGGTCGCGCCGCCAGCGCGCGGGCCACCAGCGCCAGGCGCCGCTGTCCATAGGAGACCTCGAGCATGCGCGAGCCGGCGACACTGGCGAGTCCGAAACGCTGCAGTAGCGCCAGAACCCGTTGCCGCTGGGGACCGCTGGGCAGGTCCAGCGGAATGTCGGTGCCAAACAGGCCGGTCGTGACAACCTGCACCAGTGTGTGGTTCCAGCCGTAGCGTGCGTACTTGTCCTGGGACTCGGCGCCGACGTAGGAAACCAGTTCGCGTGCGTCCAGCAGGTCAAGGGAGCCACCCCGGTCATCCACATAGGAGCGCCGCTCGCGACCAGTCGCCGTCGGCCAGCGCAACCCGCCGATGAGCTTGACGAGCTGCGTCTTGCCGGCGCCGTTGGCGCCGAGAAGCAGCCATTTCTCCCCGGGCGCGATATCGAAATCGACATTGGTGAGTACCCTGCGACCGCCGAGTCGAAGCGAGCAGTTCCGCAGCGAGACGCCGATACCAGCCATCGTCAGCGGATCCTCAGCCGCGGTCGAGCCATGCGTCGCCCTCGCGGCCGATGTGGCCTTCGCGTTCGAGTTTCAGCAGGTGCGCGAGCAATGAGCAGCTCGCAAGTTCGTGCAGCGCCGGATCGATGTCCTCGTAGACAACGATCAGCAACTCCTCGATGGTGGCGGCTCCTGCCCGACGCAGGGCATCGCGCGTCTTTTGCTCGCGCAGCAGGCGGTGGGCGATCAGTGCGTCGATGATCTCCACTGGCCGTTCCAGCATCGGACCGTGTCCCGGAGCGATCATCGCCAGCGGCAGTTCCCTTAGCCGCGCCAGTGAATCGAGGTAGTCGGCCATGTCGCCGTCAGGCGGCAGGATCACCGGAGAGACATGGCCAAGGATATGGTCGCCCGTAAAAAGCACCTGGCCCTGCTCCAGCAGGAAGCACAGGTGATTCGACGCATGTCCCGGTGTCGTGATGCAACGTAGCGCGACATCCGCCAGCACGACGCGCTCTCCATCGGCGGGCTCCGCGTCCGGCCGGAAGCGCCGGTCCTGACGGCCGTCCTGCGGCGCGAGTCGTCCGATAACCGTTGCACCGGTCCGCTCCCTGATTGCCCGGGCGGCCGGCGAGTGATCTCGATGGGTGTGCGTCACCAGGATCCATGCAATTCTTCCGGCGCCGGCGGCGACGAGCGCATCGACATGTGCGGGGTCTGCGGGTCCTGGGTCGATTACAGCCAACTCGTCAGTGCCGACGAGGTAGGAATTGGTGCCCGGCCCGGTGAACGGGCCGGGATTGGGCGCGACGATTCGCAGGATGCCCGGTCCGATCGGCTGCGGCCAACCGGGCGTGAAATCGTTGTGCAACGCGTCTGCTCCGGCGTTAAAGGCGGACTATAGCGGATGGCGGGTACCTGATAGCAGGACGCCGGCAGCTAGACTTCGCAGAACTGTAATGGATCCATGTTGTTATGAATCATCATATTTAATATAGAGTTATTGACGATAACTAAGTTTATTTATAATTTCTATAAGGATAGAATCTTTAGGAATGTCTGCGCCTTTTCGTGGCAGGCTGAATCGCCGCCTCGCCGACAGCGGGATACCAGGCTGCCGGATCCCGATCCGACGAAGAGGATGCATGGGGCAACTCGTCCCTGTCCTATCATGAGCCCACCCACCGGCCCGAGACTCCGCCCATGAGCGCAGCGCTGCCTCGCATCGACGTTTCGAACCTGCGCGGCGACCTGTTCGGCGGCGTGACCGCCGCGATCGTCGCACTGCCACTGGCGCTGGCCTTCGGGGTCGCCTCGGGTGCCGGCCCCGTGGCCGGCTTGTACGGGGCGATCTGCGTCGGGCTGTTCGCATCCCTCTTTGGCGGTACGCCGGCACAGATCTCCGGCCCGACCGGACCGATGACGGTGGTCGCTGCGACGATATTCACGGCGCATGCAGGCAACCCCGCTGTCGCCTTTACCATCGTCATGCTCGCCGGTGTACTGCAGGTGGTATTCGGGGCACTGAAGTTCGGCCGTTACATCAACCTGGTGCCCTACCCGGTCGTCTCGGGATTCATGTCCGGCATCGGGGTCATCATCATCGTGATGCAGCTCGACCCGCTGCTCGGTCACGAGGCCTCCAGGAGCGTGATCAACGCATTGACAGTCCTGCCGGAATACGCCCTTCATCCCAACGTCGGGGCGCTCGCGGCCGGCCTCGTCGCGCTGGGTATCTGCCTGTTCATGCCCAAGCCCGTCACACAGAAAGTACCTGCGACGCTGGTCGCCCTGATCGTCGGCTCATTGCTCGTCGCCTTCGTCTTTTCCGGAGCGCCTGTGCTGGGCCCGATACCCTCGGCGCTACCGCGGTTCATCGTGCCCGATCTCGACATTCGACTGCTGCGCGAGGTCGTACCGCCAGCCCTCGTGCTCGCGGCGCTCGGATCGCTCGACAGCCTGCTGACCTCGCTGATCGCCGACAACATCACGCGCACGTTCCACAACTCGGATCGCGAACTGGTCGGCCAGGGCATCGGCAACTTCGTCGCCGGGCTGCTGGGCGGCATCCCGGGAGCCGGCGCGACCATACGGACCCTGGTCAACATCCGCTCGGGTGGGCGCACGCCGCTGTCGGGGGTCACGCACGCACTGGTGCTGCTGGCCATCGTGCTGGGTCTCGGGCCGCTGGCCGCGCACGTGCCGCACGCGGTCCTGGCCGGAATACTGATCAAGGTTGGAATTGACGTCATCGACTGGTCGTACCTGAAGCGCTCGCCTCGCCTGCCGGTCTCCTCGACGGTTTGCATGATTACCGTCCTGCTGCTGACCGTCTTCGTCGACGTCATTACTGCGGTGGGCGTGGGCACGGTGATGGCGAGCATGCTGTTCATCAAGGAAATGGCTGACCTGCAGAGTCAGTCCATCCGTGCCATCACCGATCATGAATCAGGCGAGGACATCCTCTCGGCCGGCGAGAAGGAACTGTTCAGGCAGTTGCGGGGTCGCGTGTTGATGCTGCACCTGTCCGGCCCGATGAGTTTCGGGGCCGCCAACGAGATGACCCGGCGCATGTCGATGGCGGCCAAGTTCGAGGCCCTGGTGGTCGATATGCAGGACGTGCCAACGCTGGACGTCAGCGCCGCGCTGTCGCTGGAAACGATCATCCAGCGGGCCCAGCAGCAGGGCCAGCAGGTCGTCCTGGCGGGTATCCACAAGCCGGTCGCCCGGACCCTGCTCCAGATCGGGCTTAGCCGGACGCTGAAGGACTTCGACCATTATCGGACCCGCGAACAGGCACTGGCCCGGGTCGCGTCGATGTTCGCACCGGACGACGGGAACTGACGACGAGGGCGCAAGGTCCCAGATCAGCGTTGCCCGGCGCAGGCGACGGTCCGGACCGACCCGGGGCCTCCCCTACGGCGCGACCTAGGTTAGACTGCTGCGTGCCGCCGGCGAGTCCGCGGCCCCAACCCGGAACCCAGGCCGAGGAAACGACCGATGAAGAAAGCCACACTTGTCACCTGCCTGCTGCTCGCGAGCATTGGCGCCGGCGCGGCGCAGGCCACGTGTATTTATCCGCGCGAACCCGAGAGCATTCCGGATGGCGCCACTGCAACTTACGATGAAATGGTGGCGGCGCAACAGACGGTCAAGCAGTTCGATGCGGACATCACCGCGTACACTGCGTGCCTCGAAATGGAACTGCAGGCCATGCTCGAGGATCCCGGCCTGGACGAGGCCCGCAAGATAGAGCTTCAGACCATGCAGGCCAAGAAGAACAACGCGGCGGTCGACCACGTCCAGTCCGTGGCTGAACGCTTTAACGAGCAGCTGCGTGCTTTCCAGGCCGCCAAGAAGAAGGACTGAGGGGCAGCGCCAGTACGGCGCGCTTCCCTGCAGGGGGTAACCGGCCATGAGCGGAAAGAGTAAGGCTCCGGTGGTTGCGCTCGTCGACTCGACGGGCATCGCCGACGCCCGCGGACGGCCGCTCAGGGACCTGCGGATATCGGTCATGGACCGCTGCAACTTCCGCTGCCCCTATTGCATGCCGCGGGAGACGTTCCATGAAAACTACCGTTTCCTGCCCGCAACGGCCCGGCTCTCGTTCGAGGAAATCCTGCGGCTGACCCGCCTGTTCGTGGCCGCCGGCGTCTGCAAGGTCCGGTTGACCGGCGGCGAGCCGCTGCTGCGTTCCGGCCTCGCCGACCTGGTCGGCGAGCTGTCTGCCATCAACGGTGTGGATGACCTGGCCCTGACCACCAACGGCGTGCTGCTCGCACAGCACGCAGCCAAGCTCAAGGCCAACGGCCTCAGGCGCGTAACCGTCAGCCTTGACAGCCTCGACCAGGCGATTTTCCGCAAGGCGAGCGGCGGCTTCGATGGAATCCAGCGTGTCCTCGACGGCATCGACGCCGCACGGGAGGCCAGCCTGACGCCGATCAAGATCAACGCTGTCGTGCAACGTGGCCTGAACGACGACAGTGCGCTGGAGCTGGTCGAGCGGTTTCGCGGCACCGGTGTGATCGTGCGCTTCATTGAGTACATGGATGTCGGCAACCGCAATCACTGGGCGCGCGACCGGGTAGTGCCCTCGCTCGAATTGAAGCAGCGTATCGAGTCGCGCTGGCCGCTGCAGGTCGCTGCGGCCAGCTACCGGGGAGAAGTCGCCGAGAGGTATACGTTCACCGACGGTGCCGGCGAGGTCGGTTTCATCTCCTCCGTATCCCAGCCCTTCTGCGGCGACTGCACGCGCGCGCGGCTGTCTTCCGAGGGCGTGTTGTACACCTGTCTGTTCGCGACCCACGGGACCGACCTGCGCGGCCCGCTGCGTGCGGGCGCAACCGACGAAGAATTGCTGGCGCGGATCCGCGGCATCTGGCGCGAGCGCGACGACCGCTATAGCGAGCAGCGCAGGGCCCTGGCGCGGCAGCGCTCGGAAAAGAAGATCGAAATGTATTACATCGGCGGTTGACCATGCTGTCACACGTTGATAGCGACGGGCGGCCGGCCATGGTCGACGTCAGCGAAAAGCAGGTCACAAGCCGCAAGGCGACGGCTGTATCGTCGGTCAGGCTGCCTGCAGGTGTAGTCGAGATACTCAGGACGCAGGGCTTCACCACAGCCAAGGGCCCCGTGTTCCAGACGGCGATCATCGCCGGCACCATGGCTGCAAAGCGTACCCACGAACTGATTCCGTTCTGCCATCCCCTGGGTCTCGAGAAATGCCGCATCGAGGTTGCTTGCGACGACGCGGGGATAGTCACCATTACCTGCGCGGTGTCGGTTCATGGTCGCACCGGCGTGGAAATGGAAGCGCTCACCGGCGCGTCGGTTGCCGCGCTGACCGTCTACGACATGTGCAAGGCGCTGTCGCACGATATGGTGATCGCAGAGACCCGCCTGATCGAGAAGACTGGTGGCAAGAGCCATTTTCATGCGGGAGAGCGCGGCTGATGGCTCGCATTCGGCTCCGGTACTACGCGCTGCTGCGCGAGCAGGCCGGCAGGAACGAGGAATTCGTCGACACGGCGGCCGGCGACGCGGCTGGTCTCTATGACGAGCTGGCGGCACGACACGGCTTCAGCCTCGGCCGCACGCAGCTGAAGGTCGCGGTCAACGCCGAGTTCGCTGACTGGTCGCGGCCGCTGGCCGACGGCGACGAAGTGGTGTTCATCCCGCCGGTAGCGGGCGGATGAGCGCCTTCGAGTTCCTCCGCGAGCCGCTGGACCCTGCGGCGCTCGGGGCAGCACTCGCCGACGTCGCCGCCGGCGGCTTTGTGTCCTTCGAGGGCTGGGTGCGCAACGAGAACGACGGCCGCGAGGTCCTGCGCCTGGATTACGAAGCCTTCGAGGAGCTCGCCGTCAAGGAAGGCGCATGCATCGTGGCCGAGGCGATCGAACGCTTCGGGGTGCGCGGTGCTCGCTGTGTGCACCGCCTGGGTGAACTGGGCCTCGGCGAGCTGGCCGTCTGGGTCGGTGTGGCAAGCGGCCACCGGGCCGAGGCCTTCGCCGCATGCCGCTACATCATCGACGAGGTCAAGCACCGCGTTCCCATCTGGAAGAAGGAGCACTACCTCGATGGCGACTCGGGCTGGGTCAATTGCGAACGCTGCGCGGAGGCGGCTCACCAGCATCACGACCATCGCTGAACGGATGCGGCCGGGATCGACCGCCTGCGTCAGCCCGGCCTCACCTGCCCGGTGCCACGCACGACGTATTTGTAGCTGACCAGCTGCTCGAGCCCCACCGGACCGCGCGCATGAAATCGATCGGTTGAAATACCGATTTCCGCGCCCATCCCGAATTCGCCACCGTCAGCGTACTGGGTCGAGGCGTTGTGCAGGACGATTGCACTGTCGACTTCGATGAGAAAACGCTCGGCTGCAGCAGGATCCTCTGTGACGATCGACTCGGTATGGGCGGAGCCGTATCTGGCAATGTGCGCAATCGCACCCTCGACCCCGTCGACCATCTTGGCCGCGATGATCGCGTCCAGGTACTCCGTGTACCAGTCGTCCTCGGTGGCGGGCCTTACCCGCGGGTCAACGCGTCGGATGTCCTGGTCGCCACGCACCTCGCAGCCGGCGTCGAGCAGCGCCTTGACCACCGGCAGCACGTGTGTTCGGGCCACCGCACGGTCGAAGAGCACCGTCTCCGCGGCGCCGCAGATGCCGGTCCGCCTCAGCTTCGCGTTGATGACGATTTCGCGTGCCATGTTGACGTCGGCGGCACCGTCCACGTAGACATGGCAGTTGCCCTCCAGATGACCGATCACCGGCACGCGCGCATCATGCTGCACGCGCGCAATCAAGCCCTTGCCGCCTCGTGGCACGATGACGTCGATGTAGTCGGTCATGCCCTTCAGCATGTAGCCGACGGCGTCACGATCCTGGGTGGGCACCATCTGGATGGCGGCTTCGGGCAGGCCTGCCGATCGCAGGCCCTCGACCAGGCAGCCGTGAATGGCCAGGCTGGATGCAGCGCTCTCCGAGCCTCCCCGCAGGATCGCGGCATTGCCACTCTTGAGACACAGGGCGCCCGCATCGGCCGTCACGTTTGGCCGGCTCTCGTACACGATGCCGATTACGCCCAGCGGAACGCTGGTCCGCTGGATGACCAGCCCGTTGGGGCGCGTCCACTCGGCCAGCACCCTGCCGACAGGGTCGGGCAGCGCGGCGACCTGCTCGAGCCCCGCCGCCATCGCCTCGACCCGGCCGGCGTCGAGCTTCAGCCTGTCGAGCATGGCGCCGCTCAAACCCTTGCTGCGTGCCGCAGCCATGTCATTGTCATTGGCCGCGATGATTGCGGCAGCTCGATGCCGCGCGGTTACCGCCGCCGCGACCAGCGCCGCGTTCTTCGCTTCGCTACCGGCATGTGCCAGCACGCGCGCCGCCGCGATGGCGTCACGTCCGATACCGTCCATGACCGCACCGAGCCCTGCGTCACTCATGCTGTCCTCCCGCTGTCCCCGGGCCGCGGCCGTGCCACGACAAGATCGTCGCGGTGGATGATCTCGTCGCGGCCGCGATAGCCGAGCAACGACTCGATCTCGGCGGTCTTGCGGCCGCAGATACGCCTTGCGTCCTCGCTCGAGTAAGCCGTCAGTCCGCGCGCCAGCTCGCGCCCGTCCTGGCCGATCACCCGGACCGCGTCGCCGCGGTCGAAGCGGCCGCGCACCTCGACCACGCCAGCCGGCAGCAGGCTCTTGCCCCGGCCGAGCGCCGCTGCGGCGCCCGCGTCGATGACGACCTCACCAGCCGACTTCAGCGTCGCCGCAATCCACTGCTTGCGCACCGCCACTGGTGCCTCATGGGCCATGAACCAGGTGCAGGCACCCCCCGATTCCAGCGCTGCGAGCGGATGCATGATCCGCCCGGAGGCGATACAGAGGCTGCAGCCCGCCCCGACCGCGATCCTGGCTGCCTCGACCTTGGTCGTCATACCGCCAGAGCCGACTCCGGAGCCGGGTCCCTCGGCCATCGCCGCAATCTCGGCCGTTATTTCAGCGACCTCCGGAATGAAACGGGCGTCCGGATGGCGCGCCGGATCGGCCGTGTAAAGCCCGGACACGTCCGACAACAGTACGGCGCAATCCGCAGCCAGCATCTGCGCCACCCGCGCTGCAAGGCGGTCGTTGTCTCCATAGCGGATCTCGGCGGTCGCAACCGTGTCGTTTTCGTTGATGACCGGCACGGCGCCGAGGGACAGCAACGTATTCAGGGTCGAGCGGGCATTGAGGTAGCGCCGGCGTTGCTCGGTGTCGGCGAAAGTCAGCAGAACCTGGGCCACGGCGATGCCGTGGGTCTCCAGCACTTCCTTCCAGGCGTGCGCGAGCCGGATCTGGCCAACGGCGGCTGCGGCCTGGCTTTCCTCCAGTTTGAGCCGCCCCGGCTGCAGCCCCAGGTGGCGCCGCCCCAGGGCGATCGCACCAGAGGAGACCAGCACGACTTCCTGCCCGCGCTCGCGCAGCCGCGCGATGTCGGCCGCCAGCGACTCCAGCCAGCTGCGGTTCAACCGTCCCGTTGCGGCATCCACCAGCAAGGCGGAGCCGACCTTGACGACGATCCTGCGCGCCCGGCCGATGCGCCGCGCGCGCCCCTGTGCAGCCGCCGTCATGGGTGGCTAGCCGAAATGCTCGGCCGGCAGCGACATGACCGTCGTCGAGCCCGACTGAAGGGCATCCAGGTGTGCCTCGGCCCGGGGCAACAGGCGTGCGAAGAAGAAGCGCGCGGTGGCCAGCTTGGCCTGGTAGAAGCCCGCCTCGCCCTGATCACTCTTGAGTGCCGCGATGGCCACCGCCGCAACCTTGGCCCAGCACCAGGCCAGGCAGAGGTGGCCGGTGAGCTGCAGGTAGTCGACCGCTGCTGCGTTGACCTCGTGGGGATCACGCGCGGCGTGCTCGGCCACCTGTTCGGTGGCCTCGCTCCACTCCTTGAGCAGCCCGGCGAGCCGTGGCGCGAAGTCGCTCATCTCTTCGTAGGTCGCATGATTCTGGCAGAAGGCCCCGATCAATCCGCCGAGACGCCGCGCGAGCTGCCCGCCGGAACCGAGTACCTTGCGTCCCAGCAGGTCCAGTGCCTGGATGCCGTTGGTACCCTCGTAGATGCAGGCGATGCGGGTGTCCCGGTAGAACTGCTCGACGCCGGTCTCGCGTACGTATCC
The DNA here is from genome assembly GCA_963715485.1 of uncultured Gammaproteobacteria bacterium. Lineage (GTDB taxonomy): Bacteria > Pseudomonadota > Gammaproteobacteria > Steroidobacterales > Steroidobacteraceae > SG8-30. The sequence continues at coordinate 2,701,365 of OY970244.1, forward strand.
GTAGCCACCGTGTACCTGGATTCCCAGGCTGGTGACCTCGACCGCCATGTCGGTCACGAAGGCCTTGACGATCGGGGTCAGCACGGCAAGCAGGTCGGCCGCCCGTTGCCGCTCCTCGGCATCGGGGTGGTACTTGGCCTTGTCCATCTCCATGCCTGCGAAATAGGTCAGCAGCCGCGAACCTTCGACATAGGCCTTCTGCGTCAACAGCATCCGACGAACATCGGCGTGCTCGATCAGCAGGTCGGCTGGCTGGCCCGGCGACGCGCTGCCGCCGGCCGCGCGGCCCTGCCGTCGCTCCCGCGCGTAGGCAAGTGCCGCCTGCCGGGAAAGCTCCGCCTGGGCCAGGCCCTGCAGCCCGACCCACAATCGCGCGTGGTTCATCATCACGAACATGCATTTCAGTCCGGCATTGGGCTTGCCGACCATCCAGCCCCGGGCACTTTCGAAATTCATCACGCAGGTCGCCGAGCCGTGAATACCGAGCTTCTCCTCGAGCCGGCTGCAGCGCACACCGTTGGATGCGCCCGGCGCGCCGTCGGCGTCAGGCAGCTTCTTCGGCACAAGAAACAGGCTGATGCCGTGCGTGCCGGCAGGAGCGTCCGGGAGCCGGGCGAGCACAAGATGGACGACGTTATCGGCAACATCGTGGTCGCCACTGGTGATGAAGATCTTCTCGCCGGTAATCCGGTAGGAGCCCTCGCTGTCGGGCTCCGCGCGCGTGCGCAGCATACCGAGGTCGGTGCCCGCGTGAGCCTCGGTGAGGCACATCGTGCCGGTCCACTCACCCGTGACCAGTTTGGTCAGGTAGAGATCCTTCAGCACCTGCGAGGCATGCTTCTCGAGGCAGAGGATCGCACTGTCGGTAAGCCCGCTATAGAGCTTCCAGGACATGTTGGCTGAAACCAGCAGCTCGCCCACCGGCCCGCCAAAGCTTTCGGGCAGCCCCTGGCCGCCGAATTCCGCCGGACCACATAGCGCGGCCCAGCCGTCCTCCACGAAGCGCCGGTAAGCCTCCTTGAATCCAGGCGGCGTGACGACGACCCCCGATTCATCGAGGCGCACCCCGATCCTGTCGCCCGGCTCGTTGGTCGGCGCGACGACCTCCTCGGCGAAGCGCGCGGCCTCCTCCAGCACACTGTCGATGAATTCGGTGTTGAGTTCGTCGCGGCCTAGCTCTGCGTAATGGCTTTGCGCATGGAGCACCTCGTGAAGGACGAAGCGAATGTCCCGGAGTGGAGCGCTGTATGGATGCATGATCTCGTGCTTCTTTGTTGAACCGCCTGTGTCCTGGGTCATTCTACGCGAGCAAGATGATGCTCTGCAGCACGCGCCAGCCAAGCACGCCGCCCGATCAGGCCGATGCGGCGCAAACCGCGAGCAAGTCGCTCGGAATGCGGTCGAGCAGGCGCTCGGCGGTGCTACCGAGGACCGCCTCGACCAGCCGGGATCGAGAGATCACGCCGACCACGAGGACGTCGATCGCGCGCTCGACACACCACGCGGGCAGCACGTCGGTTGCGGCTCCCTCGACCAGTTCCACGCTCTCCGGCGGATAGCGATGGACGGCGAGAACCGCTGCAACGGCCTCGGATGCCGCCTGGCGCATGTCGTCCCCCAGCGTACCAGCTGGCGGGATCATAGGCATGCCTGCCGCGGCGGCAGCAAGGGCCGCGGAGTCGACCGGCAGGTAGGCATGCACCGCCGTCGACCTTGCCCCGATCCAGCCAGCCAGGCGCGTGGCCTGGCGCAGGACGGCATGATCCAGCACGGCGGCCGGGTCGCCAGGATGACCGGGATCGATCGCCGCGGCGACGCTCGGCGAAGCCGGCCACGACCGCGGCTTGGCCAGCAGCAGCGGTACCGGGCAGGCCTGCAGCAACCGCCAGTCGGCGTGACTGAACAGGCCGCGGGCCAGGGGAGCGTGCCAGGCCGTGTCCTTGACTACCAGACCCGGCTTCATCAGGGACACCTCGGTCAGTACGCCAGCGTGCAGCGGAGAATCCCAGGCTGCCTCTATCTCGACCGCGATGCGGCGCTCTGCCAATGGTGCGGCCAGTGATTCGAGCCATTGTCGACGGCGCCGGAGGAAGCCCGCCCTTGCTGCGGACAGTGATCCGGGGCTGAGGAACAGCCGGGCCGTCAGCCGCGGGTCATGGTCGCAGCAGAACAACCTGAGCCGGGCGCCTGCAGCCTCGGCGATTGCCGCCGCCTTGCCCAGTGCCGGTTGCTCATCTGCGGCCGGATCGACGACCACGAGGATGCTGTCGAGTTGCTCGCTCATGACTCTTTATCCCAACCAGTGTCTTCGTTCCGGCCTTACGACCGGCGCTGCAGCCCGGCACAGCATACCCCCGCATGGCGGCCGGCCGACTCCGCACATACGCGGGTACAGCCCCGATTTACGCTGCCCGAACTACCGTGGAATGCCACAATGTAAGCTGGTAAGTTGGGGTCAGTACCATTGGAAGGCCTGCGGCTCGCGCGTCCGTCGTCGGGCCATGCGCGGTCCACAAAACTCACGGGGAACTACTCAATGGAACGGGTCGAGACCTACAACGACAAGGTGGTGCGACAGTTCGCCATCATGACGGTCGTCTGGGGCATCGTCGGCATGCTAGTCGGCGTGATCATCGCAGCCCAGCTGCTGTGGCCGGCGCTGAACTTCGATGTGCCGTGGCTGACCTACAGCCGGCTGCGGCCGCTGCATACCAACGCCGTGATTTTCGCCTTCGGCGGCTCCGCGCTGTTCGCTTCTTCCTACTACATCGTACAGCGGACCTGCCACACGCGGCTGTTCTCGGACGGACTCGCCGCCTTCACGTTCTGGGGCTGGCAGCTGATCATCGTGCTTGCGGCCATAACGCTGCCGCTCGGCATTACCACGTCCAAGGAGTACGCCGAACTGGAATGGCCGATCGACCTGCTGATCGCCGTCGTCTGGGTCGTTTACGCCATCGTGTTCCTGGGAACGCTGGCCAAGCGCAAGGTCAGGCACATCTATGTGGCCAACTGGTTCTTTGCCGCCTACATCATTACCATCGCGGTGCTCCATATCGGCAACAGCGCCGCCGTACCGGTCTCGCTGACCAAGTCGTACTCGGTTTACGCGGGCACCGTGGATGCGATGGTTCAGTGGTGGTACGGCCACAACGCGGTTGGCTTCTTCCTGACAGCCGGTTTTCTCGGGATGATGTATTACTTCGTGCCCAAGCAAGCCGGGCGCCCGGTGTATTCCTACCGACTGTCGGTGGTCCACTTCTGGGCGCTGGTGGCCATCTACATGTGGGCCGGCCCGCATCACCTCCACTACACGACGCTGCCGGATTGGGCGCAGACGCTCGGCATGGTTTTCTCGGTCATGCTGGTCGCGCCTTCCTGGGGCGGCATGATCAACGGCATCATGACGCTGTCGGGAGCCTGGCACAAACTGCGTACCGACCCGATCCTGAAGTTCATGATCGTATCGTTGTCGTTCTACGGCATGTCGACCTTTGAAGGCCCGATGATGTCGATCAAGACGGTGAACGCGCTGTCCCACTACACCGACTGGACCATCGGGCACGTGCATTCCGGCGCCCTCGGCTGGGTGGCGATGATCTCCATCGGCTGCATGTACGCGCTGATTCCGCGGCTGTACGGCCGCAAGGAAATGTACTCGAGCAGGCTCATCGATGTGCACTTCTGGACGACGACGATAGGCATCGTGCTGTATGTCGCCTCAATGTGGATCGCCGGCGTGATGCAGGGCCTGATGTGGCGCGCCACCAACCCGGACGGCACGCTCACCTACACGTTTATCGAGTCGCTGGCCGCGACCTACCCGTACTATGCGGTCCGGCTGATCGGCGGCCTGCTGGTCCTCTCCGGCATGTTCATCATGATCTACAACGTCTGGAAGACCGTCGCTTCCGGCTCGTCCACGCGCGACGTGCCCGTGATGGCGCCGGCAGCGGCCTGAGGGTGGCAGCATGAACCACGAGAAGATCGAAACCAACGTCGGGCTGCTTGGCGTGCTGACCGCAATCGCGATCAGTTTCGGCGGCCTGGCCGAGATCGTGCCGCTCTACTTCACCGGGCAGGTCACCGAACCGGCTCCGGGCGTCGAACCATACACGGCGCTGCAGCTGGAGGGACGCGACATCTACATTCGCGAGGGCTGCTATGTCTGCCATTCGCAGATGATCCGACCGCTCAGGGCGGAGACAGAGCGTTACGGCCACTACTCGCTCGCCGGCGAATCCGTCTACGACCATCCGTTCCAGTTCGGCTCCAAGCGCACCGGTCCTGATCTCGCACGCGTGGGCGGACGCTACTCGGACGAGTGGCACCGCATCCACCTGCTCAATCCGCGCGACGTCGTGCCGGAATCCAACATGCCGGGTTTCCCCTGGCTGGACGAGAATGTGATCGATGCTGAGAAAACGGGCGCCAAGATGCGCGCCCTGCGCAGCGTCGGCGTCCCCTATACGGACGAGCAGATCGCCGCAGCGGGCGAGGAAGTTGCCGGCAAGACCGAGATGCAGGCCCTGATCGGTTACCTGCAGGGGCTCGGTACGGCCTCGAAGACGTGGAATTAGTTGATGGATCCGGGGACCCTTCGCGGGCTCGCCACCTTGCTGGCCCTGCTGGCCTTTGTCGGGGTTGTCTGGTGGGCCTGGAGCGGGCGGCAGAAGCACAAGTTCGACCAGGCAGCGCGAATGCCGCTCGAGGACGACTTCGGCAAGTACGAGGACAAGTGAGATGACCACAGGCTGGACCCTGTTCATCGTGATCCTGACGGCAATCAATGTCGTTGGGGCAGTGTGGCTGTTGTGGGTGACGTCGCGACGATCGCCAGGGGAACAGCAGCCGGGCGCAGAGACCACCGGACACACCTGGGACGGCGACCTGCGTGAATTCAACAACCCGCTGCCGCGCTGGTGGTTGTGGATGTTCTACGGCACGGTCGCCTTCGCCATCGTCTACCTCGTTCTCTACCCGGGCCTGGGTAGCTGGCAGGGCACCAAGGGCTGGACGCAACAACAGCAGTGGCAGGAGCAGGTGGACGCGGCCGAAGCCGCTGCCGCTCCGGTCTACGCCCGCTTTGCCGGCATGAGCCTGTCCGGCCTCGGCGGGGACGCAGACGCGATGCGGGTTGCGCGCAACCTGTACGCCAACAACTGCGCCATGTGCCACGGATCGGATGCGCGCGGCGCCAAGGGATTCCCTAACCTGTCCGATGGCGACTGGCTGTATGGCGGTTCGGAAGAGACCGTGCTGGCCACGATTTCCTACGGCCGCAACGGCATCATGCCTCCCTGGGGCGAAGCCCTCGGCGAGCAGGGCGTCGAGGAGGTCGTAGCCTACGTCTTGTCGCTGTCCGGCCTTCAGGCGCCCGCCGACCTGGCGGCAGCCGGCAAGCCGAGATTCGAGATGTTCTGCTCGTCCTGCCACGGCCTCGACGGCAAGGGCATGCAGGTGCTCGGCGCACCCAACCTGACCGACGATGTCTGGCTCTACGGCAGTGATGCCGCGGAAATCCGCTACGGCGTCGTCAACGGGCGCAACAACCAGATGCCGGCGCAGCTGGAGTTGCTCGGTGAGCAGAAGGTGCGCCTGCTGGCAGCCTACATTCTCAGCCTGGCGCCACCGTACATGGAGCCTGGCCCCGCTCCGGCGCCTTCGGGCGAGGAGCCCGCGGCCGAGACGCCGCATGAGGGCTGAGGACAGGCCGGAACCCGCGGAAGACGCCGCCGAAGACGAGTCGCAACCGGTCGCCTGGAGCCAGCTCGCTCAGGACATGGCGGTTACCCTGTGGCCGTCCTTCCTGGCTGCGTCCGTGGCGACCATGTTCTTCTTCGCGTTCTTCGACCCGTCGTTCTTCGGCGAGGGTGCCGCTCCGCCGCGCTGGCTCACCAACCGGATGGCCGGATACGCCGTTGGGTTCTTCTTTTTCTGGGCCATCGCCACGCTGTCGAGCGCACTGACTCTCTACCTCGTGCGCACTGCCTCGCCGCCCCGGCCGCGCACCGGTGGCCGGACGCACTAGTGCAGGATTCCGCCACAACGTGAACTCACCGGCAGCCAAGGACGCCCCTGCCTCGTTCTACGAGGCGCACAAGAAGATCTACCCGCGCGAAATAGGCGGACGATTCCAGCGGTTGCGCAACCTGGCAGCGTGGGCCCTGCTGGGCCTGTACTACCTGTTGCCGTGGATCTCCTGGGATGGCCGCCAGTCCGTGCTCTTCGACCTCCCGGCCCGCAAGTTCTACGTCTTCGGACTGGTGTTCTGGCCGCAGGACTTCTTTTACCTGACCTGGCTCCTGATCATCCTGGGTCTTTCGCTTTTTTTCTTCACCGCGCTGGCCGGACGCCTGTGGTGCGGCTTTGCCTGCCCGCAGACGGTCTGGACCGACGTCTTCGTGGCCATCGAGCGCAGGATCGAGGGTGACCGGAACCGGCGCATCAAGCTCGACCGCGGTCCCTGGACCGGCGACAAGATCCTGCGGAAAACCTCCAAGCACCTGGCCTGGGCGTTGCTGGCGCTCTGGACTGGCTTCACCTTCGTGGGCTTCTTCACCCCGATTCAAGAGCTGGCCGGCAAGGTGCTGGGCCTTTCCACCGGCCCCTGGGAGACCTTCTGGGTCCTGTTCTACAGCTTCGCCACCTGGGGCAACGCCGGCTTCATGCGCGAGCAGGTGTGCAAGTACATGTGCCCCTATGCGCGCTTCCAGAGCGCGATGTTCGACCGGGACACGCTGATCATTGCCTACGACACCGGGCGCGGCGAGCCGCGCGGCGCGCGGTCGCGGAGCGCCGACCACAAGTCACGGGGGCTCGGCGATTGCGTCGACTGCAAGGCCTGCGTGCAGGTCTGCCCGACCGGCATCGACATCCGCGACGGCCTGCAATACGAGTGCATTGCCTGTGCCGCCTGCATCGACGCCTGTGATGCGGTGATGGACAAGATGAGCTATCCACAGGGCCTGGTTCGCTATACCTCGCAGAAGGCCCTCGAGGGCGGCGGCACCCACGTAGTGAGACCGCGAATGATCGTCTACGGCAGCCTGCTTGCATTGCTGGTGGCCGGATTCCTGGTCTCGATTTCGCTGCGTACGCCCATCGGCCTGGACGTCATGCGGGACCGCAACGCGCTTTACCGCAGGCTGCCGGATGGCAGCATCGAGAATGTCTACCTGCTGCGCATCCTCAACAAGGACACGACGGCGCATCGTTTCGTGCTGACGGTCAGCGGCCTGCCGGGCATGGAATTGGATACAGGCCTGGACGAGCACGTGGTCGGACCCGGCGAGGTGTACTCGGTTGCCGCAAGGGTACACGCACCGGCCGCCGCCGCCGGTGGAAGCCACGAAATCCGCCTGGAGGTCTCATCTCCCGACTCACCCGGCCTGAAGGCGTCACGTGACGCGCGCTTCCTCGGCCCATGAACAGCAGCCCCTGGTACCGCGAGCCGCTGATGTGGTTCGTCGTCGGCCTACCTGCAACCGTGGTCGTGGCCGGACTCGTTACGCTCTTTCTGGCGGCGCACGGCAGCGACGACGTGGTGCGCGACGACTTCCGCAAGGAAGGCCTTGCCATCTACGCCGACCCCGCCCGGGACGCCGCCGCCGCCGCTGCCGGGGCGCGTGCCATGCTGGTCATCGATGCGGCGGATAGCCGGATGCAGGTCACCGTGACCCTCGAACAGGGTGCGCTGCCGCCTGCCCTGCTGGTCCTTCTGTCGCATGCCACCCGGGCCGAATTCGACCGCATGATCACGCTGAGGGGAACGGATGGGAGGTACGAGGGCAGCATCGAAGCCCTGCCCCCAGGACGCTGGTACGTCGAGATCACGCCACCGGACCGCAGCTGGCGACTGCGGGGCGACTTCCGGGATTCGGCGGCGGCCCTGCAGCTGGCACCTGGGGTATCCTGACGTCATGCCGGCCACAACGCAGTGTTTCCACTGCGGCGAGCCAGTTCCACCGGGCCTGCAACTTACGGTTCGAATCGGGGGCGAGTCCCGCCCGATGTGCTGCGAAGGCTGCAAGGCGGCGGCGGAATTCGTCCGCGACGCGGGCCTCGCCGACTACTATCGCTTCCGGGATTCGCCCGCGCCGCGTCCCGAGATCGTGGCCGACGACGCGTGGGTCACTTATGACCGGCCCGACGTGCAGCAACGGCTGGTCGCGCGGCGCGGCAACATCGATGGCGCCAACCTGCTGATCGAAGGCCTGCGTTGTTCTGCCTGCGGCTGGCTCATCGAGCGCCGGCTCGAGCGGCTCGGCGGTGTAGCCTCCATTTCCGTCAATCCGGCCACCGGCCGGGCGGGCATCGAGTGGCGGCCGGGGGAAAGCCAGCTGTCCACGATCCTGCGTGCGATTCACCACCTGGGCTATCGGCCGCATGTGTTGGGTGCCACCGACACACTCGAGGTCGCGCTACGCGAAAGGCGTGGCGCGCTGAAACGCCTCGCGCTCGCCGGGCTGGGCATGATGCAGGTGATGATGTTCGCCGTGGCCATGTACGCCGGCGCGTTCGACGGGATGGACCCTCTGCTCCGGCAGTTCCTGCGGCTGGTCAGCATGCTGGTCGCGACGCCGGTGCTGGTCTATTCAGGACGGCCGTTCATTGAAGGCGCGTGGCGTAGCCTGAGGGTGGGCCAGCCCGGCATGGACGTGCCGGTCGCCCTGGCCCTTATGCTCGCCTGGGGTGCGAGCACCTTCAATGTCTTCGCCGGGCGCGGTGACGTGTACTTCGACTCCGTGACGACCTTCATCTTCCTGTTGTCGCTCGGCCGCTTCGCCGAAATGTCCGCCCGACACCAGGCCGGCAGCACCAGCGATGCGCTGCTCAGACTGCAGCCTGCCACCGCAATCCGGCAGCTCGGCGACGCCACCGAGCGGGTCGCTGTGGCCGAGCTGGTGCCGGGCGACATCGTGCTGGTGGCCGCGGGAGAAACCATTCCGGCCGACGGCACGCTGACCGGCGGCGCCACCGCCGTCGACGAGTCGATGATCACCGGCGAGGCCATTGCGGTAAAGCGCGCAGCCGGCCAGGCCGTGCTCGGCGGATCGATCAATCTCTCCCGGCCGGCTCGCGTGCGTATTGACGCGGTCGGCAATGAAACCGTGCTTGCCAGCATTGTCAGGCTGCTGGAGCGGGCGCAGACCGAAAGGCCCGCCATCGCGCGGCTGGCGGACCGCTGGGCGGCCTGGTTCGTCGGCGGCGTCCTGCTGTCGGCTGCGCTGGTAGCCAGTGCCTGGATGCTCGTCGATCCATCGCGAGCGTTCGAGACTACGCTGGCAGTGCTGGTGGTCACCTGTCCATGCGCGTTGTCGCTTGCCACGCCGACTGCCGTCACCGCGGCCACCGCGGCGCTCGCGCGCCGCGGCCTGCTGATCACGCGCGCGGACACCCTGGAGTCACTGGCGCGAACAACCCGGGTCGTGCTGGACAAGACCGGCACGCTGACGGCCGGCGAACCACTGGTCAGTCGCTGCAGCGCGCTGGGTTCACTGGACGCGGCGCAATGCCTGCGGATCGCGGCCGGGCTGGAGCGCACATCGACCCACCCACTGGCACGCGCCTTTCGAAACATCACCGGTGCGCTGCCGGCCCCGGCAGACCCTGGCGGCGAACCTGGCGAGGGCCTCGAGGGTTACTATGACCAGGTCCGGTATCGCCTGGGCCGGCGAGAATTCGTGGCGCAGATCACGCCCCCGCGTGAGGTCCCTGATTCCGGGATTTACCTTGGTCGCGACGACGAGTGGCTGGCGGAGATTGAAATCACCGACACGTTGCGTCCCGGCGCCCCGGCGGCGATCCGGCATCTCGAGGGACAGGGCATAACGGTCGAGATTGCCAGCGGCGACTATCCCGAGGCGGTGGCACGCATTGCGTCCGAAACGGGCGTCGATGAATACCGTGCGCGGCTTCGACCCGAGGACAAGATCGCGCGAGTCCGCATGCTGGAGGCCGCGCACGAAACGGTGCTGATGGTGGGCGATGGCATCAACGACGCCCCCGTGCTGGCCGCGGCCAGCGTCTCCATCGCGATGGGCGCCGGCGCGTCGCTCGCCCAGACCAGCGCTGGCGCGGTGCTGATGTCAACGGACCTTGGGGTCATTCCTGTCGCCATGGACGTAGCACGCAGGACGGTCAAGGTGATCCGCCAGAACCTGCTATGGGCCGCCGCCTATAATCTCGCCGCCTTACCGCTTGCGGCAGTTGGACTCATACCACCCTGGGCCGCGGCTGTCGGGATGTCGCTCAGCTCGTTGCTCGTGGTCGCCAACGCGCTGCGGCTGCGCGACGACAGAATCGGGCCCCGGCCGCGTCCCGAGGGCCCGGCCGCGCAGGCAGCAGCGACCGCATGAGCATCCTCTACCTGCTCATTCCGCTGGGACTGGTGCTGGGTGCATTTGGCGTCTGGGCATTTTTCTGGGCGGTGGGCAACGGCCAGTTCGACGACCTCGACACCCCGGGCTGGTCGGTGCTGGTGGACGAGCGGTCTGAGAACGAGGACCAGGACGACGCCCGTGACGAGGATGCCGGATGACGCCAGAAGTAAGCTGGGCACCGCTGGCGGCTGCCGCCACGCTCGGTCTGGCGGGCAGCGTGCACTGCCTGGGCATGTGCGGCGGCATCGCCGCAGCGGCCGGCTCGCGCGCCCTCGGTGGCACGCCGGCCGGGGCTGTGTTCCGTGGAGTCAACTTCAACATTGGCCGGCTGGCAGGCTACGCCGTACTCGGCGCGCTGGTCGGGGCCCTCGCCGGCGCCGTGGTCGGGCAGTTCCCGGCGCGCCCGCTGGTCGTCGCCCTGCGCATACTGGCCGCGCTGCTGATGCTGGTAATGGGCCTCTCGCTGCTCACCGGGCGCGACCTGCTGTCGCTGGAACGCTTCGGTGGACGGCTGTGGGGTGCCATCAGGCCGTTGGCCAGCCGGGCGCTGGCACTCCCAGGTGCGCTGCGTTCCGGTCTGCTCGGCATACTCTGGGGATTCCTGCCCTGTGGGCTCGTCTATTCGGCGCTGGCGCTGGCAGCCGTCTCGGGTTCGGCGGCATCAGGCGGACTGACCATGCTTGCCTTCGGCGCCGGTACGCTGCCCTCGATGCTGACCGTAACGCTGGCGGGCACCGCCCTGACGCGCCGCTTCGCCGGGATCAGGACGCGCACCGTTGCCGGGATACTGATGATCATATTTGCCGCATGGACCGCACTGGGCCCGCTGGCGCCGCATGGCGGTCACCGCTCCATGCCGGCGTCGGATCCGGCGCACAGCCATCACTAGCCGACATCTCCCGGCACCAGCGGTGCCGGCGCTGTGTGAAAGCCAGGCCTAGATCGCTAGCGCTGAGCGTATTCCGCGCAGCGAATGCAATGGTCGGAGTGCGGCAGTGCGGCCAGTCGTCGCTCGTCTATCGGCTGGCCGCAGACCGAGCACTGCCCGTAGTTGCCGTCGTCGAGCCGACGGATGGCCTTGTTGATCATGGCTATCTCGGCAGCCGTCGACTCGCTCAGGCCGGCGAGCACCGCGTCGTTCTCCATCTCGACGACCTGCTCGGCGAAGTCCTTATCCAGCGGGCCCGAGGCGCGGGTGATGTCCGCGTGCACTTCCCCTGCGCGCACGAGCAACTCGCCCTTGCGTTCCAGAAGTCTTTGGCGGACCAGTTTCTCGTTGTGCATGGGCGTAGTCCGCCCCCCGGGTACCGATACTGATGGATTGCCGGTCCGGGGCCTATGCGTACTGGCTCGTAGCCGGGTACGCACCCCTCGCAGCGCCTAGCCCGCATCGCAGTCGCTTCGGCCGGTTCCGTAGCGCGCACAGCCGGTACCGATTACGCTGCCGCGCGCCGATTGGAGGCGATGCGCCGCAAACCCCTTCAACCCGCCTCGGTACGCCTGGCCGAGGAGCCGTTCCAGGTCAGCACAAGTTGTTGATTCCGGCAGCAACACCGTCTTTGAGATGGCACCGTCCACGTGGATTTGCAGCGCCGACTGCATGTCGATCTGGGCGGTCGGACTGATTTCGGGCGCCTCGACCAGCGCCGCGGCGTCGCCGGCATCCTGCTCCTGGAATATGGACCAGGCCCGGTCATCGACCTCGAACTCACGGACGCTGCCATCCGGATTGAGCACGCGCCGCCACTGCCGCAGGGACTGGATGGGCTCGATTCCGGCAGAAACATTGCCGGCTAGCAGGCTGATCGACCCGGTCGGCGCAATGGCGAGCAGGTGGCTATTGCGGATGCCGTAGCGCGAAATCCGGTTGCGGATTTCATCCGGCAGCCTTGCCACAAAGGCGCTGGCCAGGTAGCGATCCCGGTCGAAGGCGGGGAACGGTCCCTTCTCCCTGGCGATCTCAATCGATGCCTCGTAAGCCGCATTCTTCAGGTGCTCGACGGCCGCGGCGGCGGCGGCCCGGCCGGGGGCGCTGTCGTAGCGCAGGCCCAGCATGGCCAGCGCGTCGGCGAGACCCGTGATCCCGAGGCCGATGCGGCGGGTCTGTAGCGCCGCCAACCGCTGCCGGGCGAGCGGATATGGCGTCGCGTCCAGTACGTTGTCCAGCATGCGAACGGCGATCCGGGCGATGGCCGAAAGCGTTTCCAGGTCGAGTGCCGCGTCACGGCCGAATGGCCGTAGCACCAGTCTCGTGAGATTGATCGAGCCGAGATCGCAGGCGCCATAAGGCGGCAGGGGCGCCTCGCCGCAGGGATTGGTGGTGGTCAGGTGCTCGCGCCACCACAGGTTGTTCTCACGATTGATGGTATCGACGAACAGGACTCCCGGTTCCGACCAATCGAGCATCGAGGTGACGATCAGCCGTCTCAAGGCGCGGGCACGCACCTGCGCGTTAACCTGGACCGTGTTTCCTTCGCACGTGAACCCAGGGGACGGGAACGAGAGCTCCCAGTTCGCGTCGTCGTCCGCCGCTCTGAGGAACGCATCGTCGAGCTGCACCGACAGGTTGAAGTGCCCAAGCGCGCCCCGGCGCGCCTTGGCCCGTACGAAGTCGGCGATGTCCGGATGCGAGACCGAGAGCGAGCCCATCATCGCCCCGCCACGCCCGGAAGCCGCCGTGGTTGCCGCGCAGGCTGCATTCCACAGTTCGAGACAGGCAACTGGACCGGAATGGGAGCTGCCGCCCGGCCGCGCTTCACGCGGACGCAGGGTCGAGAAATCCAGGCCAATTCCTCCACCCTGTTGCAGCGTCCTGACGCCCTCCGCCAGGGAACCCATCAGCTGCTCGGGGCCGTCCTCGAGCCCGCCCATTACGAAGCAATTGAGCATTGTCGTGTCTGCCGCGCCTCCCGCGGCCGCCAGGATCCGCCCGCCCGGCAGGAAGCGGAACCCGTCCAGGATCGCCTGGAACCGGCGCCGCCATTGGCCAGCGTCGCGTTCCGGCGCAGAAATCGCCCGGGAAACACGCGCAAACGTGTCGGCCGGCGTCAACTCCAGCACGCCGGAGACGTCGCTACCTCGATACCGGGTCCGCCACACGAACTCGGCGAGCGGATTGAGGAAGGGGTCAGCCATCGCCCTGAGCGGGCCGCGGTCGTTGCTTACGCCGCGCCGCCACCCTTAATATTCGGTGCGGGCACTACGCCCGAATCCGCACAACCCGCAACAGAGGTCGACCCAATGGCCAGAGAACACAACCCCGTCAAGGGCCAGTGGTACGACAACCTCGAGGACAATGACACCTTCCTGGTCCTGTCGATCGACGAGGACTCGGAGCTGATCGAAATCCAGTATGAAGATGGGGATATCGAGGAGATCGACTACGAAACCTGGCACGAACTGGACCTGGAGCTGGCCGACGAGCCAGAGGGCTGGGCCGGTTCCGACGACGACGAGGATGATGACGACGACTGGGATGACGATGACGATGACGACGACGACGACGACGACGATGACGATGACGATGACGACGACGATGATGATGATGATGACCGCTATGGCGACCGGGACGACTATTGAAGCGCCCGTCGCCACGTGCCGTTCGCGCCGCCTGGCCATGTCATCGCCGACCCGGGTAACGTGAGCCCCCGAGCCAGGACCGAGCGTTCCGACGCAGCGGCCAGCGTTGCGGAACTCGAACTGCGAGCCGTCCTCGACGCAGCAGTCGACGCGGTGATCGTCATCGACTCCCATGGAATCATCGAGTCCTTCAGCAAGGCGGCGCAGAAGCTGTTCGGCTACGAATCCAGCGATGTGGTCGGGCGCAATGTCCAGATACTGATGCCCGAGCCGTTCCGCAGCCAGCACGATGGCTACCTGCACAGCTACCTCAGAACCGGCGAGAAACGCATCATTGGCAAGGGTCGTGAGGTTGTGGCCCAGCGCCGCGATGGGTCGCTGTTTCCGGTCTTCCTGTCGGTCGGACGCGTTGCCAAGATCGATCCTCCGCGATTTGTCGGGCTGATAAGCGATATCACGGACCGCAAGCGCGTGGTCGAGGCACTGAGGCGCGAGCGGGACCGGGCCCAGGCGTACCTCGACCTTGCCGAGGTCATGCTGCTCGCGCTCGACTCGAACGGCACCATCTCGCTGGTCAATCGCAAGGGCTGCGAGATTCTCGGCTGGCCGGAAGACGAGCTGGTCGGACGCAACTGGTTTGCGTCCTGCCTGCCACCCGAACTGCGGGCCGAAGTCCAGGCCATGTTCAAGCGATTCTTCAGCGGCACCGCCTCGCCCACCCAGTACGCCGAGCATGAGGTGCTGACGCGCGGCGGCGAGCGCAAGCTCATCGCCTGGCGCAACGTGGTGCTGCGCGACGAACGTGGCCTGATCAGCGGCACCTTGTCGTCTGGCGAGGACGTTACCGACCAGCGGCGCGCTATCGAGGCTCTGCAGAAGAGCGAACAGCTGCTGCGCGACGCCCAGTCGATCGCCAACCTCGGCAACTACGAGATGCGCCTGCCCGATGGCCCTTCCTCGTGGTCGATGCAGATGCACTCGATCCTCGGCACCGACCCGGCCGTTGGTCCGTTGCCGATCAGGGAATACCTGGCGCGCTGCGTTCACGCCGACGACCGCGACAAATTGGCCGCGGCATGGGAGAGGTTGACCAGCGACGATGCGCCGCTGGACATTGAGTACCGCATCCAGCGGCCGGATGGGTCCATTCGCAACGTCCACTCGATTGCCCGCCTCGCGCAGGATCCCGAGGGCAGCGCGCACGTGGTCGGCACGCTGCACGACATCACTGAACGGAAGCACACGCAGGAGGAGGTTCGCCAGACCCAGCAGCGGCTGACGCAGTTCGCCAGACTGTCGACCATGGGCGAGATGGCGGCGGGACTGGCACATGAGATCAACCAGCCGCTCACGGCGATCGCAAACTACTCGCAGGCGCTGCAGCGGCTGCTGGCGACGCCGGGGGCCGCCGACCCAGCGGACGTGGAGCTCGCACTGTCACAGATCTCGGCCCAGGCGTTGCGCGCCGGCGAAGTCATCCGGCGACTACGCTCCTTTGTCAAGAATCGCGAGGCCCGCACCGAGCTCATCGACCCCGGCAGGCTGATCGAGGAACTGCTGGTCTTCGCCGAGCCGGATGCCCGAATGAACAATATCCGCATCCGGGTCGAATGCGCCGGGAACCTGCCGCCGGTCACCTGCGACCCGGTACAGATCCAGCAGGTGCTGCTAAACCTGATTCGCAACGCAATCGATGCGACAAACGAAGCTGGATCGGTCAAGCGGGATATCGGACTCCGTGCGGGCCTGGACGAGTCAGGTGCCGTCGAAGTCAGCGTGGAGGACCACGGGATAGGCATCTCGCCGGAGGTCGCGGAGAACCTCGGAAATCCCTTCTACACGACCAAGTCCTCGGGAACCGGCCTGGGGATCGCCATCAGCCGCTCGATCCTGCGCGCCCACGGGGGTCGCCTCGCACATCGTCCAACACCTGACGGCGGCGCCACTGTATTCTTTACCCTTCCCGCCACGCCAGGGAGTGAAAAATGAAGGAAAAGCCCGCAACCGTGTTCGTCGTGGATGACGACGAGGCGGTCAGGACGTCCTTGCGGCTGCTGCTCAAATCGGTCGGTTTACCAGTCGAAACCTACGCGGCAGCACAGGAATTCCTGGACCAGTTCGACCCGGA
This sequence comes from uncultured Gammaproteobacteria bacterium, assembly GCA_963715485.1. Lineage (GTDB taxonomy): Bacteria > Pseudomonadota > Gammaproteobacteria > Steroidobacterales > Steroidobacteraceae > SG8-30. The sequence continues at coordinate 2,717,457 of OY970244.1, forward strand.
TCGCGCCGGTTGCCTGGTGCTCGATATCCGCATGCCGGGGATCAGCGGACTGGAGCTGCAGCAGCACCTGAATGACCGTCACTCAATCATGCCCATCGTGTTCATCACCGGGCACGGCGACGTGCCGATGGCGGTCGAAGCCATGCAGGCGGGCGCCGTCGACTTCATCCAGAAGCCGTTCCGCGACCAGGACCTGATCGACCGCATCAATCGTGCGCTCGAGAAGGACCGTGAGATGCGCTCACAGCTACGCGAGCGCGACGAAATCCGGCGCCGCATGTCGCAACTGACGCCGCGAGAACGGGAGGTTCTCGAGCTCGTCACCCAGGGCAAGGCCAACAAGGTGATCGCCGGCGACCTGAACGTAAGCCAGCGCACCGTCGAAATTCACCGTGCGCGGGTCATGGAGAAGATGGGCGCGAATTCGCTGGCACACCTCGTACGCATGGTGATCGAGGCGCATCGCGAGGGCGGGTGACGCGGCACGCCCGGAGCGCCGACCTGGCGCGCGGCCGTTACACCGGTAAGGGTATCCACCTATTTTGGCGCCGGCGACCGGACCCGGATACTCGAGCGACTCAGTGCCGAGAACCGTCCACGGGGACGGGGTCTCACTGCAATTCGCCATGGCCGCCGATCCTATCAACAACACCAGCACCTCACGGCCGACCGTCCTTGTAGTCGAACCGGATGAAGCGGAAGCCCTGCACATCCGGGCGCTGCTCGAGCCACTCGGTGCATCCGTATTGCATTTTCCGGACGGCAGCTCGCTACTGGACGTGGCGGCCCGGATGGCAGAGGCGACCTGCGTGATCAGCGAAATGACCCTGACCGACAGGACTGGTGCCGAACTCATCGTGGCGCTGCGCGGGCTTGGGCTCCGCATGCCCGTGATACTGCTCGCGGCCGAAACGGACGTCGCCACCGCCGTCGCCGCAATGCGCGCCGGGGCGATGGACTGCATCGAGAAGCCGCAGATGGACCGCCTTCTGCCGACGCACCTGCGGCGGCTCATCGAGGACGAGTCGTACAGCTCCGGTCATCCACTGGACTGAATCATGGCAGACGACCCGCACGACAGCTGGTTCCAGGAGCGTCAATCGGCGTGGCTATACCGCCAGGTCGCCGCGGTGGAGAAGGACCCGCCAAAGCGACAGCTGTTCGAGTCGCTGGCGTCGGCCGCCGACGAGCAAGCGTCGACCTGGGCCCGGCTGGCAGACATCAGCCCTTCCGCCGAAACCTTTGCTCCGTCCAGTCGCGCCCGGCTGACCGCGGTACTGGTCAGGCGCCTGGGCGTGAAGCCCATGCGCCCCGTGCTCATCGCCATGAAGATGCGCGGACTTTCGGTCTACGACCGGGCGACGCTGGACGGTCATGCCATGCCAACCCGCGTCGAGCAGGTCGGCGCCCGTCATCGAGGCGGTGGTGGCAACCTTCGCGCGGCAGTTTTCGGAGTCAACGACGGCCTGGTGTCGAACGCCAGCTTGATCATGGGCGTGGCCGGCGCTGGTGCCGGTTCGGGATACGTGCTCACCGCCGGTGTCGCCGGCTTGCTGGCCGGCGCGTTGTCCATGGCGGCAGGCGAGTATGTTTCGGTGCGCTCGCAGCGGGAAATGTTCGAATACCAGATAGGCCTGGAACGAGAGGAGCTGGAGGAATACCCGGACGAGGAAGCGGAGGAGCTGGCATTGATCTACGCGGCACGAGGCATGGAATTGTCGCGTGCCCGCGAGGTGGCCCAGGATCTCATGAAGGATCCCGAGCACGCACTCGACACCCTGGCGAGAGAGGAACTGGGCCTGAACCCGGATGACCTCGGCTCTCCATGGGGCGCATCGTCGTCGTCTTTCGCCGCTTTCGCAGCCGGAGCGATCGTTCCGTTGCTTCCCTTCCTGATCGCCCTGCCCGGCGCCAGCGCCATCCCCGTCGCGATCTCGTTGACAGCCCTCTGCCTGTTTGGCGTCGGCATGGCGCTGTCCCTATTCACGGGGCGCAGCGCATTGCTGGGTGGATTGCGGATGGTCGCCATTGGCGGCGGCGCGGGACTCACGACCTGGTTAATCGGGAGGCTGGTTGGGGCCGGCCTGGGTTGAGCCAGTCTGCCTTCTAGGCTTGTGCCTTCAGGTCGGGGATCGGGAATTTGTCGACGAGTCTTGCAAGTTCCCGGGTACGCCGGCTCATTGACTTCTGGATAGGTGCGCGGAGCCCACCGAGCAGCTCCGGCCCGGCAGGCTCTTCCAGGCTGGCGAGCCATTCGAGTGCATCCGCTGCATCCCGATGACCGCCCAGGCAATCCTGTAGCTGCTTGAGTCGTTGCCGCTCGCGGCGCAGGTCAAGCCCGAGTAACGGTGCCAGGTCCTCGCTGGCATAGCGGACATGCTTGGCAGCAAGGCGCAGTTCATGCAGGCCCCGGGTATCGGCTGGACGGGCTCGCAGCGCGCATTGCAGGCGCTTCCATCGTTTCCGCAGGCGCATGCGCACGACCGGCTCGAGGTCGCCGCGCGGCTGTACAAGCTGTGGGTCTGCCAGGGTGGACGCCAGACGCTCGTACCGCTCGCGGTAGGCGAGCGTTCGCGTGTGGGCACGATAGCGGCGTCGCGCCTCGGCCCGTGAACTGTCCATGGCCGCCAGCAGATTTCGGTGCGCAGCGGGCTCAAGCGCACCGGACTCGCAAGCCAGCCGGTCGAGCCGGGTCCGCCTGACATCGGCCTGCCGCAATTCGGAGAGTTCCAGGGCCAGGTTGCGCAGGTCCCGGCAGGCCCTTTCGCGGCAGTCGCGGCGCAACAACGGTTTCAATGTCCCCAGCAACGAGCGCAGCCTGCGCGCCTCGACGCGAGTCTTGTGAACCGGTCGTTGCGCCGGCGATCGCTCGGCACGCTGCATTTCCCTGCAAAGCGCATCGAAGCGCGTGGCGAAGAGCGCCCTGAGGTCACCTGCCGAAACGACCATCGATTTCTCCGGGCCTAGAGGACTCCGGAGCCCGAGATCTGCTCGAGACAGGACACGCGTCGGCGTAGCGCGTCACGCTCTTCGAGCAGCTCGACCAGCAGCACCGCCGCCGCGGCGTGCAGTTCGAGCTCGCGTGCGAGCCTGAGCGCGCGCGACAGCCTGGCGATCTCGGCTGTCGGCAGATCCTGGACGCCCTGCCTGCCACCGGGCGTGACCAGGCCCAGTTCCACGTATTCGGCGACTACCCAGGCTTCGACGCCGAGCACCGTGCTTAGCTCGTCGATAGCGACCAGACTCGCTTCTCGTTCGCGGCTGTCAGGCGGCATGGACGCCTCCCAAAGCGGCACGAGGGTCAAAGGGCAACTCGCGCCGCATCCGCTCGTATAGTTCTCGTGCCGCAGGGCTGTCGGCAGGCGGCAGCACCACCTGCAACACCACGAACTGGTCTCCCGGCGGCAACCCCGGTAGCCCGCGGCCTTTCAGCCGCAGCTTCTGCCCGGCTCGGCCGCCTTCGGGAATGCGCAGCTCGACCGCACCCCCCAGGGTCGGCACGGTGACCGTGGCGCCGAGCGCCGCCTCCCAGGGTGCCACCGGCAGCGTCAGGGTCACGTTGCGTCCATCCAGCGCGTAGAGGGCATGTGGGCGGAGTGCAACCTTGAGATAGAGGTCGCCGCGGGACCCGCGGCCCATGCCCGGCGCACCCTGACCCGCGAGGCGGATGACCTGGCCATCGGTGACGCCGGCTGGAATGCGCAGTTTCAGCTGGCGTGAGCGCAGTTCGACCCGGCCACCGGGGCCGATCTCCGGATGCTGCAGCGACAGGCTGTGCTGACCCCCCGAAAACGCCTGCTCGAGCGACAGTTCGATCTGGGCGTGGTGGTCCTCCCCACGGGCATCGAACGCGGGCCCGCCACGACGTGCCCCGAAAGGACTCGCCGACCCGAATAATTGCTCGAAAAAATCGCTGAAGCCGGCAGCCCCGCCGGGACCCGAGAATTCGAACCCCGAACCCCAGTCGGGCGGCGGCCGAAACTCCTGGCCGGGACGGTAGTCGCGCCCCAGCTGGTCGTAGGCGGCTCGCTTTTCGGGGTCCTTCAGGACCTCGTAGGCCTCCTGGACTTCCTTGAAGCGCTCCTCGGCGTCCTTTTCCTTGCTGACGTCCGGGTGGTACTTGCGGGCGAGACGCCGGTAGGCGCGCTTGATCTCGTCCGCCGCCGCCTCTTTGCCAACACCGAGCAACGCGTAGTAGTCCTTGAATTGCATGGAAAGCCTTTCCGCCAGCTGATGGATTACTAGCTTGTGTAGTTTCCAGTATTTTTCAAGGCCGTGGCGTCCGCAATGCTCGCAGCGAACTCCGCGGCACGAGCGCGGTCTATCCGGGCAGGAGGTGTCACATGAGCATGAAGTTTGTCACGGTCCTGGTGGCCGTCGTCTGCACCGCAAGCGGCTGCGCGACCACACCCGGCGATGCGGGCGATGGCCCGTCCGGTGCGCGCGAGTGCGTTTCACAGTCGCGAATCTCGAGCTTCGAGGCGCTGGACCCTTCACGCATGCTCATCTACGGGCCCGGGCAGAAGGAAGCCTACCTTGCCGAGCTCGGCGCGGGCTGCGCCGGCATGGATCGACGCTCGACCATCTCCTTCGTCGACGGTGACCGCAATGGCAGCATCTGCGGCCTTGGGAACGACAGCGTCGCCTTCAAGGATGGCCCCCGCATCGCCAACTGCAGCATCCGCTCCATGATCAAGCTGACACCCGCGGCTCGCGAGCAGATCGAGGTTGAGTACGGCCTGAAAAAGGCGCCCAAGGAAACCTCATCAGCGGACAGCAAGTGACGACCAGCGGCAACAACGACAACGCCGTCCACGTCGCATGCCCCGGCTGCGACGGCGTGGTCCGGATCCCGGCGGATCGTCTCGCCGACAATCCGGCATGCCCGCGCTGCAAGGCGCGTTTGTTCGCCGGCAAGCCGGTCACGCTGGGTTCGTCGAACTTCGACGTGCACGTCGGCCGCAGCGACCTGCCAGTAGTGGTCGATTTCTGGGCGCCCTGGTGCGGGCCCTGTCACGGCATGGCGCCACATTTCGAGTCGGCAGCCGGGCGACTGGAGCCACGGTTCCGCTTTGCCAAGCTCGACACTGACGCCGCGCCCGATGTTGCCGCCCGCTTCAACATCCGCAGCATTCCAACGCTGATCGTATTCAGGGGCGGCAAGGCGGTTGCGCAACAGTCGGGTGCGATGGACGCGGGTTCGCTGGTCCGTTGGCTGGAGTCGATCGCCTGACCGCTTGACCGGTCCGCTGCATTGATGCGTACCGCGGCGGGGCTTTCTGCTCCCGGGACCGGCCGCTTGATGTCTGCGCGTTGAGCGTCATGCTGCAAACCCGGCGGGTCACTTCAGCGAGTGCAGCCCCATCATGCGCAACACGTACTTCTCATAGACGGGCGTGATCGACCCCACCCTGACCTTGCGCAGGAAATACTTCTCGAAAGCGATCTTTGCCAGGTGGACCCAGTAGCCCTCCCTGGCCCAGGTCACGTTACGCGGCGGAATCTGCGGCAGCGCCACGAAGGCGGCGCCCGAATCCCCGAAATCAGCAAGGCACAGCGCGTTCCAGGTCGCCTTGGCGTGGGCCGGCCGGCCAGCCAGATCGGCAGCGATGTTCTCGGCAATCGCGCTGACCATCGATTCGATCATGAAGCCAGTCTTCGGCGCGCCGGTCGGTACGGGCGTCGCCTCGACCGGCGGGATGGCAATGCACACGCCTGCCGAAAAGATGCTCGGATACCTCTTGCTGCGCTGGTGCTCGTCCACGATCACGAAACCTCGCGGATTACACAGTTCAGGAACGCCCGCCACCGCGTCCACACCCTTGAACGCAGGCAGGATCATCGCGTAGTTGAACGGCAGCTCGTGCTCCCTGCGCGGCTTGCCCTCATCGTCGATTTCCTGAATCTTGAGCTTGCCATCGAACGCTTCACCGATCCTTGCGTTCGTGATCCACTTGATGTGCCGCTGGCGCAACTCGGATTCCATCAGGCCCTTGCTGTCGCCGACCCCACCGAGGCCCAGGTGGCCGATGTAGGGTTCGCTGGTCACGTAGGTCATCGGCACCTTGTCCCGGATGCGCCGCTTGCGCAGGTCGGCATCCATGATCATCGCGAATTCATACGCAGGCCCGAAGCAGCTGGCGCCCTGCGCGGCGCCGACGATGACCGGGCCGGGATTGGCCAGGAATTTCTCATAGGCCCGCCACGCGCGCTCGGCATGATCATGGGTGCAGATTGAATGCGTGTATCCGTCAGGCCCAAGACCCGGGACTTCCTCAAAGGCGAGTTTCGGCCCGGTGGCAATCACGAGGTAGTCGTAATCGAGCACGCGCCCGCCGCGCAGGCTCAGCTTGCGTCCCGGGGCATCGATGGCGGTGGCCTGCTCGGCAATGAACTCGACGCCCTTGCGATCGAAGGGCCGGCGCATGTCGACCCGGGTTTGCTCGCGAGTACGCCAGCCCACCGCAATCCAGGGATTGGAAGGGGTGAACTCGAAGTACTCGCTAGATCCGACCATCACCACCCGATGGTCCGAGTCGAGCTTCTTGCGCAACTCGTAGGCCGTTGGAATTCCGCCAAGGCCAGCGCCAAGCACCACTATGGTTGCCATGTCATACCTCTCCAGTGCTGTCGCCAGCCTCAGCGCAAGACCTTACGCTGGCGGTAACTGTAATACAGGATGGGAATCACCAGCAGGGTCAGCAGCGTCGAAACCAGGATGCCGAATATCAGTGACACCGCCAGGCCGTTGAAGATCGGGTCATCGAGAATGAAGAATGCCCCAAGCATCGCTGCTACCGCGGTCAGCACTATCGGCTTGGCACGGACGGCCCCTGCGCGGATCACCGACTGCGCCAGCTCGTGACCTGCTGCCAGTTCGACGTTTACGAAGTCAACCAGCAGGATGGAATTACGGACGATGATGCCGGCCAGTGCAATCATCCCGATCATCGAGGTAGCCGTGAACTGCGCGCCCAGCAAGGCGTGGCCCGGCATGATGCCGATCAGCGTCAACGGAATCGGCGCCATGATGACCAGCGGCACCGCGTAGCTGCCGAACTGCGCGACAACCAGCAGGTATATCAGGATCAGCCCGACCGAATAGGCAAGCCCCATGTCACGAAAGGTTTCGTAGGTGATCTGCCACTCGCCGTCCCACTTGATCGCGAAGCCCGAACTCGGGTCCGGCTGGCGGGTGAAGTACTGTTCGATCTCGCGTCCGCCCGGGGACTCGTCACTGACGCGGCTCACCATGGCAAACATTCCATAGAGCGGGCTATCGAGCTCGCCGCCGCCGTCGGCGGTAACGAACGCGTAACGTGAGCCATCCTTGCGGTAGATCACCGGATCCCAGTCGACGCGCTCGATCCGGGTCAGCTCAGATAAGGCCACCATACTGCCGGTCGCCGCCCGCACCTGCAGCGACAGGACCCGGTCGATGCTTGCCTTGTCGGCAACGGGCAACTCGACCCTCACCGGCACCGGGTATTTCTCCCTCCCCTCCCTGACGAAAGTCGCGTCCACTCCGCCCACCGCCATCGCGATGGTCTCGGTGATCGCCCTTTGCGACACACCGAGCATCGCGGCCTTCTGCCGGTCGACGGCAACTATCATCCGCCTGGCATCGGCCTCGAGACTGTCGTCCACGTCGATGATGTCAGGCGTGGTATCGAACACCTTGCGGATTTCGCGCGCCAGCTCGCGCTGCGATTCGTAGGAAGGTCCATAGATCTCGGCAACGATCGGCGCCATTACCGGCGGTCCGGGCGGCACTTCGACCACCTGTACCGAGGCGCCATGACGGCGGCCTATCTCGGCGAGCGCCGGACGCAGCTCGCGCGCGATCTCGTGACTCTGCCGGTCGCGGTCGTGCTTGTCCACCAGGTTCACCTGCAAGTCGCCCAGCTCACCACTTTCGCGCAGGTAGTACTGCCGCACCAGGCCGTTGAAGTTGATCGGCGCGGCGGTCCCCGCATAGGCCTGGTAGTCAGTCACCTCGGGTACCTGGCGTACCTCGGCGGCGAGTTCGGCCAGCACCTGCGCGGTCCGTTCCACCGGCGTGCCCTCCGGCATGTTGACGATGACCTGGAACTCCGACTTGTTGTCGAAGGGCAGCATCTTGAGCACCACCCACTTGACCCCGACCAGGCTCACCGCCGCGACAATGGCAACCAGCGTCCCCAGGTACAGGCGATACCTGTTGCGGCGCGCCCTGGCGTCGCTCAGGAAAGGCGACAGGAGCCGGCGGAACAAAGGCTCGAGTGGCGCACTGTCGTGACCGCCGTGTATCCCGAAGTCGACGCCCGCCAGCATTCGATTGGACAGCCAGGGAGTGAACACCAGGGCGATTGCCAGCGAGATCAGCATGCCGAGGCTGGCATTGATCGGAATCGGGCTCATGTACGGGCCCATGAGCCCGGAAACGAAGGCCATCGGCACCAGCGCCGCGATGACCGTGAATGTTGCCAGGATGGTCGGGCCACCGACTTCGTCCACGGCCGGCGGGATCGCTTCCAGCAGCTTGCGTCCGCCGAGCGCCATGTGACGATGAATGTTCTCGACCACGACTATGGCGTCGTCAACCAGGATTCCGATGGAGAAGATCAGTGCGAACAGCGACACGCGGTTCAGCGTGAAGCCCCAGGCCCAGGACGCGAACAGCGTAGCGGCCAGCGTGACCACCACGGCCGCGCCGACGACCACGGCCTCGCGCCAACCCAGCGCGAAGAAAACCAGCAGCACCACCGAAGCGGTCGCGAAGGCCAGCTTCTGGATCAGTTTCTGCGCCTTGTCATTGGCGGTCGCGCCGTAGTCACGGGTAATCGTGGTCTCGACTCCCTCCGGGATGACCACGCCGCGGAGCGACTCGAGCTGCGCCGTCACGCGACGGGTCACGTCCACCGCGTTGGTGCCCGGTTGCTTGGACAGCGTCACGGTGACGGCCGGCACCTCGCCTGCGAGCTCGATGCCACGGCTCGCGGCAGCCGGACCCGCGCCCATCCACACGTACTGGTCCGGCTGGTCTGCTCCGGCCGTGATCCGGGCAACGTCTTCGAGAAACACCGGACGCCCGTCGGCGAGGCCGATGACGAGTCCCGCCACGTCCTCGCGTCCCGCCAGGAAATTGCCGGCCTGGACGGGTGTTTCGACACCGCCGCCGATCAGGCCTCCGGCATGGCGCACGACATTGGCCGCCTCGAGGCGAATCAACAACTCGTCTGCGGTGAGTCCGTGGCCGGCCAGTCGCTGTGCGTCCAGTTCCACGTGCACCACGTCATCGGGACTACCGATCGTGTAGACGTTGCGCGCACCACGGACGCGCTTCAGCTCGCCCTCGACCGCGTGCGCAATTTTCGACAGCTCGAGTGCGCCACGTGACGGGTCGCGGGTCCACAGCGTCACGGTAACCACCGGCACGTCATCGATGCCCTTCGGCTTGATGATCGGTTGTAACCAGCCCAGGTTGGCGGGCGGCATGTCGAGGTTGGAGTAGACGGCATTGTAGAGCCGTACGATCGCCTCGTTGCGGGGCACGCCCACCTTGAATTCGACGGTCAGCACCGCGGCACCCGGCCGTGACACGGAGTACAGATGCTTGACGTCGGGGATCTCGGCCAGAACCTGTTCCATCGGTTCGGCGATCAGGCTTTCGGCCTGCGATGCGCTTGCACCGGGAAACGGGATGATCACGTTGGCCATGGTGACGTCGATCTGAGGCTCCTCCTCCCGCGGCGTCACCAGCACGGCGAACAAGCCCAGCAGCAGGCCGGCCAACGCCAGCAGCGGCGTCAGCTGATTGGTCAGGAACAGCTGCGCGACCCGGCCCGAGAATCCGAGACGATGATCGGACATGAGCTAGCGCCCTTCGATGACTAGCGTCGCCGCCACAGGGTCTGCCGCGATGCGCTCTCCCGCCGCCAGGCCGGCGAGCACTTCGAACTCGTCCGCCAGGCGGCGTCCGAGCCGGACCTGCCGCAGGCTGACGTGACCGGCGTCGTCGACAACGTACACCGCGGTGACCTCGCTACGGCGCACGACCATGGCGGCCGGCACGCGCAGGATCGCGCCCGCACCCAGGCGGACTCCCGCCTTGACGAACATCCCCGGGTAAAGGTCACGCGCGCCGCCCGGCAGGTCGATGCGTACCCTTATCGTGTTCGATCCCGACTCGGCCGCCGGAAAGACGGTGATCCCCGCCGACTCCAGCACCTGGTCGCCGACGTAGACCCGTGCGGCGCCCAGTTCGCGAAGGTCCTCTGTGAGCGTCTGCGGAACGTCAACGACGACTCGCAACGCGCCAAGCGCCGCCACCGCCGTAAGCGGCTGGCCGGGTGCTACTGACTCGCCTACCTCGACATAGCGGTTTGTCACCACGCCCGCGAACGGAGCACGAATCTCCGTGTAACCGTATTGCTCCCGCGCCGCGGCGACCCCGGCTTCGGCCGCGACGAGCCGGGCCTGCGCGGCATCGTGGTCGGCAGTGGACCGGTCCATGTCCGCCTGCGACAGCAACTTCGCCGCGACCAGCTGCCTCGTCCTGTCATGGCGCAGCCGGGCCTCTGTCGCTACTGCCTGGGCTCCGGTCAGCGCCTGTACAGCTTCGTCGAGACGGGCCTTCTGCTCCACCGCGCTCAGGCGCAGGATCAGCTCACCGCGCGCGACTGGATCGTCTACGTCCCGATTCAACGACACGATACGGCCGCTCGTCTGGGCCGCCAGCGTCGCCTGCTGCACCGCCTCGACAATTCCGTCGAAAAGCCGCTCGCCTCCAGCCTCGCCGGCCGAGACAGTCATGGTCTCCAGCGCGGCGCCGGATCTGGTCGCCTCAGGCGCGGATGTTTCATCCGCGCCGCAGGCTGCCATGAGCGACGCCAGCAATGCCACCGTGATACTGCGATTGAACGACCCAAGCATGGGATTCTTCTTTGCCTGTTGCGGTTAGTCGAAAGCCTTTCCCGCCTTGAGGCCCAGCTTCCGGAAAATGATTGCCGCCGGGCAGAACCCGGTGAATGCGGATTGCAGCAGGTTGAGTCCGACAAATGCCGTTAACCACAGCCACAGCGGACTGACGTAGTGCGCAAGCAGCAGGCTGATAAGGACGATCGTGCCCGCCATCGCCATCACTGCCCTGTCTATGCTCATGCTGAAAATCCCTCCATCGTGAATGGGAACGCACCGTACCGGCTACGCACGTACCTCATCAGTAACCAAAGTCACTCCATCGCATCGCCGCGACCGCGTGGGCCACGCGCGCGAACGGTTTCGAGAATCCCGATATTCGCCGCCAGCAGCCGCGCGCTCCAGATCGACCAGAAGCCCGTGCGGTAGGCCATCACGGAGGTCGGCAGCAACGGCGCCGCGCCAAGTGGATTGGCCCGCGACTCCAGCAGGACCACCGCCGAAGGATCGCTGGCGGCGAGCGCCAGGATGTCGTCTGGGTTCCAGAGTTCGGGCAGGGGGTAACGCAGTCGGCCCGCGAATCCGAGCTGGCCGTGATAGTCACCGTAGTAGGCCACGGTGACCCCCCGCGCCTGCAGGCCGGCGACCTCCTGCGCGGCACCCTTGACGCCATACGGCCGGCCGGCCGCCGACCCGAGCAGGCCCGCGGCAACAAGCGCAAGCGTCACTGCGACTGCGACGTGCAGCCGCGCAGCACCTTCCAGCAGGCTGACCCGGAACGGCAGCACGGCCCAGGCGAGTACCAGCAGCACTGCAATCGTCCAGGCAGGATGCACGTCGGTCAGCCAGCCACCGTGCCAGTCGCCGTCCAGGCCGATCGCGGCCGCCATCGCAAGCCCGAGCGCGAGCCATGGCAACAGCGCCAGGGCGCGGTCGGCGCGATAGGACATCGCGTAGCTCGGCGCCAGGGCCCGGGCCGCAACCAGCGCCAGCGCCGGAATGATCGGCAGCAGGTATTGCGGCTGCTTGCCGCTGATCAGGCAGAACGCCAGGAACACCGGTCCCGCCCAGGCCAGACAAAACCGCGTCCCCGGTTCCGCCAGGTTTGCTTCAACGCGAAACACATTCCATGCGCGACGCCAGACCAGCCACGGCAAGATAAGCACGGGCAGTAGCGGCAGGTACCACCACCACGGCCGCTGGTGCGCGAAACTGCTGGTGAGGCGGTCCGCCGTCTGCTTCCACAGGATCATCTCGCGATACTCCGCGCCGCCGGAGATTGCCGCGGGAATCACCCACGCGAGGGCGATGGCGGCGCCGAGCGCGAAGCCTGCCAGCGCGGAAAGATACCAGCGCGGCATCGCCCGTCGGGCATGCTCGCTCCACAGCGGTCCGAGCGCTGCGGGCAACAGGAGATGCAGGATTGCGACCGGCCCCTTGGTCAGGATACCGAGGCCAAGACCAGCGCCGAACAGCAACCAGCCGCGCCGGTCGCCGGTACCCGCCCGGGCGAGGCCGAGCATTCCGACCAGAACCCACAACGCCAGCAACAGGTCGAACATGATCAGGGTGCTGGTCACCGACCAAAGCAGCGTTCCACCAGCCAGGATCACTGCGAAAGCCGCGACGTCCTCGATTTGCGGCCAGAGGCGCCGTGCGAGACGCCATAGGACGAACCAGGAGGCGAGTCCGGCCAGCAACGGCACCAGCCGGGGCCACCACTCGTTGACGCCAAACAGCGTCCACCCGGCCCCGAACAGCCAGAACAGCAGCGGTGGCTTGTGGGTGTAGAACTCGCCATTCAGGTGAGGCACCAGCCAGTCGCCGCCGGAGAACATCTCCCAGGCGACCGTCAGGTAGCGGGTCTCATCAATGGCGATCGGCACGCGGAACGCAAGCGTAATCGCAGCGACCACCGGCCAGGCGAGGAACGGGGCATAACGCCAGACTCTCATGACCAACAGGCGCTCCTCCGACGGGGCTACGCGGGTTCAATAGTGTCCAACAGGTGCACGTCGTTCCTGGTCTGGACTCTCTGCAGCTTACGTGCGCGGCGGGCAGCTGGTCATCCGGACCTGCACCGATTGCGACGCGGAAACCCGGGCAGCTGCCTTCATCGGAAGGCGCAGACCATGGCAGGAAGTTCTACGAGGGCGATTGCGGCACGTACCATGGACCGAACCGGTACGGGCTGCCGGATCCGGGCGTCAAGCTGTTGGACTCCGCAGCGGATCTCGAAGCCGTGGCGGACTTCCTGAGGCACGGCAACTGAACCGGGGCTAGCCGCCCGGTTGTGTATCCGACAGGCGCCGCATCGCCACAGGGGTGAGGAGGGTCCCGAGCAGCTCGCCGATGTTGCGATGCGCCTCGATCGGGTGACGCATCGGCCGATCCAGGTACAGTCGATAGCGGTTCCGGCGGCCCTCGCGGACACGCTCGACTACGCCGCCCTCCTCGAGGTCCGACACGATCTTCTGCACCGCCCTCTCGGTGATTCCGACCGCGACCGCCACGTCCCGCAATCTGGCCTCCGGATCACGCGCCAGGCAGACCAGCACATGGCCGTGATTGGACAGGAACGTCCAATGCCGTGTCGACTCGGGCTGGGACTGCGGCGCACCAAAGCCGCTCGACACACTCTTGTCACCTACTCGCTCGCCGTCGCCCGACGTGCCCATGCCGCACCCCCGATTACACTTGACGCGAATCAGCTTATTGTGAACAATAATATACGAATTAAATTGCGTATTTACTAGTTCGCCAACAATGGTTCAAGAGAGGATTATCACATGGCAGCCCGCCGTGGCAGCTTGCGGATTTCCGCGACGACGCCCCTGCCCAGCCCGTTCCCGATTGCCTTCGCGGGCGGAGAATTGATCCGCGCGGAGGCCCTGTCAGCGGTGCCCGGGTCCATTGAATTTGCGTCCCGGACCCACAGATAGTAGCGGTCGAGCGGCTGTTACCATGGAGCCAGGCGCTGGGGTCTAGCGCAGGCTGCCACCGTCTGACGGCCACGACGTCGTTCCACCAAGAGAGCCATTCATGAAGCGCATCCTGCTGTTCCTGATTACCAATTTCGCCATCCTGTTCGTCGCCAGCATCACGCTGCGGCTACTCGGAATCGAGCCCTGGCTGAACGCGCAGGGAATCAACTTCACCTCGCTGCTGGTGTTCGGGGCCCTCATCGGCTTCGGAGGCGCATTCGTCTCGCTGGCCATGTCCAAGTGGATGGCGAAGAAGATGATGGGCGTGAAGGTCATCGAGCAACCGCGCGGCGAGGTCGAGACCTGGCTGGTCGAAACCGTCCGGCGGCAGGCCCAGCTCGCCAACATTGGCATGCCCGAAGTTGGTTACTTCGAATCCCCCGATCCGAACGCCTTCGCTACCGGCGCCAACCGCAACAAGGCGCTGGTGGCGGTGTCGAGCGGCCTGGTCAACCGGATGTCGCGCGAAGAAGTTGAAGCTGTGCTCGGCCACGAGATCAGCCATGTTGCCAACGGCGACATGGTGACGCTCACCCTGATCCAGGGCGTGGTCAACACCTTTGTGTTCGTATTCTCCCGCGTGATCGGCAGCGTGGTCGACAAGGTCGTCTTCGGCAATCGCGACGGTCACGGCCCGGGGTTCTGGATCACCACGATAGTCGCGCAGCTGGTGCTGTCCTTCCTGGCCACCATGGTGGTCATGTGGTTCTCCCGACAGCGGGAGTTCCGCGCCGACTCCGGCGGCGCCAGGCTGGCCAGCCGCAATAGCATGATCGGCGCACTCGAGGCCTTGAAGCGCAATCATCCGCATGCCCTGCCGGACCAGATGGCGGCCTTCGGCATTGCTGGCGGCCTGGGTCAGGGCCTCAGAAAGCTGTTCATGAGCCACCCGCCGCTGGACGAACGCATCGCAGCGTTGCGCAGTCAGTGAGCGGCGCGGCGGCGACTGGCGCACGAAGCTGCCAGTCACCTCGCCAACAACTCGCGCTGCAACTGCGCAATCTGGACCGGTCGGATGCATCCACACTGATCCCAGGCCTCGAATAGACCAACAGAATTCGCGCGTCACTTGCACCGGCCCGAGCCGGCCGCGCGCACCAGCACTGACCGCCGAGGAGGCCAGGTGTCCGTCGCCATCGTCTGGTTCCGCCGCGACCTGCGGCTCACTGACAATCCGGCACTGGCGGAAGCGCTTGCCGCGGCGGATGCGGTGGTGCCTGTGTATGTCCACGCGCCGGACGAAGAAGGCGAGTGGGCGCCCGGCGCTGCGAGTCGCTGGTGGCTGCATCGTAGCCTCGAGTCGCTCGGACGCGAGCTTGCCGCACGCGGCAGCAGGTTGGTGATACGGCGCGGTGCTTCACTGACTGCGCTGGCCACGCTTGCCGATGAGACAGGGGCCAGCTCGATCCACTGGAACCGCCTCTACGAGCCCGCCATCGTGGAACGAGACCGGCAGATCAAACAGGTCCTTGCGGATCGCGGCCTGCACACCAGCTCCTCGAACGGGCACCTGCTGTTTGAGCCCTGGACCGTGCGGAGCGGCTCCGGCGACCCGTACAGGGTATTCACGCCGTTCTGGAAAACCTGCCTGCGCACCATCGACCAAACCGGCCCGCCGATTACTGCACCGCGGCGACTGCCGCGGGTTCGAGACGATCTCGCCAGCCTGGACCTGGAATCGCTGAATTTGAACCCGCGCGTCGCCTGGGATGACGGTCTGGGGCGCGCCTGGCAACCGGGCGAAGCGGGAGCCGCAGCCGCGCTCCAGCGCTTCACCGACGGGGCCATCGGTTCTTATGATCAGGGGCGCAACCGACCGGACCGGGCAGGCACCTCGAGGCTGTCGCCATTCCTGCACTTTGGCGAACTCTCCCCTCGGCAGGCCCTGGCGGCGGCACGGAGACCCGGAGCCGGCGATTCCGCGGGTGCTGAATCATTCATCCGCGAGCTCGGCTGGCGTGAGTTCGCGCACCACCTCCTCTATCACTTTCCGCACACCACCAATGCGCCGCTGGATGCGCGTTTTGACCAGCTCGAGTGGCGGCGCGACCCGGGTCAGCTGCGTGCCTGGCAGCGTGGGTTGAGTGGGTATCCGATCGTCGATGCCGGCATGCGCGAGCTGTGGCATACGGGATGGATGCACAACCGGGTGCGCATGATCGTCGCGTCGTTGCTGACCAAGAACCTGTTCATGCACTGGCTTGAGGGCGCGCGCTGGTTCTGGGACACGCTGGTCGATGCGGACCTGGCCAGCAACACACTCGGTTGGCAATGGACGGCGGGCTGCGGTGCCGATGCCGCTCCTTACTACCGCGTCTTCAATCCGGTGCTACAGGCGGAGAAGTTCGACGTGGAGCGACGCTACATCCGCGAATGGGTCCCCGAGCTGGCCAGGCTTCCCGACAAGTGGATTCACTGCCCCTGGGCCGCGCCGGCCGAGGTGCTTTCGGCCGCTGGTGTAACGCTTGGCCAGACATATCCGGAGCCGATCGTCGATCCGCGGAAAAGTCGCGAAGACGCACTGGTTCGCTTCCAGGTCCTCAAGCGCGGGCCGCGTTGAACCCGGCGAATCCGGCCAGGCGGCCCATGCGAATGTTCAGCCGGCACCGGCAACAACGCGGCGGCCCCGCTCAGATAGCGGTAAACGCACTTCTTTTCAACGAGTTACATGTGAACAGCGGCGCGAAGTAGAGTATGCGCGCCCGGGACCCACGGGGTAGACTCTGGATGAAACTTGCGCTGGATTGATGCCAGCCGAACGACGGCGAGACGCGACCCGATCGCAGGGGAATCGAAGGACCGCATGGATCAGATCGCGACAAGTGAACGCGAGGGGGCAGTGCGCTGGCTGAAGGCGCTGGCCCGGTGGATTGCCGCGGATCATGCGGACCTGCCGGAACCAGCACGCCCCGAGGCCATCGACTGGGCGCGAATCGTGCCATTTATCCTGATGCACGTAGCTTGCCTGGGTGTGCTCTGGGTCGGGGTGAGCACGGTTGCGGTCGGCGTGGCCGCAGCCCTGTACCTGGTCCGGATGTTCGCGATTACCGGCTTCTATCACCGCTACTTTTCTCACCGCAGCTTCAAGACCTCGCGCGCGGCCCAGTTCATTTTCGGCGTCATCGGCGCGAGTTCGGTGCAGCGCGGTCCCATCTGGTGGGCTGCGCATCATCGACATCACCACGCCTACGCCGACCTGCCAGAGGATCCGCACTCGCCCGTTCACAAGGGGTTCCTGGTCAGCCACATGGGCTGGTTCCTGACCCAGGGCGGCTTCCGTCCGGACTTGCGGCGCGTCGGCGACCTGTCGCTGTTTCCTGAGCTGCGCTGGCTCGACCGCTTTGATATCGCCGTGCCGATCGTGCTCGCAACAGGGCTGTTCCTGGCCGGCGACTGGCTCGCGGCGCACCAACCGGCACTCGGCACCAGCGGATGGCAGCTTGTGATCTGGGGCTTCTTCATCTCGACCGTCGTGCTCTACCACGCCACCTATACGATCAATTCTCTGTGCCACGTGTTCGGGCAGCGCCGTTACCCGACCCCGGACCACAGCCGCAACAATTTCTGGCTCGCCCTGGTCACCCTGGGCGAGGGCTGGCACAACAACCACCACTACTACCCGACTTCGGTCCGCCAGGGCTTCTACTGGTGGGAAGTCGACCTCACCTATTACGGGCTGAAATTGCTGTCCTGGCTCGGCATCGTGTGGGACCTGAAGCCGATACCGTCCACGGTGCGCGACGCCCATCAAGGGGAACGTCGTTGAAGATCGCGGTCGTCGGCACCGGCATCGCGGGATTGACCGTGGCCGCGGGTATCGCGGACCGCCATGAGCTGACAGTGTTCGAGGCCAGCGACTGGGTCGGCGGCCACACCAGCACCGTCGACGTCGAAGAAGACGGTCGCACGATAGCGGTGGACACCGGATTCATCGTTTTCAACGACTGGACCTACCCGAATTTCATCTCGATGCTGGAGCGAATTGGCGTGCCGTGGCAGGCCTCCAACATGAGCTTCAGCCTGCAGTGCGAGCGGACCGGGCTCGAGTACAACGGCACCACGGTCAACACGCTGTTTGCCCAGCGCCGCAACCTGCTGCGCCCATCCTTCCTGCACATGATCTGGGAAATACTGCGGTTCAACCGCGAGGCGCCGACTTTCCTGGCCACAGGCGATGAGACTACTACGCTGGGGGAGTGGCTCGACTCGCGACACTTCGGCGAGACCTTCGTCGAGCACTACGTCGTCCCGATGGGCCGGGCGATATGGTCGGCCGAGGCGCAGGCCATGCTGCGCTTCCCGGCCAGCTTTTTCATCGACTTCTTCCACCGGCACGGATTCCTGTCAGTGGACGAACGTCCGCAATGGCAGGTGGTCAAGGGCGGTTCGCGCGAGTATGTCCGCAAGCTGGTCGCACCCTTCGCCGACTGCATCCGCACGCGCACCCCGATCGCGTCCGTCAGGCGGCTGGCGAATGAAGTCGTGCTGCGGAGCGCCGAGGGTGAGGTATTTCGCTTCGACGCAGTAGTGCTGGCCTGTCACAGCGACGAGGCACTGGGGCTGCTGGAGGACCCGAGCCAGGCGGAGCGAGAGATTCTCGGCGCCCTGCCCTACGCACGCAATGAAGTGCTGCTTCATACTGACGAGTCGCTGCTGCCGCAGCGGCCGCTGGCCCGAGCGGCCTGGAACTACCATCTTCGGCGGCGCCCCGGAGCGGGGGTCGCCGTCACCTACGACATGAACGTCCTGCAGTCACTGTCGACCCGCAGGCGCTACCTGGTTTCGCTCAACATGGCGGACGCGATCGACCCGCGGCAGGTGCTCAGGAGCTTTGACTACAGCCATCCGGTATACACGCCGGAAGGCGTCGCCGCGCAGAAGCGCCATGACGAGATCAGTGGCGCGCGTCGCAGTTTCTATTGCGGCGCCTACTGGCGCCACGGGTTTCATGAGGACGGCCTGGTCAGTGGGCTGGCCGCGCTAGGGCAATTCAACCGCTGGGAAGCCGATGCACAGCGCCCTCTACAAAGGGTGGGTTAGACACCGCCGCCGGACCCCTGCCGGCAACAGCTTTCGTTACCGGCTGTTCATGGTCTATCTCGACCTCGACGAACTGCCCGGCGCGTTCGACCACAACTGGCTGTGGTCGGCGCGGCGGCCGGCGCTTGCGTGGTTTCGCCGCAAGGACTTCCTCGGCCCACCGGCGCTGACGCTGGACGAGGCGGTCCGCGTCAGGGTCGAGGAGCATACCGGCGAGCGCCCCGCCGGGCCGATTCGCATGCTGGCGCACCTTCGCTATTTCGGCTACTGCCTGAACCCGGTGACGTTCTACTACTGCTTCGACGCGGCGGACCGGGAGGTTCGCTGGATCGTGGCCGAGATCAACAACACGCCCTGGGATGAGCGCCACGCGTATGTGCTGGACGCATCGATGGCCGAGCGGCAGGGCCGGGCCCGGCGCTGGCGTTTCGGCAAGGCGTTCCATGTGTCGCCTTTCCTGCCGATGGACATGGACTACGACTGGCGATTCGACGACCCGACGGAGTCGCTGCACGTACACATGGAGAACCTGAAGGATGGCGAGCGCGTGTTCAATGCGACGCTGGAACTCCAGCGGGCGCCGATGACATCCGCGGCGCTCACGCGCGTGCTGTTTGCCTATCCCGCCATGACGGTCAAGGTGGTGGCGACGATCTACTGGCAGGCGCTCAAGCTGCTGATCAAGCGTACGCCGTTCTTTCCGCATCCCACCCAAGCAACGGCTCCCGGCAGAACCGAACCGACGAGGGCCCCGCAATGAAGCCGTCCACTGTCCCTGCCGTCACTGCGAAGCGCATCCACGACGGTCCAATCCAGGCGCTCGGGCGGAAGGTCATGCAGGGCCACTTGGCGCGGCTGCCAGACGGCCAGATCCGGATCATGGAGCGCGGCCACGAGCGGATCTTCGGACAGCGCACACCACGCTGCGATCTGTCAGCGACCATCGAGGTGAGGCGTCCGCAGTTCTGGGCGGATGCTGCATTTGGCGGCACCGTTGGCGCGGGCGAATCCTACATCCGCGGCGACTGGGCCTGCGACAGCTTGACCGCCCTGGTACGCATCATGGTCGTCAATCGCGAGCTGATGAACTCCGTCGACTCGGGCTTCGCGATTGCGAGTGCGCCGCTGCGCCGCATCCTGCACTGGCTGAATCACAACAGCCCAGCGGGCAGCCGCCGCAACATCGCCGCGCATTACGACCTCGGCAACGAGCTGTTCCGGCTGTTCCTCGACGAGACCATGGCCTATTCCTGCGGCATCTTCGAGACGCCGCGCTCAACTCTGTACGAGGCGTCCGTCGCCAAGTTCGACGCGGTCTGCCGCAAGCTCGACCTCAGGGCCGGGGAACGGCTGATGGAAATAGGGACTGGCTGGGGCGGGCTTGCCGTGCACGCCGCGAAGCACTACGGCGTTCATGTGACCACGACCACGATTTCGCGCGAGCAGCACGACCATTCGGCGGAACTGGTCGCCAGGGAGGGACTCGGCGACAGGATCACCCTGCTGCTCGACGACTACCGTGACCTCGAGGGAACCTACGACAAGCTGGTTTCAATCGAGATGATCGAGGCGGTCGGCCACAAGTATCTGGACACCTACATGGGAAAGATCTCCGCGCTCCTCCAGCCCCATGGCGCGGCACTGATCCAGGCGATCACCCTGCAGGATCAGCACTACGAGCAGGCGCTCAAGTCCGTGGATTTCATCCAGCGCTTCATCTTCCCGGGCAGTTTCATCCCATCCGTCAGCGTGATCGTCGATTCCGCGCGACGCACCACGGACATGAAGCTGTTCCACCTCGAGGACATCGGACCACACTACGCGACCACGCTGGCCGCCTGGCGCGACCGGTTCATGAGCCGGCTGCCCGAGGTGCGCGCGCTTGGCTACCCCGACGAGTTCATCCGCATGTGGGAGTTCTACCTCTGCTATTGCGAGGGTGGATTCCTCGAGCGCCAGCTGGGCGATGCCCACTTGTTGTTCACCAAGCCTGACTGCCGGCGCGCACCGATTTCCACCGTCCGGCCATCACAGTAAGAAGGGTTCGTACATGAGTCCATCGATGGGCGAGCTCCATCGCGGCTTCCGCGAGCGTTACCTCGGCTACGACGAGCTGACCGCGCAGCTGCAGGACTGGGCTGGCGCATTCCCCGAATTCGTGCGTTTGCAGTCCCTGGGCAGGACCGGCGAGCAGCGCGACATCTGGCTACTGACCATCGGGCCCGAGCCGGACCGCCAGCGTCCCGCGGTCTGGGTCGATGCAAACATGCACGCCATGGAGCTGTGCGGCTCGAGCGCCGCCCTGGCGATAGCCGAGGCCGTCATCCGGCTGCATGCAACGCCCGGGTCGGCACCAGCGGGACTCGAACTGCCACCAGCCCTGGTCGGGAACCTGCGCGAAGTGCTGTTCCATGTGATGCCCCGCATGTCGCCGGACGGTGCGGAGCGAGTGCTGAACACGGGCCGGTTCCTGCGCTCGGTTCCGCGCGGTGGCCTGCTGCCGCCGGAACGCTCCTACTGGCGCCCGGACGACGTAGATGGCGACGGGCTGGCGTTGCAGATGCGCAAGCTGGATCCGGCCGGCGAATACGTCGAGAGCAAGACCTTTCCCGGGCGCATGTTGCTGCGCGAGCTGGAGGACGAAGGCCCGTTCTACAAACTGTTCCCGGAAGGCTACATCGAGAACTTCGATGGCGAGACCATCCCCACGCCGCACTTCCTGGATGACAACCCGACGGACCTGAACCGGAATTTCCCCTACAGCTGGATGCCCCATCACGAGCAGGAAGGCGCGGGCGACTATCCCCTCAACGAGGTTGAGTCGCGGGCAGTCGTCGAGTTCACCGCAGCGTCCCCAACCCTGTTTGCGTGGCTCAACCTGCACACCTTTGGCGGCGTGTTCATCCGCCCGCTGGGCCACAAGCCCGATACCGAAATGGACCCCTCTGACCTCGCCATTTTCAAGCAGGTGGAAGCCTGGGGTGACCGCTACACCGGCTACCCGACGGTCAGCGGCTTCGAGGAGTTCACCTATCGCCCCAATCGCCCGATCTACGGCGACCTGATCGACTACGCCTACCATCAGCGCGGGTGCATTGCCTACGTGTGCGAGCTGTGGGACCTGTTCGAGCAGGTGGGCCTCGCGCGTACGAAGCGATTCGTAGACCGTTACACCAAGCTCGACCGCGACGAGGTGGAGAAAATCTACCGTTGGGATGACGAGCACAACCAGGGCAGGCTGGCGGGCCGGTGGCGAGCCTGCAACCACCCACAGTTGGGCCCGGTCGAGGTCGGCGGGTCGGACACCCGGATCGGCATGTGGAATCCGCCACCCGAGAAGCTGGCCGCGGTCTGCGAGGGCCAGGTGGCGGCGTTCATGCGGGTGGCGGCCATGGCGCCTCGTCTCGAGCTACGCTGCGAAGTGGATGAGTTGGGCGATGACCTGCACCGCGTCCGCTGCGAAGTACTGAATACAGGCTACCTACCAACCTGCATTCTCGAGTCGGCCCGAAAGCTCGAGTGGAACGAGCCGGTCAGCGTGTCCCTGGACACGGATGATTGCAGGATCGAGGGTGGTGCGCGGCCGCGGATGCGCATCGGCCATCTCGAGGGCTGGGGGCGGGGACGCCACAGCGGGGCATCCGGCCCGCATTTCCAGGGCAGCCACGGCAGCGGCAATCGCAGCACGCTGACCTGGCTGATCCGGGGTCGCGGCACGATCCGGATTCGCGCCGGCTCGCCGCGCTGCGGCTGGCTGGAAAGGGAGATCGTGCTCTAGAGCGAACCGACGCCCGCCTGGCGGGCGCCAACGCGGTAACATCTGGCGATGCGACAGCACCTGCGAGTCGACCTGGACCGGGCAGTCGAGCGGCTGAAAATCCTGCTCGGACCGGCCGGCTATCTCGAAGATGCCAGCGATATCGAGCCTTTCCTGACCGACCACCGCAAGCTCTATCGCGGCGTGACGCTGCTGGTCGCGCTGCCCTCCTCTACCAGCGAAGTCGCCTCGCTCGTCGAGATCTGCGCGGCCGCGGGGCTGGGCGTGGTCCCGCATGGCGGGAATACGAGCTACTGCGGTGGAGCGACCCCGCGCGAGCAGGGAAGCGAAATCGTGGTGTCACTCAGGCGCATGAACCGCGTTCGCTCACTCGATGCACTCAATTACTCGATGACCGTGGAAGCCGGCTGCGTGCTTGCCGCAATTCAGCGTGCCGCGGAGGAGTCGGACCGGCTGTTTCCAATGTCGCTTGGCTCGGAAGGTTCCTGCACGATCGGTGGCAACCTGTCGACCAACGCCGGCGGCACCGCCGTATTGCGCTACGGCATGATGCGCGACCTCGTGCTCGGCCTGGAGGTCGTGCTGCCCGACGGCCGCGTACTCGATCAGCTCAAGCCGCTTCGCAAGGACAACACCGGATACGACCTGAAGCAACTGTTCGTCGGCGCCGAGGGGACCCTGGGGATTATCACGGCGGCATGCCTGAAGTTGTTTCCGCGCCCACGTGGTTACGCCACGGCACTGGTCGCGCTGGCGTCTCCACAGGCCGCAGTCGATCTCCTGGCCGGGCTGCGTGGTTCGCTCGGCGACAATGTGACTACCTTCGAGCTCCTTCCGCGTAGCGCGATGGAGCTGGTCTGCCGCCATATTGACGGGGCGACCGATCCCTTTGGCCACCCCCATCACTGGTACGCGTTGGTCGAAGTGAGCCTTCCGCAGGCGGACTCGGACCTGGCCGAGAGATTGCAGGCGGAGCTGGCTGCCGGTATCGAGCGCGGCGCCCTGGACGACGCCCTGCTGGCCGCCTCACTCGGGCAACGCAGCGCCTTCTGGAAACTCCGCGAGAACATCCCGGAAGCCCAGGCGCGCGAAGGCGCGAGCCTGAAGCATGATGTCTCGGTACAGACCGGCAGACTGCCGGAGTTCATCGACGAGGGAGCGCTTCTGCTCGAGCGGCTGGTGCCGGGCGTCCGGCTGGTCGCCTACGGACACCTCGGCGACGGCAACCTGCACTTCAACCTCAGTTTCCCCAGCGGCGGTGACCAACGGGTCTTCCTGCGGCGTGCCGAGGAAGTGCACCGCGCGATACACGAGCTGGTGGCACGCTACCGGGGCAGCTTCAGTGCGGAGCACGGCATCGGCCGCCACAAGGTGGCCGAGCTGGAGCGCTATGAGGACCCGGTGGCACTCGACCTGATGCGCCGGCTCAAGCGCGTACTCGACCCGGAAGGGATCATGAACCCGGGCAAGGTCCTGCGAGAGGAATGAATCCTTGAGCGAACGCCTGCAGCGACCCGGGCCCATCTGGTCGGCGACTGGCAATTCCCGGCCCACAGGGCCGGTCGCGCACGCATGACCGGCAGGGGCCGCCGTCTCAGGCTCCCGATCGACACCGACCGGCTGTGCCTGCGGGAGTTTTCCGGTGAGGATCTCGCCGCGGTCACGACGCTCTACAGCGATCGACGCGTCACCCGTTACATGCTCTATGGCCCGCGCGACGAGAGCGGCGCCAGACGCCACCTCGCGGGCGTGATCCGCCGGCAGCGAGACGAACCGCGCGAGGCCTGGGAACTCGCGGTGACGCGCGTCGATGACAACACCCTGATCGGAGCCTGCGACCTGACCCTGCATTCGCGCCAGGAAGCGGAGATCGGATACCTGTTCGCGCGACGCCACTGGCGGCAAGGCTACGCGAGCGAGGTGGCCGTGACGCTGGTCGGGAGCGCCTTTGCTCAACTGGGCGTCGAGCGCGTCCTTTCGACCGTCGAGATCCATAACGAGCGTTCGCTCCGTGTACTGGACAAGGCCGGCCTGCGCTGGGAAGCTACCTTCCGGCGCTACGCCCGCGCCCGCCGTCACTGGTGGGACGTTCATCTTTACGCGATTTCCCGCGAGGACTGGGCCGTAGCGCAGGGATGAAACGCCCTGCGACGTCCGCTTGCGATCAGCAGGTCGGAGAGGTCATCATCCTGTCAAACAGCAAGGTCGGTAGCACCGGCCGCAAGAAGGATTGCGATGCGCCGGAAGAAGATCCTCACTGTGGCGGCAATTGTGGCCGGATCCCTTGGCCTGTACGCCCTGGCCGGGTTCTACTGGGTCCCGCGGCTGGTCAGGAGCCAGGTGACCGAACTGTTCGCCGATGACTACGGTCGCGAGATCGGCCTTGGCGAAGTCCGCTTCAATCCCTTCACCTTCGAGTTCGAGGCGCGGGACTTCACCGTGCCTGACACCGATGGCAAGCGGATGCTCGGCTTCGACCGCTTATTCCTCGACTTCGAACTCGCCTCGCTGTGGCATCGTGCCTGGACCTTCCGCGACATCTACGTTGAGCGACCCTATGCCCGCGTGGTGCAGCGAGCGGACGGGAGCCTGAATCTCGCGGACCTGGCGCCACCGAACAGCGATCCGGCGCCCGATGACCAGCAGCCGCCAGATATCCCTGCGGTTCGAATCGGTAATCTCGACGTCGCGGAAGGCCGGATCGACGTCGCTGACCTGACGCGCGCCCAGCCCTTTGCGACGACACTGGCGCCGGTTTCCTTCGAGCTCACGGATTTCCGGACCGCCGGCTCCGGCAATACGTTCGCGTTCACGGCCGGGTCTGATCGAGCCGGCCAACTAAGCGTCGACGGCAGTTTTGGCGTCGCCCCGCTGTCCTCACAAGGTTCCCTCACGCTGGCGGGCCTGCAGGCTACGGCCATCTCCGAGTACCTGGGCGAACTCATTCCGGTGAGCCTCGAATCCGGCATCATCGACCTCGGCTTCACCTATGACTTCAGCCTGGCCGGCGAGCCGTTCACCCTGATCCTCGACATGCCGAGCCTGACGGTTCGCGAGCTTTCCACGGTCGCGCAGGGCTACGACGTGCCCTGGCAGATTCCTGCCATCGACTTGCGGGACACGCGCGTGGACCTCGCCGCCAGGACTGTCGTCATGAATTCGATCGAGGTGACGGATGTGGTGGCGCCGGTCTGGCTGGACGCCTCGGGCTTCAATGCGCCGGGTGTACTGCCTCGAGCCGATGAACAGGACGCAGTGCCCGCAGCATCGACCGGCGCGGAGGACGGAGCGTCGAGCTGGTCCGTTTCAATTCCGTCCGTCTCCGTGCTGAACGCCCGTCTACCGTTCGAGAACCGGACCCTCAAGCGACCAGCCACGCTCGAGCTCGTGGCGAAGTCCGTGAAGGTGCAAGGTTTCGCCGTTCCGGCCCGTGAGTCGCTTCAGGTCGAGGCAGTCGTCGCCTCAGGAGCTGGCGGCGAGGTGAGCACCAGCGGGTCGATCCGGCTGGAGCCCCTGGAGGCCGGGATGGACTTGCAGGTCCGTGCGTTGAATCTCACGCCGCTACAGCCCTACCTGGACGACCATACCGACCTGCTGTTTGAGTCAGGCGCGCTGACCAGCAAGGGCCGATTGGAGGTCACGGGCATCGACCCCCTGAAGGCTAGCTATACCGGCGACATCGCGATAGCAGACCTGCACACGCGGGATCGGCCACTCAAGGAAGACTTCGTCAACTGGAAGTCGCTTGAGGTCAATGGCATCCGCTACGCCAGCACTCCCGCGGCTCTCGACATCAAGGAGATCGTCGCTCGCGAACCATACATGCGGCTGATCCTGGCGGAGTCGGGGGTCACTAACATCGAGTCGATACTCGACCCTGCGGCGGCCGCGGACAAGGCAGCGGCGATCGAAGCGGAGCGCGCGGCTGCGAAGAGCGGCAAGGACAGCAAGGCCGACACCAGCAAGCCCGCCGGTGATGAAGTAGTCGCACCAGTCGCCGGACCGACCGGACCTTCGGTCGCCATCACCATCGGCAACACGCGCATCGTGGATGGCAGCGTCAATTTCGCCGACTTCACCACCGAGCCGGACTTCCAGATCGCGATGGAGCAGCTCAAGGGCTTCATCAAGGGATCTTCGTCCGATCCGGGGTCGCGATCCGAGCTCGAACTGGACGGGCAGGTTGACCGCTACGCGCCGGTTCACATCGCCGGCAAGCTAAACCTGCTGGCACCGGCCACCTATATCGACATCGCGGCCTCCTTCCGCAACATCGACCTGACCAGCTTCAACCCCTACTCCACCAAGTTCATCGGCTACCAGATTGCCAAGGGCAAGCTGTTCATCGACACGGAATACAGGGTCGAGGACAACCGGCTCGAAGCGATCCACCAGGTCAAGCTGGACCAGCTGGAGTTCGGCGACAAGATCGACTCTCCGGACGCCATCGGGCTGCCGATCAAGCTGGCGGTCGCCCTGCTCAAGGACTCGCAGGGGGTGATCGACCTGGAGCTCCCAGTCAGCGGGTCCGTCGACGACCCGCAGTTCAAGCTCGGCCCGATCATCTGGAAGGCCTTCGTCGGGCTGATGACCAAGATCGTGACTGCCCCCTTCGCGCTGCTCGGCAACCTCTTCGGTGGCGGCGAGGACCTTGCCTACCTGGACTTCGCCGCGGGATCCGCGGAGGTCGATGCCGCGGCGACGGATAAGATCGTGGTCCTCAGGAAGGCGCTGACGGAGCGTCCGACCCTGAGGCTGGAAATTCCCTGGACGGCCGCCGCGGCAGTCGATGGACCGGCGCTGGAGCAGGCGAGCTGGGAAGCAGCGGTGTCGAGCGCAGTTGGCGAGGCAGCCAGCGATGCGTGGAAGATGGATCGCGCAGAATATCTACGCCGCCTGAAGGCGCTGTACCAGCAGACGACAGGCAACAAGCCGGATTTACCAAAGCCGCCCAAGCCAGCCGAAGGCGAGCCGAAACCCGACCCGGTCGAGTTTGCCATCGGCCAGCTCGAGCCTGGACTACGGGCCGGATTCGCGGTGGGTGGCGAGCAGGTCGAGGAGCTGGCCCAGGCGCGCGCCGTGGCGGTTCGCGATGCACTACTTGGTGACGAAGGACTCGATGGGGAACGCGTCTTCGTCTCGCGAGGCGATGAGGCTGACGCCGCCGACGGAAACGTCAGGATGACCTTGTCGCTCGAGTGACCGGCACGGCCTCAGGCCTTTGGCGGATCGGGCCAATCGTCTTCATCGTCGTCCCATTCCTCTGGCTTTTTCCACCCGCCCGCGGGTCTTTCCGGGAGGTTCGAATTCCGCGAACGCCATACCATGAACAGGTGACCGATGAGATAGGCGGCCGCCAGCCCCAGAATAATGAGCCCGATCTTCACTATTGCACCGACCGCCTTCTCACCTAGGTTCCGGAACCCGGGGGCCGGGTGCCTTGCCAGCCGCCTGACCGTTCGCGGATAAGCCCTTCCTGCGCCACACTCGCGACCAGCTTGCCATCGCGGGCGAAGATGCTGCCGCGGGCAAAGCCGCGCGCGCTCGAGCGACTAGGACTGTCGATCGAGTACAACAGCCAGTCGTCGACCTGAAGCTCACGGTGGAACCAGATTGCATGGTCAATGCTTGCCATCTGCAACTCGAACCAGGGCTGGCCATGCGGCAGGTTCGCGGTGTCCAGAAGATGGTAGTCCGAAACGTAGGCGAGCAGGCAGCGATGCAGCGCCTGGTCCTCGGGTGCGCGGTCGACCAGGCGAAACCATACCTGTTTGACCGGCTCACGCTTTTCCGGCTTGCGATAGTCGGGTGGCCGCACGTGGCGGAACTCAAAGGGTCGCTCATGCTCGAAAAATCGCCGCACCTTCTCGGGCACCCGCTCCAGGATGTCCGGGGTCACCTCCGCCACGTCCGCCAGCTCTTCCGGCGCAGGCACCTCCGGCATGGTGGACTGGTGCTCGCTGCCCGGTTCCAGGGCGTGGAATGACGAGGACATCGTCAGGATCGGCTGGCCATGCTGGATCGCCACGACCCGACGGCTGGTGAAGCTGCCGCCGTCCCGGCTGCGCTCGACCTGGTAGACAATCGGTGCATTGACGTCGCCGCGACGCAGGAAGTACGCGTGCATCGAATGCACGAGCCGGTTCTCGACGGTACGCGAAGCCGCGACCAGCGCCTGACCGAGGACCTGCCCACCAAATACCTGCGGGGAGCCGATGTCCCGACTGACTCCGCGAAACAGGTTGGTCTCGAGCCGCTCGAGGTCGAGCAATTGCAGCAGTTCGGCGAGTCGCTTGTTCATCGGCCAAGCCTACCAGCGATCTGAAAAAAGGGGACAGTTCCCTTTTCCAGGTCCCTGTCTCTGCTGGAGCAGGAACCGTCCCCTTGTTGGGAAAATCCCTATGTTTTGGCCCGTTGACCCGCGATGCGGCGGCGTCCTATAATTTTGTCGGCGCCGATTTGAGCCTCAGCTTGCGGGCGCGTTAGAAATACAGCTAAAGCGAGCGAAGCATGACCTGCTCCGCCCGTCGGCCGAGCGGGTCTTTTTGTGTCCGCTCCCACCCGCAAGCATCCGGCCAGCGTCGCCCGGCGGTTCACAGGGGCCGTCGCAGCAATTCTCGAGGCTGGATGTCCATGAGCAATATCGTTGTCTTGAAATTCGGCAGCTCCGTGCTGCGCTCCGCAGCTGATCTTCCGGGCGCGGTGGACGAAATCTATCGGCATGTGCGCGCCGGGCGGCGCGTCGTCGCCGTCGTGTCCGCGTTTGCCGGCGTCACCGATACACTGATCGAGCGCGCACACAGCGTCGGCGGTCGATCCGACCCCTACGCCTATGCATCGCTCGTCGGCAGTGGCGAGATCGAATCGGCCGCGATGTTGACGCTATCGCTGTCCATGCATGGGGTGCCAGCGCGCCTGCTGCCGCCCGAGCAGTTCACGCTGCGCGCCCATGGCGATCCGCTGGATGCCGAACCGCATGACTTCGATTCAGCCTTGCTGCATGAAGCGCTCGGCACGCTCGCCGCGGTGGTAGTGCCGGGATTCGTCGCACATGACGAGCAGAACCGCACGGTGCTGCTCGGCCGCGGTGGCTCGGACTACACCGCGCTGTTCCTGGCCAAGCGACTGGCGGCCGACTGTCTCCTGCTCAAGGATGTGGATGGACTGTACGAGCGCGACCCGGCCGCACCCGGACCCGCGCCGCGCCGCTACTTGCAGGTCACCTGGGACGATGCCCTGCGGGTCGCAGGCCGGCTCGTCCAGCCGAAGACCATCCGCTTCGCACACCTGCACCGGCAGTCGTTTCGAGTGACCCGCATCGGCGCTGACCACGCAACCGTGGTGGGACCCGGACCATCGCTGCTCCATCAGAGCCCCTGGATCGTGCCGCTCAGGGTCGTGCTGCTCGGTCTCGGCACGGTCGGCCGCGGCGTTTACGAGCGCCTGCTCGCTCAGCCGGAACGCTTTGAACTGGTGCGGGTCGTGGTTCGCGATCCGGCCCGGCACGTCGCCGCGGGCGTTCCACCATCGCTGCTGTCCACTAACCCCTGGGACGCTGTCAACGAGGATGCCGATATCGTTATCGAGGCGCTCGGCGGCGAGTTTCCCGCCGCGGAAGTACTGCTGACCGCCCTGACCGCCGGACGCAGGGTGATCACTGCCAACAAGGCCGCGGTCGCTCCGCACATTGACAGCTTCTGGGACTACACCCGCTCACCTGATCCACAGCTGCGGTTCTCGGCGGCGGCAGGCGGAGCGGTTCCGGTGCTGGAAGCCCTCCGCCGGAGCCGCGACGTCGTGGCCATTCGTGGCGTGCTGAATGGTACCTGCAACTTCGTCCTCGACCGGCTGGCCGCGGGCGTCAATTACCAAGAAGCAGTGGCGGAGGCGCAGTCGCTCGGCTTTGCCGAACCCGATCCGGTCGCCGACCTTTCCGGCCTGGATGCCGGATTCAAGTTGCGGCTGTGCGCCCAGACAGCATTCGGTGCCGCCCCGGCCGACATCGCCATTAGCGGTATCGACACACTCCAGACGGCGGGGCCCGGCGCGCCGGGCCAGGTGTTGCGCCTGGTTGCCGAGATCGACCGTTGCAACGGTGAGCTCCGCGCGCGGGTCGCACCGCAGTGGCTGCCGCCCACGCGATTCCTGGCAGGGGCACGCGGCGAGGAAAACCGGGTCGAGATCGAGTTTGCCGACGGCACGAATCAGCAGATTTCAGGCAAGGGTGCCGGTCGCTGGCCAACGACGGTGTCGATCCTGGGCGACCTGTGGGAGACGGCGCGCGCGGCCGAGGCGGCGGCGCGGTCGGACGCACCGGCCAGGTTCGCAGCCCTGGGGTGATACTTGTTCTCAGCTTCCCGAGCCGGGCGGATCGGTGACGCCGAGCCGCTGTTGCATGATCGGGCTGGTGGTCGTGTACTGGAGGAACTGCCGTTTCTTCGGGTAGACGTGTGCCTGTACGCCGAAAGCGGCAAGCGCAGCTTCATGGAAGCCTGACAGGATCAGCTTCTTCTTGCCGGGATAGGTGTTGATGTCGCCGACGGCGAAGATGCCGGGCACGCTGGTCTCGAACCTCTCCGTGTCCACCTTCAGCGCCTTCTTCTCGAGATCGATGCCCCAGTCGGCTATCGGGCCGAGCTTCGGGTGCAGGCCGAAGAAGGCAAAAACGTGCTCGCATTCGACCTCGGTCGTCGAACCGTCCTGGCAGTTGATCGTCGCCCCGGTCAGCCCGGTCCCGCTGGTGGTCAACGCGACGATCTGGCCGGTCAGTTGCCGCAGCTTGCCGGCCTCGGCCAACTCCCGCATCCGCGCGACGCTGGCGGGCTGCGCACGAAACTCGGCGCGGCGGTGCACCAGGGTTACTGACTTCGCCCTGCCGGCAAATTCGAGTACCCAGTCCAGCGCGCTGTCGCCACCGCCGGCGATCAACAGGTCCTTGCCGTGGTACTCCTCCGCGCGCGACACGCGATAGTGGACGTGCTTGCCTTCCAGCGCTTCCGCACCCCCGATTGACAGCCTTCGCGGCTGGAACGAGCCGAGACCTGCGGCGATGATCACCGCGCCGGCGTCGAAGCGGGTTCCCTTGGCGGTCGTCAGGTCGAAGCGGCCATCGTCACGACGTGCGAGGGAGGTTACTTCCTGCCCGAGGTGAATTCCGGCACCAAAGGGCTTGATCTGCTCCAACAGCCGGTCCACCAGTTCCTGTGCGCCACAAACCGGCAGCGCAGGAATGTCGTAGATCGGCTTGTCCGGGTAGAGCTCGGCGCACTGCCCGCCCGCGTGTTGCAGCGAGTCGACGACATGGCACTTCATGCCGAGCAGGCCGAGCTCGAACACGGCGAACAAACCGCTCGGTCCGGCGCCGATAACCACGCACTCCGTTTCGATGGCCTCGGGCGGGAAGACGGTGTCGGCCACGGTGGTTCCTCGGTAAGTTCTTGCGGTGCGGATGCCGCTGGGGCGCAAATTGTAGCCCAACGGAACGGTTCGCGGCCGCCCCCAGGTCCGCAAGCGCAGCCCGGCGATCGGAACTGATGGACCCGCTGCTCGCGTATACTGCGCGCGCCCGGAGCCGCCTCGGGCCGCAGTGCACGACAAAGGCCGGGAATTGCCGTCATGAAACAGCAATCCAGAACAGCCCGACCGTTGCCCGCCCTGAGACTCGACGCCGCGGGCGAGCGCCACATCGACATGCGCGCGGTGTTCACACTGGCCGCGCCGCTGGTGCTGAACAGCACCATCCAGGCGGTGCTGGGTCTCACGGACACCTGGTTCATCGGCCGGCTGTCCGTCAAGGCGACCGCCGCCATGGCCGCTGTCTACTGGCTGGTCGTGCTGTCGCTGTTCGTTTTCAGCGGCGCGACCATGGCCGTGCAGACGCTGGTCTCGCAGGCTTACGGCGGCGGTCGCTACAGGCGTGCCAGCCAGGCCATGTGGACCGGTGTATGGGGTGCGCTGTCCACCGCGCCCGTGTTCATCGTGTTGATCTGGATCGCGCCGGGGCTACTCGGCCCGTTTGGCCTCGACCCCGAGATCCAGTCGCTGGCGCTCGACTACTGGCAGCCGCGCATGATCGGCGGCCCGCTCGCAGCCGCGCTGTGGGGTATGACCGCATACTTCAACGGCATCGGTCATACGCGCCTGCCGCTGCTGGTGACGCTGGTAGTCGCCGCGGGCAACGTCGTGCTGAACGAGCTGTTCATCTTCAAGCTCGGCTGGGGAATTTCCGGCGCCGCCTGGGCGACCACCTGGGCGCAGGCCGGCGGCATTGCCATGGCAGCCTTCCTGATGCTGCGAGTGGACGCGGCACGCATGCGCCCGACGCTGACCTGGCGCCCCCGGATCGGGGCGATCTGGCGCCAGATCAAGCTGGGCGTGCCGATGGCGGCGACCGGCAGCGCCGACCTGCTGGCAGCCGCGTTGTTCCAGCTGATGCAGGTGCGCATCGGCGCCGTCGATGGCGCGGCCACCCAGATCGTGATGGTATCGACCTCGATCGCCTACATGCCCGGCATCGGCCTGGCACTAGCCGCAACAACGCTGGTCGGGCAGTCCATCGGCGCGGGTGATCGCGACTGGGCCGAGCGCCTGGGGACGCGCATGATTGCGCTGGTTTCGCTGTCGATGGGTGGGCTCGGGCTGCTGATGGCGCTGGCTGGCTCGCTACTGGTACCGCTGTTTGTCAACGGAGCCGACCCCAACGCAGGCGCGGTGATCGCCCTGTCGGTGAAGCTCTTGTGGATCGCGGCGCTCTACCAGTTCAGCGACGGGCTGAATTTCTCGTCCAACTTCTGCCTGCGTGGTGCGGGAGACGTCCGCGTCCCGGCGTTGCTGGTATTCGTGTTCGGGTTCGGCCTGTTCATGCCGCTGACCTACTTCCTGACCTTCGCTCCGGGCCAGGGCTGGTTCGGCGGCCCCGGCTTCGGTTTCGCGGCGATGGGTGGCTGGAGCGCGCTGGCGATCTACTCGATGGTGATCGGCGTGGCGCTGACGCTGCGCTGGCGCCAGGGCGCGTGGCGAAAGATCCGGCTGATCTAGCGGCGGCCCGATCCCCGTCGAGAACGCCTCATATCCATCCCTGGAGGCTCCGCGGCGACCTTCCTGTAGCCGCAGGTTTCGAGACGGATCAACACACCGCTCGCACGCCCACCGATTCACAGGTCCTGTACAGAATGTCCCGGGGCGTACTAGTCATAGTCGCGCGCGAGGCGGAAGCCCAGGTCGCTTTGCCTTAGCGAGGGCAGCGCCGCATCGCGCGCCGCGGCTCGTGCATCGAGAGGCCTGCTCGCCCAGGAACCACCGCGCACAGACTTGAGCTCGCAGCCCCCCTGCCAGGTCCAGGCGCGAGCATCCTGCGGCCGACCTCTGTAGCTGGCGGTGTAGCAGTCCTGCATCCACTCGCGCACGTTGCCGATCACATCGTAGGCGCCAAACGCATTCGCCCTGTAGCGTCCGGTGGCGGCCACTCCCACCACACCATCGCTGCAATTGGCGTTGGGCCAGGGAAACGCATAGGCATCGATCGCAGAGCGATCGTAAACGTTGGCGTTGTCGCAGGCGAGCGAGATCGGCATGTCCTCCTGCGAGTCGCGCGCGCCCCAATAACGCGGAAACGCCGTGCCACCGCGCGCCACGTACTCCCACTCCGCCTCGGACGGCAGACGGTACCGGAGCCCGCTGCGCTGCGACACCCAGTCGGCGTAGGCCCGCGCGTCTACCCAGCTGACGCAGACGACCGGCTCGTCGTCGGCAGGAGGCTGCGCAAAGCCCGGGTCGCGCCAGCTCCGATCACGCTCGTGGACCCACTGGCCAGCCAGCCACACCCGACAGCCGAGTGGCGCTTCGTAACCGGTCGCCTCGACGAAGCGCCGGAACTCGGCCACCGTGATCTCCTTCGCGCCGATGTAGAACGGCTTGCTGATGGAAATAGCGACCGCGGGCGTCTCTCCGGTCGACGGATCGACCTCGACGGCGTCCGGGGGCGTCCCCATGCTGTAGGCACCGGGAGGTACCAGCGCCAGCGCCGGGCACTCGGCGCAGTCGGTCGCGCCCGCAGGCTGCTGCGCAACGACGGCAGGCGCGATGAGGACGAGCAGCAGGCCGACCGGAACTGCGCGCATCAGCGTTCCTCCCTGCGTACCGCGCCGTCCAGGTCGAGCGCGACCCGAAAGCCGGTAAAATCGGCGCGTTCACTGTCGTCAGCGTCGCCGTGCATTCCGCTGCGGCTCTGCCCGGGTGGCGTAATCCAGCTCCCACCCCGCATGACACGGCGCTTGCAGCCACCGAGCCAGGTCCACGCGCCGCCGTCCGTCGGGCGCCCGACATAGCTGCCGGTCGAGCAGTCCTCGGTCCACTCCCAGACATTGCCGATCATGTCGTGCAGGCCGAAGGCGTTCGGCTTGAACTGGCCGACAGGCGCGACGTCCGGATAGCCATCCGAGCAGCCGACATTCGGCCAGCCGAGCTTGTAGGCCGTGCGGCCAGACGTATCGTAGATGTTGGCGAAATCGCAACCGTCTTCGGGTGCGTCGCCCCAGAACCGGAGCGTAGTGGTACCGGCACGCGCCGCGTACTCCCACTCCGCCTCGGACGGCAGCCGGTAGCGCTGACGGGTCTTCTGCGACAGCCAGCGCACATAGGCCTGCGCGTCAGCCCAGGCAACGCAGGTAACCGGGTGCGCATCGGTCGGTTCCGCAGGAACGCCGGGGGCCTGCCAGTCGCGACGGCCGTCGTCATTGAATCGTCCCAGCGCGGCGTCCCAGGTGCGGCAGCCAGGGCGGATCTCGTAACCGGACTCGCGCAAGAACTCGGAGAACTCGGCCCTCGTCACTTCGTAGCGTCCCAACGCAAAGGGCTTGGCGATGCGGATCACCGTTGCCTGGGTTTCGGCCGCCGATTCAACCTCGTCGATTGATGCGGTCGGCGTTCCCATCACGAACATGCCTGCAGGCACGATGATCATCTCTGGGCAGGTCGGGCAGTCGCGGAAGACTTGCGGTGAACCCTGCGCAGCGTCAGCCGGCGCGGCACCCGCACTGAGCATCAGGGTAAGGACGGCCAAGGAATGAAATAATGTTACGCGCATTGGTGGAAGGCTGGCATGAGGCGGCAGCGGGCACAAGGGCAAAAAGGGAACTGTCCCCCTTTCCGTTCCCATTTCGGGGGTTCGACCGCTGCTACGATCAACCCACCTTCACCGGCACGTAGATCTGCGCTTCGCCGCGCTGCACGAGCAGCGCGACAGTATTACCCGAGGCATCGACCGCATCGCGCAGGGCCTTCACGGAGTCGACTTTGCGGCCGTTGACCGCGAGGATGATGTCGCCGGAGGCGACGCCGGCCATCGCGGCCGGCCCGGTCACATCCTCGACCAGTAGCCGGCCTTCCGTGTCAGCCTGTTGCCGTTCGGCGGGACTCAACGGACGCACTGCGAGCCCCAGCTTGCCACCCTCGATGCCACCGAGGTCGTCGGCGCTCGCCACTCGCTCATCCTCGAGCTGCGCGATCTTGACCGATAGATCCTTGCGGGACTTGTCACGCCAGACTGTCAGCGTCGTAGTCGTACCCGGCTTGATCTCGGCAATAATCGGCGGCAGGTTGCCCGAGTACTCGACCGGCCGGCCATCCACTGCGAGGATGACATCGCCCGCCTCGACGCCCCCGTCATCTGCCGGCCCGTCACGCTCGACCGAGCTGACCAGCGCTCCCTGCGGACGATCCAGCCCGAACGAGTCGGCCAGCGCCTGGTTGACGTCCTGGATGGTGACGCCGATTCGTCCGCGCTCCACACGACCATTCTCGATCAGCTGGTCGCGTACGCTGACCGCGACGTCGATCGGGATCGCGAAGGACACGCCCTGGTAGCCTCCAGTGCGGCTGTAGATCTGCGAGTTGATGCCGACGACTTCGCCCTCCAGGTTGAACAGCGGACCGCCCGAGTTGCCTGGATTCACGGCCACGTCGGTCTGGATGAACGGCGTATAGGCGTCGCCCGGCAGCGAGCGTGACTTGGCGCTTACGATGCCGGCGGTGACCGAGTTCTCGAAGCCGAAGGGCGACCCGATCGCAACCACCCACTCGCCGACCTTGAGTGATTCGGGGTCTCCCAGGCGAACGTATGGCAGGTCCTTTGCGTCGATCTTCAGCACCGCGACATCGGTGCGATCGTCCTTTCCGATGACGGTGGCAGAGTACTCGCGCCTGTCTGTGAAACGCACCGTAACCTCGTTGGCTTTGTCGATGACGTGCGCGTTGGTCATGATGTAGCCGTCGGGGCTGACCACGAAGCCCGAGCCCTCGCCCCGCACCGGCGGGTGCGCCCGGGGGGGCGTGCCGAAGCCGAAGCGCTTGAAGAACTCCTGCATCGGGTCGTCCGGGTCCATGCCCGGCATGCCGCCGTTGCTGGTGGACAGCCGACCGACTGTCGCGACGTTGACGACGGCGGGCCCGAAGGAATCGACCAGCCCGCTGAAATCCGGCAGCCCGGCGGTGTTCATGACCACTGGCACTGGCGGCGGCGCGTCCGCCTGCTGGATCGCCGGCGTGGGAACCTTGGCCCCGGCGGATGACGAAGCCTGGTCGCCACAAGCCGCCAGCAGGAGTGCCAGCCCCGCAGATGCCAAGAAGCCCGCTGCAATACGCGTGGAAGTCATTTTCTCTGTCCTCTCGAGCCCGATCCGGGTCGCTCCGGGGCGAATCCGCAGTCTGCCGCGGGGTTCGCTCGTCGCACACGTGTGACAACCCCGATGCGTTGAAGTTGCATGGCGCTGCCGTCCGGCTATAGTCGCACGCCATGCTACGGCTTGCCGCCCCCCTCGTCCTGGTTCTTTCCGCACTGGTCATTGCGCCCGCGGCCGCCAATGGCCTGCCCGACCGGCCGCAAGCCGTCGTCAAGCAGCAGTTGGTGCCAGACGAGGCCGTAACCGTCGTTGTTCGCGACCTCGCGACTGGCGAGAGCCTGATCGAGATGAACTCGGCGACGCCGCGAATTCCGGCGTCGGTGATGAAGATCCTGCCGACCTTTGCCGCGCTGGACGTGCTCGGGCCCGCATATACGTGGAAGACCCGGGCGTTCGCCGACGGGCCGATTGCCAAGGGATCGCTACAGGGCAACCTGTACCTGCAGGGTGGTGGCGACCCGTTGATGACCATCGAGCGATGGTGGCGGTTCGTCACCGACCTCCGGCAGACCGGACTGAGAGCAATCGAGGGCGACATCATCATCGACGACGAGCTGTTCGCGCCCGAGGACCAGCGTCCCGGCGACTTCGACGGCCGACCGTACCGGACCTATAACGTCCTGCCTTACGCACTGCTGGTGAACCTGCAATCTTCCGAATTCACCATCCGGCCGAACGAGGACGGCGAGGCGATCGACGTCGCCGTGGACCCCTACCCGGCGAACCTGCAGGTCGAAAACCGGATCAAGCCCGTCAATGCGCGCTGCGCCGGACGCAATCGAAGTTTCAGCATCAATCATCCCGCCAGCGACCCGTTCAAGATCGTGATCAGCGGTACCGTATCGCTGAGCTGCCCGCCGCAGACATCCCGGCAAGTGATCCTGGGTCCGGCCGAGTTTGCCTACGGCACCTTCAGGCAATTGTGGGAACAGCAGGGCGGCACCATCACGGGCGGCATGCTCCGCGCACCGACTCCGAAGACTGCCAGGCAGTTGCTGTCGCAGGAGTCGCTGACACTGGCCGAAATCGTCCGCATCACCAACAAGTTCTCCAGCAACGTCATGGCCCGCACGCTCTTGCTGACGCTTGCGGCGGAGAAAGGCACCACGCCCGCAACCACCGCCGCTGGCGAAGCCGTCATCGGGAACTGGCTGAAGGGTCGGGGACTGGAATTCGATGAGCTGGCCATTGCAAACGGCTCGGGCCTCTCGCGCGATGCGCGCATCTCTGGCGACAGCCTGGCAAAGGTGCTGCAGGCGGCGTGGAAGAGCGACTATGCCCCGGAGTTCCTGGCCACACTGCCACTGGGCGGGCTGGACGGCACCCTGCGCAAGCGTTTTGGGCGGCTGAAGAACCCCAGCCGCGTGCGGATGAAGACCGGGACGCTAAATGGAGCCAGCTCCATCGCGGGTTACGTGACGGGGGAATCCGGCCGGACCTATGTCGTTGTGATTATGGTAAATAGCAAGGGCGTCCAGTACGGGCCGGGTGAGGCCATCCAGGGGTCGGTGATCGAGTGGGTGGTTTCCCAGTAACTATCTGACTTTATTACTAAAAATCGCGCCATTTCCCGAACCAGCCCCAGCCGATCGTGGCGATGCGACCTCGCTCATCCGGGTTGGTAGGAGTCCGATGATTTCGACTGCACGCCGACGTATCGACAGGTGGCCTTTTCCTCCCGCTACTGCCACGGATCGCCAGCAACGCCAGGGCGGCCAGGGTTCCGCACCACGATCGCTTCTGGAAATTGCCGCCCGTGGGGACGATCCCACGGGCGGCCAATGGCCGGGCCGGTTGAGCCGGGGAGCTCATGAAGTCGGTGGCCCGACGACGAGGCAATGATTGTCCGCAGTGGCAACTCAGGCCAGCACAGGCTGTCGCCAACTGGCGACGGATTGCGGACAGGAAGTTGACGTGGAAACCAGCGTCATTGAGCCGCCTTTGCGAGGCCCACGGACAACCGTCTGGCTAGTGGCGCCGCCTGGCGTAGCCGCCGAACAGGTCGCCAAACACATGCTGCCAGCCGGGCACATACTCGCGGCGCAGCACAGATGCAATTTCTCCAAGCGCTTCCCAACCACCATGGGTCAGGATCACACGACTGCCCTGCCCCGCGCTCATGAAGCTGACCTCGACCCACTGGGCCGACTCAGCGTCGCGCCCCGGATGCCAGGAGAACCTCACCCGTTGGCCCGGCTCGAAGGCGATTACAGATCCCCAGGCGTGCTCGGTCCCGTCAGGAGCTGTCTCGAAGATGCGCCCGCCCTCATGCGGCTCGAACACGCAACGCGTCGCGGCTGCCCGTGAAAGTGAATGGGTCAGCGTCGGCCACCATTGATCGAAACCGGCGACGAAACACTCGAAGCAGATGGACGGCGCGGCATCGATGTCGATGGCGAGCACGATCGGCTCTGTTCCTTCAACTGGCTGGTTCATTGCATACGTCCTCCACAACCGTCCGAAACCGCGACTTCCGGCGCCGGCAGCCAGAATGCAGTCTGCGTTAGGCAGGAGCAGCCGCGATCACGAACTCGGCAACCGGGTTCTGAGCTCGAGCAACAGCCGCCATTCGCCTCCGAGACGGCACCACAGGTGTGCATAGCTGGCGTCCGCGGCTTCATCCGCGCCAGGCGCCGACAATCCATAGGTGTAACCAAGGTCGCCAGAGGAGGCGATGCCGGCACCCATCGGCCACAGCTGCGTGGCCGCCGGTAACGCGTCGAGCGCAGCCTGCTGTGCCGGCCGCTCACGCAACCCCTCGACCGCCGGCGGGTGGAACAGAACGGCGCTCCCAGCCAGACGCTCGAGTACTTTCGCTCCATGAGGCCGCGGTGCCGAACCGGACAGCGACAGGTCGCGCACCTGCAACTCGCCCGGCAGGATTGCCGGGCCCGGTTCGCAGGCCGCAGCAGCGGTTTCCGGCCGGGGATGGTCCTGCGTTCCGTTCGGGCGCCGCCCGAAGCCGCCGTCGAAGACCACCGCCCATCCGGCCGAGCCGCGCCGCCAGACGGTCAGGTACCTGCCCTCGACCTGCGAACCCTCGCCGGCCGGTGCGAGCGACCAGGGACCCGTTGCAAAACCAAGCGAGCCGTCGCCGGCCAGCTCCGCCCAGTCCGGCGACCAGTCCAGCGTACCGGCAATTTCTTCCGAGGATTCCCAGGCTGCGCGGCCCCAGACCGGCCCGGGCTGCAGCACGATTGAATCCTCGGCGAGAAACTCCAGGAACGCCGTGCGCGCGCCACGCTCCCGGGAAGCCGCCGCAAAACGGGTCTCGAGGTCCAGGATGACCTGTACATCGGGTGCGGACTCGGCGACGGGCTGCTGTTCCGGGACTGTCGTGCATGCCGCCAGCAGCGCTGCGAGGCCAGCACCCGAGCACGCTCGCGTGAGAATTCTGGTTACCATGGGAACGAAACCTCGAGGTTGGTTGCCACCCGCTTGCGCCGCCCAGTCTAGATTACCCTCCAGGCGCGGGCGTACAAGCTCTGCCGGGAGTTACGATGGCCACGGACGCCCGAAGACGATCGTCATCCAGCTTCTATCGACTGACGGCAACGCCGGTCTCGAATTCGTCGAAGACGGCAGTGGAATGGGTGCCGGAACGCTCCATCAGGGCGGCCTGGGACTGCGCAGCATGGCCTACCGTGCGCAGAGCATCGGCGGGACGCTGGACGTCCGGCAGCGGCCAGAGCGCGGTACCTGCGTCCGGGACCGCTGCCCACCTCCCGCAGCTTAAGGTCAACGGTCGGCGGCTCAACCTGGGGACGCCGAAACCGCGTCGCCTCCGTCCTCGAGGGCATGGAGCAAGGCACGCTGGCAGTCGATGTTGACGACGAGCTGATTGTGGGAGGCACACACGAAACGCTGCCAGCGCCAGTCCTCCGCCGGATCTGTTGGCGACTTGCCCACCGGCCATGCCGGACGACAGGCCGCCGAGGCGCGCGTCACCATGCCGTCGCCCATCTCCAGCATCAACCGATCGTAGTCGAGATCCTCGCGACGGTTACGCACGTCTTCGGGCCGCGAGCGCACAGTTGGGCGGCCATGAACTGTTTCAACCAGCAGACGCGCCTGCGTCGGGCGACAGTCGCCCCCGATCGAATAGTAGCGAACGCTGCGTGGGACGGGGGCCGCCCGGACGGCCGAGCGGAAATCCCGGGCGCGGTCGAGCCTGGCGTCGAATCCACGCTCGAGCAGCGCGAGCCGCGCCAATCCCTCTTTGCGGCTGCTCGCTTCGCCACGAATCCGCGCACGCACACGGGGATCGAACATGCCCATGTCGAATTCGCGCCAAGTCAACGGATCGCAGGCATCCGCCAGGATAGGACGACCTGCGGCATCGACCAGCCAAAGGTCGTCGCCATATGGCAGGAGCTGGTAATTGATCTCCGTAGTTGCGAGAACCTCGGGCCCCACGCGGTTGAGCACGACTGGCTCGCCCTCCGTCAATGATGCCGCCGCCCGCGCCACCCCGATTTCCGGCACGCCGATGGCCACCGCACTTCGAACCTTGGCCGCGCCCGAGAAATCGGGCGGGTCGCCGCCGCCGGCCGCCAGCGGCCTGGCTCCATGGAGGAGGTAATAGCGGACGACCAGTCCGCCGCTCGAATGTGCGACCAGGTCGACGCGCAGGCCGGGCGAGCGGTAGGCCGTCCGCACCTGTTCGATCAGTTCGTCGAGCAGCCGCGCGGCATGTGACAGGTCCCGGCGCCAGTCGTAGATCAGCGCATACAGTCGCGGCACGGCGTCATCGACCGCCACGTCGGCGGACGCGCGGCGATACCCGCCCGCCGAGGTGAGCATGTCGACCAGGGAGCCATAGAATTCGACCACTCCGGCAGCGTCGAAGAGATCGTAGGCCTCGATGTCGTCCGGCAGCGCCTCGCCGGTATCGGGATCGAGCGGCAGCGCCAGCTCGTGGTAACCACTGACCAGCAGGTCGGGCACGCCGATTGGCCAGATCTCCCTGTGGGTTCGCCGGTCTCGCAGTCGCGACCCAAAGGCGCCGTGAACGAAAACGACGGGCGCGCGGGGACCAACGGGATCAAACCAGGCAGGGCGCTCATTCAGGGAACCGTTGGACAACAGGCTGCAGCCAGCAGTCGCCGCCGCTGCACCCAGCGCCTGCAGCACCCTCCGCCGGTCAAGCCGACCGCAGTTGTCCATGCTTTTGGTATTCTTGGCCCAGGCATGCCAGGCGTCATCAGCAGTCTCATCCAGCCCCGCCCCCGGGACCTCGGCGGATTCTCGGTCCGGCGAGTACTGCCCGCCGCCGGCCTCAGGATGGTCGGGCCCTTCATTTTCTTTGATCACATCGGTCCTGCAAGGTTTGCCCCGGGCACTGGCATCGACGTCCGCCCCCACCCGCACATCGGCCTGGCAACCGTTACCTACCTTTTTGAAGGCGCCATGGTTCACCGTGACAGCCTGGGCGTGGTCGCGACCATCGAGCCGGGCGCGGTCAACTGGATGACCGCCGGCCGCGGCATCGTGCATTCCGAGAGAACAGGCGACGATCTGCGTGCCAGCGGCCACGGGATTCACGGCATTCAGTCCTGGGTCGCTCTGCCGCGTGAATTCGAGGAGTGCGAGCCGTCTTTCAGGCACCACCCGGCTGCATCGCTGCCACAATTCGCGGTAGGCGAGGCGACGGTCCGGATCATTGCCGGGAATGCATTCGGTACGCGGTCGCCCGTCGACGTGCTGGTACCAACGCTCTATGCGGACGTCGAATTGCCGGCCGGTGCCTCCATACCCCTGCCCCCGGAACACGAGGAACGCGCCGTCTACGTAGCGGTCGGCACGGTCCTGCTGGCAAGCAGCGCGGTCGAAGCAGGCCAGATGGCAGTGCTCGAACCCGGCGCCGAGGCGCGGCTGGAGAGTCCCAAAGGCGCCCGCCTGTTGCTACTGGGGGGCGCCGCGGCGGACGGCCCGCGCCACCTCTGGTGGAA
This sequence comes from uncultured Gammaproteobacteria bacterium, assembly GCA_963715485.1. GTDB lineage: Bacteria > Pseudomonadota > Gammaproteobacteria > Steroidobacterales > Steroidobacteraceae > SG8-30. The sequence continues at coordinate 2,760,787 of OY970244.1, forward strand.
CTTCGTCTCCAGCTCGCTGGAACGCATTGAACAAGCCAAGCGGGACTGGGCGACGGGCAACTTTCCGCGCGTGCCGGGCGAGAGCGAGTTCATCCCGCTGCCCGATCGCTGAGGCCCTGCCAGCTCACGCGTCGCCAGGACCATCCTTGTAGAGGGCGGCCCCCGCCGCAAGCTCTCCTGCTACCCGAATCCGGAGCGAGGCCGGCGCCAGCACTTCCACTTCACGCCCGTACTTCAGGATGTCCATCACCAGTTCGGGTTCCTGGCTGTAGGGAATCTCGAGCACATAGGACCCGTCTGCTTCCATGCGGCCGACCTGCCGGGAATGCCAGATCTCGTTCGCTACCCACCGGGCGCGCCCTGGGGAAAAACGCAGAATTGCCCGCTCGACCGACTCGCCGGCGAAGATGCCGTAACCGGCACGCAAGACTTCGTCGAGCCGCCGATCCTCGACCTCAAGTGCCGGTAACTCCAGCGCCTGGGCGCCCTTGATCGCGTCGACCGCGAAGATACGGATGTCCTCGCGGGTATGGCACCAGGCGTCGAGGTACCAGTTGTAGCGATAGTGCACGAGCCGCTGGGGCGACACCTCGCGACCAGATTCCTCGCCGGTCTGCCGCCGCAGGTGACGGATGCGCAGCCGGCGCCGGTCCAGCAATGCGAACGACAGGGTCTCGAAAATCTCGCGGTTGACTCCCCGGGTCCCCATCGGCAGAACCTTGATGCGCCGGCGGATCTCGCGGTGGCCCTTCTCGCTGCCCTCCAGCAGTCCCGCCAGGCGCTCGCGTACCGGTCCGAGCTGTCGGGAAAGCAATCCAGGCTCCAGTTGCTCGAGCAGCTGCTCGATCTCGAGCAGCGCGTAGATCTCGCCGGGGCTGAACCACACGCCCGGCAATTCGGCGACGTCCGCGTCCGGATCGAGCACATAAGCTTGTTGTCCGGGTGACCAGATGATCGGCACGTTGAGCCGGTCGCGCATGTAGTCGATATCGCGCTTGAAAGTCGAATGCGAGATCTCGAGGTCCTCCTCGATCTCGCGTCGAGTCAGCGTCCCCTTCTCGACCAGCCGGCGACGGATGCGATAGAAGCGTTCTGTGCGGTCCATATGCTCAATCTAACGCGAGTTGCGGGCCGCCGGGCAAGCGACGTGTTGCCAGGGAGCAAGCGTACCCTGCGGAATTTTCCTTGCCTGGGCCGGGCCGGGTCGGTTTAAGCTTGCAGGCAGTCAATCGTCGGAGTCTGCCCATGAACCTGGAGAAGGTGATTTTCGGCTTCTTCATCCTGCTCGCTGCGACCCTGAATTTCGGGTTCGTGCTGGGCGACATGGGTGATCCAACCCATCATGCCGCCCCGGAGCTCTATGCGGCGGTCGTTGTCAACGTGATCGCCACGTTGCTCAAGTTCGGCGACAGGACCCAGCTTGGTGCGGTGCATCTTGCAACCAGCCTGGTCGCGGTGCTGCAGCTCGTTGCCGCGACCCTGGTCTGGTTTTTCGCCTCGCGCGAGGCCGGCGGACTGATATCCGGTGCAAGCATGGCGGCCATCGTGTCGCTCGCGGCTGGTGCAGTTTTCGCCAACGTCGTCTCCGTGATCATGCTGGTCGCCGAAACACTGATGCTGCGCCGCTGACAAGATGGACAGCGTACTGCTGCTGACGCTTCGGCGGCTGCGCAAGCCGCTGGTGCTGCTGGTCACCGTCTATGCCATCGGCATCCTGGGCATGGTGCTGATCCCGGGCATCGACGCGGATGGCAACCCGGCACCGATGGGATTCTTCCATGCGTTCTACTTCCTGAGCTACACGGCGAGTACGATCGGATTCGGAGAGATTCCGACCGAGTTCACCGACCAGCAGCGGCTGTGGGTGACGGTTGTCATCTACATGTCGGTGGTGAACTGGGCCTACACCATCGGCAGCGTCCTTGCACTGGTCCAGGACAGCGGCTTCCGGCATGCGCTGGTCGAGCGGCGCTTCCGGCGCCAGGTACAGCACCTGCACGAGCCCTTCTACATCGTCTGTGGATACGGCGAGACCGGCGCGCTGGTATGCCGCACGCTCGACCGCCTGGGCCTGCGCTTCACCATCCTCGACGTCGACCCGGGCTGCGTGGATACGATCGACCTCGCCCACTACGCGAGCGACGCACCCGCGCTGAACGCGGACGCCAGCAGCCCCGACCACCTGCTCGTGGCCGGACTCAAGAACCCCGCCTGCCGTGGGGTCATGGCGCTGACCGACGACGACGCGGCCAACCTCGCCATTGCCATCACCGTCCGGCTGCTGAACCCCCGCGTGCCCGTGCTCGCTCGCGCCATGACCCGTAGCGTCGCCGAGAACATGACTTCATTCGGTACCGACCACGTCGTCAACCCGTTCCAGATCTTTGGCGAAACACTGGCCACGGCGCTCGAGGCGCCGGCCACCTTCGGGCTGATCATGCGACTGACGGCGCTCCTGCGCCGCGCTTCCGGTACCAACGAGTCGCCGCCGCGCGGCACCTGGCTGGTATGCGGATACGGTCGCTTCGGCCGCGAGGTCGTGGGCGCCTTCGACCACGAGTCGCTCGCCGTCACCATCATCGACCCGGCCGCCCCGCAGGATGGGCCCAGGTTCATCCAGGGAGTCGGCACCGAGGCCGAGCCCCTGCTGCGCGCCGGCGTGAAGCAGGCCGTGGGCATCGTCGCCGGTACCGATGACGACGTGAACAACCTGTCCATCGCCGTGACTGCACGGGAGCTCAACCCCGACCTGTATGTCATCGTGCGGCAAAACCTGCGGGCGAATCAAAGCCTGTTTGAAGCCTTCGACGCCGACGTTACGGTGGTGTCCGCCGAACTGATCGCGGGCCGCTGCCTGGCCATCATCTCGACGCCCCTTCTCAGCCCGTTCCTCGCCCTCGCACGGCAGCAACCGCAGGCCTGGGCGACTCATCTGATTGAGCGGCTCGATGCGCTCAACCACAAGGGGACGTTGGCGACCTGGAGCATCCGGCTGGACGCAGCAGACGCTCCCGCGGTACAGGTGGCACTCGCATCGGACGGGACGCTGCCCCGGTTGGGCGATCTGCTGCGGAGCCCGAACGACCGCTCTGAACTGCTGGCCTGTCTGCCGCTGCTGTTGCGGCGCGATGGCCGCGACCAGCTGCTCCCGCACGACGAAATGCAACTGGCGGCCGGCGACGAGATCCTGTTCGCCGGCCGGCTCCGTGCGCGCCGATCGCAGCAGTTGTCACTGGCCAATGTGAACGTGCTCGACTACGTGCGAACCGGGCGCGACCTGCCGGGTGGCTGGATCTGGCAGCGACTGACACAACGCAACGGGGAAACCGGCCAGGCTTGAGTCATTCTGCTACCTCTGCGCCAGCCTGAGCATCCGGCTGTCTGTTTCGGACTCCCTCAACAGGTAGAGGCGCCGTCGGATCCCCGGCGCAGGTCGCGAACACGCTCACCGAGATCAATGCGCTCCCCAGCTGTGACCAGGTCGCCGGGACCCGATTCGAGCCGCACCGACTGCTGGGCGGCCAGCGCGCCGACCAGCAGGCTTTCCTGGCAGCCGGGCACCGAGCACTGTCCTGAATTTCATGCGCAATCTCCCGCCCGGGTACTGGCGTAGACTCCGGTCATGCCTGTCCAGAGGACCGTATGGCGCATTCCACGCGCCGGCTCGCTCGCCCGGCTGGCGCGGGTCAAGGAATCCCTGCCCGACCCGGCGCCGGGGCAGGCGCGCCTTCGCGTCGAGGCTATCGGCCTCAATTTTGCCGATATTCTCGCCTGCCTCGGTCTGTATTCCGCGACCCCATCCGGGCCGTTCATTCCCGGCCTCGAGTGTGCCGGCACCATCGAGGCAGTCGGACCCGGGACGCGTCTCGTTGCCGGCGATCGCGTCTGCGTCCTGACGCGCTTCGGCGCCTATGCCGACAGGCTCAACTTCGACCAGGACTACGCCATCCCGTTGCCGGCCGGCTGGAGCGCCGCCGAGGCTGCCGCATGGCCGGTCCAGGGCATGACTGCCTGGTATGGCCTGGTCGAACGCGCTCGCGTAGCGGCCGGCGACACAGTGCTGGTGCAGTCCGCCGCAGGCGGCGTGGGCTTGCAGGCACTCGGCATATTGGAGAGCGTCGGCGCGAGGGTTATCGCGACCGTCGGCCGGGAGGACAAGCGCCGGTTTCTGGAAACCCACTACGGCCTGTCTCCAGAGTCGATCATCGTTCGCGAGCCTGGACGGTTCCAGGCACAACTCGACCAGGCGCTCGCGGCGGTGGGCGCGACGGGACTCGATGTCGTCTTCGATGCGGTCCTGGGCCCGTATTTCAGGCCAGCCTTCGGCAAGCTGAATCCCGAGGGACGTTTCGTGCTGTTTGGCGCCGCCGATTTCATGCCGGCCGGGCGGCGGCCAAACTACCCCTCGCTGTTGTGGCAGTACCTGCGCAGGCCGCGGCTGGATCCGCTGGCAATGATCTCTGCCAACCAAAGCTTCATTGGCTTCAACCTGATCTGGCTGTGGGACGAGGTCGGGCGCATGCCCGCGGCCATCGAGGGCCTGATACGCCACGCCGGCGGACGCAAACCGTACGTCGGACAGCGCCTGCCGTTTGATCGTGCGCCCGAGGCCATGCAGCTACTGCAGTCCGGCAGCACCGTCGGCAAGGTCATCCTGGAGGTCCAGGAAGGAGACATCCCGAAAAAGGGGACTGTTCCTTTTTTCTAGAGCCTGACGCGGACCTTACCCTTGACGATGGTCACGGGAAAGGTCTTCAGCGCCTTCTCCCCACGGACGGCGTTGAGCAACTGTACGCCAGGCGGGAAATTGGCCCAATCAATGACCTCGCCGGTTCTGATGTCGAACCGGGCCCGATGGAACGGGCACTGGATCTTGCAACCGTCCAGGATCTTGCCACGCGCCAGTGGCGCGAACATGTGGGTGCAGGAACTCTGCGTGGCGTAGTAGCCATCCTCGAGGTGAAAGACCAGCACCCCTGTGCCGTCAAGCCGGACTGCCTTCATCCTGCCGACCGGCAGGTCGGCCTCGTCGCAAACCGTATGCATCGTCATGTCGTCTCCTGCGTCGCGCGCCGCGACACCCCGGTGCGTCAGTGAGTGAGCACGCGCGAAATGATGTAGCCGCCCGACTTGGCGTCGTGCTCGAGGTCCAGCAACTTGCGCTCACGGGCCTCCTCGAGCAGCTTGCCGAAGGTCTTGAAGCCGTGATAACTCTCGTTGAAGCCCGGCTTGCGGCGCTTCAGCGCCTGCTTGACCATGGAACCCCAGACCTTTTCTTCCGAGTCCCGTTCCTCCATCAGGTCCTCGATGGTCTCGATGACAAGATCGAAGGCCTCCTGCTTTTTCTCCTCCTCCGGTGACGGGCCGGCTTTCTCGGTGCGCTTGACGGCCTTCGCCTTGCGCCGTGTGCTCCGGGCCTGCTCCGATTGCCGGGCAAGATCGTCATAGAATATGAACTCGTCACAGTTGGCGATCAGCAGGTCCGAGGAGGAGTTCTTGACACCGACGCCGACGACGACCTTGTTGTTTTCGCGCAGCTTGCTGACCAGCGGCGAGAAGTCCGAGTCGCCACTGACGATCACGAAGGTATCGACATGTGCCTTCGTGTAGCAGAGGTCGAGCGCGTCGACCACCATGCGGATGTCGGCTGAATTCTTGCCCGACTGCCGCACGTGCGGGATGTCGATCAGCTCGAAGGCGGCCTCGTGCATGGGTGCCTTGAACTCCTTGTAGCGCAGCCAGTCGCAGTAGGCCTTCTTGACTACGATATTGCCCTTCAGGAGCAGCCGCTCGAGCACCTTCCTGATGTCGAAAGCCTCGAACTTGGCGTCGCGTACACCGAGCGCGACGTTCTCGAAGTCGCAGAAGACGGCCATGATGCGGGTATCGGTCTTGATGCTCATAGGATCTCCGGCCAGGGCCCGCACCGTCGACACGGCGCGCAGCCAGGTTCATTCACCAAGTTTACGCTTCAGCTCCGCGACTTCCATTTCCAGTCGCTCCACGCTGCGCTCCAGCAGCTCGAGCCGATCGTCCGGCGCGATGGCCTGCGCCACCGGCGCGGTGACTGCCGGGGTGGATTCCGTCGGCCCGGCCACCGGAGTGCCGGTGAACAGCTGCGCGTAGCGCGACTCGCGCCGACCCGGCTCGCGGGCCAGGCGCGCCACGAACGGCCCATCCTCGCGGCTCGATAGTTGCTCCAGGATCGCCTCCACCTCGCCCACGTCGCCAAACGGGCACATTCGGCTGGCACGCCCACGAAGCTCCCCCGGGGTCTGGGGCCCGCGCAACAACAGCTCGCAGATGATCGCCAGTTCCTGGGGAGAAAATTTCAGGCTGCCAAAAGCCGTGTTGCAGAACAGGTGGCGATACTTTGGAACCCGGCTACCGAAGCCCGACCGGTCCACGGCAAGCGCTCGCCTGGACAGCCCGTCCAGGAGCTGCTGCACGCGGCGCTCGTCGAGCTGCATGACCGGGTCACGGTTCGATTTCTGGTTGCAGGCGTTGGTGAGGGAATTGAGTGACAGGGGATATTGGTCCGGCGTCGTGATCTCCTTCTCGATCAGCGCGCCGACTACCCGCGCCTCCTCCACCGACAGTTGCACTTTCACGTTTTGCCGCCTCGCTCGTTTCCTGGTGACATTGTCGCGCAAATCGCCCTCTGGTGTCGGCCAGCTGCTGCCGTCACGCGGATGCCTGCTCCATGGTGGTGCAAGCGGCCGCTGCATGGATTACGCGCCCCGCAGGAGTCGCCGGCCAGCTAATATCAGCAACCAATGAACGTCACGTTGCCCCTGCCCCTGTCGGATGCGCCGGAGCCACCCGAAACGGTGCCGCCGCTGCGGCTGCGCGAGATTCCATACAACTACACCTCGCTGTCGGATCGCGAGATCGTCATCCGACTGCTCGGCGACCCGGCCTGGCTGATCATCGACCAGCTGCGGCACGAGCGTCGCACCGGCCGCTCCGCCCGGATGCTCTACGAGGTCCTCGGCGACATCTGGGTCGTGCGGCGCAACCCTTACCTGCAGGATGACCTGCTCGACAACAGCAAGCGCCGGCGACAGCTGATTGAGGCGATGCACCACCGGCTGGGCGACATCGACAAGCGACGCGACCTGGCGGATGCCGCGCGCGATGCCATGGTCGCCAACCTGCTGGCAGCCGCCCGCCAGGCGGTAGACGAGTTCCAGCGGGACTGCGACGACGTAAGCGCCCTGCGTTCCCGCGCGCGGCGGCTGCTCGGGCGCCTGACACGGGCCGACAATGTCTGTTTCGACGCCTTTGCCCGTGTATCGCACGTAACCGACGCCACCGACTGGCGCGTCGAGTACCCGTTCGTGGTGATCTCCCCGGACGAGGAAGACGAGATCCCGGGAATCGTCAGGGCCTGCATAGAGCTCGGCCTGACCATCATCCCGCGCGGTGGCGGGACCGGCTATACCGGCGGCGCCATCCCGTTGACGCCGCTGTCGGCCGTCATCAACACCGAGAAACTCGAGACGCTCGGAGAGGTCGAGCGCCGGGCACTGCCTGGCGTGGCCGGAGACGTCGGCACAATCCTCTCGGGCGCCGGCGTGGTGACGCGCCGGGTAGCCGACGCGGCGCAGGCCGCGGGGCTCGTGTTTGCGGTTGACCCGACCTCTGCCGACGCGTCGTGCGTCGGCGGCAACATTGCGGTCAATGCAGGCGGCAAGAAGGCCGTCCTGTGGGGCACCGCAGTCGACAACCTCGCCTGGTGGCGGATGGTCGACCCGCAGGGAAATTGGCTCGAGGTAACGCGAATCGGTCATAACCTCGGCAAGATCCACGAGGCACCGGTCGCACGCTTCGAGCTTACCTGGAAGGACGGCCGCAAGTCCGCCGACGAGGCGCGCGTTATCCGCACCGAGATGCTGGATATCGACGGCGTGCGCTTCCGCAAGGCGGGCCTCGGCAAGGACGTGACTGACAAGTTCCTGGGTGGCCTGCCCGGCGTGCAGAAGGAGGGTTGCGACGGCCTTATCACCTCCGCGCGCTGGGTGCTGCACCGCATGCCCGCACACACGCGCACGGTCTGCCTGGAGTTCTTTGGCCAGGCACGGGAAGCGATTCCATCCATCGTCGAGATCAAGAACTACCTGGACGGCGCCGGCCGCGCCGCCGGCGCGATCCTGGCAGGCCTGGAGCACCTCGACGAGCGCTACCTCAAGGCCATCGGCTACACGCCCAGATCCCGCCGCGGCGCGACTCCGAAGATGGTGCTCCTCGGCGACATCGTCGGCGACGATGAACAGGCGGTGGCGCGCGCTACCTCAGAGGTGATCCGCATCGCCAACCTCCGCGCCGGCGAGGGCTTCGTCGCCGTGAGCGCCGACGCGCGGCGCAAATTCTGGGCCGACCGGGCACGCACCGCGGCCATTTCCCGCCATACCAACGCCTTCAAGCTGAACGAGGACGTGGTAATCCCGCTGGGACGCCTTGGCGACTACACGGACGCGATCGAGCGGATAAATATCGAACTGTCCACCCGTAACAAGCTGCGTCTGCTCGACGAGCTGGAGCTGGCGCTCGGTGGCGAGATGAAGCTGGCTCCGTCGGACGAACTGGATGCCACGCTGGCGGTCGCAGAGGTGCTGGGCGACCGGCCTGCACAGGCGCTCGAGATCGTCCGAGCCGCCCGCCGGCGCTGGTCATGGCTGCTCGCGAACCTGGACCTGCGTCTTTCCGACGCACTTGAACCGTTGCAGTCGCTGCTGTCCGCGCCGCTGGTCGAGGAACTGGCGCGGCGCGTGGCGGTGACGCCGGGGCTGCGCGTCTTCGACGTGATGCAGGAGCGGACGGTCAGAACGTCCTGGAAGGCGGAGGTCCGCGCACCCGTCGAGCGCCTGTTCGCCGGCGCGACGTTCGGGCTGATTCGCGACTCCCTGCGTGCAGTACATAAGCGCGTACTCAAGAGCCGGTTGTTCGTGGCGCTGCACATGCATGCCGGCGACGGCAACGTGCACACCAACATCCCGGTCAACTCCGACGACTACGAGATGCTCAACGAAGCAAACCGCACCGTCGAGCGCATCATGAGCATCGCGCGCGACCTCGACGGTGCCATCTCCGGCGAGCACGGTATCGGCATCACCAAGTACGAGTTCCTGTCGCCGGACGAGACTGCCGAATTTCGTCGCTACAAGGAGCGCATCGACCCCGAGGGCCGTTACAACAAGGGCAAGCTGCTGCCAGGCGGCGACCTGACCCGCGCCTATACCCCCAGCTTCAACCTGCTGGGCCACGAGTCGCTGATCATGCAGCAGTCCGACATCAACTCGATCTCGGACGCCATCAAGGATTGCCTGCGCTGCGGCAAGTGCAAGCCGGTCTGCGCTACCCACGTGCCGCGCGCCAACCTGCTGTACTCGCCGCGCAACAAGATCCTTGCCGCTTCCCTGCTGGTCGAGGCATTTCTCTACGAGGAGCAGACACGCCGTGGCGTGTCGATCCGGCACTGGGACGAGTTCGGCGACGTGGCTGACCACTGCACCATCTGCCACAAGTGCCTGACGCCCTGTCCGGTCGACATCGATTTTGGCGACGTATCCATGATCATGCGCGACCTGCTGAGGCGTATGGGCAAGCAGCGCTTCAATCCGGCCAAGTCTGCGGCGATGTACTTCCTCGACACCAACCGCCCCGAGTCCATCAAGCTGGCGCGGAAAGTGATGATCGACTGGGGATACAGGTCGCAGCGCCTCGGCCACCGCTTGCTGTCGACACTCGCCAGGGCGCAGACCCGCCGGCCGCCCGCGACCACCGGCAGGGCACCGATCCACGAACAGGTGGTGCACTTCGTCAACAAGAGGATGCCGGGCGGGCTGCCGAAGCGGACCGCACGGGCCTTGCTCGACATCGAAGACCGGGACTACGTTCCGGTCATCCGCGATCCCGGGCGAACCAGCGCCGACTCCGAAGCGGTCTTCTACTTCCCCGGCTGCGGATCCGAACGGTTGTTCTCACAGGTCGGGCTCGCGACCCAGGCCATGCTGTGGCAGGTCGGCGTGCAGACCGTACTGCCCCCAGGCTACCTGTGTTGCGGCTATCCCCAGCGGGGCGCTGGCGAATTCGACCAGGCAGAGAAGATGATCACGGACAACCGGGTTCTTTTCCACCGCGTGGCCAATACGCTCAACTACCTGGATATCAAGACCGTCGTGGTCAGCTGCGGGACCTGTTACGACCAGCTGCAGGACTACAAGTTCGACGAGATCTTTCCCGGGTCGCGGATCATCGACATCCACGAATTCCTGATGGAGAAGGGAGTGCGACTACAGGACGCCACCGGGGTGCGCTACATGTACCACGACCCCTGCCATTCGCCGATGAAGAACCACGACCCGCTGACGGTTGTAAACACACTGATGAATTCATCGGCCAACGGCCCGATCGGCAAGAACGACCGTTGCTGTGGTGAGTCCGGAACGTTCGCCGTAGCCCGCCCCGACATCTCGACCCAGGTCCGCTTCCGCAAGGAGCGTGAGGTAGTCAAGGGCGCCGACGCGTTGCGGGCCGACGGCTTCGACGGCGGGATCAAGGTGCTGACCTCCTGCCCGTCCTGCCTGCAGGGCCTGGCGCGCTATGCAGACGATGCCGACCTGGACGCGGACTACATCGTCGTCGAAATCGCGCGCAACCTGCTCGGCGAGGACTGGATGGCCGAGTACGTGCGGCGAGCCAATGAGGGCGGGATCGAACGGGTGCTGGTCTAGTCCTCCGTCGCCTGCGGCTTCCAGGCCTCCCTCAGTTCCTGCAGCGTCCGCGGTGGTACCGGGTCGTAGTGGCTCAGGTCCAGCGTGTAGCTGCCCTCGCCGCCGGTCAGCGCCTTCAAACGCGTCTGGTAGTCGGTCAGTTCCGCCAGTGGCACAAAGGCAGAGACGATCACCCGGGCACCGGGGAGGCTGTCGTTGCCGTTGATGCGGCCCCGCTTGGTCGCCAGGTCGCCGGTGATGTCGCCCATCGAGTTCGCCGGCGCCGTGATCTCTACCTTCACGATCGGCTCCAGCACCGTGGGCCCGGCGCTCTGGATGGCGGTCAGGAACGCCTTCTTGCCGGCGCTGACGAAGGCGACTTCCTTCGAGTCAACCGAGTGGTGCTTGCCATCGTAGACCGTCACGCGCAGGTCCTGCAGCGGAAAGCCCGCCACGGCGCCGTCGTTCAGTACCTGGCGCACGCCCTTTTCCACCGCCGGTATGAACTGGTGAGGAATGGCGCCGCCGACCACCGCGTTAACAAACTCGAAGCCCGCCCCGCGCTCGAGCGGCTCGACTCTCAGGTATACCTCGCCGAACTGGCCGGCGCCGCCAGTCTGCTTCTTGTGGCGGTGATGCCCTTCCGCCGCCTGAGTGATGGTCTCGCGGTAGGGAATGCTGGGCGGCCGCGTCTTGACGTGGACGTTATAGCGCTCGGTCATGCGCTCGAGCATCACCCTCAGGTGCAACTCGCCCATGCCGTAAAGCACGGTCTCGTTGAGCGCCGCGTGGTGCTCAACCCGCACGCAGGGATCCTCCGCTATCAGCTTGTGCAGCGAGTCCGCCAGGCGTTGCTCCTCGCCGCGCCGTTCCGGCTCGATGGCAAGCCCGAGCATCGGCGGCGGGAAAGCAATTGACTTCAGGTGATAGTTGTCCTCGTCGTGCGAATCGTGCAGCACTGCGTCGAAGTGCAACTCCTCGATCTTCGATACGGCGGCGATGTCTCCTGGGATGGCCTCGGGGATTTCTACCGTGTCCTTGCCCTGCAGGCGATACAGATGGGCGATCTTGATGGGCTTCCTGGCATCGCCGACGAACAGTTGTCCTCCAGAGCGAACAGTGCCCTGATGGACGCGGAATATGCCCAGCTTGCCGACGAACGGGTCGATCGCCACCTTGAATACGTGCGCAATCGCATGGCGGGCCGGGTCCGGCTGGACTTCGACGCGCACGGCCTTCGCTCCGTCGCCCTTGAGGAACGGCGGCGGGTTGCCCTCGGTCGGGTTTGGCATCAGCTGCGCGAAGACGTTCAGCAGTTCATTGACACCGGCCCCGGTCTCGGCCGAGACGAAGCACACTGGAATCAGGTGTCCCTCGCGCAGCGCCTGCTCGAAGGGGTCGTGCAACTGAGCCGGTTCGAGGTCCTCGCCCTGCTCGAGGTAGAGTGCCATCAGCTCCTCGTCCACCTCGACCACCTGGTCGATGATCTCGGTATGCGCATCGGCGACAGATGAAAAATCCGTGCTCTGGCCGGACGGCTGAAAGAACACGTCCTCCACGCGCTTGCCACCGTCGCCCGGCAGGTTGACCGGCAGGCACTCCCTGCCGAATCGCTCGCGCAACTCCACGAGTACCTCCTCGGGCCGTGCTTCCGGCAAGTCGATCTTGTTGACGATGACAAGCCGGCACAGCCCGCGGGCGCGCGCGAAATCCATCATGCGCTGTGTCATCGGCTCGACGCCGGTTACTGCGCTGACGACCACCGCGGCCGTCTCCACCGCCTCGAGCACGCTCAACGAACGGCCGATGAAATCCGGGATGCCGGGCGTGTCGAGCAGGTTGACCTGTGTGCCGGCGGTCTCGAGGTGGCAGACCGCCGAGTCGAGCGAGTGCAGCAGGCGCTTTTCCTGGGGGTCGAAATCGCAGACCGTGGTGCCGCGATCGAGGCTGCCCTTGACGGGTATCGCGGCGGCGCCCGCCAGCAGGGCCTCGGCCAGCAGCGTCTTGCCACTGCCTGCGTGACCGACCAGGGCGATGTTGCGGATGTCCGCGTTGCTTTGAGCCATGACGGGGTCCCCTGATGTCCTATCTCGTTGATTGCTTGGAGGATAGCACCGTGATCGGCGTCGGCGTCGTGGTAGTCACGAATGGCAGCGAGGCCCGGGATTGGTTCCAGATCCGAGGTCCCGGCAAATCAAGTGGATACGGCGAAAACCCCAGCCTCCATGCTGCCCTGGTTGAGCCGCGACAGGCAGCGCACCCGGCCAGACCGCCCCCGCCCAAGGCCGGCGAATACCCGAAAAACCCGGAAAACCGGGCCACAGGCGCCGACCACAGCCTGCGGGGCTTTATTCCGCGCTTCAGCGGCTCTATCATGCCGATCCGCACCCCTCGAACGGGCCAACGATGGCGCCCGGGCAGCGAATCCCGGGTTGGGGTGGGCGCACGCAACACATGGGGACCAGCTAAATGGCAGTAGCAGTAGGCGGCGACAGATCCGACCCGATGGTCGAACCCAACGTGATCCCGCTGGTGGACATCATGCTGGTGTTGCTGATCATCTTCATCATTACGATCCCGGTCATGACCCATGCGGTCAAGATCGACCTGCCGCGCAACGTGCCGAATCCCCCGACCGAGCAGCCTGAGTTCCTGGACGTCGAAATCGATTTCGACGGATCGATCCTCTGGAACGGCAGCGTGGTAGACCGCAACACCATGCTCAGCTTCGTTTCCGTCGAGGCCAACAAGGACCCGCAGCCCGAGGTGCACCTGCGCGCTAACCCCCGCGTACGCTACGAGTATGTGGCCGACGTGCTGTTCGCCATGCAGCGGGGCGGCTTGAAGAAGATCGGCTTCCTGACCCAGCAGGCCGGGGCGCCCCCAGTCGAGTAGGCGTCGTTCGCCGAACAGCCGGCAAGCCGCATTGGAAAGAGGGGTCCTGCTGGACCCCTTTTTCGTGTCCGGCAGCCCGGTGCAGTCGCTTGACCCAGGTAACCGGTTACCTCGCCGTGTCCGCGCCCTCGGACCCGTGACCGAGCAGTTCGCCGCTGGAACTCGTGCCCGGCGGTGTGCCGACGAAAGGCATCTTCTGCTCCTCCGGCATGGGGGCCCGGCGGGTCATGCGGTATAGCGCGTAGCCGGCCAGCAACAGGTGCATGGCGGCCAACAGCGGCAGGAAGGTGTCGCCGCCAGCGACTTCCATGATCGCGGCAACGACGATGGGTGCGACGAAGGCGCCTGCACCGTTCAGGAGGATCAAGGTGCTGCTGGCGCCGACCCGCTCCTGCGCCGGCACCTGGTCGTTCACGTGGGCCAGGCTCAGCGAATAGAGCGTCAGGCTCATGCCCCCGTAGACGGCCACCATGAGGAAGAAGCCGGTGCGCGAGATGTCCGCAAGCCACCATGCGCCGATCGCGCCGAGCGCCGCCAGCAGGCAGGCCGCGGCAACCACCTGACGCCTGTCCATCCGGTCTGATACGCGCCCGACCGGCAGCTGGGTGATGCAGGCTGCGAGGATGGCCGCGGCCATGAACAGCGACACCTCGAGGGTCGAGAATCCCTTGCCGTCTGTGTAGAGCGCGCCCAGGGAAAACAGGCAGCCGGAGACGGCACCGGACAGCGCCACGCCGACGACGCCGAGCGGCGAGCGGCGAAACAGGTCGCGCAGGCGCACCCGCACCGGCACGCTGAACTCCGGCGCCGCGCTTGCCGTGAGCGCCATCGGCACCATCGCCACCGAGATCAGAACCGACACCAGGATGAACAGCACCGTGCTGCGCGGATCGGCCAGGTTGAGCAGCAACTGCCCGAGACCAAGACCCGCGTAACAGACGAGCATGTACAGGGACAAGAGCAGGCCCCGGTGTTCGTTGTCGACACGGTCATTCAACCAGCTCTCGGCGACCACGTAGATGCCGGCGAAGCAGAACCCCGAGGCGATGCGCAGCAGCGTCCAGGGCAGCGGCGCGACGAACACCCCCTGCAACAGGATCAGCACCGAGGCCAGCGACGTGAGCGCCGCAAAGACACGGATGTGGCCGACCGAGCTGACCAGCGCGGGCGTCATCAGTGAGCCGCCCATGTAGCCGAAGTAATAGGCGGCGAGGACCACACCGGCGAGCAGCGTGGGGAAGCCCTCGAGGCTGGCGCGCAGGCCCACCAGCGTGCCCTGCAGGCCGGCGCCGAGCATCAACAACGCCATGCCGATCAGCAGGGTCCAGGTCGCGGTCAGTGCAGTGCGCATGGGGGTATCCGGCGGTATTGCCGACTAGATCGAGGGCTTTCGGGGCCCGCGCTCACGACTATCCGTGGCCCGTGATGCCACTCAGCCGGTGGCGGCCGGGATCGTCAACGGCTGCGGGCCCTGGCCGAGACGAATGTCGACGCGCTGGAAGTAGGTCACGCCGAACTGTCGCTCGAGGTCGCGCTGGCCGGGTACGCGTACGTCGGCGGCAACCAGGGCGTCGAAACCGGCCGCACGCAAGGATTCCGCCACCCATTCGGCCCGCCGCAGGGCGAGCGAACGATTGCTGGCCGTCGAACCCGTGGAACTTGCGAACCCCGTGACCGTGACCGCACCGACCTGCCACGCCCTCAGCGCCCAGACGATGTCGTCGACCGCCTCGTGCTGGCCGATCAGGAAGTTCTCCCGCCCGGACTCGAAATAGAGCGACGGCAGAGGCCCGACCACCGGGATCACCGTGATGTCCCATCCGGAAAACCGGGTGCGCAGCGACGCCTCGAGCTGGCGCAGGGCATGCAGGCCGACCCCGGCGTCGGCGGTGGGCTCCACGCGGATGCGCTTGGCCTCCGGCTCGACGTCCAGTGTCCGGACCGGAAAGAAGATCGCTGCCTCGACCGCGTCCACGGCCTCCTGCCGCGCGCGATAGGCCTTGGCCAGCGGCTCCAGGTCCCTGCGGATAAGAGCCGTCTCCGCAGCCTGTCTTGAAATGCGCTCGTCGAGATCCTCGCGGCTGACCACGACCTGGTCGATGGACACCTGCGCTGCCTGGCCCAGTTTCCGCGCGATCCCGCTTGCAACAGCCGACTCGGCACCCGCCCTGAACACCGGCGTCAGCACCGTCGCGGCCACCTCCAGGGGCTCGCCCCGGCCCCCGACGATGTCGAGACCCTCAATCGAACTGCGGCGTCCCTCGAACTGGCGCTCTATCTCGGCCCGCACCGTCACGCCGACCACCGTCTTGCGACCGATATCGACCAGTGCCAGGCCCAGCGGGACCGATAGCGCGGCAAAGGTCACCAAAGTAAGCACCGTCTGCCACATCACGCTCACGGGGCTGTCGCTGGCCGTGAACCGGTACCAGCGGGCCAGCAGGGCGACGCTGAGCGCAATGGCCAGCAGGTTGGTCATGAACAGCAGGAACGAACCCATCGCGATATGCATCTTCAGCGTCGCGATGCCGTAGCCGACGACCGCCAGCGGCGGCATCAGCGCGGTGGCAATGGCCACGCCGACGATCGCCTCGCCCCGGCCCTTGATGACCGCGTAGCCACCGGCCAGGCCCGAAAACACCGCGACCAGCAAGTCGAAGAGGTTCGGCTGGGTGCGCGCCAGGATTTCCGGCGTCTCGGCCTGCAGCGGGCTGAACGAGACGATCACGATGGATATCAGCAGCGCCACCATGAGCCCGGTGCCGAGCGCCAGGACGCTCCGCTTCATCTGTCGGTAGTCGACCGTGGTCAGGGAAAAGCCCAGCGCCACGATCGGCCCCATCAACGGTGAGACCAGCATGGCGCCGATGATCACGGCAACCGAGTTCTGCAGCAGCCCGAGGATGGCGATGCCACAGGAAAGGACCGTCATCAGCGCGAAACGGGGGGTGAGGTCGCCGCCGTCGTGGACGCGGTCCATGACCTCCGGATGCTGGACGCTCTCGGCGGCGCTCTTCCTGAGGTGGCGCACGCTGCGCCCAGCCAGCCGGATGCGGGCCAGCAACTGACCACGCAACTCTTCAATGTTCATGAGAATCCGCTCCGACCGGGCGCATCACGGCGCGCCCTGAACCGGCCGCAGTTCCCTGCCCGGGAACGCGACGGCGGGCGACTGTATCCGCTCCGCCGTCGGTTCGCTACTGGTTACGGAACAGGCCGGATGATGCCGCAGGCGTCGCGAGACCCGCCCGCGCAGCCCTTCTTCAGGTCTGACTCCTGGTCGCAGTAGGTGTCCACGTTCGTGTGCACGATGAACGAGCTGCCGTTTTCGTCGAACAGGCTCAACCGGCCGGGCGACAGCGTGACACGATTGGTCGTGTGCTTCATGGTGCCGACACCATCCTTGACCTCCAGGTTGACCAGGTCGCCCATGTGGTAGGGATGATTGATGTCCTTGGCCGGCACCTCGTCGGTCGCGCTGTCGGGCCGCGACTGGCCGAAAGGACCGGGATCGAAGTGGCCCCCGGCCGACCCGCAGGGCTCGCAGGACGCGACTTCATGGATGTGCACCGCATGCTTGCCATCGGTGAGGCCCTTGACCTTCATCTCGACCGTGACTTCCTTGACGCCTTCCGGCGTGACCTGTTCGACCAGGGTTGCGGTTCCCGAGATGGCCGGATTGGTGCAACCCTTGATCTCGGCGGTGGCACTCAGTCCGTCCGCGGCCGCCGTGGCTGATCCCATCAGGACAAGGACGAGTGCCGTGACCGAAGTCCTTCCAATTGACTGCGTCGATGAGTTCATGGTGCTGCTCCTTTCGTGCGGCAAGGATTTTCAAATTCAGTGGGTAGCGTCAACGATGGCCCAGTCGGGATTCCTTGCGCCGCGACGGGTGCGGCGGTTCGTCCCTGCACGGCAGCGTACTGCGACCGGTATCACGACTCAACCATGGGCAAACGGGTGGGGACACGCACGGGCATCTGGAGACAGCCTTGTATTTCATTTAATTTTATATATAATTAACTCATATTAACTGGGTGCGACGACCCTGCACAGGAACCAGCGGATGCCAAAGAGGCGCTACAACCTTGAATCGCGACGACGGCAGCAGGCCGAGCGAAGGGCCGGGATCGCCGCCGCAACCGCCAGACTGCATGCCGCCAAGGGCGTCATCGCGACCAGCTATGCCGACATCGCCGGCCAGGCGGGAGTATCCGTTCCCACCGTCTACAGCCACTTTCCAACCCAGCGCGAGCTGCTGCAGGGCTGCACCGGGCACGTTGCCGCCGTCGCCCCGGTCATCCCGGTCGACCGGATCCTCGGGGCTGCCGACCTGTCCTCCGCCGCTGAGCTGCTGGTCACGGCGATGGAGCAACAGCATCTTCATTTCGAGCCCTGGCTGGCGAAGCGCGAGGATGGCGTGATCGCTTTCCTGGCCGAGTTGTCTGCCGGCATGCGCCAGGAGCGCACGGCACTGGTGGCTCGCCTGCTCGAGCAATACCTGGGGCGCGCAGAGCGCCGCGAAATGATCGCGGGCTGGGAATCCGTCCTGTCGTTCGACCTGTGGCACCGCCTGATACGCGGGCACCGGCTGCCGCGAGCCGCCGCGAAGCGCGTTCTTGTCCAATGCCTGTTGGCAATGGCCGGGGCTGATCCCGGCCCAGTCTCCATCACCCGTCCGAGGAGAAGACCATGACGAGCCCCCCAGTGGCGTCGATACACCCGATCGCCGCCGACATCTATCGCATCAACATTGCCTTGCCGGATTTCATTCCCGGTGGGTTCTCTTTCAACCAGTACCTCGTGACCGACGAGATGCCGCTCTTGTTCCATACCGGACCGAGGAAATTCTTCCCCCTGGTTCGCGGACAGATCGAAACCGTGATCCCGCTTGCGCGGCTGCGGTACATCGCTTTCTCGCACTTCGAATCAGACGAATGCGGCAGCCTGGACAAGTTTCTGGCGGCCGCGCCCGGGGCCCGGCCGGTTTGCAGCGAAGTAGCCGCAATGGTCTCGGTCGCCGACATGGTGGACGTCGAACCACTGGCCATGGCCGACGGCCAGAAGCTGAGCCTGGGGCGGCACCAACTGGTGTGGCAGTCGACGCCGCACCTGCCACACGGTTGGGACTGCGGATACTTCTTCGACGAAACGAGCGCGACGCTCTTCTGCGGCGACCTCTTCACCCAGCCCGGCACTGGGGAACGACCGCTGGTCAGTGACGACATCCTGGGGCCCAGCGAAGCCTTCCGCCAGCAGATGGATTATTTCGCCCACGGCAACGAAACCACCCAGTTGATCGACAAGCTGGCTCGCCTTGAGCCTCGCCTGCTGGCTTGCATGCATGGCAGCGCCTGGTCGGGAGACGGGGCCGGACTGCTGAGGAAGCTGGGCGAGTCACTGGCCAGGCACTGACCGTGCGGCAACGGAGTGCCAAGCGGATGGCCAGGCACCTATCATCACCGGGGTGACACCTAGGACAGCCCGAAACAGGGCAGCAGCACAAGGTCAATCGTGAGGGGAGCGACCAGGCGTCAAATGAATCCTCCAGTCCTGGTTGCCGGCGCCGCGATCGCGGCGCTGTCGATCTCGACCTTAGCCGTGGCGGCGGAAGACGCGTTCGTGGTGCCCGCCTGGCCCTATCCGGGCAATCCACCCTCTTCGATCGCGGCAACACCGCCCGTCTACGCCTGTGGCTACTGTCACCTGCCAGACGGCCAGGGGCGCCCGGAGAACGCGCCCCTTGCAGGACTACCGGCCACCTATATCAGATCCCAGGTCGCCGACTTTGGCCGCGGCGCCCGGCGCAGCGCGTGGCACGGAACTTATCTCCCGACGGACTTCATGCGCTCGTCGGCTGAAAACGCCACCGATGAGGAAATCGCCGCCGCCGCAAGTTACTTCTCGGCGCTGCCCATGACCCGGCGCGTCGAGGTGATCGAGGCGATACAGATTCCGAAGATTCGCGACATCGGCTGGCTCTACGTTCCGATCGAGGGCGACGGCACCGAGCCGCTCGGACTGCGCATCATCGAGGTTCCACTCGACCACGAACGGCATGAGCTGCGGGATTCGCGAATAGGGTACCGTGCGTAGGTGCCGGCAGGCAGTGTGGAACGCGGCCGGGACATCGCGGACAACGGAGATGGTGGACCGGATCTGGCGTGCACCAGCTGCCACGGGCGGCGACTGCGGGGAATGGGGCCGCTCCACCGCTCGCCGGCCGTTCCCCGACCTACATCGTGCGCCAGTTGCTTGCGTTCAAGACCGGTGAACGTGCGACTGCGGCAGGCGGGCCCATGCTGCCGGTCGTGGAGCAGCTGGATGTCGAGGACATGATCGCGGCGGCCGCTTATGCCGCTTCGCTCGAACCCTGAGAGAGGAACGGCTGCTGATTCGTGACACCCCCTATGCAGGTCTGGCGCCGGTGCCGGACCCGACTGCGGAGCCATGATGTCGATTAACGGCAAGCACATTGTACGGAGTTCATCGGGTATCCTGTCCGGGGCTCGTCCGCCACAATGTGATGCTACCCCGGCCAAGCCGGCTGGCAAAATGGCGGCCCAGGGCCAGAAGCTAGACCCCATTACAGCAACGGAGTATTGATGGCCAAGCCCAACTATTCATTCCAGAAGAAGCAACGAGAAGCAGCAGCCCGCAAGAAGCGCGAGGAAAAGCTGCTACGTCGTCAACAGAAGAAAGAAGAGTCATCGGAGCCGGCCGACGTTCCACCGGAAAGCACACCGGGTACCTGATCGTGGTGCGGAGCGTCGCAGCCAGGTCTCAGCGGCCGCAACGCATTCACGCATCGACAAACCTTCCCGCCTCACGATCCTTGCGCACTCGGGCAGGGTCGAACAATCGTCCGTTCATCGCGACCCGCACGCCGCCTGACATCACCTGCAGCGCCCCGAGCGCGAAACCGATGTTAAAGATCGCATCGGTGTCCCGGAACGCGCCGGGCAGCAATGAGCCAGTGAGGACAACGCGCTTATCGGGCTGTGCGCCCAGCGCCTGCTGCAGCGCGCGCGCCGTGTGTTCCATGGTGTCGGTACCGTGGGTGATGAGGATCTTCTTCTCCGCCGCCTGCAGGACGGCATTGCAAATGACCTGCCGATCGGCGTCGGTCAGTTCCAGGCTGTCCTTGCGCATCAGCGGGGTGATCTCGAAGGGCACCTCGACACGCATCGCGGCAAAGACGTTCGCTGCCGCAGGGTCACCAATCTGGTAAGCGCTCAACGCGTCGAAGTAGACCTTGTCGATGGTCCCACCTGTGGTGAAAACTCGCAGCGTATCCATGGGTGATTCGGTGGCCGGCATCATGAGCGCCTGGTCGGAGCGGATGGATCGAATCCGCGCATCGGCATGGTGGGCCGCTGGAGCCAGTTGTCGGGCAGGTAATCAGCGATGCCGTCGATCGCATGTATGGTGTACGCGTGCCGCGGCTTGTCGCTGAGATTCGGTCCCGACCGGTGGGGTAGCGCACCATCGAGCACGACCAGCGTGCCGCGAGCGGCCTCAAGTGGCACCAGCCCCGCGGTCGGGTAAGGCTCTTTGTCCAGCTCTTCCATCACCGTGGCAGTGCGCGCGGCATTGAGACGCGAGCGGCTCTTCACCGGAATCCGATGCCCCCCGGGCAGGGCCCACATGCAGCCATTTTCCCTGGTTGCATCGTCAATCGCGAACCAGAATCCAACCACGCTTCGCGGCTCCGTCCACAGGTAGGTATGGTCGGTGTGGCATGTAACCTCGCCACCGATGCGCGGCTGCTTGAAGATGTACATCGATTGCAGGAGCAGCGGATCGCGCATTCCGACGTCGCTGGCCAGCGCGGCAAGCTCGGGGGTACGGCTGAACGTGTCGAAGACGGGGTCGAGATCGTGCAGCGCGTGGCCCAGCTTGTTCAGGCAGAGATGAGCATCGGTACGAAGGCGGCCACTGGCGTCGAAGGCATCTCTTTCGAAGAAACATCGGATCGCTTCACCGCTCTTCAGGAAATATTCGTCGCTGGCGTGAGGCGGCCGACCGTCGGTCGTGAAAATTGTGGCCTTCTCCGGCGCTGGCACGTGTTCGCGGGCCAGTTGCATCGCCCGCTGGCGCAGCTCGATGCAACGATCGGCATCGACGAAGTCCGGCAGGACCAGGAAGCCGTCCTGTCCGAGCCGGGTCTGTTGCGCCTGTGAAAGAACCTTGTTCATCGCCACCCCGAATTCTCGGACACTCACGGCACCAGCCGCCATAGAAAGGTTTGCGCGGCAAGACAACGCTACCTGGCGGATCCCCATGATTACCGTCGAGCTGGCGTTATCCGCAGGGCATGACCTGGTCGAAAAGCCGGTTAGTCGTCTGATTTGTAAGGCTTTTCCGTCAACCCCTCGAGACCCTCGACCTGGCACCGAAGATCCCGATTATCCAGATATCGATTTTCCGGGACCTAAATCCCTGCTCCCTGCGTCATTACCCGCAAGCGCGTATGAAGCGGCCACACAACGAGGCTGTGGCGCGCTGAACCGGCCGACGCGGTCGGTCCACCAAATTAATGAAACGAGGAGGGTAATAGCATGTCGGAGAAACAGAAAATGGTCGTCGTCGTCACCAACGGCTTCAACGATGAGCGTTCGTCCGTCGCCTGGAGCGTCGCCAACGGTGGTGTCGGCATGGGCTTCGAGGTCACGATGTTCCTGGTCAGTTCTGGTGTCGACTGGGTTCGCAAGGGTGCAGCCAACCTGGCCCGCCCGAACCCGCTGGATCCGCCGATCAAGGACATGATCCAGACCGTGATCGAAAGTGGTGGCGACATTCTCGTGTGCCCGCCCTGCGCCGGGGTCCGTGGTTATCAGTCGGACGACCTGATGGATGGCGTCACGCTGGCAGGTTCCGCCGCCATGCTGGAAATTGCCAGGCAGGGGGCGGTTACGCTCAGCTTTTGACCGCGGCGCGGTGCCAGCGTCCCGGAAACACGGGTACGATGCCCATGGAACTCCGGGACCTGGCGCCACGGTTGGGGATCGGCATGCAGCGCAACGGGACTCTAGTTCGATGAACCGGCAGGATGACCTCAGGGCATTCTTCAGCCATTCCGTTGAAGAGAACATGGATGCCTTGTACGGGGTGGCGCTGCGCCTGACACGTAATAGTGCCGATGCGGAAGACCTGGTAGCCGAGTCTGTGGGAAAGGCTTGGTTTGCTCTCGATACGCTGGCGGACAGGACACGGTTCCGCTCCTGGATCTTCCGGATACTGCGCAATTGCTTCATCAGCGCGCGGCGAAAGAAGTCCGTCCGTCCGACCGAGTTCCACTACGACGAGCTGTTTCGGGACGACGGCGACGGCGACCTCGCGTCCCTGCTGGTCGAGCAGCCCGAGGAATTCCTGACCTGGTGGGCCAACCCGGAGCGCAGGGTGTTCAACGACGTCCTGGGCGAGCAGATCATGTCCGCCATCGACGACCTGCCCCAGTCATTCCGGACCACGGTCTTGCTGATAAATGTGGAAGGCCTGACCTATGATGAGGCGGCAGACGTACTCGGCGTTCCAGCAGGTACCGTCCGCTCCCGCATGAAGCGTGGCCGTACCCTGCTGCAGAAGGCCTTGTGGCAACACGCGATGGACGCCGGACTGAACGTTACCGACAACCCGGACGAGTGCAGGACATGACCAGCACCACAGACAGGACCGAGCCCGAGGAAATTGGCTGCCTGGAAGCGATCGAGGCGTTGTATGCCTACCTCGACGGCGAGCTGAACGACCCGCAGGCGTTGGCCCGGATCGAACATCACCTGGGCCACTGCCGCAGCTGCTATTCGCGCACGGAAATGGAAAGGGCCCTGACGGCTCAACTCAGGAAATCGGCGAAGAGCCGTGCCCCGGCAGCATTGCAGGCCCGGCTGCGCAGCATCATGGACAAGTTCTAGGCGCAGGCACCGCCGTTTCCGCGCGCGGGACCGTGAAGTGCGTCACGCGCTTCACATATGTTTACGACATAAGCCCAACAGACTGCCGACTCCGTCGCGGTTCCCGCGCGGCGCCCCGGCTAGTGTCCGCCCGAAGCTCGCGCTCGTTTCACCCTGCAATCCATGGGTAGACGGGCGGCGCGGCGCATCCAGGGCAATTATCGGCGGGCTCCCACGTGAACGTGTCTACAACAAGGCTGTCCTCTGTCCCAGGCGCGGGCATTGCCGAACTGTCATTGGCACAGCGTGCGCTGGTCGTGCTCTACATCGGAGCATCGGTGTGGTACCTGACCTGGCGGCCCACAAGCTTCAACCCGGACGCCATGCTGTTCTCCTCGCTGATCTACGGCGCCGAGCTGTTTGGCTTCGTCTGCGCCCTGCTCTACCTGTTCATGTGCTGGAGCCTGAAGCTGCGCACCGCTCCACCCGTTCCCGTGGGCATGACCGCCGACGTGTTCGTCCCGACCATCAACGAGCCGGTGGACATGGTCCGCCGCACATTGATGTCTGCGAAGCGCATGAAGCACGTCGGGCAGGTATGGCTGCTCGATGACGGCAACCGTAAGGAGATGCAGGATCTTGCCGTCGAGCTCGGCTGCCGTTACCTCGCCCGAACGGAAAATTCGCACGCCAAGGCAGGCAACCTCAATAATGCGCTGCGCCATTGTGATGCAGACTTCATCGCCATCTTCGATGCGGACCACGCTCCGGCGCCGGCTTTCCTGCAGGAGACGCTGGGGTTCTTTGCCGATGCGGAGACGGCCTTCGTGCAGACGCCGCAGGATTTCTACAACCTCGATTCCTTCCAGCACCGGGTCGACCGGAGCGAGTCGCTGGTATGGAGCGAACAGATGCTGTTCTTCCGGGTCATCCAGCCCGGTAAGGACCGGCTGAACTCAGCCTTCTTCTGCGGCAGCTGCGCCGTGATCCGTCATGCCGCACTCGATGATATCGGGGGCTTCGCCACCGGCACGGTCACCGAGGACATCCACACGTCGCTGCTGCTGCACAAGCGTGGCTGGAAGTCCGTGTACTACGGACGCTCACTGGCGTTCGGCCTGGCCCCGTCCACGGCGATCCCGTTCCTCAAGCAGCGCCTGCGCTGGGGACAGGGTGCCATGCAGATGTGGCGCCGGGAGGGTGTGCTGACGACACCTGGCCTGACCCTGCCACAGCGGCTGTCGTACCTGGCGACGCTGATGGCCTATTTCGAAGGCTGGCAGCGGGCAATCCTGTTCCTCGGACCGGTCATCGTGCTGGGATTTGGCGTGTTGCCCATCCGCGCAGTCGACCACGAATTCCTGATCCGCTTCGTCCCCTACATCGTGCTCAATTACTGGGTCTTCGAGGAGGTCGCGCGCGGCTACGGCCGCAGCCTGCTGACCGAGCAGTACACCATGATCCGGTTCGCCGTATTCATCACTGCGACCTTCGGATTCTTCCTGCGCAAGCTGCGTTTCGTGGTCACGCCCAAGAAGATGGGCGAGGCCGACGCCACACGGCGGACCCTGTGGCCGCAGTACGCCGTGCTGGCACTGAACGCCGCGGCGATTCCGGTCGGCATACTCATTCACTGGCGCAGCGGCAACCTGGAGACCGGGGCACTCGTCGCCAACTTGCTGTGGGCCTCGTTGACGCTTGGCGTCGCGGCGCTGGCCATCCGATATGCGTTGCGCCTGGCCGGTTTCAAACGCCGTGAATACCGCTTTCCATTGCCGGTGCCGTTCAAGGCGCGCCTCGAGCCGCGTGGCTGCACGGCGCGCGCCTCGGACATATCGCCCCTCGGGTGCCGGCTGTCCGGCGACGTCGCGACGAAGGTCTCTGTCGGCAGCGTCATCCATGGAGAGTTGTTGCTACCTACGGGTGTACTGCCGGTCGACGCCGTGGTCCGCTCGCTTGTCGTGCCCGAGAAACCGGGTGCAGCAGGCCAGCCGGTCATCGGTTGCGAGTTCCAGTGGTCTTCCCTGGACGATCGCCTGCAGCTCGAGACGTTTCTGTTCGGCTCCGACCTGCAGCTGCGGCTGAATGGCTGGGAAGAACGGGTCAGGACCCCGCTGGAGAAGGTGAGCGGCTGGCTGGGAAATACCCAGGGCGGTCCCCGCATGCCGGCCGCGCGGGGCTGGTCACCGCTCCTCTACCGCCGACCGGGCGCAGACCACGCGATTGGCGTGGGCTTCATTTCTGTTAGCGGCCCCGACCATGCGCCGCGGACGGTCGTCACGCTGGACAACTTGCCGGACGGCTCGCAGGTCTCGGCCCACGAGGTCACGGAGGCCGGTCCACGCCATGTCAGCGGCAGGCTCGCCGACAACGAACTGGTCCAGACGCACGCTGCGCCGCTCTACCTGTACAGGTTGACGGCATGAGCGCCCTGGGCCGGGTCGGCGTGCTGCTGTGCCTGCTCGGAGCGCCCCTCGCCCAGGCGGAGGATCGGCTGTTCCTGGCGGGTGGCGAGATGTCCGAGGCTGCCTACTACACTTACCTCGGCATGATCGTGCCAGGACCGGGCCGCAAGGACGGCCGCGGTTTCTTCCAGCGCTACTGGCTGGATGGATTCGGCTATGAATACGTGGGCGGTCCGGGCCGGGTCGAGGCGCGGGCCTGGGGCGCCGAGGCATCGCTCGGATGGGGAACGTCGTCGCCATCGGGCTGGAGTTCGGTCTCAGCGGGATTGCGCTTCACTGACACGTCGCTGTCGCCGGACGACCCTGCTGCCACGGCCCGCGGCAGCCAGGTCGGCATAAAGCTGCAGTTCGACGGCGAGCACGACCTGGGGGCCGATTGGCGGATCGGAGCCATCGCTTCCTACACGACTCGACAGGACGGCTACTGGGGCCGCGTCAGGCTGATGAACCGCGGATCGCCCGGCCGCTCCGTAGGCGCGGAATTCCTGGCCAACGGCAACGACGAGGCGGATGCCACCGCGGCGGGCCTGGTGCTCGTCATCCAGCCGTCGGGGGGTCGCTGGTCGGTCGGCCTGAAGGCCGGGTACCGCTTTCAGGACGAGGCCGACGGCGTATACGGCGGCATCGAGTTCGGCCGCAGTTTCTGAACCAAGGCCTGGAGGCCGTTCCCGGCACCCTGCCTGTTCCACTGGATCATGTTCCACGGCGTGACCGCGCCCGACCCGCCTTCATGCGCACCAATGCGAGCTTATGTCACCCCTGACTTGAACTGGCTCACAATTCGCGTAGCCTCGCTATTGACAGGTCCCGCAGAGGACTTGCGTAGACGGAGGAAGGAAAGGTGCCGGGGATACCAGCCAGGGCTCGTGACCGATTGGCGGCAGTCGCCATCGCCATGTCGATTGCGACGGGCTTCGCCTCGACCGCATCGGCGGCCAAGCGGCCCCCAAAGCCACCGTCCGCGCAAGCTGCGTTCACCGACGCGTTGAACAGCTTCGATGCTTCGCGCTGGGCGAAGGCCGATGGCTGGACCAATGGCACACCCTTCGACAACGCCTGGAGCGCAGAAAACGTCGCGTTCCATGACGGGTTGATGGAACTGACGCTCGACGACACAGCCAGGCTGGGCCAGCCCTACACCTCCGGCGAGTATCGCAGCATCGGCTACTACGGCTATGGCTGCTACGAGGCGAGCGTCAAGCCGGTGGCCGAGTCCGGGGTCGTGACCACCTTCTTCACCTTTGCCGGGCCGTATGACAACGGTGGCAACGGCAAGCACAACGAGATAGACATCGAGTTCCTCGGCCAGCATCTCGGTGGCAAGCCATCGTACGTACAGTTCAACTTCTGGACCAATGACGACGTCTACACCTCGCGGAACGAATACCTGCAGCAATTGGACTTCGACGCGGCGGCGGCGTTTCATGTCTACGCGTTCCGGTGGTCCGCCGCGGGCATCGACTGGTACGTCGACGGACAGCTGGTCTACTCGGCAGCCGACATGCCGGGCGACCCGACGCCAAAGGCGACGGATTCGCTGCAGAAAGTCATGATGAACCTGTGGCCCGTCGATTCGAGCGCCACGGCCTGGGCCGGCGAGTTCGCCTATCCCGGGGCGCCACTACGAGCGCAATACCAGTGGGTTCGTTACTCGACTCTCGATGACTGCCAGATCGGCTCAACCCCCGACGACCCGCCGCCTCCTCCTCCGCCAGACGACGATGCGTCCTCGATGCACCTGCTCGGGATCGCCATGAGCCTCGCCTCCCGCAACACCCAGGTCATTGCCCGTGCCAGCGTGGTGGACGGACTTGGCCATCCCGTCGTGGGCGCGTCTGTCACCGGCACCTGGTCGGGCGTAATCAGCTCAGGGGATGGCGAGCGCGCGGCCGACGGAAATGGCATTGCGACCTTCTACTCGTCGCGGACGCGCAGCCCGGGAAACGTCGAGTTCTGCGTGACAGGCATTTCGTTGCTCGGCATGAGCTACGACGCGTCGGCGAACACCGGGAGCTGCAACAGCATCACCAAGTAGCGCCTGACGGGTGCCAGCGTTCGTCGCGTACGAAACTCCAGGCGATGGTGCGGGTGCCGGTCAGAACCGGGGTATCCTGCACTGACTTGTGGCAGTAGCACCGGAAGCATCGTATGACCGATCTCGACCTGGACTTCGTGCGGGCACAGTTTCCTGCCTTCAGCGAGGCGTCGCTCGAGGGGTTCGCGCACTTCGAGAACGCCGGTGGCTCGTACGCCTGCCGCCAGGCCATCGAGTGGCTTGATCGCTACTACCGGCAGACCAAGGTGCAGCCTTACTACCCCTTTCCGCCATCCAGGGCGGCCGGCGAACAGATGGACGCCGCAAGGGAACGCATGGCGGCCTGGCTGGGCGTCGGCTCCGACGAGCTGCACTTCGGGCCATCGACGTCTCAGAACACCTATGTCATCGCCCAGGCCCTGCGCCGGACGCTACTGCCCGGCGACGAGATAGTCGTCACCAACCAGGACCACGAGGCCAACGTCGGCGTCTGGAGCCGTCTGCAGGACGAGGGCGTGGTGGTCCGCGAGTGGAAGGTCGACCCGGACTCCGGCGAACTGCACGCAGGGGACCTGCAGGCGCTCCTGCGCCCGCGCACGCGGGTGGTCGCCTTTACGCATTGCTCAAACGTGGTCGCGAGCGTCAATCCAGTGCGCGAATTCACTGACATGGCGCACCGGGCCGGGGCCTGGGCTATCGTCGACGGGGTGTCCTTCTGCCCGCATGGGCTGCCGGATATCGAGGCGCTGGGCGCGGACATCTACCTGTTTTCGCTTTACAAGGTGTATGGCCCGCACCTCGGCGCGATGTACCTGCGCCGTGGCCTCAATGCCGAATTGCCGAACCAGGGACATTTCTTTAACGCCGAAAAGGCCGCGGCCCGTTTCACGCCCGCGGGCCCCGATCACGCGCAGATTGCCTCGGTCAACGGACTGATGGATTACCTGGAGGCCGTGGCGCATCGGCACGGGTTCGGCAGCGAGCCGGTCCGGGTGCAGGCCGCGGCTGTCAGGAACCTGTTCCGCGATCACGAGACCAACTTGTTGCAGCCCCTGCTCGACTACCTGTCGAATCACCCGCGGGTGCGCATGATTGGCAGGGACCACGCAGCGGAACGAGCGCCAACCGTTGCGTTCACGGTCGATGGCCATCGACCGCGGGAGCTGGCCGGCCGCCTGTCGGAATTCGGGCTGGGCGTCGGTGCAGGACATTTCTACGCCTACCGCCTGATGGAGGCGCTCGGGATCCATCCCGACGATGGGGTCCTGCGAACCTCGTTCGTTCACTACACCTCGCCGGAAGAAGTCGCCCGCCTGATCATGGCGCTCGATACGCTGGTATAGCAGCACAAACCATCCAGCAATACGCTGCATCTCATGGACAAGGCTGTGCGGTACCGGCCCCGACGGATACGCCAGCTCGGGAGGTGGGGCAATGAAAGAGACAATACTGGTCCTCGTCTGCGCATTCCTGTCCCTCGGAAGCGGCACAGTCGCGTCGGAGACCCATGCCAGGACATTGGACGACGCAAGCTGGCGGGCGGATGTCATTAGCACCGCACAGGCCATTCGAGACAACCACCCTCGCCCCTTCAGGACAACGAGTGTAGAAGCCTTCGACCTGAAACTTGAAGGTCTTCTACGGGACGTTCCGAGCCTGTCGGACAAGGCCATCATCATCCGCCTCGCGGAGCTGATTGCCATGATCGATGATGGCCACACCCGACTGACGATTCCGCGCCAGCATCCTGAAATCGGACTCGAATTCGGACATACCGCGACAGCGCCGCCAAATTTCCCGGCACTTGAATTCAGGCAGCTGTCGCTGGCCTTTGAGAAGTTTGAAGACGGCGTCTTCGTGGTCGCGGCCAGCCCAGCACAGTCAGAGCTGATAGGCGCCCGGGTGACTTCAATCGGTGGAAAGCCGATAGCCGAGGCACTGGAAGCAGTAAGGGCCATCACGTTTGCCGAGAATAGTCAGCTGGAAGCGCTCATGGGGGTCGATAGACTGTCACTGATCGAGGCGCTTGCTGCGCTGGGTATCGGCGACTCGGGTGAAACGATTTCAGTCGAACTGGTCGACCGCAGTGGTGCCGGCAAGCAGGTGCCTGTCAGTGCACTGCCGCCCGGACCAGTGGAGTGGACCGGGGCATTTGCTGGCAAGAACACACCATGGCGACTGAAGAAGTCGCAGGACATCTTCTGGTCTCAGCATGTCGCCAATGGCAACTATCTCTACATGAGGATTGATGAGATCGCCGATGGAGGAATTCCTCTTGCCGAGTTCGTCACAAAAACGCTCGAGATGGCCGATCGGACGGACGCCAAGCTCATCATCGATTTACGAAACAACTATGGCGGCTCGGCTGACCTGAACCAGACACTTGTGAAGTCGATCATCAGGAACGACAGGTTGAATCAATATGGACAAACGTTCGTGCTGACCGGGCGGCGCACATTTTCGGCCGCGCAGATGCTCGTCAATGATCTGGAGCGATACACACGTGCGTTGTTCGTGGGTGAACCGACCGGCTCCCGACCGGATCACTTTGGCGATCCGAAGAAGATACGCCTTCAGCACAGCGGGCTGACCTTGCGGGTATCGAGACTGCATTGGAGCAGCTACGTTGCATTCGACGACCGTGACGCGACCTACCCGGATTTCCCTGTTCCCTGGAAATCAGCCGACTTCTTTGCCGGCGAAGACCCAGCCCTCAACCTGGCGGCAACGCTGAGTGACACCAGCCTGAAGGCGCTGTTACGTAATGCACTGAATCGTGGCGACATTCATCAGCTGAGCCGCTACACGCTCGACGCCAGGAGGTCGCCGGATACCTACCAGGTGGATTTCTCAGATACGCTTCTCGATCTCGGTGACGAGTTCCGGGTCAGGCATGATGTGGAGACGGCAAGCCTGGCCTACGAAATCGGCTTGTTCTTCTATCCGGAAGACGAGGGCCTGAAGGCGGCGCTCGGCTCGTTGAAGCCTCCCCATGACGGCAGGCACTAGGCCGGCCTGACCCAGTTGCGACAGGCCATCGTCCATTGCATAGACCGCCACGCAGTGAATTCGGGATGCACTGGTCGCTGGACCCGGGGACGACCTTCCTGAATCATGGGTCATTTGGCGCCTGCCCGACAGCGGTACTGCAAGAGCAGTCCCGGTTGCGAGCATGCCTCGAGTCCGACCCGGTCGACTTCCTTACCGGTCGCGGTCCCGCGCTCTGGAAGCACGCAATCCAAGCCCTCAGCGACTTCGTCAATGCCGATGCGGCGGGCATGACGTTTCAGACAAATGCGAGCGCCGGCGTGAACACCGTAATGCGCAGCCTGGCGCTTCGACCAGGCGACGAAATCCTCGTTTCCGACCACGCCTACCAAGCGTGTCGAAATGCCATCGAGTATGCCTGCTCCCAATCCGGCGCAGCGGTTGTGGTAGTCCGGCTGCCGTTCCAGCTCGAGAGTGACGATCAGATCGTCGACCTGTTCCTGAAGGCAGTGACGCAACGAAGCAGGCTTGCACTGATTGAAACCGTTACCAGCCCGACTGCGTTGAGGATGCCTTTTGAGCAGTTGACTCGCGAACTGCAACGCCGGGGCCTGGAAGTGCTGATCGATGCAGCACACGGGCCCGGGCTCATTCCACTCGATCTCGAGCTGCTGGGCGCCGACTATGTGACGGGCAACTGCCACAAGTGGCTCTGCACGCCCAAGGGATCCGGCTTCCTGCACGTACGCGCCGATCGACGCAGCCTGATCAGGCCTCTGACGATCAGCCATGGCTACTCGGCCAGTGCAGGCCCGTCAGAGCGATTCCGCCAGGAGTTCGACTGGCAAGGCACCCAGGACCCGACGCCCTGGTTATGCATTCCCAGCGCGATCGAGTTCGTGGGTGGACTACTGCCGGGCGGATGGCAGGCCGTCATGGCACGGAACCACGTGCTTGCCCTGCATGCCCGCCAGATCTTACGCGACATGCTGGGGCCGGATGCCGTTCCGCCCGCCTCGATGATCACCGCCATGGTGGCGGCGGTGTTGCCGAAAGAGTGCCGGGGCGAGCGAATCTGCGACCATGCAGGCTCGATCCCCTGCGGCAGGCTCTTTACGACCAGTACAGAATCCAGGCGGTCGTTGCTCCATGGCCAGCCCATGGTGCCCGGTACCTACGAGTCTCGGCAGCGCTATACAACTCGGAAGAAGAGTATCGATTCCTGGCAGCGGCACTACAGTCGCTGCAGTGACCCGCTCCGACCCGCGCGCTGCGAGTCCGTCCGCTCGCTCGGCCGGCGGCTTGGCCCTGCTGGGTATTCAGCCAGGCTATAGCTCTGTTCAAGTCAAAGAACTTCAATTCCGCCAGCCGCGGTTGTACGGCCATTGCGCTAGCATTCCTGGCCTGAATCCAGCAGTTTACGTCCAGCAGGCCCCGTGTCGATGAATACTACATTTGCCTTCGACGTCTACGGAACCTTGATCGATCCCCTGGGAATCGCGACGACGCTCAGGTCCTACGTCGGAGACAAGGCGCCAGCGTTTGCCCAGATCTGGCGTGACAAGCAACTCGAATATCTGTTCCGCAGGGCCTTGATGCGGGTCTACCGGGATTTCCCAACTTGTACACGCCAGGCGCTGACGTTTACCGATCTCCGCCTGCGGACGAGCCTGACGGCAGACGTGGTTGACACGCTAATGGCGAGGTATCTTCAGCTGCCCGCCTACCCCGATGCGGCGCAGACATTGGCGCTACTCAAGGCCCGCGGTCACAGCGTCTATGCGTTCTCGAACGGTCACCCCGATGACCTGAAGCCCCTGCTGAGGCATGCCGGAATGGATACACAACTCGACGGCATCGTCAGCGTGCATGACGTGGCGAGCTTCAAGCCGGATCCGGCGGTCTACCAGCACTTCCTCGACAGCGCGGAATCCGCGAAGAGCAGCACCTGGCTGGTATCCGGGAACCCATTCGATGTCCTTGGCGCAGATGCAGCCGGCTGGAACACCGCGTGGGTCAGGCGGGATGCAGCCGCCGTATTCGATCCCTGGGATATCCGGCCAACCGTAACGATCGTCGACCTGCGAGAGCTGGCTGACGCCGTGTAGCGCCCGCTGTACGCCGCAGCTGAGAATCGCGTGGCGGGCGCCTGATCCGTGTGAACACTAGCTTCTGATTTCTGGGCGTGGCCCCCACTTCCCGTGCCACGGTGGACCGTGCTAGGAATGCAGTGCGGCTATCACCTCGGGCGGCGCCTGAACCAGTTCGATCAGCACGCCCTCACCGCCGACCGGGAACTGGTCGTTGCCCTTCGGGTGGACGAAGCAGATGTCATGGCCGGCGGCACCACGGCGGATGCCGCCCGGTGCAAACCGCAGGCCCTGCGCCGCGAGCCACTCGACCGCCCTGGGCAGGTCGTCGACCCACAGGCCGATGTGGTTCAGTGGCGTCGCGTGGACCGCTGGCTTGCCTTGCGGATCGATCGGCTGCATCAGGTCGACCTCGACCCGGGTTGGCCCGTTCCCGAGGCTGCAGATGTCCTCGTCGACGTTCTCGCGCTGCGAGCGGAAGCTGCCGACTACCTCGAGGCCGAGCAGGTCGACCCACAGGGCCCGCAGCCGCTCCTTGCTTTCACCGCCAATCGCGACCTGCTGGATGCCCAGGATTCGGAACGGCCGCGTCGCGCTACTCATTCGAACTCCAGGATGACCTGATCCACCGCCAGGCTCTCGCCCTTGCCTGCCGCAACCTTCGCCACGACCCGGTCCTCCGTGGCCAGGAGGACATTCTCCATCTTCATCGCCTCGATGACCGCCAGCTTCTCTCCTGCCAGCACCTTCTGCCCGGCCTCGACCGCTACTTCGACCAGCAGCCCCGGCATCGGCGACAGCAGGAAGCGTGACATGTCCGGCGGAGGTTTGTGGGGAACCACCGCGTACAGCTCCGCCGCACGCGGTGACATCACGCGTGTCAGCAGCGTGAGGCCGTTGTGGGCAATGCGGTAGTCGAGGCCGACCAGCTCAACCTGGGCGCAGAACGGCGCGCCGTCGCATTCGCCGTGGATCGCGACGTCGCGCAGCGACCCGGTCAGCCGGATCGTGTGGTTTCGTTCGCCGACGGTCACGCACGTGGCTCCTTCGTCTACGCTCAGGCGCACCGGGTGGAAGTTGCGGGCGCCTGCGTCGCCGCGCACGACGACCACGTAGTCACCGCGGATCGTCATTTCGTGTCCGCGCAGCTGACCAGACAGTCCCGCCTCGCGCTCGAGCACCCAACGATGGACAGCACCGGCGAGCGCAATCACGAAATCCGGATCGTCGTGCGGCAACTGCGCCGTCGAGAAACCGCCGGGATATTGCTCGGGGATGAAGCCGGTGTTGAAGTCGCCGGCGACGAACCTGGGGTTCGCGAGCAATGACGCCTGGAACGGGATGTTGCTGGAAACGCCGCGGATCACGAAGGCGTTCAACGCCTCCCGCATCCGGCGGATCGCGTCGTTCCGGTCGTGGCCGTGCACGACCAGCTTGGCGATCATCGAATCGTAGAACATCGGGATCTCGCCACCCTCGCGGACGCCGGTATCGACCCGGACGCCGCCGGTTGCGGGCATCGGCAGCGATGCCTCCATGGTCTCCACCGGCGGCCGGTATTTCACCAGGCGGCCGGTCGACGGCAGGAAGTTGCGGAACGGGTCCTCGGCGTTGATGCGGCACTCCATCGCCCAGCCGCTGCGCCGGACGTCGGGCTGAGCGAACCCAAGCTTCTCGCCAGCCGCTACCCGGATCATCTGCTCCACGAGGTCCAGGCCGGTGATGCATTCGGTCACCGGGTGCTCGACCTGCAGGCGCGTATTCATCTCGAGGAAGTAGAAATCCTGATCACGGCCTACGACGAACTCGACCGTGCCCACGCTCTGGTAGCGCACGGCCTTTGCCAGGGCGACTGCCTGTTCGCCCATGGCCTGGCGGGTGGCTTCGCTGATGAAAGGCGACGGTGCCTCCTCGATCACCTTCTGGTGGCGGCGCTGGATGGAGCACTCGCGCTCCCAGAGATAGACGCAGTTGCCATGCGCATCCCCGAGCACCTGGATCTCGATATGGCGCGGACCTTCGATGAACTTCTCGATGAAAACCCGGTCGTCGCCAAAGCTGGCGCGCGCCTCGTTCCGGCACGAAGAGAAGCCTTCAAATGCCTCCTTGTCACTGTACGCGACGCGCAGGCCCTTGCCGCCACCGCCGGCGCTGGCCTTGATCATCACCGGATAGCCGATGTCGCGAGCGATCGTCACCGCCTGCTCGGCCGATTCGATCACGTCGTTCCAGCCGGGGATGGTGTTGACCCTGGCCGCCAGGGCGAGCTTCTTGGAAGCGATCTTGTCTCCCATCGCGGCAATCGACTCGTGCTTGGGTCCGATGAAGACGAGGCCTTCCTCTTCGACGCGCCGCGCGAACTCCTCGTTCTCGGACAGGAAGCCGTAACCCGGATGCACCGCCTGCGCACCGGTGTTCTTGCAGGCGTCGATGATCTTGTCGATCACGAGGTAGGACTCGCGACTCGGCGCCGGACCAAGCAGTATCGCCTCGTCCGCCAGCGCAACGTGGCGCGCGTCGCGATCAGCTTCCGAATAGACGGCCACCGTCGCGATGCCCATGCGCCGCGCAGTCTTGATGACCCGACAGGCGATCTCTCCCCGATTGGCGATCAGGATCTTGTCAAACATGCGTCAACTCCATCGCCCCCTGGTCTCACAAGGGGATGTTGTCGTGCTTGCGCCACGGGTTGTCGAGTTTCTTGTCACGCAGCATCACCAGCGAGCGGCAGATACGCTTGCGCGTCTCGTGCGGCTGGATGACGTCGTCGATGTAGCCACGAGCACCTGCGATGAAGGGATTGGCGAACTTGGCCCTGTATTCAGCCTCGCGAGCAGCCAACGCGCCCGGGTCAGCCTTCTGCTCGCGGAAGATGATTTCGACCGCCCCCTTGGCGCCCATTACCGCGATTTCCGCGTTCGGCCAGGCAAAGTTCACGTCGCCGCGCAGGTGCTTGGATGACATGACGTCGTACGCGCCGCCGTAGGCCTTGCGGGTAATCAGCGTGATCTTGGGCACGGTGGCCTCGGCGTAGGCATACAGCAGCTTGGCGCCATGCTTGATGATGCCGCCGTACTCCTGGCTGGTGCCCGGCATGAAGCCGGGTACGTCCACGAAGGTGAGCAATGGAATGTTGAACGCGTCGCAGAAGCGTACGAAGCGCGCCGCCTTGATGCTGCTCTTGATGTCCAGGCAGCCTGCCAGCACCAGCGGCTGGTTGGCAACGATACCGACCGTATAGCCGTCCATGCGGCCGAAGCCGATGACGATGTTCCGGGCATAGTCGGACTGCAGCTCGAAAAACTCGCCGTCATCGACCGTCTTGACGATCAGTTCCTTCATGTCATACGGCTTGTTCGGGTGGTCGGGCACGAGCGTGTCGAGCGACAGGTCGATCCGGTCCACCGGGTCGTCGCCGGGGCGAACCGGCGGCTTCTCGCGGTTGTTGAGCGGCAGGTAGCTGAAAAATCGACGCAGCATCTGCAGCGCATCGACGTCGTTCTCGAAAGCCAGGTCGGCGACGCCGCTGCGGCTGGTATGGGTGGTAGCGCCGCCGAGTTCCTCGGCGCTGACCTCCTCGTGGGTCACCGTCTTCACCACCTCGGGGCCGGTGACGAACATGTAGCTCGAGTCCTTCACCATGAAGATGAAGTCGGTCATCGCCGGACTGTAGACCGCCCCACCGGCGCAGGGTCCCATGATCAGGCTGATCTGCGGCACGACACCCGAGGCGAGCACGTTGCGCTGGAAGACCTCGGCATAGCCGCCGAGCGAGGCCACGCCTTCCTGGATGCGCGCCCCGCCCGAGTCATTGAGGCCGATTACCGGCGCGCCGACCTTCATCGCCTGGTCCATGACCTTGCAGATCTTTTCGGCATGCGCCTCTGAAAGCGCGCCGCCGAACACCGTGAAATCCTGGCTGAACACGAAGACCAGGCGGCCGTTGATCATGCCGTAGCCCGTCACCACGCCGTCGCCCGGAATCTTGTTGTCGGCCATGCCGAAATCAGCGCAGCGGTGCTCGACGAACAGGTCCCATTCCTCGAAGGTACCCTCGTCGAGCAGCAGCTCGAGGCGTTCGCGGGCGGTGAGCTTGCCCTTGGCATGCTGCGCGGCGATACGCTTCTCGCCTCCGCCCAGACGCGCCCTGGCCCGCCGGGCCTCGAGTTCCGCGATGATGTCGTGCATCGAAGCCTCCTCAGTGCTCGAACAGGTCCAGCAGCGCCCGCGCCGCGGCCGAGGGCGCGACCCGCGCCTGGCTCACGTCGTCGAGCGTCGCGGGCAGGGCCGCGCGTACCGCCGGATGGCCGTGGAAATCAGCCAGCAGCCCGGCGTGGACGTTATCCCACATCCATGACAACGCCTGCCGGCGGCGGCGCTCCTCGAACGCGCCGGTCGAGCGGCGTTCGCCGACGATTCGCCCGACCTCGGCCCAGAACCCGCCAACGCCTTCGCCGGTCAGTGCGCTCAGCTGCAGGACGGGCGGCAGGCCGTGGCGGCCGTGCGGCGCAAACACCCGCAGGGCGCTGGTGATGGTCGCCCGGGCGCGGGTAGCGGCATTGACATCGAGGTCGGCCTTGTTGACCACGACCATGTCGGCCAGCTCCATCACGCCGCGCTTGATAGCCTGCAGGTCGTCGCCGGCGTTCGGCAGTTGCAGCAGCACGAACAGGTCGGTCATGCCGGCGACCGTGGTCTCGCTCTGGCCAACGCCGACCGTCTCCACGATCACGACGTCGAAGCCCGCCGCCTCGCACACCAGCATCGCCTGGCGCGTCTTCTCGGCCACGCCGCCCAGTGTGCCGCTCGCCGGGCTGGGCCGGATGTAGGCGGCTTCCTGCACGGACAGCCGCTCCATGCGGGTCTTGTCGCCGAGAATCGAGCCGCCGGAGAGGCTCGACGAGGGGTCGACCGCGAGCACTGCGACGCGGTGGCCAGCCTCGAGCAGGTGCAGGCCGAGCGCCTCGATGAACGTCGACTTGCCAACCCCAGGGACGCCCGAAATGCCAAGGCGCAGGGCGTTGCCGGTGGCCGGCAGCAGCGCGTTGAGCAAGGCGTCGCCCCGCTGCCGGTCGTCCGTTCGGGTCGACTCCAGCAGCGTGATCGCCTTGGCGATGGCGCGCCGGTCGCCACGTCGGACGCCGTCTGCCATGGCCCGGTCGGCTGGAATGAGGCTCACGGGCGCGGCTTGAGGTGGGCCCTGATCTGCTCGAGCACGTCCTTGGCGCTCGCCGGGATCGGCGTTCCCGGTCCGTAGATACCCTTGACGCCGGCGTCCTGCAGGAACTTGTAGTCCTGCTGCGGAATGACGCCACCTACGAACACGATGATGTCGTCGCCGCCCTGCTCCCTGGAGGCTCGCGATGATCGCGGGCACCAGCGTCTTGTGGCCAGCGGCGAGCGTGGAGACGCCCACGGCGTGCACGTCGTTCTCAATCGCCTGGCGGGCGCATTCCTCGGCGGTCTGGAACAGCGGGCCGATGTCGACGTCGAAACCAAGGTCGGCGAAGGCGGTGGCAACCACCTTGGCGCCGCGGTCGTGGCCGTCCTGGCCCAGCTTGGCGACCAACACGCGTGGCCGGCGGCCGTGCTCTTCCGCGAAGGCCGCGATCTCGGCCTTGAGCTTGTCCCACCCCTCGGCACTGTCGTAGGCGGCTGCGTACACCCCGGTCACCTTCTGCGTGTCGGCCCGATGCCGCCCGAACACCGTCTCCAGCGCGTCGCTGACCTCGCCCACCGTTGCGCGCAGGCGGATCGCGCGGACGGACAGGTCGAGCAGGTTCCCCTCCCCGGTCCTGGCACATTGTACCAGCGCCTCGAGCGACTCTTTAACGGCCTGGCCGTCGCGGGCGGTGCGCAGCGTCGCCAGGCGCCGGACCTGGTTCTCGCGCACGGCCTGGTTGTCGACTTCGAGGATCTCGAGCGGCTCTTCCGGTCGAAGGCGGTACTTGTTGACGCCGACGATGACGTCCTGCCCGGAGTCGATGCGTGCCTGCTTCTCGGCGGCGCTGGCCTCGATCTTGAGCTTGGCCCAGCCCGACTCGACGGCCCGGGTCATGCCGCCCATGGCAGTCGACCTCCTCGATGATCTCCCAGGCCTTGTCGGCCATCTGCTGGGTCAGCGTCTCCATCAGGTAGCTGCCGGCCCAGGGGTCGATCACGCTGGTGATGTGCGTCTCTTCCTGAATGACAGCTGCGTGTTGCGCGCGATGCGGGAGCTGAACTCGGTGGGCAGCGCGATTGCCTCGTCGAGTGCGTTGGTGTGCAGGCTCTGCGTGCCGCCGAACACCGCGGCCATCGCCTCGATGGTCGTGCGCACGACGTTGTTGTACGGATCCTGCGCGGCGAGGCTCCAGCCCGAGGTCTGGCAATGCGTGCGCAGCATCAGGCTCTTGTCCTTGCGCGCCCCGAAGTCCTTCATGATCCGGTGCCACAGCAGGCGTGCCGCACGCATCTTGGCGATTTCGAGGTAGAAGTTCATGCCGATCGCCCAGAAGAACGACAACCGGCCGGCGAAGGCGTCCACGTCCAGGCCACGCTCGATCGCCGCCTTCACGTATTCCTTGCCATCGGCCAGCGTGAAGGCGAGCTCGAGCGCCTGGTTCGCGCCGGCCTCCTGCATGTGGTAGCCGGAGATGCTGATCGAGTTGAACCGTGGCATGTTGGCAGCGGTGTAGGCGATGATGTCGCCGACGATGCGCATGCTCGGCTCGGGCGGGTAGATGTAGGTGTTGCGGACCATGAACTCCTTGAGGATGTCGTTCTGAATGGTCCCGGAAAGCTGTTCCTGCCTCACGCCCTGCTCTTCGGCCGCCACGATGTAGCCCGCCAGCACCGGCAGCACCGCGCCGTTCATGGTCATGGAGACGCTGACCTTGTCGAGCGGAATGCCGTCGAACAGGATCTTCATGTCCTCGACGCTGTCGATCGCGACGCCGGCCTTGCCGACGTCGCCGACGACACGCGGATGGTCGCTGTCATAGCCGCGATGCGTGGCCAGGTCGAAGGCCACGCTGACGCCCTGGCCGCCAGCAGCCAGCGCACGCCGGTAGAAGGCATTGCTCTCCTCGGCGGTGGAGAATCCTGCGTACTGGCGGATCGTCCAGGGGCGCCCCGCGTACATGGTGGCCTGGGGGCCACGCAGGTAGGGCGGAAAGCCAGGCAAGGTATCGGCGTGCGGCAAGCCGGCCGTGTCGGCGGCCGTGTACAGCGGCTTGACCACCAGCCCCTCGGGCGTATGCCAGTTCAGCGCATTGACGTCACCGCCGGGCGCAGACCTGGCGGCCGCTGCGTGCCAGGCGTCGAGGCGGGCCGATTTCGGCAGGCTGTCGTCTCGGCTCATGCTGATCCCCTGCGGCCGGTCATGGCCGGACCTGCGTCACCACTACCCCGGGGCCCACGCGCCCCGCGAGCCCGGCACGCAAGTCGAAATTGCATTATACGTAGAAAGGCCCGCGTCGCTGCATTCGCCAGCCCTGGGCCGTCATGCCTGCGTCGTGGTGCAACCGGGTACACTTGGCACTCATGTCCAACCGACTCGAAATCGCGTGAGCCCTTCGTCCGCACTGTTGATCTGCCGCGAGGGCGGCGTGATGCGGGTGACGATAAACCGGCCAGCCAAGCACAACCCACTGTCGCGCGCTGTACTGGCTGGACTCAGGTCCGCCATGGAGCAGGCCGCGCTCGAGACTGATCTCAGGTGTGTCCTGCTGCGCGGCGCCGGTGAGGACTATTTCGCCGCCGGTGGCGACTTGCGTGACCTCTGTTCCGTGCGCAGCGCGGATGAGACCGAGGCGATGGTGATCGAGGCACGCGGGGTATTGGATACGGTGCGCGATTGTCCCGTGCCCGTGGTCGCACTGGTCAACGGCGACGCCCTGGGCGGCGGCGCTGAACTGGCCGTGGCCTGCGACATGCGGGTCATGGCCGCCCACGCCCGCATCGGCTACATGCACGGCCGGTTGAATGTATCCACGGGCTGGGGTGGGGGCACGGACCTGTTTGACCTGGTGGGAAGGTCGCGTGCGCTGCGCATGCTGGCGCGCGCCGAGATGGTCCCGGCGACAGATGCCCTGGCCTGGGGCCTGGCCGATGCCGTGACCGCGCCCGACGAGACCCTGGAGGACTGTGCGGCCAGTTTCATCAAGCCTATGCTGCAGCAGTCGCCACGCCTGATTCGGGCCTTCAAGGCCCAGGCCGTGGCAACGCGGCGGGGCGGGAATCGCGACGGGCGACGCGAAGCGGAGATGAGGGATTTCATCCAGTCGTGGGTGCACGACGATCACTGGGCGGCGGTGGACCGCATTCTCGCCCGCAGCAACCCTGGCCCGGACCGGGACTGATGCGGCGCGATGGCCATCTTCTGCGACAGCCTCGAGTTCGCTGCAGAGGCGCTGCCAGAGGAATTCTCAGCCCCTGACGGGTTCGCCCCCGCAGGTGCTCGAGGTGCGGAGCCGCTGGTCGTCGCCCTGCTGGGAGACCGGTGCGACCTAAGTATCAACACCGCGGCCTTGCAGGGCTGGAGCCAGCTGTTCCTGGCCAACGATCCGTTACAGTCGCAGTGCGACCAGCTGATCGCGCTGTCCAGGAGCGGCCACGACATCCCGGACCGCACCGCCTGCCTCGCACGCACAGGTCGTGGCTTCCGCGGTTTCAAGGGGCGATCCTGGACCGCCGTACCGGGCAACATCCACCTCGCCGTCCATTTCGCACCCGGCCGTGTCATCGACAGGTTTGAGGTGGCTTTCACGATTCTGGCCGCCCTGTCGGTCGTAGATGCCATCGATGGCATACCGGACCTGAGGCACCGTGCCGGCATCAGGTGGGTCAATGACATCGTGGCCGACGACGCGAAGCTGGGCGGCGTACTCGCCTACACGCAGACCTGCGGCCGGATCATCACGACGGCCGTCCTTGGAATCGGACTCAACGTGGAAGCCACGCCCAGCGTGGAACCGACCCCATTCGTTCCGAAGGTCTGTTCGCTTCGCGAGTTGACCACCAATGGCAACGGCGCTCCCCTGCGCGTCCTGCTCGACAAGCTTCTTCGGGCGCTGCGATGCAACTACGACCTGCTGCTGCAGGCGGGCTATC
The DNA here is from genome assembly GCA_963715485.1 of uncultured Gammaproteobacteria bacterium. Lineage (GTDB taxonomy): Bacteria > Pseudomonadota > Gammaproteobacteria > Steroidobacterales > Steroidobacteraceae > SG8-30. Next base: position 2,802,961 of record OY970244.1, read on the forward strand.
GGCCGTTGCTCGAGAGATACCGGCAGCGCTCGACGATCATCGGCCATGAATGCACGATCTGCACCGAGGAGTCAGACCGGGAACCGGAGGTGATAACGGCCGGCCGGGTCATCGCCATCGGCGACGGCCTCGAATTGCAGCTCGAGGGCTGCGACCAACCGATCACACGCGGCCGGCTGTTCGTCGGCCGGTCGCAGGCCTAATTCCGGGGAGAACTACGCGGCTTCCCGGATATCCAGCCGCGCCGGCCCGGGGTCAAATGACTCGGGTCGGCCGCCTGAGCAGGCTGTCCGGCGGGGTCAGTGGGAGCACAGCACGATGCCAACGCCAAATCTGCTGGTGATCTGCGGTATCGCGTTGCTTGTCGTCTTCTTCGTACTGACGTTTCTGGCCGCCGTGATGCGGGGGCTCATGATCTTGTTCCCACAGCCGGATGAGCTTGCGGACGGTATCGAGCCGGCGGTGGTCGCAGCCATAACCCAGGCCGTGACAACTGCCTATCCCGGCACGAGGGTCACCGGAATCGAGGAAGTGAGATGATTTTTGCGCAGCATCCCAGGACTATCCGCGTGATGTTCACGCCGTTTCGAGACGGTCTGCAAAGTGTCTTCGGCGGCAAGGTCCGGCTCGATGATTTCCTGCCGGCCATGCAACGTGCGGCGGAAGTCGGCATACGGCACTTCGAGTTCGGCGGCGGTGCACGCTTCCAGGCCCCGCTGTTCTACCTTGGGGAGAATCCGTTCGAATGCATGCGGCGCATCAGGCAGGCGCTCGGACCGGATGTAGACCTGCAGATCCTGACCCGCTCGGTGTCGGGTGTCACGCTGGTGACGCAGTCTATGGACGGTCTTGCCCTACAGGCGCGGCTGATGGCGAAGAACGGCACCACCTGGGACCGCAACTTCGACTACATGAACGACGTAGACAACCTGGTGAAGACCGGACAGCCAATCGTGGATGCCGGCATGCACCACCAGGTCTGCATTGCCATGATGGGCCTGCCGTTCGAGTCGACCAGGGCACACACTGCGGACTACTACGTCGAGGTCGGCCGCCGGCTGCTGGCAAGCGGCTTGCACATCGACTCGATCTGCATGAAGGACGCGAGCGGCTCGACCAGCCCGGCAACGATCTACCACACGGCGGTCGGCCTCCGGAAACTCATGCCGCCCGAGATGCCGCTGTGGATGCACACCCACGACACGGCCAGCACCGCGGTGTCCTGCTACCAGGCCGCCATCCATGGCGGCGCGGATGGCGTCGACCTCTCCTGCCGGCCACTGGCCTCGGGCACCTCGCAGCCCGATGTTCGCTCGCTGGCGCACGTGTTGAAGGGCTCTGGCTATTCGCTCGACATCGACGTGTCGGTGATTTCCGGGATCAGCCGCATGCTCGACAAGGCGCTCAAGGACTACGAGTACGACCCGGCCGCCACCACGGCGGACGCGCGCGTGCTTGGTTTCCCGATGCCGGGCGGCGCAATCGGTCCCAATATTCACATGATGGTCAAGGCTGGCATCCGCGAACGCTACAACGAGGTGCTGGCGGAGATGCACGCCGTCGTCGAGGCCGGCGGCGCGTGGACCAGCGTGACGCCGGGCAGCCAGCAGTACTGGCTGCAGGCCTTCAACAACGTCCTGTATGGACGCTGGCAGAAGATCGACGCCGGCTACGGCAAGGCCGTGCTCGGCTACTTCGGCCGGACGCCCCTGCCACCCGACCCCGAGGTCGTCAGACAGGCGTCCGAGCAGCTGGGCCTGCCGCCGTTCGACGGCGACCCGCTGGAGGCGGCACCGAACAACATCGGGGTTGCCGAAGACGCGTTGCGCCAGGCAGGTCTCGAAGTCAACGACGAGAATGTCTTCCTGGTACTGTCGTCCATCGTCCCGGGCAGGAAGATGGAGACCAACGAAGGCCTGCGCTTCCTGCGTGGTAACCCGAAGATCGACATCCCGCTGAAGAAATTACCGGCAACAGAGCCTGCGGCCACCCCGCCCGCCGCGGGCTCCGCGATCACCGGTCCGGTCACGACCCAGGTCAGCGTCAAGGAGGGCGACCGGGTCCGGAACTTCACGGTGACGGTCGAGGCCGTCGCGAGCACAGCGGCGACTTCTCCCGCAGCCCACGGCTGCGCCCAGCACGCCGATCTATTCGACCTTCGGTGGCGCGGTCGAAGTCGTCGACATCCTGGTCTCCGTGGGCGACACGGTAAAGCCCGGGGCCGTGGTCGCGCAGGTCGAGGCCATGAAGGCCAGGCACGACATCCGGACACCGGTAGGCGGACAGGTCGTGGTCGTTCACGCGAAGATCGGCGACGAAATTGACGGCCGCAGGCCGATCGTATCGATCGCCTGAGGAGTACCCAGCGTGGACCTCTTCATGGAGATCGTGCAGACATCGGGCATCGCCCACCTTGCAATCGGCAATCTGGTCATGTTCGTGGTGGCTGCTACGCTCATCTATTTGGCGATCGCCAAGGGCTACGAACCCCTGCTGCTGATTCCCATCGGTTTCGGGGCGTTCCTGGCCAACCTGCCGCTGGCCGACCTGAGTTCCTACGGCGATGGAATCATGGCGCTGATCTACAACGCCGGAATCCGTACCGAGTTGCTACCGCCACTGATCTTCGTCGGTGTCGGGACCCTCACCGACTTTCGTCCGCTCCTGGGCCGGCCCATCACCTTCCTGCTGGGCGCGGCCGCCCAGCTGGGAATCTTCGTCGCCGCAGCCGGCGCGTTCTACCTGCTCGGCTTTACCGCACAGGAGGCGGCTTCGATCGGCATCATCGGTGGCGCAGATGGCCCGACGTCGATCTTCCTGACCATCCAGCTGGCGCCACACCTGCTGGGCCCGGTGGCAGTTGCTGCCTACAGCTACATGTCGCTGGTGCCCATCATCCAGCCGCCGATCATGCGCCTGCTCACCACGAAACATGAGCGTGCGATCGAAATGCCGCAGGCGACCCCCGTTTCCCGGCGGGCGGTCATCCTGTTCCCGATCGTGACCGGCCTGCTGGCGTCGCTCGCCGTCCCGGCGGCCGCCCCGCTGCTCGGCATGTTGATGTTCGGCAACCTGCTGAGGGAATCGGGCGTCACCGAACGCCTGAAGAAGACCGCGGGCGGTCCGATGATCGACATCGTCACGATCCTGCTCGGTCTGGCGGTCGGCGCGACCATGAGTGCGGCGAATTTCCTGAACTGGAACACGCTGATGATCCTGGTGCTCGGCGCGGTGGCATTCTCGTTCAGCACGGCGGGCGGCATCCTGCTGGCCAAGTTCCTCAACCTGTTCCTGCGCGACGGCAGGAAGATCAACCCGTGTATCGGCGCGGCGGGAGTCTCCGCCGTGCCGATGTCCGCACGTGTCGTACAGAGCTTCGTATCGAGGGAAACGAACGGGCGGGTTAACCCGCTCATGCCGGCCATGGGACCCAACGTCGCCGGCGTCATCGGCTCGGCCGTGGCTGCCGGCGTGTTCCTGATGCTGCTGAAGTAACCGCCGTCCTGCCCGCCAATCACTCGCCGCACAGATTGCCGTCGCCAGGCGGGGCTGCGACTCCCGAACCCATGGGCGCGCAAGTTGCCCGTCAATTATATTATTTATTTTTCAATTAGTTACAATATATACCTACTCTAGTTTGTCTACAGGTCGGCTGGGTCTCGCGGAATGTTCGCTCCGCCGGACTGAAGATCGGGTTCGCATCAGCGTTCGAGCCAGGGAATCGCGGATCCGGATCACAAGGCGCACGCACGGCCCACCCGATCTGTATGATCGCCTGCCTCGGTTCCGTGCCTGCGGTCCCGCACCCACGGAACCCATGAAGACCCCTGCCGGCCTGCAACCCCTGCTAGACGATGGCGTGATAGACGAAGTGCTCCGGCCGCTGAAGAGCGGCAAGGAGGCCACCGTTTATCTGGTGCGCTCGGGCGACAGCACGCGCTGCGCGAAGGTCTACCGCAACATGGCGCAGCGCAGCTTCCAGAAGCGCACGCAGTACCAGGAAGGTCGCAAGGTACGCGGCAGCCGGCAGGCCCGCGCCATGGGCAAGAGCACACAATACGGCCGCAGGGAACAGGAAGCGTCCTGGAAGAACGCCGAAGTGAATGCGCTCTACCAGCTCACTGCCGCCGGCGTACGCGTGCCCAGGCCTTTCGGCTACTTCGATGGCGTGCTGATCATGGAGCTCGTCGCAGATGCGGATGGTGAGCCCGCACCGCGTCTGGGCGAAGTGGAACTTGCACCCGAGACCGCGCGCCAATACCACCGCTTCCTGATACAGCAAGTGGTTCGCATGCTGAGCCTCGGGCTCATCCATGGAGACTTGTCGGAGTTCAACGTGCTGGTCGCACCCGATGGGCCCGTCATCATTGACCTGCCGCAGGCCGTCAACGCGGCCGGCAACAATGGCGCCAAGGCCATGCTCGCACGCGACGTCAACAACCTGCGCACGACACTCGGCCGGTTCGCCCCGGAGCTGCTGGACACCGAGTTCGCCGCCGAGATGTGGTTGCTGTTCGAACAGGGTGAGCTGTTGCCCGAAAGCGAGCTGACTGGCATCTACGCCGTCGAGGAAACCGCAGCGGATCCGGACGCGGTGATGCTGGTCATCGAAGATGCGCGCGAAGAGGCGATCCAGCGTCAGCTGCGCCAGGATAGCTAGCGCAGCCAGCACCGCGGACTCGAGCAGCGGGTAATCCCCCGCTCCTGGCGGCAAGCCTTTCGGCAATGCTCGTGGGCGGCGCCCGATCGTCGTATGCCGGACCCCGGATCCTACGGATCCACCGAGAGGGCCGCTTCCGCTCCAATACCCATACGGTTGACCCTATGAGTCAGGAACGCAGGAAGACCCATGTTGCTATTTGACCCGAAGACCTACGATGCATCCCGCTACGACGACCGCACCCGACGGGCGTTGCTGGCGGTCCGCGACTTCTTCGAAGCGAAGGGTCACTCGAATCTCAAGCAGGAATTCCATGAAGCCGTCTGGTACGAAGACTTCCTGGAATTACTGGCGCGGAATGAAATCTTCGCCACATTCGGCACGCCAACCCAGGTCGGCCGGCTGATCGACAACGGGGCGAGTGCCCGCTGGGACACGGCGCGCAACAACGACCTGAGCGAGCTCCTCGCCTGGTATTCACTCGAGCACTGGTACGCGTGGCAGGTGACGGTACTGGGCCTGGGCCCCGTCTGGATGAGCAGCAATGAGGAAGCGAAGGCGCTGGTCGGCAGGCTTCTCGCACACGGCGGGGTATTCGGTTTTGGACTCTCCGAGCGCGAGCATGGCGCGGACATCTATTCCACCGACATGGTGCTGGTGCCAGACGGGACAGGCTGGCGGGCCAGTGGCGACAAGTACTACATCGGCAACGGCAACTGCGCCGCCCGCCTTGCGGTGTTCGGCCGCGTAAAGCAGCCGCAGGGCGTTTCTGCGAATCCGGCGGACGACTACGTGTTCTTCCTGGTCGACCCCGCACACCCGGCCTACCACCTGTCAGGCAACGTGATCCATGGTCAGATGTACGTAGCGGAGTTTCATCTCGAGGACTACCCCGTCACGCCGCAGGACGTACTGCACACCGGCAAGGCCGCGTGGGACGTGGCACTCGCCACTGTCAACGTCGGCAAGGTGCAGCTTGCCTGGGCCAGCATCGGCATTGCCGAGCATGCCTTCGTCGAGGCGCTCCGACACGCCGGGCGTCGCGTGCTGTACGGCACACAAGTCACCGACTTCCCGCACGTGCGCCGGCTGGTCGCAGATGCCTACGTCCGGTTGATTGCCATGAAACTCTACAGCGCGCGCTGCTCCGACTACGAGCGTTCAGCGTCAGCCGAGGACCGTAGGTACCTGCTCTTCAATCCGATTGCCAAGATGAAGGTGACCAGCGAGGGTGAGCGCGTGATCGACCTGCTTTGGGAGGTGATTGCGGCCAAGGGCTTCGAGAAGGACACCTACTTCGAGCAGGCGGTGCATCACATTCGCACGCTTCCCAAGCTCGAGGGTACGGTGCACGTCAACCTGGCCCTCGTGCTCAAGTTCCTGCCGGCCTACGCCGCGGCGGCCGCCGGCAAGTCCGTGGCCCACCCGAACGTACCGGTGCGGTTGGATCCGGCGGATGACGCATTCCTGTTCACCCAGGGACCGGCGAGCGGCCTGTCACGCATCGGCTTCCGGGACTGGCGCCCCGCCTTCGCACGTTTCGCTCACCTGCCAAACGTCAAGACCTTCCTGGGGCAGGTCGAGGCTTTCGGGCAAATGATGGCCGCGGCTGGCCCCCAGGGCGAGCAGGCCAAAGACCTCGACTTCCTGCTGACTATCGGCCAGATTTTCACGCAGGTCGTTTATGCCCAGCTGGTCGCCGAGGCGGCAGCGCTGGTGATCGACGGCGCGCCGGACGGCGGGCGCGAAGGTACGACCTCTGCCTGCGTGGGACTGCAGGAAGCGCACGTCGACCGGATGTTCGCCGTGTTCGTCCAGGACGTGAGCGACTATGCGGTCGCCCTGCACGGCCAGGCATCCGCGACGCCGGCCCAGCAGCAGGCCGCGCTGGCTTTGATCTGCCGGCCTTCCTTCGATCGTGATGCGATGGCGGCGCTGCACCAGGAACTGCTCGACTGCGCCGGGGTGATTACGACCTAGGCGCAGTCCTTTTGACCGGATCCATTCCAGACGTCGCCGTCCTGTTCTCCGGTCAGTTCAGGCCGGCGGCGATCGGCCGTTCACAGGGCGTCTTCGAACAGTTCACCGATCGTCTTCCGGAACTGGTAGATGACTTCCTCCGGATCCGCAAACTCGGCGGCTCGCTCCGGCGTCACCTCGCGGCCGTATCTCAGGTCGTGCGACAGGAACGTCTCGCGCAGTCGCCCGGACAATTCCGCCTGCTCGAACACCAACGCGGTCTCGCTGTTCAGCTTCTCGCTGCGGGGGTCGAGGTTATACGAGCCCACCAGGCTGCGCATGCCGTCCACAACCGCGTACTTCGAATGCATGGTGCCCTGGCTGCGGGCCGTCTCATCCGCCGCCTGACCGATCCATTCCCAGATCCGGATACCGGGATCCTCCGTTGTGCAGGCGGCGACCTCTGGTGAGCCGTTGACCGCCAGCAGGTCCTTGTAATGCCCCCTCCCAACCATGCTGATTTCCGGCAGGTCGTTGGTCTCCGGGCTGTTTGAGATCAGCTTGACGGCGACGCAGCGCTGCGCCGCATCCTTCAGGGCCGCGGAGATGGAGGGCGTCGGCACGAAGTAGGCGTTGGCAATGAGTACCTCGGTCTCGGCACGCTCGATCAGCTTTACGTATGCCTGCTGGATGTAGGATTCCTTGTAGCGGGGCCGGCTCTGGAAGAAGCGGCATGTCGCCGGGCGGAAGTCCAGCTGCGGCGTCATCGATTCCAGCGCGGAAACGTTGCCGACCAGCTCCGGGTCGGTGGAGTAATGAACCGGAACCTTGCCGGTCTTGTCGAGGACCTTACGGGTCGCGTCCCAGTAAAGGTTCGTGTTGAGGATACCCTTGGCCTTCTTGATGCCGACGAAGTAATCGAAGTTGCGGTCGAACGCCGCCACCAGGTCGGCCACGATCTCGCCATGCAACACGACATCCTGGTCGCGCCAGTAGGCGTCGGGATCCCCTGGGTTGACCCGGAAGTACTCGTTGCCGACGTTCAGCCCTCCGGTCACGGCGACGGCCTGGTCGGTTTCTCCGTCGATGATCCACATCTTCTCGTGGAATCGCTTGTTGAGTTGGTCCGGCTCGGCGTGCGGGACGAGCTTGGGGATCGGCACCTCGTTGAGCCATTGCAGCGCGAGTGCTTCATAGCCCTCGACCTCGATGCCGTGCTGCTTGAGGTCGAAGAAGAGCCACTGCGTCTGCAGCCAGGGATTCGAGAATGCGTCCACGATAATGCGTACGTCGAGTCCCTCGGCCTTTTTCTGCTTCAGCACCTCCGCGATGCGCAGTCCCGACTCGTCGCCCTTGAATACGAGGGCCTGGATGCGGATCGACTTCTTCGCCCGTTTCAGGACATCCATCCGCGCCGCAAAGGACTCCTCCCCTCCCGCCAGGACCGCAATTCTGCATTCGGCCGGGTCGCGCACCGCGAACAGCCCCGACAGCCCGACATCCTCGAGCGGGCTACCGATGAAATGGGCGTCCGCGCCGAGCACCGAGCTGGACCGGGTCTCGTCGACAAAGGACTCGAGGGCAGGATCGGCGTCGCCGCCCGCGGCCGGCGGTCCGGCCGCGCATCCGGCGAGCATGCCCGCAGCGCAGCCCACGAAAATCGCCACCGCCCGCGGACCACGCGAGGTGCGTTTCGATCTGGTCATGGTTGTTAATAGCCGAGCATTACTCATCAGGTCGCGCAATCCAGGTTACTCCCTGCCGAAACCAGTTGACCCGCCAGAAAGTAACGGCAAAGGAGCGAAGAATCCAGACCCCGAAGCCACGGGGGAGCTGCCTCCTGACCAGCCGCTACGAATCCGCTACCATTTGCGAGCCTACCCTCTGGAGTAGCCAAGGGATCATTTTACGATGACGAGATCCCCAACATTCGAACGCGTTTTGCTCCTGGCTGCCGCAGTTCTGGCGTTTGCGGGTTGCGCCACCACGTATGCGCCGCAGCGACTGGCCACCCCTGAAGAGCTGCACGAGGTGCAGTCGAAGATAGTCGGGGACGTGACCGTCTCGGTTTCGATCCTGACGGACGCTCACGCGTTGCAGCATTTTGGTGTCGACTTCGAAAAAGCCGGCCTGCAGGCGCTGTGGATGAGCGTTCGTAATGCCTCGGACCGAAGACTGTGGTTCATCCGGAACATCCTCGATCCGGACTTCTACTCCGCCGACGAAGCCGCACACCTGCTCGAGCCGGATGTTCCCAGCGACGCCAGGCAAGCGCTGCGCCAGCACCTGCGTGACGAGTCGATGCGGGCGCAAATTTCGCCGCAAACCATCACGGAGGGATTCGTACTCCTGCCGAGGGCCGAGGGCGGGCGCTATGTCGACATCCGCCTGTACGGTGATGCGTACTCAGAGGACAGTGCGAAGTACAAGGGCGCCCCGGACACCGCCGGGGCACCGGCAAGCCCCCCCCGCGAGTTACGCTTCGGCTTCGCGATCCCGCTGCCCGATGGCGACTTCGACTACGAGCGGCTCGACCCGAACCGCACCTACGCTGGCCAGATCCTGCCTGACCTGACCCTGGAACAGTTTCGTACCGCGCTCGAGGAACTGCCCTGCTGCGTGATGGATGCCGAAAGCAAACTCGACGGTGATCCGCTCAACGTCGTGATCGTCGGCGAGCCGACCGATATGATGAACTCACTGTCTCGCAGCGGCTGGTCCTTTACCCACCGGATAGACTTCCGCACGGTGCGCCGCGAGGTCAGCGCCGCACTCAGCGGCGATGCCTACACGGTCGCGCCCGTCAGCAGCCTCTATGTGTTTGGGCGAAAGCAGGACATCGCGCTGCAGCGCGCGCGCCGTTCGATTGCGCAGCGCAACCACATGCGGCTCTGGCTCGCGCCCTTCCGCTTCGAGGGTCGGCCGGTGTGGGTTGGCCAGGTCAGTCGTGACATCGGCGTCAAGATGACGCCCAAGTCGCCGACCCTGACGACGCACATCATCGACCCCGAGGTGGACGCCACGCGCGAGTACCTGTTGCACAGTCTGCTAGCCCAGGGTTTCGTCGAACGGTTCGGCTTCGTCAAGGGCAGCGCTATCTCGTCACCGGCTCAACCGCGGGTCAACCTGACCGGTGACCCGTACATCAGCGACGGTATGCGCCTGGTCATCATCCTCTCACCCGAATCGATTCCTCCAGACGACATCCGCAGCCTGCTATGGGAGCAGTCTGCGGCGCCGATTGCGGAGGGACAGACCGAAGCGGCCAGGCGAAACATACGACCGATCGATCCAGCGTCGCGCAGCCCGCAGTGAAGCCCCAACACCTAGCGCCATTGCTGCTGCTGATTTCAGGCTCGCTGGCGGGCTGCGCGAGCCTGCCGAAGCGCGAGGAGCTCATTTCCTTGCCCGGGCCGCAGTCGGCGGCGCCAGCCGGGACTCCGGTACTCGATGGCCGGGCCAGGTTTCGCGACATTTTCTGCGCTGTGCTTGCTAATGAGCCTGCTGCGAACGGCCAGGACCAGGACTGTTCCGACTGGCTCTGGCACCTCAGCGATGAACCACCGGCCGAAAGCAGGCCACTACCGGAAGCGGATCGGTCGCCGCAGATCTACCTCGTGACCGGTGCGTTCAGCGAGTGCCTCGGCGACGAAGCACGGCCCTTCAACAGTGCCGCCGCGGCGCTCGTTGAGTCAGGCTACCGGATCTCGATGATCACGGTCAGCGGGCGATCCGGATCGGAGCACAACGCCGGCCAGATCGCCGCCCGGCTCTTGGATCCGCCACCAGGCGACGACGGAGCCGTGGTGCTGATCGGGTATTCGAAGGGTGCCAACGACATATTGGAGTTTCTCGTGCGATATCCGGATGCCGCTGCGCGCGTCGAGAGCGTAGTCAGCGTCGCCGGTGCCATCGGCGGGTCGCCGCTGGCTGGACAGGCCGGCGGCGCCTACGACCTGCTGGTTGATTGGATCCCCAGCAGCCGTTGTGCGCCTGGTGACGGTGGGGTCCTCGACAGCCTGCGCGAAGAGACCCGTCGCGACTGGCTGGCCAACAACCCGCTGCCAGGCCACGTCCAGTACTTTTCGGTTGCGGCATTCACCACACGGGCGCGCGTGGCCCGCGCCCTCGCGACATCCTGGAAACTCCTGCTGAAACACGATCGCCACAATGACGGTCAACTGCTCGCCCGGGATGCGTTGATTCCCGGTTCGACGCTGCTGGGTTACCTGGACGCGGACCACTGGTCAGCCGCGATCGACGTCGAATCCGTGCATCCGGTGCTGGGTACACGCCCGGATCCTCTTCCCTTTCCCCGCGCAGCGCTCCTCGAGGCAATCCTGTTGCAGCTGGCGGAATCGCGTCCGGCTGGCCGCTAGACCGGGGCGCCTCGCGCATCATACCCGACAGCTTGCGGGACCGAATTGAGTGACGGTGAAATCAACCGAAGGAGAATCCGTGCCCTGCACGGCTCGATCGCCAGGCGAGCCGGGAACCACGTGCTGCAGGCCGCGCACGATTGAACCTGGCAGCCGGAGAACCTCCACTACGAATATTTCAGCGCGTCTCCGCTGGACACCACCGACGACTCGCCTTGCGACGTCGTGATCGCCAGCACGGGCCAGACCATCCACATCCTGCCCGGCAAGTCAGTGGTCGAGGTACTGCAGCAGTACGACATCGAGATCGAGGCTTCGTGCCGGCACTGGATGTGTGGGGCCTGCCTCACAAGCATGCTGGAAGGCACACCAGAGTACCGCGACCGGCTGCTCACCGACGGGCAAAAGGCCCGGAACAACCAGTTTGCCGCCTGTTGCTCGCGCTCGAAAAGCACGGTGCTGGTGCTGGACCCTCTAGGGACTGAGCGCCGGGCGGGCACTACTGCATGTGCGGCGGCGGCGACTCGTAGACGCCGATGTCATAGATGCCAGTGCCCTTGCGCAGCGGCTTTACGGTCGACTGGTACTCGTCCCCGTGGAGATAAGCCTGTAGCTGCTCCATCGTAGGGAACTCCAGAATCACCAGCGACTTGCCGGCCAGCTGCTCGCCCTCGGCTACCTCGACCGGCTTGCCGCGCACAGTGTACCTGCCGCCGTGACGGTGGGCGAGATCGGCGGACCGCTGCGCATACTCCTTGAGGGCCTCGCTAACGGTGGTGATGTCGCAAACGGAAACGATGTATGCAGCCATTGGAAGGTATTGCCAAGTTAACTCGCGGGCATGGGTCGGCGCCGCTCACTCCGATGCGTATTGCTCCATGAGTCAATTACAACGCCCACTGCAATCTGGGTCTTGACTTATTCGTGACGCCAAATACCCACCTATCTTAGCGAAAATAGTTAACCTGTCAGTACCGTTGCGGAAGCCCTTGTTTCGGTGGCGCGCCCGGAGAGATTATTCGCCGCCTTCGGCGGCTCACCCCTCAAGGGGACCGCTCGCTCGTTACACTCGCTGCGCGTTGTCTCGCCCGGCCTGCGCCGGGCTCGGCTCGAACATCCCGACCCGCTTCGCTCCGGGAGTTCGAATTGCACCGCCCCGACTGGTGAACGAAAAAGGGGTCCCGCTGGGACCCCTTTTTCATTCATTGGCGCGCCCGGAGAGATTCGAACTCCCGACCCCATGGTTCGTAGCCATGTACTCTATCCAACTGAGCTACGGGCGCGTGTTTCTGCAGTTTACCGGAGCGGCATTCTGGGCCACTCCTTCACGGACCGGCATCGTGGCCGGCCCGCATTCCGACTGGCGGAGAGAGAGGGATTCGAACCCTCGATGAGCTTTTGGCCCATACTCCCTTAGCAGGGGAGCGCCTTCGACCACTCGGCCATCTCTCCGGGTTCTTTCCCCCGGCTTCCCGGAAGGGCCGCAAATGATACTGACCGGCCGGTGGCCGGTAAAGGGCGCTGACCGAATCTGGCGTTAGGCCAGGGCAGCGGTGGCCTGGGCGGGTCCGTCAGGCTCCGATTGCTGCTCGGCGCGGATCCGCTCGTAAATCTCTTCGCGGTGCACGGAAACGTGCTTGGGTGCGCGAACGCCGATCCGGACCTGATTTCCCTTGACGCCGAGTACGGTCACGGTGACTTCGTCACCCACCATCAGGGCTTCACCAACGCGCCGGGTAAGAATGAGCATCCCTGTTTCCCCCAATTCCATGCGAAAACGCTGATATATCCATGCTAGGGCAGCGACGGGACAATTGCTCTCAGGAATTCCCTTAATCTCGGCCGAATCGAGAAATTAAGAATCATCATAAATTACAGCGGCTTGCCTGCCTCTCGAGGCCGAGGTTCCTGCGTCGTCTGACCGGCCATGTGACAGTATTTCGACATCGCTTGCGGGCCATTGTACTTGAAAGTGACTAGTTTCCCGCCAGCCCATAGGCCCCATGCAACGCCCGGACCGCCCGTTCGATGTCGTCCTCTGCCAGCAGCACCGCGATCTTGATCTCGGACGTCGACACCAGCCGGACGTTGATCTCCTCCTGCGCCAGCGTCTCGAACAACCGGGCGGCCACCCCGGCGTGTGAACGCATGCCCGAACCGACGACGGCAAGCTTGGCCACCCGGTCGTCACCGGAAATAGCGACACCGGGGTGGCTGGCCGCCACGGCCTGCAAGAGTTCGACGACCCGCGGGTAGTCGTCACGATGCACGGTGAAGGTGAAATCGACGCGGCCGTTACGGGGCGCGTTGACCACGATCATGTCCACCTCGATCTCGGCAGCGGCCACCGGGCGCAGGACCTCGAAGGCGATACCCGATCGGTCCGGCAGTCCGGTCAGGGTGATTTCGGCCTCGTCGCGGTTGAAGGCGATGCCGGAGACAACTGGGGCTTCCACGTCGGGATCCTCCTTGGCGATCAGCGTGCCGGGACCGGGGCGAAAACTGGACAGGACCCGCAACCGGATGCCGTAGCGAGCAGCGAACTCGACTGATCGCAGGTGCAACACCCGCGAGCCCTGGCCCGCCAGCTCGAGCATTTCCTCGAAGCTGACGCTGTCGAGCCTGCGCGCATCGGGCACGACCCGCGGATCGGCCGTGTAGACGCCGTCCACATCAGTCAGGATCTGGCACTCGTCGGCACCGATCGCGACCGCGAGCGCGACCGCACTGGTGTCGGACCCGCCGCGGCCGATGGTGGTGATCGACCCATCCGGCCCGCGGCCCTGGAAACCGGCGACAACGGGCACGATGCCGGCCGCGATGTCGGCCCGGAGTCCCGCCGACTCGATGGCGGTAATGCGCGCCTTGCCATGCGAGCCCGTGGTCGTGACCGGCAACTGTAGCGCGTTGTAAGAGCGTGCCGGCCAGCCGCGGTCGGACAGGGCCATGGCAATCAGCGAGGTGGAGATCATCTCGCCGGTGGCCAGCAGCGCGTCCAGTTCACGCGCCGTGGGGGTGGCGGAAACCTGTCGGGCGAGTTCGAGCAGCCGATCGGTGGAATCGCCCATCGCCGATACCACGACCGCCACGCCGTGGCCTTCCGCGCGGCGGGCAACGACCTGGTCGGCCACCGCCAGCACACGGGCCGGCGAACCGACCGAGGTTCCACCGTATTTCTGGACGATCAGTGCCATGCGGCGGGCATTGTCGGTGGACTGCCGGCGCAGTGCCAGTCGGGAATACGGGGACAGTCTACCTATTTCCTGAGCTGGCCGACCCCAAGGTGTGGAACAGCTTCTGCCATGAAATAGGTAAACTGTCCCCGTATTCTTCGTATTCTCCTACATCAGGCGGGCCGCGACGATTCCCGGCACCGCCGCCAGCGCGGCATCGAGTTGCGACGGGTCCGTGCCGCCGGCCTGGGCGAAGTCGGGCCGGCCGCCACCCTTGCCGCCCACCTTGGCGGCGACAGCGCCGACGAGTTCCCCCGCCTTCGCCCTGCCGACCAGGTCGGACGTGACGCCGGCGACCAGCAGCACCTTGCCATCCCCGGTGGGCGCACCCAGCACGATGACGGCGGACTTGAGCTTTGCCTTCAAGGCATCCACGGCCTCGCGTAGCGACCTGGCATCCGCGCCGTCGACGCGCGCCGCGACCACCCGGGTCCCGGCCACCTCAACGGCCGAATCAGCCAGGTCGACGCCCTGCCCCGACGCCAGCTTCGATTTCAGCGCGGCCAGCTCGCGCTCGAGCTTCTTCTGCCGCTCCAGCAACTGGCGGATCTTGTCCTCCGCATCGGCCGGACTGCCACGCACCAGCGCAGCGATCTGCCTGAGCGTTGTTTCGCTGGCGGCGGCGTAGTTCAGCGCCTCCTCGCCGGTCACCGCCTCGATCCGGCGCACGCCGGCCGCGACACCGCCCTCGCTGACGATGCGGAACAGGCCGATGTCGCCGGCGCGATGCACATGGGTGCCACCGCAGAGCTCGGTCGAGAAGTCGCCGAGGGCGAGTACCCGCACTTCGTCGTCGTACTTCTCGCCGAAGAGCGCCATGGCGCCCGCGGCGACCGCGTCGTCATAGGACATCAGGCGCGTCTCGGCCCGCGCGTTGCGGCGGATCTGGGCATTGACCAGCCGCTCGATCTGCTCGAGCTCCTCGGGCATAACCGCCTGGAAGTGGGAAAAGTCGAAACGCAGCCGATCCGGGGCGACCAGCGATCCCTTCTGGGTGACGTGGGTCCCGAGGACCTTGCGCAGCGCCGCGTGCAGCAGGTGGGTCGCGGAATGGTTGAGCACGGTCGCCTGGCGGGTCTCGGCATCGACGCGCGCGGTAACCCGGTCACCAAGCTTGAGTTCGCCGCGGCTCACGGTACCCACGTGACCAAACGCCTTACCGAGCTTGTGCGTGTCGGTCACCGTGAATTGCGCGTGTTCGGCTTCCAGCAGGCCGATGTCGCCGACCTGGCCACCGCTTTCCGCATAGAACGGCGTGGCATCGAGCACCACCTGCCCCGCTTCACCCGGCGCAAGCCGCTCGACCTGCGCGCCGTCCCGGATCAGGGCGAGGACCGTGCCGACGCCCTCGAGCGCGTCGTAGCCACAGAACTCCGTGGGCGCATCGAGCGACACGCCACCGCGCAGGTCCACGCCGAAACGGCTGGCGGCCCGGGCGCGTTCGCGCTGGGCTTCCATGGCGGTCTCGAAACCCGCCTGGTCGATCGACAGGCCCCGCTCCCGCGCGACATCGGCGGTCAGGTCGACCGGAAAGCCGTAGGTGTCGTAAAGCTTGAAAACGATGGCGCCGGGAATGACCTTTGAGTCGAGGTTGGCGATCTCGCCCTCCAGCAGCGACATGCCCGTCGACAGCGTCTCGGCGAAGCGTTCCTCTTCCTGCTTCAGCACCCGCATGGCCATGTCGGCGTTGGCCACCAGCTCCGGGTAGGCCTTGCCCATCTGGTCAGCCAGCACCTGTACCAGCTTGAAGAAGAACGGGTCGCCCTGGCCCAGCTGGTAACCGTGGCGGATCGCGCGGCGAACGATGCGCCGCAGCACGTAGCCCCGACCTTCGTTGGAGGGCACGACACCGTCGACGATCAGGAATGCGCAGGCGCGGATATGGTCGGCGATGACCCTGAGCGACGGGCTGTCGACCGACTTCTGGTTGGTGACGTCCGCCGCCGCCGAGATCAGGTTCCTGAACAGGTCGATGTCATAGTTCGAGTGCACGCCCTGCATGACCGCGGCAAGGCGCTCGAGGCCCATGCCGGTGTCCACCGACGGCTTGGGCAGCGGGCTCAGCGTGCCGTCACCCGAGCGGTCGAACTGCATGAAGACCAGGTTCCAGATCTCGACGTAGCGATCGCCGTCCTCATCCGGTGAGCCGGGCGGCCCACCGGGAATGCCCGCGCCGTGATCGTAGAAGATCTCGCTGCACGGTCCGCAGGGCCCGGTGTCGCCCATGGCCCAGAAGTTGGAGCTTTCGCCCAGCCTGCCAAACCTTGCCGGATCGATGCCGACTTCCTTCAGCCAGATATCGGCCGCCTCGTCGTCGTCACGAAACACCGTCACCCACAACCGCTCGGCCGGGATCCCGAGCGTGCCGGTGATGAACTCCCAGGCGTAGCCGATGGCCTCGCGCTTGAAGTAGTCGCCGAAGCTGAAGTTGCCCAGCATCTCGAAGAACGTGTGGTGGCGCGCGGTGTAGCCGACGTTCTCGAGGTCGTTGTGCTTGCCACCCGCGCGGACGCAGCGCTGTGAACTGGCCGCACGCGAGTACGCACGCTTGTCCTTGCCCAGGAACACGTCCTTGAACTGCACCATGCCGGCGTTGGTGAACAGCAATGTCGGGTCGTTGCCCGGCACCAGGGGGCTCGACGGCACGACGGCGTGTCCGCGCTCGCGGAAGAACTCCAGGAACGCGCTTCTCAGCTCGCTGCTCGACAGGCGCTTGGCTTGCTCGGTGCTCATTCGTCCAGCTCGATGTCATTACCCAGGGCGGCGCGGACCTGCTCCGCGCTGAACCCCCGATATTGCAGGAAACGCGCCTGTCGCGCCCGTTCCTTCCACTCCTGCGGCGCCTCGCTGCCGAAGCGGCGCCGGCGCACCCGGAGACAGCGTTCGCGCCAGGCCGCGGAACCGGATTCCACCGCGTCCTCGACGATCTTGTCTGCCACGCCGAGTTCCCGAAGCTCGTGGGCGATACGTACCGGTCCCTGGCCGCGCCCGGCGTGCCAGGCAACGTAGTGCTCGGCGTAGCGCGCGTCGTCGACCATCCGCTCGCGACCGAGGTCTGCGACGACGGCCGCCGCGGCGGCGGGATCGGCACCGCGCTCTACCAGCCTGGCAGTCAGCTCGGCCGCGCAGAAGTCGCGGCGATTCAGCAGCCGGAGCGCCGCCAGCCTCGCCGCGGTGGGATCGTCCGCCGCAAGCGCCGGGGCGGCGCCCGGCTCAGACCTGCGCCGCCTCACTGGCAGCCGCAGCCGCCGCGGCGGCGATCGCGGCCTTCGTCGGCAGCAGCTTGGCGCGC
The DNA here is from genome assembly GCA_963715485.1 of uncultured Gammaproteobacteria bacterium. Classification (GTDB taxonomy): domain Bacteria; phylum Pseudomonadota; class Gammaproteobacteria; order Steroidobacterales; family Steroidobacteraceae; genus SG8-30. The sequence continues at coordinate 2,820,484 of OY970244.1, forward strand.
AGCGCGGTATCGATCTCGGCAGCAACTGCCGGGTGCTCGAGCAGGTAATTGCGGACGTTGTCCTTGCCCTGGCCGATGCGCTCACCGTTGTAGGAGTACCAGGAGCCGGACTTCTCGACCAGGCCGTGGACGACACCCAGGTCGACCAGCTCACCTTCGCTGGAGATACCCTTGCCGTAGATGATCTCGAACTCCGCCTGGCGAAACGGCGGCGCGACCTTGTTCTTCACCACCTTGACGCGGGTCTGGTTGCCCACGACCTCCTCGCCGTTCTTGATCGCGCCGATGCGGCGGATATCGAGCCGTACCGAGGAATAGAATTTGAGCGCGTTGCCGCCGGTAGTGGTTTCCGGGCTGCCGAACATCACGCCGATCTTCATGCGGATCTGGTTGATGAACACCACGATGGTGTTGGAACGCTTGATGTTGCCGGTGAGCTTCCTGAGCGCCTGCGACATCAGCCGCGCATGCAGGCCAACCTGCATCTCGCCCATTTCTCCCTCGATCTCGGCTTTCGGTGTCAGCGCCGCGACCGAGTCGATGACCACGATGTCCACGGCACCCGAGCGCACCAGCATGTCGGTGATCTCGAGCGCCTGCTCGCCAGTGTCCGGCTGCGATACCAGCAGGTCCTGCAGGTTGACCCCGAGCTTCTCCGCGTAGGACGGGTCGAGCGCGTGCTCGGCGTCCACGAAGGCGGCGACGCCGCCGGTCCGCTGCGCCTGCGCGATGGCGGAGAGCATCAGCGTGGTCTTGCCCGACGATTCCGGGCCGTAGATCTCGACCACCCGGCCGCGCGGCAGGCCGCCCACGCCCAGGGCCACGTCGAGCCCGAGGGAACCGGTGGAGACCACTTCCATGTCCGGCACCGTCTCGGCATCGCCGAGGCGCATTACAGAGCCCTTTCCGAACTGCTTTTCTATCTGGCCCAGTGCTGCCGCCAGCGCCTTCTTGCGATTGTCTTCCATCTCGTTCCTTCCCTCCGCGTGAGTACGCGATTATTTCACATCCACTCGCCCCTCGCCGGCGCCTGATTAAGCGGCGCGAACGGGGCAATTCACTGTTGCGCTCAGTTTGCGGCCGGCGGTGGGTCAGCAGGCGACCCAGGCGCCCTGTGTCACCCGGGATCGAGCGGCCAGCGCTTCAGCACCGCGTACCGAGCCCCGGCTGGGTCGGTGACGGACTCGACCAGCGCGACGTCGGCGGCCGGCCAGCGAACCGGTCGCATCGCCAGTCCCGGCGCGGGACTGCGGACCTTGCGGGCCAGGGTCACATGGGGCCGGTAGGGTCGCAGGTCCGGCTCGATTTCCAGGGGCGCCAGCCTTTGCCACAGCTGGCGAGCCAGGCCTTCCGCCGCCGCCGGCGGATCGCCGCAGACCGCCACCAGCACCTGCGGTTTCGGCCAGAATTCGATCCCATCGAGGACCAGCTCGATCGGCCCACCGCCCAGCCCTGCACCCGCGGCTTCGACCTCGGCGAGCCGGGCCTCGGCGACGGAGCCCAGGAAGGCCAGCGTCGCGTGCAGGTTCTGCACCTTGACTGGCCGGCCGCCGCTGCCTTTAACCGCCTTGCGGCAAGCGTGCACCAGCTCCTCACGGGTGGCTGGATCCGGCCAGAACGCGAAAAACAGCCGCCGGGTCGGCTCGCCGGCCTCCCTCATGCCTCGAGCAGCCCCTTCAGGGCCATCGCTACCGCCTGGCGGCGCACGGCATCCCGCGTTCCGGCAAACAGGTACCGCCGCGACACGACCTTGGCGCCCGCGGGCTGGCGCCGCGCCCAGGCGATCCAGACTGTCCCGACCGGCTTCTGCTCGGTTCCGCCATCCGGGCCGGCGACCCCGGTCACTGCGACCGACACACTGGCCCGGCTCGCCTGCAGCGCGCCGCGGGCCATGGCACGCGCGACCGGTTCGCTGACCGCCCCGTGACGCTTGATCAGGCCGCTGGCCACGTCGAGCTCCTGTCGCTTGGAACGGTCGCTGTAGGTGACCCAGCCGCGCTCGAACCAGGCCGAACTGCCCGGCAGGTCGGTGATGCACTTGGCGATCATGCCGCCGGTACAGGACTCGGCTGTCGCCACCGACTGGTTCGCCGCGAGCATCCGCCCGGCCACCTGTCGGACCAGCTTGTTCAGGGTCGCATTGGCAGGCGCAGCCATCATCAATGCTCCTTGCGCAAACCTGCAAAGTCGGGTGTTCGTTTCTCGAAGAACGCGCCGACTGCCTCGCGGACCTCCGGCCCGCCGAGCCGTGCGCCGAAAATCTTCGCCTCTTCCAGGATGGTCTGCTCCACCAGCCGCGCCCGCGCCTGCTTCATCAGCCGCTTGCTGTCGCGCACGCCGGCGGGCGGCAGGGTGTTGAAGCGCTCCGCCACCTCGCGCGCGACATCGACCACCTGCTCTTCCGGCACCGCCATGTTGGCGAGACCCATCGCTACGGCGTCCCCGGCCGCAATCGGCGTGCCCAGCAACAACATGTCGGCCGCCCGGACGTGCCCGGCCAACAGGGGCAGCAAGAGGCTGGAGGCGAATTCCGGCACCAGGCCAAGGTTCACGAACGGCATGGTCAGGCGCGCATCCGTGGCCACGTAGACCAGGTCGCAGTGCAGCAGCAACGTGACGCCGATTCCGACGGCGTGGCCGGTCACGGCTGCGACGACCGGCTTTTCCATGCGCGCCAGGCCCAGCATGAAACGCAGGACCGGCGATTCGGCATCGGTCGGCGGGTTCATGATGAACTCGGTCAGTTCGTTGCCTGCCGTGAAAATACCCGGCTGGCCGACAAGGAGCACGGCGCGAACGTCATCGTCGGCAGCGGCCGAGTCGAGTCCCTGGCAGAGCGACCGGTACATCTCCTGGGTGAGTGCATTCTTGCGCTCCGGCCGGTCGATTTCGAGGGTGGCGACGCCGTTCTCGACGCTGTAGAGAATGCTCATGCTGGCGCTCCGCCTGCGGCCGGGGTACTGGTGCATTATCGCACGGCCGCCCGCGCCGTCCGGTTCCGCGTCCGCGGCCCGATTGCTAGACTTCGGGTTCGCTCCGGGGGCCTGCATGCCGCAGCCCCGCTCACAGGAAGCCCCATGGCCATCTCCGTCCCGTTCGCGGACCAACTTGCGCTGCCGTTGATCGGCGCCCCCATGTTCATAGCCAGCTATCCGGAACTGGTGGTCGCCCAGTGCAAGGCCGGGGTGCTCGGCACCTTTCCGTCCCTGAATGCCCGCTCGATCGAGGTGCTGGGCGAGTGGCTGACGCAGATCGAATCCCAGACGGCGGCTTTCCGCGAGGCCAACCCGGAGCGGCGGGTCGCGCCCTATGGCATGAACCTGATCCTGCATGCGTCCAACACCCGGCGCGAGGAAGACCTGGCGCTGGCGGCGGGCCACGAGGTGCCGCTGATCATCACTTCCGTCGGCAAGCCAGACCGCGTCTGCGGTACCGTGCACGCCTACGGCGGCAAGGTGTTTCACGACGTCATCTCGGTACTGCATGCCAGGAAAGCGCTCGATTGCGGCGTGGACGGGCTGATCCTGGTCTGCGCCGGAGCCGGCGGGCATGCCGGCAACCTGTCGCCGTTTGCCTTGCTATCGGAGGTGCGCGAGTTCTTCGACGGACCGGTGGTCCTGGCCGGCGCCCTGTCGAATGGCCGCCAGCTGCGCGCCGCCGAGGTCATGGGGGCCGATTACGGCTACATGGGCACCCGCTTCATCGCGACGGTCGAGGCCAACGTGTCCGACGAGCAGAAACAGGTGATGCTGGACTCCGCCGCGGCCGACATCGTCTACACCGCGTTCTTCACCGGCATCCGCGCCAATTACCTGCGCGGCAGCATCGTCGAGGCAGGGCTCGACCCGCGGCACCTGGATGCGCCGCCCGGCACACCAACCGACATCTTCAATCCGGAAAAGAAGCAGGCCAAGGCCTGGAAGGACATCTGGTCGGCCGGCCACGGCGTCGGCACCATCCACGATCTCCCGACCGTCGAACGACTGGTCGCGCGACTGGCCGACGAGTACCGCGAAGCCGTCAGGCTGCCGTCCGCCTTCGCCTGAGACGATTGCCCAAGATGCCCGAGCGTCCCCAGACACCAACCAGGACCAGGCCCTTGTTCGAGGGGTTGTCGGCGCACACGCCGATGATGCAACAGTACCTGCGCATCAAGGCGGACCACCCGAATGAACTCATGCTCTATCGCATGGGCGACTTCTACGAGCTGTTCTACGAGGACGCGCGACGGGCCTCGGGTCTGCTCGACATCGTGCTGACGCAGCGCGGCGAATCCGGCGGCGCACCCATACCCATGGCAGGCGTGCCGGTCGACAAGCTGGACACCTACCTCGTGCGGCTGGTACGGCTGGGCGAATCGGTCGCCATCTGCGAGCAGGTCGGTGAGGTCGGCAAGGGCAAAGGACCGGTCGAGCGGCAGGTGGTGCGCGTCGTCACACCGGGGACGGTTACCGACGAGGCCCTGCTGGAGGAGCGGCGCGACACGCTGTTGGCCGCGCTCGCGGTGGAGCAGGATGCGTTCGGCCTCGCCTGGCTCGACCTGAGCGCGGGGCGCTTCAGCGTCGTGGAGGGCCACGGGCACGAGGAACTCGCCGCGGAACTGGAGCGGCTGCGCCCGGCCGAGCTGCTGTTGCCGGAAGATGTCGACCCGCGCGCACTCAGGCTGAGCCAGCCCGGACTGCGCCTCAGGCCGCCATGGCACTTTGATTCCGAGTCAGCGATCCGCCAGCTGACCTCGCAGTTCAAGGTGCGCGACCTGGCCGGCTTCGGCTGCGCGGAGATGCCCCTGGCCGTACGTGCGGCCGGTGCTTTGCTGTCCTATGTACGCGACACCCAGCGCTCCGCGCTGCCACACCTGACCGGACTCACGACCGAGGTCCGTGACAGCGCCCTGCAGCTCGACCCGGCGACTCGCCGTAACCTGGAACTGGACGAAAGCCTGTCGGGGCACCCGGAGGCCACGCTGGCCGGTGTGCTCGACCGGACCGCAACGGCGATGGGCGGACGCGAGCTGCGTCGCTGGATGCACCGGCCCCTGCGAGAGCGGGCAGTACTGGAGCGCCGCTACCACGCCATCGAGACCCTGATCGACTCCAGCCGGCGCGACGCACTGCGCGGACTGCTCAGGCAGGTGGGCGACATCGAGCGCATCCTCGCGCGGATTGCGCTGAAGAGCGCGCGGCCACGTGACCTGGCCGCGTTGCGCGCCGGGCTGGCGATGCTGCCGGAACTGCACCGGGCGCTGGCGGGTCTTGACACGCCGCTGCTGGAGGAGGCCCGCGTCGGGCTTGCGCTGCGCGCCGACCTGCACGGCCTGCTGGAGCGCGCGATCGTCAGTTCCCCGCCGCACCTGCTGCGCGACGGCGGCGTGATCGCCGACGGCTACGACGCCGAACTCGACGAGTCGCGGTCCATTTCGAGCAACACCGACCAGTGGCTGCTGAAGTTCGAGGAGCAGGAACGGCGCCGCACGGGCATCGCCAGCCTCAAGCTCGGCTACAACCGGGTGCAGGGCTACTACATCGAGGTCGTCCGCAGCCAGGCGGAGCGGGTCCCGACCGAATACCACCGCCGCCAGACGGTGAAAAGCGCCGAGCGCTTCATTACGCCGGAGCTCAAGCAGTTCGAGGACAAGGTGCTGGGGGCCCGGGATCGCGCCCTGCAGCGAGAAAAGCTTCTGTACGACGAGCTGCTCGATCGATTGATCAACGAGCTGGCGACGCTGAAGCGCGTCGCTGCGGCGCTGATGCTGGTGGACGTGCTGGCCAATCTCGCCGAGCGCGCCGTCGAGCTGGACTACGTGAAGCCGCAACTGACGGACGAACCGGCACTCGCGATCGAGGCCGGACGCCACCCGGTGGTCGAGCGCATGCTCGACACACCATTCGTGCCGAATGACCTCCAGCTCGATGACGACGACAGGATGCTGGTGATCACTGGTCCGAACATGGGTGGCAAGTCCACCTACATGCGCCAGGCGGCGCTGATCGTCATTCTCGCGGGCATGGGCAGCTTCGTGCCGGCCAGGAGCGCAGTGATAGGCCCGTTCGACCGGGTGTTCACCCGCATCGGCGCCTCGGATGACCTTGCCGGCGGGCGCTCCACGTTCATGGTCGAGATGACCGAAACCGCGGTGATCCTGAACAGTGCAACGGAATCCAGTCTGGTGCTGATGGACGAAATCGGCCGTGGCACCAGCACCTACGATGGGCTGTCGCTGGCCTGGGCCTGTGCCAGCCACATCGCCCGGCGCGTGCACGCTTTCACGCTGTTCGCGACGCACTACTTCGAGCTGACGTCACTAGCCGACGACATTGCCGGCGTGGCCAACGTGCACCTGGATGCCACCGAGCACGGCGACGAGCTGGTATTCCTGCATGCGGTGAAGCCGGGTCCAGCGAGCCGCAGCTACGGGCTGCAGGTGGCCCAACTCGCCGGCGTTCCGAGGGAAGTGATTGCCAGCGCCAGGCGATACCTGCAGCAGCTGGAGGAGAGCGCTACCGGCGAGAAGGGAACAGTCCCCATTCGGGGACAGTCTCCGTCGCCGGATCTCGCCCCCCTCAGCCCTCAATCCCGCCTTGATCTGGCTCCCGCCACGCAACCCAACGAAGCGCTCGAGTTGCTGGCTGCGACGGATCCGGACCTGCTGACGCCGCGGGAAGCGCTGGCACTGCTTTACGACCTGAAAGCAAAGATCTAGAAAGGAGACATTCCTGTTTTCCTTCTTGGCGCAGGTGCTCGCTGCGCGAGCGAAACCTGCCAGGAAAACAGTGGAATGTCCCCTTTCTAAAACCTTCCCGTCGTCAGGAATCGGGCCACGTGCTCGGCGACGCTGGCCGAAACCAGCATGCCGGTATGCGTCACCGGCAGGACGAGATGATCGGTCATCCCTTCGATGTGCGTCTCCTCGACCGCGACGGTTCCGTCATTGGGTTCGGGCAGCTGCGACACCAGCCGCCCCATCCCGGCTGACGTCGACCCGGCGATGATCCCCAGCTCGCGGGGCAGTGACCAGCGACGCGGCCCGCGCTCGACGATTTCCTCCAGCGCAATCCGACCCAGCAACGATGGCCCGATGGCCCAGCTCGCGACACTGCGGGCCGCGTGGCTGCCGGCGACGGGTGAACCGAGCAGCACGACCCGTCCTGGCGGCTGCTCCGGCAGCAGTTCGAATAGCTTCAGCAGCATCAGCCCGCCGAGGCTGTGTCCGACCAGGTGCACCGGCGGTTCCAGGGCCGCGATCTGGCCAGCGAGCAGGGAAACGACCTCCCCGGCCGTTGCGTGCATGGTCGGATAACTCAGCGCCTGGGTCGCAAAACCGTGCGATTCGACCCGGTGGCGGAGCCACCAGGTTTCCAGGCCGTTCATCCACAGGCCGTGGAGAAACAGCACGTTTTCAGGTGGAACTTTGGTTTGTTCGTGCGACACTAATGAACTATCCCATGGACGGCTCAACGAGGAGCAGAAGAATGACCGCAACAGGGAAACAAGATCTTACGACGATCCACGGTGCCAAGGCCCCATTCACGCTGCCGGCGCTGCCGTACGCGGACAACGCGCTGGCGCCCGTCATCAGCTCGAATACCCTTGGGTTCCACTACGGCAAGCACCACAAGGCCTACGTGGACAACCTGAACAAGATGGTCGCGGGCACCGCCCACGCGGACAGCTCGCTCGAGGGAATCATCAAGGCCACTGCGGGCAAGCCAGCCGAAGCCGGCGTGTTCAACAATGCCGCGCAGATCTGGAATCACACGTTTTACTGGAACAGCCTGCGAGCCGGCGGCGGCGGCAAGCCGGGCAAGGCCCTGCTGGATCGCATCGAGGCGGACTTTGGTTCCTTCGACACGATGAAGGACGAGTTCACCAAGGCCGCGCTGACGCAGTTCGGCAGCGGCTGGGCGTGGCTCGTGGTCAAGGGCGGCAAGCTCGCCATCAGCAAGACCGCGAATGCGGATACGCCAATGGTCCATGGCGAGAAGCCGCTGCTGACCATCGACGTCTGGGAGCACGCCTACTACCTGGACTTCCAGAATCGCCGGCCCGACTACGTGGCTGCCGTGCTCGACAAGCTGATCGACTGGGGCTTCGCGGAAGCGAACCTGGGCTAAGAAGGGGACAGTCCCCGTTCGGGGACGGTCCCCCTACTGAGGCTGCGCCGGCAGCCTGACCCGGACGTGCAGCTCCTTCAACTGCTCGTCCGGAATCGCGGTCGGCGCGTCGGTCAATGGGCACCAGGCTGACTGCGTCTTCGGGAAGGCGATCACGTCGCGGATGCTCTCGGCGCCCGCCATCAGCATGGCCAGCCGGTCGAGGCCGAAGGCGATGCCGCCATGTGGCGGTGCGCCGTAGCGCAGGGCTTCCAGCAGGAACCCGAATTTCAGCTGTGCCTCCTCCGGCCCGATACCGAGCAGGCCGAAGACCGTGTTCTGCATGTCCTGGCGGTGGATACGCACCGAACCGCCACCGATCTCCGAGCCGTTCAGCACCATGTCGTAGGCGTTGGCGAGCGCCGTGCCCGGACTGTCGCGCAACGCCTGCGGATCGGGGTTGATCGGCGAGGTGAACGGATGGTGCATGGCGCCCCAGCGCTTGCGGTCCGCGTCCCACTCGAACATCGGGAATTCGACGACCCACAACGGCTGCCAACCCGGTTGCAGCAGGCCTAGATCCTGGCCAACACGCAGGCGCAGCGCGCCGATGGCGTCGTTCACGACCTGGGCCTTGTCCGCACCGAAGAAAACCAGGTCTCCCGACTGCGCGCCGGTTCGTTCCATGATGCCGGCCACGGCCGCATCCGACAGGAACTTCAGGATCGGCGACTGCAGTCCTTCACGGCCCGCCGCGGCATCGTTGACCTTGATGTAGGCCAGCCCCCTCGCGCCATAGCGGCCGACGAAGGCGGTGTAGTCGTCGATCTGCTTGCGGGTCAGTTCACTGCCCTTGGGCACGCGCAGCGCCGCAACGCGGCCCTCGGGGTCCGAGGCGGGGCCGGCGAAGACCTTGAAGTCGCAGCCGGCAACCAGGTCGGCGACATCGGTCAGCTCGAGCGCTATGCGCAGGTCCGGCTTGTCCGACGCGTAACGGCGCATCGCCTCGGCATAGGTCAGCCGCGGAAACGGCGCCGGCAGGTCCACGTCCAGCACGCGCTTGAACAGGAAGCGGATCAGCCCTTCCATGAGATCCATGATCTGGGCCTGGCTGAGGAAGGATGTCTCGACGTCGAGCTGCGTGAACTCGGGCTGGCGGTCGGCGCGCAGGTCCTCGTCGCGGAAGCAACGAACGATCTGGTAGTAGCGGTCGAAGCCGCTCATCATCAACAGCTGCTTGAAGATCTGCGGCGACTGCGGCAGCGCAAAGAACTTGCCGGGCTGGGTGCGCGAAGGCACCAGGTAGTCCCGCGCGCCCTCCGGCGTCGCCTTGGTCAGCATCGGCGTCTCGAGGTCGATGAAGCCCTCGCGGTCGAGGTACTCGCGCATCGCACGCGTCACCGCGTGGCGCTGCCGCAAGCGGGCCTGCATGACGTCGCGCCGCAGGTCGATGTAGCGGTACTTGAGGCGCACTTCCTCGCCCACGTCCTCGTCCAGCGCGAACGGCGGCGTTGCGGACTCATTGAGGACCTCGACCTCCTTGGCCAGCAACTCGACCCCGCCGGAGCGCAGGTTGGCATTGACGGTGCCTTCGGGGCGGGCGCGCACCCGTCCGGTGATGCGCAGGCAATACTCGCGGCCGAGGTGCTCGGCAGCCTTGAAGGCTTCCGGCGTGTCGGGGTCGATGACAACCTGCAGCAACCCTTCGCGGTCACGCAGGTCCACGAAAATGACCCCGCCGTGGTCGCGGCGGCGGTGGACCCAGCCGGCGACACTGACGGTCTCGCCGACGAGCGATTCGTCGACCATCCCACAATAGTGCGTACGCATGAAGATAAACGCCTGATTCAACGAGAAAAATGCCGCAATCCTGCGGCACCGGGAGTAGCTCGAATTTTACGGCCGCTACGGGCAGCCTGGCAAATCGGTCAACCGCAAGAATCGTTGCGGTTCGGGTCAGTCGGGCCGGGTCATCTCCTCCGGCGGAGGCGCCGGCGGCGGCTTGTCATTCGGCCAGGGCGGGGCCACGACGCCGAGCGTGAACACCAGCCGCATGGCGTCGTCCACACTCATGTCGAGCGGAAGGACGTCCTCCCGCGGCACCATGATGATGAAACCGCTGGTCGGGTTCGGGGTGGTGGGAATGAACACGCACACGAGCCTCTTGCCGGCCCGGTGAGCCACTTCCGCGACCTCTTCACCCGACTGGAAACCCACGGTCCAGATGCCCTTGCGCGGGTACTCGACCAGCAGTACCCGCTTGAAGGCCTGGCCCTTGCCGGTGAAGACGGTCTCGGTGAAGGTCTTGGCGCCGGAGTAGATGGAACGCACGAACGGGATGCGCTGCATGAACTCTTCCCACCAGGTCACCAGCTTCCGTCCGACCAGGTTGGTCACGGCGACGCCGGTCACCAGCAGCACCAGCAGCGCAAGCAGCAGGCCGAGCCCGGGAATGCCGAAGCCGAGGACGGCCTCCGGACGCCACGCCGCCGGCAACAGCAACAGCGTCCCATCCATCAGGCCGACCAGGAACTTTATAACGAAGATTGTGACGACGATCGGCAGCCAGATGAGCAGGCCCGCCACGAGGTAGCGCCGCAGACGCTGCGAGAATGTCCGTGCCTTGCCGTCGTCTTCGGGTTCGATCACGTCACGCTTCCATGCTTAGCGGCGCCGCGCGGCCGGACGAGCCGTTTTCTTCACGGCGGATTTCTTCGTGGCAGACTTCTTCGCGGCAGTCCTGGACCTGGCCGGCTTCTTTGCCTCGACCGTAGCCTTGCCCGACGACTCTTTCTTGTCGCTGGGCGCATCGGCCTTCTTCTCCGCGGAAACCACGGGCTTGTCGGCGGTGTCTGCCTTCTTCTCGGCCGGCTCCTGCTCGCCCGCCAGATTGCGCTTGCCTTCCTTGTCGGACTTGAAGTCGGTCTCGTACCAGCCACCGCCCTTCAGCCTGAAGACTGGGGCCGACATCAGCCGCTTGAGCGCCAGGCGCCCGCATTCGGGGCACTTGCGCAGCGGCTTGTCCGAGACCTTCTGCAGCTCCTCGTGGTGGTGACCGCACCTGGTGCAGTGGTATTCGTAGAAAGGCATGACTCGCGCCCCCTCAGTGGTCCAAACGGGCACCAAATCGGGACAATTCCTTCATTTTCAAGTGGCCCAACGGGCCGGCATGACAGGGGATTATGGCGAAAATCGCGGGCCCGCGTCGGGTTACCGGAGGAATCTGATTGGCGGAACCCGTCACACACCGGCACCGTGCGACTGGTCATAATCTGGACTTTCGAGGCTGCCGCACACAGTCCAGCCGCGCCTCATGCGGGCAATTCGGTGAAATGAGCTTGAGCAAAGTTACCCGTGAACTTCTGCTGTACACGCTGGCAATGGGCATCGCGCTCGCGGCAGACGTTGCGACGTTGGCCGCATTGGTTGAACTGGCGGCCGTGCCCTATCTGGCCGCCGCGACTGTCGCATTCGTGGTTGGCGGCTTGATCGCATACTTGCTCTGCGTCCAACTGATCTTCGCGTACAGGCGGATCGATGATCGCCGAGTCGAGGCCGCGACATTCATAGGCCTCGGACTCGTCGGGCTGGTTGTGAATCTCGGTGGCATTTGGGTCGGCGTCGAGTTTCTCATGGTGCATTACCTGATCGCCAAGATCGTCGCAGCCGGGCTCAGTTTTGTAACCAACTACGGATTGAGGCGGTTCATTCTATTCACCGCCTTTGCTCGCGAAGAGCCGGGACAAGGTTGAGCTGATGACTCGATTTGCAGCCATCGCCGGCGCGGGCCCAGCCGGCCTGACCGCGGCGCTCGAGCTATTGCGTCACACGGACGTCGTTCCGCTGGTGTTCGAGTCCGACACCCAGGTGGGTGGAATCTCGAAGACGGTCAACTATCGCGGTAACCGCATGGACCTCGGTGGCCACCGGTTCTTCTCGAAATCAGACTGGGTAATGCAGTGGTGGCAGGACATCCTGCCCGTTGCAACCGAAGCCCGTGCAGAGGCAGCGTCCTTCAACCTGAGCTATCAGGGGCAAAGGCTGGATTTCACTCCTTCTTCCAGCCCCGGCGATCCAGACAAGGTCATGCTGGTCAGGCCGCGCCTGTCCACGGATCTATTACCTGCGCAGTTTCTTCGATTATCCCGTAAGGCTGAATGGCAACACGGTCCGCAACCTGGGCCTGCTGCGAATCGCTGCAATCGGGGCCAGCTACACCAAGGCGCGAGTGCTGCGCAGTTATGCCTGAGCAGACGCTCGAGGATTTCTTCATCAACCGGTTCGGCAACAGGCTGTACCGGACGTTCTTCAAGGACTACACGGAGAAGGTCTGGGGCGTGCCCTGTGGCGAGATATCTGCCGAATGGGGGGCCCAGCGTATCAAGGGCCTGTCGATCACCAGGGCGCTGACCCACGCTGCCCAGCAGATGTTCCGGAAGGACGACAGCACGTCCCAGAAGGGCGTTGAGACCAGCCTGATTGAACGCTTCCTGTACCCTAAATTCGGCCCGGGCCAGATGTGGGAGGAAGTGACGCGCCTGGTCGAATCGCGGGGCGGGGAGGTGCACCTTCGGCACAAGGTCACGGCAGTCCAGCGACGCGGCAATCAAATCTGCGGCGTGACGGTCAGGGATCTGCAGTCAGGCGACGAGAGGCGTGTGGCGTGCGACTTCCTGTTTTCGACCATGCCCGTAAAGGAGCTCACCGGCATGTTGCGGCCGGAGGATAGGTCGCTGGGCCACGCTGCCTCGTCGTTGCCTTACCGCGACTTCATGACGGCCGGGCTACTGGTGAAGCGAATGAAGTGCGGCAAGGGCCGCCTGACGACATTGGCCAACGGCATGCCGCCGGACAACTGGATCTACATCCAGGAACCGGAGGTGAAACTTGGACGGCTGCAAATCTTCAACAACTGGTGCCCGGCACTGGTCGCGGATCCGGACACCATCTGGCTCGGCCTCGAATACTTCTGCGACGAGGGAGACGAACTCTGGTCCATGCAGGATCCCGCGTTTCTCGAATTTCGCCGCCCGCGAACTGGAAACGATCGGACTGATCGACCGGCGCGACGTCCTCGACGGCACCGTCGTGCGGGTACCAAAGGCGTATCCCGCCTACTTCGGCGAATACCGCGAGATCGGCCGGGTGCGGGAGTTCCTCGATACTTTCACCAACCTGTTTCCAATCGGCCGTAACGGCATGCACCGCTACAACAACCAGGACCATTCCATGCTGGCCGCCAAGGCGGCTGTCGAGGCCGTCGCCACAGGCAGCGTGGACAAGACATCACTATGGTCGGTCAACGCCGAAGACGACTACCACGAGACCCGGCCTGGTCGCATCTAGAAACGCATACGACGGAACACGGACTCCGGAATGCTCCTGACGGCCAACATGATCCAGCGCCAGAACCACGGGGTATAGACCGTGGAGCGACGGCGATCGATGGCGGAAACAATCTTTCGAGCCACCGCCTCCGGCTTGGCCCACAACCACCCCTTCGGGAGCGAGGCGGTCATCGGCGTGTCGACGAATCCCGGCTTGACCAACAAGACGCCGACCCCGGACCGGGTAAGCCGCTGGCGCAGCGCGCTGCAGTAGGCCGCCACCGCTGCCTTGGCGCTTCCATAGATGGCGTTGTTGGCCCGGCCACGGTCACCCGCGACCGATCCGATTACGACGAGCGTGCCACGACCCTGGGTTTCCAGCCTGGCCGCGACGAGGCTGGCGAGCTCGACGACCGAGGTACCGTTGATCTCGAACTCTCGCCGAGCAAGTGGCGGGTCGCGATCGCAGAGCGACTGGTCGGGCAGCGTACCGTGCGCAATGAGCGTCACGTCCACGTCGCCTGCCCAGCTCCACGCTTTCTCAACGATGTCGGGCAAGGAGGCGGGCTCGGTTGCATCGTAACGGCCAAAGGCGACATCCTCTGCCCCACGGATCTGCAAGTCGGCGGCAATCGACTCGACGGCAGCAACATCCCGAGCAGCGACAAAGAGTCGCTCGCCCCGCCCCGCCCACAGTCGGCACGCTTGCTCGGCGATGGCGGAGGTGGCACCAAGTACGACCACGGTTCCCATCAGGCGATCCCCTGTCGGCGCCAGAACCCGGACGACAGCGCCGGGTCAAGATACGGCACTAGCGACCGGAAATCCGGGAACAGTTCGGGCCGACGCGGGCGCGCGACGTGACCATCCTTGGCCGGATAGAGAATACCGCCAGCCTCGGACACGATGCCGTCAAGCTCGTCGAACAGCCGATCGGTGGCTGAGCCGCGCACGGGAAAGTCGAGAGCAAGGGTGCTGCCCAGTCGCGGAAACGAACACAGGCCGGGTGAGCGAATCGCGCCAAAGCGTTTCAGCACTGCCAGGAAGGAGCCGGTCCGCGCCTTGGAAATGGCGTTCAGCATTGCGGTCAACGCTGCCTCCTCGTCAGGCGGCGGTATTACGCACTGGTATTGCTGGAAGCCTCTTCGACCATAGATGCGGTTCCACTCCAACACCCCATCCAGCGGATAGAAAAACGGCCCGAGGTGAATGCGTCTGGGGCGTCGATGCCGCGAAGAAAGTGATCGATAGGCCATGTTGAATGCCCGGATCACCGGGCCGCCCACCAGCGAGAAAGGTGGTGTAAAGGGCACACGGATGCGCCTGCCAGCCTTGACTGGGCCCGTTGGTCCATCGGTGTGGTTGCCGCGGAAGAACACTCCGCGACCTGCTTCGCTGGCCGGCGCCAGGCAATCGACCCAGGCAACCACGAAATCGTGCGTGCTCTCCGACTCATTGGATAACGCCAGGAATTCGCGCACAGATCCGAACGGAATGTTTTCCTGCAGGATCCAGGAGCCGGGCACCGCGCGCAGCTGCAAGTCGACCCGCGTGATGAGACCGGTGAGGCCGAGCCCGCCGATCGTTGCATTGAAGAGCCCCGCGTTATCCGTAGGCGAGCACTCGAGCCGCTGACCGTCGCTGCGCAGGACCTCCAGGCCGGTGACATGATTGCCAAAACAGCCGGCTACGTGGTGGTTTTTTCCGTGGACGTCATTGGCGACCGCTCCCGCGACCGTCACGAACTGCGTTCCCGGTGTAACTGCCGGAAACCAGTGGTGCGGCAGGACATGGCGAATGAGTTCTCCAAGTTGCAGCCCGGGCTCACAACTCAACCGGCCGGTGGCGGCGTCGAATTCGAGGAACCGGTCGAGTCGCGTGGTGTCGATCAGGCCGCCACCGTCATTCAGGCAAACGTCGCCGTAACTGCGCCCGTTGCCACGGGGCAGCCAGTTTCTGGCGACGCCGGCTGGCCATTCGATCACGCCAGCTCGACTCGGCGTGACGAGCGCTGTGTGTCGGGATGGTGGGAAAAGCCCCCATGGCGCGTATGCGGCGTCTGGCATGCAGTGAAGGTTAGCCAATTCAGAGCCGCGGCAACAGTTACGAGCCTCACACGTTACCGCTCCGAGTTCACGCGCGTCGGACCGAGGATGTCCCTGACAGGCTCTGACTGGTCGATCGTGGCAGGGACGATCCTTGCTTCATTGACAACATCCGTGTCACCAAAGTCCGGGCGTAGCGACATCATTGACGGTCAGGGGGTTGGCAGACTGCACCCCTAGTCGCAGCCAACAGGCCACGCTGTGGATGACCAGATTCCACGAGTGCAGCCTTTGGCGACTTTGGCCGCCTTGTTCACTCCTCATATTCGATACTGATATCCGCCACTGGCCGTCGACGACGCTAACCGTCCTAGCTCTCGGAGGACCGTCCAGGATCCGGCCCTTGCTTTCACGACTCCGTTGGCGGCGGGGCCAGTGCAGCGTTCTGCCTGGTAGTCCGGATCTTAAGGCAGCCAAGGCCCACATCGTCGTACGCCGGTGTCCTCGCTAGACGGGTCCGGGAATTCCTGCCCGAAGATATCGGAGGAATTGGAGAGCCGACGCTAGTTCCATTTAAACAAAGCCGGTACAGTGCCGGCTCGTGACATCCCGAAGCACTGACAAGTCATCCTCCATCCCGGGCATCCTGAGGCTGATCCGGCCCGAACAGTGGACGAAGAACGCTTTCGTCATGGCCGGGTTCATATTCGCCCGTCAGTGGGATGACATTGAACTTCTCAGTAGCGCGCTACTCGCCTTTGTCGCCTTCTGCGCGGCCGCCAGCGCTACGTACATCCAAAACGACTGGCTGGACATCGAATCCGACCGGGCGCATGCGACAAAGAGACACCGGCCGCTCGCCTCCGGACAAGTTGGCCCACGCTTGGCACTGGTCACTGGTCTGCTACTGGCGGCCACCGCCATTGTCTGCGCAAGACTCGCAGGGCCGGGCGTTTTGGCATGCATTGCGGCCTACCTGATACTCAATGCACTGTACTCAAGGTGGCTCAAGCACGTTGTCATTGTCGACGTCTTCACCGTCGCCTCCGGATTCATGCTGCGGCTGCTTGCAGGAACTTCGGGTATCGGCATTCCGCCTTCCAGCTGGTTCATATTGACCGGAGTCTTCCTGACACTTTTTCTGGGATTCGCTAAACGCCGCGCCGAATGGACCGAAACAGCCGATGGGCTGGTGCGCGGCCGCCGAAGGGCCGTAATGAACGACTACTCCGCCCAACTCCTGGACGTCTTCCTCGCAGTCACAGCATCAGCAGCCATCTTGAGCTACGGGCTCTATACAGTGGACCCAACCATCCAGGCGCTTCACGGTACGACCAGTCTCGTGTACACAGTGCCGCTCGTAGCATTCGGGATTCTGAGATACCTGTTTCTCGTGCATGCGCGCGGCCAGGGCCAAGACCCCACGCGCGACATCTTTAGGGACGTGCAATTGCTCCTGTGCGGGCTGGCCTGGGTCGGCGCAACAATGCTATCTAATCCGTTGATATGCCAGTCCATACTTCGAAGAACGCGTGGTGGCCGCCTTTAGCAACAACCGCATTAATCCTTTCGATGGTGGGTGTGCACCTCTACATCGAACCCCGTTTCTTCTACTGGGATGACGTTCAGCATACCTTCGCACCGGTCTTCTACGCGATAGGCGAGAGGCTGAGAGAAGGAGACTGGCCGGCCACGACCCTGCTTCTGTGGCAAGGCGGGTTCCTTGTCGGAGAGGGTCTCTACCAGCTATTCAATCCAATATCCCTCGGTATCTTCGCGATCCTGCCCAGGAATCGACGACATAGCGCTGGGCATGGCGCTTCACGGCACCGTTTGGCTGATCATCGCTGGCTTGGGGGTTCATGCGCTTGCGGCAAGACTCGGGGCAACTTCACGTCTGGGCCGTGCTGGCAGGCATGTCATACTGCACTGTCACCGCTTCTTCCTCTACTGGCTAGCCGCAAGCTGGGTCAACGGCGCCATCGGCTTTGCCGCCTTTCCCTGGGCCCTTTTCTTTCTCGCCTCGCAGCGACCCTCGCGCTGGAGCGTCTTGGGTCTTGCGTTCGCGACCTACATCGTTGGTGTATCGGGCTGGATCCACGCCATCATCCCACTCACGGTCTTTGGTTTGGCCGCGGAGTCCTGCTACCCAGACCAGGGCATCGAGATCAGGGATCGCCTGGTATTCGCCCTGTCGCTCTCGTCCGGTGCGCTTCTCGCCTCGCCCCAACTTCTTACGACGATCGTTGCAGTCCAGGGCAGCATGCGAGCATCGAACTTTAGCAACAATGGGGCGGCAGTAGCGAGTATCCAGGGACTACTTCCTGGCTTTCTGGCCGACTTACGCCCAACCAGCGTACTGGTTCGACCGGGTCGCATGGCCGCCTCCAGCCTTATTACGCTGCCTGGTTTGTTTTGCCGGCTGCGCTACTGGTCGTGGGAGCGCAGCCGCCAGATTCTGCGGACGCATGCGATGGCTGTTAGCTCCCGACGCTGGTAATTCATGATTGCCACGCTTAGGACCAAGCCAGCTCGGACACCACCCGGTGGCCAATCCGTTTCCTACCGGGAGCCTGGGCCGCACTTGATTCCCATCGCTGCTGCGCATGTTGAGTCAGCACAAGGGCGAGCGAGGACTCATCTCCGGGCCGATGGATTACCGCCTTGCTCGTCCTGGCGGGGATCGTGGCCTGGCAGCAGCAGCCTGATCGAATTCCTGTGCTGTTGTTCCTCGGCGTGCTATTCTGTGGGGCATGTCGATGCTCGCATTGAAAGACACCGCTTCCCTGGCGCTCCAGCCACAAGATCCACTGATACTCGTTGACCGGCACGCTGATCATTCACGGCTGGATGGTTGCAGACTATCCGGTCAACTCGATGTTCGAGGACTACCTGGGCCCTTCTAGGAGATCCGAGATCAAGCCCGTCGGCGTCGACAACCCGTCGAGCCTGGTCCAGATTTACTCAAGGACACTCAGCCGAAACGAATCACCTAACGACCGTCAAGAATGCGGACGATGCACGGGTGAGATCCGGCCACTGGAACAGCAAGTCGACCGGACCCGGGAGGAAGCGAACTATCTTCCAAGCGGAAACATGGGGCTTTGGCGGCGCGAGCGCATGCTCAACGGGTATACGCCAATTGAGATGATGAACCTGAAATTGATGACCTGTGGTCAATCTATTTTCGGATGGACCTGTGATGGACCAGCGCCTACTTTGCTTGCACAAGAGCGGCAGACTGGGCGCCGTTTCATCGATCTCATGCGAATCGACGCCGTGGTCGTGTCGACCCGCATGCCGAAGAGCCTTTCGGACTTCACAACACTTGAAGGCTGGTCGCAGGAGCCATTTTCAACATTCGCGACGGTTTTCCGTCGCGACGAGAGCAAGTCTTACGGTCACTCCACGTTGTCCTACCTGCCACCATCCGCGAGTTTCGTCTCTGCAGCGATTGTCACTGACGATCATGAGCGAGTGGTCGTTGAGCGCGAGCGCGGATTTGCAGGCGGCCCACTGGTCTTTGCACGTTCCTACTATCCAGGACACGTCGTCAGCATTGACGGACAACCCGCGCCCATCCAACGGCTCGGTGGAATATTGATTGCGGCGCAACTGCCAGCGGGCGAAGGGCCGGTGACAGTAGATATCCGATACCAGCTTCCGATGCCTGTCCTGTGGAAGGTTTGTGTCGTGTTAGGGCTAATCGCGTTGGCGGGCGCAGCGTGGGCAGCTCGGCGCCGGGGCAAAGTCCCGGTAGGGGCCAGGCGCCAACTCGCCTGACCGTGACGCTACTTGCGGAACGATAGAGCCCCGCCCGCCACCGTCACCCGCACCGTGTCCCCCGGCCCGAACTCGCCCTTGAGGATCCGCTGCGCCAGCGGATTCTCCACCTGCTGCTGGATTGCGCGCTTGAGCGGCCTTGCGCCGTAGACCGGATCGAAGCCGGCCTCGCCGAGCTGGTCGCGCGCTGCCTCGTCGAGCTCGAGCTTGATGTCGCGCTCGGCCAGCCGCTTCTGCAAATAGCCCATCTGGATGTCGACGATCTTGCGGATGTGCTCGCGGCCCAGCGGGTGGAAGACGACGATGTCGTCCACACGGTTGATGAACTCCGGCCGGAAGTGCTGCCCGACGATCTCGAGCACGGCCGATTTCATCTTCTCGTAGTTCGCCTCGCCAGCCATTTCCTGGATCAGCTGCGATCCCAGGTTCGAGGTCATGATCACGACGCTGTTGCGGAAGTCGACGGTACGCCCCTGGCCATCGGTCAGGCGGCCGTCATCCAGTACCTGCAGCAGTACGTTGAACACGTCGGGGTGCGCCTTCTCGATCTCGTCCAGCAGGATCACGGAGTACGGTCGACGCCGGACGGCCTCGGTCAGGTAGCCGCCCTCCTCGTAGCCCACGTATCCCGGCGGCGCGCCGATCAGCCGCGCCACGGAATGCTTCTCCATGAACTCCGACATGTCGATGCGGACCATCGCTTCTTCAGTGTCAAACAGGAACTGGGCAAGCGCCTTGGTCAGTTCCGTCTTGCCGACGCCGGTCGGGCCCAGGAACAGGAAAGACCCGTTCGGTCGGTTCGGGTCCGACAACCCCGCGCGGGAACGACGGATGGCATCGGCGACCGTGCGAACGGCCTCCTCCTGTCCCACGACGCGCTTGCCGATCGCGTCCTCCATCTGCAGCAGCTTGTCCTTCTCGCTCTCGAGCATCTTGGAGACCGGGATGCCGGTCCACTTGGAGACGACCTCGGCAACCTCCTCGTCGGTCACCTTGTTGCGGACCAGCTGCGTTTCCTTGGTCTCGGCGGCCTGCGCGGCCGCGAGGCGACGTTCGAGGTCCGGGATGCGCCCATACTGCAGTTCGGACATGCGCCCCAGGTCCTGTGCCCGGTGCGCTGCCTCGAGTTCGATCTTGGCGCGCTCGAGCTCCTCCTTGATGTGGGCGGCGCCGGACAGCGCCGCTTTCTCGGCCTTCCAGATTTCGTCCAGGTCAGCGTATTCCTTCTCGAGGCCCGCGAGCGTTTCCTCGAGCTGGTCGCGACGCTTCTTCGACGCCTCGTCGGTTTCCTTCTTCAGCGCCACCTGCTCGATCTTCAGCTGGATGATGCGACGTTCGAGCCGATCCAGCGCCTCCGGCTTGGAATCGATCTCCATGCGGATGCGCGAGGCGGCCTCGTCGATCAGGTCGATGGCCTTGTCCGGCAGCTGCCGGTCGGTGATGTAGCGGTGCGACAGGGTCGCAGCGGCGACGATGGCGGGGTCGGTGATCTCGACGCCGTGGTGAACCTCGTAGCGCTCTTTCAGGCCGCGCAGGATGGCGATGGTGTCCTCGACCGACGGCTCGCCGACCAGCACCTTCTGGAAGCGCCGCTCGAGCGCCGCATCCTTCTCGACGTGCTTGCGGTACTCGTCAAGCGTGGTCGCGCCGACGCAGTGCAGCTCGCCACGCGCCAGTGCTGGCTTCAGCATGTTGCCGGCGTCCATGGCGCCCTCTGCCTTGCCAGCACCGACCATGGTGTGCATCTCGTCGATGAACAGGATGATCTGTCCTTCCTGCTTCGACAGCTCGTTCAGCACGGCCTTGAGCCGCTCTTCGAACTCGCCGCGGTACTTTGCGCCGGCGATCAGCGAGCCCATGTCGAGCGACAGCACCCGCTTGTTCTTGAGTCCCTCCGGAACCTCGCCATTGACGATCCGGGCGGCCAGGCCCTCGACGATGGCCGTCTTGCCAACGCCGGGTTCACCGATCAGCACGGGATTGTTCTTGGTCCGGCGCTGCAGCACCTGGATGGTGCGGCGGATCTCGTCATCGCGGCCAATCACCGGGTCGAGCTTGCCCTGCTCGGCACGGGCGGTCAGGTCGATGGTGTACTTGTCCAGTGCCCCGCGCGCTTCCTCGGCATTCGCGTCCTGGACCTTCTCACCGCCGCGCAGTTCGTCGACGGCCTTGTTCAGCGCGCCCTTGATGCCGCCGGCATCCTTGAGCGCCTTACCGATGACCCCCTTGTCCTCGGCGGCAGCAAGGACAAACAATTCACTCGAGATGTACTGGTCGCCCTTCTGCTGCGCCAGCTTGTCGGTGACGTTCAGCAGCCGTCCCAGGTCGTTGGACAGGTGGACCTCGCCCGGCGCGCCCTCGACCTTCGGCAGGCCGTCGATGGCCTTCAGGAGATGCGAGCGCAGCACGTCGACGTTGACGCCAGCCTTGTCGAGCAAAGGCCTGACGGCGCCGCCCTGCTGGTCAACCAATGCCAGCATGACGTGGGCCGGCTCGATGAACTGGTTGTCGCGGCCCACGGCAAGCGACTGGGCGTCGGCCAGGGCCATCTGGAACTTCGAGGTCAGGCGATCCATGCGCATGGCGGCGCTCCCTTGAACGGTTGACCCCTTATTGGGGCCGGGAGAGCGTCAATTCAACCACCGGCGGGGGTCCGCTCCCCCGGTGCCGGATCAGTGCGCCAGCCGGTGGGAGATATAGATGACAACCATTCCCAACAGGATCAGCAGGACCTGCTGGATGGAAGTCCTGGCATCCACCTTGCGGTGCAACCCGGGGATCAGGTCGGCCACCGCAACGTAAAGAAAACTGGCTGCGGCCACGGCAATGGCGTAGGGCAGGATATGGAGCGCCTGCGCCAATGCGAAATAGGCGATCACCGCGCCGATGACGGAAGTCAGGCTCACCGCGACGTTCATGACCAGCGCCCTGCTCCGGCTCATCCCGCCGTTGACCAGGATCGCCAGGTCACCGATCTCCTGCGGAACCTCATGGGCGAAGACCGCAATGGCCGTCACGATGCCCAGGTGCAGGTCGGTCATGAAAGCCGCCGCAATGAGGACGCCGTCCAGCGTGTTATGGAATCCATCGCCCCACAGGATCATGGTCGCCGAGGCCCGATCACGGTGGTGGTCCTGCGGCGTGTGGGCCTCGCAGGGATCGTCATGGCAGTGGCGCCACAGGACCAGCTTCTCCAGCACGAAAAAGGCCAGGATCCCGACGATCAGCGCCAGACCAACCTTGTGGGTGTTGTCCGCGCCGGCGCCCTCGATGGCGTGCGGCAGCAAGGCCAGCAACGCCGCGCCGAGCAGCGCACCGGTCGCGAAACTGACCAGGTGTGGCAGCAGGCGATGCCGCTGCGGCTCGGACAGGAGCAGGAATGCGCCCGCAATCGTGGCGCTGACGGCGCCGCCGAGCATCGTGAACGCAACGATCAGGCCCAATGTCGACACGATGAACCCCGAAGAATTTCAGGCGCGACAGCCTACACGATGTCGGCCGTCTGGCTACTGGATCCAGACCAGGGCCGCCATTCGCCCGGTGAGCCCATCCCTGCGATAGGAGAAGAACCGGCTGGGGTCGGCGACGGTGCACTGTCCTCCTCCATGGACGGACGAGACACCCGTACCCGCCAGCCGAAGCCGCGCGAGGCCGCAGAGATCGGCCATCCAGCGGCCCGGACGTCCCGCGTGAAAATGAGCCTCCGCGGCGGCGTCGAGCGCCAGGAACTTCTCCCGCACTTCGCTGCCGACCTCGAAGGCCTCGGGCCCGATGGCGGGCCCGAGCCAGGCGACCAGGTCCTTCGGCGCGACAGGCATCCCAGCGACCGCGTTTTCGATGACCCCCGCCGCCAGGCCGCGCCAGCCTGCATGGGCAATGGCGACGCAACGGCCCGCGCGATCCGCCAGCAGGACCGGCAGGCAGTCGGCGACCAGCACGGCGCAGACCTGCCCGGGATTGACCGCTACCGCGGCGTCGGCACACGGCTTGTCGGTCCCGTCAAAGCGCGCCACCTCCGCACCATGCACCTGCTCGAGCCATAACGGCTCCGCAGGCAGGCGGAGCGCCGCTCGCAGACGGCTGCGGTTGGCAGCGACCGACGCTGGGTCGTCACCGACATGCTCGCCCAGGTTCAGCGACGCAAACGGCCCGCCGCTGACCCCGCCGCTGCGCAGGGACACGGCGGCGCGCACCGAGCCCGGTACCGGCCAGTCGGGCAGCATGAAGTCCAGTTCAGCCACGCCTGCCACCCTTCGTAGCTACGGCGGCATCCTCACGCAGCGCCTCGAGCAGTTCGCGCATGTCATCCGGTACCGGCACCTCGAATTCGCATGGCTTGCCGGTCGACGGGTGCGTCAACCCCAGTCGCGCGGCATGCAGGGCCTGCCGCCGAAAACCGCGCAGCGCGGCGGCAAGGCGCTCGGTGGCGCCCTTCGGGATTCCCAGGCGCCTGCCATAGGTCGCATCGCCCACGATCGGATAGCCGGCATGCGCCAGGTGCACGCGGATCTGGTGAGTCCGGCCGGTTTCCAGCATCACACGCACGTGCGTATGAGCCCTGAAACGCTCCAGCACGCGGTAGTGGGTGACCGACTCCCTGCCGTCCTCGCGAATCGACATGCGCACGCGGTCCACCGGGTGACGGCCGATGGGCGCGTCGACGGTGCCGCCGCCCGTCATGACGCCGCTGCAAACGGCCTGGTACTCGCGATGCACCTCTCGGGCCTCGAGCATCCGGACGAGCGCGGCGTGTGCTTCGAGCGTGCGCGCGACCACCAGCAGGCCGCTGGTGTCCTTGTCCAGCCTGTGTACGATGCCGGCCCGCGGGAGAACGGACAGTCCCGGATCGTGGGCCAGTAACGCATTCTGCAGCGTCTGGTCCGGATTGCCTGCCCCGGGGTGCACGACCAGGCCCACCGGCTTGTTGATAACCAGCAGCCATGCGTCCTCATGGACGAGGTCGAGCCCGATCGGCTGCGCAACGACCGCAACCTGGTCCTCGAGCTGGGCGTCCACCTGCACGGATTCGCCGCCTGAGAGGCGATCGCGCGGACGGAGCTGCTGCCCGTCAACCAGCACCTTGCCTTCGTCGATCCACGCCTTCAGGCGGGTACGGGAATAGCCGGAAAAAAGGCTGGCCAGGACCTGGTCGAGGCGCTGGCCGGCCGCCTCCGGCGGGACGCGGGCTGCGAGCTTGATGTGGGTGGAACTCATCCGGGATCCAGGGGTCTTTCGGCTATACTGCGGCGTCCGCAACCATGGGGTCCAGTGCCTTGTCATTTTCCCGCTCGGGGCTGCTGCTGGCAGCACTTCTTTCCTGCGCAATGGCCCTGTCGGGCTGCAAGAGCTGGCGTGACCGCGACGTTGCGGCCGGCGAGCCCGGCCAGCTCTACGAACGGGCCAGGAACCTGCTGGGCAGCGGTGACTTCAATACCTCGATCAAGGTCTACGAGGCGCTCGACGCCCGCTATCCCTTCAGCGAAGAGGCCCGCCAGGGTCGCCTCGACATCCTCTACGCCTACTACAAGTCGGGCGAGAAGGAATCCGCGATCGATGCGGCGGACCAGTTCATTCGCGAGAACCCGACCCACCCGCGTATCGACTACGCCTGGTACATCAAGGGACTGGTCTACTTCGAGCGGACACCCAATAAGCTGGAACGCTGGTTCCGGGCCGACCTGACCGAACGCCCGCCGCAGGATGCCCGCGCATCGTTCCAGGCATTCCAGACCCTGATCGAGCGGTACCCGAGCAGCGACTACGGGCATGACGCCCGTCGTCGCATGGTGTTCCTGCGCAACCGGCTGGCCGACTACGAAGTGCATGTCGCGGACTATTACCTGCGGCGCCGCGCCTATGTCGCCTCGCTGAACCGCGCCAAGTTCTGTATCGAGAACTATGACGGTGCGCCGGCCGTCAAGCAGGCGCTCGACGTGATGATATCGGCCTACGAAGGGATGGGGCTTGCCGAACTCGCCGAGCAGTCGCGCGCAGTCTACGCGCTCAATTTCCCGGACGGCAGGCTGAAGCGCGAGCCGAAGCGCTGGTACCAGTTCTGGTAGGCAACAGCTGTCCGTGAGCAGCGATTCGACTGACCCGGACCGGAGCGCGCTCGCTGGATTCACATTCGTGCTGCTCGGGTTTGGGCTTTGGGCTCTGGCGCGCCCGTACGGGGGCCTGGTTCACGACTCCCGGCTCTATGCACTTCAGGCCCTGGGACGCCTCAGCCCGGACTCGCTGGGCCAGGATGTCTTCCTGCGGTTCGGCTCACAAGACGCCTTCACTATCTTCAGTCCTGCCTACGGGGCCGCCATTGCTGTATTCGGACTTGATGACGCGGCGCTCCTGCTAAGCCTTGCAGGGCATCTGTGGTGGTTCGGTGCCCTTGCCGCCGTGGCTACCCGAATGCTCGGTCCTGCCAGGGGCTTGGCTGCGGTCGCACTGGTTGCCGGGCTTCCGGGTTTTTATTCGGCCTGGGATGTATTTCGCTACGCGGAACCCTTCCTGACACCCCGATTGTTTGGCGAAGCCGCAGTACTGACTGGGGTCGCGCTACTAATCCGCCAGCATCGGGCCATGGCTGCTGGGTTCATGCTCCTGGGAATGGCTATCCATCCGCTCATGAGCTTCCCGGGTCTGCTGCTTTGGGCAGGCGCTGTCCTGCCGGCCAGATTGGCATGGGCGCTGCCCTCGGCGGTGATCTCTGGAACAGTCCTGGCCTTGGCCATTGCTCTTGTCATCCCGGCCTATCCACTGATCCAGTTCGAAGCCGAATGGCTCGAACTGGTCAGGCTGAGGAGCCCATTCCTGTCGATGGCCGATTGGAACGCAGATTCCTGGAAAACCGCAGCCTTCCCGCTCGTTGCACTGTGGATGTTCCGGGATGCGTGGACCGACCAACCGTCGCGAAGAGTCCTGGGAGTAACCCTGGTAATCGGAGTCCTGGGACTCGCGGTAACCCTGCTTGGTGCAACGCTGACCAATGTAGTGCTAATAACGCAGGGTCAGGCATGGAGATGGACGTGGATCGCCAGCGTACTGGTCGTCATTGCCGGAGTCAGGGCAGTGCCAGTGCTGGCCAGGCAGGGACCGGGTCATGCGTCTGCTCTGATGTTGCTGGCGATCTCTTGGTTACTGGCTGGATGGCCTGCTCTTGGATTCGCCTGTCTCGCGGCACTTACATTAAGGCTGGGTTCCAGACTGCGTGAGCGTAGCCGACGGCACCTGCAGTTGGTCGTCACGGCAGTGCTGTGCGCGACTATCCTGCAATGGCTCATGACCAGAGGCTGGCCGGGGGCAGATGCGTCGCAGCAAGGGGCGCTCACCGGCCTGACCGAAGCCCTGAAGGCGTTCTCGTCAGGCGGCGTCAGTACAATTCTGATCGTCTCGGCTTGTTTCTGGGCCATCGGCCGTCCGTCATCCAGACGATTGGCGACGATCCTGGTGGCGACCTTCGCTCTGGCAGCTGGTTCATATTCATTTGCTGGTTGGTCCAGTCAGGGCTATCTGGCGTCCGACGACCGGGTCCTTTCGGAATGGCAGATGGTGATTCCAGCCACAGCGGAAGTATTCTGGCCCGATGATCCCGGTGCTTCGTGGTTTCTTCTTGCACGCCGCGCATACGTTTCGGCGGAACAGACAGCAGGAATCCTGTTTTCCGAGCGCGCTGCGGATGAAATTCGTCGACGTGTTGAAGAAGTTAGCCTGATCTTGCCGCCCGCCTTCGCATTTCGGGCGTCAGCGCAGGGGCTCATCTGGACCGTAACTGAGACATCGTTGGCCGCAACCTGTCGGCGAGCTGCGATCGACTTCATCGTCAGTCGCGAATCGCTTTCGCTACCTCAAGCCGCAAGCCCAATGTCTTATTTCAATCCGATTAACCAGGATCGAGATGAGGTCTATCTATATCGCTGCTCAGATGCCGTGCATGACGAAGTGATTAGGAGTCGCCTACCCGATACCCGGATGTAATCGGATAGCGCCAGTCACGGCCAAAGGCGCGCGCGCTGATGCGCACTCCCGGCGGCGCCTGGCGGCGCTTGTACTCGTTGCGCCGGACCATCTCGAGGATGCGCACGACCGTGTCACGGTCGTATCCAAGCTCGACGATCTCCTTCACGGAAAGGTCCCGTTCGATGAAAGCTTCGAGGATGGGATCCAGGATCTCGTAAGGCGGCAGCGAATCCGTGTCCTTCTGGTCGGCGCGCAATTCAGCCGAGGGGGGCCTTTCTATGATTCGGTCGGGAATCACCTGGCCTTGCCTGTTACGCCAGCGGGCAAGCCTGTAGACCAGCAGCTTGCTGCAGTCCTTGATCGGCGCGAAACCGCCGGCCATGTCGCCATACAGCGTGGCGTAGCCGACCGCCATTTCGCTCTTGTTGCCGGTCGTCAGTACGATCCGGCCGGTCTTGTTCGAAATGGCCATCAACAGGATGCCGCGACAGCGCGCCTGGATGTTCTCCTCGGTGGCATCCTGCGGCAGGCCGCGAAATTCCGGGGCCAGCGTGTCCAGCGCCGAGTCGAACATCGGCTCGATGGGCAGCACCGAGTACTGCACGCCGAGACGACCGGCCATCGTCTCGGCGTCCTCGATCGACATCCTTGAAGTGAAGCGGGACGGCATCATCACCACTCGCACACGATCCGGTCCGATGGCATCCACTGCGATGGCCAGGACCAGCGCCGAGTCGATGCCGCCCGACAGGCCGATGACCACGCCCGGGAAGCCATGCTTGGTCACGTAGTCCCTCACGCCGGTCACGATCGCTTCGTAGACCACGTGCTCCTCTTCCCAGGCCGGCTCTACCCTGCCGTGCCAGCTTGCGGGTCGACCCTCCTCGATCTGGCACTCGACCAGCGATAGCGTCTCCGCAAATGCAGTTGATCGATGCGCCAGGCTGCCATCCGCGCTGACTGCCATCGACCGTCCGTCGAACACCAGCTCGTCCTGGCCGCCCACCTGGTTGACGTAGGCGATCGGCAGTCCGGTTTCCAGCGCACGATCCCTGAGGACGGACTCGCGTTTCGCCTGCTTGCGCTGTTCGTAGGGAGAGGCGTTGATGACCGCCGCCAGTTGCGCTTCCGCCTCGCGGGCCTGCGCCAGCGGTCCCGGCGCCCAGACGTCCTCGCAGATCAGGAGCGCGACACGCGTCCCGGCAACCTCGAAGCAGGTCGGCCCCGCACCCACGTGAAAATAGCGCTTCTCGTCGAACACCTGGTAATTGGGCAGCAACTGCTTGCGATGATTGGCCTTGACCTGGCCGTCGCGGAACACGATCGCCGAATTGTAGAGGGCATCGCCGTCGTACTCGGGGTAGCCAAGCGCCACGTCGATGCCGGTCAGGCTGGTGCGCAGCCACTCGAGTGAGTCGGCAATGCGGTGCCGAAAGCCGCGGTGAAACAGCAGGTCTTCCGGCGGGTAGCCGGAAAGGGCCAGCTCCGGCAGCAGCAACAGGTGCGCACCAAGCGCGCGTGCCTGGGCGGCGGTCTCGACGATGCGGGTCGCATTGCCGGCCACATCGCCGACAAAGCAGTCGACCTGGCCGAGCGCGATGCGCAAGCTGCGGCTCATGCGCCCAAGACCGTCCGGCGCCCGTTGCGCCGGTCAGAACGGGTTCCGGTTGCCCTAGCGCCCGCTGCGGCGCGCACGGCCCGCGGCCTTGCGTGCGGTCTTGGCGGGTGGGCGCTTGCGCGCGACCGGCCGGGTTGCCTTGCGCTTCGATTGCACCGCCTTTTTCCTGGCAGTCGTCTTCGTGGTGGGCTTCTTCACGCCAGCCCTGGCCCGGGCCTTGCGCCGATCAAGCTTGCTGAGTTCCGCCTTCATGGCCGAACCGAGTTCCGCGGGCGAACGAACCGTCCGCACCCCGGCCGCTTCCAGCGCCTTGAACTTGTCGGCCGCGGTGCCCTTGCCACCCGCAATGACGGCACCCGCATGGCCCATGCGCTTGCCCGCCGGCGCAGTGACGCCCGCAATGTAGGCAACGACCGGCTTGGTGACGTGATCGCGAATGAACTCCGCGGCCGCCTCTTCGTCGGCGCCGCCGATTTCGCCGACCATGATTATTCCCTCGGTCTTCGGGTCCTTCTGGAACAGCGCCAGCACGTCTATGAAGTTCATTCCCCGCACCGGATCGCCACCAATGCCGACACAGGTGCTCTGGCCGAGACCCATGTTGGTGGTCTGGAAGACCGCCTCGTAGGTCAGCGTCCCCGAGCGCGACACGATCCCGACCCGGCCCGGCTTGTGGATGAAGCCCGGCATGATGCCGACCTTGCACTCACCCGGGGTGATCACTCCAGGGCAATTCGGCCCGACCAGGCGGCAGTCGCGGCCCGCGAGTGCTGCCCTGACTTTCACCATGTCGTTGACCGGGATGCCCTCGGTGATGCAGACGATCAGCTTGATGCCGGCATCCGCCGCCTCGAGGATCGAATCGGCCGCAAACGCCGCGGGGACGTAGATCATGCTGACGTCCGCCCCGGTTGCCTTGACCGCGTCGCGCACGGTGTTGAACACGGGGCGATCGAGGTGTATCTCTCCACCGCGTCCCGGGGTCACGCCGCCGACCAGGTTGGTGCCGTAGGCGATCGCCTGCTCGCAGTGAAACGTGCCCTGCCTGCCGGTGAAGCCCTGGCAGATCACGCGACTCTTCTTGCTGACCAGAATGCTCATTGTCTTGGTACCCCTGACTCAGCGAGCCTTGCCGGCCAGCTTCACTACCCTGGTGGCCGCATCGGTGAGGTCCGTCGCGGTCGTGATCGCCAGGCCGCTGTCGGCCAGCAGCTTGCGCGCGACATCTGCATTGGTGCCCTCGAGCCTGACGATCACCGGGATCTTGACCCCGACATTCTGTACGGCCTGCACGATGCCCTGGGCGATGACGTCGCAGCGCACGATACCGCCAAAGATGTTGATCAGCACCGCCCTGACCTTGCGGTTCGACAGGATCAGGCGGAAAGCCTCGGTGACACGGTCAGCCGTCGCGGTGCCGCCCACGTCCAGGAAGTTGGCCGGGGAGCCACCGTGCAGCTTGATCAGGTCCATGGTTGCCATGGCGAGCCCGGCACCGTTGACCATGCAGGCGATGTTGCCATCGAGCGAAACGTAGTTCAGGTCGTGCCGCGAGGCCTCCAGCTCCATCGCGTCTTCCTGCGACTCGTCCCGCAGGGCCTCCAGGCCCTGCTGCCGGTACAAGGCGTTCGCCTCGACGTTGATCTTCGCGTCCAGGGCAACGAGCGCGCCGTCGCCGGTGACAATCAACGGGTTGATCTCGACCAGGCTCAGGTCCTTGTCGAGGTAAAGCTGATAGAGGCCCCGCGCGATCTTCTCGAACTGCTTGACCTGTTCGCCCTTGAGACCGAGGCCGAAGGCAAGTTCGCGGCATTGGTAGCTCTGCAGCCCGGTGGCCGGGTCGACGTCAACCCGCAGGATCTTCTCCGGCTGCTTGGCCGCCACTTCCTCGATGTCCATGCCGCCCGCTTCGGAGGCAATGAAGGCGATGCGCCCCTGGTCACGGTTGAGCAGCAGGCTCAGGTACAGCTCGCGCTCGATCTTGCTGCCAGCTTCTACGTAGACGAGGCTGATGGGCAGCCCCTCCGCACCGGTCTGCTTGGTGACCAGCCTGTTGCCAAGCATCCCGGCGGCTGCCGCGCGTGCTTCTTCCGGCGACTTGCACAACTTCACCCCACCAGCCTTGCCGCGCCCCCCCGCATGCACCTGCGCCTTGACCACCCAGATACCGCCGCCAAGGCTCCGCGCCGCCGTGGCCGCCTCCGCCGGGGTCCTCGCGATCCGGCCGGCAGGAACCGGGACGCCATACTCGGAGAAGAGTTGCTTGGACTGGTATTCGTGCAGGTTCATGCGGCATTCCTGTTTCGCTGCCGGGGAAGGGGCTCCCGGCCGGCTCGTGATGATCACGAGAGGGACCGTATTGTGTAGGAAGCCCGGGCACGAGGCAAAGCGCCGCCGCATGCGAACGGGTTCTCAACCTGTGGGCCTGGGTCAGGGTCGCGGCGGCTCGCGTGGTACATTCCGCGCGGAAACCCGAGGAGCATCAGGACCCGCAATGGACTCGCGCGACGCAGAACGTGTCTACGGCGACCCGAACCTCGTCTGGCGGGTACTTGGGCTGCTGAACGTTTTCCGGCTGCTGGTGCCCTCGGTACTGTCGACCGTTGCCGCGCTCTCCCCCGCCCCCCGGTTCCTGGGATCTACCTGGCCCACGCTGTTTTCGACGACACTTGCCGGCATGTTCGTGGCGGGCGTGCTGTGCATTGGCATGCTCAAGCGACGCTGGCCGGACCTGCGGGTTCAGGCCTATATCCACATCGGCTTCGATATCATCGCCATTGCGTCACTGATGCTGGCCAGCGGCGGAACGGACAGCGGCCTGGGCTTGCTGCTGGTGGTACCCGTCGGGGCGATCAGCCTGCTGGTCGCCAACCGCTCAGCCATCCTGATCGCGTCATTGGCCGCGCTGGCCATCCTGGGGCAGCAAACGGCACTCGTGTTGCTGGACCTGGCCGAGTCCACCGCGTTTACCCAGACAGGGCTGCTTGGCGCCGTAATCTTCATCGTCGCGCTGGCCGCGGCGCCGCTCTCCAATCGCATTCGCGAAAGCGAGGCGCTGGTCCGGCAAAAGGATGTCGATCTCGCCAACCTGGCACAGTTGTCCCAGTACGTGGTAGAGCGTCTGCGGGAGAGCATCGTCGTGGTGGACGAACAGGACCGGATCCGGCTGATAAACGAGTCCGCGCGGCAGATCCTGAACCCAGGGAATGGCGCGGCCGGCGCGCTGCTTGGGGAGGTGTCGCCGCGGCTGCTCTACCTGCTCGAGACCTGGCGACAGAACCCGCGCACCGATGAGGAAACGGCCGGCACGCTGGTTGCCGCCGATGGTTCCCGCGAGGTCAGGCCACATTTCGCTCAACTGGGAAATCGATGGCCCTGCCCTGTCATCGTCTTCCTCGAGGACCTTAGCGCCCAGTCGGCGCGCGTACAGCAGAACAAGCTGGCCGCCCTGGGCAGATTGTCGGCCAGCATTGCCCATGAGATCCGCAATCCTGTCGGCGCCATGAGCCACGCGGCGCAGCTGCTGAGCGAATCCGCTGGCCTGTCCGGTCCGGACCAGCGACTGGCAGAGATCATCCAGGGTAACGCGGCACGCGTCAGCGCCATCATCCAGAATGTCATGCAGCTGTCGCGGCGCGAGGAAATCCAGGCTGAACGGATGCCGCTGGCGGAATGGCTGGAGGAATTCGCGGCCGAATATCGCACGCACACGCGAGCTGCCACCCGAGCGCTTACCCGTCGAGCACCCCGCGGAGGAGATCGAAGTCCGGGTCGATCCCTCGCATCTGCACCAGATCCTGTGGAACCTGGTCGAGAATGCAACCAAGTATGGTGTGACGGAAACCGATTCCAGGATCGAGTTGCGCAGTGGTCGCCTGCCCGGCAGCGCGCGACCCTACCTGGAAGTGGCCGATCGAGGACCCGGGATCGATTCGGCCGCCGCAGAACGGATCTTCGAGCCATTCTTCACCTCGGAGTCCGGCGGCACCGGGCTCGGCCTGTTCATCTCGCGGGAGCTCGCACAAAGCAATGGCGCCCTGCTCGTATACGAGCCGCGTGCCGGGGGTGGTAGCATTTTCCGGCTGGTGTTCGCCGACCCCCAGCGCTGGGAGACCGGCTGATCCATGAGCCCGACATGAGCCAACCGACCGTCCTGATCATCGACGACGAACCCGACCTGTGCGAATTGCTCGGCATCACCCTGGCACGCATGGACGTCAAGTCCGAGGCGGTGCATGACCTGACTGCCGCCAGGAGGGTCCTGCAGCAGCGACACTACGACCTCTGCCTGACTGACATGCGGTTGCCGGACGGAGACGGCCTTGAACTGGTCGAGTGGATGCAGCTGAACGCGGCCGAGACGCCGGTAGCGGTCATCACTGCGCACGGCAACGTCGAGGCAGCGGTCAAGGCGCTCAAGCTTGGCGCATTTGACTTTGTCTCCAAGCCGCTCGACATCGGCGACCTGCGCAAGCTGGTCGGCCAGGCGCTGAAACTGGCTGAGGGCCGCGACCTTGCGCTGCGGGCCGGCACGACCCGACTGCTCGGTCAATCGGAGACGATGCAGCGGCTGCGCGAGATGATCGGTCGAGTTGCCCGCAGCCAGGCGCCGGTGCACATTTCCGGCGAGTCCGGGACCGGCAAGGAACTGGTCGCACGACTGATCCACGACAGCGGCTCCCGCCGGGATGCGGCGTTCGTGCCGGTCAACTGCGGCGCCATCCCCACCGAGCTGATGGAAAGCGAACTTTTCGGCCACAAGAAAGGCAGTTTTACCGGGGCCGTGGCTGACAAGCCCGGGCTGGTCCAGGCAGCCGAGGGCGGGACCCTGTTCCTTGACGAGGTCGCAGACCTGCCGCTTGCCCATGCAGGTGAAACTGCTCCGGCTGATCCAGGAAAAGACCGTCAGGCCGGTGGGTGAACAACGAGAGACACCGGTCGACGTAAGGATCCTGTCGGCAACCCACAAGGACCTGGGCGAGATGGTGGCGGGCGGCAAGTTTCGGGAAGACCTGTACTACCGGCTGAACGTCATCGAACTGCAGGTCCCTGCCTTACGTTTCCGGCTCTCGGATGTTCCAGAGATCGCGGGCATGCTGCTTGCTCGCCTTGGCGAAAGGGCCGGGACCGACAGTCCCACCCTATCGCCTGAGGCCCTGCAAAAGCTCGAACATTACAGCTACCCGGGGAACGTGCGTGAACTGGAAAATATCCTCGAGCGCGCCATGACCCTGTACAGCGGCAAGGAAATACAGGCCGACGATGTGCAACTCCGCGCTGCAGCACCGAATCGGGGAACGGAACCAGAAGAAGGTGACGCGGACCTTGAAGAGCATCTGGAGGACGTTGAAAGGGAAGCCATCGTCCGCGCGCTGGAGGAAAACCGCTACAACAAGACGGCGACGGCCAGGCAGCTGGGCATCACCTTCCGGGCGCTGCGTTACCGGATCAAGAAACTTGGAATCGAGTGATTGCGAACAGTGACTGGCCACGTCACAAAGTGACGTCCTGCGTCACCCTGCGGGAACCGCGGCCGAGACGGGCCTTGGCGATACCATAATAATTACTAATAAAAACAATCAACTAAGTCTTCTCTCGGAACTTGGCACGAGCCTTGCTTTATCTCCTGCGACGGCGCATGTGCCGCCACTTACTGGTTCCCAAGGAGAGGACTCTCATGAAGAAGATTCAAAAGGGCTTTACGCTCATCGAGCTGATGATCGTCATCGCCATCATCGGCATCCTGGCGGCCATCGCCATTCCCGCATATCAGGACTACGTGATCCGGTCCCAGGTGACGGAAGGCCTGAACCTGGCCGGCGACCTCAAGGCAGCGATTGCCGAGACCTATGCACAGCGTCGGCGCGTTCGATCTCATCGACACCGGCTCTCTGGGCATTGAATCCACCTACAAGACCGGCAAGTACGTTACCGGCATCGCAGTTGCAGAAGGCGTGATTACCAGGTGACCTACGGTGGGCAGGCGAACGCAAAGATC
Source organism: uncultured Gammaproteobacteria bacterium (assembly GCA_963715485.1). GTDB lineage: Bacteria > Pseudomonadota > Gammaproteobacteria > Steroidobacterales > Steroidobacteraceae > SG8-30. The sequence goes on from OY970244.1 coordinate 2,855,298, forward strand.
AGCACGGCTACCTGACGCTGCGTCCCGCATCCAACCAGAACGACGACGTCGTCTGGTTCTGCGGCTATGCGACCTCGACTACGCCGGTGGACATCATCGGCACTCTGACCAGTACCGTCCGCTGATCTCGACGACACGACCGGAACGACCGTCGCCGAAAAGTATCTGCCCGCTTCGTGCCGCGGTTGATCTGACGCCGTCCGGCATCAGCACTCAACCAGGCTGATGACACTTGATGGAAGAGGCCCCTCCCTCGGGAGGGGCCTCTTTTTCTCTGGGGCCCCATCAGCACCCAAGCTTGACTCTGTGACGCCCGTCATCGGCGGCGGTCGGTCGATCTGCAACGATTACCTCTCATTTAACAATTGCTCGCTAGCGCTCGTTCGGTACACTATCGGAGATTATGTGAGCAAGGGTCGGGCCGGTAACCAGCAATGAACGACAGCGCTGCAATGTCCGCGGGCGGCGCCGCCAAGATGGCCTTGGGCGGCCTGCCTCAGCGCCTGGTCCAGGACGGGCTGCTGGACGAAGTCGCCATGCTCGACGCGATGGCGTCTGCTCGCGAGCGCAAGGTTCATTTCGTGTCCTGGCTGGTATCCCAGAATCTCGCTTCGGCCCGCGACATCGCCATTGCTGCAGCCCAGGAGTTCGGCGTTCCCCTGCTCGACCTTGATTCGGTCAACGTCGACCTGGACGCGATCCGCCTGGTCAACGACAAGCTGCTGTCCAAGCACCGGATTTTGCCGCTGGTCAAGCGTGGCAAGCGGCTGCATGTCGCGGTCTCCGACCCGACCAACCTTCATGCCATCGACGAGATCAAGTTCCAGACGGGCCTGTCAATCGAGGCCGTGGTCGTCGAGGAAGACAAGCTGCAGAAGGCCGTGCAGAAGGCCATCGAGCAGGTCGACGTGTCGATGCCGTCCCTGGGTGACGACGACTTCGATCTCGAGAACCTCGATATTACGGTGGATGAGGAAGCCGCCGGCGAAGCGATCGGGCGGGACGACGTCGAGGATGCTCCCATCGTCCGCTTCGTCAACAAGATCATGCTGGACGCCATCCGCAAGGGCGCATCGGACATCCACTTCGAACCCTACGAAAGATATTACCGGATCCGCACGCGGCTGGATGGCGTGCTGAAAGAGGTCGCGCAGCCACCTGTCCAGCTGGCACAGAAACTGGCAGCCCGGCTGAAGGTCATGTCACGGCTCGACATCGCCGAGCGACGCGTCCCGCAGGACGGCCGCATCAAGATGCGGTTGTCCAAGAACCGCTCGATCGACTTCCGCGTCAGTTCCTGCCCGACGCTGTTCGGCGAGAAGATCGTGCTGCGTATCCTGGATTCCAGCACCGCCATGATGGGCATCGACGCACTCGGCTACGAGCCCTTCCAGAAAGAGCTGTACCTCAAGACCCTTGCCAGGCCCCAGGGCATGATCCTGGTCACGGGTCCGACGGGCAGCGGCAAGACAGTTTCGCTTTATACCGGCCTTGGCATCCTGAACCTCGAGAATACCAATATCTCGACCGCGGAGGACCCCGCCGAGATTGTCCTGCCCGGCGTCAACCAGGTGAATGTCAATCCGAAGGTGGGCCTGACCTTCGCGTCGGCGCTGCGAGCCTTCCTGCGCCAGGATCCGGACGTGATCATGGTCGGCGAGGTCCGCGACCTGGAGACGGCCGAAATCGCGATCAAGGCGGCCCAGACGGGCCACTTGGTGCTGTCGACGCTACATACCAACGACGCACCGCAGACGCTCACTCGCCTCATCGACATGGGCGTCAAGCCCTACTCGATCGCGACGTCGGTCAGCCTGATCATTGCCCAGCGCCTGGCGCGGCGGCTGTGCAGCAACTGCAAGGAGCCGGTGGACCTCCCGGCCGAGGCGCTCGTCAAGGAGGGCTTCACGGAGGATGAGGTCAAGTCCTCTGAGTTTCGCGTTTTCCGTCCAGTCGGCTGCAGCCAGTGCACGGACGGCTACAAGGGCCGTGTCGGCATCTACGAGGTACTGCCCGTCACCGAGGCGATCGGAAGGATTATCCTGGCTGGCGGCAGCGCGCCGGATATCCGGGACGAGGCCGACCGTGAGGGCGTCTGGGACCTCCGTAAGGCCGGACTGAAGAAGGTCCGGGACGGGGTCACCAGCCTCGAAGAAGTCAACCGCGTCACAGTTGACTGAGTCCGGAACGGGTTAGTATTGGGTCGTTTCACTTAAGCAGGGCGGGCACATGGCGCAGGCCGCAGCACTAGCCAAGAAAGAGTTCCCCTGGACCTGGGAAGGCACGGACCGCAAGGGCAACCGCCTGAAGGGCCGGTCGCTGGCGGTCAATGAGAACGAGGTCCGGGCCGACCTGCGGCGCCAGGGCGTCATCCCGGTCAGGATTCGCAAGGAGCGAAGGCTCTTTGGCGGTGGCGGGAAGATCACGCCGCTTGACATCGCGGTCTTCAGCCGCCAGCTCGCCACCATGCTCACGGCAGGCATTCCGCTGGTTCAGGCCTTCGAGATCGTTGGCGTCGGGCACGACAAGCCGGCGATGCAGAAGCTGATCCTTGACATCAAGGTCGATATCGAGTCGGGTACGGCCTTGCATGAGGCGCTCAGGAAACATCCACTGTACTTCGACGACTTGTACGTAAATCTCGTCGAGGCGGGTGAACAGGCCGGCGCACTCGAAAGCCTGCTGGACAAGGTCGCGACCTACAAGGAAAAGACCGAGGCCCTCAAGAAGAAGATCAAGAAGGCGCTTTTCTATCCTGCGGCCGTGCTGGCCGTGGCCGTGATCGTGACCTTGATCCTGCTGATATTCGTGATTCCCCAGTTTGAGGCGCTGTTCAAGGGCTTCGGCGCCGACCTGCCCGCGTTTACGCGGATGGTCATCGACATGTCCCGCTTGTACAGGACCAGGGATGGTGGATGGCAATCATCACCGGCGGCATCTTCTTTGCGATTGGCTACTTCCACAAACGCTCCCGGCCGATGCGGCATTTCGTCGACCGGATGCTGCTCAAGATCCCAGTTCTCGGCCCCATCCTCGTGAAGGCTGCGATCGCGCGATTCGCGCGCACGCTTTCCACGATGTTCGCGGCGGGCGTGCCGCTGGTCGAGGCCATGGAATCGGTGGCCGGTGCCACTGGCAACATCGTCTACGAGCAGGCGACGCTTCGCATGAAGGACGAGGTGGCAACCGGCCTGCGCCTGCAGCGGGCCATGGAGAACACCGGCCTGTTCCCCAACATGGTGGTCCAGATGATCGCCGTGGGCGAGGAGTCCGGCTCGCTCGATGAGATGTCCGCCAAGGTCGCCGACTTCTACGAACTCGAGGTCGACTCCGCGGTGGATGCGCTGTCCAGCCTGCTGGAGCCGTTGATCATGGTGATCCTGGGTGTGCTGGTCGGCGGCCTGGTCATTGCCATGTACCTGCCGATCTTCAAGCTCGGCGCCGTCATCTGACGACGCGGCCCTGGTACTAGTGATGCCGAAACGCCGCGCTCGTCGCGGCGTTTCGCTGGAGGGAGCTGATTCATCGTGGACATCGTGAACCTGCTGCAGGCGAGCAACGCAGCCTTCGCGGGTATCGTTTTCGTCCTGAGCCTGCTCATCGGCAGCTTCCTTAACGTGGTCATCTACCGCCTGCCGCTCATACTGGACCAGCAGTGGCGCAGCCAATGCGCTGAACTCACCGGACAGACCGGGGCCGCGGCCGAGTCGACCCTGACCCTGTCTTCGCCCCGTTCCCATTGCCCGGTCTGCAAGGCGACGGTCCGTGCCGTGCACAATATTCCGCTCATCAGCTGGCTGGCGCTGCGCGGCCGCTGCGCGAGCTGCGGGGCCAGCATCCCGGCCCGGTATCCGCTGATCGAGCTGGCCACGGCACTCCTGAGCGCCGCGGTAGCCTGGCACTTCGGCTTCGGCTTCGAGGCCGGCTGTGCAATGCTGGTCACGTGGTTCCTGATCCCGCTGACCGGGATCGACGTCGATCATCAGCTGCTGCCGGATAGTATGACCCTGCCACTCATGTGGCTCGGCCTGCTGGCGAGCCTCTGGCACGACCCGGCCTCCGGCAGCGCCCTGCCCGTTTCGCCCCGGGACGCCATCATGGGTGCCGCCGCCGGCTACCTGTTCCTGTTGGGTATCTTTCACGCCTTCAAGCTGCTGACCGGCAAGGAAGGCATGGGCTTCGGCGACTTCAAGCTGTTCGCGGCGCTGGGTGCCTGGCTTGGCTGGCAGATGCTGCCGCTGATCCTGCTGCTGTCCGCCGCGGTCGGCGCTGCCGTGGGGATCGCCTTGATCGTCTTTCGCAAGCAGGGCCGCGAAGTCCCGATTCCCTACGGCCCCTATCTCGCTGGCGCCGGCTGGATCGCGATGATGTGGGGACCGCAGATCGTCGGCGGCTACCTGTCGCTGTCCGGTTTGCGCTGAGCGAGCCGTGGCAACGCCGCTCAGAGTCGGGCTGACCGGGGGCATTGCCAGTGGCAAGTCCACCATCGCCGAGCTGTTCGCGGCCCGTGGTGTTCCGGTGCTCGACACCGACCGGATCGCGCGCGAGGTCGTCGAGCCGGGCCGAGCCACCCTGCGGGCCGTAATCGCGGAATTCGGCCCCGAAATCCGGGGCGCTGACGGCCGCCTCGACCGCCGGGCGCTGCGCCGCCTGATCTTCGCCGAGCCCGCCGCCCGCAGGAAGCTGGAGGCGATTCTGCACCCGGCCATTCGTGCCGAGCTGGCCCGACAGTCGGCCCTAGCGGGCGGTCCTTACCAGATCCTGGTCATTCCGCTGCTGGTCGAGTCCGGCCGGATCGATTCGGTCGACCGGATCCTGGCCGTCGACTGCCCCGTAGAGGACCAGCTGGCGCGGCTGCAGGCACGCGATGGCGAGACCGCCGAGTCGGCCCACGCCATGATCGCCGCGCAGGCTTCCCGCGATGCGCGCCTGGCGGCCGCCGACGACGTGATCCTGAACGCGGGAACGATGTCGGACCTGTCAGCGCAGGTCGACTTGCTCGACGCCCGATACCGGGTCCTGGCAGATTCCAATGCCTGACTTCAGCCGGGGGCGACCGTGCCGACAGGACCCACCGTCCCTATCGGGTGCCAAACCAGGTCACGTGCCCTGCGAAAATCCCTCAGTCGGACTATCCGCCCACCCTGGAGAGGTTTACGGACCCGGACCCCTGCCGCAGAATAGCCGGATGTTCGAGCCCGTCGAGGCCCCAGAGGCGGCCACAGAGCCCGTCGTCTACGAGCAGCCGCTGAACGAGCGGATGCGCGCTTTCCTGCGCCTGGAGTTCCTGTGGAACCAGGCGGTATTTCACTGCTCCTCGCCCAACCCCTGGGCCAGCCGCGCTGCGGTCGACAGCCTGCTCGAGATCCTCGCCATCACCGCGCGCGGCGATTCACGCGGCGACGTGCTGAAGGAACTCGAACGGCAGATGAATCTCCTGCGCGACTACCAGAATCGCCCGGGCGTGGACGGTGCACGATTGCGCGCCGTACTCGCCACCCTGGTGCGGCGCCGTGAGGAACTCAACACCGCGGGCAGCAACTTCATGCAGCCGTTGCGCGACTCGGAGTTCCTCAACTCGATCAAGCATCGCAGCGCCATTCCCGGCGGTACCTGCGAATTCGACCTGCCCGATTACTTCCATTGGCTGAACCGACCGGCAGCTGTCCGTGAGCGCGACCTCGACGAATGGATGAGCCGCCTTCGCGCACTTTGCGAAAGCGTGTCGGAGTTACTGTGGGTCACTCGCGAAAACGCACGCCCGAAGAAGGAAACCGCGCCGGGCGGTGTGTTCCAGATCGCCTTCGAGCGCGAGCACCCGATTCAGCTGCTGCGCATCGAGCTGCCGGGCGGCTCCGAGCTGTTCCCCGAGGTCAGCGGCAGCCACTATCGCTGCAGCGTGCGCTTCCTGCGCTGGACTGGGGTGCAGGCCCGGCCGGTGCAGCCACAGGAAGACATTCCCTTCACGCTCACCTGCTGCAGCTGACAGGATGGCACCCATGACCGTGAAATGCCCTGGCTGCGGGCGCATGCTGGAGTGGAGTCCTGACAACCCATGGCGCCCCTTCTGCAGCGAGCGCTGCAAGCTGATCGACCTGGGCGCCTGGTTCAAGGAAGAGCACGCCATCCCGGGTGAACCCGCGCTCGACATCGCGGAAGAGACCGACGCCGACGACCTCGATCGTCAACACTGACCATGGAACCGGAGTTCTGGCACCAGCGTTGGCAGCAGGGCCAGATCGGCTTTCACCAGCCCGATTTCCACCCGTCGCTCGCGCGCTACTGGCCCGGACTCGGCGTCGACCCGGAACGGCGAGTATTCGTACCGTTGTGTGGCCGCAGCCTGGACATGATCTGGCTGGCCCGCCGCGGGCATCCGGTGCTGGGCGTTGAGCTGAGCCCGGTTGCGGCGGCGGGTTTCTTCGAGCACGAGAAGACTGAGCCACAGGTCGCCCCGCGCGGTCCGTTTGCCGCCTACACGTCCGAGGGTTACGAGATCCTGCAGGGAGACTTCTTCGAACTGGTGCCACCGATCGCCGGCCCGATTGAGGCCTGGTACGACCGTGCCGCCCTGATCGCACTGCCACCACCCATGCGCCGTCGCTATGCGGAGCACCTGGGCGGCCTGCTGGCAGCCGGCGCGCGCGGCCTGCTGATCACGCTCGAGTATCCGCAGGAACAGATGGACGGCCCACCATTCTCGGTGTCGATCGACGAAGTCCACGAATTGTTCGATCGCGAATTCACGGTCGAGTTGCTCGAGCGTGAAGACGTACTCGCTGCCAACCCGCGCTTTGCCGAGCGCGGACTCGATTGCTTCTACGAAGCCATCTTCCGGCTCGAACGGCGATGACCGCTCGCGTCAACCGCCGCTGGGTCATGGCCTCCCGCCCAGATCCGGACGTCCGCGAGGAAAACTTCCAACTCGAGTCGGTGCCGGTCCCGGTTCCCGGTCCCGGCCAGTTCCTGGTCCGCACGTTGTACCTGTCGCTCGCGCCCGTCATGCGCATGTACCTGATTGACGGCGCGGGCATCGAAAAGCCGCTCGAGTTCGGCGAGACCATGCGCGGACGCGGCGTCGGCGAAGTGGTCGAGTCCAACCACCCGGGCTTCGCCGTAGGCGACATCGTCCAGGGCAAGCTCGGCTGGCAGGAGTATTCGGTCAGCGACGGCTCGCCGTATTTCATGATGTACAAGGTCGAGCAGAGGCTGGTGCCCTTCTCGACCGCGCTTGGCGTGCTGGGCATGACGGGGTTCACTTCCTACCTCGGCCTGACCGAGATTGGGCGCATCAAGCACGGCGAGACCGTGCTCGTGTCCGGCGCCGCCGGCGGGGTCGGCTCGAACTGCGGCTTCATCGCCCGCAACCTGGGGTGTCGCGCCGTCGGCATCGCCGGCACCGATGACAAGTGTCGCCTGCTGGTGGACCGGCTCGGCTATGAAGCCGCCATCAACTATCGGACGGAAGACGTCGAGCAACGCGTCGGCGAACTGTGCCCGCAGGGTGTCGACGTGTTCTTCGACAACGTCGGCGGCCCGATCCTCGACGCGGCGCTCGCCCACATCAACCGCTACGCCCGTGTCGTGCTCTGCGGCCGGATCTCCGAATACCTGAAGTCCGACGAGGAGAAATACTGCCTGAGGAACTGGTTACGCGTCGGGCAGCGCCGCGCCGGCATGCAGGGTTTCTTCATCTACGACCTGGAGAAGCATTTCCCGGCGGCCGAGGCGCAGATGGCCGAGTGGATCGCCGCCGGCCTGATGAGCTACCAGGAAGACGTGCTGGAGGGTATTGAGCAAATGCCACGGGCGCTGATGCGACTCTACGACGGCAGCAACGTGGGCAAGCAGCTGGTGAAGGTGGCAGCGCCGGTTACGACCGTCGAGCCAGGTCGGTAGTGAAAGGTGCCTGGTAACCCTTAATTCGGCGCCGCGTTCGCTTCGTCAAATGCCTCGATCGGCACCGGCCTGGCGGTCTGGAAAATCAGCGCCTTCTTGCGGAAGAAGCGCGTGAAGCCGCCCGGACCCATGCGCGAGCCGCCCATCCCCGAGCACTTGAAGGAGTTCTTCTCGCATTCATGCATCACGCCGGTCAGCGCCCCGTCGTTGATGCTGATGCCGCCGGCGTCGATGCGCCGGCCGATGGCCTCGGCCTCGGCTTCCGTTCCGGCGATGACTGCCGCGGACAGGCCGTAGACGCCGTCGTTGGCCAGACGGATCGCCTCCTCCACGTCGCGATAGCGCATGACCGGCATCACCGGCCCGAAGGTCTCCTCGCGCATGACCTTCATGTCGTGCGTGACGTCCACCAGCACCGTCGGCCGGAGCCATTTGCCGCCGTGGTCCTCCACCTTGCCGCCGCAAAGAACCCTGGCGCCCTGGGTCACCGCCTCATCGATCTGGTCCTGCACGATGTCGGCCTGGCGGCCCCAGATGAAGGGCCCGATCTCGCCCTTGTGCAGGTCGGGCCAGTTGAGGGTCACGCGCGCAGCCTTCTCCGCCAGCCGGGCCACGAAGTCGTCATACAACTTGCCATGCACGTACACGCGCTCGAGCGACTGGCAGGCTTGTCCGGTCGTCAGCACCGAGGCGCGCAGCACGACGGTGGTCGCCAGGTCGAGGTCAGCAGTCTCGGTGACAATGACCGGATCCTTGCCGCCAAGCTCCAGGAAGGCGGGGATGAACGCACGCGCCGCGGCCTCCGCGACGATGCGGCCGGTCCGCACGCTACCGGTGAAGCACACGGCGTCGACGAGCGGCACCATCGCCGCTCCCGTTTCGCCGGCGCCGGCTTGGATCGCGAGCACAGCAGCAAGCTCCGGCACGTCCTCGATGGCGGGCCTGACCGCATCGGCGAACCGCGGCGTGATTTCGCTCGGCTTGATCAGCACCGCGCAGCCAGCGAGGAGCGCCGGAATCGCGTCGATGAAGGCCAGCACCATCGGGAAATTCCACGGGCTGATCACGCCAATCAGCGGGAAGGGCACCCACTGGTTCCGGTAGTGAATGGTCGGCACCTGGGTGGAGCGACCCTCCGCCTCCCGCATCAGGCCTGGCGCCTCCCGGCACCAACGCTCAATGGCCCCGATGGTCGAGGTTACCTCGCCCCCGGCCATCAGGTAGCGGCCGGTGTCCGCGCAGAGTGCTGCGACGATATCGGCCTGATGACGCTCGAGAGCCGCCTTGAAGCGTTGCAGTACGGCTACGCGATGATCCATGCCGGTATCGCGCCAGGCGGGCTGTGCCGTACGCAGACGCTCACAGAGCGCCTGGAGCTCGCTCGCACCGGGCGGCGTGAATTGGTAGTCGACCTGACCCGTGCGCGGGTTGGTGACGTCGATGGCATGCATGGATCGAACTCCCTGGATCGCGCCGATGGCTACCTGGCATCGTCCGCGGTGGGACCGATGGCGCAACCGTGGGCGCCGCCTGCCCGCACCCGCTTGAGCGAGTCTGCATCCCGATACCAGCCGAGATAGGCCGGCAACCCCAGATGCCCGAGCAGCTTGTTGAACTGCTTCTGGTCAGTACCCTCGACGCCCGGCGCCAGCACCAGGAAGTGCGCACCGGCCGCAGCAGCATACTCCGCCGCCGCCATGGTCGGGCAGATCGCCCCGACCATGAAGGACCCGCTCGGATCGATGGTCAGCATGCCGCCCGTGGGTTCGAGCAGCATTCCATCGGCACCCGCCGCGGCAGCAGCCATCGCGGCCTCGACGCCCTCGCCCTTGACGATCACCCGGTGACCGGCGCGGCGCGCCGCGCGGACCGATTCGCGAATCGCCTCCGATCCCGCCTCGGCATCCTGCAGGCTCCAGAACAACGCCTCAGGTCTTGTTCCCGCAGCCGATTCGAGCAGCGCCTCGGCGCCGGCAATGCAGCGAGCGATTCTCGGTAAACGCAATGCGGTGATGATCGGCCGGTCAGCCTCGAGCAAGTCGATCGAGGGCAGGTCATCGGGGGCCACCCACTCGATCGCCTGGGCATCCAGCCCGCGCGGCTCGCCCGCATAGTCGCTCACCATCCAGACGTCGAGCAGCACGCGCCGGTCGCTGTAGTCGTGGCGCAGCCGGATCAACGGCTCGGCTGCCAGCACACTAACCCCCAGCTCCTCCTCGAATTCGCGTTTCAGGCCGGCCAGCGGCGCCTCGTTCCTGGCCAGCTTGCCACCGGGAAACTCCCAGCGCCCCGCCAGGTGCTTGCCGACCGGACGCTGGGCGATGAGCACCCGGCCCTGGTCGTCCGACAGCACGCCTGCCATCACATGCACTTCGGGCCTGGCCTGCGTCGCTCCCATGCCGTGCGCCCTGACGATGTTTGATTGATCAGCCACCGGCCTGCTGCAACGCTCCGTGGCAATGCTTGTACTTCTTGCCCGACCCGCAGGGACAGGGCTCGTTGCGGCCGACCTTACGCTCTTCGCGCACGAAGGGCGCCGCCTGCGCGGCGGGACCACCCGCCGCCCGGCCTGGTCCGGCTTCCTCGCCAGCGGCCGGTCCGGCCTCCGGATCCTGTCCGGCGCCGATCGCCGGGGGCGCGGCGTGCAGCGTCTGCATCTGCCGTTGCAGCCTCGCCTGCCGTTCGCGTTCCTCGCGCTCGATCTCTTCCTCGGTCCGTACCTGAAGCCGTTGCAGCAGCACGACGGTATCGCGCTTGATGCGATCGAGCATCGTGGTGAACAACTCGAAGGCTTCGCGCTTGTACTCCTGCTTGGGGTTCTTCTGGGCGTAGGCGCGCAGGTAGATGCCCTGGCGCAGGTAGTCCATGGCGGCGAGGTGCTCGCGCCACTGTCCGTCCAGCTGCTGCAGCATTACCGCCTTCTCGAGGTGACGCATGATCGGCGCACCGACGTGCTCGACCTTGGCCTCGTAAACGGTTTCGATGCCCCTCAGCAGGTGCTCGGTGATTGCCTTGTTCTCGCGGCTCGCGTCCTCCGCGATCCAGGCCTTGAGCCCGGTCTCGACGCCGAAGTCCTTGGCGATCTCCTGCTCCAGCCCCTCGAGTTCCCACTGCTCCTCGACGCTGCCCGGCGGGACGAAAGTCGCGACGATGCCTTCAACCACTTCCGCGCGCAGCCCACGAATGACGTCCGCCATGTCGTCGGCCGACATGACCTCGGTGCGCTGCTGGTAGATGACCTTGCGCTGGTCGTTGGCGACGTCGTCGTATTCGAGCAGGTTCTTGCGCGCGTCGAAGTTGTGCGCCTCGACCTTGCGCTGGGCCCGCTCGATCTGGCGAGTCAGCATGCGGCTCTCGATTACTTCGCCCTCGCGCATGCCAACTGTCTTCAGCATGGACTTGGTGCGCTCCGGATCGCCGAAGATGCGCATCAGGCTGTCTTCCAGCGACAGGTAAAAGCGGCTGGAGCCCGGATCGCCCTGGCGGCCGGAACGGCCGCGCAGCTGGTTGTCGATCCGCCGCGACTCGTGCCGCTCGGTGCCGATGATGTGCAGCCCGCCCGCCGCGACCACTGTGTCATGCAGCTGTTGCCATTCGCTGCGCAGGGTCTGGATGCGCGATTCGCGTTCCTCGTCGGCCAGGCCGTCCTCGGCACGAACGTGCTCGACCTGCTTCTCGACGTTGCCGCCGAGCACGATGTCCGTGCCGCGTCCCGCCATGTTGGTCGCGATGGTCACCGCACCCGGCCGGCCGGCCTGGGCGATGACCTGGGCCTCGCGCTCGTGCTGCTTGGCGTTCAGCACCTGGTGGACGAAGCCCTCCTTGGTGAGCTGCGTCGAGAGCAGCTCCGAGGTCTCGATCGAGGTCGTACCGACCAGCACCGGCTGCTGCCGCTTCATGCAGTCGCGGATGTCCTCGAGGATGGCATCGAACTTGTCCTTCTGCGTCAGGTAGACCAGGTCCGCCATGTCCTTGCGGACCATCGGGCGGTGTGTGGGGATGACCACGACCTCGAGCCCGTAGATCTGCTGGAACTCGAAGGCCTCGGTGTCCGCCGTGCCGGTCATGCCCGACAGCTTGGAATAGAGGCGGAAGAAGTTCTGGAAGGTGATCGACGCGATGGTCTGGTTTTCCTCGCGGATCTTCACCCTCTCCTTGGCCTCGATCGCCTGGTGCAGCCCATCCGACCAGCGTCGCCCGGGCATGGTGCGGCCGGTGAACTCGTCGACGATGATGACCTCACCGTTCCTGACGATGTACTCGACGTCCCTGCGGTACAGGGCATGGGCACGCATCGCGGCGTTCAGGTGATGCATCAGCCGGATGCTGGCGGCGTCGTAGAGGCTGTCGCCCTCCTTGAGCAGTCCAGCCTCCAGCATGAGCTCCTCGGCCTTCTCGAAGCCCGACTCGGACAGGTGGACCTGCCGGCTCTTTTCGTCCGCCCAGTAGTCGCCCTCGCCTTCCTCTTCGTCCTGGCGTGAGAAGCGCGGCACCAGCTCGTTGATCTTCTGGTAGAGCTCGGTACTTTCTTCAGCCGGGCCCGAGATGATCAGCGGCGTGCGCGCCTCGTCGATCAGGATCGAGTCGACCTCGTCCACGATCGCGAAATTCAGCTCGCGCTGGGTGCGATCCTCCAGCCTGAAGGCGAGGTTGTCACGCAGGTAATCGAAGCCAAACTCGTTGTTGGTGCCGTAGGTGACGTCGCAGGCGTAGGCTGCGCGCTTCTCCGCCGAACTCTGGCCGCTCTTGATCACGCCCACCGTCAGGCCGAGGAAACGGTAGACCGGACCCATCCAGTCAGCGTCGCGCTGTGCCAGGTACTCGTTCACGGTCACGACGTGCACGCCCTTGCCGGCCAGCGCATTCAGGTAGACCGCCAGCGTGGCGACCAGGGTCTTGCCCTCGCCCGTGCGCATCTCGGAAATCTTGCCCTGGTGCAGGGTGATGCCGCCGATCAGCTGCACGTCGAAGTGCCTCAGGCCAATGGCACGCCCGGCGGCCTCGCGTACGGCTGCAAACGCTTCAGGCAGCAGGTCGTCGAGGGATTCGCCGGCTGCCAGTCGCTCGCGGAAATGATCGGTCCGCGCCCGGATGTCTTCGTCGGACAGCGACTTGAACCCGGACTCGAAGGTGTTGGCGCGGCTTACGTAGCCGCCATATTCCCGCAACAGCCGCTGGTTGCGGCTGCCAAAAAGCTTGGTAAAGATGTTCCGCAAGGGAATGGGTCCTCCGGGTCGGCCACCGGGACAAGGGGTGTGCCCCGTGCGGCGCCGGCTAAAAGCCCGGTATTGTACGGTCTTTGGGCCCCGGAGCGTACCCGGCGGGACCAGGTAACTTCAACGGCGGACGAACGACACCGGATTGACGGGTCGACCGTCGCGAAGGACCTCGAAATGCAGGTGGGTACCGGTAGACCGACCGGTGGACCCCATCAAGGCCAACGGATCGCCCCGACGCACCGTCTGGCCGGGCTCGACCAGCAGCGAGGCGTTGTGGGCATAGCGGGTGACATAGCCGTTGCCGTGGGTAATCTCGACCAGCTTGCCGTAACCCTTGTCCCGGCCCGCAAAACTGACCACGCCGCCGGCCGCCGCCAGCACCCGCGTGCCCGGTGCGCCGGCGAAATCGAGCCCCGCATGGAAGACCGTCTCGCCGGAAAACGGATCGGGGCGCTTCCCGAAGAAGGAGGAAATGTACCCGGACTCGACCGGCCGGCCGCCCGGCACAATCTGGCTGGCCAGTTCTCGCGACAGGATGAGAGTCTCGAGGGCCGCCAGCTGTCGGCTGCGATCGTCAATGGTCGTGGTGAGCGAATCCAGGAGTCCGGCCACGGTCGGTACGGTGGGGGAATCGCCTGCCGGAGCCGAATCCTCGGGACCACCGACGGCCGGCGGGTTGTCGAAGTCGAATTCGCCGCGGTCGAGGTTAGCCGCCTCGGTAAGGCGCTTGCCCAGCGCATCGAGGCGAATCAGCCTGGCGTGCATCTGGCCGATGCGGGCGGCCAGGGCGCTGATCTGCTGCTCCGCTACCGACCTGGCCTCGACGATCGCCTGCCGCTGCGACTGCAGGTCGCTGGACCAGTGCTCGAGGTCGGCCAGCGCGCTGCGCTCAACGTGGCTCGAACCCGTCACCGTGCCCGCGAGGAAGGCGCAGGCCATGAGGAAGATGGCGCCACCGAGCGTCAGCGCAAGGGTCCGTGGACGCGACAGGTCCAGCCTCGGCAGATGTCGGAAGAGCGCAGCAGTATTGAAGCCCATAGACAGGCCCTCTGGCGAATTCAGCGATCGATCCGTCCCTGGAACCCACCGGCGGTTTCCTTACCACGCCTACGCAGACGGAAAGGCACCACTTGCCGTAATCTCTAGAGCCCTACGCTACGGGTCCCAGTTGCCTGACATCAGGCCACGACCGGCCCCCGGCAGGTGCCGATGGAGGTCGCAAAATGCCAAAAATCCCTTGTTATTTCAAGCACTTTTACAATAAGGACCAGGAGACATAATACCGTTGAAGGGGAAAAAACCAACGTCCATCAGTGACTTGCTGGATAAAAGCACAGGACTTCTTGAGCAGTTGCGCCGGGGCTCGGCCAAGGCCGACAGGGTTCTTCAGGCAGTCCGGGAAGAGTTGCCAGACGGTCTGGGCGCCCACGTCTGGGGCGCGGCGGTACGGGATGGGACCCTGACCGTACTGGTCGACTCAGCGGCGTGGGCCACGCGCATCCGTTACCGCGCCCCGGAACTCAAGGAGTCCGCTGCACGCCGGCTCGGTACAGCGATCGAGCGGGTTCTGGTACGAGCCAGACCGGCAGGCGCGGGAGGGCCGACCTGACCAGTGCCTGCGTCCCCGACGATACCGTGGCCAGAGTCCGGGCCGGCCCGCTGGCTGCGTGCCGTTTGGCGGCAGCGTGACGATAAGCGCGGGCGCGGGAGGTCTGGCCCCGGAGCGAGTGAGTATCTGCCTGTCCGAACGAGCGGAGGGCCGGCCAGGCCGACCAGCGCCCGTCTTCCTGGCAACGCAATGGCAATAGACCGGGCCGGACCGACCAGGGCCCACCCAAATGTCGCGGCCCAGAGGTGTCGATCACCTGTACCACTCGGCAAACGCTGGGGACCCGTGTCGGGCCTGTCCGGAATCAGGCTACGGAACTCGCCGGCTCAAATGGCGACGGCAACTGGATCCACGTAGGAAATCGGCGCCGCGGCCGGCTCGTCGAAGGTCACTTCCTGCCAGGCCTCGGCGTCGGCGAGCAGCACCCTGAGCAGCTTGTTGTTGAGACCATGGCCGGACTTGAAGCCGGTGAACTCGCCGATCAGGCTGTGCCCGAGCAGATACAGGTCGCCGATTGCGTCGAGGATCTTGTGCTTTACGAACTCATCCTCGTAGCGCAGGCCGTCCTCGTTCAGAACCCGGTAATCGTCGAGGACGATGGCGTTATCCATGGTCCCGCCCAGAGCCAGGTTGCGTGAACGCATGAACTCCAGATCGCGGACGAAGCCGAAGGTTCGCGCCCGGCTGATTTCCCGAAGAAAGGCGGTAGTCGAGAATTCCATGCTCGCGCGCTGGCCGTGCTTGCGGAAGATCGGGTGCTCGAACTCGATCTCGAAGTTGACCTTGAAGCCCTCGTAGGGGTCGAAGCGAGCCCACTTGTCGCCGTCCCTTACCTCGACGGTCTTGCAGATGCGCACGAAGCGCTTGGGCGCCGACTGTTCCTCGATGCCGGCCGATTGCACCAGGAAGACGAACGGGCCGGCACTACCATCCATGATCGGCACTTCCGGCGCAGACAGCTCGACGAAGGCGTTGTCGATGCCAAGCCCGGCCAGTGCGGACAACAGATGCTCGACCGTCGAAACCTTGGTATCGCCGACCGCGAGTGTCGTGCCGAGTGTCGTCTCGGTGACGTTGGTTGCGCGCGCCGGGACATCAACCGGATTATCGAGGTCGGTGCGACGAAAAACGATGCCGACGTTGGCGGGTGCGGGCCGAAGGACGAGCAGCACCTTGCGGCCGGTATGCAGCCCGACGCCGGTGGCGCGAATTGAATTCTTGAGCGTTCGTTGCTTCAAGGTCTGGCTCTGATGGTACGGAATTGCCTTGGGCCAGGCCATCCGACAGGCGGACAAGCCACTGCAATAGCCCGATAATTTAACACAGAGGGGGCAGCCGGAACCCGCCGCCCAGCGGAGAAAACGGCGGACGGGTTCCGTTGCACCACCGACGGCTCAGTCGGCCTGGCGCCGCAGGAACGCCGGGATGTCGAGAACGTCTTCATCTGGCAGGTCCGCCCGGAGACCGTCGCCAACGGCGCGCTGCTGGCGGCCGCGCGAGGCAGCGGGCGCCTCGAAGCGGCTGTAGTCCGGTGCAGAGTTACCGCTACGGCCGGTGACGACTGCGACGTCGGGCCTGCGCCGTGGCGTCTGGACCGGCGTGATCACCGGAGGCGCGGCGACCCGTGCCGCCGGACGGTTCAGCCCAGTCGCCACCACGGTTACCCGTAGCTCACCCTCGAGTGCCGGGTCGATGACGGTCCCGACTACCACCGTGGCATCCTCGGCGGCAAACTGCTTCACCGTGTTGCCGACTTCCTCGAACTCGCCGATGGCCAGGTCGAGGCCGGCGGTGACGTTCACCAGGATGCCCTGCGCACCGGCGAGATTGATGTCCTCGAGCAGCGGGCTCGACACGGCCATCTCGGCGGCGATGCGCGCGCGGCTCTCGCCGGTGCCGAAGCCGGTTCCCATCATCGCCACGCCGGTCTCCTCCATGACGGTGCGCACGTCGGCAAAGTCGACGTTGATCAGTCCCGGACGGGTGATCAGCTCGGCGATGCCCTGCACGGCGCCCTGCAGCACGTCGTTGGCCTGCCGGAACGCGTCCAGCAACGTGGTCGATCCTCCCAGCACCGAGAGCAGCTTCTGGTTGGGAATCGTGATCAGCGAATCCACGTACTTCGAAAGCTCGAGAATGCCCGTATCAGCAATCGCACCGCGCTTGGCGCCCTCCATCGCGAAGGGCTTGGTGACCACCGCGACCGTGAGGATGCCGAGCTCCTTCGCCACCTGTGCGACGACCGGCGCTGCTCCGGTGCCCGTTCCACCGCCCATGCCGGCAGTGATGAACAGCATGTCGCAACCCTCGACGAGCTCGATGATCCGGTCGCGGTCCTCCATGGCGGCCTGGCGCCCTACCTCGGGGTTGGCGCCCGCGCCGAGACCCTTGGTGATGTTGCAGCCGATCTGCAACGACGTTTTCACCTTGGAGTGCTTGAGCGCCTGCGCATCGGTGTTCACGCAGATGAATTCGACCCCCTCGATGCCGCTCTGGGACATGTGCGACACGGCGTTACCGCCGCCGCCACCGACCCCGAGCACTTTGATCACCGCGCTCTGGCTGTATGTATCCATTAGTTCGAACATGTCGTCATCTCCTCCGCTGATTGACCCTGCTTCATTGCGGGGCACTCGCCCCCGATCGTTCAGAAGTAGCCCTGGAACCAGGACTTCATCCTCTCCATCACCGTTTTCACGCCCTCGCCTACGATCCGCGGCGCCGGCTGGCTGGCGTTGGCCCTGCCGTACAGCAACAGCCCCGTGCCGGTCGCGTGGATCGGGTTGCGGACGACATCCGCAAGCCCCGTAACGCCGTGCGGCACACCCAACCGCACGGGCATGTGAAAGATCTCCTCGGCCAGCTCGACGGCCCCTTCCATCTTGGCGCTGCCCCCGGTCAGCACGACGCCGGCCGCGATCGCCTCCTCGAAGCCGGAGCGCCGCAGCTCGTCGCGGATCAGCGTGAACAGCTCCTCGTAGCGCGGCTCGACGATCTCGGCCAGCGTCTGGCGGGCCAGCCGCCGCGGCGGGCGGTCACCAACGCTCGGCACCTCGATGGTCTCGTCGGGATTTGCCAGCTGCGACAGCGCGCAGGCATAGCGGATCTTGATCTCCTCCGCATACGGTGTCGGCGTGCGCATCGACACCGCGATGTCGTTGGTAACCTGGTCGCCGGCGATCGGAATCACTGCGGTGTGGCGGATGGCGCCGCCGGAAAAGACGGCGATGTCGGTGGTCCCGCCCCCGATGTCGACGATGCAGGCCCCCAGTTCCTTCTCGTCTTCGGTCAGCACCGCAAAGCTCGAGGCAAGCTGCTCGAGCACGATGTCCTCGACCTCGAGCCCGCAGCGCTGCACACACTTGACGATGTTCTGGGCGGCGCTGTCGGCGCCGGTGACGATATGCACACGCGCCTCGAGGCGCACGCCCGACATACCGATCGGCTCGCGGATACCCTCCTGCCCGTCGATGATGAATTCCTGCGGCAGCACGTGCAGGATCTTCTGGTCCGCCGGGATCGCGACCGCCTGGGCGGCATCCATCACGCGCGCGACGTCGCCGCTGGTCACTTCCTTGTCCTTGATGGCGACGATCCCGTGGGAGTTCAGGCTGCGCACGTGGCTGCCGGCGATGCCGGTGAAGACCGAGCGGATCTCCACGCCCGCCATCAGCTCCGCTTCCTCGACGGCGCGCTGAATCGATTGCACGGTCGAGTCGATATTGACCACCACGCCCTTCTTGAGGCCGCGCGACGGGTGCGAGCCGAGCCCGATGACTTCGAGGCTGCCGTCGGCATGCAGCTCGCCCACCAGGGCGACCACTTTCGAGGTTCCTATGTCGAGCCCGACTACCAGGCTGCGGTCCGTGCGCTTAGGCATCTGTATCAATTTCCCCAGTCCTCATCGTGGCGGCCGCGCGGTTCGGCTTCCGACCAGCTCCGGCTCGCCACCCGATCGAGAAGCCATTGGAATAGCGCATGTCCACGTGCTCGATTTCAGCCGCGCGACCGGCGATCACCTGTGCAGCGACGCGCATGAACCGTTCGGTCCGCTGGTCCACCTGGCTACGGCCGAGCCGGACCGTCACTCCGTTTGACAGGTCCATTTCCCAGGCGCCGCGCGGATCCAGCCGCAGCGCCGTGAGACGCAGGCCGAGGTCGAGCAGGCGCCCCTGGACTGCAAGGTAGCGCTGCGCCACCAGAGCCTCGGCGCCCGGCGGACCGTCCAGTCGCGGCAGCTCTGGCGGCAGGTGCCGCGAGCCGGTCACGAACAGCTCGCCGCGGGTGTTGAGCAGCCCGTCTTCGCCCCAGCGTGCTGCCGGCTGCTGCTCCAGCACCTCGACCACGATCGTGTCGGGCCAGCGGCGCTGGACACGCGCCCGGTCGACCCATGCCAGGGCCTCAATCGCCGCACGCAGCTCGTCGAGATTGGCAGTGACAAAGCCTCCGTTCAGCGACGCCCTCATCACCTGTTCCACGTCAACCGCGGAAATCCGCTGGAATGAGCCTTGCAGCGTGACCTTGCGCACCGGCTGGTCGAGACCTACCGAGACCAGGTAGCCGAGCGCCGACAAGGCGCCAATGGCCGCCGCTGTTGCGCCGATACGGCGCCAGTCCAGGACGGGCAGGGCGAAACGCCGGCGGGTGGCCGCCTTGCGTCGATTGCGTTTGCGCAACAGGCTCATGCCGTTTCACGCGCGAAGCTCGTCTCGAGGACGCGCCACACCAGTTCGTCGAAGTCGACCCCCACCGCCCGCGCCGCCATCGGCACCAGACTGTGATCCGTCATGCCGGGCACCGTGTTGATCTCGAGCAGCAGCGGCACGCCGTCTTCGCCCATCATGAAATCGACGCGTCCCCAGCCCTGGGCGCCGGCTGCCCGGAAGGCCGCGAGTGCCGCGCGCTGCAAAGCCCGCTCGGCGCCAGACTCGAGCCCGCAGGGAATGTGGTAGCGCGTGTCGTCCGCGAAATACTTGGCCTGGTAGTCGTAGAAGGTCCGCGGCGTCTCGATGCGAATTGCTGGCAAGGCCTCGCCCTGCAGGACGCCGACGGTCAGTTCCTGCCCGGCGATCCACGGCTCGGCGATCACTACGGGGTCGAGCGCCGAGGCACTGCGCCATGCCGTGGCCAGGTCCTCGATCCGCTCGACCTTCGACATGCCGACGCTGGATCCCTGCGTAGCCGGCTTGATCGCGAGCGGCAGCCCGAGTTGTTCGGCGGCCCGGCGGCAGTCGTCGGCGCCGCTCAGGACCAGGAATGGCGGCGTCGCCAGGCCGTTGGCAAGCGCCAGCTGCTTGGTGCGAAGTTTGTCCATGCCGATGGCCGAACCGAGCACCCCGCTGCCGGTGTAAGGCATCCCCAGCCACTCGAGCGCGCCCTGCACCGTGCCGTCCTCGCCGCCCGGGCCGTGCAGGGCGATCCAGGTGCGATCGAAGCTCTCGGTGAGGAGCGCGGACAATGGCAGCTCGGCGGGGTCGAAACCGTGCGCGTCGATGCCGCGCCGCTGGAGCCCGGCGAGGACCGCGTTGCCGGACATCAACGAGACCTCGCGTTCGCTCGAGCGGCCGCCCAGCAGCACGGCGACCTTGCCGAACGCCTTGGCCTCCTGTATCCGGCGGAACTCGACGCCCGTCACCCTCAGTGAACTCATACCGTTTCTCCCAGGACCCGTACTTCCGGATGCAGCCGAACCCCGTGGACCCGCTCCACCGTTTCCTGCACGTGGCGGATCACCGCCTCCACGTCAGCTGCCCGGGCGTGACCCTGGTTGATGATGAAATTGGCATGCTTGGTGGACACCGCCGCGTCGCCGACGCGGTAGCCTTTCAGTCCCGCCGTCTCGATCAGGCGCGCCGCATGGTCACCCGGCGGGTTGGTGAACACCGAGCCGCAGCTCCACTCGCCGATCGGCTGGCTCGCCAGGCGCCGCTCAAGCAACCGGCGAATCGACTCGGTGCTCGCCTGCGGGTCCGGCTCGAAGCGCAGCGTGGCGGCGACGAACCACTCGCCGCCCGCGGGATGCGTCACGCTGCGGTAAGCGATACGGTATTCCGACGGCGTGCGGCGGCGCACTACGCCGGATCGATCGATGGTCTCGACTTCGACTACCCGCGGCCACGTCTCCTGGCCCCACGCGCCCGCATTCATCGCCAGCGCCCCACCGAGGGTGCCGGGAATGCCGGCGAAGAACTCTGCGGGACCGAGGCCCCACTTGATGACCTGCCGGCCGATTCGCGCGCAGGGCACGCCCGCCTCGGCCCGGACGAGGGTCTCGTCGAGGCGTTCCAGCAAGTTGAGGGAGCCGTGCGGGCAGATCACCACGCCGCGTATGCCGCCGTCGCGAACCAGCGCATTACTGCCCAGCCCGACCCAGGTCACAGGAATTTCCAGCGGTAGCTGCGCCAGGAACTCGGACAGGTCGGTTACGTTGCGGGGCACGAACCACAGGTCGGCCGGTCCACCGATGTGCCAGGACGTGTGGCGCGACATCAGCTCGTCGTGACGAATGCGTGAGTCGAAGCCCGGCGGCACCGCGATCTCCGTCATGCGTCGCCTCCGGAGCCGAGCGTCGCGGGCAGCTCATGGGCCACCGCGCCGATATTGCCGGCGCCCATGGTGACGACCAGATCGCCGTCCTCGATCACGTCGGCCAGCGAGCCGGCCAGCGTCAGGACGTCCTCGACGAACACGGGCTCGACGCGGCCGCGCGAGCGCACCGCTCGGCACACCGCGCGGCCGTCCGCATTGGCGATCGGTTGCTCGCCCGCCGGGTACACCTCGGTGACCAGCAATGCGTCGGCCTCGGACAGTACTTGCCCGAAGTCGTCCATGAGGTCGCGGGTACGCGTGTAGCGATGGGGCTGGAACGCCAGCACCACGCGGCGTCCAGGCCAGCCCTGGCGCACGGCCTCCAGCGTCGCCGCGATCTCGGTCGGATGGTGGCCGTAGTCGTCGACGATATCGATCCGCCCGCGGGCCGTGGTCACCGTGCCGATCCGTTCGAGTCGACGGCCGATGCCCTCGAAGTCGGCCAGTGCCGCACGGATCGCCTCGTCGCCTACGTCGAGGTCGGTGGCCACCGCAATGGCAGCGAGCGCGTTCAACACGTTGTGCGTGCCTGGCAGGTTGAGGCTGACCGGTAACGGCGGCCGGCCCTCGCGCAGCACGTCGAATTCCGAGCGGAAACCCGAGCGGCGCAGGTTGACCGCCCGCAGGTCGGCATGGGCCGACAGTCCGTAGGTAATCATTGGCCGCGGTACCTGCGGCACGATCTCACGTACCTCCGCGTCATCGGCACACAGAACCGCCAGGCCCCAGAACGGCAGGTTGTGCAGGAACTCGACGAAGCCCTGCTTCAGCCTGTTGAAGTCGCCGTCATAGGCGGCAAGGTGGTCGCGGTCGATGTTGGTGACGACCGCGATGACGGGTTGCAGGTGCAGGAACGAGGCGTCGCTCTCGTCAGCCTCGGCAACGAGGTAACGGCCCGCGCCCAGGCGCGCATTGGTGCCAGCGCTCTTCAGCTGCCCGCCGATCACGAAGGTCGGGTCCAGCCCACCGCCAGCGAGCAGGCTTGCCACCAGGCTCGTCGTGGTGGTCTTGCCGTGGGTGCCGGCCACGGCGATGCCCTGACGGAAACGCATCAGCTCAGCCAGCATCTCGGCGCGCTGCACCACCGGCAACCGCGCCTCCCGGGCTGCGACGAGTTCAGGGTTGTCCTGCGGGACCGCCGTGGACGCGACCACCACGTCGGCGGCGGCGACCTGCGAGGCATCGTGGCCTATGTGCACGGTCGCGCCGAGACGAACCAGTTGCCGGGTGACCGCATTGTGCTTGAGGTCCGACCCCTGCACCGCGTAGCCCAGGTTCAATAGCACTTCCGCGATGCCGCCCATGCCGGCACCACCAATGCCGACGAAGTGTATGCGGTGGATCCGGCGCATACGGTCGGTCATGGCCTGCCCTCCGCAGCGTCCAGGCACAACCCCGCCAGCCGCTCGGCTGCGTCGGTGATCGCGACCGCGCGCGCGGCGCGCGCCATGGCCAGCGGCACATCGCGTCCGTTCTCGAGAATCTCGAGAAGCTCATGCGCGAGTCGTTCAGGCGTCAGCTCAGCCTCGCGGATCAACCGTGCGGCGCCGGCGGCAACCAGGAAACTGGCGTTCTTGGTCTGATGGTCGTCCATCGCTATCGCGAGGGGCACCAGCAGCGCACCGAGGCCCGCTGCGGCGAGCTCGGACACGGTCGAACCCGAGCGGGTGATGGCGAAATCGACCGCGCCATAGGCTGCGGCCATGTCGTTGATGAACGCCCGCACGTCGGCTTCCACGCCCAACTGGCGGTAGAGAGCCGCCGTCTGCTCGAGTTGTGCCCCGCCGGCCTGGTGCAGCACCAGCGGCCGGACGGCATCGGGCAGCATGGCCACGGCGCGCGGCACCACGCGGTTCAGCACCGCGGCGCCCTGGCTGCCGCCGAACACCAGCAGCCGCAACCGGCCGGTGCGGCCGGTAAAACGTTCTTCCGGCGGCGGCAAGGCAGCGATCTCGCGCCGCACCGGATTGCCCGTCGTGACCACATCCTTGCGTCCCGGGAAACTGCCGGGGAAGGCCTCGGCTACCGTGCCGGCGAGGCGAGCCAGCCAGCGGTTGGTCAGGCCGGCGGCGGCATTCTGCTCGTGAATGACCAGCGGTGTGCGCATGAGCCACGCGGCGAGGCCGCCCGGACCCGACACGAAGCCACCACCACCGAACACTACGGCCGGACGCACCCGCCGCAGGACAGCCAGCGCCTGCGATATGGCACGCAACAGCTTCACCGGAGCGGCGAGCCAGCCGCCGAGGCCACGCCCGCGCAGGCCCTCGACGTCGACCCACTCGATGGGGATGCCTTCGGCGGGCACCAACTGCGCCTCGATGCGGCGGCGCGTGCCGAGCCACACCACGTCGTGCCCACCGGTACGCAGGGCGCGCGCCACGGCCAGGGCCGGAAAGACGTGACCGCCCGTACCGCCGGCCATGATCAGCACCGGGCCGGTCACGGCGACCTCCTGTCCGCGGTCACGCGTCCCGAGGCAATTACCTCGTGGTTGATCCTGAGCAGTACGCCGATCCATGCCAGCGTGACCAGCATGCTGGAACGACCATAGGACAACAGCGGCAGGGTCAGACCCTTGGTTGGAAGCAGCCCCATGTTCACGCCGATGTTGATGAAAGCCTGCAGACCGAGCCACACGCCGAAGGCCGCCGCCATACAGGCGTGAAAGGGCATGCCGGCATCTGCTGCCAACCGCGAGAGCCTCAGGCTCCGGAGTACCAGCACCAGAAACAGCAACAGAACCCCGACAACGCCGACCAGCCCCAGCTCCTCCGCCAGCACGGCAAAGACGAAGTCGGTATGCGCCTCGGGGAGGTAGGACAGCTTCTGGATGCTCGATCCGAGCCCGACTCCAAGCCATTCTCCGCGGCCGATCGCGATCAGCGACTGGGTGAGCTGGAAGCCGCTGTCGTAAGGGTCCGCCCAGGGATCCATGAATGCAGTGAGCCGGCGAACACGGTAATCCGAGGTGAGCGCCAGCGTCGCAACACCCAGCGCACCGATCGCAGCAACGCCGAGGAAGTCGCGCCAGCGGGCACCCGCCAGGAACAGCACGATCGCACCCGTTGCCAGCAATACCACCGCCGCCCCGAAGTCCGGTTCGAGCAGCAGCACCGCCGCAGCCACGCCAAGCACCGTCAGGGGCTTGAAGAATCCCTGCCAGGAACTCGCCAGCGTTTCCTGGTAACGCACCGCGTAGGCGCAGACGTAGGCGAGCAACGCCACCCGCGTCACTTCGGAAGGCTGGAAATTGATCGGCCCGATCCGGATCCAGCGGCGGCTGCCGTTGACCTCATGGCCTATGCCCGGTATCAGCACCAGCACGATCAGGATGAATCCGGCAGCCAGTAGCAACGGCGCAGCACGTTCCCATACCGACATGGGTACCGCGAGCATCGCCACCGCGCAGATCAGCCCTAGGACGGCTGACAGCAGCTGCCGGTCCAGGTACATGAACGGGTCGGCTGCCTGGCGCTCGGCTATCGTCACCGATGACGAGGTCACCATGACCAGCCCGAGCAGCAACAGACCCAGCGTGGCCGCGACAATCACCGGATCGATCGCCAGTCTCGGCTGGCGGCCGGCCGAGCGGGAATAGGCCAGTGATGCTGCAGCGGTCATGCAGCGCCTCCCCGGACTGCCGCGGCGAACGCTTCACCGCGGTGTGCGTAGTCACGGAACATGTCGAAGCTGGCGCAGGCGGGCGACAGCATGACGGTATCGCCGGGCTGCGCCACACGCCCTGCGGCGGCGACCGCCTCATCCATCGATGCGACGAATTCGACCTCGCAGGCCCCGGCGAGCGCCGCGCCAATTGCCCGCGCGTCGCGACCGATCAGCACCGCGCGCCGCACCTTGCTGCGAAACGCCCCCGCGAGCGGCGTGAAATCCTGGCCCTTGCCTTCGCCACCGGCGATGATCACCAGCGGGCCGGCGAGACCGTCTACAGCGGCCAGCGCTGCGCCAACGTTGGTCGCCTTGGAGTCGTCGATCCAGCGAACGCCGCGGATATCAGCGACCCACTGCGTGCGGTGTGGCAGGCCCGGGAAATGCTGGAGCGCTGTGATGGCCGCGCTGCGCGGCAGCCCACAGGCGTCGGCCAGCGCCAGCGCGGCGAGCGCATTGGCGGCGTTGTGGCGGCCGCTCAGGCGCAGCTCCTGTGACGGAAGCACCGGCTCGCTGCCGGCCATCAGCCAGGTGGAGCCAGACAGGTCCTGCAGAGAGTAATCCGCGTCCGCACGCGCCAGGCTGAAGCCGATGGTTCGCTGCCCGGGCCGCGGCATGCGCCGCACCAGCTCATCGTCGAGGTTGACCACTGCAGTGGCGCAGTGGTCGTAGATCCTCGCCTTGGCAGCGCCATAGTCGGACAGGTCGTTGTAGCGATCGAAATGATCGGCCGTGATGTTGAGGACCACCGCCGCCTCGAGTGCGAGCGAGCGGGTCGCCTCCAGCTGGAAACTCGACAGCTCGAGCACGTACAGCTCGGCAGGCTCGCCGACCAGCAGTTCGAGTGCCGGGCGACCGATGTTGCCGCCGACCCGCACGTTCACCCGGGCCGCCTCGGCGATCTCGCCGACCAGCGTGGTCACCGTACTCTTGCCATTGGTCCCGGTGATGCCGACCGTGCGGCCGCCGGCCTCGCGTGCAAACAGCTCAATGTCGCCCACGACGTCGAGACCACGGTTCAGAGCCGCCACGACGATCGGCTCGCGCATCGATACTCCGGGCGAGATCACCACCTGGTCCGCGCCCTCCAGCAACGATTGGTCGAATCCGCCGAGCGCGAGCCTGGCGTCCATGTGGGCACGCTGCAGTTCGTCCAGGCCGGGCGGTTCACGGCGCGAGTCGGTGACCCGCAATTCATGGCCGCGCAGCGCGAGATGACGGGCGCAGGAGACGCCGGTGCGGCCGAGCCCGAGTATCACGCTGACCGGGCGCGGTCCCTTCTCCTGGCTGTGATGCATGGCCTGGGCTTCCATCAGCGGATCTTCAACGTGGCGAGCCCGACCAGGACGAGCACGAAGGAAATGATCCAGAAACGGACGATCACCTTCGGTTCGGCCCAGCCCTTGAGCTCGTAGTGATGGTGAATGGGGGCCATGCGGAAGACGCGCTTGCCGCGCAGCTTGAAAGAGGCGACCTGGACCATCACGGAGACTGTCTCCAGGACGAAGATGCCGCCCATGATGGCCAGCACGAGTTCCTGCCTGACGATCACCGCAACCACGCCGAGCGCGGCACCGAGTGCCAGGGCGCCGACGTCGCCCATGAACACCTGAGCGGGATAGGTGTTGAACCAGAGGAAGCCGAGTCCGGCGCCGGCGATGGTACCGAGGAAAATGAGCATCTCGCCCACGCCCGGTACGTAGGGGATCTGCAGGTAACTCGCGAAATTGACGTTGCCGGTGACGTAGGCGAATACGCCGAGGGCACCTGCCACCATCACGCAGGGCATTATCGCCAACCCGTCCAGGCCATCGGTCAGGTTGACCGCATTGCTCGCACCGACGATCACCAGGTAGGTGAAGCCGACGTAGGCAAGCGCGCCCATGGGCAGGATGACATCCTTGAAGAAGGGCACGTAGAGAGAGGTTTCAGCCGGCCCCTGCGCCGTGGTCCACAAGGCGAGGGCCGCGCCCAGCCCGGCCAGCGACTGCCACAGGTACTTCCAGCGTGCCGCAAGGCCGCGAGGGTCCTTCACGACGAGCTTCAGATAGTCGTCGTAGAAGCCGATCAGCCCGAACGCAAGGGTCACGCCGAGCACGATCCAGACGAAGCGGTTTGTCAGGTCGCCCCAGAGCAACGTACCGGCCGCGATCGCCACCAGGATCAGCGCGCCGCCCATCGTGGGCGTTCCCTTCTTGCCCAGGTGGGTCTGCGGCCCGTACTCGCGCACCACCTGGCCGATCTGTCTTTCTGCCAGCTTGCGGATCATCCACGGGCCGACCATGAGGGAGAATGCGAGCGCCGTAAGCACGGCCAGGATCGCGCGCAGCGTCAGGTAGCCGAACACGCGGAATCCGCCGTAGAAGCCTGACAACCAGTCGAAGAGCAGGAGCAGCATCTTTACCGCGACCTCAGTTGCCGTTGCACGCCGTGGGCGGCGCTTCGACCAGAACCTCGACGACCCGCTCGAGCCGATTGACTCGCGAACCCTTGACCAATAACGCGACGCCCGGCCGCATGGATTCCCTGACCGCTGCAGCCAGCGCGTCGGTGTCCGGAAACCAGTGCCCACCCTGTCCAAACGCCTCGACCGCGTGCAGCGTGGTCGGTCCGACTGCAAACAGCCGCGATACGCCCTGGGCTCGAGCCGCAGCGCCAACCTCGGCGTGACCCGCGGCGGCATGCTCACCGAGCTCGGCCATCTCGCCGAGCACCAGCCATCGCTCACCGTCCAGGCCGCCGAGCACCTCGAGCCCGGCCAGCGCCGAAGTCGGGTTGGCGTTATAGGAATCGTCGATCAACCAGGCGCCGCACAGCGCCGGCTTCAGCTGCAGGCGACCGCGGACGGGTTGCACCGCCGCCAGCCCATCCACGATCTGTCGCAAGCTGGCTCCGCAGGCCCAGGCCGCAGCAGCAGCCGCGGTGGCGTTCAGTACGTTGTGGCGACCCGGCAGCGCGAGTCGCACTGGTGCGCGACCTGCCGGCGTGGCGAGCTCGAAGTGCGACACCCAGGCGCCAGCCTCGATGCCTGACGAGACCGCAAGCGCGCGGAAATCGGCATCACTGTCGATACCAAAAGTCACGCTGCGACGGGCCGTAGAAAGCTCGCGCCATAGCGGCGCGAACTCGTCGTCGGCATTCATTACCGCTGTGGCGTCGCCACCGAGCCCGGCGAACATCTCGCCCTCGGCACGGGCCACGCCCTCGAGGCTGCCGAAGCCTTCGAGGTGCTCCGCGCCTGCGTTGGTCACCAGTCCGACGGTTGGTCTGGCGATGTCGACCAGCGATGCGATCTCACCCGCATGGTTGGCGCCCATCTCGACCACGGCCGCCTGGTGGGTTGGCTCGAGCCGGAAAAGCGTCAGCGGGACACCGATGTGATTGTTGAGGTTGCCGCGCGTCGCGAGTGTCCGGCCAAGCTTCGCCAGGATGGCAGCGAGCAGTTCCTTGGTCGTGGTCTTGCCGTTGCTGCCGCCGACGCCCACGAGCGGCAGCCCGAACTGCTGGCGCCATGCCCGGGCGCCACTGGCGAGAGCCGCGAGCGTATCGGCTACGACCAGCTGCGGCAGGTCGAGCGGGAGTTGCCGTGACACGACCAGGGCGCAGGCGCCTCGTTCGGCGGCCGCAGCAGCGAAGTCATGCCCGTCGAAGCGATCGCCGCGGACCGCGACGAACAGGTCGCCAGGATCGAGCGTGCGCGAGTCGATCGAAACGGCGGCAAACTCGCGATCCTCGCCGACCAGTCGCCCGCCGCAAGCCTGCGCCAGGAAATGCAGCGTGCGGCTCATGCCATGCTCCCCGCGAGCCGGCTCACGCAGTCACGATCGCTGAAGTCACGCGCCACGGTGCCGACGACCTGCTGCCGTTCGTGTCCCTTCCCCGCGACCACCACCACGTCGCCGTCGGCGGCGTCTGCAAGCGCCGCGGAGATCGCCGCTTCGCGGCCGTGGATGACCCGCGCCAGCGAGGGCGTCGTCATGCCACCAAGAATCATGGCGGCGATGCGTTCCGGATCTTCGCGCCGCGGGTTGTCATCGGTGACGATGACGTCGTCCGCCAGGCGCTCGGCAATGCCACCCATCAGTCCACGCTTGCCGGAATCCCGCTCGCCGCCGCAGCCAAAGACAACCGTCAATCGTCCACTGGCGTGGCGGCGCGCTGCTTCGAGCACCTTCGCCAGCGCATCGGGGGTGTGCGCGTAGTCGACGATAGCCAACGCTCCGGCGACTGTCGGGAACGCTTCCATCCGGCCCGGCGGCGCCTGCGCGCCGGCGAGTGCGGCAATGGCGGCGTCGACCGGATGTCCCCAGGCGAGTAGCACTCCCAGGACGACCGCAAGGTTCTCCGCGTTGAAGGCGCCTATCAGCGGCGAATGCATGGTCCGTTCGCCAAACTCGCCCTGAACGGTCAGCACCAGGCCGTTCGCCGCGGGTTCGATTGCAGTGACCTGTACGCTGCGCGCAGCCGCCATGCCCGCTGCCTCGCCCACGCACACCGCGGTCAGCTCGATCCCAGACGGCAGCCCGGCCGCGAATTCGCGCCCGACCGGGTCGCCGATGTTGATCACCGCGTGGGTCACGCCCGGAAACGCAAAGATGCGCCGCTTCGCGGCCGCATAGGCCGCCAGGGTGCCGTGGTAGTCGAGGTGATCCCGAGTCAGGTTGGTGAAGGCCGCGATTTCCAGACGCACCGCAGCCAGCCGGCCCTGGTCGAGCGCGTGCGAGGATACCTCCATGGCCGCGCGTCTGGCGCCGGCGGAAGCAATACCGGCCAGCACCCGGTGAACGCTCAGCACGTCGGGCGTGGTATGCGTCGTGGCGGCCAACGAGGGCGGAAATCCCGTGCCCAATGTGCCGACATAGGCCGTCTTCGGGCCGAGCCGCGAGGCTGCGCTCGCGAGCAACCAGGCGCAGGTGGTCTTGCCGTTGGTACCGGTGACGCCGGCGATCGACAGTCGCGTGCTGGGCGCTCCGTAGCAGCGGTCGGCGATCGCGCCAAGACGGGACTTCAGAGCCGGCACGGCCACGGCCAGGACACCCGCCGGCAGCGCCGGTGCCGCAGCATCGGCCGGGTCGAACAGCACCGCGGACGCTCCCCGTTCGAGTGCCTGGGCAACGAAGTCGAGTCCGTGTGAACTCAGTCCCTGTACGGCGACGAACGCCTCTCCCGCCTGGATCGCACGGCTGTCGAGCCCTAGGCCCGACACGGCGATCCGCGGCGCAACGGCGAAGCCGTCGAGCAGCTCGTCGAGAGCGACGATGTGCGGGGGCGTGGCGCTCATGGGCTGGCCTGCACGACGGTTGCCGGCTCGACGCGGCTCAAGTCGTCGGGCGCAACGCCCATCAGCCGCAACGCGCCGGACATCACCGAGGCAAATACGGGCGCGGCGACGTCACCGCCGTAGTACAGGGCGCCTGAAGGTTCGTCGATCAGCACGACGGCCGCTAGCCTGGGACGAGATGCGGGTACCAGGCCGGCAAATACCGAGGTATAGCGATGCTGCGAATAGCCGCCGGCCGCGGCTTTCCAGGCGGTGCCCGTCTTGCCGGCGACCGTATAGCCCGGCACGGTAGCCTTGATGCCGGTGCCGCTCGGGCTGACGACGCGCTCGAGCAGCCCGAGCAGGTCGCGCGACACGGGCTCCGCGATCACGCGCTCGCCGGGCACCGGTCCATCAACGCGCCGGAAGGTGATCGGCCGGCGGACGCCGAACGAACCGATGGTCGCGTAGGCCTGCGCCAGCTGCAGCGGTGTCACCGACATGCCGTAGCCATAGGCCAGCGTTGCGATGCCGATCGGCCGCCAGTGCGAGGCATTGCTCAACAGGCCGGCGGACTCCCCGGGGAAGCCGCTGGCGGTCACCTGCCCGAAGCCGAGCGTGGTCAGGGTCGTATGGATCTGCTCGGGCTCGAGCGACAGCGCGATCTTGGCCATGCCGACGTTGCTCGAGCGCGCCAGGATCGTATTCACGTCGACCGCGCCGAGGTTGTGCTTGTCGGTGATCGTCTTGACGCCTACCCGGACCGAACCCGGCGACGTGTCGACTACCGTCTCGGGGTGGTACCGTCCCGAGCCGAGTGCCGCGGCAAGGATGAAGGGCTTGATGCTCGACCCGGGTTCGATGATGTCGGTGACGGCGCGGTTGCGGTAGCGCGATACTTCGTACTGGGCGCGGTCGTTTGGATTGAACGACGGCTGGTTGACCATCGCCAGTACTTCGCCCGTCTGTACGTCGAGAACGATCACCGACCCGGCGAGCGCGCGGTTCCGGCGTACAGCCGCCTTCAGCTCGCGGTAGGCGAGGTACTGGATGCGCAGGTCGACGCTGGTTTCCAGGTCCTCCCCCGGACGCGGCGCCCGGATGCTCTCGACGTTCTCGACTGTGCGGCCCTTCGCGTCCTTGATCACGCGCTTCAGCCCGTCGATTCCCGCCAGCGACTGGTCATACGCCAGTTCGAGTCCTTCCTGGCCGGCCTCGTCGAGGTTGGTGAAGCCGAGCACATGGCCGGTCACCTCACCATTCGGGTAATAGCGCTTGTACTCGCGCATCAGCTCGACGCCGGGAATGCCGAGTGCCTTGACCTTCGCGGCATCGGGCGGGTCCATGTGGCGCGCGACGTACAGGAACTGGCGATCAAGGTTGCTGGTGACGCGCTGCGCCAGCCAGCGGGAATCGCGATCCAGCGCCTTGGCCAGACGGGTGATTTCGTCCGGCGACTGGGCCAGCACCTGCGGGTTGACCCAGACCGTGTCCACCGGCGAACTGACGGCGAGCGGCTCGCCGAAGCGATCGACGACCGCGCCGCGGTGAGCCGGCACCTTGGCTTCACGCAGGTAGCGCTTGTCCCCCTCCTGCGCCAGGAACTCCTGGTCGAGCACCTGCAGGTGCACTGCGCGCGCGGTCAGCGCACAGGCAATGAATACCAGGCCCGCCACGACCAGCCGCGAACGGCCACGGAAGCGGCCGGGGTCGAACTCGCCGAGGGCTTGCCGGCGCTTCATGGTGTGACGATCCGCACTTCGGCTGGCTGGGGCAGGGTCATGCGAAGCTTCTCGCTGGCTACCCGCTCGACGAAGCCGTGGTTGGACCACGCGCTCTGCTCCAGCTGCAACTGACCCCACTCGATATTGAGCTGGTCGCGCTCCGACGAGAGCCGCTCCAGTTCAGTGAACAGGCTGCGCGCCTCGTGGCGCACGAAAACCACTCCGACCGCCGAGGCCAGTACCGCCAGCCACAGCAGCGGCAGGACCAACAACACCAGGCGGCCGGGCTTCATGCCGCCACCTTCTCTGCCGCGCGCAGCACCGCGCTGCGGGCACGCGGATTGCGCCGCACCTCGTCGTCGGATGGAAACACGGCGCGACCGACCAGGCTCAAGCGGGCACGCGCGTGGGCGGGGACCGTTGGCAGACCGGCCCAGGCCGGGTCGTCCCTGGACTCGCGCCGCATGAACCGCTTCACGATCCGGTCTTCGAGCGAGTGAAAACTGATCACCACCAGGCGCCCGCCTGGCGCCAGGCACTCCACGGCCTGCGGCAGCACCTGCTCAAGCTCCTCGAGCTCGCGGTTGACGTGGATGCGCAGGGCCTGGAAGGTGCGCGTCGCCGGGTGCTTGCCCGGCTCGCGTGTCGGTACCGCCTGCGACACGACGCCAGCCAGTCCGGCGGTCGTGGCGATCGGATGCTCGATGCGGGCGGTGACGATTGCATGGGCGATGCGGCGGGCATAGCGCTCTTCCCCGAGTCGTGAGATCACCGTTGCGATCTCCCTTTCGCTCGCGCGCGCGAGCCACGCGGCAGCGGCCTCTCCACCCTCCGGATCCATGCGCATGTCGAGCGGACCGTCGCGCAGGAAGCTGAAGCCGCGCGCCGCGTCGTCAAGCTGCGGGGACGAAACGCCGAGGTCGAGCAGGATTCCATCGACGGGACACCCGAAGCCGCGGATTGCCTCGCCAAGCCGTGAGAAAGGGGAATGGACGACGCTGGCCCGCGGATCCGGATCAAGCAACGCCCTCGCTGCGCTGACAGCCTGCGGGTCCCGGTCGATGGCAAGCAATTTCCCCTGTTTCCCAAGCCGCGCAAGGATGGCCCGCGTGTGCCCTCCCCGGCCGAATGTGGCGTCGACGTAGAACCCGTCGGGCCGCAAGACCAGCGCTCCGAGCGCCTCGTCGAGCAGCACCGGCGCGTGTTCGGCCGCGCCGCCCGAAACCCCGCCTGCGTTGTCCGCCACAGCTCGCGTGTCTTACAAGGACAGCGAGCCGAGCTCCGGCGGCAGCAGCTCCGCCGAGTGCCCGGCGTTGAGCCACTCGTCGCGGCGCTCGTCCCACCTCTGTTCGTCCCACAACTCGAAGCGGGCACCCTGTCCGATGAGGATCGCGTTGCGAACGAGATGCGCGAACTCGCGCAGCTTGGGCGGCAGCAGCACGCGGCCGTGACCGTCGAGTTCGACGTCGGAGGCGTGGCCGACCATCAGCCGCTGAAGTCGCCGTGCCTGTTCGTTCAACGTCGGCAGGCGCATCAATTTGCGCTCGATCTCTTCCCAGTCGGGCAGCGGATAGAGAAGCAGGCACTGGTCCCGGTCGACCGTGATCACGAGCTTGCCCTCGCAGCGCTCGAACAGGCGCTCGCGATACCGGGTGGGCATGACCATCCGGCCTTTGGCATCCAGAGTGACTTTGTTTGCGCCGCGAAACACAGTTCAGGAACGGGATTTTCTCCCATTTCCTCCCACTTTCTCCCACTTCGCGCCACTATAGGCAGACGAGTGCTGGCGGTCAACGGCTTCGTGAAAAAAAATTCTTGCGGCTCAGAGACTTAGAGCCGATCTTTCATGCAGCGGAAGGCTTTCTCTGGGGCCCTGAAATCAGGCACTTATAGAACTAACTTCGCGCGGCTTATTAGAGTTCAGCACGTTTCAGGGTGGAACGCGCAGATTTGTGGTGAGAAGTGGGAGTCGGCCGGTAAGCCGGGTTCTGTCGTGGGCAACCATTCCTCTGGGATGCACGTCACCGTGCACCTCGAGCAGCCTACCCGGAAACACGCGCGGGCCGCGCGCTGCAGCCGTAAGGCTGCGTGCTTCCCTATTTGGCCTTGCTCCAGGTGGGGTTTGCCGTGCCGTCGACGTTACCGCCGACGCGGTGCGCTCTTACCGCACCCTTTCACCCTTGCCGTCGTGCGAAAACGCACGCTTGGGCGGTTTGCTTTCTGTTGCACTTTCCGTGGGCTCGCGCCCCCCAGGTATTACCTGGCACCTTGCCCTGTGGAGCCCGGACTTTCCTCCGCTTTCCATTGGAAAGCAGCGGTTGCCTGGCCGACTCCCGCAGGCAACATAGGGGCTTTGGGGTCCGTATTCAAGCGACATCGAATATCAACCGCCGGCCAGTTCGAGCGCGCGCGCGTAGCATGCATTACGGCGCAGACCAGTGATTTCCGCGGCGAGCGATGCAGCCTGCGACGGAGAATGAAACTTGAGCAAGGATTTCAGCGTCCGGTCGAGTTCCGCGGACATGACCGGGGCCGCGGCGGCGGCACCGCCGATGACCAGCACGATTTCGCCGCGATTCATGTCGGACTCCTCCGCCGCGCGGCGGGCCAGTTCGCCCAGGGTCCCGTGGTAGAGGCTCTCATGCAGCTTGGTCAGCTCGCGCGCGACGGCTGCGCTGCGTCCAGCGCCGAGCTCGGCGGCCGCATCCGCCAGGCTATCCGCCAGCCGTTGCGGAGCCTCGTAGAACACCAGGGTGCGCATCTCCGTGACCAGGCCCTCGAGTCGCGCGCGGCGCGCGGCGCGGCGCGGCGGCAGGAATCCCTCGAAGCAGAATCGATCGACGGGCAGGCCGGATACGCTGAGCGCCGCGACCGCCGCGCACGGACCCGGCACCGGGCTGACAGCCACGCCGGCGGCGATGGCGCCGCGAACCAGGTGGAATCCGGGGTCGCTGACCAGCGGCGTGCCGGCATCGCTTACCAGCGCGACATCCTCGCCACGCCGCAGCCGATCGAGCAATTCGGGTACCCGTTCGCGCTCGTTGTGCTCGTGCAGCGAAACAAGCGGGCGGGAAATTCCCAGGGACTGCAGCAACCGACCGCTGTGGCGCGTGTCCTCGGCTGCCACCACTGCCACGCCTGCGAGCACCTCGCGGGCGCGGGCCGACAGGTCGCCCATATTGCCGATCGGAGTCGATACCACGTAAAGACGGCCTGTCTTGATCACTATAATGTCACTCCCGGCCGCATGACGCGGCGCAACGATCCTCGCCAAGGGCGTATCGCGATGCAAGCCTCATACACCCTGCCGCGACTGGCAGCAGCCCTTCTTGTCACCGTACTCGTGGCGGCATGCCAGCCGACGACCGGGGTCCGGTCTGACGCAACCGGCGCAATCGAAACACGGGCCGTGCAACTCGGCCAGCGCGGGGAGCACGCCGCCGCCGCCCGGTCCTGGGAGGAAGCCGCGGCAACGGCGCCACAGCCGCGTGCCAACGGCCTGTGGCTTGCCGCTGCGCGCGAATGGCTTGCAGCGGGCGACAGGGCCGCGGTGGAGCGTACGCTCGGCCGACTCGCTGAGCCGGTCACGGCCGCGGACAGCCAGGAAAGGCGCCGGCTCATGGCCGAGCTGGCCCTCCTCGCCAGGCAGCCAGAAAAGGCGCTCGCACTGCTCGACGAATCGGGCGCGCCGCCCGACCCCGCTTCGCTCGCCACCCGCGCGCGGGCGCAGTTCGCGCTCGGCCGGGTTCCCGAGGCTGTCGTAACGCTGGTATCGCGGGAGGCGCAACTGCGCGGCGACGAAGCCAGGCTTGCCAACCAGGCCATGATCGTCGAAAGCGTTGCAGGTGCGGCACGGCGCGGCGCTGACGTCCGGCCGCCGCCGGGCACCGACCAGGTTGTCGCCGGATGGCTCGAGCTGGGCCGCATCGAGGCCGACGCGGCCATCGGCAGCGCTGGCACGCGCAGCCAGTTACAGGCCTGGCGGCTGCGCTACCCGGCACATCCGGCCAACGCCACCCTCTGGCCGGAACTTGCCGAACGCTACACCTCCTCGATCGAGCCGTCGTCCCATATCGCGCTGCTGCTGCCGCTGAGCGGACGCGCCGCAAGTGCCGGCCTGGCGGTCCAGAACGGATTCCTGAGCGCCTATTACCAGCAACCCGAGGGCACCCGCCCACAAATCAGGTTCTATGACGTGGCCGCATCGGATGCGGGCAGCGCCTACCTCGCCGCCCTGGCGGACGGCGCGCGCATCGTGGTCGGCCCGTTGACACGCGAAGAGGTCGCCAGGCTCGCCTCGATTGCCGACGGCCGTGCCAAGACGCTGGTGCTGAACTTCCTGCCCGAGGGAACCATCACGCCGAGCGATTTTTTCCAGTTCGCACTGTCCCCGGAGGACGAGGCGCGGCAGTCCGCGCGGCGCGCCGTGGCCGACGGACTGGCCAGCGGAGTGGCGCTGGTTCCCGCCAACGACTGGGGACAGCGGGTGCTGGCGGCCTTTTCCGAGGAACTGGCAGCCGCCGGCGGAACGCTGGCGGCGCGCAGCGTCTACGCGCCCGGCACGACCGATTTCCGGGACATCATCAACGGACTGATCGACCTGAAGCCGGTCGAGAGCGACAGCGGCCAGCCGACCTTCATCTACCGCCCGGACGCCCAGTTCATTTTCGTGGCGGCGCAGTCGGTGACCGGCAGGCTGATCCGGACTCAGCTGCGCTTCAATTACGCGGGCAGCCTTCCCATGTACTCGACTTCCGACATCTTCGAGCCGGGCGGCAGCGGCAACAACGACCTCGATGGCGTGATTTTCCCTGACATGCCGTGGGTAATTGACGTGGCGGGCCCTGCGGCGCGGCAGCGTGAAATCGCGGCGTCCACCTGGCCGGATCGTTCACCGGCGCGCAGTCGCCTGTACGCGTTCGGCTACGACGCCTACGGCATCGTTGCCGAACTTACCCGCCGGCGCGCCCCCTTCGGCGGCGCGGTAGCCGGGCTGACCGGACGCTTCTCCCTTGACGCACAGGGACGAGTCCACCGCCAGCTCGAATTCGTACAGGTCGACGGCGGCCTTCCACGGCCACTGCTGCAGTCGGGCCTTGGCCCGGGCCAGTGATACGGCAGGCCCCCCACCACCTGGCCGTCGGCCAGGCGGCGGAGGATGCCGCCTGCCGCTATCTCGAATACGCCGGCTACGTCGTGGTGACCCGCAATTTCCGCAACCGCCAGGGTGAACTCGATATCGTTGCCGTCGAAGACGGCGTACTTGCGATCATCGAGGTCCGCTACCGGTCACGGAATGACTTTGGCGGCGCGGCCGCCAGCGTCACGCGCGCCAAGCGTGCACGCCTGGTGCGCGCCGCGCAGGGCTTGCTGATGCGATACCCCCGGCTCGCCAGGTTGCCGGCGCGCTTTGACGTCGTCGAAGTGGACGGTGAGCCTGAGAAGCTGAATTGCCGGCTGATCCGCGCGGCCTTCAGTCTCTAGGCCATTCCCACCTCGACTGAAGCCGGAACGGCGCCTACTTCACGACGCGCAGCTTCGGCTTCCCGCCGCCCCCGGACGCGGGCGGCGGCGGCTGCGTATCGCCTTCCTCGTCCTGGAAGAGCATTCCCTGGCCGGTTTCACGCGCATAGATGCCGAGGACAGCCCTGCCCGGGACCAGGACATGGTGAGAGACACCGCCGAAGCGTGCCGAAAATTCGATGAAGTCATTGCCGAGTTTCAGGCTCTGGGTCGCCTGCCAGCTGACATTGAGGATGACGCGACCTTCCTTGACATAGGCGGAAGGCACCTCCACTCCCTCGACCCCGGCGTCGACGACGAGATGCGGGGTCTGACCATTGTCCGTCATCCACTCGTGCATGGCGCGCACGAGGTAGGGTCGCCGGGAAGTGGGCGTCGCGGTCAAACCGGGCTGCCTCCGGCAGCTGCCCTCCGGGGCAGTGCTGTCCGCCCCGGGGCGTTCCGCGCGTGGGCGATGAACGCCCGCACTGTCAATGAATGTCCTTCCAGTACTCCTTCTTCAGGAGGTACGTGAACAGCCAGAAAACCAGCAGGAAGAGCACCACCCACACGCCCATGGACTGGCGCTTGGCCTTGACCGGCTCACCGATGTAGTCGAGGAAGTTGACGGTGTCCCGCACGAACTCATCGTACTCCTCCCCTGACAGGGTTCCGGGCGAGCCGTCGGTAAGCCCCACCATGTGTTCCTCGGTTGCGCCCTCACGGGTCACCAGTTCTACCCTGGGAATCCGGACCCCCTGCAGGTCGGCAAGCACATGCGGCATGGCCGTGTTGGGCAACACCAGGTTGTTCACTCCGGCGGGCCGCGACGGATCCGCGTAGAACGTCCGCAGGAAGGTGTAGAGGTAATCGGTGCCGCGACTGCGCGCAATCAGTGACAGGTCGGGCGGCGCAACGCCGAACCACTCGGTCGCCTGCGCGCGGGGCATCGCACTCTTGATCGTGTCGTACGACTTGCCGCCGGTGAACATCAGGTTCCGCTCGAGTTCCGCCTCGCCGATGCCAAGATCGGCCGCGACACGATTCCAGCGCACGTACTGGGCGGAGTGACAACCGAGACAGTAGTTCACGAAGTTGCGTGCGCCGCGTTGCAGCGACGCGTCGTTATGGATGTCGGTGCCGGCGTGGTCGAGGTGCGCGGCGGCCTCGCCAAGGGCCGCTGCCGGGGCCAGCATCACCGCGGCGAGGACGATCTTCTTAATGAGCATGGTACGTAACCCTCTGCGGCTCCGGCTTGTGGCTGTCGATGCGTGTGTACCAAGGCATCAGCAGGAAGAACGCAAAGTAGTAAATGGTGCCAACAACCGACAGCGTCTTGAAAGGCTGCACCGCCGGCTTGAGGCCGCAGTAGCCCAGCACGACGAACACCACGACGAACAGCGCCAGGGCCACCTTGTAGATGGGCCCGCGATAGCGGATCGACTTGACCGGCGCGCGGTCGAGCCAGGGCAGGAAGAACAGCAGCACGATCGCCCCGCCCATCACCAGCACGCCCCACACCTGGGTGCCGAAGAAGGCCGGAACCGCGCGGAGCATCGCGTAGAAGGGCGTGAAGTACCAGACCGGTGCAATGTGGGCCGGCGTCTGCATGGGGTTCGCCGGCTCGAAATTCGGCGGCTCGAGGAACAGGCCGCCGAGCTCCGGCGCGAAAAACACCACGCCGCAGAACAGCACCAGGAAGAACGCCAGCCCCATCAGGTCCTTGACCGAGTAGTACGGGTGACTCGGGATGGAGTCGACCGGGTGCCCGTCCGGGCCCTTGTTCTTCTTGACCTCGATACCGTCCGGGTTGTTGGAGCCGACTTCGTGCAATGCCAGCAGGTGCGCCATGACCAGGAAGACCAGCACCAGCGGCAGCGCGATGACGTGCAGCGCAAAGAACCTGTTCAGGGTGATGTCCGAGATATAGAAATCCCCGCGGATCCACTCGACCAGACCCGCGCCAATCACCGGCAGGGTGCCGAACAGCGAGACTATGACCTGCGCACCCCAGTAGGACATGTTTCCCCAGGGCAACAGGTAGCCGAAGAATGCCTCTCCCATCAGCACCAGGTAGATGACCATGCCGAATATCCACAGCAGCTCACGCGGCTTGCGGTAGGAGCCGTAGAGCATCGCGCGGAACATATGCAGGTACACGACCAGGAAGAAGGCCGATGCACCGGTCGAATGCAGGTAGCGGATCAGCCACCCCCACTCCACGTCGCGCATGATGTATTCGACGGAGGCGAAGGCGTCGGCCGCGGCCGGCTTGTAGTTCATCGTCAGGAAGATACCCGTGACGATCTGCAGGACCAGCACCACCAGCGACAACGAGCCGAAGTAATACCAATTATTGAGGTTCTTCGGCGCGTAGTACTTGCCCCACTGCTCGTTCCACATCTGGGTGAGCGGGAACCGGTCGTCGATCCAGTCCATCAGCGCCTTCATACGGCCGCCTCCGGTCGCAGCTTCGCTTGCACCATTCGCCATTACACAGCCCTCGACTGGTCCTGACCGACCAGGATGTGATTGTCGTCCACGAATGCGTAGGGCGGTATCGACAGGTTCGTCGGCGCCGGCACGCCCTTGTATACGCGACCGGCCAGGTCGAACTTCGAGCCATGGCAGGGGCAATAGAACCCACCCGGCCAGTCGGCACCGAGCTCAACGTCACCGCGGGTGAAGCGACTCAGCGGCGCGCACCCGAGGTGCGTACAGACACCCAGCACGACCAGATATTCCGGCCGGATCGCCCGCGCTTCGTTTTGCGCATACTCGGGCTGGCTGGAAGCCTCGGAAGCGGGATCGGCCAGGCGCTCATCGACGCTCGCAAGGCTCTCGAGCATCTCGGGAGTGCGGCGGACCACCCAGACCGGCTTGCCGCGCCACTCCACCTTCAGCATGGCGCCGGCTTCCAGCTTGGAGATGTCGATCTCCACCGGTGCGCCCAGCGCCTTGGCTCGCGCACTCGGCTTCCATGAAGCCAGGAACGGCGTGGCAGCGAAGGCCGCGCCCACCGCGCCGGTCAGGGCCGTGGCGGCCGTCAGCAACTGCCGGCGACCCTTGTCAACGTGCTCGCTCATCAGCTAACCCCTGGATGATCTTCAGCCCACAGCCACGCTCAGGGCCGCCCCTGAACATCCCCGCACGGCCCTGTTTTCGTTCCTTTGAGGGATTGCGCATTATACACGCAGGTCCGGCGTGATTCATGCACCGCACAAGCCGGGCGGCAACGGGAGTTCGGACAGCCATATGACGGTTTTGCTGCGATGGATCAAGTGGGCCTCGCCGTGGGTGGCGCTGGGACTGGCGCTGGCGCTGGCTGCGGTAACTCTGCGGCCGGAACTGCTGCAGCGCAGGCCCGCCGCTGAAGGAGGCCCGCCCCCGGGTGAGCCGCTGGCGGTAACGGTTCCGACGCCGGCCGGGAACCAGGCGGAGGCCCCAGCTTCGGTCCCGATCGAGCCCGATACAGTTCCAGGGTCGCTGGTCAGCTACGTGGATGCGGTGGAAAATTCGGCGCCGGCGGTAGTCAACGTCTATACCGAGCGCGTCGTGCGAGTCCCGAGTGTCCGCAACCTGCCGCCGGAACTCGCCCCGTTCTTCGGCGACATGTGGAATTCCTACCGGGAACGGGTGGAGCGCAGCCTCGGCTCCGGCGTGATCTACGACCGCGCCGGGCACGTCGTGACCAACTACCACGTCATAGCCGGGGCGACGCAGATCAGCGTGCAGCTGCGTGACGGTCGCGAGGCCGCGGCCGAGCTGGTCGGCAGTGACCGGGACACGGACCTCGCGGTACTGCAGGTGCGCCTGTCGAAGCTGCCCGAAATCAGGCTCGGCCGGTCTGACCGGCTGCAGGTCGGCGAGCCGGTGCTGGCGATCGGCAACCCGATGGGACTGGGCCAGACGGTAACGCAGGGAATAGTCAGCGCCACCGGCCGCGGCCGCCTTGGCGTCTCGACCTTCGAGAACTTTATCCAGACCGACGCCGCGATCAACTTCGGCAACTCTGGCGGTGCCCTGGTCAACGCCAGCGGCGAACTGGTTGGCATCAATACAGCCATCATCGCGCGCAATGCCGGCATCGAGGGTATTGGCTTCGCCATTCCGGTCGACCTGGTGCGCGGCGTCGTCGACGCCATCGTTCGCCAGGGCCGGGTGGTTCGCGGCTGGATTGGAATCCGTCCGCAGAGCCTGAAGGCCGAGGAGTCCCGGCAGTTCGGTTTCCCCCAGGGATCCGTAATCGTAACGGCTGTGTATCGCGGCGCACCGGCAGTGACCGAGGGTGTGCGTCCGGGCGACGTGATCACCCAGGTCAATGGCCAGGCCATCAACGGTGCCGAGGACCTGCTGGCCCGTATCGCCGGCCTGGCGCCGGGGGATTCCGTCAGGCTGACCGTGCGCCGCGGGCCGCCGTTCGAGGGCCAGCCTCGCGAGCATACCGTCCAGATCAAGGTGATCGAGCGGCCCGCCCAGGCCGCGGCTTCATCCTGAAAAAGGAGACCGTCCCCTTTTCCCTTTTGGTGCCTGCTACCTGCTAGTGCGAACCGCCAGGCAGCCGCTTGATGTGGGCTCCAAGCTGCCCAAGCTTCTCCTCGATGCGCTCGTAACCCCGGTCGATGTGGTAGATGCGTTGGATCTCGGTCGTGCCCTGCGCCACCAGGCCAGCCAGTACGAGGCTGGCCGAGGCCCGCAGATCCGTCGCCATCACCGGCGCGCCGGAGAGTCGATCGACGCCATGGATCACCGCGGTGTGGCCCTCGATACGAATATCGGCACCGAGCCGGCGCAACTCCAGCATGTGCATATAGCGGTTCTCGAAGATCGTCTCGACCACGGTGCCGACGCCCTCTGCCACCGCATCAAGCGCGGCAAACTGCGCTTGCATGTCGGTCGGGAAACCGGGGTGCGGTGCGGTGCGGATATCCACGGCCATCGGCCGCCTGCCGTTCATGTTCACCTCGATCCAGTCCCCGCCCACGGTGACGGTCGCGCCGGCGTCACGCAGCTTGGCCAGGACCGCGTCAAGGTGCTGCGGCCGCGCATTGCGCGCGCGTACGCGGCCGCCCGTGATCGCGCCGGCCACCAGGTAGGTGCCCGCCTCGATCCGGTCGGGCAGAACTTCGTAATCGCAGCCGTGGAGCCGCTCGACGCCCTCGATGACCAGCGTGTCGGTGCCCGCTCCCGCAATCCTTGCGCCCATCGCAGTGAGGAACCCGGCCAGGTCCACCACCTCGGGTTCGCGGGCGGCGTTCTCGATCACCGTCCGCCCGTCCGCCAGGCAGGCCGCCATCATCAGGTTCTCGGTCCCGGTTACGGTAACCGTGTCCAGCACGATGCGCGCGCCCCTTAGCCTGTCGGCACGCGCCCTGATGTATCCACCCTCAATCTCGATATCCGCGCCCAGCGCCCTCAGCCCGTCGACGTGCAGGTTGACCGGCCTGGCGCCGATAGCGCACCCACCCGGTAGCGAAACATCGGCACGACCGTGGCGAGCGAGTAGCGGGCCAAGCACGAGTATGGATGCGCGCATGGTCTTGACCAGCTCATAGGGCGCGGTGAACTCGCAGGTCGAAGTCGGATCAACCTCAACCTGGTAGTTTTCGCCGACGGTAACACCCGCGCCCAGGCGGCCCAGCAGCGCAATCATCGTCTTGACGTCGTGCAGCTGCGGCACGTTGCGGATCTGCAGGGCCGCCTGCGGCAGCAGCGCGGCGGCCAGGATCGGCAGCGCGGCGTTCTTTGCGCCCGAGATTCGTACCTCGCCGTCCAGCCGGACGCCGCCCTGTATCTCTAGCTTGTCCACGACAGATCAGTTGCCGCGGCGAGCGGCCCACTCGTCCGGCGTCGGCGTCTCGAGCGACAGGGCGTGGATTTCTCCGCCGACAGCCGCCCCAAGCGCCGCATAGACGAGCTGGTGCCGCTTGATCGTGCGCAGGCCGTCAAATTGCGCCGCGACGATCAGCGCCTCGAAGTGAACGTTGTCGCCGGAGCGGACGTGAACGGTGGCGCCCGGAAGGGCGGCCTGGATCTTCTGCTGGACTTCGTCGGCGGTCATGATGTGGTGCTTACTCCGGAGGGACGCCAATGGTAGTCAAACCGGGCGCATCGGCCTAGGGCCTTCGGCACCGGCCGCGAGGAGGCGGGCGGTGTCCGGCATGGCAGCCAGGCCTCGCGGTGTATGATGCCCCACCTGGCAACCTCACCCGGACATGTCCCGCTGACCCCATGAGCGAAGCAATCGACGACAGCCGCGTCCTCGCTGCAGGCCGCAAGTCGCTGTCAATCGAGGCCGATGCCGTTGCCGCACTGGCTGGAAGGCTAGACGGCTCGTTCGTGGCCGCCTGCCGGATGTTCATGAAATGTCGTGGCCGCGTGGTCGTTACGGGCATGGGCAAGTCCGGGCACGTCGCCGGCAAGATTGCCGCGACCCTGGCGAGTACCGGCACCCCGGCATTTTTCCTGCATCCGGCCGAGGCCAGCCACGGCGACCTGGGGATGATCACCCGCGACGACATGGTGCTGGCCCTCTCCAACTCGGGTGAAACGGCGGAAATCCTCACCATCCTGCCGCTCATCAGACGCATGGGAGTGCCGCTGGTGTCGATGACGGGCCAGCCGGCCTCGACGCTGGCACGCGAGGGGCAGGTCCACCTGGACGTCAGCGTGCCTGCTGAAGCCTGCCCGCTCAACCTGGCGCCGACAGCCAGTACCACCGCGTCGCTCGCCATGGGCGATGCGCTGGCCGTGGCGCTGCTCGAACTACGCGGCTTCACGCCGGAGGACTTCGCGCTATCCCACCCCGGCGGCACGCTGGGACGCCGTTTGCTGCTGCGGGTCGCGGACGTGATGCGAACGGGAGAGGCGCTACCCTCTGTCGCCGAAGACACGAACCTGTCCGGAGGGCTGCTGGAGATGTCCCGCAAGGGGCTCGGGCTGACCGCGATCGTAGACAGCCATGGCAGGGTCGCCGGGATCTTCACCGACGGGGATCTGCGGCGCGCGCTGGACGGGCAGATCGATGTCCACGGCACACGCATGCGCCAGGTCATGACGCGCGGCTGCAAGACCATCGGCGCTGGCGAACTGGCAGCCGAGGCGGTGCACCTGATGGAGCAGCATCGCATTACAGGGCTGCTGGTCGTGGACCAGGACAACCGGCTCGTCGGCGCACTCAACGTTCACGATCTGCTTCGGGCGGGCGTAATGTGACCGGGCGCCGCGGCAACGATCCCGGTGTCGATCTGCTGGTGCTGGATGTCGACGG
Organism: uncultured Gammaproteobacteria bacterium; assembly: GCA_963715485.1. GTDB lineage: Bacteria > Pseudomonadota > Gammaproteobacteria > Steroidobacterales > Steroidobacteraceae > SG8-30. Next base: position 2,900,038 of record OY970244.1, read on the forward strand.
CGTCCTGACCGACGGACGGTTGTGGTTCGGCCCCGAGGGCGAGTCACTCAAGGCCTTCCACGTTCGCGACGGCCACGGCATCAAGCAGTTGCACGCTGCAGGCGTAGCAGTAGCGATCATATCCGGCCGGAGCAGCGCCGCGGTGGACGCGCGGATGCGCGAACTCGGTGTCGAGCACGTCATCCAGGGAGCCGGTGACAAGCAGGCCGCCCTCGACGCATTGCTCGAGTCGCTGGGAATACCGGCTGGACGCGCCGCCTGCCTGGTTGACGACCTGCCCGACCTGCCGATGATGCACACAGTCGGACTGCCGGCGGCCGTGGCGGATGCGCACCCGCAGGTGCTGGCCGCGGCGCGTCACGTCACCCGGCTTCCCGGCGGACACGGCGCGGTGCGGGAATTCTGCGACTGGCTGCTCGCGCAGCGGCAATCGGCGCCATGATGCCGCGTCTGCTGTTGCTCGTTGCGCTGGTGGGCTTGATCTTCGCCATCTTCAGGCTGGCCAGGGACGACTCCGGCCTGGCCGACGGTACCGCCAGATCTCCCCAGCAGACCGGCTACTACCTGCGTGATTCGACGGTCACTGAATACGGTGTTGACGGCAAGGTGCGGCTGGAACTCGCGGTACGCTCCGCGACCGAGGATCCGGCCCGCCAGGTCGTGGACCTGGAATCCGTGGCACTCGATTACTTTGCGTTACAAGGGCAGCAATGGAGGCTAACCGCCGAACGCGGGCAGATCACGCCGGGATCCGAGGTGGTGGAGCTGGAGGGCGACGTAGTCATGACGGGCGAGCGCGGGTCCCTTCCCGAGCCGGCAGTGGTACGGACTGAGAGGATGACGCTCGACACCGAGGCGCAGCTGGCGGTCACGGACGCGCCGGTTACGCTCGGCTTCGGCGCCTACGCAATCGCAGCCACTGGCATGCGTGCCGATTTGAAGGCCGAGACCCTGAGGTTAGAATCGAAGGTCAATGGCCGCTTCAACCCCTAGCCTAACGCTGGCTGCGCTGTTACTTGCCGCCGTCGCGCCAGTGCACGCGGCCACTCCGCGCGCGGTGCTGCCGATCTCGGTCGAGGCCGAGTCGAGCGATTTCGACTACAAGAACGGCGTGCTGGTGTTTACCCGCGTCGTCATTACGCAGGGTGACGCCCGGGTCGAGGCCGATCGCGCGACCGCCACCGGGCTCGAGTTCGAGAACAGCAAGTGGCGTCTGGAGGGGCATGTGCGCATCCAGGCCGAGGGCGGGTACCTTGCGAGCGACCTCGCAACCGTCAGCTTCGCCGCCAACGAGATTTCCGTCGCGCAGGTCACCGGCACTCCCGCTTCCTTCTCGCAGCAGCGCGGCGAACAACGGGCCGAGGGCCGCGCCAGCCGCATCGACTATGACCTGGCATCGGGCCGCGTCCGGCTCTCCGGCGGCGCCTGGCTTTCCGACGGCAACAACGATATTTCCGGCTCCACGCTGGTCTACAGCATGCTGGAGGAACGAGTCGTCGCCGAGGCCGGTGAGCAAGGCGGCCAGCCGGTGCGCATCACGATCAATCCCAAGTCGCCGCCCGGCGGACCAAAGGATAGCGAGCCGGGGACCGCTCCATGAGCACGCTGCGCGCGATCGGTTTGAGCAAGTCGTTCCGCAAGCGGACCGTGGTGAAGGACTTGTCAGTGGAAATCTCCAGCGGCGAGGTGGTCGGTCTGCTGGGCCCCAATGGCGCCGGCAAGACGACCGCCTTCTACATGATCGTCGGTCTGATCGCCTGCGACGGCGGACAGATCGAGCTCGACGGCAGGGACGTAACGCGCTTGCCCATGCATGCGCGCGCCCGGCTGGGGCTGGGATACCTGCCACAGGAGGCCTCGGTGTTCCGCAAGCTGTCGGTCGCCGACAACCTGCTCGCCATCCTCGAGACCCGCCCAGGGCTCGACAAGGAAAAGCGCGAGCAGCGGCTGGAGGAACTTCTCGAGGAGCTCCACATCGGGCACATTCGGGAGAGTCTGGGCATCAGCCTCTCGGGTGGCGAACGACGCCGGGTCGAGATTGCCCGCGCGCTGGCGGCCGACCCGGCCTTCGTGCTGCTGGACGAACCATTCGCCGGCGTCGACCCCCTCTCCGTCAACGACATTCAGCGCATCGTGCGCCACCTGGCTGACCGCGGCATCGGCGTGCTGATCACCGATCACAACGTCCGCGAGACACTCGGCATCTGCAGTCGTGCCTACATCGTGAACCAGGGCACGATTTTGGCGTCCGGCAGTGCCGAGGACATCCTTGCCAATCCGGACGTCCGCGAGGTCTACTTGGGGCAGGACTTCCGCCTCTGAACAGGTATCGGGAAGGACCGCCGTAGTGAGGCGCCCTTGCCCTTCGTTCCTCCAGGCTGATACGACCGCATGATGAAACCTTCCCTGCAGCTCCGTATCGGGCAGCAGCTGACGATGACGCCGCAGCTGCAGCAGGCAATCCGCCTGCTGCAGCTGCCGGCGCTCGAGTTGCAGGCCCAGATACGCGAGGCGCTCGAGAGTAACGTCATGCTCGAGACCGATGAGGAAGCCGAGGATAACCTTTCTCTCGATGATCTCGCGGAGTCCAGGGGAAACGACAGCACGGACCCGGCCGAGACCGTCGCGGACGAGCCGACAGTAGAAATCGGCGAGGACTGGCCCGAACCAACCGCGGTTGAATCGAACGCTCCCTGGTCTGGCGGCGACGATGACCGCATGCTCGACCTGGCCGACGAATCGGGGCAAACGCTCACCGACCACCTGTTATGGCAACTGGAACTGGCCCACCTCGACCCGCGCACGCTGATGATCGGCCGGGCGATCGTCGACGCAATCAACGATGACGGCTACCTGACCGAGGACCCGGCGGAAATTGCCGCAACCCTGCGGCCCGAAATCGAGGCGGAAGCCGCGGAAATTGAGGCTGTGATCGATGCGGTGCAGCAGCTCGACCCGGCGGGCGTCGGCGCCCGCTCGGTGTCCGAATGCGTAACGCTGCAGCTGGCCCAGCTCGATCCGTCGACGCCGGCACTCGAGCTGGCGTTCGAGCTCGCACGCAACCACCTGGACCTGATCGCCGGCCAGCAATACGCCGCGTTGCGGCGCCAGCTGCATTGCTCGGTCGAAGATCTCGACACAGCCCTGACACTGGTGCGCGGATGTCACCCGCGCCCAGGGTCCGCAATGCAGCAAACCCGCATCGAATATGTCGTTCCCGACGTATATGTCCGCCGCACGCCTGGTGGCTGGCTGGTCGAGTTGAACCCGTCAGCCCTGCCGCGAATCGTGCTCAACAAGACCTATGCCGGAATGGTGACCCGTTCGGAAGACCACGCCGTGCTGCGCAACCAGCTGCAGGAAGCCCGCTGGCTGCTACGCAGCCTGGAGATCCGCAACGACACGCTGCTGAAGGTTGCCAGGACCATCGTCCAGCGCCAGGCCGCGTTCCTCGAGCAGGGCGACGAGGCAATGGAGCCGATGGTGCTCAAGGACGTCGCCGATGCCATCGAAATGCATGAGTCCACCGTGTCGCGAGTCACCACCGGAAAGTACATGCACACGCCACGTGGGGTTCTGGAATTCCGTTTCTTCTTCTCCAGCCGCGTTTCCGGGGACGGTGGCGCCGAGGTGTCGTCGACGGCGATACGTGCCAGAATCAGGAAGCTGGTCGCGGCGGAGGACAGCGCCGATCCGCTGTCGGACAGCAAGATTGCGGAAGTGCTTCTGCAGGACGGGATCCAGGTCGCGCGCCGGACGGTAGCCAAGTACCGGGAAGCGATGGGGATCGCGTCTTCCAGCGAGAGGCGCCGCATGCCGGTCAAGTGAACGCCGGGCGATTGATGAAGGAGGAAATGGAATGCAGTTGACTCTCACTGGGCATCACATCGACATCACGCCGGCGCTGCGCGGCTACGTGGAAAAGAAACTGGACCGCATCTTGAGGCACTTCGACCAGGTCATTGACGTTCACTGCGTGCTCAGCGTCGAAAAACTACGGCACCAGGCCGAGGCCACGCTCGCAGTGAGCGGCGGCAAGCTCCATGCCGATGCCACCGACAGCGACATGTATGCTGCGATTGACGCTCTCACCGACAAGCTCGACCGGTTGGTGAAAAAGCACAAGGAGAAGTTGACCGATCACCACGCGGCCGAGGTTGCCCGGCGCCGCGGCTGAGCTGGATGTCCGCCTGACGGCCGGCATTGGCGCTGCGCCGCCCCGGACACGTAGGATGTAGTTCCGCCGGCGCAGGCCGGCTGATTCCAGCCAGCCTGGTGAAATGATGCGTCTCGTCGTCGTCAGCGGTCTATCGGGTTCCGGCAAGAGCGTCGCACTCAATACGCTCGAGGACCTCGGCTGGTTCTGCGTCGACAATATTCCAGCCGGACTGCTGCAGGACCTCGTCGCACATACCCTGCAAGACGAAGCGCCAATATACCAACGGGTTGCGGTAGGAATCGATGCGCGTAACCGACCCGGCGACCTCGATTCGATCCCGTCAATGATCGCCGACTTCCGGCGCAGCGGGATCCGTTGCGAAGAGATCTACCTGCACGCTTCCGACCAGACTCTGCTACGAAGGTTTGCCGAGACCCGTCGTCGCCATCCCCTGGCGGCGGACGGTGTCAGCCTGGCGGAAGCCATCGCGGCCGAGCGGGCATTGCTGCACCCTCTGGCTGACGCGGGCGACCTGGTCATCGACACCTCGGCAATCAGCATACACTCGCTGCGCGAGCTGATCCGCCGCCGGGTGGACGAGCGGCAGACGGGGCGGCTGGCGATCTTGTTCCAGTCCTTTGCCTACAAGACAGGTATTCCGGGAGACGCCGATTTCGTATTCGACGCGCGCACACTTCCGAATCCGTACTGGGACCTGGCGCTCAGACCGCTTACCGGCAGGGACCCGCCGGTTCAGGACTTCCTGGAGGCGAGCCCTGCCGTCAGCGTGCTCCTCGAGGACATAGTTCGATTCCTGGAAGCCAGGATCCCCGAGTTCGAGCGGAACAACCGCGTATATCTCACGGTGGCCGTCGGCTGCACCGGCGGACAGCATCGCTCCGTATATCTCGTCGAGCAGCTGGCGGCCCGTTTCACCAGCCGGAATTCGCAGGTACTCGCCCGACATACCGGCCTCCCCTAGCGGACCGACGGGCCGATACGGCCGGTAGCCCGCCGCGGCGGCTGCCGTTAGACTCGCGCGGACTCCCGCAGTGACTCCCAGGGGAACCTGACAGTGGCCACGGCGACCTTAGACAACCGCAATGATCGCGCCACCCGGCTGGCGTCGCTGCGCGCCGCCCTCGAGTCGGGCACGCTGCGTGGCGCACAACGCATGATCAACGCGCTGCACCCCGCCGAGATCGCTCACCTGCTCGAGTCCCTGCCTCCACAGCAGCGAGAGCTGGCGTGGGAACTCGTCGAGCGGGAGCTCGACGGCGACGTGCTGATCGAGCTGTCCGAAGAAGTGCGTGCAGAACTCATCGACGAGATGGACACGCACGAGATCGTGGCGGCTGCCGAAGGTCTCGACCTCGACGATCTGGCCGACCTGCTGGCAGAACTGCCCGAGGCCGTTACCCGGCAGGTTCTCAAATCCATGGATCAGCAGGACCGCGTCCGGCTGACGGCCGTGCTGGCCTACCCCGAGGACACCGCTGGCGGCCTGATGAACACCGATACGGTGACGGTGCGGCCGGACGTCACCCTGGAAGTCGTGCTGCGCTACCTTCGCATGCGCGGCGAGCTTCCCGAGAGGACCGACTGCCTGTTCGTGGTGGACCGCGACGACCGCTACCTCGGCGCACTGCCGGTGACCCGCCTGCTGACCGAGGACCAGGAAAAGACGGTTTCCGTCGTCATGGACTCTGAGATTGCGGGCATCGACCCGGCGGCGCCAGCCGCCGAGGTCGCGAGGCTGTTCGAGGGTCGTGACCTCCTATCCGCCGCCATCGTCAGTTCCTCTCGCCAGTTGCTGGGCCGGGTCACCATCGACGACGTGCTCGACGTGGTGCGTGAGCAGGCCGAACATCCGCTGCTGGCGGCGGCGGGCCTGGAGGACGAGGAGGACGTCTTTGCTGGCGTGCGGAAGAGCGCGCGCCGCCGGGCACTGTGGCTGGGTATCAACCTGATCACGGCCTTCATCGCTTCCTGGGTGGTCGGTTTGTTCGAAGCCACCATCGACAGGATCGTGGCGCTGGCCGTTCTGATGCCGGTCGTCGCCAGCATGGGTGGGATCGCCGGAACCCAGACAGTCACACTGATCATTCGCGGCATTGCGCTCGGCCAGATCCAGAGCTCGAACGCGCGCTGGCTTTTCTTCAAGGAACTCTCGGTCGGCGCCCTGAATGGCCTGATCTGGGCCACGGTGGTTGCGCTCGCAACCTGGGCCTGGTTCGGGACCTGGGAAATCGCGGCCGTCATCTGCGCGGCCATCGTGATCAACATAGCCGCGGCGGCGGTCGCAGGGGTACTGATTCCGCTGGCCCTGCAGCGTCTGCGCATCGACCCGGCGCTGGCCGGCGGCGTGATCCTGACGACAGTCACAGACGTCGTCGGATTTGCGGCCCTGCTCGGCCTGGGCACACTGTTTCTTCTCTAGAGACCGAGGAATACCCCGATTTCCTCGCGCCGCAGCTGCGCCTCGTCGTAGCCCATGCCGATCAGCTTGCTGGTGTAACCGGTCTCGAACAACAGGTAGGACGTCAGCTGCCCGCCCATTTCGCTGGCCGCGCCCATGGTCCTGAGCAACGCCCTCACGCTGCGCGGCATTTCGCCCGCATGCTCCATCGCTGCCGCTGACAGATCGCCGGCAGGATGCATCACCAGGGACTCGATGTGCCTCATGCCGAGCAGCGGCGTGGCCGTCGGCGCGTCCGTAATCAGGTCGTTGATCCGCTGCAACCTCTCGAGATCGGCATCGAGGCCTTCCATGAACAGGGTGTCGAGCATGAAGCCGAACATCTGACCGAATGTCGGGGAGCCAGACATGGACGCCCCGACCGGGGCGCGGCCGCGCTCGCGGACACCGATCACCAGTATCCGGTCTGCCCCGAGACGGATCGCCGGCGACAGCGGCGTGACCTGGCGCATGGCGCCATCCCCGAAGTAGGACCCCAGCATCTTGACTGGCGGAAAGAGGAAGGGGATCGCCGCACTGGCCATCAGATGGTCGAGCCGAAGCTCCGCCGCCACGCCACGCTGGCCGGGACGTTCCCAGCCCAGCACCGGGCTGGAGGAATCGATGAACGACACCGACTCGCCGCTTGCAAAGCTGGTCGCGGTGATCGCCAGGGCATCCAGCAGGCCCGAGTCCAGGGCCTGGCGGACACGGGCGAAGTTGACTCGCCACTCGAGCAGGTGCCTGAGGGGGTCGTTGTCAAACAGCGAACGGGGCGGCGGCACGAGCCACCCACCGGAAAGCAGGGCCAGCAGGACCTGCGCCCCGGAACGCAGCATGCTGGGCGCATCCGAACGAAACACCTGGTTGACGCGGAAGCCGCGCCAGACCCGGTCGAGCGCCGAGGCGCCCTGGCGAAAGCGCGGTGCGTAGGAAGCGAGCACGGCAGCCAGGATGGCACCGGCCGAGGTTCCGCAGACCACGCGGAAGGGCAGCGGCGTCCCGGCCGGATACCATCCCGAAATCGCCTTCAGGACGCCCACCTGGTACGCGGATCTGGCTCCGCCGCCGGGCAGGACCAGTGCGATCCGGGGGCCAGCGGATAGCTGAGTTTCCTTGGAAAGATCCACTTCTGGGGAACCCTTGCGATCGATCTGAGTCATCTACCCATGGAGCAACGCTGTTATTCTAGCCCCCGGCCGGGACGGGCCCCGGTACCCACTTCAAACATCGGAGACCCTATTCATGATTGCAGCGGCATGCCGCATCGGGACCGCATTGATCGCCTCAATGATCGTCGCCGCCGGAGCAGTCGCCCAGGACTCCCCTGGCGTGGGCGATATGGCGCCGGCATTCCGGCTTCAGGATCAACACGGAAAGTGGCACTCGCTGGATGACTATCGCGGCAAGTGGGTGGTGATGTATTTCTATCCCAAGGACAACACCCCGGGGTGCACGACCCAGGCCTGCGACCTGCGGGACAACATCTTCGCATTCCGCGACATCGGCGCCGTGATCCTTGGAATCAGCGTCGACGACGTCGCCTCGCACAAGTCCTTCGCGGAGGAACACGGACTGCCCTTCGTCATCCTGGCCGACGCCGACAAGCAGGTCACGACCCGCTACGGCGTATTGACCAAGTTCCTGGGCATGATGGAACTGGCCCGTCGCGACACTTTCATCGTCGACCCGGAGGGTCGAATCGCCAAGCACTACATGAAGGTGGACCCGGCCAGCCACTCGGCCATGGTGCTGGCGGATCTCGAGAAACTGGGCGCCAAGGCGCCGGCCGACAAGACTGGCTGAGTTGTAACTGGGGTGCGGTGGGTGCCTGCAATGGGTCCTCCGGCCTGCGCGGCCCCGTTTCCAGCCAGACGGCTGGATTGCCGGGGCGCCGCTGCAACGGGCCTCCGCAGGAATGAGGTAAGCCTTGCATGGAACGCCAGCGATTCGAAGGCACTGACAGCTACGTCGCAACTGATGAGTTGAAGCTGGCGGTCAATGCCGCGGTGACGCTCGGTCGCCCGCTCCTGATAAAGGGCGAGCCGGGAACCGGCAAGACCCAGCTGGCCCAGGAGGTCGCGCGTTCGCTGGACCGTCCGCTCCTTGAGTGGCACATCAAGTCGACCACAAAGGCCCAGCAGGGCCTGTACGAGTACGACGCGGTATCCCGGCTGCGCGACTCACAGCTTGGCGACTCACGCGTCCAGGACATCTCCAACTACATCGTCAAGGGCATGCTGTGGCGGACCTTCGACAGCGATCAGCAGTCCGTGCTGCTGATCGATGAGATCGACAAGGCCGACATCGAGTTCCCGAACGATTTGCTACGCGAGCTCGACCGCATGGAATTCTACGTGTACGAGACCCGCGAGCTCGTGCGCGCCAGACACCGTCCCATCGTGGTGATCACCAGCAACAATGAGAAGGAACTGCCCGACGCCTTCCTGCGCCGCTGCTTCTTTCACTACATCCGCTTCCCCGACACTGACACGATGACCCGCATCGTCGACGTCCACTACCCGGGACTGAAGAAGTCGCTGCTGAAGGAAGCTCTGGAGGCGTTCTACCGGATCCGCGAGGTGCCGGGCCTGAAGAAGAAGCCGTCTACCTCGGAGCTGCTCGACTGGATCAAGCTGCTGGTGGCGGAGGACATTCCGCCCGAGGCGCTCCGCACGGACGACCAGAAGGGCTCCATTCCACCGCTTTATGGCGCGCTGCTGAAGAACGAGCAGGACGTGCACCTGTTCGAGCAGCTCGTGTTCCTGCACCGCCGCGCCAACCGTCCGTCCTGAATCGGTCGCGAGCCCTGGCGTGCTGATCCGCTTCTTCTACATGTTGCGCGAAGGCGGCGTGCCGGTCTCGGTTACGGAGTTCCTGACGCTGCTGGAGGCACTCGCAGCGCGCATCGTCGGCCTGTCCGCCGAGGAATTCTACTGGCTGGCGCGCGCGGTCCTGGTGAAGGACGAGCGTTACTACGACCGCTTCGACATCGTGTTCGCTGCCCATTTCAGGGGACTAGAGGCCGCGTTCGAGACGCTGGTCGCTGAACTGCCGGCCGAATGGCTACGGCGAACCAACGAGCTTTTCCTCACCGACGAGGAGAAGGCACGCATCGAGTCGCTCGGCGGCTGGGACAAGCTGATGGAAACGCTCAGAGCCCGGCTCGAGGAACAGAAGGAGCGCCACCAGGGCGGCAGCAAGTGGATTGGCACAGGCGGCACCTCGCCCTTCGGCGCCTACGGTTACAACCCGGAAGGCGTGCGGATCGGTCAGCATGAGTCGCGCAACCGGCGCGCGGTCAAAGTCTGGGACCGGCGCGACTTCGCCAATCTGGACGATTCGATCGAACTCGGTACCCGCAACATCAAGATCGCCCTGAGGCGCCTCAGGAAATTCGCGCGCCAGGGCGCCGCCGACCAGTTCGACATCGACGGCACCATTGACTCCACCGCGCGCAATGCGGGCATTCTCGACATCCACATGGTGCCGGAACGCCATAACGCGGTGAAGGTCCTGCTGTTCCTAGACGTTGGCGGTTCCATGGACGATCACGTCCGCATCTGCCAGGAACTGTTCTCGGCAACCCGCAGCGAGTTCAAGCACCTCGAGTACTTCTACTTCCACAACTTCGTCTACGATTCGGTGTGGAAGGACAACCGCCGGAGGCATTCCGAACGCATCCCGACCATGGAAGTGATGCGCACCTACGGCGCCGACTACAAGCTTGTATTCGTCGGCGACGCAACCATGAGCCCCCACGAGATCCTGCAGCCTGGCGGCAGCATCGAGCACTGGAACGACGAACCGGGGTCAGCCTGGGCGCGCCGGCTGCTGGCCTCCTACCCCCGCCATGCGTGGCTGAATCCGGAACCCGAGGACCGCTGGGAGTGGACGCCCTCGGTCAGGATTACCCGCGAAATCTTCGATGAGCGCATGTATCCGTTGACGTTGAAGGGACTCGACCAGGCGATGCGGGCGTTGAGCTGAAGTCCGCACGCGGCCAGCGGGCCAGGACCTCGTCGTCACTGCAGCGCCACATGCCGCCGCGGTGCGGTTGTCTGTCGGGGCGGTTCGCCCGGCGTTCGCTCCGAAATCCGCCAGTTGCTCGCTACGGGGACCGCCCCTCCACGCCCGCGCCGAACAGCACTCGGGCAAACGGCCCACCCGCAACCAGCGGCCCTAGGGATGCAGCGTCAGGACGCGCTCCGCCGGCCCGGGCAGGAACGGCGTTGGCTCACCCTTGACCCAGGCTTCATGCCCTGCGCGGTAGTAAGGCGACAGCGGGTGGCCACTCTGCCCGCCCGGCATGTGGAAGTACCCATCCTGCTCGCGCCCCGGCTCGACGGCGAAACGCTCCGAGGCACCGAAAGTGGGCGACTGCACCCGCGGAGTCGACCAGTCACCCGGCATCTCGGTGGCCGGCATGTCTAGCAAACCGGAAAGCCACGGCACTGCGGCGCTCAGCGGATGCCGGATCCGCGTGGTGTTGGCCTGGCCCCAGGTGCACTGCGTCAGCGCCTCACAGCCCTGGCGTGAGGACTCAATGGCCGCATCGACCGCCGCTGCCAACCACGCGTCCCATGACTCGTAGCGCGGATCCAGCAGGTTTGGCGGCTGTTCTTCCACGAGTCGCCAGGCGACGTCGGAAAACCGCGCTGGTGGCCGCCATTTGAAGTCGGGCCAGCGCTGGCGCGCTTCGACGGTGAGCATCGCAAAGGCGCGATCGGTCACGGTCCGCTCGAACTCGCGCAACAGGCGATAGCCGGCATCATTGGCGGATGCTCGACCAGACCAGGCACGAGCCAGTTGCAAGGCCTCGGCGCGCGAGCCCCCATCACGTGCCAGAACCGATTCCAGCAATGGCTGCCATTGTTGAATGTAACCTGCCCGGTCATCGAGGTGGATCCGCAGGAAATCGGCCGGCACCGCTCGCGACAAACCTGCAAGGTCGTCGCGTATCTGGCGGGATCGGGCCCCGTGCGCGTAGCCGCCGTCGCCGATCAAGGTCAGCATGTCGCCGCCGACCACACGCGCGTTGGCGCTCCATGCGGCGCCTCCCGGTGGGTCCTTCAGCACAGGCTGCGATTCCACCGGCAACCAGCCGTCCCAACCGACTCCCTCCCTGGCCCAGGATGCTGGCAGCCCCGGATCGTATCCATGGCGGGTGGGGATCCGCCCGGCGACGACCCAGGCCAATCGACCGGTCGCGTCGCCGATAAGGGCATTCTGCGCCGGGATGCCTGCCGACGCCGCGATATCCACTGCCTCGTCGAGGTTGCGGGCAGATTCCATCGCCGCCAGCCGCAAGTTGATGCCCCCGGCACGATGCGCGGTCCAGGCCAGCGCCAGCCTTCTTCCCTGCGAGTCGCTGCCTATCAACGGACCCCAGATCGTTTCCTCCACCAATAGCGTTTCGGATTGCCCTCCCGCGACTTCGATTGTCTCGACGGCCTGTTCGAGATGGCGCGGACCATCGGGTGTCTGGTAATCCTCCGGCAGGCCCTCGGCAGGCTCTACGACTACGAGATCCTGGAAGTCGCCGTAGCTGTTGGTGAAACCCCATGCGACGTGGCCGTTGCTGCCGGCGATGATGCCTGGCACACCGGGAAGCATGACGCCGGTCACGTCCACCCCCTCCGCCGCTGCAATCAGTCGCGCGCGATACCATGTGTTTGGCACGCGCAGGCCGAGATGCATGTCGTTGGCGACCAGCGCGTGGCCGCTCAGCGTGCGGGCACCGGACAGGGCCCAGTTGTTGCTGCCGACCATGCCATCGGGTCCATCGGGAACCCAGGTCAGGCGCGTCGCGCTGCTGTCCACTGCGGCGCCGTCCCCGAAAAGAGACCGATCGAGCCCACGTAGGTCGTAGTCCCCGGCGCCAGGCAGAGGCACAGGTCCCAGCACGCTGCCATCGAGCGCTGCATCCCAGGTCGACGGGCTCAGCGCAACCAGCCGGTACACGGACTCGGGCAATATGGCGTGCAGGCGGTCCTGCTGCAGTTCCTGGCGCGGCGCACTTCCCTGAAGGTCGAGCCACATCGAGTAGATCACCAGCAGGGAATCCTCGGGCATCCAGGGTTCTGGCTCCGAGCGCAGCAACAGATACTCGAACGGCCGCGCCCGCAGGACGCCAAGACCAGCGTTTACGCCCTCCGCATAGGCACGCAGCAGCTCGGCCTCCCGCAGCTCCACGGTCGCCAGCGCCTGCCGCGCTCGGGTCCGGAAGCGGTGCGGCCTGATCCGCCGATCGGTCCCCAGCAGCGGCGGGCCGAGCAAGGCAGCCAGCTCGCCGGCCGCGGCGCGGCGCATCAGGTCCATCTGGAAGAAGCGCTCCTGGGCGTGGACAAATCCGGTTGCCCGGGCGACGTCCATCCGCGTCCTGGCGCGGATGACGGGGACGCCAGCGGCGTCACGCTCGACCAGTACCGTACCCGCGAGCCCGGCGACACGCTGTTCGCCGTCAACCTCGGGCAGGCTGGCGCGCAGCGCCAGCCACGCCGCCAGCAGCGCCAGCGCCGCGAACAGCAGCAGCCATGCCAGGGCGCGCAGCAGGAATCGGGCCGGTCGTCGCATCGATCACACCGTGAGCATGACCTTCAGTATCTTCATCGAGTTCGTGCCGCCGGTGACGCCCGACAACTCGCCCTTGGTCATGATGATCATGTCCCCTTCCGCCGCAAGACCTAGCCTGATCAGCTCCTTGAAGATCTCCGGATAGAGGATTTCGGGCTGCGTATGCGTCACATCAAATGCGATCGGGTAGACGCCACGATAGAGGGTCACCCGGCCTCGGGTCCGTTCCTGCCGCGTGAACGCATAAATCGGGATGTCCGAGCGGATTCGTGACATCCACAGCGGCGTTGAACCGGACTCGGTCAAGGCTACGATAGCCTTCACGTCCAGATGATTGGCGGTGTACATGACCGCCGCCGCAATCGCCTCGTCGGTACGCGTGAAGTGCCCTTCGAGATGCGTTCGCTGGCGCCGGTAGGTCAGGTGCCACTTCTCGGCACCCTCGATCACCTGCGCCATGGCCCTTACGACCTTGACCGGATACTTGCCGACCGCGGTTTCAGCCGACAGCATCACGGCGTCGGTGCCGTCCATCACGGCATTTGCCACATCCGAGACTTCCGCCCGCGTCGGCACCGGATTGACGATCATCGACTCCATCATCTGGGTGGCCGTGATGACCGGACGGTTGCGGGCGCGTGCCAGCTGGATGATCCGTTTTTGCAGGCCCGTCAACTCGGCGTAGCCCACCTCCACGCCAAGGTCGCCGCGCGCCACCATGACCGCATCGCTCGCCTGCACGATGCGCTCGAGCTGCTCGATTGCCTCGCTACGCTCGATCTTGGCGACGATCCGCCCCTCGCCGCCCGCCGCCTTCAACAGCTGCTTGGCTTCGTTGACGTCGTCGGCATTGCGCACGAAGGACACCGCGAGGTAGTCCACGCCGAGTTCGGCGGCCGTATGAATATCCTCGCGGTCCTTGGTTGTCAGGGCACCGGCCGACAACCCGCCGCCCTGCTTGTTGAGGCCCTTGTTGTTGCTGAGCTCACCGCCAAGGGCCACCCGGGTGATGACCCTGGTACCGTCGATGGTGGCGACCTCCAACGCTATCAGGCCGTCATTCAACAGCAGCGTGTCGCCAGGCGCGACGTCGCGAGGCAGGCTTTTGTAGCTCACACCTACGCAGGACTGGGTGCCCGCACCAGGGTCCATGGCGGTGTCGAGCGTGAATTCGTCGCCGTCGTTCAGGGTGACCGGTCCTGCCGCGAATTTCTCGATGCGTATCTTGGGTCCGCTCAGGTCGCCGAGTATGCCGACGTAGCGTGCGGCCGCATCCGCAGCATCACGCACCAGTCGCACCCGCCGCGCGTGGTCCGCTGCCTGGCCGTGGGAGAAATTGATGCGCACCAGGTCGGCCCCGGCGCGGATCAGCGAGGTGAGGACCTTGAGGTCGTCGGTTGCCGGGCCCAGCGTGGCAACGATCTTGGTGTGACGGGACATCCGCTTTTCTCTGGCGCGGTTTCGTGACCGCAGCACATCATAGTCGAGAGCGGGCCGGCACCGTCGCCCGGCCCGCCGCGTCAGTTCAGGCCGGGCTGGCCCGCTGCTCCAGCACAGCGACCGCTGGAAGCTTCTTTCCCTCGACGAATTCAAGGAAGGCGCCACCGCCGGTGGAGATATACGACATCCCCTCCTCGACCCCGTATTTCTCGATTGCCGCCAGGGTATCGCCCCCGCCGGCCAGTGAAAATGCACCTGAGCGTGCGACTGCATTGGCCAGGGTCTTGGTGCCTTCGCCGAACTGGTCGAACTCGAAAACGCCGACAGGACCGTTCCAGACTATCGTGCCCGCCCGCGCAATGATTTCGGCAAACCGCTCGGCGGTATCCGGGCCGATGTCCAGGATCATGTCGTCTTCGGCAACTGCGGCAACGTCCTTGACGTCGGCTTCCGCACTCGCGGCAAATTCCTTTGCCACGACTACGTCGGTCGGGATCGGGATGTCCACGCCTCGATCGTGTGACTGATTCATCAGCTTCCGGGCGATGCCAATCATGTCCGGTTCATGGAGCGACTTGCCGATCGGGTGGCCGGCCGCGGCCAGGAAGGTGTTGGCTATGCCACCGCCGACAATCAGCTGGTCAACTCTGGCCAGCAACGACTCCAGTACGGTCAGCTTGGTCGAGACCTTGGAGCCCGCGACGATGGCCACCAGCGGACGGGCGGGCTTGTCGAGCGCCGTTTCCAGTGCAACAAGCTCATTGACCAGCAACGGTCCGGCGCAGGCCACCGGAGCGAAGCGCGCCACGCCGTGGGTGCTGGCCTCGGCGCGATGCGCGGTGCCGAAGGCGTCCATGACATAGATGTCACACAGCTGCGCCATCCTGCGCGCGAGTTCCTCGCTGTCCTTCTTTTCGCCCTTGTTGAAGCGCACGTTCTCCAGCAACACCGCCTCGCCGGGCCCGGCGGTCACGCCGTCGAGCCAGTCCCGGACCAGTGGGACCTTCCGACCGAGCAACTCGGACAGCCGCAGGGCCACCGGTTCCAGCGACAGGGCCGGGTCGAATTCGCCCTCCCGGGGCCGCCCGAGGTGCGACATCAGCATGACCCGGCCACCGCGCTCGAGCGCAAGGCGGATGGTCGGCAGCGCAGCGCGGATGCGCGCATCGCTCGTGACCACGCCGTCCTGGATGGGCACGTTGAGGTCCTCGCGGATCAGCACGCGCTGGTCCGCGAGATCGAGGTCGGTCATGCGAAGGATGGAAGCCATGCGGCCCTCCCTGGAAAACGGCCTTGGTCGGAATGCCGGAGCGCGCTACCGGACTAGCCGGCAATCACCCGCGCCATTTCGAGCACCTTGCAGGAGTAGCCCCACTCGTTGTCATACCAGGCTATGACTTTCACGAAGGTGCTGTCGAGCGCGATGCCTGCCTCCGCGTCGAACACCGAGGTGCAGCTTTCGCCGCGGAAATCGGTCGCGACTACCTTGTCCTGGGTGTAGCCGAGGATGCCCTTCATCGGCCCCTCGGAGGCCGTCTTCATTGCCGCGCAAATCTGCTCATAGGTTGCCTCACGGTTGAGTTCGACCGTCAGGTCGACGACCGATACATCGGAAGTCGGCACGCGGAAGGACATGCCGGTCAGCTTCTTGTTCAGCTCCGGGATAACCTTGCCGACCGCCTTGGCCGCGCCGGTCGAGGACGGGATGATGTTCTCGAGAATGCCGCGGCCGCCGCGCCAGTCCTTGTTGGACGGCCCATCAACGGTCTTCTGCGTCGCGGTGGTCGCATGTACGGTCGTCATCAGGCCGCGCTTTATGCCCCAGGTGTCGTTCAGGACCTTGGCCAGGGGCGCCAGGCAGTTGGTGGTGCAGGAGGCATTGGAGATGATTGCCTGGCCGGCATAGGTCTTGTCATTCACGCCGTATACGAACATCGGCGTATCGTCCTTGGACGGTGCGGACAGGATCACCTTTCTTGCACCAGCCGCGAGATGCTTTTCGGCGGTCTCCTTGGTAAGGAACAGGCCGGTCGACTCGACCACGACGTCGGCACCGACCTCGCCCCACTTCAGCTCCGCCGGATCCTTCACCGCCGTCAGGCGAATCTTCTTGCCGTTGACGATCAATGTATCTCCATCCACCGCGACCGCGCCGGCAAAGCGGCCATGGACCGAGTCGTACTGGAGCATGTAGGCCAGGTAGGCTGGCTCGAGCAGGTCATTGATCCCGACGATCTCTACGTCCGGGAAGTGCTTCACCGCGGCACGGAAGACCATGCGTCCGATGCGTCCGAATCCGTTGATGCCGACCTTGATCGTCATTGAGAGTCCCCTTGGTTCGTCGATGTCGAATTGAATGATCCGTTGCCGCGCGTCGCGCTCATTGGCCAGGTACTTCCCGGGCCGCGGCCGCAACCGCCTCTGGCGTGATGCCATAGTGCCGGAACAGGTCCTTGGCCGGCGCCGAGGCGCCGAATCGATCGAGCCCGATGACGCGGCCGCCGGACCCGACCCAGCGCCACCAGCCGTCCGTGACGCCCGCCTCGACGGCTATGCGTCGAGCAACGCCGGGCGGCAGGACCGCGTCACGCCAGGCCCGGTCCTGCGCGGCGAAGACCGAAATGCATGGCATTGAAACGACCCTGACGTGGCGGCCCTCCGTCGACAGGACGCGCGCTGCGTCGACCGCGAGACCAACCTCCGATCCCGTCGCGATCAGGATGCACTCGGGCTCGCCCTCGCAATCTACCAGCACGTAGCCGCCACGCCGGATCGCCTCGACCTGGGCGGCGCTGCGCGGCTGGTGCGGCACGGCCTGGCGCGTGAGCACCAGGCTGGTGGGGCCGCTACGCCGCTCGACCGCGGCAGTCCAGGCAGCCAGTGTCTCGACGTCGTCGCAGGGCCGCCACAGCTCCATGTTCGGCATCAGCCTGAGCGATGCCACGTGCTCGACCGGCTGGTGCGTCGGGCCGTCCTCGCCCAGTCCTATCGAATCGTGGGTCAGTACGAAGATGCTCGGAACCTTCATCAGCGCGGCCATGCGCAGGGCGTTGCGCGCGTAGTCGGAGAAGACCAGGAAAGTGCCTCCGTAGGCGATGAAGCCGCCGTGCAGGTTGACGCCGTTCATGATTGCCGACATGCCAAACTCGCGTACGCCGTAATGGATGTAGCGTCCCTCGGCGTTTTCTCGCGAAAACTCCACGGAGCCCTTGATCCGGGTGTTATTCGAGCCTGTCAGGTCCGCCGAGCCTCCCAGCAGTTCGGGCAACAGCGAACCGAACTGGTTGAGCACGGCCTGCGAGCTCTGTCGCGTCGCCACGTTGCCGCCATGGGCCTGTGCTTCACCGACCAGCGCCAGGGCGCGGGCCGCGAAACCCTCCGGCAGGCGGCCAGCACTGCGGCGTTCGAACTCTGCGGCCAGTTCGGGGAATTCAGTCTTGTAGGCCTTGAACGCACGCTTCCAGCGATTTTCCGCGCGCTTGCCTGCGGCGCTCATGTCCCAGGCCCGGCGTATCTCGTCTGGCACCACGAACGGTGCATGCGGCCATCCAAGAGTTTCCCGTACCAGACGCACTTCCTCGGCGCCCAGTGCCGCCCCGTGGCACTCCTCCTTGCCCTGTTTGTTCGGCGAACCATAGCCGATGACGGTCTTGCAGCAGATCAGGGTCGGCTTCGACTGCTCGCGTCGCGCCTTGCGCACGGCCTTGATGACGGCATCGGCATCGTGGCCATCAACGTTACGAATGACCTGCCAGCCATAGGCCTCGAAACGACGCGGCGTGTCGTCGGTGAACCAGCCCTGGACCTCGCCGTCGATCGAGATGCCATTGTCGTCGTAGAAACAGATCAGCTTGCCCAGTCCCCAGGTTCCGGCCAGCGAACAGGCCTCGTGAGAAACGCCCTCCATCAGGCAGCCGTCGCCGAGAAACACCCAGGTGTGATGATCGACGACAGTGTGCCCGGGGCGGTTGAACTCCGCCGCCAGCAGTTTCTCTGCCAGCGCCATGCCGACTGCGTTGGCGAGCCCCTGGCCCAGCGGACCGGTGGTGGTCTCGACACCCATTTCGGGCTCGCGTTCCGGGTGGCCCGCGGTCCTGAATCCGAGCTGCCGGAAGTGACGAATTTCATCCATAGTGACCGGATAGCCGGTCAGGTGCAGCAGCGAATACAGCAGCATCGACCCGTGACCGTTTGACAGAACGAAGCGGTCGCGGTTGGTCCACTCGGGGTTGCCGGGGTTGTGCTTGAGGAAGTCCCGCCACAGCACCTCGGCGATGTCGGCCATGCCCATTGGCATACCCGGATGGCCCGAATTGGCCTGCTGGACAGCATCCATGCTCAGGGCCCGGATGGCATTGGCGAGTTCACGGCGTGTCGGCATTCCAGCTCCCCTGATGGTCAGCTGACCATTTTCCCCGATCGAGCGGGGTGGGGGCAATCAGGAAGAGCCGTCCCAGCCCCGGTGACGCTATAATTGGCGATTGTTTGGCAGCAAACTTGCGGAGCTAACTTGTCCTCGTCATACCTCTTCACGTCCGAATCAGTCTCCGAGGGCCACCCCGACAAGGTTGCGGATCAGATCTCCGATGCGGTTCTTGACGCCATCCTGGCGCAGGACCGGCGTGCCCGGGTGGCCTGCGAGACGCTGGTCAAGACCGGCGTCGCCATCGTCGCCGGGGAGGTGACGACACATGCCTGGGTCGACCTCGAGGACCTGGTGCGCAGCGTCATCAAGGACATTGGCTACACGTCCTCCGAGGTCGGGTTCGACGGTGCAACCTGCGGTGTGCTCAACCTGATAGGCAAGCAGTCACCCGACATCAACCAGGGCGTTGACCGCAAGCGGCCGGAGGAACAGGGCGCGGGCGACCAGGGCCTGATGTTTGGCTTTGCCTGCAACGAGGCCCCCGAGTTCATGCCAGCCCCCATCTATTACTCACATCGGCTGGTCGAGCAGCAGGCGCGGGTCCGCAAGGCGCGCCGCTCACCCTTGCCCTGGCTCCGTCCCGACGCCAAGTCGCAGGTCACGCTCCGCTACGAGAATGGCAGGATCGCCGGGCTCGATGCGGTGGTGCTGTCGACCCAGCACGACCCCGGGGTGCGCAAGAGCGACCTTCGCGAAGGCGTCAGGGAACACATTCTGAAGCCGGTGCTGCCAAAGAAATGGCTCGATGCGCTGCCTTCCAGCAGGGTGCACATCAACCCTACCGGCAAGTTCGTCATCGGCGGGCCGGTCGGCGACTGTGGCCTGACCGGCCGCAAGATCATCGTGGACAGCTATGGCGGCACGGCCCGGCACGGCGGCGGGGCGTTCTCGGGCAAGGATCCCTCAAAGGTAGATCGCTCGGCGGCCTACGCGGCGCGCTACGTCGCCAAGAACATCGTCGCGGCGGGTCTCGCCGAGCGTTGCGAGATCCAGGTGTCCTATGCGATCGGCGTGGCACGCCCGACGTCGATCACCGTCGAGACCTTCGGCACCGGCAAGGTGTCCGACGAGCGACTGGAGAAGCTGATCCGCGGCCATTTCGACCTGAGACCGTACGGCATCATCCAGATGCTCGACCTGGTCCGGCCGATGTACCGCGCGACCGCAGCCTACGGCCACTTCGGTCGCAAGCCGCAGAAGACCACCTACGAGTGGACAGAACGCAACGGGGGCAAGGGAATCCCCCGTTCGGAGACGTTTACCTCGTTCACCTGGGAGCGGACCGACAAGGCAGAGGAATTGCGCAGGGCCGCAGGCCTGAAGTAAATCCGGACAGGATTCTGGCCCGGATGAGCCGGGCCAGCCCGCGTGCTGAGGAGCGCTGCAACGGGGAAGGCCCCTGCCAGGCTCGGCAATGTGGGTGACTCACGTGCAACGGCGCTCTTATGATCAGGAGACTGACATGAACGCTGTCGTGAACCCGAAATCAAAGCAGGATTTCTACGTCAAGGACATCTCGCTTGCGGACTGGGGCCGCAAGGAGATGGCCATCGCCGAGACCGAGATGCCCGGTCTCATGCAGATCCGCCACGAGTACGCGGAGGTCCAGCCGCTCAAGGGCGCCCGCATCGCCGGCTCGCTGCACATGACCATCCAGACCGCCATGCTGATCGATACGCTCAAGGCGCTGGGAGCGGACGTCCGCTGGGTTTCGTGCAACATCTATTCCACCCAGGATCATGCCGCAGCCGCGATTGCCGCAGCTGGCACGCCCGTGTTCGCTTACAAGGGCGAGACGCTCGACGAGTACTGGGAATTCACCCACAGGATCTTCGACTGGCCGGCAGGCGAGTTCGCCAACATGATCCTGGACGACGGTGGCGACGCGACGCTGCTGTTGATGCTGGGCAGTCGCGCGGAAATGGACCCGTCGGTCATCGCCAAACCTGGCAATGAAGAAGAGCAGGCTCTCTTCGCCGCCATCGGGCGCAGGCTCGCCGCACAACCCGGCTGGTACTCCGCCCGCCTCAAGCACATCAGGGGCGTCACCGAGGAAACCACTACCGGCGTCAAGCGCCTCTACGAACTGGCCAAGAAGGGCGAGCTGCCGTTTCCGGCGATCAACGTCAACGATTCCGTGACCAAGTCAAAATTCGACAACCTCTACGGCTGCCGTGAATCGCTGGTCGACGGCATCAAGCGCGCGACCGACGTAATGGTCGCCGGCAAGATCGCGGTCGTCGCCGGATACGGCGACGTCGGCAAGGGTTGCGCCCAGTCGCTGCGCGGCCTCGGCGCAACTGTCTGGATCACGGAGATCGATCCGATCTGCGCGTTACAGGCGGCGATGGAGGGCTATCGGGTAGTGACCATGGACGACGCCTGCCCGCAAGCTGACATCTTCGTTACGGCCACCGGCAACGTGAACGTCATCGCTCACGACCACATGCGCCGCATGAAGCACCAGGCGATTGTTTGCAACATCGGCCACTTCGACAGCGAGATCGACATCGCCTCGCTGCGCCAGTACCGCTGGGAGAACATCAAGCCACAGGTCGACCACGTCGAGTTCCCGGACGGCAAGCGCATCATCATCCTGGCCGAGGGTCGTCTGGTGAACCTCGGTTGCGGCACCGGGCATCCGTCGTTCGTCATGTCGAACTCGTTCACCAACCAGGTGCTGGCACAGATCGAACTGCACAAGCATGGCAAGAAATACGGTAACGACGTCTATGTCCTGCCCAAGCATCTCGACGAGAAGGTGGCCAGGCTGCACCTCGAGAGGATCGGCGCCAGGCTGACTGAATTGACCGAGGAACAGTCCGCCTATCTCGGCATCCCCGCCGAGGGCCCTTTCAAGCCGGATCAGTACCGCTACTGAGTCGGCCGGGAGGCGACAGGTTCTGCCGGCGGCCGGCCCATGCGGCTGCCGGCGCTCGTGCATCTTCCAGGAGCATCGCAGTGCATCCGGATTGCGGCTGGCCTAGGATTGTGCAATGAGCCGCACGCGAAGTCCCCGCCGCCGCGCCAAGCCCCTGCGCCTGTTGCAGTTCACCGACATGCACCTGTGCCCCGATCGGTCCGGTCGGGTCAAGGGTGTGGATACCATGGAGAGCTTCAGCCGCTGCCTGGAGCATGCCCGCTCGCACCATTGGCCGGTCGACGCGGTCCTGTTGACCGGCGACCTGGTGCAGGACGACTCGCGCGCCTACCTCGAGCTCGCTGCAATCATGGCGCGGGAGACCTGCCCTGTTCACTGCGTGCCAGGCAATCACGATCTGCCTTCGGAAATGGACGCCCTGCTGGGCCAGCCGCCCTTCGACCTGTCGCCGGTCCTGCGATATGGCGACTGGACACTGGTGCACCTCGATTCTTCGGTTCCAGGGGCGGCGCACGGGCAATTGTCGGCGGACACGCTCAAATTCCTCGACGACGCACTGGCGCGGTTTTCGGACAGCCACGTACTCATCGTGCTGCACCATCAGCCGGTTCCCGTCGGCTCGGCCTGGCTGGACTCAATCCGCCTGATGAACGGCCCGGAGCTGCTGGAAGTCGTTTCCCGCCACCGCAGCGTTCGCGGCATGCTCTGGGGCCATGTTCACCAGTCCTTTGAGCTCATGCACGAAGGCATCGCGATGATGAGTACGCCGTCCACCTGCTTTCAGTTCGTGCCGGGGCGCGACGATCCTGCAATCGACGAGCGGCCGCCAGGCTACCGCTGGCTGCATCTCTACCCGGACGGAACGATCGATACCCGGGTGGTTTGGGTGCACGGGAAATAGCATGAAAGCCAGGGAGTCCTGCCTCACAGCCGCGGCATTTTTCATGGCACTCGTCATGCCGGTCGCCGCGGCCCCGGCGGCCGATGGACCGCCTGTCTGGTCGGTCGCAGGTCGCAGCAACACGGTCTACCTGTTCGGATCCGTGCATTTGCTCAAGTCCGGTGAATTCACACTGCAGGGCGTGCTCGAGGACGCCTACGAGGATTCAGAGGCGGTGTTCCTCGAGGTGGACATGGACGACCTGTCGCCGCTGGAGATCGCCTCGGCGACAGCCGAACGGGCGATCGACCCAGAGGGCCGGACGCTCGACGAATTGATGGGAGATGACGCGGCACTGGCCCGGGAGCGTGCCGCAAGAATCGGCGTCGACCTGGACCTGCTCGGCCAACTCGAGCCCTGGTTCGCTGGCCTGACCATTGTTTCGCTGGTGCTGGCACGCGACGGCTACACAGCAGCCGCGGGCGTCGAACAGGTTATCCAGGATCACGCCGCCGCGGACGGCAAGGAAATCCTGGGCCTCGAGACTCTGGACCAGCAGCTTGCGGCACTCGATTCCATGGAAATCGGCATTCAGCGCGAGTTCCTGCTCAAGGCACTGGACGACGCGGAGCGCCCGACTGAGTCGCTCGATGAGTTCCTGCGGGCATGGCGCGCCGGGGACGACGAGGCCCTGGCGCAGCAACTCGAAACTGAGTTCGCCGAGACGCCCGCCCTCTACCAGTCACTCATCGTGGACCGTAACCGCAGCTGGACTGAGCAAATCGAAGGACTACTGGACGACGGCCGGGACTATCTGATCATCGTCGGCGCTCTGCACCTGGTCGGTCCTGACGGCCTGCCGGCCATGCTGGCCGGCCGCGGCCTGCGTTTGAGCCGGCACTGACGGCGATGCTGATCTCTGAATCCCACGGCTTCCTGTTCGTGCACGTGCAGAAGACGGCAGGAACGAGCGTTACGCAGTTCCTGGCCCCGCACGCCCTGTCGCCCTCCGCGGGCCGCCTCAACAAGATCGCCTCGGACCTCGGCCTGGTGCACGACTGGCGCCGAAACTACTTTCGCATTCACGCTCCATTGAGGCGTGCCGAAAGAGTCCTTCCCCCTGATGTCTTTGCTTCCTTGTTCAAGTTCGCATTCGTGCGCAATCCTTGGGATCGACTCGTATCCTGGTACGTGTACGTCCTCAGGGACACCGGGCACAGGCGCCACGCCCAGGTGCGGGACTCCGGCTCGTTCGCGCAGTTCGTGCAGGTCGAGTTAGCCAGGCCACGGCGTTCGCAGTGGTGGATGCTGGAGCAACGCAGCGGCGACCTCGGCGTAGATTTCGTCGGCCGTTTCGAGCGGCTGGAGGAAGACATGGCCGCCATCTGTGCGCATATCGGCATCCCCTACCAGCCGCTGCCTCGCGAAAACGTGTCCAAACGGGAGCCCTACCAGTCCTACTACACGCCCGAGCTCGCCGAACTGGTCCGGCAGCGCTTGGCGCGGGAGATCGAGGCGTTCGGGTACGCCTTCGACTGAGCGCATTGCGGATGGGCGCTGTGCCAGACGGCCGGTGCGCGGCCAGGGCGGGGTTCCCCCTGAAGCGACTGTCGGCTTTCGGAGCGCAAGGGGGAACTCCCCGCCCGTAGCCAGCGGGCCGGCCCGGACTATTGCAGTTGCGTCGTCAGGAAGGCGGGCACTGGTCGGTCTGGCCGGCCCTTGCGCTCGTTCGGAAAGGCAGAAACTCACTCGCTCCGGGGGCCAGTCCTCCCGCGCCCGCGCGGATCACCGCTGTGGCAAACGGCCGGCGTGCGGCCAGGGCGGGGTTCCCCCTGAAGCGACTGGCAGCTTTCGGAACGCAAGGGGGAACTCCCCGCCCGTAGCCAGCGGGCCGGCAACGATCGTCGACGCGCATGTCGCGTGCGTGACGTGATGAACGTCCCCATGCCTGAGCCGCCGCGGGCGAAACTGCCGATAGTCTAGAATGTCGCCCTTTCCCGCCGCCAGTAACGAGGTCCAGCCGTGTCATTGTTCCAGGAAGCCAGTCGCTACATCCCCGGTGGCGTAAATTCTCCCGTGCGCGCATTTCGCGGGGTCGGCGGTGAGCCGGTATTCATCGCCCGGGCCTCCGGGGCCCATATCGAGTCCGCCGACGGGCGAAAATACATCGACTATGTCGGCTCCTGGGGCCCGATGATCCTGGGCCACGCACATCCCGACGTCATCCGCGCGGTACGGGAGAAGGCGCTGGACGGGCTGTCCTTCGGCGCGCCGACCGAGATCGAGACGGAGCTGGCGCGCAGGATCACCGAGCTGGTGCCCTCGATCGAGCTGGTGCGCATGGTCAGTTCTGGTACCGAGGCCACGATGAGCGCCATCCGGCTGGCTCGCGGCTATACCAACCGCGACACGATCATAAAGTTCGAAGGTTGCTATCACGGGCACTCCGACTCCCTGCTGGTCAAGGCAGGCTCTGGCGCGCTGACGCTCGGTGTGCCGACCTCGCCCGGTGTCCCGGCCGACTTCGCCCGGCACACCTTGACCCTGCCCTATAACGACGTGGAGGCGCTCCACGAGTGCTTCGCGACCCTGGGCGGCGAGATTGCCTGTGTCATCGTCGAGCCGGTCGCAGGCAACATGAACTGCATTCCACCGGCGCCAGGCTTCCTCGAGAACCTGCGTGAGCAGTGCACACGCAACGGCGCCGTGCTGATCTTTGACGAAGTGATGACCGGCTTTCGGGTCGCGCTTGGTGGCGCCCAGGAGCTCTACGATATCCGCCCCGACCTGACCACGCTCGGCAAGATCGTCGGCGGGGGCATGCCTGTCGGCGCCTTCGGCGGGCGCCGCGAAATCATGCAGCGGCTCTCCCCGCTCGGCCCCGTCTACCAGGCGGGCACGCTATCCGGCAACCCGGTCGCGATGGCCGCGGGTCTCGCGACGCTCGCGGGACTGTCGGTTCCGGGCTTCCACAGCCGCCTTGCCGAACGAACGACTGCCCTGGTCGAGGGGCTCGAGGCCGTCGCGAGGGATGCCAGCGTAGCCTTTACGACCAATCATGTTTGCGGGATGTTCGGCCTGTTCTTCAGCGACGTGGCGCCGGTCACCGGCTACGAGCAGGTGATGCGCTGCGACGTGGAGCGCTTCAAGCGCTTTTTCCATGCAATGCTGGATTCCGGGATCTACCTGGCACCCTCGGCCTTCGAGGCCGGCTTCATCTCGGCCGCACACGGTGATGCCGAGATCGAGGCGACCCTCGAGGCAGCCCGCGGCGCCTTCCGCTCGCTCTAGGTTTCTGGCTTGCGGACGGCCGGGGCGAGCGTCGCGAGCCTCTGCAACGGGTCCTGCATCTCCAGCAGCGCCTGCTTGTCGGGAGTCGCGAGCGGCAACAGTTCCGCCAGCCGGTGCCCGACCCAGGCCGCATCACCGAAGTTCCTGGTGACCCCGGCGTAGAACTCACCGAGCTCCGGCAGGATTTTTCGCAGCGTCTCAGCGAGAAACTCGAATTCGCCGGGTACCGGGACCGCCGGC
The DNA here is from genome assembly GCA_963715485.1 of uncultured Gammaproteobacteria bacterium. Lineage (GTDB taxonomy): Bacteria > Pseudomonadota > Gammaproteobacteria > Steroidobacterales > Steroidobacteraceae > SG8-30. Next base: position 2,926,389 of record OY970244.1, read on the forward strand.
TCCGCGGCGACGTCCTCCACCCGGCCGACGTTCAGGCCGTCGGGCTGTCGCCAGCTCTCGATGACGCGAAATCTTTCCCGTCCCTGGCAGGTGATGCCGAGTAGCCCGCCCTCCAGGCGGTTGAAGTCGACGATGCCGGCCTCGGTGCCGAGCTCCACGAACTTCGGCGAACCCTCTGCCTCACGGCCGCGCGCGATCAGCACCACGCCAAAGCCCGTCTTCTCACGCAGGCAGCGCCGTACCATGTCCAGGTACCGCGTTTCAAAGATCCTGAGCGGGAGCGGACCGCAGGGAAAAAGCACAGTATTCAGCGGAAAAAGCGGCAGTTCCCGCGTCGCGTCACTCATGATGCACCGTCGGGTCGTGCCCCGGGGCCGCCACCCCAGGGGGGCATCAGTTGCTGGTCGATACCGAGTTGATCGAGGATGCGCGCCACGATGTAGTCCACGAGCGCGCCGACATGGTCCGGCCGGTGATAGAAGCCTGGATTGGCGGGCAGCACCAGTCCGCCAGCTTCCGTCACCGTCAGCATGTTGCGCAGGTGGATGGCCGAGAAGGGCGTCTCACGCGGCACGATGATCAGCGTCCGCCGCTCCTTCAACATGACGTCGGCAGCCCGCTCGATCAGATTGCGGCTGGCGCCTACCGCAATGGAGGACAGGGTCGCCATGGAGCAGGGACATACGACCATGGCGCCGGGCGCGCCGGAGCCGCTGGCCACACAGGCAGTCCACTCCTCCTGCCCGTAGACGCGCAACTGGCCCGGCGCGCTGCCGAATCGCTCGCCGAAGTAGCGTTCGATTTCGGCTGGCCGCCCGGGAATCTTCTCATCGGTTTCAGAACCGATCACCACGATAGCGGGCTTCGACAGCATCAGGTGGACCGGCTTGCCCGCGACGATCAGGCACTCGAGCAGCCTGAGCCCGTACTGGGCACCCGATGCCCCGGTCATGGCCAGCGCGATGCCTTCCCGGCCTGCGGTGCTTCTCATGCCGCGTGCCTCTCGCCGAGCGCCGTGAGCAGCTTGGCGTGCAGGTCTTCGAAACTGCCGTTGCTCATGATCAAGGCGTGATCCCCCGGTTGAAGCTCCGCGGCGAGGGCGCTCGCCAGCCGGTCGACCTGGTCGGCCACGCTGGCATGCGGCCCTATTTGCCGGGCCACAGCATCCAGGTCCCAGCCAAGATCGGCAGGGCGATACAACCAGACCCGGTCGGCCCCGGCAAGTGAGGCGGCGAGTTCCTCACGGAGCGTACCTCGTTTCATCGTGTTGGAGCGCGGCTCGAGTACGGCGACGATTCGTGCATTGCCAACTCGTTTCCTCAGTCCGTCGAGGGTGCTGCTGATCGCCGTGGGATGGTGTGCGAAATCGTCATAGACGGCGATCCCCGCCACGGTCCCACGCAGCTCCATGCGCCTGCGTACGCCGCCAAACCCGCAGAGCGCAGCTGCGGCATCCGCCGGCTCGACACCTGCATGCCGGGCCGCCGCCAGTGCCGCGAGCGCATTGTCGACATTGTGCAGACCGATCAGCGGCCATGACACATGACCGACTGTCTCGCCGCGGAACAGGACGCAGAACGACGACCCGTCCGCCGAATCGAGCCTGGCGGACCAGTCCGCCCCGGGCGCCCGCAATGCCGAGAAGCTCTCGCGTGGCGTCCAGCATCCCATCTCGAGCACTTCAAGGAGCCGCGGCTCCGCCGCGTTGCACACGACCAGTCCGGCGGCAGGGACGATGCGCATCAGCAGGTGAAACTGGCGCTGGATCGACTGGATGTCGGGATAGATATCCGCGTGATCGAATTCAAGGTTGTTGAGTACCGCGGTGCGAGGCCGGTAGTGCACGAATTTCGCCCGCTTGTCGAAGAAGGCGGTGTCGTATTCGTCTGCCTCGACCACAAAGTGGGCGCCCCTGCCCAGCCTCGCCGATTGCTCGAAATTGCCCGGTACCCCGCCAATCAGGAACCCGGGATCGAGCCCGGCCCGCTCCAGCACCCACGCGATCATGCTGCTGGTAGTCGTCTTGCCATGGGTGCCAGCGACCGCAATCGTCCAGCGTCCCTGCAGCACGTGTTCGGCCAGCCACTGCGGACCAGAGACATACGGCAAGCCGCTGTCCAGCAGTCGCTCGATCAGGGGATTGCCGCGACTCATGACGTTGCCAACCACGACGATGTCGGGGTTCAGGTCGAGCTGCGCGGGATCGTAGCCTTCAATCAGCTCGACCCCGAGCGCGGCCAGTTGCGTGCTCATGGGCGGATAGACCGACCGGTCGGAACCGGTCACGCGATGCCCGGCAGCCTGCGCAAGGGCCGCGACCCCGCCCATGAAGGTGCCACAGATGCCGATGATGTGAACGTGCATCAGGAACCGTCCGGGAACAGCTGGGTGAGGACGGCGGCACTGGCGACCACGTAGGTGACCGCTATGCCCACCCCGGTGAAAAGGCCCGTATCCAGCGCCGAGCGGATGATGTGTCCGAGCACGAAGACATACCAGAGTATGACGGCGACTGATCCTGCCCAGACCAGCAGCGCGAGACCATAGTTGCCGCCCGCAGGTTCCTTGAGGGCCAGCAACAGGATGACGAACGGCGACAGCAGGGCACCCGTTCCAAGCGCAGCTTCGATGGTCTGGTTGAAGCGGCGCCGGCGACCAGTCAAGGCGAGCAGCAGCCATACCAGCCCGACCAGCAGCGCGATGTCTGCGGCGGTTCGGCCGAGCAGCTGGTCGGTGCCGTAAAGCATCCAGGACTGGACCGCGCTGAGCGCGGCATAGGCGCCCGCCGCCGCCAGCACAAGGACCAGCGAATCGGGCAGGTGGCTCGGGTCCCGGCGCCACAATGCGATGTCCCAGAATGCCTTGAGAAGTGCCTGCATCAACCCGCCTTGGGATGGGCGCCGGCGAACCGCATAATGGCGCGCTCCGCCGAATTGTAGCCAAGTCGCAGGGTGACCGTGGAAAGCTACCAACTTCTCGACCATCCGGAACGCTTCGCCGACGCCGTCGGCGGACTGGAAAAGTGCTCGCGCTGGTCGCTGGACACCGAGTTTGTCCGTGAACGGACCTACTTCGCGCGCCTGTGCCTGATCCAGGTCGCCGTCTCCGGCCGGATCCTGCTGGTAGACCCGATCCGGGTGGAGGACCTTGGTCCGCTCAAGAACCTGCTCCGCGACGTCAACCTGGGCAAGCTAGTTCACGCCGCGCGCCAGGACATCGAGGTCCTGATGCCGCTGACGGGGGAACCGCTGGCGCCGGTCTTCGATACCCAGATCGCAGCCGGGATGCTGGGCTTTCCAGCCCAGGTCGGCTATGCCGATCTGGTCAGGCAGTTGCTTGGGGTCGAACTTGAGAAGGGACATGCGCGCACCAACTGGGCCGCACGTCCGCTAAAGCTGGAACAGCTCGTTTACGCCGCAGACGACGTTCGCTATCTCGGTCCGGTCGCAGAGGTACTCGAGGCACGACTTTCAGCCGCTGGCCGGCAGGCCTGGTTCGAGGAGGAATGCCGTCTGCTGTCGGATCCGGCCCTCTATGTGACGCATCCGGAGGACGCCTGGCGGCGCTTCAAGGGCATCGAGCGCCTTCGCCCCGAGGAACGCGCCGTGATCCGGGTCCTTGCCGCGTGGCGTGAGCTGCGCGCCATCAACAAGGACCTGCCCAGGGGCTGGGTGCTGTCGGACGATGCGATCCGCGAGCTGGCTCGCCTGCGGCCGGCATCGGAGTCCGCGCTGCGCCAGTTGACGATGCTTCCCGCTGCCCTGTTGACGCGGCGAGCCGCGGAAATCCTGCAGCTGATCGACCTTGCCTCGCGGGAGGCAGATCCGGATGACGCCTCGCTGTCAGTCGATCGGCTCACTCCCGAACAGACCGCTGCGGCCAAACGGCTGCAAGCCGTCCAGCAAAGTGTCGCGGCCGAACTCGGGATCAGCCCGGAAATACTGGCGACTCGCAGGGACTTGACCGCCCTGGTGCGCGGTACGCGCGACGTGGCGCCGTTGTCAGGATGGCGTCGCGAGGTGATCGGCGAACGACTGCTCGCAGCGATCTGACGCGAGACGTCGAGCGCCCTTTCCCGCTAGCGCCGGACCTTGCGAACAGACTTCTTCACCGTGCGCTTGGCGCGCTTCGCCGCGGACGGCCGTGTCGCCTTCCTGGCCTTTGACGCCGTCTTCTTCACGGCCCTCTTGGCGGATTTTCCGGCCGCACGCAGCGGTGCGGTGGCACGATCCGTTACGGTCGGCTTGACCGCGCGTCGCACCGCTCTGCGAACCTTGGTGGTTGCACGCTTCACCGACTTTGCGGCACTGCGTGTGGTCTTGCGGATTGATTTCGCAGCCTTTTTCTCCAGGCGCACTGCCTTGCGAACGGTCTTCTTCACTGTCTTGCTTGCCATGATGGTTCCCTTTCCGGGACGTGTTGCGGGTCGGCGCCGTCGCGCAGGCGCTGCGCGCTTGCCTGATTTCGCCGCATCGGTCCCGGGAATCGCCCGCTCGAGCCGGGCAAATACGTCATCAAGCTCGCCCGTCGCGTCGATCACCTTCAGCAGGCGGCGCTTGCGGTAGTAGGCAACGAGCGGCCGGGTCTGGGCCTCGTAAACCTCGAGCCGGTGGCTGATGGTCTTTTCATTGTCGTCCGGACGCTGGAACAGATCGTGCGCCCGGCCACCCTCGCAATCGGGCTTCTTGCCTGGCGGATTGGTGTAGATGTTGAACACCCGCGCACAGCGGCGGCAGGTACGGCGACCCGTCAAGCGCTTGAACAGCACCTTGGTGTCAATATCCATCAGGACCACCGAGTCGAGTGGCTTGCCCATCTCGGACAGCAGGGTCCCCAATGCGTCGGCCTGTGCAACGTTGCGCGGGAAACCGTCCAGGATGAAGCCGCGAGCGGCGTCAGGCCTGGCGAGCCTCTCCCGGATCATGGCCAGCACGATCGTGTCGGCAACCAGCTTGCCGGCGTCCATCGCGGCCTTGGCCTCGAGCCCAAGCGCCGTCTTGCGCGCCACCGCGTCGCGCAGCAGGTCGCCGGTCGAAACCTGGGGAATTCCGTATTTCTGCACCAGTTTCTGGGCCTGGGTCCCCTTGCCCGATCCCGGTGCGCCTAGCAGAACAAGCCTCATTTCACATCCCCACTATAGCTACGGAAAATTGACCGGGCGCCAATGCTGCATGGCGCTCCCCGGAGCGTCAAACGCGCGGCACCCGACATCAGTCGAATGCCGGTGCCGCTCCTTGCCTGCTGCGCGATCGGCTATCCTTGCCCGGCCGCGGGCCGGCGCCCGCTCAAGCCAGGGATCCGATCATGCCTGCCACAAAAGATAAACCCTCGAAGCCCAATGCGTTCTACGCACAATCCGGCGGGGTCACCTCGGTAATCAATGCCTCCGCGGCCGGAGTGATCGACGCCTGCAGGCGGCATCGCGGCCGGATCGGCAAGCTTTATGCCGGCCGCGACGGCATCGTTGGCGCACTGACCGAGGACTTGATCGACACCAGCAAGGAGACTGCTGCCGCTGTCCGCGCATTGAAATGGACCCCTTCGGGCGCCTTCGGCTCGGCCCGTTACAAGCTCAAGGACCTCGAGAAGGACCGGGCCAAGTACGAGCGGCTGATCGAGGTCTTCCGTGCCCACGACATCCGCTACTTCTTCTACAACGGTGGCAACGATTCGATGGATACCGCCCACAAGGTGTCCCAGATCAGCGACCAGATGGGCTATCACGTGACCTGCGTCGGCATCCCCAAGACCGTCGATAACGACCTGCCAGTCACCGATTGCTGCCCGGGCTTCGGCTCGGTTGCCAAGTACGTCGCCGTCTCGACGCGGGAGGCCGCTATGGACGTTGCCTCGATGGCGCGGACTTCGACCAAGGTCTTCATCCTAGAGGTCATGGGCCGCCATGCCGGCTGGATCGCCGCCGCGGGTGGGCTGGCGGGACGCAAGGCCGGCGACGCGCCGCACATCATCCTGTTTCCGGAAATCGCTTTCGACCAGGCCCGATTCCTGGCACGGGTCAAGGAATGCGTCGAGCGCTACGGCTACTGCGTGGTGGTTGCGTCCGAGGGCACGCGCACCGCCGATGGGCGCTTTCTCGCCGACATGGGCACCCGTGACGCGTTCGGTCACGTGCAGCTCGGGGGCGTGGCGCCGACCCTGGCGACCATGGTCAAGGAAGCTCACGGCTACAAGTTCCACTGGGCGCTGGCCGACTACCTGCAGCGTGCCGCGCGCCACATCGCCTCAAAGGTCGACGTGGAGCAGGCCTACGCGGTCGGCCGTGCGGCTGTCGAGCTGGCCCTCGCCGGCCAGAACGCGGTGATGCCCGTTATCGTGCGCAGGTCGTCGCGACCGTATCGATGGACGATCGGTTCGACCGACATCGCAGACGTAGCCAACAAGGAAAAAATGGTGCCGCGTCACTACATTACGGCCGACGGCTTCGGCATCACCGCAGCCGGCCGGCGCTACCTTCTGCCATTGATCGGGGGCGAGAGTTACCCGCCCTACAAGGACGGCTTGCCAGATTACGTCGTGCTCAGGAAGGCCCGCGTCAGGCGCAAGCTGAAAACCAATTTCGTGATATAATTCTATGGTTTACACGGGGCCGCATGCGGGCCCCGTGCCGCGAAAGAGCAAGAATCCCCGGGGAGGATCACCAATGATCGACACTCAGACGGCGTTGTGGCTGGCTATCGTGGCGGGCATCATCGCCATCGTTTACGGCGCGCTTTCGGTGCGCTGGATCATCGCGCAACCGGCGGGCAATGCACGCATGCAGGAAATCGCCGCCGCCATCCAGCAGGGTGCAGGCGCCTACCTGAACCGCCAGTACAGCACCATCGCCCTCGTCGGCGCCGTGCTGTTCCTCGTCCTCGGCTTCGCGCTCAACTGGCTCACGGCAGGCGGATTCGCCGTCGGTGCCATCCTCTCGGGTGCCGCGGGCTACATCGGCATGAACGTGTCGGTACGCGCCAACGTGCGCACGGCCCATGCCGCGAGCATCGGCCTGAACCCTGCGCTGCAGGTCGCGTTCCGCGGCGGCGCCATCACCGGCATGCTGGTCGTCGGCCTCGGCCTCCTCGGCGTCGCGGCCTACTACAGCCTGATGCTGAACGTCACCGGCGGTGACGTCGACAAGTCGCTGCACTCACTGGTGGGCCTGGCCTTCGGCGGTTCGCTGATCTCCATCTTTGCGCGACTGGGCGGCGGCATCTTCACCAAGGGCGCGGACGTCGGCGCCGACCTGGTAGGCAAGGTCGAAGCCGGCATCCCCGAAGACGATCCCCGCAACCCCGCGGTGATTGCCGACAACGTGGGCGACAACGTGGGCGACTGCGCCGGCATGGCTGCCGACCTGTTCGAGACCTACGCAGTCACCGTCGTCGCCACGATGCTGCTCGCCGGCCTCACGATGCAGGCGACGCTCGGTATCAACGCCGTGCTCTATCCGCTGGTGCTGGGCGCCGTGTCCATCATCGCCTCGATCGTCGGCACGTTCTTCGTCAAGGCGCGTGATGGCGGCAAGATCATGAACGCGCTGTACCGCGGCCTGATCGTGTCCGGCCTGATCGCCGCCGTTGCGTTCTACTTCGTCACCAAAGCGATGATGGGCGACGAGGCGATGAACCTCTTCGGCTGCGCGCTGATCGGTCTCGTGCTCACCGGCGCGATGATCGTCATCACCGAGTACTACACGGCGACCGAATACGCGCCAGTTCGCTATGTGGCCGCCGCTTCGCAGACGGGGCATGGCACCAACGTCATCGCGGGCCTCGCGGTCTCGATGAAGTCGACCGCTTATCCGGTGCTGGCGATCTGCGCTGCCATCTGGGGCGCACACGTGCTCGGCGGCCTCTACGGCATCGCGGTCGCCGCGACGGCCATGCTGTCGATGACGGGCGTGATCGTGGCGCTCGACGCCTACGGCCCCATCACCGACAACGGCGGCGGCATCGCGGAGATGGCGGGCCTGCCGCCGGAGGTGCGCAAGATCACCGATGCGCTCGATGCGGTGGGCAACACGACCAAGGCCGTGACCAAGGGCTACGCGATCGGCTCCGCGGGCCTCGCCGCCCTGGTGCTGTTCGCGGACTACACCAACAACCTGGACATCGCCGGCAAGCTCGAAAAATTCTCGCTGTCCGACCCGGCAGTGATCATCGGCCTGTTCATCGGCGGCCTGGTGCCCTACCTGTTTGCAGCCATGGCGATGGAAGCCGTCGGCCGGGCCGCTGGCTCGGTCGTTGTCGAGGTTCGCCGCCAGTTCAAGGAAATCCCGGGCATCATGGCCGGCACGGCCAAGCCGGACTACTCCAAGGCCGTGGACATGCTGACGCGCGCGGCGATCAAGGAAATGATCGTCCCCTCGCTGCTGCCGATCCTGATCCCGGTGATCGTCGGCTTCGGCATGAACCTGCTGCTGGGCCCCGGCGCCGGCGTCCGCGCCCTTGGCGGCGTGCTGATCGGTACGATCGTAACCGGCCTGTTTGTCGCCATCTCGATGTGCACCGGCGGCGGCGCCTGGGATAACGCCAAGAAGTACGTCGAGGAAGGCAACTACGGCGGCAAGGGCTCCGAGACGCACAAGGCGGCCGTGACCGGCGACACCGTGGGCGATCCCTACAAGGACACCGCCGGCCCGGCCATCAACCCGCTGATCAAGATCATCAACATCGTGGCGCTGCTGCTGGTGCCGCTGCTGTAGGGACTGTCCCCGCAGCGGACTGTCCCTTTCGATGTTCGAGGCTCGAGAGGCCCCGGCGACCCCGGGGCCTTTCCTATCGCGCGTGGCCCGGCCCGATCCATGCAAACTGCTGAGGTCCGCATTCCGCGGCAGCCGCGCCTGCCCGGCACCCGCGACAAGAGGTCTCCTGCTTGACAGTTACTGACTCTTTGGATATTCCATCCGTCCGATGAACGCACCCTATACGGTTGAACAGCACGTCTCACTGAGGCGCGTGAGCGCGATCGCGGCCAGCCCCGATGGCAGCTGGCTGGCGGTCTGCGTACAACGCACGGACCGCGACGGCGCCAAGTATGTCTCCGACCTGTGGAAAGTCCCCACCGACGGCAGCCCCGCCGTGCAGCTCACTCGCGGCGACAGCAAAGACAGCGCCCCGTGTTTTCGCCACGACGGCGCGCTGGGCTTCCTGTCCAACCGCGAGCCCAACGAAGTCAAGGCAGACGACGACGCTGACAAGCGCGCGCAGGTCTGGCTGCTACCCGTCGGCGGCGGCGAACCACTGCAACTGACCGACGAGCCACTCGGCGTGGAGGCATTCCGGTTCGCGTCGAAGGCCGACCGCCTGGCCTACTTTGCGCCGGTGCTACCGGGCGTCGCCCCGGACAAGCAGCGCGAGACCGCGGCGGAGCGCGCCAAGAAGGGCCCCAGCGCGCGCAACTTCAGGCGCCAGCCGGTGCGTCACTGGGACCAGTGGCTGCACCAGAACCTCGACCGCGCCAACACCCACCTGATCGTTGCAACTGGAGAGAGCAGGAACCGCGAGGACCTGACGCCCGAGGCCACCACCGAACTCTGGATCGAACCGCATCTCGATGTCAGCGATGACGGTCGCCGCGTGCTCGCCAGCTGGGCGACGGTCGGTGCAGACCGGGAAGAAGACTCGAGCATCCTGGTGATCGACCTGGCCAGCAGGGCGCAAACGCTTCACGGTCAGGCCCCCACCACGATGAACAGCGGGGCAGTGTTTTCTCCCGACGGCACTGCGATTGCGGTCGTCCGCGAGCAGCGCTCGGCGCACACCGTGGTGCGCCCGACACTGACGCTGATCGACGTCGCCAGCGGCGCGTTACGCGAGCTGGCCACTGGCTGGGATCGCTGGCCGAATCTCGCCGATTGGAGCGCCGACGGCACGATGGTCCTGGTCAGCGCCGATGACGGCGGCATCACGCCAGTGTTCAGCATTGCCGTCGCGGACGGTTCGGTGACCGCATGGACGCCACGGCAAGGCGGCGGCACACACGGTGAGATCGTGGCTCTCCCTGACGGTCGCGCGGCCTGCATCCGCTCGTCCCTGCTCGATCCGCCGGAGTGCTACCGGCTGGACGGACCGGACCGCGCGCCCGTGCCGCTGGCGCGACTGTCGGGCTTCACGCCAGCCAGCAATTGGGCCGAGATCGAGCACATCACGACGACTTCAACTGATGGCGCAGCCATTCACAGTGTGATCACGCGTCCCAAGGGCGCGAAGAACACGCCGACACTGCTGTGGATCCACGGCGGGCCAATTGGAATGGCCGGCGACGGCTGGCACTGGCGATGGAACGCCCTGCTTGCGACCGCGCAGGGCTACACCGTGGTGCAGCCCAACCCACGCGGCTCCACCGGATTTGGCCAGGCGTTCGTGCAGGGCATCTGGGGAAACGTGTGGGGCAGGCAGTGCTTCGAAGACCTGATGGCGGTGACCGACGCGCTGGAGCAGCGTCCGGAGGTCGACCCCGGACGCATCATGGCGATGGGCGGCAGCTTTGGCGGCTACATGACCAACTGGATCGGCACCCAGACACAGCGCTACAGGTGCCTGATCACGCATGCCAGCATCGTGACCATGGCGCAGTTCACCGGCACCACCGACCACCCGGCCTGGTGGTACCTGGAAATGGGTGGTGAAAATCCGTATGACGACATGGCCGGGTTCGACCGCTATGCGCCGATCCGTCACATCAGCCAGTGGACGACGCCGGTGCTGATCATCCATGGGGAGAAAGACTACCGTTGCCCCATTAACGAAGGGCTGAACCTTTTCGAGGCGCTGCAGTATCACAGCGTCGACTGCGAGCTGCTGGTCTTTCCCGACGAGAATCACTGGATCCTCAAGCCGCGCAACGTCGTCGCCTGGTACGAGAACGTGCTGCGTTTCCTCGGCAAGCACATGTCGGACCAGGGCACCCAGGTCACGCAGCCACAGCCGTAAGCGCGGCCGGTTCAGAACTTGCTTGCACGCCTGGCTGCCGGCCACTTTCGGCCGACGGCCAGGCGCAATCCGGTCCCGAAGCGCGCGGATTCAGCGCGGCTAACACGCCGTCAGGGTTGTATTCCCGTATCCAGGCTTGCAACGCCCAGAGCTGAACGGCGCGGTTGCCGGCTATTGCGCAGTGGTCGGATCGATGACTGCCTCGACCTTCAGGATGCTATTGGCCGGGAAGCCCGAGCGCTCGGCATGCTGCCGGATCAGTGACTCGCTGCGGGCATTGTAGACACAATAGAGCTTGTCGCCCGTGACGTAGCTCTGCACCCACTGGATGTCAGGTCCAAGCTCTTGCAGCACGTGGTTCGACTTGGCCGCCGCATCGCGCAATTGCTCAGCCGTCATCTGGCCCGCGCCTGGAATTTCCCGCTCGATGACATAGCGTTGCATCGGGGGCTCGTCGCCGCCCTGCGCCAGCCCGGCGATGCCGCCAAGCGCCAGTGTCGCCACCAGGGCCAACAGGTTCTTCTTGTTCATGCGATTCTCCTTTGTAACGATCTGATTCGACGCCGGACGTACGGACCGAGGGACCTCAGCCCTTGAAATGCGATGCGCTTTCTTCGATGGGCGATTCGCCCGTGGAAGGGTCGATCTTTGCCCTGATCCGGGCAATTGAATCGGCAGGGAAACCACCCTGCTGCGCGTGCTGCCTGATCAGCTCCTCGCTGGCGGCACGGTAGATGCAGTAGATCTTGTCATCGGCGACATGGCTCTCGATCCATTGGATGTCGGTACCCAGTCGGTCGAGGACGCTACGGGATTTCCGGGCAAGATCCTCGAGGTCTCCGCTTGAAAACAGACCGGCCCCCGGGATCTCGCGCTCGATTACATATGTCGGCATGGGTCTCTCCTGCTCGTCGCAGCACTCATTGCGACGGCGCAGACACTAGCGCCGACCGCCCTGGCCGACCCGCAGGGTTTTCTCTGGATTTCCTTGGATTTTTCTCGCAGGCGCCGGGCCGGCGCGGCCGATTGCTGTACACGAGCGACCGCGTGACGTAGTATTTTTTTCAGAATATCAACGACTTCCGCGAATCGGCACGATAGGAGCATCGATCATTGGCTGCAGGCAGGCCAACTGCGTTCGCGGTCGGCGACTGGCTCGTCGAGCCTGATCTCAATCGGATCAGCACGGCGACCGAGTCAATCTACTTGCGCAAGCAGCTGATGGACATGCTGGTCTACCTGGCGGAGCAGCAGGGCAGGGTCACGACCCTGGAAGCGCTACACGACGACCTGTGGCGCGGCAAAGTCGTCACCAGCGGGACGATCTACAGCTGCATCGCCGACCTGCGCCAGGCGCTGGCCCGTGACGGCAGACAGATCGACTACATCGAGACGATCCCAAAGACCGGCTACCGGCTCGCCTCACCGGTGGTCACAAGACCTACGCCCGCGAATCGTGACGGCGCCAGCCCTGGCGCATCGGTCGCCATCCTGCCGCTCACAAACCGGAGCGAGGATCCGCAGATCGAGTATCTGTGCGAGGGAATCGTCGACGAAGTGCTTCACCGTCTCAAGCAGATCCGGGGTCTGAGGGTCTTTTCCGCTTTCACGCTCAGGGAGGAAAAGCTGGACCCGCGAGTGGTTGGCCTGCGCTTTGGCGCCCGCACGGTGCTGAGCGGGAGCCTGCGCAAGTCAGGCGACAGACTGCGTCTCACTTTCAGGCTAGACGACGTGTACAGCGGCGAGTCGATATGGGCCGACCGTTACGACCACCAGATCTCGGACGTCTTGGAGATCCAGGATTTGGTCGCCACGCAGATTGCACAGGCGCTGAGCCCGGCCCTTGGTACCGATACACCGAAGCAGATTGGTACGCGCAAGACCGAGTCGACGAGTTTCGCAGCGCTGAATGCGTTCCTTCTCGGCAAGCACGCCTTGTCCGGCATGACGGCTGAAAGCTTCGACGACGCGATCCGCTACTTCCAGCAGGCGATAGCCATTGACCCGACCTTCGCTCGCGCACACTACCGGCTCTATCTGGCGTGCCACATGAGTCGGCGGTATCACGGTGGTGGCCAGGCGCGACTCGAGATGGCGCGCGTCGCGGCAGCCAATGCAAGGAGATACGGCTTTCGTCCGCCGGTCCCGTGGATCCACATCGAGCGACGACTCTACCGGGAAGGCTTGCCGGATGCGCGAAGCCTGGCGCTGGAGGCCATAGAAAAGATTCGCGACAACGATCCGGAATGGGGAAGTTTCGGCTATGAGCAACTTACCTGGGTCCTCCCAGCTTTCGGTTTCTTCGTGGCCACGCGGGATTTCGCCAAGCACATGTTCGACTCGCCGTGGCACAACTTCGAGGACTCGGACGCCGACGAGGAGTTGCCCAATTACTTCGCTGCGATCGGTGAGTTCGGCGAAGCCATCCGCCTGTGGTCGAGCGAAATCCAGAAGGATCCGGGGTGCCCGCTGTTCCGTTACGAAAGATCAGTGCTGTATTCGCGTACCGGGCAGTTTCACTACGCTGAGCGCGACATCGAGACCCTGGAAGATGACCAATTCTCTCATGTTGCGAAAGCTTTCTATCACTTCTGGCACAAGCAACCCGAGCGGGTCCGGGAGTATCACGACAAGCTGCGCTCGCTCAAGAATGTCCACGGTTCCTTTCTCGTCTATACCCACTGCATGCTGGACGAAATGGATCAGTCACTGGAGCATTATGTGAGGGCTGTCAGCTTCCGGCCGATCAGCTTCATCGATTTCGGTCCGCTTCGAGTCATGTGCCGCGCCAAGTTGCCTGGCTCACTGATCGAGCGGATGGAGCAACATCCAATCTTTGCGGACCTCCTGGCCAAGCAGGGAATCACGGCCGGGCGGCAGGCCGAGCTGATGGAGCGGCTCAACGAGATCGCCACGATCACGGGCATCACTGTCGCTCCAGACGAGCCACTGCCGGCTGGACGGTTACCCTGAGAGATTCCGCCTGCGGCCTCAGCGACGATTGGCGCAACCCTATAATGGCGACTCGGGCGGCAGCTACGGCGGATCCGGTATTGAACCTGCTCGAACAGCAGCGAGCGAAGATCCTGGTTGCCGGGGCCGGTGGCGCCATTGGCACGGCTGTTTGCCGGGAACTGTCTGCGGACCACGACGTCATCGCTCTGGTGGGCTCTGATTTTCGTATCGGACCGGCCGGACCAGAGCCTGCAATCGAGTGGCGCGCCTGCGAAGCCTTTTCAAGACGGGACGTGGAAGCCGCAATCGCAGGCTGCGAATACATCGTGTACCTCGTGCACACCAGGATGCCCACTGCCCGCCTCGACCAGGCGGCGTGCGAGGACCTGGACCTGCTGATTGCCGACAACGTGGCCCGCGCATCCAGCCGACATGGTGTCAAGCAGATCGTGTACCTAGGCGGCTATGTTCCCAAGGGGAGTATCGAGACGTCGGTCCATAAGAGACGTACCGAAGTGATGGACGCGCTTTCCTCCTACGGCACACCAGTCACGGCGCTGCGTGCCGGACTGGTGGTGGCACCGGGGAGCAATGCAGTGAAGCTGCTCGCCAACGCAGCCACGCGACTGCCCATCGTGCTGGTTCCGAAATGGGCCTTGACTCGCAAACAACCCATCGCGGTCAGCGATGTCATTCGAGGCATTCGATTCTGCCTGGGAAATCAGGCCACATATGGAGAACAACTTGAAATTGGCGGGCCTGTCGCCCTCAACTATGGGGACCTGCTGCGGCAGGCTGCGGACGTTCTGCACAGGAGACCGGTGATCCTGGCAGTCCCCTTGTTTCCGCCCCGCCTCTACGAGTGGTACCTGAGGCTGCTAGATCGCCGCGCCCATCAGGACCTGGTGCGGCTGGCGGTCGAACAACTCCGCCATGATATGGATGTTCCGGACAGTCCACTACAGCGCTTTATCGCCAACGGTGCGACGCTGCCACGAGACCTCGTCGCGCGCGAAATAGAGCAGCTGGGCGGCCATCTACCCGTCAATCCTAGGGAGGCATTCTTGCGGAGATACCTGTCCGCAATCAGGTCCAGGCGCGGCGTGCGCTCGATCCAGCGCCTGGCGCTTCCGATGGGCCTTGACGCCACCTGGGTTGCCAAACATTACTTCCAGTGGCTGCCGCGTTTTACCTGGCACCTGGTCGTTTGCGAAGTGGATGAGCACAGCTCCTGCCGTGTCTATAACCGGCTGCCACGGTTGCTCCTCCTGGAACTGACTTTCCAGCCTGGCGACAGCTCCCCCGACCGCTGCATGTACTTCATTACCGGCGGCCTGCTGGCCCGGGGACAGAGCGAAGGAAGACCAAGGCTCGAGTTTCGGGATGTACTGAACGGTCGCAATACGATCGTGGCCATTCATGATTTTGCACCGCAACTTCCCTGGGTCTTCTACAGGGCGACTCAGGCGGCAATTCACCTGGTCGTGATGCGCGCATTTCAGCGGCACATGGCTGGGCTTGCTTCACCATCTGCGGCCGAACTTCAAGACTGATCATTCCAGGCAAGTGATCAGTCGCGACTGTCGGGCGTTGATCATTGAATGGTTCGTTCCCATTGAACTTACCAACTGCTGAAGCCTTGCACCGAAGGCGCGGTCAGGCTCCGGAACTACCGATACCGTTTATCCGCTGGCGCGCATATCAGCCCAGCAACCCCTCGTGCTCACACACGCGCCGCAGGAAGCTCAGCGGCATGTTGCCCGAGACCAGGTACAGGTGGTGGAAGCGCCGGTCGAGCTCGACGCCCGAAAGCGTGCTGGCCCGACCCACGTCGCGCTTGAGATCCCAGACCAATCGGTTGCCGGCCAGGTAGCTCAGCGGGTAGCCGCGCTCCTGGCTGTACCAGTTCAACTCGGCCTGGACGCGCCCGGGAACGAAGCCTGTCACGGCCGCGAGCAGGTTTCCGGCGGCCTCGAAGGGATCGTCGCCCGTGAGGTCACAGGGAACGCCGACGTCGAGAAAGTCCTTCTCACCAGTCATGAAGAACAGGTCGATGGCCACCCGTGCGCCGATGCGGCTGATGTCGCGCTTGGCACCGAAGCGCGCCTCGTCAGTCAGGTCCCCCATGTAGCCCATGTCGAGCATGTAGTCCTCGAGCATGGTCGTCCAGCCTTCAGCGTGGTGCATCCCATCGTAGTGGCGCCGGATGATCGACGGGTGCATGGCGGCAAACGCCAGCTGCAGGTGGTGCCCCGGGATGCCCTCATGGATCATCATGCCGGGAATGGACAACTCGGTGTGCTCGGCGGCAAGTTCGTCGGAGAGCGTCAGGTACACGAGGCTCCTGCGCACGCCTGGCCGGAAGGCCGGGGGCGGCATCATCGCGCCAGCCGGGATGCTCGGCGTCATGAAGCCAGGTGTCCGCATGATCCTCAGGTCCTGCTCCGCGGGCACCGGAAAGAGACCACGCTGCTCAATGAAGGCGTCGATGCGGCGCCGCTCCTCCTCATAGCGGTCGAGGATGTCCTCGAGTCGTCCGTTCGTCAGCGGTACCTTGTAGCGATCCGCAAGGAAGCGCGTGACGTCATCGGCCGTAGCGCTGGCCGGCAACCTGTACTTCGCCACCAGCTGGCCCCGCAATGACTCGACGATCTCGCCGGTCTCTGCCAGGAACTCGCGAGCCATGGCATGTAGCTGCTCCAGGCTCCGGTCGATGCCCTTGAGCTCGACGATACGTCGCGCATCGGCTTCGCTGAGGTGAAGCTGACGGGTAGTTGGCAGCATCGCGAGACGCGCTGTATAAGCCCGCAGCGCGTCCCTCGCGACGGCACTGGCCGCTTCGAGCCGCGTCCGCCCATCCCAGCGCGCCTCCACCGCCCAGCCCTGGAGCGTGTCGAACAGCTCGGGCAGCTCCGACACCTTGTCGAGCTCCATGGATACCCAGCGCGCCACTGGCGTGTCGAGGCGGTCAAGCAGCGCGTCAAGATAGCCGGGAATCGCCTCGATACGGCTGGTGATCGTGCCGAGCCGCTCAGCCGGCTCGCGGGGATCGTTTACGAACTGCAGGAAGATGCCGTCGCCCAGGTCATCGCCGGCCGAGGGCAGCTGCGCCTGGCGGGTCCGCCCGTTGAAAGTGTAGGTCGCCTCGTGGATCCGCGCCTCCAGCGTCAGGCGCGCCAGGTCCGCGTCGAGCGTGGTGTCGAAATCCAGCGAGCCGCGGTCCATGGTGTCGAGTCGCGCCAGCAGCGCCCGGGCGCGCCGCGCTCGCGCCTCGAATGCCGACGCGGACGGGTCAGGCAGCTCATCGAGTCGCCGCTCGACGCCGAGGCTTACGCAGGAATTCGGGTCCTCGAGCAGGTGCTCGTGGTAGTCCTGCACGAAGCTATCGAAACCATCGGACACGGCGGCCTCCCGGTGGAATGGGGGCGTAGCTTGTCATTACCGGCAACGGGAGGCCAGTGACGGGCTTGCCGGGTCGGCGTGACCAACATGCGAGTTGATTTCGCCGCCCTGACCATCAGGGTCGATCTACACCGCGCCACTTGCCGCTTCAGGCACGCGATGCGAGGTTGACTCTGCGCTGAGTCGAATGCGCCGTCAACCGCCCGCCATGGCGCCAACGACCCGCAACGGCTCCATGCCGCTGACAACTGCCTCGGGCAGTAAGGTGTCCGGAGGGTCGAATGACAGATCCTGCCTGCAGGCAACGAAGCGGATGAGTGGGCGGCGCTGCAGCGTGCCATGGTCGCGCATGGTCCCGCGCAGCACGGGAAACGCGCCTCGAGCGCGCTCAGCAGGGCATCGATTGTGGGCGGTCCGCTGACTTCCAGTTCCAGCTCGCCGTCGATGCGCGCGAGATTGCACAGGTGATAGGGCAAGACCACGCGGATCACGGCAGAGTCTGCACCTCGACGGACAGCACGCCGGGAAGATCGCGGACAATCGGAGTCCACCTGTCGCCGCCATCCGGCGAGCAGTAGACCTGACCGCCAGTCGTACCGAAATACACACCGCAGGGATCGAGCTGGTCGACCGCCATCGCGTCACGCAGCACGTTGACGTAGCAGTCTGTCTGCGGCAGACCCTTGGTGAGTGGCTCCCACTCGTTGCCGCCCGTCTGGCTACGATATACCCGCAGCTTGCCATCAGGCGGGTAGTGGAGCGAATCGCTCGTGATGGGCACGACGTAGATCGTCTCTGGCTCGTGCGCGTGAACATCGATGGGAAAGCCAAAATCCGTCGGCAGGTTCCCGCTGACTTCACTCCACTGGTCGCCTGCGTCGTCACTACGCATGATGTCCCAGTGCTTCTGCATGAACAGTACATCCGGACGCGATGGATGATGCGCGATGCGGTGCACGCAGTGACCGACTTCCGCGTCAGGGTCGGGCAGCTCGTAAGGCGAGCGCAGCCCGCGGTTGATGGGCTTCCACGTCTGTCCACCATCATCGCTTCGAAACGCGCCTGCGGCCGAGATGGCGACGTAGATGCGGTCTGGGTTCCCCGGGTCGAGCAGAATGGTGTGCAGACACATTCCGCCTGCGCCTGGCTGCCAGAGGTGCCCCTTGGCCTGGCGCAGGCCCGGCAGCTCCTGCCAGGTACTGCCGCCGTCCGTTGTCCTGAAGATCGCCGCGTCTTCCGCACCCGCGTACGCGGTGTCCGGGTCCGTGTGCGACGGCTCGATGTGCCAGACACGCCTGAACTCCCACGGACGTTGCGAACCGTCGTGGAACTTGTGCGTGCCCACCTCGCCTTCATAAAGGAACATGTTGCTCTGTCCGCCGGGAATCCCGTCGGCGCCCGCCAGGTCCTCAGATCCGGTACCAGGCGGGCTCCAGGTCTTCCCTCCGTCATCCGAGCGCTGGATGACCTGGCCAAACCAGCCGCTGGTCTGCGACGCGTAAATACGGTTCGGGTCCCGCGGTGAACCCTTGAGGTGGTACACCTCCCAGCCCGCAAAATGCGGACCGTCCACCTTCCACTGCTCGCGCCTGCCATCTGCCGTCAAGATGAAGGCGCCCTTCTTCGTGCCGACCAGTACCCGAATCGAGCTCATCGAGCCTCCTCCAGGAACCAGAACGGCAGCACCGTCCGGCCCTCCCCGAGATGGAGACCGAGATTACCATGGCCGAGAACTGCGTGTCGCGACTGCGCGGGGGCAGTGGACTGCGATCGACGTCCGGGCTAGCCCGCGGACAACGTCGCGGTACCAGGACCCATTGCCAGCAGGCTTACAGGAAGACGTCTCCGCCGTTCGGACTCAGGCATTGACCGTGGTAATGGCGACCGTCCTCGCTGGCCAGAAAGACGTAGCTCGGCACAATATCTTCGACCTCGGCGATACGGCCGAGCGGGATCCCCCTGCGGATTTCCTCGAGCAGGTCGGGCGGGACGTCAGCCAGGATAGGGGTCCGGGTCGCACCCGGGGCAACACAGTTGATCGTGACGCCCCGATTTCCAATCTCGAGGGCGACCGAACGCGTGAAGGAAATGATCGCGCCCTTGGCAGCAGTGTAATGCGAGAAGCCGGGCGCTCCCTTGTAGGCAAGTTGGGAAGCCGTGTTGATGATGCGACCCTGGCCGCGCGCGTACATCTGCGGCAGGGTCCCGCGCGTCATGAGGAAGGTACCCCGCAGGTGCACCGCAATGACCCGGTCCCATTGCTCGACCGGAATCTCGTGGACGGGCGAGGCGGCGGCGATCCCGGCGTTGTTGACCAGTATGTCGACCCGACCGAAATGGTCCATTGCCGCCTGGCAGAGTCCATGCGCTTCAGCTTCGACGCTAACGTCTGCCTGGACAGCGATTGACTGGCGTCCAAGCTGCTTGATCTCCTCGCAGATCGTTTCAGCAGCTGCGGCCTGGTTTCCGCCCGGGTAGTTCACGACGACGTCCGCGCCCTCGTGGGCGAACCCGAGCGCGACTCCCCGCCCGATGCCGGAGCTGCTGCCGGTGACCAGGGCAATCTTGTTAAGAAGCTTCATGTGTTGTTTCTACGGCCTCAGGCTTCAGTAGCCATTGCGACTGATTCGGCGCTGAGAATGCCACAAGGTACGAGCAGGACCATATCCTTCCCGGCACCCGGGACATCTTGCAGCGCATTATCCGGGCAAATTCGCGGGTTTTCCGACTGTCCAAGGACGACGCCTGAATTGGGCCGGGTCGCGTGCGCCCAATGTAGTTAAAACCCGGATTCAAGTTGCGCTGCAAACGTGCTTTAGGTGTCACTTACTTGGCACCAAGACGAGCGTGGAGCCACGCAGATGGCGACCCTGGGCAAGGAATACAAGGACCGCGAAGTCATCGTACGGCAGGGCGAAGCCGGCGACTGCATGTATGTGGTCCAGGAAGGGGAGGTCGAAGCGATCGCGGAAGTCGACGGCAAGGAAATGCGCTTACGCAAGCTCGGACCCAACGACTTCTTCGGTGAGATGGCCCTGTTCGGAACGGAGAACCGCAGCGCCACCGTTCGCGCATTGGGCACGGCCCGGGTGCTGACGATAGACAAGAAAAGCTTCCTGGGAGGCGTCCAGGAGGATCCTTCCCTCGCCTTCAGGATGGTCAAGGTCATGTCGCAGCGCATACGCGACCTGACCGATCGACTGGCGGAGCACCACTTGAAGGGATGATCAGGGCCTGCTGCCGCAATCTGCGTGGGCGCCCACCCGCAGGATTGCCGAAGAGGAACCAGTGATGGCGCGCACGACTGATGGATTCGGCCAGCTTGGTGAGCGATCGCAAGTGCAGCGGTCGAAGTCCAGCATGCCCCTGCGGGATGGCTCCAGGATCGCCGTGATCGGCGCCGGACCGGCCGGATCGATGTTCAGCTACTTCCTGCTGAACATGGCCGATAGCGTCGCCCTGGATCTGACGGTGGACCTGTACGAGCCACGTCACTTCTGCCATCGCGGCCCGGCCGGCTGCAACCACTGCGGCGGCGTCGTCTCGGAATCGCTGGTGCAGCGCCTCGCCACCGAGGGCATCGCTTTGCCGGACGACGTCGTGCAGCGTGGTCTGGAGTCCTACACCCTGCACATGGACGTGGGTGACGTAGAGATCGCCACCCCCCTGCACGAGAGCCGTATCGCGGCCATTTATCGAGGCAATGGCCCGAGGAACTCGGAGCCGATGGACACGCACAGCTTCGATGGCTACCTGCAGCAGCTGGCCAGCGAGAAGGGCGCACGAATCGTGCGACAACTCGTCTCGGACGTCCGCAAGCACGACGACGCAATGCAGGTCGAGTGCGCGGACGGCAGTGTCGACGACTACGATCTCGTCGTGCTGGCAAGCGGCGTCAACAGCCGGCTCGCGAAGTCCCTGGAGAACCTTGCCGAGGAGCATGTCTCCCCTGCCCTGACCAAGACCTTCATCTGCGAATTCCGCCTCGGCAAGGAAGTCATCCGGGAGACCCTGGGCCCGTCCATGCACGTCTTCCTGCTTGATATCCCTCGCCTCGAGTTCGCCGCGCTTATCCCCAAGGGGGATTACGCCACGCTGTGCCTGCTGGGGGACGACATCGACGAAGAGCTGATGGATCGCTTTTTCGGGTCGCCGGAGGTTGCCCGGTGTTTTCCGGGTGGGGTGATTCCACGCCACATCTGTCATTGCTACCCGCGCATCAACATCCGAACCGCCCGGCCGCCCTATGGCGACAGGCTGGTGATGATCGGGGACAGTGGCACGACGCGGTTATTCAAGGACGGCATCGGCGCGGCCTACCGTACCGCCAAGGCTGCAGCCAGGACCGTGGCCTTCCACGGCGTGTCCGCGGATGACTTCCGCGAACACTACTGGCCCTTGTGCAAGAAAATTGACGCGGATAACCGCGTCGGCAAGTTCGTTTTCTGGGTCGGCAGCCTGGTCCAACGCGCCCGCTTCGCGCGGCGCGGCGTGCTGAGCATGGTCGCCAGGGAGCAGCAGCAGTCAGCAGCACCGCGGCGCATGTCGGGCGTGCTGTGGGACCTGTTCAGCGGCAGCGCGCCGTACACGGACGTGTTCCTGCGTACGTTGCACCCGGCCTATGTTGGCAGCCTGGTACGGAACCTCGTCGCCGCCAACCTGCCGGACAAGAGCAGAGACCTGCAGCGGGACCGGGGGGAAGAAATAGCATGAACAATGACGGTGAGCCGGCTGGCCCCGGCCCGGACCAGCCCTTCTGGACCCACGCCCAACAACTGGAAAAGACGCCCCCATGCCAGGCGCAGTGCCCCAACAGTGGCGACATCCGCGGCTGGCTGGGGATCATCGCCCAGCGCGAGAAGACAGGGCTCAGCCTCGAGCAGGCCTACGACCAGGCATGGGAGAAGCTGGTCAACCTGAATCCCTTCCCTGCCACGCTGGGCCGCATATGTCCCCATCCATGCGAGACTCGCTGCAGCCGCGAGGCCAAGGATGGCGCAGTGTCGATCAACGCGATGGAGCGATTCCTCGGCGACTGGGGCATCTCCCGCAAGCTGTCGCTGCCGGGACTCGATGACGAAGACGCGCACGGAATCCGTGGGCGTGATCGGCTCCGGTCCCGCCAGCCTGTCCTTCGCCTACCAGATGGCCCGCCGCGGCTACCCCGTCACCGTCTACGAACGGCGCGACTTCCCCGGCGGCATGCTGCGCCACGCGATTCCGGACTACCGCCTGCCCCGGGACGTGTTGGACGCGGAAATCGGCCGTGTCTTCGACATGAACGTCGCGCTGGTCACAGGCGTGGAGATAGGCCGCGACATGTCGCTGGAGGACCTGCGGGAACGCCACACACTGCTCTTCCTCGGCCTGGGCGCCCAGGCCGGCCGCCGACTTGGCGTCGAGGGTGAGAAGGGCCCAGGCGTGGTCCTGGGTATCGACTACCTCACCCAGAGGAAGCAGGGTGTGCGGCGGGATCTCGGCGCGCGGGTCGTGGTCGTAGGCGGTGGCAACACCGCGATGGACGCGGCGCGCTCCGCTCGGCGCGACGGAGCCGAAGTGATGGTGCTCTACCGGCGAGGCCGCGAAGAGATGCCGGCATCGGAACCTGAGGTCGCGGACGCGGAAGCGGAAGGCATCCGCTTCGAGTTCCTCTCGGCGCCGCTCAGGGTTCTGCGCAACGGGACGGCGCTCGCGGGCCTCGAGGTCCAGCGCATGCAGCTGGGCTTGCGGGATGCCGACGGGCGGCAGCGCCCCGAGCCAGTGCCCGGCGACACGTACGTACTGGAAGCCGACACGGTGCTGGTCGCCGTCTCCCAGGAACCAGGCTGGCGCGGCGTCGACGGCGACGGCCCCGGCGGCAAGTGGCTGCATACGACGAGTGATGGAAAGCTGGCAGAAGACTTGTGGGCCGGCGGCGACGACCGTGGCCCGGGGATTGCGAGCCGGGCGATCGCCCAGGGCAGGCTGGCGGCCGAGGCCGCGCATGCCCAGCTGCGCGGCGAACCGACGCCGGAGCCGTGGACTTCCCGGCCTGCGGTGGATCCGGCCGCTATCAAGGCCGACTACTACCGGGACCTGTGCCGCAGTCCCGCCAGTCCGCCGTCCTCGCGACGAGTGGCTGACCAACCCGGAGTCCGAGATCGACCAGACCCTGACCAGCGAGCAGGCCTGCAGCGAGGCCGCGCGTTGCATGTCTTGCGGATTGTGCTTCGACTGCCGCCAGTGCTTCATGTACTGCAATGCCGCCGGCTTCACGCGGATCCAGCAGGCCGGACCCGGGCAGTACTACGCGCTCGCGCTCGAAGCCTGCGAAGGCTGTGGAAAGTGCATCGAGCTCTGTCCCTGCGGCTACATGGAGTCACGGGAAGGCATCGTCTGGTAATGCCGTGGTCTGCCGTCCGGACCGAGCAGCAGCCTTGCACCAATGAGGGGTGAGGCGCCTGCCCGGCCAACCACCCGAATCCCCGACGTAGCGCCCAAATCCGACGGCATCTTACAGAAATGTTGCGACGCAACATCTGACACGACAGAAGCCGCTCGTTAAAATGCAACCCTTTCCCATGCGGTTGCATCCCAAGAAGATGCCACACCGTCTGGAGGCGTGCCATGCGCCATCACGACCGGCGGCAGCGTCTGTCGAAGACAATGAGGGGACCATGATGAACCTGAAGCGTCGAGAGTTTCTGGGTACGATGGCCGCCGGCAGCGCGGTACTGACGATGCCAGGTTTCCTCGGTGCCTGCGGCGTGCAGCGGGCCGTCACGGTCGCGGATACGCTTCCGGAAAACCCTTTCATGGAGTGGTTTGGCGTCGACCAGGCAACGGTGGCGCGCGTCATGTCGGAGCTGACCGCCAATGGAGCGGACGCAGCAGACCTCTATTTCCAGCACAGTCGCCAGAATTCCCTGACCCTCGAGGACGGCATCGTGTCGCGGGCCAACTCAGGGATCGAGCAGGGTGTCGGCCTCCGCGTCGTGATCGGCGAGCAGACTGGCTATGCATTTACCGAGGACCTCACCCTCGCGTCAATGCTGGCGGCGGCTCGCACGGCCTCCGCCATCGCGTCGGGCAGCCGCGCTGCCGCGCCGCAAGCCTATGCTCCACGCGACCTTGGCGGTCTATACAACATCAGCGTGCCGTGGTCCGAAGTCGGCATCGACCGTAAGTTGCCGATCCTGAAGTTCGTCGAGGCGCAGGCCAAGTCGCTTGATCCCGCCATCGAGAAGGTCTCAGTTCACTGGAGGGACGCCGACGAGCGCGTGATGATGGCGACTCTCGATGGTGGCCTGGTCATGGACCGCCGGCCGATGACCAGCATGTACGCTGTGGTGACGGCCAGGAAGGCCGGGCAGGTCCAAAGCGGTTACTCAAACGTCGCCGCGCGCCAGGAGATGAGCTGGTACACCGAGGAGCGCCTGGCGGCCATGGCGCGGGAGGCGGTTGACCGAACGATGGTCTTGTTCGAAGCAAAACGTCCTCCGGCCGGCGAGATGCCGGTGATCCTGGCGTCCGGAGCGAGCGGCATCCTTCTTCACGAGGCGATCGGCCATGGCATGGAGGCCGACTTCAATCGCAAGGGCACCAGCATTTACTCCGACATGATCGGGAAGCAAGTGGCGGAGCCCTTCGTGACAATCGTGGATCAGGCCACGATCCCCAACGAGCGCGGGGCGATCAACTACGACGACGAGGGCAACCGCGCAGGCCGAACGGTTCTGGTCGAGGGCGGTATCCTGAAGTCCTATCTACACGACGGCATCAGCGCCCGTCAGTACGACGTCAAACCGACCGGCTCGGGCAGGCGCGAATCCTACAAGCACGCGCCGATGCCACGAATGAGCTGCACTTTCATGGAAGCGGGTCCGCATACCCGCGAGGAAATTATCGCGGCGGTCGACCGGGGCATCATTGCCGAGACCTATACCAATGGCCAGGTACAGATCGGCGCGGGCGACTATACCTTCTACGTCAAGAATGGCTGGCTCGTCGAAAACGGCAAGGTCACTGCCCCAATCAAGGATGTCAACATCATCGGCAACGGCCCCGAGTCGCTGAAGCGGATCACGATGGTCGCCAATGATGCGCGGCTCGATACGGGCGGCTGGACCTGCGGCAAGAACGGCCAGAGTGTGCCGGTATCGCAGGGCATTCCAACCGTGCTTGTTTCCAGGATGACGGTAGGAGGCCAGAATGTCAGCTGACCTCGAGAAGCAGGCCATGCAGGCCGTGGACCTCGCGCGCAAGGCTGGCGCCGACCAGGTCTGGGCCACGGTTGCCCAGAGCCGGGACGTGCAGTTCGAATACCGGGACGGGGCGCTCGAGAAGGTGCAAGACACGACCTCGCGCGGTCTGGCTGTGCAGGTCTACGCCAACGGTCGGTACTCGAGCCACCAGACGACTGACCTGGCGCCGCGGCGACTGGACGGTTTCCTGGCCGAGGCCGTCGCGATCACGCGGGCCCTGGAACCGGACGAGAACCGACAGATCACACCGCCAGCACTCTTCAGAAACCGCCCCGACAAACCCCTCGACCTGGCCGATTCCAGGGTCGCGGGAATAGACCGTGACCAGCGCCTCGCGTGGTGCAAGGTGCTCGACGAGGCAACGAGGAATCACGACCGCGTAATCTCGGCGACCAGCGGCGTGTACGACGGCTCCCAGCAATCCGCGTCCGCCAGCAGCAATGGCTTCCTGGGCACCCAGGAATCGACCTACTGCTGGTATGGATCGGAGGTGACGCTCAGGGACCGCGGCAACCGGCGAGCCGAGGACAGCTTCTTCGCCGGCGGCACCCATGTCGCGGCGCTGCCGCCCGCCGACGAAGTGGCACGGGTGGCGCTCGACCGCGCGCTGGCGCGGCTCGACGCGGACAAGGGACCGACATTGAACTCCGCCATGGTCGTCGATTCGCGCGCAGCGGCCTCCCTCGTGGGTCGGCTGATGGGTTCGGCCAACGCGCGCAGCATCCAGCAGGGCCGCTCGTTCTGGGCCAGCCTGATGGGCGAACGTGCGTTCAGCGAAGCGTTGACACTGGTTGACGATCCGCTGGTCACGCGCGGTCTCGGCTCGCGCCTCTACGACAGCGAGGGCGTTTCCGCCAGGGTCCTGCCCATTGTCGACAACGGCGTCGTCAGAAACGTCTACGTCGACACGTATTACGGGCGCAAGGCGGGCCTCGCGCCGACGACCGGCTCACAGTCCAACCTACGGGTCCAGCCCGGCCGGCACTCGCTCGAGAAACTGCTTGCCGAAGTCGGCTCCGGCATTTATGTGACGTCCTGGCTGGGCGGCAACGCGGACGGCACGACGGGCGATTTCTCCCTAGGACTGCGGGGTCACGTGATCGAGAATGGCCAGGTCGGTCGTGCGGTCGGCGAGATGAACGTGACGGGCAACCTGCGCGACCTGTTCAGCGGTCTTGCGCTCGTCGGCAATGACCCGTACCCGTACTCGACGACCCTGGCGCCATCGCTGGTCTTCACGGACGTCGACTTTTCTGGCGCATAGCCGGGCCATGACATATGCGCGGGCCGGACCGCCAACGCTGGTGCGTCATCGTCCCGTTCCTGTAGGACCTCTGCAGCCCGGGAAGTTTCTATGCTGCGTCGTGCTCGTAGCAGAACTTGACCCAGCGGTCCCAGCTTACGAAAGTCGGGATGCCCGCGTGCAGGTCAAACTGAGACTGATGTTCGCGGTCCTGCTGGAGGGCCTCCACGTTGACCCCACCTGCGCGTTGCGAGGCAA
The DNA here is from genome assembly GCA_963715485.1 of uncultured Gammaproteobacteria bacterium. Classification (GTDB taxonomy): domain Bacteria; phylum Pseudomonadota; class Gammaproteobacteria; order Steroidobacterales; family Steroidobacteraceae; genus SG8-30. Next base: position 2,953,427 of record OY970244.1, read on the forward strand.
TCCAGTTGGCACTGGCCTCGATCCGATCCAGCCAGGCGCGGTATTCGTCGTGTGACCAGAGCCGGATCGGCTCCGGCGCGAAAGTCGAGTGACCCGGGATGTACGTTGTCTCGTCGTTTCCCAGCCCGAGCAAGAATCGTCCGTTGCGAATGTAGTTGCGCAGGTTGCCGCCATTGGCGACATCGATTATCGGAAATCCAACGTAAAAGCCGTGATCCCCAAGGTAGATTGCATTCGCGGAGTGCCAGTGCACCGCGACGTCGCCCAGTGTGTGGCCCTGTTTCTCCGGCAGGGTCATGACATCGATGATCTCGTCGCCGTCCCGCAACGTCACCGTGCCGCTCACGGGCCCGAACTGGCGCGTATCGTCCACGTACCCGCTTGCAAGCAGCGCCGCGTACTGCTCAGGGCTGGTCATCAGCAGGTAACGCAACGGCACCTGCCGCAGGTTCTCCGTATGGTCGCGATGCCCATGGCTCGTGACGACGACGCTTCTTTCGGTAGCCGGCAATCCCTGGAGATACTCACCGAGCCGTTCCACGACCGGCTCGACGCCGGTGTCAACCAGCAGGGAAAGCTGCGGCCCCTGATAGTGTACGATCGTCGGGTTGCTGATCCGCGTATTGCTTCGGATTACCGATAACGCAGCGTTCAACCGCTGGACTTCCAGCTCCGACGGCGCGGCCTCTTCGGCCTGCGATAGCGGGCAGATCGCAGCCACAGCCAGCGCGACGCAGCCCAAGATCGTCTTCATGTCGAACCCCCACCCTGCCAATGAACGTAGCTGTTCGGCAGCTGTCGGCTGACCTTAGCAGCGCAGCCGGGCCGACGCCAAGATTGCAGGACTCTTGCTTGCGGCACGGCGGTCAGGAGAGTTACTTTCCCGGGTCGTCGGCAGGTGCCGCACAATTGCCGGGACAAAACTCCATGGCCCACCGCGGGAGCCTGACATGGGTCTGATCGACCGAATCGCAGCGTTCCAGGCCGACCTCGTCGAGATCCGGCGCGACATCCATGCGCATCCGGAGACCGCATTCGAAGAGCACCGCACCGCCGAACGGGTCGCGACGAAACTCGCTGAATCCGGGATCGAGGTGCACCGTGGGCTGGCCGGGACCGGAGTGGTCGGGACGCTGCGGGCGGGGGACGGCACGCGCGCCATCGGCCTGCGCGCCGACATGGATGCCCTGAACATCACCGAACTCAACGAATTCGACCACCGTTCGCGCCACGCCGGCAAGATGCACGCCTGCGGGCACGATGGCCACACGACCATGCTGCTTGGTGCGGCGCGCTACCTTGCCGAGACCAAGGAATTCGACGGGACGGTGCACTTTATTTTCCAGCCCGCCGAGGAGAGTGAGGGCGGTGGCGAGGTCATGGTTCGCGAAGGCCTGTTCGACCGTTTCCCCGTGGAGGCCGTATTCGGCATGCACAACTGGCCGGGCGTGCCTGTCGGCCAGTTCGGCTTGCGCGCCGGTCCCATGATGGCCGGCACGAATCGTTTCGAGATCAAGGTGACCGGGCGCGGTGGGCATGCCGCCATGCCCCACCAGGGCATCGACCCGATTGTCGCCGGCGGCGCGCTGGTGCACGCGCTGCAGACCCTCACCAGCCGCAATCTGAGCCCGCTGGACTCGGCGGTCGTGAGCGTGACGCAGTTTCATGCCGGCGACACCTGGAACGTGATTCCCGCGGCAGCCGTGCTTCGCGGCACCACCCGCGCCTTCACCCCCGAGGTCCAGGACCTCCTAGAGCACGGGGTCGAGCGAATCTGCAAAGGCGTTGCCACGACCCATGGCTGCGAGATCGCGCTGCGCTATGAGCGGAACTACCCTCCCCTCGTCAACAGCGACCACGAATCACAGACGGCGCGCGTAGTGCTCGAAAGTCTGGTTGGACCGGACAACGTCCACTGGAACTGCCAGCCAACCATGGGCGGTGAGGACTTCGCCTTCATGCTGCAGGCGAAGCCGGGATGCTACGTATTCATCGGCAACGGACCGGGTGAAGGTGGCTGCCTGCTGCACAATCCACGTTACGACTTCAATGATGCGATCCTGCCGCTGGGAGCCTCGTACTGGGCGCGGCTGGTCGAACACTACCTCCGGACCGCTTCGTAGGCCCGGATAGCGTGAATTCAGGCAACGACGCCATCACCCGACTGACGCTCGAGCCCATCGGCATCGTGCGGAGCACGCTGCCGACCAAGGTGGATGCTGCGCGCCAGCCACGCGCTGCGGCGGGTACGCGCGGCAAAATCGAGCTTTTCGCCGGCCGGAACTTCGAGCATGCCCTCGACGACCTCGTAGGCTGGGAGTACATCTGGGTGATCTACTGGTTTCATCTGAATGCGTCATGGCGGCCCAAGGTACTGCCGCCTCGGAGCTCGTCAGGCCGCAAGGGCGTGTTCTCCACGCGCTCACCACACCGTCCGAGTCCCATTGGCCTGTCGGCAGTCAGACTGGAGCGGATCGAGGGACTCACGCTGCATGTTCGCGATGTGGACATGGTGGACGGTACGCCCGTGCTCGACATCAAGCCCTACGTGCCCTATACGGATGCGCACCCCGGGGCGCGTAGCGGCTGGCTCGATGAGGCCGCTCGCGGCGCCGGCGGCGCAGCTCCAGCCGATCCGGTCGACCCGTACAGCGTAACTTTCAGTCCGCTGGCCGCGGAACAGACTGCGTGGATCGAGCAGCGCACAGCCCTTGCACTCGGTGAGCGCATCCGGGCCACGCTATCGCTCGGCCCGCAACCCCACCCGTACCGTCGCATTCGACGCGAGGGTGAAGGCCTGCGACTGGCGATCAAGGAATGGCGAGTGCGTTTCACCGTCAGCGGGCGCGACGTACATGTCGCAAGTATTCACTCAGGCTATCGCGTAACGCAGCTGGCGGCGGGCGTCGACGAACCATTCGCTGCGCACCGTGAGTTCCTGGCCGCCTGGGCGGATTCCGAGCCGGCTTCTCCACAATCTACCGGACCCGCCTGAATGCGCGCCGAGCCGCAGCGCCCTTACGTACCTGCCGAAAGTACCATGCATGAACTGACGATCAGGGCCGTCGGCCTCGGCATCCTGTTCGGGATCGTCTTCGGTGCAGCCAACGCCTACCTCGGGCTGCGGGCGGGGCTTACGGTCAGCACCTCGATTCCCGTCGCGGTGATGACAGTGGCGATGTTCCGCATCCTCGGACGTTTCGGGCGCCAGGGAACGATTCTCGAGGCCAACCTCGCCCAGACCACGGGCTCCGCCTCGAGCTCGCTGGCCTCCGGAATCATTTTCACCCTGCCAGCATTGTTCATGTGGGGCATGCCACCCGATCTGCTGCAAATGATCCTGCTCGCCCTGTCCGGCGGGCTGCTCGGCGTCCTGTTCATGATCCCGTTGCGCGAACTCCTGATCGTGCGCGAGCACGGCAGGCTGCCCTATCCCGAGGGAACTGCCTGCGCCGAAGTCTTGAAGGCGAGCCAGGGCGGCGGTGTGCAGGCGAGCCACGTATTCCTCGGCCTCGGCCTGGGCGCCGCCTTCAAGGCACTGACTTCGTGGCTCAAGGTCGTGCCGGACCATGTGTCGCTGGCCTTTCCCTGGCCACGAAAGGCCGAGGTCAGCATGGACTTCTCCGCAGCATTGTTCGGAGTCGGCTATATCCTCGGGCCGCGGGTTGCCACCATCATGGTCGGCGGCGGGCTACTTTCGGCGGTGGTGATCATTCCCGCCATCGCCTGGTGGGGCGAGGGACTGCCGGAGCCACTCTTTCCGGAGACCATCAAGACGGTGGCGCAGATGTCGTCGGCCGAGTTGTGGAGTCGCTATGTGCGCTATATCGGTGCCGGCGCAGTCGCCGCAGCTGGCATCCTCACCCTGATCCGCTCCATTCCGCTGATGCTGGAGAGTTTCCGGGCCGGTGCCGCGCAGTTCGGCAGGTCCAGCGCCGCCAGACAGGCGGCGCCGGCACGAACTGCCAGGGATCTACCGCTTTCGGTACTCGCGGGTGGCGCTGTCATTATCGTGCTGGTCATGGCTCTGGTACCTCAGGTATTCAGCGTCATCCATGGCGTGCCGCGCCAGCTGCTGGCGGCGCTGTGCGTCGTCATTTTTGCCTTCTTTTTCGTCACGGTCGCGGCACGGATCGTGGGCCTGGTGGGTGTGACGAGCAATCCAACGTCGGGCATGACGATCGCCGCTCTGCTCGGAACGGCCGCGGTGTTCCTGGCGATTGGATGGACGGACGCGACCGGCAAGGCTGCCGCCCTGATGGTTGGCTGCGTGGTTGCCATTGCCGCCTCGATCTCTGGCGACACCTCACAGGACCTGAAGACCGGGTTCCTGCTCGGAGCGACGCCGCGTTACCAGCAGCTAGCGCAGCTGGTGGGCGTACTCACCTCGGCGACCTTCGTCTGCCTGTCGGTCCTGCTGCTGGCCGAGACCTTCGGTTTCGGAGGCAAGGACCTTCCGGCCCCGCAGGCCACCTTGATGAAGCTCGTCATCGATGGTGTGATCGACCAGTCCCTGCCCTGGGGACTGGTAGGCCTGGGGGCCGGCATCGCACTGCTCGCCGAGCTGCTGCGAATCCCGTCACTGCCGTTCGCGGTCGGCGTCTACCTGCCACTCTCCACCATGACTCCAATCTTCCTCGGTGGCCTCCTGCGGTGGCTGATGACGCGGAATCAACCCGCAGCCGAGGCCGAATCGCGTATCGACCGCGGTGTGCTACTGGGGTCCGGATTCGTGGGCGGCGAGGGTCTGCTCGGCGTCGCGCTGGCGGGCGCCGCCTTTGCGCTCGGCCACAAGCCGGAAGGCCTGGGCTACGCCTGGGCCGGCGACGCTGGCGGGAGGCTGCTCGGGGCGACGGCCTTCGCATTGCTGGTCGGGTGGTTCGTACGACGCGCTATGCTGCGCGACTGATCGCGCCCGGAGTCCACTTTGAACACTACACCCATCACCGCCGCATTCGTGACCGCCCTGCCCAAGACTGACCTGCACGTCCACCTGGATGGCTCGCTGCGACTGCCGACGCTGATCGAGCTTGCGCGCGAGGCCGCCGTTGTGTTGCCGAGCAACACCGAGGGCGGTCTGCGTGAAACCGTCTTCAAGGAGCGCTACGCGGGCCTGGGCGAATACCTCAGGGGCTTTCAGTACACCGTCGCGGCGCTTCAGACCAAAGAGGCCCTGGAGCGTGCCGCAATGGAACTCGCCGAGGACAATCAGCTCGAGGGCGTTCGCTACCTCGAGATCCGCTTCGCACCGCAGCTGCACGTACACCCGGGACTCGACGCGGTCCAGGCGATCGCCGCGGTCGACCGCGGGCTGCAGCGGGCCCGCGATGCCTGGAACCACCGGCCGGCAGTGGTCTCGGGCGAGGAACCGCCCTTCGAGTTCGGGATCATCTGCTGTGCCATGCGAATGTTCACCGGTGCGTTCAGCCAATACTACGCCACGCTGTTTGCCGCACATCCTTATGCTCGCACCAAGGAGTTGTACTCCATGGCCTCCATCGAGCTCGCCCGGGCTGCCGTGACCGCGCGCGACCAGCATGGCCTTCAGGTCGTGGGCTTCGATCTCGCCGGTGAGGAAGCAGGCTATCCGGCTGGCGACCACAAACCAGCGTACGACTACGCACACCGTCACTTCCTCAAGAAGACAGTACACGCCGGTGAGGCCTACGGACCCGAGTCGATCTTCCAGGCAATTACCGACCTGCACGCGGACCGCATCGGCCACGGCACTTACCTTCTAGAGCCGGATGCCATCCGCGACGCGGCCATTGAAGACCGCGAGCATTATGTCGAGAGGCTTGGTAATTACATCGCCGACCGGCGCATCACGCTCGAAGTCTGCCTGACCAGCAACCTGCAAACGAATCCGCATCTGCGCCGGCTCGAGGAGCACACATTCAGCAAACTGCGGGCGGAGCGCCTGTCCACGACCATCTGCACGGACAACAGGCTCGTCAGCAACACCACCGTGACCAATGAGCTGTTGCTCGCCTGCACACACCTGGGGCTGGACCGGCACGACCTGAAGTCCATCATCATCTACGGCTTCAAGCGCAGCTTCTTTCCGGGCAGCTACCTGCGCAAGCGCCAGTACGTGCGCCAGATCATCGACTACTACGACAAGGTCGAGGCGCGGCACCTCGGGCCAGGCTAGCGCCGCGTCGGCAATATCAACGGTCCGCGCCGGTGATGACCTGCCGGAGTTGCACCGTTACGCGCGGGACCTCGCCAACCCTGGCCTGGCTGCTGACCTGGTCGATTTCGACGCTGAAAGTGGCGTCGCCGGTTTCCATGGTGGTGCGGAGCAATGGCACGAACAGGGTGCTCAAGGTCTGCCGGTCGGCGAACACCAGGCGTCCCGCGGTTGGCCCGGTAAAGTCCCGGCCTGCCCGAGCCGTCCCGTCGACGATGCGCCACGAGACCTGCGCCCTGCCTGTCGCCGGACCTTGCCGCCTGAGCCGCAGCGCCGCAGATGTCGCTGCCCTGCTGACCGTCAACGATTCAGCGGCAAACGAGAAACTCTGTACCGGAACGGGTGCTGCGTCGACGGCAACCGCACCGTCGCGATCCGTATCGTTGGGCGTCGGAGGGGCCGAGGAACTGGATTCTGCAACGGGCGTGTCGGGGACAAAGGCGACAGTCTCGGGCGCCTGGTCTGCTTCCCTGGCCGCCGGAATAGCGGAAGCCGCGGGCGTACTTGGTTCCGGCGCAGCTGGCAGCGGTCGTGTTCCGCCAGGAGTCATCTCGGGTCCAGCTACCAGCCAGATCAGGACCGCGGCCGCCGCAATGGCCGCCAAGATCACTCCTATGCTGGGTACGCTCGACCAAGGCAATCGCTGTGGCGCCAGCGGCTGTACCACTGGCTGGTTCTCCGCTACCGCCTGGCTGTCATTCCCGTGGTCCCCCGCCAGCATCGCGAACCATTGATTGACGGTGGCCGGGCGATCCTCCCGGTTCCATGCCAGACCTGCGCCAAGCGCCCGAACAACTGCCGAATCCAGTCCCGCCATCTCTGCCGGCTGGAGGCCGTGCGCCCGCGCCTCGAGGGCGTTCAGTCGACTGAAAGGGTGAACACCGGCCAGCAGCTCGTATCCGACACAGGCAAGGCTGAATAAATCGTCGCGAGCTTCGGCTGGGAGCCCAGACAGGACTTCAGGACTGGCATAGGCGGGAGTAGCCAGCAGGCTTCCCGTTCCGGTCACCTGCGCCCCGTCCGGATTGCCTTCGACCGAGGCGGCACCGAAGTCGAGCAATCGAACACTGCCGCTGGAGGTGACCATGATGTTGCCGGGCTTTACGTCGCCGTGCACGACGCCCTGGTCATGTGCAGCGGCCAGTGCCTCGGCGCAGCCGGACAGGATGTGGAGGCGCTGCCCCAGTTCCGGCAGCGATGCACCATGGTCTCTAAGCATTTCTGCAACTGACTGGCCGTCGAGAAGTTCCATCACCTGGAACCAGGTGTCCCCATCGCAATCGAGGTCGAAGACACGCAGTACGTTCGGGTGTGACAGTTGCCGCAGGCGGCGGAATTCGGTCCTAAGCCGCTCGATGGCGGCGCCCGAGTGTGCAAACTCCGGTCGCAGTGCCTTGATCGCGACATGGGCACCGGCAGTGTCGTTCGTCTCGCAACGCAAGTCACGGGCCCGGTAGACAATGCAGAACCCCCCGAAGCCGATGGCCGCCTCGATGCGGTAGCGATCACGCAGGACCTGTCCGTCCGAGAGCGGTTCGCCATGGCGGCTGGCGGGCACGGCATCCTGCGCCAGGGTGACGCCCGCTGTTGACTCCGTCACGTCGACGACCGACATCGGCTCGAGCTCCGAGGTCGGATCTACCAGCTCGAGGGTCGGATCATCGTCAAGCAACCCATCGCGTCTAAACGATGAAACGCGCTCGCTCACGTGGCTCGACTCGACTGCCATGCAGAATCCTTCCCGCCCGCCCCGGAGAAAACAACCCTGGGAGTACAGACGACTCGCCGTGGCGCGGATTACGGCCACCAGCATTGTGCGCTTCGATGCGGGGGCCGCCATCGGGCCGTTCCGCAACACCGGTTAAGACGCGCTTGACGCGCCATGTAAAAGATTACCCGTGCGAAGTCACCGCTGCGGGTCGAAAATCGGGCCATATGTAAAATGCGCGGCGAAAACCGGCGCCAAATAAGGCCGCTATGTCAAAACAGCGGCGTTGAGCCCAACCGTGGTGGCCCGGGCGAGGCCGGGTTTCAGCTAGCCCGCCTCGGGAAGCGGGGCACCCTTGGACAGCGGCAATTGCGCGGCCCGTGTGGAAGGCCTGAGGAAGGGCACGAGCAGCACCGGCAGCAGGACGAGCGCCGCATCGATATACATCACCGTTGCATAGCCCTGCGAATCGGCCAGGGCGCCCTGCCACATGTTGGTATACGAGATGGTCAGGTTCTTCAGGGCCATGTAGCCGGTAAACTGCGTCGCCGCGACCAACGGGTTGGTCAGGCCCATGAAGACCGCAGCGCTGGTGCCGTAGTGCATGCCCATGCACATGCTGAAGACCAGCGACGCGACGAAGTACTGGTTGATCGTTATGCCTTCCAGGCCGCCCGCAGTCGCGAGTGCGGTCGCCAGGTAGAGCGTCGGTAGCGTGGTCAGCAGGTACCACGCCGCCAGCATCTTTCTCTGCCCGTAGCGATCCGCCGCCCATCCACCGGCCACGCAGCCGAGGCCCGAAAGGATGGTGCTGTAGATGTTGAGCTCGGCGATCTGGCCGTCGCTCATGCCGAGGTCCACCTGCATGGTGCTCGAGATGGATGAACTGAGCGCCATCGCGCCCATGGGCAGCAACGCGAATGCCACGCCCACCATCGGGCCCATGCCCGACTGAAAGAATCCGGCACCGAGTTCGCGGGCAAACGTCCTGACGTTGGCAACCAGCGCCGTCCAGATGTCGGCGGTCTTCTCCGTGACGCGGCCGGCCAGCGACGGGTCCTTCACGAAGATGAGCACGAAGGTGAAGATGGCCGTCAGCAGCAGGCTGACGTACAGGAATGACACGTCGAAGCCCCACTGCTGGGAAACGAACATTGCCCCGCCGCCGCCAAGTCCCTGGCCGATATAGGCGCCGCCGAACATGAAACCGTTGGCGGTTGCGCGCTCATCCTCCTTGAGCGTGTTGATTGCCAGCGAATCGATCGCGACATCCTGCGTGGCGGAAAAGAAATTGTGTACCAGGACCAACGTAATGAGCAGGTCGAAGTTCCTGGCGTAGTCAACCTGCGCAACGCCGAAAAGCGTAACGATCATCAGGGCCTGGCACAGGACGATCCAGCCCTTGCGGCCGCCAAAGCGTTGCAGCTTCACCAGGTCGACGAGCGGTGCCCAGGCCCACTTGAAGGCCCAAGGCAGGTAGAACGATCCGACAAAGGCACCTATCTGCGCCACATCGAGGCCCTGCCGGCGCATGTAGGCGGCCATGGCGACCGCTGCGAAGCCCAGGGGAATTCCCTCCGAAACGTACAGGATTCCGAAGGTGGCCAGGCGGCCGTTACGGCTGCCAAGGAGATTCCTCGAGAGCATCTGGTTCCCCCGTCTACTGTCCGGCTGGCTGCCAAGCTGCGCCCGCCGTCCGGGGCGGAAGATATCATCAGCCAGTAGCGAACCGCACCCCAATCACGGCAACGCCCGGCTTCCCCGCCTCAAGTGCCGAGCCAGCGGCCTCAGGCCGCCTGGCGAAGCGGCTGCGGCCGGCCAATTACGTAGCCCTGTGCGAAATCAATGCCCATGCCGCGCGCTGTCTCGAGCGAGGCGCTGTCTTCAACCTGCTCCGCAATCAGCCGGAAATTGAGCGTCCGGGCGAGCCGCACGATCGCGGCGACCATCGCCTGGTTCACCGCATCATGCGACAGATTTCGCATGAAGGTCCCGTCGATCTTTATGTAGTCCATGGACAGGTTCTTCAGGTTGGAAAATGCCCCAAGATCATTGCCGAAGTCGTCCAGCGCAAACTGGCAGCCCATGCCGTGCAGGACGCCAATGAAGCGCTGCGCCAGCTCGAGGTTGCCGGTGACGGCGTTCTCGGTCACCTCGAAGCACACCTGTGACGGCGGCACACCGGTGTGGTCCAGAGTCTCGACCACGAACTCGAGGAACGAAGGGTCGCCAAGCGTCTGCCCGGACAGGTTGATCGCCACGCTCTTGCCGCCCGTCAGGTGGATGGCGCCGCTGGCCAGCGCTGCCAGCGTCGTCTGGACCACCCAGCGGTCGACCAGGGCCATCAAGCGGTAACGCTCCGCGGCCTGCATGAATTCGCCTGGCGCGGCCGTCCGGCCCGATTCGTCTCGCAGCCTGAGCAGGACCTCGAGGCTGGGGCCGTCGGCGCCTCCCTCCCGCGCCGCGATGATTGGCTGCGCATACAACTCGAACAGGCCGTCCCGAAGCGCGGCCTGCAGGCGCTGCAGCCACTGGATCTCTCCGCTGTGGCGGGCTACCGCCTCGTCCCTGGCGGAATACACGTGCACGTGACTGCCGTCATTCTGCTTGGCGACGTAGCAGGCCGAATCCGCCGCGCTCATGACATCCTCGATTTCGCCACCTTCCCGGCCCACCTCCACCAACCCGACACTTACGCCGATGCTGAAGATGCGGTCCTTCCAGACGAAGCGGTAATCGTTGACCGAGCGGCATACATCGCCGGCTATCTGGCGCGCCTTGTCCAGCGGGCAACTGATCAGCAGGATGCCGAATTCGTCACCGCCAAGGCGTGCCACGGTGTCGGAATCGCGGACCGCGTCGCGCAGCAGTGTCGCGATCTCGCGCAGCATGTTGTCACCTGCCATGTGGCCGCAGGTGTCGTTGACGGCCTTGAACCGGTCGAGATCGAGATAGCACATGACGTGTGTCTGCTGGCTGCCGCGGGACACCTCGATCGACTCGGCCAGTCGCCGCTCGAATTCCCGGCGGTTGACCAGGCCGGTCAGGGCGTCGTGGCTCGCCTGATAGGACATCTGCCTGGCGAGGCCGCGCAGTTCGCTGACGTCGTGCAGGACGACGGCGACGCCGTTGACCTCACCATGCTCGGCAATGATCGGCGCGGCCGACAACTCGACACTACGTTCCTCGCCGGTGGCCCGCGCCAACATGAGCGCGCGGCGACCCAGGCTCACCCGTCGCTGGTTGGCGATGCATTGTCTCACCGGATCCTGCAAGGGCCGGCGGTCATGGTCATCCACGAATGAGGCGACTTCGGTCAACTCCTTGCCAGCCGCCTCCGTCCTCGACGTGCCGGTCAGCTCCTCTGCGATCCGGTTCATGAAGTCGATCCGGCCCTGGGTATCGGTCGTAATCAGGCCCTCGCCGATGGAGTCCAGGGTGAGCTGCGCACGGCCGTCTGCCCGGGGCGTTGCTGATCCCGTCGCGACCGGCAGCATCTCGACTGCAGAGAACACGATGACGCGGGTCTTGCCGAGCTCCAGCGTCGTACCCTTGAGCTCCAGGCGGGTAACCTGCCCGTGCGCGTCGGTGACCTCGATCTCCGTGACCTCCGGCGCTTCCTCGCCCGCCAGCCGGCGTGTGACACCGGCCTGCACGAGCCCGGCGTACTCGGGGGATACGAGCTCGGCCAGTGTCCGACCGAGCACGGCCTCCGGTTCGAGCCCGAGAAGTGAAAACAACGCCGGGTTGGCAGCCTCGATTCTTTCTCGATGCACCAGCACTGGCTCATGCACGGATGCGACCAGGGCGCGCAGCATCGACCGGTCGGAGTCGGCCTCGCCGCGTTCTGCGAGTACCCGCGCCGCTCTCGTGAAGCGCGAGGCCAGGGTGTCCCCCGGGGAGTCGTCGGCTGGCAGCTCCCCGCCGCGCGAGGCGGCAGCAGTTTCAACGGCATCGGCTACTTCTGACGCACGAACGAGCTCGCGACGCTGCCTCAAGACCACCGTCAGCAAGATGGCCACAAGCAGCGCCAGTCCGCTGCTGGCGATTTCAAGCCCGGTCATGCCGTCGCGTATCCCCTTGGGCACAGTTCCGGCAAGGGATCGAACCCGTGCCACGCCCTTGTATGTTGTCAGCACACGACGATTCGCAGCATATCGTAAGGTGGTGGAGACACCTGTGGCGATTCACCATAATGAGGCATGCATCCGGCTTGTCGGCCCCCGGATCAGGCCGTAATCTTCCGGGCCCCGACCCACTCGAACCGCGAGCCCATCCATGAGCCTCGATGTCGAATTTTCGCGCCGCCAGATGATCGACCAGCAGGTGCGAGCCTGGGACGTGCTGGACGACCACGTGCTGGAGGCGCTGGCCAGTGTGCCGCGTGAACATTTCGTGCCGGAAGCTTACCGCGAGGTCGCCTTCGCCGACACGGCGATCCCCCTCGGACATGGCCAGTCGATGCTGCCCCCCAAGGTCGAGGGACGTTGCCTTCAGGCGTTGGCGATCGGCCGCGATGACAATGTGCTTGAGATTGGTACCGGCAGCGGCTTCTTTGCAGCCTGCCTCGCCCGAATGGGTCGGAAGGTCCACACGCTGGAGATCCTTCCGGAACTGGCGCAGGGTGCGGAACGCGCCCTGAAGGGCCTCTCGGTGACCAACGTCACTGTCGAGAGCGCCGATGCAGCTAAGCTCGCGTCGGATCCGCGTTACGACGTCATCGCCGTCACGGCGTCACTGCCGGTCTACGATCCACGCTTCGAGCGCGCGCTGAACCCCGGCGGGCGCCTGTTTGTCGTGGTCGGCAGCGGACCCGTCATGGACGCGCGGCTCGTTACGCGGGAAAACGAGGACCAGTGGGTCGATGAAGTCCTGTTCGAGACCGTCGTGACGCCGATGATCAACGCGCCCCGCCCCGGTGCATTCACTTTCTGAGGCAACATGTTCGAACAGATCACCCCGGCTGAGTTTGTACAGCGACGCGAGACCGGCGAAAACCTCCTGCTGCTGGACGTCCGCGAGCCGCGCGAGCTGGCCCTGGCCTCCGTGGATGGTGCAGTACACATCCCGATGGCCCAGGTTCCCGAGCGGATCGGTGAACTGGACCGCGATCGCCCGATTGTGGTCATGTGTCATTCCGGCGGGCGCAGCCAGGCGGTCGTCGGTTTCCTGCATCACAAGGGCTTTGAAAAGGTCGCCAACCTCGCAGGTGGAATCGCTCGCTGGAGCCGCGAGGTAGACCCTTCGGTGCCCTTATACTGAGCGCCTGTCAGCAAGCACAGCCGCCCACTGGTCTTGGCTAGTTGAAATTAGGTAAGTTAGTGATATACCATACTACAACAGTAGTATTCCTCGGGCGAATACCCAGTAGAGTAAGTGCATGAAAATTCGATCTTTTGCTCTTCAACTTGCCGTTTGTACTGCGCTCTTCTCGGCGGCAGCGGCCCAGGCCAGCGACCTGGCCGAGGTCTACGCGCGCGCCCTGCAGAACGATCCGCAGATCCGCGAGGCGGAGGCCAACCGCCTGGCAACACTGGAATCGAAGCCGCAGGCACTTGCCGCGTTGCTGCCGCAACTCAGCGCGGGCGCAGGCTATGACAGGCGCAAGACCAATGGGACGACGCCTTACTCGGACGGCGACGGACACCGGCGACGTCGTGACCTTCGTCGGCAGTCGGATGTTGATTCGACGACCGAGCAGCTGGGACGTCACGCTCCGACAGAGCATTTTCCGCTGGGAGAACTGGGTGATCCTCGGCCGGCCGACAAGCAGGTGGCCCAGGCAGAGGTCGACTACCAGGCCGCCCAGCAGGACCTTATCCTGCGGACGGCCGGAAAGCTACTTCAACGTCCTGGCGGCCAAGGACACGCTGACCGCGGCCGAGGCGACCTACGACGCGCTCGGGCGCCAGCTGGAGCAGGCGGAGAAGCGGTTCGAAGTGGGCCTGATCGCCGTGACCGACGTCCAGGAAGCCAAGGCGGCCTACGACTCGGCGACGGCCAGCCCTTATCCAGGCCAAGCGAAATCTGGCCACCCAGCAGGAGTTCCTGCGGGAGCTTACCGGCGACGCCTTCGACACGCTCAACGGACCGGGCGAGAAGCTGCCGCTGTCGGCGCCGGACCCGGCCAACGAAGAGGACTGGGTCAGGTTGGCCATGGACCAGAATCTGCAGCTCAAGCTCGAGCCGGATTGCCGCAGAGATCGCTCGCGACGACATCAGCCTGCAGCGCGGAGGACACTATCCGAGCGTCGATCTATATCTGTCACGAGGAAACCAGGACGTGTCCGGCGACCGTCGCTTTTCCTTCACCGATGCTGTACCACCACATCGCTCCGTCAGCCCACTCGACAAGCAACACGGACGACACGACCTTCGGCATTCAGCTGACAGTGCCGATCTACTCTGGCGGTGCCACGTCCTCGCGCGTCCGGCAGGCCGAGTATCGACATCGCGCGGCACGTGAGAGGCTCGAACGCACCGCACGCGCGACCGAACGCGATACCCGTGACGCCTACCTCGGCGTCATGTCGGAGATGTCGCGGGTGCAGGCCCTGAAACAGGCTGTCGAGTCGGCCACGTGTCGCGTTGCAAGCAACCGAGGCAGGATACGAGGTCGGACACGCGTACGACTGTCGACGTGCTCGAGGGACGCCGGCGGCTCTTCGAAGCCGAGACCAACTACGCACGAAGCCGCTATGACTACCTGATCAACGTGCTCAGGCTGAAGCTGGCGGCTGGCGCGCTGGACCCGCAGCAGGTGGCGGACCTGAACGGCAAGCTCACCGAGACGGTCTCGCTGCGTTAGGGAAGGGATTGCGGCCGCGGCCGCAGGCGACGCGGCCCGCGCCGTTCAGGTATCGTCCTGGATGTCGCGGCTGGCGGCACGCTCCAGGCGATCGCGAATCGCCGCCCATGCCTCACCTGAAGGCACCCGTTCCACCAGGATACGCGCGGCACCACTGGCATCGAGCGATCGCAGCGCCGCGTAGAGTTCGTGGCCGAAACCGTCCGGATCGGCGGGCACTTCCTGCCAGGCGAGGACGTGGATTCGGTCCGGCCGCGGCCGACGCGCCAGGACGGCCATCCTTTCGGCTGCCGATCCCTCTGCGCAACGCCGCTCGACCGCCCCGACCTCGACCAGCTCGATCGGCGTAGTCGGCGCGTAGTGCGACCGCAGCGATCCCGGCACCCTTGGGACCGCGGCGCCGGCAGCGTCCACGCGACCGACGATCCGTTCGAGCTCGGCAAGAGTGATCTTGCCCGGCCGCAGCAGGGTTACCCGGTTGGCATCGCAGGCCACGATCGTCGACTCGAGTCCGACTTCGCATTCACCGCCATCGATCACGAGCCCGACGCGGTCGCCCAGTTCGTCCCTGACGTGCGCGGCACGAGTCGGGCTGATCCGCCCGAAACGATTCGCGGAGGGCGCCGCGACCCCGCGCCCGAAACGCAGCAGCAATTCACGTGCGACCGGATGCGACGGCACGCGCAGTGCCACCGTATCCTGGCCGCCGGTGACCTCGTCGAGCACACCGTCTGCCCGTGGCAGCACCAGGGTGAGTGGTCCCGGCCAGAACGCATCCGCCAGCCTGCGGGCCGACACGGGAATCTCTCGGGCCCAGTCGCCGACCTGCCCGGCCGCGCCGAGATGGATGATCAACGGATGGTCAGCAGGTCGCCCCTTGGCCGAAAAGATCCGCGCCACGGCGGCGCGATTCGACGCATCGGCGCCGAGCCCGTAGACCGTCTCGGTCGGAAAGGCAACCAGCTCGCCCGCCTCCAGCCGCCGTACGGCCTCGTCAATCGTCCGTTCCATTCCCGGCGTCATGTCGCAATGATAGCGACTGCTCCGTATCGCCGCCCGCCATGGAATCGGGACAGGATTCGACGGTGCTGGTTGATTCAGTCGCCCGCATCACAGATTCCAAAGTCGCGCGAACATCGGCCGCGAGTGCCGAATCCTGCGCCAGCTCGGCAGCTTCTCGCGCCTCGGCCAGCGCTTGCTCGACACAACCAGAATCCAGCAGAGCCTGAGCAAGGTTATTCCTGAGCGCGGCATCGGCCGGCGCCAACCGGACGCCGCGCCGGTATGCGGCTACAGCCGCGCCCAAGTCTCCGCGCGCATAGGCAACGTTGCCCTGGCCCAGGTGAACGAGCGGATTCTCCGGCCATCGATCGGCGGCCGCCGCATACGATGATGCCGCGGCGTCAAACATCCCCGCTGCTTCCAGACCCGCGCAGGCGTCGAGATAGTTCAGCGCGACGGGTTGGGTCGGCAGCATCCCGGGATCGAGCATCGTCGCGGCCCATCGACCGCCACGCCGCCAGCTGCCCTCGAATCGCCGCCAGGACATGACCAGCCGATCCTGTCGTCCGGAGCGCAGGACAACCTGATTGCGGACCGCATCGAAGCCAATCAGCACCGCGTAGTGCCACAACGGATGGGCGTCGATGCCGAGATTTTGCAGGATCAGGACCGGGCGACCGGCCCCTATCTCTGCCAATAAGGCGCCCGGATCGTCCGGCAGGACGTAGGCGAGGCGGCCTCGTCGCCGCGCCGCTGCAAGCAACTCCTGCTGGAGGCTGCCCTCGCGACCGGGCAGGTAGACCTCCGCGACAAGCTGTTCCGGGAGAGCCGCTGTGCCACTCGCTTCGAGCACGGTCGCCAGGGCAGACGGCCCACACTGATGGTCTTCCTGCGGGAAGAACGGAGCGTCGAGCAACTCGACGTGCGCGGGTGTGCCCGGCGGCAGCACGGATCCAAGCGGCGCGACCGACGCGCAGCCTGACAGCAAGATCAGCAGCAGCAGCGCTGGTGGCAGCCACATGGAACCGCGGGTTGTCCGCATGGACCAGCCCCGGGCCCGGGTGGCCGCCCCGGCCTCCCTCAAGCTTTCTTGAAGATATCGATGACGCCCGTGAACTCGAGAATCATCAGGACCACAAAAACGATTCCGATGATCGCCAGCACGTCGCCACCGGCAGGCGCCTTGTCGATTTGCTCCGCCAGCGTCGCGAGCTCGATGTCGGTCAGCCCACCCAGCCGCGCCTCGACGGTGGCGGGGTCGACGCCCAGCGCAACCATGCGATTCCGCACGTCGTCACGCGCCAGTGCAGCGGTGATCGTGCCGACATAGGCGCCGCGCTGCTCCAGAGCCACCGCGCGGTCGGTCGTGACGATCGCCGCCTGGGCCGGCAACGGCATTGCCACTGACAACAAGCTTACGCACATCACCGCCACGCAGGCGCGGCGCAGGTTCTCAGTAAACATTCCGGTCTCCTTTGAACTACCGTTCAGGCGGCAAACCAGCCGTCTACAGCGAGTCTACCGGTCAGCCTATCAGAGGGTTAAGGCGATCGTCGCAAAAGTACGACGCGGTGCACGATTCACTCGATCGGGGACCGGATCCAGCTGTCGGCGGCTCGGCGCAGCTGGTAGGCCGGCCAGTAGTGCTTGTCCAGCTTCAACGTGATGACGTCGATGGAATCGTTCCAGTTGACGGTCTTGAGTCGCAGTGACGACCGGTCCGGACGTCCGGCAACTGCCTCCAGGAAGGCGTCGAGGTCCGGCGTCGGTACGCCATCCACTTCGACGATGCGCCGTCCCGCCCAGAGCTGGTAACGGCTGGCCGGCGCGCCGTACATAAAGAAGGCGACGAACACGCCTCGCGGCGGAATGCCGCGCTGCGCGGACATGGCGCGGTGCGGCTGCTGCAGGGTCGCCCCGGCCCAGACGACGATGCGGTCGATGCCGCGCCCGGTCAGCAGGGTCGTTGCAAGCTCGAGGTCGCGCTCTGCCCCATCGCGCCAGATCGTGACCTTCGCGTGATCCGATGTAAGGGCCCGCTCCACCTCCCGGAAGCTGTTGACGACGGCGCCATCTATCGCCAGTAGCAGGTCCCCGGGCTGCAGCACGCCTGCCGTGGCGGATCCGGCGACCAGCCGCGTGATGGACAGGACCTCGCGCCGGGTCGGGCTGTGATCCTCGATGCGGCGAATCCATGGACCGGCCAGCCCGAGCCTGCGCGCCTCTGCAAGCGAGCGTGGAGCCAGTTCTGCCTCCAGCGAATAGAGTGACCTGCTGTCGCGGGCGTGAGCCAGCGTTTCCAGGACGATCTCCGCCGGAATGCCCTGGTTTTCCTGCTGCATCTGCCGCCCGTTCTCGAACGCGAAGCTCGACCAAAGCGCCAGCACCTGGCCGCGGCTGTCAGCAATGACGCCATCAAAGTCAGCCGGCCCGTTGACCAGCCGGATGGTCGAGAGGTTGGACTCGCGAAACTGCAATGTCCGGGACAGGGGGAAACTGACCGGGTCGATCGAACCGACCTGCGACCGCTGGGCGACCAGCCGTCCATCGGATTTCAGCCCCGCAACCGTGACCTCGTCACCGGGCGCGACCTTGCGTGGCACAAAGGACACCGCTCGGACAGGCGTGTCGCCGATCGCAGCCGGGTCGTAGGCAACCAGCGCGAGGTTGTGCAGCGGGTGAACGTAGCTCACGCGGCCGGTAATCTCGAGCGTTCCTGCGAAGGTGATCCGGACATCGCCGGCCGCGACCGGTACGGTGTTCCTGTCCACCGCAATGAGGCCGTGCTCGGCGTCCACGATGACGCCTGTGCCGTGATAGTTGCGCTCGGTGACGCCGGACACCGAGTAGGGCATCGTGAAACTGATCTGGACCAGCGATGGCGCCAGCAAGTCCAGCACGCGATCGCCGGTCCTGGCGAAGCGCGTGCTTGCAGGCGCGTCGGGTGCGCTGGCCGGCGGCGGTGCAAGCTCGTCGCAGGGCCAGAAACCGAGAACGTCGTCCCGATGACAGCTCCGCGCCGGGAACCAGCGGCGATCGACGCGCACCGACTTCAGCTCGGGCGAGCGCGTGTCGTCGATGGTGAAATATTTCACCGACGCCAGCTGTCCGTCGGCCATGCCGGCAAGCAGGCGGGTCGCGTCCTCGAGTGCCGCGACCGGCGTGCCCGCGAGTTCCACGATGACCGCCCCGCGGGGAATGCCGGCGGGACCGAAGAGATAGCCCGGGCTTGCGACGAATACGCCCCGCACGGGGACGTTCATGTGGCGCGCCATCTGCCAGGACAGCGCGTGCAGCACGCTGTCACCGATCTCGAGATAGCGATCCGGCATCAGGGAATACAGATCGCTGACCTCGAGGCGCTGCGCAATGCTGGCTCCGCCGCGCTCGAGTTCCACCTCGACCTGGGCACCGACGGAATCGTCGAGCACTTTCGCGAGGGCGTCGAAGTCGGTCAGGATGCGGCCGCTTACCCCGACCAGGATGTCGCCGACAGCCATGCGACCGTCGGCCGGCGAGCCAGGCTGGACCTCGGCGACGACCAGCATGCCGGTGCGGGCGGGGAAGGCCTTGCGCGCGCGAGCTTCGGTCACCGGCTGCAGGCCCAGCCGGCGAAGCTCGTCGTAAGGCGTGTAGCTGAAGATCGTCTGCAGGGTCCCTCGCGAAACGGGCAGGCCGGCGCGAATCAGTTCCAGCGCACGCACGACCCGGTCGAGAGGCAGGTAGAAGCTGGACTGCGCCCCCGTCGAACCGCCGGCATTCAGCGCCACGACCCGGCCGGCAACGTCGATGACGGGCGAGCCGGAAGACCCTCCCGACGTGCCCGACGCGGCCTGGATATAGAAGGTGTTGAAGTCGTTGTACTTGCCGACCCCGTATTTCGGTGCTTCCCGATCGAGCCGTGCCAGGGTACCGGCCAGAATTGACAGCTGCTCGCCGGCATCGTTGCCGACGACCCGGATCTCGGTGCCGACCTGGGCGCCCTGCGGGTAGAGCGGCAGTTCGGCCGGCTGGATAAAGCGCAGCATTGACGGATCGTAGCGATACAGGCCGAAGTCGTGCACCGGGTCTCGATAGACAGCCTTCAACTCGACTTCCTCGCGATTCAGGAACACGGCCTGGGCAGTGACCGGTCCCGGTGTCACGACGTGCCGGTTGGTTAGGATCAGCCCCAGCTTCGCATCGACCACGAATCCCGTCGCCTGCGATGACGTGTTCCACTCGGTATCGAAAGCGCGTGTCGCGTCGATCTGGATCGTTACTACTCCAGTCGAGATGCGCTCGAGCGTGGCCGACCAGCCATTGGCTTCCGGCTGCGCGGCGGATGCCGCGCCCGTCAGCATGGTCCAGAAAGTCACCAGTACTGCCACCCTGTTCAGCATGTCAGTCGATCCTGTATCCAAACGCGGCGCGGAAGCGCTCGCCAAATTCGTCGGGCGTGAAGCGATGATGCTGGGTTCCGACCTGGGCAATCTTGATTGCGCCCATCAGCGAAGCGATACGTCCGGTCGTCTCCCAGTCCATGCCGCGCATGAGGCCAAACAGCAGCCCGGCCCGGTAGGCGTCGCCGCAACCGGTCGGGTCCACGACCTGTCCGGCCAGCACCGGCGGAATCTCGAGCCGCGTACCGCCAGGCAGGTGCACGGTGGAGCCCTCTCCCCCACGCGTGACCAGGTAGGCTTCGACCCGCTCGGCAATCCGCTCGGCAGACAGGCCGGTGCGTTCCTGCAGCAGCTGGCCCTCGTAGTCATTGACCGTGATCCAGCTGGACTGATCGATGAAGCGGTCGAAGTCCTGCTGGCTGAACAGCGGCATGGCCTGTCCAGGATCGAAGATGAAAGGGATTCCTGCGGCCACGAACTGTTCCGCATGGGTGATCATCCCGTCACGCCCGTCCGGCGCCAGGATGCCGATGCTGATGCCGGCGTCGGCGGGAACTGCAATCGTGTGCGAGCGATTCATGGCGCCCGGATGGAACGCGGTGATCTGATTGTCGTCAAGATCCGTCGTGATGTAGGCCTGCGCTGTGTACTCGTCGTCCAGAACCTGTACGAAGCGCTCGGACAGATCGTTCTCCGCCAGCCATCGGGAATAGGGACCGAAGTCATGCCCCACGGCCCCGCACGCATAGCCCTCGGCGCCGAGGAGCTTGAGGTTGAAGGCGATGTTTCCGGCACAGCCGCCGAAATACCGGGTCAGCTTGGGCGCGAGGAAGGCCACGTTCAGCATGTGGATCTTGTCGGGCAGGATATGGTCCTTGAACCGGCCAGGGAAGACCATAACCGTATCGTAGGCGAGCGAACCACAGATGAGCGCTGTCATTAATCGACCTTTTTGAGGCGTAGCCCGCGAACCTTACCTGCCCGGCAGTCCGCTGACCACCGCCTCAGTCGGAAGGGTGTCGGGCACGCAAGGGGCTTGTGGTGACCGCCACGTTTGCGGCGACCGTGCTAGTCGATCAGCACCATCGCCCAGGTGAACGCGAGCAATACAAAGGAGCCAAAGACCGCCGCTGACCCCATGTCCTTGGCGAGTCCCGACAAGGCGTGCCGCTCCTCACCTATGCGGTCGATGGCTGCCTCGACGGCGCTGTTCAGCAGCTCCACTACGAGGATCAGGATAACCGGGCCCACCAGCAGGGCACGCTCGACACCATTCGTTGCAAGCCACAGCCCGAGGGGAACCAGCACCGCAGCCAGTGCACACTCCTGACGAAAGGCCGCTTCCTCCCGCCAGGCTCCGATCAGCCCGCGATGAGTATTGCCGAAGGCATTCAGCAGCCGCATCAACCCCGTCGGCTTGATCCGGCCGCTGCTCACGCCGCCGCCGGCTTCCAGGTCAAATCGAGCTGCTTGGCTGCCCGCACGTCGTCGAGACGCCTTACGGGGGTTGTGTAAGGCGCACCCTTGAGCTTTGGCGCATCGGTCTCGGCTTCCTGCTGGATCGCGACCATTGCCGCGACGAAACCGTCGAGCTCCTCCTTCGATTCGGTCTCGGTCGGCTCGATCAGCAGGCACTCCGGCACCAGCAACGGGAAATAGGTGGTTGGCGCATGGTAGCCGTAGTCGAGCAATCGCTTCGCGAAGTCCATGGCGGTCACGCCCTGCTCCTTCGCCTGGCGTTTCATGGTCAGGATGAATTCATGGCTCGCGCGTCGTTCCGGGTAGCCCGCGTCGAAGCCCGATTGCTTGAGGCGCGCGAACAGGTAGTTTGCGTTCAGCGTGGAGTACTCGGCTACGCGGCGCATGCCTTCGCGACCGAGGATGCGCATGTAGACGTAGGCGCGCAGCAGCACCCCCGCATTGCCCATGAATCCTGACAAGCGACCAATGGACTGTGGCAGGTCGCGCTCGTCCAGCCAGCGATAGCGTCCGCCGTCACACCCGACCACCGGAATCGGCATGAACGGCTGCAACCTCTCAGCCACGCCGACGGCGCCGGATCCCGGCCCACCGCCGCCGTGGGGCGTGGAGAAGGTCTTGTGCAGGTTCATGTGGATCACGTCGAAGCCCATATCTCCGGGTCGCACCTTGCCGAGGATGGCGTTGAGGTTCGCGCCGTCGTAGTACAACAGCCCGCCGGCCTCGTGGACGATCTTCCTGATATCCAGGATCCGGCGTTCAAACACCCCGAGCGTGCTGGGATTGGTCAACATGATACCGGCGGTCGCTGGTCCGACCGCCGCCTTGAGGGCTTCCAGGTCCACGTCGCCGTCCGGGCGGCAGGGAATCTCCTTCACCTTCATGCCGCACATGGTGGCAGTGGCCGGGTTGGTGCCATGTGCGGCCTCCGGCACGATGACCTCGTCGCGGCCCAGGTCCCCGCGCGCAAGGTGATAGGCGCGGATCATCGCTACGCCGGCGAACTCTCCCTGCGCACCGGCCATGGGAGTGAGCGACACCGCCTTCATCCCGGTCACGTCCTTCAGCATTTCCTGCAACTCGAACATGCACTCCAGGAAACCCTGGCCGGTCGACTCCGGCGCCAGCGGGTGTCGACCGAGGAACTCAGGCAGCATCGCGTAGGTGTTGCAGGCTTTGGGGTTGTACTTCATCGTGCATGAGCCCAGCGGATAGAAGTGGGTGTCGATGCTGAAGTTCATCTGTGACAGACGCGTGTAGTGACGGACCGCCTGCAGCTCGGACACCTCCGGCAACATCGGTCGGGACCGGCGGCGCAGGTTCTCTGGCACCTGGGCCACGGCCACCGGCGGTTGCTGGGAGACGGCGACACGCCCCGGGCGGGACAGCTCGAAGATCACGGGTTCACGGGTCTGCATGACGGCTCCTCAGGCGGCAGCGACGCGCTTCAGCGCGTCAGCCAGCGTTGTGGCATAGCGTGCAATGTCCTCGCCGGTGCGGGTCTCGGTGGCGCAAACCAGCAGCGCCTGACCAAGCTCCGGGAAGTCGCGGCCGAGGTCATAGCCGCCGACGATGCCCTTTTCGGCCAGCGCGGCCAGCACCGGCTGCACCGGACAATCGAGCTGGATGACGGCCTCGTGGAATCTCGGCCCATGGAAACCCGGTCGTACGCCGGGCAGCTCGCAAAGCGCCGCCACCAGCTCCGCGGTTCGCGCAACGCAGGCGGTGGCGACGCGCTCCAGGCCGGATGGCCCGAGCAATGTCATGTAGATGGTCGCCGCGGTCATCAGCAGACCCTGGTTGGTACAGATGTTGGAGGTCGCCTTGCCGCGGCGGATGTGCTGTTCGCGGGCCTGCAGGGTCAGGGTGAAACCGCTGCGCCCGTCCAGGTCCACCGTGCGTCCGACAATGCGGCCTGGCATCTGCCGAACGTGCTCCATGCGCGTGGTCAGGAAACCGAAATATGGGCCGCCAGAGGATAACGGCACGCCGAGCGGCTGCCCTTCGCCGCAGGCGATGTCGACGCCGCGCTCGCCCCACTCGCCCGGTGGCCTGAGCAGGGCCAGGGAAACGGGATTGACGATGGCTATCACCAGTGCGCCCTGCGCACGGGCCCAGTCGGTGATTGCGTCGACATCCTCCAGCTGCCCGAAGAAGTTCGGCTGCTGCAGGACGACGGCTGTGATGTCCTGTCCCTCGTAGGACCGCAGCGCCTCCGGCGGCGCACAACCGCTGGCGCGATCGTAGTCGACCACGTCGAGCTTGAGGCCCTGGGTGCCCGCGATCGCTTCGGTGCAGCTCCGGTAGGTCGGGTTCACGTTCCGCGGAACCAGGATCCTCGATGACTTCGACTTGCGATTGGCGCGCACCGCCATCAGGCAAGCTTCGGCCAGTGCCGAGGCCCCGTCGTAGAGCGACGCATTGGATACGTCCATGGCCGTGAGGCTCGCCATCATGGTCTGATATTCGTAGATCGACTGCAGTGTTCCCTGGCTCGCCTCGGCCTGGTAGGGCGTGTACGCGCTGTAGATCTCGCCGCGCGTCGTAATGGCCCACACCGGCGCGGGAATATGGTGCTCGTAGGCGCCCGCTCCAATGAAATTCAGCGGGCGGCCGTCGCGATTGGCACGATCCAGCATCAGCCTGCCGACTTCCATTTCCGAAAGGGCTGGCGGGACGGCCTGGAGCGAGTCGATCAGCAGTGCCGGGGGGATCTCGTCGAACAGCGCCTCGATATCCGGGGCGCCGATCGCCTCGAGCATGGCGCGGACGTCCTCATCCGTGTGGGGGATATAAGCCATGTGAGATTCTCCGTGACGCGATCAGCTCTCGCTGGCTAGCAGTTCCGAGTACTTTGCCGCGTCGAGCAGGGCTTCAATCCCGGCCGTCGTGGCAGGCTTCAGTCGGGCAATCCAGCCCTGCCCGTAGGGGTCCTGGTTCACGAGCTCGGGCTGGGCGGCCAGTGCGTCATTGCCGGCGATCACCTCGCCCGCCAGCGGGCTGTAGACATCCGACGCCGCCTTCACGGACTCGACCACCGCGAAGGCGTCGCCCGCCACGACCTGGCGCCCGGTCTCGGGGACTTCCACGAACACCAGGTCCCCGAGTGCTGCCTGCGCGTGATCGCTGATGCCGATCTCGACGCTGCCGTCCGGCAGCATGCGGACCCATTCATGGCTCTTGGTGAAGCGAAGGTCAGCTGGTACGTCGCTCATGTCGTCCTGCTCCCGCCGTCAGCTAGACGGACTGTGGTTGTTTCAGATCTCGATCACGGCCTGGCCGTTGCGCACGAATGGCGGCTTGACCACGCGCGCGTCCAGCAACTTGCCGCGAATGTCCACCTGTACCCGTCCGCCGGTAGCGGCGGGCACCCGTGCCAGGCCTATGGATCGCTCCAGTGTCGGCGAGTAGGTGCCACTGGTCAGTTCGCCCTCGCCCACGCCCGGGATCACGACCCGCTGGTGCGCGCGCAGCACGCCACGGTCCTCCAGCAGCAGGCCGACGAGCTTGTCCGGGACCCCGGCAGCCTTCTGCGCCTCGAGCGCCGGCCGGCCGATGAAATGGCGCGCATCCTTGATGGCCACCGTCCATGCAAGCCCCGACACCAGCGGTGTGACGCTCTCGTCCATGTCGTTGCCATAGAGGTTCATGCCGGCCTCGAGCCGCAAAGTGTCGCGTGCGCCGAGCCCGCAGGGCGCGACGCCGGCCGCGGCGAGCGCGTCCCAGAATGCCCGGACGCGGGACGCAGGCAGGATGATCTCGAAGCCGTCCTCGCCCGTATAGCCCGTCCGCGCAATCAGCCATTCACCACAGGACACGGCGAAGAACGCGCCGAGCGCCATGGCCTGGTCGCGGCATTCCGCCGGCAGGCAGGGAGAAGCCCTGTCCCGCGCATTGGGCCCCTGCACCGCGACGATGGCGAGGTCGCGACGGGGCGTCACCGTCACGCTGAACTCCGCCGCGTGCCGGGTGATCCAGTCAATGTCCTTCCCGGCGGTGCCGGCATTGACGACCAGCCGGAACCAGGACTCGTCCAGGAAGTAGGTAATGAGATCGTCGAGCACCCCGCCATCGTCGCGCAACATGCAGCTGTAGAGCGCCTTGCCCGGGTCGGTCAGCCGCGCAACGTCGTTGGCCAGCAGCTGCGACAGGAACTCGCGCGTCCGCGGGCCGCGCAGGTCCACGGCGCACATGTGCGAGACATCGAACATTCCGGCGTCGCGGCGCACAGCGTGGTGTTCTTCCACCTGCGAGCCGTAATGGACCGGCATGTCCCAGCCGCCAAAGTCGACCATGCGCGCACCTCGCGCCAGGTGTGCGTCGTAGAGCGGTGTCCGCTGGCCCATCGTCGATACCTCCGGCTGCCGTGCCGTTCCAAAAGGAAAGGGGCGGCAGGCCCCGTGAGCCTGCCGCCCCTCTGTCCGTGAACCTGAGAGATTGGGAACCGGGGCCCGCGACGCCCCGATACCGCTCCCCTTCGGTGGGCCCTCGCAGGCCGCTCTCCAGAGATCGCCAGATCCTGCCGTCCGTTTGCCTGAGCGTTTCCGGGCGGGTTGCGCCTTCGGCGCCGCGCGAGCGCGGTCTCTCCGGACAGGTCTTGTGGCGAAGGCTGCATTCTAGCCATTCCTGGCGCCGCAAGAAACATCGCGCTCGTCCGCGAATGCAGGCCGGGACCAGGCCAGACGCCGCGGCCCGCAACGGCGCAGCTGTTTTCCTTGCCTGCCCGGAGACTTGGGGAAGCCTTCTCGAGCCGGTTTCTTCTGCTGGCCGCACTCTAATTACCGCGAAATGGTGGCCGTGCCGCGCAGCGCTAGAGCCGTGCGGCGTGCCAATCGAGGTGGTCAGCAACGAAGCTCGCTATGAAGAAATACGAGTGATCGTAGCCGGCGTGGCGCCGCAGGGTCAGCGGAATGCCCGCGGCAACGCAGGCGGCCTCGAGCCTTTCCAGCTTGAGCTGATCCTGCAGGAAGTTATCCTCCATGCCCTGATCCACGAGCAGCGCAGGGAGCCGTTGCCCATCCTCGATCAACGCGCAGCTGTCCCACCTTCGCCAACTGGTGCGATCACTGCCGAGGTAGCCTGAAAATGCCTTCTCCCCCCACGGGCAATGCATCGGTGCCGCGATCGGGGCGAAGGCCGAGATGCTTCGGTAACGGCCGGGGTTGCGTAGCGCGACCACCAGCGCGCCGTGCCCCCCCATCGAATGCCCGAAGATCCCCACCCGTTCCTCGTCGACCGGGAATTCCTCCGCAACCAGTGCGGGCAGTTCCCGGGAGACGTAGGAGTACATGCGGTAGTTGACAGACCAGGGTGCCTCGGTAGCATCGACGTAGAAGCCTGCCCCGGAGCCAAAGTCGTAGGAATCGTGCTCACCAGGCAGTTCGGTTCCACGGGGCGAGGTATCCGGCATCACCAGCACGAGTCCCAGTTCCGAGGCTCGGCGCTGTGCTCCCGCCTTGACCGCGAAGTTCTCCTCCGTGCAGGTCAGCCCCGCCAGGAAGTAGAGCGCCGGGCAA
Source organism: uncultured Gammaproteobacteria bacterium (assembly GCA_963715485.1). Taxonomy (GTDB): domain Bacteria; phylum Pseudomonadota; class Gammaproteobacteria; order Steroidobacterales; family Steroidobacteraceae; genus SG8-30. The sequence goes on from OY970244.1 coordinate 2,980,515, forward strand.
TTGCCTTCGGCCGCCTGCGGCGGCGTGAACACCGCAAAGCGCATGCTGGTGCCGGTCTCGTTGGATTGGTGGCGGTAGTATCCCTGCGTGCCGCCGAAGCAGCGGTGGACCGACAGCGTCTCGAGGCTCATGTCAGTACACCACCACCGAGCGGATGGACTCGCCGGCGTGCATCAGGTCGAAGGCGTCGTTGATCTGCTCGAGCGGCATCACGTGCGTGATCAGGTCGTCGATGTTGATCCTGCCGTCCATGTACCAGTCCACGATCTTCGGCACGTCCGTCCGCCCCCGTGCGCCGCCGAACGCGGTGCCCTTCCATACCCGTCCCGTTACCAGCTGGAACGGCCGGGTGCGGATTTCCTGGCCGGCGCCAGCCACCCCGATGATGATCGACTCGCCCCAGCCCCGGTGACAACACTCCAGCGCCTGGCGCATGAGGTCCACGTTGCCGACACACTCGAAGCTGTAGTCGGCGCCACCGTCGGTCAGCGCCACGAGGTAGGGCACGAGATCGCCATCGAGCTCCCTCGGATTGACGAAATGGGTCATGCCGAACCGTTCGGCAAGCGCCCTGCGCTTCGGATTGATGTCGACCCCAATGATCTTGTTGGCGCCGACCAGGCGCGCACCCTGGATGACGTTCAGCCCGATGCCACCGAGCCCGAACACGACCACGTTGGCGCCCGCCTCGACCCTGGCCGTGTTGATTACCGCGCCGATCCCGGTGGTCACCCCGCAGCCGATGTAGCAGACCTTGTCGAAGGGGGCATCGGGCCTGATCTTCGCCACGGCAATTTCCGGTAATACCGTGAAATTCGCAAAAGTCGAGCATCCCATGTAGTGGTGGATCTTGCGGCCATTGAGCGAAAAGCGGCTGGTGCCGTCAGGCATCACTCCCTGCCCCTGGGTGGCGCGAATGGCTGTGCAGAGGTTGGTCTTGTGCGAGGTGCAGGACTTGCACTCGCGACATTCGGGCGTGTAGAGCGGAATGACGTGGTCACCCTTCTTCACGGATCGTACGCCCGGTCCCACGTCGACGACGACACCAGCGCCCTCGTGACCGAAAATGACTGGAAACAGGCCCTCCGGGTCGGCGCCCGAGCGGGTGAACTCGTCAGTGTGGCAGATGCCCGTGGCCTTCAGTTCGATGAGTACCTCGCCGGCCTTCGGGCCGTCCAGTTGGACGGTCTCGATCGACAGCGGCTTGCCCGCCTCCCATGCCACCGCAGCCCTGACGTCCATCATGCCTTCCCTCCCTGTCAGTCTCCTGCACACGGCGGGCCGATGTTCGCCGGGACCCGCCGCAGCAGCCTACAATACGCCGACATCCAGCATTTCGGGGCATCCATGCCGCTCGGCAAGCGCAGAACGTCGGTTGCAGTCAGGGTCGGCGGAGTCATGATCGGCGGCGGCGCGCCGATCGTGGTGCAGTCCATGACCAACACGGATACGGCGGACGTGGAGGCAACCTTCCGGCAGGTGAAGGATCTTGTGCAGGCCGGATCTGAGCTGGTGCGAGTGACAGTGAACACCGACGAAGCCGCCGCGGCGGTTCCCCGGGTCGTCGAACGGCTCGCCGCGGCCGGCATCGACGTCCCGATCGTCGGCGACTTCCATTTCAACGGCCACAAGCTGCTGAAGGCGCACCCCGCCTGCGCCGAGGCGCTGGCCAAGTACCGCATCAACCCTGGCAACGTGGGCCGCGGCAGCAAGCGCGACCCACAGTTCGCCGAGATGGTCGAAGCCGCCTGTCGCTACGACAAGCCCGTCCGGATAGGTGTCAATTGGGGCAGCCTCGACCAGGACCTGTTGACCCGGATGATGGACGAGAACTCGCGCTCGCCCGAGCCCCGGGACGCGCTCGACGTGCTGCGCGAGGCGACGGTGGTCTCTGCACTGGAAAGCGCAATGAAGGCGGAGCAGCTCGGACTCCCGCACGATCGCATCGTGATCAGCACCAAGGTCTCCGGTGTGCAGGATCTGGTCGCGATCTATCGGACGCTGGCAGAGCGCTGCGACTATCCACTGCATCTCGGCCTTACCGAGGCCGGCATGGGCTCGAAGGGCATCGTTGCGTCGACCGCTGCGCTGTCCGTGCTGCTGCAGGAGGGCATCGGTGACACCATCCGCGTCTCGCTGACGCCGGAGCCGGGCGGCGATCGAACGCGTGAAGTCATCGTCGCGCAGGAGATCCTGCAGAGCCTGGGTCTGCGGGCCTTTACGCCAATGGTGATTGCCTGCCCGGGCTGCGGCCGGACGACCAGCACTTATTTTCAGGAGTTGGCGCAGCGTATCCAGGGGTACATCCGGCAGCGCATGCCTGCGTGGAAGGAGACGCGCGACGGCGTCGAGGAGATGACCGTTGCCGTCATGGGCTGCGTCGTCAATGGCCCGGGCGAGAGCAAGCACGCGAGCATCGGTATCAGCCTGCCCGGCACGGGTGAGCGGCCGGTGGCGCCTGTATACGAGGATGGCCGGAAAACCGTGACGCTAAAGGGCGAGCACATCGCCGAGGAATTCCAGGAACTGGTCGAGCGCTACGTCGAGCGCCGCTTCCCGGAGAAGGAGACACCGTGAAACAGCTCAAGGAGCGCAGCTGCCAGCGCTGCGAGGGTGCGGACGTGCCCTATACCGCCGACCAGGCACAGTCGCTGATGGGACAGCTCGACGAAGGCTGGCGAGTGACCGAGGACGGCGCGGCACTACGGCGCGAGATACGCTTTCCGGACTTCTACCGAACGATGGGTTTCGTCAACGCGCTGGCGCATGTGGCGAATGCCGAGGACCATCATCCAGACCTCGAGGTCGGCTACAACTACTGCAATGTACGCTTTTCGACCCACGATGCCGGTGGGCTGACCGAGAAGGACTTCATATGCGCCGCCAAGGCCGATGCGCTGCTGTGAGTGGCTCTGAGGGTACCTGGCAACGTGAAGGAGAGCTGTCCCCGCACGGGACTGTTTCCTCCTGGTGCAGCGCCATGCAGTTGCCGGTCCGGCGCCGCCCTCCTCAGGAGAATCGTTGTGCCTGAGGAGCCGCCACCCACAGCCGCCGATCCTCGACAGATGCCCTTCGTCGCGCCGTGCCGCGACTTGAGTTGGCGTGCGCCGTTCGACTGGATCCGCCGAGGCTGGGACGACTACCGACACGCGCCTCGCCAGAGTCTCGCCTATGGAACCGTCATTGCAGCCCTGTCGTGGGTAGTCACCGGGATCGGGCTAAAGATGGGCAGCTACTGGGCGGTGCTGGTGCTGCTGTCCGGCTTCGTATTCGTTGCCCCCGTGCTGGCACTCGGCCTGTACTCCATCAGTCGCCAGCTCGGCAACGGCCTACGGCCGTCGCTGCGGCGCTGTCTTGCAGAGCAACGCCGAAGCCTCGGCACGGCCATGGTGTTTGCACTGGCCCTGATGGTCGTATTCCTGGTCTGGGCGCGGGCGGGATCGATGCTGCACGTCTTCTTTCCGGAGGAAGCGCGGCCCGACTGGTCGCAACTGGCCGGCTTCCTCGCGATCGGCTCCGCGGTGGGCTCGGTCTTCGCGCTGGTGACATTCGCCTTCAGTGCGTTCTCGCTGCCGATGATTTGCGACCGCGATACCGACGCCATAACCGCGGTCGTGACCAGCGTGAACGCGGTGCTGCGCAACAAGCCGGCGATGCTGTTGTGGGTGCTGCTGATCGTGGCGCTGACGGCCATTGGATTCGCCACGATCCTGTTCGGACTGGTCGTGACGATTCCGCTGCTCGGCTATGCAACCTGGCACGGCTACCGCGAGACTATCGACGCCAGCGCCTGGCCAGAAAACTAGACGCTTCATTTTACATATTCTGGCGTCGAGTCCGTTGCTGCCTCCCGATCCCGCAGCGGGATATGCCTCTATTTGGCTGGTAACGGCACTTCGCCGCTCAGGCCCATGGCCCGCTCGATCAGCGCGCGTTTGATCGGACCGGCACGATCCGCGATACCGAGGCCCGTGCGCCGGGCCCACGACAGGGCGGGGTCGTCGTTGCTGAACAGGCGCTTCAGGCTATCCATCAACGCCATGGCCGGCAGGTTTTCGGCCTTGCGCCAGCGCTCATAGCGACGAAGGGGCGCCGAGTCGCCAGGATCAGCCCCTCGCTTGCTCGCCTCGCCCAGAACCTCCGTGAGCGCTGCGCAATCCATCAGCCCGAGGTTGACGCCCTGCCCCGCCAGTGGATGCACGTTGTGCGCCGCATCGCCCACCAGGGCGATCCGTGGACGCGTGTAGTCGAGCGCATGCAGCAGTCGCAGGGGAAAGGCCGCTCGCCTGGTAGTGGGCGTGAGCCTGCCGAGAACCGAACCCGAGGCGGCGGTTACAGCGGCCGCAAAGGCGTCATCGCGCAGCGCAACAAGTTCCGCCGCCCGCTCGGGCGTCGCAGACCAGACGAGCGAGACCCGGCCGTCGGCCAGCGGCAGCAACGCGAGCGGACCCGTAGCCAGGAAGCGCTGCCAGGCCGTGAACGCGTGATCCTTCTCCGCCTGCAGATGCGCCACGATCGCGTGCTGGCCGTACTCCCAGCCGCGCGTGTCGATGCCTGCATGTTTGCGTACGGGCGAGTTGGCGCCATCCGCTGCTACGAGCAGCGCGGCCGACAGCTTGCGACCCTCTGTCGTGAGGACCGAGATCGCCTCCTCGCCGGGCTCGAGACCGGCCACACCGGCGCGCAGCAGTGTGACACCGCGCGAAATGGCACGCTCCGTCAGTGCCGCCTGGACCGCGCGGTTCTCCACTATGTGCCCAAGGTCCGGCTCGCCAAGCTCCGCTGCATCAAAGCTGATCGATCCGGCCCGCCCGGGAGCGCCGAGCTCGTCCCATACGACCATGCGTTGATAGGGCGCCACGCCGCGCTCAACCACCCGGGGCCAGGCTCCAACCCGCTCGAGCACGCGCTGCGAAGCGCGCGACAGTGCCGACACCCGCAAGTCGAAGGCCTCTTCGACGCCAGGAAACGAAACCGGCCGAGGCTCGAGGATGGCCACTCGCAGGTCCTCGGTAGGACGAAAGGCACCCAGCAGCGCCGCCAGTCCGGCGCCGACCATGCCGCCTCCCGCAATGATCAGATCGAAATCCCGCTTCATGCGAGCGGTACGCCGCGCGCAAGGCGGGGCAATTTCCCAGCCAGGCCCATAGTCACCCGGGCAAACGCGCGCTTGGCAGGCGAGGCCAGGTCGAACAGCAGCAGGCTCGCGCCCCGTGCAGCACGGACCGGCCCGAGCGGGTTGCCGAAAAGGCGGACGAGCCCGTCGGTGAAAGCGATGACCGTTTGGCGATCGGCGCGCCGCCACTCGGCGTAGCGCTCGAGTACCGCCGCGCCGCCCGGGTCCGCATCCTCGCCCCGCGCAACCAATTCGTCGGCAATCACCTCGGCAAGTGTCGCAACGTCGCGCAGTCCAAGGTTGAAGCCCTGCCCTGCGATCGGATGCAGGCCCTGCGCTGCATTACCGATAATCACCGCACGCCCTGCAACCTGCCGATCGGAGCGAGTCAGTGACAGCGGGTAGGCCGAACGCCTGCCGATTCGTGTGAAACGGCCAAGCCGGTAGCCAAATTTCTGTTGCAGTGCCGCGAGAAAGGCATGTTCGTCGAGCGCCAAGGTCGACCTCGCGGCCTCAGGCGCCATGGTCCAGACGATCGTGCAGCGTCCGTCGGTGAGTGGCAGCACGGCCATCGGGCCATCCTCGGTGAACCGTTCATACGCCACGAAGTCGTGGAACTTCTCCGGGACGACGTTGGCAATGATTGCGTGCTGGTCATAGTCCCAGACGCTGGCGTCGATGCCGAATGCGGCCCGGACCGCCGACCTTGCGCCGTCTGCGGCGACGACGAGGCGCGCCTCGATGGTCCCCTGCCAGGCGCCCTCGACGGAGAGCGACGCCCGCTGCGCGCCCGGCTCAACGCCCGTAACACTGGCCGGGCACAGTACTTCGATCCGCCCGGCGGCGCGACAGGCGCCGGCCAGCGCAGTGCCGAGTACGCGGTTGCTGAGAGTGTGGCCGAGCGCCGGCACGCCCTGCTCCTCGGCCGACAGCCTGGCCATCGCAAACCGGCCGCGGTCCGAGACGTGGATGCGCTTGATCGGCGTGGCTTCGGCGGCCACGTGCCTCCAGACGCCGATCCCTTCCAGGATCCGCCGGCTGCCATTCGACAGTGCGGTCGTGCGTTCGTCGAAGCTTGGCTGACTATCGCTGTCTGCCGGGACCGGTTCGATGACCACCACGTCGAGCGGTAACTCGCGCAAGGCTGCCGCAAGCGACAGCCCAACCATACCACCGCCCACGATGGCAATGTCGCAGCGCTTGGTCGTGTTCTCGACGTTCACCTGGGGAGTTTACGCCATGGTGCCACGCCGGCGCGCAGCCAGCCGGCCGGCCCGGACTGCTGCCATAGCGTCATCAGGAAGGCGGGCGCTGGTCGGGCCGGCGCACGGCCAGGGCGGGGTTCCCCCTGGAGCGACTGTCGGCTTTCGGAGCGAAAGGGAGAACTCCCCGCCCGCTGCCAGCGCGCCGGCCCGGACTATTGCCATAGCGTCATCGGGAATGCGGGCGCTGGTCGGGCCGGCCCACACTGCGCTCGCTCGGAAAGGCAGAAACTCGCTCGCTTCGGTGGCCGGCGCTCCCGCGCCCGCGCGGACAGGCGCTGTGCCAGACGGCCGGCGCACGGCCAGGGCGGGGTTCCTCCTGGAGCGACTGTCGGCTTTCGGAGCGAAAGGGGGAACTCCCCGCCCGCAGCCAGCCTGCCGGCCCGTCAATCGTCGACGACTAGCCAGAGCAAGGTTTGCCGGCACCCCGGCGCAGGAGATCGCTCAGGCCGCCTGCATCAGTCGCTCGATCTCGTCCGGGTCGGTGGGCACGCCATCGCTCAGCACCTCGGGATCTCCCTTGGTCGCTGCGACGTCGTCCTCGATCCGGATGCCGATGCCTTGCCATTCCTTGGACACACCCTTGGTGCCCTGCGGTATGTAGATACCGGGCTCAACCGTCATTACCATGCCCGGTTCCAGCAGGCGCCACTCCTCGCCGACCTTGTATTCGCCGACGTCGTGGACGTCCATGCCCAGCCAGTGGCCGGTACGGTGCATGAAGAACTTCTTGTAGGACTCGTCCTTGATCAGCTTCGGTACCTTGCCCTTCAGCAGGCCGAGTTTGACCAGGCCCTGCGTGATCACCTTGACCGCGGCCTCGTGCGGCTCGTTCCAGTGGTTGCCGGGCCGTGTCTTTTCTATGGCTGCGCGTTGTGCGGCCAGCACGACCTCGTAAACGGCGCGCTGGGCCGGCGTAAACCTGCCGTTTACCGGGAAGGTGCGGGTGATATCCGATGCGTAGTAGTCGAACTCGCAGCCCGCATCGATCAGCAACAGATCGCCGTCCTTCATCTGCCGGTCATTGGCGTGATAGTGGAGCACACAGGCATTCGGACCGCTCCCGACGATCGGGTGATAGGAAATATCCGCCTTGTTGCGGTGGAATTCGTGGAGGATCTCCGCCATGACCTCGTATTCCATACGACCGGGGGCCGCCAGCTTCATTGCGCGGCGGTGCGCCTGGGCGCCGATCGCACCGGCACGGCGCATGGCATCGAGTTCAGGTCGGCTCTTGAACAGCCGCATCTCGTGCAGCAGATGGTCGAGGGCCACGAATTCCTGGGGGGTGTGCAGGCCCTTCTTGGCCTGCGCGCGCAGTCCATTGACCCAACCAAAGACGCGCTGGTCGAATTCCGGGTGAACGCCCATGGTGTAGTAGACCCGCGAACAGCGCTCGAGAAGGCCAGGCAGGATCTCGTCGATGTCGGCGACGGGAAAGCCGTGATCGGCGCCGTAGTCGGCTTCAACGCCATCCGGCCCCGCCCGCGCGCCGTCCCAGGTCTCGCGCGCCGGGTCACGGTCGCGAACGAACATCACGAACTCTCCCTGCGGTCGGCCCGGCACCATTACGGCCACCGCCTCAGGTTCGTCGAAACCTGTCAGGTACTGGAAATCACTGTCTTGCCGGTAGTGGTACTCGACGTCGTTATTGCGTTGCTTGATGCTGGCAGCGGGCACGATAGCGATCGCGTCCCGGCCCATCATGCGCATCAACTGGCGACGCCGCCTGGCAAATTCTGTCTTTTTCATGAATGCCTGCCCATCAATGGTTGTATCAATGTTGGCTGCCGCTGGCGGGCGCGGACCGCGCCCGTTGCGGCGTTAGTTCAGCAAACGCCAGCAGTACCGATGCGCGGACGAACTCCACCAGTTCCATGTAATCCCGCTCGGCTTCGTCGCCGGTTTCCCCCGCCGCTGCCGTCGCCCGAGCTATCTCGCTGAAGTCCCGAAGGATTTCGTCCAGGTCGCCCGATGGTTGATCCAGCGCCCCAGAACGGCCGAGACCATACAGGAAGCCGCTGCACCAGGCCGCAAGCGCGCTGACCCGTGCCTCCAGTGGATCCGTGTCACGTGGCAGCATGGGCTGGAAGTCCATGTCCTCGCCATCGAGAACGGCCAGCGTCTCGTCGCGCAGGCTCGAAAGAAGCTCGATCAGCGGTCCGACCAGGGATTCATCGGTATCATCGGGCAGGACTTCTGCGGCCCATTCGGCCCCCGCAAAGCCCTGCTGGACACAAAGAGCCCCGCAAAGGCAGCCATGGGCCTCCGCGGTCTCGACACCCGAGCCTGCCTCCTGGAGGGCCCTCTCGAAATCGCCATATGTAATCGAAGACATCGGGAATCCAGGGCCCGGCCACCGCTCTGGCGGCTATCCTACCCTGCCTGAACGGCTGCCGGCATCCGGCTCGCGTTGACCGTGTCTTTGGCACAGTCCCATAATGCGACCATGGCTCAGCAATCCAACAAGTCGACCGTCGAACAGGAACTCAAGCGGCTCGAGCGGCGGCTCGACGAACTGGTCGGAGCGGTCTCGCAACTCAAGGACGAGAACCGGGCGCTCAAGCAACGCCAGGATGCGCTGTCCGCGGAACGCTCAGCGCTGCTGGCCAAGAACGAGCAGGTTCGTGCACGGGTCGAGGCAATGATCGGGCGGTTGAAGTCCATGGAGAGTGGAGCGTGACCAGCGAAGCGACGCGCGTCAGCATCCGTATTCTCGAGAAGGAGTACCACGTAGCCTGCCCGCCCGAGGAGCGGCGCGCTCTGATCGATTCGGCGGAATTACTGAATAGCCGGATGCGCGAGATCCGCGACAGCGGCAAGGTCGTCGGACTGGATCGCATTGCGGTCATGGCGGCGCTGAACATCACCAACGAATTGCTGCGTACCAAAGGTCGCGACGATTCGCTCGAGACGGACGTGACCGACCGGCTCCGATCGCTCCGTGAGCGGGTCGAGTCGGCGCTGGCGAACGGCCAGCAACTGGAATTGTAGGATCATGGGTGCACCCTTGATGGGTGCACGACGATTTGGCGCCGCCTGCGGTGTTCGATGCGGGTCTGGGAACCTCTCGACCCTAATGTGAAAAACCCAGGGGCCCGGTTTAGCGGCAGCACTGTGCAGATCCGCCTGCGAGCGGGAAGCCTTAACTACCGCGACTTGCCCCACCTGTTGCTCCGTGTCGAGAGCAACGACCGGCAACGGCACAGGCGGGTGGCGCCTCTCCCCTTCCCAGGCAACCGGGCTTGAAGATGCCAGCGCACGAAGACCGGGGCGCCGTGCGGCGGCGCATGCGGATTGTCCGGCGTTCAATACCCTCCGCCGAACGCATGGAGGCGGCTGCGGGTGTGGCCGCCAACCTTGCCCGTCTTGGTCTGCCGAGGTCAGGCTCCAGGATCGCGGCCTACCTGCCGATGGACTGCGAGCTCGACCCCGCGCCAGTCGTCGCGCGGGCACGCGTTCGCGGTAACGAAGTTTACGCTCCGGCCGTAACGAGCTACCGGGGGCGGCGCATGCGATTCACCTGCCTGCCTCCCGGGGCCGGCCTGCGACGCAACCGCTGGGGAATCGACGAGCCGGAAGGCATCGGCATCAACGGGCGCTGGCTGGATCTGGTGCTCGTGCCATGCGTGGCCTTCGATGCAACAGGGCAGAGACTTGGCCTGGGCGCAGGATTCTACGACCGCCATTTCGCCTTCCTTACGCACCGAGGAGCGTGGCGTCGCCCCAGGCTGCTCGGCCTAGCCTACGACTGCCAGCGCGTTGCCGGCATTGAGGCCCGTTCCTGGGATGTCCCGCTCTGGGGAGTCGTGACGGAGCGCGGCATCTATGGGCATGCCGCGAGAATTGCCCACGGCGCTACTACGGAGGATTCCTGGTGAAGCACTGGCTGCTAAAGTCCGAACCCGACACTTTCGGCATTGACGCGCTGGCCGCGAGCCCGGAACGAAAGACGCACTGGGACGGCGTCCGCAACTACCAGGCACGCAACATGATGCGCGATGAGATGAAGCGCGGCGACCTTGCATTTTTCTATCACTCCAGCTGCGCCGAACCCGCGGTCACCGGTATCGTCACCGTCGTGCGCGAGGGATACCCGGACCACACCGCGTTCGATTCCGGCAGCAAGTATTTCGACGCCGACAGCGATCCCGCCGCGCCGCGCTGGTTCATGGTGGACGTACAGCTCGTGCGCAGATTTGCGCATCCAGTCACATTAACGACGCTCCGCCGGCACGCCGAAGGAAAGCTCAAGGACATGTGGTTACTCCGTCGCGGCAACCGTCTTTCCATCACGCCCGTCACTGCCGCGCACTGGAAGTTCATCAACTCGCTCGCAGGCAAGTGATGCGCACGCGATGCGCGGCACCGCAGAAAGAAAGCCACTTCGCGTAATTTTTTTTCTTGCTGCCTAACATGACGCGAGTTACTGCACGATGATGATGACGCCTCGCGTCGAATTATCCGGAGACGATTGCGACCGGCAGAAATCATTGCAACCCACGCACGCGCGCGTACCCCTTGCTTGCAATCCTGTCAACCATGTATATACTCGCTCCCCGGATTAACCCGACATGGAGATCCATCATGGCGACCAAGAAGAAGGCTGCGAAGAAGAAGCCGGCTAAGAAGAAGGCGGCTAAGAAGAAGGCAACGAAGAAGGCTGCGAAGAAGAAGTAATCCTTCGAGCAGCTGGAACGGCGGTTGGTTGATCGAAAGACTTCCAGCCGCCGGTTCCGAAAGCTACTGACTGTGCCCGCGAAAGCGGGCACAGTCGTTTCCGGATTCCGCAACCGCAGGAAGGGAAACCATGAACCCGGACGAAAAGAAGAGACGCGCGGCCGAGGCGGCAATGGAGTTCGTCACCGACGGCATGCTCATCGGCGTGGGTACCGGCTCCACGGTAAATCACTTCATCGCCGCCCTTGCAGCCTGGCGGGGACGTGTCGCCGGGGCAGTTTCATCGTCCGAGGCCAGCAGTCTGTTGCTGCGGCAGGCAGGCATCGACGTTGCCGACCTCAACTCGGTCGGCGGCCTCGAGTTGTACGTGGACGGCGCCGACGAGGCCACGCGGCACCTGCAGCTGATCAAGGGTGGCGGCGGTGCGCTGACGCGGGAAAAAGTAGTCGCGGCGGCGAGCCAGCGCTTCGTGTGCATTGTCGATGACTCCAAGGTGGTGGACGTGCTCGGTCGCTTTCCGCTGCCGATCGAGGTCATCCCGATGGCCCGCTCGCTGGTGGCGCGGCAACTGGTAAAGCTCGGCGGCCAGCCGGTCTGGCGCGAGGGCCTCGTGACGGACAACGGCAACATCATCCTGGACGTCCATAACCTGGAGATCCTCGACCCGCCGGCGCTCGAGTCCGAGATCAACCAGCTGCCAGGCGTGGTGACGGTCGGGTTGTTCGCGCGGCGTCCGGCCGACGTGCTGCTGGTCGCCGGCGACAAGGGCGTGCAGCGCATCGATCGCTGACAGTGACGGCGCCCCGAGCAGGGTCAGACCCGTGCCCGCACTCCTTCGGCGACGGGCACCAGCGGGGCTGGGACGACTGTCGGCCCCTGCGAGTGAGTTTCTGCCTTTCCGAGCGAGCAGGGGGTCGACCGGAGTAGAGAGCCCCGCTCATCCGCACCAGATCCGTTGCGCTCACTCGCGATGTCGCCAAGACGCGGCACCGTTCTTCGGCACGCTGCGCGTGCCTCGTCGAACCAACGGTTCTCATCCTGTCCCCACAACGCAAAAGGCCGACCCTTCGGGCCGGCCTTCCTGCGTTGATGGCTGGGGGACTAGGATTACTCGGCGCCATGCGCCTCGCCCCTCCGGGGCCGGTGCCGCCAAGACGCGGCACCGTTCTTCGGCACGCTGCGCGTGCCTCGTCGAACCAACGGTTCTCATCCTGTCCCCACAACGCAAAAGGCCGACCCTTCGGGCCGGCCTTCCTGCGTTGATGGCTGGGGGACTAGGATTACTCGGCGCCATGCGCCTCGCCCCTCCGGGGCCGGTGCCGCCAAGACGCGGCACCGTTCTTCGGCACGCTGCGCGTGCCTCGTCGAACCAACGGTTCTCATCCTGTCCCCACAACGCAAAAGGCCGACCCTTCGGGCCGGCCTTCCTGCGTTGATGGCTGGGGGACTAGGATTCGAACCTAGGTTGACGGAGTCAGAGTCCGTAGTCCTACCGCTAGACGATCCCCCAAATAAGGGCTGGTCGACAGGGCAGCAGGCTTCAGCGCTTGCTGAACTGCGTCCCGCGGCGAGCCTTGCGGCGACCCACCTTCTTGCGTTCGACCTCGCGGGCGTCACGGGTGACAAATCCGGCGGCACGCAGCGGCTTGCGCAAGGTTTCGTCGTACTCGATCAGCGCCCGCGTGATGCCGTGGCGGATTGCACCGGCCTGACCGGTCACGCCGCCGCCATCCACGCTGACCGTTACGTCGAATTTGTCGACGAGCTGGGTGAGCTCGAGCGGCTGGCGGACGATCATCCTGCCGGTCTCGCGACCGAAGAACTCCTCGAGCGAGCGGCCGTTGACGACGATTTGCCCGTTGCCGGGCTTCAGGAACACCTTGGCCGCAGCGGTCTTGCGGCGACCGGTGCCATATTGCGTATTGGCGGACATCTTTTCTTCCTGTTGGCCCGATCGCGTATCAGGCGAGTTCGAGCGGCTTGGGCTGCTGCGCCGAGTGCGGATGGCTTGCGCCCGCGAACACGTGCAGCTTGCGATACATCTGTCGACCGAGTGTCGTCTTTGGCAGCATGCCCTTGACGGCAAACTCGATTGCGCGCTCGGGATGCTCCTTCAGGAGCTTGTCGAGCCCGATGGTCTTCAAGTTGCCCATATAACCGGTGTGGTGGTAGTACTTCTTGTCGCGCAGCTTGTTGCCGGTCACCGCCACCTTTTCCGCGTTGACGACGATGATGTAGTCACCGCAGTCCACGTGAGGGGTGTATTCGGGCTTGTGCTTGCCGCGCAGGCGGAAAGCCAGCTCGGACGCCAGTCGTCCCAGCGTCTTGCCGGCCGCGTCCACCACGTACCAGTCGCGCTTGACGCGCTCCGGGCTCGCAAAAATCGTCTTCATTTGAACCCCTTACAGGGTCAGGTTCGGGAAAGGGCGGAAAGTCTAAAGAAGATACGGGGTCTTTGCAAAGCCGATTGCCGTGGGGGTCCCGGCCGGCCGGCCCCGGGGCATCCAGGCCCGACCCGGGACGGGGCTGTGGCCTGTATATATAATGTCCGGATGGCGGATTCCCTACCTGATCGGATCCTGACGCCTCTCGACCGACTGCTCGAGCAGGCCGACCTGGCGCTTCGCGCATCCCTGGGCCGCCCAAAATCGCAGCGCCCGAACCCCGCGGCGGGCCTCGATGGCCACCTGGTGGACGAGCAGGCTCGGCGGCATGTTGCCGGCCTCATCCGCGTGGACCATTCCGGCGAGGTCGCGGCCCAGGGTCTTTACCACGGGCAGGCCCTCACCGCCCGCCGGCCGGAGATCCGTGCGGCGATGACCAAGGCTGCGCGGGAAGAGGGCGACCACCTCGCCTGGTGCCACGACCGGCTCGAGGAACTTGGCGACCGCCCCAGCATCCTGAACCCGCTATGGTACGCCGGTTCCGTCGTGATAGGCGCGATCGCCGGCATGGCTGGTGACCGCTGGAGCCTGGGCTTCATGGCCGAAACCGAGCGACAGGTTGAGGGTCATCTGGACGACCACCTCGGCCGCCTGCCAGTCGAAGACGCCCGCAGTCGCGCCATACTCGAACAGATGAAGACCGATGAGGTCGGCCATGCGCAGGCAGCCATGGCCGCCGGCGGCAGCGACCTGCCGGGCCCGATCCGGAGCCTGATGAAACTGACCGCAAGCGTGATGACCAGTGCCGCCTACCGGGTCTAGGATCCGGACCCAGGCGAATTATGTCTTGCGGCCCGTAGGGACGGTGTAATAAAAGGGCGTGATTACAGCGCGACCCTTCTGGGGGAATACATGGAAGATGCAGTCAAGCCACTAACGGATATCCCGGCGATCAATCGTTTCCTGAGTTACTGCCGGGTTCGCACGGTGCCCTCGAAGACGGTCCTGATCCACGCCGGCGACCTGCCGGACGTTCTCTACTACATCGTCCGCGGCTCCGTCGAGGTGATGATCGAGGACGAGGAAGGCAACGAGATGGTCCTCGCCTACCTCAACAAGGGCCAGTTCTTCGGCGAGATGGGCCTGTTTTCCGACAGCCAGCAGCGCAGCGCCTGGGTAAGGACGCGCACGCATTGCGAACTGGCCGAGATGACTTATCCGCGGTTCCGTCAGATCGCGGCTGAAAGCCCCAGCCTGGTTTTCGAGCTGGCAACCCAGCTCGCGACCCGCCTGGACCGGACCAATCGCAAGTTAGGTGACCTGGCGTTCGTCGATGTCACAGGGCGGGTGGCCCACGCGATCATGGACCTGTGCAACGAGCCGGACGCGATGACCCATCCCCAGGGAATGCAGATCAAGGTCAGCCGGCAGGAATTGTCGCGTCTGGTGGGCTGCTCCCGGGAAATGGCCGGGCGCGTGCTAAAGGTCCTGGAAGAACAGGGCTTGCTGACGGCTCATGGCAAGACGATCGTCGTTTTCGGTGCCCGGCCCAAGGTCAAGCCGCGTCCCGCGGCGGTTGCCATGAAGGCAGGCACGCCGGCGAACTGAGTGTCGGGGGAACCAGGGACAATCCTACTGTCCCGATTCCCCGGCAATCTCCCTGCGCATCGTAGCAACAGTCTCGGCGTAGTCATCCGAGCCGAATATCGCGCTGCCCGCGACGAATGTGTCTGCGCCGGCTTGGGCGATGGCGCCGATGTTGTCCACCTTGACGCCGCCGTCTATTTCCAGGCGCACGGACCGGCCGCTGGCATCGATGCGGCGGCGCGCCTCGGCCAGCTTGCCGAGCGCCGATCCAATGAACTTCTGCCCGCCGAAGCCCGGATTGACTGACATCAACAGCACCAGGTCGATCGATTCGAGCGTGTAGTCCAGCCAGCTGAGCGGCGTTGCGGGGTTGAAGACGAGACCCGGCCTGCAGCCGTTTTCGCGGATCAGCTGAATGGTGCGATCGACATGCTCGCTCGCCTCCGGGTGAAAAGTGATGTAGGTCGCGCCGGCCCTGGCAAAGTCGGGAATGATCCGGTCGACCGGTTGAATCATCAGGTGCACGTCGATCGGCGCTGTGACCCCATAGCCACGCAGCGCCTCACAAACCAGCGGACCGATGGTCAGGTTGGGCACGTAATGGTTGTCCATGACGTCGAAATGAACCCAGTCGGCGCCGGCCATCAGCACGGCGTCAACCTCCTCTCCAAGCCGGGCAAAGTTGGCGGAAAGAATCGACGGGGCGATGACCGCGGGTTGCATGGCGGGTTTCCTCGGAGCGTGACTGCCGATAATGTAACCGAGCCGACCAAGGGCCGCAGCCGGGCCATCCACAACCCGACTCGACCCGCGATCCCTGTCGTCAGCGCATGCCGCGCGCAACACGTATTTTTTCGTAGGCTGCCTGGATCGTCTGGGTCTTCTGCTTGGCGATTTCCAGCATCGACTCGGGCAGCCCGCGCGATACGAGCTTGTCGGGGTGATTCTGGCTCATCTGCCGGCGGTACGCGCGCTTGACTTCGGCATCCGTGGCGCTGTCCGGAACCTCGAGCACTTCATAGGCCTCGCTGAGCGGCTCCGCGCGCGGCGGAGTGCGCGCCTCGCCCTGCCAATTGCCACCAGCACCTGGACCCGTGCCAGCGTATGCGGCTCCGTAACCCTGCAGCCGTAGCAGCGCCTCGAGGTGGGCGAACTCCAGGCCGGAAACGCCCAGCCGCTGGCAGATGCGCATGAGCAGGCTCCGCGTCGGACCCTGCATGCCGTTGCCGAGCAACGCGGCACGCATTTCAACCTCCAGAAACATCCGCAGCAGATCGCGCCGGCCGCCACATACGTGAACGAGTTCGTCGAGTGCGGCATCGAGGCTGAATCCCGGAGCCTTGCCGGCCGTAAAACAGTCGATCGCCTCACGTCGCTGTACCTCGTCGAGCCGGAATTGCCGGAAGATCTCCCGTGCCGCGGCAATCTCGCGCTCGGACACCCGGCCGTCGGCCTTGGCGACAAAACCCATGATCTTGAATGAATTGCGAAAGAATACGGAACGCACAGTAGCGAGGTCAGCGCCGTGCCTCGCACCGTCGTCCGATTCCATGCGCTCGTCGTAGGCGTGACCAATCACCAGTCCGATGGCCGCACCCACCGGGCCGAGACCGGTCGCCAGCCCCAGCACAGCACCCACGGCCTTGCCGATCCACTTCATGCCTGTTCCTTGACCACTCTCATGCTGACTGCAACAATCCGCAGCCTTCGGCGCCCCAGCCCGCGCAGCGGGCGTATGTTATCAAGGCTTCGCCTTCCCGCCGGATGCCTGACAGGAATCCCGCCATGAACCCGGATACGGTTTTCGAGACCCAACTGAAGGGATTGCAGCGCGTCCATCAGGGAAAAGTCAGGGACATCTATGCGCTCGACGCCACCCACATGATGATTGTCGCAACCGACCGGTTGTCGGCCTTCGATGTGGTGCTCCCGGACCCGATTCCCGGCAAGGGACGGGTACTGACGCAGATCTCCAATTTCTGGTTCGAAAGGACCCGGCACATCGTCCCGAACCACCTCACGGACTACACGCTCGACGCGTTCGTGCACGACCGGGAGGAACTGGCGATGCTCAAGGGCCGCGCCGTGGTCGTCAAGCGGCTCAAGCCGCTGCCGGTCGAGGCCGTCGTTCGCGGCTACCTGATTGGCTCGGGCTGGAAGGATTACCAGCAGGGCGGTGCCATCTGCGGCATTGCGCTGCCGTCGGGCCTGGTCATGGCCGACAAGCTGCCACAGCCGCTGTTCACGCCCTCCAGCAAGGCCGCCGCCGGGGCGCACGACGAGAATGTGAGCTTCGCGGAGGTGGCCACCGTTCTGGGCGAGGGCATCGCCAGCCAGGTTCGTCAGCTGTCCCTGGCGCTCTATGCGTTTGCGGCGGATTACGCGCTCGCGCGCGGGATCATCATCGCCGACACCAAGTTTGAGTTCGGTCTTAACGAGGCTGGACAGGTCGTGCTGATGGACGAGGCACTGACGCCGGATTCCTCGCGATTCTGGCCGGTCGACACCTGGAAGCCGGGGTCGAGCCCGCCTTCGTTCGACAAGCAGTACGTCCGCGACTACCTGGAAACGCTCGACTGGGACAAGAAGGCGCCGGGCCCGCGGCTGCCGCCCGGTAGTCATAGAGCGCACCGCGGCCAAGTACGCCGAGGCGCTGCGCCGCCTAACCGCCTGATACCGGCCGTTCCCCCTGCTCCTCCGGTACTGCCGCTCCCTGATCCTCGACCAGGCGCTCCGCCAGCCCATGGTAGAGCGACCCGCTGATCAGTCGCGACGCGCCCGCCGAGACCAGTGCAGCGACCATGAGGGGAAGCACCAGCTCGTGCAGCCCGGTCATCTCCATGACAATGATGAATGCCGTCATCGGCGCCTGGGTCGCTCCGGTGAGGTAGGCGCAGGTCCCGATCACCGCCAGCCCCGGGACATCCGTCAGGCCGGGCAGGTTGCCGGCCAGCTGGCCGAGCCCCGCGCCGATGGCCAGCGACGGAGCGAACAGCCCGCCAGGAATTCCGGCCACCATTGAACTGAGGGTCGCGACGAACTTGGCCGGCACGAAGGCAAGCGAGGTCGTGCCGCCCTCCAGGATCGCGCGCGCCGGCTCATAGCCTGTGCCGAGCGCCGATCCGCCCGACAGCAGACCCGCGAAGGCAACGACCAGCCCACAGGCCATTGCGAACATCACCGGTCGGCTGCGTCGCCAGGCGGCAAGCATGCTCGCTTCGGCGCTCATCGACAGCAATCCGCGCGCAAAGGCCCCACCCAGTAGGCCACCGCCAAGTCCAACCACTGCGGCAGGGAACAGGAGCATGCGGGGCGTCGTCGTCAGCTCCGGATGGCCAAAGTAGGTGTAGTCGCCAACCATCGCCAGCGACACCACGCCGGCAATTAGCACCGCGACCAGCGTCGTGCCGCTGGCGCGCGCTTCATAGGAGCGGGCGAGCTCCTCAATGGCGAAAACGATGCCTGCCAGCGGCGTGTTGAACGCAGCCGCGATGCCCGCGGCCCCACCCGCAAGGATCAGCGCGCGTCGGCGCGACGGCTCCGAGTGACCCGGCATTAGCCGGCCGAAGCGATATGCAATGGCTGCGCCCACGTGAACCGTCGGACCTTCGCGACCGACCGACGCGCCGCAGAGTACCGCCGCCGAAGACAACACAATTCGGGCGGCAATCATCCGGAGGTCCAGCAGGCGCTCGACCGTTGCGGTCGACTGTGCCCGCAGGGCCGCCATCGCATTCGGTATACCGCTGCCTGCGGCTGCCGGGAAGTACCGGCTGGTAACCGCCGCGATCGCTGCGAACGCCAGCGGCGTAACCGCAAGCGGCAACCACAGCGACAGGCCCAGGCCGGCGTGCATGAGCCGGGTGGCGGCATCCACCAACCAGGCATAGCCGACTGCAGCGGCGCCAACGGCGGCACCGGCGATCCAAGTACTTCCACGTTCCTGCCACTGCTCACGAGAGAAGATCGCGCCAACTCGCTCTCTCATGCGGCTCTTCCTCGCCGCCGTCGCCAGACATGGATCAGCCGGCTGATCTCCTTCACGCCGTCAGTCAGGGCGGCGGGCCCGGGTTGCAGAATGATCGACGACTTGACCTCGTGCAGCTCACCGTCGCGCACGGCAGGAATGCCGGCCCAACCCGGTCGCGCGGCCACCTTCTCCGGCCGGAATTTCTTCCCGCACCACGAACCCAGGATCATGTCGGGCGCGCGGCGCGCGACCTCGTCCGGATCGGCGATGATCCGCTCGCGCCCGAGCGGCTGGGCAGCGAGTTCCGGAAAGCACTCCTCGCCGCCCGCCAGGCCAATCAGTTCACTGACCCAGTGAATGCAGGAAATCTGTGGCTGGTCCCATTCCTCGAAATAGATGCGTGGCCGGCGCTCGAGCCCGGCCGCGGTCCGACGCACTTCGTCCAGTCCCCGCTCCAGTTCCTCCACGAGCCTTGCGCTCCCACCCTCGCAGCCGATCATCCCACCCAGCGTGCGAATCATGCGGAAGATACCGGCGATGCTGCGCTGGTTGAATACATGAACCTCGATCCCGGCGCGAATCAGCTCTGTCGCGATATCGGCCTGGAGATCCGAAAATCCCAGCACCAGGTCGGGTTCTAGCGCGAGGATTTTGTCGAATTTCGCGCTTGTGAAGGCCGATACCCTTGGTTTCTCGCGGCGGGCGCGCGGCGGGCGTACGGTGAAACCCGAGATGCCAACGATGCGCCACTCCTGGCCGAGCAGGTAGAGGGTCTCGGTGGTCTCCTCGGTCAGGCAGACGATCCGTGAGGGGAATTGGCCGGTCAGGGTGACAGTCCCATCTCCATGGCGAGCCACCACTGTACCGGCCCCTGCAGCAGCCGTAAAACCGGCCGCGGTGTGGACGAATTGCGGCCGGTCGGTGCCTGTGCCACGCTGCTCACATGACGGTCAAGATCGATCCGATCCACAGGCTCGAGCTGCTGCTGTTCGAGCCAGAGCACCAACCGCAACTCCCGCCGCTGCAGAAGCTGCTTGCGCTGTTGCGCTATCCCTACGCGCTGCTGCGCGACTTGTGGCAGGGCGAACTCAACCTGCGCGCCATGGGGCTCGTTTACACGACGTTGCTGTCGATCGTGCCGCTGGTGGCCTTCGGTTTTGCGGTACTCAAGGGGCTTGGCCTGCATCACGAACTGGAGCCGGTTATTTACGAGTTCCTGAAGCCGATTGGTGATCAGGCCGCCGGCATGACCGCGCAACTGATCGCCTTCGTGGACAATACCCGAGGCGGCGTACTGGGATCAGTCGGCCTCGGATTGCTGCTCTACACTGTGATCAGTACCGTGCAGAAGATCGAGGAGAGCTTCAACTTTGCCTGGCACGTCGAGCAGCCCCGCAGCATCGTTCGCCGGGTGAGCGAGTACCTGAGCCTGATGGTCGTAGGGCCAATTTTCCTGGTGGTGATCCTGGGCCTGTTCGGCGCACTGGCCGACTTGCGCTTTGCGCGATGGCTCGCCTCCCATGAACCTTTCGGTTCGATGCTCGCCGGACTCGGGCGCGCGGCACCCTATATCGTCGTGACCGCGGTCTTTTCTTTCTTTTACATGTTCATCCCGAACACGCGCGTCCATGCCAAGGCGGCCGCAGTCGGTGGCATCGTGGCGGGCGTGTTGTGGGCCGCGAGCGGCGCATTGTTCACGCAGATCGTCGTCGCCTCGACCCGCATGGTGGCAATATACGCCGGCTTCGCGATATTCCTGGTCACCCTGATCTGGGTCTACCTGAGCTGGATCATCCTGCTGATCGGGGCCCAGCTTTCCTTCTACGTACAGAACCCTCGCTACCTCCGGGCCGGACAGGCGCATATCCGGATGACCAGCCGGCTGCGTGAACGCCTGGCCTTGTCGATGATGTACCTGATCGGAAAGTCGTTCATCGATGGCGCACCGACATGGAACCTGAAGGCGTTGGCGGAACGGCTGGAGGTGCCAGGCTCCGCGCTATCGTCGATCTCCGCCTCGCTGGAGAAGGCCGGGATAATCATCGCGACCGAGCGGGAGCAGCTGGTACCAGGCCGGGCACTGGACCAGATCGGCATGCATGCCATCCTGACCGCCGTGCGCGACGAGCAGCAATACGAATCCTGGTTGCTCGCACGGGCCCGGACCGAACCGGACGCGGATGCCGTCGCCGACGCAATCGAGGCGTCGATCCGGGAGCGCACCTCGGGCGAGACGCTGCGGGACCTGGTAACGCGCGGAATCTAGCGCAGCGCGAAACCCGCGCACCAGCTTGCGCCACCGCGCTCAGTCGCCGGCGATGGTCATTTCCTCCAGCAGAATCGATCCGGTGCGGATGCCGCCGCGACGATCCACATCAGTGCCAACCGCTACCAGCCCGGAGTACATCTCGCGGAGGTTGCCTGCGATGGTGACTTCGTGGACTGGATAGCTGATTGCGCCTGCTTCGACCCAGAATCCTGCGGCACCGCGCGAGTAGTCCCCGGTGACGGTGTTGACCCCCTGCCCCATCAAGTCCGTGACGAGCAGGCCGGTGCCCAGGCGACCGAGCAGCCCATCGAAGTCTTCTGTGCCACCCGCGACCTCGAGGTTGTGCACGCCACCCGCGTTCCCGGTCGTCACCATCCCCAGCTTGCGCGCCGAGTAGGAGTTCAGGACGTAGCCCATCAATATCCCCCCGGTAACCAGGTCGCGGTCACGGGTAGCGACGCCTTCGTTGTCAAAAGGCGCCGAACCTAGTTCACGCCTGAGGTGCGGCCTCTCTGCCATCGACAGCCACGACGGAAACACTGGCTGGCCCAGCGCGCCGCACAGGAATGAGCTCTTTCGGTACTGTGCCCCACCACCAACGGCCGAGACGAAATGCCCCACCAGACCGCGCGCCTGGTCGGCGAGGAACAGCACAGGCGCGCGACGCGTGGATAGCTTCCGCGAGCCGAGCCGGGCGATCGCACGACTCGCTGCGCGCCGGCCGACAGCCTCGGCCTGTTCGAGGTCAGTTACGGAACGGGCAGTCGAATACCAGTAGTCGCGCTGCATTTCCTCATCGTCCTGGCCCATGACCACGCAACTGATGCTATGCGCGGTGGAAGGATAGCCTCCAAGGAAGCCATGGGTATTGCCGTAGACACGCAGCCCAGAATGGGTGCTTACCGAGCCCCCTTCGGAGTTGCGGATCCGCGGGTCGAAGGCGAGCGCCTCGGCCTCGATCCCGCGCGCGATCTCGATCGCTGCTGCGGCGTCCAGCGGCCACGGGTGACAAAGATCGAGATCCGGCAGGTCGCGGGCCATCAGGCCGGCGTCGGCCAGGCCGGCGAAGGGATCCTCGGCGGTGAATCGCGCTATCGACAGGGCCTTCTCGACGGTTTCGGCCACGGCCTGCCAGGACAGGTCCGCCGTGCTGGCCGAACCCTTGCGTCCGCCGACATAGACCGTTATGCCCATGCCCCGATCGCGCTGGTATTCGAGCGTCTCGACTTCGCCGAAGCGGACGGTCACTGACAATCCGGTATCGGTACTGACCCCGGCCTCCGCCTGCGACGCGCCGCCTCGACGCGCCTCGCCGAGGGCACGCTCGACGATGCCCGACAGTTCGTCGGGACTGGCGGCCCTGGCCAAGGATGAGTCTGTCATCTGTACACCTGGCGTTGGAAAAGAAAGGGATTGTAGCGGGATCAGGCGTCCGGGAGCCCATGCTAGGATCGCGGCATGCGGCGCAGACATATCCCCGGGGAGCCAGAGCCGCCCACCAAGGGCGAACTCAAGCGCCAGGCACACTCGGTGCAGGAACTCGCCGAGCAGCTGGTCGATGCACCGGATGCCGTGCTCGAACGCACTTCAACTGCCGGAAACGATCTACGACGCCATCCAGCTCGCCCGCAGGATCACCAGCCGCGGGGCCCTGGTGCGGCAGAAGCAGTTCATCGGCAAGCTGATGCGCAAGATCGACGTCGAGCCGGTCCGCGAGGCGCTCGAATCCCGTGTGACGGCGCGCCGCAACGAGGCGCGCCGATTCCATCGAGCCGAGCGCTGGCGCGACCGTATCCTGGCCGAGGGCGACGATGCCGTCGAGGCGCTGGTCGCCGACTGCCCGCAACTGGACACCCCGCAGTTCCGCGGCCTCGCCTCCGAAGCGCAGCGCGAGCGGGCCCGGGGCCAGTCCCGGCAGTCGGCCCGCGAGTTGTTTCGCGCGTTGAGCGTTGCCCTGAATCCTGATTGACCCCCAGGGAAGGTGCAGCAGCGGCGCCCCCGCCCCCGCATGATAGAATGACGCGATGAAACCGCTGGTCGGCGTGATCATGGGTTCCTCGTCTGACTGGGAGACGATGCAGCATTGCGTCACCTTGCTGGAGGAGCTAGGGGTACCACACGAGACGCGCGTGGTTTCAGCGCACCGCACCCCGGACCTGCTTCACGACTACGCGGCAGGCGCGAGGGACCGCGGCCTCGAGGTCATCATCGCCGGCGCTGGCGGCGCGGCTCACCTGCCGGGTATGGCCGCCGCCAAGACGCCGCTGCCGGTCATCGGCGTTCCAATCCAGTCCAGGGCGCTGAACGGTCTGGATTCGCTGCTGTCCATCGTGCAGATGCCCGCCGGCATTCCGGTCGCCACAGTCGCCATCGGCGTGGCGGGCGCCAAGAACGCGGCGCTGCTGGCAGCGGCCATTCTGGCCGGCCGCCACGCCCCGATCGGCGCTGCGCTTGACGCCTTCCGTGCGCGCCAGACCGACGATGTGCTTGCCAACCCCGACCCTCGGCGCGGCTGAAGATGAAGATAGGCATTCTCGGTGCCGGCCAGCTCGGCCGCATGTTGGTCCTCGCCGGTACCCCACTCGGGTTTCGCTTCAAGCTTTATGACCCGGCGGCGCTGGCCCCGGGCGGCCACGTGGCGCCGCTGCAGGTCGGCGCCTTCGACGATCTAGTGGCGGTTGGCGCGTTCGCGCATGACACGGATGTGGTCACGGTGGACTGGGAAAACGTGCCGGTGTCGGCCGCCAGGACTGTCGCCGGCCTGACCAGGATGCACCCCTCGCCACGGGCCCTCGCGGCCGCCCAGGATCGCCTGTCCGAGAAGAAACTGTTCGCCCGGCTGAAAATACCTTTCGCGCCGTATGCGCCGGTAGCGGACTTCGACGATCTTGAGCAGGCCGCGATATCCGTCGGTATGCCGGGCATCCTGAAGACCCGCCGGCTTGGTTATGACGGCAAGGGACAGTACGTCATCCGCAATCGCGCAGGCCTGGAGGACGCGTGGCGCACGCTGGGCGGACAGCCGTTGATCTACGAGCGTCTGCTGCGCTTCACCCGCGAGGTATCCCTGGTGGCCGCCCGCTCCCGGCGCGGCGACACGGCAATGTACCCGCTGGCCCAGAACACCCACCTTGACGGGTTGCTGGCCATTACCCGCGCGCCTTTCGAGGACCGTTCGCTGCAGCGACAGGCGGAAGCACACATGGCGAACCTGCTTCGTCACCTGAGCTACGTGGGGGTCCTCTGCATGGAGCTCTTCGTGGTCGACGGCAAGCTGGTTGCAAACGAGATCGCGCCGAGGGTACACAATTCCGGGCACTGGACCATCGAAGGCGCCGACACCAGCCAGTTCGAGAACCACCTGCGCGCGATTGCAGGACTTCCCCTCGGCAGCGCCAATGCACGCGGGCATGCAGTTATGGTCAATCTCATCGGCTCCATGCCGCGACGCCGGGACGTGCTGGCCCTGAATGGCGTCCACCTTCACGATTATGGAAAGGAAGCGCGACCGGGGCGCAAGCTGGGCCACCTTACCTACGTGGCCCGGACCCCCCGCGAGCGGGACAGAGTGGCGCGCAGCTTGCTGAAACTGGCGGGCCGGTGATTATCCTGCCCCGGCAGGTATGTTAGTTTCGGGACTTGCCCATGATCGCCGGGATAGTGGGAAAATTCGCAGGATTCAGCCAATGACGGGCCAAGAGTAAGCCATGTATCTCGAACATTTCGGGCTCAAGGAATTGCCTTTCCGGCTCAGCCCGGACCCAACCTTCCTGTACCTCTCGAAGCACCATGCCCGGGCCAAGGCCTACATGGAGTCGACCATCTGGTTTACCGATGGGTTCGTGGTCATTACCGGAGAGGTTGGCTCCGGCAAGACGACGCTGATCGAGACGTTTCTCAGCGAGCTCGAGAAGGATGTCGTCGTAGCCCAGGTGAACCAGACGCAGGTCTCCCCCATCGAATTCCTGCAATCAGTGCTGGTGCAGTTCGGCTTCTCGCCCTTCAAGATGAAGAAGGCCCAGCTGCTTGCTACCTTGAACGAGTTCCTCATCGAGCAATACGCCGCAGGTCGCAAGGTACTGCTGATCGTCGACGAGGCGCAGAACCTCTCCAACAGGGTGCTCGAGGAGATACGCATGCTCTCGGGCGTGGAGACCACCAAGGAGAAGGTGCTGCGCATCATCCTGGCGGGCCAGCCGGAGATGAACGAGAAACTCGACTCGCCGGAGCTACTACAGCTGGTCCAGCGAGTCAGGTTGCGGTTTCACCTGACCGCCCTGTCGGACGAAGACATGCGGGCTTACATACTGCACCGGCTGGATGTAGCGGGTTCGCATGGCCGGCAATTGTTCGCCGAGGAGACTTTCCCGGTCATCTACGACTATACCGGCGGCGTGCCCCGGCTGATCAACACGCTGTGCGACACCGCGCTGATGGGGGCCTTCGCGCTGGAGCAGCGGGCGATCGGGCTGACCGAGGTCAATGCGGCGATCGAGGAACTTGGCTGGGTCGACTTTTCCTCGCGGACGAATCGGCTGCGGCACCTGATGACCCCAGCCCAGACGGTGGGCAAGCCGCATGAGGCACTGGCACGCATCGTGGTCACGTTCCAGGGGGCGAACGTCGAGGAGCGGGAGCTCTCGCCGGGCCGTCTGGTCATTGGACGGACTCCCGAGAATGACCTGCAGATTGACAGCAAGTTCATCAGCCGCCACCACTGCCAGATCGTGACCACGCCACATGGCAGCACCCTCGAGGACCTGAACAGTACCAACGGCATCTACGTCAAGTCGAGGCGGGTCCGCCGCCATCACTTCAACGACGGGGACGTGTTCGTCCTGGGCAAGCACGAGATAATGTACCTGGACGAACGGGCAGGGAAGCATCGCGCGGCGCCGCAAGAGGCGGACTCGCCCGAAGCAGAGCGGGACGATTCCTGATCGGCTGCAACGCCGTCGGCCAATTGCTGAGGTCAGTCGTCTTCGTCGAGTGCGGCGCCGTAACGGCGTTTCTGGATGCGATAGTCGCGCCGCTTCAGCACCAGCACCAGGCCGCAGACGACTGCCGCCAGCCCGAAACCCACGATCAGGTCTGACCAGAACGGCACCTGCCAGTAATACGAGAATGCCAGGGCGCCGGCGCCAAGGCCCATGTAGGCGTAGGGCAGGGACTCATAGACAGGCTTGGACAGTCTCAATTAGCAGCCCTCCCCGGCAGATCTGCACCGGCACCTAGGCGGTGCCACCGACCGTGAGCCCGTCGATCCTCAGCGTCGGCTGCCCCACGCCAACCGGCACCGTCTGGCCTTCCTTGCCGCAGCTCCCGACCCCCAGATCGAGGCGCAGGTCGTTGCCGACCATGCTGACGCGCGTCAGCACGTCCGGCCCATTACCGATCAACGTTGCGCCCCTGACCGGCGAGGTGACCTTTCCGTTCTCGATCAGGTACGCCTCGCTGGCCGAAAATACAAACTTGCCCGAGGTAATGTCCACCTGGCCGCCACCGAAGTTCACGGCGTACAGTCCGCGCGGTACGGAGCGGATGATCTCTTCGGGATCGTGTGGACCCGCCAGCATGTAAGTATTCGTCATGCGCGGCAGCGTCGTGTGGGCAAACGACTCCCGGCGCCCGTTCCCGGTTGGCCGGTTGCCACTTAGCCTGGCGTTCAGCTTGTCCTGCAGGTAGCCGCGCAACACGCCATTCTCGATCAGCGTCGTGCACTGGGTGAGCGTGCCCTCGTCGTCGATGTTCAGGGAACCACGTCGGCCTGCAAGGGTTCCGTCATCCACGACGGTGCAGAGTGGCGAGGCAACCTTTTGTCCGACGCGACCGGAGAATGCCGACGTGCCCTTGCGGTTGAAGTCGCCCTCGAGACCGTGGCCGACCGCCTCGTGCAGCAGCACTCCCGGCCAACCAGAACCGAGCACCACGGTCATGGTCCCGGCCGGGGCTGGCGCCGCATCCAGATTGACCAGCGCCTGCCGCACCGCCTCGCGCGCCAACTCGAGCGGCCTGTCATCGATGAGCAGATCCGCGAGCCCATGCCGGCCGCCCGCGCCCGCGTAGCCCTGTTCCCGGCGACCATCCTGCTGCACGATCACCGAGACGTTGATCCTGACCAGTGGGCGGACATCAGCTGCGAGCGTGCCATCGGTGGAGGCGACCAGGATCACGTCGTGCACGGCGGCAAGGCTTGCCATGACCTGCTCGACGCGGGGGTCCATCCGGCGGGTCTCACGGTCGATTCGCTCGAGCAGCGCCACCTTGTCCGTGTCGGTCATCGACTCGATCGGGTCGATCGGCAGGTAGAGCCGGTGCGGGCTGACCTGCTTCCAGGCCTGTGTCCGCCCGGCCTTGCCGCTTCGCGCGATTGCCCGGGCCGCGCGTGCAGCTTCGAGCAATGCCTCTGGAATGATCTCGTCCGAGTATGCGAATCCTGTCCGCTCACCCGCCAGCGCGCGTACGCCAACGCCGCTCTCGATGCTATAGGTGCCCGACTTGACGATACCGTCCTCGAGCGCCCAGTGCTCTTCGCGGGACACCTGGAAGTACAGGTCGCCGCTGTCGATCGACGCACCGAGCAGCGCGCCAAGCGCCCTTTCCACGCTGGCTTCGTCCAGTCCCGCAGGGCGCAGGATCGCCTCACGCGCGGCACTGAGCGGATCCACGATTGACAGGTCCCGAACCTGGTCCATCTCTACTCCAGCACGCGGTGGCGAAGCACAGGAAATCGTTCACGCGCTTCGATCTGCCCGGCACGGTCAAGGGCGGCCGTGACCAGTCCCGTTCCTCGCGGCCTGCGCCGCAGTACCCGCCCCCAGTAGTCCGTCACCTGGCTGTCGCCATAGGTCTCACGTCCATTCGGATGGAATCCGGACTGGGCCGCGGCCACGACGAAACAGAGATCCTCGATGGCGCGGGCCCGGAGCAAGACCTCCCAGTGAGCACGCCCGGTCGGCACGGTGAATGCAGCCGGCACCGTGAAGATTTCCGCTCCCAGCGACGCCAGCCGACGGTACAGCTCAGGAAAGCGAAGATCGTAGCACACGGTCAGACCGACCTTTCCGGCGGGAGTATCGACGATGACTGCCTCGCCGCCGGGCGTCGCGTTGGCAGATTCGCGATAGCCCTCGTCGCGGCCCGGTATGTCGACGTCGAACAGGTGGATCTTGTCGTAGCGAGCCACCCTGCGGCCATGATGGTCGTACACAAGGCAGGCGTTGGCAGGTCGAGGATCGCCGTCGACCGCGATCGGCGTAGTACCCGCTATGACCCAGGTGCCGGCTGATTTCGCCGCCGCGGCGACCGATTCCTGGATCGGGCCATCGTCGAGCGCCTCGACGACGTTACGTCTTTCGGCCTCGCTGCGTCCCATGAAGGCGAAGTTCTCCGGCAGAACGACGAGGCAGGCACCAAGCCCGCCGGCCTCGGCGATCAGGCGTCGCGCAGCCTCGAGATTGGCCTCGACGTCGAGACCGGAGGTCATTTGCGCGGCGGCGACGAGCGGGTCGGACATCAGCGATTTTCCCGAACCTGCGGGCCGCCGGCCGGCGCTGTCATCACCTGAGCCGCCGCTTCCTCGAGCTCGTGTGCATCGATCTTCTTCACGATCGGGTCCTCCCAGGGTCCGGTGATCCGGTAGTACCCCCGCGCTACGCCCTTCAGTGGCTCCTTGAATATCTGCGAGAACAGCAGCAGTGCGGCACCTACTGCCGGCCCACCGGCCAGGACCCCCGCGACGCCCAGCGAAGCGCCGAGATCGCCGGTCACGACCGCAGTCTGGTCGTAGGTGCGGTCCTTCAGGCTGGTACGGCCGGCAATGCCGACTTCCGCCGCAGATCCGCGCAGGGTGAGATTGTCCGTAAAGGCTTCCCCCGATGCCAGTGCGAAGTCGCCCTTGACCGAGTCAAACGCCATTCCCTGACCAGTCAGATCCTCGAAATCGAGCGACAGGCGCTTGCCGATGTGGGACAGGCTCATCAAACCGAGGATGCGCCCTGCGCCAGGCTCGAGCGAAAGCATGCGACCCTGGGACAATACGATCTTTGCCTTGCCGGAAATTCTCTCGAGGATCTTGGCATCGGGTCCACGTGGCCAGCTGACGTCCGCCTCAATCGTACCCTTGCTGGCCTCGATCACGGGTGCCAGCGCGAGCGATTCGAGCATGCTCTTGACGTCGCGGCTGGCCACTTCGAGCTGCAAGGAGCTCAGCTGTCCGGCCGGTGTAACCCGCCATGCGCCGGTGCCGCTGGCGTCGAAAGCCGGCTGCTGGATGGAGAAACTCTCGACCTTGATTCCGGCGGATTCGTGCTCCAGCCGGGCGGACAAGTGCCCCAGACGCCAGTCAAGGAAGACCAGGTCACGGATGTCTATGCGCATGCCCGGCAGGCGCCGCGGATCGGCCTCGCCATCACCCTTCTCTACGGCGGGCGACACATGGAGCAGATCGAGATCGGCAACGAGAGGCACCTCACCCGGGAAGCGATAGGGTATCTGCAGGCTGCCACGGACCGAATCAGCGGCGACATCGACGTCCCATGCACGATTGCCAGTCCTCATCCTGCCGCTGACGTCTTCGAATTCGTAACCCAGGACCTCGAGCCGCCCGACGTCGAGCTGGACTGCCGACAGGAAGTCCTCGAGCGGACGCTGCGCGGGCTGCCGCCAGCGCAGGCTGGTCAGGTCGGTGATGCTCAGATAGGGAAGTCGACCATCGATGCGAAGGCCCGGACCGACGGGCAGCGATTTCACCTCGCCGCCGCCGAATCGTACGATCCCACGGGATAACTCCAGGCCGCGCTCGCGCCTGCGCAATTCGACCAGCGCGGCAGCATCAGGCCCGAGGCCCGCACTCGCCAGCACAGTAGCATCGCCGCCGAACTCGAGCTCAAGCCTGAATGGTCGCCGCTCCTCCGGATGCTTGGCAAACGGCGCGGGCAAAGCCGACGCGAGGCCTGACAGATCGCTGTCGAGGCGGATGTGGCTGCTCCACGGCACGGAGGGATCAGCCGGTCTTTGTAGGTCCCACCTTCCACGCCATCCGGTCGCCCCGGCCAGACCCGCAGTCAGCGGCAGGCGCACCACGTCCGGCAGCCTGCCGCCCTCCAGTGTTCCGTGCGCCTCCAGCGAAGTCGCGATATCACCATTCTCCGCGAGACGGCTGGAAATCCGCGCCTCGGCAGGACCGCCGAGAAAATCGAGCGTCAGCGACGGAGCGTAGAACTCGCGATTCCTCACCCAGAACTCGCCACGAATTCCCTTGAGGGTCTCGCCGAAGCCGGCGAGCGCGAGTTCCACGCCGTCGGCCTGGCCGCGAACCGTGAAGACACGCTGCGCAAACTGCTTGATCGGCAGGTACATCACGAATTCGCCATGGACCGGGCCGGATCCCGACAAACGCGCGAAGGTGGCACCGAGACTGTCCGCAAGCGGCGATGCGGCAAAGAAACCGTGTACCTTGCCAACATCGGCCGCAGCCTCGGCCCGAACCAGCAGATACGAATCGAGCCAATCGGTTACCTCGGCCACTGCGCCGCCAATGGCGATGTCACCGATCGACGCCGACCTCGCGGTGACTTTCATCGATGGCCCGTCGAACTCTGCCGTGGCGGCCAGGCCGGTCACGGGCAGCCAGCCCGGTGCGTAGTTGAGGGTCACGCCCTCGGCCTCGGCAACCACGTGAAAACGCCCCTGCCCCTCGCGATAGGGGAAACCCTGCACCGGGCCCGTGATCACCACATGCGCCGAATCAACGCGGCCGGCAGGGAAGGCCGCATCCAGCCAATCGAGCGACTTCGGGCTGAGCCGGTCCTTCGGCAGGTAGGCCGGAAACGCAGACAGATCCGAAACGCTGGCGTGCGCTTCGATGTCCATCAGCGTGGTCTCCCCCGGCCGCGCCAGCACCCGCACTCGGCCCGCGGCCCTGCCATGGGCAGCCTCGACGACAGCGTCGTCAGAGGAGACACGCACACCGCCCGCAGCACGCGAGACTTCCACGCCGGCGCGCACGCTGGAGAACGCGACCACCGAGCGCCATTTTGCCGGCCAATCCATTTCCACGCCAATCGCCGCAAGATTGATGACAGCGGTTGCGCCGCCGCCGGTGAAGCTTCCATCCAGACCCGACAGGCCCGGGAATCTGCCAAAGGGAGCGAAGCCCAGGTCCTCGAATGCGGCCCTGCCGGTGATATCAGGCATCAGTCGCGGACCCACCGGTACGACCGTCAGATCAACGTTGCGCAGGATGCCTCGCGGCGCAAGCTGCTCGATGCGATCGCGGACCGGCGACGGTGGGGCCAGGGCCAGCAAAGGCATGAGGTTTTCGGGTCTGAAATAACTGGTGCGGACCGCCAGCGCCTTGATCCGCTGCTGTTGCAGGGTCGCCGAGGCTTCGAGATCAGCAGGCGTCCATCTTGCACCGGGCAGCGAGAACTCCAGCTCGCGTCCGGCAACGTGCCAGTCGTCGCCGAGGCGCTCGACGACCAAGTCACCACCGAGACGACTGTAGATTACCGGCGTGCGGCCGTCCCGGTGGGGCAGCTCGACGCCGGTCAGTTGCATATCCACACGTCCACGGTCGAGGCGCCTGCCCGCCCCGCGCGCCGAGACGCGCAACGATCCACTGCCGGCGGCAGGAACCGAGAAGCTCTCGGGCAGCACGTCTTCCCAGCCCGCAAAGTCCACGTCACGCGCCGCGATGCGGACCCGCCAGTCCAGCGAGTCGAGATCTGCGAGATCACCGGCGACATCAGCGTC
Organism: uncultured Gammaproteobacteria bacterium; assembly: GCA_963715485.1. Classification (GTDB taxonomy): domain Bacteria; phylum Pseudomonadota; class Gammaproteobacteria; order Steroidobacterales; family Steroidobacteraceae; genus SG8-30. The sequence continues at coordinate 3,012,538 of OY970244.1, forward strand.
AAACTCAACGGACTGGCCGAGGTGTTCAGGCAAGCTGACCTTCCCCTCCATGGCGATCGAATCACCCTGTCTCCTCAGCTCGATATCCGCCTGGGTCAGTTCCCAGGTTGCGTGACCGGCGCGCAAGTCCAGGAATACCAGGGTCGCATCGCGAACCGCGATGATTCCCCGCGGCACGCGATCGAGCCCGCGGCTTTCGTGCCTCGGCGCGCCAGGCCGGGCAAACCCGGCCTGGCCGACCAGCTCGACATGCCGGTCCGGGAAGATCACCAGGTGCAGCCGCGGCGACTCGAGTATCACCCGGCTGATCTCAAGGCGACGGAACCAGGCTGAACGCAGCACCGAGAGGCTGGCGCGTCCCTCCCTGGCGGTGACCAACACGTCCCCCTGCGGATCGACAATGCGGGCTCCCGCGAAGTAGATTTCCGGGCCATGGAGTCCGATTCGTGCATCGAGCGAATCGAAGGACAGGCGCAGTCCGGTGGCGGACCGGATCATCTCTGCCACCCTTGCCTCGTACTCCGGCAACAGCTCGAGCGCCAGGCGGAAGGCGCCTACGCCCAGTGCCGAGAAGATCGCGACCACGGCGACGGTCCCCGCCAGCCAGCGCCATGCTCTTGTCCCGCGGGAAGTCACTTCGCGAATATCTCCTTGGGCGAAGCCACCAGATCTCGCCCGCCCCGGGACTCAGATCAGCACGACGTCGTACTGGTCCTGGGCGTAAAGCGCGTCCGTCTGCAGCCTGATCGGCTTGCCGGTCACCAGTTCGAGCTCACCCAGCGCAGCCGACTCCTCGTCGAGCAGTAGTTCGATCACGTCCGGATGGGCCAGGACCACGAGTTCCTGGAACTCGAACTGCCGTGCCTGCCGCAACACTTCGCGGAATATCTCATAGGCAACGGTTTCCGCAGACTTGAGGAACCCGCGGCCTCCGCAGGTAGGACAAGGGCGGCACATCAGATGTTCCAGGCTGTCGCGGGTCCGCTTGCGTGTCATTTCGACCAGGCCGAGCTGGGACACCGCCGACACGTGCGTCTTGGCATGGTCGCCGGCCAGCGCCTTTTCCAGCGCCTGCAGCACCTGGCGGCGGTGCTCCTCGTCCTGCATGTCGATGAAGTCGACGATGATGATCCCACCCAGGTTGCGCAGGCGCAGCTGCCGCGCGATGGCCACCGAGGCCTCGAGGTTGGTCCTGAAGATGGTGTCCTCGAGGTTACGATGCCCGACGAACGCGCCCGTGTTGACGTCGATCGTCGTCATGGCCTCAGTCTGGTCGATCATCAGATAGCCACCCGACTTCAACGGCACCTTCCGGTCCAGCGCGCGGCTGATTTCGTCGTCGATGCCGTAAATGTCGAATATCGGCCTGCTGGCGCCGTTCAGCTCGACGCGGCTGGCGCTGTCTGGCATGAACGTGCGGGTGAACTCCACCATTCGCGCGTGTGCCGCCGGCGAGTCGACCAGCACGCGCTCGACGTGCTGCCCGAGCTGATCACGCAGGATCCTGAGCTCGAGCGGCAGGTCCTCGTGCACCAGCTGCCCGGCCAGGGCCGCGGTGCCCCGCGCCCGGATGACCTCCCACAGTCGTTGCAGGAACAGCATGTCGGCGCGCAGCGCTTCGATTGCGCAGTCCTCTGCCGCGGTACGCACGATCCAGCCGCCCGCCTGGCCCGGCAACATGAATAGCTGGACCACCTCGCGGAGGCGCTGCCGCTCGGTCTCGCTTTCAATCCTGGACGACACGCCGATTCCGCGGCCGTTTGGCATATACACGAGAAAACGCGACGGCAAGGTAACGTACGTGGTCAGCCGGGCACCCTTGGTACCCAATGGGTCCTTCAGCACCTGCACCAGTATTTCGTCACCCTCGGTGACCAGCTGGCGCACACTCTCCGGCCGTGGTGCCTCGACCTCGGCGTCAACCAGCCCGGGCGCGATGATGTCGGTCGCGTGCAGGAAGGCGGTCCGGTCGAGTCCGATGTCGATGAATGCGGCCTGCATCCCGGGCAGCACCCGTGACACCTTGCCCTTGTAGATGTTGCTGATGATGCCGCGGCGGTCCGCCCGTTCCAGGAAGACTTCCTGCAGCACGCCGTTCTCAACCAGCGCCGCACGGCTCTCGCGGAGCGTGACGTTGACCAGCAGCTCGGTGCTCATGCCTGGATCCGCTGCTGCCAAACTGCCACGCCTGCCGACTCGAGCAGGCGTGCTGTTTCATAGAGAGGCAGTCCCATCACGCCCGAATAGCTACCCTCGATGCGCTCGATGAAGACCGCACCGAGCCCCTGAACCGCGTAACCGCCCGCCTTGTCGGCCGGTTCCCCGGTACGCCAATAGGCGCGTCCTTCGGGCGTGCTTATGGGACGGAAAGTGACCTGACTGACGCTCAGCTCCCGATGCAACGAGTCGCCGCTGTGCAGCACGACGGCCGTCATCACCTCGTGGGTTCGCCCGGACAGCGCGGCAAGCATTCTCTGGCATTCGGCCTCGTCGCCCGGCTTGCCGAATATCTCCCCGTCCAGCACCACAATCGTGTCGGCGGTAAGCAATGGGCGGTCTGCTGCCGCGCCGGCCACGCTCAAGGCGTGCACGGCCTTGTCGCCCGCGAGACGCTGAACGTAGGCACGGGGCGACTCTCCCTCCAGGCGCTCTTCGTCGAAATCGGCTGCCAGCACCTCGTGCGGCACGCCAATCTGGCGCAGCAGCTGGCTGCGGCGCGGCGACCGGGACGCAAGCACGATCGGAGCGTAAGTCATTGAGAATCCTGGGCTCTGGCGAGATGGCCGGCCGCAGCCGACAATTCACAAGGATAGCCTTTCGAGCGGGCCCGCGGAACCGGGTCTGGGCGCTCAGGCGCGATGGTAGGGATGGCCCTTGAGCAGGCTCTGGGCGCGATAGAGCTGCTCGGCAACGACGATCCGCACCAGGGCGTGCGGAAAGGTCAGCGGCGACAGCGACCAGGTCGAATCGGCCCTGTCCAGGCAGGCCGGGTCGAGGCCATCGGGACCTCCGATGAGCAGGGCAACGTCGCGTCGGTCGCCGAGCCTGTCGCCGAGCCAGCGTGCCAGCTGTTCGGTGCTCATGGCACGGCCGCGCAGCTCGAGCGCGGTGACATGCATCCGAGGCACGATAGCCGACAGCATGCGGCGGCCCTCGTCTGCCCGCAACCGTGCGATGTCGGCGTTGCGGCCGCGGCGGGCGATGGCTATCTCCACCAGCTCGAGGCGCATTTCCGGTCCGATGCGCCCGGCGTACTCGTCGTATCCCGATGCTACCCAGGAAGGGAGCCGTGTTCCGGCCGCGAGCAGACGAATGAGCACCCGCGGCCTGTCAACCTAGGCGAGCGCCGGCTCGCGCCGCGACGGCCGTGCATCCCAGAGCTTTTCGAGGCCGTAAAATTCGCGTATCCGTGGCAGCATTACGTGGACCAGCGCATCCTGGAGGTCCACGAGCACCCATTCGCCATCGCGATCACCCTCGACGCCCATAGGCTGGAAGCCGGCGGCCTTGCATTTTTCCACCACGCGGCCGGCAATCGACCGCACATGCCTGTCCGACGTGCCGGTGGCGACAATCATCGTGTCGGTGATGTCCGTCAGGTCTCTTACATCGAGCACCTTGACGTTGACGGCCTTCATGTCCTCGAGCGCCGCCATCGCGACCTCGAGCAGGCCCGGAGCCTTCTTGCGGACGCGCGGTCGTGGTTTGGCGCGCTTCGCGGCGGTTTTACTGGGTGTCTTTCGCTTCGTCCTGGCCTGGCTTTCGCTCATCCCTCTGTTTCACCTTGTCGGGCATAGATGCCCGTAGCGATGATCATCCTACGCACTGGCTCAGGCATCAAGTAGCGTGGGTCCTTGCCCGCGCGCAGGGCATCGCGCAGATCGGTCGACGAGATGTCCAGCTGGGTCCCGGGATGCACGAAGATTCTCCCTGCCGGCACGCTGGCAAGCTCCGCCGGCGCAACGGCCCGCCTGGCTGCGAGCAGGTCTCCCATCTCGCCCATTCCCGGCGGCCAGGCACCCGGGCGGTGAGCGACCGCAAGGTGAGCCAGATCCAGAAGCTCGGTCCAGCGGTGCCAGGTAGGCAGTCCCAGATAGGCGTCCATGCCGAGCATCAGGACCAGCGGCCGCTGTCCATGTTCGCGGCGCAACTCCTCGAGCGTAAGCACCGTGTAGGAAGGGCCGGCGCGGCGTAACTCGCGGTCGTCGGCAAGGAAACCCGGTTCATCCTCGACCGCGGCACGCACCATCGCCAGCCGCGTCCGCGCATCTGCCAACGGCTTGCCGCGGTGCGGTGGATCGGCTGCAGGGACGAACAGGACGCGCTCGAGGTCGAGCAGTTCGTTCAGCTCGAATGCGGCGCGGAGATGCCCAAAATGGATGGGATCGAAGGTGCCGCCGAGGATGCCGATGGGCCGCACGGGCCGCTCAGTTGCCGCCGGTCTGCAGCGGCGGAACGCCCGCGAGCCGCGCCGCCAGCCCCGCCAGTTCAACCCAGGCATCTCCGGCGCCGAGCCCCTTGATGGTGCGGTCGGCGCGCGCGGCATGGCCAACCAGCGGGCCGAGACGGGTACCCGCTGTGCGCCTCGCTGCGGCATTCAAGAGGGCGGCGCGCCGCTCCCCCTGCCTGCCGTAGCCTGGCGCCGCGCCCCGATTGCGTCGTGCATCGGCCAGCGCGCGGATCTCACGAGCCAGCACCCACAGCACCAGCGTCGGCTCGGCGCCCTCGCCCCGCAGGCCCTCGAGGATCCGCAAGGCGCGGACCGGGTCACCAGCGAGGGCCGCCTCTCCCAGTTGAAAGACGTCGTAGCGCGCGCTATTGGCCACCGCTTCGGCCACCTCCTCCTCACCCATCCGGCCGGCGCCATGAGTCAATGCCAACTTCTCGATTTCCTGGTGCGCAGCCAACAGATTGCCCTCGACTCGCTCCGCAAGCAGCTGCGCCCCGCCCGCGTCGAGCACGATGCCATGGCGTCGTGCCCTGGCGGCGACCCAGCGTGGCAACTGGTCTATCTCGACCGGCCACGCCTGGACGACGATGCCGTGCTTCTCGAAGGCCTTGAACCACGCACTCGAGAAGCTCTCGCGCTCGAGCCGGCCGGTGATGACGAGAACTACGGTGTCGGGCGGCGGACTGGCGGCCATCTCGGCCAGCACCCTGCCGCCCTCGGTGCCCGGACGTGGCGACGGCAGCCGGATCTCGAGCAGGCGTTGTGTAGCGAACAGGGACAGCGCCTGACTCGATCCCATGACCGGACCCCAGTCGAAGCGCGGTTCCACGAAGAAGGTCTCGCGCTCGGTGAAACCCAGCTCGCGCGCTCGCGCGCGGATCGAGTCGGCGGCCTCTCCGACCAATAGAGGCTCGTCGCCGGAGACCAGCCAGAGCGGGGTCAGCGAGGACTCCGCCAGCTCGCGCGACAATTGGTCCGACCTGATCCGCATGACCTACCCGCTATGCAAACGATCTCGATTATCGGCACACAGGAACGGCGGCGCCACCATCATGGTGCCGCGGCTTGCACACTGGCGGGTCCGGGCGCCGAGGAGTACAAGGTCTGAGGCCCGCCGCCGTACTGTGCGGCCACCGCGGGCACGGCCAGGGCAGCGCCCAGCGCGCCGCTCCGGCGATAATCTGCATTTGAATCGATGAGGGGCCACGGCATGGCACGCGCAGGAACCACCAGCAGGCGCAAGAAGCTTTATCCACCGATCGAACCCTACCGCATGGGCCACCTGGCTGTGCCGGGTGGACACCGGATTTACTGGGAGGAGTGTGGTAACCCGCGAGGTAAACCCGCGGTTTTCGTCCATGGCGGCCCCGGAGCTGGAGCCGATTCCGGCTCGCGCCGGTTCTTCGATCCCGCGCGCTACCGTATCGTCGTCTTCGATCAGCGTGGGTGCGGGCGCAGCAGGCCCCATGCGAGCCTCAGGAACAACACGACCTGGGACCTGGTCGCCGACATGGAGCGCCTGCGCGAACATCTCGGTCTCGAGCGATGGCTCGTGTTTGGCGGTTCGTGGGGATCGACCCTGTCGCTGGCCTACGCGCAGTCGCATCCGGAACGCGTCTCGGAACTGGTGTTGCGCGGCATCTTCATGCTCCGGCGCAGGGAGCTGGAATGGTTCTACCAGGAAGGCGCCAGCGCCATCTATCCCGATCGCTGGGAGAATTACCTTGCGGCAATCCCTCCGGAGGAGCGCGGGGACCTCATGAAGGCCTTCTACCGCAGGCTGACCGGTTCCAACCGCCGGGCGGCGGTTGCCGCCGCACGCGCATGGGCCGTCTGGGAGGGTTCCACCAGTTTCCTCTACCCGGATGAAGAGAACGCCGCGAAATGGGGCGAGGACAGATTCGCGCTGGCGGTGGCACGCATCGAGTGTCACTACTTCGTCAACCGCGGGTTCATGCGCAACGAAAAGCAGCTGCTCAAGGGCGTGGACCGCATCCGCCATATTCCCGGCGTGATCGTCCAGGGGCGCTATGACGTCGTGTGCCCCATGATGAGCGCCTGGGACCTGCACCGCGCCTGGCCCGAGGCGGACTTCAAGATCGTGCCGGATGCCGGACATTCTGCGCTCGAGCCTGGCATTACCCACGAGCTGATCAAAGCGACCGACCGTTTCGCGCGGCGCTGATTTCCGGCCAGGGACGCACGCCGGGGACGGACAACTGCTGAACGGATCGTGCGAGCCAGGAATGGCGAGCCGAAGCTTCCAGGGACGGGTTCACGGTGTTTCCGCAGGCCGTGCCCGGCCCACGGCTTTCATGTACCGAGAATACGTCGCAGCCTTGCGCTTCCCTGCGACTCAGAGGGCCGCGAGCCGGCGTGTCACCAGTGCGGCCAGGTCGCGAGCCAGGGATTCCCGTAGGTCGCGTTCCTCGTGCTGCTTCGCCAGTACGGCAGACTCGTCGTAGGCGTAGTCTCGGGTCAGCGTCAGCTGCTGCCGGGGGAGGATCTCGGCTCCCGCAGCGGTCACCGAGTACTCGATGGTGTAGAAGACCTCGTATTCCTGCGGTGTGTTGCGTGCCGAAATCGTCAGCACGTTGTGGCCCGTCTCATCACGATGAATGTGCACCACCGCGGAGGCGGACTCACTGGACGGCGCCAGACTTGCGCCGGCCTCTTCTAGCGCACCGCTGAGTTGCCCGTAGAACGGCGTATAGCGGTCTGCCGCCTCGAGATGTGGCGAACGCATGCGCGTCGCGAGCTCCACGTCGCCACGCAGCTCGAAGCCACAGCCAACGGTGAGGCTCGCAACGACCAGGCCCGCGCCGACCATCATTGCGCGCATCTCAGACCACCACGTTGACGAGCTTGCCGGGCACGTAGACCAGCTTGCGCACGGGTTTGTCGCCGACGAACTTGAGCACGTTTGCGTCGGCCAGGGCGGCCGTACGCGCGGTGACCTCGTCGGCCCCAACCGGCAGGCTCAGGCGGCTGCGCAGCTTGCCATTGACCTGCACCACGATCTCGACGGAGTCCTGCTCGAGAGCCTCCGGATCAGGCTCGGGCCAGGGTTCGTCCACCAGCGCGCCGGCACGCCCGAGCTCGCCCCATAATACGTGGGTCGCGTGCGGCACGATCGGTGAGAGCATCAGGACCGCGAACTCGAGCGCCTCCTGCACGACCGCCCGGCCCTGTCCGGACGCATCCTCGAAACGGCCGACCGCGTTCAGGAGTTCCATGACGGCGGCGATGGCCGTGTTGAAGGTACGACGACGGCCCATATCGTCGGTCACCTTGGCCAGCGTCTGGTGGACAAGCCGGCGCAGGCTGCGCTGCGCGTCATCGAGCGCCGCAGCGTCGAGTGCCGGCGCCGGGCCGCCGCTGACCTGCGAATGGACTGCACGCCACAGGCGTTTCATGAAACGAAAGGCGCCCTCGACCCCTTCGTCAGACCATTCGAGCGTCTGCTCCGGCGGCGAGGCAAACATCATGAACAGCCGCGGCGTATCCGCGCCGTAGCGATCGACGAGTGCCTGCGGGTCGACGCCATTGTTCTTCGACTTGGACATCTTGCCCATGCCATCGGAGACGACCGGCAGACCGTCGGCCTTCAGCACGGCGCCCACCCGGTTGCCCTTGTCGTCGACAGCCAGTTCGACGTCGGCCGGATTGAAATAACTGACCCGTCCGCTGTCCGCATCACGGTAGAAGATCTCGTTCAGGACCATGCCCTGGGTGAGCAGGTTCGCAAACGGCTCGGACTGGTCGGTCAGGCCGCAGTCACGCATCACCCGCGTCCAGAATCGTGAATACAGCAGGTGCAGGATCGCGTGCTCGATGCCCCCGATGTACTGGTCCACCGGCATCCAGTAGGCAGCCCGTTCATCGATCATCGCCTGATCATTGCCGGGACAGGCATAGCGAAAGTAATACCAGGACGAGTCGACGAAGGTGTCCATGGTGTCGGTCTCGCGCCGTGCCGGCGCGCCGCATCGCGGGCAGGCGCAATCGATGAAAGACGGCGTCCTGGCGAGCGGATTGCCTGACCCGTCCGGTACCAGTTCCTCCGGCAGCATGACGGGCAACTGCTCGTCTGGCACCGGCACGTCGCCACAGGCCGCGCAGTGGACGATAGGGATCGGACATCCCCAGTAGCGCTGCCGCGAGATGCCCCAGTCCCTGAGGCGCCAGTTGACCTGCTTGCGCCCGTGTCCTCTCGCCTCGAGGTCGGCGGCAATAGCTTCAACTGCGGCTGAATAGTCCATGCCGTCATAGCGGCCGGAGTTGACGCAGCGCCCGTAGTCCGCATACCAGGGTTGCCACGCATCGATGGAGTACGCCAGGTCGTCGGTCTCGATGACCTGGACGATGGGCAAGCCGTACTTGCGGGCAAAGGCGAAGTCGCGTTCGTCGTGACCCGGGACGCCCATCACCGCGCCCTCGCCGTAGGCCATCAACACGTAGTTGCCGACCCATACTTCTATCGGCTTGCCAGTCAACGGATGCGCGACAAACTGGCCGGTGGGCATGCCCAGCTTGTCCATCGTGGCCAGGTCGGCCTCCATGATGGAACCGCGCCTGCACTCGTCGACGAATGCCTTGAGCTTCGCGTCCCGCGCCGCCGCGCGCGCAGCCAGAGGATGCTCGGCCGCGACGGCCATGAAGGTCACGCCCATGACCGTGTCGGCCCTGGTGGTAAAGACCTTGAGCTCCCCCTGCTCCCCATCGAGCTCGTAGGGAAAGGAAAGGTTGACTCCCTCGCTGCGGCCAATCCAGTTGGCCTGCATGACCCGCACCCGCTCGGGCCAGCCTTCGAGCCCGTCCAGGGCGCCGAGCAATTCCTCGGCGTACCGGGAGATCCTCAGGTAGTACATCGGGATCTCGCGCTTCTCCACCAGCGCCCCGGTTCGCCAGCCGCGACCATCGATGACCTGCTCGTTGGCGAGCACCGTCTGGTCCACCGGATCCCAATTGACCACACCGGTCTTCTTGTAGGCGACGCCGCGCTCAAGCATGCGCAGGAACAGCCACTGATTCCACTTGTAGTAGTCAGGGTCGCAGGTGGCTAGCTCGCGCGACCAGTCGATGCCGAAACCGAGTGACCTCAGCTGCTGCTTCATGTAGCCGATGTTTTCCCGGGTCCACCTGGCGGGTGGCACACCGTTGGCCATCGCCGCATTCTCGGCAGGAAGGCCGAAGGCGTCCCAGCCCATGGGCTGCAGGACATTGTGGCCGCGCATCCGCATGTACCGGGCGATCACGTCGCCGATCGTGTAGTTGCGGACGTGACCCATGTGCAGCCGGCCGCTTGGATAGGGGAACATGCTCAGGCAGTAGAACTTCGGGCGCGCCCGGTCCTCGCTGACCTCGAAGCAGCGATGCTCCTCCCAGAAGCGCTGGGCGGTGGACTCGACGGCGGTAGGATCGTAGCGTTCCTGCATGGCAAGCCGGCTGGGTGTGAATTGGCAGGAAAGGATACCTGACGCGGGACCTACCCAGCGAACTCGACCAGGCTGCCCGCGGCATCGGCCCCATCGATCCAGCAACCCGTCCCGGTCGGGCGGGCGACGAGTCCTGATCTGCGCAGGGAATCGCGCAATGCCTGCGGCTCGCGGGCGCGCACGCAAAATCCGGCCAGCGACGGGGCCGGCGGCGGTTCGGCACCGGGGAAGCGGCGCTGGAATTCGGCGCGATCAAGGCACTCGACCCAGCCGTCCCGCAGCTCGACGCGCGCGCTTGTGGCCGAGCGCAGCAGCGCCCCCGCGGTTGCCGCAGCGATTCGGGACGCTGCGTCCGTGGCCGCCGCGCTCACCAGGTACAGTCCCGAGAGGGCCAACGCACCGTTGGTGTGTCGCTGTACTTCCGGCTGGAAGACGAGCTGTGGCGTGACTTGTCGCACGAAGCAGAGCAGCCCTTCAGGCGCCACGATCGGTTCCAGCATGAACCACTCGAATTCAGCCTCTCCGTGGCGTTTGCCGTAACCGATGTGCCGGCTGGCATGGGCCACCGGCCGTGGACGCAGGCCGGCGGCGATGCAACGTTCGTGCGCCGCGCCGACGTCGTCCACCCCGAAGGCGAGGATGTGCAGCCCGGCGTGGCGACCCAGGTAGCTCGCCAGGTGGTGGGTCGGCGAGTCTGTCTCGACTGCGGAAAGCTCGACATAGCCGCGCTCGAACACCAGGTGCGCGCTCGACTGTCCTAACGAGACCGCGACGCCGCTGGCATCGCGGCCCATCAGTGGTTGCGGTTGCGTTGGCAGGAACCCGAGTCGCCGGTAGGCAGCCAGCATCGCGGCCAGGTCGCGCCCAACGATGCCGACATGGTCGAGACAGGCTACTTCAGCCATTCCCCTGCCCCGCGACCGGCACCAGATCGAGTGGCAACTCCGTTGTCTCCTTGACCGACGTCAGGGCGATGCTCGAGCGAATTTCCTGCACGGCGGGGATCCGCGACAGCTTTTCGCGCAGGAAGCGCTCGTATGAGGCCACGTCGCGGGTCACGATCTTGAGCAGGAAGTCGACTGCGCCCATCAGCATGTAGCACTCCTGGACCTCCGGAAACGCGCGAATGGTCTCCTCGAATTCGGCCAGCGACTGCCGCGCGCCACGAGCGTACCTGATCTGTGCAAACACCATGACGCCGAGGCCGAGCCGCTCGCGATCCAGCAGGGCTACCCGGCGCCGGATCAGCCCCAACTTTTCCAGACGCGCCACCCGCCGCCAGCACGGTGACTGCGACAGTCCGACTTGCGCGGCGATGTCTGCGGCGTTCAGGGACGCATCCACCTGGAGCAGGCCGAGGATGCGCCTATCCACTGCATCAAGATCATCTCGCATGAAAAGTTCCAGAATATGGATTCTTGACGCAATCATCATGCAGCCTCATGCCCAACACAAGCAGCGCCGCATGACTTCTGCGGCGTTGCAGGTAATTGACATGAATATGCAGATAATCGCCCGGTGTCGCCGGCGTGCACGGAGCCCCCAAGCCCTTGTACGCGCGTCAAAGATTTTGCATGATCCGCCTTGGGGTCGCATCAATCATGCGTTCGATTCCACCTTCAGGGATGGAATCGGCAACGCTGAGGCACAGAAGGAGGGGTCCATGAGCAGGTCTCGCATTTCGTATCTTGTCGCGTCTGCGGTAGCCGTCACGCTGGCGAGCCAGGCGCAGGCGCAACAGGCAGGGACGGTCAGCCTGCAGGAAATCGTGGTCACTGCGACCAAGCGAAGCGAGTCCTTGCAGGACGTACCGGTCGCGGTCACCGCCTACTCAGGCGAGTTGATTCGTAGCCTGGCGATCGCGGATATCGAAGGCCTGGCTGTGCAGACCCCTTCGTTTGCCTTCAGCAAGGCCGGCGGCGAGGCACAGATCTACATTCGCGGCGTCGGCACGAACATCTTCGGCATCGGCGCCGACCCGAGCGTCGCGGTCAACCTCGACGGCGTGTACCTGGGCCGCACCAACATGGGCCTCACCCAGTTCCTGGACATCGACCGCGTCGAGATCCTGCGCGGGCCGCAAGGCACCCTGTACGGGCGAAACGCAACCGGCGGCGCCATCAACCTGGTCTCGCGCATGCCGACCCGTGAACTCGAGGGCTACGTCACCGCGGGCTTCGGCGAATTCGACCGAACTGAATTCCAGGCGGCCGTTGGTGGACCGCTCGACGACCAATGGGCCTTCCGGATCGCAGGCCGCTACCTGAAGGATGACGGCTATACCGAGGACCTCGACCCACGCGGCAGCAACAAGCTCGACGACAACGACATCAAGTCCTTCCGTGGCATCCTGCAATTCACGCCGAACGATGCGGTCACCGCGACGCTGATCGGCGAGTACACCGAGTTCTCGAATGACAATACCAGCGTGATTCCGCGCGACGATCTCGGCCTGGCCGAGACCCTTGGTGCCGTCCCGACCGGCTCGATCCACAAGGAACGCAATGACCTGCCCACGTTCTTCGACTGGGATTCCAGCGGCGTCACGCTCAACATCGGGTGGGACCTCGGCGGCGGCGTCAGCCTGACCTCGATCACCGGCTGGAAGAACTACAACTCGGATTTCCTGTTCAATACCGATGGCACCGAGATCGATATCACCCGCTCGAACTTCAAGTACGACACCGACCAATGGTCACAGGAGCTGCGGCTGGATATCTCCACCAGCGACCGCTGGCAGCTGCTCCTCGGCGCCTATTACTTTGGCGAAGACAAGAAGGGCGGGCTGGGCCTGGTGAGGGCCTCGCTCGCTCCCCAGCGCTCCTTCATCATTCCGTCGGAGAACAACACCGACGCCTGGGCGGTCTTCGCCGAGGCCACCTTCAACCTGAGCGACAAGCTGAGCCTGATCGCCGGCGTCCGCTACAGCGACGAGGAGAAGGAGGACTTCTCCGCCTTCGGGCTGTCGTTCGACGTGCTCGGACTCGAGACACCCGGACCGGTCATCCCGATCGGCGCACCGCGCATCACCTCGGACAGCTGGGACGCATGGACACCCAAGCTCGGTATCGACTACCGCTGGAGCGAGGATGTGCTGATCTACGGCTCGGCCACGCGCGGCTTCAAGTCCGGCGGCTACAACAGCCTGCAACCATCCAACCCAGCATATGACCCCGAGTACATCTGGGCCTACGAGGCAGGCATCAAGTCGCAATTCGCCGATGATCGCATCCGGCTGAACGGGGCGATCTTCTACTATGACTACACCGACCTGCAGGTCTCGACTTTCCTCAACAACCTGACGTTCATCACCAACGCGGCGGCGGCAACGGTCATGGGCGTCGAGCTCGAGCTGTTGGCGCGCCCCACTGAGCAGCTGGAGCTGGGCCTGGCGGTTTCCTACCTCGATACCGAGTACGACAAGTTCCTCACGGCCTTCGGCAGCATGCCCTGCACACCGGTTCCGCCCGCGACCACTTGCTCGCGGCCGCTGATTCCTTTCGATGCCAGCGGCAACCAGCTGATCAACGCGCCGGAGTGGAAGGCCAACGCCACGGCCCAGTACACGGTACCGCTCGGCGGCGCCGGCTCGCTGGTACTGTTCGGGCAGCTCAGTTTCCAGGACGACCTGTATTTCACCCAGATCAACGAATCCGCGGTCGGTCAGGAAGCGATCACGCTATTCGATGCGCGCGCCGCCTGGCTCAGCAACAACGGCAGCTGGGAAGTCGCCGCCTATGGCAAGAACCTGACGGACGAGGATTACTTCAACAACGGCGTGCGCTTCACCTCCACCTCGGATCCGGCCAAGGACGTCTTCCAGATCGGAAATTCGCTCGGCTACCCGGCGCCGGGACGCAATTGGGGCGTGCAGGCGACCTACAGGTTCTGACAACGCGCCTGGACGATCGGCGGGCAGCCGCCGCTCCAGCGGCCGCCCGCTGCCGCGAGGTGGCGATGCCTTTGCCTGACCCTGACAACCGCCCCTTGGGACCGAAAGGAGACGCTGCATGGCCAGGCCCCATATCTGCTTCGTCCAGGCCCAGATGCTGCCCTGGCAACCGGGTGTCTACGGTGGTGCGCGAGCCGATGTGCAATCGAAGATTCTTTCACGGGACGATGCCGACGGCAGTGCCACCCTGGTGGTCCGCTATCCACGTGGCTGGTCTCGCTCCACGCCTGAGCACCTGCTCGCCCACGAGGAGTTCCTGGTACTCGACGGCGCGATCGAGATCAACGGCCGCCGCTACGACACCCACAGCTACGGATTCCTGCCCGCTGGTTTTCCGCGTGATCGCGCCGCATCAACTGGCGGCGCGGTCCTGCTGACAATGTTCTACAGCGAGCCGCGGGCCGCTACCGGGCCGACCTCCTTCGACGAAAGACTGCTGGTCGAATACGTCAACCCGCTGGAGATGGAGTGGGATCCGGGACTGGTCGACCCGCAGTTGTCCAAGGGCGTGGCGATCAAGCCGCTCAGGACCGACCCCTACACGCAGGAAGTGTCGTTCCTTTACTGTTCCCCGCCGCACCGCGTGCCGCCCGGCATGGCGAAACCCCAATGGACACACCCGATGGTCGAGGAGCTCTACGTGCTCGAGGGTGAGTACGTCTGGGGTGACCTCGGCCGCATGAAACGCGGCGGCTATGCCTGGTGGCGCGAGGATGTCTACCATGGCCCTTCCGGGACGGATACCGGCTACAACCTCTTCGTCCGTACCGTAGGCGGCCCCTTGGTGAATCACTTCGCAAAGGAAAAGAAGCCGTTCACGTGGAACCCGGCTCACTGCCCGGCGCTGCCCGACGAGCTGAAACCCTACGGGCAGCCGTTGCCCGCAACGCCGAATTATTGAAGCGCCAGGCCCATAGCGGTCCCGCATGGGGACGCGCATGTGCACGGCAGCCTCGGAGTCCTGAATAACCCATGCAGACGAGCTGGCCCCGACCCGCCTATGCCTGGTACGCGACGCTCGTCCTCATGTTCGCCTACACGCTGTCCTACGTCGACCGACAGATCCTGTCGATGCTGGTCGGCCCGATCAAGGCAGACCTGGGCGTATCGGACACGCAGATCGGGCTGCTGCAGGGACTGGCCTTTGCCGTCTTCTATACGCTGATCGGCATCCCCATGGGACGGCTCGCCGACCGTGGCGACCGGCGTCGTATCATCGCCTGGGGAGTGTTTGTCTGGAGCCTCGCGACCGCGGCCTCCGGCCTGGCCCGGAGTTTCACCCAGTTGTTCGCGGCCCGCGTGGCAGTCGGCGTCGGGGAAGCGGCGCTCGGCCCGGCGGCATATTCACTGATCGCCGACCAGTTCCCGCCGGAGCGACGGGGTCGCGCGCTGGGCGTGTACTCCATGGGCGTATATCTGGGCATCGGCCTGGCCGCCATCATCGGCGGAGCCGTGGTGGGCCGGCTCGCCGGGCAACCGCCATTCCCAGTACCGCTCATCGGCGAGCTCGAATCATGGCACGTCGCATTTCTGGTCGTCGGCCTGCCCGGCCTGCTGCTGGCGTTGTGGGTGCGCACGCTACGGGAACCGGTCCGCCAGGGAATCGATCCGGCCCAGGATGCCGTCGCGCCCCTGGCCGAGGTGCTGGCATTCATCCGGCAAAACCTGCGCCTGTTCGGCATGCACTTCGCCGGTTTCTCGATGCTGACACTGGCCTTCAATGCAGTCGCGTTCTGGATGCCACCCTACCTGCAGCGCGTACATGGCCTGTCACCGGGAAACTTCGGAGTCCCGCTGGGGCTGATCCTCGCAATCGGAGGCGCCGCGGGAATCGTAGCGGGAGGAGTGTTCGCCGACTGGCTGCGCAAGCGCGGCACGGTCGATGCCGAGCTATGGCCGGGCATCGTCAGCGCGCTGCTCGTCTGGCCGCTGGGAATAGCAACCTGCCAGGCAGCCAGCGGCAGCAACTCGCTCGCCCTCTTCGCCGGCTTCATGTTCTTTTCGAGCTTTGCATTCGCAGCGGCAGCAGCCGCCCTGCAGGCCGCGGCTCCGAACCGCATGCGCGGTCAGGTCTCGGCCGTCTACCTCTTTTTCGTGAATCTCGCTGGCATCGGTCTCGGGTCGTTCCTGACCGGCTTCGTGAACGACTATGTCTACGCCGATGAGCTGCGCGTTGGCGATTCGATGTCCTGGATCGTGGGGATCGCCGCGCCGCTGGCGGCAACGTTTCTGTGGGCCGCGCGGCGACCTTACTCCGTGCGGCTCGCGACCCTCGCCTGACGCCGGAATCCAGCGCCTGCCGCCAGCAGCAGCCCGGACAGCGACAGGACCGGCCAGTTGCCCGTCCGCGCGTAGGGCGTCAGCCCGGTGAAAGGCCTTGCCGTGCCGTGAAGCACTTCCGGAACGAACTGTGTCGCCGTCAGCAGGACCTCGCCGTCGGGAGCAATGATGCCGCTGATGCCGTTGGAGGTTGCCCGCACGAGGTAGCGTCCCGCTTCCATCGCACGGAAGCGCGCCATCTGCAGCTGCTGGTGCGGCGCGGTCGAGTCGCCGAACCAGGCGTTATTGGTAACGTTCACCAGCAGCGTGGCTTCGTCGAGCACCGCCAGCTGTTCCGAACCGTAGGCGTCCTCGTAGCAGATGGTGACGCCGATCTTCTGGCCGGCGGCGTCGAGCGCCGGCTGGTCATCGGACCCTGCCGTCATGTCGACATATGGGAGGCTCATGAGCCGCATCCAGCTGCGCACGAACCCGGGCACCGGGAAGAACTCGCCAAACGGAACGAGCCGGCGCTTGTAATACCAGCTGGCCTCTTCACCCGACAATGCCAGCAGACCGTTGTAGTACCGTCCTGTCTCGGGATCGTAGCGCAGCAATCCCAGCATGAGGTCCGAACCGCTGTGCTGCGCATCCTCCCATAGACTGGCCAGGTACGGTCCGACCTCGTGAGCCAGCGCTGGCAGGGCTGCTTCCGGCCAGACGATCAGGCGCGCACCCAACGCGCCCTCCGTCATGTCGCGATACAACCTCAGCGTCTCGTCTCGATGGTCATCCTGCCACTTCAGGTCCTGCGGGATGGCGCCCTGCACGATCGCGACGGCAAGTTCCTCGCCGTCCGGCGTGGTCCACGCGCGTTCCTTCAGCGCCGCACCCGCGGTCCAAACCAGCACCGCTGCGACGGCAGCGATCGCACGGTCACGCGCCGAGCCGCGCACTGCCGCGACGACCGCCCCGGCGGTAAGCGCGCAGGCGAACGTCACCAGGTGAATTCCGCCCAGCGGGGCGTAGCCCGCAAGCGGAGAATCGCTGTGTGCGTAACCAATTTCGAGCCATGGAAATCCGCTGAAGAGCCAGCCGCGCAACCATTCCATGATCACCCACGCCGCCGGCAGCGCCAACAGCCAGCGTCGCGGTGTCGCGCGCGGCGCCAGCCGCCTCATGCCCCAACCTACGATAGCGTAGTAGGCGGCCATGATGGCGACGAGCCCCGCCATCAGGAAAAGCGCCAGCAACACGGGAGCCTTGCCGAAGTCGTGGACCGCCGTATAGAGCCAGTAGGTGCCGGACATGAACAGGCCCGCGCCGTAACACGATCCGAGCCAGGCCGAACGGCGCGGGCTGGCTCCCTCCCATAGCAGGAACAGGATCGCCGGGCACGCCACGGACAGCGGGTACAGCGAAGCCGGTGCGAATGCCAGAGAGCATGCGACACCGGCGGCGAAGGCGACCCAGGCACCATAACGCCCTGCCAGCGCCTCCAGCGCAGTCGCCGGCATGACGCTCAGTCTCCGGATTCGACGGGCAGCACGTCGCTCGGACTGGTGACACGCAGCAGGTCGATGCGGCGCCGGTCGGAACGCAACACCTTGAAATCGAAGCCGTCGATCGTCACCGCTTCACCGCGCTTGGGCAGGCGCCCGAACTGGTGCATGACCAGGCCGCCGATGGTGTCGAATTCCTCGTCGCTGAACCGTGTGTCGAAATATTCGTTGAAGTCTTCGATGCGCGCGAGCGCGTGCACCGTGTATTGCCGTTCGCCGTCGCGGCGTATGGTCTGGTCTTCCTCGATATCGTACTCGTCAGCGATGTCGCCGACGATTTCCTCGATCACGTCCTCGATGGTCACGAGCCCCGATACGCCGCCATACTCGTCCACTACCACCGCCATGTGGTTGCGGCTGACGCGAAATTCCTTCAGCAGCACGTTGAGCCGCTTGCTCTCCGGCACGAAAACAGCCGGCCTCAGTACCTCGCGCATGTCGAATTCGGCGCTGCCACCCTCGCCGAAGTAGCGCAGCAGGTCCTTGGCCAGCAGGATTCCGACGACCTGGTCGCGGTCCTCGCCGATGACCGGGAAGCGGGAGTGTCCTGACCCGACGATCACCGGCAGCAGCTTCTCCGGTGGGTCCTCGCGATCCAGAACCACCATCTGTGAACGCGGCACCATGATGTCCCGGACCTGCAGGTCGGCCACCTTGAGCACGCCCTCGATCATCGACAGCGCATCCGCCTCGATCAGGCCGCGCCGGCCAGCCTCGCGCAGCTCCTCGGCGAGCTCCGCGCGATCCCGGGGTTCGCCGCCGCCGACCAGCCGCCTGAACCAGCTCGTCTTGATCCCGTCGTCTGTCATTGCACGGTGACCTCATAGGGATTGCCATAGCCGAGATCCGCCAGGATCTCGATCTCCCGCGCCTCCATCTTGCGCGCTTCGGCCGGACGCCCGTGGTCGAAGCCGAGCAGGTGCAAGGTGCCATGCACGACCATGTGCGCCCAATGGGCCCGCAGCGACTTGCCCTGCTCACGCGCCTCCCGGGCGACCACCGGTGAACAGATCACCAGGTCGCCGAGAAAGTGCCCGCCGGCAGGCAACCCGGCAGCAGCGGCAAACGACAGGACGTTCGTTGGCCCGTCATTCCCGCGATAGGTCCTGTTGAGGCGGCGGCTTTCGGCAGCGCCGGCTACGCGGACGCCCAGGCTTGCACGGCGCGGCGCGCCCGCCATCGCGGCGGCTGCCCAGCGGCGCAACGTCGGTGCCGCCGGAGCCCAGGGTCTGCGCGTCCCATACTGCACCGCCACGGGAACGGTCATGGTGCCCGCTCCGCGGAAGAGGCCTGCTCATAGGCCTCGACGATCCTCGCCACCAGTGCGTGCCGGACTACGTCGCGGGCGGTGAACAGGCTGAATGCGATGCCAGGCACGTTGCCGAGCACGTCCATGGCCTGCCGCAGACCGGACTGCCGGTGCGAGGGCAGATCGGTCTGGGTCACGTCGCCGGTAACCACGGCACGCGATCCGAAGCCGATGCGCGTCAGGAACATTTTCATCTGCTCGATAGTCGTGTTCTGCGCCTCGTCCAGAATGACGAAGGATTCGTTCAAAGTCCGGCCGCGCATGAAGGCCAGTGGCGCTACCTCGATGATGTTTCGTTCGATCATCCGCGCGACCCGTTCGAAACCGATCATCTCGTAGAGCGCGTCGTACATGGGCCGCAGGTAGGGATCCACCTTCTGCGACATGTCTCCCGGCAGGAATCCCAGGCGCTCGCCTGCCTCGACCGCGGGCCGCACCAGCACGATGCGCCGTACCGCGTCGCGCTGCATGGCCTCGACGGCACAGGCCACCGCCAGGTAGGTCTTGCCGGTGCCGGCGGGGCCGATACCGAAGGTGAGGTCGTGCTCACGGATGTTCTTCAGGTACTGGATCTGGTTGGGCCCGCGTCCGCGGATCAGGCCACGGTGGGTATGGACCGACAACACGTCCGTCGGGCCGCCTGCGTCCATGCCCGCTTCCTGTATGGCCAGGTGTACGTCCTCTGGCGTGACCGGACCCTCGGCCGAGCGCGCGTAGAGCGCGTTCAGGACCGTGGCACCCACTTCAGCCCGCTCGCCTTCGACCGTGAACCGCCCTCCCCGGCGGCGGACCTCTACACCGATGCGCTCCTCGATCTGGTGCAGGTGCTCGTCGAGGGGTCCGCACACGGCAGCGAGCCGCTCGTTACCAGCGCCTTCGAAGGACACATCTTGCGTATTGGGTGTTCTCAAGCTTGACTCATGCGGAGCGGGCCGCAGGAAGGTCGCCGGCAGCGGCGACCAGGCGGCCGCGCAGCGAATTCGGCAGCGCTTCGGTTACCAACACATCGGCAAAATCGTTGAGCAGTATGGCCGGTCCGTCGAAATTGACCCAGCGCATGTTCTCGGTGCGCCCGGCGAGCTGGGCAGGATCCTTCTTTGACGGTCTTTCGACCAGCACGCGCTGTGTCGTGCCGATCATCGCGCGGCTGATCTCCTGTGCCTGCTGGTCGATCCTGCGTTGCAGGATCGACAGCCGTTGCTGCTTGACTTCGCGCGGCACGTCGTCTGGCAATGACGCGGCCGGCGTACCCGGCCGCCGACTGTAGATGAAGCTGTAGGACTGGTCGAAGCCGACCTCGGCTATCAGGTTCATTGTCTGCTCGAAGTCTCGCTCTGATTCGCCGGGAAAGCCGACGATGAAGTCCGAGGAAAGGCTGATTCCCGGCCTGACCGCTTTCAGCCTGCGGATCTTCTGCCTGTACTCCAGGGCGGTGTAACCGCGCTTCATCATCGACAGGACGCGATCCGAGCCGCTCTGCACCGGCAGGTGCAGGTAACTTGCCAGCTTCGGGACCTCGGCATACGCCTCGATCAGCGCATCGGTAAACTCGACCGGGTGCGAAGTCGTGAAGCGGATGCGCTCGATGCCATCGACGCGGGCCACGAAGCGGATCAGCGTTGCAAGGTCGCAGTCGGTCCCGTCGTTCATCGCGCCAAGATAGGCATTGACGTTCTGCCCGAGCAACATCACCTCACGGACACCCTGTGAGGCAAGCGACTCCACCTCGGCCATGACCTGGGCGAATGGCCGGCTCATCTCCTCGCCGCGTGTGTAGGGAACGACGCAGAAGCTGCAGTACTTGCTGCACCCCTCCATGATGGACACAAATGCCGTCGCGCCGTCCGCGCGTGGCTCGGGCAGACGGTCAAACTTCTCGATTTCCGGAAACGAGACGTCCACCTGCGCCCGGCCGCTGGCCTCGAGGCCTGCGATCATCTCCGGCAGCCGATGGATGGTCTGGGGCCCGAAGACCAGGTCCACGAACGGCGCGCGCTCGAGCAGGCCCTCGCCCTCCTGGCTGGCGACGCAGCCACCCACGCCGATGACCAGCCCGGGCTTCTGCTGCTTCAGCAATCGCCATTGGCCGAGGTGAGAGAACACCTTCTCCTGCGCCTTTTCACGGACCGAGCAGGTGTTCAACAGCACCACATCTGCCGCCGCAGGGTCGTCGGTCAATTCGAGGCCACGCGATTCACGCAGCACGTCCACCATGCGGGCGGAGTCGTACTCGTTCATCTGGCAGCCAAAGGTCGTGATGTAAAGCCGACCGGCCATGAGGGGTCGCGGGTCCGGTAAAAAGGGCAGTTAGGGTAGCGGTTTTGCGGACGCGAATGAAGGGCAACCGGCGCGGGTTAGCTGGCCCCCAGATGCCCAGGTCACTGATTGAAAAGGGGATGTCCCGTCAACGACCGAAACTGCCGGTAGCCGCGAGGTCGACCGGCAGATCCTCGAAGACCGGTAGCTTGAACCGGCCGGTGGCACTTACATCGGCTTTTGGTGGCAAATCCAGAACATAGGCTTCCCGCAGCTTGGCCTGGTGGGAGTATTCGATCTCCCGCAGCAGGGCCGGCTTTGAGTAGTAGTAACCCTGGCCGGCCACGCAGCCGAGGTCGATCAGCTGGCGCAGCTGGTGCTCGAACTCGATGCCTTCCGCGACAACCTCAAGCCCCAGGGTGTCGCCCAGGGAGATGATTGCGCGCGCCAGTTCGGTCCCGTCCCGTTCCTCGCCGAGCCGCTGCACGAAGGACCGGTCGATCTTCAGGATGTCGATGGGGAACCGGTGCAGATAGGACAGGGACGAATAACCAGTGCCGAAATCGTCAATGGCGATGCGAACCCCCAGCCGCTTGAGCCTGCTCAACTTCGCAAAGGTCGCCTCGGTATCCTGCATCACCACGCTTTCTGTCATCTCGATCACGAGACAGCCTGGGTCGAGTCCGGTCTGCTGCAGCGCCCCCGTCACCTCCGCTACCAGGTCGGCGCCCTGCAGCTGCTGGCTCGACACATTGATGGCGACACGCAACTGCTTGCCCATCGGCATGCGGTCCTGCCACGCACGGACCTGGCTGCAGGCCTCGTACAACACCCAGCGGCCCAGGCCGACCACCTGGCCAGTCTCCTCGGCAACCCCGATGAACTCGGCCGGCGGGATCAGTCCGCGTTCCGGGTGCTGCCAGCGCACCAGCGCCTCGACCCCGAGCAGGTAGCCTGACTGCAGGTCGACGATTGGCTGGAACAGCAGGCGCAGCTCGTTCTTGTGGATCGCACGGGTCAGGTCCGCCTCGATCCTGAGTCGATCGCGCACCGCCTCCTGCATCTGTGGCTGGAACAGGCAGTAGCGGCTCTTGCCCTGCGCCTTGGCGCTGTACATGGCGACGTCGGCATTGCGCAGTACCTCCTCGACGCCATCGCCTGAATCAGCGAAAGCCACGCCCACGCTGGCGGCGACGCGCAGGCTCGATCCGGCGAAGGCAAACGGCTCCTTGAGAGCCTCGACGATGCGACCGGCGACCTCGACGACCTGCTCCTCGGACGCCGCGTCCTCGATCAGCACCGCGAACTCGTCGCCGCCGAGCCGGGCCACGGTGTCCGCAGCGCGCATGCATTTCGACAGCCGCTGCGCCGTGGCACGCAGTACGCGGTCCCCCTCGCCATGTCCGAGGCTGTCGTTGATCTTCTTGAAGTTGTCGAGATCCACGAAGATTGCGGCCACGCGGCTGCCGCGGCGCTTGGCCACGACGAGTGCATGCTCGACCCGGTTGCGGAACAGCGCGCGATTGGCAAGCAGCGTCAATGGGTCATGAAAGGCCAGTCGCTTGAGCTGGTCCTCCAGCGCCTTGCGGTCGGTGATGTCGCGGATGTTCAGGACGTGGCCGGAAACGTGGGGCTCATGCAGCAGATTGGTGCCCACGACCTCGATTACGCGGACGCGGTCCTTGCCACGTGGTATCCGTAGCTCGATTGTCGCGGTGGCAGAACGGGCCGCCTGAAGCTGCGCGAAGAACGCCTGCAAGCAACCCCGGTCCTCGATCGCAACCAGTTCCCCGACCTTCCGACCCACGAGGTCTTCTGAACGTAGCCCGAACACACGCTCGGCGGAAGGCGTCACGTACAGGAATCCACCGTCATCGCCGGCGATGGTGATGACGTCCGAGGAGTTCCGGACCAGCGACGTGAATCGCTCTTCTGCAGCACGCTTGGCGACGTTGGCCTCAATCCCCGCTACCTCGCGGGTGGCCAGCGTCTGGCGCAGCAAGACCAGGATACCGACGACGCACACCACGACCGCCAGCGTGCCTGGCGCATCCCGCCAATCCAGTGTCTGGTGATAGATGAGCGCCGCCATGGCCAGCAGCAGCACCGAGTAGGGCAGGAAACTGACATCGTCCCCGGAGCGCGGAATGGCAGGCCTTGCAGCCGCGCCCAGTTCGGCGTGGACACGGTCCGCGTGGGCGGCAACCGCGAACAGTGCATAGGCGGCCATCGACAGGGTGCCGGTGGACAGCGCCAACAGATCGCCCGGAGCGCCGGCCACGGCGGCTGGTGAAGCGTCGGCCGCCAGCAGGGTCGCCAGCGAGGCAGCCAGCCAGGCAGGCGCCGGCGAACGCAGACGGCCCGGGCGCCCCAGCAGGACCAGGGCGGCCAGCAGGAAGGCGGTCGCGTCCAGCATCACATACAGCGTTGGACCGATTCCCACGGCGGCCGCCGGCCCGGCCTGGTCTACCAGTGGCGCGAGCAGGAAGAACCACAGCATGGCGCCGAACGAGAGCGACACTGCCAGCGCATCGAGCCAGAAACGGGCCAGCGGAGTACCGTTACGGTTCGACTGGATGAGCAGGATGCAGGCGATTGCGACCAGCGGGTAGAACCCGATCCTGGCGGTCCGGGCCTGGTGGGCGAGTGCCGCCAGGCCGGCGAGGTCGAGCGCTGTCGCGACGACGTTCGCAATCAGCACGGCAGCAAGCCCTACGGCGGTCAACCGCCAGGCCAACCGACGTGGACGGGCCAGGTCCAGGCTGCCGCCTGCATGCCACGCCGTAAGCATCGCCGCCAGCAAGACGCCAGCGAGCGCCAGGTCGCTTGCTGTACCGGGCGCGAGCACCCTTGCGACAGTGGTCCCACCGCCGAGCGCGGCCAGGCCAGCGACAACACAGCCGCCCAGGGCGACGATCCCGCCCCAGTCACTGAGCCAGGGGCGGAAGCTTCGCCTCAGGCCTGCGGTTGTCGATTCCTCGAAATCCGGCACTGTTCGATACCCTGTGCACCCGCGTCGGGCCGGGTGCCCAATCAATGGATATCGGAAAGTTACCCCCAACCAGGGCGATGCGCGGCTTCGGGTTCCGAGGCTGTGGACGAGATCACATAATCAACCCGCCACAGGCCTCGGCGCAGCGAGGCCGGACCTCAGAACGGGATGTCGTCGTCGAATTCGTCGCGGCTGCCCCCGGCGGCACCTCCGCTCGTGGAACCACCGGTCGAGCTACTGCCAGTACGGGGCGCTGATTCACGCTCGAAGCCGCCTCCCCCGCCGCCGCCGCCGCGCCCACCCAGCATCTGCATCTCGTTGGCCACGACCTCGGTCGAATAGCGATCCTGGCCTTCCTTGTCCTGCCACTTGCGGGTGCGCAGCCTGCCTTCGACATAGACCTGGGAGCCCTTGCGCAGGTATTCGGCAGCAATCTCGGCCAGTCGGTCGAACATGACGACCGTGTGCCATTCGGTGTTTTCCTTGCTTTCGCCGGTCTGCTTGTCGCGCCACTGGTCGGTCGTGGCGATCCGCAGGTTGACCACGGTCTTGCCGCTGGGCATGGCGCGGGTCTGCGGATCCTGTCCCAGGTTGCCGACCAGGATGACTTTGTTGATGCCTCGTGCCATGGATTTCACCTCGATCTGGATTCGGTTGACGGCCGGGTCCGCCGTTCGGTCCCCGCTCTGTTGTGGGCCCTATTCTAGTCCGCCCGCAGGCCTGGCGACACCGGGACAAATCGGCCAGAAATGCCCAAATTCCGGGACAGGCACCCGAATCACGGGTAGCCCGCCGTGGACGTGAAACGGTTTTGCCGCAGGTGGGACGCGGCGGGTATTCTATTGGGCTCACTTCGACAGGGTCGGGTTCGTCCCGGACAGCCATGAGCATCCAGACCATTCGCATCCGCGGTGCGCGCACGCACAACCTGCAGGGGATTGACCTGGACCTCCCTCGCGACCGCCTGATCGTGTTCACCGGCCTGTCGGGTTCCGGCAAGTCCTCGCTCGCCTTCGATACCATTTACGCCGAGGGGCAGCGGCGCTACGTCGAATCGCTGTCCGCCTACGCCCGGCAGTTCCTGTCGATGATGGAGAAGCCGGACATCGACTCGATCGAGGGGTTGTCTCCTGCGATCTCGATCGAGCAAAAGTCCACCTCGCACAACCCCCGCTCCACGGTGGGAACCGTTACCGAGATTTACGACTACCTGCGCCTGCTCTACGCGCGCGCCGGCATCCCGCGCTGCCCCGACCACGGGATGGACCTGTCGGCGCAGACGGTCAGCCAGATGGTCGACCAGGTGCTGCGCTTGCCCGAGGGCACGCCACTCGCGCTGCTCGCACCAGTGATAAAGGACCGCAAGGGCGAGCACCTGCAGGTCTTCGAGGAGCTTCGCGGCCGCGGCTTCATCCGCGCCAGGGTCGACGGCAAGCTCGCCGAGCTGGACGACCCGCCGAAGCTGGATCTGCGCCGCAAGCACACCATCGAGGCTGTCGTGGACCGGTTCAAGGCGCGACCTGACCTGGGGCAGCGGCTGGCAGAATCCTTCGAGACGGCGCTCAGGCTCGGCGAGGGCGTGGCGCGCGTGGCTTTTCTCGACGAGCCCGATCGCGAGGAAATGGTCTTCTCCGACAAGTTCGCCTGCACCATCTGCGGATATTCCCTGTCGGAACTCGAGCCCAGGTTGTTTTCGTTCAATAACCCGGCCGGCGCCTGCCCCGCCTGCGACGGCCTGGGCGTCAAGCAGTTCTTCGACCCCGCCCGGGTCGTATCGCAGCCCTCGCTATCGCTTGCAGGCGGCGCGGTGCGTGGCTGGGACCGCCGTAACGCCTATTACTACCAGATGGTCCTGGCGCTGGCGCAGCACTATGGCTTCGATCCCGAGGCGCCCTGGGAGGACTTGCCTCACAAGTCGCGCGAAGTGCTCATGTACGGCAGCGGAGACGAGGAGGTCGAATTCCGCTACTTCGACTCGCGCGGCCGCGTCGTCAAGCGCAAGCACCGCTTCGAAGGGGTCATCAACAATCTCGAACGCCGCTACCGCGAGACCGAGTCCCTGTCGGTGCGTGAGGAACTGTCCCGCTACCTCGGCACCCGTACCTGTCCTGAGTGCGAGGGAACGCGTCTGACCCGTGCAGCGCGCCACGTGTACGTCGGCCGGCGCAGCCTGCCGGAGATTTCTGCGCTGTCAGTGGGCCGCGCGCAGGCCTTTTTCAGCCAGCTCAGCCTCGATGGCTGGCGCGGCGAGATCGCCGCCAAAGTCGTCAAGGAAATCGGCGACCGGCTGGGCTTTCTGGTGGACGTGGGACTCGACTACCTGACACTCGACCGTAGCGCCGAGACTCTGTCCGGCGGCGAAGCGCAGCGTATCCGGCTGGCCAGCCAGATCGGATCCGGCCTGGTCGGCGTCATGTACATCCTCGATGAACCATCGATTGGCCTGCACCAGCGCGACAACCAGCGCCTGCTGGACACACTGCACCGGCTGCGGGACCTCGGCAACACGGTTATCGTCGTCGAACACGACGAGGATGCGATTCGCCAGGCTGACCATGTCGTCGACCTTGGTCCCGGCGCGGGCGTCCACGGCGGACAGGTCGTGGCCCAGGGCACGCCGGCGCAGGTCGAGGCGCATCCGGATTCGGTCACCGGCCAGTACCTGTCCGGTCGGCGCCGAGTCGAGGTGCCACTCCAGCGGACCCCGCGCGACCGCAAGCGGTTCCTGCGGGTGGTGGGCGCCAGTGGCAACAACCTGCAGCAGGTAACCGTCGACTTCCCACTGGGACTCATGACCTGCGTGACCGGCGTTTCCGGCTCCGGCAAGTCCACGCTTGTCAACGACACGCTGTACCGGCGCGTCGCCGAGCACCTGAACGATTCATCGTACGATTCAGCCCCTTGCGAGGGGGTCGACGGCCTCGAGCAGGTCGACCGGGTGATCGACATCGACCAGAGCCCCATCGGCCGCACGCCGCGGTCGAACCCGGCGACCTATACGGGGCTTTTCACGCCGATCCGCGAGCTCTTCTCCGCAACCCCGGAGGCCCGCTCGCGTGGCTACAAGCCGGGCCGTTTCAGCTTCAACGTCAAGGGCGGGCGCTGTGAAGCCTGCCAGGGCGATGGCGTACTCAAGGTCGAGATGCACTTCCTCCCGGACGTCTACGTGCCCTGCGACGTCTGCAAGGGCAAGCGGTATAACCGCGAGACACTCGAGGTTCACTACAAGGGCCGCAGCATCCACGAAGTGCTCGACATGACCGTCGAGGATGCACTGGCCTTCTTCCAGGCGGTACCAGTCGTGGCCGGCAAACTGCGTACGCTGATGGATGTCGGCTTGTCGTACCTCCGGCTGGGACAGAATGCCACCACCCTCTCGGGGGGCGAAGCGCAACGCGTCAAGCTCGCCAAGGAGCTGTCGAAGCGCTCGACCGGCCGGACGCTTTACATCCTGGACGAACCTACAACCGGGCTGCACTTCCATGACGTCGAACAGTTACTCGGTGTGCTGCACCGGTTGCGTGACGAGGGCAATACGGTGGTGGTCATCGAGCACAACCTGGACGTGATCAAGACCGCGGACTGGATCATTGATCTTGGCCCGGAGGGTGGCGACGGCGGTGGTCGCGTGATTGCGGAAGGCAAGCCCGAACAGGTCGCACGGACCAAGGACAGCTACACTGGCCACTATCTGGCGCAGATGCTGGCGCGAACCACTTCAACGACCCGCCGCAGGGCCTGAACCTTCAATCCCGCGAACCGCGGCCGGCAGGAGATTGCCATGAGATCCTTTACCATCGCCCTTGTTGCAGCCGTTGCCGCGTTCGCGGCAGTCGCAGAAGCTCCGCGCATCCCGGTGGTAACGGGCGCCTGGGCCCGGGCAACGCCGCCCGGCACGCCAGTCGCGGCCGTCTACCTCACCATAGACAATTCGGCTGGCAAGGCCGACAGGCTGCTTTCGGTGTCGAGCGACCGCGCAGATCGGGCCGAAGTGCACGCGATCGTACGGGACGGAGATGTCGTGAAGATGCGTCGGGTCGACCCGCTGCACGTCGGCGCCGGCGAACGCGTGATGCTCGAGCCAGGCGGGACGCACCTGATGCTGATGGGACTGCAATCGCCGCTCGTCGAAGGAGAGATCCTGACGGTGGTCATGAAATTTGAACTGGCGGGCGAGATGCGCGTGACGGCGCGGGTGATGGCACCAACCGCTCCGGACCCGCACGCGGCGCATCATCACGAATGATCATTTACCGGATCAGAGGAAGGGACTGCCCGCCTTTTCCGGAAAAGGGGACTGTCCCCATTTCTTATCGCAAGGTTGGGTCCCCGCGGGACGGGTCAGAATCCCGCCGCGTGACCGTCCTTCCGTGATTCCGAGGCGCCGGCGTATGCGCCCGTGTCGGGGTCGCGTCGGATCGCCTGGTAACCGCCAAAGTCGCCGCCGACGTTCCCGATACGGTGGCCGCGTCGCTGCAGTTCGGATACAACCGCGGCCTCGAACCCGGGTTCCAGCACCAGCTCGCCGCCGTCGCTCATGAGCTCGCCGGTTGGCTCGCTGGAGCCGTCGTGTCGCAGGCGTGGCGCGTCACCGGCTTCCTGCAGGTTCATGCCGAAATCGATCAGGTTGACCAGCACCTGCACGTGCCCCTGTGGCTGCATGTCCCCACCCATTACGCCGAAGCTGATCAAGGGCCGGCCACCCCGCGTGACGAAGGCCGGGATGATGGTATGGAATGGCCGCTTGCCGGGCGCGAACACGTTGGGATGCCCAGCAGAGAGCGAAAACAGCTCGCCACGATCCTGCAGCACGAAGCCCAGATCACCCGGCGTCATGCCGGAGCCCATGCCGCGGAAATTGCTCTGTATCAGCGACACCATCATGCCGTCCGCGTCGGCCACGGTCAGGTAGACGGTGTCAGAACGGGCACCGGGCATCTCTCCCGGCGGGTAGGTCACGCCGGCGCGGGTCTTGTCGATCAGCTCTCGCCGCTCGTTTGCATAAGTCTTCGACAGCAGCCGCTCGAGCGGTATCGAGGCGAACTCGGGGTCCGCGTAGAAGCGGGCCCGGTCCTCGAACACCAGCTTCTTCGCCTCGGCCAGCAGGTGCAGGTAGTCGGCGCTGCCGAAGCCCATCTTTGCCAGGTCGAAGCCCTCGAGGATATTCAACATCTGTAGCGCGGCGATGCCCTGTCCGTTGGGTGGCAGTTCCCAGACGTCGTAGCCGCGATAATTCGTGGCGACGGGGTCAATCCAGTTGGAACGGTGCGCCGCCAGGTCATCGTAGGAAAGGAAACCGCCGTTGGCCCGCATGTATGCATCGATCGCGCGTGCCATGTCACCCTTGTAGAACACGTCGCCGCCGCCCTCCGCAATCGCCCGGTAGGTCCGGGCCAGCCGCGGATTGGCGAACATCTCTCCCTTGGCTGGCGCCCGGCCACCGGGCATGAAAGTCTCGCGAAAGCCCGGGAACCGCTCGAGCACCGTGGCGTTGTGGTGCCAGCCGTCTGCGATGACCTCGGTGACCGGATAGCCCTTGTCCGCGTAACCGATTGCCGGGGCCAGTACTTCGGTCATGGGCAGCCGCCCGAAGCGGGCATGCAACTCGAACCAGCCGTCCACGGCCCCCGGCACCGTCACGGGCAATGGCCCGAGCGGCGGAATGTGGGTGATGCCGTGCGACGTGAAGTAGTCGAGCGTCAACGACCGCGGTGAGCGGCCACTGGCATTCAGGCCGAATGGCCTGAACTCCTTCGGGTCCCATACGATGGCAAACAAGTCTCCACCGATGCCGGCGCCGGTCGGCTCGGTGAGGCCCAGCACGGCATTCGCCGCGATTGCACCGTCTACCGCCGACCCGCCGCGCCACATGATCTCCAGCGCCGCCTGGGTCGCTAGCGGCTGGCTGGTCGCGGCCATTGCCCTTGGCGCAAGCACTTCCGAACGCGTCGTGAACGGCCCGCCGATGCGTCGTGACCGTTTGGATGCCGAGCTCATTCCGTGCGCGTCCTCATGATTGCGGCCCCGATGCCAGCTTTGTCGCGACAGGTCCTCTCTAGTCGCCCCGGGCCGTCCGGCCCGCGCTCCTGAACGTGTGCTGCACCTCGCCACCGGCGAATCGCTCGCGGTAACGGCCACGAGTATAACCGCCGATCACGCTGCGCCAGAAAGCAACCGCATGGCGATGCCGGGTCGACTCCGTGACCAGCCATGTTCCGTCAAACCTGTCGAACAGCAGCCTGGCGGCTGCCCGGCCGAGTCCGAGACGGCGCATTGATTGGCGAACGAAGAATTCGGTAAGCCGGAACGCGGCTTCAGGCCCGGTTCCGGCGAGAGAGGTGCGCTGGACCAGGGCGAAGCCCGCGGGACTACCGTCGTTGAGTATGACGAAAGGGGTCGAGCGCTGATCGCGGAACCAGGGGCCGAGCAAGTCCTGTGACTCCTGTCCGGTGACCGCCAGAGCCGGGAAAACACCCGTCCCGCCGGCTACGAGATCATCCAGGTATTCACGATAGACCTGTTCAATCCACTTGCGGTCATCGCGTGATGCTCTTGCATCACGGATGCTGACAGCCATGTCACACCCCCGAAAAAAAGGCCGGGCGGCGTCGCGGTGATGTTCCGCGTCATCCGCCCGGCCCAGACAGCCTGACTCGGAGGCAGTCTTACTTCTTCATGGCCTCGGCGGCGTCGCCTGCAGTCTTCTCGACTGCCTCGGCCGCCTCTACAGCGACTTCCTTGGTCGCATCGGCAGCCCCGGCAGCGGCTTCCTCGGTCGCGGCAGCAGCGTCGGAAGCAGCCTCGCCGACTGCAGTGGCGGCATCACCAGCTGCGTCGGTCGTGGCCTCGGCCGCAACGGTGACAGCCTGCTCGACCTTGGCGGCAGCCTCTGCGGCTGCTTCCTTGGCTTCTTCCTTCTTGCCGCCGCACGCGCCCAGCGCGAGCGCCAAGGCAACGGCACCCAGAATCTTCGCATTCATTGTCAATACCCCAGAATAGTTTTCAAACAGGTGAGAGTGGGAAAGAGAACTCCGCGGTGACCATCGAAAGCACAAAAAAATGAGCCTGACGCTCACCGGGTCGCGCAATTCTAGAGGTTTTTCGGTATTTTTCAATGGAAGGTAGCGCCTTGGCACGCGTTTCACCCCGTGCAGGCACGGCCTGCCTGCGGGGTTCGATCGGCCTGGAGCGCGACGACTCCCCCGCCGGCCCGCGTCGCATTACTGGAGATAACGATGGACACGACCGTACAGGCGCTTTTTCCCGCGCACCTCGCTGCGATCATGGATCGTACGGCGCGAGCCCTGGAGGCAACCGGCTTCGACGGCCTTGTTATCGCCTCGGGCGAAGCCCCCATGCAATTCGCCGACGACCAGCCCTACCCGTTCAAGCCGAATCCCGGGTACAGGCTGTGGGTGCCGGAGGCGACGCCCGGATGCCTGCTGGTCTTCGAGCCGGGATGCCAGCCTCTGCTGCTTTTCCGTCAGGAGGTCGACTACTGGCACATGCCCCCGCGCGAGCCAGACGGTGCCTGGACCAGCGGTTTCGACCTGCGAATCGCGCGCAACGCGGCCGAAGCGCGTGAAGCGGTAGCAAGAGGCCGCCGCTGGGCGTTCCTGGGAACGCCTGAGCCGGCCTGGCAAGGACGTGCAGAGCCAAATCCCCCAGGTCTGGTCGCCCACCTGGACTACCAGAGGGCCGCCAAGACGCCCTATGAGGTTGAGTGTCTTGCCAAGGCCAGCGAACTCGGCGCAAAGGCACACCGGGCCGCTGAGCGCGCCTGGCAGGGTGGTGCATCGGAGTTCGACATTCACCTCGAGTACTGCCGTGCTGCGCGGGCGCGCGAGGAAGAACTCCCGTACAACAGCATCGTCGCCTGCAACGATCACGGAGCCGTACTGCATTACCAGCACCTGGATCCCATGCCGCCGGCACAACGCCGGTCATTCCTGATTGATGCGGGCGCACCGTATGCCGGCTACGGCAGCGACATCACGCGAAGCTATGCCGCGACGACGGGGAGGTTCGCAGACCTGGTCGCGGGAGTGGACGCGGCGCAGCTGCGCCTGGCGGCCATGGTCGTTCCGGGCCGCGATTATCGCGACATCCACCTGGAGGCACACCGCCTGCTCGCCGGGGTGCTCGCGGACTGCGGGCTGATCAAGGGTGAGGTGGGCGATGCGGTGGAATCGGGCGTCACGCGCGTATTCTTCCCGCACGGAATTGGCCACCTGCTGGGGCTGCAGGTGCATGACGTCGGTGGCCTGATGGGTGATGCGTCAGGAACCGAGCGGCCCCGACCGGATGGTCATCCGTTCCTCCGTTTGACCCGCGAACTCGGGCCGGGCTTCGTCGTCACGATCGAACCCGGCATCTATTTCATCGACCTGCTGCTGGAGGAGGCTCGTGCCGACCACCGCCGGTCGTTGATCGACTGGGACTGCGTCGACTCCCTGCGCGGCTACGGCGGCGTCAGGATCGAGGACAACGTCGTCGCCCGGTCCGAGGGGCCGCGCAACCTTACGCGCGAGGCCTTCGGCAGGAGCTGACAGGGGGGGCGGGCGGATCCCGGGGATCCATAGGGCGGCAGAGGCCGGTCCCGCGGCTGCCTGGTCACTTCCTGAGCAGGTCCCGAATCTCCTCCAGGAGCACCTGCTCGCGGGGTGGTGGCGGGGTGGCTTCAGGGGCCGCCGGCTCCGGGGGCTTCTTGAGCTTGTTGATTCCCTTGAGCGCCATGAAGATCACCAGCGCGATGATCAGGAAGTCGACCGCAGACTGGATGAAGGCACCGTACTTGATCAGCACCGGCATTTCCTCGGTGCCGATATTCGCAGCCATTTCGGAAAGGTCGACGCCGCCAGTCGCCGCGCCGACCAACGGCATGATGATCGAGTCGACAAGCGACGAGACGATCTTGCCGAATGCACCGCCGATCACGACACCGACCGCGAGGTCGATGACGTTGCCGCGCATTGCAAATTCCTTGAACTCGGAAACCAGGCTCATTGTTGCGTCCCCATGTCGGTGCTAGTTGGCCGGAACGGCACAACCATAGGGTATGACCTGTCCGGAAGGAAGCCCCCGCCGGGCGTCCATGCCGACCCGCCACATAAAGAAGGCCGGGGCAAGCCCCGGCCTCTCCACTGGCGACCAAGAAGGCTGTCCTGCAGCCCGCATGGAGTGGAAATCGTTCACCCCGCAGCAGCCTTCTTGCGGCGCGGCTTTGCCTCGGCCGCGGCCGCCGGTGCGGTCTTCTTGCCCGCGCGCTTTGCAGGCTTCTTGGGCTCCTCAGCGGACTCGGCCGTCGCGCCCGCCTTGTCGACGAGTTGCATCAGCGCCATGGGGGCTGCGTCGCCGGGCCGCGTTTCCATCTTCAGGATGCGGGTATAACCACCAGCCCGGGCCTTGAAGCGCGGACCGATGTCCTCGAACAGCTTGCGGACCACTTCGTCGTCGCGCAGCTGGGAGAACGCACGGCGCCTGCCGGCAAGGTTGTCGCTCTTGCCAAGGGTGATCAGCGGCTCCACGACACGCCTCAGCTCCTTGGCCTTGGGCAGGGTGGTACGGATGGTCTCGTGTCGCAGCAGGGCAGCGGCCATGTTGCGCATCAATGCCTTGCGATGCGAGGCATTGCGCGATAGCTGGCGGCCTGACAGGTGGTGACGCATGGTCCTTCGTTCCTCGAATCGTCAGCTCACGCCGACTTGAGCTCGTCCTCGCGTCGCAGGCTGGCCGGCGGCCAGCCCTCGATGCGCATGCCGAGCGTCAGGCCGTGGCTTTCCAGCACTTCCTTGATTTCGGTGAGCGACTTCTTGCCCAGGTTCGGCGTCCGCAGCAACTCGACTTCGGTACGCTGCACGAGGTCGCCGATGTAATGGATGTTCTCGGCCTTGAGGCAGTTGGCGCTGCGGACCGTGAGCTCGAGCTCGTCGACCGGACGCAGCAGGATTGGGTCGGGCAGCGGACCGGAAGGCTGCGAGCTGATCTCGCCCTGGCCCTCGAGCTCGACGAATACCGTCAGTTGCTCCTTGAGGATCCCGCCGGCTCGCCGGATTGCTTCCTCGGGATCGATCGTGCCGTTGGTCTCGATATCGATGATCAGCTTGTCCAGGTCGGTGCGCTGCTCGACGCGGGCGGATTCCACGCCGTAGGTCACGCGACTAACCGGTGAGAACGACGCATCCAGCTGCAGCCGGCCGATCGGGCGGGTCTGTTCTTCGAACTCGACGCGCTGCGCTGCCGGGCGATAGCCGCGTCCGCGCTCGATCTTGAGCGTCATGTTCAGGTCGATGGGCTTCGTGAGCGTGGCGATGACCAGGTCGGGATTCACGATCTCGACATCGTGGTCGGACTGGATGTCGCCGGCAGTCACGGGGCCCGGGCCCTTCTTGTGCAGGCGCAATTCGGTTTCATTGCGCGCATGCATGCGGATCGCAATGCCCTTGAGGTTGAGCAGAATGTCAACGACATCCTCCTGCACCCCCTCGATGCTGGTGTACTCGTGCAGTACGCCGTCGATCTCGACCTCGGTCACGGCACAGCCGGGCATGGAGGAGAGAAGCACGCGGCGCAGCGCATTGCCCAGCGTGTGGCCGAAGCCCCGCTCGAATGGCTCGATCACGATGCGCGCATGACGCGGCGCCGTGGTGGTCACCTTGACCGACTTTGGTTTCAAGAATTCCGTGGCGGATCCCTGCATGACCGTCACCCTTTACTTTGAGTAGAGCTCGACGACGAGATTTTCATTGATGTCCGGCAGAATCTGGTCGCGGTCTGGGAGCGACTTGAAGGTGCCGGAAAGTTTTTTCTCGTCGACTTCGACCCAGTCGGGTAGCCCGACCTGGGTTGCGATGGCAAGTGCCGCGGTGATGCGCATCTGTTTCTGCGCCTTGTCGCGCACAGAGATGACATCGCCTGCCTTGCACTGATACGAAGGCACGTTGACCAGCTCGCCGTTGACCGTGATGCCCTTGTGGGACACCAGCTGGCGGGCCTCGGCACGGGTCGAGGCAAATCCCATGCGGTAGACAACGTTGTCGAGGCGCGCCTCGAGGTAGCGCAGCAGGTTCTCGCCGGTCGAACCAGGCCGCCCCGCGGCGCGCGCGTAGTAATTATGGAATTGCCGTTCGAGCACTCCGTACATGCGGCGCAGCTTCTGCTTTTCCCGCAGCTGCAGGCCATAGTCGGAGAGCCGCGTGCGGCGCTCGCCCTTTATGCCGCCCGGCGGCACTTCGAGTTTGCACTTGCTCTCGAGAGGCTTGACCGCGCTCTTCAGGAACAGGTCAGTTCCCTCGCGACGCGAGAGCTTGCACTTGGGACCGAGATACCTCGCCATGATTTTCTAGCCCTCAGACGCGCCGCTTCTTGGGCGGGCGGCAACCGTTGTGGGGAATTGGCGTGACGTCCTCGATGCTGGTCACCTTGAGACCGCAGCCGTTGAGTGCCCGGACCGCCGACTCGCGACCGGGGCCCGGGCCCCGTACCCGAACCTCGACCGTCCGCAGCCCGTAGTCCTGCGCGGCGGTGCCAGCCTTCTCGGCCGCGACCTGCGCGGCAAACGGCGTGCTCTTGCGCGAACCGCGGAAGCCCGAGCCGCCGGAAGTCGCCCAGGACAATGTATTGCCCTGGCGATCGGTGATCGTCACGATCGTGTTGTTGAACGAGGCGTGGATGTGCGCAATGCCATCCGACACCTGTCGCTTGGATTTCTTGCGGGCCTTGCTGGCGCCCGACCCTGACTGCTTTTCAGCCATCTTCCTGGATACCCGGAATTAGTTCGGAATTAATGCGGTCAGGCGCTATCAGCGCTTGCCCGGTTGAGCCTTCGACTTGATCGCCGCGCGGCGCGGGCCCTTGCGCGTGCGCGAGTTGGTCCGCGTCCGCTGGCCGCGGACCGGCAGCCCCTTGCGGTGACGGATTCCCCGGTAGGCACCCAGGTCCATCAGCCGCTTGATGGCCATGGCGTTCTCGCGGCGGAGGTCGCCCTCTACCGTGAGCCTGGCCACCGCCGTACGCAACGAGGCGACCTCGGCTTCCGTGAGGTCACGGACCTTGGTAGACGGCGCAACGCCGGCTGCCTGGCAGATCGCCTCGGACGCGGGACGGCCGATGCCGTAAATGTGCGTAAGCCCGATGACGATGTGCTTGTTCACCGGGATATTGATGCCGGCGATACGCGCCATGACTACCTGCCCCTAAGCCGCGGAAAACGCAGCAGTATACGTGAAAACGACGATTCCCTCAACGTCAGCCCTGCCGCTGCTTGTGCCGGGCATCTGACGAGCAGATGACCCGCACCACGCCACGGCGGCGCACGATCTTGCAGTTCTTGCAGATCTTCTTGACTGATGGACGTACCTTCATCTCTCCACTCCCCGGGCGACAAGTCGCCCGTCACCGAGGCGAGCCGGAACGGCCGTAGCCGCGCAGGTTCGCCTTCTTCATCAATCCCTCGTACTGGTGGGACATCAGGTGCGCCTGCAGCTGCGCCATGAAGTCCATCGCGACCACCACGAGGATAAGCAGCGACGTGCCGCCAAAGTAGAACGGGACCCGCGCGTAGGCTGTCAACAATTCGGGCAACAGGCAGACGCCGGTCACGTACAACGCGCCCCAGACCGTAAGGCGCGTCAGTACCTTGTCGATGTATTCGGCTGTTTGCTGCCCAGGCCGGATACCCGGGATAAACGCGCCGCCCTTCTTCAGGTTCTCCGCCGTCTCTCGCGAATTGAACACCAGTGCGGTGTAGAAGAAGCAGAAGAATATGATCAAGGCAGCATAGATCAGGATGTGCAACGGCTGTCCATAGCCGAGCGACGCGGCAATATTCTGCAGCGCCACCTGCCAGGTGCCCTCGCCCGTCGCGCCAGCGGCAAAGAAGCTGGCCAGGGTGGCCGGGAACAGCAGTAGCGACGAGGCGAAGATCGGCGGGATGACTCCCGACATGTTCATCTTGAACGGCAGGTGGCTGGTCTGGCCGGCGTACATCTTGCGCCCGACCTGCCGCTTGGCGTAATTGACCGGGATGCGGCGCTGGGCGCGCTCCACGAACACGCAGAAGGCGGTCACCGCCGCAATCAGCAGCAGCAGCAGGATGGCGAAGGCCGGGTTCATCTCGCCCGAACGCACCTGCTCGAGCGTGCCGCCGATAGCCGCCGGCAGGCCGGCGACGATGCCGGACAGGATGATCATCGAGATGCCGTTGCCGATGCCGCGCTCAGTGATCTGCTCGCCGAGCCACATGAGGAATATGGTGCCAGCCGCCAGCGTGATGGCCGCGATCACGACGAACTGCCAGCCGGGATTGAGCGCCACGCCCTGGTTCTGGAATGCGGTCGCCGCCCCGAAGCCCTGGAAGATCGCGAGCACCAGCGTGAAGTAACGGGTCCACTGGGTCAGCTTGCGCCGCCCGGCCTCGCCTTCCTTCTTCACGGCCGTCATCGTCGGCACCACTACCGCCATCATCTGGATGATGATCGAAGCCGAGATGTAGGGCATCACGCCCATCGCAAAAATCGACAGGCGCGACAGCGCTCCACCCGAGAACATGTTGAACAGCCCGAGGATGGTGCCTTCCTGCTGGTCGAACAGGCGGGCCATGGCCGCCATGTCGAGCCCGGGCACGGGCACGAACGTGCCGATCCGGTAGACGACCAGCGCGCCCAGCAGGAACAGCAGGCGATAACGCATCTCGGTGAAGCGAGTCGCTTCACCCAGTGCGAGCGCCGGGTTCGATGCCTGTGTCGCCAAGTCGTACTCCTGCCGTGCTGACGCGGGCCGCTCAGGCCGCCGCGCCCTCCTCGATCCGCCCGCCCGCCTGCTCAATTGCAGCGCGCGCGCCCTTGGTAGCCACGACCTCGGGGCCCTTGACGGTGATGGCGCGCTCGATCTTCCCCGACAGGATGATGCGGGCCTTCTCCGTGCCGGCCGGCACGACGCTCGCGGCCTTGAGGCCAGCGAGGTCGACGACGTCGCCCTTGATCTTGATCAGGTCGGTCAGCGTCACCTCGGCACGTGTGCGTTTCATGGCCGAGCGGAAGCCAACCTTCGGCAGGCGCCGCTGCAGCGGCACCTGGCCGCCCTCAAAGCCGACCTTGTGGTAGCCGCCCTTGCGCGCCTTCTGCCCCTTGCCGCCGCGGCCGCAGGTCTTCCCCTGGCCGGCCGATGCGCCGCGGCCGACGCGCAGTCGCGGCTTCTTGCTGCCCGCACCGGGCTTCAGGTCATTCAATCGCATGGTCCTGCTCCTCAGGCCTGCTCTACCCGCAGCAGGTGCTGCGCGGCACGGATCATCCCGCGGTTCTCGGGGGAGTCATCGACGATCCGCGTGTCACGGATGCGCTTCAGTCCCAGGCCGCGCACCGACGAGCGGATGTTCTTCAACTGCCCGGCTATGCTGCCGGTCAGCGTGATTTTCAATTTCGCATTAGCCATGGCTCAGCCCAGGATCTCTTCAACTGTCTTGCCGCGCTTGGCCGCGATGTCCTCCGGCGAGCTCACCCGCGCGAAGGCGTCGAACGCCGCCCGGACCACGTTGATCGGGTTGCGCGAACCGTAGCTCTTCGCCAGCACATTGCGCACACCGGCGCACTCGAACACCGCCCGCATACCACCGCCCGCGATCACGCCGGTACCGTCGGAGGCCGGCTGCATGATGACGCGCGTCGTGCCGTGCCGACCCTTGACTGCGTAGTGCAGCGTGTCGTTCCTAAGCGGGACGTTGATCATGTTGCGGCGTGCTTGCTGCATCGCCTTGGCGATTGCCGTCGGCACCTCGCGCGCCTTGCCGTAACCGAAGCCAACACGACCGGCGCCGTCACCGACCACGGTCAAGGCGGTGAAACCGAACTGGCGGCCACCCTTGACGACCTTGGCGGTGCGATTGACGGTGACCAGCTTTTCCAGCAGGTCATCGGTCGCGGGGCCCCTTTGCTCTCGTGCCATTGTAGATTTACCCCTGAATCAGAACTCGAGGCCAGCCTCGCGGGCTGCCTCGGCCAGCGCCTTGACGCGACCGTGATACATGAAGCCGGAGCGATCGAACGCCACCTGCGTGACGCCGGCCGCCTTGGCGCGCTCGGCGATGACCCGGCCGACCGCAGCAGCAGCCGCCGCGTTGCCCGTGCCCTCGAGACCCTGCGAAACATCCTTCTGCAGCGTCGACGCAGTCACGATCACGCGCGCGCCATCGGCGCTCGTGACCTGCGCGTAGATGTGCCGCGGAGTACGGTGCACCGTCAGACGCGCCGTACCGATCTCGCGGATCTTTGCCCGGCCGCGCGTGGCGCGACGCAGGCGCTTGTCCTTCTTGGTGAGCTGTGCCATGGCGATTACTTCTTCTTGCCTTCCTTGAGCACGATCTTCTCGCCGGCGTAACGCACGCCCTTGCCCTTGTAGGGCTCAGGCGGCCGGAAGCCACGGATTTCCGCCGCGACCTGGCCGACTTGCTGACGATCGTTGCCCTTGATGAGTACCTCGGTCTGGCTGGGCGTCTCGATCGAAACGCCCTCCGGGACCTGGTAGCTAACCGGGTGCGAAAAGCCCAGGGTCAGGTTCAGCGCCTTGCCCTGCAGCTGCGCGCGGTAGCCGACCCCGAGTAGCTCCAGCTTGCGCTCGAAACCCTCGGAAACGCCGGTGACCATGTTGGCCAGGTGCGCGCGCGTGGCGCCAGCGGTCGGCACCAGCGCCTTCGACTCCGGGCCGTCGGCGATCTTCACGACCAGTTGCTGCCCATCCTGCGCGACGGAAATTCCGCGCGACAACGGCAGATTCAAAGAACCCCTGGTTCCCTTCACCGTGACCGACTGCGGGCTCACCGTGGCGGTGACGCCCTTCGGAAGGTCGACGGGTTTCTTGGCTACACGAGACATGATCGAAAAGACCCCTGTTACCGTTGCCCAGATGGCCTCAGGCCACCACGCAAAGCACTTCGCCACCCTGGCCGATGCGGCGGGCATCGCGGTCCGTCATCACGCCCTGGGGCGTGGACACGATCACGACGCCGAGGCCACCGAGCACCTTCGGCAGC
Organism: uncultured Gammaproteobacteria bacterium; assembly: GCA_963715485.1. Lineage (GTDB taxonomy): Bacteria > Pseudomonadota > Gammaproteobacteria > Steroidobacterales > Steroidobacteraceae > SG8-30. The sequence continues at coordinate 3,052,780 of OY970244.1, forward strand.
GCGGTCTTGCCGCGGTACTGCCTGAGCCCGGGCCGCGACGCACGATCGAGACGCTCAATCACCGGCCGGCCCTGGTAGTACTTCAGCGCAACCACAAGGGTTGCCTTGCTGCCGTCCTGGCGGATCGCGTAATCAGCGATGTAGCCCTCGTCCTTCAGGACACGCGCAATGGCAACCTTGACCCTGGAAGAACCCACGGTGACCTCGGCCTTGCCGGCCGCCTGGCCGTTGCGAATGCGGGTCAGGAAGTCCGCGATCGGATCAGTCATGCTCATATCGGTAAATCCTTACCAGCTCGACTTGCGAAGGCCGGGAATGTCGCCGCGCATCGTCGCCTCGCGCAGCTTGGTGCGGGCAAGCCCGAACTTGTGGTACGTGCCGCGTGGACGGCCGGTGATCGCGCAACGCTCACGCAACCGCGACGGGCTCGCGTCGCGCGGCAGCTTCTGCAGCGACTCCACGGCCACTGCACGCTCCTCAGCCGACAGCTTCGGGTCGTGTATCTGCTGCTTGAGCTTGGCGCGCTTCACCGCGTACTTCTTTACCGTCTTTTCGCGATGCTTTTCGCGCTGGATCATGCTGGTCTTGGCCATGGGTCACTTCCTGAACGGAAAGTTGAATGCCTCGAGCAGCGCGCGGCCCGCCGCGTCGTCGCCCGCCGTCGTGGAAATGGTGATGTCCATTCCGCGCAGCTGGTCGATCTGGTCGTAGGCAATCTCTGGAAAAATGATCTGCTCCTTGACACCGAAGCTGTAGTTGCCGCGGCCATCGAAGGAGCGCGGGTTGACCCCGCGGAAGTCGCGGATGCGTGGCATCGCGATGTTGATCAGGCGGTCGAGGAAATCGTACATGCGGGCGCCGCGCAGGGTCACCTTGCAGCCAACCGGCAGGCCTTCACGTAGCTTGAAGGTAGCCACGGACTTGCGCGACGCGCGTACCGACGGCTTCTGCCCGGTGATCTTCGCCAGGTCCTCGGTCGCGGCGTCCATGACCTTCTTGTCGGCCACGGCCTCGCCCACACCCATGTTCAGCGTGATCTTGGCGATCCGGGGAACTTCCATGTCGTTTTCAAGCTCGAGCTCCTTCATGAGCTTCTGCTTCACGACTTCGTGGTAATGCTTGTGCAGCCTGGCCTGGTAAGCCATGTCTCGAGTCTCCACGCTCACAGGTCAACGACTTCGTCGTTGGACTTGAAGTAACGGACCTTGCGGCCGTCCTCCAGCTTCCTGAAGCCCACGCGATCGGCCTTCTTGGTCGCTGGATTCCATAGCGCCACGTTGGACGCCTGTATCGGGGCTTCCTTCTGGATGATTGCCCCGGTCACGCCCCGTGACGGGTTCGGCTTCTGGTGCTTCTTGACCATGTTCACGTTCTCGACGAGCACGCGGTCTCCCTCGAGCACGCGAATCACGGTACCGGTCCGGCCCTTGTCACGGCCGGTGATGATGACGACGGTGTCGCCCTTGCGAATTCTGTTCATCGCCTTCCCCTCGCCGTCAAAGCACTTCCGGCGCGAGCGAAATAATCTTCATGAACTGCGCGGTGCGCAGCTCGCGCGTCACGGGCCCGAAGATGCGGGTGCCGATCGGCTCCAGCTTGCTGGTCAGCAGCACGGCGGCATTGCCGTCGAAGCGAATCAGCGACCCATCGGCGCGTCGCACTCCCTTGCGGGTGCGGACTACGACAGCGTCGTAGACCTCGCCCTTCTTGACCTTGCCGCGCGGGATCGCATCCTTGACGCTGACCTTGATGACATCGCCGACGCCCGCATAGCGGCGCCGGGTGCCTCCAAGCACCTTGATGCACATGAGTTCACGAGCGCCGGAGTTATCGGCGGCCTGGAGCCTCGTTTGCATTTGGATCATCGGCTCAACCTCCCGGCGCTCAAGCGACCGTCGCGCGCGTAACGACGCGCACCAGAGTCCACGACTTGCGGCGCGATAGCGGACGGCACTGGGCTATCGCCACGGTGTCGCCTTCATTGCACTCGTTGTTTTCATCGTGCGCGAGCAGCTTGGTGGTGCGCCTGACGTACTTGCCGTAGGTCGGGTGCTTCACCACGCGCTCGACCACCACGGTGATCGATTTGTCCATCTTGCTGCTGACAACCTTGCCCGTCAGCGTGCGCGCGGTCTTGGCGGTCTCCTGCGCGACTTCCTGAATCTCGGCCATTAGCCTTCACTCCCGGCGCTCTTCGCGCGCTCGAGCTCGTTGAGCACCGTCTTCACGCGGGCCACGTTCTTGCGAACCTTGCCGTACTGGTCCGGCCGCGCCGGCTGGCCGGCTGCGGCCGCCATGCGCAGGTTGAACTGCTCGCGTCGGAGCTTGATCAGCTCCTCCTTGAGTTCCGCCGGCGTCTTCTTCCGCATATCGTTCGGGTTCATCAGCGCACCTGTCGCTTGACGAAAATGGTGGACACCGAAAGCTTCGCCGCCGCCAGCCGGAAGGCCTCGCGCGCAGTCGTCTCGGGCACGCCCTCGATCTCGAAAAGCATCCTGCCTGGCGTGACCTTGGCCACCCAGTATTCGACGTTGCCCTTGCCGCTGCCCATGCGTACCTCGAGGGGCTTCTGGGTGATCGGCACGTCCGGGAAGACGCGGATCCAGATCTGGCCACCACGCTTGACGTAGCGCGTCATGGCACGGCGCGCGGCCTCGATCTCGCGGGCCGTCATCCGTGCCCTGCCGGTGGCCTTCAGCCCGAAGTCGCCGAAGGCAACCGTGCTGCCACGGATGGCAACCCCGGCAAGGTTGCCCTTGTGCATCTTGCGGTACTTGGTTCGCTTTGGCTGCATCATGGTTCAGGTACTCCGCGGGCTCAGCCGGCTACCGGCTCAGTCGCCGGCTTCTGCGGTTCCTCGACTGCAGCAGCCTCGACCTGCTCGGCCTCGAAAACCTCACCCTTGAAAACCCACACCTTGATGCCGATTACACCGTAGGTAGTGCGGGCCTCGGCCGTGCCGTAGTCGATGTCGGCGCGGAAAGTGTGCAGCGGAATGCGGCCCTCCCGGGTCCACTCGGAACGCGAGATTTCGGCCCCGTTGAGGCGGCCCGCAACACGCACCTTCACGCCCAGGGCGCCGCTGCGCATGGTGTTCATCACGGCACGCTTCATCGCGCGGCGAAACATCACGCGTTTCTCGATCTGCTGCGCGATACCCTCGGCCACCAGCGTCGCATCCAGCTCGGGCTTGCGGATCTCGGCGATGTTGAGGCGCACGTCGCCAACCGCCATGTTCATCAGCTTGGCAGCCTCGACGCGCAGCTTCTCGATGTCCTCGCCCTTCTTGCCGATCACCATGCCCGGGCGCGCAGTGTGAATCGTGATATTCGCCTTGCGCGCAGCGCGCTCGATGTGAATGCGGCTGACCGAAGCCTCGGCCAGCTTCTTCCTGAGGAACTCCCGCACCATCCAGTCCGAGTGGAGGTGCGCCGAAAAATTCTTGGTATCGGCATACCAGCGCGAAGTCCAGTCGCGGGTTATGCCCAGGCGAATACCGATCGGATTGACTTTCTGACCCATGCCCTGCTCCGTTCCTTGATCTTCGCGGCGCTTAGCCGGCGGAACCGTCAGCGACGGTCACGGTGATGTGGCTCAGGCGCTTGACAATGCGGTTACCGCGGCCCTTTGCGCGCGCCTGGAAGCGCTTGAGGACTGGCGCGGTGTCGATCTCGATCCGCGCAATTTTCAGTTCGTCGATGTCGGCGCCGAGGTTGTGCTCGGCATTGGCGATTGCCGACTCGAGCACCTTGCGCACCAGCTTGGCACCCTTCTTCGGCGTGTAGGCCAGCACCTGCAGGGCCTGCCCCACGGGCTGGCCACGCACCATGTCCGCGACGAGGCGGCACTTCTGCGGTGAAATGCGCGCATGGCGCAACTTGGCAGATACCTGCATGGCGTTACTCCGACCCGGCCTTTCTGTCACCCGAGTGCCCCCTGAAGGTGCGCGTCGGTGCGAACTCGCCGAGCTTGTGGCCGACCATGTTCTCGGTCACGAGGACCGGAACGTGCTGCCGCCCGTTGTGGACCGCGATTGTCAGTCCGACCATGTCGGGCAGGACCATGGAGCGGCGCGACCAGGTCTTGATCGGGCGCCGATCGTTCTTTTCACGGGCCAGTTCGACCTTCCTGGCAAGGTGCAGGTCGACAAACGGTCCCTTTCTCAGCGAGCGTGACATGTTGTCCCAGGCTCCTTACTTGCGGCGACGCACGATGAATGCGTCGGTGCGCTTGTTCTTGCGCGTCTTCTTACCCTTGGTGTGCCAGCCCCAGGGCGACACGGGATGCGGATTGCCCTGACCGGAGCGGCCTTCGCCGCCGCCATGCGGATGGTCGACGGGATTCATCACCACACCGCGAACCGTCGGGCGGATGCCGCGCCAGCGTTTGGCGCCCGCCTTGCCGAAGCTGCGCAGGTTGTGCTCGTCGTTACCGACCTCGCCGAGGGTGGCGCGGCATTCGGCGTTGACGCGGCGCATCTCGCCGGACTTGAGGCGCAGGATCGCGTAGCCAGCCTCGCGGCCAGTGTACTGCGCGGAGTTGCCGGCGGCGCGGGCGATCTGGCCGCCCTTGCCGGGCTTCAGTTCAATGTTGTGGACCACCGAGCCGACCGGAACATTCCTCAGCGCCATGGAATTGCCCGGCTTGATCGGCGACTCCGCGCCCGACTGGACCTCGTCACCTGCGCTCAGCCCCTTGGGCGCAAGGATGTAACGGCGCTCGCCGTCACGGTACAGGATCAGCGCCAGGTAGGCCGAGCGGTTCGGATCGTACTCGAGCCGTTCGACACGGCCGGGCACGCCATCCTTGTCGCGGCGGAAATCCACCACGCGATACTTCTGCTTGTGGCCACCGCCCTTGTGGCGAGTGGTCAGCCTGCCCGAAGTGTTGCGTCCGCCGGTAGACTTCTGAGACGCGACGAGCGAGCGCACAGGCTTGCCCTTGTGCAGGCCTGAGCGGTCCGGGCGCACCTGGAAACGCGTTCCGGGCGACGTCGGCTTGAGTTTTTTCAATGCCATCGTTCTGCCTTCCCTTCCAGCGGTGCCCCCTTAAGGGGCGTCCACTCCGCCAAGCTCGATAGCCTGGCCTGCCTGCAACCGCACATAAGCTTTCTTCCAGTCCGAGCGGCGGCCCTCGAAGCGACCGAAGCGCTTGCGCTTGCCTATCTGGTTGGCGACCTGCACCGACCGTACCTTGACGTCGAACATGAACTCGACCGCGGCCTTTATCTCGGGCTTCGTCGCGTCGGTGCGTACCCGGAACACGTACTGACCACCCTGTTCGGCCACCCGCGCGCTCTTCTCGGAGACGTGCGGCGCCACCAGGATGTTGATCAGGCGCTCCTTGGAAACCCTGTCCTTGCTCGTGCTCATGCCAGGCGCTCCTCGAGCATCTTGAGCGCGCCGACGGTCGCGAGGACCTTCTCGTAACGCGCGAGGCTTACCGGGTCCAGGCTCGCCACCGGCAGCACGTGGACCGCCGGCAGGTTGCGCGAAGCCAGCCACAGCTTCTCGTCATAGGCCTCGACCAGGATAAGCACGCTGTCGAGGCCGAGCTCCTTGAGCTTGCCGACCAGCATGCGGGTCTTCGGCGCTTCCAGGTCGATCCCGTCGGTCACGACCAGCCTGTCCTGGCGGGCAAGCTCCGAGAGCATCGAACGGATGGCACCGCGGTACATCTTGCGGTTGACCTTCTGCTCGTAGCTGCGCGGAGCGGCCGCGAAAGCCCGGCCCCCACCGACCCAGATCGGGCTGCGCGTGGAACCGGCCCGCGCACTTCCCGTGCCCTTTTGAGCGTGCGGCTTCCTGCCGCCGCCACGGACCTCGGCCTTGGTCTTCTGCGCCTTGGTACCGGCGCGGCCGGCTGCCATGTAGGCGGTCAGGACCTGGTGGACGAGCGGCTCGTTGAACTCACGGCCGAACGTCGCGTCGCTTACTTCGATTTCGGAGCCATTAGCCCCGGCGTTAACAAGCTTCAGCTTCATCGCGGGAGCCTCAGATCACTTCTTGGCAGGGGCGACGTATTTACGTCGCGCCTGGGCGGCTACCTTGACCGAGGGGCGGACGACGACGGAGCCGCCCTCAGCACCCGGCACTGACCCGCTAACGAGCAGCAGGTTGCGCTCAACATCGACCTCGACCACCCGCAGGTTCTCCTGGGTCCGGCGGACGCTGCCCATGTGACCTGACATGCGCTTGCCTTTGAAGACCCTGCCCGGTGTCTGGCGCTGGCCGATCGAGCCAGGCGCGCGGTGTACGACCGAGGCGCCGTGGCTGGCCGGCCCGCCGGCGAAGCCGTGGCGCTTCATGGTACCGGCGAATCCCTTGCCTATGGTCGTGCCACTCACGTCGACCATCTGGCCGGCTGCGAACAGGTCTACCTTCAGCTCGGCGCCCGGTTTGAACTCTCCGCCCTCGCCGTCAGCGAGGCGGAATTCCAGGGTCGTCGCGCCCGGCTCGACGCCATGCTTGGCGAAGTGGCCGGCGGCGGGCTTGGAAACGCGGGATGCGCGCCGGGAACCGACCGTAACCTGGATCGCGCGGTAGCCATCGACCTGGCTGTCCCGAACCTGTACGACACGGTTGGGGAGCGCCTCGATGACGGTCACCGGCACGGATTCTCCCGCGTCGGTGAAAACTCGAGTCATGCCGCACTTGCGGCCGACCAGACCAATGGTCATGACCTTTGTCCTCGTTGCACCGCACCGGCTGCGATTGGCCGGCACTGTCTCTATGTCCATCTTCCCCGGGCACGGGGGGCATCAAGCCTACCCGCCACCCGCCGGAACCCGGGCCCCGAAAAAACCGCGGCGCCGCGGCCCCAGGCCGGGCGCCCACTGCGGGGCCAAAGCGAGCCGCCTAGTATAGCGGCTTGAATGGGCGGCGCAAGCCGCCCGAAACTCCCGATTCGACTGGCTCAGTTCAGCTTGATCTGCACGTCCACGCCGGCCGGCAACTCGAGCTTCATCAGGGCATCGACCGTCTTGTCGGTCGGATTGACGATGTCCATGAGCCGCTTGTGGGTACGAATCTCGTACTGGTCGCGCGCGTCCTTGTCGCCGTGGGGCGAGACCAGAACGGTGAACTTCTCGATCTTGGTCGGCAGCGGCACCGGCCCGCGGACGGTCGCGCCCGTCCGCTTGGCGGTCTCCACGATCTCGCGGGCCGAATTGTCGATCAGCCTGTGGTCGAAAGCCTTCAGGCGGATCCGGATATTCTGACTGGTTGCCATGTTTTCGGCCTTACTTGAGGATCTTTGAGACCACGCCGGCGCCCACCGTGCGACCACCCTCGCGGATGGCGAAGCGCAGGCCTTCCTCCATCGCGATCGGCGCAATCAGGTCCACCACCATCTTGATGTTGTCGCCAGGCATCACCATCTCGACGCCCTCCGGCAACTGGATGGTCCCGGTCACATCGGTCGTGCGGAAATAAAACTGCGGCCGGTAACCCTTGAAGAACGGCGTGTGACGACCGCCCTCCTCCTTGGTCAGCACGTACACCTCACACTCGAAATTGGTGTGCGGCGTGATCGATCCCGGCTTCGCCAGCACCTGACCACGCTCCACGTCCTCACGCTTGGTGCCACGCAGCAGCACCCCCACGTTGTCACCCGCCTGACCCTCGTCCAGCAGCTTGCGGAACATCTCCACGCCGGTGCAGATCGTCTTGGTCGTGTCCTTGATGCCGATGATCTCAACCTCATCGTTCACCTTGACAATGCCGCGCTCGATACGACCCGTCACCACCGTGCCACGACCCGAAATCGAGAACACGTCCTCGATCGGCATCAGGAACGGCTTGTCGATCACCCGCGTCGGCGTCGGAATGAAACGGTCCATCTCCTCCACCAGCTTGACGATCGACGGCGCACCCAGCTCGCTCGCGTCGCCCTCCAGCGCCTTCAGCGCCGAACCCTGCACGATCGGCGTGTCGTCGCCCGGGAACTCGTACTTCGACAGCAACTCGCGGACTTCCATCTCCACCAGCTCGATCAGCTCGGCGTCGTCCACCATGTCGCACTTGTTCAGATACACCACGATGTACGGCACACCCACCTGCCGCGCCAGCAATATGTGCTCGCGCGTCTGCGGCATCGGGCCGTCAGCAGCAGAAACCACCAGGATCGCACCGTCCATCTGCGCCGCACCCGTGATCATGTTCTTCACGTAGTCAGCATGCCCCGGACAGTCAACATGGGCGTAATGCCGGTTGTTCGACTGGTACTCCACGTGCGCCGTCGAAATCGTGATGCCACGCGCCTTCTCTTCCGGCGCCTTGTCAATCTGGTCAAACGCACTCACCTCGCCACCGTGCGTCTCCGCCATCACCTTGGTCAACGCCGCCGTCAAAGTCGTCTTCCCATGGTCCACATGACCAATCGTCCCAACGTTCACATGCGGCTTGCTGCGTACGAATTTTTCCTTAGCCATGGCGTGATTCCTGCTTGTCTTTACTGTCTGTATTGGTTACGGGATTGCTGATGAAAATCAGGAGGCCTTCTTCAACACTGCCTCGGCGACGTTGTTGGGCACCTCGAGATACCTCGAGAACTCCATCGTGAAGGTCGCGCGCCCCTGGCTCATGGAACGCACGGTGGTGGCATAGCCGAACATCTCCGCCAGCGGCACCTCGGACGTGATGATCTTGCCCGACGGGCTTTCTTCCATGCCCTGGATCTGGCCGCGGCGACGGCTCAGGTCGCCGATCACGTCGCCCGAGTATTCCTCCGGCGTGACCACCTCGACCTTCATGATCGGCTCCAGCAACACCGGTCGCGCCTTCCGGAAGCCCTCCTTGAAAGCCATGCTGCCGGCGATCTTGAAGGCCATCTCGTTCGAGTCGACGTCATGGTAAGAGCCGTCGAAGATCGCGACCTTGACGTCGACGATCGGGTAGCCGGCAATGACGCCGCCCTGCAACGCTTCCTTGACGCCCTTGTCGACGGCGGGGATGTACTCCCTGGGCACGACGCCACCGACGATCTCGTTGGCGAATTCGTAGCCCTTGCCTTCAGCCAGCGGCTCGATGCGCAGCCATACGTGTCCATACTGGCCACGGCCGCCTGACTGGCGGACGAACTTGCCTTCCTGCTCGACCTGTCCGCGGATGGTTTCGCGGTAGGCAACCTGAGGCTTGCCGACGTTCGCTTCGACCTTGAACTCGCGCTTCATGCGGTCGACGATGATCTCGAGGTGCAACTCGCCCATGCCGGAGATGATGGTCTGGCCGGACTCCTGATCGGTGTGCACGCGGAACGACGGATCTTCCTTCGCGAGGCGCTGCAGCGCGAGGCCCATCTTTTCCTGGTCGACCTTCGTCTTGGGCTCGACGGCGACCGAGATCACCGGCTCCGGAAATTCCATCTTCTCGAGGACGATCACCTTGTCGGGATCGGAGAGCGTGTCGCCCGTGGTCACGTCCTTGAGGCCCACGGCCGCGGCGATGTCACCGGCGCAGACCTCCTTCAATTCGATGCGGTCGCTCGCGTGCATCTGCAGCAGGCGACCGACGCGTTCTTTCCTCGACTTGTTCGGCACATAGACCTGGTCGCCGGAATTAAGCACCCCGGAGTAGACGCGGAAGAAGGTCAGGTTGCCGACGAACGGGTCATTCAAAATCTTGAATGCCAGCGCCGAGAACGGCGCATCGTCGGTCGACTTGCGGCTGGCTTCCTCGCCAGCCTCGGTCTGGCCGCGCACGTCCGGCACCTCGGTCGGCGCGGGCATGAACTCGATGATCGCGTCCAGCACGGCCTGCACGCCCTTGTTCTTGAATGCGGAACCGCAGGTGACCAGGCAGATCTCATTGCGGAGCGTACGCTCGCGCAACCCGGCGCGGATCTCGGCCTCGCTCAGGTCGCCCTCTTCCAGGTACTTGTTGAGCAGTTTCTCACTGCCCTCTGCCGCGGCCTCGACCATTTTCGAATGCCACTCGGCGCAGGTCTCGGCCATATCCGCCGGAATATCACGATACTCAAAGCGCATGCCCTGGGTCTCGTCATCCCACCAGACCTGCTTCATGCGGATCAGGTCGACCACGCCGGAGAACTTTTCCTCAGCGCCGATCGGCAGCTGGATCGGCACCGGATTGCCCTTCAGGCGCGTGCGGATCTGGTCGACGCAGCGCAGGAAGTTGGCGCCAGCGCGGTCCATCTTGTTGACAAAGGCCATGCGCGGCACTTTGTACTTGTTCATCTGCCGCCAGACAGTCTCCGACTGCGGCTGAACGCCGGATACGGCGCAATAGACCGCGATCGCACTATCAAGCACGCGCAGCGAACGCTCGACCTCGATGGTGAAGTCGACGTGGCCCGGCGTGTCGATGATATTGATGCGATGCTCGGGGTACTCGTTCTCCATCCCCTTCCAGAAGCAGGTAGTCGCAGCCGCGGTGATAGTGATACCGCGCTCCTGCTCCTGCTCCATGTAGTCCATGACGGCAGCCCCGTCGTGCACCTCGCCGATCTTGTGCGAGACGCCGGTGTAGAACAGCACACGCTCCGTCGTCGTCGTCTTACCGGCGTCGATGTGCGCTGAAATACCGATGTTGCGGTAGCGCTCGATCGGGGTCGTACGGGCCATGATGTCCTCTGCAAATCCTGTGCGTTGGCCGCTTTACCAGCGGTAATGCGCGAAGGCCTTGTTGGCGTCCGCCATACGGTGCGTGTCCTCGCGCTTGCGCACGGCGGCGCCACGGTTCTCGGCCGCTTCCATCAGTTCGTTGGCAAGCCGGTGGGCCATCGACTTCTCGGAGCGCGAGCGCGCCGCATCGATGATCCAGCGCATCGCCAGCGTCTGCCGGCGAGTGGTACGCACCTCGACCGGGACCTGATAGGTCGCGCCGCCAACGCGGCGGGACTTTACCTCGACGGCCGGCTTGACGTTGTCAAGCGCCTGCGTAACCAGCTCGAGGGCGTCGCCGCCCTGACGGCCGGTCTTTTCGGAAATGCGGTCGATCGCGCCGTAGAGAATCCTCTCGGCGGCGGATTTCTTGCCGTCTTCCATGACCATGTTCATGAACTTGGCGAGCACCTGGCTGCCGAACTTGGGATCGGGCAGGATGATGCGCGTTGGCGCCTGGGCACGACGTGACATGCGAATTCCTCTCTAGAATTACTTCTTCGGCCGCTTGGCGCCGTACTTCGACCGGCTCTGCTTGCGGTCACTGACGCCCGCGCAATCGAGCGTTCCGCGCACCGTGTGGTAGCGCACGCCCGGCAGGTCCTTGACACGGCCACCGCGAATGAGCACCACCGAGTGCTCCTGCAAGTTGTGGCCTTCGCCGCCAATGTAACTGGTGACCTCAAAGCCATTCGTCAGCCTGACGCGCGCTACCTTGCGCAATGCCGAATTCGGCTTCTTCGGCGTGGTCGTGTAGACGCGCGTACACACGCCGCGCTTCTGCGGCGAGCGCTGCAGCGCAGGCACCTTGGACTTGTAGGCGGTGGCGGTGCGGCCGCCACGGATCAGCTGGTTGGTCGTCGACATGCCATGAATCCCATCAGTCACAGCGCCGGGCTGATTCCCGGACGCAGGAAGCGCAGGGCCGCCCCGCGGCGGCCCGGCTGAACCTGGAAACCCTCGCCTGGCGCGGTTTTTTTGGCCAAGCGGGAGGGGCGGCGATTGTAGGAACCGCGCCGGATGGTGTCAAGAAAGCTTCGGCGGGACATCCGGTCCAACCGAAACCGCCCGCAAGGCGTTGATCCTGAAGCCTGCATTCCGCCGGGTCCACGCCTGGGGGTGCCGTGCAGCGGAGCAGCGCCGCGAAACCATTGCTGCAGCGCGACAATTCCACCCCGCCCGGCCCCAGGCAAAGCTACGGCCGGACCCCAGGGCGGGCCCGGCCGTAGCAGTCGCCGCAGCGCCCCAGGGGGGTTACTCGGCTGGTGCGGCCGTCTCGATCGTCCCGCCCTCGCCGGCCACCTCTTCACCCTCCGGCAGGGCGCTGCCGACGTCCATGAAGCCCCGGTGGACGTCGAGATCGGCCCCGCGACGCCGCTGGGCGTGAAAGGCACGGCCAGTGCCAGCCGGGATGAGCCGGCCTACGATGACGTTCTCCTTCAGGCCGCGCAGGCTGTCGTTGATACCGCGGACGGCCGCGTCGGTGAGTACGCGGGTAGTCTCCTGGAAGGAGGCCGCCGAGATGAACGAGTCGGTCTGCAGCGAGGCCTTGGTGATGCCAAGCAGCATCGGCTCGACGACCGCCTCCTCCTTGCCGGTGTCGCGCATGCGGTCGTTGAGCTCCAGCATGCGGGCCCGCTCGAGCTGCTCGCCACGCAGCAGCCCCGTGTCGCCTACCTCACGGACTTCCACCTTGCGCAGCATCTGGCGGACGATCACCTCGATGTGCTTGTCGTTGATCTTCACACCCTGCAGCCGATACACGTCCTGGATCTCGCGCGTCAGGTAGTTGGCCAGTTCCGTGACGCCCTGCAACCTGAGGATGTCGTGCGGATTTGGCTCGCCTTCTGCAATGACCTCGCCGCGCTCCACGTGCTCGCCCTCGAACACGTTCAGGTGACGCCACTTCGGAATCAGCTCCTCGTACTTGTCCACGCCCTCTCCGGTGATGACCAGCCGGCGCTTGCCCTTGGTCTCGCGACCGAAACTGACCGTCCCCGAAACCTCGGCGAGGATGGCCGGCTCCTTGGGCTTGCGGGCCTCGAACAGGTCCGCGACACGCGGCAGGCCGCCGGTGATGTCGCGGGTCTTCGAGGATTCCTGGGGAATACGCGCGATGACGTCGCCCACTGATACGGTTGCGCCATCCTCCAGGGACACCAGCGCGCCTGCCGGCAGCGTGTATACCGCCGGTATGTCCGTGTTGGCGAAGGTGACTTCCTTGCCCTTGGAGCTGACCAGCTTGATGGTCGGCCGCAGGTCCTTGCCACCGGGACCGCGCTGCTTGGGATCGAGCACGACGATGCTCGACAGGCCGGTGACCTCGTCGACCTGTGTCTGCACCGTGACGCCGTCCAGGAAGTCCTGGAACCTGAGGCGACCTGCCACCTCGGTGACAACCGGGTGGGTGTGCGGGTCCCAGGTACCAACGACCTGCCCCGGGCTCACCGAATCGCCCTCGTTGGCGACGATGGTGGCGCCATAGGGGATCTTGTAGCGCTCGCGCTCGCGGCCGAATTCGTCGATCACGCCGATGGCACCGGAACGCGACGTGGTCACCAGGTGGCCCTTTTCGTGGCGGACAGCCTTGACGTTATGGAAGCGAAGCGTGCCCTGACCCTTGATTTCCACCGAAGAGATCGCTGCAGCCCGTGACGCCGCGCCGCCGATGTGGAAGGTCCGCATCGTCAGCTGCGTACCCGGCTCGCCGATCGACTGGGCGGCGATCACACCGACCGCCTCGCCGAGGTTGATCAGGCGGCCGCGGGCGAGATCGCGCCCGTAGCACATGGAGCACACACCGTAGCGGATATTGCAGGTGATCGGCGAGCGGACGTTGACCTGGTCAATGCCGTGCTGCTCGAGACGCTGCACCCATTTTTCGTCGAGCAGCGTACCCGCGGGCACCAGCACGTCCTCGGCGCCGGGCTTCATGACGTCGGTCGCGATAACACGCCCCAGCACGCGCTCACCCAGACCCTCCACGACGTCGCCACCTTCGACGATAGGCGTCACCAGCAGACCTTTATCGGTGCCGCAGTCCTCGTCGGTGACGACCAGGTCCTGCGCGACGTCCACGAGCCTGCGGGTCAGGTAGCCCGAATTGGCGGTCTTCAGCGCGGTGTCCGCCAGACCCTTGCGGGCGCCGTGGGTCGAGATGAAGTACTGGAGGACGTTCAGCCCCTCACGGAAGTTCGCGGTGATCGGCGTTTCGATGATCGAGCCGTCTGGCTTGGCCATCAGGCCGCGCATGCCGGCCAGCTGCCGGATCTGCGCCGCCGAGCCTCGCGCACCCGAATCGGCCATCATGAAGATTGAGTTGAACGAGCCCTGCTGGACCTTGTTGCCCTTGGAGTCCTCGACCTCCTCGAAACGCAGCTGGTCCATCATCGCCTTGCCGATACGGTCATTGGTCCGCGACCAGATGTCGACAACCTTGTTGTAGCGCTCACCGAAGGTGACCAAGCCCGACTCATACTGGTGCTGGATCTCCTTTACCTCCCGCTCGGCGCCGGCCAGGATCTTTTCCTTCTGCGGCGGGACCAGCATGTCGTCGACGCCGATCGACACTGCGGCACGGGTCGCGTAGGAAAAGCCCGTGTACATGAGCTGGTCCGCGAAAACGACTGTTTCCTTGAGGCCGAGCGTGCGATAGCAGGTGTTGATGACCGCGGAAATCCGCTTCTTGGTCATATCCTGGTTGATCACGTCGTAGGCCAGTCCCTTCGGAACGATCTCGAACAGCAGGGCGCGGCCGACGGTCGTATCCACCAGGCGGCGGATTTCGTGCAGCTCGCCACCCTCGCCGAGCACGTACTCGCGAACGCGCACCTTGACCTTGGCGTGAAGGTCCACGCTGCGGGTCTCGTAGGCGCGGTGCACCTCGTGCCGGTCCGCAAAGAACATGCCCTCGCCGCGTGCCCCGGCACGCTCGCGGGTCATGTAGTACAGCCCGAGCACGACGTCCTGTGACGGCACGATGATAGGGTCGCCGTTGGCCGGCGAGAGGATGTTGTTGGAGGACAGCATCAGGGCGCGAGCCTCGAGCTGCGCCTCGAGCGACAGTGGCACGTGCACGGCCATCTGGTCGCCGTCGAAGTCGGCATTGAAGGCGGTACAGACCAGCGGGTGCAGCTGGATGGCCTTGCCTTCGATCAGCACCGGTTCAAAAGCCTGGATGCCGAGGCGGTGCAGGGTCGGCGCGCGGTTCAGCATCACCGGGTGCTCGCGGATCACCTCCTCGAGGATGTCCCACACCTCCGGTCCCTCTCGTTCGACCAGCCGCTTGGCGGCCTTGATGGTCGACGCCAGGCCGCGCAGCTGCAGCTTGTGGAAGATGAATGGCTTGAACAACTCCAGCGCCATCTTCTTCGGCAATCCGCACTGATGCAGGCGCAGCGTCGGACCTACCACGATGACCGAACGGCCCGAATAGTCGACGCGCTTGCCCAGCAGATTCTGCCGGAAGCGGCCCTGCTTGCCCTTGATCATGTCGGCCAGCGACTTGAGCGGGCGACGGTTTGTTCCGGTGATGGCGCGGCCGCGGCGGCCGTTGTCGAGCAGTGCGTCCACCGACTCCTGCAGCATGCGCTTCTCGTTACGCACGATGATGTCGGGCGCATTCAGTTCGAGCAGGCGACGCAGGCGGTTGTTGCGGTTGATGACGCGGCGATAGAGGTCGTTCAGGTCCGAGGTTGCGAACCTGCCACCATCCAGCGGCACCAGCGGCCGCAGGTCGGGCGGCAGCACCGGCAGGACGGTCAGCACCATCCACTCCGGACGGTTGCCCGACTCGATGAAGGCCTCGAGCAGCTTGAGGCGCTTCGACAGCCGCTTGAGCTTGGTCTCGGAGGACGTGCCCCCCATGTCCTCGCGGACCTTGGCGGACTCGGCCTGCAGGTCGATGGTCTTGAGCAGCTCGAGGATCGCCTCGGCGCCCATGCGGGCGTCGAACTCGTCACCATGCTGCTCCAGCGCCTCCAGGTAGCCCTCGTTGGTCAGAAGCATGCCGCGCTCGAGCTCGGTCATGCCCGGATCGACGACGACGAAGGCCTCGAAGTACAGCACCCGCTCGAGGTCCCTGAGCGTCATGTCGACCATCAGGCCGATGCGCGACGGCAGCGACTTCAGGAACCAGATGTGCGCGGTGGGGCTCGCCAGCTCGATGTGTCCCATGCGCTCACGCCGGACCTTCGACTGGGTGACCTCGACGCCGCACTTCTCGCAGACGGTCCCGCGATGCTTCAGGCGCTTGTACTTTCCGCAAAGGCACTCATAGTCCTTCACCGGCCCGAAGATCTTGGCGCAGAACAACCCGTCACGCTCCGGCTTGAAAGTCCGGTAGTTGATCGTCTCGGGCTTCTTCACTTCGCCGAAGGACCAGGACCGGATCAGTTCCGGGGATGCAAGCCCGATTCTGATGGCGTCGAAGTTCTCGACCTGCGGCTGCTGCTTGAACAACTTCAGAAGATCACGCATCTCTTAGCCCTCCTGCTCCAGCTCGATGTTGATGCCGAGGGAGCGAATCTCCTTCACCAGCACGTTGAAGGACTCCGGCATGCCCGCGTCCATGGCGTGATTGCCGTCCACGATGTTCTTGTACATCTTGGTTCGGCCGTTCACGTCGTCGGACTTGACGGTCAACATCTCCTGGAGCGTATAGGACGCGCCGTAGGCCTCGAGTGCCCAGACTTCCATCTCGCCGAAGCGCTGGCCACCGAACTGCGCCTTGCCGCCCAGCGGCTGCTGAGTGACCAGGCTGTACGGCCCCGTGGAGCGACCGTGCATCTTGTCATCGACCAGGTGGTTCAGCTTCAGCATGTACATGTAGCCGACCGTGACCTGGCGCTCGAACTCCTCGCCCGTGCGCCCGTCGGTCAGTGCCGTCTGTCCGCTGGTCGGCAAACCCGCCAGCTCGAGCAGCTGCTTGATCTCGGCCTCGCTGGCGCCATCGAAAACCGGCGTCGCCATCGGTACGCCGTCGACCAGGTTACGCGACAGCTCGAGCACCTCGGCGTCGCTGAGCGACTTGAGATCCTCGGACTGCCCACCGGTCTGGTTGTAGACCTGGTCGAGCAGCTTGCGCAGGTCGACCATCGCCGACTGTGCCTCGATCATCTTGCCGATCTTCTGGCCAATGCCGTGGGCGGCCCAGCCGAGGTGCGCCTCGAGGATCTGGCCGATGTTCATGCGCGAGGGCACGCCGAGCGGGTTCAGAACGATGTCGACCGGGGTGCCGTCCGCCAGGTACGGCATGTCCTCGACCGGCACGATGGTGGACACCACGCCCTTGTTACCATGGCGACCAGCCATCTTGTCGCCCGGCTGCACGCGGCGCTTCACGGCCAGGTAGACCTTGGTCATCTTGAGCACGCCGGGGGCGAGATCGTCGCCCTGGGTGATCTTGATCTTCTTCGCCTCGAAGCGCTTTTCGAAGTCGCGGCTCTGGTCCGCCAGCCGGCGGCGCGCGGCCTCGAGCGAGCCGTTGGCCGTCTCGTCGCGCAGCCGGATCTCGAACCATTCCTCGTGCGGAAGTCCATCGAGATATTCCGCAGTAACCTCGGAGCCGGCCTTGAGCTTGTTCGGGCCGCCCTCGGCGACCTTACCAAGGACATCGCCACGCAATCGGCCAAACAGGTCGCCCTCGAGGATGCGCCGCTGGTCGTTGAGGTCCTTGCGAACCCGTTCGATCTCCGATTTCTGGATGGCGAGTGCGCGGGAATCCTTCTCCACGCCGTCGCGGGTGAAGACGCGCACGTCTATCACCGTCCCGTCCATTCCAGGCGGAACGCGCAGCGACGTGTCCTTCACGTCGGAAGCCTTCTCGCCGAAGATCGCCCGCAACAACTTTTCCTCCGGGGTCAGCTGGGTCTCGCCCTTGGGCGTCACCTTGCCAACCAGGATGTCGCCTGCCTTGACTTCCGCGCCGATAAAGACGATTCCCGCCTCATCGAGCTTGGCCAATGCCGCGTCGCCAACGTTGGGTATGTCGGCAGTGATTTCTTCCGAGCCGAGCTTGGTGTCGCGGGCGACGCAGGTAAGCTCCTCGATGTGGATAGTGGTGAAGCGGTCTTCCTCGACCACCCGCTCCGACACCAGGATCGAGTCCTCGAAGTTGTAGCCGTTCCACGGCATGAACGCGACCAGCATGTTCTGGCCGAGCGCCAACTCGCCCAGGTGCGTCGACGGACCGTCGGCCATCACGTCGTCGCGGGCAATCCGGTCGCCCACCTTCACCAGCGGACGCTGGTTGATGCAGGTGTTCTGGTTGGAACGCGTGTACTTGGTGAGGTTGTAGATGTCCACCCCGGGTTCCCCGGGCGTGACTTCGTCCTCGTTGACCCGCACCACGATGCGCGAAGCGTCCACCGAGTCCACGAAGCCGCCACGCCGTGCGTTGACGGTGACACCCGAGTCGGTCGCAACCGTACGCTCGATTCCCGTACCCACGAGCGGGGCAGCGGAACGCAGCGTCGGCACCGCCTGACGCTGCATGTTCGAACCCATCAACGCGCGGTTCGCATCGTCATGCTCGAGAAACGGAATCAACGCGGCCGCGACGGAAACAATCTGGCGCGGCGACACATCCATGTACTGGATGCGATCGGACGGCATCAGCGTGAACTCGTTCTGGAAGCGGCAGGACACCAGGTCATCGGTGAACTTGCCCTTGGGGTCGAGTTCCGCGTTCGCCTGTGCAATCACGAACTCGCTCTCCTCGATCGCCGACAGGTAGTCGACGTCATTGGTCACCTTGCCGTCGCGCACCCGCCGGTACGGCGTCTCGAGGAAGCCGTACTTGTTGGTGCGGGCGTAGACCGCCAGCGAGTTGATCAGGCCGATGTTCGGGCCTTCCGGGGTCTCGATCGGGCAGACCCGGCCATAGTGGGTCGGGTGCACGTCGCGAACCTCGAAGCCGGCGCGCTCGCGCTTCAGGCCACCCTCGCCCAGAGCAGATACGCGGCGCTTGTGCGTGACCTCTGACAGCGGGTTGTTCTGGTCCATGAACTGCGACAGCTGCGAGGAGCCGAAGAACTCCTTCACCGCGGCCGCCACCGGCTTGGCGTTGATCATGTCCTGCGGATTGATCTCCTCGCTTTCGGCCAGCGTCAATCGTTCCTTGACCGCGCGCTCCACGCGCACCAGGCCGATACGGAAGGCAACCTCGGCCATCTCGCCGACGCAACGCACACGGCGGTTGCCCAGGTGGTCGATGTCGTCCACCTTGCCGTCGCCATTCTTGATCGCGATCAGCGTCCTGAGGACGTCAATGACGTCCGACAGGTCCTCACCCGCACGCTCGAAATGGCCGCGTGCGGCCTCGTCCTTGCGCTGTTCGGTGAACAGCTTGAAGTAGCGGCCGTCGTAGAGGATCCCGGGCATCTCGAGCCAGGTGTCGATCTCGGCACCGCTCAGGCCGGCGGGAGGCTGGCGGTTGACCCGGCGATTGAACTTCATGCGGCCGACTGCCGAAAGGTCGTAGCGCTCGGAGTTGAAGAACAGGTTGTGGAAAAGGTTCTCCGCCGCGTCCTTGGTGGGCGGCTCGCCCGGGCGCATCATGCGGTAGATCTCGATCAGCGCCTCAAGCCGGGTGTGTGTCGGGTCGATGCGCAGCGTATCGGAGATGTAGGGGCCGCGATCCAGGTCGTTCACATAGAGCGTCCCGACCTGCTCGATGCCGGCCTCGACGAACTTCTCGACGGTCCCGACGGTTAGCACCTCGTTGGCCTTGGCCAGGATTTCGCCGGTCCCGGCATCGACGACATCGTGCGCCAGGACCTTGCCCTGCAGGTAATCCAGCGGAACGCCCAGGCGCTTGACACCGGCGTCCTCGAGCTGGCGGACATGGCGGGCGGTGATCCGGCGGCCTTCCTCCACGATGACCTTGTTGCCCGCGCGAATCTCGAACATGGCGGTCTCACCGCGCAGCCGCTCAGGCACCAGATCAAGCTCCACACCTTTCTTCTTGGACAGGTGGAAGATGTTCTTGTCGAAGAACAGGTCGAGGATTTCCTGGTCACCGTAGCCCAGTGCGCGCAGCAGGATCGTCACCGGCAGCTTGCGGCGCCGGTCGATGCGTGCGAACACACAGTCCTTGGCGTCGAACTCGAAGTCGAGCCAGGAGCCGCGATAGGGGATTACGCGCGACTGGAACAACAGCTTGCCCGAGCTATGCGTCTTGCCCTTGTCGTGGTCGAAGATCACGCCCGGGCTGCGGTGCAGCTGGGAAACCACGACACGCTCGGTGCCGTTCACCACGAAAGTGCCGTTCTCGGTCATCAGCGGAAGCTCGCCGAGGTAGACTTCCTGCTCGACCGCGCGCTTGACCCGCGTGCCGCCGGGAGACTCCTTGTCGAAGATCCTGAGACGCAGACGGACGCGCAGTGGCGCCGCGTAAGTCAGTCCCCGAAGCTGGCATTCCTTGACGTCGAAAACAGGCTCGCCAAGGTAGTAATAGACATAGTCGAGTACGGCGTTGCCGGAGTAGCTCTTGATGGGAAACACGCTGCGAAACGCTGCGTGCAACCCGGCCTTCTCCAGGTGCCGGTCAATTACGCCCCGTTCCTCGGCCTCCGACAGCAGCCTGCCGGTCGCGGCCGGCTGGCCAATTGCCTGCTCGCTGGCCTGCAACTCGGCATGCAAGGCGCGAGACTGGTTGAGCTGCAGGTATTGCGCGTAGGAATCCGTCTGGATGGCGAGCAGGGGCGGCACGCCCAGAATGCTCGGCCGCTTGCCGAAATTCTTCCGGATGCGCTTCTTCTCGGTGAAGGAATAGGCCATCGGGTCACCCTTGAGCTTTGGACGCGAACACGGGCCTCAAGCCCGCGCCGCTGAGGAGCCGCGCATCAGGCGCGGCCCGCACTGGAATAAAACACGCCGAAACGCCGAACAAGGACGGCTGCCCGACTCCCGCTAGGGAGTCGGGCCGGCCGGCTTCCGGCGTGGCGCCTTGCGGGGGGCGTGTGCCCTCGCATGGACGCCCTTACTTGACCTCGACTTCGGCGCCGACGTCCGTCAACTGCTTCTTGATCTTCTCGGCATCGGCCTTGGACACGCTTTCCTTGACGGTGCTCGGCGCGCCCTCCACCAGGTCCTTTGCCTCCTTGAGGCCCAGGCCAGTGATTTCACGGATGACCTTGATCGTCCCGACCTTCTTGTCGGCCGGATAGGCCTTGAGAATGATCGTGAACTCGGTCTGCTCCTCGACGACCGGGGCCGCGGCAGCGGCAGCGGCCATCGCAACGGGGGCCGCAGCGGTCACGCCGAACTTGTCTTCCATCATCTTCACGAGGTCGACGATCTCCATGATGGTCATGTTCGAGATCGCGTCGAGAATTTCTTCCTTGGTGGCAGCCATTTCATTAACTCCAGTTGAATAGTGATACGTGTGAATCAGTAGCGAACCTGCCGTCAGGCGGCTGCAGCGGCCATCTGGTCCTTGACCGCGGCCACCGTTCGCACCAGCTTGGTGTGCGGTGCGGCAACCGTGCGAACGAACTTCGAGACCGGCGCAATGAACACGCCGAGCAGCATCGACAAAGCCTCGTCACGGGTCGGCAGGCTCGCGATCCTCTCGATGTCAGTACCCGGCAGCAATTGCCCACCGAGCGACACGAGTGTCGGAACCAGCTTGTCGTTGTCCTTGGCGAAATCCTTGACGACGCGCGCCGCGGCGCCCGGATCGTCGGTGGAAAACGCCAGCAGCAACGGACCCCTGAGGCTGTTGGCAATGCACTCGAAATCGGTACCGCTGACCGCGCGACGGGCGAGCGTGTTCTTGACGACCCGCAGATAGACACCCGACTGGCGCGCCTTGGCGCGCAGCCCGGTTATCTGCGAAACCGTCAGTCCACGGTACTCCGCCGCCACGACCGAAACCGCTTCGCGGGCTACGGCATGGACTTCGGCCACCATCGCCTGCTTGGCTTCAAGCGTAAGTGCCATCGGATCCTCCTGGTTGAAGATCAAACCAAGGGCACGGATCGCTCCGTACCCACCCTTGCTGCCGCGCCGCCCAGTGGGTGGCATCGGCGCACCGGTCGCGAGCGACCGGCTGATGGCGACCTTCACCAGTAATCACTGACTCGGGTACCACCATCTGCGCAGGCGACAATTAAGGGGCCGAGCCCCACCTGCGGTCTTCGATGGTCCGGGGTGCATCGTCGCCCCCGTCCCACGTCCCGGGCTTGCGCCCGGTGTCTGCAGCGGCGGCGCCTCGTGACGCCGCCGCCATCAAGAATTCCCTCAGAGGCCCAGCGACGAACGGTCCACGACGACCCCGGGGCCCATGGTCGAGGACACCGTCACGCGCTGCACGTACACGCCCTTCGACGTGGACGGCTTCGCCTTCTGCAGGTCTGCGAGCAGCGCCAGCAGGTTTTCCTTCAGCGCCACCGGTTCGAACACCGCCTTGCCGATGGTGCAGTGGACGATGCCGCCCTTGTCGCAGCGGTACCGGACCTGCCCCGCTTTCGCATTCCGGACCGCGCCGGCGACGTCCGGCGTCACGGTACCGACCTTCGGGTTCGGCATGAGGCCGCGCGGACCGAGGATCTGGCCGAGCTGGCCGACAACACGCATCGCATCCGGACTCGCCACGACGACGTCGAAGTCGAGTTGGCCCTGCTTGACCTTCTCGGCGAGGTCCTCGAGGCCGACGATATCGGCGCCAGCCTCGCGCGCGGCATCAGCATTCTTGCCCTGCGTAAACACGGCCACCCGCACCGTCTTGCCGATGCCGTGAGGCATGACCGTCGAGCCGCGGACCTGCTGGTCCGACTTGGCTGCGTCGATGCCGAGGTTCACCGCGACGTCCACGGCTTCGTCGAACTTGGCGGTCGCCAGTTCCTTGACCAGCGCCAAGGCTTCCTCGATCGGGTACTGACGGCCGGGCTGCAGTTTCTCGGTCCACGCCTTCTGGCGCTTGACTACGGCTGCCATGTCACACTCCCTCCACGTCGACGCCCATGCTGCGGGCGCTGCCGGCGATCGTACGGACCGCGGCGTCAAGGTCGGCTGCCGTCAGGTCCGGCATCTTGGTCTTGGCGATTTCCTCGAGCTGCGCGCGCGAAACCTTGCCGACCTTCTTCGTGTTGGGCGTTCCAGAGCCCTTATCCAGGCCGATCGCCTTGCGGATCAGCACCGACGCCGGCGGCGTCTTCATGATGAAGGTGAAACTGCGATCGCTATAGACCGTGATCACGACCGGGATCGGCAGGCCCTTCTCCAGGCTCTGCGTCGCAGCGTTGAACTGCTTGCAGAACTCCATGATGTTGACGCCCTGCTGACCCAGCGCCGGGCCGACCGGCGGACTCGGATTCGCCGCTCCTGCCGGTATCTGGAGCTTGATGTAGCCCTGTACCTTCTTAGCCAAATTTCACTCCTTACGGGTGCAAGCGCCGCGAGGCTCCCCGTGTGTCTTGCTCAGGCCTTCTCGACCTGGCCGAAATCAAGTTCCACCGGCGTCGAGCGGCCCAGGATCTGGACCGCCACCTGCAGGCGGCTCTTTTCGTAGTTCACCGACTCGACGACGCCGTTGAAGTCGTTGAACGGCCCATCGGTGACGCGCACCACCTCGCCGGGCTCGAACAGCACCTTCGGCCGCGGCTTCTCCGCGCCTTCCTCGACGCGCCGCAGGATGGCGTTCGCCTCTTTCTCCGAAATCGGCGCTGGCTTCTCCGAGGTGCCACCGATGAAGCCGAGCACCTTGGGAGTCTCCTTCACGAGGTGCCAGGTCTCGTCGTCCATCTCCATCTGCACCAGCACGTAGCCGGGAAAGAACTTGCGCTCGCTCTTGCGCTTCTGGCCCTCGCGCATCTCGACGACTTCCTCGGTCGGAACCAGGACCTCGCCGAACTTGTGCTCGAGCCCATGCAGCTTCACGCGTTCGAGCAGGCTCGAAGACACCTTGTGCTCGAAATTCGAATAGGCATGGACGACGTACCAGCGAAGTGCCACGGTCTCAGCCCCCTTGTCCCGTCAGGTGCCGCGTGGCCCAGGCCAGCAGCATGTCGATCAGCCAGAAGAAAATACCCAGCAGCAGCACGAACACGAACACGACCAGCGTGGTCTGCAGGGTCTCCTGCCGGGTCGGCCAGACCATCTTGCGCAGTTCCACCCGCGAGCCCTGCACGAACTGCCACAGCACCTGGCCCTGGGTCGACCAGAACAGGAAGGCTGCGCCCAGAGCCACGCCCGCCAGCACCATGAGCAGGCGCACTGCCGTCGGCACGTCGGCGAACCAGTAATAGCCGCCGATGCCGGCAACCAGCATGGCCGCAGCCAGCACCAGCTTCGCAGAATCTATGACGGGTGACCCGCCCTTGTCGGCTTGCTCGCTCATGAGTACCCGTTACCGTTCCTACGCGATCGCTGCCACCCGAAGGTGGCAGGGCAGGAGGGAATCGAACCCCCAACCTGCGGTTTTGGAGACCGCCGCTCTGCCAATTGAGCTACTGCCCTCTGGACTGGCAAGCAGTGCATGGAGGGCGGTGGGTCGCCAGCGGCCGGAGGGGGCTCGCTTACGACTCACGACTCACCAGTCACTTCTCGCTTCTGGTTACTTCAGGATCTTTGAGACCACGCCGGCGCCCACCGTGCGACCACCCTCGCGGATGGCGAAGCGCAGGCCTTCCTCCATCGCGATCGGCGCAATCAGGTCCACCACCATCTTGATGTTGTCGCCAGGCATCACCATCTCGACGCCCTCCGGCAACTGGATGGTCCCGGTCACATCGGTCGTGCGGAAATAAAACTGCGGCCGGTAACCCTTGAAGAACGGCGTGTGACGACCGCCCTCCTCCTTGGTCAGCACGTACACCTCACACTCGAAATTGGTGTGCGGCGTGATCGATCCCGGCTTCGCCAGCACCTGACCACGCTCCACGTCCTCACGCTTGGTGCCACGCAGCAGCACCCCCACGTTGTCACCCGCCTGACCCTCGTCCAGCAGCTTGCGGAACATCTCCACGCCGGTGCAGATCGTCTTGGTCGTGTCCTTGATGCCGATGATCTCAACCTCATCGTTCACCTTGACAATGCCGCGCTCGATACGACCCGTCACCACCGTGCCACGACCCGAAATCGAGAACACGTCCTCGATCGGCATCAGGAACGGCTTGTCGATCACCCGCGTCGGCGTCGGAATGAAACGGTCCATCTCCTCCACCAGCTTGACGATCGACGGCGCACCCAGCTCGCTCGCGTCGCCCTCCAGCGCCTTCAGCGCCGAACCCTGCACGATCGGCGTGTCGTCGCCCGGGAACTCGTACTTCGACAGCAACTCGCGGACTTCCATCTCCACCAGCTCGATCAGCTCGGCGTCGTCCACCATGTCGCACTTGTTCAGATACACCACGATGTACGGCACACCCACCTGCCGCGCCAGCAATATGTGCTCGCGCGTCTGCGGCATCGGGCCGTCAGCAGCAGAAACCACCAGGATCGCACCGTCCATCTGCGCCGCACCCGTGATCATGTTCTTCACGTAGTCAGCATGCCCCGGACAGTCAACATGGGCGTAATGCCGGTTGTTCGACTGGTACTCCACGTGCGCCGTCGAAATCGTGATGCCACGCGCCTTCTCTTCCGGCGCCTTGTCAATCTGGTCAAACGCACTCACCTCGCCACCGTGCGTCTCCGCCATCACCTTGGTCAACGCCGCCGTCAAAGTCGTCTTCCCATGGTCCACATGACCAATCGTCCCAACGTTCACATGCGGCTTGCTGCGTACGAATTTTTCCTTAGCCACGAGTCACCTCAAGGAATTCGACCTGTTTTCGACATGGAGCCCGCAAGGACCCCTCCAATTTCGCGGCAGGACCCGCCTGCCTGTCGGTCATCGCCGGCCGCGCCCCGCGCGGCATGATCTGGAGCCCACGACCGGAATCGAACCGGTGACCTCGTCCTTACCAAGGACGTGCTCTACCGACTGAGCTACGTGGGCCTCGTCCTTCTCCGCTCCGGCCCTGCCCGCAGTACCCATGCCCGGATGGAGCGGGTGATGGGAATCGAACCCACGTCAACAGCTTGGAAGGCTGAGGTTCTACCATTGAACTACACCCGCACTCTTGCTCCCCGAAAACACGAGCGCACGGGTCGCCCAAGACGCCGCACCGCCGAACCGATCAACTGGTGGAGGGGGTAGGATTCGAACCTACGAAGGCATGAGCCAGCAGATTTACAGTCTGCCCCCGTTGGCCGCTTGGGTACCCCTCCGGCAAATGAGCCGCGTATTTTCGGCCCGGACGGGTGGTATGTCAACGGCGTGACGCGCTGCAGCGACGGCTGCCGCTGCCCGCGGCCCGGGCATGGGGCGTTCCCGGGGGCGGCTTTCGGCGTCCGGCGGGGTGCCGGCCCGCCCGGACTGCTAGGATCCCCGGCCCGAATCCGGCCGGAGGTTGACCCGTCGTGGAGCCACACCTGGACCTCATGGAGATCCGCAAGGCGCGCCAGAGTCTTGGCGACCTCGTGGTCACGACCCCGACCCACCTGCTGGAAGGGCCCGCCGTCGACTCGGCCCTCGGTCCTGGCACCCGTCCCTACCTCAAGCTGGAACTGTTCCAGCGCACCGGCAGCTTCAAGCCGCGCGGCGCGCTGCTGAACGTCATGGCGCTGTCGGACGAGGAGCGAAAGCGCGGTGTCTGCGCGCTCAGTGCCGGCAATCACGCGATCGCGACCGCCTATGCCGCCCGCATGCTCGGCACCCACGCGCGGATTGTGATGATCGCGACCGCCAACCCCTTCCGGGTGGCTCAATGCCAGGCCTGGGGCGCCGAGGTCGAGTTCGCGGCGACCCCGCATGAAGGTTTCGAGCGAGTCGAGGCCATCAGCCTCACCGAGGGGCGGGTTCCTATCCACCCCTATGAAGGCCTGCGGACCGCCCTCGGCACCGCGACCCTCGGCGTCGAATTCATGGAGCAGGTCCCGGGCCTGGACGCGGTGGTGGTTCCCATCGGCGGCGGGGGGCTGTGCGCCGGGGTAGCGGCCGCTGTAAAGCTGCTGAATGCCCGCTGCCAGGTTTTCGGAGTCGAGCCGGAAGGGGCCGATTCGATGCACCGCAGCTTCCGGGCCGGCCGACCCGAGCGCATCGAACGTGTCGCGACCGTAGCGGACAGCCTTGGCGCACCGTACGCACTACCCGTGTCCTTCGCCCTGTGCCAGCAGTACGTGGACGAGCTGGTGCTGATCGACGACGATGCCATCAAGGCGGCAATGCGGTTCCTGCAGGAGCAGGCCAAGCTCGCAGTCGAGCCGGCCGGCGCCGCCGCGACGGCGGCGATGCTGGGGCCCCTTCGTGATCGCCTCGTGGGCCGCCGGGTCGGCCTGATCGTCTGCGGCGCGAACATCGACGCGGCCTCCTTCGCCCGGCTGGTCGCCTGAGGCCAGTTGCGGACCAAGAGATTGCGAATTTGTATTCGTGTATAATAATTCGTAGGCCGTGATTGCAGTACGGCCGCAGCGGCTGGAGCATCTCGAGTTGACGTCCTTACAGTTGATTCTTGGGCTCGTGCTGCTGATTGGCAGCGGTGAATTCCTGGTCAGGGGCTCGGTCGGGTTCGCCCGCGCGCTCGGCGTGTCGCCGCTTTTTATTGGCCTGACGCTGGTCGGCTTCGGCACCTCGGCCCCCGAGCTGGTCGCAAGCCTCATTGCCGCATTCCGCGGCGCGCCAGGCATTGCCATCGGCAACGTGGTCGGAAGCAACATCGCCAACGTGCTGCTGATACTCGGGATCGCCGCGCTGATTGCGCCGCTGCCGGTCCAGCGGCAGGAATTTCACCGCGATGCGGTCGCCCTCGGCGCCGCCACGCTGGTGGCGCTCGCCGCAGCAATCGTCGGTACCCTGTCACGCCCGGCGGGTGCCCTGTTGGTGTCGCTTCTGGTCACGTATCTCTACATTGCCTACCGGTCGGAGCGTGCCGCGCCGAATGCCGAAGCCCGGCGGCACGAGGACGAGGCACGGCTGGTGGCGCCGCCGAAAGCGGGCCTCCTGCGGCCGCTGCTGGTCGCCGTCGTCGCACTGGCCGGCGTCGTACTCGGCGCGCGGTTGCTGGTAGATGCGTCGATTGCGATCGCGGCGCGATTCGACGTCCCGGAAACGGTGATCGGGCTGACCGTCGTGGCCATCGGCACGTCGTTGCCCGAACTCGCGGTTTCGGCCATCGCAGCGTTTCGTGGCCAGGGGGCCGTTGCGGTCGGCAACGTGGTCGGAAGCAATATCTACAATGTGCTGGGGATTCTCGGCATCACTGCGCTGGTTCACCCGCTACCGGTGCCCCCGGAGATCATCCACTTCGACATCTGGATCATGCTGGCGACCGCTGGCCTGCTGCTGGCATTCATGCTGCGCGGACGTGTCATCGGTCGCGCGGCAGGCGGCCTATGCCTGGCCGCCTATGCCAGCTACCTGTTGCTGCTGTTCTGACCCGGGCCAGGCTGGTTCGCCGCGGCGCGGGCTATTGCGGGCCGCCCGGGTCCCTGCATACTGAACCATGATCTGGCCCGCGCTGTTCACCTACCTGCACCTGCTCGCCGCAGGACTCGCAGCCGGCCTGCTGCTCGGCCAGCACTGGCTGCTGAAGCGACCACTTGACCGGATACAGCTCGGCTTGCTGGGCGCAATGGCGCTGGGCCAGCTGCTGGCGGCCATCGCCTCGCTCGCTACGGGGATGGCGCTGGCCACGGAGTTCGGGATGGGCGGAGGCTACTACCTCGGCAACCACCTGTTCCTGCTGAAGATAGTGCTGTTCGGACTGCTGGCGGCAGTGTCGGCGCTGCCCCTGACGCAGTACGTGCGCTGGAGCCGCGCGAGCCGCGCCGCCGCGAGTTTCGTGCCGCTCGGCCGGGAGATCGAGCGGGTCAGGGCTTCGGTATCGCTCGCGATCGGCCTGATGGCGCTGATGCCGCTGCCCGCAGTGCTGCTCGCCAGGGGCTACGGCAACTAAGGCGCTCAGTCGCCGTCGATCCAGCCCTGCATCCGGTTGCGCAATTCTTCCCGGGCCTGTGCGTGCAACTGGCACACCCGGGATTCGGTAACCGCGAGGACCTCGCCGATCTCGCGCAGTTTCAGCTCCTCGTCGTAATAGAGCGAAAGCACCAGCTTCAATCGCTGCGGCAGATCCTCGATGGCAGCCGCGAGGGCGGTGTGAAAGTCGTCGCTCTCGGCTTGCTGGTGCGGCGTCGGGCCGGTGTCGCCGGGCGGGTCCGGAGAGAATTGCTCTTGCATGGCGAAAACCTGTTCGTAGCTGAGCGTCCTGCACGCGACGGAGTCGTGGACGAGGCGGTGATAGCTATCGAGCGAGACGCCGAGAGCCTGGGCTATCTCATCCGGCCGCGCGTGTGAACCGTTCTCGCGCTGCAACCGTCGCGATGCGGCTTGCATCTCGCGGACGCCCCGACGGACTGAACGCGGCACCCAGTCCGCGCGGCGCGCCTCGTCCAGCATGGCACCACGAATCCGGATCCCTGCGTAGGACCTGAAGCTCGCTCCACGATCCGCCGAATAGTTACGTGCGGCGGCGATCAGCCCGATCATGCCCGCCTGGATCAGGTCGTCGACGTCGACCGTGACTGGCATGCGGGCGAGCAGGTGGTAGGCGATCTTCCTGACCAGGTCAGCATGGTCGAGCACGAGGCGGTCGCAATCCTGACCACTTGTCCCGGGATCGCGCCGGGTGTTGTTCCTGCCAGTGGACGCCTTGCTGATCCCCACGGCCCTTATCCCCCAGTGCCGCACACGCTTATCGTTACTTTATTACAGGTCAAGTTAATTTATTGTCGTAACTATATGAAAATAAAGGATGCAAATGCAACACGCTTTAGCCCGTCCGCCAGGAACCGATCTTGGCGGGGAAATTCCTTGGCAAAACAAAGGACTGCGTTGAAGCAACATCTGGCGGCAATGGCCCACCTCAAGTTATCCCTGACGGGGACGACTCAGTTGGGGCTGACAGGTGATGGAGTGATTGGAAACTTGGCAGACACGATCAGGCGATTCCGGGCCAGCGCCGCCCGTACGCTGCGGACCTCGACGCTGGCCGCGGACCGCATCGGCGTCGTCGTGCACCTGCACAGCCAGGTTCGCTCGCAACGGGGTGCGAGCGATGCCCAGCAACCGCTGGCGCCGCCACAGCCATGTGCCGGGCCGCCCGAGAGCGCTCAAGACCTTGACCCGGTCCTGGTTGCAGTGCTGCGGGAGAGCGTCGCGCGAGGCGAATACACCGTCGATCCGGAACGCGTTGCACGAAAGCTGATGGCGGCAGATGGCCTCTGAAACGCACCTGGACATCGCCACAGGAGGATCCAACAGATGCTGGTCCTGACCCGCCGCGCTGACGAGTCGATCGTGATCACACCCGCGGACGGCGCCGATGTCCGCATGACGCTGGCCGAACTCTTCGCCCATGGGCCGATCCAGATCACCCTGCTCGGCGGCTCGGGAAAGAGGGTAAAGATGGGTATCGAGGCGCCTACGCAACTGGCGATCCGGCGCAAGGACGGCTAGCCCGGGGCCCCCGGCGGCCAGCTGGTCATTGGTCACCGCGGGCCCGCCCCAGCCCTGTTCTTTTACCTAATCTGTTGATTTTACGGGAATGTCCGCTCGATGGACCATTCCGGCGCCTTGCCCGCTTCCATCCGGCCGCTGGCCTCGGCATACTCGGGGCTCATTCGTCTCCACGAACAAGAAGCGGGGAACGGGAGATGGAACGAAGACTGCACACGCGGCATCGCGCGCGCACTACGGTTTATATCAGCGTCTCTGGGCGTAGCGGCAAGCTTTGCCGCGCCCACAACCTGAGTGCCAACGGGGTGTTCGTTGAGACACGCAACCTTGGCCTGGTCAAGGGCGCGATTGTGGAGCTGGCTTTTGCGATCAACCTCGGCAAGATCACGAAGATCCATCGCCGCCAGGCGATCGTCGCCCACGTCTCTCATGGCGGGACTGGCCTGAGGATGGAGAGTTACGGGGGCCGTTGACGGCCGACCGTTTCAGGTTTTCCATGTCGGGGGGTACCGGTGCCAACAGGCCCGGTTACCCTCCTTCTTTTTGTTTCCGCCGACCTGGGCCCGAGGTAACTCCATGCGCTTCGCCATCCTGGCCACATTCTCCCTTCTGACCGCATGCGCCTCCGCACCGTCAATTCTGGTCAGTAAGCCCGGTGCCGTCAGTCCCGCCACATTGAGCAGCTTCGAGTTCCGGCCATCCGAGGCGGTACGGGAAGCGGGCGCAAAGGCGCGCAAAGCCGACGGCCAGCTAGGCGACCTGGTCGTGCGCAAGCTGGTCGACAAGGGCTACGTACAGGCTGCGGCCGGTGCGACCGCGGATTTCGTGGTGACCTATCGCATCGCGGTCTTCACCTCGGAGAATCCGCGTGACGCCTATGCGCAGGTCCGTGACCCGACTACGCTGATCGGCAGGGACATTGCGCCGGACCCGGCCGGCAGCGAGGGTCTCGTACGTGAGGCGACGTTGGTGTTGATGGCGATCGCCGGCCCCGGCGAAAAGGTCATCTGGCAGGCAACCGCCACGGGCGTTGCCACCGGCCAGCGCGAGTTGTCGTCGGGAGCCCTGCGGACCGCCGGAGCCATGCTCGACAAGTTCCCGGGCCGGACCCGCTGATCATTGTCCTGTGTCGGCCGATAACCGGCAGGCATCAGCAGAGCGCGACTGGAAATTTCCGCTTTCGTCCGAAGGAGACTACTTTCCTGGAATCGATCGTGCGCGCCCGGCGAAGAACGGCCTGAGGGGGCAAGTGACATGGCAAAGATCTACGACAGTATCCTGGACACTATCGGCCGCACACCGCTGGTACGCCTGAACAAGATCGGCCAGGGGCTTCCGGGACGCGTCGTCCTCAAGCTCGAGTTCTTCAATCCCTGTTCCAGCGTGAAGGACCGAATCGGCGTCAGCATGATCGAGGCACTCGAGAAGCAGGGGCGCATCGGGCCGGACACCGTGCTGGTCGAGCCGACGAGCGGCAACACGGGTATCGGGCTCGCGTTCGTTGCGGCGGCCAAGGGCTACAAGCTGGTGCTCACCATGCCGGACACGATGAGCCTGGAGCGGCGGCGCATGCTGCAGGCCTTCGGTGCCGAACTGGTACTGACTGACGGCACGAAGGGTATGAAGGCCGCGATCGCCCGCGCCCAGGACATCGTCGACAGCGACCCGAAGCGCTTTGTGATGGTCGGCCAGTTCACCAACCCCGCCAACCCGGAAATCCACCGCCGCACGACCGCTGAAGAGATCTGGGCCGATACCGACGGCGCCGTCGACTTCCTCGTTTCGGGGGTCGGCACCGGCGGGACCATCACCGGCGTCTCCGAAGTGCTGAAGGAGCGCAAGCCGTCGTTCAAAGCCATCGCGGTGGAGCCCGCGGCAAGCCCGGTGCTGTCGGGCGGTGAGCCCGGCCCGCACAAGATCGCCGGCATCGGTGCCGGCTTCATTCCCGAGGTGCTCAATACGGGCATCATCGACGAAATCATCAAGGTCACCAACGAACAGGCCGCTGAGTACGCGCGCAGGCTTGGCCGCGAGGAGGGCGTCCTGGTGGG
This sequence comes from uncultured Gammaproteobacteria bacterium, assembly GCA_963715485.1. Classification (GTDB taxonomy): domain Bacteria; phylum Pseudomonadota; class Gammaproteobacteria; order Steroidobacterales; family Steroidobacteraceae; genus SG8-30. Next base: position 3,084,953 of record OY970244.1, read on the forward strand.
CATCAGTTCCGGTGCCGCGCTGTACGCGGCGCTCCAGGTGGCCGGCCGCGAGGAAAATCGCGGCAAGCTGACCGTGGCCATCATCCCGAGCTTTGGCGAGCGGTATCTCTCGACCTGGCTCTACGAAGAGGCGCCCCCGAATGACCTCAAGCTCGTCATCGACCGCTGACGGACCGGGCGCCGGCAGCCCCGACGAACGGCGGTTCGACGGACTGCTGACCACACCGCCCGGCGGCGGGTTCTCGGCTCTCGGCGCCGGCCTGATACCGGACCGCGACCTTACGCTGCAGGCCGTGGCCCGACTGCACCGCCTGCTGGTGCCCGAGATGCTGACGGCGGCCGCGGACGTGCCGACGCGAAGGCGGCGTATCTGTGAAGAGGTCGCGGCGATCGAGCCGTTGCTTGCAGAGCAGGTATTGCTGGCCCTGCGGTTTCGCGATCGTATCGAGGCGCGCGATAGCGAGGACGGCGAACGACTGCAGGCCAGCCAGTCGATCGCCCACGACATGATCGAGCGGCTCCCGGAACTCCGGCAGCGGCTTTTCGAGGATGCCCGCGCCGCCTATCGCGGCGATCCGTCCTGCCGAGATCCGGTCGAGGCGATGTATGCGTTTCCCGGAATGCTCGCCATCACGCGCCACCGCATCGCCCACATTCTTTACCAGGCAGGGGTGCCCCTGCTGCCGCGCCTCGTTTCCGAACGGGCGCACACCTTGACCGGCATCGATATCCACCCTGGCGCGGCCATCGGCCGCGAGTTCTTCATCGACCATGGTACGGGCGTGGTGATCGGCGAGACGGCGGTGATCGGGGACCGGGTCACCCTCTATCAGGGCGTGACGCTCGGTGCGAAGAGCTTCCAGGTGGACGAGTCGGGGAACCTCGTGAAGGGGCGGCCGCGCCATCCGATTGTCGAGGATGACGTCACCATCTATGCCAGCGCAACCGTACTCGGCCGCATCCGCATCGGGCGGGGCAGCATCATCGGCGGCAACGTCTGGCTGACCCACAGCGTCCCTCCCGGTTCACGGGTCTACCAGGCCGAACCGCTGGAGTCGGGTTTCGAGCAGGGCGGCGGCATCTAGGAGGAAGAACGGGAGGTTCCTGTTTTCCCCTCGGTTGCGGGGATAGCACACAGCGACTACCTTCGCCGGAACTGCTGCAGCGAGGTGACCGATGTCCAGGATGCTTTCCCGCCGCCGTTTCGTCCAGCGCGCAGCCGCCGCATCGGTACTGGCGACCGTGCCCCTTGGCGCGCTCGCCTCGCAGGCAAGGTTCAGCTCCTATCCCTTCAAGCTCGGCGTCTCTTCCGGCGACCCCTCATCCGACGGCTTCGTGCTGTGGACCCGTATCGCGCCGGAGCCATTCGAGCCCGAGCAGCTGGGTCGTGTTTCGTTTGAGGTGGACTGGGAAGTCGCCGAGGATTCCGCCTTCCGGCACATCGCCGCGCAGGGTAGCGAGCTGGCGCAGGCCCATCTCGGGCACTCGGTCCACGCCGAGATTAGGGGCCTGTCGCCTGGCCGCGAGTATTACTACCGCTTCCGGCTCGGCCCATACGAGAGCCCCGCCGGACGCGCGGTCACCACACCCCTGCCCGGCGACTCGCCCGCTTCCCTGCGCTACGCAGCCTGTTCCTGCGCTCACTACGAGCAGGGCTTCTTCTCTGCCTACCGCTACATGGCGGACGACCGTCCGGACCTGATACTCGAGCTCGGCGACTACATATACGAGGATGGCTATGGCGAACGTCGAGTGCGCCTGTTTGACAAGCGCGAGGCATTTACGCTCGCCGATTACCGCCGCCGCTATGCACAGTACCAGATGGATCCGGACCTGCAGGCGGCGCATGCCGCCTGCCCATGGCTGGTCACCTGGGACGACCACGAAGTCGACAACGACTATGCCGGTCTGACCAGCGCCGATGAGGCCTGCGGCGGCGAGGCCGTCCGCCGCGCCTTCGTCGACCGCCGCGCGGCAGCCTACCAGGCGTGGTTCGAGCACATGCCGGTGCGGCCGTCCCGACTGCGTGCGCAGGCGGGCGTGCAGGTCTACGGCGCCATCGATTGGGGCCGGCTGGCGCGCTTCTACCTGCTCGACACCCGCCAGTACCGCTCTCCCCAGGCCTGCGCGAAGGTGGCGACACCCCTTACCTGCGATACCGAGGCGGGCCGCCGGCTGCTCTTCATCGGTGCAGGCGGTGGCCACCTGATCGGGACCACCGACCCGGCCTGCCAGCCCGAGCTGGAAGATACCTCGCGAACGATCCTGGGCACCGAACAGGAAAGCTGGCTGGACGGGCAGCTCGGCTCCAGTCGCGCGCGGTGGAATGTCATCGCGCAGGGCACGCCCTTTGCCCCTATTTTCGAGGGGACGTCGGAAGCCCCGCTCATCTACTCGGACGGCTGGTCCGGATATCCTGCCGGGCAGCAGCGATTGATCGGCGCACTCGCGCGGCACAAGGTTGCCAATCCCGTGATGCTGACGGGTGACGTGCACGCATTTTTCGTCAGCGAGGTCCGCAACAGCCGCGACACGCCCGTGGCCGTCGAATTCATGACTTCATCTATCGCCAACAACAACTCCGACAAGTCGAAAGTGCTGCCCCTGAATCCGCATATCCTCTATCACGACGGTGCTCACAGCGGGTACCTGCTCTGCGAGGCAACGCCGACGCGGACCCGTGCCGACATGGTCGCGATAGACGACATGCACGACCCGCGCACGCCGCGCAGGGTGCTCGCCTCGTTCGAGGTGACCGACGGCGACCCGCGTCCGCGCCGGCTGCCGCAGTAGACGAGAGCCACGGCGCGCTGCTACCCGAGGGCGTGGTAACCTCCGCGACGGCGTTGATTCAGGGGAGCGATGACGGCGATGGAAGAACTCAGTCTCGGGCACGGCATAGCCCGCTTCCTGCACATCCTGCTGTTCGTGTACTGGCTGGGCGGTGACGCGGGAGTGTTCTACTCCAGCAAATTCGTCGTCAACCCGAAGCTGTCGAAGGACGCGCGCATGACTGCCGCGAAGATCTTCGTGGACCTGGACATGATCCCGCGCTACTGCATGGCCCTGATGCTGACCATCGGCGGGATCCTGGCCGAGTTGATCGGCATCAGTCACCCAGCCTGGGAAATGGTGGCCATCATCCTGCTCGGCCCGGTGTGGGTCGCGATGGTTCATCTCGTCCACGCGAAGCAAGGAACCGCCGCGGGCGCGACGCTGGGCCGGGTGGACATCTGGTTCCGCTGGATTGTCATCGCCTCGATCATCGCCTCGGTGGTGCACTCGAACATGAACGGCCGACTGGCGGGACTGGAGTGGTTCTCCGCGAAGCTCCTGCTGTTTGCGTTCCTGGTTTTCTGCGGGCTGATGATTCGTCGCAACCTGCCGCCCTTTTCACAGGGATTCCGGACGCTGGCGAGCACCGGCGCGACGCCGGAGAGCGACCGACTGATGATCGACTCGCTGGCCAGGTGCCAGCCCTATGTACTCTTGATCTGGGCCGGCGTCGCCTTGTCCGCGCTGATAGGGATTCTCAAGCCGTCACTGGGCTGAACCTCGCGCGCTGTCACGACGCGCCCGGCGCACCCGCCGCGCGGTGGAAACCTCGTCCTTGAGGTAGGCTGCCGTGGCTCGCAGCAGGCCGAGGCTCGTGTCCGGCGAGCCGGAGTCAGCGAGTCGGAAGATCTGCTGGTAGTACCAGCCCTGCGCGCCCAGCACATTCATGACTCGCACAGGCAGCAGCGGACTCGCCGGCGACAGCCACCCCCGGGCAGCCAGCTTGAGACGATCCTCCCAGGCCACGGCCCGATCGGCCTCGCCGGTCAGCAGCCGGCGCGGCAGGCCCGGCTCGGTGCATAACGGCCGGCCGAGGCCGATGACATCGCAATCGCCCTGCCCGATCGCCGCCTCCATCGCGGCGCGCGACCGGAATCCGCCGGTGATCATCAGCGGCATCCGTGCCACCTTCCGAATATCCTCGGCGTAAGCCGCAAAGTACGCCTCGCGCCGCCGTGTGCTTTCCCTTACTGGCACTGCGCTGTCGCGCTTGCCTTCGAACCCCAGCAGGCGCGGCTGCTCATAGGTGCCGCCAGAAACCTCCAGCAGGTCGACCGACTCATCGTTGAGCCAGGCGACGACCTGCAGGCACTCCTGGTTGCTGAAGCCGCCCTGACGGAAGTCGTCTGAATTGAGCTTGAGTCCGACAGGAAAGTCGGGGCCCACCGCTGTCCGCACGGCGCGCAGCGTCTCGATCAGGAATCGCGCCCGGTGTTCGAGGCTTCCGCCCCAGGCGTCGGTGCGCCGGTTGGTCACCGGCGAGAGGAAGGAACTTATCAGGTAGCCATGGGCGCCGTGCACCTGTACACCCGTGAAGCCGGTCTCCCGCGCGATGGCCGCCACCGCGGCAAACCGTGCGATGAGGTCCACGATCCCGGTCTCGGTCAGCGCTCGCGGACGTGCATAGTTCCCCAGGATCTCCAACTGCACCGCAGACGGCGCGACGGGTCTGGACGTAACGTAGCGTGGCGACTGGCGTCCGGCGTGGGAGATCTGCATCCACAGGTGGTTCCCCGATGCAGTCCCCGCCCGGGCCCAGTCGGCGAGTCGCGTGCGCGCTGCCACCGACGTCGTTTCCGCATCGGTCAGGTCAATGGCGACGTTGCCTGGCCGTTCCAGAACGTGACGGTCGATCTGGACGTTGCCGGTGATCATCAGGCCGGCCCCACCCTCGCTCCAGACCCGGTACAGCTCAGAAAGCCTGGGCGTTGCGCGCAATCCTGCGTCGGCCAGACCCTCGGTCATGGCCGCCTTGCACAGGCGGTTCGACAAGATTGCCCCACAGGGGAGCGTCAGCGGTGTCGCGAGCGTTGGAACTATCATGGCCCTGGTCGACTACAATCGCGCTTCATGGAGGACGCCCTCGGTGTCCGCACTGTAGCGCAGCTGGCCCGCCTGGCCACGCCTTCCCAGGGGCGACAGAGGTCAAGATGGAATCGGAACATCCGGGACTTGCCAGGCCGATGAGCGAAGCTCCTGCAGGGCCCACGACAAGGCGCGTCCTGGTGTTCGGAGCCCGCGGTTACGTCGGCACCAACCTGGTGCCGCGGCTGCTGCGCGAAGGCGTGACAGTGCGGGCATCGGCCCGGACCACTGTGCCGCTCGCAGCGCGCAACTGGCCAGGGGTCGAGATCGTCCAGGCCGACGCGCTCGTACCCGGGACGCTGCCGGCAGCCCTGCAAGACGTCGATACCGCCTACTACCTGGTGCACTCGATGGGCGCCGGCAAGGGTTTCAGCAAGCTCGACCTGCACGCGGCGCAGAACTTCGCCAAGGCGGCCGCGGATGCAGGTGTGCGCTGCATCGTCTACCTGGGTGGATTGTTCCCGGAGGACGCGGACAGCGAGCACCTGTTGTCGCGCCGCGAAACCGGCATCGTGCTGCGCCAGGGCACCGTGCCAGTCATTGAACTGCGCGCGGGGATCATCGTCGGACCCGGCTCGGCGGCCTTCGAGATCATGCGCGACCTCGTCCTGAACCTGCCGATAATGGTCACGCCCCGCTGGGTACACCGGAAGTCGCCGCCGATCGCGCTCGAGAACCTGCTCGAGTACCTGGTGCGCCTGCCGCAGGTTCCCGAGGCGCTGGGCAGGATCTTCGACTGTGGTGGACCTGAACTGCTCACCTATGCCGACATGATGCGCACCCTGGCCAGGTTGGCCGGCAAGCCGCCGCCGAAGATCTATCCCGTGCCAGTCCTGACGCCGGCCCTGTCCTCGCGCTGGCTGTGGCTGGTGACCGCGGTGCCGACCTCGGTGGCACGGGCACTGATAGGCGGCCTGAAGCACGACTTCACAGCTGACGACGCAGAGCTGCGGCGCCTGGTGCCACAGCGACTGCTGAACTTCGAGGAGTCTGTAAAGGCGGTGTTCGACACCGAGGACCGCCACGAGGTGCAGGCCCGCTGGACGGAAGGCGCCTACCCGATGCGGGGCCACCGCCGCGAGCACGCGTTCTATGCCAAGCGCGCCGATGGCTCGGCCGAAACCCATGCCAGCCCGGAGGCAGTGTGGCAGGTGGTCAAGCGGATTGGAGGCAAGAACCGCTACTACGGCGCCGATTTGTTGTGGTGGATGCGCGAAACATTCGACTGGCTGCTCGGGGGTCCCGGCCGCCATCGCGGCCGGCGCGATGCCGACGAACTTCGTGTCGGCGACCACGTCGACTCGTGGCGCGTGGTGGGAGTCGAGCCCGACCGGCGGCTAACCCTGATGATGGGCATGAGGGCCATGGGCTCCGGCGTACTGGAGTTCGACCTTGAGCCGCTGGCGGACGGCGGCACCCGACTGACCGCCACGGCCTACTGGCATCCAGCCGGCGTCGGCGGACTGGTGTACTGGTACTCTTTGTTCCCGGCGCACCTGTTCATCTTCGACCGCATGACCCGGAACATCTGCAGGCTGGCGGAGACACGGGGGCAGCCCGCCTAAGCGTGACGCATGCGGTCCGGGCATGCGCCCGGTTGCGACAGCCAGCCCTAGCGCTTGCCTTCCCGCCACTCCCAGGGTGGCACCGGATCCGGCTCACTCCACAAGCCAGCCCTGCGTGCCCGTGCCTCGACTTCGTCGTCGCCATAGCGCGCCCGGTCTTCCTCGCTCTGCTCGGACTGGTACCGCTTGAAATGCCAGGCGAGGCCCTGGGTAATCAGCGCGTGACCGACGTCCAGGGTCTTTGCGCAAGAGGACCCCTGGCAGGGAGAATCAGGCGAGCCGACCCACAGCTTTCCGACTGCCCGCCCGTTACGGTCAACCTTTTCCCACTCGGCACGAACGGCCTTGCCGAGGACCAGATCGGCCAGCCGCTTCCGGGCCAGCTCGCCGTAGGGCTGGTCCAGCTCGGGGGCGTCCACCCCGGCGAGCCGGACCTCATAGCGATTGCCGCCGGCATCGACAACAGTGACGACGTCGCCACCGGCGACCCCGGTGGCCTCGGCTTCGTACTCGCCTGCCGCTGCCGGCGAAGCGGCCGCAAGCAAGCCGGACAACAACGGGAACAGGAAAAGCGCCCTCATTGAACGGAGGTTAGTCGCCGGCAACGGCCAGTTCAAACCATTGCGTCGATCGCCGCCTCTAATCCGACAAGGACACCGAATAGCTCACGCGAGGAGAACATCATGAGCAGGCTGAACACCAAGAGCTGGGATGAGTTTCACGGACGGATGCTGCGCGGCGAATGGATTGCAGGTGCGGTCATGATCGCCTTTCAGGCGCTCGTGGTAGTCGGCCTGACCTTCGGCAGCCTTCAGTAAGGGCAAGTCGCCGGGACCCGGCCGGTTGGCGAAAGCAGAAACCCCGGCTCTGGCCGGGGTTTTTTCGTTCGACCTGCCATCGGCACCCGGCCGGGGCCGCCTACTCGTAGCGCAGCGCCTCGATCGGATCCAGCTTCGAGGCCTTGATGGCAGGCACGAGCCCGAAGCCAATGCCAACCGCCGAACAGAACAGCAGGCCGATCACGGCCCACTCCATCGGTACCGACACCGCGAACGAGGTGACCAGCGAGAGGATGTTGCCCAGGCCGAAGCCAATCACTACGCCTATCAGCCCGCCGACGTTGCAGAGGATCACTGCCTCGAGGAGGAACTGTCTGCGGATGCTGCTGGGCCGCGCACCGAGGGACTTGCGTATGCCGATCTCCTTGGTCCGCTCGGTCACCGAGACCAGCATGATGTTCATGATGCCGATGCCCGCGACCACCAGCGCGATGGTGCCGAGCACGAAGGCACCGATCTTGACGCCGAGTGTCACCTTGTTGAAGTTGTCGATCATGCTCTGGCTGTTGAAGAACTCGAAGTTGTCCTCCTCGGAGGGCGGCACGTGCCGGACCCGGCGCAGGATCTGGCGGGTTTCCTCGATGGCATCGTTCATCAGTTCCGGCGTCCGGGCGCGGACGGTCACGTTGACCGAACGAACGAAACCCTCGTTTTCGATCATTCCATACACCTGCTGGAAGACCGTATGGGGGATCAGCACGTAGTTGTCGTAGCCCTGCCCGAAGGCAGATTTCTTGGGGGCGAAAACGCCGATGACCTGGTACTCACGCCCGTCCAGCTGGACCTTGCGGCCGATCGGATCCTCGAAGGGAAAGAACTTGTCGGCCAGCGCCGCGCCGATCACCGTCACCCTGCGCGCACTTCGTACGTCCATCTCCGAGAGGTTGCGGCCGAGTTCGATGTAGTGCGTGTTGTTCTCGGAGTACTGCGGATCGCCGCCGCAGACCATGACGTTCGGTTCGGTCGACTCGCCGCGGTAGCGTACCGTCCGGGCGAACTCCCACAACTCGGAGCCAACCAGATCCACCGTCTGCGCATTCGCGCGGATTGCCTCCGCGTCCTCGATCGTAACCGGCGGACGGCGCATGGCCTTGCGCCGGTCCTCGTCGGTATTGAACCCCCCGGCGGGCCATTTCTGTACCTGAAAGGTCTGTACGCCGAGGACGCTCATCTCCTCTTCCATCGTCGACTGCACGACGGAGATAGCGGTCATCACCCCGATGATCGATGCCACGCCGGCAACGATGCCCACCAGCGTCAGCAACGACCGCAACTTGTTGGCGCGGATCGAGTTGAGCGCCATCAGCAGTGTGTCCGTCCACAGCATGCTCAGTTCCTCCAGCTTGCGCGACTACTCATAGCGCAGCGCCTCGATCGGGTCCTGACGCGCACCCTTGTAGGCTGGCACGATACCGGCGATCACGCCGACGAGTATGGAGATCAGCAGCGCCAGGAGAATGATCCCCGGCGAAATGCTGGCCGGCATCAGCGTCGCATCGATCAGCAGGGTCAGCAACCAGGCGAGCAAGATGCCTACCAGGCCGCCGAACAGGCAGATTACGCCTGCCTCGAAGATGAACTGCATCAGGATGCTGCGGCGTCTGGCGCCGATGGCCTTGCGGATGCCGATCTCACGGGTCCGCTCGGTAACCGACACGAACATGATGTTCATCACGCCGACGCCACCGACGAACAGCGAGATGCCGGTCACCGCGAGCCCGACCAGCAACACCACACCCATGACGTTGTTGTAGGCGTCGACCAGCGTGTCGAGCTTGTTGATCGAAAAGTTGTCCTTCTCGGCCGGCCGCAGCTTGCGTATCTTGCGCATTTCGCCGATGACCTCGAATTCGAGGTCTGCCAGCGCCTCCTGGGTTGGCGCCTTCACCGCGATGTTGACATCGCGGCCCGCCGTGCGCCCACCGAAGAGCTTCTCGAAGGTGGTCACGGGCACGAAGACCTGCAGGTCAAAGTTCGGGCCACCGAAGGCGCTTCCGCCCTGCTTGGGCATCACGCCGATCACACGGAATACGTTGCGACCGATATAGATCTCCCGATCCAGCGGGTTGGTGTCGCCGAAGAGACGCTCCCGGATTTCGTCGCCGATGATGCAGACTAAGCGGCGGTACTGCACGTCGAAGGGCATCAGGAAGCGCCCATCTCTGGGCACCACGCTCGAGACCATCACCTGCCTTTCGGTCGTACCGATTATCTCCGCCGACTCGACCGTATTCGAACGATACTTCACCGGACGATTCATGTTGATGGTCGGGTTCACGATCGCCCGGCCGCGCAGGTTCACCGACAGCTGCTCGCTCTCCTCGAGATCAATCCGCGGGCGGTTCCGGTACAGGAAGAAGTCATTGACCATGACCCAGGGCATGCGCGAGACGTAAACCACGTCGGTGCCGACCGCCGAGAACGACTCACGAAAGGTGTTGGCGAGACCGTTGGCGGCGGTCATGGTAGTGATGACCGCCACGATCCCGATGATGATGCCGAGCGCGGTCAGCGCGCCGCGGCCCTTGTTGGCCATGATCGCCGACAGGGAGATCCGTGCCGACTCAGCCGCATCGAGGCCCAGTCTCATCTTCCTTCTCCTGTCACCGGCACGGCTTCAGCCGCCAGGCACGCCGTGGCCGGCCCGCACCTGCACGCCAGCGGTGACGTCGCTCTCGATCAGCCCGTCCTTCAGACGGATGGTACGCCTTGCGTGCGCAGCGATATTGTCCTCGTGGGTAACCAGGATGATCGTCTGGCCGGCGGCATGCAGATCGTCGAACATCTGCATGATTTCCTCGCCGGTCTTGCTGTCCAGGTTTCCGGTGGGCTCATCCGCCAGGATGATCGATGGGTTCCCGACCAGCGCACGCGCTATCGCGACGCGCTGACGCTGTCCGCCGGAGAGCTCATTCGGCTTGTGGTGGGCGCGGTCGCCAAGTCCAACCCGGGCAATCGCCTCCTCGGCCCGTTTGCGCCGTTCCGCGCGCGGCACACCGGCATAGACCAGCGGCAACTCGACGTTGTGCAGCACGTTGGCACGCGGCAGCAGGTTGAATGTCTGGAAGACGAAGCCGATCTGGCGGTTGCGGATGTCTGCCAGCTCATCGTCGCTCAGCTCGCTGACCGACTGGCCCTCCAGCAGGTAGGTGCCGGAGGTGGGCGTGTCGAGGCAACCGATCACGTTCATGAGCGTGGACTTGCCGGAGCCCGACGGCCCCATGATCGCAACGTATTCGTTGCGGCCGATGTTCAGCGAAACGCCACGCAGGGCATTGACCTCGGTGCTGCCCATCACGTAGGTCTTGACCACGTCGCTGATCGCCAGGGAATGTCCGGCGGCGGGCGCCATCACGCCATCGCGGCTTGCGCTCATCTCAGGCTTGCTCCCGCTTTTCCGGTTCGTTGTTGACCTTCACTTGCGCGCCGTGGACCAGGTCGCGGGAAATGGCCTTGTAACTGCCCGATATCACGGTTTCGCCGTCCGACAGGCCACTCTGGATCTCGATCAGGCTGTCGCTCTGGATGCCGGTCTCGACCTGGCGGGCCACCGCCTTGCCGTCATCCAGTACGAAGACGACCTGGACGAAACCGTCCTTGTCGGCCTGGAATCCCGCGGCGGCTTCCTCACCGCCCTTGCCGGACTTCAGCTGCTCGAGTGTGCGCACGGTGACGCACTGGATGGGTACGCTCAGCGTCGATTCCTTGGTCTCGGTGACGATGTCCGCGCTCGCCGTCATGCCGGGACGCAACTCGGGACGCTTTTCGTTGATCGCGACCTTGACCTCGAATTCGGTCTTCTGGTTGGTGGTCTGCGACTCCGACATCTTGGCGCTGTTGGAGATCTCGTAGACCGAGCCCGAAAGCTCCTGGCCCAGCAACGCATCTACCTCGACGACGGCGAGGTCGCCGATCGCGACCGAGACGATGTCGTTCTCATCGACGTCGAGCTGTACTTCCATTTCCGCGAGGTCCGAGATCACCATGATCACGTCTTCCTGGAACTGCGAGCCGATGGCGATCTCGCCCTGCTCGCGCCGGAGTTCAGTGACCACACCCGCCATGGGGGCGTAGATACTGGTCTTTGACAGCGAGTCCTGCGCCTGCTTCAGTGCGGCCTTGGCCCGGGCCACGTCGCCGAGCGCTGATTCGTAGCGCGCCACTTCGACCTTGTAGGCGGCCTCGGCCGCGTCGAGCCGCGACTGCGAGTCGAGCTTGCGCTGGACGATTTCCTTGGCGCGATTGAACTCCCTCTCCGCCTGCAACATGCTCTCGCGCACCAGCCTGGCGTTGGCCTCGACGGAGCGCACGTTGGCCTGCGCACTCTCTACCGCGGCGAGATAGGCCTCCCGGTCGAGCTCGACCAGGAACTGGCCCTTCTCGATCCGCTGACCATCCTCGACCCCGAGCCGGATGATGCGGGCGCTGACGTCCGCGCTGATCTTCACCTGGGTCTTGGGTTGAACCTTGCCGGTGGCCGTGACTTTCTGGACCACCTCGTTGCTGCCTGCCTGCGCCGTCTGAACTTCCAACGGCTTCTCGCCGCGGCTGCGCAGCGCCAGTCCGGCCACAACGGCCACGGCGACTAAGGCGATTCCCGCTATGACAATTGTCTTCTTCTTCATTCCTTGGTCCTTCCCATCGCGGCGTACCCCCAGTTAGAGGCCTGAAACATCGCCGGCCTCCCCATCCTAGATGGCCAAAAGAATAATGATGATTAGTGTTGTAGTCAAGTATAACAGTAGAATTGTATACTCTCGGACCCGGGTCAAGGACTAACTAATTGAAAAATATGAGTTAATAAGCTGACGCGTTGGAGTCCCGGGAACGGTGATTGAGCCTGGTGCCGGGTGCAGGAATCGAACCCGCGACCTTCTGATTACAAATCAGCTGCTCTACCGTCTGAGCTAACCCGGCAGTCGAGAGGCGCCAGTGTTCGCCTGACGCCGAATGATACTTCAGCCCGGGACCCCGTCGGAAACGCCCATGGGCGCGATCGGCTCGCTGTTCTGGCCGGCGACGTCGCAGGGTTGGACCTCGAGCCTGAAGATTCGGCCCGAACCGCTGTCGTAGCTCGCCGGGTCGGGCAGCTGCTCGGGAGAGCGGATGTCGACGTCGATCCAGTAGACGGTGCCGGAACGTTGCCGTTCCGAGATATCGGGTTTGTAGCCGAGCGCGCGGACCTCATCGGCACGCCTGAGGGCGCGTGGACGTTCCGTGAACAAACCCAGGGAAATGGTCGGTCCCTCGCCCTCTGCCGGCATCAGGTAGGCGTCACCAACACCGAACTGTCGCAGGCGCTCGATGATCCTTTCGGCATCGTCGACGTTCGCGATCCCGGTGAGCGAGACCCAGTAGCCTGCCCACACCGGACCGTCGGCGGCGCGCTGGCGCGGCCCGAGGCCTGCCTCGCGCAGTCCTGCGGAAGCCCGCGCAGCTTCGGTCAGGTCGACGAAGGGGCCCAGGCTCACACAGCTGGCGTCAGTATCAAGCCGTAGCGCCGGCAGGGGTTGCGCCGCGGGCGCTTCACGCGCCAGCACCAGCTGGGCGCCGCTGGTTGTCGACTCGGCCGATGGCGGGGGCGGACGGGCGATCCACTGCGACCAGGCAAAAAACCCCAGATTGGCCAGCAGCAGCAGGACGATGACCGAACGCATCATGAGTTGACCTCCGCAATCACGGCAAGTCCCTCGAGCACGAGATCCGGAACCACGTCGGCCCGGACATTCAACAACGGTTCTATCCTTGCGGCGTCGCCGCCTCCGATCAGCACCCGTGGTACCGCGCCGCTTTCGCCCCTGACCCAGTCCACGACACGCTCCGCCAGGGCCGAAAGCGCATGGCTGGCTCCGAGTTCAACCGCCGCAGCGGTATTGCGCCCGAGCATGCCATTGGCAAGCGGCGCCTCGAGCGATGCACTGCGGGCGATGTCGCTCGTCCGGCGCAGCAGCGAGTCCGTCATCATGTCGTAGCCGGGCATGATCAGTCCGCCCATGTGCCGTCCCTGCGGGTCCAGCGCATCCACCGTCATCGCGGTTCCGGCTGCGATGCACACCAGCGCGCCATGCACGCGCCGCCAGGCCGCGATCATGCCGAGCCAACGGTCTGCGCCGAGGGTCTCCGGATGATCATAGGAGTTTTCGACGCCCGCCGCAGACCGCGTCGCGTGTACGAACTCCGGGCGCAGTCCATGGCGCGCCAGCGCCCACTCGCCCAGGGCGTGAGCCACAGCCGGGCCTGCAACATTTGACACCAGGATCCGCTCGCAGGGTCCCGCCAGCGCATCCAGCCCACCCAGCCATTCAGCGTCGCGTAGCCCTCGATGTATCGCGGCCCCCGCCCGGGAAAGCCTTCCCTGCTCGAGCACCGCCCACTTGGCCCGGGTGTTACCGACGTCAACCAATAGCTTCATGCGGCAGGTCTCAGGCTCGCCTCGCCGGAAACGAAGCGCTCGAGCCTGCCACCGACCTCCAGCAGCAGCGCACCGTCGAGGTCGATGCCACGGGCCACGCCGTCGATGACGGCCTCGCCACGGTGGACTCTCGCGGCCTGCGCCGACAGCGCGTCCGCTGCGCTCCACTCCTGGAAGAACGGCGCGAATCCAGCCTGCTCGAATTCAACCAGCGACAGTATCAGCTGGTTGATCAGCGCCGCGGCCAGCATGGATCTCGACGGCAATGGCTGGGTGGCGATGTCCTCGATGGAAGCGGCTTCGATGCCGGTTGCACTGATGGCTGCTCGTGCCCCGGGTGGCAGGCGGACATTCAGTCCGATGCCCACGACCACGTAGGCTGGTCCCGCCGCTTCGGCGCGCAGTTCGCACAGGATGCCGCCAAGTTTTCGGCCCTGCCAGAGGATGTCATTTGGCCACTTCAGCTGGATGTCCCCGACTCCAAGGTTGCCAAGTGCCCGCCTGACGGCAACCCCTGCCGCCAGCGACAGGGCGGACAGCTGTGGCGGCGCCTCGGCGAAACACCAGCTCACCGACAGGCAGACCCCGGATCCGAACGGAGCCACCCAGCGACGGCCGCGCCGGCCTCGGCCTTGCGACTGGAACTCGGCCAGGCAGGCGTCGGCCCGGCCCTGAGCGAGGTCCGCTACAGCCAGCAGGGTCTCGTTGGTCGAGACGATCTCGTCCGCGAGGATGAGCCGCCGCAGGCGCTCGCGCGCGTGGCCGGGGAGGTTGGCGAGCAGGGCCCGTTCATCGAGCAGGTCGATCGGCGCGGTCAAGCGGTAGCCCCGGCCCGCCATCGCATCGACTTCCAGCCCCCATGAAACAAGCTGCCGGACTTGCTTCCAGACGGCTGCACGACTCACCGCGAGCGTCGTTGCAAGCGCTTCGCCCGAGTGCTCGCAACCGTCGGCCAGCAGCCGAACCAGCTCCAGCCGGCGGTTCAACGTCCCGCGTCCCGCGGTCGCAGCAGCCAGAGTCGCTTCACCCGGTTCTCGTTGCCCGCTCGCATGCGGGCGATGTTGGCGCGGTGCGTGAAAATCACGAATGCAGCCATCGCCAGCGAAAAGACCAGTAGTGGCGTCGGCACGGGCTCGACCAGGGCCACTACGGCCACTGGAAGGGCCAGCATGGCGATCATGGTTGCGAGACCGACGAAGCCGGACACCATCACCACCACGAGCCAGGTTGCCAGAACCGGAATCAGGGCCATCGGCGCCATCACGGCAACGGAGCCAAGCAGGGTTGCCGCGCCCTTGCCGCCCTGGAATTCGTAATACAGCGGCCAGACGTGACCCGCGACGACCCATGTCCCACAGGCGACGGCCAGCCATGCGCGCGAGACTTCCGGATCAATGCCGACACCCGGGATGTCCCAGCCGGGAAGGAGTCCAACGGCGATGAGCGCCTTGCCCACATCGATGAACACGACAGCCGCGGCGAAGGCGAATCCCTGGGTCCGCAGGGCATTGGTACCCCCTGCGTTCTGGCTGCCCAGCTCGC
This sequence comes from uncultured Gammaproteobacteria bacterium, assembly GCA_963715485.1. Lineage (GTDB taxonomy): Bacteria > Pseudomonadota > Gammaproteobacteria > Steroidobacterales > Steroidobacteraceae > SG8-30. The sequence goes on from OY970244.1 coordinate 3,100,231, forward strand.
GGATATCCACGCTGCGCACGCGCCCCACCAGCATGGCGCCCATCAACGAGCCCAGCAGGTAGGACAACAACGATTTGAGGCCCAGTTCCAGCACGCCGGTACGGCTCCGCCTTGAGCTGCGACCCGGAGGATTCTAGCACCGGCTGCGCCCTGCCAGCGCCGACGGGAGAGCGCCGGGACGCCGCCATCAGCTGGAAGACGGCGCCGGGCCTGCTGCGTTGCGAGGCAGGAAGATCTCGGCCAGCGTGCAGCGCACGCTACCACCGCCGAAACGCTCGATCGTCGGGACGGCGGCGATGAGCATGACGCCGTGCCGCTCCAGGCCCCGGCGCTGGTGCGCGTCGAGCGAATCCCAGGCAGAAGTCGACATGGCAACGATCCGCCCGCCGCCGGTAGTCGCGAGCGCCAGCATGTTGCCGGCGAAGGCATTCATCTGGTTACGGTCGATCTCGATCAACTCGCGCCCCCCTGTCAGCAGGCGCTCGCGCAGCGTGCGCCGCTCGACCGGGTCCGTCACAGCCTCGCAACAGAGCGTTGCAAAGGTCTCACCCACACACATCAGGACGTTGCTGTGGTAGACGTCCTCGCCAGCCGGCCCGATCGCACGAAAGGTCACGGGCTGGTAGCCCAGCTCGCCCACCAGCTGGTCCAGCGGTCGCGGGTTGGTCCGGGGCGACAGGCAGGCGTAGGCGACACGATCGCGATGGTCAAACACGATGCTGCCGGTTCCCTCCAGGAACACGTCGCTCGACTCCCATCCGCTCAGGTCGAGAACCCGGCGAACGCCGAAGCCGCGCTCCTCGATCACCTTGAGTACGTCACGGCGTCGTTCCCTCCGCCTGAGCGGCGAGAGCATGGGGTACAGGACAGCGGTCCCGTCGTGGTGCAGGCTCAGCCAGTTGTTAGGGAAAACCGCGTCGGGCCGCGGCGGCTTAGCGCCATCCTGGACTACCAGCACCTCGACACCAGCGCGATCCAGTCCCGATGCGAGCTGGTCAAACTCCCGCAGCGCCTGCGCCTGTTCTTCCGGGGTGACGACTTCCGACGACTGGAAGGCATTGGTCGCGGCCGTCTCGGGATTGGCGCCGAAGGCGGCTGGGCGCACCATCAGGACCGTCGCCGCGCACTGGGCCAACGGCAGGTATTTACCCTCCCCTGGAGTAGTCGTTGCCGCTGTCATGTCAGCAACCGCGGATCAGCCGGCAGCGACCTGCGCGAGCGCCACGATTCGCTCGCGCGAGGAGACAACCACGCCGCCGGGCCGCTCCACGGTGACCGCGAACAACGCGGCCTGGCGAACTGGCAGGCGCGCGTGGATCGGCACCACCACTTCAGTGGCCCCGGCCGGGATGTCAAAGACACCTCCGTCCACCGGATAACGGTCGTCGCGCGTACCGTCAAAGATCCACAACTGGTACTGCTCGGCCGATGTGTCATTGGCGGGCAGGCCGACGAACCGCATGTAGCCCGTCTGCGTCACCGGATCCCAGACGACATCACCCGCCACGCTGGCGGAGGCAGGATCATCCGTGCTCGACCACGGTTCCCTGACGGCTGCAGGCACCGAGGCCACCAACTCAGCGCGCTGCGCGGCCAGCGTCGGCGGCGGCTGTGGCACCGCAACTACCGCTTCCCGCTCGGCCAGTCTCGGCCACCATGCGGCGACCGCGAGCAGCAGCGAGGCGGCTGCGGCATACCAGCCCAGCGCTGATCCGGCCGGCCGGGTCGGCGGGACCTTCACGGGCAGCGGCACGACCTTCCCGGTCGCAGCCTGTTCGACGGCTACACGGCCCTCGGCAATCAGCCGTACCCTGAGTGCCTCGGGCATCGGCTCCGACGGCAGCCTCGCCGCCAGGGTCAGCGCTGCGGCCGCCGGCGCCAGCGCGTCCCGGTCAGCTCCCGGCGCAGCCGCCAGCAACACGTCGAGTTCGCGTGCCTCAGCAGCGGTCAGCCCGCGCGTCTCGAGCTGCACCAGCAGGTCGGCCAGGTCGTTGTCTGCCAGGAACGAGGTACTCATGCCTCCGCCTCCCCCGCCTGCCCCGGACCGACTCCGAGCTTCTCCCGGACCGCGATCAGACCGCGGCGCATGAAGGTCTTGACCGTACCGAGCGGCATGCCGGTGACGCTGGCGATGTCGGAGTGGGACAGGCCCTGCAGGAGGCCGAGTTCGATGACCTTGCGCTGCTCGGGTCGCAAGGTGGCCACCACCCGCGCCGCCCGCTCCGCTTCGACGCTGATCTCGCCCGCGGTATCCGGCGTATGGAAGCCCAGCTCGTCGAGCACATCCGAAGAGTCCGTCTGGATCCGGTTGGCCAGACGGCGCATGCGGTCGATCAGTCTCCGGCGCGCAATGGTCGTAATGAACACCTTCTCCGATCCGGCGGCCGGATTGAAGCGGTGCGCACTGCGCCAAACGTCGGTGAAGATCTCCTGCACTGCGTCTTCCGCATCCGAGGGGTTGCGCGTGAGCCGGCGGGCGATAGCCCAGACGAGGGAGCCGTATTGCTCCATCACCTCGACCACCGCGGCATTCTCACCGCGTGCGATTCGCGTCATCAGGGACTCGGTCATTGCGAGTTCCAACATTCCTTTCGATACGGATCAGGCCGCGGATTCAGGCGAACGGGCCCGGGATATCGCGTGGAGTATAACAACCCGCTCCAGGATCCCCGCGGACCGGGTGTAAAGGACGTGTACAGCCACTCACCTGGACAGGATGCTGCCGGAGCCAAGAAGAAGGGGCGCGGCAGTAGCCTGCCGCGCCCCTGCAGGTCTCGAACGATCGAATCAGAACTCGATCCGGAAGCCCATCTGGATGCGCCAGACCGACGGCAGGGCCGAGAGTGAATAAAAGGCCTTTTGCGGCACCGGGTCGTCGGTGTTGATCGGTGAATAGACATACTGGTTGGTGGCCGCGTCAATCTTGGCCACCAGCACCGGCGCCTGGTAGTGGAAGCTGACCTGCGACAGCCGGCCCCAATCGCTATTGATCAGGTTGGCCAGGTTCTCGATGTCGAGTGTCAGCACGGCGCGCAGGTCCTTCAGGCCGAGCGGAATCTCCTGCGCCAGCCTCAGGTTGGCCGTGGTCACCCACGGGCTGTTGAAGGCGTTGCGCGGCGCAATCTGGCCACGGTAGCGATCCAGGTCCGAGCCACTGATGAACTCGTTGACCGCCACGCCGAACTCGGGCGTGGAGTAGGTGACCAGCGGATCATTCTCCAGCGGCACGTAGAACAACTGCCGCTCGCGGGAATTCTGCCGCGGGTCGCCAAACGTGGTACCGCCTCTCGCGAAGGTGTAGCTGTACGGCCTGCCCGAGCGCCGATCGAGGAACAGACCGGCGCTGGTGTAGGCGTCCTTGAAGAACGCCTTTTTCCAGTTGAGTGCCAACGTGAAGCGATGCTCGATCTCGTAGTCCGAGGTCGCGAGCACCGGGTTGTTCGGATCCGCGGTCGAAAGCTTGTCCCAGTTGGACGAGGCCGTCGAGCTCTGGCCCGGGTTCACATCCTCCACGTCCTGGTGGCCGTAGCCGAGATACATGTCGATCAGTCCCGCCTGTGTCACCCAGGCCTTGGACAGGTCGATGGTAAAGATGGTCGAACTACCCTTGCTGGTGTTGCCCAGGATGAGGTCCTGAACGAAGCTGGGGCGGCCGTCGGCATTCTGCGTGTAGATCGGGCGGCCATCAGGCGCGGTACCGGTCTGTGTCAGGCGGATGTCCTGCCACACGACCTCCTTTTCGACCTCCGAGTGCATCAGGTCGACGGTCAGCTTCCAGTCGTCCGCGAAGTAGTGCTCGATCCCGAGGTTGTAGCGCCACTGCGAGGGAACTTCAAAGTTCGGGAAGATCGCGTTGACCGCACCGTCACCTGGCAAGAGCTTGTCCTGGACCGACTGCGGAATGTTGTAACCGTCGACGTTGAGAAGCTCGTCGCCGACACCGGACGCCTGCACGACCGTGACGCCGTCATTGGAGAAGCTGTTCGACACCCACACGTTGGGGGTGCCGCCGCCGAACAGGCCGATACCACCACGCAGCAGCGTGGCGTCGTCCAGCTGCCAGTTGAACCCGAGCCGCGGCATGAACAGGTCGCGGCCGTCGAGCGTTTCCTGGTTGTCGAAGCCGTAGCGGCTCTCGAAGTTGGTATTGAGCAGTGGCTTGTCGCCGGAGGAGAACTTCTCGAAGCGCACGCCCCCCTGCAGCTCGAATTCCGGCGTGACCTTCCAGGTGTCCTGGACGTAGAGCGCATCGACGTTGTAGCCGAAGCTGGCAGCGCCGTCCCTGGCATCGTTGGTGTACGCGTTCGAATAATCGAGGCGATTGGCGATTCGCGCCTGGTAGTTCGCAATGCTGCTGAAATAGTACTCGCCCTTGCTGCGCGGCACGAACAGGTTGAAGATGTCGAGCATCTCCCGCTCGTAACCCACCGACAGGGTATGGTCGCCGAGGAAGAAATTACCCTTCAGCTTGATCTGGTCGAGATCGTTTGACAGCTCGTTGGCCTGGCGGAACACGTCGGCGCCGATGAACACCTCGCCGCCACCTGGTGCGCCGGTCAGCACGCGGAAATTGGCGAAGTCGGTGCCGAACAGCGACTCCTGCGTCGTTACCACCTCCTTGCGAGACGCCTTGAACTCGGTCGCGAACAGGTCCGACCAATCGGAGAACAACTGCAGCGAGTAGGACTCCAGCTTGATCGCGAGGTTGTACCAGTCCGACGGCGTCGACAGATCGCGCCCCCCCGCACTGTTATTGCTCTGGACCACCACGTTGCCGTCGGTATTCTGATAGGAGAACGATGCGCGCTGGGTATCCGTGATATTCCAGTCGAGCTTGGCGAGAATTTTTTCGTCCGTCTCGGGCAGGCTGGAAAGCGTCGTGCCGGGGTCATAACCGTAGACGTCGCGCGTAATCTGGATGATCCCCTCGTACTCGTCCTGGCTAATGCCAGGCACCTCGATGGCCGCGCCCGAGCCGGTCGGGCCGTAGTCCTGCGGCGCCGTACGATCGAGTTTCTCGTAGGAAGCAAAGAAGAACAGCCTGTCCTTGATGATCGGGCCTCCAAGCGAGGCGCCGTAAGTTTCGTTGTCAAACTGAAAGTCCAGCTTGTCGTCCCGGCTCTTGTCGCCGACCAGGCTATCGTCGTACTTGTAGTAGAAGGCCGAGCCCGAAAACTCGTTGGTGCCCGACTTGGTCACGACGTTGATGGTCGAGCCGCGGAAGCTCGAGTACTGCACGTCGAACGGTGCCGACAGCAGCGCCACGGCCTCGACCGCGTCGAGGGAGACCGGTGAGCGCAGCGTAGGGTACCCGCTGTTGTTGATCCCGAAGTCGTCGCTCTGGCGCACGCCATCGACGGTGATACTGTTGTACTTGCTGTTGACACCGGCCACTTCCAGCGCATCGGAGTTGGTCGCGTCGACCCAGGCCTTCGGGTCAATCTGCAGGGTGTCCTTGAGGTCGCGCTTGATGCTGGCCTGGCTGGCGATGGTCTCGGCCGAGAACTCGGCGCCGACGCCAATCGCGGTCGCCTGGGTTCCGGCCGCCGTGACCTGCACTTCGGCGAGCTGCGTCATCGGCGTCAGCGCCAGTGTCAGCGCTTCGCGCCGGCCAAGCTCAGTGTAGACATTTTCGATCGCGGCGCCCTGGTTGCCCTGCGAGGAAGCCGTGACCGAATACGGGCCGCCGACCCTGAGGCCGGTCACCACGAACTGGCCGGAGGCATTGGTCGTCGCGCTGCTGGAAGTTCCCGATGGAACGTGTGTGACCCTGACCTCGGCGCCGGCAACGGCGCTGCCGTTGGCGTCGACGACGATACCGCCGATCTGGGCGGAGGTTTCCTGCGCGCGCGCCTCGGGAGCGAACGCAAATCCGGCTGCCAGGCCGAAACCGGTGGCGATTGCGGGTGCGGCAAGAATCGAGGACACAGCCATGGCGAGCCGGGTCGAGTTACGGCGGGCGGACATTTTTGTTTCTCCCCTGAACCTGTGGTGGGTTAGCGACAGGGCCGCTATTTGAGCGCGAGAATGTTACAGCACCGTTGAGGTACGGCTGCAACTGCGATTTACGCAGTTGCATGAACCAGATTGGTGCCCGGCGGCGCGATTTGGGGATCCGGCAGGTGCACGACTGTGGCTGGAAAACATCAATATCATCAGAGGAGACTTAGAAACCATCTGTATCTAGCTGAAAAGACGGTGGTACCGAGATCCTTCCCCAACCGGGCGACGGCCCCGCGACCGAAGGCCCCGTCTTGCTCGCCCTCGTCGCCTACGCCGCCAGGATCAGGTCCGCCGCCTTCTCCGCGATCATGATCGTCGGGGCGTTGGTATTGCCACCGATCAGGGTCGGCATCACAGAGGCATCTACGACGCGGAGACGCTCCAGCCCGCGGACCCGCAACTGCGGGTCGACCACGGCCATGTCGTCGACGCCCATGCGACACGTGCCGACCGGGTGATAAATCGTGTCGCCGCGCCGGCGCATCCAGTCGACGATCTCGTCGTCCGATCGCGCCTCGCCGGTGTACATCTCGCCGTCGCGGTGCTTCACCAACGGGTCGCTGTCCATGATGTTGCGTGCGGCCTTGACCCCCGCGAGCAGCTCCTGAACGTCATCGTCGTGGGCCAGGAAGTTCGGGTCGATGAGCGGCGCAGCAGACGGGTCGCGCGAAGCCAACCGGACGCTTCCGCGGCTTTTCGGCCGCAGGACGCAGACGTGACAGCTCATGCCGTAACCGTAGTGCAGGTTGCGCGCATGGTCGTCTACCAGCCCGTTGACGAAGTGCAGCTGCAGGTCCGGCCGGTCGAGTCCGGCGCGCGAGCGGATGAATGCCCCTGCCTCCGCGAAATTGGTGGTCAGCATGCCGCGACCGTGATGATAGAACTCCCACAGCCCCTTGAGGCCCTTGAGACCCGAGCGGACCGTGAGGCCAAACAGGTCCTTGCTCGGCGAGCGATAGCAGAGCGCCAGGTCGACGTGATCGACCAGCCCCGACCCGACGCCAGGCAACTCATGGCGCGTGGGCAGGCTGTGACGCTCCAACTCATCGATGGGACCGATTCCCGACAGCAAAAGTAACTGCGGTGATCCATAGCTCCCTGCACACAGGACCACTTCGCGCGTAGCCTCGATGGTCTCCGATCGTCCGCGAAGGCGGGCTTGTACGCCTGCAGCGCGGCCACCGGAGACGACCACTGCCTCGGCCCGGCTATGGGTCAGTACTGCCAGGTTCGGCCGGCCCGAAGCCGGGCGCAGGAAGGCGACTGCGCTGCTGCAGCGGCGGCCCATGCGCTGGGTCACCTGGTAGAGGCCCGCACCCTCCTGGCTCGCACCGTTGAAGTCGCGGTTTTCCGGGATGCCCTGCCGGCGCGCCGAATCGACGAAGGCGCGCGATGCAGGCACGGGCTCGAGCAGGTCCGATACGGTGAGTTCGCCGCCGACGCCATGAAATTCGTCCGCGCCGCGCGCCTGATCCTCCGAACGAATGAAGTACGGCAGCACGTCGGCGTAGCCCCAGCCGTCATTGCCGAGCGCCGCCCAGTCGTCGTAGTCCGCGCGGTGTCCGCGCACGTAGATCATGGCATTGATGGAACTCGACCCACCGAGCGTGCGTCCTCGCGGCTGGTAGCCTCGCCTCCCATTGAGCCCAGGCTGTGGCACCGTCTCGTAGGCCCAATTGACGTGCCTGGTGGGGACGATGCCCAGTACGCCGGCCGGGATGTGAATCAACGGCGAGTTATCGGCGGGTCCCGCCTCGAGCAGGCAGACCGTCAGCGCAGGATCTGCGCTCAGGCGATTGGCCAGCACACATCCGGCGGAACCGCCGCCGACGATGACATAGTCGAAGCGCATGCGCCTCCAATCAGGCGATCCGGCTGCGGCAACCAGGAGGAATGCTTTGCAGCCACATGACCTGTGGTTCAAGCTTTGGTGCGCGCGAACCCAAAAGCAACCCCGGCTGGGGATTTCCACGCTGATGTCCGGACTTAGGTTGCGCTCCCTAGTATTGTTGCGGGCCGCTCGTGACTCACGTCGATCCGCTATATTCGCGGTTTCAGAAACCTCCATGGAGGCAGGATGCTTCGCAAGATCACGGTGCTCGTCATCACCGCAGTCGTCATGGTCGCCTGCGCGACCAGCCCGACCGGCCGGCGGCAGTTGATGCTGGTCTCCGAAGACCAGGCCATCAGTGCATCGAAGCAGGCCTACGTCCAGGACATGAGCAAGCTCAAGGCCGAGGGCAAGCTGGTCACGGACCCGCGGTTGCTCGGCCGTGTCGAACGCATCACCGAGAGGCTGGTCGCGCAGGCCGTGATCATGCGCCCCGACTCCGCGCGCTGGGACTGGAGCGTCGAGGTCATCGACGAGCCCAAGACGGTCAACGCTTGGTGCATGGCCGGCGGCCGGATGGCCGTGTACACCGGCCTGATACTGAAGGTGGACCCGACCGATGACGAGCTGGCACAGGTGATGGGCCACGAAATCAGCCACGCCCTGGCCAACCACACGGCGGAGAAAATGTCCGTATCCATGGCCTCGCAGCTCGGCATCGTTGCGGCAGGGATCGCCTCCGACAAGCCGGGCCAGACCATGGCCATGGCGGCCGCAGCCGCGGCGCTGGCGGTCAGTCTGCCCAACAGCCGCGCCGCGGAGGCGGAGGCCGACCGCATCGGCATCGAGCTGGCCGCCAAGGCCGGCTACGACCCGCGGGCCGCCGCAACACTTTGGCAGAAGATGGAAGCAGTGGGAGGCAGCGCGCCGCCGGCGTTCCTGAGCACGCATCCCGGACCGGAACAGCGGCAGCAGAAGCTGGCGCAGCTGGCTCCCAAGATGCAGCCTTACTATGCGGCGGCCGCGAACCCGCCCTTGCACCCGGTACGCGTCGGGGCCGAGGCACGCGGCGGCAGCGGCTGAGGATCCGAAGAAGGACTGAACGATGACGCGGACGATGCGCTGGCTACTGCCCCCCCTGCTGCTGCTGGCGGCAGCCTGCGCACCCCTGCCGGAACGGCCGGTGCTGCCCGACGAAGAGGCGATCCCGGTCGCTGCCGGTGACGGTGCGATCGACGAACTGGTCGCGCCGATCGAGGCGCGCCATCCGGGACAGTCCGGTTTCCGGCTGGTCAGCGACGGCCGCGAGGCTTTCGCCATCCGCCATCGCACGGCCCGGATGGCGGCCCGCAGCCTGGACGTGCAGACCTACATCTGGCACCAGGACCTGACCGGCCTGGTGCTGGCCGCGGCGCTGCTGGAAGCCGCCGAACGCGGGGTCAAGGTGCGCCTGCTGCTCGATGACATGGACGCACGCGCCAAGCAGTACACGATGGCCGCGCTGGACACCCACCCGAACATCGAGATTCGGGTCTTCAACCCGCTGGCCTCACGTTCCGGGACGATGTCCATGGCCTTCGAGTTCCTCGGGAATTTCGGGCGCCTCAACCACCGGATGCACAACAAGTCGTGGATCGCGGACAACCGCCTCGCGATGGTGGGTGGCCGCAACCTCGGCGACGAATACTTCGGCGCCAGCGAGGAGGTCAATTTCGTCGATCTCGACTTCGTCATGGTGGGCCCGGTGGTGCGCGACGTGTCCGCTTCGTTCGACCGGTTCTGGAACTCTCCCGCCACCTTTCCGGTGACCGTCCTGCAGGAGGAACCGCTGGACGATGCGGCCTTGCAGGCGCTGCGGGACCGCTTCGCCCCGGCCTACGAGGAGGCGAGGCGGAGCGCTTACGCCGAGTCGCTGCGGCGGAACGATGCGATCCAGCGCCTGACCGCAGGCGACTGGCCGATGACCTGGACCGGAGAGTACCGGTTCGTGTCCGACGATCCCCTGAAGGCGAAGAAGGAAGAGAGCCTCGACCGCTCCGCCGTGGCGGTGGCCCTGCGCGAGGCGATCCGCGAGACACGGCGCGGCATCGCCATCATCTCCCCTTACTTCGTGCCGGGCCAGTCCGCCACGGACTGGCTCGTCGATGCCGCCCAGGCCGGCAAGGAGGTGGGCATCCTCACGAACTCACTGGCGGCCAACGACGTCGCCGCCGTGCACGGCGGTTACTCGAAGTACCGGACCGAACTGCTGGAGGGCGGGGTCACGCTGTGGGAGCTCAAGCCGGAGGGGGGAACCGCGACCGGTTCCAGTCTGTTCGGCTCGAGCGGTGCGAGCCTGCACACGAAGGCCCTGACCATCGACGGCGAGCTGCTGTTCGTCGGCAGCTTCAACCTGGATCCACGCTCGGCCATCCTGAACACGGAACAAGGGGTGTTCGTGGGCAGTCCGGAGCTGTCACGCCAGTTCGCGGGCCTGTTCGCGCGCCAGACCGCTCCGGAGCGTGCCTGGCGGGTCTCGCTGGTCGACGGCGAGCTGCGCTGGTCGGACGGCACGCAGGAGCTCGACAACGAACCGCTGGCCTCCGGCTGGCGACGCTTCCAGGCCTGGTTCGCCCGGGTGTTCCCTATCGAGGCGCAGCTCTAGCTGGAAGTCACGCCGGGCCAGCCCTGCATCTGGCGCCTGATGATGGCGGCCAACGCCCGCGCATGGACGTCGTCGTCGTTGAGCGCCGGCACCAGCGTGAAGGTGTTGCCGCCTGCCTCGAGGTACTGGTGGCGGTACTCGACACCCAGTTCCTCGAGCGTCTCGAGGCAGTCCACGCTGAAGGCTGGCGAGGCCACCGTGACGTCCCTGACGCCCTGGGTGAGGAGTTCCTGCAGCCGCTCGTCGGTGTAGGGCTGCAGCCATTCGGTCGGCCCGAACCGCGACTGGAAGCTCATGGACCAGTCGCCCGGCCCGAGCCCGAGGCGCGTCGCGATCAGTTCGGACATGCGGGTCGCCTGGGCCCGGTAAGGGTCGCCCTTCTCCACGTACTTCACCGGGATGCCGTGGTAGGACAGCAGCAGGTGCGAGCGCCCGCCGGCCTCGGCCCAGGACTGCTCTATCCGCGCCGCGAAGGCGTCCACGTAGCCCGGGTCGTCGTGATAGTCGCGGATGAAGCGCAGCTCGGGCACCGCGCGGCGGCGCATCAGCACCCGCGCGACGGCGTCGAACACGGCGCCTGTGGTGGTTCCCGAATACTGCGGGTACATCGGCAGCACCAGCAGGTGGGTGATGCCGTCACGGAACAGGCCCTCGAGCACGGCCTTCACCGAGGGCTTGCCATAGGTCATCGCCAGCGCGACACGAACGTCCTCGCCGAGGCTGGCGTGCAGCTCGCGCTCCAGCTTGGCGGTGAGGCGCTCGGAGTAGCGCAGCAGCGGCGAGCCGTCCTCGAGCCAGATCTTGGCGTAGGCTGCCGCCGACTTGCGTGGGCGGAAAGTGAGGATCGGGCCGTAGAGGATCGGCCACCAGGCGTAGGGACAGAGTTCGATGACGCGCCGGTCGCGCAGGAACTGCCCGAGGTAGCGCCGCACGGGGCCATAGGTCGGCGCGTCGGGCGTGCCGAGGTTGACCAGCAGCACGCCGATGCGCTGCTGGTGGGTTCCAGCCAGTTCCGGCAAGCCGCGGTATCGGCCCATGCGTCCCCTCCGTCGAAGGGCGACATCTTAGCGGCGCGACCCGCGATTACCAATTTGCAGTGACTCTCGCCGCGATTGAGGGTCTCGGTGAGCTTGCGGGAACCTGGACGAGCGCGCTGCCTGGGTAGCAGACGGCATGTCTGGGGCGAGAGATCCGGCCCGGCATGATACTGCCGGGCCGGTCACCACGGCGCTTACCTGATGCGCTCCGCATCCGCTTTCGCGCACCCGGGCGGCCGCCACTGGCTCCCACCCGCATCAAAGAAGAACACGTCCGCATCGCTGGTCCAATGATCCCGGTCCAGCAGCTGGATGCCTTGCTCGAGTCTCTGCGTACCGCGCTGGTACGGCGGCGTCGGCGGCGGCAGCGGAGGACTCACGGTGAAGTTGATGAAGGCTTCGAACACTGAATGGTAGTAGTTGGGGCCGGTCCGCTCCCAGTAGCCATGACCAGCGCTGCGCTGGCCCGGCTGGAACGTCGCATTCGACGTCGTTTCTGACATCGTGCCACCTTCCGCAAAGGTCAGGAATGACCGGAAAGAGAACTGCGGGAATTCAGTCCCGATCGCGCAGTCGTATGGCGTGATCGTCACCCGCCACGCGCCGACCAGCGTATCCGCGGCTTTCCAGCGTCCTCCCTCATCCGCCATGGCCGATCCTGCCGCCAGGCAGACGGTCAGCACCAGCGCCGTCGCCCGGATCCTCTTGCTCGCTTTCATGACTGCGTCCTCCGATTGGACGGCGGGATTGCCGTCCTTCGGATTGCACGGTCACACAGGCGATCCTGAAAGCTCTTTGGCCGGTCCTGAAATGAACTGAAATGAACTGAAATAACCTGCAGCCATGCCTGCGACTGCCTAATTCGGCACGGTCACGTTGAACGGCAGCGAGAACTGCAGGCAATCCAATGGGCACAATTCTGGGTTGACCCCACCCATGCGGCCCGTGACGACGACACCTGGAGCGAAGGCCCCATGAGTATCAGTGGTCAGGCGAACGCTGACGTTCTGCACCAGCATCGCACCCGACAGCCATTGACGGACAAGATCAAGCGACGAGTTGATTCGTCCACCGAAGGTGCTGTTATCGACCACCAAGGGGATCCCTCCCTCAATTGCCAGCAGAATCAGCGGTTCTTGAGCGCCGACGACATAATCGCAGACGCCCTCGGTTACGGCATTGCACAGGTAATCACCGTCGACGCCCACGAGGAAGAGCTGGACATCGGCCGCGCGTGCGGCAGCAACGATCTTCCGTCGCTGCTCTGTGCATCGCGCTGGCGTCCCGCAGGTGGAGTCCGATCCATGGGAGACGATCACGAGACCGCGCCGTAGATCAGACGGCGTATGGGTCGCCATGAATTCCACGCCGGCAACAATGGCGTCATACAACGGCGCCCCGCCTCCGACGAGACCGGACAGGTCCTGCAATACCTCAAATGCCTCGGGCCGGCTGGTCACGAACCCGGGCGCCTCGACCGGGAAGAAAGTTACCGGTTGCTGTGGCAGTTTCGACAAGCTGCCCGAGGGGTCGTCGCTGGCAAACGCGGCCAGCGCGAGACGGGTGTCGGGCAGTAGCGCGTCCGCGAACAACTTGGAAGCAAACAAACGCTGCTCGTTCGGAGCCAAGTCTGGCGAGAGGCCCGCATCGCTCTGGTCGATCAGCAGGCCAACTGCCCAGGGCTGCGGCTCACCCTGAATAGCCTCGACAATGCCAAGGTCCTTGAGCCCCCCGAAGGAATAGGAAATGTCGCTGCCGTCGGCGGCGCGAATGCACCTCGGACCCAGCTGGGCCAGCTCGTCGCCGGTTCGCGCGGTGCAATCGGCCACCACGGTACGGTACGTAGTCAAGCTTCCATCATCGAACCATGACGAGCCGACACGGGCGTTGGTGACCGCCACCCGTATCGTGACGTCGAGGCTGCGGCCGTCCGCGCTGATGCCGCCGGGGTTCACGGTCGCCGCCAATACCGCGGCCACAGGCGAGGTCCCAGGCTCGAGCTGTCGCGACAGCTCGAGCACCTTGCCCTTCTCGACTGTAATTGAATCGGGAGCGCCGCAAGTGTGGCCACGCACTGGGTGGTCGGCGCACACCCGGGCCCTACCCCCTGGGACATTTTCGAACTGGACCGCCCCGTCGGAGCCGGAACGCAGGGTAACGGTCGAGGCGGAACCTAGCCACGACACCGAGGCGCCGGCAACCGGGTCACCGAACACGTCGGTGACCTTCGCCCTGACAGTGCCCGTTCCAGCCGCCCCCGTACCGCCGGGAGGATCTGATGGCTCTCCTGCGGACGGCGCGGAGCCGCCGCCGCTCCCACATCCGGCCAACCCGGCCGCCATCCAGGTGACGACCGCCATGATGGCGAGTCTTCGCCCCTGGCGATCCAGCTTTGTCGTCCTGATCGAATACATCACGGTCGTGCCCTCCCCCTGGTGCGGCCGGGCGGCGCCCATGGCCTCCCGATCTGGGGTTCACCGTGGCAGGACCGGGGTGAAGAGTCTTGAAAGGAGCTGAATAGTCCTGAATGGCCAGACTGGCAGGGTCTGGCGCCAGGGTCGCGAGCTAGCGGGACCCGGTTTCGAAGTACTCGCCGGCGGGCGCCGGGTCGAAGCCCGGATTGGATTGCCCGAATTGGGCCGCCGAGCCTTCGATGCGCAAGCGATTGCCGGCATCATCCCCTGGGACGCCCGATTCCAGCCTCTCCAGGTGTGCGTAGCGGTTGTCGCGCCGCCCGCTGCCGGTTCCACCCTGCAGGCGAAGCGTTAGGACGTTGCGCTCGCCCGGCGGCAGCGTTTCGGTGCCGCCCGGGGTCGCCTCCGCCAGCGCCCCGAACAGGCGCAGGTCGGCAGCTCCCTCGCCTTCACTGCGAATCCTGAGATCGCGCAGGTCGAGTTCCAAACGATTGCCCGAACTCGGTCCCGACAGGTTGCCGATCCGCCGGCCCGCCGCCGCCAGGATGCCCGTGCGGTAACCTTCGATGCGATCCCCGCGCGAAAAAAACAGCGCCAGGTTGTCGTCGGCGCCCGGCGGCACGCCGAGGCCGAGGTCCGGGTGTGGGACGCCGCTCCCGCCAAACAGGTGCCAGCCGACGCGGCCGAGCCCATCCGCCGCCGCGTACAGGGTGTTGTGTGAACGGATCAACGTGCTGGCGTGGGTCACCGGGTCCGGGCGACTGGCGCCGCCTGCTGCGCTCAGTTGACCGTGCAACAGGCTGCCGGAGATCGTCACCTCCACCCGGCCACCCGCGGCAAAGTTGATCGCGAACATCGAATTGCTGTTCGGTGCGCGCACTATCGAGCGCTCCAGGTTCAGCCGCACCTCCGCCTCTGCATCCATGGGCCCACCGTCGCTCGGGTTACGCGTCCAGACCCCGATGGCGCGGCCGGATGGGCCGGCCCGGCCGAAACTGAACGACTGTCCGGTCGACAGCTCACAATCGCGGATCGACGCCTCGACCACGTCGCCGGGACGCCGCGAGGCCACGACCACGAGATTGCGCAGGGGGGCCTCGTCGTTCGGGCCAGCGGCTTCCTCCGGTGCATCGACGACACTCAGTCGCTGCAGCGATGCCCGGTGTCCCATTTCAATCACGTTGCCTGACCACGCGCCGTGCGCCCTGAGCGTCGTGGCGCCGGCCGGGACCATTCCCGCCGCCCGACCCTCGGCATCGAGTTCCATGCTGCCGCTGCCGGAGAGCGCGACGCCATCCGGCACCTTCAGGGAACGGTCGAGTTCGTAGTGGCCCGCGACCAGGTGTATGCGGGTTCCGGGTCGCGCCGCATCGAGCGCCGCATACAGCCCGGCGGCCGTGCTGACTTCAACGTCGGCTGTCCGTGCCGCCTCGGCGGCCAGCAACAGGGCAAGGCTGACGGCGGCAAAGCGGATGCTGCGAAAGGGCTTCATCGAGTTCAGAACCGGCACCTCAGCGACAGCCAGTAGCGTCGACCCAGTACGTCATATTGTGACGGATCGGTATTGGCCTGCGGGTAACTTGGAAACAAGGGTGGCGCCGTGTCGGTGAGATTTTCGACGCCCGCTTCCAGCGTGGCGCCGGCCAGCGCGGTGCTCTGCAGGTCCAGGGCGATGCCGGCGCCAAGATAGGAGGCCGAAGGCACCTCGAATTCGCGATAGAGCGCATCGCGCATCCCGTCGAGGTGCGTAAAGGTCGTGAATACCCGCCAGTCGCGCCATGCGTAGTCCGCGGTCAACAGGGACTTCCAGCGCGGCAGGGAGCCGCCGAAGGCCCGGGCCCCGATCGTCCCTGCCAGTTGCACCGCACCACCATGCGGTTCACGCAGGGTCCATTCGTCGACGTAGCCGACGTAGGCGTCCATCCCGGCCCGGCCCGGTCCCAGGTCGTGGCGCCACGCCACGCGCAGGTCGATGCCGCGCGTATCGATGCCACCAGAGTTGCGGTCGATTTCACGGGAGAAGATCGTTCCGTCGCTCGGGCTGCGCTCGAAGTAGCTGCAGTAGGCGTTGCCAGCCACATAGGCCGGGTTGTAGGCCGGGTCGAAGCACCGGTGGATCACGGTGTCGGTGTCCCACCGCCCGATCGCGTCGGCCAGCTCGATCCGGTACCAGTCGAGCGCGAGGGTCAACTCTGCGCCGGCCAGCACGTTCGCCGAATACTCGATCCCGGCGGTCATGGACGTCGAGTGCTCCGCCGACAGGTCGGGGTTGCCGCCGGTCACTCCTTCCACCCGGGCCAGCGGATATTCGTAGCGGTCGATCAGCGCCTCGGGCATGCCCTGGGCAAGGCAGAGGTCGCGCACCGCCGCGCCATCGGGACCCTGTCGCTGGGCACTGGAAACGCTGCAGGGATCGGGCGGTGTGAGATACAACTGGCCCAGCAGCTGCGGGAAGAAGAGTTCGTCGACGCTCGGCGCCCGCAGCGCGCGTTGGTACGAGCCGCGCAGCCGCCAGCTGGTCGCCGGGCGAAACAGCAACTCCGCCTTGTACGAGTCGAAACCGCCGGCACGATGGTAGTCGGCCCGCCGGTAGCCCAGACCGGCGTAGAGACGCTCGCTGCCATCGTCGGCCCGCCACAACGGCAGGTGCAGCTCCACGAAGGCATCTGCATTCGATTCGCTGCCGTCGCGACTCGGCGCAATCGGAAACCCCGCCATCACCGGACGGGGCCCGATGACGCCCGGCACGGCCGGCAGCTGGCTGGCCGCGAGCGGGTCGGCGCGGAAGGAAAATTCGTCTCGCTTGTAGAAGACGCCGACCGCTGCCTGCAGGTCACCGGCCGGCAGGGTCGCCAGCGTGCCGTGCAGGACCGCCTCTGCGACGAACTGGTTCACCTCCATGGTGTTGGTGGCATCGGCCGTGATCTGCGCCGCGCAAGCCGGCGCGATCGGGTTCAGGCCGAACAGGTTGATCTCGCCGCAGCGCGCGACGCCACCGTCGGGTTCGTTCAGCAGCGACTCGATCTCTCCGGTCAGCGCGTTGCCGCTGCGCTGCTCGTCCCGGTTGTTGCGGCCCCACTGGACATGGGCCTGGTAGCGCCATTCGCCGGCCAGCGACCCGTCGACCGCCGCGGTCAGCTGCAGCAGGTCGCGGTCGTTTGTGGCGACACGGTTTGGCAGGTCGACCAGCCGCTTCAGCAGGCGGAACGGGACGTCCGGATTGGCCCGCGACGCGAGCAGCCGGGACAGGTCGGCAGGCACATAGGGATTGGTTGGGGGCGCCAGCAGGATGCCGGAATCTGGCGGGCCGAGTGCGAGCGAGCTCGTGTAATCCGCATAGAGCAGCTGGAACAGCACGCTGGTCTCGTCGGTGACATCGAACGACCCATGCAGGAACAGCGACTTGCGCTCCAGCGGCAGCTGCAACGCGGTTTCGGGTGCAAGGTTGGTGGTCACGACACGATCGTTGTAGCCCGGGCTATCGGTCACGCCCCGGTAGTTCACCACCGTGCCTGGGTGGACCTGGTCGCCGATCGTGTAGAGACTGCCGTCGCGGTTGACGCCGATCCCGGCATAGTAGGGCACGCTGCCCGGCGCAAACCCGTAACCCGAGAACACCTCGTCGAAAGCGGCCGGGTCGGAAAACACGATGTTGAGGCCGTCCGCCGTAATGGTCGCGCCGTAGTCGAGGAGAGCGTGGCCAGGGCCGACGCCGCCCGATTCGTCAGGGTAATAGCGCAATGGCTGCCTCGACCGCGACCGGTCGTCCTGGTACAGCAGCTCGCGCCGGGCGTAGCCGGCGCTGGCCATGAGTGACCCGCGCCCCGAGGCGAAGCGGGTACCCGCCGTCAGGTCGGCTGCATACTCTTCGCCGTCACCGCGAGCCGTGCTCGACCACGAGCCGCGCGCCTCCACCCCGTCGAACGACGGCTTGAGATGGATATTGACGACTCCCGCGACGGCATCCGACCCATATACGGCAGACGCCCCGCCCGTGACGACTTCGACGCTGTCGATCAGGGCCGGTGGAATGACATTCAGGTCGACGATGCCGCGCCCGTCAGCCGGCGTGACCCGCCGGCCATCGAGCAGCACGAGGGTTTGCGCGGCCCCCACGCCACGCAACGAGAGGTTGGCCTGGCCGTCGTTGCCGGGATCATTCGACGTCGCGCCGGCGACCGGCACGAACTGCGGGAACCGCGCCAGCGTTCGCTCGACGGAGACCGACGCCCCCTGCAGCAGCATCTCCTGCGCCACGACCACGATGGGGCTCGCTGGGATGGCATCGGGGACGACCAGCCGGGTACCGGTGACGAGCACCGGCTCGAGCGCAGCCGGCGCCGCGCCGGCGTCAACCTGCATTGACGTCGCCAGCAGCACCAGGCCGACCTGCATCGCGAGCCGCCGGCCGGGCCCCCGCCCTCTAGCGCTCAATGCCCCCCCAGATGTCCCGGCAGGTACAATTGGACGCCGGGCCGGCTTACTCTAGCATCGAGTCCACAAGCAAGTCTGTGCCGGGGACGGTGGATGACCGGTTTCGTGGAGCCCCACCCACAAGCATGCAAAGACAGTCCCTCTACCATTTCGGTGGCTTTGAACTCGACACGACCCGTCGCCGGCTGAGCGCTCCGGACGGTAGTCCGTGTCCGCTGTCCAGTCGCGGCTACGACATCCTCGTGCACCTGGTCGAGAATCGCGATCGCCTGGTCGGCAAGGAAGAGCTGATGAAGGCCGTCTGGCCGAACACGGTGGTCGAGGAGAACAACCTCAACCAGGCTGTGTCCGCGGTGCGGCGCGCGCTCGGCGACAGTCGCGACAAGCCACGGTTCGTCCTGACCATTGCCGGCCGCGGCTACCAGTTCGTTGGCGAACTGGAACCGGAAGGCGTGGAACCTGGCTTGCCGCCGGCACATCGGGTACCGGATATCCCGCCGGCCGGCGTACCCGGCGGCGAAACCGGCATCGCCACGGACAGCGTATGGCCGGACGGGGCCAAGCCGGGCGGTGCCGGGAACATGCCGACCAGCGGCATCAACAGGCGGCGGGTGCTGGCTTCGTTGGGCGCGGGTGCCGCGGCCATCGCCTCAGGCATCTACTGGTGGCACAGCCGGGTTCAGGTGGCCGGGCTGCCGCGATCACTCGCCGTGCTTCCATTTCGCCCACTTACCGGAACGCAGGGTGACCCCGCGATCGAACTCGGCGTTGCCGATCTCCTGGTCAATCGCCTCAGTACCTTGCAAGGACTGGCGGTTGCGCCCCTCAGCTCGGTGATGCGCTACACGGACGGTAGTCAGGATCGATCCGTGGCCGGAAAGGCGCTGGGGGTCGAGGTCGTACTGGATGGCAACGTGCAGATTCGAGACGACCAAATCCGCCTGACGGCACGCCTGATCGAGACGGCCACCGGACGGACACTCTGGGCGGACGATTTTACGGAACGGCTCGATGACTTTTTCGCCGTGCAGGACTCGCTGGCCACCCAGCTGGTCGAGGCGCTGACGCCGCATTTGCCAGCCGACGCCAGACAGCGCGCCATTCGTCACGAGACCACGGACGTCGAGGCCTGGCAGCTCTACGCGAACGGCCGCTACCACGTTGGGCGCCGCAACGAGGCATCGCTGCGCAAGGCCATCGAGTTCTTCTCAGCCGCCGTGGCACGTGACCCGGACTTCTCGCTCGCGCTGGCCGGACTGTCGGAGACGTGGTCGCTCGCCGCAGTCTTCAACATGGAACCCCCTGCAGCGGCCTTCGAGTACGCGCGTGAGGCCGCGGCGCGGGCGATCCGCTCGGATCCAGGCCTGCCTGACGGCTATATGGCAATGGGACAGGTCGTGACGCAGATGGATCGGGCCCTCGGGGCAGGACGTGAGCTGTACCGACGGGCACTTGCCCTGGATCCCACCCAAGCCCTGGCGCATGCGTTCATGGCTCTCAACCTCACGCAGGCAGGTCGCCACGCCGCAGCCATCGAGGCCATCGCGAAGGCCCAGCAGCTCGAGCCCGCTTCTTTCGTCTTCAGTTCCGTCGCGGGCCTGGTCGAGTACATGGCGCGCGAACTCGATGAGGCCGAGCGGCGCCTGGCCAGCGTGCTGCAAGCCGTGCCCAACGCACCTCTGCCGAGACACTTCCTTGCCCGGGTAATGCTCGCGCAAGGCCGCAGCGTCGAGGTCCTCGACCTGATGGCAGGTCACAACGAACCGGCGCCAGGCTCGCTTTCCACCCTGGGCCGGGCCTATGCCCAGGCAGGACGCCGCAACGAGGCTGCCGGCGAAGTGGCACGGCTTGAACAGCTCGCAGCACGCGGCTTCGGAGTCGGCTTCGACCTGGCCCAGATCCACGTCGACCTGGGAAACCGGGACGCCGCCATCGCGGCGCTCGAGCGCGCCATCGACGACCGCTCGCAATTAGGCGGTTACGTCAATGTCGAGCCGGCCCTCGATGTACTGCGGGACGACCCGCGCTTCGGGCCGATCGCCGCGCGCATGGCGCGCTTCTGAACGCAGCCCTGCCACCCGGCCAAGAAAAGAAAACCCCCCGGCCTTTCGACCGGGGGGTTCGATTTGGAAGCCTGGCAGTGACCTACTCTCACATGGCTATGCGGCCACACTACCATCGGCGCAGGGCGTTTTCACTTCCGAGTTCGGAATGGGATCGGGTGGTTCCCGCTCGCTATAACCGCCAGGCAAAACGTTCGCCCGCGCCGCAGATCGCTGTCGCCGCGCAGGCATGTCTGGAATGTGGAAACACGTATGTGTCGCACTCACGGAGCCTCAGGCTCCTTGGGTGTTATATGGTCAAGCCTCACGGGCAATTAGTACTGGTTAGCTAAACACATTACTGTGCGTACACACCCAGCCTATCAACGTCGTAGTCTTCGACGGCCCTTCAGGGGGATCAAGTCCCCAGGGAGATCTCATCTTGGGGGGGGCTTCCCGCTTAGATGCTTTCAGCGGTTATCCCGTCCGCGCATAGCTACCCGGCAATGCCACTGGCGTGACAACCGGAACACCAGAGGCGCGTCCACTCCGGTCCTCTCGTACTAGGAGCAGCTCACCCTCAAATCTCCAACGCCCACGGCAGATAGGGACCGAACTGTCTCACGACGTTCTGAACCCAGCTCGCGTACCACTTTAATCGGCGAACAGCCGAACCCTTGGGACCTGCTACAGCCCCAGGATGTGATGAGCCGACATCGAGGTGCCAAACTCCTCCGTCGATGTGGACTCTTGGGAGGAATAAGCCTGTTATCCCCGGAGTACCTTTTATCCGTTAAGCGATGGCCCTTCCATACAGAACCACCGGATCACTATGACCTGCTTTCGCACCTGCTCGACGTGTTTGTCTCGCAGTTAAGCACCCTTATGCCATTGCACTCTGTGCGCGATGACCGACCGCGCTGAGGGTACCTTTGCACTCCTCCGTTACTCTTTAGGAGGAGACCGCCCCAGTCAAACTGCCCACCATACGCTGTCCCCAACCCGGATAACGGGCCTAGGTTAGAACTCCGAAATTGTCAGGCTGGTATTTCAAGGTTGGCTCCACCGAGACTAGCGTCCCGGCTTCAAAGCCTCCCAGCTATCCTACACAAACAAGTTCAAAGTTCAGCGTAAAGCTACAGTAAAGGTTCACGGGGTCTTTCCGTCTTGCCGCGGGAACGCCGCATCTTCACAGCGATTTCAACTTCACTGAGTCTCGGGTCGAGACAGTAGGGCTATCGTTACGCCATTCGTGCAGGTCGGAACTTACCCGACAAGGAATTTCGCTACCTTAGGACCGTTATAGTTACGGCCGCCGTTTACCGGGGCTTCGATCAGAAGCTTCGCTTGCGCTGACCTCATCACTTAACCTTCCGGCACCGGGCAGGCGTCAGACCCTATACATCCACTTTCGTGTTCGCAGAGTCCTGTGTTTTTGGTAAACAGTCGCAGCCCCCGATTATCTGCGGCCTCTCACAGCTCACGGAGCAAGTCCGCTCACCATAAGAGGCACACCTTCTCCCGAAGTTACGGTGTCAATTTGCAGAGTTCCTTAACCCGAGTTCTCTCAAGCGCCTTAGGATTCTCTCCTAACCCACCAGTGTCGGTTTACGGTACGGCCAGTTACTGCCTGAAGCTTAGAGGCTTTTCCTGGGAGCAGGGCATCAACCACTTCGATCCACGTAGGACCTCGTCATCACGCCTCAGGATTAATGAATCTCCGGATTTTCCTAGAGACTCTCCCTACACGCTTAAACCGGGCAATCCGATCCCGGCTGGTCTAGCCTTCTCCGTCACCCCATCGCAGCAGCACCTGGTGCAGGAATGTTGACCTGCTTTCCATCGACTACGCCTTTCGGCCTCGC